>NZ_JAPMIT010000001.1 GCF_026410545.1 Microbacterium sp. STN6
CGGATACTCCGACCGGTGCTCCCGCACCAACCGGACAGCGCGCTCACGCAACGCAGAATCGATCTTCTTAGGCATGACATACATCCTTCAACTCAAAAGGATGCGGCATCAAACCCGGGACGCTTCATGTCGGTGCCATCGGTTAGGCGCCAGTGGGTGAAGTCGGATTGCCAGGTCTCGTTCGGTTGTGCTGCTTCGAAGCGGATGTAGGAGGAGCGGGGGCGTTTGCGGGGTTGCGGGGTGATTAGTCTCGCTGCGTGCAGGATGCGGCGGATCGTGGAGGTTGAGGGGGCCGGGAGTCCTTCTTCTGCCAGGTGCCAGGCGATGGTGATCGGGCCGGCGTCCAGGCCCTGACTGGTCAGCTCGGTGCGCAGCTGCAGGATACGTTGGCGCACTTCGCTGCTGGTGGATTGCGGGTTGCTCTTCGGTCTACGGGATCGGGGATCGACGGCGTCGAGTCCGCTCTCTCGGTAGCGGGCCAGCAGGCGTTGGAGGTGTTGGCGGCTCATGCCGTACTCGGCTGCGGCCGCGGTGACGGTGAGCTGTTTGGAGACGACTTTCAACACGGCGACACGGTTCTTCGACATCCGACATAGTGTCACCGATGTCGCGACTCATCTATGAACGATGTCCTGAACCCAGACACCTTCGGGCGCACCGAAATTTGTGTCGAGAGTGTGTGTTGGCGACGAGACGTTCCGTTCCAACGCCTGTTTTCGTCGCGAACACCCACGCTCGGCGGCTGCTCCGCCACACCGCGGCCGGTCTCGCAAGCACGGCGGCATAGGGTGAGGAGCATGCAGGGGGACCACGAGCGCTACACCGAGCATCTGGTCCGGGAGCCGGCCGGGCTCGACGATCAAGACGAGTATCGCCGCCTCTCCACGAGCGCGGCCAAGGGGGTCGCCGTCGTCACAGCGGTGCATCGCGGCTGGGATCACGCCGTTCCCGTCACCGACTACCTTTCGGTCTCGTACGACCCGCCGACGATGCTCGTGAGCCTGTACGGCCTCTCGCGCATCGCAGAGGCGGTCAGCGAAAGCGGCCGCTGGGCGCTGAGTCTGCTCGCATCCGATCAGAGGCGCGTCGCCGAGAGGCTGAGTGACCAGGGCGGCCCTCTCGACGGGCTGCTACGCACGACCCCGCATCAACGTCGAGAAGAGGGCGCGCCCGCGATCATCACCGGCGCGCTCGCCTGGTTCGAGTTGCGCACGGTTGCTACACACGAGGCGGCCACCCACCTGCTGTTCGTCGGCGAGGTGGTCGCCATGGGCAGATCGCGTGAGCTGGGCGGAATGCCGCTTGTGCACTACCAGTCGGGGTACACCCGCTGAGGCGCGAAGCCGCGGCGAGGCGCTGACCTGCGGCGCGCCGGCCATCCGATTCGCCCGCCCCGCCACGAGGCGAGCGGGGCGCCGGCCGCCCGGGGGTGGGCGGGCGCCCGCCTGCTGCCAGAGCGCCTGGCGCTACTGGCCCAATTCAGTTGCTACTGCGCGACGCCGATCGCGAAACGCACTGCGCCCTTCTCATCGACCTGGGCGTCGAGCACCTTGTCGTCGAGCGCGACCGCGGCGTTCTCCTCGAGGAAGACCTTCGCGCCATCGCTTTCGACGACCTGATCCTGCGGCTCCGGCGCGGGCGTGACCGCGACGGCGAAGTCCGTGTTGTCCTCGGCGGCGCTGCTGATGCGCAGACCGCCTTCGTCAGCACCCGGTGTCTGGGCGGCGATCGCCTTGACGATGCTGCTTGCATTCTCGGTGAGCGTGAGCATGCGCTCTCCTTCCGATAGTCAAATGGAAACCTCCACGTTTCCGCACGGGCTCGGCGACCTCAACCCCTGAGCCCGTTCTCTGCGGGAGTTCACACCTGCGACGCGCCGCCCTCTGTTACCCTCGCGGGCCTGCCGTTGCCGGCAGATCTCGCCTCAACCACCATGCAGAGCGGATGCCGGTGGCCGCTCACTTCTCCAGTGCACCGGGCCGCAGCCGAATCAACCGCGCCTGACCGTCCTCTTTGATCTCCACGATGTTGCCGCGGGACTTCACGAAGTCGGTGAAGCTGCTGAAGCCGAGGGCTCCCTCGTTGAACGACGGATCCATGCGCAGCATCTGGTTCTTCACGCTGGAGCTGTTGAGCCAGTCGGCATCCTGCTTCGACTGGCCGAGCCGGATGGCTCGCACGAGCAGCGCCGTCGGTGGGCGGCCGGGAGCCTCCTGCTCCCCCGTGTCGGCGGTGTCGGCCTTCGCCGCGAGGTCCTTGCTCGTCGCCCGCCGCGCCCCCTTCCCGCTCTTCTGGGCCTTCTGGGCCTCGCCACCGGAGGTGCCGCTGGAAGCTGTCGTCTCGGCGGGCGCGCCATCCGTCGCCGTCTCGGCCGTCGCGGCTGAGGCAGCGACGCGCGCCTTCGAAGCGCCAGGCGGCGCCGGTTCGTCGGCGACCTCGAGGCCGGCCGCATCTCCGCTGATGCCGGGCAGAGCGTCATAGTCGGCGAACTCGTCGCACGCGGCGGCCAGCGCCTTGCTCGTCCCGCCGGCGACGCCGATGCCCACCACGTACCGGCCGAGGCGCTTGGCGCGCTGTGCGAGCGCGATGTAGTCCGAGTCGCCGGCCACGATCACGACGTGGGTCAGATCCCCCAGCCGGAACATGTCCTCGACCACGTCGACGGCGAGCCGAATGTCGGCACCGTTCTTCATCGACTGCACGGTCGGGAACAGCTGTGTCAGATCGATCGCTTTGTCGATCAGCTGCTTCTGATAGCTCGCGTTCACCGGCACCGACCAGTCGGCGTAGGCGCGGCTGATCACGATCGTGCCGAACGACGAGGCGAAGTCGAGCACCGCCGAGATGTCGACGGTGGCCTCCTCGAGTCGGGCTCCGACGCCCGTTGACGAGCGCGCCCTCGTCGCGGTGTAGCTGCGGGCCTTGTCGCGCTGCCATTGGCCCACCCCGTGCAGCTGGTTGTAGCGGCTGATCACGATGTTGTCGAAGTCGATGTAGACGGCGACGCGGCTCTCGGTCGATTCGGTCATTCTCACCCTTACGGTTCGGTGGTTCTCATCGGCCGCCGTGGATCACACGGGCAGCAGGCAGGTCGGCGTGCCGACGGGAACCGTGGCGATGAGCTCCTCGGGCACGCCCGAGTGCGCGTCGAGCCGGAACGCCGTCACATTGCTCGAACCCTGGTTCGCCACGAGCAACAGGCGCCCGAGCTGCAGGTGGTGGCGGGGCGTGTCGCCGCCACAGGAGACCTCGTGCACCGGCTCCAGCCTGGCGCCGTCGTCGTGCACCGCCAGGGTGGAGATGAGGTTGCGACCGCGAACACTGACCAGAACGTAGCGGCCTGCGGCATCCGTCGTTATTTCGGATGCCGTGTCGCCTTTCTGCGCCCCGCCCTGCGTCGCGGGCGTGCTGCTCTCAATGGCGTAGCGGCCGTCGGCGCCGCGGGAGAGTACGAAGGCCTCAACCGAGATCTCGCCGATCACGAGGATGCGGCCGCTGGGGTGGCGAACGAGATGGCGCGGCTCGCTGCCCATCGGGAACACGACCTCGTGGTCGGGCACCAGGCCGGTGCCGGGCTCGTACCGCCACACGCGCAGCAGGTCGTAGCCGAGGTCGGTCGAGGCGACCCGGCCGTCGTCGAGCATGAGTGAGCAGTGCGCTCGCGAGGGGCGACCGCTGGCCGAATGCGGGTCAGTGGCGGGCGGTGCGACGAAGCGGTCCACGATTCCACCCTCGCCGTCGAGTTCGTAGAGGATGACTTTGCCGTCGCCCCAGCACGCGACCACGATGAATCGGCCAGCCGGGTCGACTGCTACGTGGCATGCGGCGGCGCCGGCCTCCCAGGTGGGGCCGAGCGGGGCGAGGCGGCCCGGTTCGGTGACCGCGAACGCCTGCACCGTCTGTGTGAACTCGCCCACCGCGTACACGACGGGAAGGGAGGGGTGCTTCGCGATGAACGACGGCGACTTCGCCTCGGCGGCCAGCCCCGCCCACCGCGGAATGCCGGCATCGACGTGCATCGACCCGATCCCGTGGCCCTCACCGTTGCCGTCAGCGGTATATGAGCCGGTCCAGAGGTCGAACGTCGGCAGGGCGAGTGTCGCATCGGTCATATTTCGACGGTAACCCACCCTGTCGCGGTTGGCGTCAGGCCCGCCGTGTGAGCGACGTCACTCTCCGCTCGCGCGCAGCTTTTCGCATAACTGCGCCAGCTGCGCCAGCTCCTCGTCGCTCAGAGCGCAGCCGACCCGCTTGGTGATCGACGCCATGTGGCTCACCGCGACGCGGCGGAAGATCTCGAACCCCGACTCGGTCAGGCGAATATCGGTGCCGCGCCGGTCGGTGGCGTCCGGCAGCTTCTCGACGTAGCCGCGCGACGCGAGGCGATCAACGAGGCGGCTGACGCTGGGCTGGGTGAGCAGCACATGCCGATTGAGGTCGCGCAGTCGCAGCGAGCGAGCGGGCTGCTGCGAGAGGGTGAACAGCACGTCGTACTCGTTGAACGAGATGTCGGCGTCCGGGAACTCGGCCGCGAGCGTGCGCATCACGGAGACCTGCGCGCGGAACAGCGACTCCCACGTGGATACGGCATCGACCTTCACGTCCATCTGCGCCCCCTCCGGCTGTCTCTCAGAGACAACAATAGGGACTGCGGCGCGAGCGGGGGAAACCCCGTCGGTCTATGCGGGTTCGTGAGGCGTGAACCGGCCCTGATCAGAGTGCCCGCCGGGTTTCGAGACAGTCGGCTTCGCCGACTTCCTCAACCCGCAGAGGTCGGGAGACAGACTGAGGGCCGGTCGCCGAGGCTTAGCGACCGGCCCTCTCCCTTGCACCAAGAGTGTCCTGCAATCACATTCCACACCAGCTGCCACAGCAAACAACCGGTGCTCTTGAACTATATAACGAACAGGTAACGCTGAACAAGTAATGCAATCGTTATTTTTCAGAAGAGGTCGGGACTCGGCGCGCTGGCGTGCCGCACGGAGACGTCCGCGTGCCGATCGAAGCGGTAGCCGACGCCGCGCACCGTGCGCACGATCTCCTCGTACCGGCCGAGCTTGGCGCGCAGCCGGCGCACGTGTACGTCGATCGTGCGCTCGTTCGGCACCTCGTCGTCGTGCGCATTCCAGAGCGCGGTGATCAGCTCTGCGCGCTCAATGGTGCGGCCCTCGCGCAGCACCAGGTACTGCAGCAGCTCGAACTCCTTGTAGGTGAGGCCGATGTTCTCGTCATCGATCACCAGGCGCTTGCGCGAGATGTCGACGACGACGCCGGCGGGCGCCGCCTCGTCCTCGGGCTCCTCGTTCTCCTGGCGGTGCCGGGCGACGGCCGAGGGATCCTGCAGCGCGAGCCGCACGACGTCGACGTCGCGGCCGCCGGCGCCCTGCGGCGCGAGGGCGACCGCCGCGTATGTCTCAGCGGTGGGCACGAGCTCGCCGGTCAGCTTCTTGAGGGCCTCAACAATGCGCCCGAGGTCGGTTCCGGCCGCAGCGGCCTTGGCCTCGTCGATGCCCACATAGAGCACGAAGCCGCGAGCCTCGGTTCCGCTCGGTACGGCACGGATGCGCGCCGGCGCCGCAGGCGGCACGGGCGCGGTCGCGTGGCCGGCCGGGTGGTGTGCCGGCTCCGTCGCGCGGGCCGGGCTCGCCAGGGTCAGGGCCGCGGGTGCGAGCTCGCGGCGGGGTCGGTCGATGTCGATGGTTGCGAGTGACATGGGACGAAAGGTTCCTCGAGGGAGGGGGTGAAGGCCTCTAATGGGGAGGGTGTGATCCTTCGGGTACTTCATGAGTGACGAGGGCAGACCGTTATGAGGATCTGCTCCCGAGAACCGCGCGTCTCGTCAGGCGAGGGCGGTTCGGCGAGGGTTGGCCGTCTCAGGCGCACATTCGACAACACATGAACGCGTCTGCCGGCATCATGGCGCCGGCGATCCCGTGAGCCTCGCAAGAGGTGCGGGTACGCGCGTTCAGGGTCATACTTGCGAGTATCGCCGAAGGGTGCGCCGCGCGTCAAGTCGCCCACGGGGGTGACACCGTGCGGGGTGCGAGGCAGCGGAAGGCTGCCGAGGCATCCGCTGTTCGTGTGCGGAGCGCCTCAGACCGTGCCGTACAGGCGGTCGCCGGCATCGCCGAGACCGGGAACGATGTAGCCGTTCTCGTTGAGGCGCTCGTCGATGGCGCCCAGCACCAGGGTCACGTCGCGGCCCTCCGTGAGCTTCTCGACGGCGGCGATGCCCTCGGGGGCGGCGAGCACGCAGATGGCGGTCACGTCGACCGCTCCGCGCGCGAAGAGGAACTCGATGGCGGTGCCGAGCGAGCCGCCGGTGGCGAGCATGGGGTCGAGAACGAAGCACTGCCGGTCCGACAGATCCTCGGGCAGGCGCTCGGCGTAGGTCGTCGGCTGCAGCGTCTCCTCGTCGCGCACCATGCCCAGGAACCCGACCTCGGCCGTTGGCATGAGGCGCACCATGCCTTCGAGCATGCCGAGCCCGGCGCGCAGAATGGGCACGACGAGAGGGCGCGGCTCACTGAGTGTCACGCCGGTCGTGCCGGTCACGGGCGTCTCGATGTGCACCGGCTCGACGCGAACGCCTCGCGTGGCCTCGTACGCGAGCAGGGTCACGAGCTCTTCGGTGAGCGCTCGGAACACCGGCGAAGGGGTCAGCCTGTTGCGCAACACCGTGAGTTTGTGCGTGATCAGAGGGTGGTCGGCAACGTGCACTCGCATAGGCTCAATCTAGTCGAGGCGGCCCGGGTGACGGGCGCTCAGGTTTCGGGGCGCTCGCTTCGCGGGCTCCCGGGCCCGCGGCTGTCTGCGAAGGGCACATCACGAAAGAGGGCGGCACCAGTGACGGCGGTTCCAGCCGAGTACGGCCAATGGATGCGCGAGGCGCTCGCAGACGCGCGCCTCGCGAGTGCGACCGGCGACGTTCCCGTGGCCGCGAGCCTGCGCGACGCGAGCGGAGCCGTTCTCGGCGCCGGTCGCAACGAGCGTGAACTGCGTCAGGATCCGAGCGCGCACGCCGAGTTGCTTGCGCTGCGGGAGGCCGCGCGCACTCTCGGCGACTGGCACCTCGAGAACACGACACTCGTCGTCACGCTCGAGCCGTGCGTCATGTGCGCGGGGGCGATCCTCGCGGCCCGGGTACCGCGCGTGGTGTTCGGCGCGTGGGACGAGAAGGCCGGCGCGGCCGGCAGCGTCTACGACGTGCTGCGCGACCGGCGACTGAACCACCGGGTCGAGGTCTTCGCGGGCATCGAAGCGGATGCCTGTGGTCGCCTTCTCGAGGAGTTCTTCGCCGCCCGCCGACCCTGACGCGGGTTGAGGAGCCCGCGCAGCGGGCGTCTCGAAACCCGGGGCGCGCCGGGGGTTTCGAGACGGCGCTTCGCACCTCCTCAACCCGCCGAGACGGCGCTTCGCACCTCCTCAACCCGCCGAGACGGCGCTTCGCGCCTCCTCAACCCGCCGAGACGGCGCTTCGCGCCTCCTCAACCCGCTGAGACGGCGCTACTCGAGGCCCTTGATGACGATCGCGTCGGTGCCGGGTTGCGTCGCGTTCGGGTCCGCGTAGACATCCGGCTCGATGTAGATGGTGCGCGCAGCGGGCACAGCGGCCCGGATTCGTGCCTCGATCGCATTGGTGTCTGCGGCGACATCCGCGAGTCTCTTCTGCGCCTTCATGCCGAGCTTCGCGGCGACGAGCAACTCATCGGGCCCGAGGTACAGCGTCTTCATGTGGATGATGTTCGCGCATTCACCGCCCGCGAGAATCGCCTTCTCGATGGCCTGGGCGTCTTTCGCGCTTGCACCCTCACCCACGAGCAGGCTCTTCGTCTCGACCCCGAGCACGAGGGCCACCGCGACGAGTAGAGCACCGATCGCGAGCGAGCCGACGGCATCCCACATGGCATTGCCGGTGAGCAGCGACAGGCCGACGCCCAGCGCCGCGAAGACCAGGCCGAGGAGCGCCGCCGTGTCCTCGAGCAGGATGACCGGCAGTTCGGGCGCCTTCGCCCGGCGAATGAACGTGACCCATGACTGCGAACCCTTGTGCGGCAACGACTCCCTGATGCCGGTGCGCAGCGAGAGACCCTCCATGACGATGGCCACCAGAAGCACCGCAAGCGGCAGCCACCACACCGTGAGCTCGTGCGGCTCGCGCAGCTTCTGAACGCCCTCGTAGATCGAGAAGACGCCGCCGACCGAGAACAACACGATCGAGACGACGAAGGCCGAGACGTAGCGCTCACGACCATAACCGAACGGATGCTCCGCATCGGCCCTCTTGCGCGACTGCCTGCCGCCGAACAACAGCAGCAGCTGGTTGCCCGAGTCGGCGAGCGAGTGCACGCCCTCGGCGAGCATCGAGGTGGAGCCCGAGAAGAACCACGCGATGAACTTGGTGATCGCGATGCCGACGTTCGCGGCCAGGGCTGCGATGACAGCCTTGCTTCCCCCCGTGTCGCTCATGCCCCAATCCTAGGATGGTGAGCATGGACGAGAGCGCTGTGACGACGTTGCCGAGAATCGCCGTGCTCGGCGCCGGGTCGATGGGGCGGGCGGTGCTGAGCTCTCTGGTGACACCGGCGGTTCGGGTGCCCGACGGCATCCGTGTGACAAACCGAACGCAGGCGAAGGCCGACGAGTTGGCCGGCCTCGAGGGTGTCACCGCGCTGTCCATCGAGACGGATGCCGCGGCGAACCGCCGTGCGGTCGACGCGGCCCGGATCGTGCTCGTCGCCGTGAAGCCGGCCATGGTGCCCGACCTGCTCGATGAGATCGCGGACGCGCTCGCCGAGGACGCGATCGTGGTGAGTGTGGCGGCGGGCGTGACGATCGCGACGTTCGAGGAGCGGCTGCCTGCCTCGGTGAGCGTGATTCGGTCGATGCCGAACACGCCTGCGGTGGTGGGGCGCGGGGTGACCGGGTTGAGCGCGGGAACGCGGGCGAGTGCCGACGATGTCGCGCTCGTGCGCAGCCTGTTCGAGACCGTCGGCGAGGTCGTTGAGGTTCCCGAGTCGAAGCTCGACGCGCTCAGCACCATCTCCGGCTCCGGGCCCGCGTACGTGTTCTATCTGATCGAGCAGCTGACGGCGACGGCGATCGATAAGGGGTTCACGCCCGAGCAGGCGGCGCAGCTGGTGAACGGCACGTTCCTGGGCGCGGCCGAGCTGCTCGTGTCGTCGGGGGAGAGCCCGGCCGAGCTGCGCCGGCAGGTGACGAGCCCGAAGGGCACGACGGAGCGCGCCGTTGCGGTGCTGGCCGAGGGCGGACTGAAGGCGCTCTTCGACGAGGCGACGGATGCCGCGCTCGCCAGGGCCCGAGAACTCGCCGCCGGCTGAGCGGGTTGAGGAGGCGCGAAGCGCGGGTTGAGGAGGCGCGAAGCGCGGGTTGAGGAGGCGCGAAGCGCCGTCTCGAAACCCCGTCGGCGCGTGGGTTTCGAGACCGCCGGCTGCGCCGACCTCCTCAACCCGCTGAGCGTCAGTTGTCGACGGCGGCGAAGCGCTCGATGTCGCTCGCGTTGCCGGAGACGATGATGAGGTCGCGGTTGGAGACGACGGTCTCGGGCGTGGCGTACGTGAACGGCTTGCCCGGCGACTTCACGCCGACCACGGTCAGGTGGTACTTGCTGCGAACGCCCGCCTCCATGAGAGTGCGCCCGCGAATCGGTTTCGGCGGGTACATCTTCACGAGCGCGAAGTCGTCGTCGAACTCGATGAAGTCGAGCATCCGCCCCGATACCAGGTGCGCGACCCGCTCGCCCGCCTCGGCCTCCGGGTAGATGACGTGGTTCGCGCCGATGCGTTCCAGGATCTTGCCGTGCGACTGGCTGATCGCCTTCGCCCAGATCTGCGGGATCTTCAGGTCGACCAGGTTCGCCGTGATGAGCACGCTCGCCTCGATGGACGAGCCGACGGCCACGACGGCCACGGAGAAGTCTTCCGCGCCGACCTGACGGAGGGCGTCGATGTTGCGCGCATCCGCCTGAACGGTGTGCGTGATGCGATCCGACCACTTCTGCACCAGCCCGGCATCGGCGTCGACGGCGAGCACCTCCCGGTCGAGGCGGTCGAGCTGGCCGGCGGTCGCGGCGCCGAAGCGCCCGAGACCGATGATGAGCACCGGCGCGTCGTGCTTGATGCGGTCAACCAACGATGGGCCTCTCTTCCGGGCGCTGGAACAGCTGTTTGCGCTGGCTCTGCGCGAGTGCCGCAGCGAGTGTCACTGTACCAACGCGCCCCATGATCATGGTGACGGCGAGCACGTAGACGCCGAGCGGTGGCAGGTTCTCGGTGAGACCAGAGGACAGGCCACAGGTGGCGAACGCACTGATCACGTCGAAGAGCACGTGGTCGAGCGGCTGCTTCGAGATATTGAGCAGCAGCACGGTGGAGACGGCGACGGTGGTCGCTCCCCACAGCACCACGCTCACCGCCAGCCGCAGCACATCGTGGGGGATGCGGCGGTTGAACGCGTCCATGGTCTCGACGCCGCGCGCCTCCGCGAAGGCGGCCAGGAACAGCACCCCGAGGGTCGTCACCTTAATGCCGCCGGCCGTGGAGGCCGAGCCGCCGCCGATGAACATGAGCATGTCGCTCACGAGCAGGCTCGAGTTGTTGAGGTGGCTGATGTCGACGGTCGAGAAGCCTCCCGAGCGTGTCATCGACGAGAGGAAGAACGACTGGAAGACCGCGTCGCCCGGTGAGAGTTTGCCGAACGTCTTCATGTTGTCGAACTCGAGCAGGTAGTAGATGACGCCTCCGGCGAGGAAGAGCAGCACGAACACCGTGAGCGAGAGCTTGACGTGCACCGGCCAGCGCCGCTTACGCCGTCCGAGGTTCTTCGCCAGGGCATAGAGCACGGGGAACCCGATGGCGCCGAGGAACACCGCGATCATCATGACGGTGAGGAACCAGTAGTCGGTCGCGTACGGGGTGAGGCCCGCGGCATCAGGTGTGAAGCCGGTATTGGTGAAGGCCATGGCCGAGAAATAGAAGCTGTTGAAGACCGCCTCGGTGAACGGCACACCATGAGCGAGGATGCGCGGGAACAGCAGCACGGCCGTGGCGCCTTCGATGATCACCGCACTGACGGCGACCGTGACAAGCAGGCTGCCGATCTCACCGAGGCGCACCGCCTGGCCCTCGGCGACCGGGCCGCTGTGGATGCGAAGCGGGTTGCTGTCACTGGCCGCCATGAGCTTGGCGCGCAGGCCGAGACGGCGCGAGATGACCATGCCGAGGATGGAGGCGAGCGTCAGCACGCCCACGCCGCCGATCTGCACGCCGATGTAGATGATGACGTGCCCGAACGCCGACCAGTGCGTCGCCATGTCGACGGTCGACAGGCCGGTGACGCAGATCACGGAGACGGCAGAGAAGAAGGCGTCGGCGAGCGGCGTGGTCGTGCGGTTCGCCGTGGCGACCGGCAGCGAGAGCAGCAGGGTGAACAGAGCGATGAGGCCGACGAAGACCAGGATCGCGAAGCGCGAGGGGCTGCGGCCGGCGAAGTCGTTGAGCACCTCGCGCACGCGCCCGCCCCAGGTTGTAGGGGTCAGGCGCGACACAGCCTTGGCGCGCATTCGAGTTCCCCTTCGCGTGACGAGTGCCTGTGATGAGTGCCTACCTCCGGCAGCGTAGCCGCCTGCGCGCCGCGGGTGCAGGAGGCGCCGCGCCGGGCGCTTGACCGCCGCGCTACCCTTGTGCCATGGCCGACATCTTTGACGTCGTCGCAGACGCGACCAGACGCGACATTCTGAAGGTGCTGCACGACCGGGGAGTGCAGGGTGCCGGCGAGGCGGGCGAGATCAGTGTCTCTGAGATCGTGGGCGCTCTGGAGCTGAGCCAGCCGACGGTCTCGAAGCATCTGAAGGTGCTGCGTGAGGCCGGCCTCGTGACCGTGCGCGAGAAGGGCCAGCATCGCTACTACAGCCTCGACATCGCCCCGCTCGAGACCATCGAAGACTGGCTGATGCCGCTGGTCGACACCGGCAAGGGCGAGCCGTACGTCGAGGTGCTCGGCGGCGAGGCCCGCGAGTTCGCCGGCGTGGTGGGCAAGGTCATTGCCGACACGAGCCACCGGTTCGGCTCCGCCGTGGAGCGGGTCACCCCCAAGAAGTGGCGTAAGGAGCTGTAGGGATGCCGCAGGACCTCTCGGATGTTCGCTTCCTCACCGTCGCCGAGGTTGCCGACATGATGCGCGTGTCACGCATGACCGTCTACCGGCTCGTGCACTCTGGCGAGCTGCCGGCCATCCGCTTCGGGCGCTCGTTCAGGGTGCCGCTCGTCGCCGTCCAGGCGGCGATTGACAACCACGTCGCAGACTCCGCCTAGCGCATGCGCTAGACTGGGCGCTTGTGTGCCGCGCGTTCCGCGGCAAGCCCCCTGAACTTTGTGAGGTCTTCGTGGGTTCTGTTATCAAGAAGCGCCGCAAGCGTATGGCGAAGAAGAAGCACCGCAAGCTGCTTCGCAAGACTCGCCACCAGCGTCGCAACAAGAAGTAGACCGCTTCAGGTCTGCTGGTCAAGAGCGCCGATGCCCCGTGCACCGGCGCTTTTTGCTGCCCTCTTCACCTTCTCTGCGTTCTCTGCGCATGCGGGCGAGCACACGCTCATCGCGATCTAGAGTGGCAGCGTGTCTTCAACGCCTGACGCTCGGCCCGTGACCCTCACCCTTCTCGGAAAGCCGGGGTGCCACCTCTGCGACGATGCTCGCGCCGTCATCGCCGGCGTCATGGAAGAGCTGGCGACGGATGCTGCGGCCCCGGCCCTGAGGTTCGAGGAGCTCTCGATCCTGGATGACCCCGCGCTTCTCGAGAAGTACGTTGATGACATCCCTGTGCTTCTGATCGACGGTAGAGTGCACACCTATTGGCGGGTCGACCCGGCCCGCCTGCGTCGCGCGTTGACCGTGCAACGCTGATCGAGCAAGCCGCGGGCACACTGTTCCCGAGCACGGACGGAGAGACCATGACCCTGCGCCACATCGTGACATGGAAGCTGGCCGAGACCGACCCCAGCATCAAGGCGGATCAGCTGGCGCAGATGCGCAACCTGCTGACCGCGCTGCCAGCGGAGATCAGCGAGGTGCGTGCGCTCGAGGTCGGCATCAACGACGTTCCCTCGCCGAACAGCTGGGACATCGTTCTCATCGCCGACTACGACGACGCCGAGGCACTGCGCCGCTACGACGAGCACCCGGCACACCAGAAGGTGGCCGCGTACAACCGCCAGGTCGTCGCCGAGCGCTCGGTGGTGAACTTCACCGTCTGACGCCCAGGCTCGTTGAGAAAGCCCGCGTCGCGCTTACGGGGTGAGGCGGGTCGGGCCGCGGAATAGGTACGTCACCTCGCGGATCGACGACTCGTGCAGCATGAGCATCAGCACGCGCGCGAGCCCCATGCCGAACCCGCCGTGTGCCGGCACGCCGTACCGGAAGAAGTCCAGGTACTCCCCGAGCTCCGCGGGGTCGAGCCCCTTCTCCTTTGCTTGCGCGATCAGCACGTCGATGCGGTGCTCGCGCTGCGCTCCCGTCGAGATCTCGGTGCCGTTGAAGATGAGGTCGTAACTCTTGGTTAGCGCCGGGTCGTCGTCGTGACGCATGTGATAGTACGGCCGGATGCTCGCCGCATAGTCCGTGAGAAAGACGAACTCGTGCCCATACGTCTCGCGCACATACGCCGAGATCTGTCGCTCACCCTCGGGGTCCATGTCGTCGTCGGCGCGCGGAACCTCGTAGCCGCGCTCGGCGACAATGCGCTTGGCTTCTGCGAGCGGGATGCGCGGGAACGGCGTACTCGGCACCGTAATCTCCACGTCGAAGAGCTCGCGGATCTCGTCGCCGTGCTTCTCCCGAACCGCCGTGAACCCGGCGACCATGAGCGCCTCGTGCAGCGCCATGACGTCTTCGTGGCTGTCGATCCAGCTGATCTCGCTGTCGACGCTCGTGAACTCGGTGGCGTGCCGCGACGTGAACGAGGGGTCGGCCCGGAACGCCGGACCCACCTCGAAGACCTTGCCGAATCCGGCCGCCTGCGCCATCTGCTTGAAGAGCTGCGGGCTCTGCGCGAGGTACGCGGTCGTCTCGAAGTAGTCGAGGGAGAAGAGCTCGGCGCGCGACTCGCTCGCGCTCGCCATGAGCTTCGGCGTGTGGATTTCGATGAAGTCGTTGTTCACCCAGTACTCGCGCAGCGCGTGCTCGAACGTGGTCTGCATGCGGAAGATGAGGTTCTGCTTCGGCTGGCGCAGGTCGAGGAACCGCCAGTCCATGCGCTTGTCGAGTGAGCTGTCGGCGGCGATCGGCGTCTCGGCGATCGCCTCGGTCACGACGTCGAGCCCGGTCACCTTGACCTCGATGCCGCCGAGCTTGACCCGCTCGTCGTGCTTGAGCTCGCCCGTGACGGTGATGAAGGTGCCTTGAGCGAGGGAGGAGATGGTGTCGGCGATCGGGTCGGTGGATGCCGGTTCCTCGCTGCTCGCAGGCTCGCTCGGCGCCGGCGTCGCGGCGGCGCTCCCCAAGGGCCCCGCTCCCTGCTCCAGCGCGCGGCGAGGATGCACCAGCTGCACCGCGCCCGACTCGTCGCGCAGCACGACGAACTGCACCTTCTTCTGGTCGCGCACGGTCTCGACCCAGCCGCCCACGCTCACGGGGCCGTCCTCGAGGTCGGAAAGGTTCTTGATCAATACGCGCGAAGTCACGCGCCCAAGTCTAGGCGAGCGCCCGCGCGCGCTAACTGGCCGGCCCTCGCCCACGTGACGGTTCGGGCCGAATCGCGGGCTTCACGTGACGCAACCCGCAATTCGGCCCGAACCGCTTGCGCGTTGGGCGCATCCGCTCGTCCGGCGAGAACGCAAGGCGAATTCAGAGGAATGCCCTCCGTAGAATGGGAGCCGTGGTAGCGAGCCAGGTTCACCTTGTGCGTCATGGCGAGGTGTTCAACCCAGACGGCATCCTGTACGGCAGGCTGTCGGGCTTCGGCCTCTCTGAATTAGGTCATCGGATGGCTCAGGCCGCCGCCGGCGACCTGAGCTCCCGGGCTCGCCCGGTCACGGCGCTGGCATCCTCCCCGCTGCAGCGCACACGCGAGTCCGCCGCGCCGATCGCCGAGGCGTTCGGCCTCGAGCCGCGGGTCGACGAGCGGCTGATCGAGCCGACCAACCGATTCGAAGGCTCGGTCACTACCCGCGCCATGCGGCTGCCGCGCAACTGGCCCTTTCTCGTGAACCCGTGGCGACCCAGCTGGGGCGAGGCCTACGCGAAGATCGCCGCACGCATGCACGACGCGCTCGACGCGGCATTCGACGAGGTCGCCGACGGTGATGTCGTGCTCGTCAGCCACCAGCTTCCCATCTGGGCCCTGCACCTGAGCCTCACGGGCGAGCGCTTCATGCATGACCCGCGCAGGCGGCGCTGTTCGCTCTCGAGCATCACGACGTTCGAGCGCCGCGACGGCGAGCTCGTCGAGGTGGGCTACACCGAGCCCGCGCTCGAGTTGCAGCACGGCGCCCGAGACGTGGGTGCGGTGTGACGCGGGGGATGGGCGACGGCCCGAAGCGCCCGCGCGCGCTCGCCGTCGCCGCCCTTCTCGTGGTTGCGGGGCTGCTGCTCACCGGCTGCACGAACGACCCGCTGGCGCAGCAGTTCAAGGATGGCGGCAACAAGCAGTACATCGCGGGCAGCGGCGTGACCGAGGTGCCCGCCTCGCATCGCGACGACGCCGTCACCTTCTCGGGCAAGACCGAGGATGGCTCGCGCTTCTCGTCGAAGGATCATCTGGGCGACGTGCTCGTCGTCAACTTCTGGTACGCGTCGTGCGCGCCGTGCCGCATCGAGGCATCTGATCTTCAGAGCCTGAATGAGAAGTACGCGGGCAAGGGCGTGAACTTCATCGGTGTGAACACCGAGGATCAGGCGGCGACGGCCACGGCGTTCGAGAAGAAGTACGGCGTGACGTACCCGTCGATCATCGACGTCAACTCGGGGGCGGCCCAGCTCGCGTTCAGCGGCTCGCTGCACCCGAACGCCACCCCGACCACGCTCGTGCTCGATCGCCAGGGGCGCATCGCGGCGCGCATCGAGGGGCCCATCAACGATCAGCCGTCGACGCTCGACACGCTCATCAGCGACACCCTCGCCGAGAGCAACTGACGTGGGCGGGCTGACAGATCTGGTGACGAGCGGGCAACTGCTCATCGCCGTGCCCATTGCTCTTCTCGCCGGCGTGGTCTCGTTCGCCTCCCCGTGCATCCTGCCGCTCGTGCCCGGCTATCTCGCCTACATCGGCGGTTTCACCGACGGCCGCTCGAGCGCGCGCAAGGGCGACCGCGCGGGCCAGCGCCGCCTCGCCCTCGGCGTGGGCCTGTTCGTGCTCGGATTCGCGGTGGTCTACGTCGTCACGACGTTCCTCATCTCGTCGATCGGGTTCTGGCTCATCCGCTACAACGACGTGATCACGCGCATCGCCGGCGTCGTCGTCATTCTGCTCGGTCTCGTCTTCATCGGGCAGTTCCGCCTCTTCCAGCGCACCGTGAAGCCGCGGTGGAAGCCGGCGACCGGCCTCGCCGGGGCGCCGCTTCTCGGCGTCATCTTCGCCATCGGATGGAGCCCGTGCAGCGGCCCGACGCTGGGCGCCATCTCGGCCATGAGCTGGCACTCGCCGTGGCAGGGCGCGCTGCTCGCGTTCGTGTACGCGCTCGGCATCGGGATCCCGCTGCTGCTCATCGCGCTCGGCCTCGGCTGGGCGACGCACGCGGTCGCGTTCCTCAAGCGGCACACGCGCGGCATCAACCTCTTCGGCGGCGCGCTGCTGATTCTCATCGGCCTGCTCATGGTCACGGGCGTGTGGGGCCTCTGGATGGACCAGCTCAAGGTGGTGATCCCGAACTTTGTCCCGGCCCTCTGACCACTACGAGTCCTCCGCGCAGACCATCACCGAGCCGCAGCTCGGGCTGAAGGGCTGGCTGCGCTGGTTCTGGCGCCAGCTCACAAGCATGCGAACCGCGCTCTTCCTGCTCCTTCTTCTCGCGGTCGCGGCCGTGCCAGGCTCGATCGTGCCGCAGCGCGGAGCCGACCCCAACGGCGTCGTTCAGTACTTCAATGATCACCCGTCGCTCGCCCCCGTGCTCGACAAGCTGCAGCTCTTCGACGTGTTCAGCTCGGTGTGGTTCTCGGCCATCTACCTGCTGCTGTTCATCTCGCTCATCGGCTGCATCATTCCGCGCACCAAGCACCACCTCGATGCCGTGCGCGCCAAGCCACCGCGCACCCCCGCCAGGCTTTCGCGGATGGTCGGCTACCGCACGTACACCCTTCCCGCCGCCCCCGAGGCAGAGCCGTCCGGCGCGCGACCCGCGGCAATCGAGCACGCCCGCACCCTGCTGCGCTCGAGCGGATACCGCGTGGCCCTCTTCCAGGACGCCCGTTCGCAGTCGGTCTCGGGCGAGCGCGGCTACCTGCGCGAGACCGGAAACCTGGTGTTCCACACGGCACTGCTCGGCATCCTGCTCGCGGTCGGTCTGGGTGGCGGCTTCGGGTACAGCGGCCAGAAGATCGTGGTCGAGGGCCAGACGTTCGTCAATGCGCTCGTGAACTACGACTCGTTCAACCCCGGACGCTTCGCGACGCGCGGAGACCAGCTCTCCCCGTACTCGCTCACGCTCGACTCACTCAAGGTCGCGTACGAGACGAAGAACACGAACGCTATCGGGCAGCCGCTCGACTACACGGCGAACGTGACGGCGCGCAAGCCCGGCACGGCTGCCACGAACACCCGCATCAAGGTCAACGAGCCGCTCGACATCGGCGGCACGAACGTGTACCTGCTCGGCAACGGCTACGCGCCGGTCGTCACGGTGCGCGACCCGAGCGGCCAGGTCGCTTTCACGGGAGCGGTGCCGTTCGTGCAGCCGGACGTGAACAACACGTCGATCGGCGTCATCAAGGTGCCGGACGGCCTGCGGCAGCAGCTGGGCTTGCAGGGGTTCTTCTATCCCACCAAGCACCAGCTGCCCACCGGCGCGTACACGTCGATCTTCCCCGGGCTGCGCGACCCGATGCTGTCGCTCATCGTCTACGGCGGCGATCTCGGCATCGACAACGGCGTGCCGAAGTCGGTGTACACCCTCGACACCGACCACCTCACCCAGCTCGACGGCATGGGAACGGATCAGCCCGCGCTTCAACTCGCCCCAGGAAAGACGGTCGAGCTGCCGAACGGCCTCGGCACCATCACGCTCGATGGCGTCAAGCGTTACGCGTCGCTCTCCATCAACCACGACCCGGCGCAGGGCTGGGTGCTCGTGTTCGCGCTGTGCGTGCTGGGCGGCCTGCTCACCTCGCTGTTCGTGCCGCGTCGGCGCATGTGGGTGAAGGTCATCGATGAAGCGGATGGCGGCCTGCGCTTCGAGTACGCAGGCCTGGCCCGCGGCGACGATCCCGGGCTCGACGCTGCGGTCGCCACACTCGCCCAGCGGCACCTCGCCGCCCTCGGCTTCGCCACGGGTGATCCCGGCGTCGACGCCGGCAGTTCGACAAGTCGTAGAAAAGCGTAAGGTGGCACCGTGACCGAAACCCTGTCGCAGATCTCCGTCTACTTCCTCTTCGCCGCCATGGCTCTCTACGCGGCGGCATTCGTCGCGTTCGCGCTCGATATCGCGAACCGAGCGGGGCGCGTGAGCGCCGCGGCATCCGCTGCCCCGAGCGCCGTGGCGCGGCGTGCCGAGGCGAGCGAGAGCACCGCGAGCGTCGGTGCCGTCGGCGGCACGACCACGCTCACGCGCATCACCGAGCGGGTCGAGGACCGCGTGCAGCAGGCGGCCGCCTCGCGGAGCCTGCGCTGGGGCATGGGCCTGACGATCGCCGGGTTCGTGCTGCAGGTCGTGGCCGATGTGCTGCGCGGCGTGGCGGCCGGTCGGGTGCCGTGGGCCAACATGTACGAGTTCTCTCTGACCGGCACCGTGCTGATCATCGCGGTGTTCCTCGGCGTGAACGTGCGGCTCGACCTCAGGTTCCTCGGGTCGTTCGTGACGGGACTCGTGCTCATTCTGCTCGGCATCTCGGTGGTGCGGTACTACGTCGCGGTCGCGCCGCTGCCGCCGGCGCTGCAGTCGTACTGGCTCGTTATTCACGTGCTCGTGGCGACCCTCGCCACCGGGTTCTTCGCGCTCGGCTTCGCGCTCTCGGCCGCGCAGCTGCTGCAGGCGCGGCGCGAGAATCGGGCGGCGCACGGTGAGCCGACGGGACTGCGGTTCCTGCTCACGCTGCCGACGGCCGCGCGTCTCGAGAACCTGGCGTACCGCGTCAACATCGTCGGCTTCATCCTGTGGACGTTCACGCTCATGGCCGGCTCGATCTGGGCCGAGAAGGCGTGGGGCCGCTACTGGGGCTGGGACACCAAAGAGGTGTGGACCTTCATCATCTGGGTGCTGTACGCGGGGTACATCCACGCTCGGGCGACGCGCGGCTGGCGCGGCTCGCGGTCGGCGTGGCTCGCGATCATCGGCTTCGGCGCGGTGCTGTTCAACTTCGGCATCGTGAACGTGTTCTTCCACGGCCTGCACTCGTACTCGGGCCTGTAACAGCGCGCTCACGCTGGTTCGTCACACGCCCTCACGCTGGCCACGGAGGGCGGAGGCCCGTCTCGCAACCTCTTCGATGCAACCATTGCAGCAACTTGCTGCAACTGCTATCTTCACTGTGATTGGCATGCTCCACGCACGCTTTCGGTCAACGACGACGCCTGTCGATGAATGAGACCGACACAAGCCCGGCGGTGAGCGCAGGCACCGCCGAACAGGCGAGGTCAAAGACACATCGAAGGAAGATCGCTGATGAATACTTCTGTTCCACTGGCGGCGCCAGCCGCCGGTCGCAAGCGGCCACTGCGCCGCTGGGCCGCCTGCCTTGCGGCTGCGGCCATGGTCGCAACCGGTCTCACCGTTGCGCAGAGCGTCGCCGCACCAACGGCCGATGCAACCCTGCCCAGTGCGGGCAGCGGCAACAGGAACGTGACCGCAGTCATGTTCCAGTGGCCCTGGACCTCGATCGGCCGGGAATGCACCACGACGCTCGGCCCCGACGGCTACGGCTACGTTCTCACCTCGCCGCCAGCCGAGACGGCCCGCATCGGCGACCAGTGGTGGACCTCGTACCAGCCTGTCAGCTACAAGATCGACGGCAAGCTGGGCAATCGTGCCCAATTCGCCCAGATGGTCTCTGACTGCAACGCTGCGGGCGTCAAGGTCATGATCGACGCCGTCGTCAACCACATGTCGGGCCCGCCGGAGAACTCGACCGGTATGGCCGGCACGCCCTTCAGCTATTACAACTACCCCGGCCTTTACAGTGACAGCGACTTCCACAGCTGCCGCCGTGACATCGACTGGAGCAAGAACAGCCCCGACGAGGATCGCACCTGCCAGCTTGTCGGCCTCTCAGACCTGAAGACCGAGACCGATTATGTTCGGACGAAGATCGCCGGGTATATGAACGACCTCATCTCGCTTGGAGTCTCCGGCTTCCGTATTGACGCGGCCAAGCACGTGTGGCCGGCCGACCTCCAGGCGATCCGGTCGAAGCTGACCAAGCCTGACATCTATTTCGCGCAGGAGGTGATCAACGGAGAGGGAATTACCGAGAGCCAGTACTGGGGCACAGGCGACACCTACGGATTCGACTACGCCAAGAAGCTCAAGCAGGCATTCGGCGGCAACGACATCAGCTGGGTGCAGGGCATCGCGAACGGGCTGACCCCGAGTGATAAAGCGGCCGTGTTCGTCGACAACCACGACACCGAACGTGGCGGCGACGACCTCACGTATAAGGACGGGAACAACTATCTGCTCGCGAACGCCTTCATGCTCGCGTATCCATACGGATCGCCGAACATCCAGTCAGGATTCGCGTTTACGAACACCGAGGCGGGCGCCCCGGTCGACGGCACAGGGCATGTCAAGGATGCCAAGTGCGGCACGGGCGTGTGGGTGTGCGAGCACGCCGAACAGCCCATTGCCGGCATGGTGGGCTTTCACAACGCGGTCGGCAGCAGCTCACTGAACAACTGGTGGACCAACGGAAGCAACCAGATCGCGTTCGGTCGGGGAGACAAGGGCTACGTCGTCATCAACAAGGGTGGTTCCCTGAACCGCACGTTCCAGACCTCGCTACCTGCCGGCTCCTATTGCAACGTCACTGCGACCGATCCGGCAGCGAGCACGTGTGCGCCCGCTGACGCCGTCACGGTCGACAGCTCGGGCCGATTCACGGCCACTGTCGGCAGCAACAAGGCTCTGGCGATCGATGTCGACAAGACCGTCACGACCACGCCGGACACTCAGGCGCCATCGGTTCCCCAGAACGTGACGGCAACCCCGAACGGAACGACGATCGCCGTGTCGTGGAACGCGTCGACTGACAACCGCGGTGTCGCTGGCTACACCCTGACCCGCACGGGCGGAGATGGCCCGGTCACACAGACCGTCACGGGAATAACCTTCAATGACGCGGGCCTCACGCCGAACACGAGCTACGAGTACACCGTGAGCGCCTTCGACGCGGCGAAAAACGTGTCTGCCGTCTCCGCTTCGGCTTCCGCGACAACAGGTGATAAGCCGCCCGCCAACGAAGCTCTCGTCTATTACTCCACTGACAAGAACTGGTCGTCGTACAACATTCACTACCAGGTAGGAGATGGTGCGTGGACGGCCGTCCCCGGCGTGGCGATGGTGCAGGCATGCGCCGGATGGGTGAAGAAGTCCATCGACCTCGGCACGGCGAACAACATCACCGCCGCCTTCAACAATGGCTCGGGCATGTGGGACAACAACGGAAGCAAGAACTACGCCCTTCAGGCGGGAGTCTCCGCGATCAAGGCGGGAACGGTGAGCGCGAGCGACCCGTGCCCGGCGCCAGACGCGATCGCGCCCAGCGTGCCGACGAACGTGCAGGCGAGCGCGAACGGCACATCCGTCACTGTGAGCTGGAATGCGGCCCATGACAATGTCGGCGTGACTGGCTATGTCGTCACGCGCACGGGCGCTGGCGCACCGGCGACGTTCACGACTACGAGCACGAACCTGACGCAGGCGGCTCTCGCGGCCAACACGAGCTACAGCTACAGCGTTGCCGCCAAGGATGCCGCGGGCAATGCGTCAGCGACATCGACGCCGGTGAGCGTAACGACGGGTGATGTCGCCTCGACCACCGCGCGGGTGTTCTACTCAACCGATAAAGGCTGGTCGAAGTACAACATCCACTACCAGGTGGGTTCGGGTGCCTGGACTGCCGTTCCCGGCGTGGCAATGGATGAGGCCTGCACGGGCTGGGTATCGAAGACCATCGACGTCGGCGACGCGAGCACGCTCACGGTCGTCTTCAACAACGGCTCGGGCACCTGGGACAACAACGGGTCGAAGAACTACGCGCTGCCCGTTGGCGTCAGCACGGTCAAGGACGGTGCGGTCGGCTCGGTGAATCCGTGCCCCACACCAGACGTAACCCCGCCGAGCGCGCCGTCTGGCGTCACGGCCGCGGCCTCAGGTGACACGATCACCGTGAGCTGGGATGCGTCGAGCGACAACATTGCGGTCAGCGGTTACACCATTGCCCGCACCGGCGGTGGCGCTCCCGCAACCTTCCAGGCGAGCGGGCTCTCCTTCACCGATAGTGGCCTCGCACCCGGCGTGAGCTACACGTACACGGTGACGGCGAAGGATGCTGCAGGCAACGTGTCGACGCCGAGCGCGTCGGCGTCCGCGACGACCGCATCGCAGCCCACCGATGACAAGACGGCGCCGACGGTGCCTGGAACCGTGACCGCCACGGCGACGGACGCCAAGATCACGCTCAACTGGACGGCGTCGAGCGACGACACCGGCGTGGCCGGGTACGTGGTCGTTCGCACCGGAGTGGCAGCGCCAACCTCGAAGACCGTGACGGAGACGACGTATGTCGACTCCGACGTCACCAAGGGAGCCCTCTATCACTACTCGATCCTCGCTGTCGACGCGGCGGGAAATGTCTCCGCGGCGCAGGGGCCGGTCGATGTGACGGCTCTGACTCCGAGCGACGGTGGTGACGATGGCGGCGACACGGGCGGCGACACGGGCGGCGACACCGGCGGAGCCGAGGGCTCGTTCAGCGCTCCCGTCACGTATGGCCACTACGCGACCAATCCCAATGGGCAGGTCGGCGAGAAGAAGACCATCACGATCGATGGAAAGGCCGACGACTGGACGCCGGACATGATCATCGCTCAAGGTGTGGCCAACGATGATCCGCGCAGTTTCCGAGGCGACCACGAGGGCCCGGTCTACGACCCGTACGCGCTCTACGGTGCGTGGGACGACCAGAACCTCTACCTCATGTGGCAATTCACGAATGTGACGGATGTCATCGACCCCGCGCAGGGGTACCCGATCAGTGATAACGGCAAGCCCTACAACGGCGACATTCCCCAGTCGCTCGCGTTCGACGTCACACCGGGAGTCGGCAGTGATGGCCTCATCGACGGCACCACAGATGGCATCTGGGGCATCAGAGACACGTTCTCGAGCAAGGAGCTCGACCACATGGCGATGTTCTCGAGCAAAGTGGGCGTGGGACAGCCGGCGATGTTCACGCTCAACGCGGGCGGAACGTTCGACTATGAGCCGGCCGAGGTTACGAGCTTCACGAAGGCCGGAATCGAGTACGCGCATGGCGACGGCTTCGCACCGACGGCCCTGTACGGAATCGACGCGAACGGATACGAGGGCTACACGCCCGCTGACCTGAGCGATTCAAGCAAGTACGTGGACATGCTCACGAAGGGGCACGACACGAAGCAGGACACGATCTACGAGATCAAGATCCCGCTGACGGCTCTTGGCATCACCCGCGCACAGCTCGAATCCCAGGGGATCGGCGTCATGCTGATCTCGACGTTCGGCCAGTCGTCGATCGGTTCGTTGCCTCAGGATCCGACAACGCTGGATCACGCGCTCGACCCATACAGCGCTGACGAGTCAACGTCGGCTGAGAAGGAGGACTACGACACGTTCTCGGTGCCGTTCGCCCGGGTCGGCAAGCTGCTCTAGTCAGTGATCGACAAGGGGATGTTCCGCGGTCGGCAGGCGTGCCTGCCGACCGCGGCATCCGTCTGTCTGCCTCAGCGCGCCGGGGCGGTCGAGCCGCGTACGACGAGCTCGGGCTGGAACAGCATTTCGGAGTGGGATCCGACAACGCCCTCGATTTCCGCAACCAGCGTGTTCACCGCCGCGTCGGCGATTGCGCCTACCGGTTGCCGTACGGTCGTCAGCGGCGGGTCCGTGAATGCCACGAGCTTCGAGTCGTCGAAACCGATGACCGAGACATCGTTCGGCACGGCAAGGCCCCGTGCGCGAGCAGCCCGAATGGCGCCGAGGGCCATGATGTCCGAACCGCAGACGATTGCGGTGTGGCCGGAGTCGAGCAGGGCGCCGGCGGCTGTCTGCCCGCCCTCGACGGTGAACAACGAGAGCGAGATCGATTCGTCGACGTTTGCGATGTCGAGGCGGGAGCGCAGTGCCTCCGCGAAGCGGTCGAGCTTGCGCTTGGCTGGCACGAACCGTTGAGGGCCTGTGGCCAGACCGATGCGACGATGGCCGAGAGAGATGAGGTGACCGATGGCAAGGTCGACCCCCGCTGCATCGTCGCACGAGAAGACCGTGGCGTCGACGTCAGGAGAGAAGCCGTTGATAAGTACGAAAGGAAGGCCCCGGCTTCGCAGTCGCTGGTAGCGTTCCATGCTCGCGGTCGTGTCGGCATGCAGGCCAGATACGAAGACAATTCCCGAGGCATCCCTCGTCAGCAGCATTTCGACATACTCGTCTTCGCTCGTGCCGCCAGGAGACTGCGTGCACAGCAGCGGCGTGAAGCCTTTTCGGCTCAGGCCGCCCTCGATGGCCTGCACGAACGCCGGGAAGATAGGGTTCTCGAGTTCGGGCACCAAAAGCCCTACGAGCCCGGCCGACCGCGACCGCAGCCGCTCCGGCCGCTCGTAGCCGAGCACGTCGAGCGCGGCGAGCACGGCCTGCCTGCTTTCGGCCGACACGCCGACCTTGCCGCTCAGCACCCGGCTTACCGTTGCCGTGCTCACGCCGGCCTGCGCAGCGAGATCGCTCAATCGGGTAGCCACGAGCGACAGCCTATTGGATTGCACTCAATAATCTGCCACGTGCCGCCGCAGGCGCGCATCGGCGTTCAGCCGTCGATGGCGGTGCAGCCGGTCGCCTGCCTGGCGTTCACTCTCATGTGCACGCGCGTCGTGACGAGGGCGGTCGCGGCGGTGGCGAGGGAGAGCAGAATCAGCAACGGCCCGAGCAGGTCGAGCGCCGAGGGCAGGCCGACGGCCGTGGTGAGCACGCCGAGGCTCACCGCACTCACACCCTGGCCGATATAGGCCACGAGATACACGACGGAGAGGGTCGCCGCGCGGTGTTGGGCGGGCGCGTGCCCGTTGATGAGGCCGAGGGCGCCGAGGAACAGAAGGCCGCCGGAGACCCCGAAGGCGATGGCCGCCACGGCGAAGAGGGCGAGCGACGAGAGAGCCGCCGACGCGACGAGCGCGCCCGTCGACACCGCGCCCACGATTCCGCCGAGTACGACGGCGGGCCGCGGGGACAGGCGCCTCAGCGTGAGCGAGACCGCCCCGGTCGCCACGGAGCCGACTGCCAGAACGGCGCCGGCTACGAGCGCGTTGTCGGTGTGCAGCACGGTCTTGACGAGCTGCGCGCCGAGCGAGATGAGCACGGCGCCGAGCGCGAAGGTCGACGTGACGGCGAGGGCAGCGGTGATCACGACCCCCCGAATCTCACGAGGCACGTGAATGGCCTGCGGCCGCCAGCGCTCGACGGGGCCGCCCTGCACCGATGCGGCCGCCGCCTTGCGGGGCAGGAACAGCGCGGCGACGGTCACGAGCGCGGTGATGACGAGCAGCACCCAGAAGGTGAGCGCCCGCGGCCAGGGTGCGTACTGCAGCAGGCCGCCGCCCACCAGCGTCGCCAGCGCGAGCCCGATAGCGATGGCCACGGTGTTGGCGGAGCCCGCCTTGGATCGGCTGCCGCTGTACTCGACGAGCGCCGCACCGGCGGGGCTGAGGGCGAGGCCGACACCCAGGCCCTGGAAGACGCGACCCACGAAGAGCCACGCGACGTCTGGGGCGAGAGCGAACACGAGCACCCCAACCATGATCGAGACGAGACCCGCGAGCATGGCCGCGCGGCGGCCGATGGAGTCGGAGAGGCTGCCGAAGACCACGAGGGTGATCACCATCACCACCGGATACACGGCGAACACCTCAGTGATCGTCGTCGCCGTCAGCGACCACGACTGCTCGTACAGCGGGTACACCATGGCCGGCGACCCGCTCGACCAGAGGGCGATCACGATGACGGCCGCGGCGGTCAGGAAGCTGGCGCTGTTGCCAAGAGTTCGGGGGGTGAAAGTTCTCACGGGGAGGACGGAGGTGCTCACGGGAAGGCCTTTCGAAGCGGGTGGCGAGTGCCGGAGCATCGTTGCTCCCGTGTGGAAGTGACAACCGTAGCACGATGAGTTTGAAAAACAAACCTATCTCTGAAATCGGAGATACACTGGGCCTATGGCTGAGAAGGACGCGAGTGCAACCGCTGCTCTCACCGAGCCGCGATGCTCGGTTGCGCGCAGCGCCCAACTGCTTGCCGACCGTTGGTCGGTGCTCATCGTGCGCGACGCGTTCCGGGGCGTCACCCGCTTCTCTGACTTCAGGTCGAGGCTAGGCATACCCTCCGACATCCTGACCGCCAGGCTGAACAAGCTCGTGGAATCGGGCGTGTTCGAGCGCCGCCCCTACCGCGACGACGGAGGCCGGGAGCGACTCGGGTACCACCTGACCGAGAGCGGGCGAGCGCTCCTGCCCGTGCTCGGCGCCCTCGTGCAGTGGGGCGACACGTACCGCGCAAGCGAGTACGGGCCCTCGCGCATCTACCGCAGCGCCACTACCGGCGAGCGCCTCAGGGTCGCCTTCGTGACTGAATCGGGCGAGGTGATTGCCGACGAGAACGTCGAGGTCGTCGCCGGTCCGGGCGAGATCGACGACGTGGCGCCCTACCGGCCTGGGCTCGCCCCGAGCAACCCGTAGCAGCGCTCGAGCCGGGCCAGCCACCACGCACGGCGGTCGGCGTCGGCGGCGTGCTGCTCGAGCAGTGCCGGGGAGGGCGCGACGCGGTGTACAGGCACGGTGCCGGCAACCGGCAGCATCCGCTCGTCAGTGATGTCTGCCGCGAGAAGCGCCGCGGTGGCCAGCCCGCAGTCATATTCCAGTTCGGGCATGCACGCGGCCAGGCGGGCGCCCATCGCCAGGCCGACCGAAGTGTCGATGGCGCTGGAGACGACGGCGGGCAGACCGGCGGAGGCGATGATCTCGAGCGCGGCACGGATTCCGCCGAGCGGCTGGGCCTTGATGACGAGAATGTCGGCGGCGCCCGCCCGGGCGACCTCGAGCGGGTCAGCGGCCTTGCGAACGCTCTCGTCTGCGGCGATGGGCACACCCATGTGCTTCACCCGCCGGCGGATCTCAGCCAGCTCGGCGACGCTCGCGCACGGCTGCTCGACGTACTCGAGGTCGCATTCGGCCAGCGCGTGGATGGCGTGCTCAGCTTCGTCGACATTCCACAAGCCGTTGGCGTCGACACGGATGCGCCCCGCCGGTCCCATGGCTTCTCGAACCGCGCGGACCCGCGCCACGTCATCCGCAAGGCCCTGGCCCGGCTCGGCGACCTTGACCTTCGCCGTGCGACAGCCGGGGTAGCGCGTGAGGAGGGCGGCGACCTCGGAAGCCGGCAGCGCGGGCACGGTCGCGTTGACCGGGATCTCGGTGCGCTGCGGCGCGGGCTGCGGTCTCCAGCCGAAGTCGATCGCGGCGCGCAGCCAGGTCGCCGCCTCGGCGTCGCCGTACTCGACGAATGGCGAGAACTCACTCCACCCCTCGGGGCCCTCGAGCAGCACCGCCTCGCGCGTGCGAATGCCCCGGAAGCGCGTGACCATCGGCAGCGAGACGACGCGCGCTGCGGCCAGAAGCTCGGCGGAGGACGGCAGCGGCGCGACGGGCATGCTGCCAGTCTGGCACCTGCGGGCGCGATGTCGAGGGGTGCCAGACTGGGAACATGACCGAGCAGGTATCCGAGATCTTCGACGCCGGCGCCTGGCGAGACGTGCCGGGCTTCGAGGCCCTGACCGACATCACCTACCACCAGACGCATGACGGGCGCGTGGCCCGCGTCGCATTCAACCGGCCCGAGGTGCGCAACGCGTTCCGGCCGCATACCGTCGACGAGCTGTACGCGGCACTCGAGGATGCGCGCACCAACCCGCGCATCGGCGTCGTGCTGCTGACCGGCAATGGGCCGAGCCCCAAGGACGGCGGCTGGGCGTTCTGCTCAGGCGGCGACCAGCGCATCCGCGGTCGCAACGGGTACCAGTACGAGGCGGGCGAGCAGGCCCCGGGGCCGGCCGCTGAGCCGGCCCCGGAGCCGCGCAGCGGCGTCTCGACATCAGCGGGCGCACAGGGTTTCGAGACGCGTCCGCCTGCGGCGGCCGCTCCTCAACCCGCGGCGGCGGCGGCCGCTCCAGGGCCCGCGGCGGCGGTCGCTCCGGGGCCCGCAGCGGCGCGCATCGGACGCCTGCACATTCTCGAGGTGCAGCGGCTCATCCGCTTCATGCCGAAGGTGGTTATCGCGGTCGTGCCGGGCTGGGCGGCGGGCGGAGGCCACTCGCTGCACGTCGTGTGCGACCTCACCATCGCCAGCGCCGAGCACGCGCGCTTCAAGCAGACCGACGCCGACGTCGGCTCGTTCGATGCCGGCTACGGCAGCGCATACTTCGCCCGGCAGATCGGCCAGAAGTTCGCGCGCGAGGTATTCTTCCTCGCCCAGGAGTACAGCGCCGAGCGGGCGTACGAGATGGGTGCCGTGAACGCGGTCGTGCCGCACGACCGGCTTGAGCCCACGGCGCTCGAATGGGCCCGCACGATTCTCACCAAGTCGCCCACCGCCATCCGCATGCTGAAGTTCGCCTTCAACGCCGTCGACGACGGACTCGTCGGCCAGCAGGTGTTCGCCGGCGAAGCGACCCGTCTGGCCTACGGCACCGACGAGGCGGTCGAGGGCCGCGATTCCTTCCTCGAGAAGCGCGATCCGGACTGGTCGTCGTTCGACTGGCAGTACTGATGTCGCCACGAGTGCTGTCAACCAGGCACGACGGATGACGCGGCCCCTGCACGTCGTCACCGCGGCCCGGCCGGGCGACCTCATCGAGCCGCTGCGCGCCGCGCTCTCCGGCGACGGCCCCGCCCTGCTGCCCCGGCCCGCCGACGCCATCGGGCCCGGTGCCGCGGCCGGAGACCCGCCTGGGCAGGCAGACCCCACCGACGGCTCGGCCTCAGCAGCGGCCGCGCCCCTGCCAGCCACCGTCGCCCAGAACGTGTCGCTCGTCATCGAGACCTCGGGCTCGACCGGCGTTCCGAAACGCGTGGCCCTCTCGACGGATGCGCTGCTTGCCAGCGCAGCCGCATCCGCTGGCGCACTCGGTGGCTCGGGGCAGTGGCTGCTGTGCCTTCCCGCCCACTACGTCGCCGGGGTGCAGGTGCTCGTGCGTTCGATCGCCGCCGAGACGCAGCCCGTCATCATGCCGCCCGGGCATTTCGATCCCGTCGCGTTCGCCCAGGCCGCGGCCGCCATGACGGGCGACGCGCGCTTCGTCTCGCTCGTGCCGGTGCAGCTGAAGCGACTCACGGATGCCGCGGCGAGCGACCCGTCGCTCTTGGCGGCGCTGCGCCGCTTCGACGGGATCCTCGTGGGTGGCCAGGCGCTCGACTCGGCTCTGCGTGACCGCGCCGTGGAGGCGGGCCTGCGTGTCGTGCGCACGTACGGTTCGAGCGAGACGAGCGGCGGATGCGTCTACGACGGCGCCCCCATCGGAACGATGCGGGCGCGCGTCGTCGACGGGCAGCTCGAGCTCGCCGGCCCCGCGCTCGCCGAGGGATATCTGGGCGACCCCTCGCGCACCGAACGCGCGTTCCACGAGGCCGAGGGCCTGCGCTGGTATCGCACGGGGGACCTTGGCACGGTAGTCGGCGACGGCACCGTCAGCGTGCTCGGGCGGGCCGACAACGTGATCATCTCGGGCGGCGAGAAGGTGCTGCTCGACGCGGTCGAGCGGGTGGTGCGGCCGCTGCCCGGGCTGGCGGAGGCGGTCGTCGTCGCGGGCGACGATCCCGAGTGGGGGCAGGTGCCAGTGGTGGTCGTGCCCGGCAGCGACGGCGACACGGGTCACGCGTCGCTGGCGACCGTGCGCGAGGCGGCGGCCGCTGCGCTCGGCCGCGCGGCGGCGCCGGCGCGCATCCGCTCGGTTGCGACAATGCCCCGGCTCGCGTCGGGCAAGCCAGACCGCGTGGCGCTCACGCGCCTCGCCGCCGACACCGCCGACCCCCGCGCATCGGGTCGGGCCGAATAGTTGGTTCACGCGCGTGGCACTGAACATGTGCCCCGACCCGGCGCAGTGCCGACACCGAGGCTCCATAACCGGCGCCGATAGAATCTGGGCTGTGAGTCAGAACCGAGCCAATCGAGCCAAGAGCGGCGCCGGTCGCGCCACGGCCGCCAAGCGCAAGGGCGGTCGCCCCGTTCCGCCGCGGGCGAAGGTCAAGCCGGCGACGGCGGCCGACTGGATCGCCGGCGCCCGACTGCGAACCCTGCCGCTCGCGATCGCGCCCGTTCTCATCGGCACCGGCGCCTCGGTCGTCGCGATCGGCGGCGACACGTGGCACTGGGTTCGCGCGCTCGCGTGCCTCGCGGTCGCGCTGCTGCTGCAGATCGGCGTCAACTTCGCCAACGACTATTCGGATGGCGTTCGTGGCACCGACGCGAACCGGGTGGGGCCGTCGCGTCTCACGGGCTCCGGCAGGGCGAACGCGCGCACCGTTCTCATCGTGGCGCTGGCGTTCTTCGCGCTCGCGGCGCTCGTCGGGCTCGCGCTCGTGATCCGCACCGAGCAGTGGTGGCTGCTCATCGTGGGGGCGGCGGCCATTGCGGCCGCCTGGTTCTACACCGGCGGCAAGCGCCCGTACGGCTACTTCGGCCTCGGCGAACTGTTCGTGTTCGCGTTCTTCGGCATCGTGGCCACGGCGGGCACCACGTTCCTGCTGGCCGGCAGGGTCAACCTGGAGGGCTGGCTCGGTGGCGTCGCCGCCGGCTTCCTGGCCTGTGCCGTGCTCATCGCCAACAACCTGCGCGACATCGAGCCGGATCGCCTCTCGGGCAAGCGCACGCTTACCGTTCTGATCGGCGCACGGGCGTCGCGCGTGTTGTACTGCGTGCTCGTCGTGCTCGCGTACCTGATCGTCGCGTTCTTCGCGCTGTTCTACCCGTTCGCGTGGCTCACGTTCTTCACGCTGCTCGCGGCGATCCCGGCGGCGCTCATCGTGGTCACCGCGAAGACGTCACGCGAGCTGATTCTGGCGCTGCAGCTCACGAGCATCGTCGGCCTGGCGAACGGCGCGTTTCTCTGCATCGCCTTCGGCGTCAGCTTCTGACGCGTTCCCTTCAGGCCTCGTCGGATGCCGGCCGCCTCGCGGCCGCCGCATCCTGAGCCTCGTCTTCAATGTCGTCGTTTTCGGTGTGCAGGGGCTTCTCGCGGTTGCGCCGCTCGTAGATGTCGCGCGCCACCGCCTCGCGGGGCTTCGCGAGGAAGATGTAGGAGAGGCAGAGGCCCACGACCGCGGCGACCGGCACCGCGATCATCCAGGTGACGCCGAGAAGCATCAGCCCTACGAGCGGCGCGGCCAGGAAGAGCAGGCGCAGCACCGTGTAGAGCAGGAAGGGGGACCGGGGTTTCACAGCGCTCAGTTTAGGCACGGCAAGCTGGGATTAAGATGATGGCATGGTCCGCCTCTACGTGGTGCTCGGCGTCGTCGCCGTCGCGTTCTACGTGTTCTCGATCGTGGATTGCGCGCTCTACGACAGCGCGCGAGTGCGCGTGCTGCCGAAGACGGCGTGGGTGTTCATCGTTCTGATCCCCCTCGTCGGCGGGGGGCTGTGGTTCATCTTCGGGCGTTCCCGGCGGGGCAGCGCGGGCGCGCCCGCACGCGCGGCAGCACCCGACGACGATCCCGAGTTCCTCGGCAGAATCGGCCGCGACCAGGAGCTCGAGGCGCGAATCAGGCGGCTTGAGCGCGAGCTCTCTGACCTCGACGACAAGGGCGGCGATTCAGACAAGCCCGGCCGCTCGGATGCCTGAGGCCGCCCCCGTCAGCCCCGCCTCCCTTTTTGCGGAGTCGCTGCTCGCTGCCCTCGTGCGCCTGGGGGTGCGGCATGTCGTGCTGAGCCCCGGCTCACGCTCGCAGGCGCTCGCTCTTGCGGCGGCCGGTCTCGAGGCGCAGGGAGCCGTGCGGCTGCACGTGCGCATCGACGAGCGTTCGGCCGGCTTTACCGCGCTCGGCACTGCGGTCGAAACGCGCATGCCGGCTGCCGTGATCACCACCAGCGGAACCGCCACCGCGAACTTGCACCCCGCGGTCCTCGAGGCCCACCACTCCGGCGTGCCGCTCATCGTCATCACCGCCGACAGGCCCGCCGAACTGCGCGGCGTGCGGGCAAACCAGACGACGGTGCAACCCGGCATGTACGGCGACGCGGTGCGGCTCATGCGCGACGTGCCTGCTCCCGAGGGAGCCACCGGCGAAGCGGATGCTGCTGCCGACCTCGCCGCCGAAGCGGTACATGCCGCACACGGCATGTCTTCCGGCACACCGGGCCCGGTGCACCTCAACCTGGCCTTCCGCGAGCCCCTCTCCGGCCTGTCCCATCCCGAGCGCCCCGAGAGTCCCGAGCGCCCCGAGCGGCCCGAGAGCCCCGAGAATCCCGAGAATCCCGAGCGGGTTGAGGAGCCGCGAAGCGGCGTCTCGAAACCCACCCCCGCCCCCATGCCCGGCCCTCCCACCTACCCCGGCCGCTCCCATCTCGAACTCGAGCACGGCCCCCGCACGGTCGTGATTGCCGGCCACGACTCCGGCCCCGATGCCGAGCAGCTCGCCCACGATGGCGGCTGGCCGCTGCTGGCGGAGGTGTCAAGCGGCTCCCGGTACGGCCGCAACCTTGTCGCCGCCTATCGTGAGCTCCTCGCCGACGGCCGCCTCGGTGGCAGGGTCGAGCGGGCGATTGTGTTCGGGCATCCCACGCTCAGCCGAGAGATCCCCGGCCTGCTGTCGCGGTCGGAGGTCGACGTGATCGTCGTCGCGCCGACGGGGGCGGAGGTCTACAACCCGGCGCGCCGCGACGTGCGCGTCGCGGCATCCGTCACGGTGGCCAACGGCTCCCGCCCACCCGTCGATGCCCGCGCCTGGCTGGGGGCGTGGGTCGTCGAGAGCAGGGGCATCCTCGATTCGGGGCAGACCGGGCCGGAGAGCGCCCCTCCCGACGTCGACGCGTCGCGCTCGTACCTGCCGGCTGAACGCATCGCCTTTGCGAAGGCGGAGTACGCCGCCATCCATGCGCCCGTCACGAGGCGCATGCTCGTGGAGAGCGTGTGGCGGTTCACCTGGCCGAATGACCGGCTGGTTCTCGGCGCCTCCCGGCTCATCAGGGACGCCGACCGCACGGTGGCGGGCAAGAAGATCCGGGTGCATGCGAACCGGGGCCTGGCGGGCATCGATGGAACGGTTTCGACCGCGGTCGGCATCGCTCTCGCGACACAGGGCACGGATGCCGTTCGGCCCGGCGTCACCAGGGCCCTCCTCGGCGACCTGACCCTGCTGCACGACGTCGGCGGCCTGCTGATCGGCGAGGGCGAGCTGCGGCCGAACGTGCAGCTGATCGTGGGCAACGACGGGGGCGGCACGATTTTCGACGCGCTCGAGGTGGCGCATTCGGCGCCGCCGGCGGCGTTCGAGCGGGTCATGTTCACGCCGCAGAGCGTGAGCATCGAGTCGCTGGCCGGCGCCTACGGCTGGAGCTACGCGCGGGCCACCACACACGGTGAACTCGACCAGGTGCTGTCGGCGCCGGCCGCCGGGCCGAGCATCGTCGAGGTGCCGCTCGCACGCTGAGCGGGTTGAGGAGTCGGCGCAGACAAGGTGGGTTGAGGAGTCGGCGCAGCCGACGTCTCGAAACCCCGTTCGCCGGCTGGGTTTCGAGACGCCGCTTTGCGGCTCCTCAACCCGCCTTGCGGCTCCTCAACCGGCCGCTTGGGTCAGCCGAGCGCCTCCGTGATCGGGCGCAGCTTCATGGTCGACTCTGCCAGCTCGCGCTCCGGGTCAGACTCCGCCACGATCCCGCACCCCGCGTACGCCGTGATCGCGCCGGTGTCGCTCACCTGCGCCCCGCGCAGCGCGATGGCCCACTCGCCGTCGCCGTCCGCGCCGACCCAGCCCACCGGGCCCGCGTAGCGCCCTCGGTCGAACGGCTCGAGCTCGTCGATCAGCGCCATGGCGTCGGCGGTCGGCGTGCCGGCCACGGCGGCCGTCGGGTGCAGCGCCGCCACGAGGTCGAGCGCGGTCGAGCCGTCGCCCAGAGTGCCCGCGATATCCGTGGCGAGGTGCCACAGGTTCGGCAGCTTGAGGGTGAACGGCAGCTCGCTCGTCACCAGGTTGGGGCTGTGCGGGGCGAGCGCCTCGAGCACGCTCTGCACGGCGAACGCGTGCTCGTCCTGGTCTTTGGGGTTGGCCGCCAGCGTGATCGCGCGCTCGTGATCGGCCGCGGCATCCGGCCCACGTGAAATGGTGCCGGCAAGCACGCGCGCGCTCACCTCGCCCTGCCGCACCCGCACGAGCGTCTCGGGGCTCGAGCCGATGAGGCCGTCGACGGCGTAGGTCCAGCACTCGGGGTAGCCGAGCGCGAGCTCCATGAGCGCCCTGCGCAGGTCTGATTCCAGAGGCAACCGCCCCTCGAGGTCGCGCGCGAGCACGACCTTCTCCAGATCCCCACGGCGGATGCGCGTTACCGCGTCACGCACCGCCTCGCGATATGCGGCCGGCGGCATGGAGCCGGGCAGCAGCGACAGGCGGTACTCGTCGCCGAAGGCTACGGCGTGCGGAGCGGCGTGCGGATTCAGCGGGTGGGCTGCGGCGGCGCGGTCGGCGACCGCGTGTGGGGCGGCCGCGGCATCCGCTGGCTGAAGGGTGTCGTCGTCGAGCCGCGAGACGCGGGTGATCCACGCCCTGCCCTCGTGCCGGCCCACGATGACCTCGGGCACGATGAGCACGCTCGAGATGCTGCTGGACGGCGAGAAGGTGAAGGCGCCGAATGCCGTGAGCCCGGTGCCGGGAAGACCGACGCCGTCATCGACCTCGGCGCTCGCGACGACCTGCTGCCACGCGGCGGCGGCATCGCGGATGCGCGTCGGCCCGGCGAACTCGAGCCGAAGCGCCTCGCCGATGCCGGCCATGCCCTCGCGGCGGCGCATCCACAGAAGCGGATGATGCGGGTCGAGCAGCGGGATCAGCTGGCCGGGATCGTCGAGCAGTCGGGTGGTCACGCGAAGCGCGTTCGTGGCGCGCAGGTGGGGTGCGGGTGCGGGTGCAGACACCACACAAGCCTACGTCGCGTCAGCCGAATAGACTTTCCCGTGTGAGCAAGGCCGACTTGACCAAGCAACCCGATCAGGTCGCCGCGATGTTCGACGACGTGTCCACTCATTACGATCGCACCAACGCGGTGCTGTCCGTGGGGAACGCGGCGCTGTGGCGCATCGCGACGACCCGCGCGATCGACCCCGCGCCGGGCGAACGCATTCTCGACGTCGCCGCCGGAACGGGCACCTCGAGCGCCGCGCTCACCAGAACCGGCGCGCGCGTCGTCGCCGCAGACTTCTCGGCGGGCATGATCGAGGTCGGTCGGGCGCGCAACGCCGACAACCCCTTCATTGAATTCGCCCACGCGGATGCCACGGCGTTGCCCTTCGACGACGACCTCTTCGATGCCGTCACCATCTCATTCGGCCTGCGCAACGTGGTCGACCCGCGTGCCGCGCTCGCCGAGTTCTACCGGGTCACGAAGCCGGGCGGGCGCCTGGTCATCTGCGAGTTCTCGCACCCGCCGCTGCCGTTGCTGCGTCGCGCCTACTTCGCCTACCTTCGGTACGGCATGCCCGTGCTGGCCCGGCTCGCGAGTTCGAATGCGGCGGCGTATGACTACCTCATGGAGTCGATCCGCGACTGGCCGAACCAGACCGAGCTGAGCGCGTGGGTGCGCGCCGCGGGCTATGAACGGGTTGCGTACCGAAATCTGACGGCAGGCATCGTGGCGCTGCATCGTGGCACGAAGCCGCTATCTGCCCCCGTCCGCACGAACGATCACGGCTCGACGAACGAGGGGGAGTAGTGTCCACAGCCGCACCAGCAGGCCGGGCTGCGCAGGCGGCACAGGCCAGGCGCGCATCCCTCGCATCTCAGCTGGGAGTCAGTGAACGCCTGTTCTCCAGCCCCGCCGAGCGCCGATTCGCAAAGCGCGTCGAAGAGGGCCTCGACCAGGTCGAAGAGGGCCTGATGAACGAGGTGCGCTTCGCAGACGAGCTCGCCGACGTCACCACGCGCTACCTGCTGGAGGCCGGCGGAAAGCGCGTGCGGCCCATGCTCACCATGCTCGCCGCACAGCTGGGCGACGGCCCGACGCCCGAGGTCGTCACGGCGGCCATGGCGATCGAGATCACCCACCTCGCCTCGCTGTATCACGACGATGTCATGGACGAGGCGATGCTGCGCCGTGGCGTTCCCAGCGCGCAGAGTGTGTGGGGCAACTCGGTCGCCGTTCTCACGGGCGACCTGCTGTTCGCGCGGGCCAGCCGGCTCATCGCCGCGCTCGGCGAGCGTGCCATCACCTTGCAGTCGGACACGTTCGAGCGCCTGTGCCTCGGGCAGCTGCACGAGACGATCGGGCCGCGGGAGGGCGACGACCCCATCGACCACTACATCCAGGTGCTCTCCGACAAGACCGGGTCGCTCATTGCGACGGCGGCGCAGTTCGGGGTCGTCTTCTCCTCCGCGCCCGATGAATTCGAGCAGCCTGTCGTCGAGTTCGGCGAGAAGGTGGGCATCGCGTTCCAGCTCATCGACGACGTCATCGACCTCTCGAGCGACGGCGACACCGGCAAGGTCGCCGGCACCGACCTGCGGGCGGGCGTCGCGACGCTACCGCTTCTGAAGCTGCGCGTCGCAGCCGAGTCTGACGACGCATCCGCTCGTCTTCTGGCAGCGCTCGAGCGCGAGGTCATCGGCGTGCCAGAGGCGGAGGGGCAGACGGATGCCGCAGCCGCCGCCATCGCCGAGTTGCGCGCGCACGCGGCCACCGCCGACACGCGGGCCGAAGCCCATCGCTGGGCCCGCGAGGCCGTGGAGGCGATCGCGCCGTTGCCGGAGGGGCCGGCAACGAAGGCGATGAGACGATTCGCCGAGACCATCGTCGAGCGCTCGCACTGAGCGCGGAAGGAACCCAACGCATGACTAAGCTCCGTCTGGCCATCATCGGGGCCGGGCCGGCCGGCATCTACGCCGCCGACATCCTGCTGAAGGCCGAGCGCGGCTTCGACGTCTCCATCGACCTCTTCGATCAGCTGCCCGCGCCGTACGGTCTCGTGCGCTACGGCGTCGCGCCCGATCACCCGCGCATCAAGGGCATCATCAACTCGCTTCGGGCCATCATCGACCGCGGCGATATTCGGCTCTTCGGCAACGTTCGTTACGGCGAGGACATCACGCTCGACGACCTCAAACGGCACTACAACGCCGTCATCTTCGCGACCGGTGCCGTGCACGACGCCCCTCTGGAGGTGCCCGGTGTCGAACTCGACGGCTCGTTCGGCGCGGCCGACTTCGTGAGCTGGTTCGACGGCCACCCTGACGTGCCCCGCACCTGGCCGCTCACCGCGCAGTCCGTCGCGGTCATCGGCAACGGCAACGTGGCGCTCGACGTCTCGCGCATGCTCACCAAGCACGCGGACGACCTGCTGCCCACCGAGATCCCGGCCAACGTGTACGAGATTCTGAAGAACTCGCCCGTCACCGACGTTCACGTTTTCGGCCGGCGCGGCCCGGCGCAGGTGAAGTTCACCCCGCTCGAGCTGCGCGAGCTGGGCGAGCTGAACGACGTCGACATGATGCTCTACGACGAGGACTTCGACTACGACGAGGCGTCGAAGGCGGCGATCGCCAGCAACAAGCAGGTCATGGTCATCGATCGCGTGCTGCAGGGCTGGCGCGCGCGAGAGGTCGGGTCGGCGTCGCGTCGCCTGCACCTGCACTTCTACGCGAAGCCGCTCGAGATCGTTGGCGACGAGAACGGTCACGTTGCGGCGATCCGCTATGAACGCACGGCACCGGATGGCGAGGGCGGCGTCCGTGGCACGGGCGAGGTGCGCGAGCTGGCCATCCAGGCGCTGTACCGCGCGGTCGGCTACTTCGGGTCGCCGCTGCCCGGCATCCCGTTCGACAAGAAGCGCGGGGTGATCCCGAACCGCGAAGGCCAGGTTCTGCACAAGGGCGAAACGTCGAGCGGCTCATCGCAGGGGCGCGAGGTCATGCCAGGCGTGTTCGCCACCGGGTGGATCAAGCGCGGGCCCGTGGGGCTCATCGGGCACACGAAGTCGGACGCGATGGAGACGATCACACGCGTGATCAACAGCCAGGGCAGCTGGTGGAACCCGGCTGCCCCTGCGGAGAGCGCGGTGATCGAGATGCTGAACGAACGCGGCATCGTCTATACCGACATCGACGGCTGGCACAACCTCGACCAGTACGAGATCGCCCTCGGCGAGCCGGAGGGCCGGGCGCGGGTGAAGGTCGTGCCGCGAGACGAGATGGTGCGCGTCTCCCGCGGCGACGAGGGTTGAGGAGGCCGCGGAGCGGCTGTCTCGAAACCCCGACAGCGGGTTGAGGAGGCCGCGGAGCGGCTGTCTCGAAACCCCCGTCAGCGCATGTTGACGAACTGCAGCGCCACGTCGAGGTCGGCGCCCTTCAGTAGCGAGATCGTGGCCTGCAGGTCGTCTCGACTCTTCGAGGAGACGCGCAGCTCGTCACCCTGAATCTGGCTCTTCACGCTCTTCGGCGCCTCGTCGCGGATGAGCTTGTTGATCTTCTTCGCGACATCCTGCTCGATGCCCTGCTTCAGGCTGGCCTCGAGACGGAATTCCTTGCCGCTCGGGTAGGGCTCGCCCGCATCCAGACTCTTCAGGGAAATGCCACGTTTGACGAACTTCGACTGCAGTACGTCGAGGATGGCCTTGACGCGCTCTTCGGAGTTGGCCTTCATGAGGATCTTCTCGCCGCTCCACTCGATGGAGGCGCCGATGTTCTTGAAGTCGTAGCGCTGCTCGATCTCTTTGTGCGCCTGGTTGACGGCGTTGTCCGCCTCCATCTTGTCGACCTTGCTGACCACGTCGAATGATGAATCTGCCACGGGAAGCCTCCTTCTTCAGGTTGCGCTCCATGCTACCGAGCGTGGAGGCGGGCCGAGGCCGTCGCCTAGCCGCGCCAGCGCTGTGGCGCGTGCCGCAAGAGCTCGCTCGCGTCCTCCTCGAGCAACAGGCCGCGGCTCACTTCGTCGCGGACGGCAGCAGCGAACCGATCCAGGTATGCAGCGCGCGACCCATAGCGCTCGCGCAACTCGGCCAGAGGGAACGGGCGCATACTGCCGACGAGCCGTGCCAGCATGTCGGGCCGGCTGAACGGCATCCACGCGGGTGGCCGCTCCGACTCGGCGGAGGCCGTGCTGTGTGGCGCGTACGCCGCGGTGGGCACTGTCACCCACGGGGGTCGCACGCCGCCGAGCACGTTTCCGTCGGCGTCGCGGACCAGCTCCTCCCCATTCACACGGTGTGCGAACCGCACCGCCCTCGGTGGCAGCTCGCCATTCGTCAGCCAGCGGGACATCGCGTCGAATGCTCCGCGCAAATAGAGATCGAACCGTGCGTCGGAGCGCGGCTCGCTCACGTCGAACGCCGGTCGTGCGCCGCCGCGCCGCTCGAATTGCTGCTGGTTCGTCAGCACACCGGCATGCGCCTCGATGTGCGCCGTCGCCGCGATCTCGTACAGCCGGTACAGCGCGGCGGTGTCGTCCGAATCAGCGCGGGTGACGTGCTCGTGGGTCTCGGCCTCGGTCTCGCTCAACACCTCGAACGCGGCGGCGGCGTGGGGGTCGATCGTTCGGCGCGGGTCATCGGCGGCACGCTCCGGGTCGTGCTCCGACAGCGGCGGATACCCGGCGGCCCCCGCCCCGCCCGACGAGATGCCGATGACGTAGCCGTCGATCAAGCGTCGATCGCCCCCGCGTGACCAGCGTTCGTGGAAGCCATCCTGCAGGACCACCCTGCAGAAGCTGCCCGTCGCCGACATGCCACCGAGAATGACGCGTTCGGTCGCGATGGGACCAAAATCGCCTGCGATTGCGGACCGGATCGCGGATGCGAGCACGTCGTACTGCATGCCGTCGTGCGGGATGTCGATCCCCGAGTACCGCTCGGGATCAATGACGTCGCGCAACTGCTGCGCCACGGGCGCGAAGACCGTGACGCCCATCCAGCTGTGGCTGCCGCGCAGGATCCACGGATGGATCGCGTTCCAGACCAGCGCAGAGTCGAGATCGGGATGCAGCGGCTCAACCTGCAGGAGGCCCGAGCCGTGTCCAGTCGACGGTCGCCGGAGCAGCACTCGAGTGCGAAACGGCACATCGGATCGCACAGCCTCCTGCAAACCGTTCTCGGAGTGACGCCACACCGAGGCCGTTCCATTCAGCAGGTATTCCTCTTCGACGTACCCGTGTGAAGAGAGTTCCACGCCCATGTTCAGCTCAGGCAGGCAGGAGGTGCCGAAGGGCACGGAAGCCGAATCGGCGGCAATCGGCTGGGTTACGAAACGCGACATTGCGTGACCTCTCGGTGATGATCGACCTATTGTGTGAATATCAGGTTAGCTGATACTTTCGTTCCTGCGACGCGGAGCCGCGTCGATCAGGAGTCGCACACATTGCAAAGGAGCACCATGTCTGCATCACGAAGCCCCGTGCGGAAAATCGCGCTGGCGGCCGTCACAGCTCTGGCGGTGATCTGCGGCGTCACGGCGTGTTCGTCCGCAGGTTCGAGCAGCGAGCCGACGAGCACCAAGGGCGGAACCCTCACTACCCAGTTCGCTGGCGTGCCCATCAGTCTGAACCCGGCACTGGGCGGCTCCGGCGGCAGCGCCATCTTCACGTCGCTGCCGTACGACTCTCTCATCTACCAGACCGGCGACGGCACGCTGATCCCCGACCTGGCAACCAAATGGGAGCTTTCGGAAGGTAACACCAAGCTGACGCTCACGCTTCGCAAAGGGGTGACATTCACCGACGGGGCAACGATGGATGCCGCCGCGGTGAAGGCATCGCTCGAGTACTTCCTCAAGGCGGGCGGCGGCGACGCGCGGTACGCAGGCCCCATCAGCGACATCGCCACGCCGGCCAGTGATACCGTCGTCATCTCGTACACATCGGCATACCCGGATGCGCCCTACTACCTCTCGCAGTATTGGAGCGTGGGTCAGATCATCGGTCCGAAGGGCCTGGCCAACCCGAAGAGCCTGCTCACCTCGAGCGATGGCACCGGCCAATACACCTACTCAGCCTCTCAGTCGGTCTCCGGCGCGTCGTACACCTTCGTACGCAACAAGAAGTACTTCAATGCAGAGGCTCAGCAGTTCGACAAGATCGTTGTCAAAGTGATCGGTGACCCCAGCGCAGTGTCGTCCGCTGTGACCACCGGTCAGGTCGACTTCGCGGGCGTCTCGCCGACGACGGCAGCCACCGTGAAATCGTCGGGACTCAAGCTGGTCACCGCCCCGTTCTTCACCTGGGGCCTCACGCTGGCCGACACGCAAGGCACGCTCGTTCCGGCGCTCAAGAACGACGACGTACGCCAGGCCATGGCGATGGCGATCGACCGTGACGCATTGGCGACGGCACTCGGCGCGGAGTACACCCAGGCCAACGGCCAAATGGGAGCCAAGGGCACCAACGGCTACGTCTCTGACTACGGCTTCCACTACGACGTCAGCAAGGCGAAGTCGTTGCTGGCGAAGGGCGGATACCCGGATGGCTTCGAGCTGACCGTTCTCACGGAAAATATCCTCGACAGCCAGACCACGATCTCGCAGGCTATCGCCGGCGACCTCGGCAAGATCGGCATCAAGGTGAATCTCGTGGTGAAGAACTCGGTTCCCGACTTCATCCAGGCATCGCTCACGAAGCAGTACCCCGCGGTCATCTGGCCGGTTGTCGGAGCCAACTCGGCGCAGGTGCTGACCAACTTCACCCAGCCCGGGGTCACCAACCCCTTCGGCAACACTGACGAGTCGCTGAACACGCTGTACTCGAACGCCCAGTCCAGCACGAGCGACTCGGCGCGCACGGAGGCCTACGAGAAGATTACGAAGGCCGCCAATGATGCCGCATGGTTCCTGCCGGCGGTATCGACGGACAACATCTTCGCAATCGGCAAGAACATCACGAATGTGACGGCATCGGCGCTCAACCCCAACCCGCTGCCGCAGGCGCCCGACGCGAAGTACGCCTGGAAGCGCACGAAGTAGAAGACCGCTCCACCCACCCACCGACGGGGCCCGGTCAGACCGGCCGGGCCCTCTGGAGAACTGCGTCCCATGGTTCGACTCATCGTCAATCGACTGCTTCTGTCGATCGTTCTGATCGTGATCTCCTCGATCGCGATATTCCTGCTGATGTCGCTTGTGCCTGGCGACCCGGCTCGCACGATCCTCGGTGCGAACGCCACGCCCGACTCGATCGCCCGGCTCAGAGACCAACTCGGCCTGGATCAGCCACTGCTGATTCAGTACGGAACGTGGCTCGGCGGGGTGCTGCACGGTGACTTCGGCACATCCGTGTTCAGCGGAGACCCGGTCGAGACGCTGATCCTCGCGCGTGTGCCGGTCACGTTGTCGCTGATCCTTCTGTCGACACTGGTCGTCGCCGTGATCGGTACCGGTCTGGGATTGCTCAGTGCCGTTCGGGGAGGCGTTCTCGGCAAGTTTCTCGACGCCATCTCGCTCGTTGGACTGGCCCTGCCGAGCTACTGGGTTGCAATACTCTTCGTCGCTCTGTTCGCCGTCGCGATTCGCATATTCCCCGCGACCGGCTATACCTCACTTCTGCAGGATCCTGGGCGCTGGCTCCTCTCACTTGTCCTCCCCGTGGCGGCCCTTTCGCTCGGAGGCGTCACGATCGTCGCCAAGCAGATGCGCGATTCCGCGATGGACGTGCTCGCCCGCGATTACATCCGCGTGTTGCGGGCCACCGGCATCCGTGAGCGGTCAATCGTGTTGAAGCACGTTCTGCGCAACGCTGCCCTGCCCTCACTGACCATCCTGGGCATCACGGTAGTCGGAGCCCTGACCGGAGCGGTCTTTGTGGAGAACGTCTTCGTGCTCCCCGGCCTCGGAACACTCGTCACCCAGGCCACCATGTCGCATGACCTGCCGGTCGTACTCGGCGTTGGCGTCTATTTCACCCTGTTCGTGATCATCGTGAACCTGATCATCGATCTGCTCTACGGAGTGCTGAACCCGAAGGTGCGCGTGCCATGAACCGCAGCAATGGAAGCCGTGCGATGTCGGCGGGTCTTGTTCGGCGCGTTCTGCGCAAGCCGCTCGGCGTCGTCTCCGGTGTCGTTCTGATTCTGATCGTCGGTGCCTCGTTCGCCGGGCAGTGGATCGCTCCGCACGACCCACTCGCACAGAATCTCAGAATCGTCAGGCAGGGCCCAAGCGTCGCACACCTGCTCGGTACCGACTCTCTCGGGCGTGACGTTCTCAGCCGCCTGCTCTTCGGCGGGCAGGAGTCGTTGAGTGGCGTCGTCGTGGCGGTCGTCGCCATGCTGATCATCGCGATCCCGCTCGGAATCCTCGCCGGCTACGTCGGCGGGCTGCTCGACCGCGTGATCCTGCGCGTGGTCGATGTGCTGCTGTCGATTCCCGGCACCATCATCACCTTGGCGGTGCTTGCCATCTTCAACAACAACATGTTCGTGGCGATGGTGAGTGTCGGTGTGCTGGCGAGCGGGGCGTTCATCCGCGTCTTTCGCAGCGCTGCGCTCTCTGTGCGGCAGGAGCTCTACATCGGGGCCGCTCGGGTGTCCGGGCTCAGCCGGGTACGCATCATGGCCAACCATGTGCTGCCGCAGATCCGCGGTGTTCTGCTCGTGCAGGTGACTCTGTTCTCCGCGGCGACGCTCGGCATCCAGACGGGCCTCGCGTTCCTGGCGTTCGGGCCGCCGCCTCCGTCTCCGACGTGGGGCGGCATGGTGGCCGAGGCGGCCACGATCATCCAAATCGACCCCTGGCTCCTCGTGCCGACGGGGGGCGTTATCGCGCTCACGACGCTTGCTCTCTGCCTGCTCGGAGACGCCGTACGCGACGCGAACCAGGAGCGCTTCACCCTTGCCGGCCTCGAGGGCAAGCCCTCGGCACCGCAGGCTGGGAAGAGCCAGGTGCACACGACGGGTGCAGACCGAGACGACGAAGCACGGATGGCCGTGACGCCGGGGGCGCTGCTGTCGGTTCGCGGCCTCACGGTCGGATTCGGGGCGGAAGGGCGGGAGACGACCGCGATCCAGCGGGTCGACTTCGACATTCATCCCGGCGAGGTGGTTGGCCTGGTCGGCGAATCCGGAAGCGGCAAGACGGTAACGGCTCTCGCGCTGCTCGGCCTGCTCGGAGCCAACGGCCGCGTGACGGGCGGATCGATCCGGCTGAGCGGCGAAGAACTGGTCGGCATGCCTCACGCTCGCTTGCGGGAGGTGCGGGGAGCTCGGATCGCCATGATTTCGCAGGAGCCGATGGTGGCCCTCGACCCTTCATTCCGGGTGGGCTCGCAGATCGCCGAGGCCGTGCGTGCCCATGACCGGGTCAGCCGAGCCGACGCGCGGGCGCGCTGCGAGGAACTGCTGGCCGCGGTGCGCCTCGACCCCGCGATCGCCCGACGGTATCCGCACGAGATCTCGGGAGGCATGGCTCAGCGCGTGGCGATCGCGATGGCGCTCGCCGGTCGGCCCGAGCTGCTGATCGCTGACGAGCCGACCACGGCGCTCGATGTGACGGTGCAGGCCGACATCCTCGACCTGTTGCGCACAGTTCAGGAGGAGACTCAGATGGCTGTGATCCTGGTCAGCCATGACTGGGGCGTCGTCGCGGACCTCTGCAGCCGGGCCATCGTGATGTACGCGGGCGAGGTGGTGGAGCGCGCACGTGTCGCGGATGTGTTCGCGGCTCCGCGCCATCCGTATACCACCGCCTTGCTGCGCTCGAACCCGCACGGCGCCGAGCCCGGCAAACCGCTGCCGACCATCGGGGGGTCGGTTCCGGCACCGCAGGAGTGGCCGGTCGGCTGCCATTTCGCGGCACGCTGCCCCCTGGCGACCGAGGCGTGCCGCGTTGCGCCGATCGACATCGTGCACCTCGAGGGTGATCGAGCCAGCCGGTGCATCCACATCGACGAGCTTGCCGAGGTGAGAGCATGAGCGCCGAACAGCCGATCCTCGAGGTGACGGACCTGGTGGTGGAACACGGCACCGGCCGTCGTCGCAAGCGCGCGGTCGACGGGGTGAGTTTCGAGATTCCGACCGGCACCACGCTCGGACTCGTCGGCGAGTCGGGTTCGGGAAAGACGACCACCGGCATGGCGATTCTCGGAATGCTGCCGATGTCGGGCGGCCGAGTGCTGTTCGAGGGCCGGGACATCACGCGGATGCCGCGACGCGAGCGCTGCGCCCTCGGGTCGCAGCGGCAGGTGATCTTTCAGGATCCGTACAGCTCACTCGATCCGAGCAAGACGATCGGCTACACCCTTGCGGAGCCGTGCCGGGTCGCCCCGCGCGAGCACCGAATGACGACGGCCGCGATCGCGGATCGCAGCGCGATGCTGTTGCAAAGGGTCGGTCTCAGCCCGGATGCCGCGCGCCGCTATCCCGCCCAATTCTCGGGGGGCCAGCGCCAGCGCATCGCCATCGCGCGATCCCTCATGCTGTCTCCACGGCTGATTGTGTGCGACGAGCCGGTCAGCGCTCTCGACCTTTCCGTGCAGGCGGAGGTGCTCAACCTGCTCTCAGAACTGCAGCAGGACCTCGGGCTGAGCCTGCTCTTCATCTCGCATGACCTCTCGGTCGTACGCCACATCTCGCACGCGATCGTCGTGCTGCAGGGCGGCCGGATTGTCGAGAAGGGCTCGGCGGATCAGGTCTACGAGCGCCCGCGCGAGAGGTACACCCAGACGCTGCTGGCCGCCGCGCCGGTGCCGGACCCTGCTGAGCAGCGGGCCCGGCGTGAAGAACGTCAGCGTCGCCGTATAGAGGAGAGGCAGCAATGAGCGTGATGGATATAGGAGACGGCGAGCTCTGGTACGAGGAGTTCGGCTCGGGCGATGAGATCGTGCTGTCGTCGGCAATGGGATTCGCGGCGGGCGCGTACCCCGAGATCCTCGCTGGCCAACCCACCTCGTACCACGTTTACACGATCCAGGCCCGCGGCTTCGGGCGCTCGACGCACCCGAGCCGGCCGCCGGAGAGCTGGCTCGACCAGTGGGCCGACGATGTCTGCGCGTTCGCCGACTGCCTCGGCGTCGAGCGCTTCATCTACACCGGCATCTCGCACGGGGGAGGGATCGGCTGGCACATCGCCTGCCGCAATCCCGAGCGACTCAAGGCGCTCGTCTCCGTCGTCGGAACCCCGCACGACCGCGAGGGCGGCACGGCGTCGTCCGCCGGTCGCCGCCGGTTCATCGAGCAGCGTCACGACCCTGAGGTCGTGACGGGGATCCTTGAGCACATGGCCGGCTGGAGCGACGATCCCGCGCTGCTGGAGTCGCGCCGGCGCCGCTTCGCCATAGCGGCCGAGGAAGCGGCACGCCGACCCGACGATGAAGCGGAGATCAACCAGGGCAAGCCGTTCCCCGACGCCACCACTGATGAGGCGCTCGCCGAAGTCTACCGAGGCATCAACGTGCCGGTGCTGATACTCGCGGCGATGCGCGATGGCGTCATCTCGCCGCAGTCCGCGTTGCGCGCCGCCGTGAACGTTCGCGGAGCGAAGGCGGTGCTGTTCGAGGACGGCGGCCACATGATCGGCGAGGAGTCCCCGGAGCGTCTCGCTCGTGAGGTGCGCGTGTTCGTCGACGAACTCAACGGCGTCGCGGAACCGCCGATGCGCTCATGATGCGCGCCGTTCCGAATGCGATTCGTATTGCGGCTGTCGGTGACCTCATCGTCGACCGGCCGAACCCCGACCAGTTCTTCACGGCGGCGTCGTCACTCCTGCGGGCCGCCGACGTAGCGATCGGTCAGCTGGAAGTGCCGCATGCGACGACGCGCACCGTGGCGACGGCGGATGTGCCGGCTCCGCCGGCAGACCCCGCGCATCTGGCCGCCGTGGCACGAGCCGGCTTCGACGTTCTGACTCTCGCAGGCAATCACATCGGCGACGCAGGCGGCGAGGGCATCGCCGAGACGATCGAGGCCGCCCGCGCGGTCGGCATGGAGACGACGGGTGCCGGGGCGGATCTCGAGGCTGCGTGCGAGCCCGTCGTCGTGTCGCGTGGGGGGCGCACGATCGGCGTGCTCTCGTTCAACTGCGTCGGCCCGAGGGACAGCTGGGCGACCAGCCGGCGGCCCGGCGGCGCCTACGTGCACGTGCACTCCCACTATGAGGCGGTCGGCGCGAACCCCGGAGGACCACCCACCGTGCACACGTTCGCCGACCCGCGCTCGCTGGCCGACATGCGGCGTCGCACCGAGGAGGCCTCTGCGGCGGTCGACATCCTCGTCGTCGCCCTGCACAAGGGCCTCGTACACGTGCCCGCCGAACTCGCCGCCTACGAGAGCGAGATCGCGCACGCTGCCGTGGATGCCGGCGCCACGGCCGTGATCGGTCATCACGCGCACATCATGCGAGGCGTTGAGCTGTATCGCGACCGCGCGATCTTCCACGGCCTCGGCAATTTCGTGACGGTCACCGACGCCCTCACTCCCGCTGCGGCAGGAATCGAGGAGCAGCGCCGATGGGCCGAGCGCCGCCGCACCCTGTTCGGCTTCGAGCCGGACCCCAGGTTGCCCAGCTGGTACCCGTTTCACCCCGAGAGCCGCAACACGGCCGTCGCCGTGCTCGACGTCTCACCTTCCGGGCATCTGCACTGGGGCATCGTGCCCTGCTGGATCGACGAGAAGGGCAGGCCGGTGCCGCACGGCAATGACGACCTCGGGCGAACGGTCATCGACTACATCCGACGCATCACCGCGGAGGAGGGGTTCCGCACCGAGTTCGCCTGGGAAGGCGACGAGGTGCGCATCCGCTCGTCTGAACAACAAGGAGACACCGAATGAACGACACGGCGCGACCACTGACCGGCAAGACGGTACTCGACCTCACGACCGCGTTATCAGGACCGTATGCCACGCTGCTGCTGGCCGGGCTCGGGGCGCGCGTCATCAAGGTCGAGAACCCGGAGCGCGGCGGAGACACCTCGCGAAACAACGCTCCCTATTACAGCGAGAACGGACTGCAGGCGCGGCGCACCGGCGAGAACGACATGTCGGTGTCGATGATGCTGCGCGGGCGCAACAAGGAGAGCATGACGCTCAACCTGAAGACTCCCGAAGGTCGCAGGGTGTTCCTCGAGCTCGCGGCTACGGCCGACGTCGTCGTCGAGAACTTCAGTGCGGGCGTGACCGAGCGGCTCGGTGTCGATTTCGCCACCCTGCACGAGCTCAACCGTCGACTGGTGTACGCGTCGATCAGCGGATTCGGCGCGCAGGGTGGCCCCGGAAGCGGCAAGGCGATGGACACCATCATCCAGGCGCTGAGCGGCACGATGCTGACCGCGGGAAGTCCCGGCGACCCGCCCGTGCGGTTCGGGCTGCCGATTGCCGACATGGTCGCGCCGCTGTTCGGCGTGATCGGCGTTCTCGCTGCGGTTCTCGAGAGCGAGCGGACGGGCGAAGGGCAGCATGTGGACGTCTCGATGCTCGGTACCCTCACTTCGCTCGTTGCCTGTGAGCCGTTCGACGCATTCGAGAAGATCGGGATGCCGTTGCGCACCGGCTCATACGTTCCCCGGCTCGCGCCGTTCGGCGTCTTCGCCACCCAGGACGGCTGGTTTGCCCTGTGCGGACCGACCGACGCCTTCAGTGAGGGCGTCATGAAGGCGCTCGGTGTGCCCGAGCTCGCGGACGACGACCGATTCTCCCGGCGCGACAACCGCGTGCATAACGCCGATGAGCTGCACGCCATGATCGCGGGGTGGGCGCAGCACCTCACGGCGGCGGAAGCGGTTCGGCGCCTCGAGGAGCACGGTGTTCCCTCGGCGCCCGTTCGCGAAACCGGTGACGCGGTTCGCGATCCGCTCGTGCTCAGCCGTGGCGAAGTCGAGCAGCTCCGCCACCCCGTCTTCGGCGTCGCCGAGGAGCTCTACGGATCCGGCGTGCCCATCATCTTCTCCGGCAGCAGCACATCGCTCGACCGGCCCGCACCCTGGCTGGGCGAGCACACCGCGTCGGTGCTCACGGAGCTCCTCGGTTACGACGAGGGGCAGATCGCGGCTCTGAAGGATGCCGGCGCCCTATGACATCGGAACTCGAACGAGCGGCGCGCGATGTGCGCTCCGCGGTGGCGATCGTGGCCGCGTCGGGCCGGCCGGTGATTGGAATCGTTGGGCGCGACGTGCCCGCCGTGCTCGTCGCCGCCTCCGGCGCGCATCCGTACCGCATTGCCCCCGGCGACGAGCTGACCGACGAGGCGGATGCGGTGATGGGGCGCGCGGTCGATCGTGCGGCGTCACGGGTGCTGGCGGCGGTGATGGCAGGATCGCTGGACTTCCTCCGCGGCATTCTCGTCTCGCGCGACTGCGAGGCGTCGGTGCGGCTGTTCTACACGCTGCAGGAGCTGCACCGACGCGGCGCGATCGCCCCTCCGGTGCACCTCGTTGATCAGGTGCACCAGAACCGCGAGAGCACACTGCAGTACAACGTCGCTCAGCTCGCGACGATGTGGGAGATGGTCGAGGCGTGGGCTTCGGGCGGCATCTCGACGCGGTCAATCGAGGCAGCGCGAAATGAGCTCGCGGATGTTCGTGGCGAACTCGAGCGACGGCGCTCCTGGCGGCGGTCCGGGAGACTCAGCGGCACGGCGGCCCTGCATGGCTACCGGGTCGCTGCGGCGCTGCCGCCGACCGATGCGGCGCGACTGTTGCGCGACGCAGGTTCGGAGGCCGACGATGCCGGCTTCCCGGTCTTCCTCACGGGAAGCGCGCCGCTCGGGGATGAGGTGTACCGCGCCATCGAGGGCGCGGGCGCCAGGGTCGTGGGCGAGGACCACGACTGGGGTGACCCGATTCTCACCGACCGGCTCCCGGCACGGATCGCGCGGGACAGAGACTCTCTGCTACGCGAGCTCGCGACGGCCCGCCTTGCTGGTGCGCCCGCCGCGGCATCGTCGACGATGGCCGCCAGGGCGAAGGCAACGCGCGAGGCAATCGCGGCGAGCGGCGCCCGTGCACTGCTGAGCGTGGTGCGCCCGCACGACGAGGCCCCGGCGTGGGACTGGCGGCACCAGCGCGAACAGGCCGACGTGGCCGCCGCGATGGTGCGCGGCGAGGCGGCCGACGACCTCGAACAGGTCGTGGCGGTCGTCGAGACGCTGCGAGCCGCATCGTGACGCGGCTGGAATCCGCGTCGGCCGCCCTTACCCATCAGCGCGAGTGGTTTGCGTCGTTGCGCGCCGCCGTCGCCGACGGCGAGAGATTCGCGCTGGTGAACGCCGACGCGCCGCAGGAAATTCTGCGCGCGATGGGAATCCCGTACGTCGTCAACCAATGGTGGGCGTCGATCGTGACGGCCAAGCAGGCCGCCGCCGAGAGCCTCGAGCAGGTCGCGCGCAGCGGCTACCCGGACGACAGCAGGCAATACGACGTGCTCGCCCTCGGGTCCCGCGGGCTGGATGCCGAAGGCGCGCCCTGGGGCGGCCTTCCCAAGCCGGATCTCGTCATCGCGGAACTGAGCGGGGATGCCACCGGCAAGGTTTTCGAGGCCTGGACGGACGACCCATCGATCGGCTACTTCGCCTACGAGCGCACGGCCGCCATCACGCCGGACGGGCCGTGGTGGGAACTGGCCCGGTGGCACTGGGACCGGGTCTTCGGGCCGGAGCGCATTGCCTTGATGGCGGCGGAGAACCGGCTGCTCATCGAGTTTCTCGAGGAACGTACCGGGCGCACGTTCGAGTTGAGCAGGCTTGAGCGCGTGATGCGGCTGATCAACGAGCAGGAGGAGTACAACCGGGAGACCCGCGACCTGATCGCGGCGGCCCGGCCCACTCCCGTGCGCGTGTCAGACACGATTCCCGCGGTCATGGTTCCGCAGTGGCATCGGGGCAGCGAATGGGGAAGGGACGCGGCAAGGGCCTTGCGCGACGAGGTCGCCGGCATGGTCGCTGCGGGGGGCGCCGTTTGCGAGGGGGAGCGTACCCGCCTGATGTGGGTTGGCCGAGGTCTCTGGAGCGACACCTCCATGTACCGTCGGTTCGAGGAGGAGTACGGCGCCGTCTTCGTGTGGTCGATGTACCTCGCGATCGCCGCGGACGGCTACATCCGTTACGGTGACGACGCCATCCAGGCCCTCGCGGCGCGCTTCGTCGGCATCACCGATCTGCTCTACGCGCCGCCGCTCGCGCCGGAATGGTACGTGAAGGAGGCCAGGACGCACGGGGTCGACGGGGTGGTGCATCTCGTCGCAGACGACGTTCCCGGCGCTTCATTCATCACGCTCGCGCTTGAGGAAGCGGGCATCGCCGTGCTCGAGATCCGCGCAAGCAACGCCGACCCTCGCACGCTCGACCTCAGCGATGTCGAGCATGCGATGAGTGCCTTCATCGCCGGGCTGGCCACGTGAGCGTCGAGACGGCGCGCCCTCCGGGTCCGGCTGACGCGGGGCGTGAGGGCGTGACGCTGCTGTACCTCATTAAGCAGGTCGAGCTGGCCATCCGTTCCCGGCTTGAGTCGGTGACCCGCGAGGCCGGTCTGACCGTGACGCAATACACCGCGCTCACCGTTCTCGCGCGGCGCCCCGGCCTGACATCCGCCGAGCTGGCGAAGAATTCGTTCGTGCGACCGCAGTCGATGTCGACGGTCACGGCGGAACTGGAAGAGCACGGCATGGTGTCGCGCGCGCGCGATCCGTCGCACCACCAGCGACAACTTCTGACCGTCACAAGCGCCGGACATGAACTGCTTGAGCGTTTGAGGCCCGCCGTCGGCTGGATCGAGGAGCAGATGGTCTCGACCCTGCCGGAGGGCGACATTGAGCACCTGCGGCACGCGCTGCAGTTCTGCCGCTTCGGACTGGGCGGCGGCTGGCCGCACTGAGCAGGGTTTTCAGGCGGACGCGAGGTTCACGAGGGGGGCTGGCGGGTGCGCCGATGGGCGACGGCACGCAGCTCTTCAGCCGTGTCGCCGAAGTAGCCCCCGGCGATGGTGTCTGCGGCCTGCTGCAGGGCAGGCAGCAGAATGCGGCGTTGCTCCTCGTCGAGCCCGGCCAGCACCCGCGCCTCGATACCGGCAATGCGGTCGGTGCAGGCCTTGAGCACGGTCCGGCCCGCAGACGTGAGCGCGGTCTTGCGCACCCGGCCGTGGTTTGGGTCGTCGGTACGCGCCACGAATCCGCGACGTTCGAGATCGGCGAGAACGTGATTGGCCGATTGCGGTGTGACGAACATGAGACGGGCAAGCTCTGCGTTCGACCGGCCGACGTCATCGCTCGTCGCCAGAAGCAGGTGGTACTCGGCGACTGTGATGTCGTTATCCGCAGCGACGAGTTCTACCGCGCGTTGCAGCGACCGCGCCAGGCGTTGCGTGACCCATTCGAGCCTGCCGACCGCATCCGCTGGCGCAGTTGCGCGATGTCGCCGGGAATAGTTCGAACCGACAGGTGCCTCGGTCGTGCCCATTCGTGCTCCGTCGTCCACTGCCACACTCTATCGGCCAGCAGTTGACGGCGGGGTTGTCGCCGCGGCATCCGCCGGGTTAGCTGAAAGCGAGGGCGACTGAACACAGACCGCACAACCCAGACCGCAGACCACATACCGCAGGTCATAGACCAAGATCACCGATAGCAGCCGACAGGCGACAGCATCCGAGGAGGAGCGATGGCCACGGGCGACGTTGAGACGTTCGACAACCAGGGGCAATGGGTCAACCGGGTGGTGGGCGAGCCCGAGCGCTCCCGCAGCTTCTCGAGTAAAGAGGAGGCGATCCAGGACGGCCAGGCGCTCGCCGACGAGCTGGGCACGCGCCACGTCGTGATCGAGTCGGAGTCGACGGGAGCCATCACCGATCCGGGTGAGTGAAGCGTCCTACCCGACGGGCGGCGCCGTGCTCGCCCGCACGGCGAGGCTGAACGGCAGCGACTCACTCGTCGAGGGCTGCTCCACGGCATCCGTCGCCAAGCGTTGCATGAGCAGCTCGACGGCACGCTCGCCCTGCTGCTCGGGGAACTGCTCCACGGTCGTGAGCCCGAAGAACTCGGCGAGTTCGTGGCCGTCGATGCCGATGACCGAGACGTCGTGCGGCACGCTCAGCCCCAGGTCGCGCGCCGCGAGAATGGTGCCGATGGCCATTTCGTCGGATGCCGCGAACACCGCCGTCGGTCGCGAACTCTGCTCGCCCAGCAGCTGGGCCGCCGCGCGGTAGCCGCCCTGAATGGTGAAGTCACCGGCGTGGAACGGCATGGATTCGGGCGCCAGGCCCGCGGCGCGCATCGCCTCGTCGTAGCCGGTGCGGCGGCTGGCGGGCATGTGGAAGTCGAGATCGCTCGCTTCGTTTCCGCCGATGTGGCCGATGCGCGTGTGGCCGAGCGCGAGCAGATGCTCGGTGGCGAGGCGAGCCACCCGCACGTCGTCGATCATGAGCGTCGGAACGCCGGCAAGCGGACCTCCCACCCCGACGACGGGCTTGCCGAGCGCCAGCAGCCGGCTCACCTCGTCTTCGGTGAGCTCGAGCGAGATGGCGATGACGGCATCCACTCTCTTGCGAAGCAGGAAGTGCTCGAAGACGCTGCGGCGCTCGTCACCGCCGCCGGCGAGGTTGTAGAGGGTGAGGTCGTAGCCGGCGCGAAGCAGCGCACGCTCGGCGCCCTCGATGACCGAGGAGAAGAACCAGCGGTTGAGAAACGGCACGACCGCGCCCACGTTCTTCGTGCGCCCGGAAGCGAGACTCGAGGCGTTGGACGACACGACGTAGCCCAACGAGTGCGCGACGTCGACGACCCGCATTCGAGTCGCGGGGGAGACCGCGCCGTTGCCGCTGAGCGCCCGCGAAACCGTGGCGGTGGAGACGCCGGCGAGCCGCGCGACCTCGTCGATACCGCCCATAGCCCCCTCGCAAGCGCTTGCACAATGTTCAGGCAATCCTACTGACCACGACGATTTACGGATGCGGCGCAGCGCCTAGTATCCTTGTGAAGCGCGCTCGGCCAGGTGAATACACGTGGTCGAGGGCGCATGGCGAGTTACCCAAGCGGCCAAAGGGATCTGACTGTAAATCAGCTGTCTACGACTTCGGGGGTTCGAATCCCTCACTCGCCACTTTGTGATGAGTCGGGTCATCGTTCATAGATGAGTCGGGTCATTGTTCATAGATGAGTCGGGTCATTGTTTAGTTTCGGAGCCCGGCCATCGGCCGGGCTTCTTTGTTTGGTTGCGCCAGTAGTTCTTGTTGGGTTCGATGTTGTAGGTGCCGAGGATTTCGCCGGTGGTGTGGTCGGTGACGGTGGCTTGGTGTTCGTCGATGAGGATGAGGACGTTTTTGTGAGCGTGGTGTCGACCGACGCCGAGGCGGCCGAGCTGGAGCGAGGCCGTCGACTGCGCGGCTCCAGAGCCTCCAGGCCGCCGGCCTCGTATCGGGTTACGAGCGTGTGTACCCACCGCCAGGAAACGTTGAACTTGGCGGCAGCTTCAGCCTTGGTGAGTCCCTGGTGGACGACGGACAACACGATCACACGAGCTTTCGACATGAACCATCGTTGCCGCCACCTGGCTATGAACGATGTCGCGACTCATCTATGAACGATGTCCTGAACCCAGACACCTCACTCGCCACTTTTTCCAGGTGTCCGCTCCGGCGCTCGCGTGTGTTGCTGCTCGCGCTCCGGCGCTCGCGTGTGTTACTGCTCGCGCTCCGGCGCCGTCCGCTTCGTAGGCGGGTTCTCGGCGTGCCGCGCGTCGCCGAGTGTGGGTGTTCGCGACGAACCATGCAGGTGGAACACCCTCGTTCGTCGCGAACACCCACGCTCGACGGCGCGGCTGGGGCGGGTGGCCTGCCACGCTCGACGGCGCGGCTGGGGCGGGTGGCCTGCCACGTTCGACGGCATGGCAGGGCGGGCGGCCCGCCACGCTCGGCGGCATGGCAGGCTGGGGGGATGTCTCCCTCCCCGACCGAACCCACCGAACTGCTCGACCTCGCCCGCGACCTCTCGCTGAAGGCCGGCGAGCTGGTGCGAACCCGCCGTGCCGCCGGCGTCGAGGTGGCGCAGACGAAGTCCAGCCAGACGGATGTCGTCACCAACGCCGATCGCGAGTCCGAGCAGCTCATCCGCTCCCTGCTGGCCGAGGCCCGGCCGCACGACGGCTTCTACGGCGAGGAATCCGACGCCACGGCGGGCACCAGCGGCCTCACCTGGGTGGTCGACCCGATCGACGGCACCACGAACTACCTCTACGGCGTTCCGGCGTATGCCGTGAGCATCGCAGTGGTGGAGGGCGAGGCCGACCCGACCGCGTGGAGCGCCCTCGCGGCATCCGTCTACAACCCGGCGACCAACGAACTGTTCACGGCGTCGCGCGGCGGCGGGGCGCGTCTCGGCGACCGGCGCCTGGCGGTGCCCGCATCGACGCCGCTCGCTCTCGCTCTCGTCGGCACCGGCTTCGGTTACGACGCCGGCCGTCGCGAGAGGCAGGCTGCGGTGGTGCAGCGGCTGATCGGGCGGGTGCGCGACATCCGCCGCATCGGCGCCGCTTCTCTCGACCTGTGCAATGTCGCCGCCGGTCGGCTCGACGCGTATTACGAGCGGGGCCTCAAGCCGTGGGACCATGCCGCAGGCGCCCTCATTGCCGCCGAGGCGGGCGCGCGGGTGGGCGGCCTCGACGGCGCAGCGGCGACAGAGGCGTTCACCCTCGCTGCCCAGCCCGAGCTCTTCGAGGCGCTCGAGCGCCTTTTGAAAGATTTCAACGCGGCCGATTGCTGAGCACGAGGGGCACCCGGATTGGTCATGGTGCTCTCAGCCTCGAGCCGCTATTCTTTATCCGTTCGTTACCAAAATCGGTTTCCGCCGAAGCCACGAACCGCACCACCCGAACCCGATTGAAGCCGGAAGTACCTTCGCCTGTGTCTGAACCCGTGGATCGCACCGCTGTGAGCGGCCCCGAAACACGGTCGACCCCGATTCGCTTCGAAGCGGATGCCGCAGCTGCGCCGCTGACGCGCCGCGAGCTGCGGGCGCGCGAACGTGCCGAGGCCGCCGCCGCCGGCGCCCCCGCTCCCGGCGCCGGCGAACACGACGCCACCGCTCTCGTCGCCGTCGAGGCCGCCGCTCCCGTCGCCGTCGAGTCCACCGCTCCGGCTTCGACCCCAGGCGCCGCGCAACCCGCCGTCGAGCCCACCACTCCGGCTCCGACCCCGGGCGCCGCGCAACCGGTCGCCCTGCCCGAGGGTCCCTTGCGCATGCCGCCGCTGGTCTCAGCACGCCAGCACGCGCACTCCGCCCCTCACCGATCCGCGCACAAGGGCCGCGGGCGTGCCAGGGTGCGCAAGAGCGCGAGCCTCGTGGCCATGACGTTCGTCGCCGCGATGGCGATCGCCACATCCGTTCCCGCGGTTGCCCTGCTGAGCCCCGCTGACGTGGCCGCGCAGGCCGATCCCGTCTCCCGCACGGTCGCTGCTGCCGGGGATTCCCTGCCGTCGCAGTCGCTCACGACGGGCGCCGACGTGAGCGAGCAGGCCGTCGTTCGCGATGGCTACGACGTGAAGTCGTTCCAGCAGGTTGTGGCGCTGAGCCACATGCGCATCGCCGACACGTTCACCAATGACCCGCTCGGCACGATCCAGTGGCCGTTCCCGGTCGGTGTGCCGATCGCCTCGTACTACGGGCCACGCATCGCCCCCACCGAGGGAGCCTCGACCTTCCACGAGGGCGTCGACTTCGACCCGGGCGCGGGGGTGCCGATCCAGGCGATCGCCGACGGCACGGTGCGCGAGGTCGATCCGTACAACGACAACGCACTCGGCGTGCACGTCATCATCGACCACATGATCGACGGTCAGCTCGTCTCCAGCGTCTACGGGCACATGCGCCCGGGCTCGCTGAAGGTCGTCAAGGGCCAGCAGGTGAAGGTGACCGACATCATCGGGAACGTCGGTTCCACGGGAATCTCGACGGGGCCGCACCTGCACTTCGAGATCCGCCTGAACGGCACGACGAACGTCGACCCGTTCGCGTGGCTCAAGGCTCACGCCAACTGAGGCCCCCGCGACCTGAGAGGTCGCTCTAACCCGCGCCGGCTCCCAGCGGCTCGCGGGACCCTTAAGTGCGTCGCGAGACCCGTTGTATAGGGTCCCGCGAGCCGGTATCGGGTCCCGCGAGGGGGGCGAGGGTCGGGCGGGGTGGGGTCAGGCGAGGGTCGGGCGGGGTGGAGTCAGGCGAGGGTCGGGCGGGGTGGAGCCAGGCGAGCCGGCCTCAGGCGGGCCGGCCTCAGGCGGGCCGGCCTCAGGCGAGCCAGCCTCAGGCGAGCCAGACCGTCGTGTCGGCCGGCAGCAGGCGCCCGTCGAGCGGCCCGCTCGCCAGCAGCACCTCGCCGTCGCCGAGTTCAACGCTCGTCGAGCCCGTGTTCGCGATCACGGTGACATCGCCGTTGCGCAGTGCGACGACCTGCTCCGGGTATCCGTCGAGCCACCGCACCTCGCCGAGCCCGAGCCCGTGCGCCTTGCGCTCCGCGAGCAGCCGCGTGTATAGCGCCAGCGTCGAGGCGGGGTCGCCCTCCTGCGCGTCGCGCGCGTAGCGGGCCCAGTCGGCGGGCTGGGGCAGCCAGCTCTCGCCCGTGCTGTTGAAACCGAAGGCCGGGGACGCCGCCCGCCACGGGAGCGGCACGCGGCATCCGTCGCGCCCATAGCGCTCGCCGTTCGTGCGGGTCCACGTCGGGTCCTGCCTGGCGTCGTCGGGAAGGTCGATGACCTCGGGAAGGCCAAGCTCCTCGCCCTGGAACAGGTAGCTCGAGCCCGGCAGCGACAGCATGAGCGCCGTGGCCGCCCGGGCGCGGCGCAACCCCAGCTCGGCGTCCGGGCGCACGGGCATGTTCGGGCCGATGCCGTGCCCCTGGGGGTTGTCGAACGTGAGCGCGAGACGCGTCGCGTGGCGCACCACGTCGTGGTTCGACAGCACCCACGTGCTGGGCGCACCGACGGAACCGAACGCCGCGAGCGACGTGTCGATCACGCCGCGAAGAGCGGACGCCTGCCACGGCATCTCGAGGTATGCGAAGTTGAACGCCTGGTTCATTTCGTCGGAGCGCACCCACTTGGCGAGCTTCGACATGGGCTCGACCCACGCCTCGGCGACGAGCACGCGGTCGCCCTCGTACTCGTCGAGGATGCGGTGCCAGTCGCGGTAGATGTCGTGCACGCCCTCCTGCGCCCAGTACGGCGCGGTCGGCGGCTCTGCTTCGGCGGCCGGCTGCATGCCGTCGAGTGCACCGTCGCTCGGCGCGCCGCCGCCCATGCTGCCGCCCTCAGCCGGCGGCGTGTAGTCGGGCAGACCGGGGGCCTTGATCATGCCGTGCGCCACGTCGACACGGAACCCGTCGACGCCGCGGTCGAGCCAGAACCGCAGCACGCCGCGGAACTGCTCGCGCACCCATTCGTCCTGCCAGTTGAGGTCTGGCTGGCTCGAGTCGAACAGGTGCAGGTACCACTGGCCGGGCGTGCCGTCGGGCTCGGTGACGCGGGTCCACGCGCTGCCGCCGAAGACGGACTCCCAGTTGTTGGGTGGAAGCTGCCCCTCATCGCCCTGGCCGTCGCGGAACAGGTAGTGCTCCCGCTCGACGCTGCCGGGAGCCGATGCGAGGGCCGCCTGGAACCAGGCGTGGTCACTCGACGTGTGGTTGGGAACGATGTCCACGATCACGCGCATGCCGAGCTCGTGGGCGCGCCACTGCATCCGCTCGAAGTCGTCAAGGGTGCCGAACGCCGGGTCGACCTGGCAGTAGTCGGCGACGTCGTAGCCCGCGTCCCGCTGCGGCGAGGTGAAGAACGGCGAGAGCCAGATCGCGTCGACGCCGAGCCGCTGCAGCTCGGGCAGGTGCGCCGTGACGCCGGGCAGATCGCCGAGGCCGTCGCCGTTCGCGTCGGCGAACGAGCGCGGATACACCTGGTAGATCACGGCCGAACGCCACCACTCGCGCCCCTGCGCGTCTGGTTCCTGCGCGGGGGCCGACAGCGACGTCATCGTCTTCTGAGAGGTGAGCAGCATGGTCTTCCTTACTATCGAACAGCGGATGCCGCGGGCGGGTCTGAAATCCCTTGCGCAAGCTGTTGCAATTCTAATCACTCTCTTGCTATAACTGTAAGCGCTTGCAACATTCCTGGGAGAACGGCCTCTCGCCTTGATCGTGTTCGGTCAGGAGAGCGGCGTTCTTTCCGAACACACAGAAAGGCACACCAATGAAGGTGACCAAACGGTCCTTGGTGAGCGCGGCTGCTCTCGCCGTGGTGGCTATCTCGGCCACTGCCCTCTCGGGCTGCTCCTCCGCCGGCAACGACTCGTCTGGCTCAGACAGCCTCAGCAAGGGTTCGCAGACGCTTACTCTCTGGGTCGACACGGAGCGCGCGCCAGCGCTGAAAGACGTGGCAGCCCAGTTCAAGAAGGACACCGGGGTAACGGTCAAGCTGGTCGTCAAGGACTTCGCGAACGTCGACAAGGACTTCATCAGCCAGGTTCCGACCGGCAAGGGCCCCGACATGATCGTCTCGCCTCACGACAAGCTCGGCGCGTACGTGCAGAACGGCGTCGTCGCCCCGCTCGAGCTCGGCAAGAAGCTCGACGAGTTCGCGAAGGTGGCCGTGCAGGCGGTCACGTATGACGGAAATGTCTACGGCCTGCCGTACTCCATCGAGAACGTCGCGCTGCTGCGCAACACCGCCCTCGTGCCCGACGCCTCGAAGACGTTCGACGAGGTCATCTCGAAGGGCAAGGCAGCGGTCGCGGCCGGCAACGGCGTGAAGTACCCGTTCCTGCTCGGCCTCGACCCCAAGCAGGGTGACCCGTACCACATGTACCCGCTGCAGACGTCGTTCGGCTCCTCGGTGTTCGCCCAGAACTCCGACGGCACCTACGACCCCACCAAGCTCACCCTCGGTGACGAGGCCGGCCTGAAGTTCGCGGCCGCCATCAAGAAGTGGGGCCAGGAAGGCGTGCTGAACGCCAACATCACGGGCGACATTGCGCTCGACGCGTTCGAGAAGGGCCAGTCGCCGTACTACCTGACGGGCCCGTGGAACGTTCCCGCCATCAAGGCTGCCGGCATCAAGTACGCAATCGACCCGCTGCCGTCTGCTGGTGGGCAGGATGCACAGCCGTTCCTCGGCGTCAATGCCTTCTTCATCAGCTCCAAGAGCAAGAACAAGGTCGCCGCGACCAAGTTCCTCGTGGACTACCTGGGCACCGACGCGGTGCAGAAGCAGCTGTACAAGATCGGCGGCCGCCCGCCGGCGCTCACGAGCACCTACGACGAGGTCAGCAAGACCGACCCCGATATCAAGGCGTTCGGTGACATCGGCCTGAACGGCGTTCCCATGCCCGCGATCCCTGAGATGGGTGCGGTCTGGGCCGACTGGGGTGCGGCCGAGCTGCAGCTCATCAAGGGCGACGGCGATCCCACGACAGTGTGGAACACCGCAGTCAGCAACATCGAGTCGAAGCTCAAGGGCTAGAACTCGAACGCGACGAGTCGGAGCCGGTGCCACGCGTGCCGGCTCCGACTCGCGCAGAGAATGAACCGCGCGGGGCATGGTGCCCCAAGCGGCCGCACGCTGAACACCGAAGTACCGGGAGTACGTGAGTCACGATGGCGAACGACAACGGTCGAGCGACGACGCTCGACGTGAAGGCTAACGCGAGCGCCAAGGCGAATGGCGTGAGCCCCGCGGGTGGGCGAGGCACGGGCGGTGGGCCGGCATCCGCTCGTCTTCCGCGCGGAGGCGGCAGCGGCATGGTCGGCCTGCTGGTAAAGATCGTGTTGCTGGGCCTGCTCGACGCGATCGTGGTGTGGGCGGTCATCGTGATGGCCGGGCTCGCCATGTGGATTCCCGTCGTCATCACCGTGATCGTCACGGGCATCATCAACTGGATCTACCTCGGCAGCGGCAAGCGGCTCCCCGCCAAGTACCTCGCACCCGGGGTGGTTTTCCTTCTGATCTTCCAGGTGTTCGTGCTGATCTTCAGCGGCTACGTCGCGTTCACCAACTACAGCGACGGCCACAACAGCACCAAGGACGACGCCATCGCCGCCATCAGCGCGGCCGGCATGAAGCGCGTGCCCGACTCACCGGCGTACCACGTGAGCGTTCTCGAGCGCGACGGCAAACTGTTTCTGCTCGCGACCGACCCCGAGGGCTCCGTCTTCGTCGGCGGCGAGGATTCCCCGCTGAAGCCGGTGACGAACGCGAGCGAGGATTCGACGGGAGCGGCCAACGGCATCCCCGGGTATCACACCCTCAGCCTCAGTGAGGTGCTCAACCGGCAGTCGGATGTCACGGAGCTCTCTGTGCCGCTCTCCGACTCGCCCGCCGACGGGCAGCTGCGCACCGACGACGCGAGCACCGCGTACGTGTTCCGCGCGAACGTTTCGTACGACCCGAAGACCGACACGTTCACATCGGGCGACGGCACGGTGTACGTTGACGACGGCAACGGCCAGTTCGCCACGCGCGACGGCGCCAAAACGTTGAGCCCCGGCTGGAAGGTCGACGTGGGCTTCGACAACTTCGTTCGGGCGTTCACGAACGAGCAGATCGCCGCGCCGCTCTGGCGCGTGATCGTGTGGACCTTCGCGTTCGCGATTCTCTCCGTTCTCTCCACCTTCGCGCTCGGCCTGTTCCTGGCGATGGTGCTCAACCACCCGCGACTGCGCGGCAAGAAGGTGTACCGCGTTCTGGTGATCCTGCCGTACGCCTTCCCCGCGTTCCTCTCCGGACTCGTGTGGGCAGGCCTCATGAACCCCGAGTTCGGGTTCATCAATCAGGTTCTCTTCGGCGGTGCCGAGATACCGTGGCTGACCGCGCCCTGGCTCGCGCGGTTCAGCGTGCTGCTCGTGAACCTCTGGCTCGGCTACCCCTATATGTTCCTCGTGTGCACCGGTGCGCTGCAGTCTCTGCCTGAAGAAGTGGATGAGGCGGCGCGCGTCGACGGCGCCAGTCCGTGGCGCATCTTCCGGGCCATCAAGCTGCCCCTGCTGCTCGTCTCGGTCGCGCCGCTGCTGATCGCCTCGTTCGCGTTCAACTTCAACAACTTCAACGTCATCTACATGCTCACCAAGGGATGGCCGCGGTTCACCGACACCACACTCGACATCGGCTCCACCGACCTGCTCATCACCATGGTTTACAAGGTGGCGTTCGGCCAGGGCGGCGTGCGCGACTACGGTCTGGCGAGCGCACTGTCGATCCTCATCTTCATTCTGGTCGCCGTGGTATCGATCATCGCGTTCCGGCGAACCAAAGCACTGGAGGAGATCAACTGATGTCCGAATCGACTGCACCCTCGGCCGTCGGCGTCGCCGCGGCATCCGCTGGTCTTATCGATGGCGAGGACGAGCGCCGCATCCCCACGAAACGGCCCGTGCGGCCCGGGCGCTGGTTCCGCGACACCGGCTGGCGTCATGTGGTGGCGGTCGTGCTCGTGGTGTTCGCGGTGTTCCCGCTGCTCTACGTGGTGAGCGCGTCGCTTCGGCCGAACGGCACGCTCGTGGGCTCGAACGCGCTGTTCACGAGCCTCGACCTGACCAACTACGTGAAGCTGTTCCAGAACCCGAGCCAGCCGTTCGGGCTGTGGTTCATCAACACGCTGATCATCGGCGGCATCACCGCGGTGCTCACGGTGTTCCTTGGCGCGATGGCGGCGTACGCGTTCTCGCGCATGCGGTTCACGGGGCGACGCGTGGGGCTGCTGTCGCTCATGCTCATCCAGATGTTCCCGCAGTTCCTGGCCGTCGTGGCCATCTTCCTGCTGCTGGCGGCGATCGGCGACGTGTTCCCGGCGCTCGGCCTGGGCAGCCAGCTGGGGCTCATCATGGTCTACCTGGGCGGCGCCCTGGGCGTGAACACGTACCTTATGTACGGGTTCTTCAACACCGTGCCCGTGTCGATCGACGAGGCGGCGAAGATTGACGGCGCGAGCCATGCGCAGATCTTCTTCACGATCATCCTGCGGCTGGTCGCGCCCATTCTCGCCGTGGTTGGGCTGCTGTCGTTCATCGCCTCGACAGGCGAGTACGTGATCGCGAGCATCGTGCTCACCGACCCGAACACGCAGACGCTCGCGGTCGGCCTCTACGCGTTCATCTCGCAGAAGTTCTCGAACAACTGGAGCATCTTCGCCGCGGGTGCCGTGCTCTCGGCACTGCCCGTGATGGCCGTGTTCCTCGGGCTGCAGAAGTACATCGTCGGCGGGCTCACCGCGGGCAGCGTCAAGTGACGGGGCGGTATCGTCGTCACGTGCTTGAACCGCATCACGACGGATCGCCCCTGTATGTCTCGACCCAGTCGCCTCGCCTGGGCGAGCGCGTGCTCGTGCGCGTGCGCGTACCCGCGGGCTACGGCCCACTGAAGGCCGTGCGCGTGCGGTCGAACCCCGACCACGAGCCCGTGTGGGCGGATGCCGCGCCGCGCGCCGCGCCCGTGCATCGCGGCGGGGTCGCGTCTGCAGGCGGCGGGGTTGCAACCGTGGATGATCGCGCGGTCGCGGCCGCCGACGCGTGGCAGTGGTGGCAGGCCGAGGTCGTGGTGGAGAACCCGCGCCACGGGTACCGGTGGGTGTTCGAGCACGCCGACGGCACGGTGGAGTGGCTGAACCAGGCCGGTCTCACCCGGCTCGAGGCGCTCGACGCCGACGATTTCGCGCTGCTCACCTACGACGCCCCACCGGAGTGGCTCGCCGCGAGCGTTCTCTACCAGGTCTTCCCCGACCGTTTCGCGCGCTCGGCCGCCGCCGATGCGCGGCCGACGCCCGAGTGGGCCATCCCCGCTGAATGGGGCGACCCCGTCGACCCGGTGCCGCCGGGCCGGGCGCTGCAGTTCTACGGCGGCGATCTCGACGGCGTCGTCGAGCACCTCGACCACCTGCAGGCGCTCGGCGCGAACCTGCTGTACCTCACGCCCGTGTTCCCGGCGGCCTCGAACCATCGGTACGACGCCTCGAGCTTCGACGAGGTCGACCCGCTGCTCGGGGGCGACGACGCGCTCGTGCGGCTGGTGCGCGCGGCACACGCCCGCGGCATCCGTGTGATCGGTGATTTGACGAGCAATCATTCCGGCGACCGTCACGAGTGGTTCCGGGCGGCATATGGCACGCCGGATGCGCCCGAGAGCGACTTCTACTACTTCGAGAACGCGGCCAACACCGCGTACGTGTCGTGGCTCGGCACCCCGACGCTGCCGAAGTTCGACTGGAACTCGGCCGAGCTGCGGCGCCGGTTCATCGAGGGGCCGGATTCGGTCGTGGCGCGCTGGCTGAAGCCGCCGTTCTCGCTCGACGGCTGGCGTATCGACGTTGCGAATATGACGGGGCGCTACCGCACCGACGACCTCAACGCCGACGTGCGCCAGACCATTCGGCGCACGATGGTCGAGGCGAACCCCGACACGATTCTGCTCGCGGAGTCGACGAACGATGCGGCGAGCGACTTCCAGGGTGACGCGTGGCAGGGCGCCATGACGTACACCGGTTTCACCCGGCCGCTGTGGGGCTGGCTGAGCTCTCCCGTGCCCGTGCCGCGCATCGAATTCGACGGCGGTGCGACGAGCGAGCCGTGGTTCTTCGGCCAGCCGATCGGCGGAATTCCGCGATACACCGCAAGCGATTTCGTGGCGGCGAACACGCGGTTCACGGCCGGCTTTCCGTGGCGCGTTCGCACGGCAAACATGAACGCGCTCGACACGCACGACACCGCCCGGTTTCGCACGCATGCGGCACCCGGAACCGTGCCGGTCGCGCTCGGCTTGTCGGTGGCGCTGCCGGGCATTCCGGTGGTCTTCGCGGGCGACGAGTTCGGGCTCGTCGGTGCCGACGGCGAAGAGTCGCGCACGCCGATGCCGTGGGGCAGCGAGGAGTCGCCTCCGGTCGCATCCACGCTGGCGCTGTACCGGCAGCTGCTCGGCCTGAGGCGGGCGCACCCGGTGCTCTCGCACGGCGGACTGCGCTGGCTGCACGCCGACGACGAGACGCTCGTGCTGGTGCGCGAGTCTGCCGAGGAGTGCGTGCTGGTGCTCGCCTCGCGCGGCGACGCCGACGTGACGCTACCGGTCGGCGCCGTTACCGGGGCGGGTGCAGGCGCGGGTGCAGGTGCAGGTGCGGGCACGGATGCTGCGCAGCTCCTCACCGGCGACGCGACCCTCACCCGGGCTGACTCTGACGCCAGTGGTTCCGGGAGTCCCGATGGTTCCGGTGGTTCCGGTGGTTCCGGTGGTTCCGGGCGTCCCGGTGGCCTTGGTTCGGGCCTTCGGTTGCAGGCCTCGGGGCCGGTCTTCGCGGTATGGTCGCTGCCCGGTGTCGACGCCCCTGCATGGGGCTGACGCAGTGCGATTTCGAGGCCGCGCGAGATGATATCCTCGTACGGTTGCCGAGAATCCCGCGTGTCTGGCGGGCACGGCTTCGCCCCCTTAGCTCATTGGTAGAGCACTTCCTTGGTAAGGAAGAGGTAGTGGGTCCGATTCCCACAGGGGGCTCGACCAGCCGCATGTCATGGCTGGCCGCGGCGGGGTAGCTCAGGTGGTTAGAGCACACGGCTCATAATCGTGGTGTCGCGGGTTCAAGTCCCGCCCCCGCTACAAGGCCCCGAGATCTCGCCATCTCGGGGCCTTTTGCGTTTCCGTGCTCGAACTTCGTTCGCGTCGCACGGCATTGGCGTCTTCGTAACGATGATGTTCAGCTGCGACTGCTCTATTCGCGGATGCGGGGTCGCCAAAATCGCGTTGTAGATGTTGCCGCAAACGTGGCTGACATCGCCGAGATTGCTGCGGACTCGAGAGTTGTGGCATCCGGTGTCAGCGACCCGCGCGCAGGGCTCTCGGCCGCAGGCGAGTTCGAGGGCTACATCGCGGCTGCCGATTTGGATGCATTCTTACGCGAAAATCTGCTGGTTGAGTCCGCATCACCGAATATCCGCCTTCATGTCGTCGCGGACAGGCCTTCCGAGCCTGTCGGTCTGGGGCTGGTCATTGGCGACCTTGTTGACTGGAGCCGTCCGCGCGAGAGTGGCCGCGCGCTCGAGCTGTTGAAGGGAATCGAATGGTGCTGTTAATGTTGCCCGCCGTGACCGCTGCGTGCTCGAGCACCTACTGAAGTGACGCCGGCTGCTGGGGCCGATGCCCCACAGATATTGCTACAAATCTCCCGATGAATCGTCCACAACTCTCCCGCTAAAGACTAGTTCTGGCGGTGATGGGTCCGCTGTGCCTTCGGTTTGCGCATTCGCATTCGTTCCAGAAAGTGCTATGTTCCATGATATGCGGAACGGCACTAGCTACGGGACGACCGGTCTGATCGACCGTTTCATGCAGTACTTGCGCGGGGTCGTGCCCCTCGGTACACGCAACCAACTCGCCCTGCCGTCGTTGCCAGGCGAGGGTGGTTGGGATACGCGTATCCGCTGGACCATCGCGACTCAGTCTGTAGAGCTCGGCGTTGCAGTGAGGCTCTCTGCGGATGCCATTGAGGTCGATCGACTGCCGCGCACGGATCCGGCCGTAGCTCCGGTGCTGATCGCTCCTTTTATCCCTCTCCGCAAGAAGCAGATGCTCGAACAGACGGGCTGGTCATATTGGGATACCACGGGAAACGCTCTGATCCGCCTCACCAAGCCGGTTGTTCTCGTCCGGCAGCAGGGTGCCTTGAAGGATCCGGACCCGGAAGTGAAGCCGATCGCCCGACTGAGGTCTTTGAAAGGGCAGGCGGCGTCTGAGGTGATGGTCGGCCTCTTGGCAAACGAGGGCCGAACTGCGTCTATCAGGGACTTCGCACGACAATACAAATTGCCGGCATCCACCGTAAGTCGCGTCGTATCACTGTTGCGGGATGAGAACTATCTCCAGCCGACCGGCCCAGGCCCGATCGTGATCGAGGATCGGCTGGCCGCCGCGCAGCGGTGGGCAGCGGACTACAGCTTCGAGAAGACCTTCCACGCAGGACGATACTTCTCGCTCTTCGGCCCGGACCTTGCTTTGCAGCGCATCAACGATGCAGGCGTGCCCTACGCCATCACCGGCGTCACGGCCGCAAACGAATGGCTGCGCGGTCGGGGTCGCACAGCGAGCTTGCCGGCAACCGAACTGTGGGTCTATACGACGGACCTGGCTGCTCTACAACGGGCAGCGGACCTCGCCCCTGATCGCCGCGAAGGCACCATCCGTGTCGCGGAGTGCGAGTTCCTCAACCGTGGTGAGCCTGCCCGATTGGTTGACGGATTGCGTTACGTTACCCCATGGCGAAATGTGGGCGACCTGCTGGCGGCGCCTGGCCGCCTCGCTGGCATTGGCGAAGATCTTGCACAGGACCTGATCGAAGGTCGGTGGATGGCCGATGTCTGACCCAAACATTGCACCCGAATACGTCGCCGCCCGTCGCGCCGTGTTGGACGTACTCGAAGTGCTTCACGAGCAGTGCGCCGGACTCATTCTGGTCGGTGCCCAAGCGGTCTACTTGCACGCCCCAGCCGATCAAACCAGGCAGCCGACCTATACCACCGATGGCGACCTCGCCATCGATCCTGACCTGTTGACGGAGCGGCCGGACATCGGCGAGACGCTCCTGGCCGCGGGATACCAACCACATAGCAGCCCAGGGACGTTCTTCGCGCCAAACGGTATCGAGATCGACCTCATGGTTCCTGCTGGGGCTCTGCCTCCATCATCGCGACGGACTGCGCCGTTGCGCGGGCAGAGCCCCTCAACCGCCCGACGAACGGCTGGCCTCGAACTGGCGCTGCTCGACTCGGCCCCGAAGGCGATCACTGCTCTGGATCCAGCGGACGCTCGAACGGTCACACTCCGTGTTGCGGGGCCCGCTGCACTGGCCGTGGCGAAACTAACCAAGCTCGCCGAGCGGCTTGCCGGACTGCGGCGTGAGCGGGTGCTCTCCAAAGACGCCGGGGACCTTCTCCGCCTCCTGCGCTATTGCGACGCTCAAGCCATCGGTCATCGCCTCCACGAACTGAGTGGCGGGACTACCGGATCGCATGTCATTGAGCCGGCGACCGGTTTCCTTCGCGATGATCTTTCCTCCCGCAACCCAGAACTGATCCGGCTCGCGGTCGATGATCTGGACGGGATCGAACCTGCGGCGCAGGTCGAGACGGCGTTCCGTGTGCTGGCCGCGCGCATGCTTGCGGCCTATGGCATCGACAATGGACGCCAACACGGTTGAAAGACGCCTGGTGTCCGTTGAATTTGAATTGCTAGCGATACCGGTGGATACGTGGACACATTTTGGAGGCAACGGTGTGAAATTGACCTCTCTCTAAGTAGCCCGGGTCAACCAAAATGGTTGATTTCTCGCGAAAGTTGGACTTGACGAGCGGCGGCGCCGAACACCTGGATGAGGGTGTGCGCGAGCAGCTGCGGCTCCTCTTGTGCGACGTAGTGGCCGACACCCTCGAGGTGAATGGAAGTAACGTCCTGCGCAGTGACGTGGCTGAATGCACCGTGCGTGAACCCGGCGCCGCGTGAGCCGATGGTCGTCACGGGAACCTGCAGCGGCAGGTTCTGTGCAAGGGAGCGCAGTTCCGGGCCTTCGCTGAGCATGCCGCGGTAGAGGCCCGCGGCTCCGGAGAATCCGCTCGCCCTGCCGTAGCTCCGAACGTACTCAGTGATGTCGTCCGGGCCGACCGCGGCCGTAGGGACGCCGTAAAACGGGTAGAGGTAGTCGCCGATGAACGCGCGGGCCCCCTTCTCGAACAGCAGGCCGGCGATGCCGGGGGCCGCCAGCGCGCCGATGTACCAGGCGCCGCCGTGAGTGACGTCTGCGAGTCGCTCGGCGCCGAAGCCCGCCAGACCAGCCTCGATCGCCGTCAGACTGATGACGTCGGTGGGGTGCGTGGCGGCGAGTCGGTAAACCACCCCGCCGCTGACGTCCTGCCCCACGACATGCACCGGTCCAACGGAGAGGTGCTCGATCAGCACGTGCAGGTCCTCGGCGGCGATGGCGCCTGAGGAGTTCTCGTCGGCCACATCCGAGTCGCCGAAACCGCGGAGGTCAACGGCATAGACGCGGTGACGCGAGGCGAGAAGCGGGATGAGCGTGCGGAAGGCCCACCACGTTTCCGGGAATCCGTGGACCAGAAGCACCGGCGTGCCCTGCTCTCCGGCGGTGACATAGTGCAGCCGCGTACCGTTCACTGCGGCGGTACTGTGCCGGATGCCGGCGACGGTGGCTCGGTCGGGTTTCATGCGGGCCTCCTACGGGCGTCAAGGAATCAGACAACCAGGTTGTCATACTGGACCAACATAAACAACCTGGTTGTCGATATTGCTCCCCGCCGCTACGATGGGCGCATGTCCAGAGGTGGTGCCGATCTTGCGCTGCTCCTGCTCGGCGGGTTCCGGTTCATGGCAGATCAGGCGTCCCTTCGACTTACTGCGCGCGGCTACGCAGGCATCCGACCCGCCCACGATTTCGCGCTGCGAGCCGTCGCGGCAGGCGCCGGAACGGTATCCGCGGTGGGGCGCAGTACGTCCGTCTCTAAGCAGGCGGCGGCGAAGACGATCGCATTCCTGGAAGAAGGCGCCTACGTTCTCCGCAGCTCTGACCCGTCCGACAGGCGAAGAGTGTGCCTGAAGGTCACGGACCGCGGGTATGCACTCATGCGCGAGGGCGAAGCTGTGTTCGACGAGCTGCGGGCTGAGTGGGAATCCCTCGTGGGCCGCGGCCGCATCGCCGACCTGGAGGATGCGCTGGTACACGTTCTTGGCACTGACGACCCGATTCTCGGCGGTCTGGCGCAGGAGCCTCCGAGGGAGTAGTCCGCGTCAATAGGCGAGGTTGAGGTGTGCGCGGTGATGGCTGCGCTGCTCGATGATGTCGACGAAGCCGAGGGCATAGTCGGCGCCCGAGATCTCGCCTCCGTCGTCGGGCTGCAGCGCCACGTCGTCGCCGACGCGGTAGCGGCCGAGCCGTTCGCCGGGCACGTACGAACCGAACTTTCCTGCCGGGCTCACGAACACCCAGTCGAGCGTCGCGGGCGTGGCGGGCAGGTCATCTGCGACGAGTGCCGAGACGGTCGTCAGTTCCGCATGGAATTCTTCAGGCGCATGACTGAGGTCTGTCACAAAGCGTGGCGCTCCCGGTGCCGGGCGCAGAGACGAGTAGCCGCCGACGATAAAGAAAGGTGCGTGTGCGGCGTCGGCGAGCCGCGCGATCGCGCGGTACACGTCGCGGAAGCTGTCGGCAATCGCGCCACGGGGCGAAAGGGCGCCCACCACCGCATCCGCACCGCCGATCGCGGCCGAGACTGCCGGCTCGTCTGACACGTCGCCCTGCACGTAGGTCACGCCGTCAACTCGTGATTCGGGAAGCGAACGGCTGAAAGCGGTGACCTCATGGCCGCGCGAGGCGGCCTCTGCGACGATGGCGGATCCGGCGTAGCCGGTTCCGCCGATGACGGTGATGCGGGACATTGAGTGCCTTTCCTCGATGTGGTGGCTCGAAACGCGCGCCGTAGTTACCATAAGAGAGCATGTTCTCGATGGGAAGTAGGCACTTTGTGGTAACCACGTCTGATGTCGCTTATGCCGCCAGCCCGTACCGGGCCGACTGCCCCACGCGTCGCATCCTCGACCGCATCGGCGATCGCTGGACAGTGCTTGTCGTCGGCATTCTGGGCGAGGGGGATGCGCGCTTCTCCCAGCTGCGTCGCCGTGTCGAGGGCGTCTCGCAGAAGATGCTGACTCAGACGCTGCGCGGGCTCGAGCGAGACGGCCTCGTGCGCCGCACGGTGTACCCGGAGGTGCCGGTGCGCGTCGAGTACGCGCTCACCGACTCCGGGCGCACGCTTCTGGAGCCCCTCCGTGCGCTCAGGGAGTGGTCGATCGAGCATCTGGGCGACGTGTCGGCGTCGCAGGAGGCCTACGACCGAATGTAGGGAGGGCTCAGCCGCGGCGGCGCAGGGCGGCGTCGATCTCCGGGTCACCGAGTTCGCCGAGCCACTCGAGCAGGCCCGGGTATGCGGACGGGTTCGACGCGATCGCCGCGCGAGCCTCCGGTACGCTCGCCGCGATCTGGTGCAGACGTCGCGCGGGCGTCGCCGGGTCCGCGGCCTCGGCGATGACCGATTCCGTGCTCGGCTCCTCGACCGGTGCCGGTGCCGGTGCCGGCTGACCGCCGGACAGGTCGACGCCGGGCTCCTGCCGCGAAGCCGCTGACGTCGCGCTCACCGGCTCAAACGGCAGCGTCTCGGCCGTTCCGGCATCGCGTGTGGTGGTGGCGTCGTCGATTCGGTCATCGATGACGTCGTCGTCCAGGTCGAGGGACCCCGCGTCCACGTCGCCCCGGTCGAGGTCGCCCGCATCGACGTCGCCGAGGTCGACGTCATTCGCGTCGACCTCGTTCGCGTCGACCTCGTTCGCGTCGACGTCCGGGCGCGTCTCTGCCGGGCGTGGAGGCGCGCTCGGTTCCGCGCGGCCTTCGAAGCTGAAGCCGCCCTGCGCCGAGGTAGTCGGCAGCGAGGCGTAGTGCGACCGCATGCTCGGCGGCGCCCAGAGCACCGCGATGAGGGCGAGCGGGATCGCGAACGCGAGCAGCGGCGCCAGCAGCGAGATGCCGCCGAGCGGGGTGATCGACCACATGATGACGAGCACGAGGCCGAGCACGAAGCTGAGCGCCGCATCGGCCGTGGCCAGAAGGTGCGCCTGCCGGGTGTCGCGAGTGCTGAACGCGCGAACCACGATCGCGCCGACGGCGCCAAGCACGCCGAGAATGAGCGCCACCGTCCACGGCACGATCGCCGACGACGCGTCATAATTGCCGCTCAGCGTCGCGAGGTGAATCAGCTCGATGACGGCGACGATCACGATCACGATGTTGGCCGCAGCGGTCACGACGAGCACGGCGCGGGCCGTGTCGATCCAGGCGGATGCGCCAGCATCGCGCGACCCGGTCAGGCGAGCGAGTGACGGTGCCGAGGCGGCGGCCCCGAAGGCGATCCAGAAGACCAGTGTGAGGGTCGGGCCCGCCGCGACGAAGCTCGTGGTGACGAGGTTGACCTCGGGGCTGAGCGCGAAGAGGCCGAGCACGGCCGCGGCGATGCCCGCGCCGACCGCGATGTAGCGCCAGGGGGCGGAGCCACGGAGGATCCCCAGCGCGGCGACGACGAGGAACCCCGCGCTGACGATGCCGAGGATCACCGCGATCGCGTAGAGGCCGGCGACGTAGCTGCCGAGGGGGGCGGCGTAGCCGGCCATCCGCTCGTATTGCCCACGTGCCACGAACAGCTCGATGATCTGCACCACCGTGAGCACCGCGGCGAGGCCCGCGATCGCGAGCGTGACGACGAGCCAGCGGCGGTCGCGTGCAGTGTCGCCCTCGGCGAGTTCGGCGCGGCGCGGCTGGGCGGCGAGCACGGCGCCGGCGAACCCGAACGCGAGCGCCGGGCCGGTGGCCGACTGGGTGACGAGCGCGATGACGAGGTACACGATCACGAGAATCGCGTACGGCGCGTTGGCCGCGAGCCGCAGGTCCTGGGTGCGTGCGTAGTTCCAGGCGGGGCCGAAGACGCCGGTGCGCCACAGGTACGGGATCGAGATGGAGATGAGGCTGAGCACCGTGATGAGGATCACGTCGATGCGAGCCGCCGCGATGGTCGAGCCGGAGTCGTTCGGCGAGTACCAGACCATGAACAGGGAGCAGATAAGCGCGAGGGCGGCGAGCACGTCGCGCACGTAGTCGAGAACCGGGATGCCGGCGAACGAGCCTGCTGGGCGTGCCGCTGAGGCGGTCGCCGGTGCTGCGCCTGTCGTCGCGGAAAACGCGGGTGCAGCAGGCGCGGGCGATGCGGCGGATGCCGCCGGTCGCCCTGCCGGTCGCCCTGCCGGCTGCGCGGCCTCCGTCACGGGCGGAGCAACGGCCGCACCGCATTCGACGCAGAAGTTGGCGTTGGGGCGAAGCGGCTGGCCGCAGTTGACGCAATAGGACATGCTCGAACTCCTCGTACGAAAGCGGGGTCGCATCACAGACTATTGGTCGATGAACTCCAGTTCATAGCCCGCCGACGCGTATTCGTCTTCGCCGAAGCCCGCCAGGCGCACGCTGACGGTGTGGTCCTGGCCGTCGTCCGGCACCGGGATCGAGGTCGTTGCGTTCTGCTCGAGCGTCGCCTCATGGTCTTCGCCGTCGATTGTGACAACGAGGCTGCCGGCGCCTTCCGAGTCCGTGTAGACGTCGGAGACGGTGATCGTCAGCTGCACGGCGTTGCCCTCGGGCACGTTGACCGTGTAGCTCGGCTCGTCGTCGCCGAGGTAGCTCGAGACGTAGCCGCTCGTGCCGTACTCGTCGCCGTCGATCGTGGGCGGCTCGATGTACTTCTCCACCGTCACGCTCGTGGAGTACCGAGCCTTGCTGCCGTCCTTGGCGAACGTCTTCGCCCAGTCGCTGCCGCCCTCGAACACGACGGTGTACGTGCCCGGCTTCACCTTCTCGTACGTTCCCGAATCGCTCAGGTACGTCACGTACTTGTGCTTCGAGTCGTAGATGGTGCCGCTCACGCCCTCTTTCGCGAGCTGGAGCTTCTGCGCATCCGTCACCGTCAGTGTCTTGACGGCGTAGCCGGCGCTGTTGAAGTCGACCTTCTGCGCGCTGCCGAGCGCGAGGGTTCCGGATGGCGTGTCGCCCTGCTTGAGCTGCAGCACCGAGAGCAGCTGCTCGCGGGTGAGCGAGTCGAACCAGCTCACGACGTGGTCGGCCGTGGTGTCGAGCAGGCTGACCTTCCAGCCGTTCTCATTGACGGTGGTCAGCGCGAACGAGCCATGGTCGGCCAGGAACGAGAAGATTGCCGGCTCGTCGCCCGAGTTGGAGGTGAAGTACCCCGAGTCTTTCAGGCAGAACTTGTCATGAATTGCAGATCCGCTGACGCACTTCGACGTCATGCGCACCGTGCTGGAACCCGCCGTGAACGAGAGGTCGTCGACCTTCGCGACGGCGCGATTGCCACTCTGCGGCCCGTTCTCGAAGCTGGCGCTGCCAAGGCGGAAGTCGTCGGGGTTCACGTTCTCGAGCGCTTTCGAGATCACGCCGCCGTAGAGGTAGAGGGCGTCTGCCTCGTCGCTCGCAAGGTACGGCGCGATCGTCGTGACGTCGTGTGAGGCGAGCATGTCTGGCACGGCGTTGACGGCAGCCTCGGCGGCTGCCTTCGGTGAGTCCTGACCCTTCTCAGCCGTCGCCGGCACGGCGCCGCGGGTGCCGCCCTGCCACGTGTTCGCGGTGTCGAGCCCGGTAAGAAGCAGGCTCACGTACCAGCGGCCATCCGTCTTCTTGGTGATGAGGGTGAGGCCGCTGTGGTCGGGGCCGAGGTCGGCGAGGAAGACGCTCTGGCTCGTCTTCTTCTTCGGCGCATCGGATGCATACAATTGCGACCGCAGAATTCCGCTCGTCTTCGAGGGGGTCACGCTGACACGCACCTCACCCGAGCGCAGCCGCACTGCCGCGAGGTCGTCGGCAAGCGACGTGACGGTCGGGTGCAGGCCGGAAATCTTGACGTCGACACCGTCGAACGAGAGCTTCGCGTCGTCGGACTTCGTGCCCGAGATGCGATCCGTCACCTCGTTGATCTTGAAGTCGCGATACTTCTGCAGCAGCGCCTCCTGCGTGCGCTTCACAGCGTCACGCTCGTGAGGCGCGACCATCGAGAAGAGACCGACCATGTCTTTGTGCTCGAGAGCGTCGGCGACCTTCGCGACCGCCTGCTCGGGGCTGTCCGCCCCGCCGCGCAGAACGTTCTGCACAATGAGCAGGCCCGTGACAACGACGGCGACGAGCACGACCGCCGCGCTCGAGATGATGATGAGGCGCTTCGACGGGCGCCAGCCCAGGCGGGGTGCCGGTGCCGGTGCCGGTGCTGGTGCTGGTGCTGGTGCTGGCTGTGCCGTCTCTGCCGGCGGGGCAGGGGGAGCGGATGCGGCCGACGCTGTCGCGTCGTCCGACGCCAGTGGCGCCCCGCAGGAGAAGCAGAACTTGTTGTCGCCGGTCGCGGCGGTGCCGCAATTGCCACAGAACTTCACGGGTAGTCCTCGTCGTCTCGTCGAAAGGGAGGCGGCGTCGTTCCTGCCAAGGCGCAGCCCCGGCCGACTGCGGCCGGTGAGAGATTATCAGTATGTGAATCGGCTGAACCATTCCCCATAAAGGAGGGCACGCGACAAAGGTGGGCACGCCGGGGTGACCGGCGCGAAGGCGAGACGTGGCCCTAAACGGCGCCCGAGGCGCCGAGCAATGCTCCGATTGCGTACGTGGATGCGAGCGCCAGCGCGCCGCCGATCACGACGCGCAGAGTGGCGCGCATCCGGGAACTGCCGCCGATCGTCGCCGACAGCGTGCCCGTGATGGCGAGGGCGATCAAGACCGCAAAGAACGTCACAGGCACGCGCCAGTCCGCTGGTGGCAGCAGTATCGCGAGCATGGGGAGGATAGCCCCAATGGTGAATGCCGCGGCTGATGCTGCAGCGGCATGCCACGGGCTTACGACGTCGTTCTGATCAATGTTCAGCTCGGCGGAGAGGTGTGCAGCAAGAGCGTCGTGCTCGGTCAGCTCGATTGCCACTTGCCGTGCGGTGCTCTCGCTCAAGCCTTTCGCTCGGTAAAGACCCGTCAGCTCTTCGAGCTCTTCCTCTGGCATGACCAGCAGTTCAGCGCGCTCCTTCGCGATCAGGGCCTGTTCGCTGTCGCTCTGGCTGCTCACTGACACGTATTCGCCTAGGGCCATCGAGATCGCCCCTCCCACGAGCCCGGCGACGCCGGCAGTGAGGATGGGGCCGATCTCGATTGTGGCGCCGGCGACGCCCACGACGATGGCAGCGACCGAGACGATGCCGTCGTTGGCGCCGAGCACCCCGGCGCGCAGCCAATTCAAGCGCTGTGCAACGCCTCCGCGGTGGGGTTCGCCCGGGTGCGGATCGGGTTCGACAGCGGCATCGGTCGACATGCGCTCACTCAAGCATTTATGGTGGGCCATTTCAAGGCTGGTGAAGCTAGCCAACGTCGACAAGTTGCCGCAGGTGGGAGAGCGACATCACGGAGCCCGAGGCGGAACAATGTCGGTGGTTTCGCCTACTCTGACGACACAGTCAAAAAAAGTTCAAAACACTACATGTAGTGGAATGACAACCGTGTCATTCACGTTATATAGTGGAGAACCACCGCAGAAGCGGTAGAGGCGAGATCCAATCGCCTCGCATCAACAGTCGTCTTGGGGAGGCCATCATGGAATACGAAAACGACAGTGTTGGCGGCTACGCAGTTCCCGTCGACCCCATGGATTTCCTGCAGTGTGACAGCTGCCAGTAGGCGCTAAACACCGCAGAGAACAACTGCAGCGAAGCCCCGGTCACCGCGAAGGTGACCGGGGCTTCGTCATCCGTAGACTGAAGGGGTGACAGTCAACCCCGAACTGCAGGGTCGCGTCTTCGAGCCGACCGCCCCCTACCTGGTGGGCCGCGAGAAGGTGCGCGAGTTCGCCCGCGCCGTCTTCGCCGTGAACCCGATCAATGTCGACGTGCAGGCGGCCCGCGACGCCGGGTACGCCGACATCGTGGCCCCGCCCACCTTCGCCATCGTCGTGCAAGAGAAGACGCTCGCCCAACTGCTCGCCGAGCCCGGCTCGGGCATCGAACTCTCGCACGTGCTGCACGGCGAGCAGCGCTTCAGCTACACCCGCCCCATCGTCGCCGGCGACGAACTCACGGCCACACTCACCGTCACAAGCGTCAAAGCGCTTGGCGGCAACGCCATGGTGACCGCAGAATCACAGATGACGGATGCCGCAGGCGACCACGTCGTGACGGCGACATCCGTGCTCGTGGTGAGGGGAGACGCATGACCGCGCCCCACTGCGATGCGCCCGACTTCGACGCGCTCGAGACGGGCGAGGTCGTCGCCCAGGCCGTGTACTCGCTCTCGCGCGACTCGCTCGTGAGGTACGCGGGCGCATCCGGCGACTTCAACGCCATTCATTACCGCGACGACGTGGCGCAGAGCGTGGGTCTGCCCGGCGTTCTCGCGCACGGAATGCTCACCATGGGGCTCGCGGTGCAGCCCGTCGTTGACTGGGCTGGCGACCCAGGGCGCGTCGTCGACTACCGCGTGCGCTTCACGAAGCCGGTCTTCGTCGACCCCTCCGACGGGGCGGAGGTGAGCGTCGAGGCGAAGATCGGCGCGCTCGACGTCGACGCGCGCACGGCTCGCGTCGACCTCACGGTTCGGTACGGCGAGACCACGGTTCTCGGCAGGGCCCAGGCGCAGGTGCGGCTCGACTGAGCCGTCACGGGCCGCACCGCACTCGGCGGCACGGCACGGTTCAGGCCCACGACCCAAGGCTCAACACACCCGACTCAGGCAGACACGGTCCAGGCAGACAGACAAGGCAGACGGATGGCGACACCCAGCGACACGGCCGGCCCCGAGCCCGCGCCCGCGCTGTCAACGCTGACGACCATGCACGTCGGCGGAGTGCCTGATCGTCTCATTGAGGCGCGCACCGAGCGCGATCTCGTCGAGATCACTCAGGCAGTGTGGGCGACCGGCGACGACTGGCTGCTGCTCGGCGGCGGCTCGAACACGGTTGCGGCCGACGAGGGCTTTCCCGGAACCGTGATTCGGGTGGCGACGAGCGGCATCGAGCGTGTCGAGCCGGGTGCTGGCGCGGGTGCCGGCGCAGGCGCGGGTGCCAGCGCGGGCGCGGCCGCCGACGACCGCGTGCGGCTGCGAGTGCAGGCAGGCGAGTCCTGGGACTCCCTCGTCGCGCACACCGTGCGGCAAGGCTGGAGCGGCATCGAGGCGCTCGCCGGCATCCCGGGCAGCGTCGGCGCGGCGCCCGTGCAGAACATCGGCGCCTACGGGCAGGAGCTCGCCAGTGTGCTCACCGCCATCGACTTCCTCGACTACGACACGGGCGAGGTGCAGCGGCTCGCCGCCGACGAGCTGGAGCTCGGCTACAGAACCTCGGCACTCAAGCGCGGGAGGGCCGGCGTCGTGCTCGCGGTCGAGCTCGAGCTTCACGCGGATGCCGGCGGCGCGATCGGCGCCCCCCAGAGCGCCCCGATCGCCTACGTGCAGCTCGCCGACGCTCTCGGCGTGCGCCTCGGATCACGCGTGCCGCTCGCGGAAGCCCGCCGCGCCGTGCTCGCGCTGCGCGCATCCAAGGGAATGGTGCTCGACCCCGACGACCCGGACACGGCCAGCGCGGGCTCCTTCTTTACCAACCCCATCGTGACCGAGAACTTCGCGCGAGGGCTGCCGGGGGCGGCCCCGCGCTGGCCGACCACCCCGCCGGAGCCCGATGTGGTCGTGCCGCTCGATGACGCCGACCCGTCGCTGCCCGGGGCGGCCACATTCGACGGGCGCACAGGGGCAGCGGATGCGCCGCTCACGCGGCTCGGCGGCGACTACGCCGTGAAGCTCAGCGCCGCCTGGCTCATCGAGCACGCGGGCATTCGACGCGGGTTCGCCTTGCCGGGCTCGCGCGCCGCGATCTCGAGCAAGCACACTCTAGCGATCACGAACCGTGGCGGTGCGACGGCCGCGGAGATCGCGCAGCTCGCCACGTATGTGCAGGTGCGCGTGCAGAGCGAGTTCGGTCTCACGCTGCAGCCGGAGCCGGTGCTGGTCGGCCTCTCCCTCTAGTCGCACTCGTCGCGCGCGCGGCGCTGCCTCGATGCCACTGCGCCCGCCGAGCCTCGCCGACTCTGCTGAAAAGAGCCTTGCGCGCGCCTCGGCAATAGCGCTATCTTTCTCGTTGTATCGCGATATATCGCGTTCACGATGAGAAGAAGCAAAGCCGAGAGAAGGAACCACATGATCCACGCGAGAGGACTCGCCCGAACGTTCGACACGAAGCGGGGCAGGGAGAAGGTCGCCGTCAAGGCGGTGGCGGGCGTCGACATCGACGTCGCCGAGGGCGAGATCGTCGGCTTCCTCGGCCCGAACGGCGCGGGCAAGACCACCACCCTGCGCATGCTCACGACCCTGTTGACCCCGACGGCCGGCACGGCCACCGTCGCTGGCTACGACCTGGCGAAGGATCCGGTGCACGTGCGCCGCAGCATCGGCTACGTCTCTCAGAGTGGCTCCACGGCCAGGGAGGCCCGCGCCGGCGAAGAGATCGTCGACCACGGCCTGCTCTACGGCATCAGCGCGAAGCAGGCCGAGGCGCGCGGCCGCGAACTCTTCGACCAGCTCGACCTCGCCGGCATGTGGAGCCGTCAGCCGAAGACCATGTCGGGCGGGCAGCGCCGCCGCCTCGACATCGCCATGGGTCTCGTGCACGACCCTCGGCTCGTGTTCCTCGACGAGCCGACGACGGGCCTGGACCCGCAGGCCCGCGCCAACCTCTGGACCCACATCAGCGATCTGCGCACCAAGCGCGGCTCCACCGTTTTCCTCACCACGCACTACCTCGACGAGGCCGACGCGCTGTGCGACCGCATCCTCGTCATCGACCACGGCGTCATCGTCGCGAGCGACACTCCTGACGCCCTCAAGCGGCAGGTGGCGGGCGACCTGATCGAGCTCGTGCTGGCCGACCCGGCGCACGTCTCCCTCGCCGCCGAGCAGCTCTCGAACCTGGTGAGGGCAGGGGCAGCGGATGTCGCAGGCTCCCTCGTCAGCATGCGGGTGCCGCGCGCCGGCATCGAACTGCCGGGGCTGCTGCGCTCACTCGACGCGGCCGGCGTCTCGCTGGCCTCGATCGAGGTGCGCCGACCCACGCTCGACGACGTCTTTCTGACGATGACGGGTCGCTCGCTGCGAGAGGAGGCCGGCAGGTCATGAGATTTCTGACGGAGACGTTCATCATCTTCCGCCGCCAGATGCGGCTCAACCTGCGCAACCCGGCGTGGGTCATCATTGGGCTGGCGCAGCCGGTGCTCTACCTGTGCCTGTTCGGGCCACTGCTCGAGCCGCTCGCCGCGCAGATCGGCACGACCAACGCCTACACGTTCTTCGTGCCGGGTCTGCTGCTGCAGCTGGGTCTGTTCGGCGCGCTCTTCGCCGGCTTCGGGCTCGTCGCCGAGTGGCGCGAGGGCGTGGTCGAGGCCGAGCGGGTCACCCCGGCCAGCCGAACGGCGCTGCTGCTGGGCCGAGTGCTGCGCGACACCGTGCTGCTCGCTGCCCAGGGCGTCGTGCTCATCGCGCTGGGCTTCGCGTTCGGCCTGCGTGGCGACATCGGCGGCATGGTGCTCGGGCTCGTGCTCACGATGCTCGTGGGCGGCGCGTGCTCTGCCGCCTCGAACGCGCTCGCGCTCACGACCAAGAGCGAAGACGTGCTCGCACCCGTTCTGAACAGCATCTCACTGCCGGTGCTGCTGCTCTCCGGCATTCTGCTGCCGATCAGCGTGAAGACCGGCGCCCCGCAGTGGCTTGAGACGGTGAGCGACTTCATTCCCACGAAGTACATCGTCAACGCCATCCGTGACACGTTCACGGGCGACTACGCGACGGTCACGACCATGTGGGGCATCGTCTGGACGATCGCCCTCGTCGTCGCCGGGCTGTGGGTGGGCACGCGCACGTTCCGCAAGGAGAACGCGTAGGGGCCGCCATCTGCTCGAGTCGCGGGAGCCGCCTGTTCGAGTGCCGGGCCGCCTGTTCGAGTCGCGGGAGCCGCCTGTTCGAGGGTCGGGCCAAATTGTGGGTGTCGGGCGCTGGTACCCGCAATCTGCCCCGACCCTCATCTCCCGCGATGGAGCCGATGTTCGAGGGTCGGGCCAGATTGTGGGTGTCGGGCGCTGGTACCCGCATTTTGCCCCGACCCGCAGCCTCGGGTGACGGTGCCTCGGGTGACGGTGCCTCGGGTGATGGTGCCTCGGGTCACGCGTGCCGCGGGTGACGGTGCCGCGGGTGACGCGGCTCAGCGGGCGAAGTGGCGCTGCAGACTGCGGATGCCGGCAAGCAGCCCCAGCAGCAGAATCAACCCGCCCAGCCCCAGCACCGCCACCAGCACGAACCCCGCGATCGTGAGCGAGGCGAGCCAGTCGCCGAACGCGCCACGCGCCTCGGGGGACGCGATCGTGATGAGAACCGTGAGGGCGAGGGCGCTGAAGACGGCGCCCCAGATGATTCCGGCCCAGCGTGTGCGCGGGCGGGCAAGCGGGGCGGGCGCCGCGGGCTCGCCCCACACGGAGGCCGGCTCGCCGGTCGCGGCTTCGGCTGCGGTGGCGGCTCCGGCTCCAGCCGCGGCTGCGCCTTCCGGCGACAGCACGCTCGTCGCCGCTTCGTCCGAGAGGGCCTCGGTCTGGGCGGCGCCGGTGGCGCCGTCGGTACGGGGCTCTGCGCCGGCATCCGTCGCCTGGGGCTCGTTGGTGTCGCTCATCGGTTGTCTCCCGTGTCGGTTGTGGTCTCGTTGTACGCCACCTCGACGCGGCCGCGCTCATGCGTGACGCGCACGATGACGTCGGGGGTTGCGGCGGTGCCATAGGTGATGACGCCGCGGGTGCGCCCATCGGCGGTGTGCACGACGTTCGGTTCTTGCCGGGTGACCAGATCATCGGTCTTGTAGGTGTAGCCCCAGATGCCCGTGGTCGAGCCGTGCCGCGTCTCGACCACGCGAATCGTGGTGCCCGTGGCTGCCTCCACATGAACCGTGCCCGCCCACTGCTCGATGTCGATGACGCGCGGTGAAGCGCCGTCGCCCACGACGTCGGTCGCGTCGACGAAGTAGCTGCCGGCGGGCTGGAAGACGCGGGCCGATGTGACGGCGTCATGCGTGCCGTACGCGAAGACGAAGTCGCGGTCGCGCGGCGGCAGGGCGGTGAGCACGGTTGCAATGCTCAGCAGAATCGCGATGAACGCGAGGAATCCGCTGCGGCGTCGCGCCGCGCCGGCGACGATCATGGCGAGCCCGAAGGCGAGCGTTGCGACGGCGAGGCCCATCGTCACCTCGTAGCCCTGCAGGTGCGGCGTTCCCATGGCGACGGCGGCCGTCACGCCGCCCGCGAGAAGCGCCACCCCGAGGGTGATGGCGAAGAAGGCTCCGCCCGCGCGGGGGTTGGCCGCGCGACGGGCGCGGCGCGCGGCATCCGCTTCGGAGGCGAGCCTTAAGGCCTCGGTGCGCATCTCGGCCGAGCGGCGCTCGCGGTAGGCGCGCTGGTCGGCATCGGCCTGCGTGCGCCATGCCGCGTACTGCTCCTTCCACTCCTGCTGGCGGGCGCGCCACGCCTCGTAGTCCTCGCTTGAGGCGCCAGCGGCCGGGGGAGGCGGCGCCGCGGGCCCGCCCGGCGCGGCGTACGCAGCACCGTGAGCGGATGCGGCGCCTGCGGCACCGGCCGCGGCGCTGAATCCGGAGGCACCGGCACCGGTCGCGGCCGCACCACCGACTGGTGCGGATGCGGTACCGCCGGCGGCGCCGGCGGCATCCGTACCCGGGGCGTAGGGCGGCGCGGAAGCCGTTCGCGCGCCCCCGCCCCGGGAGTCTCTGGCGCGCCGGGTGGCCCACACGATGAAGACGACGATGGCGGCAATGACGATGAGGGTCCAGAGCACGTGGCCCACCGGTGCGAGGCCGCCGGAGCCCCAGAACTGGCCGCCGGCCCACCACACGCCCTGCGCCATGGGCAGGAAGGTGAGGAGCACGAGAACGCCGATGCCGATGATCGCGGGCTCGAATGCGCCGGTGATGAGGCGTTCGAGGTGGATCTGGTTCTGCGCGTCGGGCAGCAGCAGCCAGCCGGCCGCATAGAGAAGGAACACGGGACCGCCGAACAGGGCGATCACCACGACGATGCCGCGCACGATGAGGGGGTCGATGCCGAGGCGCGCGGCGATGCCGCCGCAGACGCCGCCGATCCAGCCGTTCTGGCGCACGATGCCGAGTTCGCGCATCCAACCGAAGAATCGGTTCTGCGCGGGGTGGGGGTTCTGATCCATGACTCGATCCTCGCGTGCGTCGGCCCTCGCCCACCATGGGGGAGCACCCTGAGCGCACCCTGAATCCGACCCCGGAGTCGCCCCTTTACCCCCTGAAGCGAACAAGGAGGTGATTGGATGCTGGAGTGACCCCCGACGCCGGCGCCTCTCGCGCCTTCCGAGCACCGCTCGCGCGACCGCGCCTCTGCGTGCTCGGCGGCGTGTGTGCGGCGCTCGCCCGCCACCTGAACATGAGCGTTGCCGTCGTGCGCATCATCTTCGTCGGGCTCGCGTTCGCCGGCGGCGCCGGGCTGCTGCTGTACGTGTGGTTCTGGGCGCTCGTGCCGCTCGAGGGGCAGGGCGGTGCGAGTGCCGCGGGCGCAGGTGCTGCTGCCGGCGCGGGTGCCGCACCATCCGCGGTCCGCCGCCGCATCAACGTGCCGTGGCTGCTCTTCGCGGTGGCCGTCGCGCTCGCCATCGCCGCCTTCGTTGACGGCGCGTTCGGCGGCGGCTCCCTGTTCATCGTGACCGTCGTCATGCTCGCGTGTGCGGCGGGCAGCGTGGCGTGGGACCAGCTCGTCGAGGCGGGCGACGGCACCGTGCCAAGCGGATGGGCCCGCGCCCCCCTCGTCGCCGGTGCCGTGGCCGGTGCGGGCGCGCGCGGGGGTTCGCGCAGCATCCGCGTCGCCGCCGGCGGCCTGCTCGTGGCCGTCGCCGTGCTCGAACCCGTGGCGTGGGCGCACGTCGACGCGTGGCTGGCCTGGCCGCTCTTCACGCTCACGGTGCTCGTCGCGGCAGTCGTGCTGTTCGGCCCGTGGGCGCTGCACCTGTGGCAGCAGCTGATGACCGAGCGCACCGCCCGCGTGCGCGAGGAGCAGCGGGCCGAGATCGCCGCGCACCTGCACGACTCCGTGCTGCAGACGCTGGCGCTCATCCAGAATCGAGCGGGCGCCTCGAGCGAGGTCTCCCGCATCGCCCGCGCCCAGGAGCGTGAGCTGCGCGAGTGGCTCTACGCCGGCGCCGATCCGCTGGAGACCGACCTCGCCACCGAGCTCAAGGACTTCGGCGCCGCGCTCGAGCTCGACCACGCCGTGCGCATCGAGGTAGTCGCGGTGGGCGAGCCGAGCGAACGCGGCACCGGCGAGCTCGCGGCGGCCGCTCGCGAGGCCATGCTGAACGCGGCGCGGCACGCCGGCGGTGACGTCTCCGTCTACATCGAGACCACCGCCGACGCGGTCGACGTCTTCGTGCGCGACCGCGGCCCCGGATTCGACCCCGAGACCGTTCCGCAGGGCAGACTGGGTGTGCGGGAATCGATCATGGGACGGATGCGCCGAGCCGGCGGCTCGGCCCGCGTCGTGCCGGGCGCCGGCGGAGTGGGCACCGAAGTGCGGCTGCATCTCGACCGACGCGACGCAGACGAAGGGGAGCAGCCATGACGCAGGAACCGGAGCCCGGCGTGCAGGGGGCGGCCACCGGCATCCGCGTGGTCATCGTCGACGACCACTCGATCTTTCGCTCCGGCCTACGCAACGACCTGGACTCGACGCTTGAGGTGGTGGGAGAGGCGGCCAACGTGGATGCCGCAGCCGACGCCATCGCAAGCCTGAAGCCCGACGTGGTGCTGCTCGACGTGCACCTTCCCGGCGGGTCGGGCGGCGGGGGTGCTGAGGTGATCCGGCGCAGCCAGGCGGCGTCGCCCGCGACCCGGTACCTCGCGCTCAGCGTGTCGGACTCGGCGGAAGACGTGGTCGGCGTGATCCGTGCCGGCGCCCGCGGCTACATCACGAAGGCGTCGTCGGGCAGCGAGGTGAGCCGCGCGGTCGCGGCCGTCGCCGATGGCGACGCGGTGTTCTCGCCGCGGCTGGCCGGGTTCGTGCTCGACGCGTTCGGCGCCGCGTCAGGCGAGCAGGCCGAGGCGAACGACGAGCTGGACCGGCTCTCGGCACGCGAGCGCGAGGTCATGCGGCTCATCGCGCGCGGCTACGCCTATAAAGAGGTGGCGGCCGAGCTCTTCATCTCGATCAAGACCGTCGAGACGCACGTGTCGAGCGTGCTGCGCAAGCTGCAGCTCTCGTCGCGCCACGAGCTGACGGCATGGGCGCTGGAGCGCCGCCTGCTCTGACCCCCGAACGCCGGTTGAGGAGCGCCGCCCCACTGCGGGTTGAGGAGCGCCGCAGGCGCGTCTCGAAAACCTGCGCCAACCGCGGTTTCGAGACGCCGCTTCGCGGCTCCTCAACCGGCTAGCCTCCTATAGCAGCCCCAGCTCGAGCGCGAGCGTGACCGCGCGCGTGCGGTCGCCGACGCCCAGCTTCTCGAACACGTGCAGCAGGTGCGTCTTCACGGTCGCCTCGCCGATGAACAGGCGCCGGCCGATCTCGGGGTTGCTCAGCCCGTCGGCCACGAGCCGCAGAACGTCGAGCTCGCGCGCGCTCAGCCGAGGTCGCTCCGCGCCGGCCGCCGTGCTCTCGCTCGTCGAGCGCACCCGCTGCACCAGCTTGGCCGCAATCGCCGGCGCCAGCACCGTCTGACCCCCCACCACCGAGCGCACCCCGGCGAGGATCTCCTCGGCGGGCGCCGCCTTCAGCAGGTAGCCGCTCGCCCCGGCCTCGATCGCGCCGAGAATGTGGTCGTCCGTCTCGTATGTCGTGAGAATCAGCACGCGCGTGTGGGGCAGGCTCGCGGTGATGGCCGCGGTGGCCTCCGCGCCGTCGAGGCGCGGCATCCGCAGGTCCATGAGTACCAGGTCGGGCGTGAGTTCCTTCGCACGTCGCACCGCCTCTTCGCCGTCGCCCGCCTCACCGACGACCGTGATGTCGTCGGCGCTGGCGAGCAGCCCGGCGATGCCGCTGCGCACGACGGGGTGGTCGTCGACCACGAGCACGCGGATGTCGCGGGTCACCCTCTCGGCGCTCATGCGGCGCCCATCGTGCCGAGCGCAACGGTGCCGCCCGCAGGGGTCTCCGCACGCGCGGCCTCGCTGACGGGAGCCGGAACCGTCACGACAAGGCTCGTGCCCTCGCCCGGCGAGCCCGTCACCTCGAGCCGGCCTCCCACGAGCGCCACGCGGTCGCGCATGCCGCTCAGTCCGAATCCGTTGTCGGCGCTGGGGGTGTATTCGACGAGGCCGCGGCCGTCGTCCCGCACCTCGAGGCGCAGGTCGTCGCCCACACGCTCCAGCGACACGCGCGCCTGCGAGGCGCGAGCATGCTTGCGCACGTTCGCCAGGCCCTCCTGGGCGCAGCGCAGCAGCACCACCTCGAGCTCTCGCGGCACGTCGGCCACCGTCACGCTCGCGGTCACCTTCACGTCGGTCTCCCGGGTGAATCGGGCCGCAAGCCGCGCCACGACCTCGGCGAGCGACGAGTCCCCGACGGGCAGCGGCGCCAGCGCCGCCACGAGGGAGCGGGCCTCGGTGAGCGCCTCACGCGCGGTGCCCTCGATAAGCTCGACGGTCTCGAGTGCGCCATCCGCTCCCTCGCCCGCTCGCCCCAGCTCGCCGCGCGCCCGTTGCGCGAGCAGCACGAGGCTGGTCAGGCTCTGCGCGATGGTGTCGTGGATCTCGCGGGAGAGCCGTTCGCGTTCGCTCGCGACTCCCGCGTCGTGGTTGGCCGTGGCCAGCTCACTCTGCACCGCCGTCAGCTCGTCGAGGAGGCGCGCGCGTTCCTGCCCGTAATCGGCGATGCGAGTGATCCAGAGGCCGAGGGCGATGCTGAACGCGAGCGACAGCGCCTCGGTGACGACGGCCTGAGTGACCGCATCGGCGCTGCCGCCCAGGCTGATGACGAACCCGACCCCGACGCTCGAGGTCAGCAGCAGGTTGACGAGAATCGCCTGCCTGATCGACGCGGAGAGGTGCCAGATGAGGGGCAGTGCGATCGCCTGGAACGTTGCCATGGCCGGCTGGAATGACGTGAGCACGCCGGCGCCCAGGGCCAGCACGATCATGAAGGCCAGGGCGACGCGGGGGCGGGCGAAGGCCAGCCGGCCGAACGCGAAGTAACAGAGCACGAGGGCGGCGAGGGTCGCCCAGACGCCCCAGGTCGCCGCCATCACATCGGGAAAACTGAACGAGGCGATCAGGCCGAGGGCGACGACGGCCGCGCTGAAGGCGAGGTCCCACCATTTCGTTGCCGTCATGCCAGCCAGCTTTCCATGTCGCATGCCGATCCCGCCTCAGCTGTCCTTACGAATCCAGCGGAACGTCACCCGGCACAGCACGAGCCCGACGACGAGCCAGATGCCGAGCGCGATCGCGACGCCGCCCAGGTTCCATGCGCCGCCCTGCTCGAGGCTCGAGAACGAGTCGGGCAGGAACACCGCCCGCATGCCCTGCGCCATCCACTTCAGCGGGAAGATGCCGGCGACGTTCTGCAGCCAGTCCGGCAGCATCGAGAACTGCAGGTATACGCCCGAGATGAACTGCAGGATCAGCACGATCGGAATGATCACCGCGGTCGCGCTCTTGCCGCTGCGGGGCAGGCCGCTCAGCGCAATGCCGAGCACAGCCGAGGTGGCGATGCCGAGCACGAAGACCCAGGCCAGAGTGAGCCAGCTGCCGGCATCCGTCGGCAAAGCCACGTTGAACGCCACGCGGGCCAGCGCCAGAAGCAGCGCCGCCTGCAGAACTCCGGTCACGAAGACCTGACCGAACTTGCCGATGAAGTAGCTGAGCTTGGGCAACGGAGTGCCGGCCAGGCGCTTGAGCGTGCCGTCGCTCTTCTCGCCCGCGATGTCGACGGCGAGGTTCTGCAGGCCGCTGAGCAGCACGCCGGCCGCGACCATGCCGGGCAGGTAGTACGCCGCGATCGTGATGCCGCCAGAGCCGTCGGCCGCCGCGCCCAGGTCGCCCTGTGAGCTGAAGGCGACCGCGAAGATCGACAGCATCACCAGCGGGAACAGGAACGTGAAGAAGACGGTGTCGCCCTGCCTGAAGTAGAGGCGGGTCTCGTAGCCGATGCGGGAGATTCCCAAGCGGATGCTGCGGCCCGCCGCCAATGTCGGCAGCCCCTCGGGCGTGGCGGGCCGTGCCGCGGTGATGGCGCTCATTCTGCGTTCTCCATTCGGTGCGATTGGTGCTGGTCTTCGAGGCCACGTGCGGCGTCCGCTTCGACCATGTTCAGGTAGATGTCTTCGAGGCTGGGCCGGATGACCTCGAGCGAGTCGGGCTCGCCGCCCGCGCGTGCCGAGAGCTCGGCGACGAGCGCCGCCGGCCTTGACGTGCGCTGCTCGTGCGGGCCGTCGGCGTCGCGCCAGCGCACCATGGGCACGCGGGCGTCGGCCCCGCCGATCTCGTCGATGGGCGCGATCTCGAGCAGCGTGCCGCCCGCGATCACGGCCGCGCGGTCGCCCAACTGCGCCGCCTCGTCGAGGTAGTGCGTGGTCAGCAGAATGGTGGTGCCCTCGCTCTTCAGCGTGCGGATCAGCTGCCAGAACTCGCGCCGCGCCTCCGGGTCGAAGCCGGTGGTCGGCTCGTCGAGGAACAGCAGCTGCGGCCGCCCGATGATGCCGAGCGCCACGTCGACGCGCCGGCGCTGGCCTCCCGAAAGCGAGCGGATGCGGCTCTTCGCCTTCTCCTGAAGCCCCACGGCCGCGATCACCTCGTCGACCTCGCGCGGCCGCGGGTAGAAGCCGGCGAAATGCGTGAGCTGCTCGCGCACGGTGGCGGTGCCCGGCTCTCCCGTGGACTGCAGCACGATTCCAAGCTGCGCCTTCCAGTCGAGGCCGCCGCGGTGCGGGTCGACGCCGAGCACCGTGATCTCGCCCGCTGTGCGGTCGCGGTAGCCCTCGAGGATCTCGATCGTTGTCGACTTTCCGGCGCCGTTCGGGCCGAGCAGCGCGAGCGTCTCGCCTCGCTGAATGTCGAAGCTCACGTCGCGCACGGCGGTCGCCGCGCCGTAGTCCTTGCGCAGGCCGCGAACGCTCACGGCCGTCTCAGTTGTGTTCATGAGACAAGAGTCGCGCGGATGCGTCGGGCGCACCAGCGCCCGACCGGCCGACCCACCCTCCACCGACCGGTGGATACGAGCCGCCGCTGTGGAGCGCCGAAGACGCGCTTGAGTGGGTTGAGGAGCGCCGAGGACGCGCTTGAGTGGGTTGAGGAGCGCCGAAGGCGCGCTTGAGTGGGTTGAGGAGCGCCGAAGGCGCGTCTCGAAACCCAGCGCTCCCGCCCGCACTTCACTTCGCCGAGAGCGGGTGTTTGCGACGAACCGGCGTGTTCCACCACTCGCTCTCGTCGCGAAAGCTCAGTCTCGGCGGGAGTTCGGGGTTCGGAGTTCGGGGTTCGGAGTTCGGGGTTCGGAGTTCGGGGTTCGGGGTTCGGGGTTTGAGACTCGGCGGGGGTTCGGGGTTTCGGGGTTCGAGTCTCGGCGGGGGTTCGGGTTTCGAGACGCCGCTTCGCGGCTCCTCAACCCGCACGGTGCGGCTCAGGCGAAGAGGCGCTGCAGGCGCTGGATACCCTCGAGCAGGGCGTCGTCGCCGAGCGCGTACGACAGGCGCAGGTAGCCGGAGGGCCCGAACGCCTCGCCCGGCACCGTCGCCACCTCGGCCTCCTCCAGAATGAGGTCGGCCAGCTCGAGCGAGGTCGTCGGCGTCCGGCCGTGCCACTCGCGACCGAGCAGGCCGGTCACGTCGGGGTAGACGTAGAAGGCGCCGTGCGGCAGCGGAGTGACCACGCCCGGGATGCGCCCCAGCTCGGCGACGATGGTGCGACGGCGGGCGTCGAACGCCCGGCGCATCCGCTCTACTTCGGTCTGCGGGCCGGTCAGCGCCTCGAGCCCGGCACGCTGCGAGATGTTGGAGACGTTTGATGTGAGGTGGGACTGCAGGTTCGCGGCGGCCTTGATGGCGTCGGCGGGGCCGACCATCCAGCCGAGGCGCCAGCCCGTCATCGCGTACGTCTTCGCGACGCCGTTGACGAGGATCGTGCGGTCGGCGAGCTGCGGCACGGCCTCCACGATGGAGACGGCGCGCGGTGCGGGGTCGCCGGGCTCGTCGCCGTACGTGAGGTTCTGGTAGATCTCGTCGGCGATGACCCAGAGGCCGTGCTCGTCGGCCCATTCGCCGATGGCGCGCGTCTGCTCGGGCGAGTACACGGCGCCCGTCGGGTTGGACGGCGAGACGAACAACAGCACCTTCGTGCGCGGCGTGCGGGCGGCCTCGAGCTGGTCGACCGTGACGAGGTAGCCCTGATCGGCGCCGGCGAAGACATCGACCTGGCGGCCGCCGGCGAGCGTGATGGCCTCGGGGTAGGTGGTCCAGTACGGTGCGGGCACGAGCACCTCGTCGCCGTCGTCGATGAGCGTCGCGAACGCCTGGTAGACCGCCTGCTTGCCGCCGTTGGTCACGACGACGCGCGAGGCGTCGATCTCGAGGCCCGAGTCGCGCAGTGTCTTCGCGGCGATCGCCTCACGCAGCTCGGGCAGGCCTGCGGCCGGCGTGTAGCGGTGGTTCCTCGGGTCTCGCACCGCGGCCAGCGCCGCCTCGACGATGTTCTCGGGGGTGCGAAAGTCGGGTTCGCCGGCGGCGTAGCTGATGACGGGCCGGCCCTGGGCCTGGAGGGCCTTCGCCTTGGCGTCGACCTTGAGCGTCGCCGATTCGGCGATCTGGCGGATGCGGCGGGAGAGTCGGTTCTGGTCGCTCACCCGCCAAGCCTAGCGTCGCTCAGCTTTACAGGGCTTTCGCCCGTCGCTTACACTTGAGACGGCTGGTGAAATTGCCATGCTTTTCTGCGCCCATTTATTGCCCTAGCAGGGCGGGCAGAACACTCGTGAAACGTACGTGATCGGGGAGTCTGTGCGTCGGTTCGGGCCGCAGGGAAGGCTGTGATTTCCGGTGCCGAAGATGCGAAATTCTCGCGTGTGTGCTGAGCTTGTCGAAGCGGATGCGTGAGGAGTTCGTGCAAAGGGCGGTGGCTCAATTGGTAGAGCAGCGGTCTCCAAAACCGCAGGTTGCAGGTTCGAGTCCTGTCCGCCCTGCAAGTCGGCGTGTGACGCGCCGGCCCACGAAAGGTGTGACCAGGTGGCCCGAAGAGTGATCGACGAACCCAGCGAGGAGATCGTCGCCAGTGCGAAGAAGGATCGCGCCGAGCGGCGCGGCCCCTTCTCCCGACTGGCGACCTTCGTCAGGCAGGTCGTCGCAGAACTGAAGAAGGTCGTGACGCCGACCCGCAAAGAGCTGCTCAACTACACCGGCGTCGTGCTGGTGTTCGTGATCATCATGATGGCGATCGTGTCGCTGTGCGACTGGGTGTTCGGCCTCGGAGTGGTCTGGGCGTTCGGAAACGGCAGCGGCTCTTAGCCGAGACGTAAGGGCCCGCGGCAGCTGGGCCGGCAGAACCCGTGGTGGCGTGTGAGCCGGGCGGGTACGCGAGAAGAAATGGAATGGGTATTCAGTGACTGAGAGAGATCGCGAGAGCGTCGACTGGTCGACCGCGGCGGAGCAGTCCTCCGAGGAAGACGAGGCGCAGACGGGCAACGAGCTCGCGCTCGAGGTCGAGGCGGCTGGTGCCGCGGAGCACAAGGCACTGCACGTCGTCGACGAGGAGGCCGTCGCAGACGACTCCAACGAAGCGGGCGACGAGCCGGTAGACGACGAGGCGGCGGCCGAGGGGGCGGCGTCAGGCGAAGCGGATGCGCTCGACAGCGGCGCGATCCAGGTCGACCTCGATGCGATGCTCGACGCCATGGCCCAGGCGAACGACCCCGAGGCCGACGCGGCCGTCGAGGAAGCGCTCACGGTCGAGACCGACGATGAGGAAGAGGCGGCACTCGAGGCCGCCGAGGACGAGGAGGCGGCCCAGGTCGTCGACCCGTACGACGAGTTCCGCGCCGAACTGCGCGCCAAGCCGGGCAAGTGGTACGTGATCCACTCGTACGCCGGGTTCGAGCGTCGCGTGAAGCAGAACATCGAGAACCGCATGGTCTCCATGAGCATGGAGGACTACATCTTCCAGGTCGAGGTGCCCATGGAAGACGTGGTCGAGATCAAGAACGGCCAGCGCAAGATGGTGACGCGTGTGCGCATCCCCGGCTACGTGCTCGTGCGCCTCGACCTCAACGAGGACAGCTGGTCGGTCGTGCGCCACACGCCCGGTGTCACCGGGTTCGTCGGCAACGCGCACAACCCCACGCCGCTGCGGTTCGAAGAGGCGTTCAACATGCTGAAGTCTCTGGTGCAGGTTGAGGCGGCCCCGACGGGCAAGGCCACCGGCGCCAAGGGCCAGAAGGCCGCCGCCCGGGTGATCCCGGCCGAGGTGGACTTCGAGATCGGCGAGACCATCACGATCAAGGAGGGCTCGTTCGCGGGCCTGCCCGGTTCGATCAGCGAGATCAAGCCCGAGAGCGGCAAGCTCACCGTGCTCGTCTCGCTCTTCGAGCGCGAGACGCCGGTCGAGCTGAGCTTCGACCAGGTCACGAAGCTCTAACTCCCCCCCTACCACCGCGATTCGGAGAGACCGAAGTGCGCGGGAGAGCCGACCGGGGCATCCGGCGGTTCGAACATGAAAGAAGGAAAACATGGCACCGAAGAAGAAGGTAACTGGTCTGATCAAGCTTCAGATCAATGCCGGCGCCGCCAACCCCGCCCCGCCTATCGGCCCGGCGCTCGGTCAGCACGGCGTGAACATCATGGAGTTTTGCAAGGCGTACAACGCGGCGACCGAGTCGCAGCGCGGCAACGTGATCCCCGTTGAGATCACGGTCTACGAGGACCGCTCGTTCACGTTCGTTCTCAAGACCCCGCCCGCGGCCGAGCTCATCAAGAAGGCCGCCGGCGTTGCCAAGGGCTCCGGCGTGCCGCACACGACCAAGGTCGGCAAGCTCAACCAGGAGCAGGTGCGCGCCATCGCCGAGCAGAAGATGGCCGACCTCAACGCGAACGACATTGACGCGGCGTCCAAGATCATCGCCGGCACCGCCCGCTCCATGGGCATCACGGTCGAGTAACTCGACGCCCGGTGGTCGAGTGGCGCGAAGCGCGTATCGAGACCCCGACCAACACCACAACACTTGTGGCAGCGCCCGCCAGGCGCACATGACCACACTCTCTTTGAGGAGATTCAACATGGCACAGAAGTCCAAGGCCTACCGGGCAGCGGCCGAAAAGATCGAGCCCGGTAAGTACTACACCCCGACCGAGGCCGTCTCGCTTGCACGCGAGACCGGCTCGGCGAAGTTCAACTCGACCGTCGAGGTGGCACTGAAGCTCGGCGTCGACCCCCGCAAGGCCGACCAGATGGTGCGTGGCACCGTGATTCTGCCGCACGGCACGGGCAAGACCGCGCGCGTCGTCGTGTTCGCGACCGGCCCGGCGGCCGAGGCCGCCATCGCCGCGGGCGCAGACGAGGTCGGCGGCGCCGAGCTCATCGAGCGTGTCGCCGGCGGCTGGACCGACTTCGACTCGGCCGTCTCGACCCCCGAGCTCATGGGCCAGGTCGGTCGACTCGGCAAGGTGCTCGGCCCCCGCGGCCTCATGCCCAACCCGAAGACCGGAACGGTCACGCCCGACGTGGCGAAGGCCGTCTCCGACATCAAGGGCGGCAAGATCGAGTTCCGCGTCGACAAGCACGCGAACGTGCACTTCGTCGTGGGCAAGGCCGGCTTCACCCTCGAGCAGCTCGACGAGAACCTGCGCACGGCGCTCGAGGAGGTCAACCGCCTCAAGCCGTCGTCGTCGAAGGGTCGCTACATTCAGAAGGGCGCCGTGTCGACCACGTTCGGCCCCGGCATTCCGCTCGACGTGAACGCGCTCTGACGTCATCGCGTCGAACGCTCTCGAAGGCCCCGCACCAGCACGGTGCGGGGCCTTCGTCGTCGTGTTACGGGTCACTCGGGGCGGCGTCCGCCCGCGCTCGGTACAATCGCGAAATGCCAGTCACCGTTCGAGACGCTTGTGTGGCGGATGCGGCGGCTCTCGCCGCCGTCGCCGCAGCGACGTTTCCGCTCGCGTGCCCGCCGCACACCACCGTCGCCGCGAAGGCGCAGTTCATCGCGACGGTGCTCTCGGCGGAACGGTTTCGTGAGTACATCGCGGCGGATGACCGGCGCGTGCTCGTCGCCGTCGATGGCGGTGACATGGTGGCCGGTGACCCTGCCGACGGCGGTGAGGGCGCGGCCGGCGGCGAACCTGCCGATGGCGACCAGCACGCGCGCGGGGCGATCGTCGCGTACGCCATCGTGGTGGTGGGCGAGCCGGGTGATGCCGACGTCGCAGGCGCGCTGCGCATCCGCCCCACTGTGGAACTGAGCAAGTTCTACGTGCTGCCTGAGCACCATGGCGCCGAGGTGGCGCGTCTGCTCATGCGGGAGGCGCTCGCCGCCGGCCTCGAGCGCGGTGCCGCGGGAATGTGGCTGGGCGTGAACCAGCTGAACGAACGGGCACAGCGCTTCTACGCGAAGAGCGGATTCGAGCGCGTCGGCACGAAGCGGTTCCTGGTGGGTGACCGCTTCGAAGACGACTTCGTGTTCGAGCGCGCCCTCTGAGGGCACCGGCGCCGGTCAGCGCACGCGCAGCGCGATCTTGCCGCGCGTGTGGCCGCCCTCGAGCGCGGTGCTGGCGGCCGCGGCATCCGCGAGGTCGTAGACCTTCTCGATGTGCACGCGCACCTCGCCGCTCGACAGCAGGCCCGCGATCGTCTCGAGCGTGCGGGCGTCCGGCGCTACCTTGTAGTCGGTCGCGCGCACCCCCGCGGCAGCCGCTTCGTCGAAGAAGCCCGGCCAGCTGCCGGTGGGCACGTTCACGATGAGTCCGCCCGGCTTCAGCACCTTCAGTGACCGTGACCCGGTGTCGTCGATGACGTTGCCGATGAGGTCGATCACCACGTCGACCGGCTCGATCGCATCCTCAAAACGCGTGGTCGTGTAGTCGATGACCTCGGATGCGCCGAGTCCCCGAAGGAACTCGGCGTTGCGCCCGGACGCCGTCGTCACCACATGCGCCCCGAAGTGGCGCGCGAACTGCACGGCGAAGTGCCCGACGCCGCCGGAGCCGGCATGGATGAGGATGCGCTGCCCCTCGTGCGCCTCGGCCAGCTCCACCACGGGCCCCCACGCCGTCATGGCGGCGAGCGGCACGCCCGCCGCCTCCGCGTGCGACAGCGAGGCCGGCTTCCTCGCCACGCTGAGACTCGGCACCGCGACGACCTCGGCGAAGGAGCCGCTGAAGCGCGGCACCATGACCATGCCGAACACCTCGTCGCCCGGCTGAATGGGGTGGGCCGCGTAGGGCGATTTGATGACGACGCCGCTGAAGTCGTGGCCGAGAACCGCCGGGTAATTCTCGATCGCCGCCGAGACACCGCGACCGGCCCGCGTTTTGACGTCGATGGGGTTGAGCGCGGCCGCGTGCACCTCGATGAGGAACTCGGCGTTGACGCTGAGCGGCACGGGCACGTCGGCGAGCCGCAGCACGCTCGGGTCACCGGTCTCATCGATCACGACGGCCCGCATCGTCTTGGCAGTTTCCATGGGCAGCTCCTCCCGATCACACGCGGCCGACGCCGCGGCTCGACACGTCCATTCTGCTCCGCGCTCCCATCTGGGTGCGCGGGTGCCGATCCGCTAGCATTCAGCGAGCGTGGCCGCACGGCCTCGAGAGTCGGGGAACAGCATGAGACGAGCGTTCGCCGTTCTTCGCCTGATCGTCGCGATCGGCGTCATCGCCGCCGTCGTCGGTCAGTTCGCGAAGAGCCTGTCGATGGTCGCGAATCCAGGAGCCTTCGCCGCCAACTTTCTCAGCTTCTTCACCATCGACTCGAACCTGCTGACGATCGTCATGCTGCTCGCGGGCGCCTGGTTCGGCTTCACGAAGCGGCGTGATGACGCTCGCTTCACCCTCTTCCGCGCCTCAGTCACCGCGTACATGGCCACGACGGGTGTGGTCTATGCCCTGCTGCTGCGCGACGTCTCCCTCGACCAGGCCACCACGCTGCCGTGGTCGAACGAGATTCTGCACGTCGTCGCGCCGCTCTATGTCGTGCTCGATTGGATCTTCGCGCCGGGCCGCAGCCCGGTGCGCTGGGATCGCCTCTGGCTGATCCTCACCTTCCCGATCATCTGGCTGGCGTACACGCTCATCCGCGGTCCGCTCGTCGGGTGGTATCCGTACCCGTTTCTGAACCCCGCCCAGCCCGGCGGTTACGCGACGGTCGTGCTGTACATCGTGGCGATCGCCGGTTTCATCGGCATCGTCGGGGTGGTCGTGGTGTGGCTCAGCCGGCTTCGCGTGCTCGGGAACGGCTCGCGGTCACGATAGCCAGCAGCTGGTCGGCGAGACCGACGAGCATCGCGATCTCGTTCTCGTCGCGGTCCACCCAGCGGCATTGCGGCTGCGCATCCACCGGCACGAAATCCTTGTGCTGCTCCCACACCACCAGGGTGCGTTCGGCGCCGAGCACATACTGCTGCCACCACACCTGACGAAGATACGAGCGGGGGATGCTGCGCCACGCCTTGTTCGTTGTCTTGATCTCGGCCAGCTCGAGCCGCCCGCCATTGCGCAGCGCGATACCGTCAGGCGTGGCGAGGTGCGCGGTGTTCGATGCCGCGTGGAACAGCGACGAGCTGGCGCGGATGCCGTACTCGGCGAGCACCCAGCGGGCGATCTCCGGCTCCCTCGCCTTGCCGTGGTCGGTGTACGCGTTGCCGGTGAACCCGGTGCCGTTGAGCTTGTCGAACGCCGCCGCCTGAACAGAGCGTGCGGTGGCGAGTTTGGCGACATCCGTTGCCGTGACGCCCCTGCTGCGGGCACGCAGCCATGCGACCCGGTCCGTGGAGTCGGCGACGATGCGGCGCAGGTGCTCGGCGATGCGTGGTGCCGTCGGCGCTTCCTCGTCGAAGAGGGAGAGCATCGTGTCGGTCACCCGTCTATTCTGCCCCTGCCGCGGCGTCGATCGCGCCCGGATCGAGCGTGTTCTGAATCACCATGATCGCGGCACCCAGCACTCCGCCGGTCGCGCCGGCCTTCGCGGGCACTATCGCGAGGTGCTGCGTGGCGAGCGGCGTCGACTGCCCGTAGACGACCTCGCGCACGCCCGCAAGCAGGTGCTCGCCGGCGCGGGCGATGCTGCCGCCGATCACGACGACCGAGGGGTTCAGCAGGTTGACGCACGTGGCGAGCACCTCGCCGAGGTCGCGGCCGGCCTGTCGGATCGCCTGGATCGCGGCACCGCTGCCCTGCCGTTCGAGCGCGACCACGTCGTTGCTCGTGGCGGCCTCGGTTCCGGCGGCGGTGAGCGCACGGGCGATGGCGGGCCCGCTCGCGAGGGCCTCGAGGTCGGCCCCCGGCTCGCCGTGCCGGGGGTTGCCTCGCGTGAACGGCACGCGCACGTGCCCGAGGTCGCCCGCCGAGCCCTGCGCTCCGCGCTGCAGGCGCCCGCCCGAGATGATGCCGGCGCCGATGCCGGTGGCCACCTTCACGAAGAGCAGATCGCTGTGCTCCCGCCACGCGGTCGCGTGCTCGCCGAGGGCCAGCAGGTTCACGTCGTTGTCGACGAGCACGGGCGCGCCGAGCCGGGGCCGCACATAGCCGGGCACGTCGAACCGATCCCAGCCCGGCATGATGGGCGGGTTGGTCGGCATGCCCGTGGAGTGCTCGACCGGCCCCGGCAACCCGATGCCGATACCGACGAGGTCGGCCGCGGGCCGCGAGGTGCGCTCGAGCAGGGTTCGGGCCGCCCGAATCGCCCAGTCGAGTACGGGCTCCGGGCCATCCGCAATGCTGATCTCGCTCGATTCGGTCTCGAGTATGCGGCCCGAAAGGTCGGCGACCGCCACGACGCCGTGGGTGGCTCCGAGGTCGATGGCGAGAAGGATGCGCGCAGCCGGGTTGAACGCCACGCATGCGGGCGGCCTGCCCCCAGACGACACCGCACCGCCTGCCGGCACGACGAGCCCGGCAGCGGTGAGGGCGGAGAGGCGGGTTGCGACCGTGGAGCGGGCGAGGCCCGTGAGCGACGCGAGCTCCGCGCGGGTGCGGGGCACGCCGTCGCGCAGCGGCTCGAGCAGCACGGCGGCATCCCTGGTGAGCAGGGGTGCGGGATCCGCGGTCTCGGCCATAAGGGCATTGAATCACAGACGCGGCACGAGTCCGTGGAAAGTCCGCTGCCAAACCGTCAACTTTTGCTTGCATGGCGGCAGAAGTCTGCTTAGATGGAGATCAGCCTCGTCCACAGGTGGCGTCGACGGCGTGCGGCGCAGCATCCGATCATTCGTTCATTCATTCTGAGGAGAATCGTGACCTCGAACCACCTGTCCGTTCAGCTCTACACCGTGCGTGAGCTGCTGGCTGACGACCTGCCCGGCACCCTGCGGCGCATCGCCGAGATCGGCTTCACCCAGGTCGAGCCCTTCAACTTCACCGGGCTGCCCGGCCTGGGCGAGGCGCTGAAGGCCAACGGCCTCACCGCCCCCACCACGCACATGCACTTTCTCGGGGAAGACCCGCGGCCCGTCTTCGAGGCGGCGCGCGAGCTCGGCATCGAGACCGTGATCGACCCGCACACGCCCGCAGAGCGCTGGCAGAGCGCAGAGTCGGTGGCCGAGATCGCGGCACAGCTGGGCGACGCCGCGGGCATCGCCGCCGAGTACGGGCTGCGCGTCGGCTACCACAACCACGCGCACGAGCTCGAAAGCGTGATCGACGGCGTGCCGGCGCTTGAGTTCTTCGCCTCGAAGCTCGACGACGCCGTGGTGCTCGAGGTCGACACGTATTGGGTCGCCGTCGGCGGGCAGGACCCGGTTGCGCTCATCAAGCGCCTCGGCGACCGCGTGGTCGCGCTGCACGTGAAGGATGGCCCCGGCACCGCCGAGACCAAGGACCAGGTGGCGGTCGGCAGCGGCTCCCTGCCGATCCGCGACATCGTCGAGGCCGCGCCGAACGCGCTGCGCGTCATCGAGCTCGACGACTCGCGCGGCGACCGGTTCCAGGCCGTCGCCGACAGCTACGCCTACCTCACCGCGGAGGGGCTGGCATGAGCCGCACCGGCCGCGTGGGCGTCGGCGTGATCGGCGCCGGAACGATCAGCACCCAGTACCTCGAGAACCTCACCTCGTTCCCCGACCTCGACGTGCGCTTCGTCGCCGACATCGACGAGGAGCGTGCGGCGGCGCAGGCCGAGAAGTTCGGCGTGCCGGCGAGCGGATCGGTCGAGCAGCTGCTCGCCGAAGACGACATCGAGATCGTGGTCAATCTGACCATCCCGAAGGTGCACGTGGAGGTGGCGCTGCAGGCGCTCGCCGCGGGCAAACACGTGTGGAGCGAGAAGCCGTTCGCGCTCGACCGGGAGAGCGGGCGTGCCCTGCTCGACACCGCCCAGAAGGCGGGCCTGCGGGTCGCGACGGCGCCGGATACGTTCCTCGGCGCCGGCATCCAGTCGTCTCGTCGTTTCATCGAGTCCGGCGGCATCGGCGCACCCCTCACCGCGCTCACGCTCATGCAGAGCCCGGGCCCCGAGTCGTGGCATCCCAACCCCGACTTCCTGTTCCAGGAGGGCGCGGGGCCCATGTTCGACATCGGCCCGTACTACATCACCACGCTCGTGCAGCTGTTCGGGCCGATCGCGCGCGTCACCGCCGTGTCGTCGAAGGCGAAGCCGTTCCGCGTCGTGGGCTCGGGGCCGCGCGCCGGGGAGCAGTTCGAGGTGACGGTGCCGACGCACGTGAGCGCGCTCTACGAGTTCGAGAGCGGGCAGACGGCGCAGAGCATCTTCAGCTTCGACTCCAAGCTCAAGCGCGTGGCGTTCGAGGTGGCCGGCGTCGAGGCGACCCTCGAGGTGCCAGACCCGAACACGTTCTCTGGCGACCTCGTCGTGCACGACGATGGTGAGGATGTGCGCAGGCTGCCGTCGACCGGCGTGACGACCACGCGCGGCACCGGCGTGGCCGAGCTCGCTCAGGCGATCCGCGAGGGCCGGCCCGAGCGCGCGTCGGGCGAGAACGCGTTCCACGTGCTCGACGTCATGGTCTCCACCATCGAGTCAGCCGAGCGCCACGAGACGGTCGAGGTCACGAGCACCACGACGGTCGGTCCAGCGTTGCCGGAGGATTGGGACCCGCGCGTCGGAACACTGACGGCATGAGTTCCGAGGTGCCAGCGGCTGACGGCAGACGAGCGGATGCGCGCACGCCGCTCGGCGTGGGCATCGTGGGCGGCGGCTTCATGGCCGCGGTGCACTCCCGCGCCGCCCGCGCGTCGCGGGCCCGTCTGGCGGGCATCGTCGCGTCGAGCCCCGAGCGGTCGCGCCAGGCGGCCGACGAGCTCGGCGTCGAGCGCGGCTTCGACTCGCTCGACGCCATGCTCGCCGACGACGCCATCGACGTCGTTCATGTCTGCACCCCCAACGCCCTGCACGCCGAGCAGGCCGAGGCGATCATCGCCTCCGGCAGGCACATTGTGTGCGAGAAGCCGCTTGCCACGAATGTGACGGATGCCGCGCGGCTGGTCGCTGCGGCAGCATCCGCTTCTCTCACGGCCACCGTGCCGTTCGTCTACCGGTTCCACCCGCTGGTGCGCGAGGCGCGGGCGCGCGTGCGGGCGGGCGAGTTCGGCCGGCTGCTGACCATTCACGGCTCGTACCTGCAGGACTGGCTGCTGTCGGCAAGCGACGACAATTGGCGGGTCGATGCCGAACGCGGCGGCCGCTCGCGGGCGTTCGCCGACATCGGCTCGCACCTCGTCGACCTGACGGAGTTCGTCACAGGCGACCGGGTCACGCGTGTCGCAGCGACCCGGCGCACGTTCTTCGACGAGCGGGGGGCCGCGACAGACGCGAGCCGACGCGTCACGACGGAGGACGCGATCGCCATCACGCTCGAAACCGCAGGCGGGGCGCTCGGCACGCTGCTCGTCTCACAGGTCGCGGCGGGCCGCAAGAATCGGCTGCATCTCGAGATCGGCGGCGCCGAGGAGTCGATCGCGTTCGACGGTGAGCAGCCTGAGACCATCTGGCTGGGGCGCCGCGCGGGCTCGCAGGTGATCCCGCGCGATGCGGACCAGCTGCACCCGGATGCTGCACGGCTCTGCCGGGTGCCGGCGGGGCATCCGCAGGGTTACCAGGACGCGTTCAACGGCTTCGTCGCCGACACGTACGATGCGATCGGCGGAGCCGCGCCGGACGGCCTGCCGCGCTTCGAGGACGGGCTGCGTGCCGCTCGCATCACCGACGCCGTAATGGACGCCGCCGATGCCGGCCAGTGGGTAACGGTGGAGGCGGGTTGAGGAGGCGCGAAGCGCCGTCTCGAAACCGCCGAGGACGGCCAGTGGTTGAGGCGGGTTGAGGAGGCGCGAAGCGCCGTCTCGAAACCGCCGAGGACGGCCAGTGGTGGAGGCGGGTTGAGGAGGCGCGAAGCGCCGTCTCGAAACCGCCGAGGACGGCCAGTGGTGGAGGCGGGTTGAGGAGGCGCGAAGCGCCGTCTCGAAACCAGCACCGAGGTTTCGAGACGTGCCTGCGGCACTCCGGGGCCCGCACACACATACGAGAGGAAGATATGCACATGACTGAATCGACGCATCCTGTCACGCTGTTCACCGGTCAGTGGGCCGACCTGCCGTTCGAGGAGGTCGCGAGACTCGCCGCCGAATGGGGCTACGACGGGCTGGAGATCGCGGCATCCGGCGACCATCTCGACCTTGAGCGGGCGGATACGGATGACGCCTACCTGCGATCGCGGCTCGAGATTCTCGAGCGCAACAACCTGAAGGTGTTCGCGATCTCGAACCACCTGACCGGGCAGGCCGTGTGTGACGACCCGATCGACTTCCGGCACCAGGCCATCGTGCGCCCGTCGACCTGGGGTGACGGCGATCCCGAGGGTGTGCGGCAGCGCGCCGCGGAGGACATGAAGCGCTCGGCGCGCGTCGCCCGCAAGCTCGGCGTCGACGTAGTGGTCGGCTTCACGGGGTCGAAGATCTGGCCGTACGTCGCGCAGTTCCCGCCCGTGCCCGCCTCGGTCATCGAGGAGGGCTACGAAGACTTCGCGAACCGGTGGAACCCGATTCTCGATGTGTTCGACGCCGAGGGAGTTCGGTTCGCGCATGAGGTGCACCCGAGCGAGATCGCGTACGACTACTGGACGAGCGTGCGCACCCTGGAGGCGATTGGCCACCGGGAGGCGTTCGGGTTCAACTGGGACCCGTCGCACATGATGTGGCAGGACATCGACCCAGTGGGCTTCATTGTGGAGTTCGCTGACCGCATCTACCACGTGGACTGCAAGGACACGCGGCTGCGGCCGAAGCAGGGCCGCGCCGGCGTGCTCGGGTCGCACCTGCCGTGGGGCGACCCGCGCCGCGGCTGGGACTTCGTCTCGACCGGGCACGGCGACGTGCCGTGGGAAGACGCGTTCCGGGCGCTCGAGGCGATCGGCTACACGGGTCCCATCTCGATCGAGTGGGAGGATGCCGGCATGGACCGGCTGCACGGCGCGGCGGAAGCCGTGACGTACATCCGCTCTCTGCTGTGGAAGCAGCCGACCGCCTCGTTCGACGCCGCCTTCAGCAACCAGTAGCGCTCCGCTCCGCTAACTACGCGGTGAAGACCGCCACGGGCTTCGTGGTCGGCGCCTTCGAGCCGCCGGCGGGCTCGATGGTGATGCCGACCGCATCGCCGGCCCGCATCGTTCCCGAGAGCACCTGCCACGAACGGCTGCCGCCGAGCGACAGGAGACCGGCCGAGCGGGCGTCGCTGTCGTGGATGTACCAGAGCTGGTAGGTCTTGCCGGCAGGCGCTTGCGCGACGCCGTCGACCACCACGGCCGACTTCGCCAGCGACGGCGACCACACGAGCGTGGCTTCGCCGCCGCCCGTGACTGTGACGCTCGCGCGCTGCGCATCCGGCGCGGCGGAGATCTGCGCGAGCACGTCGCTCTGCGCGCTCACCGGCGGCGTCGCCGGGTGGATGCCGTTGCCGAGCGCGAGGCCGCCCACGAAGAGCACGACCGCCGCCGCTGCGGCCGCCACGGTCATCGCGACCGGCCGCCGGAACCAGCGCACGCGGGCGCGCTCGGCCGCCGGGGAACTCGCGGAGATCGGGGAGCCTGCGGAGCTCGCAGTCTCGCCGGCACGCGGCCGTTGCGGCATCGTCTGGATCTGCGCCATCAGCCGCTGCTTGAGCTCGGGCGGCGGCGTGACCTGCGGCTGCGAGAAGGCAAGCGTCTTCGCCACCTGTTCGAACTCGGTCGCCTCCAGCCGGTGCTCGGCCGACTCGGCCAGGTACCGGCCGTATTCGGCCTCTTCCTCAGGGGTGAGCGAGCCGAGCGCGTGCCCGGCTGCGAGCTTCGCCCGCTCGTCATCGGCGGTCATGCGCTCACCCCCATTTCCGTTCTGAGACGGATCATGCCGTCTCGAAGTCGTGTCTTGACGGTGCCGATCGGCACCTGAAGCAGTTCGGAGATCTCGCTATGCGAGTATCCACCGTCGTAGGCGAGGGCGATCACCTGCCGTTGCACGTCGCTGAGGCTCTGCATTGCTCTGTCTGCTCGTTCTCGTTCCACAGCAATCTCCGCGGTTTCCGCCACGTCGTCCACCGGCTGCAGGTCGCGCGTGCCGATGCGGATGTCTCGGTCATGTGCCGACTGCGAGGCCCTGATCCGGTCGATCGCGCGACGCTTCGCCATCGTGATGATCCAGCCCGCTGCCGATCCTCGCTGCGCATCGAAGGTGGGTGCGGACTGCCACACCTCCAGGAACACCTCCTGCGCAACCTCCTCTGACTGTGCACTGTCGAGAAGAAGGCGACGGATGCTGCCGAGCACCCGAGACGCCATGAGATCGTACAGTTCAGCGAACGCGCTCTGGTCGCCTTCTGCGACGCGAGCGAGTAGTTCGCCGCTGCGGGCGCCGATGGCGACAGCGGAGTTCGCGGCTGACCCGTTCGAACTCATCTGCACGTCACCCAGCATGTCAGAATTCTGCGGCACTGCCTTCCTTGATCCCCGCTGAGCAGTGTGTCGTCGAGCGGTGGCGGCCCCGACCGCAGACGGGCCCGCCACCGCGGCAGCCTTCGGCGCCTACATCGACGGCGGCATCAGCACGCCGTCGATGAGGTACACCGTGGCGTTCGCCGTCGTGACTCCGCCACAGATGACGTGGGTGTTGCCGTTGACCGTCATGTCGTCGCCCGAACCGGCCACCGTCACCTCATCGCCTTCGACGGTCTTGTGGGTTCCGTCGATCTCAGAGGGGGAGAGCTGGCCCGAGATCACGTGGTAGGTGAGGATCTTGGTGAGGGTGTCAGCGCCTTCCGGCGTCTTCAGCGTGTCGAGCGTCGCCGCGTCGATCTTGGCGAACGCGTCGTCGACCGGGGCGAAGACGGTGTACTGCCCGCTGTTGAGCGTGTCGACCAGGTTGACCTTCGGGTTGAGTTTGCCCGAGACGGCGGCGACGAGCGTCGTGAGCAGCGGGTTGTTGCTCGCGGCGGTTGCGACCGGGTCCTGCGCCATCCCCTTCACGGAGCCGGGGCCGCTCGGCACTTTGTCGGCGTAGGCCGAGCAGCCAGGGCCGACGAGGCTGGCGGCGGCATCCATGGTGCTGGGAGAGGATGAGGATGTCTTCGGCGACGACTTCATCGTGTCGGACGCGTTCGAGCCTGAGTCTGATGAACAGGCGGTGAGGCTGAGGGCGGCGACGGCGAGGACGCCGACCGTTGCCGCGATGGTGCGGTGTGTGGTTCGCATCGATCTACTCCTTATGCATTCTGTGGGAGCCGCGCACCGTGGTGATGCGTGGCGTTCATCGAGTGATTCGGCGCCGACGCGGAAGCGGATTGGATTCGTTCAGCACACGGCAACCGCGGGCGAATAGCCTGACGATGCACGATGCAATCCGTTAAGGGCCGTGGCGACGAACCACCCGTGACGGCCACGGCGGAAGGCGGCGGGAATGAACGACCAGAGTGATAAGGCGAGCGCAGACGACAACGCGAGCGAGCCCGACAAGGGGAGCGAGCGCTCTCGTACCGGCCGCCGCGCCGGCTGGGTGCGGGCCGCGGCCTCCGGTCTTGTCGGCGCCGGCGCATTCGTCGCCGCCGCTGAGCTGATCGCCCTGGTGACGGGCCAGCGATCCGGCCCGGTCGTCGCGGTCGGTTCGTTCGTGATCGATATCGTGCCCCGGTGGGCCAAGGAACTCGCGATCGACGTCTTCGGCTCGAATGACAAGTTCTTCCTTCTGCTGACGCTCGCGGTCGTCAGCGGGGTGGTCGCTGCGATCGCCGGCATTCTCGAGCTCATGCGCCCGCCGATCGGGCTCGTCATCGTCGGCGTGGCCGGGGTCGTCGCCATTGCCGCGGCCGCCACGCGGGCCGGCGCATCCGCTCTCGCCTTCGCCCCGCCTGCCGTGGGCGCGGTTGTCGGAATCCTCGTGCTGCGCACCCTCGGCCGGCGCCTGCGACGGTGGATCGCCGCGCAGGCCGCGAGCCAACGGGCCGGCACTGCGAGTGGCGCAGCTGCTCTCGCCCAGGGCGTCGACCGTCGCGGCTTCCTTGCCGTGGCCGGCATCACCGCCGCGGCCTCGGTGCTCATCGGCGTTGGGTCACTCGTCGGCCAGGCTGCGGCCGCCTCCATCCGTGAGATCCGTCGAGCCGTGAAGCTGCCGCACCCGCGCAAGACGGTGCCGATCCCCGACGGCGCCGAGCTGAACGTGCCCGGCATTACGCCCTTGTTCACGGCGAACAGCGACTTCTATCGCGTCGACACGGCGCTGACGGTGCCGAGCGTTGACCCGGCCGGCTGGTCGCTGATGGTCGACGGCATGGTCGACCGCAGCATCCGCCTCAGCTTCGACGATCTTCTGGAAATGGGCCTCGACGAGTACGTGATCACCATGACGTGCGTCTCCAACCAGGTCGGCGGGGACCTCGTCGGCAATGCCAGGTGGCTCGGCGTTCCCGTGCGCCAGATTCTGGCGATGGCGTCGCCGCACACCGGCGCCGACATGGTGCTCTCGCGCAGCGTCGACGGGTTCACGGCAAGCACCCCGCTCGCCTCGCTCACCGACGAGAAGCTCGACGCCATTCTCGCCGTGGGCATGAACGGCGAGCCGCTGCCGCTCGAGCACGGATTCCCGGTGCGCATGGTGGTGCCAGGCCTGTATGGCTATGTCTCCGCCACGAAGTGGCTGTCGAAGCTGAGTGTGACGACGTTCGCGAAGGACGCCGGGTACTGGACCAGCCGCGGCTACAGCGCGAAGGCGCCCATCAAGCTCTCGTCACGCATCGACACCCCGCGAATCGGCAAGGCCGTCGCGGTGGGGCCGACGAAGATCGCCGGCGTCGCCTGGGCGCAGACCGTCGGCATCTCGCGCGTGGAGGTGCGCGTCGACGACGGGCCGTGGCAGAACGCGACGCTGTCGAAACCCGTCAACGACGACACGTGGGTGCAGTGGATGCTCGACTGGAACGCACGCGAGGGCAACCACACACTCGTCGTGCGGGCGACCGACAAGAACGGCACCGTGCAGGAGAAGACCCGCCGGCCGGTCGCGCCGAACGGCTCGAGCGGGTGGCAGCAGACGCTCGTGCGCGTCGGCTGAGGGCTCGACTGGGTTTCGAGACAGCCGGCTGTGCCAGCTTCGTCAACCCGCTGGGTGTGACGGCTACTCGTAGGTGCGCTCCATGTCGCGCTCGATCTGCGCGATGAGCTCGCCGTTGTACGGCGCCTTCGGCCCTGGCACAAACTCGACGCTACGCAGGCCGGACCGCATCGGGAACGACCGGTGACGCTCGAACAGCTCCCAGTCGACGGGTGAGCCGCGATCGACCCCGACGCTGATGCCGGTGAACGGCGCCATGCTGATCAGCTGTGCAACCGGGCCGAGAGTGAGCACCTCGGTGCCGTCAACCGACACGGAGACCGAGACGGCGAAGTCGGGCAACGCCGTGAAAGCGGCACGGATGGCCCCCTCACCGGCGCCCACTGAGCCTTCGAGGGGCGCGGGGCCGTCGAGGGGCGCGGAAACCCGGTGCATCCGCCCGTACTCGTTGTAGCTGAGACACAGGCGACCGTTCTCGATGAAGAGCACATAGCCGCCGCCCTGATCCCCGTGCGCCACGATCACGCCGTCATCGACGGCCGCATCGAGGCGCGCGATAATCTCGAACGAGCGCAGCTTCGTCAGCTTGTTCGAGCGGAACCGTTCGAGAGTGGGTGTGCCGGGGAAGATCGTGACGGCAGTCTCGAACCGCAACTCGCTCGCTGGCCGCTGCCGCATGAGTGACCCGTCGTCGCCCAAGGGGAACACGGTGTTGCGCCACGCCGCCGCGCGCCAGGCCTCAGCGAGCTCGCGCACGCGCTCCGGACGCTCTGCGGCGAGATCGTTCAGCTCGGTGGGGTCGATGCTGATGTCGTAGAGGCGCCACTCGTCGTCGCTGAAGGGGCGGCCGGGCAGGTGCTCGGTCACGAGCTTCTCGTTGCCGCGAACCAGCGAGCGGTTGCCCACGAACTCCGTGTACTGCTCGGTGCGGAGCGCCGGCAGCGAGCCGTCGCGAACGAGCGCGCCGAAGCCGATGCCGTCGACCTCCTGCGCAGGCCGACCATGCCGCTCGGTTAGGCGCGGCACGTTCGCCAGCTCGAGCAGCGTCTGGCCGAGGTCGCTGACGTAGGCGTACTGGCGGCGAAGACCGCTCTCGCCCTCGGCCCTGGGCATGCCCTTCGGCCACGAGAGGATGAGCGGCACCCTCACTCCGCCCGCGTAGGTGTGGCCCTTGTAGAGGCGGAACGGGGTGTTCGAGGCGTAGGCCCAGCCCTGGGGGTAATGCACGAATGTGCGGGGGCCGCCGATGAGGTCGATGTCGCGTTCCACGTCGGATACCCAGTCGGCGGGCAGGCGGGCGCCGAGTGTGAACTGGCTGAAGTAGCTTCGGGTGCCCTCAGGGCCGCCCTCGCCGGTGCCGCCGTTGTCTGAGGTGAACGCGATGATCGTGTTGTCGTACTCGCCCATCGCCTTGAGCTGGTCGATGAGCCGGCCGAGGTTCTGGTCGACGTTGTCGACCGAGGCGGCATAGACCTCCATGTAGCGGGCGAAGAGCGTGCGTTGTTCGTCGCTCAGGCTGTCCCATGGCACGACCTCGCACCCGGGCTCGGTGTTTCGCGGAGCGCAGCGCGTGCCCTCAGGGAACAGCCCGTCGCGAATCTGTCGTCGGAATCTCTCGCCACGAACGTGATCCCAGCCGTCGTCGTACATGCCGCGGTACTTCTCGATGTCCTCGGGTTTTGCCTGCAGCGGGCCGTGCACCGCCTGGTGTGCGAAGTACAGGAAGAACGGCTTGCCGTTCTCGCTCGCCTTCACCCCCTTGATCATCGCCAGGGCGTTGTCGGTGAGCGCGTCGGTGAGGTGGTAGTCCTCCGGGAACTCGTCGATGACGAGCGGGCTGTTGTCGCGGATGAGGCGGTGGGGCTGGAACAGCGAGGTGAGGCCCTCCATCGAACCGTAGAAGCGATCGAAGCCGCGCTGCAGGGGCCACGACGAGCGGTCCGCGGCGTCGTTCATGAGAGAGTCGCGCGTCAGGTGCCACTTGCCGACCATGAGCGTCGCGTAGCCCGCGGCCCGGAACGACTCGGCAATCGTCGGCGCATCGTCGGGGATCTGCATGGTGTAGCCGGGGTAGCCAGGGTCGCCAGCGACCGTCGCGAACCCCGCCCGGTGCGGGTTCAGCCCCGTGAGCAGGGCGGCCCGCGCCGGCGAGCACACGGGCGACGAGTGATAGTTCGTGAAACGGTAGCCCTCATCCGCCAACCGGGCGACGTTTGGGGTGTCGATCTCAGAACCGTACGGTGAGATGTCGCTGAAGCCCATGTCGTCGAGCAGCACCACGATCACGTTGGGCGCGTCGCCGCTCGCTCGCCTCTCGGCGGGCCACGACGGTGTCGACTGCGACGCCAGCTCGTTGACCACGCCACCGAAGTGCTCGTAACCCCGAGCCTCGTGTGGCATGCTCCCTGTCGTTTTCGGTTCATTCGACGGCTGCATTGATGGCATAAAGAGGGTCCTTCCGGCGGGCGACACTGGCGACGGATGCGCGGGGCGCGGCTCTGCGCTCGGCCCTCAGCACATCGCCTCCGCCCGCCGTTCGATAGATCGTTCTCCATTCAATGGAAAGCCATTTTGATGGCGGGAGCCGCTCGCGGAAGCTGGCCTGAGGCGCACGTCGCGCATCCACTGTCCAGAGTTGTGCATGGAGGCATCACATGAATCGATCAGTTGTCTGGCCCCGAAGGATCGCGGCCATCGCCATCGCGGGCGTCATGCTCATCCCGCTCGCCGCCTGCAGCGGCGGAAGCGGCGGGGGCGACAAGGGCGCCGCGAACGCCTCGAAGCTCACTCTCGGTCTCGAATCCGACCCCGCGCCGCAGGGCTACGACCCGGTGCACTACGCCGGCGGCGCCCAGGACCAGTTCTATTCGGGGCTCTACGATTCCCTCTTCACCTACGACAAGGACGGGAAGGTCGTACCCTCCCTGGTCTCAGACTTCAGCTACAACGCCGACAGCACGACGCTGACGCTCGACCTGAAGCCCGACGTCACGTTCACGGATGGCGGCACTCTCGACGCCGCCCTGGTGAAGGCGAACCTGGATCGACGCGACCAGCCGGGCTTCGCGGCATACAACGCCATCAAGAAGGGCGGCGCGACCGAGATCGCCTCGGTCGACGTCGTCGATGACGACACGGTAGCGCTCACGTTCTCGAAGCCGCAGGCCGGGTTCCAGGTGAACCTTGTCGGAACCCCGGGCATGATCGTCGGTCCGGACGCCGTGAAGAACCCCGACTCGCTTGCCGCCAAGCCCGACGGTTCCGGCCCGTACACCCTCGACAGCGGCGACACCGTGAAGAGCAACTCGTACGCGCTCACCAAGAAGAAGGATTCCCCCGAGGCATCCGCTTACCCGTTCGACAGCATCGTCTTCAAGGTGATGCTCGACCCCCAGGCGCGACTGAACGCGCTCATCTCCGGGCAGATCGACTCTGCGCTCCTTGCCGCGGCCACCGTGGACACGGCGAAGAAGCGCAAGGTTGCCCTGAGCCAGATCGGCGGCACCGTGTATGAGCAGCTGATCTTCGACAAACTCGGCGCGACGGCGCCGGCATTCGCGAACGTGAAGGTGCGCCAGGCGTTGTCGATCGCCATCGACCGCAAGGCCTTCGTCAATGCGCTGCACAAGGGCGAGCTGCCCACGTGGAATGCGCTGCCGAAGGACTCGCCCGGATTCGACCCGAAGCTCGAGAGCGAGTTCGCGTACAACCCGAAGAAGGCGAAGCAGCTGCTTGCCGAAGCGGGCTACCCCGACGGCTTCAGCTTCACTCGGGTGGTGGGTGACGACACTAAGACCGACGCCCAGGCCATTCAGAAGTACTACGCCGCGATCGGCGTCGACATGCAGCTGAAGGTCGCCACCTCGACAGAAGAGGCGTTCAACTCGGTCAAGACCACCCCCATGGGCGGCCCGCAGGCCACGAACTGGGCCAACCCGGTGGCGGTCATGAACGGCGTCGTGTTCGGCTTCACCAACTTCCAGGGAGCCAAGAACCCCGAGCTCTCCGCAGCGACGGGAGCGCTCGCGGCGGCACAGACGGATGCGGATCGCGCGAAGGCGCTCACCGATCTCAACCGGCACCTGGTCGAAGACGTGTGGCTCATGCCGCTGTACGAGCAGCTGACCACCCACGCGTACAACGCCACGAAGCTGAAGAAGGTCACGTTCGCAGGAACCAACAGCTGGCCGCTGCTGTCGTCGTACACCCCGGCAGGCTAAACCACCCGCCGGCTGCCGCCATCCGGCGGCAGCCGGCCCGACCCTCTTTTCAGGAGAAGACATGGCGGTCTTCGTACTCAAGCGGGCGTTGCTCGCGGTGCTGACCATATTCGCCGTCTCGGTGATCGCATTCCTGCTCGTGCACAGCATGAAGGGCGATCCCGGCACCGTCATCGCCGGCCTCGGCGCGACCAAGGGCGAGATCGCCGCCATCAACGACAAGGTCGGCTGGAACGATCCGCTCATCGTGCAATACGCCGACTGGGCGCTGCACGCGATCCAGGGCGACTTCGGCCTTTCGCTCATCGACGGCCGCGACATCATGGGTGACCTCGCCGATCGACTGCCCGTCACGGCCTCCCTCGCCACCGGGGGAACCCTGCTCAGCGCCGTTCTCGGCATCGTGCTCGGCGTGACGGCGGTCGTGCGCGGCGGCATCGCAGACAAGATCGTCTCCGGCTATGCGGGACTCGCCGCCGCACTTCCCAACTTCTGGATCGGCATCATTCTGGTCTTCGTGTTCGCCGTCGTCGTCCCCGTCTTCCCCGCCACCGGGTACGTGCCGTTCGATCAATCGCCGGAGTTGTGGTTCATATCGCTGGCGCTGCCGGTGCTCACCCTCGCCATCGGCGGCTCCGGCTTCATCGCCCGGCAGGCGCGAGCCTCCATGTACGACGCGCTCGCGCAGGAGCACATCCGCACACTGCGCGCGACCGCAACGCCGCGGTGGCGCATCCTCTATATTCACGCTCTTCGCTTCGCCAGCCTGCCGATCATCGCGAGCATCGCCCTGCAGTTCATCGCGCTGTTCGGTGGCTCCGTCGTGATCGAGCAGCTGTATTCGATGCCCGGCATCGGCGTTGACCTGCAGGCGGCCGTGGCCCGCTATGACGCCCCGGTCGTGCTCGGTGTCGTCGTCATCGCCACGATCGTCGTCGTCGTGGTCAACCTGATTCTCGAGATGGCGACGCGATTCCTCGACCCGAAGCTGCGTGCATCATGACCGCTCCGCTCACCCCCACCGCCCCGAGCGCCGTCAGGCCTCAGGGGGGCCGCCCTCTCGCGCGGCTCGTTCGCCGGCCGCCGGCAGTCGCCGGTGCTCTCTGGCTCGCGTTCATCGTGATCGCCTCCCTCACCGCGCCGCTGTGGCTGCCGTACCCGACCGAGCAGCAGGACTTCAGCGCGGTGCTCGCAGGGCCGAGCCCCGCCCACTGGCTCGGCACGGACGAACTCGGGCGAGACCTGCTCAGCCGCATCTTCGCGGCAGGCGGTGGAACACTCGCCGCATCGACGATCGGTGCGGTCGTGGCGATGCTCGTGGCCGTGCCGCTCGCGCTCATCGCGGCGTCTGGCGGTGAGCGCGTCGAGGGCGTCATCAACCGCGTCACCGAGGTCATGCTCGCGATCCCGGCCTTCATCATCATGCTCGCCGTCATCGGGGTCGTCGGCACCAATATGCCGATCATCATGGCCATCTTCGGCTTCCTGATCTCCTCCGGCATGTACCGCGTCTTCGTCGGGGCCGCGAAGTCGCTGCAGGCGCAGCTCTACGTCGACGCGGCGAGCGTCGACGGCATCCGCCCTGTGGGAATCAGCCTGAAGCACGTGCTGCCGGGCATGCTCAACACCGTGATGGTGCAGTTCGCGCTGGTGTTCGCCGTGGCGATCATGCTGCAGGCGGGGCTGGCCTTCATCGGGTTCGGGCCGCCCATTCCGCAGCCGAGCTGGGGCGGCATGATCCAGGCCGCGTCGCAGCACGTGTACGACGCACCGTGGATGATGGTGCCGACCGGCATCGTGCTCGCGCTCACCGTGCTCTCGGCGAACGTCGTCGCCGACGCCCTAGCGGCGACGACGGACGTGCCTCAGCTGCAGATCGCGCTGCGGGAGCCGAAGCGGCGGATGCGCGCGGGTGCGAGCACTGCCGACACGCAGGCGGCCGCCGGGGAAGGGCTTCGCGTGCGCGCCCTCGCCGTCGGCTCAGAGGCGGTGACGCTGGTGAGCGACGTCTCGCTCGATGTGCGGCCGGGCCGCGTTCTCGGCCTGGTCGGCGAATCCGGCTGCGGCAAGACACTGACCGCGCTCTCGCTCATCGGGCTGCTGCCGCCCGGCATCCGCCCCCAGGCCGGTGAGGTGCTGTGGAACGGCCACGACCTGACTCGCCTGTCGGAGCGGGAGTTCATGCGCATCCGCGGCCGCGAGATTGCGCTGATCTCGCAGGAGCCGATGCGCGCGCTCGACCCCATGTTCACGGTCGGCTACCAGCTGGGCGGGGCGATCCGCCGGCTGCAGAAGGTCGGCCGCGCTGCCGCTCGCGCCGAGGCCGCCGCCCTGCTCGGCAAGGTCGGCATCGTCGACGCACCCACCGTGCTGCGGCTGTACCCGCACGAGATCTCCGGCGGCATGGCGCAGCGCGTGGCCATCGCGCTGGCCCTCGCCGGCAGACCTCGCCTGCTGGTGGCCGACGAGCCGACCACCGCGCTCGACGTGACCGTGCAGGCCGAGATCCTCGACCTCTTGCGCAGCATCATCGCCGACACCGGAATGTCGATGGTCCTCGTCACGCACGACTTCGGTGTGGTCGCCGACATCTGCGACGACGTCGTCGTCATGTACGCGGGTGAGGTTGTGGAGAGCGGGTCGGTGCATTCCGTTCTGGAGGGGCCGCAGCATCCATACGCCATGGCCCTGCTCGCCGCCGACCCGCACGCCGGCGTCGAGGCCGAGTCGCAGAGGCTCGCATCGATTCCCGGCCAGGTGCCGCAGCCGAAAGACTGGCCAGACGGATGCCGCTTCGCGGACCGCTGCCGCTTCTCGACCGAGGCGTGCCGACGCCCGATCGCGCTCACCCCACGCCGCTCTGCCGAGGGCGAGGTGCGCTGTATCCGCTCGGCCGAGCTGACGGCAGCCGGAGTGACGTGGGCCGCGGCACCGGCGGGCGTCGAGCCCGAACGCGTGCGCATCGAGCCCGAACGCGTGGGCGCGGCTGAGGCAGCGCAAGCCCCCACCCGCAGGGCAGAGCCAGAGGAGGCACGACTGTGACCATTCAGAAGGCGCCGGCCGCCGCTCCCGCCGCCACGGAGACGGCCCCGGCCCTGCGCGTGAGGGACCTCGTCGTGCGCTACGGCCGGGGACGGCGCGCGGCCGCCGAGCCCGCGGTCAATGGCGTGACGTTCGACATCGCCTCCGGCGAGACCGTCGGTCTCGTGGGCGAATCGGGATCGGGCAAGACCACGATCGGCAAGGCCATTCTCGGGCTGCAGCGTGTGACCGAGGGCAGCGTGCAGTACCGGGGCCGCGACATCACGCATGCATCGCTCGGCGAGCGCCGCGACCTGGGCGGCGAACTGCGCGCGGTCTTCCAGGACCCGTACTCCTCTTTCAACCCCCGGCGCACCATCGGAGCCTCGCTGATCGAACCCCTGCGCCTTCGGGGAGTAAGCAGAGCGGATGCCGTGGGCCGCGCCCGCAGCATGCTCGAACGCGTCGGGCTGCCCGCCGACGCCGTCGACCGCTACCCTCGCCAGTTCTCCGGCGGCCAGCGACAACGCATCGCCGTGGCGCGCGCCCTCATCTGCGACCCCTCCCTCGTGGTGTGCGACGAGGCGGTGAGCGCGCTCGACCTGTCGACGCAGGCACAGGTTCTCAACCTGCTGGCCGACCTGCGCGACGAGCGCGGGCTCAGCTACCTCTTCATCGCCCACGACATCGCGGTCGTGCGGTTCCTCGCCCAGCGCGTGCTCGTTCTCTACCGCGGCCAGGTGATGGAGAGCGGGCCGGCTGCCGGCGTGACGGATGCGCCCAAGCATCCGTACACCCAGGCCTTGACGGCGGCTTCGCCCGTGCCGCGCCCCACGGAGCAGGCCGAGCGCCGGGCCAGGCGGGAGGTCCTCGTGGTCGGTGGCGCGAGCGCCGCCGCGCCGACCAGTGTGGGCTGCCCGTACGCGGCGCGCTGCCCGCTCGCGACCGAGCTCTGCCGCACCGAACGGCCGGCGCTGCGCCCCATCGACGACCGGCTCGTCGCCTGCCACTACGCGAGCTGAGGCGGCACGGCGCGCCACGCGCGCTCATGAACGGCCACCCGCATCCGATCACACTTGAGGAGAAGCATGACCACCATCACCGCTCCTGACGGACCGTACGTCTTCCCGTCCTTTCGGGAACCGGCGTGTTCCGGGCGCATAGAGGTCCCTGAGGGCGCGACGGCCCACGTTGGACTGAGCTACATGCTCAGCGACGGCTATCGCGAACTCGGGATGGACGTCTACGTTCCAAGCGATCGCACGCAGCCCGCTCCGTGCGTGATCTGGATCCACGGCGGTGCCTGGCTGAACGGGGATCGACGCTACGTGCCTGATATCTGGCCTGCCGGGGAGCCGTTCGGCTCTTTGATTCGTCGGGGATACGCCGTGGCGACGATCGACTACCGGCACTCGCGAGAAGCCGCGTTTCCCGCTCAGTTGCATGACGCGAAGGCCGCCGTTCGCTACCTGCGGCATTTCGCTGAGGAGCTCGGTATCGACCCGACGCGGCTGGCTGTCTGGGGCGAATCGGCCGGGGGCCATCTCGCCGCGTTGGTCGGGCTGGTCGGCACCCGTGCGGACCTCGAGGGTGGCGTGGGCGTCGGCGGCAAGGACAGCGCCGTTTCCGCCGTCGTCGACTGGTACGGGGTGAGCGACGTTGCGGCGATGCCGTCGCTCGTGGACTCTCTTCCGAATGACGCAATGGCTTCGAACCCCGGGGTGACGATCGAGGAGCCGATCGACGTGATGCTGGCCGGCGCACACGATCGCGCGGCCGCGGAGCGCGACTTCTCGCCGGTGAGCCACGTCTCTGCGTCTGCTCCGCCATTCCTCCTCGTGCACGGTGACGCAGACCGGCTTGTGCCGGTCGAGCAGAGCAGGCAGCTGCACGATCGCCTCCGCCAGGCGGGGGCGTCGGCCGCTCTCCACATCGTGCCCGGGGCTGACCACGTGTGGATCGGTGCCGAATTCGAACCGCTGGTCGCCGAGGCCATCGACTTCCTCGACTCTGTGCTCAGATAGGGGCTCGGACAGGGCCGCGGTCGAGCCGACCTGACCTGGCCTGCTGCGGCCGCGCGGCTACGCCGTCTGCTGCCTGACCAGGGTGCTGTAGACCCCGGCGCTCGGCTTGGCCGTGCGTTCGAACGTCTCACGGTTCACCTCGTGCAGGCCGAGCTGGCTCGAGTAGCCGGCGACCCATTCGAAGTTGTCCATCAGGGTCCAGTGGCAGTAGCCGAGCACCGGCACGCCGTCATCGATCGCCTCGAGAAGGCCGGCGAGCGAAGGCTCGATGAACGCGGCACGCACCGCGTCATCCGCGGTGCTGATGCCATGCTCGGTCACGCAGACCGGAACGCCGCTCACCTCGTGGGCGTAGCGCGCGGCGCCCTTCAGCGACTCGGCGTCGACCGCCGAGCCCATGCCGTTGAGCGTGGCGCCGGCCGCCGCCGGCAGCTGGCCGTCTGGCCCGAACCAGACGCGCTCGTAGTTCTGCACGCCGATGAAGTCGTCTTCACTCGCCAGGCGCAGCCAGTGGTCGTAGACCTCGGCACGCTTGCGATCCCGCAGCGCTTCGCCGCCGGCCGCCGCGCAGTCGTCCGAGATGGCGATCGAGAGCCCGACCTTGAGCTGTGGCCGCCGAGCCTTGATGGCGGCGCGTGCCGCACGGTGGGCCCGCGTCATGGCATCCTGCATCGCCTCGAAGTCATCGGCGACCATCACGTTGCCCGAGCGGTAGCGCTCGACTCCCGCGGCCTCGCTCGCCGCGTCGAGGGTCGCACGGGTGAGCTCGGCGACGAAGTCCGGCAGGCCGGCCCACGAGAGCATGCGCGGCAGGTTGGGCTCGTTGAACGTCACGGCCGCCGCGATCCGATCGCCGAAGCGGTCCATGACCACACCGCAGAAGCGAGCGAACAGCTCCGCCGAGTTCGGGTCGAGCCAGGCCCCGCGGGAGGCGAACCAATGCGGCAGGGTGAAGTGGCTGAACGTCACGAGCGGCGCAAGGCCGCGCGTGACGCATCCGTCGACGATCGCCTCGTAGTGGGCGAGTGCCTCGTTGTCGAACTCGCCTTCAGCGGGCTCGATTCTGGCCCACTCGACCGAGAAGCGGTACGCGTTCAAGCCCATGCCGGCGACGAGGTCGAGATCCTGTTCCCAGAGCTCGTAGCTGTTGCACGCAGGGCCGGAGGGCTCGGAGAAGACCGTGGGGGAGACGTTCTCGAGGAACCACGTGTCGCTGCCGCGATTGAAGCCCTCGCTCTGGTGGCCGGCGGTGGCGACCCCCCACAGGAAGTCTTCGGGAAAGGGGCCGAGGGCCATGGCGCACTCCTTGCGTCGATGAAAGCAGAGACCGACGGATGCGCGGGGCCGCTCACATCGTCGGGGAGACCCCTCCACCCTCGCCGAGGCCACCCCCGCCCCGCAGCAGGGTTTCCGCCCAATGGAACGCCGCTCTGCGGGTTGAAGAAGCGCGAAGCGCTGTCTCGAAACCCTGTCGGCGGATAGGGTTTCGAGACGCCGCTTCGCGGCTCCTCAACCCGCTTCGCGGTTTCGAGACGCCGCTTCGCGGCTCCTCAACCCGCTCAAGGCGCGGCGGCCGCCTCGCGCACGATGGCGACGAACGTCGTGAGCGCGCTGCCGGCGAACGCGTCGCTGCGCGTGCACAGCACGAAGCGCGAGGGCGCCAGATCGTCGATCGGCACGAAAGCGATGCCCGGCCTCGAGTACGCCTCGCGCACGGCCGCGCCGGCGATGTTCACCCCGACGCCGGCCGCGCAGAGCTCGATGATGCCCTCGATGTCGGTGGCCTGCGATCCCATGCGCAGCCGGGTGCCGTCCGGCCGAGGGTTGACCAGCCACGCGTCGGTCCGCTCCGGCGTCATGCCCGAGACCGTGATGTAGGTCTCGGCCGAGGTCTCGTCGAGCCGCACCGAACGACGGCCGGCGAGCGGGTGCGCGTCTGAGACCACGAGCACGCGCGGCTCGGTGTATACGACCGTCACGTCGACGTCGTGCGGGATCGGCTGCACCTCCTCGGGAATGAACACGGCGTCCACCCGTCGCTCGCGCAGCGCGTCGAGCTGGTTCACGAAGTCGAGGCGCTGCATCTCGATGCGCAGGCCCTCGATGCGCCGCGTGGCCTCGCCGATGATCCGGGTCGTCAGCGCTCCGCCCATGCCGACGACGAAGCCGAGTCGCAGCAGCGGCTGGGCCTGCCGCTCCAGCTGCTCGATCCACTCGGAGACCGCGGCGCCGGCATCGACCGCCCGCGTCGCGAGAGGCACGAGCGCGCGGCCGGCATCCGTCAGCTCGACCGCTCGTGACGTGCGTACGAAGAGCGGCCGTCCCACCTGCTGCTCGAGGCGCAGAATCTGCTGGCTGAGCGACGGCGGCGAGATGTGCAGCGCCTCGGCGGCGCGAGCGAAGTGCAGCTCGCGGGCGACGGCGAGGAAGTAGCGAAGCGCGTGTGACGAGACCTCCACGCGCCCACCTCTCTTCCGCCTCAGATGTCGAGCGCCTTCGTGCGCTCGGGCGGCGGGCCCACCACCACGACGTCGAGTTCGGCCTGCACCCGACCGAACGCCTCGCCGGGGAAGTACGGCTCGCCGCCCTCATAGTAGACGTGCTCATCGGTCGGCTCGAACATGTACTCGAAGAACTTCTCGAAGATCGCCGGCGCGAGAATGCCCACCATCTGCGTGCGGTTGCTTCCCCAGGCATACGAATGGATGGTGCCCGCTGGCGCGTGCACGAAATCCCCCTTCGTCAACAGCACCTCGCGGCCGTTCACGTGCAGCCACACCCGGCCGTCGAGGCAGAGGAAGTTCTCGGTGTGCCGGTTGTGGAAGTGCAGCGGGATGTACGGCGCCGCCGAGCCGGTGGATTGCATGGTGAAGTAGTCGGAGCCGGTGTTGCGGCCCCGCGAGAGGTACGTGTTCATCTGGTTGTAGCCGACGCGGCGGTCGCCCTCGCCCGCCGTGAGGAAGTAGGGCTCAACGCCGGCGGGCAGCTGCGCATCGTGGCTGAGGCGGGCATCCGTCTTCTCGAGGTCGGGGAACGTGACGCCGAACTCGGCTCCGGCCTCGGCGAGCTGCTCGAGGGAGACGGCCCGTTCGCTGCGCTGCGGGTGCACGTGCGCGTCGACCGGGGTGCCCAGGCGCTCGACGAGCTCGATGGCGCGGCCGGGCATCGACCATACGAAGAAGCGCGTGTAGTGGCTGAGCATGCGGTAGGCGAAGGGCGTGCCCGCGGGCACGACGACCTCGTCGCCGGCGGTGAGGATGCGGCCTTCGCTGGGCAGCCAGAACTCGAGGCGGCCGTCGAAGACGATGAACGTCTGGCTCTCGCCGGCGACGCTCGTGAACGGGATCTCGAGTCCGCGCCCTCCCGAGACGTAGGCGGCGCTGAAGAGATCGGTGTCGCGGCGGCCGGCGATGACCGTCACCAGTTGGCCGTTCAGCTCGTAGCGCGAACCCTCGCCCGCGGCCATGTAGTACGGCAGCACCTCGCCAGGGCGCTGGTTGACGATGGGGGCGGGAGGATTCGAGGACATCGGTGTCACCGGGCTTTCTATTACGGGTGGGCTGGTTGTTGCTGAGGTTGGTGTGGGTGCTACGGATGCCGCGCGAGCGCTTTCGAGAAGAAGTCGCGAATCACGTCGAGCGAGGCGGGCGGGCCGGCAGCGGCCTGCGTCGTGCCGTCATGGGCGTGCAGGATGCGGCACGCGGCATCCGGTTCGGCCTCGAGGCGGCCCGAGTCGAGAGTGATGCCGGTCTCTGGCCCTGGCTCGGGGGTGTCGGCCGGGTTGAAGAAGCCGTGGCCGAAGCCTTCGATGAGATAGAGGGTCGCGTCGTGCCCCCGCGTGGCGAGGGCGTCGAAGAGTCGCTCGCTCTGCGATGGCGGCATGAGCGGGTCCGCGGTGCCGTGCATGATGAGGAAGGGCGGCGCCGCGTCGGCGACCTGCAATGCGGGGCTCGCCTCGCGGGCGGCGGCCAGATTCTCGGCCACCGGCCCGCCGAGCAGGGCTTCCGTGGGCGGCACGGCCTGATCAGGCGTTGTGAGGTCGGCCGGCCCGTAGCCGTCGACCACCGCCTGCACGGCAGCCGAGACGTCGGTGTCGGTCTCGCCCGGCAGTGCCTGCCGCCACGAGGTCACGCCCGCGAGCGCGGCGAGATGGCCGCCGGCAGACGAACCCCAGAGACCGATGCGGTCGGCGTCGAAGCCGAGGTCGGATGCGTGGGCCCGCACCCAGCGCACGGCACGGCGCACATCGTGCAGCGGGGCGGGGAAGCGGGCCTCGCCGCTGAGGCGGTAGTCGATCGAGACCATGGCGAAGCCGTCGGCGGCGAAGTGCCGATCGAGGTGCGGGGCGCCGGTGCGGTCGCCCATGCGCCAGGCTCCGCCGTGCAGCCAGATGATCACGGGAAGGGGGCCGTCAACGTCCGGACGCACGATGTCGAGGAGCAGCCCGGGGGCGTACTCGATGCCGGAGAGTCGCGTGACCTCGTGCATGGTGCCTCCCTGCGCCGTTGCTCCAAGCGAAGCGTGCTTCGCGGGCGAAGTACAGGTCTATCTGCCAACCGAGCATGAGGAATGTCCACATGATCCCGCCGACGCATTCGGGGAGAATGAGCGAGAGCGAGCGCGCAGAGAGAGCGCACCTCAGCTCAGCCGACGCGAAGGAGCGCACGTGGAATCGCTGGCCGACGCCCGGTGGATCGAGCCGTTCGAGCCGCAAGACCCCGGAGCGGGCCTGCGGCCGGCGTATCTTCTGCGGCGCTCGTTCGTGCTGACCGAGGCCCCGACCCAGGCGCGCGTCGACGCGACGGCGCACGGCGTCTATGAGCTCTTTGTGAATGGTCAGCGGGTCGGCGATGAGGAACTGGCTCCCGGCTTCACCGCGTATCGCACCCGGCTGCAGGTGCAGTCGTGGGATATCGCCGGGCTGCTTCGGCCCGGCCACAACGTGATCGGTGCGATCCTCAGCGACGGGTGGTTCCGGGGCAGGCACGGGTTCGTCAGGCATGCCGACGGCTTCGGGGCGCGCACCGCTCTGCTTGCGGCGGTGCATGTGACGTTCCCGCGCGGAGAGACGGGCACGATCGTGACGGACGCCGACTGGCAGTCCACGCCGGGGCACATCACCCGAGCCGATCTCATGGACGGGCAGACGGTGGACTTTCGGCTCTACGACGCGTCGTGGTGCATGGCCGAGCCAGAGGGGGAGACGCAGGCGGGTGCGCTGATCTGGCATCCGGTCGCCCTCGGCGAGGGCGCGCTCTACGACGACCGCCGTCGTCTCGTGCCGAACGAGGGGCCGCGCCCGCGCCGCATCGAGACCCTCGCTCCGGCCGCCATCGCCGCCCCGCGCCCCGGCACGGTCGTGGTCGACTTCGGGCAGAACATCAACGGCTGGGTGCGGCTCGAGCGCCTCGGCCCGGCGGGAACCCGACTCACGCTCACCCACGGCGAGGCGTTGGATGCGGCCGGGCTCGTCACGACCGATCACCTGCGCGCCTTCGACTTCGCGACGGGCGCTGTGCTGCCGGCCGGCCAGGTCGACGAGGTCATCTCAGCGGGCAGACAGAGCGACGTCTTCGAGCCTCGGCATACCACGCACGGATTCCGCTACGTTCAGCTCGACGGCGTTGTGGAGGCGCCGAGCGCCGACGAGATCCGCGCCGTCGTGGTGCACACCGACCTGCGCCGGGTCGGCACGTTCGCGTGCAGCGACGCCCAGCTGAACGCGTTCCACGACGCTGCCGTCTGGAGCTTCCGGGGCAACGCCTGCGACATCCCCACCGACTGCCCCCAGCGCGAGCGCTCCGGCTTCACCGGCGACTGGCAGGTCTTCGTCGCGGCTGCGGCCCTCGTGTACGACGTGCGTGCATTCTCCGAGAAGTGGCTGCGCGATCTCGCGGCAGATCAGTGGGCGGATGGCCGCGTGCCGACGATCGTTCCGAACCCCGGCGGCGACCGCCCCTCCGGCCACGCATTCGAGGACATGTCGGCCGGCTCCGCGGGCTGGGGAGACGCGGCGGTGCTCGTTCCGTGGGAGTTGTGGCGGTCGTACGGTGACATCGAGATCCTCGCCCGCCAGCTGCCGTCGATGCGGCGCTGGGTCGACTACGCGGCGGGGTGCGCGGCGTCGGCGCGTCACCCCGAGAGGGCCGCGCGGCGGCCCCATCCGTCAGATCATGAGCAGTACCTGTGGGACAGCGGGTTCCACTTCGGCGAGTGGCTCGAGCCGGGTGTCGAACCCAACCCCGACCCCACCGTGGATCACGGCATCGTGGCGACGGCGTTTCTGCACCGCTCGGCGCACCTCGTCGCGCGAGCGGCGGCGCTTCTCGGCGACGCGGCCACGGCGGCGCACTACGACGCGATCGCCGAGGGGGCCCGGCAGGCGTGGCGAGCAGAGTACGTGCGGGCGCACGCGCGCCTCACCGAGGAGTCGCAGGCCAACTACGTGCGCGGCCTCGCGTTCGGCCTCTTCCCCGAGCGCCAGGCCCGGGAGGCTGCCGCACGCCTCGCGCAGCTGATCGCCGAGAACGGTGGCCGGCTCGCGACAGGGTTCCTGAGCACGGGGCAGCTGCTGCAGGCGCTCGCCGACAACGGCCAGGAGCGCACCGCGTTCGAGGTGCTGCGCTCGCGGGGGGTGCCGTCGTGGCTCGGCATGCTCGAGCGCGGGGCGACGACCATCTGGGAATGGTGGGACGGCGTCGACGGCGACACGGTTCGCGGCTCGCTCAACCACTACAGCAAGGGCGCTGCGATGTCGTTCCTCTACACGCACATCGCAGGCATACGGATGCGGGCAGAGCCCACGCCGCTCGAGGCCGGCTACCGTCGCGTCACGATCGCGCCCCTCGTGGGTGGCGGCCTGACGTGGGCCAGCGCCTCCGTCGAGACGGAGCACGGCCTCGTGTCGTCCGCCTGGCGCCTCGAGGGCGACACGCTGCGCCTCGAGGTCGAGATCCCGCCCGGCTGCACGGCGGAGATCCGCCTGCCCGATGGCAGCCCCCGGCCGCTGCGGCCAGGTCAGCACACCCTCACTCTTCCCGTGTAGCTTGACGGCAGCTTGTTTACGGCGTGCCGTGGGTCTCAGACGGTTATACGTTGGGCGTTGGGGTGGCAGCGAGGCTGCCGAGCAGTCGCACTCTTTCTTCGGAAGGTGAGCCGGGTTCGGTCGTGTAGGCGAACATTTCCCAGCCGGGGTGGGCGGGGAGCTCCATCGCTTCGAAGGTGAAGGCGAGGTCACCGACTGCGGGGTGGCGGATGCGTTTGGTGCCGACTCGGTGGTACCTAACGTTGTGGGCGGCCCAGCGAACGCGGAAGCCGTCGCTGCGGGTGACGAGTTCTCCGATGAGATCGGTGAGGGGCTTGTCGTGTGGGTTCTGGCCGGCGTAGCTGCGGAGAGTGGCGACGATGCTGTCGGCGCCCTGTTCCCAGTCGGGGTAATAGAGGCGCGCTGCGGGGCTGAGGAAGGTGAAGCGGGCATTGTTGCTGCCGCTGGCTGGGTCGTCGATGATCGGCGCGAGTAGAGCCCGGCCAAGGTGGTTGGTGGCAACGACGTCCATGCGCCGGTTTCTGACCCAGACGGGGGTCTGCGTCACGGCGTCGAGGAAGCGCTGCAGACTGGGGGTGACCTCGTTCCTGATCGAGCGGATGCGCCGCCGGGCGCGTCCGGGGGCCGCGCTGGCGGCGAGGTCGTGCAGGTGCGCTGCTTCGGCGTCGTCGAGGCGGAGAGCTCGGGCGACGGCGTGAAGGACCTCGGAAGAGACACCGGCGAGGTTGCCGCGTTCCATCTTGGCGTAGTAGTCGGTGCTGACTCCGGCCAACATCGCCACCTCTTCGCGGCGCAGCCCTGCGACGCGGCGGCGTCCGCCGCTGATGAGGCCAGCCTGATCGGGGGTCAGTCGCTCGCGGCGGGTGCGAAGGAAATCGCTCACCTCGTCCTGAGTGCTCATGCTTTCACCATACGGCGGAGCCCACGTGTTATCCGTGCTCTGGCTGTACGTGGATGACCCCGCACTCCCTCCGCTCGCGAGATAGGCGTGCAATGGATGTAATGACTACCGCAGAAGGAGCCCACATGCAGACCCTCACATTGAACAATGGCGTGGAGATGCCGATCCTCGGCTTCGGCGTCTACCAGATCCCGGCCGAGGAGACCGAGCAGGCGGTGCTTGATGCGATCAAGGCCGGATACCGCCTGATCGATACCGCCGCCTCCTACGGCAACGAGGAGGCCGTCGGCCGGGCGATCGCCGCCAGCGGCATCCCGCGCGAGGACCTGTTCATCACCACGAAGCTGTGGATCCAGAAGCGTGGCGAACAGGGTGCGCTCGACGCGTTCGAGACGTCGATGAAGAAGCTCGGCCTCGACTACCTCGACCTGTACCTGATTCATCAGCCGTTCGGCGACTACTACGGTGAGTGGCGCGCGATGGAGAAGCTGTACAAGGACGGTCGTATCCGCGCAATCGGTGTCTCAAACTTCGCATCCGACCGCCTGGTCGATCTGATCGCTTTCAGTGAGGTGGTGCCGGCGGTCAACCAGATCGAGACGAACCCGTTCCAGCAGCAGGCCGACTACCAGGAGCTGTTGAAGTCTGAAGGCGTGCAGATCGAGGCGTGGGCGCCGTTCGCCGAGGGTAAGAACGACCTGTTCAGCAACCCGGTCCTGACCTCGATTGGGCAGAAGTACGACAAGTCGCCGGCTCAGGTGGTGCTGCGCTGGCTCGTGCAGCGAGAGGTGGTCGTCGTGTCGAAGTCAACCAAGCCGGAACGGATGCAGCAGAACATCGACGTGCTCGACTTCGAGCTCACCGACGACGACACGACTCAGATCGCCTCCCTCGACCAGGGCGAGTCGCAGTTCTTCTCCCATGTCGATCCGGAGATGGTGCGCTGGCTGACTGGCCGCGCCGAAGCCTAACCGAAAGGAACACCATGAAGTACACACGACTCGGCAACTCAGGACTCAAGGTCAGCCGCATCGCCCTGGGATGCATGAGCTTCGGCGATCCCTCCAGCGGGCACCTCTCGTGGACGCTCCCGCAGGACGACGCCCTGCCGTTCTTCGAGCAGGCGCTGGAGAAGGGCATCACCTTCTGGGACACCGCCAACGTCTACTCATACGGCGACTCCGAGCGGATCGTCGGCGAGGCGCTGCGCCGCTTCACCCACCGGGAAGAGATCGTGCTGGCGACCAAGGTATTCATCAAGGTCGGCGAGGGGCCAGGAGATAGCGGTCTCTCGCGCAAGGCGATCATGCAGCAGATCGACGCTTCCCTCAGCCGCCTCGGCACCGACTACGTGGACCTGTACCAGATTCACCGCTTCGACCCTGAAACCCCGGTTGAGGAGACGATGGAGGCGCTGCACGACCTGGTGAAGGCCGGCAAGGTCCGCTACATCGGCGCGTCCGCGATGTGGGCGTGGCAGTTCGCCAAAATGCAGCACGCCGCCGACCTGCACGGCTGGACCCGATTCGTCTCCATGCAGGACCAGTACTCCCTCCTCTACCGTGAGGAGGAGCGGGAGATGTTCGGCCTGCTCGCCGACCAGGGCGTCGGCAGCATCCCCTATAGCCTTCTCGCTAAGGGACGAGTCGCAAGGCCCGCCGGTGAGGCAACTAAGCGCTCTTCCGACGATCCCGTGGGCAACAAGTTCTTCGCCGACGCTGACCGCGACCGGCCCGTCATCAACGCCGTGCAGCGTATCGCCGAGTCACGCGGCGTCGCCATGGCGCAGGTCGCCATGGCCTGGGTGCTGAGCAACCCCGTCGTGACCGCACCCATCGTTGGCGCCACCAAACCACACCACCTCGAAGACGCAGCCGCATCCGTCGACCTCGAATTATCGGACGATGAACTCGGGAGGCTGAACGAGCACTACCGCGTCCGCGACGCCGGCGGCTTCTGAGCAGAGGGGCGACGTGCCGAAACAGTCAGAATAGCGTCGGCGCCAACGGCCTGCTGAATTTCGAGTGAGGCGCGAGCGGACGAGGTGGCACTCAGAGGCCGAGGGCGCGGAAGCGGCGGTGACGCTCCGCGAGCCGCTCGTGCGAGCGCATGTCGCCGAGTGCGTGCAGCGCGTGTTCGAGTGCCTGGCCCGTGCGCCGGCAGAAGGCGCGCGCCTCGTCCGCGGCATCCGGTGTCTCGGGCACGATTGCGTCGACGATGCCCGCGCGAAGCAGAGCGGATGCGCCGATTCCCTGCGCCTCGGCCAGTTCGGCGGCGTGCGTCGTGTCGCGGAACAGAATGGCGCTCGCGCCCTCGGGCGGCAGCGGCGACAGCCAGGCGTGCTGCGCGGCGAGCGTGCGGTCGGCGGGAAGCAGCGCGAGCGCCCCGCCGCCCGAGCCCTCGCCGAGTATGAGCGACACGGTCGGTGCCGCGAGCGCCACGAGGTCGCTTAGGCAGCGGGAGATCTCGCCGGCGAGCCCGCCCTCCTCGGCCTGTTGCGAGAGGGCGGCTCCCGGTGTGTCGATCACCGTGACGAGAGGCAGCCCCAGCTCGTGCGAGAGCCGCATACCGCGCCGCGCCTCACGCAGGGCGGCCGGGCCGAGGGGTCCGGCCGAGCGCTGCGTCTGCCTGTCCTGCCCGAGCACGACGCAGGGCGCGTCGCCGAATCGCGCGAGCGCGAGCAGCAGGCCCGGCTCGTTCTCGCCCTGCCCGGTGCCGTTGAGAGGCAAGACGTCGGATGCCGCGTGCCGCAACAGTGCGCGAAGGCCCGGCCTGTCCGGGCGTCGCGAGCGCTCGACGGCCTCCCACGCCGCCACGCCCGTGCCGGGCGGGAGCGTCGGCGGCTCGGGCGAATCCGCTGTCACGGTCGAGGCCACGGATGTGGTGCGCGGGGCGAGCAGCACGTTCAGTGCGCGGTCGATGATCTCGGGCAACTGCTGCGGTTCGAGCACGCCGTCGATCAGCCCGTGCCGATACAGGTTCTCCGACGTCTGCACGCCCTCGGGAAATGGCGCGCCGTAGATCGCCTCGTACACGCGCGGGCCGAGAAAGCCCACGAGCGCGCCCGGCTCGGCCACGGTCACGTGCCCCTGGCTCGCCCACGACGCCATGACACCGCCGGTGGTCGGGTGCCGCAGGTAGACGAGGTAGGGCAGGCCCGCGCTCTTGTGACGGCCGATGGCGGCCGAGATCTTCACCATGGCGACGAACGCGGCCGTTCCCTCCTGCATGCGCGTGCCGCCGGAGGCCGGCCCGGCCAGCAGCGGGATCCCCTCGCGTGTTGCTCGTTCGATCGCGAGCGTCAGGCGCTCTGCCGCCGCGCGCCCGATCGAGCCGGCCATGAACGCGAACTCGCTCGCGACGAGCGCCACCCGGCGCCCGCGCACCAGGCCCTCGCCCGTGAGCACCGACTCGTCGACGCCGCTGCGCTCCCGCGCCCGCTGCAGGGCGGCCGCGTAGGCCTCCTCGGGGTGGGTGTCGAGCGGCTCCTCGTCCCACGAGACGAACGACCCGTCGTCGCACAGCAGCGCGATCAGCTCGCGTGCGCCCGGCATCAGCAGGCCTCGGTCGAATCCAGCCACGCCATGACGGATGCCGCGTGCTGGTCCAGCGTCGGAGGGCTGTCATGCCGTCGGCGCGTGGTCTCCACCTCGCCCTCGCCCGCCGTCTGGAAGAACCGCAGTGGCGAGCCGGGAAGCGTGATCGGCCCCAGCACCGGATGCTCGACGTCGACCAGCAGCCCCTGCGACGCCACCTGGTCCCACGCGTACACCTCGTCGAGGCTGCGAACCCGCCCGGCGGGAATGCCCGCCTCGGCGAGCCTGGCCAGCAGCGGCTCGGGCGCGTAGCCGGCGAACGCCCGCTCGACGACCCGGATCGTCTCCTCGCGGTTTCCGACGCGCTCGGCGTTCGTCGCCATCCCCGTCGCCGCCGCATCGAGCCCGAACGCGTCGCAGAACCGCCGCCACAGCGTCTCGCTGCCCACGCTGATCTGCACAGACCCACCCTGGCAGGCGAAGAGCCCGTACGGCGCGATCGACGGGTGGTGGTTGCCCTGCGCCCGGGGCACCTCGCCCGCCACCGTCGCGCGGGTGCCCTGGAACGCGTGCACGCCCACGAGTGCCGCGAGCAGCGACGTGCGCACCACCTCGCCGCGGCCGGTCGACTCGCGCCGGTGCAGGGCCGCGAGCACACCGTATGCGCCGTAGATTCCAGAGAGCAGGTCGCCGATGGGCACGCCCACGCGTTGCGGGTCGTCGGGCCCCGATCCGGTCATCGACATGAGTCCGGCCTCGCCCTGCGCGATCTGGTCGTAGCCGGCGCGGCCACCCTCCGGACCGTCGTGGCCGAATCCCGTGATCGAGAGCACGATCAGCCGAGGGTTCAGCTCGTGCAGGCGGCCCGTCGAGAAGCCGAGGCGATCCATCACGCCCGTGCGAAAGTTCTCGACGAGCACGTCGGCCCGCGCGATCAGCCGCTCAAGGGTGTTGCTGCCGGCATCCGTCTTCAGGTCAAGGCACACCGACTCCTTGTTGCGATTGCACGAGAGAAAGTAGGTGGCCTGCGGGTCGTCGGCCGGACCCACGAAGGGCGGGCCCCAGCCGCGCGTGTCGTCGCCGGTGCCCTCGGCCTCCACCTTGATCACGCGCGCGCCGAGGTCGCCGAGCATCATGGCCGCGTGCGGACCGGCGAGCGCCCGGCTCAGGTCGAGAACGACGAGACCTGCCAGGGGGCCGGATGCTGCGCCCGCATCCGCCTGCACGGTCTCTGCCGCCGCCGCAGCGCCTGATCGCGCTCGGCTCGACCACTGCCCGCTCTGTTGCACCTGTGCACTCATCGCCTGGCCCATTGTTGCACGAGTTCGTGGCCGTAATCGTTGCCGTTCGGGGTGCGCAGCACCGTGTGGATATGGAAGTCGGCGGGCTCGGTGTTCGCGAGGAACACGCCGCAGTGGTGGTCGAGCTCGGCGATCACCACCGGGCTCTGGATGCGGTAGTAGAAGGGCTCGTCGCCCTGCCAGCCGCCGATCCATGAGAAGAAGGTCTCGTCGGCATGCTGCTCGATCTCCCGCAGCCGGGCGCGGGCCGGGCCGTCGGGCAGCAGTACGAGGAACGCCCGCAGAATGTCGGCGACGAGCGCGCGCTGCGCCTCGCCCAACGCGCTCAAGCGAATTCCCTCGTACGGGATCACCCGGTTGTCCTGGAAGCAGCCGGCGAGGTGCCGCTCGTCGCCGGGGTGAACGCGGCCGGGCGGCATCTCGCCGTCGACCATGTGCCGGTACACGATCACCTGGTCCCGCTGCTGCTCATCGAGGCTTGCCATGAGTGCGCGGGCGGGCGCGATGCGATCGTCGAAGACGCGAAGGCCGGCGCGCGGCCCCGCGTCGACCGAGCTCGGTTCTGCGCCGAGAAACACGGGGGCGACGACCAGCTGCCCGTCGACGACGAGGGCGTTGACCGCCACATGGTGGCCGAACAGCTGCCAGCCCCACGGCTCCCTCGCCGACGGCTCGCCGAAGACAGCCACGTTGTAGCTGAACTTGTTCATGATGAGCGGCAGGTCCACGACCTCGCCGAGAAACCCGTTGATGTACATGCAGTCCCGCACGAGGGCGTAGCCGCGCTCGCCGAGGCTGGCACGCACGAGCGCCATCGCAGCGGCACGCACGGGCTCGTCCACCTCGTCGAGCCGCAGCCCGGTGTCGTGCTGCATGAACTCGGGGTTGGCCCAGCTGCGCCACTCGTCGGCGTCGAGCGGGTAGCGCAGCTGCTGGAGCTGCTGGGGGGTGAGGGTCGTGAAGAGCGCGAGTGCGGCATCCGTCATTGACGTCGCCGGCGCGGCCTCGCCGTCGGCGGGGCGCTCGAGCCGGTAGAGGCCGCTCCGCACGGTGCCGTCGTTGGTGATGCCGCGGAACGGCTGCGGGTACAGCGGCGCCCAGCCGGCGATGAGACCGCCGGTGAACGAGTCGCCCTTGGCGTGCTCGGCGTACTGCCGGGCATCGAGCCCGCGGATGTCGGCCACGCGCGGGTGCTCCGGCGCATACACGACCTCGCGAAAATCACGCGGAGACATCGGTGAGGCTCCCTTCCGGTTCGATCGTCGCGGCACCGCCGACGCCGATCGCGAGAGCCGTCGCCGCGCCGGCGGGTGCGTAGCCGCGCCAGGCGACGTGCTCGTCTGGACGCACCAGCACGGCCGCCGCCTGCCACAGCGAGGCCGCGGACTGGCCGGCCTCGAGCGCAGCCTCGCCGCTCGACCCCAACAGCACGATGCGCAGGGGGATGCCGTGACGCTCTGCCGCCCCGCTCACGAGCGGCAGCTGCGCGAGGGCGCCTGCCCCCATCGCGTCGGCGTCGACGAGCAGGGTGAAGCCAGGGCCGAGCAGGTCGTACACGCTGCGGGCGTCGGCGAGCCACGCATGCGGCAGCAGCGAGCCGGGGTGCGCCGACGGCGTGTACTCGATGGGGTCTTCGTGCGGCGCCGGCGTGCCGTCGCCGACCACGAGGGGCGAGGCCGGGTACTGGTAGCCGAGCACGAGCCCGAGCGAGTGGAACTCGCTGCTCTTCACCTCGAGCGCCTCTCTGACGAGGCGACGCGCCTCGGCCCCCGCCGGCGAATCCTCCCCGAGCAGCCCGTCGGCGAAGTGGTACGCGAGCGCCGTTCCGTTGAGCCCGGCGTCGTGAATGGTGCGGGCCGCAACCGGGCGCCGCTCGAGCTCATAGCTGTCGAGCAGCCCCTCGCCCGCCCAGCCCTGCAGGCTCGCGGCGAGCTTCCAGCTCAGGTTCGCGGCGTCGCCGATGCACGTGTTGAAGCCGTGTCCGCCCCACGGCGGGTTCAGGTGGGCGGCGTCGCCGAGCAGGTACACGCCGTCGCCGCCGTAACCGTCGGCGAGCAGCATGCGCGCCGTCCACGGATCGGTCTCGATCACCTCGAACGCGAGCTGCTCGCCCACGAGCGCCGCGAGAAGCTGCTGCGCATCGAGGTCGTCGCGGTCGGGGTCGACCCCCTGCACGATCGCCCACCACGTGTCGTCCCTGTCGAGACGCCCCACGATGCCGGATGCCCCCGGGGCCATCACCCAGTACTGCACGGCGGGGTCGAGCGTCACGCGCTCGCCGAGTTGCGGCGCGCGGAACAGCACGTTCAGGTTCGAGCGCTCGGCCGAGGATCCGCTCAGCGCGATGCCGAGGCTGCGCCGCACCATGGAGCCGCTGCCGTCAGCGCCGACCACGTATGAGGCGTGGATGCGACGGGTCGCGCCCGCGGCATCCGTTACCTCGATGCCGCGCTCGCCCTCGTCGCCCGGCACGACCGCGGTCGCAGTGAGTCCCGTTGCGAGCGTCGCGAGAGGAGAGGCGGAGACGGCCTCACGCAGCACGGTCTCGACCGTGGGCTGGGGAACCTGCTGACCGGCCTCGGGCTGGGGGCCGTATCGGGCAGCCGACAGCTGGAAGGCCTGCTCGAAGCGCGTGACCTCGAAGCCGGTCAGGCTCGAGCAGAAGATGACGCACTCCGAGTAGTCGAGGCTGAGCGGGGATGCGGCGCGCAGGGTGTCGGCGAGGCCGAGCCGGCGCAGATGCGTCATGGTGCGGGCGTTGGTGGTCTTGGCGCGTGGGCGATTGGCATCGATGTGTTCGCGCGTCTCGATGACCAGACTGCGCACGCCGCGATACGCGAGGTCGAGCGCTAGGAACAGCCCGCTGGGGCCGCCGCCGACAATGACGACGGGAACATGATCGGGCAGCGCAGCGAGGTCGCCCGGTGGGGTGGCGCCCATCAGGCGTCCGCCCGCGCGTCGGGGCCGGCGATGGGCGTGACGAGCGTGCCAAGGCGGTCGACCTCGACTTCGACCGTGTCGCCTGGCTGCAGCAGCCACGGCGGAGTGCGCACGTAGCCGACGCCCTCCGGGGTGCCGCTCACGAGCACGTCGCCAGGGTGCAGGGTCATCGTGCGGCTCACGAGGGAGAGGATGTGGCCGACCGAGAAGATCATGTCGCGCGTGTTGCCGTTCTGCACCTCGACGCCGTTGACGCGCGTGCGCACCTGCAGGCCGTCGCGCAGGTCGCCGACCTCGTCGGCCGTGACGAGCGGGCCCATCGGGCCGCTTCGGTCGCCGTTCTTGCCGAGCGTCCACTGGGCGGTGAGCTTCTGCGCGCGTCGGCAGGTGAGGTCGTTGAACGTGGCGTAACCGAACACGCTCTGCGCCGCCGTGCGCTCGTCGGCGTTCTGGATGCGGCGGCCCACGACGGCGGCGATCTCGCCCTCCCAGTCGAGGCCGGCCTCGCCGTCGGGAACGGGCGCGGCGACCCCGCCCACCGAGAGCGAGGCCGTCCAACGGCCGAAAATGGTGGGGTACTCGGGAACCTCGAACGAGCCCTCGGCGGCGTGTGCGCGGTAGTTGAGGCCCACGCACAGCACGCGGGCGCTGGCGGGTATGAGGGGCGCCTGCGTGACATCAGCCAAACGGATGCGCTTGGCGGGTTCCGTACCGCCTGGCGCCTCGGCCGTGCCGCCCGCCAGCCGTGCCGCAGCCCGCTCCCGCCACAACGCCGCGTCGGCCCAAAACTCATCGACAGCTGCGAGGTCGACGACCTGGTCGTCCGAGACCGCGGCGACGCGCCGGCTCGTCTGCGTCGTGATGCCGATGAACTTCATGCGTGCCCTTCGTCGATGCGTCTTCGCAGTGCAAGTCTGCGAGGGCGAGCGGGCGCGCTGACACGTCGTTTCCGTTCAATGGAACAGCGGCGACAGCGAGGGCCGATGGGCTCAGTCGGCCTCGAGGTCGGGGCGAATGTGCACCCCATCGAACTTCTCGTGTCGGTAGCCGAGGGTGCGCGAGATGGCACGAGCCGTCGCGCGAACGGCCGGCGCGATCGCCTGGGGCGAGGTCGAACCGTCTGGCACGAGAATCGACAGCGCCGCGACCGTTCGCCTGTCGGCGTCCTGAACGGGCGAGGCGACAGAGACAGTGGCGGATGGCGCGCTTCTGTGCACCACGGCGAGACCCGTGCGCGCAACATCGACGAGTTGCCTCCGAAGCTCGTCGGGCGTGAACGTGGCCATCCCGGGCTCGAGCTCGGGAGGCTCGCTCACCATCTCATCCTGAAAGCGACGGGTCGCTGCAGCCAGCAGCACGAGCCCGACCGCTGTCTGGGTGAGGGGGAGCCGGCCACCGACCCGGTAGGCCACGCTGGGAGCGTTCCTCGACGAGAGTCGCTCGATGAGAACCGCATCGCGCCCGTCGCGCACGGCGAGCAGCACATGGTGGCGCGTGACCTCGTAGAGGTCCTCCATGAACGGCAGCGCGATCTGCCGCACGCCGTGGCCGCGCGGCGACAGCGACGCGATCTCCCACAGGCGCACCCCCACGACGTACCGGCCATCGTCGAGGCGCTCGAGGGCGCCCCACTCGACGAGCCGAGCGGCGAGGCGCAGGGCCGTCGTCACCGGCATCTCGGCGTTTCGGGCGAGCTCGGAGAGCGTCATCGAGCGCCGTCGGTCTGTGAACGCGCCGAGCAGGCTGAGCGCACGGTCGACCACGGGCTGCCCCTGCGGCGGCCGCTTGCCTCGAACGGGCCCGGTGCTCTCGCTGCTCATGATGGGCAGTCTCGCACACGCTGGTGTGCCGGGTTTCGAGACAGCCGGCCATGCCGGCTTCCTCAACCCGCTTGGTGCGTCGGCTTCCTCAACCCGCTTGGTGTGCCGGCTTCCTCAACCCGCTCGGTGTGCTGGGTTTCGAGACAGCCGGCTGTGCCGGCTTCCTCAACCTTCGAATGCTATGCGGCCTCGCGCACGGTGCCGTGCTTGATGTGCAGGCGGCGCTGCGCCCGCTTCGCCACCGCCGAATCGTGCGTGACGATCACGAGCGTCAGGCCGCGATCCCGCCACATCCCCTCGAGCAGGTCCATGATCTCGTCGCGTGTCTCCTCGTCGAGGTTGCCCGTCGGTTCGTCCGCGAGCAGCACGCGCGGCTGCTTCACGAGCGCCCGTGCGATCGCCACCCTCTGCTGCTGCCCGCCCGAGAGCTCGGCAGGCAGGTGACTGCCACGGTCGGCGAGCCCGACCGACGCCAGCGCCTCCGCGGCCCGCTGCCTGCTCTCTGCGCGAGCCAGGCCGAGCGGCGCGAGCGCCGTCTCCACGTTCTCGTTGGCGCTCAGCGTCGGAATCAGATTGAACCCCTGGAAGACGAAGCCGATCTCTCGGGCACGCAGGCCGGCCAGCTTGCGATCCGGCAGCGCGGACAGTGCCGCATCCGCCAGCAGGACCTCCCCGGAACTCGGCCGGTCGAGTGCGCCGAGCATCTGCAGCAGCGTGGATTTTCCCCCGCCCGTCTGCCCCTGAATCGCGACCAGCTGCCCGTCGGGTATGGCGAGCGTCACGTCCTTCAGCGCGGTGATGGTGCGCTTCGACTGCACGTAGGTCTTGGTGACATTGGTAAGCGTGTACATGGTGTTCCTTTTCGTTGAAGGATGCCGGTTCGTCCGACGGCTCAAGCCACGGATCGCAGCGCCGCCGCGGGCCGCAGCCGGGAGGCCCGCCATCCGCCGATCGCGCCGGCGATGAGGCCGCCGAGCACCGCGAGCCCGACCGCGATGAGAATGACCCACAGCGTCACCGGCGCGTTGAGCACCACGTCGGTGCTCGCGGCCGCCTGCCTCGTGAAGCCGCCGGGACCTGCGCCCGTGAAGGCGCCGCCGCCGCCGAAGCCGCCGGCCGAGGCGCCACCCGCGCCGGTCGTGCCCGCGGCACCGCCGAGCCGCCCGAGGCGGCCGGCGGCATCCGCTGTGCTGTTCTGACCGAGCGTGCCCGAGAGCGTTGGCGCGAGCAGGTTGACCACGAGGATGCCGATGAGGCCGACCGCGATGCCGATGACGCCGCCGATGAGGCCCTGCACGACCGACTCGCCTGCGACCTGGCCGACGACGCGGCGGTTGCTCCAGCCGATGGCCTTCAGCGTGCCGAACTCGCGGGTGCGGCGGGTCACGCCCGAGATCGTGAAGAGGATGGCGATGAGGAACGCCGCGGCCAGCACGATCAGCGACAGCCAGGTGCCGAGGCCCGCAACGAGTTCGCCCGCGCTGCCGAGGGAGCCCGAGACCGTCGACGCGAGGTCGGCCTGGGTGCTCACGGTGGTGCTGGGCAGCTTCTTCTCGAGAGCGGTCTTGACCTGCGCGATATCGTCAGCGGATGCCGCCGTCACGTAGATGGTGCTGATCTTGCCGGCATTGCCGGAGAGCGTCTGCGCCACGTCGAGCGGAACGTAGACGTTCGACGCCGTGGTCGCATCGGAGCCGCTGGCCGAGACGAGGCCGACGATCGTGAAGTCAGTGCCGCCAACGGTGATGGTGTCGTCGAGCGCGAGATCGGCGGCCTTCGCGTAGCTGGTGTCGAGCACCGCAACATGCTTGCCGGTGTCGGACTTCGTGAAGGCGCGACCCTTGGCCAGCGTCGTCGCGGAGAGGGGACCGACGTCGCTGCCCGCGGGGTCGATGCCGAGAACGGAGAAGCTCGACACGGTGAACGAGCTGCCTCCCGCGCCGTCGGCGCCGCCCGTCGGTGCGGGCGTCGATGCTGCGGCCCCGCTGCCGCCACGGTCTTCGCGGGCCTCGCGCAGCTGCTGGAAGTTCGGCAGGGTGCCGTCGAAGGTGGAGTTCGTCAGCGAGAGCACGCCGGCGGCGGCTGCCACGCCGGTGACGCTCTTCGCCCTGGTCAGGGCCGATGAGGCCATGACGGGCGCATCCGGCCTCGACTCAAGACGGGATTGATGCACCTCACGGCTGCCAGTCGAGGAGTCTGCGTCGCCGGAATCGGCGCCGAAGTCGAAGCGGCCGCGGCCCGGGCCGTTCGCGGTTGTGCCCTGCCCGGGCGCCTGCGCCGGCTTGGTGACGGTGATGTCGGTGCCGACCCCGTAGACGCTCTTGAGCACGGCGGCCTGGGCGTCTTTGACGCCGGCAGACACCGAGTTGACGACGATCACCAGGGCGATGGCGAGGGCCATTCCGATCGCGATGATGATCGACTGCTTGCGCCGATTCGTGAGCTCGCGGCGAAGGTATGTAGCGAACATGTCTCTCCAAGCACGGCGGCCCGCACGCGCCTCTCGTCGGTGACGGGGCGGTGGCTGCCAGGCCGAAGCTAGGCGCGGTGGCTATGCCGGTGCTTGCCCGCGTCTATGGATCGCCTGAGGGCACGGCGAACCTGCGCCGCTCCCTCCCCGCTCCCGCGCTCCCGTCGCACCTGCCTGCCTGCTTGCCTGACGCTCCGACTGCCACTCCACCGTCCCCTCACCTGCGGTTCAACAGGAGGAATCGGTCGACATGCCGCTCGCGCCACGGTCGCGGGCGGCGTGTCGTCACACTTCTCCTGCAGAACGACACCGGTATGCGGGTGCCGGACCTCTCGCACAGCCGCCGCATAGGCTTCTCAAAGCGACTCACAGGCATCCGCGCAGACAATGGGAGCGTGACCATGAACGACCGTGCCCAGCAGAGCCAGACCAGCCCGTCCGCGCAGAAGACGGTGCTGCGCCGCCCCGACGGCAGCCCGATTCGCGTGCTCGTCGTCGACGACGAGACCACGCTCACCGACCTGCTCTCGATGGCGCTGCACTACGAGGACTGGGAGGTGCGCACGGCGGCGACCGGCCACGAGGCACTCACGAGAGCCCGCGAATTCTCGCCCGACGTCATGGTGCTCGACGTGATGCTGCCCGACATCGACGGCCTGCAGGTGCTCGGCCGCCTGCGCGCCGACGGCTACGACGCGCCCGTGCTGTTCCTCACCGCCAAGGACTCGCTCGACGACCGCATCGCGGGCCTCACCGCCGGCGGCGACGACTACGTCACCAAGCCGTTCAGCCTCGAGGAGCTCGTCGCCCGCCTGCGCGGCCTGCTTCGCCGCTCGCGCGCAGCGATCGTCGACTCGTCAGACCCGCGCCTCATCGTGGGCGATCTCATGCTCGACGAAGACAGCTACGAGGTGCAGCGCTCGGGCGAGAACATCTCGCTCACGGCCACGGAGTTCGAGCTGCTGCGCTTCCTCATGCGCAACCCGCGCCGCGTGCTGAGCAAGGCGCAGATTCTCGACCGGGTCTGGAGCTACGACTTCGGCGGCTCCTCGAGCGTCGTCGAGCTCTACATCTCGTACCTGCGCAAGAAGATCGACGCCGGCCGCGAGCCCATGATCCACACGGTGCGCGGTGCCGGCTATATGGTCAAGGCCGCCACATGAGCGACGCCGCCGGGGGCGACGAGCGCCCTGGCGAACGGCACGCGGATGGGCGGGCCGCGCGAGTACTCGCGCGCATCCGCCCCTTGCGTTCCGTCTCGCTGCGCACCCGTCTGGTTGTCGCCGTCGTCGCGCTGCTCGCGATCGTGAGCGTGTTCGTCGGGGTTGCCAGCGTGCTCGCACTGCGGTCGTCGCTGATGAACCGGCTCGACGAACAGCTCGACGGGGTGATCGGCCGCGCGCAGAACGTGGTGCAGCACGACCCGGGCAGCTTCGGCGGCAACCCGAGCGCGCCCATTGGCGGGCTCGTGGGCGCACGGGGCCAGCCGACGGGCACGTTCGGCGCGCTGATTACGCACGGCAACATTCTGATCCAGGGGTATTTGGACCCCTCGGCGACCACGAAGATCGTGGTCAAGGACCTCTCGCGGCAGCTGCTCGCGCTGCCCGTCGACTCGACGCCGCGCACGGCCGACCTCGGGGCGGGGCTCGGCCAGTACCGGGTGGTCGCGACGCCGCTGCAGACCGGCGACGAGCTGGTCGTCGGCCTTCCCATGCGTGAGCTGAGCACGACGGTGTCGCAGCTCGTCTTCGTGATCGTCGTGGTGGCGATCGCCGGCCTCGCCATCGCCGCTGCCGCCGCCACCGTCATCGTGCGGCTCGCGCTGCGACCCCTGCAAAGCATGGCGGCCACGGCGCAGCAGGTCTCCGAGATGCCGCTCGAGCGCGGCGAGGTGGCGCTCGCTGTCCGCGTTCCCGAATCGGCGACCGACACGCATACCGAGGTCGGCACGATGGGAGCCGCACTGAACCGCATGCTCGGGCACATCGCATCCGCTCTGAGTGCCAGGCAGGCGAGCGAGCAGAAAGTGCGGCGCTTTGTCGCGGATGCAAGCCACGAGCTGCGCACGCCCCTCGCGTCGATACGCGGCTACGCCGAGCTGACGAGGCGCGGCCCGCATGAGCTGCCGCCCGATGTCACCCGCTCGGTGTCGCGCATCGAGTCGGAGGCCACGCGCATGACCACGCTCGTGGAGGACCTGCTGCTGCTCGCCCGGCTCGACGAGGGCCGCGACGTGAGCCGCGCGAACGTGGATGCGACCAGCCTCATCGTCGACGCCGTCAGCGACGCGCATGTGGCCGGCCCCGACCACGAGTGGAAGCTCGAGCTGCCCGAGGAGCCTGTGGAGGTCTACGGCGACGGCCCGCGGCTGCACCAGGTGGTGGCGAACCTGCTGGCGAACGCGCGCGTGCACACCCCGGCGGGCACGACGGTGACGGCGTCGATCGAGGTGGAGCACAGGCCAGCGGATGCCGGTGGTGCCCCACCCACCGGTGCAGCCGGTCTCGTCAGCGGCCCCGCTGCCGTCATCACGATTGCCGATGACGGCCCCGGCATCGACCCGGACCTGCTGCCGAACCTGTTCGAGCGCTTCGTGCGCGGCGACAGCTCGCGCTCGCGGGCCACTGGCAGCACGGGCCTCGGCCTCGCCATTGTGCGCGCCGTGGTCGACGCGCATGGCGGCAGCGTCGAGGTCGTCAGTGAGCCGGGCGCCACCGCGTTCCACGTGCGCCTGCCCCTGGCCCCGCCCGAGCCCCCGCCCACCGCAGCGCCCGCCCCGCCGCCCGAGTAGCGTCGAAGACGCCACCCCGCCGGTCGAGTAGCGTCGAAGACGCGTATCGAGACCCCCGCCCGCAAAGGAGCACACGCATGAGAATCGCCCTCACCGGAGGCTCGGGAAAGCTCGGCCGTACCGTTCTGCGCGTGCTGCGCGAGCATGGCCATGAGGTCACGAGCCTCGACATCGCCGCGCCCCGCGAGCCCGGCGCGCTGCGCGTCGACCTCGATGACTACGGCCAGGTCGTCGACGCGCTCTTCGGCGTGCGCGACGGCAACGACGGCGCGGGCCCCGAGACAACCCCGTACGACGCCCTCGTGCACCTCGCCGCCATCCCGGCGCCCGGCATCGCGAGCGACGTCGCCACCTTCCACAACAACATGCCGGCGACGTTCAACGTCTTCCAGGCGGCGCGTCGCACCGGCATCCGTACCATCGTTTACGCCTCGAGCGAGACGGTTCTCGGCCTGCCGTTCGACGTGCCGCCGCCCTACATTCCGGTCGACGAGGAGTACCCCGCGCGTCCCGAAAGCGTCTACTCGCTCGTCAAGCACCTCGAGGAGCAGATGGCGATCCAGCTCACCCGCTGGGACCCGCAGCTGACGATCGTCGCCCTGCGCTTCTCCAACGTCATGGACCCAGACGACTACGCCGACTTCCCCGGCTACGACGCCGACCCGCGCACCCGCAAGTGGAACCTCTGGGGCTACATCGACGCCCGCGACGGCGCCCAGGCCGTCGAGAAGGCGCTCGAGTACGACGGCACCGGCTTCGAGCGCTTCATCATCGCCGCCGCCGACACCGTCAGCTCACGCCCCAACGACGAGCTCGTCGCCGAGGTCTTCCCGGGCGTGCGCCTCACGCGCGATCTGGGCGAGCACGACACCATGCTCTCCATCGACAAAGCCAAGCGGATGCTGGGCTACGCCCCCGAGCACAGCTGGCGAACCGTAGCGGGTTGACGAGCGCCCCAGGCGCGTCTCGAAACCGCGCGTCCCAAGACCCTCACCCAAGCTCATTGATGCGCGCCAGCAGCTCCCCGAGCTTCTCCAGATCCTGCTGCGACCACTCGCCGAGCCCCTCGCGGAGCTTGCGGCGCTCGTCACGGTGCACGGCGCCCACCCGCTCGAGCGCGTGCGGCGTGGCCACGAGGTAGGCGGCGCGCCGATCCTCCTCGTCGGCCTCGCGCACCACGAGCCCCAGCTCCTCGAGCTGGCGAAGCTGCCTGCTCACGATGCTCTTGTCGAGCTCGAGGGTCTCGGCGAGCACCCGCGCGTGCACGGGGGCGAGGCGAACGATCGCGTTCAGCATTGAGAACCCGAGCGGGCTGAGCGCCGGGTCCACGCGCAGGGCACGCTCGCGCATCCCTCTCTTCACGTGTGAATACAGCTGCGAGAACTGCTCCTCGACCCCCGCGATCGCCTGCTCGAGGCCGTCGTGCGTCATGACCGGCATCATAGGCCGTCGATCAGTCGCGATTCTCGTCGCGGGCGGTATCCGCGAGATCCGCGTCGAGCGGGCGGGCGCCGATCATGGCGTCGGCGACGTCGACGAGCGTCTCCTCCGCATGCTCCGCAGCGTTCCCGTGCGCGACGGCGAACCCGGCTGCGCTCGCGCCGCTGGCAGCAACCGCGACGTGGGCGCCCGCGGGCACCGGGGCAGCGGATGCGGCATCCGTCTTCTCGGCAAGACGCTGCAGCGTGGTCTTCGAGCCGAGCGGCATGTTGGGCAGGAACGCGACCGCGATGAGGGTGACGAGAGCCAGCGGCGAGGCGATGAGGAAGATCTCGGCGACCGACTGCCCGTAGATCGACTCGACGATGATGCGAACGCCGTGCGGCAGCTCGCTCACCTTCGGAATGGTGCCGCTCTGCATCGCCTGCGCGATCTGCGCACCCCCCTCGCCGAGCTTCATGATGGCGGCCTTGAGGGCATCCGCCTTGTCGATCATGAGGTTGGCGACGCTCGTGCCGAGCACTGAGCCCATGACCGAAACGCCGATCGTGCCGCCCAGGCTGCGGAAGAACGAGACGGCCGCGCTCGATGCGCCCATCTGCTCTGCCGCCACCGTGTTCTGCACGATGAGCACGAGGTTCTGCATGACCATGCCGACGCCGGCTCCGAGCACGAACATGTACACCGAGAGCACGACGTAGTTCGTGTCGTAGCTGATGGTGCCCATGAGGAACATGCCGACCGTGAGCATGGCGGCGCCGAGCACCATGTAGCCCTTCCACTTGCCGAAGCGGCTGATCAGGTTGCCGATCAGGGTGGAGGAGACGAGCAGCCCGCCGATCATGGGCAGCGTGAGCAGGCCCGACTCGGTGGGCGTCGCGCCTCGGGCCAGCTGCATGTACTGGCTGAGGAACACGGAGGTGCCGAACATGGCCACGCCGACCGAGATGCTGGCGACGACCGCGAGAGTGAACGTGCGGTTGCGGAACAGGCCGAGCGGAATGATGGGCTCGGCGGCCTTCACCTCGACGATGATCATGGCGGCGAGCATCAGAACGGCACCGCCTACCATCCAGAGCGTCGTCCAGCTCATCCACTCGAACTGGCTGCCGCCCATGGTCACCCAGATCAGCAGCAGCGAGACGCCGCCGGCCAGCAGGGCAGCGCCCGCGTAGTCGACGCGGACCTTGCGGCCGCTCAGCTTCGGCAGGTGCAGGGTCTTCTGCAGCAGGATGATCGCGATGATCGCGACGGGCGCGCCGACGAAGAAGTTCCAGCGCCATCCGATCGAATCGGTGATGAGGCCGCCGATCAGTGGGCCGCCGACGGTGCCGAGCGCCATGATGCCGCCGAAGAGGCCCATGTAGCGGCCGCGCTCACGCGGGCTGATGATGTCGGCCATGATGATCTGGCTGAGCGCGGTGAGGCCGCCGGCGCCGAGGCCCTGCAGCACGCGGAAGAGGATGAGCGTGCCCGTGTCCTGCGAGAAGCCGGCGAGGGCGCTGCCGAGCACGAAGACGAGCAGCGAGAGCTGAATGAGCAGCTTGCGGCTGACGAGGTCGGCGAGCTTGCCCCAGATCGGCGTGGAGACGGTGGTGGCGAGCAGGGTCGACGTGACGACCCAGGTGTAGGCGGTCTGGTCGCCGCCGAGGTCGGAGATGATGCGGGGCAGCGAGGTGCTGACGACGGTTCCGGCGAGGATCGAGACGAACATGCCGAGAAGCAGTCCGGAGAGGGCCTGCAGCACCTGACGGTGCGACATAGCGGATGCCGCGGGCGTGTCGCCGGCGGTAGGCACGCTCGTGCCCTGGGTTGACGTGGATGTCACGGGTGGTGTTTCTCCTGAAGACGAAGCGGGTGAAGTCGAAAGTTGTATTCGTCAACTATACATATTAGTTGATGTAGCGCAACTATCGCCGCGGCGTCTCTCTGCACGCGACGCGCCCCGCGCATCCGCGCCGTGAATCGCCGGCCTCGCCTGTCGTGGCGGCCCTGGAAGCCCCGGGGTAGCGTCGAAAACGGCGACAGGGGGCGCGATGGCGACGACAGATCAGAAGGCGATCTCCACCAGGATTCCCGCGCGAATGGACCGGCTGCCGTGGTCGCGCTGGCACTGGATGGTCGTGATCGGCCTCGGCACCGTCTGGATCCTCGACGGGCTCGAGGTCACGATCGTCGGCTCGATCGGCTCGCGTATCACCGAGCGCAGCAGCGGGCTGGGCCTCACCGCAGCGGAGGTGGGCCTCGCCGCGGCCATCTACGTCGCCGGCGCCTGCTGCGGATCCCTCGTCTTCGGCTACCTCACCGATCGCTTCGGCCGCCGCAACCTTTTCATGATCACGCTCGGCCTCTACCTGCTTGCCACGGTCGCCACGGCCTTCTCGTTCACGCCCCTCTTCTTCTTCGTGTGCCGCTTCTTCACGGGCGCCGGCATCGGCGGCGAATACTCGGCGATAAACTCGGCGATCGACGAGCTCATCCCCGCCCGTCGCCGCGGCGTGGTCGACCTCGCGATCAACGGCTCGTACTGGCTGGGCACCGCGTGCGGCGCCGTGCTGACGGTGTTCCTGCTGAACAAGGACATCTTCGCCGCAGACATCGGATGGCGCCTCGCCTTCGGGCTCGGCGCGCTGTTCGGACTCATCATCCTGGTGGTTCGCCGCAACGTTCCCGAGTCTCCGCGCTGGCTCTTCATCCACGGCAGAGACGAGGAGGCGGAGAAGCTCGTCGGCGACATCGAGCAGCAGGTCGAGGAGTCGACGGGCGAGCAGCTCGAGGCGGTGCCGAAGGACAAACAACTCGAGATCCACCAGCGCAAGACCACGAGCTTCTTCGAGATCATCCGCGTCGGCTTCACGGTGTACCCGAAGCGGTCGGTGCTCGGCCTCTCCCTGTTCATCGGGCAGGCGTTCCTCTACAACGCCGTCTTCTTCACGTATGCGCTCGTGCTGACGAAGCTGCTCAACGTGCCGGACTCGGTCGCCCCGTGGTCGCTCGTGCCCATCGCCGTCGGAAACTTCCTCGGCCCCGTGCTGCTCGGCCCGCTGTTCGACAGCGTCGGCCGAAGGATCATGATCAGCGGCTCGTACATTCTCTCCGGGTTGCTGCTCGTGGGCACCGCGCTTCTCTTCGGCGGGGGAGTGCTCGACGCCACCTGGCTCACCGTGTGCTGGGTCATCGTGTTCTTCTTCGCCTCCGCCGGGGCGAGCTCGGCCTACCTGACGGTGAGCGAGATCTTCCCCATGGAGACCAGAGCCATGGCCATCGCGTTCTTCTACGCGGTCGGCACCGGGCTCGGCGGCATTATCGGGCCGCTGCTGTTCGGTCGGTTCGTCGACCAGGGGGTCGACGCCGTGGTAGTGGGGTACTACATCGGCGCCGGTCTCATGATTGCCGCTGGCCTCGTGGAGGTGTTCCTCGGCATCGACTCGGAGCGCAAGTCGCTCGAGGACATCGCCGACCCGCTCTCCAAGAAGAAGGAGAACGCGCCCGCGGGAGCGAAGTGACGGGCAGAGCGGGTTGAGGAGGCGCGAAGCGCCGCGGGAGTGGGTTGAGGAGGCGCGAAGCGCCGTCTCGAAACCCCGTTCGCTCAAGGGTTTCGAGACGCGGCCGTCGGCCGCTCCTCAACCAGCATTGGGGGTTTCGAGACGCGGCTCTCGGCCGCTCCTCAACCGGCAGGCCGATTTGCGGATCGCCCTTCTGCTCACGTACTCTGTACGAAGCCAAAGACCGCTGGTTATCGGTGCGCGCGCGCAAGCTGGGCGCATCCGATCGAAGGTTCGAGTATGAACAACCCGCGCAGGTGTATGTGAACTTTTCTCGCGGTCATTCGCGAATCGAGCTCCATGCCCTGCGCATGGAGCTTTTTTCATGCCCGGGCCCGGGGCTGCCGGCACAGAAATATTGAGGAGTGGCCATGGCGAACAAGGAAGCCACGGTTGCCGAGCTCACGGAGAAGTTCCAGAGCTCGAGCGCCGTTCTGCTGACCGAGTACCGCGGCCTCACTGTTGCGCAGCTCAAGCAGCTGCGTCGAAGCATCAGTGCGGACGCGTCGTACGCCGTGGTGAAGAACACGCTGACCAAGATCGCGGCGAACAAGGCAGGCATCTCGTCGTTTGACGACGAGCTCGTCGGCCCGTCCGCGATCGCGTTCGTGCACGGTGACCCTGTCGCCGTCGCGAAGGCTCTTCGTGACTTCGCCAAGGCAAACCCTCTTCTGGTAGTCAAGGGCGGCTATTTCGATGGCAACCCGCTGACCGCCGCAGAGGTAGGCAAGCTCGCCGACCTCGAGTCCCGTGAGGTGCTGCTGGCCAAGCTGGCCGGCGCCTTCAAGGCCTCGCTGTTCGGAGCCGCATATCTGTTCAACGCACCGCTGTCGAAGGCCGTTCGCACGGTCGACGCGCTGCGCGACAAGCAGGAGTCCGCAAGCTAGTCGGCCGAGAGGTTGGTCCCCCCGGCAGGGTGCGCAGCATCCGTCGCCGAGGGCATGCACGCGGTGAGTACATCAGAGATACAAGGAGAAGAAACAATGGCAAAGCTGTCAACCGACGAGCTGCTGGACGCCTTCAAGGAGCTCACGCTCATTGAGCTCAGCGAGTTCGTGAAGAAGTTCGAGGAGACCTTCGAGGTCACCGCCGCCGCTCCCGTCGCGGCCGCCGCAGCTCCGGCTGCCGGTGGTGCCGCGGGTGGTGCCGAAGAGGTTGAGGAGAAGGACTCCTTCGACGTGATCCTCGAGGCCGCCGGCGAGAAGAAGATCCAGGTCATCAAGGAGGTGCGCACGCTCACCAGCCTCGGCCTCGGTGAGGCGAAGGCCCTCGTTGACGGCGCCCCCAAGCCTGTGCTCGAGGGTGTCAACAAGGAGGCCGCCGACAAGGCCAAGGAGCAGCTCGAGGGTGCCGGCGCGACCGTCACCGTCAAGTAATCTGCGCATCTCGTAGGTTCTCTTCGAAAGGGCGCCGACCCGCAACTGCGGGCGGTGCCCTTTTGCGCGCCTACCGCCGCCCCACCGCCGACACCGCGGCCCCCGCCGCCGCCCTGGCGATCAGCAATGTCGCTCTGCAGGAAGAATCGGCAGACACGCCGCCGAAGATCGCTGCAGGCACGGGGTGTCGGCCGAATCTTCCTGCAGAGCTGCGCGCCCGGGCTACCGCCGCCGCCCCACCGCCGCCATCGCCGCCGACCTCGGAGACGCCGGATTGGATTTAGTTAGGCGGGCTATATATAATAGAGACATGCCAACCCAAGAAATCCTTACTTCGGCGCGCCCGGACGCCGACACAGCAAGTAGCAACACAGCAACCAGCCAAACTGCAGTCAGCAATAGTGCGCACAGCAACACTGCGCACAGCAACACTGCGCACAGCGCCGACGGCGCCAGCGGCCTGCAGCGCACCCTCAGCGATCTCGTGCAGACCAGCCACCGGCTCACCCGCCTCGCCGCCCACGTGAGCGGTAACACCGAGTCACCAGCCACGTGGCGCACCATCAGCGTGCTGCAGAGCTTCGGCGCCATGCGCCTCGGCGAACTCGCCACCCGCAGCCGCGTCTCCCAGCCCACCATGACCAAGCTCGTACGCAACCTCGTGGAGCGCGAGTGGGTCAAGCGCATCGCCGACACCGATGACGCCCGCGCCTGGCAGATCGCCAGCACCCGCAAGGGCGAGGCCGCGCTGCAGCAGTGGCGCGACACCATCGCGACGGCCCTCGTTCCCCTCTTCGAGGACATCACCGACGACGAGGCCGAGGTTCTGCGTCGCGCGGTCGACATCATCAGCTCGCGAGAGAGACTCACGGATGCCGCATCCGCTGCCCTGCTCGACGGGGCCGCCCGATGAGCCGCACCGCCACGGCGCCCCACGCCTCGTCGTCGGGCTCGGCCAGCATCCTCAAACAGCCGACCGCCGTGTGGGCGGTCGCCTTCGCGTGCGTCATCGCCTTCATGGGAATCGGCCTCGTCGACCCCATCCTGCCCGCCATCGCGGGGGAGCTGAAGGCCACGCCTACCGAAACGGAGCTGCTGTTCACGAGCTACCTCGTGATCACGGGCGTCGCCATGTTCTTCACGAGCTGGCTCTCCAGTCGCATCGGCGCCAAGAAGACCCTGCTCATCGGCCTCGCGCTCATCGTGATCTTCGCGGCCGCGGCCGGGCTCTCGCAGAACGTCGAGTCGATCATCGGCTTCCGCGGCGGGTGGGGGCTGGGGAACGCGCTGTTCATCTCGACGGCACTTGCCACGATCGTGGGTGCCGCCTCGGGCGGCACCTCATCCGCGATCATTCTGTATGAGGCAGCGCTGGGTCTCGGCATTGCGGTCGGCCCGCTGCTCGGCGGGCTGCTCGGCGGCATCAGCTGGCGGGGGCCGTTCTTCGGCACGGCCGTGCTCATGGCGGTCGGTTTCGTTGCGATCGTCACGCTGCTGAAGAAGGATCCCGAGAGCCCGCAGCCGACGCCGCTCTCGGCGCCGTTCCGCGCGCTCGCCAGGCCGGCGCTCGCGGTTATGGCCGGCGCCGCCCTGTTCTACAACATCGGCTTCTTCGTGCTGCTCGCCTACACGCCGTTCGCCCTCGTGCCGCTCGGTCTCTCGAGTGCCATGACGCTCGGGTTCATCTTCTTCGGCTGGGGCGTCGCGGTCGCCGTGAGTTCCGTGTGGCTCGCGCCGCTGCTGACGTCGCGCATGCGACGCACCCGCGTGCTCTGGACCATGCTGCCGGTGCTCGCGGCCGACCTCCTGGTCGCGGGGCTGCTGATCCACTCGGCCGCGGGGCTCATCGCGTGCGTGATCGTGGGCGGGCTGTTCCTCGGCATCCTGAACACGGTGCTCACCGAGAGCGTGATGGAGGCGACGGATCTGCCGCGCTCTGTCGCGTCGAGCGCCTATTCGGGCGTCCGCTTCCTCGGCGGCGCCATCGCCCCGCCGCTGGCCACCGTACTCGCCGACACCATTGCGCCGTCGACGCCGTTCTTCATGGCGGCTGTCTCAGTGCTCATCGCGGCGGCGCTCGTCATCGCCGGCTCGCGCGCGCTGCGCCGTGCCGACGGCGGGCACGAGAGCCAGCTCGAGGAGGCCGAGGCGATCTCGCTCGCCGACGCCAGCTGAGGCCGCGTCGATTGCCGCCCTCTGCACTCGCCGCGTGCGCGGCCCTCGGGCGACCCCGTGCTTTGGTTGCCAAGTTGCAACCTTAACCGGGTGCGAGTCTGTCCACCCCTCAGTAGGGTGTCAGAAAGGAACCACCTGTAAACCGGCCCTCGATGTGCCCGGCGTACCCGGCCGGCACGGCGAAGCCGGCAGCGGGTGCCCTGCTCGGCACGCTCAAAGAGGAGAGACAGATGGCAAAGGCAATACGACGTCGACTGATTCCGATCATGGCAGCCATGGGTGTCACGGCGCTCGCGCTCGGCGGGTGCTCGTCCGGGGGTTCCGACAACTCCGGCGGGGGCGGCAATTCGTCCGGCGGCAGTGAGCTGAAGGGCGTGACCCTCAACGTCGCGGCGGACTGGTCGGGCGCCGAGCAGAAGAACTTCGAGAAGGTACTCGCGCAGTTCGAGAAGGAGACCGGAGCCAAGGTCAACTACACCAGCTACGGCACCAACGTCGCGACCACGCTGAACACGAAGGTCGAGGGCGGCGACCCGCCTGACGTCGCGGTCATTCCGCAGCCCGGGCTGCTCACCTCGCTCGCCAAGGCCGGCAGCCTGATCGAACTCGACAGCGCGACGCTCGACGAGGTCAAGGCCAACTTCGCCAAGACCTGGGTCGACCTCGGCAGTGTCGACGGCAAGGCGTACGGCATCTGGTTCAAGGGCTCGAACAAGTCGACAGTCTGGTACAACACCAAGGTCTACGACCAGGCCGGCGCGACGGTGCCCAAGACGTGGGACGAATTCATGAAGACGCTGAAGCTCATCTCCGACTCCGGCACGTACGGGCTCTCCATTGGTGCGGATGCCGGTTGGCCGCTCACCGACTGGTTCGAGAACGTGTACCTCCGCACCGCCGGCCCTGACATGTACGACAAGCTCACCAACCACGAGATCCCGTGGACCGACCCGTCGGTGACCAAGGCGCTCACACTCCTCGGCACCCTGTGGGGCGACAAGGCGATCGTGGAACCGGGCACCGCACAGCGCACCTTCGGCGACTCGGTCACCGAGGTGTTCGGCGCAACCCCCAAGGCAGGAACGGTCTACGAGGGCGACTTCGTGGCAGGCAACATCGCCAGCAGCACCAAGTCGAAGGTCGGTGAGAACGCGAAGTTCTACGACTTCCCCTCGATCGACGGGTCTGAGCCCGCGGTCGTCGGCGGTGGAAACGCGGCCATCCAGCTGAAGAAGAACAAGGGTGCTGCCGCGCTCATGAAGTACCTCGCCGGGCCCGAAGCGGCAACCATCTGGGTCAAGCTCGGCGGATTCACCTCGCCGAACAAGAAGGTCGACATGTCGGCATACCCGGATGCCACGTCGAAGCAGATCGCCGAGGCGCTGGTGAACGCGAAGACGTTCCGGTTCGACATGTCTGACTCGGCGCCGAGCGCATTCGGTGGAACGAAGGGGTCGGGTGAATGGCAGATTCTGATCGACTTCTTCAACAACCCCACCGATGTGCAGGGCACGCAGCAGAAGCTCGAGGCGGCCGCCGTGCAGGACTACAAGTAACCGGCAGAGGTCGACGCCATGACAACCGCTCCGGTTGCCGAGCGCACACGCACCGAGGGGGAGGGCGCCTCGCGCCCTCCCCGTCGGGCGCGCACGCGCCGCACCATCTACACGGCGCTCGCGTTTCTCGCGCCGGCCCTCGTGCTGCTCGGCGTTCTGGTGGCCTACCCGGTCATCTACTCGATCTGGCGTTCCCTGTACGACGCGGCGGGCACGAACTTCCTGGGGCTCGGCAACTACGCCACGATGTTCACCGATCCGGCCACGTTCGTCGCCATTCGCAACAACATCATCTGGGTCGTCGTGGTGCCGGTCAGCGTCACGATCCTCGGCCTGATCTTCGCCGTGCTCATGGACAAGATCAAATGGGGCATCGCGTTCAAGCTGATCGTGTTCATGCCCATGGCCATCTCCATGGTCGCGGCCGGCGTCATCTTTCGCACTGCGTTTCAGGAGAACCCGCAGCTCGGCTCAGTGAACGCCGGCCTGGTCGCCATTCACGACGCCTTCGCCCCCAACTCGTCGTACCCGAACGCCCGACCGCGGCCTGACGCCGGCATCACGCAGGCGAAGAGTGGCGCCATCACGTCGAACGACGCGGTGCAGGCTGGCGGCGAGGCAAACTTCCCGCTCCTGGCGATCAACCAGGAGAACGTGCCGGCCACCGCGAAGACCGGCGCGCCCGCGCCTGCGGCGAAGTCGGATGAGATCACGGGCACGGTCTGGCTCGACTTCGTGCGCGGCGGCGGCGGCCAGAACGGCCAGCTCGGCGACGGCAAGAAGGGGTTGCCGGGTGTCGAAGTCGACGCAGTCGACGCATCCGGTGCCGTGGTAGGCAAGGCGACGACGGATGCGGACGGCACCTACGCGATCGCCTCGCTCGCGTCGGGCAGCTACACCGTCACCCTGCCTGCGTCGAACTTCCAGGCCGCCTACACCGGAATCTCGTGGCTCGGCCCGACGCTCGTGACCGCCGTGGTCATCCTCAGCTACGTCTGGATCTGGGCCGGCTTTGCCATGGTGATGATCGCATCCGGCTTGTCTGCCATGGACCGCTCTCTGCAGGAGGCGGCGCGCATGGACGGGGCGAACGAGTGGCAGGTGTTCCGGCGCATCACGGCGCCTCTGCTCTCGCCCGTGCTCATCGTGGTGTTCATCACCCTCATCGTGAACGTGCTGAAGATCTTCGACCTGGTCTACGTGATACCCCCTGCCTCATCGTTGCCGGATGCGACGGTGATCGCCGTGCAGATGTGGTCGGTGTCGTTCGGCGGCGGCAACGACCAGGGCCTCGGCAGCGCACTCGCCGTGCTGCTGCTGATACTCGTGCTGCCGTTCATGATCATCAACGTGCGCAGGTTCAGGACGGAGAGGGAGCAGTGACCACGACCGATCTCAGCATCGTCAGGGGCAAGCGCAGCGCCGCCGGCCGTGTCGTCGACTTCTTCGGCAAAGGTGTCGTCAACCTGGTGCTGCTGATCGTCGCGGTCTTCTGGCTCGTGCCGACCGTGGGCCTCTTCCTTTCGTCGCTGCGCTCGAGCACCGACAACGGGCAGAGCGGCTGGTGGACGGTGTTCACGGCACCGGCCCAGTTGACCCTGAAGAACTACGAGAACCTGCTGGGCAATGCGCAGTTCATGGGTTCGTTCTGGAACACCATCGTCATCACGGTGCCCGCGACGATTCTGGTGGTCGTGATCGGTGCGCTGGCGGGCTACGCGTTCGCGTGGGTAAAATTTCCCGGTCGCGACTGGCTGCTGATCGCGGTCATCGTGATGCTCGCCGTGCCCGTGCAGGTGGCGCTGATCCCGATCGCGAAGCTCTACGGCTCGCTCGGGCTGTTCGGCAGCATCATCGGCGTCATCCTGTTCCACACGGCGTTCGGCCTGCCGTTCGCCATCTTCCTGCTGCGCAACTTCTTCACGCAGGTTCCCGGAGAGCTGATGGAGGCGGCCCGGCTCGACGGCGCGAGCGAGATGCGCATCTTCTCGCGCATCGTGCTGCCGCTCGGCATGCCCGCCGTCGCGTCGCTCGGCATCTTCCAGTTCCTGTGGGTGTGGAACGACATGCTCGTCGCGCTGATCTTCACGAACGCGTCGTCGCAGCCGGTGACGGTGGCGATCCAGAGCCAGCTGCGGCAGTTCGGGGCGAACATCGACGTGCTGTCGTCGGGAGCGTTCCTGTCGATGATCATTCCGCTGATCGTGTTCTTCGCGTTCCAGCGCTACTTCGTCACGGCGCTGCTGGCCGGCTCGCAGCGCTGAGGCTGTGCCTGAACCGCGACCGGCGCCAGCGGGCCGCGAGCGCGATTAGGCTCATCGGGTGAGCAATGTGCGCGGCGGCGGGCGAGGTCGCGTGTCGGGCGGCGACTACGCCGCTCAGCGCGCTGCTAATGCCGAGGCTCCGCGCATCCGCAATCTGGGCCGCCGCATCGCTCGGCTCTTCGCGCCGCACAAGGCCGCGCTCATCGTCACGGTCGTGCTCGTGCTCGCGGGCGCCGCGTTCACGGTCATTCCGCCGCTGCTGACCAAGCGCGCGTTCGACGAGGGGCTCTTCGCCCGCGGCGGGCCGAACCTGCCGGTGCTCGCGGTCATCGTGGGGTTCATGATCGCGGTGTACGTGTCGTCGGCGCTGCTCGGCGTGTGGCAGACGTATCTGACGGCGTCGGTCGGCAATCGGGTCATGGGCGACCTGCGCGTGCGCCTGTTCACGCACCTGCAGGCCATGGAGTTGAGCTTCTTCACACGCACGAAGACGGGCATCATCCAGTCCCGGCTGCAGAACGACGTGGGCGGCGTGGCCAGCGTGCTCACAAACACGGTCTCGAGTGTGCTCGGCAACACGGTCACCGTGATCGCCGCGTTCATCGCCATGCTGCTGCTGGATTGGCAGCTCACCGTCGTCGCGGTCGTGCTCATGCCCTTCCTCGTCATCGCGCAGCGCCGTGTCGGGCAGGTGCGTGCGCGCATTGCGACCAAGACGCAGGAATCGCTCTCCGACATGACCGCGATCACGCAGGAGACCCTGAGCGTCTCCGGCATCCTGCTCGCGAAGAGCTTCAACCGGCAGGGCTCCGAGATCGCGCGTTACGCGGGCGAGAACGAGAACCAGATCGGCCTGCAGCTGCGCCAGGCGATGAGCGGGCAGTGGTTCTTCGCCATGGTTAACGTGTTCCTCTCCAGCATCCCCGCGGTGGTCTACCTGGTGGCGGGCTGGCTGCTCGTGGGCGGCGCTACCGGTATCTCGGCGGGCACGATCGTGGCGTTCACCACGGTGCAGGCCCGGCTGCTGTTCCCGCTGCTCGGCATCATGCGGGTGGCCCTCGACCTGCAAACCTCGGGAGCGCTCTTCGCCCGCATCTTCGAGTACCTCGACCTGAAGCCCGCCATCGCCGACCGAGCGGATGCGCGCGACGTCGCCCCTGGCGAGGCCCGCGGGCGGTTGCAGTTCGACGACGTGACCTTTTCGTACCCGGATGCGCGCGACGGCGAGCGGCCGACCCTCGACGGCGTCTCGTTCACCGTCGAGCCAGGCCAGTTCGCGGCGTTCGTCGGGCCGTCGGGCGCCGGCAAGACGACCGTGTCGTACCTGGTGCCGCGCTTCTACGACGCGACGGGCGGCCGCGTGCTGTTCGGCGGCACGGACGTGCGCGAGTTGCGTCAGGAGTCGCTGGTTGAGCACATCGGCGTGGTGAGCCAGGAGACGTATCTCTTTCATGCGTCCATCGCCGAGAACCTGCGCTACGCGAAGCCGGACGCGACCCAGGAGGAGCTGGAGTCGGCGGCTCGGCGCGCGAATATCCACGAGACGATCGCGAGCTTTCCCGACGCGTACGACACGCTCGTGGGGGAGAGAGGCTACAGGCTCTCGGGTGGCGAGAAGCAGCGCATCGCGATTGCGCGCGTGCTGCTGAAGGACCCGGAAGTGCTCGTGCTCGACGAGGCGACGAGCGCGCTCGACTCCATCTCGGAGCACGTGGTGCAGCAAGCGCTCGATACGGCCGCGCGAGGGCGCACGACGATCGCCATCGCGCACCGGCTCTCGACGATCATCGCGGCCGACGTGATCTTCGTGGTCGAGCGCGGCCGCATCGTGGAGCGCGGCACGCACGGGCAGCTTCTCGCCGCCGGCGGCAGCTACGCGCGCCTGTACGCGCAGCAGGTTGACGGCACCACCAGCGCCACGGTGGTCGAGTAGGCCGCCCCGCGGTCATATCACGGTGGTCGAGTAGGCCGCCCCGCGGCCGTATCGAGACCCCCCGAACCAAAACGACGGAGTAAGCCGGTCTCAGGGGCGTTTTTCGCGCCGACGGGGCCGCATCCGTCACAATGTCCGTCGTTTTCGTTCGGGGCGGCTGCCGCTCCGGCGGGACGGTGGCCGCGCGCCAGCGAGGGCTAGCAGCGAAGCCCAGAATTGTTAGGCTGGTCTAACACTTGCGGATGCGCGCAGTCACCCGCGGCGAGACTTCGAAGGGCGAGGTGATGGCGAGCGACGTGAGCGACGTGAGCGTTGAGCAGGTGAAGCGTACGTCGGCGCGGCTGCTGACGCTTCTCGGCCCGGCGTTCGTTGCCGCCATCGCCTATGTCGACCCCGGCAATGTCGCCGCCAATCTGACCGCCGGGGCCAAGCATGGCTACCTGCTCGTGTGGGTTCTCGTGATGGCGAACGGCATGGCGGTGCTCGTTCAGTACCAGTCGGCACGGCTCGGCCTCGTCACGGGCCGCAGCCTGCCCGAGTTGCTTGGCGAGCGACTGCGGCCGGCCGCGCGCCGATCCTTCTGGGTGCAGGCCGAGCTCGTGGCCGCCGCCACCGACCTCGCCGAGGTGATCGGCGGCGCCCTCGCCCTGCGCATGCTCTTCCACGTGCCCCTTGTGCTCGGCGGGGTCATCGTGGGGGCCGCGTCCATGGTGTTGCTCATCGTGCAGTCGCGCGGTGGCCAGCGCCCGTTCGAGGCCGTGATCCTCACGCTGCTCGGGGTCATCACGGCCGGCTTCATCGCGGGCTTGTTCATCACCGGCGTCGATTGGCCGGCCGCGGCGGGCGGGCTCCTGCCCCGCTTCGATGGCGGCGGCAGCGTGCTGCTGGCCGCGAGCATGCTCGGGGCTACCGTGATGCCGCACGCTATCTACCTGCACTCGGCGCTGGTCCGCGATCGTCACGGCAGGCAGACGGATGCCGCGAAGCTCTCGCGCCTCATCACCGCGACGCGCTGGGACGTCGGCACGGCCCTGGTGATCGCCGGCGCCGTGAACATCGCCATGCTCCTGCTGGCCGCGGCGAGCCTCGGCGGCGCCTCGGGGACCGACACGATCGAGGGAGCGCACGCGGCGATCACGCACGCGCTCGGCCCCGTGATCGGCGTCGCGTTCGCGGTGGGGCTGCTCGCTTCCGGCCTTGCCTCGACGTCGGTCGGCAGCTACGCGGGTGCGAGCATCATGGCCGGGCTGCTGCGAGTGCGCGTGCCTCTGCTCGTGCGACGGGTCATCACGCTGCTGCCCGCGCTCGCGATCCTCGCGTTCGGCGCGGATCCCACGTGGGCGCTCGTGCTCAGCCAGGTGTTCCTCAGCCTCGGGATCCCGTTCGCGGTCATCCCGCTCATGACGCTCACGGGCGACCGCGCACTCATGGGGAAGCACGCGAACGGGCGCTGGATGCGCGCGGTCGGCTGGCTGGCGGTCGCGCTGATCGTGTGCCTCAATGTCGCGCTCATCGTGCTGACGATCCTGGGGCAGAGCACGTAGCGGTCCCGCGACCTTCGTGCAGCCCGGGACCTTCGTGCAGCCCCGGCGCCCTCGTGCAGCCCCGGACTCAGACGGCGGCGACCCAGACGGCAGCGACCTGCGCCGCGCTGAGCTCGACGGGCGCGGTACCGGCGACGCACGCCAGCCCACCGGCATCCGCTGCTCTGTATTGCACGGTCAGCCCCGCGCCGGGTCGGATGCCGAGGCGGCCGACGCTGGCGAGCACAGCGTGGTCGGCGTCAGAGACGCGCTCGACGGCGAGCTCGGTGTCGGCCGGCGCGTCGGCAAGCGGGATCGCGTTCGGGCGGTGCGGGCGGCCGTCGGCAGTGGGGATCGGGTCGCCGTGCGGGTCGCGCAGCGGGTGGCCGAGCCGGGCGTCGATGCGCTCAACGAACGCGTCCGACACGGCGTGCTCGAGAACCTCGGCCTCGTCGTGCACCTCGGTCCAGTCGTAGTCGAGCAGTTCGACGAGGAACGTCTCGAGCAGCCGGTGCCTGCGCACCATGCTGACGGCGTGCACCCGGCCCTCCTCGGTCAGCTCGATGCTGCCGTACGGTTCGTGCTCGAGCAGCCCTTTGTCGACCAGACGACGGATGCCGTCGGACACCGTCGCCGCGCGTACCCCCATGCGCTCCGCCAGTTGCGTGACCGTGATCGGAGTCGGCGACCATTCGGTGGCGCTCCAGATGGCCTTCAGGTAGTCCTGTGCGGCGTTCGTCAGCTGGGAGACGGACATACCTCCATCCTAGGAGGGGGTGCTGCCTGCCATCCGAATCTCGTCGGCTACGCTCACGCCGCTCTGCTCGAGGGTCGCGGGACCCGAAAGCGCATGCCGGGACCCTATATAACTGGTCCGCCGAGCGTGTTTTGGGTCCCGAGAACCGGATTCGTCAGCCCCTGAGTCCCGGAGCGTCATGTCGCCGACACTCCTAGGCTGGCGGCATGGTCTCGCAGTCGATCGGGTGGGTCGCCGAGCTTCTGCGCCCGAAGCCCGCGCCGATCCCGTGGCCGCGGGTGCTGCGCACTGCAGTAGCCGTGGCGACGCCGGTGAGCGTGGGCATGGCGATCGGGCAGCTCGGCGGCGGGCTGGTGTGCTCGATCGGCGCGCTCGCCGCATCCATCGCTGATAAAGAGGGGCCGTACCGCGCGCGCATCAGCCGCATCGGAATCGTCGCGGCGTCCGGCTCGACCGGCTTCGCCCTCGGCGGCCTCGCATTCGGCCACCCCCTCATCACGCCGTTGCTCGTGTTGGCGGCGGCGCTCGTCTCGGGTCTCGCCAGCGTGCTCGGCAATGTGGCATCGGTCGCAAGCCTGCAGTTCCTCATCTACGTGATCGTCGCGTCGGGCGTGAGCTTCGGCAACGGGCCCGCATGGATGCCGCCGCTGCTCTACTTCACCGGTGCGGCGTGGGCGTTGCTGCTGTCGCTCTCTGGCGGCATCGGTCGCACAACGGCGCCCGAGCGGCTCGCGGTCGCCGAGGTGTACCGCTCCCTCGCCGTGCTGATGGAGATGTCGGGCGGCAGCCGTGGCGAGGAGGCCCGCAGGGAGCTGACGAACGCGATGAACACCGCGTACGACACGGTCGTGTCATATCGGGCCGCGGTCGGCGGCCGCGAGAAGCGCGTGCGACGGCTCGCCGCCCTGCTGAACGCGGCCACGCCCCTTGTCGAACAGACGGTCGCGCTCGTTCGCTCCGGCGTCGACATTCCGCTTCGTCTCTCGGGAACCGTGCGCTCATTCGCCTTCGCCATTCAGCAGGGCACCTGGCACGGCCGCAACCCCGTTGAAAGCACAGCGGATGCTGTCGGCACCACCTCGCGCGGCCCGGAATCCGCCGAGCTGGCCGGCCTGAAGAAGAGCCTCGACGCGATAGGGGCCATCATCGTCGACGGCAAGGAGGCGGAGGACGACGCCGCGCGCACTCCGAGCGGGGGCGACCGGCTGGCGGCGCTGCGGGACGCCGTTGCGGGCGGCCGTGGAACGTGGCTGCCGATCATCCGCCTGGTCATCTGTCTCGGCATCGCCCAGCTGGCCGGCCTCTTCGTGCCGGCCGAGCGACCGTACTGGATCGCGCTGACGGTGGCGGTGACGCTCAAGCCCGACTTCGGTTCGGTGTTCGCGCGCGCCGTACAGCGCGGCATCGGAACGATCGTCGGCGTGCTCATCGGCACGGCGCTGTTGACCCTCGTACCGCGCGGCGTCCCGGTGCTGGCGGCGATCGCGCTCTTCGCCGCCGCACTGCCGGTCGTGCAGCGCCGCAACTACGGTCTCTTCGCCACGCTGCTGACGCCCGTCATCGTGCTGCTGCTCGACCTCGGCCACGGCCCCGACGAACAGCTCGTCGTCAGCCGCCTGCTCGACACGAGCATCGGCTGCGCCATCGTGCTCGCCTTCGGCTACCTGCCCTGGCCCGCCACCTGGCGCTCGGGGGCCCACATGGCCGGCAAGGTGGCCGACGTGGCCGACGACGTTCGGCGTTACGTTCGCGTCGCCCTCGCCACACACGACCACGACCGCCGCGCCGTGCGCCGGCACACCTACCGGCGCCTCGCCGACCTGCGCGTCGCGCTGCAGCAGGCGCTCGCCGAGCCACCGCTCGTCAGCAGGCAGGCCGCGGTGTTCTGGCCGGTCATCGTCGCGCTCGAGCGCGTCACCGACGCCGTGACGGCGTCGGTCATCCGCTCTGGGTACGGTTCGCCGCCGGCCACCGACCGGGGCGTCGAGCAGGTGGTCGCGTACCTGCGTGAGTTCGCGTCTGCCATACGTGAAGGCAGGCCAGCGGATGCGAGCCCGCTGCCCGACGAGCCCGCCCTCGACGGCGTGGTCGCCGAACTGCGCGCGGCCGGTGCCGTCATTCAGGGGCCGCATGAGAGCGTCGGCGGCCCACGCTAGGCTGGGTTGCATGTCGCAGCTCTGTTGTCGTCGCTGAGTCTCCAGGTCTCGATACGCGCCTTGGCGCTACTCGACCACCGGGCCGTCCATCGCCATCGCGCGTGCAGGGCCACTTCGCATCAGACGACATGACAACGTAAGGAACGCAACGACATGAAGTACGCCGAGACCATTCTCGATCTCATCGGCAACACGCCGCTCGTCAAGCTCAACGCCGTGGCCGAGGGCATCGCGGCCACGGTGCTCGTGAAGGTCGAGTACCTGAACCCGGGCGGCTCGTCGAAGGACCGCATCGCCACGCGCATCATCGATGCCGCTGAGCGCGAGGGCAAACTGCGGCCCGGCGGCACCATCGTCGAACCGACGAGCGGCAACACCGGCGTCGGCCTCGCGCTCGTCGCACAGCAACGCGGCTACCGCTGCGTGTTCGTGCTTCCCGACAAGGTGGGTGAGGACAAGCGCAACGTGCTCACGGCCTACGGCGCCGAGATCGTCGTGACGCCGACCGCGGTCGCGCCGGAGGATCCCGACTCGTACTACAGCGTTTCCGACCGTCTGGTCGCCGAGATCCCCGGAGCATTCAAGCCGAACCAGTACGCCAACCAGAACGGGCCGCTCAGTCACTACGAGACCACGGGGCCCGAGATCTGGCGCGACACCGAAGGCCGCATCACGCACTTCGTCGCGGGCGTCGGCACGGGCGGAACCATCAGCGGAACCGGTCGCTACCTTAAAGAGGTATCGAACGGCGAGGTGCGCATCGTCGGCGCCGACCCCGAGGGGTCGGTGTACTCGGGCGGGACCGGGCGGCCATACCTGGTCGAGGGCGTCGGCGAGGATTTCTGGCCTGCCGCCTACGACCCGAGCGTGGTCGACGACGTCATCGCCGTCTCCGACGCGGAGGCGTTCGCCATGACGCGTCGGCTCGCCCGCGAAGAGGGGCTGCTCGTGGGGGGCTCCAGCGGCATGGCGGTGGTGGCGGCGCTGCGTGCCGCGGCATCCCTCGGCGCTGACGATGTCGTGGTGGTGCTGCTGCCCGACGGCGGGCGCGGGTACCTCGGCAAGATCTTCAACGAGAAGTGGATGCGCTCATACGGCTTCAGTGACGTGCCCGACGAGTCCACGGTGGGCGACGTGATCAAGACGAAGAGCGGGCAGCTGCCGTCTCTCGTGCACGCGCACCCCAGCGACACGGTGCACGACGCCGTCGCGATCATGACCGAGTACGGCGTCTCGCAGCTGCCGGTGCTCTCGGCCGAGCCGCCCGTCGTGCTCGGCGAGGTCGTGGGGGCGATCGAGGAGCGCGATCTGCTCGAGAAGGTCTTCAGCGGGCAGGCGGCCATGGGCGACAAGGTGCAGGGCTTCGCCGGCGCGCCGCTGCCGCTCATCGGCATCAACGAGTCGGTGTCGGCGGCCCGCGCCGCGCTGGCCGGTGCGAACGCCCTGCTCGTGACCGACGGCGGCAAGCCCGTCTCGGTGCTCACCCGCCACGACCTGCTGACCTACCTCAGCGCCTGAATTGACCCACGACTACGCAAGGAGCACCCGTTGACTGAAGGATTCGCCACCCGCGCCATCCATGCCGGGCAGGAATTCGACCCGACCACCGGCGCGGTCGTGCCGCCCATCTACCAGACCTCCACGTTCGTGCAGGACGGCATCGGCGGGCTGCGTGGCGGCTACGAGTACGGGCGCAGCGCGAACCCCACGCGCGACTCGCTGCAGACGCTGCTCGCCTCGCTTGAAGGCGGCCAGAAGGCGTACTCGTTCTCGTCAGGCCTTGCGGCAGAGGATGCGCTGCTGCGCGCCGTACTCACCCCCGGCGACCACGTGGTGCTCGGCAACGACGTGTACGGCGGAACCTACCGGCTCATCAACCGCGTTCATGGCGCGTGGGGCGTGCGCAACACCCCGGTGGACCTCGCGAATCTCGACGCTGTACGCGAGGCGCTCGGCATTCAGCGCACGCGCATCCTGTGGATTGAGACGCCGAGCAACCCGCTCATGAAGATCAGCGACATCGCCGCCTTGGCGGCCCTCGGCCATGAGGCCGGCGCGCTCGTCGTGGTCGACAACACGTTCGCCTCGCCCGCGCTGCAGCAGCCGCTGTCGCTCGGGGCCGACGTGGTGGTGCATTCGACGACGAAGTACCTGGGTGGGCACTCAGACGTGATCGGCGGCGCGCTCGTCATGCGCGACGCCGAGCTGGCCGAGAAGGTCGGGTTTCTGCAGTTCGCGGCGGGCGCCATCTCGGCGCCGCTCGACGCGTGGCTCACGGTGCGCGGCATCAAGACGCTCGCGGTGCGCATGCAGCGGCACAGCGAGAACGCGCAGGCGATCGCGGAGCACCTGCTCGAGCACCCGGCCGTCGAGGCGGTCTACTACCCGGGCCTGCCGTCGCACCCGGGCCACGAACTGGCGGCCCGGCAGATGAGCGGCTTCGGCGGCATGCTCTCGCTCGCGCTCGCCGGCGGGGCGGATGCTGCGCAGCACCTCGCCGAGTCGACCCACGTGTTCCAGCTCGCTGAGTCGCTCGGGGGAGTCGAGTCGCTCATCGGCTACCCGTCCGAGATGACGCACGCCTCGGTCAAGGGCACGCCGCTTGCCGTGCCCGAGAACGTGGTGCGGCTCTCGGTCGGCATCGAGGAGGTCGGCGACCTCATCGCGGACCTCGACCAGGCGCTCGCCGGCCGCTGACGCGCCGCGGCGCCGGCCTGGGCAGGGCACGGAGCTCGACGCTGGCCCGCCTGCCGCCTGCCGCCTGCCGCCTCGCCTGCCTGCCTGCCTGACCGACTGCTTGCTTGCCTAGCTGCCTGGCCCGTTTGCTTGCTTGCTTGCTTGCCTGCCTGCCTGCCTGCCGCCTGCTCGGGCGGCCCCAGTGGTTCGGCACGCTAGCGACCCGAACAAAAACGACGGACATTCCGATCGAATCGGTCGAGAGTGCGGCCGATATCGCGTTTTGCGACGATATCGCCGTCGTTTTCGTTCGGGGGCCGGATCTGACGTTCGTGGGCGGATCTGGCAGTTCGCAGGGCGTGGTCTGGCCGATCGGACCGATCGGGCAGGCGTGGTGGCCGGGCAGCGGATGCGCTAATGTGAGAATATGTCATGTTTGCCGGGCGGCCTTCGGTCATGACGCCCGAGGCCGCCGCCGCCATCCTGAACGTCAGCGTCTTCGCCTCACGGGCTGAAGTCGCGGAGGCGTTCCTGCGGCGTGCCCGGCTGACGCATCCCGACCGATTCGCCGGGGCCCCGGCGAGCGATCTCGCGGCGGCGGCGGCAGAGTTCGTACGGGTCTCAGCCGCACGGGAGCTTCTGCTGACGAGAGCAGCCGTGACCGCCGCCACGTCGTCGCGACAGGCGACGGCGCGGATGGCGGCATCCGTGCCGTCGGTGGCCGGCGCCCGTCAGCGGGCACTTTTCGACTCGTGGCCGGTGCCGCGCGCCTCGCACGTGTGGGTCGCATAGCCCGCGCACGCACAGATTGCGTAGCCGGCGCACGCACAGATTGCGCGACCCGCGCACGTACAGATTGGGCAGCCGGCGCACGCGCAGATCGACCACGCCGCTTACCGGGATCGCGTAAGCCCCGCACCTCGTCGGTCCGAGGCACGGGGCGAACGCTCGGCAGTGGAGCGCGGGAGTGGGTTACAACCGGGTCACGCAGCGCTCGTCGCGTGCTCCGAGCGGCGCACCGACGGTGACGGCTGCGGCTCGGAGAAGATGACGACCACGATGACGGCGGCCCCGACGATAATGTGCGGCAGCCACGCGTTCGGGGCCTCGCTGATGAAGCCGAACACGAACGGCGACACGATGAGCACGATGGACGCGACGACGTCGACGACCAGGTGCACGGGCATGGGGACCAGCCGGAACGCGCCCAATTCATACCGCGTGAACAGGCTGTAGACGATGAGGCCGACACCGAGAACGATCGGGATGACGACGGCCGCGCCGCCAAGGTCGGAGAATCCGAAGATCAAGGGCGCGAAGATCAGCGCGATGGCGACAACGTAATCGAGAACGCCGTGAACCTTGGTGGGGATGAATCGCATGATGAGCTCCTACTCACAGATGGTGCGGAACCGCGGCCGATCTGACCGCTCAGTAATGGTTCGGACCCCCTGCCGGAATCGGATTGCACCAACTTCTCATGGCCGCGACGGCAGAGGGGGAGAGCCGGACATGCGGCGCGCACTCCGTCCCGATGTGACTGTCACATTCAGCGAAGGCGGATGCTGCCGTTGCGTGCATAATTGAGAGTGATTCAGGCATGTGAACGCACACAACGCAGGTGGAACGGGGCTTCGGTGACGACCGAGACGCAGAAGACGCGGGCTCCCAGCATCCGCGACGTCGCGCGCCTCGCCGGGGTTTCGCACCAGACGGTCTCTCGGGTGCTGAACCAGCACCCGAGCATCCGAGAGTCGACCAAGCAGCGCGTTCTCGAGGTCATGGAGGAACTGCAGTACCGGCCCAACCGTGCGGCGCGGGCGCTCGTGACCAGCCATTCGCGCACCATCGGCATTCTGGCGGCCGCGTCGGGCTCGTACTACGGGCCGGCGAGCAGCATCCATGCCATTGAGGATGCCGCGCGTGACGCCGGTTACTACGTGACCGTCTCGAACCTGGCCGCCACCGACAGCGGCTCGATCGAGGCCGCGCTCGAGCACCTCATGTCGCAGGCCGTCGAGGGCGTTGTCGTGATCGCGCCGCAGACGCGGGTGTTCGACGCGATCGCCGACCTGTCGATCTCGGTGCCGTTCGTGACCATGCAGGCCACGGGCCGGCTGGCCGATCATTCGCTGTGGGTCGACCAGATCGCGGGAGCGCGGCTGGCGACGAGGCACCTGATCGAGCTCGGCCACCGCAGCATCTACCACCTGGCGGGCCCGCAGGACTGGATCGAGGCGGAGGCGAGGATGCGCGGGTTCCTCGATGAGCTGAATGCGCAGGATGTGCCGACCACCGCGCCGATCCTGGGGGACTGGACCGCCGACTTCGGGTACCGGGCGGGGCGCGAGCTGGTGCGAATCCGCGACTTCACGGCGGTGTTCTCCTCGAACGACCAGATGGCGCTCGGGCTTATGCATGCGTTTCGGGACGCCGGCATCGATGTGCCGGGGGACATCAGCGTTGTCGGCTTCGACGACGTGCCCGAGGCGCGGCATTTCTGGCCGCCGCTGACGACCGTGCGGCAGGACTTCGCCGAGCTCGGGCGGCGCTGCATCGGGCTGCTGCTGAGCAGTATCGGGGACAGGGTCGCGCCCGCGAGCGGTCTGCTCACCCCCGAGCTCGTTGTGCGCGGGTCGACCGCGCCTCCCTCCTTCTGAGTCTGGTGGGCGCGTCGATCGAGGGTGCCTCGGGGAACGAGGGTGCGTCGGGGCATATGTGGGGTTTGCCGGCCTGGGACTCGCGATCCGGCCCGACTCGGTGCTGGTGGTGGCGGAGTCGACGCCGGATGGCGGAGTCGACGCCGGATGGCGGAGTCGAGGCCGTGGTGCGGGCGCGCACGCGCCGTTACCGAAACGAGACAGAGTCGACTTGACAGTGTGCGCGCCCGTATCGGTAACATGAGGTCGCAAATGTGAACGGTCACATTGGACGTCACACGAGCACACTCAGCAGCACGAGTACCAGCACAGGCACCACAAGCACGGCACAAGCGCCACAGGCAAGACGACGAGCAAGACAAGGGAGTCGCAGTGAGTTCAGAGCGGTCAGAGACCCGCGACGCCGAGCAGCCTGCGACCGACGCCGAGCAGCCTGCGACCGACGCCGAGCAGCCCGAGCAGTACACGATCGGCGTCGACTACGGAACCCTCTCCGGCCGCGCCGTCGTGGTGCGGGTGCGCGACGGCGCTGAGCTCGGCTCCGGCGTCTACGAATACCCGCATGCGGTGATGGACACCACACTCGCCGCGACCGACGCGCCGCTGCCGCCCGACTGGGCCCTGCAGGTGCCGTCCGACTACGTCGACGTGCTCAAGCACGCCGTGCCCGAGGCGCTGAAGGACGCGGGCATCGACCCCGCCCAGGTCATCGGCATCGGCACAGACTTCACCGCGTGCACCATGGTTCCGACCATCGCCGACGGAACCCCGCTCAACGAGCTGCCCGAGTACGCCGACCGCCCGCACGCCTACGTCAAGCTCTGGAAGCACCACGCCGCCCAGCCCCACGCCGACCGCATCAACGCTCTCGCGGCCGAGCGCGGCGAGAGTTGGCTGCCCCGCTACGGCGGCCTCATCTCAAGCGAGTGGGAGTTCGCCAAGGGCCTGCAGCTGCTTGAAGAGGATCCGGAGCTCTACAACCGCATGGAGCACTGGGTCGAGGCGGCCGACTGGATCGTCTGGCAGCTCACCGGCCGCTACACCCGCAACGCCTGCACGGCAGGCTACAAGGGCATCTATCAGGATGGCGTCTACCCGAGCCGCGACTTCCTCGCCGCGCTGAACCCCGAGTTCGCGGGCTTCGCCGAGACGAAGGTGGCACACGAGATCGGCCAGCTTGCGGCATCCGCTGGCACGCTGACCGCTGAGGCGGCGGCCTGGACCGGTCTTCCCGAGGGCATCGCGGTGGCCGTCGGCAACGTCGACGCGCACGTGACCGCACCCGCCGCGCAGGCGGTGCAGCCCGGCCAGATGGTCGCGATCATGGGCACCTCGACCTGCCACGTCATGACAAGCGACACGCTTGCCGACGTTCCCGGCATGTGCGGTGTGGTCGACGGCGGCATCGTGGCCGGGCTCTACGGGTACGAGGCCGGGCAGTCCGGCGTTGGCGACATCTTCGCCTGGTACGTCAAGAACCAGGTGCCCGCGCGCTACGCCGAGGCGGCCGAGGAGGCCAGCCTCAGTGTGCACCAGTACCTGACGGAGCTCATCAAGGACCAGCCGGTCGGCGCCCACGGGCTCATTGCGCTCGACTGGCATTCCGGCAACCGCTCGGTGCTCGTCGACCACGAACTCTCGGGCGTTGTCGTCGGCGAGACGCTGACCACGCGCACCGAAGAGATCTACCGCGCCCTGCTCGAGGCCACCGCGTTCGGCACCCGCACCATCGTCGAGGCGTTCACCAACGCAGGCGTGCCCGTCACCGAATTCATCGCCGCGGGCGGCCTCGTGAAGAACACGTTCCTCATGCAGGTGTACTCCGATGTGCTGCGCATGCCCATCACGACCATCGCCAGCGATCAGGGCCCCGCGCTCGGGTCGGCCATCCACGCGGCCGTGGCCGCCGGCGCGTACCCCGACGTTCGCGTCGCAGGCGATGCCATGGGCAAGGTCAACCGCAACGTCTTCACGCCGAACCCGACGAACGCCGCCGCCTACGACCGGCTCTACGCCGAGTACACCGCGCTGCACGACTACTTCGGGCGCGGCGGCAACGATGTGATGCACCGGCTGCGGGCCATCCGGCGGGATGCGATCGTCGGCGCTGCCGAGGCAGCACTGGGGGCGCAGGCATGAGCACATTCGAACCCGAGGTCGAGGTCGCCATCGCCAGAGTGCGAGCGGATGTCGCTCGCCTGCACGGCGAGCTCACCCGCAACGGGCTCGTCGTCTGGACCGGTGGCAACGTCTCCGGCCGCGTGCCCGGGGCCGATCTCTTCGTGATCAAGCCGAGCGGCGTGGACTACGACGAGCTCGCGCCCGAGAACATGATCCTCTGCACGCTCGATGGCGACGTCGTGCCCGCGACGCCCGGTTGTGAACGTTCACCCTCGAGCGACACCGCGGCCCACGCATACGTGTACCGCAACATGCCCGAGGTCGGCGGCGTCGTGCACACGCACTCCACCTACGCGACGGCCTGGGCTGCCCGTGCCGAGCCGGTGCCCTGCGTGCTCACCGCGATGGCCGACGAGTTCGGCGGCGAAATTCCCATCGGCCCGTTCGCGATCATCGGCGACGACTCCATCGGCCGCGGCATCGTCGAGACGCTGCAGGGCCACCGCAGCCGGGCGGTGCTCATGCAGAATCACGGCCCCTTCACGATCGGCAAGGATGCCCGCGACGCCGTCAAGGCCGCGGTCATGGTCGAGGATGTCGCCCGCACCGTGCACATCGCGCGGCAGGCCGGCGATCTCGTGCCGATCCCCGCCGAGGCGATCGATCGGCTCTTCGACCGCTATCAGAACGTGTATGGGCAAGCGCCGAAAGGCACGCTGTCGGGTCTCGATACGCTGCGCTACTCGACCATCGACAGTGACGGAGAGGAACTCAACGCATGACCACCCTCACCACCTCCCTCGAGCAGTACGAGGTCTGGTTCCTCACGGGCAGCCAGGGCCTCTACGGCGAGGAGACGCTGCGCCAGGTCGCCGAGCAGTCGCGCGAGATCGCGCGCACGCTCGACGCGGCAGCCGGCATCCCGGTGAAGATCGTGTGGAAGAGCGTGCTGACCGACTCCGCGTCGATCCGCCGTGCCGCGCTCGAGGCGAACAGCCGCGACGACGTCATCGGCCTCATCGCCTGGATGCACACGTTCAGCCCCGCCAAGATGTGGATCGCCGGCCTCGACGCCCTGCGCAAGCCGCTGCTGCACCTGCACACGCAGGCCAACGTCGAGCTGCCCTGGGCCGACATCGACTTCGACTTCATGAACCTCAACCAGGCCGCGCACGGCGACCGCGAGTTCGGCTACATCCAGTCTCGGCTCGGCGTCGCGCGCAAGACCGTCGTCGGCCACGCGACCAACCCCGCGGTCACCGCACGAATCGGCACCTGGATGCGCGCGGCGGCCGGCTGGGCCGCCACGCACGAGCTGAAGCTCGCTCGCTTCGGCGACAACATGCGCTACGTGGCGGTCACCGAAGGCGACAAGACCGAGGCCGAACTGCGGTTCGGAGTGCAGGTGAACACCTGGGGCGTGAACGAGCTCGCCGAGGCGGTTGAGGCCGCATCCGCTGCCGATATCGACGCGCTCGTCGCCGAGTACGAGGACCTTTACGACGTGGCGCCCGAGCTGCGCCGCGGCGGCGACCGGCACGCGAGCCTGCGCGACGGCGCGGCCATCGAGCTGGGCCTGCGCTCGTTCCTCGAGGCGGGCGACTTCGGGGCCTTCACCACGAGCTTCGAAGACCTGGGCGCGCTCAAGCAGCTGCCCGGTCTCGCGGTTCAGCGGCTCATGGCCGACGGCTACGGCTTCGGCGCCGAAGGCGACTGGAAGACGGCCGTGCTGGTGCGTGCCGCCAAGGTCATGGGTGCGGGCCTGCCGGGCGGGGCATCCCTCATGGAGGATTACACGTACGACCTCACGCCGGGTGACGAGCGCATTCTCGGCGCGCACATGCTCGAGGTCTGCCCGAGCCTCACCACGAGCCGCCCGAGCCTCGAGGTCCACCCGCTGGGCATCGGCGGCCGCGAGGATCCGGTACGTCTGGTCTTCACAGCGGATGCCGGCAGTGGCATCGTCGTCGCCCTGAGCGACATGCGCGAGCGGTTCCGCCTCGTGGCCAACGTGGTCGAGGTCGTCGAGCCCAGTGCCCCGCTGCCCAAGCTTCCGGTCGGCCGCGCCGTGTGGAAGCCGGCCCCGGACTTCTCCACCTCCGCCGCCTGCTGGCTGAACGCCGGCGGCGCCCACCACACCGTCATGTCGACCCAGGTCGGCATCGAGGTGTTCGAAGACTTCGCCGAGATCGCACGCACCGAGCTGCTCACGATCGACGGCGACACAACACTTCGCGGCTTCGCGAAGGAGGTGCACTGGAACCAGGCCTACTGGCGCCTGGCTCAGGGCTTCTGAAAACACGAGGTCCCGGTCGACATGGACGCGGCCGGAACCACTACCAGTACGACAACGACGTCCACTTTGCACTACGGAAGGAAACACAGTGAAGACACGCAAGGTTCTTCTCGGCATCGCTGCCGCGGGTCTCGCGCTCTCGCTCGCGGCCTGCTCCGGCGGTCGCGGCGGCACGGGCAGCGACGACAACAAGCAGGGCGACAACAAGGGCGCCCTCGTGGGCGTCGCGATGCCCACCAAGACCTCGGAGCGTTGGATCAAGGACGGCGACGCCGTCAAGGCCGACCTCGAGAAGCTCGGCTACAAGGTCGACCTCGAGTACGGTGACGACAAGATCCCTCAGCAGGTGCAGCAGATCAGCAACATGATCACCAAGGGCGCCAAGGTGCTGATCATCGCGTCGATCGACGGTACCGCGCTGACCGACCAGCTCGAGGATGCGGCCAAGGCCGGCATCAAGGTCATCGCGTACGACCGCCTCATCAACGGCACGAAGAACGTCGACTACTACACGACGTTCGACAACTACCAGGTGGGCGTCGACCAGGCCACGAGCCTGCTGACCGGCCTCGGGGTCGTTGACGCCGACGGCAAGAAGACCGGCGAGAAGGGTCCCTTCAACGTCGAGCTCTTCGCCGGCAGCCCGGATGACAACAACGCCACGTTCTTCTACAACGGAGCGATGGACACGCTGAAGCCGTACTTCGACGACGGCACGCTCGTCGTCAAGAGCGGCCAGACCGGCTTCACCCAGATCGCAACCCTGCGCTGGGACCCGGCCACCGCGAAGAAGCGCATGGAGAACCTCATCGCGTCGACCTACTCGGACGGCACGACCAAGGTGCAGGGCATCCTGTCGCCGTATGACGGCCTCTCCATCGGCATCATCTCGGCACTCACGGCGGCGGGCTACCCGACCGACGCTCTGCCCGTCATCACGGGTCAGGATGCCGAGGCGGCTTCGGTCAAGTCGATCATCGCCGGCCAGCAGTACTCGACGATCTACAAGGACACTCGTCTGCTGGGCAAGGAGGCCGTGAAGATGGCCGACGATCTGCTCAACGGCAAGAAGCCCGAGGTCAACGACACGAAGAGCTACGACAACAAGGTCAAGGTCGTCCCGACCTACCTGTTCCAGCCGACTGTCGTGACCAAGGACAACTACAAAGAGGTCCTGATCGACTCCGGTTACTACACCGAGGCCGACCTGAAGTAGGCAGGCCTTCAGCGGTGGCGGCGGGGTCACCCGTCGCCACCGCCATCCGATTGTCATACCGCTACCGGAAGAAGACACGGTGACATCAAACATTCTCGAGATGCGCGGCATCACGAAGACGTTCCCCGGCGTGAAGGCGCTGCAGGATGTCTCGATCGAGGTCAAGCGCGGCCATGTGCACGCCATCTGCGGCGAGAACGGCGCGGGCAAATCCACGCTCATGAAGGTTCTCAGCGGCGTCTACCCCGCGGGCACGTACGAGGGGCAGATCGTCTTCGAGGGCGAGGAGATGGAATTCAAGTCGATCAACGACTCGGAGGCCGCCGGAATCGTCATCATCCACCAGGAGCTCGCGCTCAGCCCGTACCTCTCTATCGCCGAGAACATCTTTCTCGGCAACGAGCAGCAGTCGGGCGGCTGGATCGACTGGAACAAGACCAACCTCGAGGCGGGCAAGCTGCTGGCACGCGTGGGGCTTCGTGACAACCCGATCACGAAGATCATGGATATCGGCGTGGGCAAGCAGCAGCTCGTCGAGATCGCCAAGGCGCTCTCGAAAGAGGTCAAGCTGCTCATTCTCGATGAGCCGACCGCGGCGCTCAACGACGACGACTCGGCCCACCTGCTCGACCTGATCAAGCACCTGCAGGAGCAGGGGATCACGTCGATCATCATCAGCCACAAGCTCAACGAGATCAAGGCGATCGCCGACGACGTCACGATCATTCGTGACGGCAAGGCCATCGAGACTCTCGACATGGTGGCCGACGAGATCACGGAAGACCGCATCATCAAGGGCATGGTCGGCCGTGACCTCGAGCACCGCTACCCGGACCACACGCCGCACATCGGCGACGAGCTGCTGCGCGTCGAGGACTGGTCGGTGTACCACCCGCTCGACCGCGAGCGCCAGGTCGTCAAGGACGCGAACATCATGGTGCGGGCCGGCGAGATCGTGGGCATCGCGGGCCTCATGGGCGCGGGTCGCACCGAGCTGGCCATGAGCATCTTCGGGCACAGTTACGGGCACAACATCACGGGCCGCGTGTACAAGCGCGGCGAGGAGATCAAGACGAACACGGTCGCCGCGGCCATCGACAACGGCATCGCCTATGCCACTGAGGACCGCAAGCGATACGGGCTCAACCTGATCGAGGACATCAAGCGCAACATCTCGGGCGCATCGCTGCAGAAGCTCACCAAGGGCGGCTGGGTCGACGGCAACGAGGAATACGTGGTGGCCGAGGGCTACCGCAAATCCATGAACATCAAGGCGCCGTCGGTTGCTGCCATCACGGGAAAGCTCTCGGGCGGCAATCAGCAGAAGGTCGTGCTCTCGAAGTGGATGTACGCCAACCCTGACGTGCTCATTCTCGACGAGCCCACCCGCGGCATCGACGTGGGCGCCAAGTACGAAATCTACGGAATCATCAACAAGCTCGCAGACGAGGGCAAGGGCATCATCGTCATCTCGTCGGAGCTGCCAGAACTGCTCGGCATCTGCGACCGCATCTACGCGCTCTCGGAGGGTCGGATCACCGCCGACGTCCCGCGCGAGCAGGCGACCGCGGAATATCTCATGCAGCACATGACCCAGGAAAGGGAGAGGGATCACACATGAGTGACCTGACCACGGCGCGCACCAGCGATGCGTCGCGCGGCACCGAAGGCGGCGTGCCGCCGACACCGAACCAGCGCGGCGGAGCCATCGGCACTGCGCTCAAGTACCTCACGGGGCAGCTGCGCCAGATCGGCCTGTTCATCGCGCTGATTGTCATCGTCATCTTCTTCGAGGTGGCGACGGACGGCATCACGCTGAAGCCCATCAACGTGTCGAACCTGGTGATTCAGAACAGCTACATTCTGATCCTCGCCATCGGCATGGTGATGGTGATCATCGCGGGCCACATCGACCTCTCGGTCGGCAGCGTGGTGGCCTTCGTCGGCGCCATGTCCGGCGTCATGATCACCCAGTGGAACCTGCCCTGGTGGGTGGCGATCATCCTCTGCCTCGCTCTCGGCGTTCTGGTGGGCATGTTCCAGGGGTTCTGGATCGCCTACTTCGGCATACCGGCGTTCATCGTGACGCTGGCGGGCATGCTGATCTTCCGTGGTCTCACGCAGATCGCCCTGCAGAACAAGCAGATCTCGCCGTTCCCCGACGAGTTCCGCGCGCTCGGCAGCGGGTTCCTGCCCGACCTCGGCGGCGGAACCTCGTTCCTCGAACCGCTCACCATGATCCTCGGCCTGGTGGCCGCGGTGCTGCTTGTCTTCCAGGGCGTGCGTCAGCGCGTCGCGAAGCGCAAGTACGACCTCGAGGATGAGCCCGTCGTGTGGTTCCTGCTCAAGCTGGCCTTCACTGTCGTTCTCGTGCTGCTCATTGCCTACCTGCTGGCCGGCTACCGCGGAACCCCGATCGTGCTCGTCGTGCTCGGAGTGCTGGCGGTCGTGTACTCGGCGGTCATGGCGCGCACCGTGTGGGGACGCCACATCTACGCGATCGGCGGCAACCTGAACGCGGCCGCGCTCTCGGGCGTCAAGACGAAGCGCGTCACGTTCCTGCTGTTCATCAACATGGGTGTGCTGTCGGCGCTCGCCGGCCTCGTCTTCACGGCGCAGCTGAACCTCGCCAACCCGAAGGCCGGTGACGGCTTCGAGCTCGACGCGATCGCCGCGGTCTTCGTCGGTGGCGCGGCCATCACCGGCGGCATCGGAACGGTGACCGGGGCCATCATCGGTGGTCTCATCATCGGAATCCTGAACAACGGCATGTCGATCATGGGTGTCGGAACCGAGTACCAGCAGCTCATCAAGGGGCTGGTGCTCCTCGCCGCCGTCGCGTTCGACGTGTACAACAAGCGCCGCTCGGGCGGCAAGTAGGCGGTAAGCGGATGCGGCAGCCGCCTGCGGGCGGCTGCCGTCTTCGGGTGGCTGCCGTCTTCGGGTGGCTGCCGTCCTCGGGCGGCTGCCGTCCTCGCTTCACCGGGTCGGGCCATATTGCGGGTCTTTTCGAAGACAGCCCGCAATATGGCCCGACCCACGTGTTTGGTGCGGCTGTGCCGGGCGAGCGCTGTGACGGGGTCGGGGCAGATCGTGGGTTTCTACATGGCAAACTCGCGAAGTGGCCCGACTCGTTTGCGTCGAGAGGGTTCGCGGCGGCAGATAGTCTGCTCACGTGGCGAACGGCGGGGCGATGGGCGCGGGTGCGGGCGGGCGCGCCGAGGATGCGGGCGGGCGTGGCGCGGGTGCGGGCGGGAGCGCCGGGGATTCGGCAGCGAACGCGGCGGCGGCAGCTGCCGCGCATCCGCTCGGCAGGGCCGCGACGCTCACCGACGTGGCCCGTCATGCGGGCGTGTCGCTCGCGACCGCGTCTCGCGTCGTCAACGGGAGCACCCGCACCGTCAACCCGCGCATGCGGGAGCGCGTGCTGGCCTCCGCGGCCGTGCTCAGCTACACGGCGAACGTGCAGGCGCAGGCGGTCGCGCGCGGCACGGGCCGCACGGTCGCGCTCGTGGTCGGGGACATCGCCGACCCCTATTTCGCGTCGATCGCCTCCGGCGTTTCGCGGGCCGCTGCCGGCCGCGGCCTCACGGTCACGATCGCGATGACCGGCGACGGCGCTGAGGCAGAGCTGGCGGCGGTCGCTGCCGTGCGCGGCCAGCGGCCCCAGGCAGTCATCATGGCCGGCAGCCGCCGCACCGACCTCGCCGAAGACGACCCTGTGCTCGCCGAGCTGCATGCCGTGGAGGCGCTCGGCGGCACCGTCGCCTTCATCGGCACGGCCGTTGCCTTCGACGACGGGTCCACGCAGCGGTTCGCGGGCGTCGAGGTAGACCATCGCGCAGGCGCGCGTGCCCTCGCCCAGGCGCTGCTCTCGGCCGGTTACCGCGACTTCGGCATTCTCGCCGGGCCCGCCAGCCTGCTCACACCCGTCGACCGCTCGGCCGGATTCGTGGGCGCCCTGTCGGCCCCCGATTGCGCGCCGGGTGCCGGGCGCATTGTGCACGGGCCGTTCACCCGCGACGGCGGCTACGACGCCATGACGCGGATGCTCGCCGCCGGCCCCGCGCCCGAATGCGTCTTCGCCGTGGCCGACGTGATGGCCGTCGGAGCCATGGCCGCGATCAGGGAGCACGGGCTGCGGCCCGGCATCGACGTGGGCGTTGCGGGGTTCGACGACATCCCGATTCTGCAGGATCTCGCGCCCTCACTTACCACGGTGGCACTGCCGCTCGTCGAGCTCGGGGAGCGCGCTCTCGAGGTCGCGCTCGGCGAGACAGGCGATGCCGGGCCGATCGTCGGCCGCGTCATCGTGCGCGAGAGCACGCCCGGTCGCTGAGGTCGCGGCCGCCCAGCGCGCGGCGTTCGCCACGATCGCGCGGTGCTCGGCTGCGTCGTACGACGCGGCGTCGTGTCCGAGCGCGTCGTACACCACGCGCGCCTCGCCGTACTCGTGCGCCCAGAGCAGCGGATGCTCGCGCCCCTCGTACTCGTGGGTCGCGAGTGGCACCATGGCGGGGTCGACACGCAGGTCGCTGTAGCGCTCGTCATCGACCTCGAAATCGCTGAGCCCGGCAACGATCGGGTGGCGGTTGCCGAAGACGCGGATGCGCGAGCGCGAATAGTCGGGGTGCATCGTCGTGCCGCGAACCCAGATGCCGCCGAGAATCGACTCCCACTCGTCGATGGCGGGGAAGCTAGTAGCCGCCACGTGCAGGGCCAGCAGACCCCCGCCACGCCCCAGGTGGGCGACGAGACCGGCCCGGGTCGCAGCATCCGCGTCGCTCGGCTGCTGCGGGTTGCCCACGTTGACCACGAGGAGGTCGGGCTGAGCAGGCGAGGCGGGTGCGAGGCGCGCGAGCGCCGCATCCGTGTCGTCATCGATGGCAACCTCGAACCCTGCGTCCCGCAGAATCTGGGCGACGCAGGCCGAGGTCTGGGCGAATGGATGCCACGGGTCGGCATAGCGACCGCTGCCCGAGACGATAAGTGCTCGCGTCATGCTGCTCCTTGGACGGTCTGGTGCGGTGGCCCCACGATACGCTACGGTGTCGGTAAGCGCTTTCCCAACGGGACGAAAGCATCAGGGTAACGCGCGAGAATAACCGGCCACGAAAGAGAGCCCGCGTGTCAGAGAAGACCATCGGCATCATCATGAACGGCGTCTCCGGGCGCATGGGTTACCGACAGCACCTCGTGCGTTCGATCCTCGCCATTCGCGAGGAGGGCGGCGTGCTGCTCTCCGACGGCTCGCGCGTGCAGGTCGAGCCGCTGCTCGTGGGGCGCAGCGAGGCGCGGCTGCGTGAGCTCGCCGAGCGGCACGGTCTTGAGCACTACACCACAGACCTCGATGCGGCGCTGGCCGACGACCGCTGGCAGATCTACGCCGACTTCCTCGTCACCAAGGCTCGGGTGCCCGCCATCACCAAGGCCATTGCGGCAGGCAAGGCCATTTACACCGAGAAGCCCACAGCCGAGACGTTCGAGCAGGCACTCGAACTCGCCCGCCTCGCCAGGGCGGCCGGCGTGAAAAACGGGGTCGTGCACGACAAGCTCTACCTGCCCGGCCTGCTGAAGCTGCGCCGCCTGATCGACTCGGGGTTCTTCGGCCGCATTCTCTCGGTACGTGGCGAGTTCGGCTACTGGGTGTTCGAGGGCGACTGGCAGGAAGCCCAGCGACCCAGCTGGAACTATCGCGCCGAGGACGGCGGCGGCATCGTCGTCGACATGTTCCCGCACTGGAACTACGTGCTCGAAAACCTCTTCGGCCGCGTCGAATCGGTGTACGCGAGGGCCGTCACCGAGATCCCCGAACGCGTCGACGAGCAGGGCGAGCCGTATCGGGCCACGGCCGACGACGCGGCCTACGCCGTCTTCGACCTCGCCGGCGGCATCACGGCGCAGCTCAACTCCAGCTGGACCACGCGCGTCAACCGCGACGAGCTGGTCGAGTTCCAGGTGGATGGCACCCAGGGCAGCGCCGTGGTCGGCCTCTTCGGGTGCAAGGTGCAGCCGCGCCAGGTGACGCCCAAGCCCACCTGGAACCCCGACGTCCCCGACCCGCGTGACTACGCCGCCGGGTGGGTGGAGGTGCCGCAGAACGACCCCGTCGAGAATGGTTTCAAGCTGCAGTGGGTCGAGTTTCTGCGCCACGTGCTTGAGGATGCGCCGCATCCGTATGACTTCCTCGCCGGTGCGCGCGGCGTGCAACTCGCCGAGCGAGGCCTCGAGAGTTCACGCACCGGGCGCCGCGTCGACCTGCCCGTCGTGAGCGTGGACTGAGGGCGCGGCATGAGTGACCTGACGCTGCTCGAGCCGGACGGCACCACCAGGACCGTGCCGCTCGGCCCCGCCCCGACCTTCACGCGACCCACCCGGCCGCTCGCCTCCCGCATCGCCTACGCCGCCGCCCACGTGATTCCGACGGCGTGGGGCGACAATACTCCTGGCGCGCCGGCCGAGATCGACTGGGATTCCACGCTCGCGTTCCGGCGCCACCTCTACTCGTGGGGGCTCGGCGTCGCCGACGCCATGGACACGGCGCAGCGCAACATGGGGCTCGACGCCGCGGCGACCCGCGAACTCATCACCCGCAGCGCCGCCGACGCCCGGCAGGTGAGCGGCCGCCTCGTTGTCGGCGTCAACACCGACCACGTCGACGATGAGGTGATCGCCCTCGACTCCGTGATCGATGCGTACGTCTCGCAGCTGCACTTCGCCGAGGATGCCGGCGCAGGGGTCGTGCTCATGGCCTCACGGCACTTGGCCAGGGCCGCCCAGTCCGCAGCCGACTACGAGCGCGTGTACGCCGCGGTGCTCGCGCGGGCGGGCGCGCCCGTCATTCTGCACTGGCTCGGCGCCGCGTTCGACCCGGTGCTCGACGGGTATTTCGGGTCACGGCGAGCGGATGCGGCATCCGACGTTCTCGTTCGTATCATCGAGGCCAACGCGGCCCATGTCAGCGGCGTGAAGATGAGCCTGCTCGACGCCGACGCGGAAGTCTCGCTGCGCTCGCGTCTGCCCGAGACGGCGCCCATGTACACCGGGGACGACTTCAACTACGTCGCTCTCATCGAGGGCACCCCTGCCCCTTCGCACACCTACTCCAACGCGCTGCTCGGGGCCTTCGCGGCGATCGCACCGAACGCCTCGGCGGCGATCCAGGCGCTCGATGAGGGCGACGCGAGTCGGTACCGCAGCATTCTCGGCCCGACCGAGGCGTTGTCTCGGCAGGTCTTCGCGGCACCGACGTTCTACTACAAGACCGGCGTGGCGTTCCTGGCGTGGCTGAACGGGCATCAGCCGTCGTTCACCATGGTCGGCGGGCTGCATGCCGCGCGCAGCCTGCCGCATCTCTCCGCGATCGTGCGGCTCGCCAACGAGTCGGGAGCGCTCGAGCGCCCCGAACTCGCCGCCGCCCGCTGGCACGGCATGCTCGCCCAAAACGGGGTCGGCGCATGAGAGCGGATGCGCGTGCCGCCTCCCGTCGCCGGCCCCTCCCGAACGGAGTCCTCTCATGAGCGCCCACCCCCGCCTCTCGCTGAACCAGGCGACGATCAAGTACGCGCCCCTGGCCGAGGCGCTGCGCGTCACTGCGGAGGCGGGCATCGGCGCGATCGGCCTGTGGCGCGAGCCCGTCGCCGAGGTCGGCCTCGCCGAGGCCGCGCGCATGGTCACCGACTCGGGGCTGCGGGTCTCGAGCCTGTGTCGCGGCGGGTTCTTCACGATGGCGGCGGGCGCAGAGCGGCGCGCCAGCATCGATGACAACCGGCGCGCGATCGACGAGACGGCTGCCCTCGCCGCTGCCGGCGCCGCGGGCTCGGCGGCCGTGCTCGTGCTCGTGGCCGGGGGGCTTCCCGCCGGCGATCGCGACCTGGTCGGCGCCCGGCAGCGCGTGGCCGACGCGATCGGCGAGCTGGCACCCTCCGCAGCCGCCGCCGGTGTGACGCTCGCCATCGAGGCTCTGCACCCGATCTTCGCGGCCGACCGCGCCGTGATCTCGACGCTCGGGGAGGCGCTCGACATCGCCGAGCAGTTCGACGCGGCATCCGTCGGGGTCGTCGTCGACACCTATCACGTGTGGTGGGATCCACAGCTGCTCGAGCAGGTTGCGCGCGCGGGCAATGGCGGCCGCATCGCGAGCTACCAGGTCTGCGACTGGATCACGCCGCTGCCCGCCGACTCCCTGCTCGGCCGCGGCATGATGGGCGACGGCCACATCGACTTCGGCCCGCTCACGCGAGCAGTGACGGATGCCGGCTACACCGGCGACGTCGAGGTGGAGATCTTCAACCAGCAGATCTGGGATGCGGCCGCCGCCGAGATCGCAGCCCTGACAGTGCGCCGCTTCGGCGCGCAGGTGGCCCCGCACCTGTGACGAGCGGGTGGCCACGCGCCAGTGACGAGCGGGTGGCCACGCAGCTGTGACGAGCGGGTGGCCACGCGCCAGTGACGAGCAAGTGGTCCCGCAGCTGTGCGAGCGGCGCACTGCCGCGATTCCGCGTTGCCGCCGCTCCACGACGCCCGCCGCCCGCGAACGAAAACGACGGTGATTCTGCACGTTTCGGCTCGATCCGTGCTCTCTGGGGCCCGAATTGACAGAATGACCGTCGTTTTCGTTCGCGCGGCTTCCGCTCGCGGCACCCGCGACATGATTCATCGCGACCATTGCTGCCGTTAGCGCTCACATTTCGAAGCCGGTGCAACTCGGGACGGCCCTCGTGCAAGAGCGAAGCGTCTCTGCCTCCGTTACCAGAATGTGATGATTGACCATTGTGGCTCGAGAAATGTGAGCGCTAACATTCTGGGAACGAGAGAGCGGATGCACCGCTCCCCGGGGCGGGCGAATTCACCCGTGCCGCCCCAGCTGAACAAGGAGGTTTGGTCGATGAAGAAGATTCTCGGAATGGCGGCGGCAGGCGCCCTGCTCTTCGCCCTCGCGGGCTGCACCGCATCCGGCGGCGCAAGCGCCGACGGTCCGAAAGATACGAAGGACCTCGTGGTCGGCTTCGCCCAGGTCGGTGCGGAGAGCGGCTGGCGCACGGCAAACACCAAAGACATCCAGAGCTCGTTCAAGGAGGCGGGCATCACCCTCAAGTTCTCCGACGCGCAGCAGAAGCAGGAGAACCAGATCAAGGCGATCCGCTCCTACATTCAGCAGAAGGTCGACGTCATTGCCTTCTCGCCCGTTGTCGAATCCGGCTGGGACACCGTGCTCAAGGAGGCGAAGAACGCGGGCATTCCCGTCGTTCTCACCGACCGCGCAGTGGACTCGAAAGACACCTCGCTCTACGAGACCTTCCTCGGCAGCGACTTCGTGACCGAGGGCAAGAAGGCCGGCGAGTGGGCTCTCAACGAGTTCAAGGATGCGAGCGGCACCGTGCCGATCATCCAGCTCGAGGGCACGACCGGTTCCGCGCCGGCGATCGACCGTACCAAGGGATTCGCCGACGCGATCGCCGCCAACCCGAACCTGAAGATCGTGGCGAGCCAGACGGGCGACTTCACGCGCTCGGGCGGCAAGCAGGTCATGGAGGCGCTGCTCAAGGCGCACCCCGACGTCAAGCTGCTGTGGGCCCAGAACGATGACATGGGTCTCGGCGCGATCGAGGCCATCGAGGCCGCGGGCAAGGTTCCGGGCAAGGACATCAAGATCATCACCGCAGACGCCACGCACGACGGCATGCAGGCCGCCGCAGATGGCAAGATCAACTTCATCGTTGAGTGCAACCCCCTCATGGGCAAGCAGCTCATCGAGATCGTGAAGAAGATCAACAAGGGTGAGGATGTTCCCAAGCGCATCGTCACCGACGAGACGACCTTCACATCCGCACAGGCGAAGGAAGCCCTCCCCAGCCGCAAGTACTGAACAGGGGTCGCGCGCCGCACAGCCATCAAGCGGATGGCCGGCACGCGAGCCCAGGACCGGTGACCGGCCGGCGGCCTTCGGGCCGGCGGCCGGTCACCGCATCCGATTCATGCTGACGCAACTCAACGAAGAGAAGGCAGGTACAGAACATGAGCGAGCCGGCGCCCGTCGTTCAGATGAGGGGAATCTCGATCGCATTCCCGGGGGTGAAGGCGCTCGACGGCGTCGATTTTCGCATGTTCGCCGGTGAGGTGCATTCGCTCATGGGCGAGAACGGCGCCGGCAAGTCGACCCTCATCAAGGCGCTCACCGGAGTATACGAGGTCGACACAGGCAGCATCGTGCTCGATGGCCGGCCGCTGTCGGTGAACGGCCCGGCCCAGGCGCAGGAGGCGGGCATCAGCACCGTCTACCAAGAGGTCAATCTGCTGTCGAACCTCACGGTCGCCGAGAACATTCTGCTCGGGCGTGAGCCGCGCAAGCGCGGCGTCATCGACTGGAAGGCGATGAGGGCGCGCGCATCCGACCTGCTCTCGGGCCTCAATCTCGACATCGACCCCGCGTCACTGCTCGGCGAGCACTCGCTCGCGGTTCAGCAGCTTGTCGCCATCGCGCGCGCCATTGACGTGCAGGCCAAGGTGCTCATTCTCGATGAGCCGACGTCGAGTCTGGATGCCGACGAGGTTGCCGAGCTGTTCCGCGTGATCCGCGGGCTCAAGCAGCGCGGGGTGGCGATTCTGTTCGTCTCGCACTTTCTCGAGCAGGTCTACGAGATCTCGGATCGCCTCACGGTTCTGCGCAACGGCCGGTTCGTGGGGGAATACCTGACCGACGAGATTCTGCGCATCGAGCTCGTGCACAAGATGATCGGGAAAGAGGTGGCGGTGCTCGAGGGCCTCGACCATAAGACGCACGCCAGCGCCAGCGCCAGCGCCAGCGCGGGCGACGGCGACGGCGAGAGCAAGCCTCTCATTCAGGCGATCGGCCTCGGGAGCCGGGGCAGCATCGCGCCATTCGACCTTGACGTCTACGAGGGTGAGGTGGTCGGCCTCGCGGGGCTGCTCGGTTCCGGGCGCACCGAGCTGGCGAGGCTGCTTTCCGGCGTCGACCACGCCGACAGCGGCGAGCTGAGCATCGACGGCGTCGCCGCCCGGTTGCGCACCCCGCGGGCCGCACTGCGCAAACGCATCACGTACTCCTCTGAGAACCGCCGTTCCGAGGGGATCGTCGAAGATCTTACGGTGCGCGACAACATCGTGCTCGCGCTGCAGGCGGACCGCGGCTGGTTCAGGCGCATCCCGAAGAAGAGGCAGGATGAGCTGGCCGCCAGCTACATTCAGGCGCTCAATATTCGGCCGCCCGACCCGGACGCGCTGATTCGAAACCTGAGTGGTGGCAACCAGCAGAAGGTGCTGCTCGCGCGGTGGCTGGCCGTGGCTCCGCGCCTGCTCATTCTCGATGAGCCGACGCGCGGCATCGACGTGGGTGCGAAGGCCGAGATCCAGAAGCTGGTGGCCGAGCTCGCCGACAACGGCATGAGTGTCATCTTCATCTCGGCTGAACTCGAAGAGGTGCTGCGGCTCAGCCATCGCATCGCTGTCATGCGGGATCGGGAGAAGATCGCAGACATTGCGAACGACGACGTGAGCGTCGGCCAGGTCATGACCCTGATCGCGAGTGGGGCAGAGGAATGAGGAACATCGTCAGGCACCGGCTCTTCTGGCCCGTCGTCACGCTCGCCGCACTGCTCGCGCTCAACGTGATCGTCGAGCACGACTTCTTCGCCATCCGGCTGCAGGACGGCCACCTGTTCGGCAGCGTGATCGACATTCTGCGCAACGGCGCCCCCACGCTGCTCGTCGCCCTCGGCATGACCCTGGTCATCGCCACGCGAGGCATCGACCTCTCGGTCGGCGCCATCGTGGCCATCTGCGGCGCGCTGGCGTGTTCGATGATCGCCGCGTCGCCGACGCCCGGCAGTGTCGGCACTGTGCTCATCGCGGTCGGCGCCGCCCTCGTGCTGGCGATCGTGCTCGGGCTCTGGAACGGCCTGCTCGTCTCCGTGCTCGGCATTCAGCCGATCATCGCAACACTCATTCTCATGACCGCCGGCCGTGGTCTCGCCATGCTCATCACCGAGGGCCAGATCATCACCGTCTCGAGCGCGCCCTACAAGGTGATCGGCGGCGGCTACTGGCTCACGATGCCGGCCTCCATCCTCATCGCCGGCGTCATGTTCGCCCTCACCGCCCTGCTCACGCGCAAGACGGCGCTCGGCATCCTCATCGAGTCTGTCGGCATCAACCCCGAGGCGAGCCGGCTGGCCGGTGTGCGCTCGCGCAGCATCCTCTGGACCGTCTACATCTTCAGCGCCTTCTGCGCTGGAGTCGCCGGTCTCATGATCTCGTCGAACGTGACCGCCGCTGACGCCAACAACGCGGGGTTGTGGATCGAGCTTGACGCCATTCTCGCCGTCGTGCTCGGCGGCACCTCGCTCGCTGGCGGTCGCTACTCGCTCATCGGCACGCTCATCGGCGCATTCGTGATTCAGACGCTCACCACCACGGTGTACACGGTGGGCATCGCGCCCGAGATCACGCTCGTATTCAAGGCGCTTGTCGTCATCGCGGTGTGCCTGCTGCAGTCGCCGGCCATGCAGGCCAGGGTGCGCAACGCCAGACGGCGGCGAGCGCTTCAGAAACAGGGCACGGATGCCGCGGGCGCGCCCGCGGTCTCGCCCGCATCCCTCACGAACGAAGGAGCCGCATCATGAGCTCTCAGGCCGCCTCTCCTGTCTCCCGGGCGGATGAGCGCTTCCGCGCGCTACGCAGGTTGATACCCGGCTCACGCTACGTGTCGGTTCTCGTGACGCTCGGGCTGCTGATCGCCATGTTCATCGCGGGTTCGGCCAGGTACCGCGGCTTCGCGTCCGGCCAGGTCGTGCTCAACCTGTTCGTCGACAACGCGTTCCTCATCGTGCTCGCCGTCGGCACGACCTTCGTGATAGTCACGGGCGGCATCGACCTCTCGATCGGCTCGGTCGTGGCACTGTCGACCATGATCGCCGCGTCGCTGCTGCGGGCGGGGTGGCCGCCGCTCGTCGTGATCGCGATCGTGCTGCTGGCCGGGTCGACCCTGGGCCTGCTGGTGGGCCTCGTCATCCACTACTTCGACATTCAACCGTTCATCGCCACGCTGGCGGCCATGTTCTTCGCGCGCGGGCTCTGCTATGTGATCAGCCTCGACGCCATCTCCATCAGCGACCCGTTCTTCGTGGCCATGGCGCAGACGCGAATCCCGGTGGGCGGCGGCATGCAGATCACCCCGAGCGTGATCATCGCGGTGCTTGCGGTGATCGTGGCCTTCGTCGTGCTGCATTACACGCGGATGGGCCGCACCGTGTACGCCATCGGCAACGGCGGCCAGTCCGCCATGCTCATGGGTCTGCCGGTGACGCGCACGAAGATCCTGGTGTACGTGATCAGCGGGTTCTGCGCGGCGCTCGGCGGCGTGCTCTTCACCTTCTACACGCTCTCGGGCTACAGCCTGACGGCGGTGGGAATGGAGCTGGACGCCATCGCCGCGGTCGTGATCGGTGGCACGATTCTCACGGGCGGCTCCGGGTACGTGCTCGGGTCGGTGCTCGGCGTTCTCGTGCTCGGGCTGATCCAGACGATCATCAGCTTCGAGGGCACGCTCAGTTCCTGGTGGACCAAGATCGTCATCGGCGCACTCCTGCTGATCTTCGTGGTGCTGCAGCGGCTCTTCATCGCGCGGCGCCGATGAGCGCGAGGCGCCCAATGCCCCGAGACGCGAGCGGGTGCGCGTGGAAGCGACGGCATAATTGAAGACGCGACGGCCAGCGGGTGCATCAGCGTGCTGCGGCGGGAGAACACGGCGGAATTCGTGAGCACAGACGAGCAGAAGGCCCGGGCGGCGACCATCTTCGATGTCGCGCGGCTCGCGGGGGTCTCGCACCAGACGGTGTCGCGCGTGCTCAACGACCTGCCGAATGTGCGGCCGTCGACCAAGCAGCGCGTCGAGAACGCCATCCGTCAGCTGCGCTATCGCCCGTCGACTGCGGCACGGGCGCTCGTCACCCGTCGTTCGCGCACCATCGGGCTGATCATGACCGGCGCGCCGGACTTCGGGCCGTCGAGCACCGTGCTCGGCTTCAACGAGGCGGCGCGGGCAGAGCGCTACGCGGTGAGCATGGCGAGCATGCTCGAATCCGACCCGGAATCGGTAACGGCCGCGGCCGAGCTTCTGCTGCGGCAGAACGTCGAGGCGATCGTGCTCGTCGCGGCGCACCGCACGGCGCTTGAGGCCATCAATCACCTGGAACTGGGCGTTCCGCTGCTGGCCGTGGAGGCCGGGGTTCCGCGTGCCGCTCACACGGTGTCCATCGACCACTACGGCGGGGCACGGGCCGCCGTCGACCATCTCGTCGGCCTTGGGCATCGCGCCGTGCTGCACATCGCCGGCCCTGCGCATTCGATCGACGCGACCGAGAGGGTACGCGGATGGCGCGACGCCCTCTCCCAGCACGGTCTCGTGGCGCGCGAACCTCTCTTCGGTGACTGGTCGCCCGCGAGCGGCTATCGGTTCGGCCTCGAGCTCGGCCGCTCGAGAGACTTCACGGCGGTGTTCGTGGGCAACGACCAGATGGCGCTCGGCGTGATCCACGGCCTGACCGCGGGCGGCGTTCGAGTGCCAGACGACGTGAGCATCGTGGGCTTCGACGACATCCCGGAGGCCGCGCACTTCGCACCGCCGTTGACGACCATGCGCCAGGACTTCGCCGGGCTCGGCCGCGAGATCATGGCGAGCCTGCTCGCGATCCTCGGCGGGGATGACCCGGCGCCGCGCCCCCCGGTCGTGCCGCAGCTCGTGGTGCGGGAGTCGACCCGCCCGGTGTGAGGTGTCGGCGTGGAGTGCCGCCGGCGTCGAGTGCGCTCCCGGCCCTGTGTCGCCTGTCGGGACTAGCCTGACGGCAATCGAAAGGAGCGAGATGACTCACACAGACCTTCTCGTCGACGCGTTCGGGCGCGTCGAGCACGGGGTACACGCGGTTCTCGATGGCGCGAGCGACGAGGTGCTTACGTACCGGGCCGATCCCGACGCGAATACGATCGCCTGGCTGGTGTGGCACATCGCCCGCGTGCAGGACGCGCAGCTGGCCCCGCTCGCCGGCCGAGACGAGAGCTGGAGCTCGAACGGCTGGTACGACCGTTTCGAGGTTCCGTTCGACGCGTCGGCGTCGGGCTACGGCCAGAGTTCAGCGGATGTCGCGGCGATCACCGCCGACGCCGACCTGCTGCGCGGCTACTTCGACGACGTGCAGCGCTCGACCGTCGAATACGTGCGTTCGCTGACCGACGCCGACCTCGAGCGCGTCGTCGACACCAACTGGAACCCTCCGGTCACGCTCGGGGTGCGGCTCATCAGCACCGTAGCCGACGACCTGCAGCACGTGGGGCAGGCCGCGTACGTGAAGGGGCTCGCGACGCGCGCCGGCGTGTGAGCGGGCAGGCTCTCGGTCCCGCGCGGCGGGTGTGAGCCGGCGGACTCTCGGCCCCGAGCGGCGCACGTCAGCCGGCAGACGCTCGGCGCCGCGCGGCGCATCCGCAAGAATGGAGCACGTGCGCATCCTCATCGCCCCAGACTCTTTCAAAGGATCGGCCACGGCGACCGAGGTGGCACAGGCCATCGCGGCGGGCTGGGGCCTAGCGCGACCGCATGACGACGTGCGGCTCATGCCAATGGCAGACGGGGGCGAAGGCACGCTCGACGCGTTCGAGGTCGCCGTGCCGGCGGCACGCCGCATCCGTGTGACTGTGCAGGGGCCAGACGAGCGCCCGGTCGAGGCAAGCTGGCTGCTGCTGCCGCCGAGCCCGGAGGCACCCGCGGGCACGGGCGTCGTCGAGCTCGCGTGCACCAGCGGCATCACGCTGCTCGACCCGCTGCGCCCGCTGACGGCGCACACGTTCGGTTTCGGCCAGGCCATCGCGAGCGCGCTCGACCACGGTGTCTCGCGGCTGCTTCTGGCACTCGGCGGCAGCGCGTCGACCGACGGCGGCGCCGGTGCCCTTACGGCGCTCGGGGCGCGACTGCTCGACGAGAACGGCAGACAGCTCGCTTTCGGGGGCGCCGCGCTGAACGACGTGGCGCGCGTCGACACCGCGGGTCTGCGCCCGCTGCCGCCATCCGGGGCGCTGATTCTCAGTGATGTGACGAACCCGCTGCTCGGTCCGCTCGGCGCGGCCGCGGTCTTCGGGCCGCAGAAGGGCGCGGATGCCGCCGAGCTCGCCCTGCTCGAAAGCGGACTCGCGCGTCTTGCCGCCCTGATGCCCGCCGACTCCGCGACGCCGGGCGCCGGAGCGGCGGGCGGCACCGGGTTCGGCCTGCTCGCGTGGGGTGCACGGCTGGCGCCCGGTTCCGCCGCGGTGGGCGACGCCCTCGGCCTGCCCGCCGCCGCAGCAGGCGCCGACGTGCTCGTCACGGGCGAGGGTCGCTTCGACGCGCAGTCAGCGGCAGGCAAGGTGCCGGCCTATGCGAGCGCGCTCGCGAAGGCGTCGGGCGCGCGCGCCATGCTCGTCGCCGGTGGCATCGAGGCGCCGACCGACGACTTCGCGGCGGCCGTCTCGCTCGTCGAGCTCGCCGGTGGCCTTGAGGCCGCCCTCGCCGAGCCCGTGCGCTGGCTGCGCGAAGCCGGCACGTCGCTCGCCTCGTCCCTGGTCGAGTAGCGAAGAACGCGCGATAACGGCGCTATTCGACGAGCGACGCGTAGCGCGCGTACTGCTCGCGGATGATCGCACGGTGGTCCGGCTCGGGTTCCGCACTGATCGTCACCGACCAGCGTGGCCGGGTTCCGCTCAGCGCCCACGCGGCCTGGACCGCGGCGCCGTCGGCAACGTACTCGCCGGGCGCGGGCACGACCACGGGTGCGTCGAAGACCTGCGCCGCGATCTGTGCGACGGCCGGGTTCTGGGCGGCACCGCCGATGAGAAGCAGTCGCTTCTCGCGCACGCCCACACCGCGCACGGCGTCGAGACCCGCGGCCAGGCCGCACAGCATGCCTTCGATGGCGGCGCGCGCGATGTTCGCGCGCGTGTTCGACGCCAGCGTCAGGCCGTGAAAGCTCGCCGTCGCGGCAGGCAGGTTGGGCGTGCGCTCGCCCTCGAAGTACGGCACAAGAACCACACCGCCCGCGCCGGCCTCTGCCGAGAGCGCGAGGGAAGCGAGCCCGTCGTGGTCCACGCCGAGCACGGCGGCGACCGAGCCGAGCACACGCGCGGCGTTCAGGGTCGCCACCAGCGGAAGGAAGGCGCCCGAGGCATCCGCGAACCCGGCGACGGTGCCGCTGGGGTCGTGAGCGGCCTCGTCCGTCACCGCGAAGACCGTGCCGCTCGTGCCGATCGAGACGATCACGTCGCCCGGCGCCGCGCCGAGGCCGAGGGCCGCACCCGCGTTGTCGCCCGCGCCCGGGCCCACGACGATGCCATCCGGCGTCACGCCCGCACGCTCGCCGGGGCCGAGCACGCGCGGCAGGATCGCGTCGTGGCCGAGCGCGCGAACGAACAGCTCGCGGTCGTAACCGTCGTCTGCGGGGTTCCAATATGAGGTGCCGCTCGCATCCGACCGATCGGTCACCAGCTCGCCGAGCTGCGGGCCGAGCGGACTCTCGCCCTCGGGCCCGAACCCGCGCAGCCGCCACGTCAGCCAGTCGTGCGGCAGCGCGACGGCCGCGACCCGCGCCGCGTTCTCCGGCTCCGCGTCGCGCAGCCAGCGCAGTTTGGTGGCGGTGAAGGATGCCACGGGCACCGTGCCCGTGCGCCTCGCGTACTCGTCGCGGCCCACCTCGTCGATCAGGTCGCTCGCGGCCTGGGCGCTGCGCGTGTCGTTCCACAGCAGGGCGTCGCGAATCACCCGCCCGTCCGAATCCAGCACCACCATGCCGTGCTGCTGCCCCGCGACCGAGATCGCCTCGACGCCGTCGAGCCCACCGGCATCCGCTATGGCCGTCAGCAGAGCGCCCCACCACGCGTCGGGGTCGACCGACGTGCCATCGGGGTGGGATGCGCGGCCCTCGCGCACGAGTGCGCCGGTGGCCGCGTCACGAATGACGACCTTGCAGCTCTGGGTCGACGAGTCGACCCCAGCGACGAATGCCATGGTGGCTCCTGAGTTGTGCGCGGCGTGGACGGTCAGCCGCGGGCGCCGAGCAGGTGCTCGAGGGCCAGCTGCTGCAGGCGCACGAAGCCGAAGCCCTTGCCGCCGAAGTACGCCTCGGTGTCGAACTCTTCGAAAGCCGAACGGTCGGCGATGAGGTCGTCGTACGACTCGCCTTCGCCGAGCGTCGGCACCGACAGCTGCGCGACGCGCGAGGCCTCGAGCGCCTCCTGCACCTCCGGGTCGGCACGGAACGCGGCCGCCCGCTCCTTCAGCAGCAGGTAGGTGCGCATGTTGGCCGCGGCCGAGTCCCAGACCCCCGTGATGTCTTCGGTGCGCGACGGCTTGTAGTCGAAGTGGCGCGGGCCGTCGTACGAGGGGCCGCCGTTCGCCCCGCCGTTCTCGAGCAGGTCGACGAGCGCGAACGCGTTCTGCAGGTCGCCGTGCCCGAACACGAGGTCCTGGTCGTACTTGATGCCGCGCTGGCCATTGAGGTCGATGTGGAACAGCTTGCCCTGGTACAGCGCCTGCGCGATGCCGGCGGCGAAGTTCAGGCCGGCCATCTGCTCGTGACCCACCTCGGGGTTCACGCCGACGAGCTCGGGGCGCTCCAGCGTCTCGATGAACGCGAGCGCGTGACCGAGCGTGGGCAGCAGGATGTCGCCGCGGGGCTCGTTCGGCTTCGGCTCGATCGCGAAGCGGATGTCGTAGCCCTTATCCGTCACATAGTCACCGAGCAGGTTGACGGCCTCGCGGTAGCGCTCGAGCGCGGCACGGATGTCCTTGGCCGAGTCGTACTCTGCGCCCTCGCGCCCGCCCCACATGACGAGCGTCTTGGCGCCAAGCTCGACGCCGAGCTCGATCTGGCGAATGACCTTGCGCAGCGCGAAGCGGCGCACGTCGCGGTCGTTCGAGGTGAAGCCGCCGTCCTTGAAGACCGGCGCGCTGAACAGGTTGGTGGTGACCATCGGAATGATGATGCCGGTGTCGGCCAGCGCCTGCTTGAGACGGTCGATCTGCTTCTGCCGCTCGGCGTCGGTCGAGCCGAACGCGAACAGGTCGTCGTCGTGGAACGTCAGGCCGTATGCGCCGAGCTCCGCGAGCTTGTGCACCGCCTCGACCACGTCGAGCTGCGGACGGGTGGGCCCGCCGAACGGGTCGGTGCCGTTGTATCCGATGGTCCAGAGGCCGAAGGAGAACTTGTCGGCCTTGGTGGGGGTGGGGGTCATGTGATCAGCCCTTCAGCGTCTCGTTTGGATGGATGAGGTGTGTGTTGCGTGTCGGAACGAAGAGAAAAGTGAGCGGATGCTGCCCCAGCGCGCAACTCATAGTCGCCCTCGAAGCCGGTCACCGTGACGCGCCCGTGCGCATCCGTGACGACGGTCGTCGGCGCAAGCCACCACTCGTCCTTCACCAGCCTACGCAGCGCTTCGTAGGACGGCTTGGGCGTTCCGTCGGAGCGCACGAGGCCGATCGGCGCGCCGAGCCAGGCGCCCGCGTCGGTGATGCCCCAATACGTGATGGCCTCGACGGCGGGGTGCGAGACGAGCGAGCGGTAGTGCCGCTCGAGCTCATCGGCCTGCCTGGCCTCGCCCTCGGGCGTGGATGGCCACTCGGTGACCTGGTAGTCGTTGAGGTCGACGATGTCGCGCGGCATCACGTCGCCCGAGACGAGCGAGGTCTCGGTCAGGTGCAGCGGCAGACCGTAGCGGGCGAACCGGTCCACCATGGCGAGCATCTTCTCTTCGCCCCAGTAGCCCTGATGCATGTGCGTCTGCAGGCCGAGCGCATCGATGCGGATGCCGGCCTCGAGCACGCCCTCGATGAGGCACTCGTACGCGCTCGAGAGGTCGAAGTCGTTCAGCAGCAGCGTGGCGCGCGGGTTTGCGGCGCGAGCCTCCTCGAAGGCGAGGCGGATCATGGGGATGCGCCCCTTCGCCCGGGCGAGCGGCGTGATGCCGTTGTCGCCGTTCGCGAACACCGGCATAATGACGACCTCGTTGATGGCATCCCACGTGTCGATGAGAGAGGCGAAGTCGGCCACGTCACGGCGGATGCGCTCGCGCTGCAGGCGCTCGACCTCGTCGAGCGGCAGGCCGAGAAGCCAGTCGGGCTGCACCGTGTGCCACACGAGCGGGTGGCCCTTCAGGGCGACGCCGCGATCGCGGAAGAAGCGGGCCGTCTGCTGCAGCCGCGCGGTGTCGGGCCTGCCGCGCTCTGGCTCGAAGCGGCCCCAGTAGAAGGGCAGGGTGGCGGTGTTGAAGACATCGACGAACAGGTCGGCGAGCTGCTCGGTGCCGATCTCGTCCGGCTCACCGTTTGCGAGCGGGATGAAGTCGAAGCCGATGTTGCCGAAGCAGAAGGCGTGGCGTGTCTGGGCCACGACGAGTTCGGCGCCCGGCAGCGGGCGACCGGCGGCATCCGTGACCGTCAGCGTGCTCTCGTGCAGGCGGTGAGCGGGCGCCCGGAGAGAGGAGACGGAGGCAGCGTGCATCGGTGCAGTTCGCTTTCGAATGATGCGAGAAATGTTGTTTGACCAAACATATCAGGATGCGCGACGGGCGCAAGCGCCCCTCGCGGCCTCAGGCCGCAGGGGCAGCGGCGGTGCTCGCCCGCACCACGAGCTTCGCGGGCAGCTGCACGTGGTTCGGCACATCGTGACCGTCGAGCAGTTGCACCAGCATCTGCAGCGCCTGGGCCCCGAGGTCGTGCAGCGGCTGCGCCATGGTGGTCAACGGCGGCGTCGCGCTCGCCGCTTCGGGAATGTCGTCGAAGCCGATGACAGAGAGGTCCTCGGGCACGCGCAGCCCGAGCTCGGCGGCGACCTTCAGCACGCCGAGCGCCGACATGTCGTTCGCGGCGAAGACGGCGGTCGGCCGGTCGGCCCTAGTGAGCAACTCGCGCGCCGCATCAGAGGTGAGCGCGGCCTTGTAGCCGCCGTCGCGTACGAGCTCGGGGTCGAAGGCGATGCCGGCCTCGGCAAGAGACTGGCGGTACCCCTCCTCGCGCAATTGTGCGGATGCGAGGTCGCCACGGCCGCGGATATGAGCGATGCGACGATGGCCGAGCTCGATGAGATGCCGCGTCGCCGATCGTGCGCCGCCCACGCTGTCGGAGTCGATCGTCGACGGTCCGCCCGGGCCGGTGTGCGGGTCGATCGCCACGACGGGAATGGAGGTCGTGGGCATGAGCACCGTGGGCGTCACGATGATGGCGCCGTCGATGAGGGTGCCGGCCAGGCGCGAGAGGGATCGGCGCTCCCAGCCCGTCGGGCTGCCATCCGTCACCAGCCCCGAATACGCGAGAACCTCGTATCCCGTGCCCGCGGCGGCGGCCGAGACGCCCTTGAGCAGTTCGACCGAGAACGACTCGAACTCGGCCACGAGAATGCCGATGACATTCGTCTGCCTGCGACGCAAACTGCTCGCCACCAGCGACGTCTCATAGCCGAGCTCCTCGACCACTTCGAGCACGCGCTTGGAGGTCGCGGCGGCGACGCCGTAGCGGCCGTTCACCACCTTCGAGACCGTGGGAACTGAGACTCCCGCGGCTCGCGCGACGTCGGTGATCGTCACTCGCCCCAGCAGGGGAGAGGGCTCGACGTCGGTGCTCATAGTGCTTACAGTACAGCCAGCGCGGCCCGGATCGACGCGAAAAGGAGACGTTTCGAAAACGTTATCGATATCGATTGACAAATCGCGGATGCCGGTGCGATGCTCTATTCGCGGCAGAGGCGCTGCCGGTGTCACCAATCACTACCAAGGAGTTTCCACAATGAAGAGGAAAATTCGAGTCGCGGGCATTATCGCGCTCGCCGCGAGCACCGCGATGCTCGCCTCTGCCTGCACGAGCGGAGGCGACAACGGCGGGTCGGCAGACAGTGGCAAGAAGGTCACGATGAGCTTCTGGCACAACTCGACCACCGGGCCAGGCAAGGCATTCTGGGCGAAGACGGTCAAAGACTTCGAGGCCTCGCACAAGAACGTCACCATCAAGATCCAGACCATTCAGAACGAAGACCTCGACGGCAAGCTGCAGACCGCGATGAACTCGGGCAACGCTCCCGACATCTTCCTGCAGCGTGGTGGCGGCAAGATGGCCGCAATGGTCGACGCGGGCCAGGTGCTCGACATCACCGACCACATCAGTGCCGATACGAAGGCCGCCGTCGGCGACGGGGCGTTCAAGGGTGAGTCGTACAAGGGCAAGATCTACGCGATGCCCGTCGACGTGCTGCCCGAGGGCATCTACTACAGCCAGGACCTCTTCAAGGCGGCCGGCATCGACACGCCACCCGCCTCGATGGACGAGCTGAACTCGGCAGTGTCGAAGCTCAAGTCGAGCGGCGTCGCACCCATCGCCGTGGGCGCGAAGGATGCCTGGCCTGCCGCGCACTGGTACTACAACTTCGCGCTGCGCGAGTGCAGCGAGCAGACGCTGTCGAAGACGGCGGAGACGCTGAAGTTCGACGACCCGTGCTGGATCAAGGCGGGCAAGGATCTGGAGGCGTTCAAGCAGACAAACCCGTTCAACGACGGCTTCCTCACGACTGCCGCCCAGCAGGGCGCGGGCAGCTCCGCTGGCCTCGTGGCCAACCACAAGGCCGCCATGGAGCTCATGGGCGCATGGGACCCGGGAGTGATCGCGTCGCTGACGCCGGACAAGAAGCCGCTTCCCGACCTCGGCTGGTTCCCGTTCCCGGCCATCTCGGGCGGTGAGGGCGCCCCCGGCTCCATGATGGGCGGCATCGACGGGTACTCGTGTTCCGCTAAGGCGCCGGTGAAGGAATGCACCGAGTTCCTGAACTACATCACGAAGAAGGACGTGCAGGAGGCCTACTACAAGGCGTTCAACGCGATCCCCGTGAACAAGGACGCGCAGGGCGTCATCACGGAGCCGTACCTCAAGTCGGTCCTCGAGGCCTTCAACAAGGCGCCCTTCGTGTCGCAGTACCTTGACACCCTCTACGGGCAGAACGTCGGCAACGCGCTCAACACTGCCGTCGTCGACCTGCTGGCCGGCAAGGGCTCCCCCGAGGGAATCATCAAGGCGGTCGACGAGGCCGCGGCCAAGGGATAGTCAGACAATATGAGCAGGCCCCAAGGCGCATCGTCGTTGACCGATCAGCAGCCGCCTCAGGGCACGCAGACGGCCGGGGGCGTCGCACGCAGTGCGGCGTCCCCAGCCGAGCCGCGGCCGAGGCGACGAGCAACCGATTGGCGCAAGCGTCTCGAAATCACCGTCCTCTCCGGACCGGCGATCATCGTCTTCGTCGGGTTCGTCATCTTTCCGGTGGCGCTCGCCGCCTACTACGGCTTCTTCCGCTGGAAGGGCTTCGGGCCGCCGCTTGACTTCGTCGGCCTCGGCAACTATCTGGTCATCTTCAAGGACACCGCGTTCCACGAGGTGCTGATCCACAACGGCATCATCGTCGTACTCTCCCTGGTGATTCAGGGGCCCGTCGCGATCGTCCTGGCGCTTCTGCTCAACCGAAAGATCCGCGGGCGGTCCATCATCCGCGTGCTGATCTTCGTACCGTACGTCATCTCCGAGGTCATCGTCGGTGTCGGCTGGAGCCTCATGCTGCAGACCTCCGGCGCGGTCAACGACCTGCTGCAGAGCATCGGGCTCGGCTTCCTCAAGGCCGACTGGCTCTCTGATCCGGGCATCGCCATCTGGTCGCTGATGATCATCATCTCGTGGAAGTACATCGGCTTCGCCGTCATCCTCTTCCTCGCAGGGTTGCAGAGCATCCCTGAAGAGCTCTTCGAGGCGGCGGCGATCGATGGGGCAAGCTATTGGCAGATCCAGCGGCGCATCACACTTCCGCTACTCGGCCCCACGATTCGCATCTGGGCGTTCCTGTCGATCATCGGCTCGCTGCAGCTGTTCGACCTCGTGTACATCATCTGGGGCCAGTACATCGCGTCGACGGCGGGCGTCTCGACCATGGCGACATACATGGTCGCCAACGGGCGCACCTCGGGCAACTACGGATACGGCAATGCCGTCGCCGTCGTCATGTTCCTGATCTCACTCGTTATCGCACTGGTCTACCAGCGCTTCGTGTTGCGCCGCGACATGGCGGGCGCAGTCACTGAGAGGCAGAAGTAATGTCAGCCATCACACTGAACCGCGCGGCGGGCACTGAGAAGCCCCGCAAAGAGAAGAAGGGCGCGGCCGAGTCCAGCCACTGGGGCAGCCCGGTCACCTACTTCATCGCCCTCGTCTTCATCGCGGTGTGCCTCGCACCGGTGCTCTACATCGTCATCGGCGGATTCCGCAGCAACTCGCAGATCACGTCGTCGCCCGCCGGCTGGCCGAGCCCGTGGCAGTTCGACAACTACGCGAGCGTGCTCACAAGCTCGACGTTCTGGCTCGAGATCGGCAACTCCGCGATCGCGGGCCTGACCACCACCGTCGGGGTCGTCGTTCTCGGCGTCATGGTGAGCTTCGTGATCGCGCGGTACGAGTTCAAGGGGCGCGGCGCCATGTACTCGCTGTTCGCCGCGGGCCTCATGTTCCCCATGACGGTGGCGATCACGCCGCTGTACATCCTGGTCAAGGACATCGGCCTCATGAACAACCTGGCCGGCGTGATCCTGCCGCAGATCGCGTTCGCGCTGCCGACGACCGTGATCATTCTGGTGCCGTTCCTCAAGGCGATCCCCGACGAGATCGAGGAGGCCGCGTCGATCGACGGGGCCAGCCGGCTCGGCTTCTTCTTCCGCATGGTTGTGCCGCTGTCGGTTCCCGGCGTCGTGACGGTGGGCATTCTTGCGTTCATCGCCAGCTGGAACAGCTACCTGCTGCCCCTGTTCATTCTGAATGATCAGTCGACGTTCACCCTTCCGCTCGGCGTGCAGGCCTTCGCCTCGCAGTACTCGGTCGACACAGCCAAGGTGCTGGCATTCACTTCCCTGTCCATGATCCCGGCGCTCATCTTCTTCACCATCTTCGAGAGGCGCATTGTCGGCGGGCTCACCGGAGCGGTCAAGGGGTGAGCTGCGGCGCCCGATCGCGCCCATGCGGTCGGGGCCCGCAACACCCTGGCACTCCTCTGCCGTTCTGAAAACGAAAGTGATGATTCTGTGACCGCCGCCGATGTCCGCATGCCCGAGGTCTCCGAGCGCGTGCGAGCGCTGCACAAGAGCATGAGCCTCGAAGAGAAGCTCGCGCAGATCGTGGGCTACTGGCTCGACCAGAACGGCCTCGTCGCTCCCATGCAGGGCGAGATGGCCGCGGGGCAGAAGCCCGCGGGAGACCTCGCCGAGGTGACCACACACGGCATCGGGCACTACACGCGCGTGTACGGCACGAGGCCGGTCGAGGCTGCCGAGCGCGCGGCCTGGCTCTGGGGCGAGCAGCGCCGGCTGAAGCGGGAGACGAGGCTCGGCATCCCCGCGCTCGTGCACGAGGAGTGTCTCACGGGGCTTGCCGCCTGGAAGGCCGCGACGTTCCCGACCCCGCTGGCATGGGGTGCGTCGTTCGACCCCGAGCTGGTCGAGCAGGTGGGCCGCGCCATCGGTGACTCCATGAAGCAGCTCGGCATCCACCAAGGGCTCGCACCCGTGCTCGACGTCGTGCGCGACCCGCGCTGGGGGCGGGTCGACGAGTGCATCGCCGAAGATCCCTACCTCGTGGGCACCGTCGGCACCGCGTATGTGCGCGGGCTGCAGGATGCGGGTGTGCACGCGACGCTCAAGCACTTCCTCGGCTACTCGTCTTCACGCGCTGGGCGCAACCACGCCCCGGTGCACGCCGGCCCGCGCGAGCTCGCCGACGTGTTCCTGCCCCCATTCGAGATGGCGCTTCTCGACGGCGGCGCGAAGTCGGTGATGAACTCCTACACCGACGTCGATGGCATCCCCATGGCCGCGAACGGCGATTACCTCACCGGCCTGCTGCGCGACACGCTCGGGTTCGAGGGCGTGGTCGTCGCCGACTACTTCGCGGTGGCGTTCCTCGAGGTCATGCACGCCGTCGCGGCCGACCGCGGCGAGGCGGCGGCGCTGGCGCTCGAGGCGGGCATCGACATCGAGTTGCCGACCGGCGATGCATACCTGCAGCCGCTCGCCGACCGCATCCGCGCCGGGGAATTCGATGAGGCGTATGTCGACCGGGCGGTGCTGCGCGCCCTCGCGCAGAAGGAGGAGCTCGGCCTGCTCGAGCAGGACGCGTTTGAGAACGATCCGCCCGAGCAGGTCGACCTCGATTCGCCCCGGCATCAGCAGCTCGCCCGCCAGCTCGCCGAGGAGTCGATCGTGCTGCTGTCGAACGACGGCGTGCTGCCGCTCTCGGCCGCAGACACCCCTCACCCCCGCGTTGCCGTCATCGGCCCCAACGCCCACCGGGCTGAGGCGCTTCAGGGCTGCTACTCCTTCGCCAATCATGTGCTCGCCGGCTACCCCGAACTGCCGCTCGGATTCGAGATCCCGACCGTGTACGAGGCGCTGACCGCATCGTTCCGAGCCTCGGGCCGCGCGACGCCAGAACTCGTCTACGAAGAGGGGTGCTCGGTCGAGGGCGATGACACCTCCGGCATCGCGGCGGCCGTGGCCGCGGCGACATCCGCGCAGCTGGCGATCGTGGTCGTCGGCGATCAGGCCGGGCTCTTCGGTCGCGGCACGGTCGGCGAGGGCAACGACTCAGAGTCGCTCGAGCTGCCCGGCGTTCAGCGGCAGCTTGTCGAGGCGGTCGTGGCGAGCGGCACTCCCGCGGTCGTTGTGCTGATCACCGGCCGGCCGTATGCGGTCAGTTGGGCGCTCGACGGCGCCGAGACGGCGCCCGCGGCCGTGCTGCAAGCATTCTTCCCCGGCGAGGGCGGCGGCCTGGCCATCGCCGATGTCATCACCGGCACGGTCAACCCCTCCGGCCGCCTCCCCGTCTCGCTGCCGCGCTCGGCCGGAGCGCAGCCGTATTCGTACCTGCACCCGATTCTGGGCGGCCCCTCTGACGTGACGGCGACCGACCCGACGCCGCTGCGGCCGTTCGGGTTCGGACTGTCGTATGCGTCGTTCGCCTACTCGGAGTTCAGCGTGGATGCGGCGGTGCGCGCGGGCGAGCACTTCACCGCCTCGGTGACCGTGACGAACACGGGCGACGTGGCCGGCGTCGACACCGTTCAGCTCTACGGGCACGACGTGCAGGCCTCGATCACGCGGCCCGTCGCGCAGCTGCTCGGATACACGCGCGTCGAACTCGAGCCCGGGCAGTCCGTGCGGGTGAGCTTCACCGTGCCGACGACCCGCTTCGCCTTCAGCGACCGCCGCATGACGCGCATCGTCGAGCCGGGTGACGTGGAGGTGTGGGTCGCCTCGCACGCGGCAGCCTCTGCCGCCGGCATCACCGAAGAGGCGACCGGCGGGGCGATCGTCAACTCGAAGCAGGCGGCGGTTCGACGCCTGCCCGGCACAGCGACCCCGCGCGCGATCCTCGCGATCACGGGCGATGTGCACCGAGTCACGACGAGAGACGCGCGCGTGGTCTCCGTTGACCTCGGCGCACCGGTGCGCTCGGCGCCCGTGGGAGTGTGAACCTGCCGCCCCCGCCGCCCGCCACCCGCTTCAGCACGTGCTCGTCGGTGACCGGCTGAGGCGCCCGACGGGTTAGGGTCGTTCAGGGACCGGCCATCCGGTCTGCAGCCTTCGAAGGAGATGGAACAGTGGTTCACGCCTCGTCACCGAACCAGACCACGCCCCTGCGCGTCGGCATGGTCGGCTACGCGTTCATGGGCGCCGCCCACTCACACGCGTGGCGCAACGCCCACCGCTTCTTCGACCTGCCCATGACGCCGCAACTGACGGCGCTGGCCGGCCGTAACGAGCAGGCCGCGCGCGAGGCGGCCGACCGCATGGGCTGGGCCTCGGTCGAGACCGACTGGCGCCGCCTCATCGAGCGCGACGACATCGACCTCATCGACATCTGCACGCCAGGCGACACGCACCGCGACATCGCGATCGCCGCGCTCGAGGCCGGCAAGCACGTGCTGTGCGAAAAGCCCCTTGCCAACAGCGTGGCCGAGGCACGCGAGATGACGGATGCCGCCGAGCGCGCCGCGCTCGCCGGGGTCTACGCCATGTGCGGCTACTCGTACCGGCGCACGCCGGCGCTCGCGCTCGCCCGCCGATTCGTTGAAGAAGGCCGGCTGGGGCGCATCCGTCACATTCGGGCCCAGTACCTGCAGGACTGGCTGAGCGACGAGAACGCGCCGCTCACCTGGCGGCTCGACAAGGCGAAGGCGGGCAGCGGCTCGCTCGGCGACATCGGCGCCCACAGCATCGACATGGCGCAGTGGGTGAGCGGTCTGCGCATCGAGGGTGTCTCGGCGGTGCTCGAGACGTTCGTGGTCGAGCGGCCGCTCGGCGGCGAGATGGTGGGGCTCGGCGGCCACGGGCAGACTGGCGACGACGTGGCGAAGGGGCCGGTGACGGTCGACGACGCGGCCATGTTCACGGCGCGCTTCGAGGGCGGCCCCGTCGGCATCTTCGAGGCCACCCGGTTCGCGCTTGGGCGCAAGAACGCCGTGCGGCTCGAGATCAACGGCAGCGAGGGCTCCGTCGCCTTCGACTTCGAGGAGTCGAACATTCTGCAGTACTTCGACGGCAGTGACAGAGCGGATGCGCGGGGTTTCCGCCGCATCATCGTGACCGAGCCCGAGCATCCGTATGTCGGCAACTGGTGGCCCGCGGGCCACGGCCTCGGCTACGAGCACAACTTCACGCACCAGGTCGTCGATCTCGTGCGTGACATTGCCGGCGGCGAGCAGCCTCGCCCCTCGTTCGCCGATGCCCTGCAGGTGCAGCGGGTGCTCGACGCGGTTGAGACGAGTGCGGCGAATCGGTCATCGTGGCAACAGGTGGATAACGACGTGGAGGAGAGCAAGTGAACGGCGCAACGCGACGCGCGCTGGTGGTGCGCGGGGGATGGGACGGACACCAGCCGGTCGAGACGACCGAGTCGGTGATTCCGTTCCTTGAGGCGAACGGCTTCGAGGTTCGTGTCGAGGAATCGAGCGGCATCTACGCCGACGCCGACTACATGGCGGGCGTCGACCTCATCGTGCAGACGAACACCATGAACACCATCGCCGACAACGAGCTCGCCGGCCTCATCGCGGCCGTGAAGAACGGCACCGGCATGGGCGGCTGGCATGGCGGCATCGCCGATTCATACCGAAACAGCGCCGATTACCTGCAGATGATCGGCGGCCAGTTCGCGCATCACGCCGCGAAGGCGCCGAAGAGCGAGCTCGCCGGGGGGCAGGAGGACAACTACCTGACCTACACCATCAACATTGTGCCGGAGCGAGCCGAGCATCCCATCGTGGCGGGCCTCAGCGACTTCACGCTCACCACAGAGCAGTACTGGGTGCTGAGCGACGACTACAACGACGTGCTCGCGACGACCACGGTTGAGGCACGCGCCTTCGACCCGTGGCACCGGCCCGTGACGACGCCGGCAGTGTGGACCCGCGAGTGGGGCGCCGGCCGCATCTTCGTCTGCACGGCCGGCCACCGCCTCGAGGTGCTCGACGACCCGAACGTGCGCATGATCGTCGAGAGGGGGCTGCTGTGGGCAGCCCGCTGAGAATCGGTGTCATCGGCGTCGGCAACATCAGCGCGCAGTACTTCGCGACGCTTCCGGCCCTGCCGGGGCTCGAGCTCGTGGCCGTCGCCGACGTCAACGCGCAGCGCGCCGCCGAGGTCGCCGCAGAACAGGGCGTCGAGGCGCTCACGGTTGATGAACTGCTCGCCGACGATCGAGTCGATGTGGTGCTCAACCTGACCATTCCGGCGGTACATGCCGAAATCGGCATACGTTCGCTCGAGGCGGGCAAGCACGTGTACGGCGAGAAGCCGCTGGCGCTCACAGTGGCCGAGGCGACTCCCATGCTCGAGCTCGCCCGCGCGCAGGGGCTGCGCGTCGGCAGCGCGCCGGACACCGTACTCGGCACGGGAATCCAGACGGTACGGCACGCGCTCGACGCGGGCCTCGTAGGGGAGCCGGTTGCGGCATCCGTGCACTGGAGCGCGGCGGGCCACGAGTTGTGGCACCCTGCGCCGCAGTTCTACTACCAGCCGGGCGGCGGACCGCTCTTCGACATGGGCCCGTACTACCTCACGAGCCTCGTGACGCTGTTCGGCCCGGTCGTGCGCGTGAGCGGCGTTACGACGCGCTCTGCCCGCGAACGCACCGTGGCCAAGGGTGCGTCGGCCGGTGCAGCGGTGCCGGTCGCGGTCGACACGCATGTCAGCGCGCTTCTCGAGCACGAGAGCGGCGTGACCGCGACCGTGACCATGAGCTTCGAGGTGTGGGCCACGCGCACGCCGCTGTTCGAGGTCTACGGCACCGCAGGCACCATCGCCGTGCCAGACCCGAACCGGTTCTCAGAGAGCGTCGAGGTCTACACCGCGGATGCCGGCGAGTGGAGCACCCTGCCGGTTGCCGCCGGCTATGCAGACGCCGCCCGCGGCTTCGGTCTCGCTGACATGGCGCACGCGATCGAGACCAAGCGCTCGCACCGTGCCTCGGGCGAGCTGGCGCTGCACGTGCTCGAGATCATGGAGGCCGTGCTGGTGGCGGGCGCAGAGCACCGCGTGGTCGACATCTCCAGCAGCGTCGAGCGCCCGCAGCCGGTGCCGCTCGGCGCGACGCCGGAGTCGTGGTGAGCTGAGCGTCGCCGAGCGAGCCTGGCACGCAGAGATAAAGTCGTCACATGTCTTCAGCCGATGATCCCGCGCTGCGATTGGCGTCGGCGCGCGGCACCACGGATCGGCTGCGCCGAGCGAACCTGTCGGCGATCCTCACGCTCGTACACCGCGATGGTGCTCTCTCGAGGGCCGAGATCACGCGGCGCACCGGGCTGAACCGCTCCACGGTCGGCGCCTGCGTTGCCGACCTCGTCGAGCTCGGCCTTGTAAGCGAGAGCATGCCGGAGAACGGTTCGCGGGCGGGCCGGCCGAGCCCCATCGTCAGCGTGAGCAGCTCGGTCGTGGCGATCGCCGTGAACCCGGAGGTCGACGCGCTGCACATCGGCGTGGTGGGCCTCGGCGGAAAGGTGCTGCGGCGCATCCGCCTCGAAACGGAACGCACGCTCACCGTGCCCGAGGTCGTCTCGCGGGCCACCGCGGGAATCGCCGGCCTCGTCTCGGGCCACGAGCGCGCCGAGCACGTCATCGGCATGGGCGTGGCGGTGCCGGGCCAGGTGCGCCTCTCGGACGGTCAGGTGCGCGAGGCCACGCACATGGGCTGGGCCGAGGAGCCGCTGACCGCGATGCTCGCGAGCGCCACGGGGTACCGCGCGTCGGCAGCCAACGCGGCCATTCTCGGCATGCGGGCCGAGAGCGTCTTCGGTGCCGGTCGCGGCGTCGATGACTTCGTCTACTTCATCGGCGGGGCGAGCGGCGTGGGCGGCGGCGCGGTCACCGACGGCGACTGGGTGACGGGCGCGGCCGGCTACGCGGGGGAGTTCGGCCACACGTTCGTGCGAAGCGGCGGCCTGGAGTGCGCATGCGGCGCGAACGGCTGCCTCGAGGCCGAGGTGACCCAGCAGCGGTTGCTCGACGCGGTCGGGCTCGACAACGCGCACGAGGACCAGTTGGCGGATGCGCTCGCGACGAGCGCGAGCGACGCGGTGCATCGGCTCGTGCACGAGGATCTCGAGCTGCTCTCGATCGCCGTGCGCAACGCCGTGAACGTGTTCAACCCGAGCGTGGTCGTGCTCGGCGGATATCTCGACGCCCTGTATCGCGCTCGGCGCACAGACGACGAGTGGGATCTCGCGAAGCGCGCCATCCGCTCGGCTCGCGAGAGCGTGCGCGTGATCAGTGCCGCGCTCGGCCGCGACCAGCTCATGATCGGCGCCGGCGAACTGGCGTTCGCCGAGCTGCTCGACGACCCCGCATCGTACGCCCTCGCTGCCGCGTGAGGCGGCCGGCGCACGCGCCCGCCGACCCACGCTCGGCGCACGCGCACGCCGACCCACGCTCGGCGCACGCGCACGCCGACTCGCGCTCGGCGCACGCGCCCGCGCCCGCGCACGCGTCCGCCGCGCCGCGTTGCCGAGCGTGGGTGTTCGCGACGACACTGTGTGGCACACCACCCGATCTCGTCGCGAACACGCGGATTCGGCGAAATTGGCCCGTTTGTGTGCGACTCGAACAAAACCGGCGTTGTCTAGGCGCAGTCGAGCATGTCGTCCGGCACGATCCCGAAAGTTGCCGAATTGAGACTTGCAACCGGGCGCCGGATGTGTTTATGTTGGCGTCGTCAACAAATTGCATCGGGGTGGCTGCGAGGCCTGCATCGCGCATCCGCTCCATTACGAGGAGGTATTCGATGCGTAAGAGGCATCTCGCACTCGGGGCCATCGTGGTCGCGGGAGCCATGCTGCTCGCCGGCTGCTCAAGCAGCTCGAGCGGCGGCAACGGCAGCAACGGCGACACCATCAACAAGAACCCCGACGGCAAGGGCAAGACGCTCACGCTGTGGGACTACGAAGACGACACCAGTGCGATGGGCATCGCGTGGAACGCGGCCATCAAGCAGTTCGAGCAGGAGACCGGCGCCAAGGTGAAGTTCGAGGCGAAGGCCTTCGAGCAGATCCGCACGACGGCCAGCCAGGTGCTGAACTCGAACAAGGCGCCCGACATTCTCGAGTACAACAAGGGCAACGCCACGGCCGGCCTCATCTCGAGCCAGGGCCTGCTCACCAACCTCGACTCCGCCGTCAAGGCGTACGGCTGGGACAAGAAGCTGGCCCCGAGCCTGCAGACCACGGCCAAGTACAGCAAAAAGGGCATCATGGGCTCGGGCAACTGGTTCGGTGTGCCCACCTATGGCGAGTACGTCGAGGTCTACTACAACAAGGACATGTTCGCGAAGTACGGCATCGAGATCCCCAAGACCCTCGATGACTTCGAGAAGGCCATGGCGACGTTCAAGGAGAACGGCGTGACGCCGCTCGCCGAATCCGCCGCCGAGTACCCGCTCGGCCAGCTCTGGTACCAGCTCGCGCTGACGAAGGCCGACCGCAACTGGGTCAACGCCTACCAGACGTACACCGACAAGGTCGACTGGCAGGGCAAGGAGCTCAGCTACGCCACCAAGACCATCAAGGACTGGGAAGACAAGGGCTACATCTCGAAGGATGCCACGGGGCTGAAGGCCGAGGATGCGGGAACCGCGTTCGAGGCGGGCAAGTACCCCATCTTCTTCTCGGGCAGCTGGTGGTACGGCCGCTTCACGAATGAGATCAAGGGCTACGACTGGGGCACGTTCCTGTTCCCCGGCACCACAATGTCGCCCGGCTCGGCCGGCAACATGTGGGTCGTGCCCGCCAACGCCAAGAACAAGGATCTCGCGTACAAGTTCATCGACATCACGATGAGCCCGAAGATCCAGGCGCTCATGGGCAACAACGGCGGTATCCCCGTCGCGGCCGACCCGGCCGACATCACCGACCCGAAGAGCAAGGAGCTGATCGCGAACTTCAACGCTCTGACCGACAAGGACGGCATCGCGTTCTACCCGGACTGGCCCACGCCCACCTTCTACGACCAGCTCAACGCCGGCCTGCAGGAGCTGCTGAACGGCACGAAGAGCCCGAAGGACGTCAACACCGAGCTCGGCACTGAGTACGAGCAAGGCATCGCCGGCGTCAAGTAGCACCACCGATGGGGGTGTCGACGCGAGTCGGCGCCCCCATCATCCGCCCCTCAATCACGCCACGCGAAAGGCAATCACCGTGACCACCCTGTCTGCGCAGCGGCCGCCGGTCCGCCGCCCGAAGCGCCGCAACGACAGCATGCTGCCGTACAGCGGCCGGGGTGGCTTCTGGTGGTACCTCGTTCCCGGCTTCGCCCTGCTCACCGTCATCATTCTGGTGCCGCTGGGGTGGAACGTGTACCTCAGCTTCACGTCGTACCGCGGCATCCTTCCCCCCATCTGGATCGGCGGCGACAACTGGACCCGACTGTTCAGCGACCAGGTCTTCTGGACCTCGTTCCTCAACAGCATCGCCATGATCATCGCCATGGTGGTCGCACCGACGCTGCTCGGCCTGGTGCTCGCCGCCATGCTCTTCGACCTCGTCGGCCGCAAGTTCGGCGGCAAGCTCGCGAGCTTCCTGCGGGCCACCTACTACCTGCCGCAGATTCTGCCCGTCGTCATCGCCGCCATCGTCATCGGCTGGATCCTGAGACCGAGCGACGGCGCGCTCAACAACATCCTGAACGCGATCGGCCTCGGCTCTCTCTCGCACAACTGGCTCGGCAGCCCCGACACGGCGCTCGCCAGCATCATGGTCGTCATGGTCTGGGTACAGCTGGGCTACCCGGTCGTCATCTTCATGGCCGCACTGCAGCGCGTCGACCCCGAACTGTACGAGGCCGCCGAGCTCGACGGTGCCAACTGGTTCCAGCGGTTCCGCGCGATCACGGTGTCGATCATTCGTCCCGAGATCTTCGTCGTGACGCTCACCTGTACCATCGCGGCGCTCAAGGTGTTCGGTCCCATCTACGCGCTGACGCGAGGCGGGCCCGGCACCTCCACGATCGTGCCGAGCTACTACTCGTACAGCGAGTTCTTCCAGACCCAGCAGGTGGGCTACGGCGCCACCATCGCCACGGCGCTCACGGTCATCATCGTGATCGTCTCGATCCTGTTCATCCTTGCGCAGAACCGCGCCGAGAAGGCGGAGCGTTCCAACTGATGTCCACCACCGCATCCACCACGTCACCCGCGAAGACGGATGCCCGGCGCCGCGGCGCCGGGGACCCCTCCCGCTCCCTGCACAAGCAGAAGCCGAAGCGCACCGCCACCGACTACGTGATCCTCGTGATCGCGATCATCATCGCGATCCTGATCGTTGCGCCGTTCCTGTTGATCCTCATCAACTCGTTCAAGTCGCCCGCGGACTACAGCGCGGGCGGCCCGCTGCAGCTGCCGAAGGCCATCGACTTCCACAGCATCGCGAACTTCTGGAACCGCGTCGACTTCCCGCTGAAGCTCTGGAACAGCATCTTCATCTCGGGCCTCGTCTCGATCTTCGCCGTCGTCATCTCGGTGCTCAACGCGTTCGCGCTCGGCATCGGGCGGGTGCGCGCCAGAACCTGGATCATCGTGCTGTTCCTGCTGGCCAACATGATCCCGCAGGAGGCGCTGCTCTACCCGCTGTACATGATGTTCAAGCAGGTGGGCCTCTACGACAACGTGTGGTCGATCATCATCATCTTCACGGTGATCCAGAGCGCGTTCGGCACGTACCTGCTCTCGAGCGTCTACGGCACGTTCCCGAAGGAGATCCTCGAGGCCGCGGCGCTCGACGGCGCGAACCGCTGGAAGATCCTGTGGCGCGTGATCGTGCCCATCTCACGGCCGACGCTCTCGGTTCTGCTCATCTTCTTCTTCATCTGGACATGGAACGAGTTCCTGATCCCGCTGACGTTCCTGATCAGCAACGACAACCAGACCGTGCCCGTGGCGATCACCGCGCTGCAGGGCCAGCGGCTCATGGATGTCACGACCACAAGCGCCTCGGCCCTGCTCGGCCTGATCCCGACGCTCATCTTCTTCCTCATCTTCCAGCGCACCCTGACGCGCGGCATCACCGCCGGCGCCGTCAAGTAGCCGCTGCGCAGCACCACTCGAAAGGCAGCACGTGAAGTTCACCGACGGTTTCTGGCAGGTCCGCCCCGGCGTCGAGCCCCTCTACGCACGCGAGGCATACGGCATCGAGGTGGTCAGCGACGCGAGCGGCGACGACACGCTCGTCGTCACCGCGCCCACCAAGGTGATCGAGCGCCGCGGCGACACCCTCAACCGTCCCGTACTCACGGTCACGCTCAGCTCGCCGATTCCCAACGTGGTGGGCGTGCGCATCGAGCACTTCCAGGGCGTGCGCGATGAGCTCGGCTTCGACCTGGCGCGCGAGAACGGTCACGTCACAACCGAGGTGACGGATGCGCTCGCCTCCCTCACCGCAGGCGAGCTCACGGCCACCGTCACCCGCGGCCCCGGCTGGAACCTCTCCTTCTCGGCCGCCGGCCGCACCCTCACCTCCAGCGGCGACAAGGCGCAGGGCTACATGACCGTCGCGCCGGACGCCGAGGTGACCAGCACGATCGTGGGCAACGCGCGATCAGCGGATGAGCGGCATCCGTCTCGTCACCATCACTACGTGCACGAGCAGCTCGCGCTCGGCGTCGGCGAACTGGTCTATGGCCTGGGCGAGCGCTTCGGGCCGCTCGTGAAGAACGGCCAGGTCGTCGACATCTGGAACGCCGACGGCGGCACGTCGAGCGAGCAGTCGTACAAGAACGTTCCCTTCTATCTGACGAACCGCGGCTACGGCGTGCTCGTGAACCACCCGGGCCACGTCTCGTACGAGATTGGCAGCGAGGCCGTCGAGCGCGTGCAGTTCTCGGTGCCGGGGGAGAGCCTCGAGTACTACCTCATCTATGGGCCGACGCCGAAGCAGATTCTGGAGCGGTACACGGCGCTCACCGGCCGTCCCGCCACGGTGCCGGCCTGGTCGTACGGCCTGTGGCTCTCGACGAGCTTCACCACCAACTACGACGAGGCCACCGTCACGGGCTTCATCGACGCGATGGCAAGGCGGGACCTGCCGCTGAGCGTCTTCCACTTCGACTGCTTCTGGATGCGCGAGTTCAACTGGTGCGACTTCGAGTGGGACCCGCGCACGTTCCCCGACCCGGAGGGCATGCTGACGCGCCTGCACCAGAAGGACCTGCACGTATGCGTCTGGCTGAACCCGTACATCGGCCAGCGTTCGCCGCTGTTCGCCGAGGCGGCCGCGGCCGGCTACCTCGTGAAGCGCCCCAACGGCGACGTCTGGCAGTGGGATCTGTGGCAGGCGGGCATGGGTCTCGTCGACTTCACGAACCCGGATGCGACCCGCTGGTACCAGGGCCACCTGCGGCGCCTGATCGGCCAGGGCGTCGACGCGTTCAAGACCGACTTCGGCGAGCGCATCCCCCTCGAGATCGACTACTTCGACGGCTCGAGCCCCGAGCGCATGCACAACTACTACACGCAGCTCTACAACCAGGCCGTGTTCGACGTGCTCGAGGAGGCACGCGGCGCGGGCGAGGCGGTGCTGTTCGCCCGGTCGGCGACCGCGGGCGGACAGCAGCTGCCCGTGCACTGGGGCGGCGACAACACCTCGAGCTACGAGTCGATGGCCGAGACGCTGCGCGGCGGGCTGTCGCTCGCGTTCAGCGGCTTCGGCTTCTGGAGCCACGACATCGGCGGCTTCGAGGGCACCCCCGACCCCGGCGTATTCAAGCGCTGGGCCGCGTTCGGTCTGCTGTCGAGCCACTCGCGCCTGCACGGCAGCGACTCGTACCGCGTGCCCTGGGCGTTCGACGCCGACGAGGCGGCCGAGGCCGACCCCGAGAGCGCCGTGAGCGTCACGCGCGCCTTCACCAAGCTCAAGCTGCGGCTCATGCCGTACCTGTACGCGGCGGGCCTTGAGGCCCACACGCACGGCACGCCCATCATGCGACCCATGCAGCTCGAGTTCCCACTCGACCCCGCGGTCGCCCAGCTCGACCGGCAGTACATGCTGGGCGCCGACCTGCTCGTCGCCCCCGTGTTCTCGGCCGACGGCGAGGTCGAGTTCTACCTGCCGCACGGCACCTGGACCAACTACGTCACCGGTGAGCGGGTCGTCGGCGGCCGGTGGCGCCGCGAGAGGCACGGCTTCGCGTCGCTGCCGCTGTACGTGCGCGAGGGAGCCGTGATCCCCGTCGGCGCCAGGGACGACCGGCCCGACTACGACTACCTCGACGGGTTGCGACTCGACGTATATGCAGCGGATGCGGCATCCGCTGCCCGTACGCTCACCGTGACCTCGCCGGACGGCACCGCGGCAGACTTCGTGATCGAGCGCACGGATGACGCCGTGCGGCTGCGCAGTACGTCACGCGGCGCGTGGAGCGTTAAAGTCGTTGGAGCGGGCGAGGAGATTCGCCCGGTCGACGGAGAGGTATCGGTGCGGCGGTGACGCAGACGGCAGCGGGTACGGCGGGCAGAGACGACTATCGGGATTCGGGCCTGCAGTTCCCCGCAGACTTCGTGTTCGGGTCGGCGACCGCGTCGTACCAGATCGAGGGCGCGGCGAGCGAGGATGGGCGCGGTTCCTCCATCTGGGATACCTTCAGCCACACTCCCGGGCGGGTGGTGAACGGCGACACGGGTGACGTGGCCGATGACCACTACCACCGGGTCGAGGAAGACCTCGACCTGATGAAGAGCCTGAACCTCGACGCGTATCGGTTCTCCATCGCGTGGCCGCGCATTCAGCCGACCGGCCGCGGCCCCGTGAACCAGGCGGGCCTCGCGTTCTACTCGCGGCTCATCGACGGGCTCATCTCACGCGGCATCACGCCGGTTGCCACGCTCTACCACTGGGATCTGCCGCAGGCGCTCGAAGACGAGGGCGGCTGGGCCAACCGGGCGACGGCCGAGGCGTTCGGCGACTACGCCCGCATCGTGGGCGAGGCGTTCGGAGACCGGGTCGCCGTGTGGACCACGCTCAATGAGCCGTGGTGCTCCGCGTACCTCGGCTACGCGTCCGGAGCGCACGCGCCAGGGCGAACGGAACCCGTGGCGGCACTGCGCGCCGTTCACCACCTGAACCTCGCGCACGGCCTGGCCATCCGCGCCCTTCGCGAGGTCGTAACCAATGACCCCCAGTACTCGGTCACCCTCAACCTGCATGCGCTTCGCGGCGAGGGCACAAGCGGGCCCGAGGCGGTGCGGCGAATCGACGCGCTCGCCAACCGCTGCTTCACCGGGCCCATGCTGCACGGCGCATACCCGGCCGACCTGCTTGAGGACACCAGGGCGCTCACCGACTGGTCGTTCGTCGAGCCGGGCGACCTCGAGACTATTCGGCAGAGAATCGACATTCTCGGCATCAACTACTACTCGACCACGCTCGTGCGCGTCTGGAGCGGCGAGGGCGAGCGTGCCAGCGCCGACGGGCACAAGGCGGTCGGCGCCTCGCCGTGGCCGGGCGCCGACGACATCGAGTTCCTGCCGCAGCCCGGCCCGTACACCGAGATGGGCTGGAACATCGAGCCGAGCGGCCTCGAAGAGCTGCTGACGGCGGTGCACGCCGAGTTCCCCGACCAGCCGCTGATGGTCACCGAGAACGGTGTGGCCTTCGACGACGTCGTATCGACGGATGCCGGTGGCCCGGCCGTTCACGACGAGAACCGCGTCGACTACCTCCGCCGCCACATCACCGCCGTGCACCGGGCATTGGAGGCGGGCGTCGACCTGCGCGGCTACTTTGTGTGGTCGCTTATGGACAACTTCGAGTGGGGCTACGGCTACACCAAGCGATTCGGTATCGTGCGCGTCGACTACGACACGCTCGAGCGCCTGCCGAAGGACAGCGCCCGCTGGTACGCCGAGCTGGCCGCCACCAAGCGAATCCCCGCCTGAGTTGGCCGCGAGCGCCGTGGTCGGCAACAACCTCGACACCGTCAGACGACACAACCTTTCGACCGTGCTCGGGCTCGTGCACCGCTCGGGCACCCGGTCGCGCTCCGAGCTGACGCGGGTGACGGGTCTGAACCGCTCGACCATTGCCGCTCTCGTGGGCGAACTCGTCGAGCGCGGCCTCGTCACCGAGAGCGTGCCAGAGGAGAAGAACGGCGTCGGGCGACCGAGCCCTGTTGTCGGTGCGCATCCCGGTGTGCTCGCGCTCGCGGTGAACCCTGAGGTCGACGCTGTCACGGTCGGCGTCATCGGTCTCGACGGTACGCTGCTGCGCCGGGTGCGCCACGCTACCGAGACCATGCCGACGGCGAACGAAGCCGTGGTCATCGCGGCCGCCGTGATCGACGGTCTGCGGGTCGAGCTGGGCGCCGCGTCGCACGTCGTGGGCATCGGCGCCGCCATCCCGGGCCTCGTGCGCGAGAGCGACGGCGTGGTGCGTCTCGCCCCGCACCTCACGTGGGTCGACGAACCCTTCGCCGACATGCTCGCGGATGCCACGGGGTTGCCCGTTCTCGCCGCGAACGACGCGAACCTCGGCGTCGGTGCCGAGCACCTCTTCGGCGCCGGCCGCGGCGTCAGCGACCTCGTCTACATCAACGGAGGCGCGAGCGGCATCGGCGCGGGCGTGATCACGGGTGGTGTGCCGCTCGCCGGCATCTCCGGATACGCGGGCGAGCTGGGCCACACGCTCGTCAACAGCGCGGGCGTGCGCTGCCATTGCGGCGCGATCGGTTGCCTCGAGACCGAGGTCAGCCAGCGGTCGCTGCTCGCCGTGCTGGGGTTGGAGACCGCCGACGCTGACGAGCTGGAGCGGGAGCTTGCGGCATCCGCTGACCCTCGGGTGCGCGACGAGGTCGAACGGCAGCTGCGGTTCCTGGCGGTGGCGGTGCGCAATGCGACGAACGTGTTCAACCCCGAGCTGATCGTGCTCGGCGGGTTCCTGCGGGCGCTGCTCTCGGCGGCGCCCGGGCGGCTCGACGAACTGGTGGCGTCGGCGGCGCTCGGGGCGTCGGGGGAGTCGCTGCGCATCGCGCGCGCCGAGCTGGGCACGAACGTGCTTATGATCGGGGCCGCAGAGCGGGCCTTCGAGCGCGTGCTCGCCGACCCCGGCGCGTTCTAGCCCCTCGCTTCACCGACCTCGGCACGTTCTAGTCCCTCGCTTCACCGACCTCTTCACGTCCCCGGCGTCGACAGCCCCAAGGGTCGGGCCATTTTGTGGGTGTTTGTCGGGCGCACTCCACATGTGCCCCGACCCGGTTGCGGGGGTGGCGGAGTCTTCGAGGGTCGGGCCATTTTGTGGGTGTTTGTCGCGCGCACTCCACATGTGCCCCGACCCGGTCACGCGCTCGCGCTGTGCGCGACGTCGACGCGCTCAGCCGATGGCGCTCAGCCGATGGCGCTCAGCCGATGTGGCCGCCGGCGAGCTTCTCCTCGTCCGCTGATTCCTCGGCCGCATCCTCGATGTACTCATTGATGGTGTCGGTCGAGAGCGTGACCTTCACCGCGATCCAGTAGATGACCGCGCTGATCACTAGGTTGATGAGGAAAACCCAGAAGAACATGGCCGGATGCGCGGCCGGGTCGAACAGCCAGCTGACGAGTCCGAACAGCACGAACCACGGGATGACCCACGCCGCCCCGACCTTGATGTTCAGGGTGGGCTTGCGGCCGTTCTTGCGTCCCGCGATCTCGAACACGATGAGCAGCACGTAGCCGATGAGGATCGTGATGAGCAGCTTCATGTTGGTCGCCCAGCCCGCCCAGAACACGATCATGTTGGCGCTGTAGAACGCGAGGAACGGAATGATGTCGCCGCCGGGCAGCCGGAACGGTCGCTCGCGATTCGGCAGCTTGCGACGCAGCACCGCGACGACCAGCGGGCCCGACCCGAACGAGACGACCGTGGCGCTCGTGATGAAGCCGACCAGCGACTGCCAGCTCGGGAACGGCAGCAGCAGCACGATGCCCACAAGGAACGTCACCAGCAGGCTCCAGTAGGGAACGCCGAACTTGTTGTTCGTCGACAGCCAGCGCGGTGCGTTTCCGTTTCGGCCCATGGCGTACGAGACGCGGGATGCGATGGTCGTGTAGATGAGGCCTGTGTCGGTCGGCGAGATGATGGCGTCGAAGTACAGGATGTAGGCCAGCCACGCGAGGCCGGCGAGGCTGGCGAGGGCGGCCAGCGGCCCGAAGTCGTTGTTGAATGCGAGGCCCGCCCATCCGTGTGACGAGGTCAGAACGTGCGCAGGCACGGCCAGCGTGAACGCGAGCTGCAGCAGCGCATAGAGGATCGCGCAGATGGCGACCGAGCCGATAAGCGCGATGGGGATGTTGCGGCTCGGGTTCTTCGTCTCGCCGGCGAGCTCGATGCCCTGGCGGAATCCGAGGTACGAGAACGTGATGCCGGCGGTCGAGATGCACACGAAGACGGCCGAGAAGCCGCTGGGCGCGAACCCCGCAGAGGTGAAGTTCTCGGGCGAGCCCATGCGCGTGGTGGCGAACGCGGTGATGAGGAACACGACGATCACGAGTGCGATCACGAAGAGCTTCCACCACACGAGCACGTTGTTGACCTGCGCGAAGAGCCGCACGCCGTAGTAGTTGATGACCACGAACACGGCGAGCAGCGCGATGGCGACGACGATGCCGAGCGGCGTGAGCACCTGCGCCGTCGCTCCGTTGTCGGTGGCCTTCACGGTGAACGGCGCGAACTTGGTTGCGTATGTGAGCGCCCCGACGACCTCGATGGCGGGCACTGCGGCCGAGGCGATCCACGTGATGAAGCCGAGCGAGTAGCTGCCGAACGAGCCCCACACGAGGTGCGGGTAGCGCACCACGCCGCCGGAGATCGGGAACATCGGGCCGAGCTCCGCGTAGCAGAGCCCGATGAGAATGATCATGACAGCGGCGATGAGCCACGAGAAGATGGCCGCCGGTCCCGCGATCTGCGAGGCGTGGAACGCGCCGAACAGCCATCCCGAGCCGATGATCGAGCCGATGGCGGTGAACAGCAGGCCGATCATGCCCACGTGTCGCTTGAGTTTGAACTCCTCGTGCCCGGTCTTCGGGTCTCGCGGCTCGTTCAGCGTTCGCGTCATGGCGTCTCCTTCGTCGTCATTCGGGCAACGTCGCCCGGCGCAGCGTGTCGTTTCTGCGTCTGGCAGGCTACGCCGAATGACGATTCGCGCCAGTCGGCACTTCGGCGGGCCGAGTGGCGTTCAACCGAGCGGATGGCGCGAAGCCCGCATCCACGGCATAGTAAGCTGGCGCTCTCGAATCGATTCGATCCCACCCACAGCAAAGGAACGCATGACCACCGTTGTGCACCCGGGGGACTCGCTTTCGGGCCGTGAGCGTCTCGTCTACGTTCTCGTGCTCGGCGCGCTCACGGCGCTCGGCCCCTTCACCATCGACCTGTACCTGCCCGCGTTCCCGACCCTCGAGCACGACTTCGATGTGCCGGCCGCGCTTATTCAGCTGACCCTCACGGGCACGACCGTGGGCTTCGCCGTCGGGCAGCTGATCGTTGGGCCCTGGAGCGACAAGGTGGGTCGGCGCCTGCCCCTGATTCTGGCAACCGGGCTGCACGTGGTCGCCTCGGTCGGCGCGGCGCTCTCGCCCGATATCGCCTGGCTCGGCTCGTTCCGGGTTCTGCAGGGCTTCGGCGCGGCAGCGGGCGGCGTGGTCGCCATGGCACTCGTGCGCGACCTGTTCGGCGGGCGCCCGCTGGTGCGCATGCTCTCGCGCCTGGCGCTCGTGAGTGGTCTGGCGCCTGTGCTCGCGCCCGTGATCGGCTCGCAACTGCTGCTCATCATGCCGTGGCGCGGTATCTTCTGGGTGCTCGCCGGCTACGGCACGCTCGTGATCATTGCGGTCTTCCTGTGGATCGTCGAGACGCTGCCGAAGGAGCGACGGCAGGATTCGGGGCACTCCACCGCGCGCCAGCGCTACCATGCCATCTTCTCGGACCGGGTCTTCGTCGGCGTCGCGATCGTCGGCGGCATGACGTTCTCGGGGCTCTTCGCCTACCTCTCGGCGTCGCCGTTCCTCTTCCAGCAGATCTACTCGTTCGACGCCCAGCAGTACGGGCTCCTCTTCGCCGTCAACTCGCTCGGTGTGGTGTTCGGCGTGCAGGCCAGCTCCCGGCTGACCAAGTACGTGGGCCCGCAGTGGATCCTCGCCGCGACCACGATCGGCATGCTCGCCTGCGGCGTGCTCATCGTGGTGCTCGACTCGGCGGGCGCAGGGCTGTGGGGCATCCTCATTCCGCTCTGGTTCTTCATCATGTGCTGCGGGTTCAGCTTTCCGTGCGTGCAGGTTCTCGGCCTCAACGCTCACGGGCACGAGGCCGGCACCGCGGCATCCGTTCTCGGCGCCGTCAACTTCGGGATGGCGGGCATCGTTTCGCCGCTCGTGGGCGTGCTCGGCGCGCTCGGGCTGAGCGACGCCGTGCCGATGGGCGGCATCATGGCCGTCACGGCCACCATCTCGGTCGCCGCGCTCTGGCTCGTGGTTCGCCCGCGCACCGTGCCACCGCTCACGAACTAGGCGGTCTCTGCAACGTTGTAGTCTTCATGCTGTGCCGCGCTCGCGGCGCGCCGGCCGCGGCCGGGGTGTGGAAGGGGTGGCCGTGTCGATCACCATGCACGACGTGGCACGGGCTGCCGGCGTATCGATCAAGACGGTCTCCAACGTCATCAACGACTACCCGCACATCAGGCCCACAACCAAACAGCGCGTGCTCGAGGCTATCGACGCGCTCGGCTACCAGCCGAATCTGTCGGCCCGCAGCCTGCGCTCGGGCCGCACCGGAGTGATCAGCCTCGTGATCCCGGAGCTGCGCAACGCATACTTCGCCGAGCTCGCCGATTCCGTCATGCGCGCGGCGGCCGAACACGGCCTGTCGGTGCTGATCGAGCAGTTCGGCAACGATCGCGAAAGCGAGCTGGCCGTGCTGCGCAAGCCGCGCTCGCAGATGGTCGACGGCATCCTGTACAGCGTGCTGGCTCTCGGTGAAGACGACGTGGGCATTCTCGACGAGATCTCGCTGCCGATGGTTCTGCTCGGCGAGCGCATCTTCCACGGCCCGCGCGACCACGTGACCATGCAGAACGTGGAAGGCGCGAGGGCGGCCACCGAGCACATCCTCTCGCTCGGGCGGCGGCGAATCGTCGCGCTGGGAGCGCACGAGGGCGAGGTCATCGGATCGGCGGGCCTGCGACTCACGGGGTACCGGCAGGCGCTCGACGCAGCCGGCATCGCCGTCGATGAGCGTCTCATCAGGCCGGCCGGCACCTGGCACAGAAAGGATGGCGCGGCCGCCATGCGCGCGTTCCTTGCCGAGAGCGTGCCTTTCGATGCCGTGGTCGCCTTCAACGACACCCTGGCATTCGGTGCCATGCGTGTGATGCAGGAGGCCGGCATGCGAATTCCCGAGGACGTCGCCGTGATCGGCTTCGACGACATCGACGAGACCCGGTACTCGCTGCCCACCCTGTCGACCATCGACCCGGGCCGCGGCGAGATCGCACAGACGGCGATCTCGATCCTGCTCGAGCGCATCGGGGAGCATGGCGACGCGCACGACATGCAGGATGCACGGGAGTACCTCTCGGCCTACCGGCTCGTCGCGAGGGAGTCCACCGCATCCGCGTGATTTGCCTCATGCCCCTTGACAGGGGGGCTCAAAGGGCGCTGTAATGTCTACAACGTTGTAGTACAACGTTGTAGAACCGCCCCACGAGGGCATTCCCTCCTTGCACGCAGCTTCGTCGGCACGGGCACGAGCATCACGCCCGCACGACGAGCAAGGCTCCCTGACGGAGCCGGTTACAGACAATGGTGTCTCACGCACCGCGAAAGGAATGTTGATGAAAAGGCTCCTTGCAGCAGGCGGTGCGCTCGCTCTGCTCGCCGTCACACTCACCGGTTGCTCCGGTGGCGGCAGCGGCTCCAGCTGTCAGAACAAGATCATGCACTCCGACGCCACACAGGTGTCGATGTGGGCGTGGTACCCGAACTTCAAGCCCGTGGTCAACCTCTTCAACAAGACGCACAAGAAGGTGCAGATCTGCTGGACCAACGCGGGCGCAGGCAACGACGAGTACACGAAGTTCTCCACCGCGATCCAGGCCGGCTCCGGCGCTCCGGATGTCGTCATGCTCGAGAGCGAGGTCGTGCCGAGCTACATCGCCGACGGCTCCATCGTGAACCTCAGCACGCTCGGCGCCGACAAGCTCAAGGACAACTACTCCGAGGGCGCATGGTCTGACGAGAGCAAGGGCGGCGATGTCTACGCGATTCCCGTCGACGGTGGTCCCGTCGGCATGCTCTACCGCAAAGACCTGTTCGACAAGTACGGCCTGACCGTTCCCACTACCTGGGACGAGTTCGCGGCCGACGCGCAGAAGCTCAAGGACGCGGGCGCCAAGACACTCATGACCGACTTCCCCGGCAACGGCCGCGCCTACCAGACGGCGCTCTTCGCCCAGGCCGGCTCCGAGCCGTTCGAGCTCACAGGCAAGACGGACATGAAGGTCGACCTCGACGATCAGGCGAGCAACAAGGTGCTCTCATACTGGAACGACCTCGTGCAGAAGAAGCTCGTGGGCACCGAGGACGCCTCCACGACCGACTACAACACGCACCTCGTCAACGGCACGTACGCGAGCGTCATCGCCGCCGCCTGGCTGCCCGGCTACCTGCAGGGCTTCACCGGTGCAGACAAGAGTGCGCAGTGGCGCGTCGCCCCCGTGCCCCAGTGGGATCCGGCGAACCCCGTGCAGATCAACATCGGCGGCTCCGCGTTCGCCGTCAGCAACCAGGCGAAGGATAAGAAGGCGGCGGCCACCGTCGCCGAGGGCATCTTCGGAACCGAGGCGGCATGGAAGCTCGGCATCGAAAAGGCCGCGCTGTTCCCACTCTGGAAGCCGATCCTCGAATCGGACTACTTCAAAGAGAAGGCGTACGACTTCTTCGGCGGTCAGCAGATCAACAAGGACGTCTTCCTCACCGCAGCGACCGAGTACAAGGGGTTCCAGTTCAGCCCGTTCCAGAACCTGGTCTACGACAAGCTGACCGACGCGGTCAACGCCACGAACAAGGGCAAGCAGCAGCCCGCGCAGGCGCTCGCCGGCTACCAGAAGGCGGTCGTGAGCTACGCCAAGCAGCAGGGCTATAAGGTCACCGAATAGCGGATGCGTCGGGCGCCGACCTGTCGGCGCCCGGCGTCTCGTGGCTCGCCCCGCCCGGGCGCGGGCCACGAGCATCCCTCGACGATGCGGCACCCAACGTGCCCCACATGATCAAAGGAAATGGCTGATGGCTCAAACGGCAGTGACGGCGCCGCCGCTAGCGGCGATGTCGCGCTCTGGACGGCGTCGGGGAGACGTCGTCTCACGGCGGCGGGCGCGATGGGGCTGGGCGTTCACGGCGCCGTTCGCGGTGATTCTGCTCGTGTTCCTCATCGTCCCGCTCGTCTTCGCGTTCGTGCTGAGTCTGCAGAACACAACGCTCGCCGGCGGCACGTCGTGGGTGGGCTTCGCCAACTACATCAAGGCGTTCACCGATCCGCTCTTCCTCAGCGGAGTGTGGACCGTCGTGCTGTTCTCGATCGTGCTGATTCCCATTCAGATGGTGGTCTCGCTGATCGCGGCGCTGCTGCTCGACGCACTGACGAGCCGGTTCGCCCGCTTCTCGCGTCTGATGATCTTCGTTCCATACGCTGTGCCCGCCGTGATCGGCGCGCTCATGTGGGGATTCCTCTACAGCCCGAGTTTCGGCCCCGCGCAGGAGGTGTTCGGCTGGATCGGGCTCACGGCGCCGGACTTCTTCGCGGATCAGAACGTCTTCGGCTCGCTCGTCAATATCGTGACGTGGCAATGGGCCGGGTACTACATGATCATCCTCTACGCGGCGCTGCAGGGCGTCGACCCCACGATCTACGAGGCCGCCAGGGTCGACGGAGCGAGCGCGTTCCAGACGGCGGTGCGTATCAAGATTCCCATGATCGCGTCGTCGCTGGTGCTGATCCTCGTGTTCGCTCTCATCGGCACGCTGCAGTTCTTCAATGAGCCGCAGATGCTGCGCGGCATGGCATCCGGCTCCATCACCTCGCACTACACGCCGAACATCTACGCGTACACCGTGGCGTTCTCGTACCACCAGTTCAATTACGCGTCGGCCATCGCGTTCGCGCTCGGCATCGTGATCTTCGTCGGCTCGTACGTCTTCATGTTCGCGACGCGCAAGAGAAGTGGACTCATGAAATGACCGCCGCCGACACCACTGCCGACACGACCATCGCGGTGACGCGAGGCGCGGGCCGCGGCAAGCAGACTCCTGCAGGGCGCACCGGGCGCTCGGCACCCCGCCGCCGCGCCCTGGCGATCCCGCACATCATTCTCGCGGCCTTCATCGTCTACTTCGCGCTGCCGTTCTGGTGGCTCATCGTGGCGAGCACGAAGAGCCAGCAGAGCCTGTTCGACGGCAAGACGAGCCCGCTCTGGTTCGCGTCGCACTTCGATCTGTTCGCGAACATCTCCGCCCTGTTCAACTACTCGGGCGGCCTCTACGCGCGGTGGCTCGGCAACTCGTTCCTCTACGCGATCGCGGGTGGTCTCGGCGCCACCGTCGTCTCGGTGCTCGCCGGCTACGGCTTCGCTCAGTACGCGTTCAGGGGCAGGCGCGCGTTCTTCGCGATCGTGCTCGGCTCGGTCATGGTGCCGGCAACCGTGCTCGTGATTCCCCTGTTCGTCATGATGAGCGCGGCCCACCTGACCAACACGGTGTGGGCCATGATCCTGCCCTCCATGCTCAACCCGTTCGCGGTCTACCTCATGAAGGTGTATTCGGATGAGGCGATTCCCGCCGAAATGATCGATGCGGCCAGGGTCGACGGCGCGGGGGAGCTGCGCGTGTTCGGCCGGGTGGCGCTGCCGCTGCTGCGACCCGCCATCGTGACCGTGCTGCTGCTGTCGATCGTGGGAACATGGAACAACTTCTTCCTTCCTCTCGTCATGTTCTCGAACCCGCAGCTGTTCCCCATCACCGTGGGGCTCGGCGCGCTGCAGTCGCAGGCTCAGGTGAACACGGGCGGTCAGGCGCTGTGGAACCTCGTCATCACCGGCGCATTCCTCTCGATCATCCCGCTCGTGGTCTCGTTCCTCACTCTGCAGCGGTACTGGCAGGGCGGCCTCTCGATCGGAAGCGTCAAGTAGTCCGTCGGCCGCAGGCCGCATCCGCTGTCTTATCACCCACGGCCACACGGCCACTAACCCCTCGACCAGTGAAGGAACTCCCATGCACGAAGCCCAGATCGCCCTCGACCCCGAAGCCGTCGTCGCACCCGTCAATCGCCGGCTGTTCGGTTCGTTCGTCGAGCACCTCGGGCGCTGCGTCTACAACGGCATCTACGAGCCGGGGCACCCGAATGCGAACGAAGACGGGTTCCGCATGGATGTCGTCGAACTCGTCAGGGAGCTGGGCTCGACGACGGTGCGGTACCCGGGTGGCAACTTTGTGTCGGGATTCCGCTGGGAGGACAGCGTCGGCCCGCGTGAGAAGCGGCCTGTGCGGCGGGACCTCGCCTGGCACTCGCTCGAGACCAACCAGGTGGGCCTCGATGAGTTCGCCCGGTGGCTGAAGCTGACGGACTCCGAGCTGATGCTGGCGGTCAACCTGGGCACGCGCGGCATCCAGGAGGCGCTCGACCTGCTGGAGTACGCGAACCACCCGAGCGGCACGGCGCTGAGCGACCAGCGCATCGCCAACGGCACTCCCGAGCCGCACAACGTGCGCATGTGGTGTCTGGGAAACGAGATGGATGGCCCGTGGCAGACCGGGTACATGACGGCGGACGACTACGGCAAGCTCGCCGCGCGCACGGCGGCGGCCATGAAGATGGCCGACAGCACGCTGGAGCTCGTAGCCTGCGGGTCCTCCGGCTCGGGCATGCCGACCTTCGGTGACTGGGAGCGCGTCGTTCTCGAGCACACGTACGAGCACGTCGACTACATCTCGTGCCACGCGTACTACCAGGAGCGCGGCGGCGACCTCGACTCCTACCTCGCCTCGTCGCTCAACATGCAGTACTTCATCGACACGGTCGTTGCCACCGCCGACCACGTGGGTAACAAGCTGCGCAGCTCGAAGAAGATCGCTCTCTCGTTCGACGAGTGGAACATCTGGTATCTCGACGAGCACCAGGCGTCAGACGAGGTCAACACCGAGTGGCGTTACGCGCCACGACAGCTCGAAGACGTGTACTCGGTAGCGGATGCCGTCGTGCTCGGCGGCCTGCTCATCACACTTCTGAAGAACAGCGACCGGGTCACGAGCGCGAGCCTGGCGCAGCTGGTGAACGTGATCGCCCCGATCATGACCGAGCCCGGCGGGCCGGCGTGGCGGCAGACCACCTTCTTCCCGTTCTCGGTCACGAGCCGGCTCGCCGCAGGCGTGGTGCTGAAGCCGCGCATCAGGGTGGGGCAGTACGAGACCGCCGTGTATGGCGCCGCCGACGTGGTGGATTCAGTCGCGACGTTCGATGCCGAGGCGGGGCGCGCGGCCGTGTTCCTCGTCAACCGCAGCCGCACCGATTCGCTCACCGTTCGCGTGGACGCGGGCGGCCTCGGCGTCACCCGGGTTGACGAGGCGCTCACGCTGAACGACGACGACGTGTACGCGAAGAACACGCTCGATGATCAGCAGCGGGTCGGGCTGAAGCCGAACGGCACAGCCCGCGTCGATGACGGCACCGTCGAGGTCGTGCTGCCGCCCGTGTCGTGGACGGCCCTGGCGCTCTCGTAGCTCCCGCCCCGCCGGTCGAGTAGTCGGCGCAGCCGGCGTATCGAGACCTCCCGCCCCGCCGGTCGCACCAAGATAGAGGAATGACCGCGACCATCCGCCCCTATCGCCCCGAAGATCACGACGACGTCTACGACGTGTGCCTGCGCACCGCGGCGGTCGGCAAGGATGCGACCGGCATCTACTCGAGCGACGATCTCATGCCGGATGTCTATGCCGGCCCCTATATCGCGCTCGAACCCGAGCTCGCGTTCGTCGTCGACACGGGCGAGCGCGTGAGCGGGTACATCATCGCGGCGGCGAACACGCGGGAGTTCGTGGAACGCTACCGCCGCGACTGGGTGCCCGTCTTTGCGTCTCGCCATCCGCGGCAGGCAGAGCGCGAGAGCGAGCAGTGGCTCGTCGACGCCGGCTACCGGCCCGAGCGCATGCTGATTTCCGAGGTCGACGAGTACCCGGCTCATCTGCACATCGATCTGCTGCCGGGGCTACAGGGTCAGAGCCTCGGCAGGCAGCTCGTTCGAACGCTGCTCGGCGCGTTGCGCGAGCGTGGCGTGCCGCGGCTGCACCTCGGCATGTCGCCGGACAACGTGTCGGCGCGCGCCTTCTACGACAGGGTCGGCTTCCACGAGTTGCCGTCGAGCACTCCGCGCGGGCCGCTGCTCGGCATTGCGACAGATGCGCCTGTGTGACCGAGGCGTCAGGAGCGACGTAGGCGCGGCATCCGCTCGAACCAATAGAGCAGGTTCGGCGATCGGCGGTGCAGCTCGGCGAGGGTGACCGCCTCTGACGGTTCTGTCACGGGCACCTCGAGATCGTCGAGCACCTTGCGCATGCTCTCGCGTGACCAGAACTGCCCGCGCAGGCGCAGCAGACGGCGCCCCTCGGTGTCACAGAGGAACAGCTGCGGCGTGGTCTCGAGCGCGTTGCTCTGATACACATCGACGAGCAGTGCGTAACCCACCTGGTCGGCGGTGAAGGTGTGCACCCGGCCGAAGAAGCCACGCTCGGTGACCGTGCGGTCGCCGACGGTGACCACGGTGTCGAAGAACGCGATGAGTGAGAGCAGGCACGCGAGCAGAACGAGCACGTGCACGAGCAGGGCGATGGGCCAGGCGTGAGAGGGCACGGTCAGCCAGTAGACGACCGCGAAGACCGGCGTGGTCAGGGCGAAGACGGCGAGCAGGCCGCGCGCGAAAAGGTGGCGATGCGGCTTGAGCACCACTCGTGTCGCGGCCAGATTCTGTTGCGGCATGCTTCCCCACTGCTTGCTGGCTCTAAGTATCTCCCGAGCGGAGGGCAGGCGGTATCGGCATTTTGGGGGACAAATGCTGCTTTTCGGCCTCCAGTCCGGGGGTCAGCGAGCGTTACGCAGGGCCGCCGGAGGTGGTGTCTTGCTCGGTTTCGGCGTTGTGGTGCTCCTGACCGGAGGGCTCTGGTGACATGCGAGAGCCGTCCTGCCCGTCGTCGGCGTCGTATGGCAGGTCTTCGCCGGCCGGTGAGCCCGGGTCGGTGCCGGGAATCGGGTTCGGCTCGGCTGGGCTCGGCGGGTTCGGCTCGACGCTCGGGTCGGGTGCCGGCTCGGAGCCGGGCGCAGGGTCGCCGCCGGGCTCGGGGCCGGGCTCGGGTGGCGTGCTGCGCGGAATCTCGTCTGGGCTCTCGGGAATCGTGTTCATGCCCGCGACCGTACGCCGCGCATCCCGCTCGTGACAGGCCCTCGCGGCCCGACTGCCGCGGAACGCCGTTCGTGACTCGGCTTTGCGCGGTGGCAGCTACCGAGCCTGAGGGTTTCCAGCGAGCGGATGCCGTGGAGCAGCGCTCGACGCCTGTTGCGGTTACGCTCCCCAGCATGAGCGAGAGACTCGCAGACATGCCGGGGGCCGACGATGACCTCGAAGTGCCGGACGACAGCAGCTGGCTGGAGCGCCGAGACTGAGGTGTCGCGACGAGTCATGCAGGTGCAACACCCGATCTCGTCGCGAACGCACTGCCTGGGGGCGCGACGTCGACCGGTGGCCGCTTAGCCGTGGTACTGCACGGTGCAGGTGTGCTGGGCCGCTGTCTGGCCGTACACGTTGTCGGGCAACGTGACGGCGCCATCGGCCGAGCCGGGTGTCGCCGCGGCATCCGTCGTCTGGGCACCGCCCGCTTCGGCCGGAGGAGTCGGCTGGCTCGTGTCGAGTTGAGTGGCGCCGGCACCGCCGGTTCCGCCCGTGAGCACGACTGGCTTGTCATCTCTTAACGCGGTCATGAGCTGCTCGGCTGCGGCCTTGGTGGGAAGGACCCCATTCACGTCGGGTTCCTGCCCGCCCGGGTAATGATTGGGGTACTGCACAAAGACGATGCTGTCGAAGTCGATGTTCTTGAACGCGAGGGCGATCTGCACGAGGGTTCCGACATCGGAGAGGTTCTCGGAGAGCGTCATGTTCTTCGCTGCAACCTTGGCAATTTTGTACAGGCGAGGGATGTCGGAGAGCTGGTCCCGCGTCTGGCGCACGAGCGCCGCGAAGAACAGTTGTTGATTGCTGACCCGGCCGAGGTCGCTGCCGTCGCCAACGCCGTGGCGACTGCGCAGGAACGAGATCGCGGTCGGGCCCTCGAGCTTCACGGTGCCAGCGGGCAAATCGAGCGGCGGGTTCGTGTAGCGGTCGATGATGGGGTCGGCGAGGCACACCTCGACACCGCCCACTGCATCGGCGATGGCGATGGCGCCGTCGAACGCCACATCCGCGGCGTACGAGACGGTGAGGCCCGTGAGTTCCTCGACGGTCTTGGCGGTGCACGGCAGGCCGCCGTAACTGTACGAGACGTTGATCTTCTGCGACGACATGGCGGAGTAGTGGCCGCCGCCCTCGCGCGGGCATGACGGGATCTTCACGAACATGTCGCGGGGGAACGTGACGATGGTGGCGTTCTTGTGGTCGCCGTCGAGGTGAATGAGCACCGTGACGTCGTTGAGCTTCTCGCCGCGCTTGCCATACGCGGGGTTGCCTCCGCCGCTGTCATCGCCGACCAGCAGAAAGTTCAGGCCGCCCTCGTATGCGCCAATGCTGGGCACGTGCTCGCCCTCAGTGTGCTCGAGCGCCACGGGAGGTTTGAAGCTGCGGGCGACATCCCACGTGGCGACTGCGGCCACGGCCACACCGCTCACTGCGACGACGGCAACCGCCGACAACAGCCACCGAACGAGCGTCAGGCCGGGCCGACTGCGCAGTCGGGCGTGGCTGATCGGGGTCCGTTCGCGGGCCTTGCTCACGCCTACGAACCTACTATGCGCATGCTGCTCTTCATCGCAGCGAGCGACCCTCAGATTGTAGGCGGCAAGAGATGTCGCGGCTCAGGTGACGCCTGTGACGCGACTCATATGTCACCTATGACGCGACTCAGGACATTGGCGGAGGATGGGGGATTCGAACCCCCGAGGGCTTTCACCCAACACGCTTTCCAAGCGTGCGCCATAGGCCACTAGGCGAATCCTCCTGGCGAGCCGTGAATCACGGCCAGAGAGCATCCTATCCGACTTGCGCAGGCGTCTGCGCCCGCACGGGAGCCGGTTGGACGCTCGATGATTAGGGTGAGGGGCATGGGTCATCACGACGCGGGGCATCCCGACGCAGGTCATTCCCACCACGCGCACAATCACGCGAACGGCCACGCGAACGATCACCCGCACGGTCCCGGCGACCCGCACGGCGACCCGCACGGCGACCCGCACGGCCACGCGCATAGCGACCCGCACGACGGCCACGGGGCTGAGCGCACCGCTGCCACCGTCATCACGGTCTCGGATCGGTCCTCGCGCGGCGAGCGCGAGGACGCATCCGGCCCCAGGGCGGCGGCGCTATTGGCGGAAGCGGGCTTCGACGCGACGACACGCATCGTTCCGGATGGCGCCGAGAGCGTGCGTCGGGCTCTCGAATTCGCACTCGAGTCTGGTGCGCGGCTCGTTGTCACGACGGGGGGAACCGGCGTTGGGCCGCGCGACGAGACGCCGGAGGGAACGCGCCCGCTGCTCATGCGCGAGTTGCCAGGCATCGCCGAGGCGCTACGCCGCGAGGGTGCCAGGGAGCACCCCACCGCGGTGCTCACGCGCGGGCTCGTCGGCGTCGCGGGGACGCCGCCGTCGGCGCTCGTGGTGAACCTTCCCGGTTCCCTCGGCGCCGTCGAGGAGGGGCTCGCCGTGGTACTGCCGCTCGTGCCGCACATTCTCGACCAGCTCGATGGCGGGGATCACTGAGAGGCGGTGGTGCTGGGCTTCGAGACGGCGCTTCGCGCCTCCTCAGCCCGCAGGTGGTGCTGGGCTTCGAGACGGCCTTCGGCCTCCTCAGCCCGCGTGCGCCTCCTCAGCCCGCGTGCTGCTCGCCGGGGCGCCGCCAGTCGCCCGAGCGACCGCCTGACTTCGCCAGCAGGCGCACCGACTCGATCACTACCGTGCGGTCGATGCCCTTCACCATGTCGACGATGGCGAGCGCCGCGACCGACACCGCCGTGAGCGCCTCCATCTCGACCCCCGTGCGATCGGCGGTGCGCACGGTCGCATCGACCCGCACCCCCTCGTCCACGATCTCGAGGTCGACCGTGGCGCCGTGAACCCCGATCACGTGCGCAAGCGGCAGCAGCTCGCTCGTGCGCTTCGCCCCCTGGATCCCGGCGATGCGCGCCACCGCGAGAACGTCTCCCTTGGGCGCCGTGCCCCCGCGCAGCGCCGCCACAACCGAGGGTGCGCAGCGCACGAACCCGGTCGCCGTCGCCTCGCGCACCGTCGGCGTCTTGCCTGTGACGTCGACCATGCGCGCCTGGCCTGCGGAATCGAGATGCGTGAACGGCTGATCTGTCATGGTCGCACCAGTCTGACATCCACCGACTCGCCCGGCGCGATCTCGGTCACGTTCTCGGGCACGATCGCGATTCCGTCCGCCCCGGCGAGGCTCGCCACGAGGTGCGAGGCCGAGCCCCCGCGCGCCGCAGGGCGTACGTGCAGCGGCTCCGCATCCGTCACCGCAATCGGAATGTATTGCGCCCGACCCGCCGGGCTGCGCCACCCCTGCGCGGCGATCGCGCGTACGACGGGTCGCGACAGCCCGGCATCGTCGTACCCCTGCATGCGCCGCAGCGCCGGCCGCACGAACGTCTCGAACGACACGAAGACACTCACCGGGTTGCCGGGCAGCGCGAAGATCGGCGTGCCATCATGCCACCGACCGAACCCCTGCGGCTTGCCCGGCTGCATGCGCACCGGCCCGAACCACATGTGCTCCAGCGGCGCCAGCACCGCCTTCACCACGTCGTACGCACCCACGCTCACCCCGCCGCTCGTCACGAACGCGTCGAGGTCGCCCGCGTAGCGCACGAAGACCTCGCGCAGCAGGTCTTCGTCATCCGTCACCGCCCCGATGCGCACGGGCACGCCGCCCGCCTCGGTGACCGCTGCCTCGAGCAGGTACGAATTCGAATCATGGATGCGCCCACGCGCCAGCGGCGCGCCGGGCGGCACGAGCTCGCTGCCGGTCGAGAGCACGCCGACGCGCGGGGCCGGTCGCACGGGCAGCACCCCGTGCCCGGTAGCGGATGCCGCGGCGAGATCCCGCGAGCTGAGACGGCGCCCCGCGGGCAGCACGAGCTCGCCCACGCGCACGTCGGAACCGGCGCGTCGCACGTGGGTGCGGTCGCCGACAGGGCGCAGAACGCGCACGACGTCGACCGGGGCGGGCGAGAGAACGAACGCGTCGGTCTCCTCGATGGGAACGACCGCGTCGGCGTCGCTCGGCATCGGCGCGCCCGTCATGATGCGGGCGGCGGTTCCGGGTGTGAGCGGCGGGTTCTCGGCGGTTCCCGCAGGCAGGTCGGCCACGACCGTGAGCGCCACGGGCGAGTCAGCGGATGCCGCGGCGACATCGGCGGCGTGCACCGCGAACCCGTCCATGGCCGAGTTGTCGAAGCCCGGCACGTCGACGCGCGCGGTGACGTCGTCGACGAGGATGCGGTCGAGCGCGGAACTCAACTCGACGTCGACCGGCGACAGGGGCTGGACCTCGGCGAGAATGCGCGCCAGGTGCTGCTCGACCGACACGCTAGACGGGGCGCTCTCGGGGGCGCTCTTCGCGGCGCTCTGCGCTGCGCTCTGCGGCGCACTCTGCGGGGAATCCACCATGGCGCCACTCTATCCAGCGACGCAAGCGGAGCACCCGCGAGGGTCGGGCCGAATCGTGGGTGCCGCCGCGTGGCACCCGCAACATGCCCCGATCCGCAGAGGGCAAGGCCCCGCGAGACGGCACGACTTCCGCAAATGCGGCGGTATGCTAGCATTCATGGCGCAATATCGGATCAGCGAGGCGGCGGCCCTGCTCGGCGTCAGCGACGACACGGTGCGCCGGTGGGTTGCGTCCGGCGCTCTGGCCACGAGCGCCGATGCCGCGGGCAGGCAGGTCATCGACGGCGCCGCTCTCGCCGCACGAGCCACCGACATCGCGGTCGCGCCGGCCAATCCGCTCGGCGCATCGAGCAGCGCCCGCAACCGCCTCGTCGGCCTCGTCACCGCCATCACGAGCGACACCGTCATGTCGCAGGTCGAGCTGCAGTGCGGGCCGCATCGCATCGTCTCCCTCATGTCGACCGAGGCGGTACGCGACCTCGCCCTCGAAGTCGGGTCCCTCGCGGTCGCCGTCGTCAAGTCGACCACGGTCATCGTCGAGACGCCGGGCGAGGCGGGCCGGCGATGAGGGCGAGTGCGCGGCCAGCAACCGGCACGAGGGCGACTCGGCGCCGGCGGGTGCTGGCGACGGCGGTGCTTGCGGCATCCGCTCTGCTGTTGAGCGGATGCGCGACCGCCGCCGACGGCACGGCAGGCCCAGCGGCCGGCGGTTCCCCAGGCGCTGGCCACACGAGCGCGGCACTCTCCGGCGACCTCACCATCTTCGCGGCGGCATCTCTGACCGACGCGTTCACCGAGCTCGCCACCCGGTTCGGCGAGAAGCACCTCGGTGTCACCGTGAAGCCGGTCGAATACGACGGGTCATCCACGCTCGCCACCCAGCTCATCGAGGGTGCGCACGCCGATGTGTTCGCCTCGGCCGACCAGACCAACATCGACAAGGTGGGCGACGCCGGGCTGCTCGAGGGCTCGCCGCGAGCCTTCACGAGCAACGTGCTCGAGATCGCGGTGGCGCCCGGCAACCCGCACCACATCACCGGCCTCGCCGACCTGGCGTCGAGTGGCCTGAAGGTCGTGCTCTGTGCGCCCGAGGTGCCGTGCGGTTCCGCCGCCCGCACACTCCTCGACGCCGATCACGTCACGGTGAAGCCCGCGAGCGACGAGCAGAACGTGACCGCCGTTCTCACGAAGGTGGGCCTCGGAGAAGCAGATGCCGGCCTCGTCTACGTCACGGATGTCACCGCGGCGAAGGGCCGGGTCGACGGGGTGCCCATCCCGGATGCGGCGAAGGCCACGAACCGCTACGGGATCGGCGTGCCGAAGGCTGCGGAGAACCCGGCTGCAGGGCGCGCCTTCGTCGCCTTCGTGCTCTCGAAGCACGGGCAGGCTGTACTCGCCCGCTACGGATTCGGCTCGCCGTGAGCCGTGACGCGGCATCCGTGCCCCGCGGCCTCATGATCCCGGCATTCGTGGCGCTCGCGCTGCTGGTGCTGCCGATCGTGGGCCTCATCGCCCGCGCCGACTGGGCCAGCGTGCCCGCCGCCATCACCTCGCGCGAGGCGGCCGACGCCCTCTGGCTCTCGCTGCGCACGGGCGTCACGGCAACCCTGCTGTGTGTGGTGCTCGGCGTTCCGCTCGCGGCCGTCATGGCCCGCACCGGTCCGCGGCTCGGCGGCGCGCTGCGCACGCTCGTCACGCTGCCGCTCGTCATGCCGCCCATGGTCGGCGGCATCGCGCTGCTCTACCTGCTCGGCCGCAACGGGCTGCTCGGCGGCAGCCTCACCGCCGTCGGCATCAGCATTCCGTTCACCACCGCGGCCGTCGTGATCGCGCAGGCGTTCGTCGCCATGCCGTTCCTCGTGATCGCCGTCGAGGGGGCCCTGCGCACGGCGGGTACCCGCTACGAGGTCGTCGCGGCCACTCTGGGGGCAAGCCGCTGGCGCATCTTCCGCACCATCACCCTGCCGCTGGTCGCCCCCGGCCTGCTGGCAGGCACCGTGCTGTGCTTCGCCCGCGCCCTCGGCGAGTTCGGCGCGACCGCACTCTTCGCCGGCAACGCGCAGGGCGTCACGCGCACCATGCCGCTGGCCATCTACACGGCGTTCAACGGCGCCGGCGTCAGCCAGCAGTCGGCGGTGGCGCTCTCGCTGCTGCTCATCGCGGTCGCCATCGTGATCCTGCTGCTCATGCGCGGCTGGCGCGCCGGGGCCGTGCGATGAACGCCGAACGGGCGTGGGGCGACGCGACCGCCGAGCGGGCGTCCGATGCCGCTGCGACCAGCGCCCTCGACGCCGACATCACCGTGCGCCGCGGCGCGTTCGTGCTCGACGCCGCGCTCACCCTCGCGCCGGGCGAGGTGCTCGCGCTGCTGGGCCCGAACGGCTCGGGCAAGTCCACCCTGCTCGCCGCGATCGCCGGCCTCGTGCGACCCGGCAGCGGCCACGTGAGCGCGGGAGGCAGGGTGTTGTCACGGATGCCGGTCGCGCCACAATCGGCGCGCCCGGTCGCGCCGCATCCGTCTGACACGCAGGTCTGGGTCGAGCCCGCCCAGCGCAGCATCGGTCTGCTCGGGCAGGATCCGCTGCTGTTCCCGCACCTGAATGCGGCTGCGAACGTGGCATACGGCCTGCTCGCGCAGGGCGTGCCCCGCCCACGCGCCCTCGAGCGTGCCAGAGAGTGGCTCGACGCCGTCGGCCTGGCCGGCCTCGAACGGCGGCGGCCGCACGCGCTCTCGGGCGGCCAGCAGCAGCGCGTCGCGATCGCCCGGGCGCTCGCCGCGAGGCCGTCAGTGCTGCTGCTCGACGAGCCCATGGCCGCCCTCGACGTTCAGACGGCGGCGGCGACGCGCGAACTGCTCGCCGAGCGCATCAGGGAAACGGGAACGACCGCGATCATGGTGACGCACGACGTGCTCGACGTGGTCGCGCTCGCCGACCGCGTCGCCGTGCTCAGCCAGGGCCGCATCGTGGACGATGGCTCGCCCGAACGCGTGCTCGGTGAGCGCGCCACGCCGTTCGCGTCGGCGCTCGCCGGGGGCCGGCTCGTCGCCGGGATCGTCGGCGACGACGGCTTGGTCCGCCTCGAGCGCGCAGAGGGCGTTCTGCCCCGCGGCACCAGGGTCTGGCTCATCGCGGAGGCGCGCGATGCGTCTTCCTCGCAATCCTTTCAATGATTCGGCGTGCGGGTTATGCTCAGGCCATGGCGAACGTAGGACCGAAACCGGAAGATCTGCCGGCCCCCGCACCATCCACCGTCACCCCCGATGTCATTCGTCGCTTTCGCGGCGAGTTGAATCGTGGCGAAGACGTCATCGACCCGATGACGTTCGCGGGGTCGCTGCCACAGGATCGCGGGATCGCCCCGCGCATCCGCATCGGGCATTCGAAGTGGTTCAACCTGCTCTGGCTGATCCCCATCGGGTTCGTGCTGCTCATAATCGGTGTGGCGGTCGCGCAGGGGCTGCGCAACATCCCTGCCGTGCAATCGTTCATGAGCGACTACCCCGGCACCTCCACGATGCCGGACGGCGCGCCCGTCGGCTTCCCCGCCTGGATCGGCTGGCAGCACTTCCTCAACGCCTTCTTCATGATCTTCATCATTCGCTCGGGCGCCCAGATTCTCACCGACCACCCGCGCCTCTACTGGACCAGGCACTCGACCCCCGGCAAAGACTGGTTCCGCGTGCAGCGGCCGGTGCCGGAAGACCCGCTGTGGACCGCCAAGAAGGATTCGATCAGCCTTCCCCACCAGGTGGGCCTGCCCGGCATGCGCCACTCCATCGGCCTCGCCCGCTGGTGGCACCTCGGCGTCGACACGCTCTGGCTGGCCAACGGCATCATCTTCTACATCCTGCTTTTCATCACAGGCCAATGGATGCGGCTCATCCCGCTCAACTGGGACGTGTTCCCGAATGCCATCTCGGTCGCCATCCAGTACCTCTCGCTCAACTGGCCGACCGAGACCGGCTGGACCGAGTACAACGCGCTCCAGCTGCTCGCCTACTTCATCACGGTGTTCATCGCCGCGCCGCTCGCGCTCATCACGGGCCTCGGCATGTCGCCGGCGCTCTCGACCCGGTTCCACGTCATCAGCTCGCGCTTCAGCATCCAGGTGGCGCGCTCGCTGCACTTCCTGGTGCTGTGCTGGTTCCTGCTGTTCATCGTCGTGCACGTCACCCTGGTGCTGTGCACCGGGGCCCTGCGCAACCTCAACCACATGTACGCGGGGCGCAACGACGAGAGCTGGATCGGCTTCTGGATCTTCGCCCTCTCGCTCGTGGTGATGATCGTCGGGTGGGTCGCGGCGACGCCGTTCACCATCCGGCATCCGCGCGTGGTGCAGCGTGTCGGCTACTCGCTCATCGGTCCGGCCCAGCGCCTGTTCGAGCACGTCGACACGCGGCCTGGCCAGTACACCGAGAAGGACATCTCGCCCTACCTGTGGCACAACGGGCAGTACCCGCAGTCCGACGAGTACAAGCGGCTCTTCGACACGAACTTCGCCGACTACCGCCTGCACATCGGCGGCCTGGTCGAGCACCCGGTCGAGCTGGACCTCACGCAGCTGCGCTCCATGGCGTACCACGAGCAGATCACCCAGCACTTCTGCATTCAGGGCTGGTCGGGCGTTGCGAAGTGGGGCGGCGTCTCGATGCAGACCATCCTCGACCTCGTGAAGCCGACCCCCGACGCCAAGTGGGTGGTCTTCTACTCGTTCGGCGAGGGGCCGGACGAGGGCATCTATTACGACGCGCACCCCATCGAGCAGATGGGATACGCCCTCACCATGCTCGCCTACGACATGAACGGCGAGTCGCTCAGCTACGGTCACGGCGCCCCGTTGCGTCTGCGCAATGAGGTGCAGCTCGGCTTCAAGATGGTCAAGTGGATCAAGGGCATCGAGTTCGTGCACGACTTCGCCGAGGTCGGCGGCGGCTTCGGCGGCTACAACGAAGACCACGAGTTCTTCGGCTATCGGCAGTCGATCTGAGGCGATCATCGTGTCCGTAACCGTTCTCGACCGCGGGGCCGCCCCCGTGCTCGACCGCCTGCGCCGGCCCCTTCGCGACCTGCGCATCTCGGTCACGGACCGCTGCAACTTCCGCTGCGTCTACTGCATGCCCAAAGAGATCTTCGGGCGCGACTACGCGTTCCTCCCGCGCGAACAGCTGCTCAGCTTCGAAGAGATCACCCGCCTCGCCCGCGTGGCCGTCGCCAACGGCGTCGAGAAGATCAGACTCACGGGCGGCGAACCGCTGCTGCGCAAGGGCATCGAGGAATTGATACGGATGCTGGCCGCGCTGCGCACGCCCAGTGGCGCGGCGATCGACCTTGCGCTCACTACCAACGGTTCGGCCCTCGCCCACCTGGCCCCTGCCCTCGCTGAGGCAGGACTCGACCGCGTCACGGTCTCGCTCGACTCACTCGACGACGCCACATTCCAGGCCATGAACGACGTGCGGTTTCCCGTCGGGCGCGTGCTCGAGGGCATCGACGCGGCCGCTGCCGTCGGCCTCGGCCCCGTCAAGATCAACATGGTCGTCAAGCGTGGGTACAACGACCACGACATCGTGTCGATGGCCCGGCACTTCAAGGGCACCGGCCACATTCTGCGTTTCATCGAGTTCATGGATGTCGGCTCGACCAATGGCTGGCGTCTCGACGAGGTGGTGCCGAGTGACGAGGTGATCGCCCGCATCGCTGCCGAGTTGCCGCTCGAGCCGATCGCTGCGAACTACCCGGGCGAGGTCGCCGGCCGCTACCGGTACCGTGACGGCGGTGGCGAGATCGGCGTCATCTCGAGCGTCACGCACGCGTTCTGCGGGGCGTGCACGCGCGCCCGCGTCTCCGTCGAGGGCCAGCTCTTCACGTGCCTCTTCGCGACGCGAGGCCACGATCTGCGTGCGCTCATGCGCGGCGGCGGCACCGACGACGAACTCGCAGAGGCGCTGACGGGAGTGTGGCGGTCGCGAGACGACCACTACTCACAGACGCGCTCGGCGCACACGGCCATACCCGACGCATCCGCCCGTGAGCGCCGCGTGGAGATGTCGTACATCGGCGGCTAGGGTGGGCGCATGAACGTGAGGGTGCGGTATTTCGCAGCGGCTGCTGAGGCGGCGGGCCGTGAGGAGGAGAGCCTCGACGTCGCCGAGCCCGCGACGCTCGGCGCACTGCGTGCCGTGCTCGAGGAGCGCTACGGCGAGCCGATGCGGCGCGTGCTCGCGAGCGGCTCGTTCCTCGTCGACAAGGTGGTGCGTCGGGATGCCGCGCACCCACTTGCCGAGCGCGTCGACGTGCTGCCCCCGTTCGCCGGCGGCTGAGCCGGCGCATCCGCTTGCCCTGCTCTCTACTCTCTCTGCCCCGCTCGCGAGCGCTCGCTCTCGTGGTCGATTCCCAAAACAGGAAGATCTGCACGGTTGCGCGTGAAAGCAGGAGAAATTGCGCCTCGTCAGCGCGCCTTTCCTGCCTTGGTCGCGCTACAGCGGCAGTGACGCGCCCAGCGAGATGTTGTAGACCGTCGCGATCATCAGGTACATGAGCCACAGCCCCGTCACGATGTGCCAGAAGCCGAGCGCACGCTCGCCGAAGCCGACACCGATCGCGGCGAAGAAGTCAGACGCGTAGACGAGCGCCAGACCGATGAACAGCAGACCGACGGGCCAGTCGCCGACGGTGAAGAACACAGCCGCCCCAAGAACCGACAGTATGAAGAACGCCACGCACATGCCGGCGTTGGGTCGCGGATCGTGCATGCGCAGCCGGTTATAGCCGATGGCGAACCAGTGGATGCCGTATGCCGAGAACGCAAGCGCTGCCATGTAGAGGGGCGCTTCCTTGAATACCTGGAACCAGGTGAGGCCGACGAAGAGGATAGATCCGGCAACGAACTGGCAGAATCCAGGAAGCCAGATCCCCCAAACGCCAGTGCTGCCATCGACGCGCTCGTCGCGCTTTGGCCAGCCGAACAACTCCTGTGGGCCATAAATGAGGTAGCCCGTGCCGAGGCCGAAGAAGCCAAGGGCCAAGGGCACGAAAGGTGAGACTGCGAACGACATGATCCGCCTCCAACGCATCATTGCGGTTTCGGCCCATACATTAGGCCGATTTCCGAACGTCAGCAAGTGCCTGCTGATCGCTGCCTGAACGCGAGCGGAAGGCAAACCGTGTATGCGCCGAATTCTAATCGTGGGTCGGGTGTCAATATTGGGTGAGGGGGCGCCAGGAAGGTCAGTAACCGGCGCCCCCTCTGGCATCGTCAGCCGAGGGGGAATCTCGGCGAATCCTCCTGGAGGTCGGCGACGAGCCGGCTTATGCGGGCACTATGACGTCGTTTAAGCTCGTGCATGGTGAGGGGGCGCCGTGAGCGATAAGAGACGGCGCCCCCTCTGGTTCCGGTCACAGCGCAGGTGACACGTTCCTGCGGATGGAGCGCGACGGGAACCGTCTGATGGAGCGCGGCGAATCGGCGACTCCACGTTGGGAGAACGAAAAGGCCAAGAGCCCTGAAGCTAAATGATGCCCGTCTCAGCGACATGACGATGCTGGGCGACGCACTTTGCACAGCGGTAACCATGGCGGTCCTATCTCTGGGCAGCAAAAACTGAGAGACAGGGACCGTTGTCGACGATGTCGAGGTTGTTCGCGGCGAGCCCCACCGCCGCTGCACCTAAGGTGCCTTCGCAAGTGTGTCAGATCTTCGCGCCTTTGGGAATAGGGCGCCTGATTTAGCTCTGTCCTGCGCCGGGAGCTTGCTGATCGGTTTCCGCAATTCCGTTATGTGGTTTCCCAGGAAAGTTTCGTCCCGTGAGGCACTGGTGATACAGGAATGATTGCGATCGGTCGATGCTGTCGATGCGCCGAGTGCACGGCCACTGATCCCGCGAAAAACTCGTGCGCGCCTGCCCGAATCCCGGGAAGCCTCGTGCCAACGACGATAAGACACGCGCCAAGCTCATTGGCAAGGTGGGCCAGCGCGCGTGCCGGATCTCCCACGAGTTGTCGAAGTGCGCGATGCACTTCGCTTCGACTCAACAGGTGGATCAGGTGGTCAGCAAAATCCTCCTATCTGAAGCATCATGAATGTGATGCGAGATAGGGACTGTTGTCGGCAAGCCAGGTTTGTCACGGTGAGCCCCACCGCCGTAGCACCGCTGCTGCTCTCAAGTCTGGCAGATACGTCACGAAATGTGTTGACGGGATGAAAACGATAAAGCAGTCTTGATACCGCAGGCGCGATGAAGCTCGCGATTGCTCCAACGCATTGTGCATGTGGCTGGTGGCTTCTACCCATTGGTTGTATAACGACAACGCGAGGTAGAGAGCCATGACGATCGACTCGACGCGATCGACCATGGGCGGTTTGAACGAGTACCAGGCGCGCCGCCTGGACCTGGCCGCCGGGCCATTTTGTGTGGGCGGATCAGGATGTCGTCGCGTTCCTGGACGCGCATCCACACTCGGGCGGTCATGCACTCGTTATTCCGCACATCGCGTGGTGCCAACGGGTCCTGTCCGATGAAACGTGACATTCCTGGCTGGGCTGCGCCATTGACGTTGTCCCGAAAGAGTCACGAGGCCGAGGATGACGACACACCATACCGGTTGCGGGTTGCCACCATTCAGTTTGACAGTGCCGAGGATGTTCTGATGCAGGTCCTCAACGACACCCATCGATCAGCGGCAGCGAAGCCGGTGTCAGGAATCGCCGACTCCCCGGCAGAACAATAGCGGCTGGCAAGCCGACTCGTCATCCGCGCGGCTTCTGATCCACAGCTAGAACGCTCCACACCCCGCCGACGCGGACGAGGTCGTTCCAGCTTCCGGTGGGGACCTCGAGACCGGTTTTCGTGGAATCCAGTTCGGCGATCAATGGGCGGATCACCGCATCATGAGTGACGACAATCACGGGGTCTCCCTCCGGGCCGTCGAGGAGAGCATCGAGCTCCGGTCGTGCACGCGCGAGGACATCCTCGAGCGGTTCGACTCCGGGTGCGTCATCCACGGTTCCCCACTGCGCAATGACTTCGGCCTTGATGTTCCCGGTTTGGGGGCCGTAGTCACGGTCATTAAAGCGCTCATCCACAGAACACCCCACGCCGGCGGCTTCGGCGATGATGCCGGCGGTACGAGCGGCCCGTGCCAATGGACTCGACACCACACGCACGGGTCCTTTGGCTGCGAGGACGCCTGCAAGTGCTTTCGCTTCGGCGAGCCCGATCCCGTCGAGTGGCGGGTTCGCGAGCCCGCGGAGTCGTCCCTCCGCATTCAGCGCGGTTTGCCCGTGGCGGACGAGGTATACGTGTTGCGCTCGGTTCGTATCCTGTGTCATTGCTCGATCCTCTCCTGCCGCGGCGGAACCGCAGCGTCACGGCTTTCGTGCTGCGTTGTCATCGTTCGACCTAGCTTCGGATCAGCTTGCGGTGACTGGCTTGGGCGGGGTGGCCCAGGTCGCCTCCGAGGCGCTCGGTTCGATTCCGCTCGTAGTCAGCGAAGTTGCCTTCGAACCAGAACCATCGGGCTGGATCACGCTCGGATCCCTCCCACGCAAGGATGTGGGTCGCCACCCGGTCCAGGAACCAGCGGTCGTGCGCGGTGAGGGCGACGCAGCCAGGAAAATCGAGCAGGGCGCTTTCGAGAGACGCGAGAGCCTCGGTGTCGAGGTCGTTCGTCGGCTCGTCCAGGAGGAGAACGTTTCCACCCTGTTTGAGAGTGAGCGCCAGATTGAGGCGGTTCTGCTCACCACCGGAGAAGAGGCGAACGGGCTTCTGCTGGGTCGCCCCTTTGAATCCGAAAGCAGCGACGTAGGCACGGGAGGGAATCTCGACACGCCCGACGGTAATGAAGTCTTGCCCCTCAGACACAAGCTCCCATGCGCTCTTGTCCGAGTCCATTCCCGACCTGGCCTGGTCGACGTAAGAGATCGTGACAGTATCGCCTATGCGAATCGCACCCGAATCGGGGCTTTCTTCGCCGACGAGCATCTCGAACAGGGTGGTCTTGCCGACGCCGTTCGGGCCGAGAACGCCAACGATGCCGTTGCGAGGCAGCGAGAAGGACAGGCCGTGGATCAGAGTGCGATCGCCGAATCCCTTCGTCACGTCGATAGCGTCGATGACCCGTGTGCCGAGTCGAGGACCAGGCGGGATCTGTATCTCTTCGAAGTCGAGCTTTTCGTATCTTCTCGGCCGCAGAAGCCATCTCCTCGTACCGGGCAAGCCGGGCAGCCGATCTACTCTGCCGCGCGTTCGCACTCGACCGCACCCACTCGAGTTCTTCTCTCAATCGTCGTTGCTGCTTCGCGTCCTTCTTCCCTTCGACGGACAGCCGATCCTGCTTGGTCTCAAGGTACGTGAAGTAGTTGCCCTGATGAGGATATGCATGACCGCGATCGAGTTCGAGAATCCACTCAGCCACGTTGTTCAGGAAGTAACGATCGTGTGTGACGGCGATGACGGTGCCGGGATAGGCCTTCAAGTGTTGTTCGAGCCACGCCACGCTGTCAGCGTCGAGGTGGTTCGTCGGTTCGTCCAGCAGGAGGAGATCGGGCTGCTGCAGGAGAAGTCGACACAGCGCAACCCGCCGCCGTTCGCCACCGGACAAGCTAGCGACGTAGGTCTCTGACGGCGGGCAACGCAATGCATCCATTGCCTGCTCCAGCCTCGAATCGATGTCCCAGGCCTCTCGACGATCCAACTCCTGCTGCAGCTCACCCAGCTCGTCGAGGAGCTCATCGGAGTAGTCGTCGCTCATTTCGGCAGTGACCTCCGTGAAGCGCGTAAGAAGGCGCTTCGTTTCCGAAATCCCCACCTCGACGTTGCGGAGGACAGTCTCGGTCTCATCCAGTTGCGGCTCCTGAAAGAGAATTCCGACCGTTGTATCCGGCGCCGTCATCGCCTCGCCAGTGGTCGGCCTTTCAAGCCCGGCAATGACATTGAGCGTAGTCGACTTCCCTGAGCCGTTGGGGCCGATGACGCCGATCTTCGCACCGGGCAGAAAAGACAGGGTGACGTCATCGAGGATGACTTTGTCACCGCGGTTCACGCGAACCCGGTTGAGCTGAGAGATCCAACGTGATGAGACCATTTTCACACCCCACCTTCGACGCGTGCGCGTCTTTCAAGATAGGGACCGTTGGCGATCTGTCATCGCGTCTGGCCGGTGAGCCCCTCCACCACTGCCGTTGTAACGACAGTACTCCGCAGTCGAGCGGTTAAGCTGATCCGAAGGCGATGGATCCCGCCGGAACGGTTCCCGTTCGAACTGCCACATGCTGATGGTTCCTAACCGTTCTGAACCGGAGGTAGGTCCACATGCCGATAAGACGACTCGCCATGGACGTCGACAAGGTCGTCGATCGACCCGACATGATCACCTTGGCGAGAGCGCTCGAGGCCGTAGCCGGCGTCGATGCAGTAAACGTCACCGTGACGGAAATTGACATCGAAACGGTCGGGACAGATGTCACTGTCGAGGGAAACGACATCGATACCGATGCCCTCTTTGCGGCCATCGAGTCAGTTGGCGCTGTCCTTCACAGCGTTGACGAGGTTGTAGCGGGAGATCACATCGTCGAGCGTGTCAGCCGAATTCGGTAGAACCGGTGAGGTGGCTCCCCGCGGCTCGCGCGCTCCCGATGCTTCCGCTCGTTCTTGGTGTCACCGACGGCATCCTGAACGCCTTGACGCTTTCTGCTGGAGCGATCGTGCGAGGGGGTGGGGAGGGGATAACAGTCCTGCTCGCCCTGCGTGTGGGAATAGCGGCGCTCGTCACGGCCGCATTCACAATGTTCGTTGCTGATTATGCTGAGCGGCGCTCGAGCCTGGTGCGCGCGTCTCGTCAGTTGAACTTGACCCAGCCCGGGCGCCTGGCAGCTACTCAGTTGGGAAGGCAGGCATTCAGGGAATCCGCCTTCGCCATGTCTGTGGCAGCTGCAGCAAGCCTCCTTGGAGCGGCGCTTCCGCTGTTCGTCGGCGCCGTACTGCCCGGACCTTCATGGATCGTGCTCGTGCTGACCGTCGGCGCGCTTGGCGCTCTCGGCTGGACGCTGGGGGGACTTATGGTCGCTCGTCGTGCAAGATGGGCAATCGCCATGCTGGTCGGCGGCGTCATCGTCACCGTGATCGGGGTGTGGCTCGACATCACATGATCAGTCAGGGACGAGAAGGCCTCGTGGGAACCTGCCTTCACGAGGTGACCGGATAATTTGCCATACTGGCTACAGCGTTGGAAGGCGCGACGGCGGTGGGGCCCACCGTGAACAACTTCGGCGAATGCCGACAACGGTCCCTATCTCGTGACATGACCATGTCACAGAAGAGATAGGAGAACCCGTGGCACACCCTCTCGAGACGGAAGCCCGCGATGGCAATCTCGTATTCGTGAGGCACGGAGAGAGCAGTGCCAACGCTGCCGGTCTCTTCACCGGTGTTCTCGACGTTCCACTGACCGCGCGCGGAGAACAGGAGGCGCGGGAAGCGGCACGGCTTCTTCGCGAAGGCGGGCTTGTTCCGTCGCTCGCCTTCACCTCCGAACTCTCCCGAAGCAGGGAGACAGCGCGCATCATCCTGTCCGAGCTCTCTGTGAGCGACGGTGATCGCGTGCCCGACTGGCGATTGAACGAGCGCAACTACGGAGCTCTCACCGGCCGATCGAAGGCGGAGGTGCTTCGGCGCTATGGGCCGGACAGATTCACGCATTGGCGACGATCGGTAAGCGGCGAACCGCCGCCTCTGAGCGACGAGGATTTCAGGTCACTCGCTCAGTCGGAGCCCTTTCGCCGGCTGCCGCCAGAGGCGCTTACCCGTACCGAATCGTTGCGCGCCGTGATCACGCGCGTCGGCCGATTCTGGCGAGAGCGTCTACGCCCTTCGCTTGCGGAGCATCCGCTCGTGCTGGTTGTGGCGCACGGCAACTCCCTGCGCGCCCTCTGTGGAGTCGTCGACGCGCTGTCGGTCGCCGAGCTGAAAGCGCTCAACATCCCCACCGGACAGCCATTGGTATACCGGCTCGGAACGGACGGGCGGCCGGCAATCCGTGGCGGTCGCTACCTCGATGAACCCGCTGCGCTCGCGGCAGCACTCGAAATCGCACACACAGGAGGAACGTAATGAACGAATACATCAGCCATCCCGAATCCGTCTCCGCCCCCGCAGGCGAGTACGTGAGTCATCCGTCGGGGCATGCGCTGCACATCGTGGGCGTCACCGCACGGCAGATCCTCGACTCGCGCGGCTTCCCCACGGTTTCCGTCTCGCTGCGCCTCGATGACGGCATCGTCGTCGAGGCGTCGTCGCCGTCCGGTGCGTCGACCGGTGAGCACGAAGCGGTCGAACTGCGCGACGGTGGGGCCGCCTATTCAGGCAAGGCCGTCGGCAAGGCGGTCGCGTCGGTGACCGGTGAATTGGCGCGATTGCTCACGAGCAGGCCGTGGCGCGGCATCTCCGAGCTGGATTCAGCGATGCGCGATCTCGATGGCACGGAGGGGTATGCGCGACTCGGAGCGAATGCCGTCGTCGCTGTCTCCATCGCCGCCAGCCGTGCCTTCGCACACAATGCCCAACTACCGCTTCACGAATGGATCTCGATGGCGACCGGCTGCTCCGCGTCGATGCCGGTGCCGCACTTCAATGTGCTCAACGGCGGCGCGCACGCGGCCAATGATCTCGACTTCCAGGAATTCATGATCGCGCCGGTCGGCGCAGGGGGCGAGCAGAATGCTGTCGAGATCGGAGCGGATGTGTACCACGCTCTGGCGAAGCTCGTCACCTCCCGATTCGGTACGGCGGGCCTCGGCGACGAGGGCGGTTTCGCGCCTCCGATTGCCGATCCCCGGCAGGCGTTGGACCTCCTCGTCGAGGCCATCGGCGACGCCGGCTACTCGGCGGCGGTCGGCGGCGTGGCGATCGCGATGGACCCCGCGGCGAACGGCTTCTACGTCGGCGATGGTGTGTACCGGGTTGCGGGTGCGGAGCGCAGCCGCGAACAGCTGTCGGCATACTACGAAGCGCTTCTGGATCAGTACCCGATCCGCAGCATCGAGGACGGATTCGCCGAGGACGATCACGAGGGCTGGCAGGGGCTGTACGAGAAAGTCTCGGATCGCGTTCAGCTCGTCGGTGACGACATCTTCGTGACTGACGCCGAGCGAATCCGTGACGGTTCACGCAATCGATACGCTAACGCGGCACTCATCAAGCCAAATCAGATTGGCACCGTCTCGCAGACCTTCGATGCGATTGCGGCGGCGCGCGAGTGCGGCATGCATGCCATGATCTCGCATCGATCGGGCGAGACTCTCGACACGTTTATCGCCGATCTCGCCGTCGGCACGGGGGTCGGCCAGATCAAGACCGGTGCGCCTGCACGAGGGGAGCGGGTTGGCAAATACAACCGGCTCATGGAGATCGAGCTCGAGCGACCTGGAACCCGCTTCGGTCTGGGCTGAGCCGGCCCGGCATCGGCAAACGCCGAACGTCACCCGCCGCCGAGCGCGGTGACGACGGCGACGACCGCGACGAGAGCGACCAGCATGTACGCCATGTAGGCGTCGAGCCGACCCGACTGCAGCCTCTTGGCGGCATGCACGGTCGAGCGGGCGAGTGGGATCAGCGGTCGGTAGACATATCGTTCGACGACGTCGGCGACATCGACCACATAACCGAGTCGCGCTTCTCGGGCGCCAGGAGCGTTCGTGATTGTCACATCGGCCTGCTCCTCACTGCGCAGCTCATGACGCGTGCGCAGAAGCGCGGCGAGAACCTTGCGGATGGCGTGTGCGTAGCCGAACGACGTGTACCCGCGCACTCCAGGGACCCCGCGCGATGCAGAGGTCCAGGGCGGAACCCTTCGCACGGCGAAGAACCTTCTGCCAGAGAAGAGGAGCGTCATCGCCATGAGTAGGGCGATGAACGAGGGCAGCACGATCCATAGGAGGGTGGGCGAGAGCGCGGAGAAGCCGGGGTATACCGGCTGCAGAATCCACTGTCCCGCATCGGCGGAGAACGCCGCTCCGCCGACGATTGGCCTCACGCCTTCGGCGATCATGTCCACCTCGAGCGGCGCCAGGAGCGCAGTGCCGAGGCACGCGGCACCGAGAACGAGCATTGCCGCCGCGGGAAGAACTTGTGGAGCGTGCGTGGAGGGCGCCGCGAGAGGTGTAGAGGGCCTGCCGAACACGGTGAGTGCGACGAGCCGCACGAAGGCGATGCCGGCGACGCCGATCGTGAGCGCCACGAGCACCGCCGCGACCGCAGTGCTCAGCTCGAGCGCCAGGTTGTGCAGTCGAAACTGCTGCATCAGGGCCTCGAGGGTCAGCCACTCCGATGCGAAACCCGCAGTGAGCGGTAGGCCGGCGAGAGTGAATGACCCGACAGCGAGTCCGACTCCGGCGGCAGGTCTGACGAAGATCACTCCCCGCAGCCGGTCGAGGTCGGTCGTGCCGAGAGTGTCTTCGATGTCCGACGCGGCGGTGAAGAGCAGCGACTTTCCGAGCGCGTGCGCGCATACCTGAGCCGTCGCGGCGACGAGACCGGCTGCCGTCATCATTTTCTCATCGGTCGCAGCACCGACAAGAGCGACGCCGTAGCCCGAGAGGATGAGTCCCGCATTCTCGACACTCGACCAGCCGATGAGCTCCAGGAGCTTGGCGTGCACGGCGGCGTGACTGATGCCGAGGATGGCGCTGACACCCGCCACCACGAGAACAACTGCAGCGAGCCAGGGCGCGGGAGCCCCGACCACATCGAGAGTGCGCCAGAGCCCGTAGAACGCCACATTCACGGCAACCCCGGCGAGCACCGCGCGCGCCGGTCCGGGCGTCGCGGCGTAAGCCGGGGGCAGCCACAGGTGGAGAGGAACCAGGCCTGCTTTCGCGACGAAGGCGAAGACGAGAAGCGCATAGGCGAGATCTCTCGGCCAGCCGTGTGTGCCGTCGGCGAGGCCTTGCAGGGCGAAGGTGTGGGACTGCGCGGCAAGGATCAGCCCTCCGAGCAGGAGGGCCGCCCCGCTGACCTTGCTGAAACCGATCGCAAGCAGCGAGGCAGCGCCTCTGCCGGGGCGGTCGCGGTCGTAGCCGACCAGAAGGTAGAACGAGAATCCGAGTCCCTCCCACGCGGCGAGAAGGAGGAAGAGATTGTCTGCGCAGATCACAATCGCGGTGCACAGGAGCACGAGGGCGACCGCCGAGGCCATACGTGGGCGTCTTTCGTGCCCTGAAGCGAGTGCTGCGACAACGACGGGCAGGGCGACCGCGAACGTGATCACGAGGAAGACGCCCGAGAGCCGGTCGACCCGGAGCCCGAGCTCGCCGAGATCGTCGTTTACCAACTGCGCATACTGAGAAGCGCCTGCGAGGGCCCGTGCGCCGGCGATCGCGAGGATGCCGCTGCCTGCCGCACAGAGAAGCCAGGTGACGATCACAGTTGGCCGCATCTCTCGGCTTGTCCATCTCGATCGGCGTCCCACCCTCGCGGGCGCCTGGCCGGCGAACCAGCCGACGATGACGCCAAGAGCCACCGCTGCGATGCCGATGAGCGCCATCATGTTCGGCCTCTCCGCTCACGGCGACGGGAAGGCAGACGGTCGATCGCGGTGAGAATCCCTTCCATGAGAGCGAAAGGCGACGCCGGAGCGCCGGGTACCCATACATCCACGTCGATGATCGATCCAGCACCGAACCCGCCGGTGTAGCCGCTTCGCCCCATGAGCCCACCGCTGACCGCGTCTGCGCCGGCCGCGATGACGACGACCGGCTCCGGCATGGCCTCCCGTGTGCGTCTGAGCGGCTCCGTCATGCCTGCTGCACCGATGCCGGTGACGAGCAGGATGTCGGCGTGTCTCGGGCTTGCAGTGAAGAAGATCCCCAGACGGTGCACGTCGTAGACCGGGTTGGCGAGCGCTTGCACCTCCCACTCGTCCGACCCGTCGGATCCGGCATCGACATGCCGGATGAACACCGAGCGGCCCAGATTTCGTACCTTGCCGGCAAGCGTTTCGCGCAGGTGCTTGAGATCGTCCGCCTGCTCCGCGCCGGTCGAGATCAAAGCTGCGGCCTCGGAGGCGACTCGTGTCGTTCCCGTCTCCCACTCGAAGGTATCCGGGAAGAGACGCACGCATCGTCCGCATAGCACGCATCGGCCACGGTCGAGGGTCACGCTCGTCTCGCCGTTCTGCGACGCGACGGCGATGGCGCCGGTAGGACAAAGGGCGGCGGCCGTCTCCTTCTCGTCGTCTGCGAGCGCCGGCGCATCTGAACGCAGACGGGCGCTCGTGGCAAATTCATCGTAATAGCCGTCTTTCTGCGCCGGCCACCGCGTTGTGAGGCGCCCGTCGCGCATCCCTCGTGTAACCCAGGCCATCTACATCGCCACCCCTGCGTATCCCGTTCCGAAGCTCGCCTCGATGAAGGCGAAGTCGGTGAAAACGTCGCCGCGGAACACCTCGTGGAACGCGGCGAGGTTGTGCAACGACGCTGAGCGCGCAAAGCATCGACGGATGATCGAATCCTGCACTGTGACGGCGTACAGCACCTCGCCCTGCGGTGCCTCCGACCATCCGATGCCGAATGCTTCGCCCTCGGGAAGATCGATCGTCGCGCACATGCTGTCATCCGGTTCCCGATCGAGCCGCTGCAGAGCAGCGAGCACGAGAACGGCGGACTGGTCGATCTCACGCCAGCGAACGAGCATCCGGGCCTGCACATCGCCCGCGTCGAGTATCGGGGGAGCGGTCGCCAACGGTAGTTCCGCGTAGGCGTCGGTCGGTCGTCGCCAGCGGCAGTCATCCTCGAGCCTGCTCGCGCGGCCCACAGGCCCGAGCGACGCCCACTCGGCAGCCCTGTCGTGCGGCAATATGCCGGTCCCCCGCAGCCGATCGAGGAATGACGGCGTCTTCATGGCGAGAGCTGCATCGCGCCTGACGCGCTCGTGAATGGCGCGAAGGGCGCGGGCCGCGGCGGCAAGATCGAGAGACGGCATGCCGGCGACGCCGCCCGGGACGACGGCCGATCGACCGAATCGGTTGCCGCAGAGCTCTGAGACCAGGCGCATGACGGACTCCTTGTGCCATGCGAAGCGGCTCGTGGCGACGGCGAGACCGGCCGCCTCGGCGAGTCTCATGGCGACGTCGAGGTGGTTCGCCATGCGTTCCAGCTCGGCGTAGACGACCCTCAGAAGTCTCGCCTTCGGCGGAACGACCGCTCCGCTCATCGCCTCTACCGCGTGTGAGTACGCCAGTGCGTGGGCCACGGATGCGATGCCTTCAACACGTTCCGCGATGAGAACACCGTCGTCGATGCTCCTGCCCTCGAATCGCTTCGCTACACCTCGGTGCTTGTAATGAGGCCGAATGTTGAGATGCGGAATATCCTCGCCGGGGGTCTCGATGAGGAACTCCACCGACTCGAACACGCCGGAACGAACGGGGCCGAGCGGGATGGTGAACATGCCCCTCCCGTGCACGTCGACCGGTCCCGGCGGTGTGCGCAGGGACACACTCGTTGAGGAGTGCGCACGCCCCGGATGCGGGCGTCCGTATTCCCCGTCGATGAGCACCAGGAGCGGGTCGAGCCGCGGATGCCCGTCCGCGACGACACCGGAGAGATCGTGGGCGGCACGCTCGTACCAGAAGGCGGCGAGCACATGCGGCGTCAGTGACGGGAAATGCAGCTCACCGTGAGCATCAGGGGTGACGAGCGTTCGAAGAACGGTGAACCGATCCGTGTCCGCGAGGAGCGCCGTGAGTTCGCAGCCGTCTCTTCTCGCCGTGCCGTACAGCCCTGCGAATCGGCTCCCGTCGCGCACGAGGGCGTTGACCTGGCTTGTGAATGCAGCGGGATCCGTCGCCGTGCTCGTGCGCACGCTCTGCGGGGCACTCATGGCAGCTCGCTCATTTCCGCTGCGCCCTGGTGCAGCAGGTCGACGAGGTCGGCGGGAGGGTGCACGCCGATCAGGAGCACGGCGGAGAGAGCGATGGCCATTGGCAGCACCATCCAGCCACTTGGCTCGCGTCGGGTCGGCGACCATTCCTTCGACGACGGCTCGAAGAGGATGCGCGTGGTCGTCAACGCGAGACCGAAGAATGCGATTGTGACGAGCACGACACAGACGGCCGCCGCGATACCCGAGCCCGAGAAGATGCCGCCCGCCACGATGTCGAACTCGCTCCTGAAAACACCGAACGGCGGGAGGGCGCAGAGAGTGAAGATGGCGATGAGGAACAGAGGCGCCGTCCATCGCAGTCTGCCCATGGCTTCTCGCATGCCGTCGAGCTCCTTCGTGCCGAACGCCTGCGTCAGCACGCCCGCGCCCATGAAGGCGGCGCCCTTCGCCGCTGCGTGCGCCAGCACGTGCAGCAGCATGCCGATCATCGCGATGGGCGCGCCGAAGCTCAATGCGATGGCGAGAATGCCCATGTGCTCGACGCTGGAGTATGCGAGCATCCGCTTGATGTTGCGCTGGCCGAAGAGATAGAGCGCGGCGAGGAGCACGGAGAGCACGCCGAATACGAGCATCACAGTGCGGGGCAGCTGAGGCCCGATGGCCGCCACCGCCACTTGGAAATAGCGGATGATGGCGTAGAAGCTCGTGGCGAGAAGCGCCCCCGAAAGCAGCACCGAGATTGGCGTCGGTGCCTCCGCGTGGGCGTCGGGAAGCCAGGTGTGCACGGGGAAGAGCCCCACCTTGGTGCCGAAGCCGACGACGGCGAGCACGAACGCCAGTTGCACCGGAACGACCGGCAAATGGTGCGCCGCATGCAGGAGCGGCTCGAACGCGAGATCGTACGAATTTCCGATCGTCTGCGCGCCGGCGTAGTACAGCAGGATGGTCGCGAAGAGGGCGATGCCGAGACCCGAGGAAGCGATCAGCACGTATTTCCAGGCCGCCTCGGTGGCGTGGTCGGTTCGATCAAGCGCGACGAGCAGTGCCGAGACGACCGTCGTGATCTCGATGGCGACCCAGAGCACCGCGAACCCGTCGACGAGCGGGGCGCAGAGCATGGACCACGCGAAGGCGTTGAAGCCCAGATAGAAGAGCCTGCTGTAGCGGTTGAAAGGCTCGGCCGTTCCTACGCCGGCGGCACGGACGGCCCGCGTGCGGTGCGAGAAGTAGCCGACGGAGTAGATGGAGCACAGGGCGTAGAGGAATGATGTGGCGAGCACGAAGACCATCGAGATCGCATCCGCCCGAAGATACCCAGCGACATGAATCGTGCCGCGAAGCACCTCGGGCACCAGCAGAAGCGCGAGGGCAAACGAGACCACGCCGACGACCACTGTCCCGCTCGCCGCGGCGCGTCGAGGCAGGAACGCCGAGGCCAGCGTCATGGCAAGTGGGAGAGCGAGGATCGCGACGATCAGCATCTTCAGCCTCTTAACCGGTCGAGGTTCGCCGTGGAGAGAGACTGCGATTGGCCGTGGTGCACGCGCATGAGCACGCCGAAGACGATGACCGCGACAAGGAGGTCGAAGAGGAAGGCGACCTCGAGGATGAGGGGCATTCCGGCCGCCACCACGAGGCTCGCCATGGAGATGCCGTTCTCCAGCGAGAAGAAGCCGACCGCCTGGCTCACCACGTCACGGCGCAGAATCATAAGCACGAATGCGACCAGCACGACGGCCGCCGAAAGGCTCAGCGCCGTGGTGGGCAACGCGCTCGAGGTGATGCCGAGTGAGGCGAACGAGAAGTATCCGAACGCCGCGACGACGATCGAGAGGACCACCTCGCTCGCGACGCCGAGAGCGCCACTTCCCGCTATGTCGGCGTGCGCGTCACGGAGCAGCCGCAACACCACCATCGGCACGATCACCGCCTTCAGCAGAAATGACAGGGCAGCGAGAGCGAAGAGCTCGGGAATGCCCCGGCCCCCGGCTACGACACCCGCCAGCACGCTCACGGCGAGGGATTGCACCGCGTAGAGCTGGATCTGGGCGCGGAGGAGGGCGGCACGAAGCATCCCGAACTCAAGCAGGAGAACGATGACCGCGATCGTATTCGCGGAACCGTCGAAGACGTTCGGCGCACCGGCCGCCAGGTGGAACATGGTTAACCTCCTCCGAGATAGAGCGTGAATATGGCGAGCACCGCCAAGAGGAACGCCGCCGAGACGAACTCCGTGATCTTGAAGAGACGCAGCTTCGCGAAGGTGTTGTCGATGACGGCGACGATGATGCCGAGTGCGAGGGCTTTGACGAAGAGTGAGACCATCGCGAGCGCGACGGCGTCCAGTCGGCCGCTCGTCGCCAATCCCCACGGAGCGGCGAAGACGTTGATGAAGAGTGTGTAGAACACGAACTGCTTTGCCGAAGAGCCCCACGTCAGCAGAGCCATGTAGGGACCGGAGTGCTCGAACGTGCGCGCATGTTCGATCATGCCGAGTTCGAGCGTTCCCGAATGCGTCTCCACGGGGATGCGCGCCGTCTCGAACAGGATCACCATGAACAGCGCAGCGGCCGCGAGCAGGTGGGCTGGGCGAACGATCTGCTCGGGACCGCTCATCACCGTTCCTGCGAGAGCGTAGGGAAGGTCGGTGGCGGTGAGCAGGCCGACCGAGAAGACCACGAGCAGAACGACCGGCTCCGTGATGGCGCCGAACGTCCTCGACCGGCTCGACCCGAGCTGCGCGTACGCGTCACCTGTTTCGGCCGACGCGATCGCGACGATAAAGCTCGCGAGTCCCAGGACGATACCGCCGCCGAGGATGTCGCCCATGTTGCCGAGTGGCAGCGGAAACGTCGTGAGAACCGGGATAAGGAGTGGCACGGCCAGGTAGCACGCGAAGGAGATGAGCGGGGCCGCGAGGAAGAATGCGCTCGCTCCTTCGGGAGCCAACGACTCTTTATGGAAGTACTTGGCCAGATCGTAGTACGGCTGCAGGATGCGCGGACCACGCCTGCCTTGAAGCCGGCCTTCGACCTGAGCTATGACGCCGCTGATGGCCGGAGCGCCCACCATGATGGTGAGTACCTGCAGTGCCTGGATCAGGGGAAGTGGCAGCGTGATCATGCGGTCGTCCGACCGCTCGCGCCGAGGAAGGGCACGCGAAAAGCGACAGATCTTTCCCACCGAGGTCTGCCCATGCCTGTGCCTTATCGGTCACAGGGGCTATCAGCAGGTTTGCGGTTCGGACATCGTCCAGGCGAGCTCCATCGCCGAGCCTCAGTAGACCACGAGCCGCTTCTGCTGGTCAAGCATGGGCGCAGGCGTGTCGCAGTGGCCGCGACGATCGAGAGCAACATCCATGCAGCGGCGTAGATGAAGCATGCGGCGGGAGAGACGACGGTGAAGAGGATGCCGCCGACGAGCGTTGCGGTGAGGTCGCCGCCGGCCTGCACGAGCCCGAGAGCGCCGAAGCCGGTGCCCCGCAGACGGTCGGGGAGCGAACGGGCAATCAGCGCGGACTCCGCGGTCTCGGCCAGGCCGATGCCGCACCCACTGAGCACGAAGAACAGCAGCAGGGGTGCCCACGAAGCGGCGCCCGCAGCGAATCCGAGATAGCCGACGAGATACGCCGCGGCACCGAGTGCCAGCGCGACGCGAGGCCCCGCCCGGTCAACGAGTGAGCCGGCGCCCAGCGACACGACAGCGGCGACGGCATTGTGCGCGGCGTACAGGGCGGTAGTGGCCGCGACGGCCGCTGCTGGAGTCAATCCCGCGTGCAGCATCTCCGTGCTGCTGCGAAGAATCAGCAATGTCGCGGCAAGATTGCCGCCCTCGAACAGCGCCACGGGCACGAGGGCGCGTGCCACACCGGTGCCACGAAGCGATCGATAACGGGTGAGCAGGGCAGCGCCTCTCCGGGGCCGTCCGCGTCGTGGGCCGGTCGGGCGCCCGCTCGCGCTCACGCTGTCGTTGGCCATCGCACCTCTTCTCGCGGCGGCAGCCTCGCGAGCCGCGAAGGTGATTGCCGCGGCCGCCAGCAGGCCGGGAATGAGCGCGAACCAGATGGTGGGCCGGATGCCGATGAGCCCCACAAGCAGACCGGCCAGGAGCGGGCCGACGACCGCGCCGAGATTGTCCCCCGCGCGCTCGAGGCCGAACGCGCGGCCAAGCGCACGTCGCGGCGCAAGGGAGGCCAGCATGCTGTCCCTCGCCGGAGAACGAAGGCCTCGCGCGGCCCACGCGGCGCCCCGTAGCGCGCCGACCTGCCACACCGCGGTGGTCACGCCGATGCCCGCCGTGCACAGCGCGGTCACGAGGTAGCCGCCGCTCGCGAGCCTCCCTCTGCGAACAGGTTCATCGGCCAGCGGCCCGCCGACGAGCTTCGTCACGCCGGTGAGAGCGTCGCTGATCCCCTCGATAACGCCGAGCGCCGCCGCCGATCCGCCGAGAGCGGCCGTCACGAAACTCGGCAGGATCGCGGTAACCATCTCGTGTCCGGCGTCCGAGAGCAGGCTCGTCAGACCTACGCTGCCGACGCCGGATGTGAGCCATCTCTCGTGCTGCGGCCCTCGACGAGGTGCGCAGCGGCCGAAGCCGGCCATGCCGCGTCAGCTCTCGTAGGTGTCGGCGGTACGGAAGTCGTGCACCGCCTGGGCAACGATACGTTCCGCCTCAGCACGATCGCCGAAACCGTGAACGGTCACGAACTTGCCCGGCTCGAGATCCTTGTAGTGCGCGAAGAAGTGCTGCAGCTTGTCTCGAAAGTGCTGCGGCACGTCGTCGATATCTGTGACGCCGCTCCACCTCACATCCTCGGCGGGTACGGCGATGATCTTCGCGTCGTCGCCGTGCTCGTCCTCCATGCGGAAGACACCAACGGGTCGCGCCGCGATCACGACGCCGGGGAACGTCGGCTCGTCGAGAAGCACGAGCGCGTCGAGAGGGTCGTCGTCCTTTCCGAGCGTGCCCTCGATGAATCCGTAATCGGCCGGGTATGCCATGGATGTGAAGAGCATTCGGTCGAGCCGCATACGGCCGGTCGCGTGGTCGACCTCATACTTGTTGCGGCATCCTGCCGGGATCTCGACGACCACGTCGACGTGCGGTGTGGGCATGATGGTTCCTCCGTTCGGTACGAGCAGAGGAGTCATCAGCGAATGATCGCGGTTCGGATGCAGCATCCAGGCGGAACCCATCGCCCTGCGCTCAACATACCGCTGACCGCATGCCCTGCCGCAAAAAACGGCCCCATTGAGCCGCCTGTGCGCCCCGCACGCGGCGTGCATTTGCGTGCAGAAGCGTCCCCTTACCAAAGGCTAATGAGCTAGCCTTTGGTAAGGTAGCATCGTGATAACGAATCGACCGTATGCTGACAGGCGCCAGCCGAGCGATTGGCCGGGGGTCGGATACGAGAGCTGGCCGTGGGCGCGTAGCGACGACGAGGCCGCTTCCCGTCGAGACCTGCTTCGGGCTCGCGGCGATTACCAGGCTGCCGTTCCGCCCCTCATCGCTCGTCTCCCTGTCAGTCTCGGGTCCGAGACCACAGCATTGGCCGACGACGCGAGCCAGGAGCTCGCTCGGTTCGACGCGGAGGCAGGAACGATCACCGCCCCGTTTGCATCCATCCTGCTTCGCACAGAATCAGCATCCAGCTCTGAGGTGGAGAACCTCACCTCGAGCGCGAAACAGCTTGCCCTCGCCGAACTTGGTCATTCGAGGTCGGCGAATGCGCGCCTGGTCGTTGCGAACGTGCATGCGATGAAAGCCGCCATCGAGCTCTCCGACCGTCTCGACGAGGGCTCCATCCTCGCCATGCACGATGCATTGCTGCGCGACTCCGCGCCCGAATACGCGGGGCGCTGGCGCGATGAGCAGGTGTGGATCGGCGGCGGGAGCATCTCGCCTCACGCCGCGATGTTTGTGCCGCCCCACCACGAGCGCGTCCCCGGCCTCATGGCGGACGTGGTCTCCTTCGCCACACGCACGGACGTGCCTGTGCTCACTCAGGCGGCAATCGCGCACGCACAATTCGAGACCATCCATCCCTTCCCTGATGGCAACGGCCGGACTGGGCGCGCACTCCTCCAAGGCATGCTTCGCCACGGCCGACTGACCCGCAACGTCACCGTTCCTGTCTCGGCGGGGCTCCTGCATGACCTCGACGCCTACTTCGACGCGTTGAACGAATACCGGGCGGGGCGCCCGGACGCCATCGTCGCCGCCGTGGCCGAAGCCTCCTTCGCCGCCGTGAGGAACAGCCGAGCGCTCGTGAACGAGATCCGAGAAGTCGCTGATCGTTGGGGCGGCCAGGTCACGGCCAGAAGCGACTCATCGGTGCACCGAGTCAAGGAATACCTGCTGCATCAACCGGTCGTGAACGCAAGGACCGTCGCGGTCCAGTTGCAGATCAGCGAAGTTGCGGCGCAGAACGCGATCGACCGGCTGGTCGACGCGGGGGTCCTCGCAACCGCCAGCGTTGGCCGCCGCAACCGCATCTGGCAGGCACCGGATATCCTCGCCGCTCTCGACGCCTTCGGCGCACGCGCCAGGCGCCGCCGCGGCTGAGACGTCGCTTGCGGGTACCGCGCGAGAGGGGCAGACTGAAGACGGCGATGAGGCTCGCCACAACCGCGATGACTCGCTAATGGCCTCTACCTTCCGCACTGCATGCTGCAGTGCCACGAAGTAGAGAGGCGAGCCATGACATCGATCACGGGTGAAATCCGGGCTGCAGAAGTTCCACCGCAACGGTTCAGCGGCAGCATCCTCTTCAGCGGCTCTCCCCGAGCCTCAGGCGCGGCCGAAGCGGATGCCGGGCTGCGCGCAACCCCGCCCGCATGCTTCACCGATCTGCATCTCGACCAGGTGGTCGCCGCCGTGCTGAAGGGTCGCGACGAGTACAGGCTCGAGCCGTACTTCTACACGCCCTTGTCGGATACTCGAGAGATCGAGTATCGGCAGGAGGTGCTCCGGGATCTTCAGGATGCCGGCGTGCGTGCTCAGATCCGCAGCTTCGCCGATCGCATGCGCTCCATGCGCGAGCAGTCGGGCCAGCGCGAGAAAATCCGCGATGAATATGAGAGACGGTTCTGGCAGCTCTCGGCCTGCCTCTGTTACATCGACGCAGTGCGCGGATTGCAGTCGGACATGGCCGACGATGCGTTCCGCTCGAGCGGCATGGCACGGCTGCGGGACTGGTGGGACGAGTATGTGGAGTCGGCTCGCTTCGCCGAGCTCGAGCGCGCGGCGAAGACGACCCATGAACGGCTCATCGCCATCCGCTATTGCGTGCACATTCTGGGCAACAAGGTGACCGTGACCAGGTATGACGGCGAACCGGACTACAGCGCCGAGGTCGAGAAGACCTTCGACAAGTTCAGGCAGGGCGATGTGGAGAGCCACCTCGTCAGGTACAACCGATATGTCGAGCTGAATCATGTCGAGGCGAGCATTCTCGGCCTCGTCGCAGGCCTGTTCCCCGAGGAGTTCGGTGAACTGGCGCACTTCGCGACGGCTCACTCGAGCTTTCTCGACACGACGGTGGAGCGCTTCGACGCAGAGGTACAGTTTCTCGTCGCGTATCTCGAGCACGCGGAGCGAATGACGCGGGCGGGGCTCGAGTTCTGCTTTCCGCGAGTCGATGCATCGAAGGCTGTGAGTGCCGCAGACGTGTTCGACCTCGCCCTCGCCAGCGTACTCGTTCCGGAGAGCGGCGAGGTCGTCACGAACGACTTCGCCCTTGGCGAGGGTGAACGTGTGATCGTCGTCACGGGTGCGAACCAGGGGGGAAAGACGACGTTCTCGCGCACGTTCGGGCAGCTGCACTACCTGGCGACACTGGGGCTCCTCGTGCCGGGCAGTCAGGCGCACCTGTTCCTCTGCGACCAGGTGTTCACGCACTACGAGCGGGAGGAGGACATTCATGACCTGAGCGGCAAGCTCGAGGACGAGCTTCATCGCATCCACGACATTCTGCAGCGGGCGACGAGCGACAGCATCGTCATCATGAACGAGATCTTCACCTCGACCACTCTCGAAGACGCGCTGCAGCTCGGCACTGCGGTTCTCTCCACCATCATCGAACGTGACATTCTGTGCGTCTGCGTCACGTTCGTCGACGAGCTTTCGCGACTGAGCGACGCCACCGTGAGCATGGTGGCGACGGTGGATGAGACCGACCCGGCCACCCGCACCTTCCGTCTCGAACGCAAGGCGGCCGACGGCCTCGCGTATGCCGTGGCGGTGGCCGAGAAATACGGGCTGAGCTACCGTCGGCTGACCGAGAGGATCGCAGCATGAAGGCCTTCCTGATGTTTCCGGATCGTGACTTCGACCCTGCGGCGGCGCTCGTGCCGCACGCCGACGACCTGCAGAGAGATCTCGAGCTGCCCGCGCTCGTCTCGGCGATGAGCGCCGGGGATGCCTTTCTCTCTGACGTCGCACGAGCGGCGCTGCTCGGGAGCCTGACCGAACCGGCCGAGATCGAATACCGGCAGCACGTGCTGCGGGACTGCCTGGAGAATCCCGAGGCGTTGCGTGAGATGTATGCACTCGCGGTGGAGACCATCACCCGGCAGAAGCACGTGTTCAGCTGGACGACGAAATATCCGCCGGGCATTCTGCAGCATGCCCTCGAACTGCTCGAGATCTTCGTGCATCAGCTGAAGATCCTGCGCGCCATCGCGGTGGACAACGCATCCCGATTCAGCTCGCACGGATTCTCGCGCTTCTTCGCAATGTTGCAGGACGAGCTCGATGACGACTATTTCGACGAGATCGATCGGCACCTTCGCCGTCTGCGGCTGCGGGACGGTGTTCTCGTCAGCGCGAACCTCGGCGACGATGGACACGGCGCAGGCCTCACGCTGCGTCGTTCCCTGAACGAGAAGCCCAGCCTCTCGGAGCGTCTCAGCGCGCTCACCCATCCCGATCCCTCGTTCCGCATTGCCGACAGGGATGAGGCAGGTGCGGATGCGTTGCGAGACATGCGCGGCCAGGGGATCAACCTCGTGGCCGACGCGCTCGCCCGCTCGACCGACCATATTCTGAGTTTCTTCGTCATGCTCCAGCGCGAACTCGGCTTCTACATCGGCTGCCTCAACGTCGCCGAACGGCTGCGAGAGAAGGGGCAGCACATCGCGTTTCCCGCTGCTTCTCCTCCATCGCGTCCCGTCTTCGACGCCGACGGTCTCTACGACGTGGCGCTTGCGCTCGTTTCAGACGACACGGCTGTCGGCAACGATGTGCACATCGGGACGCGCTCCCTCCTCGTGATCACCGGTGCGAATCGGGGCGGCAAGTCGACGCTGCTGCGGGCCATCGGCCTCGCGCAGCTCATGACGCAATGCGGCATGTACGTCGGCGCAGACGCCCTTGCGGCGAGCACGTGTTCGGCACTGTACACGCACTTCAAGCGTGAAGAGGACGAGACCATGACGAGTGGAAAGCTCGACGAGGAGCTGGCCCGCATGAGCGACATCGCCGACGCCGTCTCGCCCGGCGGGCTCGTACTCTTCAACGAATCGTTCGCGTCGACGAACGAGCGCGAGGGGTCGGAGATCGCCCGCCAGGTGGTGCGGGCGCTGCTCGACTCGCGCATCCGTGTCGCCTATGTGACCCACATGTACGACCTGGCGCACGGGTTCGCCGAGACGGATGCTGCGAGAACCCTGTTCTTGCGGGCCGACCGCGAACGCACCTTCAGCCTGACCGAGGCCCCTCCGCTGACGACGAGCTTCGGCGGAGATCTGTACGAGCGCATCTTCGAGACGGGCACCGCCACAGGCGTCTCGCGCCCCGCCGCGCAGGAAACAGGGGCACCAGAAGCCGCTGCGCCGGAAGCAGGAGAAAGTGCTTCGGCGGCCGTGGGTGCAGGAAGAATCGCACCGCCAGAGTCCGCATCTCCTGCGTTCACGACGCGCACCGAGTGCAATACTGAACGTGCATGAGGAGGAAGACATGGTAGCGGCCGAGTCGGCAGGCGGCACGGATGCGCCTACGCCGGCGCCGCAGATCATCGTCGGCGTCGTGCGCGGGCAGTCCGAGACCGTGCTGCACGCCGCGGTGAGCTTTGCCCGCCGTTTCGGTGCAAGTCTGATCTGCGCCTCGGTCGACGCCATGCGCTACGCCGTCGAGGAGCACCCCGACGGAACGGTCACGTCATTGCCCGTCGACCCCGACCCCGTCGAGCAGGAGGATGGCGCGTTCGACCCGCAGATCGAGCGCACGCTGCACGAGTTGCTCGACGGTTCGGGCGTGCAGTGGAGCACGCGCGCGCTCGCCGGCGACCCGGCACGTGCACTGGCTCGCCTCGCAGACGTCGTCGATGCCGAGGCCATCCTGGTGGGCACGCGTCACGGCGGCCTGCGTTCCGGCCTGCAGGAGTTCTTCGGCGGTTCTGTCGCCGTGCACCTGGCGCACCGGCAGCACCTGCCCGTCATTGTGATCCCGGTCAACCCCGTGGGCGGCGAGGAGGCCCTGCCGTGGGAGGACCAGCCCTGGGAGGGCGCCTCGTGACGGGGCCGCAGCAGACCATCGATACCGTTTCTCCACCCGCTGCACACTTCAGGCCGCTCCACCTGCGCTGGCACTTCATCGCGCTCGTGGCGCTCGGCGGCGCGGTCGGCACGGCGGCGCGCGAAGGCCTCGCGCTCGCGGTGCCCGACTTCGGCGGACTGCCGACCACCATCTTCGGCATCAACGTGGTCGGCGCGTTCCTTCTCGGCCTGCTGCTCGAGACGCTCGCGCTGGCTGGGCCGGATGCCGGTGGCCGCCGTGTTCTGCGGCTGCTCGTCGGCACGGGCATGCTCGGAGGCTTCACGACCTACAGCACGTTCGCGACGGGCGCGGGTCTTCTGCTTGACGGCGGCAGTATCTGGCTGTCGGTGCTCTACGGCGTCGGCACCGTCGTCATCGGGGCGGCGGCGACATTCGGCGGCATCGTGCTCGCGGCATCCGTTCACAATGCTCGAAGCCGACGGCGTGAGGTACTGGGGCGCCAGGCACGAGGGCGCGGCGAGGAGGCGGACGCGTGACGCCGCTGCTCTTTCTCGCGCTGGCAGGCGCGGGCGGTGTCGGCGCGGCCTGCCGCATGCTCGTCGACGGCCTGATTCGCGGCTGGGTGCGCGTGGCCTACCCGCTGGGCACGACGGTGATCAACGTGTCGGGTTCGCTGCTGCTGGGAGTGCTGACGGGCCTGGCGCTCGGCAACGTTCTACCCGAGGCCTGGGTCATCGTTGTCGGCACCGGGTTCTGCGGCGGTTACACCACGTTCAGCACGGCGAGCTTCGAGACCGTTCGCCTGCTGCAGGACGGCCGCCGACTCGTCGCCGTCGCGAACGGGTTCGGCACGCTCGTGCTCTCGGTGGCCGCGGCCATGCTCGGCCTCTGGCTCGGCACGCTCGCCTAGAGCCCGACCCATTCGCTCGTGCCGTCGGCACCGTGCTGGCGCTTCCAGATGGGAACGGTCGCCTTGATGCGCTCGACGAGGCGCTCGCAGGCATCGAACGCCTCGGTGCGATGAGCAGCGGATGCCGCGGCGAACAACGCGACGTCACCCACCTCGAGATGCCCCACCCTGTGCGCTGCCGCCACGCGCAGCCCCGTCTCGTCGGCGATGGCCGAGCAGCACTCTGCGAGAACGCGCTCCGCGTCGGGGTGCGCCTGGTAGTCGAGCGAGAGAACCGAGTGACCGCTGTCGTGATTGCGCACCACGCCGGCGAAGAGCACGACGGCACCGCTCTCGTCGGCCTCGACCGCGGACCGCACGGCGGCCTCGTCGATCGGCTCGTCGGTGATGGCGGCGAACACTTGCTCGGTCGCGACGCTCATAGGCTCAGCTCCTCAATACCGCGGCAGCGCCGGGTCGATCTCACGCGACCACGCGTCGATGCCGCCCTCGAGATCGTCGACCTGCGCGATGCCGGCCTGCTGCAGAATCCGCGCGGCGTGCAGTGATCGAACTCCGCTGTGGCAGTACACCACCACGGGAACGTCGCGGCGCACCCGATCGAGCGCGTGGACGAGGCCGCCGAGCGGCATGAGCTGTGACCCCGCGATGCTCGCGATCGCCGCCTCGAACGGCTCCCGCACGTCGATGAGCTGCAGCGGCTCGCCGTCGGCGATGCGCCGGGCGAGCTGTGCGGGGGAGACGCGGCCGGGCGTAGAGGGAAGTGTCATCGTGGGTGGTGCTCCGGCATCCGTCGGTTGAGGGGTTTGTGCGGGGATGGCGGGACTCGATACGCGTTTCGCGCTGCTTGACCCGCGGGGGGTGCGGGCGGCGCAGAACGCCTCATAGTCGATGAGTCGGGTGATGCGCGGCGCCTCGGGATCGCGGCCGTACTCGAGTTCGCGGTATCGGCCGGTGAGTGCGTCGTACGTGGTGACGCGCCCGATGAGCGGGTCGCCGATGCCCGTGATGAGCTTGACGGTCTCGGTCGCCATGATCGAGCCGATCGCCGTGCATACCCCGGGCAGCACGCCCGCTTCGGAGCACGAGGGAACGTCGCCGGGCGCGGGCGGCACCGGGAAGAGGTCGCGGTAGGTCGGTCCGGCATCCGCCCACGCCACCGACGCCTGGCCTCCGTAACGCAGAATCGCGCCCCACACGAGCGGCTTGTGGCTGAGGGCCGTCGCATCGTTCGTGAGGTATCGCGTGGCGAAGTTGTCGCTGCCGTCGAGCACGAGGTCGTAGTCGGCGAGCAGCGCCATGATGTTGCCGCTCGTCAGGCGAATGGCGTGCCGGTGCACGACGATGCCGGGGTCGATCGCGGCGACCGTCTCGGCGATCGAGTCGACCTTCGCGCGGCCCACATCGGCGAGCGCGTGCGCGGTCTGGCGGTGCAGGTTCGTCAGCTCGACAGTGTCGTCGTCAACGACGCCGATGGTGCCGACTCCCGCGGCGGCCAGCTGCGGGATGCTCGCGCTGCCGAGACCCCCGGCTCCAACAACGAGCACCCGCGAGTGCGCGAGGCGACGCTGGGCCTCCTCGCCGAAGCCGGGCAGCATGAGTTGCCGGCTGTAGCGGGCGAGGCGGGCGGGCTCGAGCGGCGGCCCGGGCGATACGAGCGGTGGCAGCATCCCCATGTGCTCCTCCCTCCAGAGCCATCCTAGGCAGCGGCGCGCGCAGTCGCTCTTGATCGGCAGGGTCCCGAGTGTTAGACCGGAGAAGTGGGACGGATCACGGCTCGGCGCAGGGTCGCCCGCGTAACGGTGGGCGAACGCACTTCTGTGCGCGAAGACGTGCTCGCGGTCGAAGAGCCGCTGGAGATACGCGTGGGTGGCAAGCCGCTGTCCATCACCATGCGCACGCCAGGTCACGACATCGAGCTTGCCGCGGGCTTTCTCGTCTCGGAGGGCGTCATCAGCCGCCCCGACGAGTTCGCGACCGGCCGCTACTGCGCCGGAGCCAGCGCAGACGGCAACACCTACAACGTTCTCGACATCACGCTCGCGTCGGGAGTGGCCCCGCCAGCCGCCAGCCTCGATCGCGCCTTCTACACCACCAGCTCCTGTGGGCTGTGTGGAAAGGCGAGCATCGACGCCGTTCGATCGACGTCGGCGTACGACGTGCACGACGACCCGCTCACGATCGACGCGGCGACGCTCGCCGGATTCCCCGGTCTGCTGCGCGCCGGGCAGGAGGTGTTCGAGAAGACCGGTGGCCTGCACGCGGCGGCCTTGTTCGACGGATGCAGTGGAGAGCTTCTCGTTCTTCGCGAAGACGTCGGCCGGCACAACGCCGTCGACAAAGTCGTCGGCTGGGCGCTGAACGCCGGCAGGCTGCCGGGCCGCGGCCTCGTTCTCATGGTCTCGGGGCGTGCCGGATTCGAACTCACGCAGAAGGCGTCGATGGCGGGTATTCCCATGCTCGCCGCCGTTTCCGCGCCCTCCTCGCTTGCTGCGGAGCTCGCGGACGAGGTCGGCATGACCCTGGTCGGGTTCCTGCGTGGCGACTCGATGGTCGTCTACGCGGGCCGCGAGCGGGTCGTGAACGAGACGGCCGGGGCGGCGGGAGAGGCGCGTGCGGGGCGCGGCGGTGACGGGGCGGCGGATGCGGCATCCGCTGATCGGTTCTCGGAAAGCCAGGAGAAGGTGAGCGTGGCATGACGAAGAGGCCACCGGTGGAAGACGTCACGGCAGACGATCTTCAGGTGAGTAAGCCGAAAGACTGGGCGGCCGGCGTTCCCGGCATCGCGCAGGCGATGGGGCCCGCGTTCAAAGACACGGGTGTCTCGCGCAGCATGAAGGGCCTGCTGGCGATGAACCAGAAGGACGGCTTCGACTGCATGAGCTGTGCCTGGGAGGATCCGCCCGACCGCAAGACGTTCGAGTTCTGCGAGAACGGCGCCAAGGCGTTCAACTGGGAGGCGACGCCGGTTCTCGTGCCACGCGAGTTCTGGGCCGAGAACTCCATCGACGACCTGCTGGAGAAGACCGACTATTGGCTCGGGCTGCAGGGCCGGCTCACCGAGCCCGTGTACAAGCCGGTGGGATCGAACCATTACGAGCCGATCAGCTGGGAGCGGGCGTTCGAGATTCTGGCGCAGGAGCTGAACGCGCTCGACAGCCCCAACCAGGCCGCGTTCTACACGAGCGGGCGCACAGCCAACGAGACGGCGTTCGTGTACCAGCTGTTCGTGCGCGCGTTCGGCACGAACAACCTGCCGGACTGCTCGAACATGTGCCACGAGTCGACGGGCGCGGCGATGGGCGAAACCGTGGGCGTCGGCAAGTCGACCGTGCACTACCGGGACTTCGAGAAGGCCGACCTGATCATCATCATGGGTCAGAACCCGGGCACGAACCACCCTCGCATGCTCACCGCGCTCGAGGACGCGAAGAAGAACGGCGCGAAGATCGTGGCCGTGAACCCCATGCCCGAGGCGGGTCTCAAACGCTACAAGAACCCGCAGACGGCGCGTGGCCTCATCGGTCACGGCACCGATCTGGCCGACCAGTTCCTGCAGGTCAAGATGGCGGGCGACATGGCGCTGCTGCAGGCGCTGTCGAAAAGGGTTCTGGATGCCGAGGCCGCGCATCCGGGAACCGTTCTGGACCAGGAATTCATCGACAAGTACTGCGAGGGGCTCGAGGCGTTCCGTGAGCACCTGGCGAGTCTCGACGAGCAGCGGGTGCTCGAGGCGACCGGGCTCACGAGCGCCGAGATCGACGAGCTCGCCGAGCGATACATGTCGAGCGAGCGCGTGATCATCACGTGGGCCATGGGGCTCACGCAGCACGAGTGGGCGGTGCCGACGATCAAGGAGATCATCAACCTGCTGCTGCTGCGCGGCAACATGGGCCGGCCGGGAGCGGGCGCGTCGCCGATTCGCGGGCACAGCAATGTGCAGGGCGACCGCACCATGGGCATCTGGGAGAAGATGCCGCCGAAGTTCCTCGACGCGCTCGAGAAGGAGTTCGAGTTCACGGTGCCGCGGGACGACGGGGTCGACGCGGTCGGTGCGATCCGCGCCATGCGCGACGGCGACATCACGGTGTTCGTGGCGCTCGGCGGCAACCTGGTGAAGGCCGTGTCAGACACCGTGGTGGCCGAATCGGCGATGCAGAACACGCATCTGACGGTGCAGATCTCGACCAAGCTGAATCGGTCGCACGCTGTGGTCGGCGAGTCGGCGATGATCCTGCCGGTGCTCGGGCGCAGCGAGATCGACATGCAGGCCTCCGGTGAGCAGTTCGTGACCGTGGAGGACACCGTGGCGGCGATCCATGCGTCGAAGGGCAACCTGACGCCCGTGGCTCCCACGCTACTGTCGGAGATCTCGGTGGTCACGCGACTTGCTCGCGCGGTACTCGGCGACAAGGTGCCCGTGGACTGGGCGCACTTCGAGCACAACTACGACAGCATCCGCCGTCACATCGGGCACGTCGTGCCCGGCTGTGACGACTTCAACCTGAAAGTGCGCGCGCCGGGCGGCTTCGACCTGCCACACGGGCCGCGGGACACGCGGACGTTCCCCACGAAGACCGGCAAGGCCATGATCACGGTCAACGAGTTGAAGACGGTGACCGTGCCGCCCGGGCGGCTTCTCATGCAGTCGTTGCGCTCGCATGATCAGTTCAACACCACGATCTACAGCAACAACGACCGGTACCGCGGGGTGAAGAACGGGCGGCATGTGGTGTTCGTGAACCCGGATGACCTGGCCGAACTCGGCATCGCGGACGGCTCATACGTGGATATCCACAGCGAATGGACCGATGGCGTGGATCGCGTCGCACCCAAGTTCCGGGTGATCTCGTACCCCACGGCGCGGGGATGCGCTGCGACATACTTCCCGGAAACCAACGTGCTCGTGCCGCTCGACCACACCGCGAAGGTGAGCAACACGCCCGTCTCGAAGTCGATCGTGGTGCGCCTGGAGCCCGTCGCCGCGTAAGCCTAAGCGGGCTGAGGAGCGCGCCCTACGTGGGCTGAGGAGCGCGCCCTACGTGGGCTGAGGAGCGCGAAGCGCGTCTCGAAGCCTAGAGCCTCGGGTTTCGAGACGCGCCGTCGGCGCTCCTCAACCCGCTCTACCCGCTCAGTCGGCGGGCAGCGGGTGCTCGCGGCACAGGTGCGTGGCGGTCGCGATCGCCTCGCTCATCGCCACCTGCGGCGTGACAGATGCGCCCGCCGCCTGCAGTCCCGCCGCATACCCTGCGATGAACGTCGTCAGCGGCGCGGCTGGTCGCAGCGCGGCATGCGCCGCGCGCCCGGCAAGCCCGAGCACCGCGTTGATGTCGACCTCGAACCCCTTGAGCTGCAGCGCCTCCGCGACGTCGGCCGCCCACTCCTCGAGCAGTTCGTTCTCGTGCTCGCGATCGTTCTCGGTCATGGCTGCTCCTCTTCGCCGGCGGACGGATGCCTCACTCCCAGTCTCGCCGCATCGCGCCACGTGTCAACGTCGGCCGTCGAACCGGCCGGCACCCGGACTGCCCCGAGCGACAACGAGCCGATCAGGCTAAACATGCTGAGGCCGTGCAGATCGCCCGCCTCCCGGTGTTGCTGAACGACACGCGACAGCGCCGCTGTCGCGTAGATCGCGGCGAGCGGCTGCAGGCGATCGTTCTCGTCGAGTGCGATCACGCCGTCGGCGTCGTCGGCGTCGTCGAGCCGGCCGTCGAGTTGATCGGGCGCGGGGGCGCTGGGTTTCGAGACGCCGCCTGGGCGGCTCCTCAACCCGCTCAGCAGTGCCTCCACTGCGCGGGCGGCCCCCGGCATGTCGCACGCGAGCACAAGCGTGAGCGGCGCGGCCTGCGAGGCAAGCGTGTCGAGACCGGCAGCGACACCGGCGGCGGGCCCGCCGAATGCGGGATCTTCTCGGGCAACGAGAGTCTCGGGCGCGAGCGCGAGGGAAGGAGGGCCGACGATAACGATGCGACGGGCCGCGGATGCGGCATCCATGACCCTGTGAAGCAGCGTTCGCCCGCCGGCATCCAGCGCGGCCTTGTCGACTCCGCCGAGGCGGCTCGCGCGGCCGCCGCTCAGGATGATCGCATCGAAGCGCACGCCCCCACCCTAGTTGCGGCGTGTCAGCCCGGCACCTGCCATGAGAGTCGGTCGAGAGGGCGAAAAGCGCCCTCACGAGCCGTTTTAGGGACGCCTTCTGCCCACTCACCGGGCGGAGACGATGCTCGGGCGCAGTCCAGTAGACTTAACGCGGCTCCCCACGTGGCGCTATCTCGGCCAACTCCCCCAGGGCGGAAACGCAGCAAGGGTAACCGGGCTCTGGCGGGTGCGTGGGGGGTCTTCTCTTTTCCGCGAGCCTTCCTACTCTGGGAACCGTGCCGCCTTTTCACCGCGGCGCGCTGGGAGGCGCCATGACCGAGAGCGAAATCTGGCAGGCACGCGACGTCGCGCCACTCGACGACGAGACGCTCGCGCAGGTCGATGCGTGGTGGCGCGCCGCCAACTACCTGAGCGTCGGCCAGATCTACCTGCTCGACAACCCGCTGCTGCGCGAGCCGCTCAGCCGCGAGCACATCAAGCCGCGCCTGCTCGGCCACTGGGGAACGACGCCAGGCCTCAACTTCGTCTATGCGCACCTGAACCGGGCCATCCGTCAACGCGACCTCAACACCATCTACATTGCGGGGCCCGGGCACGGCGGCCCGGGCATGGTGGCGAACGCCTGGCTCGACGGCACGTACAGCGAGATCTACTCCGGCATCGATCGCAGCGTCGAGGGCATGCGAAAACTGTTCCGCCAGTTCTCGTTCCCCGGCGGCATTCCGAGCCACGCGGCGCCCGAGACGCCCGGGTCGATCCACGAGGGCGGCGAGCTCGGCTACGCCCTGAGCCACGCGTATGGCGCCGCGTTCGACAACCCCGACCTGCTCGTCGCCGCGGTCGTGGGCGACGGCGAGGCCGAGACGGGCCCGCTCGCCACCAGCTGGCACTCCAACAAGTTCCTGAACCCCGAGCATGATGGCGTCGTTCTGCCGATCCTGCACCTGAACGGCTACAAGATCGCCAACCCCACGGTGCTCGCGCGCATCCCCGAAGACGAACTGCTCGACCTCATGCGCGGCTACGGCTACGCCCCGCACATCGTCTCGGGCGGCTTCGACGGCGAGAACCCGCTTGACGTGCACCAGCGCATGGCGCAGACGCTCGACACCATTCTCAACGAGATCGCGAGAATCAAAGCGGATGCAGCGCGCGGCGCCTACCGGGCCGATCCCGCCGGCGCAGCCGAGACGTGGTCGCCGCCGCCCGCAGGCGGCCCCGCCTCGGCCACCGATGCGTCCGCGTCGGCGCCAGCGCGCTATCCGCACTGGCCCATGCTGATCATGTGCACCCCGAAGGGCTGGACCTGCCCCACCGTCATCGACGGCGTTCGCGTCGAGGGCACGTACCGCGCCCACCAGGTGCCGCTCGCCAACGCCCGCGACACCGAGGCGCACACGCGCCTGCTCGAGAGCTGGCTCGCCGGCTACCGCCCAGACGAGTTGTTCGACGACGACGGGGCGCCGGTCGCGACGATCACGGCTCTCGCCCCGGACGGCGAGAGGCGCATGAGCGCCAACCCCGTCGCCAACGGCGGCCTGCTGCGAAAGCAGCTGCGGCTGCCCGACTTCCGCGACTACGCCGTCGGCGTGCGGGCCCCCGGCGCGACGACGGCCGAGGCCACGAAGGTGCTCGGCACCTGGCTCGCCGACGTGATCGACCAAAATCCACACACGTTCCGCCTCTTCGGGCCGGACGAGACCGCATCGAACCGGCTCGCGCCCGCCGTCTACGAGCACACCGAGAAGCAGTGGAACGCCGAGGTCGTCGGCACCGACGACCACCTGCGCCGCGCCGGCCGCGTCATGGAGATGCTGAGCGAGCACCAGTGCCAGGGCTGGCTCGAGGGCTACCTGCTCACCGGCAGGCACGGCGTGTTCAACTCGTACGAGGCGTTCATCCACATCGTCGACTCCATGTTCAACCAGCACGCCAAGTGGCTCGAGGCCTCGGCCGAGATCCCGTGGCGCGCCCCCATCTCCTCCCTCAACTACCTGCTCTCCTCCCACGTCTGGCGCCAGGACCACAACGGCTTCTCGCACCAGGACCCGGGCTTCATCGACCTTGTCGTCAACAAGAGCGCCAGCCTGGTTCGCGTCTATCTGCCGTTCGATGCCAACACCCTTCTCTCCACCTACGACCACTGCCTGCGCTCGGTCGACTACGTGAACGTCGTCGTCGCGGGCAAGCAGCCTGCCCCCGCCTGGCTCGGCATTGACGACGCGATCGCGCATTGCGCCCGCGGCCTCGGCATCTTCGAGTGGGCGGGCACCGAGCGCGACGGCGAGGAACCGGACGTAGTGCTGGGGGCGGCCGGCGATATACCGACGCTCGAGGTGCTCGCCGCGGCATCCATTATTCGAAAGCGGATGCCGCAGCTCGCCCTGCGCGTCGTGAACGTCGTCGACCTCATGCGGCTGCAGTCGGAGCACGAGCACCCGCACGGGCTCGCCGACACCGAGTTCGACGCGATCTTCACGCGCGACAAGCCGGTGATCTTCGCGTATCACGGGTATCCGTGGATGATCCACCGGCTCACGTACCGCCGGCACGGGCACGACAACATTCACGTGCGCGGGTTCAAGGAGAAGGGCACGACGACGACGCCGTTCGACATGGCGATGCTGAACGACATCGACCGGTACCACCTGGTGATCGACGTGATCGACCGCACTCCGGGCCTCGCCTCCCGGTTCGCGGGGCTGCGGCAGGAGATGCTCGACGCCCGGCTGCGCGCGCGGCTCTACACGCGCGAGCACGGCGAGGATCTGCCCGAGGTCGTGAACTGGACGTGGAGCGGCTCGGCGGGGCCGGGCCTCGCGCAGGATTCGGCCGAGGAGCAGGTGGGCGCCGGCCCCCGAGCCGACGCGACCGGCGGCGACAACACGTAGCCGGGCGCACAAGAACACGGCCGCTTGGCGCGTCGCGGCCACTACGGCTTAGATGGAAGACGGGCACAAGGCGAACGGAGAACCGTGGCGAGAAGCATCTACATCACGTCGGCCGAGGGCCACACCGGAAAATCGACCATCGCCCTCGGGGTGCTCGACACCCTCGCACGGTCGGTCGCTCGCGTCGGCGTCTTTCGCCCCATCGCCCGCTCCACCGTTGAACGCGACTACGTGCTGCAGCTTCTGCTCGACCACGACGGGGTCGACCTCGACTACGACCAGTGCATCGGCACGACCTACGACGACGTGCACAGTGACGCGGATGCCGCGCTCGCCCTCATCGTCGAGCGCTACAAGGCCGTGGAGGCCCAGTGCGACGCGGTCGTGATCCTCGGCTCGGATTACACGGATGTCGGCACACCGACCGAGCTGCGGTACAACGCGCGCATCGCCGCCAACCTCGGCTCGCCCGCGCTGCTCGTGCTCGGCGGCCGCGTGCCGCGCGGCACGGGGGAGCGCCTCGGCAGCGGCGAGGCGCGCAGCCCCGAGGAGATGCACCAGCTCGCCGACATCGCCCTCGCGGAGCTGCGCGACGAGCACGCAGGCGTTCTCGCCATCGTGGCCAACCGGGCCGACCCCGAGCAGCTCGACGGCATCGTGGCCGGCATCGGGGCGAGTGCGCCGGCCGACGTTCCCGTGTGGGCGATCCCCGAAGATCCGGTGCTCGTCGCGCCCACCATGCGCAGCGTCATGGAGGCCATTGACGGCACGCTGTTGCGCGGCGATCCCGAACTGCTGGGGCGCGAGGCGCTCGCGGTGGTCGTGGCGGCAATGTCGATGAACAACGTGCTGCCGCGCCTCATCGAGGGCAGCGTCGTGGTCGTGCCGGCAGACCGCACCGAGGTGCTGCTGGCCGTGCTCATGGCCAACGGCTCCGGCACCTTCCCGTCGGTGGCCGGCATCGTGCTCAACGGCGGCTTCGCCCTGCCCGAGCCCATCGACCGACTCATCACCGGCGTGCGATCCACCCTGCCGATCATCGGCACCGAGCTCGGCAGCTACGAGACGACGGTGCGCATCACCAACGCCCGCGGCCGACTCGCCGCGGACTCCCAGCGCAAGCACGACAGCGCCCTGGCGCTGTTCACCACACACGTGGATGCCGCGCGGCTTCTCGACCGGCTGAACCTCTCGAGCGCGCAGGTCGTCACGCCGCTCATGTTCGAATACGGCCTGCTGGAGCGGGCGAAGGCCGAGCGCAGACACATCGTGCTTCCCGAGGGGGGCGACGACCGCATCCTTCGCGCCGCCGCTCGACTGCTCGCGCGCGGCGTGGCCGACCTCACCATTCTGGGCGAGACGTTCGAGGTGCGCTCGCGGGCCATCGAGCTGGGCCTCGACATCTCGGCGGCCGAGGTGCTGAGCCCCTTCGACCCCGTCCTGAGCATGAAGTTCGCCGAGGAATACGCCCGGCTGCGCTCGCATAAGGGCATCACCATTCAGCAGGCATCCGACACCGTGACCGACCCGTCGTACTTCGGAACCATGATGGTGCACATGGGGCTCGCCGACGGCATGGTCTCGGGTGCCGCCCACACCACCGCTCACACGATTCGGCCCGCGTTCGAGATCATCAAGACGAGGCCCGAGGTGTCTGTGGTGTCGAGCGTGTTCCTCATGGCGCTCGCCGACCGGGTGCTGGTCTACGGCGACTGCGCCGTGATCCCCGACCCGACGGCCGAGCAGCTGGCCGACATCGCGGTGTCCGCCTCCGAGACGGCGGTGCAGTTCGGCATCGAGCCGCGCGTGGCGATGCTCTCGTACTCGACGGGCGAATCCGGCTCGGGCGCAGACGTCGACAAGGTGCGCCAGGCCACCGCGTTCGTGCGCTCGCGCAGGCCCGAGCTGCCGGTCGAGGGGCCCATCCAGTACGACGCCGCAGCCGATGCGGCCGTGGCCAAGTCGAAGATGCCGAACTCGCAGGTCGCCGGGCGCGCAACGGTCTTCATCTTCCCCGACCTCAACACCGGCAACAACACATACAAGGCGGTGCAGCGGAGTGCGGGGGCGGTGGCGATCGGGCCGGTGCTGCAGGGCCTTCGCAAACCCATCAACGACCTCTCTCGAGGAGCCACAGTGGAAGACATCGTGAACACCGTCGCAATCACGGCGATCCAGGCCGCCTCATGACCCACATCCTCGTCGTCAACAGCGGGTCCTCGTCGTTCAAGTACCAGTTCATCGACATCGAATCCGAGCACACGCTCGCGAGCGGCCTCGTCGAGCGAATCGGCCAGCCTGCCGGGCACACCAGGCACACGGATGCCGCGGGCGAGACCCACGAGCGGGATCTTCCCATCGCAGACCACACCGCGGGCTTCCAGGTGATGCTCGACGCGTTCGAGCAGTACGGACCGTCGCTTGCGCAGCATCCGCCGCTCGCTGTCGGGCACCGCGTGGTGCACGGGGGCAAGCGGTTCTTCGAGCCGACGATCGTCACGCCTCTCGTCGAGATCAACATCGAGGATCTGTCCGAGCTGGCGCCGCTGCACAACCCGGGCGCGCTGCAGGGCATTCGGGCGGCCGAGAAGGCGTTCCCGAAGATCCCGCACGTTGCGGTGTTCGACACGGCGTTCCACCAGACGCTGCCGTCGGCCGCCTACACGTATGCGATCGACCCCGCGCTCGCCGAGCGGTACCGCATTCGGCGCTACGGATTCCACGGCACCTCGCACAAGTTCGTCTCCGAGGCGGCGGCGCGCTTTCTTCAGCGCCCCCTCGGCGAGCTGAACCAGATCGTGCTGCACCTGGGCAACGGAGCATCGGTGTGCGCGGTGCGCGCCGGCGAGTCGGTCGACACGAGCATGGGCATGACGCCGCTGGAGGGGCTCGTGATGGGCACGCGGTCGGGCGACATCGACCCCGCAGTGCTGCTGCACCTGCAGCGGCGCACCGGCGCGAGCTCCGACGACCTCGACGAGATGTTCAACAAGCACAGCGGCATGCTTGGCATGACGGGCAACCTCGACATGCGCGACGTGCACGCGGCCGCGGAATCCGGCGACGAGGGCGCGAGGCTCGCGCTCGACGTGTACGCGCACCGGCTCAAGCACTACATCGGCGCGTATCTGGCCGAACTCGGGCGCGTCGACGTCATCTCGTTCACGGCGGGTGTCGGCGAGAACGCGGCGTTCGTGCGCGAGGCGGCCCTCGAGGGCCTGGAAGAGCTCGGAATCCGGCTCGATCCCGAGCGCAACGGCGCCCGCAGCCGCGAGGCGCGCCGCATCTCGACGGACGACTCGCGAATCGCGGTGCTCGTGATCCCCACCAACGAGGAACTCGAGATCGCGCGCCAGACGTTCGAGGTGTCGCAGGCCGCGGCGGAATGACGCCGCGACCCGTCGCGCTGCCCTGCACAGCGTGACGCCGCGACCCGTCGCGCTGCCCTGCACAGCGTGACGCCGCGACCCGTCGCGCTGCCCTGCACAGCGTGACGCCGCGACCTTACCCAGCACCACCCGCGTTTCAGCAGGAGGAATCGGCCGACACGCCGGCTGCGTCCGCTGATTCGTCGGCACGCCGCCCGATTGCTCCTGATTACTGCAGCGGGGTGCACTACGGCGGCAGTGCGCTACCGCAGCAGGCTGCGTGCATCACTGCGATCAGCTGCGTGCACGAGCGCTCTCGACTACCCGAACGATCGCGTCCCAGGTGCCGGGCCAGTCGCCGTCGATGTGGTCAGGATTCACGCTGATCATCGGCAGATCCCACCGCTGCGCGGCGAGAATTCGGCTTGTGTCGCGAAGTACCTGGGCTGGCCCACTGTGAAACGCGATGCCGTTGACCTCGAAGCCGACGCATTCCTCGATGATGCCGTCGATCCTGCCGAGGCCCGGGATCACCACCTGGGGCCGCACCCGGTATCCGCCTGCGCGTACTCGGCGGATGAAGATCGTCTCCCACCCGGACTCCGCGGCCGGCGTGATCTCGTCGAGTAGTGGATGCAGATGGCGCGGCAGTGCCAGCACCACGCTGCGAACGGAGGCGGGCGTGAGCAGGTGATGGTGAATCACAGAATCAATGCAAGCGAGGGCGTGCTCCGCATCCTGACAGCGCAGCGCCTGGGCCAGCGCGTTCTGTGGCGGCTCAAGCCAGTCGAGCTCCCGCCCGGCCGACCCTCGCTCGCTCCAGTGCAGAACCGGCATGCCGGGAGCACGAATCTGTAGCGGATCGCCCTCGGACCGCGCCCGCGCACCGGGCGCAGGCACCGGAGCCAGACTGCCAAGAAGAGCGGATGCGCGCTCCCGACTCAGCCGTGAGGCATTCGGTGCGAGCTGCACGTGGAGCCGGTTGCCCTTGCCAGCCCACGCGCCCCATCGGTGCAGCGCGCTCACGCAGCCGACTCGGCCGCCCAGCGCGAGCGCGCGCAACTGGTCGGAGTCGGCGAGTCCGGTCGCGAACCAGCCACGACGCACGCGGAAGAGCGTGCTGTCCGCCAGCGCTCGAGACAGCGCGCCTCGCGTTACGCCGAGGCGCGCCAGCGTCGAGCCGCGGGCAACCTGGCCGAGGGAGTTCATGAGATCGATGAGCTGCGGCATCCGTCAACTGTTGCGGTAGCCACGGCGCTCGGCGGTCCTCACGATCGAATCTGTGGAAACTGACCGGAACCGCCGTGCTGGGGAGGGGGAGGGAGGAGTGGCGCTGGGCGGCGGGCGACGGTGAAGGGCGGGGGAGACGTGGCGCTGGGCGGCGGGCGAGGGTGAAGGGCGGGGGAGACGTGGCGGCGGGCGACGGGAGAGGGTGAAGGGCAGGGAGAGGTGGCGGTGGCGGTGGACGACGGGAGAGGGTGAAGGGCGGGGAGACGTGGCGGTGGGCGGCAGGCGAGGGCGAAGGGCGGGGCGACGGCGGGCGACGGGAGGCGGCGACGGGCCGGGCGGCACGGATGTGACGCGCTGCGCACTTGTAGCCACTCTGTCACCGCGTCGTTCAACAGGAGGAATCGGCCGACACGCCGCGGAAACGGTGGCCGAGAGCGGGGTATCGCTCGATTTCTCCTGCTGAGTGACGGGTGACGGGTGACGGGTGACGGGTGACGGGTGACGGGTGACGGGTGACGGGTGACGGGTGACGGGTGACGGGGTGACGGGTGACGGGTGACGGGCGACGGGCGGCGACGCCCACCCCACCTCACCCCGCCTGCTCCACCACCTTCGTGAACGCGAAGTGCGCGTTGCTCCACACGGCGAAGAGCAGCACGCTCGGCACCAGGAACGCGCCGAGCACCGGTTGCACCAGCACGGCGGCCGCGATGAGCCCCAGAAGCACGAGCGCCATCACGCTGAAGTACCACCGGCGCACCGCCAGGTACACCGCGGCCTTCACGATGGCAGCCGCCGACACCCGCTCATACATCGCAAAGCCGGCCAGCGCCGTCACGGCGACCGCCACAGCGGCGGCAGCAATCATCACGAGCGTGGGCGCGAACAGCGGGGCGTACGTGTTCGCCCCGAACAGCGCCAGGTTGAACAGCATCGCCGAGACGATCACCGCGACGCCCAGCCCGACGACGAACGCCCGGCCTGCATTGCGGCGGTAACTGCGCCAGAACGCACCGAGCGGATGCGGCGCCGCGTCATCACGCGCCGCCTTGAACGCGCCGAACGCCGCGGCCAGTGACGGCGCGAGCGTGAGCGACAGCAGCATGAAGAACGGCCACGATGCGAGGGGGTCCGGCACGGCGAACACCATGATCGCCAGCGGCAGGTTCGCGGCGATGAGCGACACGTTGATCATGAGCGCGGTGTACACGTGGCCGAAGATTGACTCGAACGTCTCTTGTCGCACGGCGAAGAGGCGGCGTCGACGGGCAGGCACGGCGCTCACCCTTTCATTCCGCTCGTCGCGATGCCGCTGATGAAGTAGCGCTGCCCCGACAGGAAGATGATGAAGATCGGGATGATGGAGATCACCGAACCGGTCATGATCATGGCGTACTGCGCCGAGTACTGGCCGATGAACGAGCGAAGCCCGATCTGCACGGTCCACAGGTTGTTGCTCGAGAGGTAGATGAACGGCCCCATGTAGTCGTTCCACGTGTTCACGAACGTCAGAAGCGCGAGCGACGCGAGTGCGGGCTTCGACAACGGCAGGATGATGCGGGCCCAGATGCCGTAGTCATTGAGCCCGTCGATGCGCGCGGCCTCGTTCAGGTCGTCGGGGATCGTCATGTAGTACTGCCGCATGAGGAAGACGCCGAATGCGCCGAATGCCTGCAGCAGGATGAGCGCGGTAAACGTGTTCGTCAGCCCCGCGTGCTGCATCATGACGTACTGCGGAATCATGTACGCCTGCCACGGAACGGCGATCGTCGCGACGTACGCCAGGAACAGGGCGTCGCGCCCCGGAAACTTCACCTTCGAGAAGCCGTACGCCGCGAAGCTGCCCGTGAGCACCTGCAGGAACGTGATGACGATCGCGAGCAGCGCGGAGTTGCCGAGGTAGCCGGCCAGCGGGATCTTGTTCCAGATCTGCGCGTAGTTGCTCCACACGAACGTCTCGGGTACCCACTGGATCGGCACCGTGAGCACCTGGTTGTCGTGCTTGAACGACGACGACAGCATCCAGATGAAGGGGAGAAGCACCACGATGAGCAGCACCGAGAGCGCCACGTACATGGCCGCCTTGCCGAGACGAGAGCGGATGCGCCTACGCCCCCTGCGCGATGGCCGCGGACTCGGGTGGGTGTGCGCCGTCTCGAGCTCCTGCGTGAGGTCTGAAGTGAGCGTGGACATCAGCGCTCCCGCCGTTGCTGAATCTTGAACTGGAAGACGGTGACCACCAGCACGATGAGGAACAGCACGAGCGAGATGGCCGAGGAGTAGCCGAACTGGCCGTTGAGAATGCCGTCCTGGTAGATCAGTTGCGACAGCACGAGTGTGGCGCGACCGGGGCCTCCCTGGGTCATGACGAAGATGAGGTCGAAGACCTTGAAGCTGGAGACGCTGAGCAGCACGAGCACGAGGAACGTCGTGGGCCGCAGCGAGGGCAACGTGACGTTCCAGAACTTCTGCCAGCGGCCGGCCCCGTCGACCTCGGCGGCCTCGTAGTACTCAGAGGGGATCGCCTGGAGCCCGGCGAGGAACAGCACCATGTAGTAGCCCATGTCGCGCCACACGCTGGTGATGATGACCGCTGGCAGCGCCCACCCGGTGCTCGCCGTCCAGCCAGGGGCGTTGGCGATGCCGATCATGTGCAGGAACTGGTTGATCGGTCCGTTGATCGGGTCGAACAGCATGTTCCACACGATGGCGATGGCCACCAGCGAGGTGATGTACGGGAAGAAGATCGCGACCCGGAAGAAGGCGATGCCCTTCAGTTTCTGGTTCAGCAGTAGCGCGAGGCCGAGCGAGAGGGCGAGCGTCAGCGGCACGTGTCCGAGTGCGTACAGAACCGTGTTGGTGAAGGCGACGTGGAAGTTGCTGTCGCCGACGAGCCGCACGAAGTTGTCGATGCCGGCCCAGGTCGGAGGGTTGTAGGCATCCCAGTGCATGAACGCCAGCACGAACGCGGCGATCACGGGGATCAGCGTGAAGAGCGCGAAGCCGAGGAAGTTCGGCAGGATGAAGCTCCAGCCGACGAGAATCCGTCGCCGGCGGAGCGACCGACTGGTCGGCCTGCGCGTCACGCTCGCGCGTTGGGTGAGGGTTGTCATTCTCTCTGCACGTCTCCTGGTGTCCGGGTGCGACCTGCGGGTCGGCCTTCACGTTGCCGACCGACCCGCAGGCGCGGGCTGCCCGAATGCTACTGGTGCAGCACCTCGGACTTCACGCGGCTCTCCATCTCGGCGATGCCGTCGTCGACCGACTTGCTTCCGGTCATGATGAGCTGGTGCTCCTGGTTGAGGATGTTGCCGATCGCGGCCGCGTTCGGACCGGTGGGGCCATCCGGCTTGATCACATCAGGGTTGAACGCCTTCTTCGACAGGTCGTCCTGCGGCATCCCATCGAGCGCGAAGTACTTCGTGGTGATCGCGTCGCTGTGGTAGGCGGGCACGATGCCGATCGATGCCACGGCGTCGGCTCCCTGCTCACCGGCGGCGAACGTCAGGAACTTCTTGGCGGCGTCCTGGTGCTTCGAGTTCTTGTTGATGCCGAAGCCCGTGGGGCCACCGATACTCGTGATCTTCGTGCCGGACTTGAGCTGCGGCACCGGCGCGATTCCCCAGTCGATGTCGTTCGTGCCGGCCTTCTTGTCTGCCAGCAGCGGGGCGATCAACCAGCTGCCCATGGGAACCATGGCCGCCTTGCCCGTCTCGAACATGGTCTGGTAGCTGGTCTGCTGGCTGCTTGCCGTTCCCCAGTCCATGATGGTGCCGGCCTTCTGCATGCCGAGCACGAGCTTGTACTGGTCCTTCATCCAGCCGTAGTCTCCCGTGTCCCACTTGGCGTTCGACTTCTGCGCCGCCGGGTAGGCCTGCACGAGAGAGTTCCAGGTGTGAATGTAGGCGCCGTAGACCTTGTCGCTGCCGCTGCCCGACGTGAGCTTCTGCGCGTCTGAGGCGAACTCGTCCCATGTGAGGTTCGTCGGCTCGGCCACGCCCGCGTTCTTGAACATGGTCTTGTTGTAGAAGAGCATGGCGAAGTCCTGGCGATAGGGGACCGCGTATTGTGCGCCGTCGACCGCGTAGCTCGTCAGCGCCGGGATCTTGTCGGCCGGCAGCTGCTTGACGAGGCCTTCGACGTTCACGAACTGCTTCTTCTGGGCGTAACCGGCGTAGTCGGTGAGGTTCTTGACTGTGATGATGTCGGTCGTGTCACCGCCCGCCAGCATGGTGGTCACCTTGTCCTCGTAGTTTGCGGCGAGGATGTCGACGGGCTGAATCGTGATGTTCGGGTTGGCCTTCTCGAACGCGTCGAACAGGGCCTTGAATTCGGGTGTCTGCTTGTAGTTCCAGACCGAGATCGACAACGTCGTCTTGCCGTTGGAGGCTGAACCGCCGTCACTCGGCGAGCCGGCGCAGCCGGCGAGCACGAGTGCCGTGGCGGCCATGCCGGCAGCGGCCACGAGGGTGCGCTTCATTCGCATGGATAACTCCTTTGTTATGTGTCAAACGTTCTGCTGCTGTGGGGCGGGGAGAAAGTGATGTCTAGGCCGGATGCACCTCCGATGCCGACGGAAGGGTGATGCTCATGCGCTGAGCCTCAGATCTTCGTGGGAGAGGCCGGCGCGCAGTTGCACGCCGCGGGTGTACCGCTCGAGTTCGTCGAGTGCGGCATCCGTCATGCGGTGCACCTCTGAGCCGAGGGAGCCGGCGACATGCGGCGTCAGCATGACGTTGGGCAGGTCGTAGAGCACCGAGTCGGCCGGCAGCGGCTCGGGCTCGGTCACATCGAGAATGGCGCCGAGGCGGCCGGAGGCGCACTCGCGCTCGAGCGCGGCCGTGTCGACGAGCGAGCCGCGGGCCGTGTTGATCACGGTGGCATGGTCGCTGAGTGCGGCGAGTTCGGCGGCCCCGATCATGTGACGCGTGCTCGGCAGTTCGGGGGCATGAAGGGAGAGAACGTCGACGCGAGGGAGCATCTCATCGAGCGTGACGAGCGTGCCGCCCGCTGCGCGCACCTCGCCCGGTTCGGCGTAAGGGTCGGCGACGAGGCACGTGACGCCCTCGAGCTGCTGCACGAGCGAGACGACCCGGCGGCCGACGCGCGAGAAGCCGACCACGCCGATCGTGCGTTCGAGGTTGCTGAGCTCGCCGCGGGTGTTCAGGTAGCTCCAGTCCTCGCGATGGGTGCGCGCATCCGCGGCGAGGAATGGCGCCTTTTTGCCCGCGAAGATGACGGCGGCGAGGGTGAACTCGGCCACCGGGATCGCGTTGGCGTCTGCGACGTTGGAGGCGAGGATTCCGCGCTCCCAGAATTCCTCTGAGACGAGCGAGCGGATGGTGCCGGCGCAGTGGAACATGGCCGTGAGCCGCGGCATGCGGGCCAGGCGCTCCGCGGTGAGGCGCGGCGCCCCCCAACCCGTGAGCAGCACCTCGACATTCGCGAGGCGCTCGGCGAGGTCGGCAGAATCGAGATCGTCTGTCCATACCGGCTCGTCCAGAGAAGCGAGCCTGCCGAGGCGTGTCAGCCGCGCGGCATCGAACTGCGCCGAGAACGCCTTCGCGTCCATCACGATGAGTGCCTCGGGTCGGTTGGGCTGTGTCATTGTCGCTCTCGGTGCTCCTGGGGCTTCATGGGCTGCCGCGGCCGCCCACCCGAGAAGGTGATTGCGACCGTGCGGAAATCAGTAGATACTCAATGCCGAAAGCAGTCAAACAACAAGCACCAACTCGATCACAAAAGAACACATTCGAACACGAGAGACGCAATGACGCCACACTCCGGACTGCAGGGCCTCGACGATCGCGCCGACGACGCCACAGGCGAACGGTTCCGCGGCCCGCTTGCCGAGCACTGGGGCGAGAGGGCGCTGCCCGCCGCTCTCGTCGACCTGATTCGCAGCGCACCGCGCGCGAGCAACATCGCCTCCTCAACCGACAGGCCGGCGTGGCAGAGCCGGGATTCCGCCACCCTCGCCGCCGTCTCGGAACGCGCCAACCTCGAACTCGGCACCGCCTGGCCGCAGCCACTTATGTCGCACTACTCGCGCTACTTCCGCGAGGGCGACGGCGATCGCGCCCAGTACGAGAGCCTGGTCGCCGACCGTCAGCATCGGCTCACTCGCGCGGTGCTGATGGCGGCATTCACCGACGATCCGCGCTGGATCGACGAGGCGGGCGACGGCATCGCCCTGCTGTGCGAGCAGAGCAGCTGGTCATGGGCGGCGCACGACGACACCTTCACCGCCCAAGGCCACGTCGTTCCCACCGCGAGTTCGCCCTACCTCGACCTCGGTGCCGGCGAGGTGGCCGCTCAGCTGGCGTGGGCCGACGTGGTGCTCGGTGACCGGCTCGACGAACGCATTGCCGGGCTTCGCGAGCGGATGCGCCACGAGACCCGCCTGCGTGTCATCGAGCCGTTCCTCACCCGCCGGGACTGGCACTGGCTTGGCCTCGACGGCGACGTGCACAACTGGAATCCCTGGATCCACGGCAACGTCACGCTCGCCGCGCTGTTCCTCGTCGATGACCGGCAGCAGCGGGCCGAGGTCGTGGCCCGCGCCATCGAGGGGCTCGACCGTTACTTGGCGTCCCTCCCGCCCGACGGCGCCATCGACGAGGGCTTCGCGTACTGGTGGAACGGCGCCGGCCGGGCGCTTGAGATGGTGCAGACGCTCGAGGATGCCACCGGAGGCGCGCTCGACGCCACCGGCATCCGCGTCATTCATGCGGTCACGCGCTTCCCACACCGCATGCACCTCGGCGGCGACTGGTATGTGAACCACGCCGACGGCTCGGCCAGGCGCAGTCCGGCTCTGCCGTGGCACATGCTGCAGCACTGGGGGCGGCGTCTCGGTGACGAGGAGGCCGCTGCGCAGGCATCCGCTCACCGTGTGCCCGGCGCGCCGGTCGCCGACGAGGGTGCGGGGCTCGGGCGCATGCTTCGGGCGCTGTTCGACGAGCATTGGGTGCACACGCGGCCCGGCACTGCGCCGCTCGTGCAACGCACGTGGCTGCCCTCGGTGCAGGTGCTGGTCACACGGCAGAAGCAGGGCTCGACTGAGGGCCTCGCGCTCGCCGTCAAGGGCGGGCACAACGGCGAGCACCACAATCACAACGACGTGGGCAGCTACATCATCGCGCTCGACGGGCGGCCGCGCATCGTTGACGCGGGCCAGCCAACCTACACGGCACAGACCTTCGGGCCGAGGCGGTACGAGATCCGCGTGATGCAGAGCGGCTGGCACAACACGCCGTCGCCGCTCGGGGTGGAGCAGCGTGCGGGCGACCGATACCGTGCCACCGAGGTCACACCGGTGACGGATGCCGCAGCCGACGCCCTGCGCATGCAGCTCGCGAGCGCGTATGACCTGGGCGAGGGCGCCTCCTGGCGACGGGAAGCTCGGCTCGACCGGTCCGCCGAACTCGTTGTCGTGACGGACGAGTGGAGGCTGCCCGCCACGCCGGGCGCACCCTTCGACGGTGTGCGCATCAACCACCTGCTCGCCGGGGTGGTTCGGCTCATCGATGGAGGCGCGGCCGCGGTCGTCGGCGAGCCCGAGGGCGGGCGCGAGCTTGTGCTGCGCTGGCACGGGTCTGGCGCAGGAGGCGCGGGGGACGGGGGCGACGGGGGCGGCGCGGTCCCGGTCACGGCGGCGATCGAGCGGTGGGAACTGGATGATCCGCTGCTCGTCGCCGTGTGGGGAAGCGCGCTGAGCCGGCTCGTGCTGTCGATCCCCGCAGTCGGCGACCGGCGAAGTGAGGGCGTGCGCGGAAGCATGACGATGACGATCGGGGCGGGGCAATGAGCGAGAGACACGATGGGCCACCGCTGTTCGCCCTGCAACGGCGCGAGCGCGTGATGGACGAGCTGCGCATGCACGGCTCGGTGTCGGTGCGAGATCTCGCCGACCTTCTCGCCGTGAGCGAGCTGACGATTCGCCGCGACATCAACACGCTCGCCGGGCAGGGCCTCGTGACGCGCGTGCACGGCGGGGCGACGCTGCGCAGCACCATCGAGCGCAGCCTCGGCCAGAGCCTGGAACGGGTCGGCGCCACGAGCCGCTACACGATCGGCATGGTCGTGCCCTCGCTCGACTATTACTACCCGCAGGTCATCAACGGCGCCCGGGCCACCGCGGCGCAGGCGCAGTGCCAGCTCATTCTGCGCGGCTCGTCGTACGACGTTCGCGACAATCGCAAGCAGATCCAGGCGCTGCTGAACACGCCGGGCATCCATGGTCTCGTGCTTGCACCGAACGTCGCGGGCGACGCGGGTGCCGAGCTGCTGCGCTGGCTTGACGCGCAGCCCGTGCCGGTCGTGCTCATCGAGAGGCGCGCACCGGAGGCGGTGGCTGCGCGCCGACTCGAGTCGGTGGCAACCGACCATGCGTATGGTGCGGGCCTCGCGGTGCGCCACCTGCACGCCGCCGGCCACGAGCGCATCGGCCTGCTCTCCGAAGCCGAAAGCCCTACCTCGATCCCGGTGCGCCGCGGCTGGCGCGAGGCCGTCGCCTCACTGGGCCTGCCGACCGACGTGGTCTACGACGAGTCGATCGGGTTCACCGTGACCGACCGCGAGACCGGGCTCGACCAGGTCATCGACCGGTGCGAGGCGACCGGCACAACCGCGCTCATCATCCACTCCGATCCCGAGGCCGTGGCGTTCGTGCAGCACTGCGTGGATCGGGGCGTGCGCGTTCCCCAGGACATCGCGGTCGTGGCATACGACGACGAGGTGGCGCATTTCGCGCAGCCGGCCCTGACCGCTGTGCGCCCGCCGAAGCAGGCGGTCGGCCGGGAGGCGGTCGAGCTTCTGATCGCCCGGCTCGAGGGCGGGCGCAAGCGACCCGTGCACCACGTTCAGTTGAACCCCGAGCTGGTCGTGCGCGAGTCGTCGGTGCTGCCCGAAGCGGTGCCCGTTGAGTGAGGCCGGCCGCCGGCATCCGTGATTCGAAGAAGTGAAGGAGTACGAAGGCCGATGACATCGCTGATGCTGCCCGACGAGGATCGCACGCTCTCGCCCCACACGGGCTTCACCCGAGAGCACTGGGCGGCCGTCGCCGACCACCTGCTGCTCTCGCTTCGGCCGTACTTCTCGCCGGGTCGCGCGCGCGTGCTGCCGCCGGGCCGAACGAGCGCGTACGGCGTCGACAGCGACGGTCTCGAGGGGTTCGCGAGGTCGTTCCTGCTGTTCGGCTTCCGGTTGAAGGGAGAGGATGGCCGCGATCCGCACGGCTTCCTCGACTGGTACCGGCAGGGGCTCATCACGGGCACCGACCCCCGCTCGCCGGAGGCGTGGCCGCGCCCGGACCAGCTGGGGCAGGCGAAGGTGGAGGCCGCCTCGATCGCGTTGATTCTGCAGCTGACCAGGCCGTGGCTGTGGCAGACGCTCGACGAGGAGCAGCAGCGCAACGTGATCGCGTGGCTCGGCACGGTGGTCGGCGAGCAGTATCCGCCGAACAACTGGGCGTGGTTCCGCATTCTCGTCGAGACGTTTCTCGCGTCGGTCGGCGGGCCGTACTCGAGCGACGACATCTGCGCCGACCTGGCACTGCATGAGTCGTTCGCGCGCGAGCACGGCTGGTATTCAGACGGCGCCGAGCGCTCGTACGACTACTACAGCGGCTGGGCGCTGCACTTCTATCCGCTCGTGTGGGCGGGCGAGCCCGACTGGAGCGAGACGGTCTCTCGGCACGGCGCAGACCGGTTGGCGCCGCTGTGGCGCGAGCGGCTCGCCGACTACCTCGACGACTACGTGCACCTCATCGGCGGCGACGGCATGCCGGTGCTCGAGGGCCGCAGCCTCATCTACCGTTTCGCGGCGGCCGCGCCGCTGTGGGTAGGCGCTGCGACAGGGGCGAGCCGGATCTCGCCGGGGCTGCTGCGGCGCTCGGCGAGCGGGATTTTGCGGGCGTTCGTCTCGCGTGGTGTGCCGGATGAGCGCGGGCTGCTGACGCTCGGCATCACCAGGGAATGGCCGAACATGGCCCAGTCGTACTCGGGCTCGGGCTCGCCGTACTGGGCGGCGAAGGGCATGTATGGGCTTGCCCTGCCGGCCTCGCACCCCGTGTGGTCGGCCGTTGAGGAGCCGCTGCCCGTGGAGCGCGGAGACACGCGCCGCCTCATCGTTGCGCCCGGATGGCTGGTGAGCGGAACACGCGACGACGGAATCGTTCGGGTGATCAATCACGGCACCGACCACGCGAGCGCGGGCGATGCGGTCTCGGATTCGCCGCTGTATGCCCGGCTCGGCTACTCGAGCGCGACGATTCCGCCGCTGACGGGCGAGACGATCGAGTCGCCCGTCGACTCGACGGTCGGCGTGCTCGACAGTGCGGGCAGGGTGAGCAGCCGAACGGGCTTCGTGCGTCTCGACGCGGGAGCGGACGACGTGAGCGCCTTCGCGGTCTCGGCGGTCGCGCCGCACTGGGTGGACGTCGCCGACGACGCGGGGCCCGATCACGGCTCGGGTCGCCGCGGCCGCGCCAGCTGGGGGCCGGCGCTGACGGTCGGTTCGGTCGTGCGCGGCGCCTGGGAGGTGCGGGTGGCGCGCGTTGATCGTGGCGAGGGCACGGTCCCGCTGCGCGTCAGCGGGTGGCCCCTCGACGCCGCGCAGGCGTCGCAGGCGCGCGTCGAGACGAGCGCCGGCGCTGCGGCGGTGTCGGTGGGGCCGCTGCACTCGCAGGTGCGGTTGCTTGGTGGTCGTACCTCTGCGACAGACGTGACCACGGCCGTGACCGCGCTCGAGAATGTCTCGCCCCTGGCCGACCACACGTTCGTGCCGACCCTCACCGTGCGGCAGCTGGAGCCGGGCGTACCGCTCGCCGTCGCGGTGCAGCTCGGCGCAGGCGCCGCCGCCGCGCCGACCGCCCGCTGGGAGCATGGCGACGACGGTCTCGACGCTCTGGTCGTCTCCTGGGCGGATGGCGCAGAATCGCACCTCGCCCTTCCTGCGTTGGCGCGCTGACGGCCCGCGCGCATCCGCCCGGCTGCCGTGTGGAGAAGCGCACCCGACTGTCAGCGGCGCCCATTACGATTGAGCCGTGGTCACCGCCCTGTATCGCCGCTACCGGCCAGAGACGTTCGCCGAGATGATCGGCCAGACGCAGGTGACCGAACCGCTCATGACGGCCCTGCGCGCCGACCGCGTCAACCACGCCTATCTGTTCAGCGGCCCGCGCGGCTGCGGCAAGACCACGAGTGCGCGCATTCTCGCCCGCTGCCTCAACTGTGTCGAGGGGCCAACTGACACCCCGTGCGGAAAGTGCTCGAGCTGCATCGAATTGGGCCGCGACGGCGGGGGCTCGCTCGACGTGGTCGAGATCGACGCGGCCAGCCACAACGGCGTCGACGACGCGCGCGACATCCGCGAACGCGCCATCTTCGCCCCGGCTCGCGACCGCTACAAGATCTTCATTCTCGACGAGGCGCACATGGTCACGCCGCAGGGCTTCAACGCGCTGCTGAAGATCGTGGAGGAGCCGCCGGAGCACGTGAAGTTCATCTTCGCGACGACCGAGCCAGACAAGGTCATCGGCACGATCCGCTCGCGCACGCACCACTACCCGTTCCGGCTGGTACCGCCCGCGCAGATGCTCGACTACGTGCAGCAGCTGTGCGACAGCGAGGGCGTCACCGTCGCGCCGGGCGTGCTGCCGCTCGTCGTGCGCGCCGGGGGAGGATCGCCTCGCGACACGCTTTCGCTGCTCGACCAACTCATGGCCGGCTCAGAGAGCGACTCGATCGACTACGAGCGCGCCGTCGCCCTGCTCGGCTACACGCACGCGTCGCTGCTCGACGAGGTCATCGACGCGGTCGCCGCCAGGGATGCCTCCGGCGCGTTCGCCGGCGTCGACCGGGTGATCCAGACGGGGCAGGATCCCCGTCGTTTCGTCGAAGACCTGCTCGAGCGCCTGCGCGACCTCATCGTGGTTGCGGCCACCTCGGCCGAGGGAGCTGCCGCGGTGCTGCGCGGCGTTCCGCAGGAGGAGCTCGACCACATGGCGGCACAGGCGGCGCGCTTCGGCGAGGCCGAGCTGTCGCGCACGGCCGACATCGCCAACACCGCGCTCACCGAGATGACGGGCGCCACCTCGCCGCGCCTGCACCTCGAGCTGATGCTCGCGCGCATCCTCGTGCCCTCGAGCGACGCGACGAACCGCGGCGCGCTCGCCCGCGTCGAGCGGCTCGAGCGCCGAGTTGGCGTCTCCGACACTGAGGCTGGCACCCCGGCCGCTCCCGCCGGTCGAGGAGCGGCGGAGCCGCGTCTCGAGGCCCCTGACGCTGCCCCGTCCGCTGGTCGAGGAGCGGCGGAGCCGCGTCTCGAGACCCCTGACGCTGCCCCGTCCGCTGGTCGAGGAGCGGCGGAGCCGCGTGTCGAGACCCCGCCGCAGTCGACGGCCCCCGCTCCCGCCCCCGCCCCCATCGCCCCCGTCACGCTGCAGCAAGTGCGCGACTCCTGGCCGCAGATCCTCGACGTCGTGCGCGAGGCGAAGATGAGCGCGTGGATGGTGCTGGCGACCGCCCACGTGCTCGAGCTGCGCGACGGCAGCGTTCTCGTGCTCACGTTCCCCAGCCGCAAAGACGTCGAGGCGCTCAAGCAACCCGCGCCCTCCGGTCAAGGCCCCGGCGACCTTCTCAAAGACGCCGTTTCGAGCGTGCTGGGGTTCCGCCCCGCGCTGATCGCGAAGACGGATGGCGGCGCCGCTCCGGCTCCCTCCTCCGCGCCGCCGGCCGCACCTGAGCAGGCAGCACCCGCACCGGGAACGCCGGCGACCGTCACGGACTGGGCCGTCGCCGCCATCCCGGAGTCGAGCCCGTCCCCGGTCGCGCCCGCCAGCACCGCCTCCGCACCGGCCGCCGCCGCACCGGACGCCTCCGCACCGGCCACCCCCGCACAGCCAGAGGCCGGTCCCTCGGCTGCGGAAGCGCCCGATGAGCCACCGGAGGTGCCGTCCGCCGATGCAGACGGCTACATGCCGGGCGACGACGACGCCCCGCCTGATGACGAACCGCCATACGAGTCCGCCGAGTTCGACGCGGCGCCCAGCGCAGGGCGGCCGAGCCCGGCGGCGCCCTCGAGCACGGCGGGAGCACGCGGCACCGCAGCGACCACGCAGGCGCCGGCAGCGACCCCGCGCGGCAGCGAGCGTGAGCGCACGTCGGCTGCAGCATCCGAGCGCAGTGTGGCGTTTCAGGAGCCGCAGCGTTACGGCGAAGCGGTCGTGCGAGAACTGCTCGGCGCCCGGTTCATCGAGGAGCAGCCCGCGGGGCAGAGCGGCAGCAGGTACTGAGTGTACGAGGGCATTGTTCAGGAGCTGATCGACGAACTCGGGCGGCTGCCGGGTATCGGGCCGAAGTCGGCGCAACGCATCGCGTTCCACATTGTGCAGACCGAGACGTTCGACGTCTCGCGCCTGGCGCAGGTGCTGCTCGACGTGCGCGACAAGGTGCGTTTCTGCGAGATCTGCGGCAACGTCTCCGAGCAGGAACGCTGCTCCATCTGCCGCGACCCGCGACGCAACCCCGCTTCGATCTGCGTGGTCGAAGAGGCGAAAGACGTGGTCGCGATCGAACGCACCCGCGAGTTCCGCGGCCTGTACCACGTGCTCGGCGGTGCGATCAGCCCCATCGACGGCATCGGGCCCGACGACCTGCGCATCCGCCAGCTCATGCAGCGCCTCGCTGACGGCACGGTGCAGGAGGTCATCATCGCGACCGACCCCAACCTCGAGGGCGAGGCGACGGCAACCTACCTCAGCCGGCTGCTCACGACGCTCGAGATCACCGTCACCCGACTCGCGAGCGGGCTGCCGGTCGGCGGCGACCTGGAGTACGCCGACGAGGTCACCCTCGGTCGCGCCTTCGAGGGCCGCCGCCGCGTCTGACCCCGCAATACCTTCGCTGCGCGGCCATACAATGGTGTCTCGGTAGTCGTCGCCTTCCCCAGGAGAATCTTTCGTGGCATTGATCGTGCAGAAATTCGGCGGGTCCTCGGTCTCTGACGCCGAGAGCATCAAGCGCGTCGCCAAGCGCATCGTCGAGACGCACAAGGCTGGCAACGAGGTGGTCGTCGCGGTCTCGGCCATGGGCGACACGACCGACGAGCTCCTCGACCTTGCGCACGACGTCACGCCCATCCCCGCGCCGCGAGAACTCGACATGCTGCTCACCGCAGGCGAGCGCATCTCCATGGCACTTCTCGCCATGGCGATCCGCAGCCTCGGTCACGACGCTCGCTCCTTCACCGGCAGCCAGGCCGGAATGATCACGGATGCGCGCCACGGCGCCGCCCGCATCGTCGACGTCACGCCCGGCCGGGTGCGTGACGCCCTCGACGAGGGCGCGGTCGCCATCGTCGCCGGGTTCCAGGGCTTCAACCGCGACACCCGCGACATCACCACGCTCGGCCGCGGCGGCTCAGACACCACGGCGGTCGCGCTGGCAGCGGCGCTCGACGCGAGCGTCTGCGAGATCTACACCGACGTGGATGGCGTCTTCACCGCCGATCCGCGCATCGTGCCGCTGGCCCACAAAATCGACCGCATCTCAAGCGAGGAAATGCTGGAACTGGCGGCATCCGGTGCCAAAGTCCTTCATATTCGCGCGGTGGAATATGCCAGGCGACACGGCGTGACGCTGAAGGTGCGCTCGTCGTTCAACAACACGGAGGGCACCCTCGTCATCAACGAGAGCGCCGAGGAGAGGGCCGCGCGGGTCGCGGTCGAGACGAAGGACGGAAGAACAGTGGAAGAGCCCATCATCGCCGGCGTCGCCACCGACCTCAGCGAGGCCAAGATCACGGTCGTCGGCGTGCCCGACGTGCCAGGCAAGGCCGCGCAGATCTTCAAGATCGTCTCGAAGACCAACGCGAACGTCGACATCATCGTGCAGAACGTCTCGGCCGCGGCAACCGGGCTGACCGACATCTCGTTCACGCTGCCGAAGTCGGATGGGCAGCGGGTGCTGACCGCGCTGACCGCAGAGCAGCCCGACGTCGGCTTCCAGAACCTGCAGTACGACGACCAGATCGGCAAGCTCGCGCTCGTCGGCGCGGGCATGCGCAGCAACGCGGGCGTCTCGGCGCAGCTGTTCGAGGCGCTGTACGACGCGGGCATCAACATCGAGATGATCTCGACGAGCGAGATCCGCATCTCGGTCGTCACGCGAGCCGACACCGTGAACGAGGCGGCGCGCGTCGTGCACCGCGCCTTCGGCCTCGACGGCGACGCGCAGGCCATCGTTTACGCAGGTACCGGACGGTAGGCTGACCCGATGATCAAGAACGCCATGCACACGGGCGAGCGCGGATTCCATCTCGGCGTCGTCGGCGCCACCGGCCAGGTGGGCGCGGTGATGCGGCAGCTTCTCGACGAGCGGGAGTTCCCGATCGCGAGCATCCGCTTCTTCGCCTCCGCGCGCTCCGCGGGCACGACCATCGCCTTCCGCGGCGAGGAGATCACGGTTGAGGATGCGGCCACGGCCGACCCGTCGGGCCTCGACATCGCGCTGTTCTCGGCCGGCGCAACGGGCAGCCGGGCCAACGCGCCCCGGTTCGCCGAGGCCGGTGCCGTTGTCATCGACAATTCGAGCGCCTGGCGCATGGACCCGAACGTGCCGCTCGTCGTCAGCGAGGTGAACCCGCACGCCATCGATGAGGCCATGGCTGATGGCGGCTCCGGCATCATCGCCAACCCCAACTGCACCACGATGGCGGCCATGCCGGTGCTGAAGGTGCTCGACGCCGAGGCGGGCCTTGAGCGCCTCATCGTCTCGACCTACCAGGCTGTGTCTGGCTCCGGTCTCGCCGGCGCCCAGGAACTCGCGACCCAGGTGCGCACCGCGGCCGAAGACGCCAATCTGCTGCAGCTTGTGCACGATGGCTCGGCGGTGGCCATGCCCGAGCCCGTGAAGTACGTGCGACCGATCGCGTTCGACGTCGTGCCCTTCGCCGGCAACCTCGTCGACGACGGCATGAACGAGACCGACGAAGAGAAGAAGCTGCGCAACGAAAGCCGCAAGATCCTCGAGCTGCCCGACCTTCTCGTGAGCGGCACGTGTGTTCGCGTGCCCGTCTTCACCGGCCATTCGCTGTCGATCAACGCCGAGTTCGCGCGCGCGCTCAGCCCCCAGCGTGCCGAGGAACTGCTGTCGGATGCCGCTGGCGTGACCCTCACAGACGTGCCCACTCCGCTCGAAGCCGCCGGCAAAGACCCCAGCTTCGTCGGCCGCATCCGCGCCGACGAGGGCGTGCCCGGCGGGCGCGGGATCGCGCTCTTCATCTCGAACGACAACCTGCGCAAGGGTGCGGCGCTGAACGCGGTGCAGATCGCCGAACTCGTCGCCTCCCGACTGGGCGCGCCCGCGGCATCCGTCGCCTGAGCCTTCGGGAATCGCCCGCTCAAAGGCACCCCGCACCGCGCGGTTCCGGGGCGCGGATACACTCGTATGGTGAGTAGATCCCCCCTCGACGTCGTTCTGATCGGCGGTGGGATCATGAGCGCCACGCTCGGCGCCATGATCCAGCGCGTGCAGCCGGACTGGTCCATCCGCATCTACGAGAGCCTCGGCGACGTCGCCCAGGAGAGTTCCAACCCGTGGAACAACGCCGGCACCGGCCACTCCGCCCTGTGCGAGCTGAACTACATGCCGGAGGGCCCCGACGGCTCCGTCGACCCGTCGAAGGCCGTCAGCATCAACGAGCAGTTCCAGCTGAGCCGCCAGTTCTGGGCGAGCCTCGTGAAGGCGGGCGACCTGCCCGACCCGAAGAACTTCATCAACGCCACGCCGCACATGACGTTCGTGCGTGGGCGCGACAACGTCGACTACCTCCGCCGCCGGTACGAGGCGCTGAAGGACCAGCCGCTCTTCGCCGGCATCGAGTTCAGTGACGACCCGGCGGTCATCGCCGAGTGGGCGCCGCTGCTCATGAAGAAGCGCTCGCCAAAGCAGCGCGTTGCGGCCACCCGCACCGTCGCCGGCACCGACGTCGACTTCGGCGCACTCACCCGCGGACTCTTCGACGACGTGGTGGGCAAGGGCGGGCAGCTCATGGTGAACCACAGGGTGCGCAGCATCCGCCGTATGAAAGACGGATTGTGGCGGGTGCGCGTTCGACACCTCGTCGGCAGCACGCCCCACGAGGTCACCGCGCGTTTCGTCTTCGTCGGCGCGGGCGGCGGCGCGCTGCACCTGCTGCAGAAGTCGGGCATTCCCGAGATCGACGGATTCGGCGGCTTCCCGATCAGCGGCGAGTTCCTGCGCACCACGAACCCGGCCATCGTCGCGCAGCACAAGGCCAAGGTGTACGGAAAGGCCGCGGTTGGCGCGCCGCCCATGTCGGTGCCGCACCTCGACGCGCGCATGGTCGACGGCGAAGCGTCGCTGCTGTTCGGGCCGTACGCCGGGTTCAGCCCGAAGTTCCTGAAGCACGGGTCGTGGTTCGATCTGTTCGCGTCCATTCGGCCGGGCAACATCGTGCCTATGCTCGCCGTGGCGCGCGACAATTTTGACCTCATGAAGTACCTGGTGGGCGAGCTGATCGCGTCGCGCTCCGACAAGGTGAAGGCGCTGCGGGCGTTCATGCCGACCGCGAAGAGCGAGGACTGGGAGCTGATCACGGCGGGCCAGCGCGTGCAGGTCATGAAGAAGGATGCCTCGCGCGGCGGAGTGCTGCAGTTCGGTACCGAGGTGGTCACCGGTGGCGACGGCAGCATTGCCGGCCTGCTCGGTGCGTCGCCCGGCGCCTCGACGGCGGTGCCGATCATGCTGAAGCTGCTGCAGCAGTGCTTCCCGGAGAAGTACCCGGCGTGGGAACCGCAGCTGAAGCAGCTGATCCCGACGCTGGGCACAACGCTGAACGACACGCCCGCGCGGGCGAAGGAGACGATGGCGGCGACCGCCGAGGTGCTTCAGCTTCCGGCGTGACTCATCAAAGGGTTGTGTGACGCCTCTGCGAGGAATGCCCCAGTTCATGGGGCATTCGCCCATCGAGGCGCTCATGTTGCTTTCGGTTCCGCGACAGCGCCCTAGACTGCCCTTCGGGCGCGGATTCACATATCAGTCGTCGGGTGAAGACCATCGCAAGCCGTCGGCTGCACTTCCCTTAGCAACGGCTCGCGGCGTCACGGGGGAATACACCAATGCCACACGCAACATCACCGAAGACATCGTCCGGCTGGCGCCGTAAGCGCCCGGCCATCTTCCTGTCTGCTGGTCTTGTCGCCGCGATGCTGGCCATCGGCGCCCCGCTCGCCGCGAACGCTGCTCCATCGTCTGCCACGATCACGCTCAATGTGTCGAAGGTCACCGCGTGGGGGCAGTTCTCGGTCGTATCGGGAGGCGGATTCGGCCCCGGTGATGCCCTGTCGTTCACACTCGATGGCATCGACGTGACGAACCAGCTGGTGAACCCCACAGCCGATGGCTCCGGTGACATCACCTCGTCGTTCGGTACGCTGCACTTCCCTAACGGCGGCTCGATCGGCTCGCACACGCTCGTCGTAACCGACACGTCAGATACGACTCTAACGGCTTCATCGACGATCGAGGTGGTTGCCGACCTGACGCCGACCCCTGCTACCGCCACGCGCACGCTCGCTCAGATGGCGAGTTCCGGTGTCGCGGTCAGCTTCAGCGGATTCACCGCGGGCGCCATGGTGAACGTCGGCATGTTCAACAGCGCGCTTGATGGCGGCCTGTGCGACTCGGTGGCGGCGGACAGCAATGGTGTCGTTGCGGTGACGTGCGTCTGGGACGCCGCGTTCGCCGCGCTGCATGGCGGCGCTGTGAAGGCCGGCGAGTACACCATCGGAGCGAACACCGTAGACACCAGCATGTTTTCGTCGAGCGTGATCGTCACTGTCGGCGACCCTGCCACGCCTGCGGCTCCGGCCGTTCCCGTCAAGTCGACGGCCAGTTTCACGGGCTGATCGACGACCCGAACACCCTTACCGTCGGCCGTGAGCGAACTGCTCCGGCCGGCGGTTCTGCTGTATTTCCTTCTCCGTTCCGAAAGTCGCATTCGTGAAGTCCCGAGTCCAGAGAATCGCCTTGACTATCGCCGGCATGGCCGCCGCCACCCTTGTCATGACCGGATGCTCCGCAGCGGGTCCGAAGCACACGGCGCCACCGGGCGCATCCGCTTCGTCAGCGGCGCCTTCAGCGCCTGCCGCGGCCTCGCCGACGCCCGCGCCGCCCGCAGCCGGAATCTCTGCTACGGCGAACGCCGGGAGCGTGGCCGTGTACGGGGCGCCTGGCGGTGGCATCGCCACGACGCTGGCCAACCCGCTGCCCAACGGCACGCCATTGACGTTCCTCGTCGAGGAGACGAAGGATGGCTGGGTCAAGGTCGACCTCGCCCAACGCCCGAACGGGAGCACCGGGTGGGTCAGGGCCGACGCCGTGACGCTGCGCTCGCTCGCCTACAGCCTGGAGGCATCGACGGAGAGCAACCAACTCTCGCTCTACAAGAATGGCGATCTCGTCAAGACGTACTCCGTGGCGACCGGCACCGGTGGAACGCCCACCCCGCACGGTCACTTCTACCTCACCGAGCTGCTGGCGCCGACCAACGCCGGGTACGGCCCGTACGCGTTCGGTCTCTCCGCGTTCTCCGACGTGCTTTCGAGCTTCGGGGGCGGCCCCGGGCAGATCGGGCTGCACGGCACCGACGACGCGGCGAGCATCGGCAAAGCGGCCAGCCACGGCTGCATCCGGCTCGCCAACCCGGATATCACCGAGCTCGCACAACTGCTCCCGCTCGGCACCCCGATCACGATCGAGTAACCGTGCTGCACGCTTCACGTTCCTGCGGGATGACGTGGAGCCTCCCCCGCGCCCCCAATAGGCGGCACAGCGGCCGCGAGTGCGCGCTGTGGTCATGCGACGGACAGTAGACTTATGCTGCAGGTACCCGTCTTGCCAGAGTGCCCGGTCGGCGTTGGTGTGGTCGATGGCCCTCGCATCACCAGTGTCGTGTGACCACTCTTGAAGGGATACCTGTGTCGTCTGACCAGATCACCAGCGCCGCGTCTACCCGTTTCCGCAGAAAGCGCTCGGTCACGTTCGTCGCAGCCAGTATCGTCGCCGCCGTGGTCTCATTGGGCGGGCCGCTCACGGCCGAGGCGGCATCATCGCCGACAGGCGGTGTCAATGCGACGGCGACGCCCTCCGGCACGCTGGAGGCGACCGGTAGCGGGTTCGTTCCCTACGAAGGCGTGTCCCTGACATACGACACGGAGCCAGCGGTCACCGGGTTTTCTGCCGATAAGAGTGGCTGGATCGATATCGCGGTCAACGTTCCAGACGACGAGACAGTCGGGCCGCATACGATCACATTCACCGGGGTTACCTCGGACACGCCTGTTGTGTTGCACTTCGATGTGGTAGCCATGCCGACCATCACGCTGAGCACGACCAACCTGACGGCGTCTGAGGTCGCAAGCACCGGCGTCACCGCGACGGTCAGCGGCTTCACTCCTGGCCAGAGTGTAGCGTTCCTCATCGGAAACGGTGGCGTAGACAGCTACGACGGAGACGTCGTTGCCAAGGCTGACGGAACGGCCGCCTACACCTACGCCGTCAAGGCCGGGGGGCCGCTCTCAACGGGCCAGATTGGCACGTACTCCGTGCGAGCAACCTCCGGCGATATGAGCATGCTGTCCCAAAGCGCCTCGTTCACAGTGGTCGCAGACCCGACCGCTGCCGCTCCGGCAGTTCCGGCAGTTCCGGCAGCGCCGGCAGCGCCGGCAACACCCGTTGCTGGGAACGCGAGCTTCACCGGTTAGCCCGAGCGCCCGCCCAGAAGAGCTCGACATGAAGGCCGTCAGCCTTTTCGCTGCCTGGCATGGTCGCAGTCCAACCGCCATGTGGCGTGCCGGTTGCTGGACAAGTGCGGCATAGCGCTGTTAGTGTCGACCTCGCTATGAAGAGATAACTCCTTTCGTCCCGCGTCCGAGGCATGTGCCCGGTGTGCACGCCCCTGGCGGCCACCACGGCGCGGTCGACGCGAAAGGCTCTTCGCACCGGTGCGATTCGCGCATGCTGCGTTTATGATGCCCTGATTGTGTCGGCCGTTCACGCCCGGCGGGAACCAGCGCTCCCCCTGCAGGGAGCATCCGTGCCGAAAGGCGGTTCTCCATGGCTGTAAACCAACACGAGCAATACGAACGACACGAGCAGCACCAGCACGACAAACCACGCGCGAGCGAGCGCGAACGGATTGTGCGGGCTGCGGCATCCGCTCACCTGAACGTGAGCGATCTCTCGCGCAGCTACGGCGACCGGCGGGTGCTCGCCGGCGTCTCGCTCGACGTGGCGCCGGGCAGCAGACTCGGGCTGATCGGGGAGAGCGGCGTCGGCAAGTCCACGTTGCTGCGGCTGCTGGCCGGGTTCGAGAAGGCCGACGCCGGCGGCATCGCGCGCCCCGAACGAACCGGCTTCCTACGGCAGGAAGTGCCGTTCGCGCCCACCGTAACCCTGCGCGAGCTTCTCGAAGACGCCCTCGGTGAGGTGCGCGGAATCGAGGCAGAGCTGACGGATGCCGCATCCGCTCTCGCCGTTCCGTTGACCGATGACGACGGTGATTCTGTAAAGTCGGCCAATCGCTACGCCGCGGCACTGGAGGCGGCGGAGCGCGCGGATGTGTGGGGTGCCGACGCGAGGCGGGATGCGATTCTCGACGGTCTCGAGCTTGGCGAGGTCTCGCTCGATCGCTCGCTCGGGGAAGTTTCGGGCGGGCAACGCAGCAGGCTGGCGCTCGCTGCGTTGCTGCTGCGCCGTCCTGACGCGCTGCTGCTCGACGAACCCACCAACCACCTCGACGACGAGGCGGCGGCGTTCCTCGAGAAGCAGCTCGTCGCCTGGGTGGGGCCGATCGTGTTCGCTAGCCATGACCGTGCGTTTCTCGACGCGGTGGCGACGGGGCTGCTCGATCTCGACCCGACTGCCGAGGGCGAACGCGCGACCGACGGCGCGCGCGGCCGCGGGATCCGCTTCGGTGGAAACTACACCGGCTACCTGGCGGCCAAGGCACAGGCGCGCAAGCGCTGGGAACGACAGTTCGACGCCGAGCAGGCCGAGCTGAAGGAACTCAAATACGCCGCAGACGTCACCTCGCGGTCTATCAACCACGCCCGCGCGATGACCGACCGCAACAAGATGTCGTACGGCAACATGGGCACCCGCGTGCAGAAGCAGGTTGGCCGGCGGGTGACGAACGCGCAGGGCCGGCTCGAGGAGTTGAAGCGAACCCAGGTGCGCAAGCCGCCGGCGCAGCTGACTTTCGCGGGCATCCCGCGCGGGTTCGGCACACCGGGCGGTCTCGGCACGCCGCCCGTGGGGGAGCGCTCTGCCCAGACCGACGCCGGCGGCGAGCTGCTTCTCCAGGCCACGGATGCGCGCGTCGCCGGCCGCCTCACCGTCGCACGGTTCACCGTGGGGCCGGCAACGCGCATCCTCATCACCGGGCACAACGGAGCGGGCAAGTCGACCCTGCTCGCGGCACTCGCGGGCACGCTCGCGCTCGATGGCGGCTCCATTCACCGGCGGCGAGGCCTGCGCGTGGGCCTGCTCGAGCAGGACGTGCGCTTCGCCGACCCGGATGCCTCGTGCCGCGCCCTCTACGAGAAGACGCTCGGCGAGCATCGGGCCGCCTCGCTGCCGCTGACGGGTCTCGGCCTCATCGCGCCGCGAGACGTCGACCGGCCGGTCGCGTCGCTCTCGATCGGGCAGCAGCGCAGGCTGGCACTCGCGCTGATCATCGCGAAGCCGCCGCACGTGTTCCTGCTCGATGAGCCGACGAACCACCTGTCACTGGCGCTCGCTGGCGAGCTCGAGGAGGCGCTGGGGTCATACCCGGGCGCGGTCGTCTTGGCGAGCCACGACCGTTGGCTGCGCGCCCACTGGACGGGCGAGCGCGCCGACATGCGGGCCGGCACCCTCTCGGTGGTCGAGTAGCGCGCCGCCGGCTACTCGACCATCGCAGCGCAGCAACCGGTAGCGTTGAGACCGTGATGCAGCGATGATCGGCGCGATTGCGGACGACTTCACGGGGGCCACCGACGTCGCCGTCGCGTTCCGCCGCGCCGGCATGCGCGTGTCGATCGTGTTCGGCCCGCCCGTCGGCCTCGACTCCATCGATGAGGTCGCTCCCGACCCTGCTCTCGACCCTGCTCCCGACCCTGCTCCCGACGTCATCGTCGTCGCCCTGAAGTCCCGCACGATCGCCACCGCCGACGCGGTCGCCCAGTCGCTCGCCGCCGCCCGCTGGCTGCAGAGTCAGGGCTGCGACCGCTTCTACTTCAAGTACTGCTCCACGTTCGACTCGTCGCCCGCCGGCAACATCGGCCCCGTCGCAGACGCGCTCGCCGACCACCTCGGCGCCGGCATCGTCGTCGCCACCCCGGCCTCGCCGGTACACGGCCGCACGGTCTATCAGGGCACCCTGTTCGTGGGCGAGCAACTGCTGAGCGAATCGCCGATGCGCCGGCATCCGCTGACGCCCATGACCGACTCGAACCTCGTGCGCGTGCTCTCCGCCCAGACGCCGCGGCAGGTCGGCCTGGTGCCGCATGCCGTCATCGCCGCTGGCAGCGCCGCCATCGCAGACTCCCTCGAGCGGATGCATCGCGCCGGCACTCGCTACGCGGTCGCCGACGCGATCGACGATGCGGATCTGGCTGAGCTCGGCCGTGCCGTCTCGTCGCACGTGCTCGTCACGGGCGCGGCCGGTCTCGCCGCCGGAGTCGCGGCGGCGCTGGCGGCTGAGCGCGACGCGGGTGCCGCAGCGGCGGCGCCCATCCGCTCGGCTGCCGACGGCCCCACGACCGCCGATCGCTACCGCACGCCGGCCGTTCTCGCGGGCAGCTGCTCGGCGCGAACGCTGGAGCAGGTCGCTCTCTTTCGCCGCAGCAACCCGTCGTTCCGGCTCGACGCCGTCGCGACTCCCGACGCGGCCGCGCTGGCAGACGCCGCGCTCGCGTGGTTCGATTCTCTCGAGCGCGGGCCGGCGCCCCTCATCTACTCGTCGGTCGAGCCGCAGGCATTGCGTGCCGCGCAGGAGGCGCTGGGCGCGGCGTTGCTGGCCGACGTGATCGAGACGGCCATGGCGCGGATCGCGACGGGGCTTGTCGAGCGGGGCGTGGAGAGGCTCGTTGTAGCCGGCGGTGAGACGTCCGGTTCGGTGACGAGCGCGCTTGGTGTGCGCGCGGGAGTCGTCGGAGACGAGGAGGCGCCCGGCGTGCCGTGGATCTTCGCCGAGCAGCCCAGGCGCCTGGCCCTGCTCCTGAAGTCCGGCAATTTCGGTGACCCCGAGCTGCTGCTTCGGGCGTCGGCTCGGCACGGCGGGCATGGCGGCCAGGGCAGTGGCGACGATCGGGAAGGATGACGGTACCGGCATGAACGGTGATCCAGCAGAGGAGGAGGCCGCTCGGGATGCGATCGTCGCGGCAGCGCGCTCGGCGTTCTCGCGCTCGCTGACACACGGCAGCACGGGCAACATCAGTGTGCGGGTGGGCGAGCGCATCATCGTCACCCCCACAGGAAGCAGCCTCGGCACGCTCGAGCGCGACGACCTGTCGGTGATCGATGCTAGCGGCGCACACGTCGACGGCCCGAAGCCCTCGAAGGAGGCGTTCCTGCACGCGGCCCTGTTGCGGGCGCGCCCGAGTGACAATGCCGTCGTGCACACGCATTCGACGCATGCGGCTGCCGTCTCCTGCCTCGACGGTCTCGACCCCGACAACGCGCTGCCGCCGCTGACCGCGTACTACGCCATGCGCATCGGCTCCCTGCCCCTGCTGCCGTACCACGCGCCGGGCGATTCCTCGCTGGGCGCGCTGGCCGAGCGTGTCGCGACCGACCACCATGCCATGCTCCTCGCCAATCATGGCCCCATCGTCTCGGCTCCGACGCTCGCCGCCGCCATGGATGCGATCGAGGAACTGGAGGAGACCGCGCGGCTCTTCTTCCTGCTCGCGGGCCACGCGACTCGCCCGCTCAGCCCGGAGCAGGTTTCGGCGCTGCGCTCCCGCTGACTTAGACCCCGCTTGCGCTGCGCTCCCGCTGACTTAGACCCCGCTTGCGCTGCGCTCGAACATATGTTCGAATGTACTGCATGAGGTGGAGCGGCCAGGAACTCGGCGATGAGCAGCAGAACGCCCTGCCCGGCCTCGCCCGCCTCAACAACCTGGTGCGCAGCGTGTGCACTCCGGAGTTCGCCGGCATCACGTTCCACGAGGTGCTGGCCAGATCGGCACTGAACAAGGTCCCCGGCACCTCCACGGCCCTGCCGTTCGGTTGGACCATCAACCCGTACCGGGGCTGCTCCCATGCGTGCTCCTACTGCCTGGATCCAGAAACACTGATCCTCATGGGTGACGGTCGCCAAAAGCCCCTTCGTGCTCTCCACGTGGGAGATGAAATCTACGGAACCGAGCGCCGAGGCAATTACCGCCGATACGTCAAGACGCTCGTGCTTGCCAAGTGGGGTACGCACAAGCGTGCGATTCGAACGACGCTCGCTGACGGCACTGAGTTGACGAGCAGCGCCGATCATCGCTTTCTCACCGAGCGCGGGTGGAAATTCGTGAAGGGAGCGATGGCGGGAGCAGGGCAACGCCCGTATCTGACAGTGAACAACAAGCTGATGGGATTCGGGCACGGTGGACCACCTCGTGACCGTGAAGCGGTATTCACGAGCGCGACGTATCGGCTCGGATACCTCACGGGCATGATCAGGGGAGATGGCATGCTCTTCACGAAGAAGTACCCGCAGAGAGCTGGCGGCGGAAGCCACATCACCGCTTTTCGCCTCGCGCTCGCCGACGCGGAGGCGCTTGACCGAACGAGGCGTTACCTCGAACTCGAGGGAGTTGCGACCGTCACACGCCCCTTTGCCGTGGCGGCTGGACGCCGGCCCATGCACGCGATTCACACGAGCAGGGGAGCTGATTTCCGGCGAATCACCTCACTCATCGAATGGCCCTCCGCACCAACCGAAGAGTGGCACGCGGGATATCTGGCAGGCATCTTCGACGCCGAGGGGAGCTGCTCGCAGGGAGTCCTCCGGATATCCAACAGGTCCCCGGACATCCTGGCCCAGATATGTTCATCGCTGAACTATTTGGGCATCAGGCATGTGCTGGAGGCTCCTCGGGAGAACGGAGTCACCGCAATTCGAGTTCGTGGCGGTCTTGCGATACGGTCTCGCTTCTTCGAACTCACACGGCCTTGGATCAGTCGCAAACTCTCCATAGAAGGCCGAGCGGTGAAGTCCGACGCCGCCCTTCAGATCATCTCCATCGTCGACCTCGACACGAGCATGCACATGATCGACATCACCACGGGAACGGGTGACTTCATCGCGAATGGCACGATTAGCCACAACTGCTTCGCCAGAGCCACTCACAAATACCTCGATCTCGACGCCGGCAAAGACTTCGACAACGAGATCATCGTCAAGGTGAACGTCGCTGAGGTTCTCGCGAAAGAGCTCGCGAAGCCCACCTGGCAGCGGCAGCCTGTCGCCCTTGGCACGAACACTGACCCGTACCAGCGCGCTGAGGGCCGGTACTCCCTCATGCCGGGCATCATCGATGCCCTCGCTGCGAGCGGCACGCCGTTCAGCATCCTGACCAAGGGCACTCTTCTGCGGCGTGACCTCGACAAAATAGCGGATGCCGCGGCGAACGTGCCCGTCGACCTGGCCATGTCGATCGCCATCTACGACGACGAGCTGCAGCATGCCGTTGAGCCGGGCACGCCGTCGACCAGCGCGCGTCTCGCCACCGTCAGCGCCATCAGGGAACGAGGGCTCGACTGCACGGTGTTTCTCATGCCGATCCTGCCGTACCTCACCGATACGCGAGAGCATCTCGACGACGCGCTGGCACGAGCGAAGGCGGCGGGCGCGACATCGGTTCTCTACAGTGCGCTGCACCTGCGGCCGGGCGCACGCGAGTGGTACCTGCAGTGGCTGCAGCGCGCGCATCCGGAGCTGATGGGGAGGTATGCGCGCATGTACGGGAACGGGGCGTATGCGCCCAAGGAGTATCGGGAGTGGCTGGCGGCGCGCATCCGGCCGCTCATCGCGAAGCACGGCCTGCGGCGAGGCCGCGAGGATCCGCTGACGGGCGGAGTGCGCTCGACGGCGCTCGCGCGGCCCCGCTTCGCGGCTCCTTCTCGGCCTGAGGCGCCGACGGCAGCCGCGCGGGCGGCGTCGGACGCGCTCGGCGCTCCCACGCTCTTCTGATTCGTGCCGACCCGCACACCGGTGCCATCCGAATTGGGGTACGTCGTCGGGGTACAAGGCGGCGGGTGAAAGTGGAATAATCCTCAGCGGGGGCGCTCCGCTCGACGGAGCGTGCACCGCCGCACCGCCAGGGGGGAGAGCAGCGATGTCGCTCGGTCTTCCATCGCACCTCGCCCGCAGCGCGAACAGATCCGCGGTCGCCGCCGCGGTGCAGGCCGCCGGAGTCGTCTGCCTCGCCGTCGCCCTCTCGATCGTGCTCATCGAGACGGCAGCCGGAGCGGCCGCTGGGGGTGGCATCGCTCTGTGGCCTGCCATCGTCTCGCTCGTGCCGATGGGTGTGCTTCTGATCGCCGTGCGTCGCCGCCGTCGCATTCTGGGCATCGTCAGCTACCTCATCGTCGGAACGTTCGCGACGGCCGTGACCGTGTACACGCTTCTGGTCTGGGCGCCCGCGTTCAACGACACCGACCTGCTCGTCGTCGCCCTGCCCGTGATCGCCATGATCGCGGTGGGCGGCGCCGCGCACGACGCGCTCACCGGCGTGCTCTGGAGCACCCTCGGCTACGCCCTCGGGGAGTGCGCCGTCGCGGTCGCTGCGGCCGCCGCGGGCAACGCGTTCCAGCCCGAGCTGATTTCTCTCGTCGCCTACCTTCTGCTCGTGGCGGTCATGATCTTCGACGCCATGGTCGGCGTCTCCCGGCAGGGCCCGCAGGCGGCGATTCACCGTGCCATCCGCCAGGATCAGGTCGCCGCCGCCCGGCACGAACTCGCCGTCGAGTTCGCCGCAGACCTGCACGACACCGTGCTGAGCGAGCTGCTCACACTCGCCACGAGCGTGCCGGGCGAGCTGGCCCCTCGCCTTCGCCGCCGCATCGAACAGGATCTCGAGGAGCTGGGCCGTGACCCCTCGACCGGCCGCATCATGAGCGACGCAGCGGATGTGCCAGGCTCCGCCTGGCAGTCCAGCGAACTGCGTGCGGTAGTTGACATCTCGCGCGACGACGGCCTCGACATCACCGTCTCCGGCGAACGTGAGGAGGTCGCGCGCCTTCGCCCTGATGCGGAGCGTGCCGTCGCGCAGGCGGTGCGGCAGTGCCTCGTCAACGTGCTGCGGCACGCCGGGACCCTCGAGGCCGAGGTTGCGATCGTCGGTGACGACGGCACGGTTTCGGTCAGCGTGATCGACGCGGGCCGCGGGTTCGTGCAGGCCGAGACGCGTTCCGATCGGATGGGGCTGCGCACCTCGGTGCGCGAACGGGTGGAGCGCATCGGCGGCTCCGTCGACATCTGGTCAAGCCGCGATGTCGGAACAACGGTGATTCTCACGGTTCCTGTCGCCGGCTCCGTCGAGACGGCCGAGACACGAGGGCCGAGCGAGCCCGAGCCCGAAGCCGAGACCGCCTCATGACGGCGCGCGAGCAGACACCGCAGCAGCTCGACCCGCTCGGCACGCTCTCGGTGAGTCGCGCCACACCCGTCTTCTGTGTGGCGGCGTTCGGCTATGCGCTCTACGGCACAATCGTGCATGCCTCCCAGACCACGACGACCCCGGCGGCGATTGCAGCGCTGATCGTGCTCGCCGCGGCATCCGTGGTTCTCATTGTGTTGTCGCGCCCGACGACCGCGCCGTTCAGCCGCGCCGGCTGCGGGGCCGTGACGGCACTCGCCCTCATCGCCGCGGCGTTGCAGTCGGCGTCAACGTGGGGCGAGAACCAGGCGGTGCAGGATGACTGGGGGCAGGTCGCGATCGGCCTGCTGATCGCCGGAATGGCGTTGTCGCGCCCAGTGGCCGACCTGCTGGTCGCGGGTTTCGCGGGGTCGCTCACCGTCGGGGCGTTCGCCGTCGCGCAGTCAGCACACCTCGCCCTCGACGCCCCGGCCGGTGTCTTCGCCATGGTGGCGGCGGCACCGGTGCTCGCCTTCACGGTTGCTGCGGCGGCATACTCCACCGCAATGGTGCAGCGCATCCGGCGCTGGCAGCACAGCGCCAGGGCGTCCATTGCCCGCCTCGAACCGGAGGTGCACGAGGTGACGGCCCGAATCGTGCACCAGGAGCAGGTGACGCTCCTGAATACCAACGCCGTGCCGCTCTTCACCCGGCTCCTCGAGCAGGGCGAGATCACGGAGTCAGACGTGGTCCAGGCCCGCGAGATCGCGGCAGCGCTGCGCGGTCGCGCCGTGATCGCCCTCGAACACACGTGGCTCGACGCGGCCGTCGCCCGTGCACGCACCGGACACGCGGTGCTGCCAGACAGTCAGGGCTTCGACGGAGCGGATGCGGCAATCCTCGCAAAGGGCGTCGACGATCCCGGCCGCCTCGCCGAGCACGTACCACCCGAGATACGGCCCGTTCTCGCAGCGTTCATTGCCGCCGTGGCCGAATGCCCCGGCTACGACCGGTTCTCGCTGCGGGTGACGCTGCGCGGCGTCGTCGGAGGGCTCAAGGCCAACGTCGATGCCAACGTCGACGCCGAGCGTCGCGCCACGATCGCCGCGCTGACTCCCTACCTCGGGGTGCTGCGCGTGCTCACCCGCGACGCGCGACTGCGTTCAGATCACGGTCGCCTCGCGCTAAAGTTCACGTATGAGCGACCCTGATCTGACGCAGGCCGAGCGAGTGCGTCTCGCCCTGCTCGACGATCACGAACTCCTGCTCGACAGTCTGGGCGCGTGGATCACCGAGCACGCCCCTGAGTTCGACCTCGTGCTCCGCGCCGGCACCTGGCTGCAACTCGTACACAGTCCCGCCTTCCCAACCGACCTGGTCATCATGGACATGCAGCTCGTCGAGCACGTCTCCATCGAGGCGCGCGTGCGCACGTGCCGCGCGGCCGGCGCCAAGGTGATCGTGCTGAGCGCGCTGGACACGCATCTGGATCGCGAGCGCGCGCTCGACGCTGGCGCATCCGCTTATGTGGCGAAGTCGCAGCCGATGAGCGAGCTCATCGCGGTGGTGCGGCAGGTGGCGGGCGTGGCGGGCGGCCAGGCGCCGACGCGCGAGTGGCGGCCTCTGCCCGAGGGAGCGATCTCGTTGCAGCGCCCCACGCTGAGCGACGGCGAGCGCGAGGCGCTGCGGCTGTATGCAGACGGCTGGACCACCAGCGAGGTCGCCGCCATGATGGAGGTCAAGTACGAGACCGCCAAGACGTACCTGCGACGGGTGCGCGAGAAGTACGGCAAGGCGGGGCGCCCCACGAGCAGTCGCGCCGACCTGACGCGGCGCGCGGCGGAGGACGGCTACCTGGTCTGACGGGTCGAGGCCCTACAATCGACCCGTGGCAAAACTGTATTTCCGCTATGGGGCGATGAACAGCGGCAAGAGCACGGCGATGCTCCAGGCGGCGTACAACTACGAGGAACGCGGGCACCGGGTGCTGCTGGCTAAGCCGGCCGTCGACACCAAGGGCGACATGGGCATTCTGTCGCGCCTCGGCGTGCGCCGTGCCGCCGACTTCCTGCTGACTCCCGAGACGGATGCCTACACCACGTTCCAGCGTCACCGCGAGCGAACGGTCAAGCGCTTCGATCGCGACGTGAGCGCGCTGCTGGTCGACGAGGCGCAGTTTCTCACCGAGGCGCAGGTCGACGACCTGCTGCGGATCGCGATACTCGAAGATATTCCCGTTCTGGCATACGGCATTCGCACCGACTTTCAGACGGTCGCGTTCCCGGGCAGCAGGCGGCTGCTCGAGACGGCGCACAGCCTCGAAGAGCTGAAGACGATCTGCCGCTGCGGGCGCAAGGCCGTGTTCAACGCGCGCAAGGTCAACGGCGAGTTCGTCTTCGACGGCAACCAGGTGGCGATCGACTCGTCGTTCGAGGAGCGCGAGGGCGGCGCGGTCGAGATCAGCTACGAGTCGCTGTGCGGCGCCTGCTATCTGCAGGAGAGCCACGGCGTTCTCAACAACGGCAGGCGGCGCTGGCCGGTCGACGACGCGCCGGTGTTCACGTACACGCAGGAGCCCGACGCCGACTTCACCTGACGCGCCCGGCGGGTTGAGGAGCTCGCGCAGCGAGCACCCAGCGGGTTGAGGAGCTCGCGCAGCGAGCACCCGGCGGGTTGAGGAGCTCGCGCAGCGAGCGTCTCGAAACCCTCCTCGCCGATAGGCTGATTCACATGGGAATGAGTGCATGAAGGTCTCGGTCATCGGCTGCGGCTACCTCGGCGCGGTGCATGCCGCGGCAATGGCCGAGGTGGGCCACGATGTCATCGGCATCGATGTTGACGCCGACAAGATCGCCCGCCTCGCGGCGGGCCATCCGCCGTTCTACGAGCCCGGCCTTGCCGAAATTCTCACCTCGGCGACCGCCACCGGTCGGCTGCGGTTCTCGAGCGAGATCGCCGACGCGCGTGGCTCGCAAGTGCACTTCATCGCCGTCGGAACGCCTCAGGTGCAGGGCGGTTACGCGGCCGATCTGACCTACGTGAACGCGGCGGTCGATTCGCTCACGCCGCACCTCAGCGAGGGCGACCTGGTGGTGGGCAAGAGCACCGTTCCTGTCGGCACGGCGGCGAAACTGGCCGAGAGAATTCAGGCGAGCGGCACGGGCGCCCGCCTCGCGTGGAACCCGGAGTTTCTGCGCGAGGGTTTCGCCGTGCAGGACACGGTGGCGCCGGACCGCCTGGTGTACGGCGTTGCGAACGGCGAGGGCGACCCGGCTGTCGCCATCCTGAATGAGATCTATGCCGGTGCCGTCGCCGCGAACACCCCCGTCGTCGTGGCCGACTACGCAACGGCCGAGCTCGTCAAGGTCGCCGCCAACGCGTTCCTCGCGACGAAGATCTCGTTCATCAACGCCATGGCCGAGATCGCCGAGGTGACGGGCGCCGACGTGACCAAGCTCGCGGATGCGATCGGTTACGACACCCGCATCGGCCGCCGGTTCCTTAACGCCGGTGTCGGGTTCGGCGGCGGCTGCCTTCCGAAGGACATCCGCGCGTTCACCGCACGCGCCGAGGAGCTCGGCCGCGGTGAATCGGTCGCGTTCCTCAAGGAGGTCGACCAGATCAACCTGCGCCGCCGTCAGCGCGTCATCTATCTCACGGTGCAGGCGCTGGGCGGCAGCGTGTACGGCAAGAAGGTCGCCGTGCTCGGCCTCGCCTTCAAGCCGCATTCCGATGATGTGCGTGACTCACCGGCCCTCGACGTCGCCGTGCAGCTTCGGGGTCTCGGGGCCGAGGTGGTCGCCACAGACCCGCAGGCCATCGCGAATGCGCGAGCGCGGCATCCGCAACTCGGCTACACCGACGACGTCTCCGCGGCGCTCCAGGGCGCGCACGCCGTCGTGCTCGTCACGGAGTGGCCCGAGTTCAGCGCGATCGATCCCGAGTGGGCGGCGACCCTCGTGTCGGTCCCGGTCGTCGTTGACGCGCGCAACCGCCTCGACGCTGACGCGTGGCGAGCCGCCGGGTGGCAGTACCTGGGGCTCGGCCGGCCCTGACCTCGCGAGGCAAGGCCGAGTGTCGAATGCGAGAGACTGGCCCTCGGATGAGGGTCAAGACCGCCGCGCGGAATAAAGTGAGAAATGCTTAGATTGGGTAATGCCGATCCGACCATCCCGGCGTCACGCCACGCCTGCGCCCGACGCAGCCTCTGGCTCTGACGCTGCTGAGGCGGCCGAGGGCGTCATCCAGAAGCCTGACCGACGAGCACGCGCTCGCAGGCGGCGAACCGTCATCCTCGTCGCGCTCGGGGTGCTTCTCGTCGTCGTGGCCGCGGGTGCGTGGGTTGGCATCCGTGGTTTGCTCGCCAAGCACGAACTCGAGCAGTCGATTCCGCTGGCGTCGCAGATCCAGCGGCAGCTCACCGCGGGCGACACGAGTCAGGTGGCGAGCGATGCCGCCGCGCTCCGCGCGCACACCCACGACGCTGCCGCGCTCACGGGTGACCCCGTCTGGCGAGCGGCCGAGGTGCTGCCATGGCTCGGAGGCAACCTGTCTGCCGTGCGGCAATCGGCTGAGATCGCCGACACGGTGGCGGACAAGGCCGTCATGCCGCTCGCGCGGGCCGTGGGTCGGCTCTCACTCGACTCCCTGAAGCCGAAAGACGGGCGGGTCGACGTCACGCCCTTGAAGAGCATCGCGCCGGTGCTTCTTGGCGCACAGCACGTGCTGGAGCGGCAGGCGAGCCGGGCGAATGCGATCGAGACCGACGGGACCATCGGACCCGTCGCATCCGCAGTGTCGAAGCTGACATCGGGCCTCGACGAGGCACGAACCGCGGTCACGGCACTCGCCAACACGAGCGCGGTGCTTCCCGGCATGCTGGGCGCGGACGGGCCGCGCAACATCCTGCTGCTCATCCAGAACCCGGCCGAACTGCGCGCCACGGGCGGGGTGCCAGGGGCCATGGCCGTGGTGCACACCGACGACGGCCGCATTTCGCTGACCGCGCAGGTGTCTGACCTCGACTTTCGCCGGTTCGCTGAGCCCGTGCTGCCGTTGCCGGCAGGCACGGAAGGACTCTATGGCACGCGACCTGGTCGCTACATTCAGAACATCAGTATGACGCCGTACTTCCCCCTGACCGGCGAGCTGGCGGCCACGATGTGGCAGAAGCGGTTCGGCACGCACATCGACGCGGTCGTGAAGGCCGACCCGGTGGCGCTCGCCTACCTGCTGAAGGCCACGGGGCCGGTCACGCTCGCCACGGGTGACACGCTCGGCCCAGACAACACGGTGCCCATGCTGCTGAGCGAGGTCTACCAGCGCTACACCGACCAGCGCACGCAGGACGCGTTCTTCGCGTCGGCGGCGAGCTCGGTCTTCGAGAAGCTGATGCACGGCTCTGGCGACGCCGTCGGCATGATCAAGGCGCTGGCGCGGGCCGGCGCGGAGCGCCGCATCCTCATCTACAGCTCTGTACCCGCCGAGCAGAAGGTGCTCGAGGGCACCACTCTCGCGGGTGAGCTGCCGGCCTCGACCACGAAGACGGCGGGATTCGGCGTCTACTTCAACGACAGCACCGGCTCGAAGATGGACTACTACCTGAAAGCGCGCGTGACGGTCGCGTCGCGAGTCTGTCGGGCAGATGGGCACCCGGAGACGCGCGTCGATGTGACCATGACGAACACCGCGCCGGCCGACGCAGGCACATCGTTGCCTCTCTTCGTCGCGGGGCCGGTGCCGGGCACCGTCACGCCAGGCCATGTGCGCAACCAGGTGACGGTGTACGCCCCGAAGGGCTCCATCATTCTCTCGACGACGAGCGACTCCGCGGCATACCCCTCGAATGCCGCACACGATTTCGGGCACACGGTGGGCCAGTTCGAGGTGGAGCTGAAGCCGGGCGAGACGCGCACGGTGAGCGTCGAGCTGGTGCAGATGAGTGGTTTCGCCACCAGAGCGGATGTGGTCACAACGCCGGGTCTGAACGTGACGACGGGCGCAGGGGTTGCTCCTCGCTGCGGTGCGGGCGTAAACTGAGAATTCGTCATAAACCTCCTACCCGACTCTGAGGTCTCATATGCGCAAGCCATTTCTTGCCGGCGTTCTTCTGGCCGCCGTTGCCGTGCTCTTCACACCCCTTGCCGCGAGCGCCGAGAACTATGTTCCGGCCGGCGGCTGCACCATGAACCCGACGTCCGTCGACGCTGGCGACTCTGGCGTGCTCTCCTGCCTTCCGCAGACCTTCGCCGCGGGCGAGACCGTGACGTTCACGGTGTCGGGCTCGAATGGCACCGAGGTTCAGCTGGCGTCGTACCGCACGGCCGCGACCGGCAGTGTGAAGACGACGAAGCCGGCCGCGGCCGACGGAAGCGTGTCGCTCACGGTCACCGTTCCGAAGAATGCCGAGGGCACCTACACCATCACCGCGGCAGGCGCGGCACGCACGGTCACCTCGAGCATCTCGGTGATTCCCGCCGATAACGCGGCTCCTGCCGTCTCGACGGTGCACACGAGCAACACCATGTCGCTCGCCACGCTGTTCATGTGGCTCGGCATCGTCGTGCTTGTTCTCGTGCTCGCCGCACTGGTCGTGTTCCTGCTGCGCCGCCGGGCCGCCCGGGTCTGAGGCGGGGGCGCGCCCGCGCCGGTGCCGGGCTCGCTCACGCGGGGTTGCGCAGAGGAATAGCCGATGAGGCGCACGCGTTCCTGAAAGATATGTCACGACTGCCGCTGAACGTCCTTGACCTGGCTGGCCGTGCCCACGGCGCCACGAATGCCGAAGCGGTGGGTGGCAGCATCCGCCTGGCACAGGCCGCGGAGCGCCTCGGATACGAGCGGTTCTGGGTGGCAGAACACCACGGCATGCCGGCGATCGCCTCGAGCGCGCCGGCCGTGCTCATCGCGGGTATCGCGGCGAAGACCGAGCGCATTCGGGTGGGCAGCGGGGGAGTCATGCTGCCCAACCATGCGCCGCTGGTCGTCGCCGAGCAGTTCGGCACACTGCGCGCGCTCTACGGCGACCGCATCGACCTCGGCATCGGTCGTGCCCCCGGCACCGACCCGGTCACGGCCATGGCCCTGCGGCGCAGCGAGCAGGGGCTCGGCGTCGAAGACTTTCCCCAGCAGCTTCTCGATCTCTTCGGGTTCTTCCACGGCATGACCGAGGCGAATCCGCTGCACACGATCACCGCGGTGCCGGGCCTCGGCGACGCGCCACAGATTTGGCTTCTTGGCTCGAGCGGGTACAGCGCCCAGGTGGCGGCCGCGCTCGGGATACCGTTCGCATTCGCGCATCACTTCGCCGGCGAGAACACCGAGGCGGCTCTCGCGCTGTACCGCGAGAGGTTCGAGCCGAGCGAGGTGCTCGCTAAACCGCACTCCATGATCGCCGTCAACGTCATCGCCGACGACGACCCCGAGGTGGTGCGCGCGCAGTCGCTGCCCGGCATGCTGTCGTTCCTGCGCATGCGGCAGGGGCAGAAGCCGCAGCCGGTGTCGATCGACGAGGCGCTCGCCTACGAGTTCTCCGCGCTCGAGCTCGACTTCATCGCCGCTCGCAACGCGAGGCAGGCCATCGGCACGCCCGACGAGGTAGAGGCGCGGCTCACGTCGCTGATCAACGCGACCGGCGTCGACGAACTCATGATCGCATCCAGCGCAGCCACCCTGGATGCGCGCATCCGCAGCCTCGAGGTCGTCGCCGAGCGCCTCGCGTAACGCAAAGCGAGCGTGAGACGGATGAGGGCCGCGCCTCGACGGCCCGGCCCTCATCGTGTGTCGGGGTGGCGGGATTCGAACCCACGACCTCCTCGTCCCGAACGAGGCGCGCTACCAAGCTGCGCCACACCCCGAGTGGCCTGCGAACAGGCCTCCATAAGAATACACGGTGCGCGGTACGGCCGTTGACCGCGAGAGGTACTCCGCCTCCCCGCACTCAGTGGCCGCCGCCACCGCCGTTACCGCCGCCCGGCCCGCCATTGCCCGGGCCGCCGCCATTGCCGCCCCCTGGCCCGCCGGTGCCACCGCCTGGTCCGCCGCCAGAGCCGCCGCCGTTACCGCCGCCGCTACCGCCGCTACCGCCGCCGTTTCCTCCGCCACCGCCGCCTGGGCTTGGCGGTGTCGTCGGCGTAGGCGGCCGATACGGGTACAACAGCGAGTTCGGCGGCGTCGGCAGGGCACCGCCGGGGTAGGTCGCGTTCAGTGCCTGCAGAATCGGTTTCGCGACATAGAACTTGATGTTGTTGCCGGCAATCGCCGGGCCCGTGCCATTGGCGCGGAAATACACGCGGTGCATGTCAGCCTTGCGGTAGATGCCGTTCGCATCCGGCACGCCCTGCACGTTCCCGATCCAGGTTGCCGTGGCGATGGAGGTCGTCGAGGTGACCAGCCAGTTGTCGTAGGCGTAGTCGGTCGTTCCAGTCTTCGACATGATCGGCACGCCGTCGCGAGGGTTCGCGGCCATCGCGGTGCCGCTCTTCATGACGTTCTGCAGAGCGTAGCTCACGGCCGCCGCGATGTTCTCGGGCATCGCGCGCGTGCATGTGGTCTTCGGAACCGGCTTCTCCTCGCCGTCGCGTCCCACCAGCTTGGTGATCGCGATCGGCGTGCAGACCACGCCCTTGTTCGCGATCCCCGCATACGCCGTCGCCATCGTGAGCGGTGAGATGTAGTTGGTGCCGAGAATCATCGACGGCACGATCTGCCAGGGGTTGGCGGTGGGGGAGGCCGAGTGTACGAGGAGGCGCTTGGCGACATCCGATATCGAACACAGGTCGAGCTTCGTCGCCATCATGGCGAACGCCGTGTTGACCGACCAGGTCGTGGCCTCCATGACCGAGAGATAGCCGCCCTCGGAGGATTCGTCGTTGGCCACCGGCCAGTCACCCCACCCGCCCGTACAGCTCGCGTGGAACGACGACGCGGGGAACTTGTGGACGTTGGCATTCACCGATTCGTACAGCGTGTGACCGGCTTCGAGCCAGGCAGCCAGGTCGAACGCCTTGAACGACGAACCGGTCTGGAAACCAGCGGACCCGCCTTGATCGTGGTCGGTCGCGTAATTCACCGACGTTGTACCGGCCGGCGCATTCGCCGAGTCGTTGTAATCGCGGTTCTCCACCATGCTGACGATCTCGCCTGTGCCGACCTTCATCGAGACGTTGGTGCCGCCGAGGTCCATGCCGTCACGCGTCGGGGGAACATAGGCGCTGAGCGAACTCTTCGCCACCGCTTGCACATCAAGGTTGAGCGTCGTGTAAACCTGCAGCCCGCCCAACTGGAACGCCTGCTCTCGTTGCGTGGCCGTCTTGCCGAAGACCTTGTCGTTCACCAGCAGGTGCTGCACGTAGTTGCAGAAGAAGCCGGCGTCGTACTGCGTTGCGCTCATGCACCCCGATGTCGTCTGGGTGATCTTCGGCTCAATCTTGGTCTTGACGGCGTCGTCGTACTGGCTCTGCGTGATCTTCTGGTTGGCGAGCATGCGGCGCAGCACGTAGTCACGCCGGGTGAGCGTGGCGGCGTATCCGTTGTCGGCGTTGTTGCCCTTGTTGGTCTTGGCATCTTGATCGATGCGCAGGTTGGCGGGGTTGTTCAGAATGGCCACAAGCGTTGCGGCCTGCGCGAGCGTCAGGTTCGCCGCCGTCGTACTGAAGTAGTACTTGGCCGCGGCTTCGATGCCGTATACCCGGCCGCCGAAGCCGGCGATGTTGAGGTAGCCGAGCAGAATCTCGTTCTTGCTGTACTTCTTCTGCAGCCCGATGGCGTAGCGCATCTCGCGCAGTTTGCGCGGGATCGTGACCCCGGACGCCTCGTAGTTGCACTCGCTCCACTTCTTGCGCTGGGCTTCCTGCACATCCTTCGACGCGTTCACGTCGACCGCGTACCGGTTGCAGCGCTGCACGAGCACGTTCTTCACGTACTGCTGCGTGATGCTCGAGCCGCCCTGCAGGTCCGCGTTCGTCGCCGTCGAGATCGCCGCGCGCACCGTGCCGAGCACGTCGATGCCGCCCTCCTCGTAAAAGCGCGGATCCTCGGTCGCCACCGCCGCATCCTTCGCGTACTGCGAGACGCCCGACCACGACACGTCGATGCGGTTCTGCGCGTAGAAGGTGGCGATCGGCACTGGTTTCCCGCCCTTGGTGGCGTAGAAGGTGGTCGTCTGGTCGAGCTTGGGGATCTTCAGGTACTCCGGGAGCCCATTGAACGTCGAGATTCCCGCATCGGCTGCGCTCGCGGTCACGGCGACGGCCGGCATGAGCCCGATCGTGAGCACGAGTGCGGCCACCGCGCTCAGCGCGACGAAACCGAGAAGGCCAGCGAGCGCACGACCGATTTTCGCAGCAGAGACAGACACGCATCCAACCTAACCCGGCTGCACGCCGACGCTGAACCGACGGCACGAACCATCAGCAAATCCGAACCAACGGATGCGCGCTCCGCGCGTCCCGAGCAGCCTGCCGTCGAGAGCCTCCACCGGCGTGGTGGCCGGCGCTCGGCGCCGATCCGTCAGCGCACGGGCGTCAGCGTCAGAAGGGTGGCTTCGGGCCGACAGGCGAAGCGGACGGGTGCGTAGATGGAGGTGCCGAGACCGGCCGAGACATTGAGGTATGCCGAACGCAGCGCGTGCCGCCACAGGCTGAGCCCCTTCACCTGATGGCGGGGGATGTCGCAGTTGGTTACGAGCGCGCCGAACCCGGGAACGCACACCTGGCCGCCGTGCGTATGGCCGGCGAAGATCACGGAGGCGCCGTGCGTGACGAAGGAGTTCAGCACCCGCTGGTACGGCGCGTGCGTGACGCCGATCGTCACCGTAGACCGCTCCGGCCGGGGCCGATCCGCGGGCCACGTCGAATCCTCGGAGTACGGGTCGCTCTCGCGCAGCTCATCGAGTGCTCCGGAGATCAGCTCGAGCCTGTCGTAATGCCGGTGCGGGTCGTCGACCCCGAAGAGCTCAAGGTGGGTGCCGTTGACGTCGAGCGCGCCCGCGGCGTTGTTGAGGTTCAGCCAGCCGAGCTCGCTGAAGAACGCCTCCAGGGCGCTCGTATCGAGACGGTGCGGTGCCGACGACGGCCCGCCCTTCGACGGCCCGGTGAAGTACTTCAGCGGGTTCTTCGGGCTGGGGCCGAAGTAGTCGTTCGAGCCGTGCACGAACACGCCAGGGGTGCCGGCGAACGGCTCGAGCGCGCGGCGCACGCCGTCGATCCCGTGCTCGTGGCCGAGGTTGTCGCCCGTGTCGACAATGAGGTCGGGCTTCAGCCCCGCGAGCATGCGGATCCACTCCTGCTTGCCGCGCTGCCACGGCGCCATGTGCAGGTCGGAGAGATGAAGCACCCTGATCGGCTCTGCGCCCGGAGCCAGCACCGGCGCGCTCACCTCGCGCAGCATGTACAGCCGACGCTCGACAACAGAGCCCCAGACGAGGGATGCTGCTGCCGCACCGCCGAGCAGGGCGAGCGCGGCCGCGCCCGCTCCGATGCCGCGCCGACCCACGTCAGCCACCCGAGCCGGGCGCGGCCGGTGGCTGAGTCGACGCGTCTGCCTTCTTCAGGGTCAGCGTCACGGTGCTGCCGGGATCGACGACACTGCCGCCGTCCGGGCTCATCGCCGTCACGATGTCAGTCGGATCGCCGCTTCCGCCCGTCGTCTTCACAGTGAAGCCCGAGAGAGCCGACGTCGCGTCTTTCAGGGACTTGCCGACCACTTGGCCGGCATCCGGCAGCTTGGCCTTGTTCTGCTTGCTCGTGTAGACGGTGATCGAACTGCCCTTGCTGGCGTTGGATCCAGCGGCGGGATCAGTGCGCTCGACGGTGCCCGCGGCCTGCACGCCGTCGGTCTCGCCGCCGTCGACGTAGATGAAGCCGACGCCCTCCAGGATCGACTTGGCCTCTGTCGGCGACTTGCCGGTGAGGTCGGGAACGCCGATCTGCACACCGTAGAGCATGGTGTTCTCCACGGGGGTGAACGCGTCACCACCGTATTGCTTGTTGATGGCGGCAAGGATCACTTTGGCAACCGGGAACTTCGCGTTATTGCCCGCGTAGTTGCCGCCAGGGCCGCGGAAGTACACACGGTGCATGTCGGCTTTGACCCACTTGCCGTTCTTCAGCACGGAGTTGGCGTTGCCGATCCAGGTCGCCGTGGAGACCTTCGTTGTCGACGTGACGAGCCAGTTGTCGTACGCGTGGTCGGTTGTTCCGGTCTTCGCGAGCATGGGAACGCCGTCGCGGGGGTTCGCGGTCGCCGCGGTCCCGCCGCCCTGCAGCGGGGTTTCGAGCGCGTAGGCGACGCCGGCGGCCACCTTCGGGTCGATCGCCTGCTTACACGTGGTCGGCGTGACGGGCCTCTCGGTGCCGTCGGAGTTGATGATCTTGTCGATCGCCACAGGCGTGCAGATCTTGCCGTTGTTGGCGAAGCCCGCGTAGGCGGTGGCCATCGTCAGGGGCGAGATGCTCTGAGTTCCCAGCATGCTCGACGGATTCTCCGCAAGCGCCGCACTGCCGTCGCTGTTCGGTTTGGCGAGGTGCACGCCGAGCGCCGTCGCGGCCTTCTTGATGCCGCACAGGTCGATCTTGGTTCCCATCATGGCGAACGCGGTGTTGACCGAGTACTTTGTGGCGTTGAGCACGTTGATCCGCGAAGCGACACCCTCGTCGTTCGACACCGACCAGTCCGGGCCGGACGGCGTGGAGCAGCTGCTGTGGAACATCGACTGCGGAAAACGGTGTCGGGTCGCATCGATGCTCTCGTAGAGGGAGTGCCCCTCCTGCAGCCAGGCTGCGAGGTCGAACGCCTTCCACGTCGAACCGGTCTGAGCGCCGGAGGCGCCGCCGTACGCGAAGTCGACCGCGTAGTTGAGGGCCGTGGATCCCGCCGGTGGGTTGCCGGTGTTATTGAACGGCCGGTTCTGCACCATCGTGATGATGCGCCCGGTGTTCTGCTCGACCGCCACGTTTGCCGCACCGAGATCCATGCCGTCCTTGATCGACGGGATGTAGGCGCTCAGGGAATCCTGAGCGGTCTTCTGCAGGCCAAGGTCGAGGGTGGTGTAGATCTTGAAGCCGCCACGCAGCAGGGCCGCGTAACGCGCATCCTCAGTCTTGCCGAATGCCTTGTCGTGCTCGATGACGTGCTGCACATAGTCGCAGAACGTCGCGGCGTTGTATTGCGCCGCGGCCATGCAGCCGTTGGTCGGCGGCGTGATGTGCGGCTCGATGGGAGCCTTGATGGCCTCGTCGTGCTGCTGCTGGGTGATCTTCTTGTACTGCAGCATGCGGTCGATGATGTAGTCGCGGCGTGACTTGTTCGCGGCGTAGCCGTTCGCGGCGCCGTTCTGCTTGCTCTCGGGATCGTCAAGCTTGTAGTACGAGGGGTTGTTGACGATGGCGAGCAGGCTTGCGGCCTGGGGCAGGGAGAGGTCTTTCGCGCTGACACCGTAGTAGTACCGTGCGGCCGACTCGATGCCGTACACCTTGCCGCCGAATCCGGCGATGTTGAGGTAGCCGAGCAGGATCTGCTTCTTCGAGTACTTCTTCTCGAGCCCGATCGCCATCTTCATCTCTTTGAGCTTGCGATCCGGGGTCGTTTCGGTGGCGTCGTTGTAGCAGTTGTGGTACTTCTTCTGGTTGGCCTTGCCCTCGACGTTGTAGACCTCGCACTTCTGAATGAGCACGTTCTTCACGTACTGCTGCGTGATCGTGGAGCCGCCCTGCGTGTCGCCCTTGATCCAGGTGGAGAGCGCGCCGCGGATCGTGCCCTTGATGTCGACGCCGCCGTGCTGGTAGAAGCGAGGGTCCTCGCCGCTGGTCGCGGCGTCTTTCGCGAAGTCTGAGACCTGGTCCCATTTCACGGCCACCCGGTTCTGCGCGTAGAACGACGCGATCTGCACTTCCGTATCGCCGCTCTTCGCGTAGACGGACGTCACCTGGGGCAGATCGTCGAGCTTCAGGTACTCGGGGAGGCCTTCGAAAACGCCGATCGTGTCGTTGGCCGCCATGCCGGTCACGGCGATGGCCGGAGTGACCGCGGCCGTCACGAGAAGGCCGGCGACGACGCTCATGCCGACGAAACCAGCGAACGCGCTGAGGGCGCCCCTGGTCGTTGGTTTTTGGGCAGACATAGAATCAAGCGTAGGTGAGAATCCTGACAAACCACCCGAATGCCGCTCGCTCAGAGCGCATTAAAAGGAGCCGCATGCCCCGCTGGGAGTACCTGACAACGCCGCTGATCGTGCACAACACGGCGGCGATCCTGAACAACTGGGGCTCCGAGGGCTGGGAGCTCGTGCAGGTCGTACAGGGTCCGGAGGGCGGGCTGGTCGCGTACCTCAAACGCCCAGTCGCAGAGGAGGAGCAGGGCTGATGGCCGCCATTGACGAGCGTCTTGCCGAGCTCGGTATCGAGCTGCCCGACGTGGCCGCGCCGGTCGCCGCGTACGTGCCCGCCGTCGTCTCCGGTTCATACGTCTACACCTCGGGCCAGCTGCCGTTCGTCTCCGGGCAACTGCCAGCAACCGGCAAAGTCGGCGACGGCCATGGGTTGGTCCCCGCAGCGGATGCGCAGGCTTACGCGCGCCAGGCGGCCCTGAATGCGCTGGCCGCCGCGCGCGCCGTCATCGGTTCGCTCGACCGGGTGACACGGGTCGTCAAGGTCACGGGGTTCGTGGCATCCGCTCTCGACTTCACGGGGCAGCCCGGCGTGATCAACGGTGCGTCGAACGTGCTCGGTGAGATCTTCGGCGAGCACGGGGCCCACGCGCGCTCCGCTGTGGGCGTGGCCGTGCTGCCGCTGGATTCACCCGTCGAGGTGGAGCTGATCCTCGAGTTCGCGTAGCGCCGGCGGCGGCTGGGCGCTGGCCCCGCGCCCTGCCGCGGTGCCCTGTCGCTGTACCTCGCCGCTGTAACCTGCCACAGTGTGCTGCCGTTGTATCCGCCGCTGTACCCCGATCGTCCACAGAAGTGGGGACTGGCAGGGCCAGGAGCATGGGGTAAAAGAAATCCCTTGCGCGAGAGCCGGTTTGCCGTAAACTGATCGCGGTCGAATTAGCTTTCGATCGCGACGACCGAGATTCCCCCCAATCCAGCGTCGCTGAGGCGGCACCTGTTCCCCCCAATAGGTGCCGCCCCCTTTCGTTAAGCGGTCGTGCAGCTCGCGGCCGTGCTGCTCGCGGTCGTGCTGCTCGCGGTCGTGCTGCTCGCGGCCGTGTTCCTCGTGTGGCGGTCGTGCCGCCCACGGTCCTCCTGACGTTCCTGCACAGGTACTGCGGCCGCGCCGCTCTCCACGACCTGCTCCTGCCCGGCGCGTCGGAGCGACCGCCCTGCCTAGTGTCGGCTGATGTGACCTCGACGCCATTCGTTCCGCAGCCCCGCCCGCGCGCTCTCGCGAGCGACTCCGACGCCGTTGCCATCGACGTCGAGGCGAGCGGCGCATCCGCTCGTGTCATAGAGCGTGAACCGGTAGAGAGCGCGCCGACGGCCTCGCCTGATGCGGCGTTCGGGCCGCTAGCCGCGTACCTGGCACGGGGCTCGGTGACCGACGTCTTCGTCAACGGCGCTCGTGACATCTGGGTCGACGAGGGCGCCGGCGCCGTTCGAGTCGGTGCGTGGCCGGGCAGCGAGGCGGATCTGCGCACCAGCGCGGTTCGCCTCATCGCCCTCGGCGGGCGGCACATCGACGAGGCGTCGCCCTGCGTCGATGTGCGCCTGAACGGCGGCATACGCGTGCATGCGGTTCTTCCTCCCGTCTCGACAACGGGCACCCTAATTTCGATCCGGGTTCCGAGCCGACAGCGGCCGAAGCTCGCAGAGCTCGTCGCATCAGGCGAAGTGGATGCGCGCCAATGGGAACTGTTGAACGCGGCGATCGGCGGCCGACGCAACGTGCTGATCACGGGAGCCGCGGGCTCAGGCAAGACCACGCTGCTGGCCGCCATGCTCTCCGAGGCGCCCGCGGCGGAACGCATCGTCGTCATAGAAGACGTCGCAGAGCTTCGCATCGAGCATCCCCACGTCGTGTCTCTCGAGGCCAGGCAGGCCAATCTCGAGGGCGTGGGGGAGATCGGGATCTCCCGGCTCCTGCGCGAGGCGCTGCGTATGCGGCCAGACCGGCTCGTGCTCGGCGAATGCCGCGGTGCCGAGATCAGAGACCTGCTCACGGCGCTCAACACGGGCCACGACGGAGGTGCAGGAACGCTGCACGCCAACTCGCTCGCTGACGTGCCCGCGAGAATCGAGGCGTTGGGCGCGCTCGCCTCCATGACGCCGGAGGCGGTCGCGAGGCAGACCGTCAGCGCGATCGATCTGGTGCTGCACCTGGAGCACCGCGGGGGCCGACGGCGCCTCGCCGAGACCGGCCGCTTCTGTCTCGACTCGGCCGGCCGCCTCCAGGTCGTGGCGGCATGAGGGGCGGCCCGCCGCAGATCGAGGCGGTTGCCGCAGTCGTCGAACGCCTCGCGGTTCTGCTCGCGGGCGGGGTTGCTCCGGCGTCCGCGTGGGGATACCTGGACGACGGATCGCCCATGGTGGCGGCCGCCGTGGCCGCAGCTCAGGGCGGAGAGCCGATCGCTGACGGCATCGCTCGGGGTGCTGCCGCTTCGCCCGCAGGCGAGACGCGTGAGGCCTGGAGCGCGCTCGCCGCCGCCTGGAGCGTGGCGTCCGATTCGGGCGCGCCCATGGCCGAGAGCCTGCGGCGGCTGGCCGATTCCTTCCGCTCGCTCGGCCTGACCCAGCGCGAGCTGCAGATCGCACTCTCCGGCCCCTCGGCCACGGCACGCATGGTCATGGCGCTGCCCGTCATCGGCATTCTGTTCGGACTCGCGCTGGGCTTCAACACGCTCCAAACGCTCTTCACGACGCTGCCGGGCCTCGTTCTTCTCGCCGCCGGCTCGGCGCTCATGCTGGTCGGCTCTCGCTGGAACCGGCGTATGGTGCGCCGCGCGACACCGCGCGAGCGCACGGTCGGGCTTGCGACGGACCTCATGGCGATTGCCATGTCGGGAGGGGGATCGATCGAGGTGTCCAAACGGCGACTCGAGACCGCGTGGCACACCTATCTCGGCGGCAAGCCGACGGAGCTTGCAGAGATCGACGAGATTCTCGACCTCGCCGGCAGAGCGGGCGTGCCCGCGGCAGAACTCCTGCGAAGCGAGGCAGCCTGCCGCAGACGTGATGCCCGCATGGAGGGGCAGCGCGTCGCGGCGGCCCTCGCGGTACGCCTCATGATTCCGCTCGGGCTCTGTGTCCTTCCCGCGTTCATGCTCGTCGGAGTCGCTCCACTCCTTCTGTCAATCGTCTCCTCCACCATCGGCGTTCTCGGATGACGTCCACAGATGCCCCGCCAGGCGCATTCGTCAGCGCGCTCATGACCGAGCATGGAGGAACGCGGTTCGAAGCCGTCTGCCAGTGCGCGATCCGCCTCGCGAGGCGAAAGAGAAACGAGGTTCACATGAAGCAGGCAATGAGGAACGCGGCGAGGCGACTGGCCGCGGAAGACGGTGCGGCCACGGCCGAGTATGCGGTTGCCACGATGGCAGCCGTCGGATTCGCGGGCCTCCTCGTCGTCATTCTGCGTGGCGACGAGGTCAAGGGCATTCTGACCGACCTGGTGCGTCGGGCGCTCACGACGGCGGGCTGAATCGATGAGGGTGGGGGGCATGGCGCGGGTGCGCGGCGAGCGTGGGGCGATCACGGCCGAGTTCGCGGTTGCGATGCCGGCGGTCATTCTGGTGCTCGCGGCCTGTCTCGCCTGCCTGCAACTGGCCTCGTCGCAGAGCCGGCTGGCGGTTGCCGCAGCACAGGTCGCGCGCGCCCTCGGTCGCGGCGATACGGCGCTGGCAGCGCAGAGCGTCGCGCAGGTGGGCGGCGCCACCATGTCGCACGAGCAGAACGGATCCTTTGTCTGCGTTCAGCTGCGTGCCCCGGCCGCCGCCCACGCCCTGATCTCAGCGATCACGCTCGAGGCGCGTTCATGCGCGCTGGCAGGAGGCCTGTGATGCGATGCCGAACGCGGCTTGGAGCACTGTGCGCAATGCGGCTCGCGGATGAGCGGGGATCCGGCTCTCTCGTCGCGGTGGCTATCGCGGCATCCGTCATGATGCTGACGACGGTGTTCGTCACCGTTGCCGGGGCGTTGGCAGTGAGGCAGTCAGTTGAATCGGCAGCGGATGCGGCCGCGCTCGCCGCGGCCGACACGGTATCGGGCGCGGTACCGGGGTTCCCGTGCGACGCCGCCGGCACGGCAGCTCGCCTCGCGTCCGGTGCCGTGCTCGAGACCTGTCGGCTCGATGGGCTCGTTGCCACGGTCGTCGTCGAGCGCCCGTGGCTCAGCTTCAGCGTACGGGCGGCAGCGCGGGCGGGGCCGCCGGGAGTGGAAGGTCAGTCGAACAGCGTCTCGAGGTAGCGGTAGTCCACCGCACTGGGGCGGCGGCTGTCCGTGTCCTCCGACGCGTACTCGACACCGGCCGCCCTCAGATAGAGGTACCGCTTCCCGGTGGACTCCACGGGGATCTCGAGACGCGGTTGCGGGTCGCCGGAATCGAGGAAGTCGATTCGGATCGTCTTGCCCTCGAGCGGGCCGTCCGTGAGCTTCGCCGTGTAGCTTCCGACTGAGGTGTCCATACCCTCATTGTCCCCGCCGCGACCGCTGCTGCCAAGGGAATCGGGAGTGATCGTGACACGCGAGTGAGCGGGAGACGATTAGGTGCTTGAGCGGAAATGGTGTGTATGGTGTGCCTGTCATATATATAAGGAGTCACGTGCCTGACACGAAGAAGCTGGTCATTGTCGAGTCACCGACGAAGGTGAAGTCGATCGCCCAGTATCTGGGGGAGGGCTACGAGGTGATGGCCTCGGTCGGCCACATCCGCGATCTCATCGAACCCAAGAACCTGCCCGCCGAGCTCAAGAAGGGCCCGCTCGGCAAGTTCTCGGTCGATGTGGAGAACGGCTTCGAGCCGTATTACGTGGTTTCCGACCAGAAGAGGAAGACTGTCAGCGACCTCAAACGTGCGCTGAAGAACGCCGACGAACTCCTGCTCGCAACTGATGAGGACCGCGAGGGCGAGGCCATCGCCTGGCACCTCATCGAGGAGCTCAAGCCCACCGTTCCCGTACGGCGCATGGTTTTCCACGAGATCACCCGCGAAGCCATCGAAGCGGCGCGGGAGAACACGCGCGATATCGACATCGCCCTGGTCGACGCGCAGGAGACTCGGCGCATCCTCGACCGCCTGTACGGCTACGAGGTGTCGCCCGTCCTGTGGCGCAAGGTGGGCCCCGGGCTCTCCGCCGGCCGGGTGCAGTCGGCGGCGACGCGGCTCGTCGTCGACCGCGAACGGGAGCGGCTCGCGTTCGTCGCGGCGTCGTATTGGGACCTGACGGCACGTCTCGCGAGTGAAGCGGATGCGGCATCCGCTGCCCGTGAGAATGACGACACGTTCGATGCCCGCCTCGTGCGCCTCGACGGTCGGCGCATCGCCACCGGGCGCGACTTCGACGACCGCGGCTCGCTCAAGAGCGATGCCGTGACGCTCGACGAGAGCGTCGCCCGCGCGCTCGCCGACGCGGTCGCGCAGAAGAGCACCGCCATCTCGGTGACAAAGGTGGAGTCGAAGCCGTTCTCCCGCCGACCGGCGGCGCCATTCACCACCTCGACCCTGCAGCAGGAGGCCGCGCGCAAGCTGCGCTTCTCGGCACGACAGACCATGAGCGTCGCGCAGTCGCTGTACGAGAACGGGTACATCACATACATGCGCACCGACTCGCCGTCGCTGTCGCAGCAGGCGACGAAGGCGGCACGCGCCCAGGCCGCGTCGCTGTACGGGTCCGAGACGGTGCCGGAGAAGCCGCGCCAGTACACGGGCAAGAGCAAGAGCGCGCAGGAGGCCCACGAGGCCATTCGGCCCTCCGGCGAGACATTCCGCACCCCGGATGACGTGGCGCGATCGCTGCGCGGCAACGACCTTCGCCTCTACGAGCTCATCTGGAAGCGCACGGTCGCGTCTCAGATGGCTGACGCCAAGGGGCAGACCGCGTCTGTGACCATCGAAGCACGCGTGACGGAGGGCGAGCAGAAGGGCAGGGTCGCCGAGTTCAGCGCGAGCGGTACCGTCATCACCTTCCGTGGCTTCCTGCTGGCGTACGAAGAAGGCACGGACGAGGAGCGCACCTCGGGCCAGGAGCCGAGCCAGTCCAAGCTGCCGCCGCTCGCCGAGGGTCAGGCTCTCGCCGCGCGTGAGGTGGAAGCCAAGGGCCATGAGACCACTCCGCCGCCGCGATTCACCGAGGCCAGCCTCGTGAAAAAGCTGGAGGAGTTGGGTGTCGGCCGGCCGTCGACGTACGCGTCGATCATCTCGACCATCGTCGACCGAGGCTACGTGACGCCGCGCGGACAGGCGCTCGTTCCCAGCTGGATCGCGTTCTCGGTCGTTCGGCTGCTCGAGGACTACTTCGGCGACCTCGTGCAATACGACTTCACCGCAGAGATGGAGAACGACCTCGACCGAATCGCGAACGGCGAGGCGGGTCGCGTCGACTGGCTCACCAGTTTCTACTTCGGCAGCGACAAGCACCGCGGGCTGCGCCAGGTCATCGACAACCTCGGTGAGATCGACGCGCGCACCATCAACTCGATCCGCATCGACGACGACATCACGTTGCGCATAGGCAAGTACGGGCCCTACCTCGAGACCGCGGAGGAGGGAAGCGAAACGCCACGCCGCGTGAACATTCCCGATTCCCTCGCACCCGACGAACTCACCCCCGCCAAGGCGCGCGAACTCGTCGAGGCGCCGGTGGCCACCGACCGCGTGATCGGCGTGAACCCGGATACAGGCAAGAACATCGTCGCCAAGGACGGCCGGTACGGCCCCTACGTGACCGAGGTCGACCCTGAGACGGCAGCATCGGAGGCGGCGGAGGCCACGGCGGCCGAGACCAAGACCGCGAAGAAGAAGGCTGCCGCGGTGAAGCCGCGCACCGCATCCCTCTTCAAGTCCATGGATCTCGCGTCCATCGATCTCGACACGGCACTGAAGCTGCTGGACCTGCCGCGCGTGGTCGGCACCGACCCTGAGTCGGGCGACGAGATTCTCGCCCAGAACGGCCGATACGGTCCCTACCTGAAGAAGGGGACGGATACGCGCACCCTGCCGAGCGAGGACGACATATTCGCGATCGACCTCGCCGGCGCCCTCGAGCTGTACGCGCAGCCCAAGTACGGCGCCCGCCGTGCGGCGAGCGCACTGAAGGAATTCGACGCCGACCCGGTGAGCGGCAAGCCGATCCGCCTGAAGGACGGGCGGTTCGGGCCGTACGTCACCGACGGCGAGACCAACGCCACCATTCCGAAGAGCGAATCGATCGACGAGGTCGATTTCGATCGGGCCGTGCAGTTGCTGGCCGACAAGCGCGCCAAGGGGCCGGCGAAGCCGAAGAAAAAGGCGCCCGCGAAGAAGGCGCCCGCCAAGAAGGCGCCCGCCAAGAAGGCAGCCACGACGAAGTCGAGCGCGACAGCGAAGAAGACAAGCACGACGAAGAAGGCCGGCACGGCGACGAGCACCACGAGCCAGAAGGCCGCGCCGAAGAAGTGAGCGGGGCGGCATCCGGTCTCTTCATCACGCTCGAAGGCGGCGACGGCTCAGGCAAGTCGACTCAGGCGGCGCTGCTCTCCGAGTGGCTCACCGGGCAAGGGCGCACGACCGTGCGAACCCGCGAGCCCGGCGGCACCGAGGTGGGGCTCGAGGTGCGCGAGCTCGTGCTGCACCACCGGGGTGACATCGCGCCACGCGCCGAGGCCCTGCTCTACGCCGCCGATCGCGCACACCACGTCGCAACCCTCGTGCGGCCCGCGCTGGAGCGTGGCGAGATCGTGATCCAGGATCGCTACATCGACTCGTCCGTCGCGTACCAGGGCGTCGGCCGGGTGCTCGACGCGCAGGAGATCCGCTCGCTCTCCCTCTGGGCGACCGAGGGGCTCCTGCCCCAGCTCACCATTCTGCTCGACCTCGACGAATCCGTCGCCCGCGCGCGGCTCGACTCGGCGCGCACCCGCTACGACCGGCTCGAGGCGGAGGCAGCCGAGTTCCACGCCAGAGTGCGCGCCGCCTACCTCGATCTCGCCGCGGCCGAGCCCGACCGCTTTCTCGTTCTGGATGCCGCGCAGCCCGTCGACGTTCTCGCGTCAGCCGTGCGGGCACGGGTCGCTGCGCTGCTCGCGTAGCCTTGGTGCCATGTCGATCTGGGACGAGCTGACGGGGCAGGCCGAGGCGATCGCGGTCTTCACCGCTGCCGCCGCCGGTGCACCCGGGGCGATGACGCACTCGTGGCTCATCACCGGCCCGCCCGGCTCCGGCCGTTCCAACCTCGCGTTCGCGTTCGCGACCGCGTTGCTCGCCCCGGCCGGTGCCGAACCCGACGAGGCGACGGCGCGGCAGGTCGCTGCGCGCACGCACCCCGACCTCAACGTGCTATCGACGACGGGCGTCATCATCAAGCGCGATGACGTGCGCGAGATGGTTCAGCGCTCGCACTACTCGCCATCCGTGGGTCGTTATCGCGTGATCGTCGTCGAGGACGCCGACCGCATGACGGAGCAGACGTCGAACTTTCTGCTCAAGGAGCTCGAGGAACCGCCGGAGCGCACGATCTGGATCCTGTGCGCGCCGAGCGAGGCCGACATGCTGCCCACCATTCGGTCCCGCGTGCGCAGCGTGCGGCTGCGCATTCCGTCGGTTGCCGACGTGGCGCAGCTCCTGGTGACGCGCGACGGAGTCGACCCCGTCGTCGCCGAGCAGGCGGCCCGACACGCGCAGAGCCACATCGGCATGGCCAGGAGACTGGCCACGAACGCCGACGCGCGGGCGCGGCGCCAGGAGACACTGCAGACGACTCTCGCCATCCGCAGCGTGTCAGACGCGGTCAACGCGGCCGCCCGTTTCATCGAGATCGCGGGGGCCGACGGCAAGGCGATCACCGAGCAACTCGACGCCGAGGAGCGCGAGAGCACGCTTCGCTCGCTCGGCGTGGAGCCGGGCGGAACGCTGCCGCCCGCCCTTCGCGCCCAGCTGCGGCAGCTGGAAGAGGACCAGAAGCGCCGCGCCACCCGCAGCCTGCGCGACGGCATCGACCGCATTCTCGTCGACCTGCTCTCGCTGTACCGCGACCTCTCCATGCTGCAGCTCGGCAGCGCGAGTGCGCTCGTCAACGTCGAGCTCTCACCCGAACTCATTGAGCGCGCGCGTACGATGACTCCCGCCGCCACGCTCGCCGTCATGGACTCCATCGCGCAGGCGCGCACCCGCATCGCCGCGAACGTGGCACCGGCGCTCGCGCTCGAGGCCATGCTGATCAGCGTGGTTCGGGGCGTGCGAAGCGACGGCGGCTTCGGTGCAGCATCCGACAACCGAACGAAGGAACTCGCCTCATGAGCCACGCGCCCCTCGGCCCTGCTGTCTCGCGTGGCCGTGCAGGCGGTGTCCGTGCACATCGGGGCGGGCTGCGGATGGCGCGCGGCCTCGTCGCCGTTGGTCTCGTCGTCGCCCTCAGCGCCTCGCTGAGCGGATGCGTGACCTGGTTCATGCCGAGCAAGCCGGCGACCACGTCATCCCCCACAAAGGAAAAGGTGAGTGCCGATCTCGCCCGCTACTACCACCAGGTGATCACGTGGACGAGCTGCGGCAACGACATGCAGTGCGGCAAGGCCATGGTGCCGCTCGACTGGAAGAATCCGAGCCACGCGACGATCGAGCTCGCCCTCGTGCGGCACCTTGCGACGGGCAAGTCGCTCGGCTCGCTGCTCGTGAACCCGGGCGGGCCCGGCGGCTCCGGCGTTGACTTCGTGGAGAACAACCTGGACTACGCCACCGACACGACGCTGCAGACGCACTACACGATCGTGGGCTTCGACCCGCGCGGTGTCGGCAAGTCGACCAAGGTCACCTGCTATGGCCCCGCCAAGATGGACCAGTACCTCTACGGCATCACCACGGGCACCCGCGGCTCCGCCGCCTGGATCGCCGCCCAGACGGAGGAGGCGAAAGACTTCGCCAGTGCCTGCGAGAAGAACACCGGCGCTCTCCTCGCCCACGTCGACACCGTGAGCGCCGCCCGGGACCTCGACGTGCTGCGCGCGGCGCTCGGCGACACGAAGCTGCACTACCTCGGTTACTCGTACGGCACGTATCTCGGAGCGACCTACGCCTCGCTCTTCCCCGACAAGGTCGGCAGGCTGGTGCTTGACGGCGCCATCGACCCCGCGGCGAGCAACTTCGACGTGACGATGGAGCAGTCCAAGGGCTTCGAAAGTGCGCTGCGCGCCTACCTCAAGTCGTGCCTGGGCGGCAAGGACTGCCCCTTCACCGGCACCGTCGAGCGCAGCATGACCACCGTCGGCGACCTGCTTTCGAGCGTCGAGGCCAGCCCGATCCGCAACGCCGACGGCCGCGAACTCGGCGCCGACACCCTGCTCACCGCCATCATCTACCCGCTCTACGACGCCAACGCCTGGTCGTACCTCTCCCAGATGTTCACCGAGGTCATGAAGGGTAAGGCATCGCTGGCATTCACTCTCGCCGACGCCTACAACAACCGCAGCAGCAACGGCACATACGGCGACAACTCGACCGAGGCGTTCATGGCCATCAACTGCCTCGACTACACCTACGACGACAACCCGGCCGTCATGCGCAGCCAGGAGCAGAAGCTCGAGCAGGCAGCACCGGTCATCGGCCGCTACATGGGCTATGGAGACATCGGATGCGCCACATGGCCGTACCACTCCACCACCAAGCGCGGCCCCATCACCGCCCCCGGCGCCGCACCCATCCTCGTCGTCGGCACCACCAACGACCCGGCGACGCCGTACGTGTGGGCGCAGAACCTCGCGGGCGAGCTGCAGAGCGGGCACCTCATCACCTACCACGGTGAGGGACACACCGCGTACAACAAGTCGAACTCGTGCGTGAACGACGCCGTCGACGGCTACTTCGTCTCGGGCACCGTGCCATCGACCGACCCGATGTGCTGAGGCATCCGGGCCATAATTGAGGCATGGAAGCCGTCACGGAGGAACTCGGGCTGCGCGAGCGCAAGCGTCGTGCAACCCGCCTCGCGATCCAGCGCGCGGCCATCGACCTGGCGAGCGAGCGTGGCCTCGAGGGGGTCACGGTCGAAGAGATCAGCCGCGTCGCCAACGTCTCCCCGCGCACCTTCTTCAACTACTTCTCGTCGAAAGACACCGCCGTCGTCGGTGAGGTGCCCGAGCTGCCGGATGAGGCGGCGATCGAACGCTTCGTGAATGCCGGCCCGGCCGAACCGCTGCTCGACGGCATCGCCGAGCTGCTCGCGCAGGCGCTGCTCGCCGACGACCCCAGCTCAGACGAGGCGGAGCCGGAGCACGCACATGACCAGGCGCTGCACGACCGGCGCCGAGAACTGCTGAGGCTGCATCCGCAGCTCTTCGCCCTGAAGTTCGCGAGCATGCGCGAGTTCGAGACCCGGCTCGAGACCGTGGTCGAGCGCCGGTTGGTGGCCGACCGCCCGGCGCTGGCGGCGAAACCCGACGAGCTGCGTTCGCGCGCTCTCATGGCGACCTACGTGGCGTTCGCCGGGGTGCGCCACGCCTGGTCGTGCTGGGCAGACCGCGGAGGTCGCGATTCGCTCGTCGTTCGGCTGCGTGAATCGTTCGCGCTTCTGGCGTCGCTTTCGACGCCCGCGACGTGATTCGCACCGCCCCTATGATCGGCTAAGCTATTCCACTGTGCGCAGGCTCGCCTCGAGCCGGCCACGCCGCCTTAGCTCAGTCGGTAGAGCATCTCACTCGTAATGAGAAGGTCGTCAGTTCGATTCTGACAGGCGGCTCCACGCACTCTGCTCCCCACGCCCGGCAACGCCCTCGGCCCGAGATCAGGAGAGACGCATGGAGACGACCACCGAACAGGCGAGCGGCCGTCGGCCCATCCGCTGGGGAATCCTCGCGACCGGCGGCATCGCCCACGCCTTCGCCCGCGACCTCGTGAGCTACGGCCACATCGTGCAGGCGGTCGGCTCCCGCTCGCAGCAGAGTGCCGACGCGTTCGCCGCCGAGTACGGCATCCCAACCGCACACGACAGTTACGAGAAGCTCGTCGCTGACCCGGACGTCGACATCGTCTACATCTCGACGCCGCACCCGTTCCACGCCGAGAACGCCGAGTTGGCCCTGGGCGCCGGCAAGCACGTTCTCATCGAGAAACCCATCACGCTCAATGCCGCCGAGGCGCAGCGCATCGCCGACCTCGCCGCCGAGAAGAACCTGCTGCTGCTCGAAGCCATGTGGACCCGCTTCCTGCCGCACGTCGTGCGCATCCGCGAGATCATCGCCGCGGGCACCATCGGCGACGTGCGCGCCTTCCTCGCCGACCACACGCAGCTCATCACAGACGACCCGGAGCACCGCCTCAACAACCTCGCGCTCGGCGGCGGCGCGCTGCTCGACCTCGGCATCTACCCCATCTCGTTCGCGGCCATGCTTTTCGGCAGCCCGGAAAGCGTCACGGCCACGGGCACGCTGCGAGAGACCGGGGCGGATGCGCAGGTCTCCGCGGTCTTCCGTTATGCCGACGGCGCCATCGCCTCCACCTATTCCGCGAGCAACACGAAGGGCCCGAACACGGCCAGCATTCTCGGCACCAACGGCCGCATCGACATCGACGCCGTCTGGTACTCGCCAACCACGTTCCGGGTCTATAACGGATCCGGTGACGTCATCGAGGCGTGGGAGAACACGGTGCCGGAGCGCGGCATGCAGTTCCAGGCGGATGAGGCGGAGCGTCTGATCCACGACGGCGCGATCGCCAGCAGCATCCTCTCGCCTGCCGAATCCGTGTCGATCATGCAGACGCTCGATGAGGTGCGGCGGCAGATCGGGGTCGTGTATCCGGCGGAATCCCAGCGCGACGCTGGTTGAATAGCGGGTGATGGAACAGAGCGAGGGGCCGGAGGCGTCACGTGCGGCGGGGAGCGCGGCGCGCGGGCGCCGCGGCATCCTTCGGTCTCTTCGTGACCACCGTCAGGCGTGGCTGATCGCCGCCGCGTGCGTGGCGTTCGCCGTTCTCGGCTCGGGCGCGGTTGCCGTGGGAGCCGCGGTGGGCGCGCCTGCCGCCTCGGCGACGCGCGCGCCCGGCCACTCGTCGTCGCCATCGGCGTCGGCCGCCCCGACACACACACCGCGCCCCACGCCCGCGACCGCGTCGGCGGCGGCGCCGATCCGCACGTGCTCGGTCGATGCGCTCGCACAGGATGCCCGGCTCGGCAACCTCGAGGCGCAGGTCGTCAACGCGAAGACGGGCGAGGTGCTGTTCGATCGCAACGGCTCGAAGCCCAACCCCACGGCGAGCGTGATGAAGGTGGTCACGTCGGCCGCCGCACTGGCGATTCTCGGGCCGAACTATCGCGTGTCGACCACCGTGGTGGCAGGGCCTGACGCGAACTCGGTGATTCTCGTCGGCGGCGGCGATTCGACGCTGTCGCGGCTGCCGACGGGCGACGAGCCGTTCTATCGGGGCGCCGCGCACCTCGACGACCTCGCGAAGCAGACCGTGGCCAACCACCCCGCGCCGATCACGACGGTGTATGTCGACACGTCGCTGTTCGGCGCGCCCTACTGGCAGCCGACGTGGAACGAGCACGAGGAGCGCTTCGTCGACGGCAGCAGCTCGTATGTGACGGCGCTGCAGGTCGACGGCGACCGGGCCGACCCGCACGCCATGGATTCACAGCGCGGCGATGACCCGGTGACGGTGGCGGCGAACGCGTTCGTGGCGGCGCTGGCATCGGAACAGGGCGCCGCCCCCGCGTACAAGGGCGAGTCGAAGGCCGCCGCCGGCGCGGCGCAGCTCGCGGTGGTGCAGTCGCAGCCGGTCTCCTCGCTCATCAAGCTGGCGGTCACGTACTCCGACAACACCATCATGGAGATGCTGACCCGCCTCGTGGCCATCAAGACAGGCTCCGGCAACACGTTCGCCGCCGAGAACGCCGGCGTGCTCAAGGGGCTCGCGGCCTACGGCATCGACACCACCGGCGTGCACGTCGCCGACGGCTCGGGTCTCAGCGATCAGAACGCGGTGCCGCCGTCGTTTCTCACCCAGCTGTTCATCAAGGTGCTGAACGGCGACAAAGGGCTCGGTGTCGTGTACGACGGGCTGCCGATCGCCGGCAAGACGGGCACGCTCGCGCCGGGGTACGGCCGCTTCACCGGCGCCAGCGCCGTCGCGCGCGGCGCCGTGCACGCGAAGACGGGCTCGGTCGACGGCGGGTTCTCGCTCGCGGGCATCATCAACGCGAAGGACGGCACCGCGCTCACGTTCGCCGTCTACGCGTTCGGCAATGTCAACACGAGCGCACGCGCCGCTATCGATGCGCTGACCGCCGGCTTCTACACGTGCGGCAACAACCTCTCAGACAACTGAGCCGGCGCCCCGCGCCGCCGCATCCGCTCGTTGTGCGGCTTGCCTCGCATCCGCTCGTTGTGCGGCTCACCTCGCTTTCGCTCGGGGCGTTTCGTGGGTGTTCGGTGAGGTGGACCGCGATTGGGCCCGACCCAGAGTCGGCCAGAGAGCGGCAGGCCCCTCGGCGTTGACGCTCGGGGCATTTCGTGGGTGTTCGGTGAGGCGACCCACGATTGGGCCCGACTCATTGCGGGCGAGGGCGGCCCGCCGCATCCGCTCGGGGGCATGATGGAGGCATGAGGCGAGCGCTGTTCATCATCGACGTGCAGAACGACTTCACCGAGGGCGGGGCGCTCGGCGTGACGGGCGGCGCGGCCGTAGCGGCGGGCATCACGCGGATGCTGCAGGCCCACCCGGACGCGTGGTCGACGATCTTCGCCTCGCGTGACTGGCACGACGCCTCCGGAGACAACGGCGGCCACTTCGCGCTCGACGGCGAGCCCGACTACGTGACGAGCTGGCCCGTTCACTGCGTCGCCGACACGAAGGGTGCGGCCTACCACCCCGATCTCGACATCAGCCGCGTGAAGTACCACATTCTGAAGGGGCAGGGCGTGCCCGCGTACTCGATCTTCGAGGGGCACACCGACGCGGGCTCGACCCTGCACAACCTGCTCGACGAGCACGGGGTGACCGACGTCGACGTGGTCGGCATCGCCACGGATCATTGCGTTCTCGCCTCGGCGACGGATGCGCTCAGCCACGGGCTTCGCGTTCGCGTCTTCACCGATCTCGTCGCGGGAGTCGACCCCGGACGCAGCGCTGACGCGCTCATGGAGCTCGCGCGGCGGGGCGCCGAGATTGTGACGGCAAAGGCGGCGCTCGCGGGGTAGAGGGGGCGCGCTGAGCGGTCGCGCTAAGCGGTCGCGCTATGGCCTCGCATCGGGCACGGTCGCGCTGTGGCCTCGCACTGCGCTGTCGGCGGCCGCGAGTACTGTGGGCCGCGAGGAGGCGGATAGCGATGACGGTGATCGACGAGAAGAAACTGCTGGAGCGAGTGCCGACGGGGCTGTTCATCGGCGGGCAGTGGCGGCAGGCAGCATCCGGTAAGACGTTCGAGGTGCGCGACCCGTCGACCAATGCCGTTCTCGCCTCGGTGGCTGACGCGTCGGTCGATGACGGCCTCGCGGCGCTCGATGCGGCGGTCGACGCCGCGCACGAGTGGGCGACGACGCCGCCGCGCGTGCGGGGCGAGCTGCTGCGGCGCGCGTTCGAGCTGGTCGTCGAGCGCCACGACGAGTTCGCCATGCTCATGACGCTCGAGATGGGCAAGCCCCTGGCGGAGTCGGATGGCGAGGTCACGTACGGGGCAGAGTTTCTGCGCTGGTTCGGCGAGGAGGCGGCCCGCATCACCGGTCGTTACGGTGTGAACCCGGAGGGGACGGGGCGCACGATTGTCTCGCAGCACCCGGTGGGGCCGTGCTTCCTGATCACGCCGTGGAACTTTCCGCTGGCGATGGCGACGCGCAAGATCGGGCCGGCGCTCGCCGCGGGCTGCACGGTGGTCGTCAAGCCGGCGAGCCTGACGCCGCTGACGACGCTGCACTTCGTTGCGCTGCTGCACGAGGTGGGGCTGCCGGCCGGGGTGGTGAACGTCGTGACGACGCGCAGTTCTGGGCCGGTTTCGGATGCGATCATCGCCGACCCGCGGCTGCGCAAGCTGAGCTTCACGGGGTCGACCCCCGTCGGGCGCTCGCTGCTGGCGAAGGCGGCGCGCGGCATCCTTCGCACCTCGATGGAACTGGGGGGCAACGCGCCGTTCCTGGTGTTCGACGATGCCGACCTCGACGCGGCGGTCGAGGGGGCGATGAAGGCGAAGTTCCGCAACATCGGGCAGGCGTGCACGGCAGCGAACCGCTTCATCGTGCACGCGTCGGTGGCCGAGGAGTTCGCCCGGCGCGTGACCGAGAAGGTGCAGGAGTTCACGGTCGGGCGCGGCACGGAGGAGGGCGTGACGATCGGCCCGCTCATTAATCAGGACGCCATTGAGAAGGCGGATTCTCTCGTGAAGGATGCCGTCTCGCGCGGCGCGCGGGTGCTCGTCGGCGGCTCGGCCATCGAGGGTGAGGGCACCTTTTACGAGCCGACCGTGGTCACGGACGTCGCGGCGGGCAGCAGCATCCTGACGGAGGAGATCTTCGGGCCCGTTCTCTCGATCGTCACCTTCGACGACGAGGACGAGGCCGTGCGCATCGCCAACGACACCGAGTACGGGCTCGTCGCGTACGCGTTCACGCGCGATCTCGCCCGCGGGCAGCGGCTCATTGAGCGCCTGCAGACTGGGATGCTCGGGCTCAACGTCGGCGTGGTCTCGAACGCGGCGGCGCCATTCGGTGGGGTGAAGCAGTCGGGCCTCGGGCGCGAGGGCGGCTTCGAGGGGATCCACGAGTACCTCGAGACCCGCTACACGATGACGCCAGACCCGTTCGCCTGAGCCACTTCGACCACGGCACTTCTGCAGGTTGAGGAGCGCCGAACACCGTTTCTGCAGGTTGAGGAGCGCCGAAGGCGCGTCTCGAAACCCCCGCTGGCCTGACACCCGCCCCCGCCCGTGAGTGTGCTTGACTATCTGAGGTCTACCCCCCGAAAGGGGCAGACGAGAAGAGAGGTCACCCACGTGCACAAGCCACGCCCGTCACGGCTGACGAGGATCGTTCCGGCCGCAATCGCCGCCGTCGCCGCGCTCTCCCTGTTCGGTGGCGTCGCCGCCGCAGCGGCATCCCCAGCCGACGCCAGCCACGAGACCGCGGGCGGCGCGCTCGCCGCCGCGGCATCCACTCCGCCTCCCGCCGACGTCAAGGGCAAGACGTTCACGATCGGCACCGACACCACGTTCGCACCGTTCGAGTTCCGCTCGGGCGGCGACCTCAAGGGCATCGACATGGACCTGATCCGGTCCATCGCGAAGCTCGAGGGCTTCAGCGTCAACATCAAGTCGCTCGGGTTCGATGCGGCGCTCCAGGCGCTCCAGTCGAATCAGGTCGACGGCGTCATCGCAGGTATGTCGATCACTGACGAGCGCAAGCAGATCTTCGACTTCAGCGACCCGTACTTCGACTCGGGCATTCAGATGGCCGTCGCGAAGAGCAACAACGACATCACGAGCTACAAAGACCTGAAGGGCAAGACCGTCGCGGTCAAGCGCGGCAGCGAGGGCGAGGCCTTCGCGAACTCGATCAAGAACAAGTACCACTTCACGGTCAAGCCGCTCGACCAGTCGGCCACTATGTACGACGACGTGAAGGCAGGCAACTCGGTCGCCGTCTTCGACGACTACCCCGTGCTGGCGTACGGCATCCGACAGAACAACGGACTGAAGGCCGTGACCGCCAAGGAGCGCGGCAGCTCATACGGCTTCGCCGTGAACAAGGGGCAGAACCAGGAGCTGCTCGCCGCGTTCAACACCGGCCTCGCCGAGCTGAAGGCGAACGGCCAGTACCAGAAGATCCTCGACCGCTACCTGAAGGCGCCCGACGAGGCCGCGCCGAACTCGAGCTTCTTCGCGCTGCTGGCCAACAGCTTCCCCGCCCTCATGAAGGGCCTCGGCCTCACCATGCTCGCGACGGTGCTGTCGCTGATCTTCGCGCTCATCATCGGCATCGTCTTCGGGTTCTTCAAGGTCGGCAGCAGCCTGGTGCTGCGCGGCATCGCCACAACGTACGTGGCGATCTTCCGCGGCACCCCTCTGCTGGTGCAGGCGTTCTTCTTCTACTTCGGCCTGCCCCAGCTCACGGGGGTGCCGATCGACGTGCTCACCGCCGGCATCCTCACCCTGAGCCTGAACGCCGGCGCGTACATGACCGAGATCATCCGCGGCGGCATCCAGTCGATCGATCCCGGCCAGCTCGAGGCGGCGCGCAGCCTCGGCCTCGGTTACGTCACCTCGATGCGCCGCGTGGTGATCCCGCAGGCGGTCAAGGTGATGACGCCCACGTTCATCAACCAGTTCGTGATCACGCTGAAAGACACCTCACTGCTCGCCGTCATCGGCTTCGCCGAACTGACGTACCAGGGCCAGCAGATCTACGCGTCGAACTTCCGCACGGGCGAGACCCTGCTGATCGTCGCCGCGCTGTACTTCATCGTCATCATGCTGCTGACCCAGCTCTCCAACCTTCTCGACAGGAAGTTCAACAAATGAGCACCATTCACGTGAAGGGCCTGACGAAGTCGTTCGGCGGCAACGATGTTCTCAAGGGCATCGACCTCGATGTCGCCGACGGCGAGGTCGTGTGCGTCATCGGCCCGTCGGGTTCGGGCAAGTCCACGCTGCTGCGCTGCCTCAACAAGCTCGAGGAGATCAGCGGCGGCTCGGTCGTCATCGACGACTTCGACCTCACCGACCCCAAGGTCGACCTCAACCAGGTGCGCCAGCGCATCGGCATGGTGTTCCAACACTTCAACCTGTTCCCGCACATGAGCGCGATCGAGAACATCATGCTCGCGCCGGTCGAACTGAAGAAGCAGACCAAGGCCGAGGCCCGGCAGAGTGCACTCCAACTGCTCACGCGTGTCGGCCTCGAAGAGAAAGCGGATGCGCGCCCCGCGTCGCTCTCGGGCGGCCAGAAGCAGCGGGTTGCGATCGCGCGCTCCCTGGCAATGAACCCGGGCATCATGCTGTTCGACGAGGCGACGAGCGCCCTCGACCCCGAGATGGTGGGCGAGGTGCTGCAGGTCATCAAAGACCTCGCGCGCGAGGGCATGACCATGGTGGTCGTCACGCACGAGATGGGCTTCGCCCGCGAGGTCTCCGACCGTGTGGTGTTCATGGCCGACGGCGTGATCTGTGAAGAGGGCACGCCCGAGCAGATCTTCTCCCACCCTGAGCAGCCGCGGCTGCAGGACTTCCTCGCGAAGGTGCTCTGAGCGACGATGCTGTGAGCGACGGCGCTCTGCGCGAAGGTGCTCTGAGCGACGCGGCGCTGCTGCGGCATCCGCTCTTCGGACCGCTTTTCGGCTCGGCGGCTATCGTGGAGTCATGAGCACTGACGCTGTCATCGTCGACGTCATCCGCACCCCGAGTGGTCGGGGCAAGCCGGGCGGGGCCCTCTCTGAGGTGCACCCGACAGACCTGTTCGCCGGGGTGCTGCGCGAGTTGCTCGACCGCAACGACATCGACGCTCGCCAGGTCGACGATGTGATCGGCGGCTGCGTCACGCAGATCGGCGAGCAGTCGACCAACGTGACACGCACGGCGCTGCTGTCTGCGGGGTTCCCTGACACGGTGCCGGCGGTCACGATCGACCGGCAGTGCGGCTCCAGCCAGCAGGCCGCCACGTTCGCGGCGCAGGGCGTGATCGCGGGGGCGTACGACATCGTGATCGCGGGCGGCGTCGAGTCGATGAGCCGGGTACCCATTCTCTCCAACGCGGCAGGCAAGAAGACCTGGGGCCGCCTGCTCGAGGAACGCTACCCCGGCGGCCTCGTCGACCAGGGTATCTCGGCCGAGCTCATCATCGAGAAGTGGGGACTCACGCGCGACGACCTCGACGCGTTCTCTGCGCTGTCGCACGAGCGCGCGGCGGCCGCGGCCGAGCGCGGAGACTTCGACAACGAGATCGTTCCCGTTGAGATGCCGAACGGAGCGGTGACCGCCGACGAGACGATTCGGCCCGGAACGACGGCCGAGCGGCTCGGAACGCTGGGTTCGGCGTTTCGTACCGACGCGTTCGCCGAGCGCTTTCCGCAGGCGAGCTGGCAGGTGACGGCGGGCAATTCCTCCCCGTTGACGGATGGCGCCTCAGCCGCGCTCATCATGAGCGCCGAACGCGCTGACCAACTCGGCCTGCGCCCCCGCGCCCGCTTCCACAGCTTCGCGGTGACGGGAAGCGACCCTCTTCTCATGCTGACGGGCGTGATCCCGGTGACCCGGCGCATCCTCGAGCGGTCGGGCCTCAGCCTCGACCAGATGGACGCCTACGAGGTCAACGAGGCGTTCGCGCCGGTGCCGATCATCTGGCAGCGCGAACTCGGCGCGGACCCCGCGAAGCTGAACCCGCGCGGCGGCGCGATCGCGCTCGGCCACCCGCTGGGCGCGACCGGCACCAAGCTGCTCGCAACGCTCGTGAACACGCTCGAATCGACCGGCGGGCGGTACGGGCTGCAGACCATGTGCGAGGGCGGCGGCATGGCCAACGCCACCATCATCGAACGGCTGTGACGAAACGGCTGTGACAAAACGGCTGTGACGAGACGGCTCTGACGAAGGGGAGCGCAGCATGCAGATTGAAGGATCGACGGCGCTGGTGACCGGGGGAGCGTCGGGCCTCGGCCTTGCCACAGCGACCGCGCTGCACCAGGCGGGCGCGCGTGTGGTGCTCGTCGACCTGCCGACATCGAAGGGTGCCGAGGCGGCGGAAAGCCTCGGCGACGGCGCCCGCTTCGTGGCCGCCGACGTCACCAGCGACACGGATGTGCGCGAGGCCGTCGACATCGCGGCCGCCGACGGCAGCCTGCGTATCGCGGTCAATTGCGCGGGCGTCGGAACGCCGGGCAAGATCCTGGGACGGGAGGGCGTGCTGCCGCTGGCCGACTTCGAGCGCGTGGTGCGCATCAACCTGTTCGGCACATTCAATGTGCTGCGGCTGGCGGCTGAGGCGATGTCGCGCAACGAGCCCGTGGGCGGCGCGGCGCAGGACGGTGGCGGGGAGGGCGCTGGGGCGGAGGCCGGTACGCCGGAGCGCGGCGTGATCGTCGACACCGCATCCGTCGCCGCGTTCGACGGGCAGATCGGGCAGCCCGCCTACGCCGCGTCGAAGGGCGCGGTGGCGGCGCTGACGCTGCCGGCCGCCCGGGAGCTCTCGCGGCACCTGATCCGGGTGATGACGATCGCTCCCGGCATCTTCGACACGCCCATGATGGCGTCGCTGCCCGAGGCGGCGCGCGCGTCGCTGGGGGCGCAGGTGCCGCATCCGTCGCGCCTCGGCCGGCCCGAGGAGTATGCGGCGCTCGTCAAGCACATCGTCGAGAACCCGATGCTCAACGGCGAGACGATCCGCCTCGACGGCGCGATCCGCATGCAGCCCAAGTAGCCGGCTGCGGGTTGAGGAGCCGCGAAGCGGCGTCTCGCAACCGCTCAACTCCGGCTGCGGGTTGAGGAGCGGCGAAGCGGCGTCTCGCAACCGCTGAAGTCCGGCTGCGGGTTGAGGAGCCGCGAAGCGGCGTCTCGAAACCGCTCAACGAAAGCTGCGGGTTGAGGAGCCGCGAAGCGGCGTCTCGAAACCCGTGCTCGGCGAAGGTTCCGAGACGCGCTGCGCGCTCCTCAACCAGCGTGGGATGCGCTGCGCGCTCCTCAACCAGCGTGGGACGCGCTGCGCGCTCCTCAACCAGCGAGGGATGCGTTGCGCGCTCCTCAACCAGCCTCGGCGTGCGCGTCGAGGAACGCGTACACCTCGGAGTCATCGACGCCGGGGAACGTGCCGGAGGGCAGCGGCGCCAGAATGTGCGCGTGCAGGCGTGCGCTCGGCCACGACTTGGCCTCCCACCGCTCGGTGAGGTCCGTGGTTGGGCGGCGGCAGCACGCTGCATCGGGGCAGGTCGACGTCGCCCGCACGGTCGTCTCCCGGCCCCGGAACCACTTCGCCTGCGCGAACGGCACGCCGATGGTGATGGAGAATTCGTCGTCGGTCCCCGTTCCTGTCTGCGTCGCGCACCAATAGGTGCCCGCGGGCGTGTCCGTGTACTGATACAGCTCGGTCGTGCGGTTGGTGTGCGTGAACGCGCTGCGGGCCAGCCAGTGCCGGCACACGAGCTGCCCCTCGATCGCCCCCGTCACGTCGGTCGGCAGCTGCAGGCCGTCGTTCTCGTAGCCCTTGTGCAGAGCGCCATCGCCGCCCACGCGCAGGAAGTGCAGCGGCATGTCGAGGTGCGAGGTGGCGAGGTTCGTCAGCCGCAGCGCCGCCGATTCGTGTGTGGTGCCGAACGCATCCCTGAAGTCCTCGACCGCCAGGTCGCGCTCGCGCTTGGCGTCGGCGAGGAACGCAACGGCAGCCCCACGCGGCATCAGGCAGCTTGCCGCAAAGTAGTTGATCTCGAGCCGCTGGCGTAGAAACTCCGCGTAACTCGATGGGCGCTCGTGCCCGAGCAGGCGGTGCGCCATGGCCTGCAGCGCCATCGATCGCAGCCCGTGCCCGCCGGGAATCGAGGCGGGCGGCAGGTAGATGCGCCGGTTCTCCAGGTCGGTCACCGACCGGGCCGAGTGCGGCAGGTCGCCCACGTAGATGAGCTTGAAGCCGAGCTGTTCGGCCATGACGCTCACCTCGCGGTGCGTCAGCGCGCCGGACGTGTGCCCGGCCGCCTTCACGCGCTCCTCGGCGAGCTGCTCGATGTCGGGCAGATAGTTGTTCAGGGTGCGCATGTGCTCGCGCAGCTCGGTGTTCGCCCGCCGCGCCTCTTCGGGCGTGGCGATGGCCTCCGACGCGCGCCGCGCCAGCTCCCGGTGCAGCCCGACGAGCACCTCGAGTGTTCCGGTTGGCGTGCCGCGCGTCGGCTTCACCTCAGGCAGACCGAGGCTGCGGTACAGGCTGCCGCGCTGCACCCGCGCGAGCTCGATCTCGATCGCCGCGCGCGAGTTGGGTGGCTCGGTGCTCAGGAGGTCCGCCAGGTGCACGCCCAGCTCGTCGGCGAGCCGCTGCAGCAGCGACAGCCGGGGTTCGCGCTTGCCGTTCTCGACGAGCGAGAGCAGGCTCGGCGCGGCATCCACCGCCTGGCCTAAGGAGTCGAGGGTGAGGCCTCGTTCCGTTCGATAGTGGCGGATGCGGTGACCCAGCGTGGTCAGGTCGTCTGCAGCGGTCGTCATCTCTTCACCATAGTGAAAGAACGGCGATTCTTGACAACCCCAACGTTGAGAATTGCGGTGCTAACGGGACAATGCTGGACACAGACGAGGAAATTGTCGAGGCAACGAGGAGAACTATGACGATCATCCAGCACTCGCGAGGGTCAACGGCGGGCAGCGATGAGCCACAGGGCCGCAGCACGACGGATGCGCGGCTGCTCGCCTGGGTCGACCAGGTCGCGGCGCTCACCAAGCCCGAATCGATCGTGTGGTGCGACGGTTCCCTGGCCGAGTTCGACCGCATCACCCGCCTGCTGGTGGCGGAGGGCAAGCTCATCAGGCTGAACCCCGAGTGGCGGCCGAACAGCTTCCTCGCGCGCACCGACCCGAGCGACGTCGCGAGGGTCGAGGATCGCACGTTCATCTGCTCCGCCGAGCCGGATGCCGCCGGACCCACGAACAACTGGCGCGATCCCACGGAGATGCGCGCCGTCCTCGATGCGCTGCTCGACGGCTCGATGCGCGGGCGGGTCATGTACGTCGTGCCGTTCTCGATGGGCCCGGTCGGCGGTGCGCTCTCGCGCCTCGGCGTGCAGATCACCGACTCGGCGTACGTTGTGGCGAGTATGCACGCCATGGCGCGAACGGGTCGCGAGGCGCTCGAGCTCATCGAGCGGGGTGAATCGTGGGTGCCCGCCGTGCACAGTGTCGGAATGCCCCTCATCGATGAGCGCGGCCGCCGCGTCGACGACGTGGCCTGGCCATGCAATGAGACGAAGTACATCGTGCACTTCCCCGAGGACCGTGAGATCGTCTCGTACGGTTCCGGCTACGGCGGCAACTCCCTGCTCGCGAAGAAGGCGTTCGCGCTGCGCATCGCCAGCGTGATGGCGCGCGACGAGGGCTGGCTTGCCGAGCACATGCTGCTCGTGCGCATCACCTCGCCCGAGGGGCAGGCGTACCACGTCGCCGCGGCGTTCCCTTCGGCGTGCGGCAAGACGAACCTCGCCATGATGCGCCCGGCGCTACCCGGCTGGAGCGTCGAGACGATCGGCGACGACATCGCCTGGCTGCGCCCCGGAGACGACGGCCGGCTCTGGGCCATCAATCCCGAGAACGGCTTCTTTGGCGTCGCGCCCGGCACCGGCATGGGCACCAACCCGACCGCCGTCGAGACCATGTGGGGCAACACCATCTTCACGAACGTCGCCCTGCGTGACGACGGTGACGTGTGGTGGGAAGGGCTCACGGACACCCCGCCGGCGCACCTCATCGACTGGCGGGGTGAAGACTGGACGCCTGAGAGCGGGCGCGTTGCGGCGCATCCGAATTCTCGTTTCACCGTGGCGGCCGCGCAGTGCCCCTCCATTGCAGACGATTGGGATGCTGCAGAAGGCGTGCCGATCGACGCGATCATCTTCGGCGGGCGTCGCGCCACGAATGTGCCGCTCGTCACCGAAGCCGGCTCGTGGGAGCAGGGCGTGTTCATGGGCGCGACCATCGCCTCAGAGCGCACCGCGGCGGCGGAGGGCGAGCTGGGCGAGCTGCGCCGCGATCCGTTCGCCATGCTGCCGTTCTGCGGCTACAACATGGCCGATCACTGGGCGCACTGGCTGCGCATGGGGGAGCGGCTGGGGGCATCGGCGCCGGCGATCTTCCGGGTGAACTGGTTTCGCAAGGGCGAGGATGGGCGCTACCTGTGGCCGGGGTTCGGCGAGAACGCGCGCGTGCTCGCGTGGATCGTGCGGCGGCTCGAGGGCGAGGCCGGGGCGATGCGCACACCGGTCGGCCTGGTGCCGCTGGAGCGCGAGCTCGACATCGACGGGCTCGACGTGACCGAGGCAGACCTCGACGAGCTGTTCGCGGTCGATCCCGAGCAGTGGATCGCCGAATGCGACTCAACTGAGGAGTACTTCGACCGTTTCGGCAATCGCGTGCCGCAGGCTCTGCGCGCCGAGCTCGCAAGCCTGCGCTACCACCTCACCCTCTGAAGCGGCTCGAGGAGGCCGCGCAGCTGTGGGCCCCGGAGCCCGCGCAGCGGGCGTCTCGAAACCCGGCTTGGATGTGGAATTCGAGACGGTCGCTGGCGCGACCTCCTCAATCCGCGTCCTCGAGACCTACACGAGCAGCTGGTGCTTCGCCAGGTCGCGGTACAGCGGCGTCGTGCCGACGAGTTCCGAGTGCGTGCCCACGCCGACGACCTGCCCGTGATCGAGCACCACGATCTGGTCGCTGTCGACCACCGTGGAGAGCCGGTGCGCGATCACGATCATGGTGCGATGCTCGGCGACCGCGTCGATCGCCTCCCGCATGAGCTGCTCGTTGCGCCCGTCGAGGCTCGACGTCGATTCATCGAGCAGCAGGATGGGCGGCGCCGCGAGCAGCGCCCTGGCAATGGCCAGCCGCTGACGCTCGCCACCGGAGAGCATGATGCCCTCCTCGCCCACGGGTGCGCCGAGCCCCAGCTCGTTGCGTTCGAGCACCTCGGTGAGGTTCACGGCGTGCAGCACGTCGATGCATTGCTCGTCGGTCGCATCGGGCGCGGCCAGCGTGAGGTTGTCACGGATTGTGCCCGCGAGTACGGGCGCATCCTGCTCCACGTAGCCGATCTGTGCGCGCAGCTCGTCGCGCTTGAGACTGCGGATATCGATGCCGCCCAGGCTGATCACGCCCGCGGTCGGGTCGTAGAACCGCTCGATGAGCGCGAGCGTCGTGCTCTTGCCCGCACCCGAGGGGCCGACCAGCGCCGTGCGCTTTCCCCGCGCCGCCTCGAACGTCACTCCGCGCAGCACCGGGGCGTCACCGTACGAGAAGTGCACGTCGTCGAAGGCGATCGCCGCGGCATCCGGGTTCACTGACGCATTTGCGGCGCCGACGGTCATCGCAAGCGGGGCGATGTCGCGGTCGTTCTCGCCCTCTGACGGCAGGGAGATGATCTCCTCGATGCGACCGAGCGCTCCGAGCGCCGAGTTGACCGACGTGAGCGCGCCGAACGCCTGGCCGAGGGGCATGATCATCATGAACAGGAACAGGATGAACGCCACGAGGTTCGCGATCGTGATGGCGCCGCTCGCCACCCGGAACCCGCCGACGCCCAGCACCACCAGGAACGACACCTGCATGGCGATGCCCGCCACCGGCACGACGAGCGCCGAGATCTTCGCGACCCGGATTCCCATGCTCCAGGCACCTCTCGCGTCGCTCTCGACCGCCGCGATCTCCCGCTCGGTGGCGTTGGCGGCGCGAATGGTGCGCACCGCAGTGATGGCCCTCTCGACGGATGCCGCCAGGTCGCCGACGCGCTCCTGGGCCTTGCGGCTCGCGACCCGGATGCGCCCCGACAGCACCGTGACGGTGACGACCGACGCGGCGATCACGAGCACGGTCAGCCCCAGCAGCACGGGGTCGATGATGAGCATGGCGATGAGCGCGCCGACGAACGTGAGCACGCCGCCGATCGCCTCGATGAGCCCCTGCGTGAGCACGGCCCGCAACAGCGTGGTGTCGCTGCCGACCCGGGAGACGAGGTCGCCGGTGCGCCGGGTGTCGAACTCGCCGATGGGAAGGTGCAGCATGCGTGCCACCAAACGCTTGCGGCTCGAGAGCACGATGCCCTCGCCGGTGCGCTGCAGCAGGTAGTGCTGGTAGCCGGTGATCAGGCCCGAGACGACCACGAGTGCCACGAGCGCCCAGACCAGACCACCCAGCGGCTTGGATGCGCCCACGACCGAGATCACCTGGCTCACGAGCAGCGGCTGCGCCAGGCTCGCGAGCGCGCCGAGAATGCTGAGCCCGATGATGAGGGCCATGACGGGTCGGTGCTCGAAGATGTACGGCAGCAGCTGGCGGAAGGTGGCGCGTGGGCCATCGTCTTTCGACGGGCGGCGGAAGGGGCTGCGACGTGCGGTGGGGGTTTCGCTCATTGCTCTTCTTCGTGGGTCGGGTGGGGGCAAGCGTCGTGTTGGGGGCGCCGTCGCCTACCTTATGACCGTAGTTCGTGTGAACACCGAGACAGAGCGACGTGGGCGCCCCGGATGCTGGCGCCGCGATGTCACCCCCCTCGTCTACAGTTATGACTTGTGCCAGGGCCTGTCATCACCGCAACGAAGCTCGTGAAGAAGTACAAAGACTTCGCGGCCGTCGACGGCATCTCGTTCCAGGTGGCGCCGGGGGAGTCGTTCGGCCTGCTCGGCCCCAACGGTGCGGGTAAATCCACGACCATGCGCATGGTGGGCGCGGTCTCCACGCGCACGAGCGGCGACCTCGAGATCCTCGGCCTCGACCCCAACGCCTTCGGGCCCGAGATCCGTTCCCAGCTCGGCGTAGTGCCGCAGACCGACAACCTCGACACCGAGTTGCGGGTGCGCGAGAACCTCATGGTCTACGGCCGCTACTTCGGCCTGCCCCGCGCCGCCGTCGCCGCGCGAGCCAGTGAGCTGCTCGAGTTCGCCCAGCTCGCCGACAAGGCGAAGGCCAAGGTCGACGATCTCTCCGGCGGCATGAAGCGCCGGCTCACCATCGCTCGCGCGCTCATCAACGAGCCTCGCATCCTGCTGCTCGACGAGCCGACCACGGGCCTCGACCCGCAGGCCAGGCACATCCTGTGGGATCGCCTGTTCCGCCTCAAAGAGCAGGGCACCACCCTCGTGCTCACGACCCACTACATGGACGAGGCCGAGCAGCTCTGCGACCGCCTCGTCGTGGTCGACAAGGGCCGCATCATGGCCGAGGGCTCGCCTGCCGCGCTCATCCGTGAGTACTCGTCTCGCGAGGTGCTCGAGGTGCGCTTCGGCTCCGAGCGAAATGCGGATGCCGCAACGCGCCTCGCCGGCATCGGCGACCGCATCGAGGTGCTCCCCGACCGCATCCTCGTGTACAGCTCCGACGGTGAGGCGGAGCTCGCGCGCATCACCGAGCTCGGGCTGCACCCCATCACGAGCCTCGTGCGCCGCTCGAGCCTGGAGGACGTGTTCCTGCGCCTCACGGGCAGGAGCCTGATCGAATGACCACCGTGCGCGCTCGCCGCTTCGGCGCCTGGTACGTGGCCGAGCACCGCCTGCTCGTGATGCGCTCGTACCTGCAGACCATCGTCATCTCGGGCCTCGGCAACCCGCTGCTCTACCTCTACGCGATGGGCGTTGGTCTCGGCAGCCTCGTGAGCAGCAACATGGGCGCCGGCGCGGTCGACGGCGTCAGCTACCTCACGTTCGTGGCGCCGGCGCTGCTGTGTTCCGCGGCGCTGACCACCGCATCCGAGGAATTCACCTACCCCGTCATGCTCGGCTTCAAATGGAATCCCACGTTCTTCGGCATGAACGCGGCCCCCATCTCGCCCGGCCAGATCATCGACGGGCTCATCATCGCCACAACGGCCCGGGTCGTCGTGACGAGCGCCGTGTACTACGGGTTCATGCAGCTGTTCGGGGCGGTGCCATCGGCGTGGGGGTTCGCCACGATCGTCGTCGCCACGCTGACGGCGCTGGCCTTCGGCATCCCGGTCATGACGTATGTCGCCACGATCGAGCAGGACACCGGGCAGATCGCGATGCTCATGCGCTTCGTGCTTCTGCCGATGACGCTGTTCTCCGGAACGTTCTTCCCGCTGACGGCGATGCCGGTGTTCCTGCAGTGGATCGGCTGGATCTCGCCGCTCTGGCACGGCGTGCAGCTGGCGCGCGTGTTCGCGTACGGGGCGAGCGAGCCGGCGTGGCTGACGGTCGTGCACGTCGTGTACATGCTGGCGCTCGTGACGGTCTGCTGGGCGTGGAGCAGGCGCATCGCGGCGAGGAGGCTCAACAAGTGACCGGCATTCGGGAGCAGCCCCGAGCATCCGTCTCGGCTGGTCGGCCTTTCAAGGCGCTGTACGCGGGCAACGCCTCCTCTGTTATGCAGCGGGGCTGGTTGGCGACGCGATCGACGAACTGGCTCGTGGTCGTCTCGGGATTCTTTGAGCCCATCTTCTACCTGCTCTCGCTCGGCATCGGGCTCGGCTCGCTCGTCGGCAACGTCACCGCGGCAGACGGGCACGACATTCCGTACGCGGCGTTCATCGCGCCCGGCCTGCTCGCGACCGCCGCGATGAACGGCGCCATCTACGACTCCACCTGGAACGTCTTCTTCAAGATGCGCTTCGCGAAGCTGTACGAGGGCATGCTGTCGACCTCGCTCGGCCCGCTCGACGTCGCGCTCGGCGAGATCGGTCTGGCGCTCGCGCGAGGGGCGCTCTACGCGCTGGGCTTCATGGTGGTCATGCAGGTGCTCGGCCTCAACCTGTCGTGGTGGGCCATCGCCGCGCTGCCGGCGGTGCTGCTCGTGGCGTTCGGCTTCGCGAGCTTCGGCATGGGCATCACGAGCTATATGACGTCGTTCCAGCAGATGGATCTCATCAACATCGTGATGCTGCCCATGTTCCTGCTCTCAGCGACGTTCTACCCGCTGTCGGTGTACCCCGAGCCGGTGCAGTGGGTGATCCAGGCGCTGCCCCTGTGGCAGGGCGTCGAGCTGATCCGTGGCCTGACCACCGGCGTCGTGGGCGTGGGGTTGCTGTGGCACGTGCTCTACTACCTCGTGATGATCCTGCTCGGGCTCATTCTCACGACCCGCCGCCTGCGCGCCCTTTTCCTCGACTGAGTCGGCGTGTCGAGATCCCGGGAGAACGCTGGGAATCCGGTTAGGCTGGCGGCATGGGTACCCTCTTGAACGTTCTTCACGTCGTCGCCGCGGTCTTCATCATCGGCCCCATGGCGATCCTGCCGCATCTCGCGCCGCGCCTGATCCGCACCGGGCACGGCGGCCAGGTCGTGGCCCTGGCGAAGTCGGTCACCCTCTTCAGCTGGCTCTCCCTGATCGTCGTCGTCTTCGGCTTCGGCGTCATGGGCATGTACAAGATCCCATTCGACCGCACGTGGATCTGGCTCTCGATCGTGCTCTACGTCATCGCGCTGCTGCTCAGCCTCTTCCTGGTGGCGCCCGCGATGCGTCGCGCGGGGCAGGCCCTCGAACTCAGCACAGCGGATGCCGCCGTCACCGACACCCCCGCCTCAGGCACCGGTGTCGCCACCGAGAAGCCCAGCGTCGGCGCGATCTCCGGCGGTGCCGGCATCGCCACCCTGTGTCTCATCGCGGTCGTCGTCTTCATGGTCTGGCACATCTGACCCCGTCTGGCACATCTGAGCCGTCTGGCACATCTGACCCGACAGGCACATCTGACCGTCTACTGGCGCTCCGCGCTCCGCACTACCTAGCCGGTGCTCGCAGGCCCTCCAGCACGCGCGCCATCGCCAGTGCGGCGTGGGCGGCCTCGGCGCCCTTGTCCTCCTTCGAGCCCTCGAGCCCCGCGCGGTCCAGGCCCTGCTGCTCGTCGTCCAGGGTGAGCACGCCGAAGCCCACGGGCTTTCCCGTGTCGAGCGCCACGCGGGTCAGCCCGTCGGTCGCCGCCGCCGACACGTACTCGAAGTGGGGTGTTCCGCCGCGGATGATCACGCCGAGGGCGACCACCGCATCCGCACCGGCCTGAAGCGCGACCGCGCTCGTGACCGGCAGCTCGAAGCTGCCCGGCACGCGCACGAGCGAGTACTCGGCGCCTGACTCCTCGAGAACGCGCGTCGCCCCCGCGATCAGCCCGTCGCTGATCGTCTCGTGCCATGTGCCGGCGACGATCACGAGACGCAGCCCCCGCCCGTCCACGTGCTCAAGCTGCTGGGGTGCCCCGGCTCCGCTCATCCTGCGTTCTCCTCTTGTTCGATCGCGGTCGCGGCCAGAGGCAGCGAATGCCCCATGCGGTCCCGCTTGGTTTCCAGGTAGGCCTCGTTGTACGGCCCGGCGCCCACGACCAGCGGCACGCGTTCGAGAACGCGAATGCCGTGATCGCCGAGCTGCCGTTCCTTCTCGGGGTTGTTCGTCAGAAGACGAACGGATGCGATGCCCAGGTCATCGAGGATCGCTGCGGCGGCGCCGTAGTCCCGTGCGTCCACGGGCAGGCCGAGCGCCAGGTTGGCGTCGAACGTGTCGAGCCCGTCCTCCTGCAGCCGGTAGGCGCGCAGCTTGTTGGTGAGGCCGATGCCGCGGCCCTCGTGCCCGCGCAGGTAAATGACGATGCCCCCGTCGCGCTGGATCGTGTCGAGTGCCGCGTCGAGCTGCGGGCCGCATTCGCACTTCAGCGAGCCGAAGGCCTCGCCCGTCAGGCACTCCGAGTGCACGCGCACGAGCGTGCCGTCGTGCGGTTCGCCCGCGACGATCGCCACGTGGTCGGCGCCGGTCATGCGATCCCGGTACGCACGCATGACGAACGGTCCGTGCGAGGTCGGCACGGTGGTGGAGACCTCGAAGATCACGCGCGAGCTCTCGGGCGTCGCCGCGACGGGCTCGAGCGGCGTGTCGCAGTGGAACTCCTCGAGGTAGGCGAGCAGCGCCCCGATCGTGGTGACGAGCACGCCCTCGCGCTCGCCGAGCTCGATGAGGCCGGGCAGGCGCATCATCTCACCGTCGTCGGCGACGATCTCGCTGATGGCCGCGACCGGGGTCAGCCCGGCCAGTTTCAGCAGATCCACCGCCGCCTCGGTGTGTCCGTCGCGCTCGCGCACCCCGCCGTCCCGCGCCCGCAGCGGCATGATGTGGCCGGGGCGGTGCACGCTCGAGGGGGTCGATGCGCCGTCAGCGAGCACGCGCAGCGTGTGAGCGCGATCCGCTGCACTGATGCCTGTGCTCAGCCTGTTCGCCGCGTCGACGCTCACGGTGTAGTTGGTGCCGCGGTCGTCCTCGTTGTCAACGACCATGACGGGCAGGTCGAGCCGGTCGGCGATCTCGTTCGTCATGGGTGCGCAGATGAAGCCGGAGGAGTGCTTGACCGTCCACGCGATCCACTCCTGGGTGGCGAGTTCAGCGGCGAGAATGACGTCACCCTCGTTCTCACGGCTTTCGTTGTCTGCCACGATCACGGGCAGGCCCGCGCGCAGGGCGACGAGTACGTCGGGTATGGATGCGAGGCTCATGAGGCGCTCCGTAGGGTTGCGGCCGGGGCGTCGAACGCGAGCATGCGCTCGACGTGCCTGGCCAGGATGTCGGTTTCGATGTTGACGACGTCGCCCTCCGTGAGCGCGCCGAGTGTTGTGGCGGTGAGGGTCTCGGGGATCAGCGACACCTCGAACCAGGCGCCGCCCGCCGAGCCCGCTGAGTTTGCCGAGCCCGCTGAATTTGCCGAGCCCGCTGAATTTGCCGAGCCCGCTGAGTTCGCCGCGCCCGCCGAGCCCGCCTCGCTGACCGCGCTCACCGTGAGCGAGACGCCGTCCACGGCGATCGAGCCCTTGCGCGCGACGAGCGGGGCGAGCGCGCGGTCGAGACCGAACCGCAGCACGCGCCACGCGCTTCCCGGCGTCACGCTGAGCAGGGTGGCGGTGCCGTCGATGTGCCCCTGCACGATGTGGCCTCCCAGTCGGTCGCCGACCCGCGCGGCCCGCTCCAGGTTGACCCGGGAGCCGACGCCGAGCCGATCGAGCGTGCTCATCGCGAGCGTCTCTGCCATGACGTCGGCCGTGAACGTGTCCTCGCTCCGCGCCACGACGGTCAGGCACACGCCGCTGACACTGATGGAGTCGCCGTGCCGCGCATCCGTCACCGTCACCGGGCCCCGCACCGTGAGGCGCGCGGCGTCTGGCGTGTTCTCGACGGCGGTGATCTCGCCGATCTCTTCGATGAGCCCTGTGAACATCAGCTCTCCTCTTCCATGGAATGCAGCGGCCTGCTCGGGTCTGGCCTGGTGGCGGGCAGGATCGTGCCCCCGTCGCGCGGATGCGCGACGATCATGAGGTCGTTGCCCAGACGCTCGACCCCGGTGATCTCGAGGCGCCTCGCCTCGGCGATGGTGCCGACGCCGATATCGGCGATGGCGGTGTGTGGCCCGCCGAGCAGGCTGGGTGCGAGGTAGACGACGAGCTCGTCCACGAGCCCTGCGGCCAGAAACGCGGTTGCGAGTGTCGGCCCGCCCTCGACGAACGCGCGCCGCACCCCGAGGCCGAAGAGGTGGTCGAGCACCTGCGCCAGGTCGTGTGTCGGCGCAATGAACGGGGCATGCGGATGCCGGAACACCGCCGCATCGCTCGGAATCTGCCGCACCCCCACCACCACGGGCATGGGCTGACGCGGCATCAATTCGCCCGCGTCGCCGCGCGCGGTGAGGCTGGGATCGTCGCTGAGAACCGTGGCGGTGCCCACGATGATGGCGTCGGAAGCCTCTCGCTGCTCGTGCACGCGCTGCCGGGCTGCCGCCCCGATGATCCACTTGCTCGTGCCGTCGGCCGCGGCCGTACGCCCATCGAGGCTGCTCGCCCACTTGAGGGTGACGAAGGGCCGCCCGAGGCGCGCCGCGGGCAGCCAGTCGCCGAGAAATCGCTCGACCTCGTCGCCGAGAACGCCGCCGATCACCTCGACGCCGGCGTCGTGCAGGCGCCGCGCACCGCCGCCCGAGCGAACCCCGGGGTCGGATGCCGCGTAGACCACCCGTGCGACGCCCGCCTCGATGAGCGCCACCGAGCACGGCCCGGTGCGGCCGGTGTGGTTGCACGGCTCGAGCGTGACGACGACCGTGCTGCCGCGCGCGTCCCCCGGCTCCAGGTGGCCGAGCGCGTCGATCTCGGCGTGCGGGGTGCCCGCGCCGCGGTGCCAGCCCTCGGCGATGACGGCGCCATCCGCGTCGAGAATGACGCAGCCGACGCGCGGGTTCACGCCCGTCGCGGGGCCGTGCGCGGCGAGGGCGAGGGCGCGACGCATCGCTGCCTCGTACGCCGCTGCCGCCATCCGCTCACCCGTTTCGTCTCGAAACGCGTTCCGGGGCTCGGCATGGCCGAATATCGGCCGCCGCAACAGATGCGTTCGGCCGCGTGCTGCCTCCCATCCGGACTGAGGGTGAGCCTCCGCTCACCCATTACCGTCGGTGCCGGAATTCCACCGGCTCAGCGACGCGCGCCCCCTCTTCAGGAAGCACGTGTCGGTCGCGGACTGTCACCGCCGGTTCGGACTTTCACCGACCCCGGAGCACGTTGATCTGCACTCAGTCTAGGTCAATCGCGCGTGTGGTCGCGCTATTCCCGTAACAATGCGACGCGCCGTCCAGCTGCCGCGAACCGGCGCCCGGGATCGACCCGAGCGCCGGTTTTGCGTGAGTGGAAGCGACGGTGGAATGCCTTAGTTCACTCCTCGTCGGCCGTCGAAGGCGGCGGCACGACCTCCTCGCGGTACGCGGCGTGCGCACCGGCCGCCTCTGCTGCAACCGTCGTCGTGTCACGCGTGCGCCCGACCGGCTCGGTGTCGAAGCCGCGCGAGTGCAGCACGTCCCCGATGAACAGGTCGTAGAGGAACACGCCGATGATGCCACCGATCAGTGGCCCGATGATGGGCACCCAGAAATACCAACTGAACGAGCCGTCGATCGTTCCCGGCATCGCGACTTGCCCCCAGCCGGCGATCCACGCGAAGAGGCGGGGGCCGAAGTCACGGGCGGGGTTGATCGCGTATCCGGCGTTGGCGCCGAACGACATGCCGATCGCGGCCACGATGAATCCCACGATGAGCGGGCCCAGGTTCGCCTTGACCGCCGTGTTGCGCATGTCGATGACCGCGACGAGCACCATCACCAGGAACGCTGTGCCGACGATCTGGTCGATCAGCGGCCCGGTGGGGTTGCCGTGGTAATACGGGGCGGGGAAGGTCGCGAAGATCGAATAGGTCGCGAGGCCACCCGCGGCATCCCGCGCCGTCTTCGACGCCTTGTTGAACGCGTCGATCGCGTCGTGGTACACGAGGTAGACCAGCGCTGCGCCCGCGAACGCGCCCACCAGCTGCGCGGCCATGTACGGCAGCACCTTGCGCCAGGGGAACTTGCGGCGCACCGCGAACGCCAGCGTCACCGCCGGGTTGATGTGCGCACCGCTGACGCCGCCGGCCACGTACACGCCGAGGGCGACGGCGAATGCCCAGCCCCAGGCGATCAGCAGCCAGTCACCGGCCCCGAGGAAGAACGTCGTCGGCCCCGACGTGCGTCCGGAGCCCGGCAGCGCGGCGACTGCCATCGCCACGACCCCGTCTCCGAAGGCGATCAGGACGAACGTGCCCAGAAACTCTGCGAGCACCTCGCCCCACGTGCCGCCGAGTCGCTTCAATGGTGCGCCGTTGCGCAGCGCAGATCTGATGGGTGTGATATCGCTCACGATGAATCTCCTTCGATTCGTTCGCCAGGCGCGTGCCGTGCCGTCTCGTCTCTCGCTTTGTGCGAGCGTGCCGACGATTCGGCTCGGCCCTCGCTAGTCGTCGCTATCCGTGTAATGACCGTGCAGGCCGTCGCGCTCGTGCGCCTCGGGGTCCGTCTCGGTGTTCGTGTACCCGCCTTCAGCATCGGACTGCGGCATGGTGTCCGTGTCTTCAGCGGTGTACCGTCCGTGTACACCGTGTGGCGACGGCTCCTGGCCGTTCACCTCGGTGTACCGGCCCTCGGCTTCGTCTCCGGCCGGCGCGTTGCTCGACTGCGCGGTCATGATCGCTCCCTCCTTGCTCTCCGCCCTCGTGTCTCGGGGGTGCCTTCGGGGCAGGTCCAGCAATGCGGCCTGCGATTGTGATGTTACGCCCGGCGTGCAGCGCTGCGCTAGAGACGGCTCTCGGCATCCGCTTGGCGACCAATGCCTGATCAGAGGGCGTGTCATCTTCTCGCTCATTTACGAGACCAGCGGATGCCGCGGCTGACGCCGCTCCTACGCGGCGGGCTCCTGCTCCATGAGCACCCGCGCCGTGGCCTCGTCCACGATGAGGTCGGTGATGAGCCCGGCCGCGAGGGCGCCGCGGAGGCTGGGCACCTTCGACGCGCCGGCGACCACCGCGATGCGCCGGGGCGTGCGCCGCAGCATGTCGAAGTCGGGGCCTGTCGCGCGGGCGTTGAGCGGGATGTCCCGGTAGCTGCCGTCGGCCCGGTAGAACACGGTCGCGACGTCGCCGACAACGCCCGCGGCCTCGAGCGATTCGTAGTCCTCCTTGTCGAGGTAGCCGCCGATGTACACGTGGCTCGGCACCACAGCGAAGGGCGAGCCGAGGCCGAACAGCGCCACGTCCATGCGGGCCTGGATGTCGAGCACGCGGCGGGTGCCCCGCTCGCGCCAGAGAGCCTGCTTGGTCGCGGGGTCGTCGAAGAAGGCGGGCACGGGGAACTGCTGGCTGGTGGCGGAGAACGCGTCGGCGAAGCGGCGCAGGATCTCGCTGGCGTACACGATCCCGGTCGTCAGGTTGTTGCCCGCGCCGTTCAGCTGCACGAACTCCACGTCGTGCAGCTCCTTGGGCACGAGGTGGCGGCTGATGGCCGTGACGGTCGAACCCCAGGCGAGGCCGACGATCATGTTGGAGTCGATGTAGCGGTCGAGAATACGTGCAGCCGAGAGGCAGACGCGCTCGAGCCGGTCGATGTCGCTCGTGCTCTCGGGCACGGGCACGATGTTGACGGCAATGCCGTGCGCCTCCTGAATATCCCGTTGCAACTGCGCCGTGCGGTCGAGGGGCGAGCGAATCTGGATGTCGACCAGCCCCGTGTTACGGGCGAAACTCAGCAGTCGCGAGATGGAGGAACGCGACGTGTGCATCTCGTGGGCGATGGCGTCCATCGTCAGGTCCTGCAGGTAGTAGAGATGGGCGGCGGTGAGAGCGTCCCGCACCTTGTCGCCTGCGCCCGCATCCGTCATCTCTTACGCCTCTCAATCGTGGTGCACGTATGTGCATACTACTTGACCGAAATTCTCGCTCGTCCGCACAATGCTGGGAGGACGGTTGTGCGCACGGGCTCACGGCCACGCGAGAACGAAGAGGCTTAGGTGACGACGTGACACGACAGAAGGACTCGGGTCAGGCACGCGAGGTTGTCGCGGCGATCAGGAATGCACCACACGCGCAGGTAGTGGTCATCGGCGGCGGCATCAACGGCATCGGCACGTTCCGCGACCTCGCGCTCCAGGGGGTCGAGGTCGTGCTCGTGGAGCGGGGAGACTTCGCTTCGGGCGCCTCGAGCGCGTCGAGCCACATGATCCACGGCGGCATCCGCTACCTCGAGAACGGCGAGTTCCGGCTCGTGCGCGAGTCGGTGCACGAGCGCAACGGCCTGCTGAAGATCGCGCCGCACTACGTCAAGCCGCTGCGCACAACAATCCCGATCTTCTCCACGTTCTCGGGCATCATGGCCGCCCCGTTGCGGTTCCTTACGCATCGCCAGGGAAAGATCGTGGAGCGCGGTGCGTTCCTGATCAAGCTCGGGCTCACCATGTACGACGCGTTCTCGCGTGACGGCGGCACGGTGCCGCGCCATGTGTTCCGCGGTGCGGCCGCCTCGAAGCGCGAGCTGCCGCGGCTGAACCCGGACACGAAGTACACGGCAACCTACTTCGACGCGTCGGTGCACGAGCCCGAGCGCCTTGCGCTCGACGTGCTCATGGACGGCCTCGCGAGCGGCCCGCACGCGCGCGCAGCGAACTACCTCGAGGCGGTGGGCGTCGCCGACGGCGGCGTCCGCGTGCGCGACACGCTCAGCGGCGACGAGTTCACGATCACGGCCGACGTGGTCGTGAACGCATCCGGCCCCTGGACCGACCTCACCAATGAGGCTCTCGGCGGCGAGACGCGCTACATGGGAGGCACCAAAGGCTCGCACATCGTGCTCGACAACCCCGAGCTGCTCGAGGCGTGCGCGGGGCGCGAGCTCTTCTTCGAGAACTCCGACGGGCGCATCGTGCTCATCTACCCGCTGCGCGGTCGTGTCATGGTCGGCACCACAGACCTGGAGGCCGACATCCGTCAGCCTGCGCGCTGCACCGAGGAGGAGGTCGACTACTTCTTCGACCTCGTCTCGCACGTTTTCCCAGACGTGGCGATCGACCGCAGTCAGATCGTGTTCCGCTTCTCCGGGGTGCGACCGCTGCCGCGACACGACGACACCCAGCCCGGGTTCGTCTCGCGCGACTACCGCATCGTGCCCACCACGCCTGCCGGCCTGAACGGCGCAACAGTGCTGAGTCTCGTCGGCGGCAAGTGGACCACGTTCCGCGCCGTCGCCGAGCATCTGGCCGGCGACGTGCTCGCGCTGCTGGGCCGCGAGCGCCGGGTGAGCACGAACGGGCTGGCGATCGGTGGCGGCCGCGGGTACCCGACGACGGATTCCGCCCGCCGCGACTGGATCGCGGCGAACGGTGCGGGCGTGGGCCGCGGGCGGGCGGAGCAGCTGCTCGCGCGCTATGGCACCAGGGCGAAACAGGTCATCGCGTTCCTCGAGGAACACGGCGACCGGGCACTCACGCACACCGACGAGCTGACCTCGGGCGAGCTGGTCTTCATCGCCGAGAACGAGCTCGTCGTGCACGTGGCCGACGTGCTGCTGCGCCGCACGAGCATGGCATTCGACGGACGAGTGGATGCCGCCGTCATCGACGAGATCGCGCGCGAGCTCGGGAGCATCCTCGGCTGGTCGGATGCCCGCGTTCGCGACGAGGTCGCCGCCGCCAGGGCCGTCATGACTGAAGAGCACGGGGTGCGGCTGGGGCTGCCGGCGGAGGCGTCGGCAACGGCATCCGAATAATGCACGAACGTGCACGTGGCGGTGCTTGTCCTTGCTGTGCGTTCCCCGATAGCTTCATCCCGACTCCGCGATAAGCGGAGCCCAACGGGCCGCTCGTCCGGCGCCCGCGACTCGAATGGAAGGTCAACGTGGACAATCTCGGATTAGTAATGCTCTCGGAGGTCGTCGGCACGGCGATGCTCGTGCTCCTGGGTACGGGTGTCGTTGCGAACGTCGCCCTCGTCAAGAACAAGGGGTTCAACGGCGGGTTCCTGATGGTCAACATCGGCTGGGGCCTCGCGGTCTATGCCGGTGTGATCGTGGCGTACAACTCGGGTGCCCACCTGAACCCCGCGGTCACGCTCGGGCTGTGGGCGAGCGGGGCGACCGAGTTCGGCTCAGGGGTGCCGGTGAACGCACTCTCGATCCTCGCGTACCTTGCGGCCGAGATGATCGGCGCCATCCTCGGCGCGGTGTTCTGCTGGCTGGCATACAAGCGCCACTTCGACGAGGAGCCGGACCCGGCGAACAAGCTGGGCGTGTTCTCGACGGGGCCCGCCATCCGCAGCTATGGCTGGAACCTCGTCACCGAGATCATCGGCACGTTCGTTCTGGTGTTCGTAGTGATCGCGTTCGGCGGCGGACGTCAGGGTGACGGCGGCCTCGCGGCGCTCGGCGCGCTGCCCGTGGCGCTGCTCGTCATCGTGATCGGTACCTCGCTCGGTGGCCCGACGGGTTACGCCATCAACCCGGCCCGTGACCTCGGCCCGCGCATCGCACACGCGTTCCTGCCCATCAAGGGCAAGGGCTCGAGCGACTGGTCGTACTCGTGGGTGCCGGTCGTCGGCCCCATCATCGGCGGTCTTCTCGCCGGTGTCGCCTCCTACGCGCTGCTTCCCATCATCCACGTCGCGACCGGGGCGTAACCTTGCCTCAGCGGCATCTGACAATGGAGTTCGGTAACCATGAATGATTATGTAATTGCGATCGACCAGGGCACGACCTCGAGCCGGGCGATCATCTTCGACAAGTCGGGTTCGATCATCTCGAGCGGGCAGCTCGAGCATGAACAGATCTTTCCGAAGGCGGGCTGGGTCGAGCACAACCCGAAGGAGATCTGGACCAACACCCGCGAGGTGATCGGTCAGGCGCTCTCGAAGGCCAACCTCACTCGGCACAACATTGCGGCGATCGGCATCACCAACCAGCGCGAGACCGCTGTGGTGTGGGACAAGAACACGGGCGAGCCGGTGTACAACGCCATCGTCTGGCAGGACACCCGCACGCAGCACATCGTCGATGAACTGGCGAAAGACGGGGGAGTCGAGCGCTTCAAGCAGATCGTCGGTCTGCCCCTGGCCACGTACTTCGCCGGCACGAAGATCAAGTGGATCCTCGACAACGTCGACGGTGCACGCGAGAAGGCTGAGGCTGGCGATCTGCTCTTCGGCACGACCGACACGTGGGTTCTGTGGAACCTGACCGGTGGTGTGAACGGGGGCGTGCACGCGACGGACGTCACGAACGCCAGCCGCACGCTGTTCATGGATCTTGAAACGCTGCAGTGGCGCGAGGACATTCTCGAGGTCTTCGGCGTGCCGGCCTCGATGCTGCCCGAGATCCGCAGCTCGTCCGAGGTCTACGGCATGGCCGAGCCGAACAGCCTGCTGCGCGAGGTGCCCATCGCGGGCATCCTCGGCGACCAGCAGGCCGCCACGTTCGGCCAGGCCGCGTTCGACAAGGGCGAGGCCAAGAACACATACGGCACCGGCAACTTCCTCATCTTCAACACGGGTGAGGAGATCGTGCACTCGAAGAACGGTCTGCTGACGACGCTCGGCTACAAGCTCGGCGATGCGGCACCGCACTATGCGCTCGAGGGTTCGATCGCCGTCACCGGTTCGCTCGTGCAGTGGCTGCGCGACAACCTGGGCCTCATCACGTCTGCCAGCGAGATCGAGGCGCTGGCGGCATCCGTCGATGACAATGGTGGCGCGTACTTCGTGCCCGCCTTCTCGGGTCTGTTCGCGCCGTATTGGCGAGCGGATGCGCGGGGTGCCCTCGTGGGCCTGACGCGCTACGTCAACAAGGGCCACATCGCCCGCGCCGTGCTCGAGGCGACCGCGTTCCAGACGCGCGAGGTGCTCGACGCGGTCAACGCCGACTCGGGCGTGCCGCTGACGGAGCTGAAGGTCGACGGCGGCATGATCGCCAACAACCTGCTCATGCAGTTCCAGGCCGACGTGATCGGCGTGCCGGTCGTGCGGCCCGTCGTGGCGGAGACCACGGCGCTCGGTGCGGCGTACGCGGCGGGCCTCGCGGTCGGGTTCTGGAGCGACCTGGACGACCTGCGTAAGAACTGGCAGGAGGACAGCCGCTGGACCCCGTCGATGGACGAGGAAGAGGCCGAGCGCCTGGTTCGCACGTGGAAGAAGGCCGTGACGAAGACCTTCGACTGGGTCGACGAAGACACGAAGTAGCAGCGCGACCGCGGGGGCGGGGCGTGCCGGTTCGACCGGCCGCCCCCCCCCCGCGCGTCTCCCGCGCTGCTCCCGTCGCAGCGCACCCGTCGCGCCGCCCGCGGCTCGAACCAAAACGACGGTGTTTCTGTCGAAATGGTCGGATTTCTGGGTCGAGGGAGAGTCTTTCGCCAGGATCTCCGTCGTTTTCGTTCTGGTCGGGGACGCCGACCCAGGCAGCGGCAGAGGCGACCCGTCTTCCAGGGCGAGAAGCCGACGCGCGGCCACGAGGGTCAGGCAGCCAGGAGCGGCGCGGGCCCGCTGCTGACCGGCATAGTCGAGTTCACCGGCGAGATAGCGGTGGTCGTGCCTCACTTCGAGCTGGTGCCAGAAGGCAACCTCGGCGGTCGGGTCGGTCACCCGGTACGGCGTCCCGAGAGTGCGCAGGTGATCGATGATGCCCGCGTCGACCGCGGCCCGATGTGCGAACAGGGTGTCGTCGAGGTCGAACAGCACGACCCGCACCCGCACCGGCGCAGGCCGAGCACGCGCCGAAAACGACGGTGATTCTGTCATTTCATGCTCGCTCGCTGGCTTAACCGACCAAAGTCGTCACAATCGCCGTCGTTTTCGTTCGACACGCGAAGTAGATGCGCCCCGCGCCTCGCTGCCCAACCGCGCAAACGTGAACGGGGGCCAGCCGGGGACCGGTGTGCGGGGGTCTGTCGCCAGCAGGGCGGCAGACCAGTCATCCAGACGGATGCCGCGCTGCACGCCCGCGAGTCGGTGCATGCCCTCGAACCGGAACCCCGCGCGCCGTGCCACCCCGGCCGAAGCCGTATTGCCGACGAACGCGCGCCACTCGATCCGGCGCAGTCCCAGCCCCTGGCCGTTCCCCAGCCCCTGGCCGCTCCCCAGTCCCTGGCCATCCCGCAGTCCCTGGCCGTTCTGCAGGCCCGGTGCGTGATCCAGCCGGCGTCCGGGCCCCGGCTCTGCGAAAGCCCACGAGCACACCAGCCCGACGGCCTCGCTCATCACGCCGAGGCCACGCGCGCCGGGCGCCAGCCAGAAGCCGATTTCGGCAGCGCCATCGGTGATGTTGTCGAGGCCGATCATGCCCACGAGCGGCCCGACCTGAACTGAATTCGACTCGAAGAAACCCGCCCCCGCACCAGGCGAGCCCGCCTCCGCACCAGGCGAGCCCGCCCCCGCACCAGACGAACCCGCCCCCGCACCAGACGAACCCGCCCCCGCACCACGCGACCCCGAGCTCGCGCCCGCCGAGCCGGCGTCACCCGCCTGCCGCGACGCACCCAGCGCCAGCGGCCCGCCCATCCGGATGCCCCACGTGCAACTCGTGCCCTGCTCCCAGCCGGGCGTCGCAACCTCACGCACGAAGCCCTCGGCATCGGCTCGCGTGTACGGCGACGGCACGGTCGTCCACCGCTGGATGGCCTCGTCCTGGCACTCCGCCGTGATGGCGGCGACGTCGTCGAGCGTCGGCGCCGAAAGCGCCAGCCGCGAGGACCTGAGCACGACGGGCTCCACGCGCCTCAGCGCCCCCGTGGCAGGAAGCCGATGCGGTCGTACACCTTCGCCAGCGTCACCTCGGCAACCGCGTTTGCGCGGTCCGCGTTCGCCGCGAGAATGCGGTCGAGCTCCGCCGGGTCGTCGAGCAGCTCGAGCACCCGCTCGCGAATCGGCCCGAACTCGCCGGCCACAACCTCCGCCAGGTCCTTCTTGAAGTCGCCATAGCCGCGGCCCGCGTACTCGTCTTCGAGTGTCGCTATCGAGCGCCCGCTCAGCACCGAGTAGATGGTGAGCAGGTTCGAGACGCCCGGCTTGTTCTGCCGGTCGTAGGCGACGCGGCCATCCGTGTCTGTCACAGCCCGCATGATCTTCTTGCGCGTGACCGACGGCTCATCGAGCACCCACAGCACGCCCGCGTGCGACTCGGCCGACTTCGACATCTTCGACGTCGGGTTCTGCAGGTCGTAGATGCGCGCCGTCTCCTTCAGAATGATCGCCTCAGGCACCACGAACGTCTCGCCGAAGCGGGCGTTGAATCGCTCAGCGAGGTCGCGGGTCAGCTCCACGTGCTGCCGCTGGTCGTCTCCCACGGGCACGACCTCGGTGTCGTAAAGCAGAATGTCGGCCGCCATCAGAATGGGGTACGCGAAGAGCCCCACGGTCGTGCCCTCGGCCCCGAACCGCTGCGACTTGTCTTTGAACTGCGTCATGCGGCTGGCCTCGCCGAAGCCGGTGATCGTGTTCAGCACCCAGGCCAGTTCTGCGTGCGCAGGCACCTGCGACTGCACGTACAGGGTCGAGGCCGACGGGTCGATGCCGGCCGCGATGTACTGGGCCGCCGTGCGCCGGGTCTGCGCGCGCAGCGCCGCCGGATCCTGCTCAGCCGTGATCGCGTGCATGTCGACCACCGAGAAGAACGCGTCGTGGTCGGCCTGCAGCGCCTTCCACTGCAGCAGCGCGCCGATGTAGTTGCCGGCCTGCAGCGAGTCGGCCGACGGCTGCATGCCCGAATAGAGGCGGGGGAGTGAGGAGTGGGTCATGATGCGGTTCCTTGCAGAAAGACCAGCGGATGCTTCGCGCGGCGCGAGCGCCGCGCTCAGTCGCGCGAGCTGGTCGGTGTGGTGAAGAGGTCAGATGGCGTAGTCGACCACGACGGGCGTGTGGTCGGAGAATCGCTCGTCGTACGCCGCCGCACGGTCCACCGCGTATTCCTTCACGCGTGCGGCCAGGGCGGGTGTCGCCAGGTGGTAGTCGATGCGCCAGCCCGTGTCGTTGTCGAACGCCTGGCCGCGCCACGACCACCACGTGTACGGCCCGTCGACCTCACCGGCCCACTTGCGGCCAACGTCGACCCAGCCGAGCCCGGCGCCGTCGTTGTAGTTCGGCTCGCCCTCGGACCCCAGGAAGCGGTCGAAGTACGCGCGCTCCTCCGGCAGGAAGCCGGCGCGCTTCACATTGCCCTTCCAGTTCTTGATGTCGAGGGTGCGGTGGCCCACGTTCAGGTCGCCGACCACGACGGTCAGCTCGTTGTGCTCGGCGAGCTCGGGCAGCCTGGCCTGCATACCGTCGAGAAACCGGTACTTCTCCACCTGCTTCGGGGTGTCGGCGACGCCCGAGTGCACGTAGGTGCTCACGACCGTGACGATCGAGCCGTCGACGTCGTAGTCGGCCTCCAGCCAGCGGCCCGCGCTGTCGAAATCCTCGTCGCCGAACGTGACTCGGTGGATCGACGCCTTGCGACGGCTCGCCAGCGCCACCCCCGCGCGGCCCTTCGCGCTCGCCGCGTCATGCAGGATGTTCCAGCCCGGCCCGAGCAGGTTCTCGATGTCTTCCGTCGAGGCGCGAACCTCTTGAATCGCGAGGATGTCGACGTCGCGCTTGTCGAGCCACGCGCCCATGCCCTTGCGGTAGGCGGCGCGGATTCCGTTCGTGTTGATGGTCGCGATTCTCAGCGGCTTCGAGGGCATGAAATCAGTGTAGTGAGTGCCCCCGACATCGCTTCCCGGGCGACGGCGAGCGGGCGGCCACTCGCCGTTTTCACGAGCGGATGCGCGTGCCGCACCCCGTCGTCGGCGTCACGCGCCGGCATCCGCTTCACGGTGCAGCCGGTCGCGCTCGCGAAGAGCATCCCGCAGGTGCCGGCGCGACGACGCGCGGTGCGGCCACCGAGCCTCGGCGACGCCACGCCGGGCGTCGGAGACGGCGGCGTCGGCAAGTAGCAGGCGCGCCTGCACCCGGCGCTGGTGCTCGGCGGCGCGCTCGTCCTCTGGGCTGCGGGCCGAATAGCCGTGGTCCGCCATGACGGTGGCGATCCAGGCAGCCCCGAGCAGGATCACGGTGCAGATCAGGTTGAACCAGATGAGCAGCCCCACGAACACCACGAACGACGCGAGCAGCGGGTTGTTGTCGGCGCCGCCGAGCAGCAGTCCGCTGATGCTGCTCATGACGACCAGCACAACGCCGCCCGCGAGAGAACCGACGGTGAGAATCGACATCGGGATGCGCACCTGCGACAGCACCCGGTACATGAGGGCGAGTGCGAAGCCGTTCAGCGCGACCGCGATGATGTAGCCGACGATGCGCGCCGTTGCAGTGGCCCAGATGGTGTGCGCGCCGACGCCGACGAGCGAGAACACGAAGTCGAGGGCGCTGGAACTCGCGACCGAGACGACCGCCGACGCGATCAGCAGCACGCCGAACAGCACGGCTAGCCCGAGGTCGGCCGACTTCTGCACCACGAAATTGCGCTTGTCGTTCGGCAGATCGAAGATGTCGCGGATTGACTTGCGGGCGGCGGCCATCCAGCCGATGGCCTTCCAGAGCAGGCCGACGAGGGCGATCGCGCCCGTCCAGCTGAGCGCCGTGCCGTTCAGGAGCGCGTGCGGCTGCACCGCGCCGCCCTTGCCGATGAGCCCGGGAATCGTGCGGTTGATCGCGTCGATCAACGCCCGCGTGAGCTCATCGTCGGCGCGCAGCCACAGGCCGATGATCGAGAACAGCACCCACAGGCCGGCGAAGATCGCGAAGATCGACTGGTACGCCATGCCCGCCGCGAGCAGCCCTCCGTCGCGCTGACCGAGCCGTAGGAACGCTCGCACCGGCTGCAGAGCCTTCGCCCAGGCGATGAGTGCCTTGAGACGGTCGATGAACGAGGGCTTGACTGCCGGTGTACGCTCCCCAGCGGATGCGGCCACGCCGGTCGCCGTGGCGTCGGCCGTGCCCGTGCTTCTGGCGTCGGCCGTGGCCGTGCTCCTGGCGTCGGCCGTGGCCGCGTCGGCATCCGTCCCCCTGCTCACGCCCCCAGACTAATCAGGGCCGGCTCATTTTGCCGAGGGGTAGCGCGAAGGCCTCGCCCGGGCCGCGATCTGACGCTCGAGAGTGGGTGTTCGCGACGAAACGCGGTCGTGCCAGGTGCTATTTCGTCGCGAACACCCACTCTCGGCGCTATGGCGGAGTAGGCCTAGCGGCCCTTCGCGAGCACAGCTCGCTCGGCGGAAAGCGCGGCACGGGCCCACTGGGCCCCTGCCTCCTAGCGCTTTCCGCGCATTATTGCCTGCTTGACCTCGGCGATCGCCTGCGTCACCTGGATGCCGCGGGGGCACGCCTCGGTGCAGTTGAAGGTCGTGCGGCAGCGCCACACGCCCTCCTTGTCGTTCAGGATGTCGAGGCGTACGTTCGAGGCGTCGTCGCGCGAATCGAAGATGAAGCGGTGCGCGTTCACGATCGCGGCCGGGCCGAAGTACTGGCCGTCGGTCCAGAACACCGGGCACGACGACGTGCACGCGGCGCACAGGATGCACTTGGTCGTGTCATCGAAGCGTGCGCGCTCGGCGGCCGACTGCAGGCGCTCCTTGCCCTTCTCGGGCTTCGAGTTGGCCTGCAGGAACGGCTGCACCTCGCGGTACGAGGCGAAGAACGGCTCCATGTCGACGACAAGATCCTTCTCGAGCGGCAGGCCCTTGATGGCCTCCACGTAGATGGGCTTGGAGATGTCCAGATCCTTGATGAGGGTCTTGCACGCGAGCCGGTTGCGACCGTTGATGCGCATCGCGTCAGAGCCGCAGACGCCGTGCGCGCACGAGCGGCGGAACGTGAGCGAGCCGTCCTGTTCCCACTTGATCTTGTGCAGGGCGTCGAGCACCCGGTCCGTCGCGTACATCTCGACGTCGAAGTCCTGCCAATGCGGCTCCGAGTCGACGTCAGGGTCGAAGCGCCGAATGATCAGCGTGACGGTGAACGTCTGAATGGCCGGCTCCGCCGGTGCGGGTGCGCCCTCCAGCTCGGCAGTGGACATCAGTACTTCCTCTCCATGGGCTGGTAGCGCGTGATCACCACGGGCTTCCAGTCCAGCGTGATGTGGTCGCCCGCATCGGCGGAGTGGGGATCGCCGGTGAGGTAGGCCATGGTGTGCTTCATGTAGTTCTCGTCGTCGCGCTTGGGGTAGTCGTCGCGCATGTGGCCGCCGCGGCTCTCCTTGCGGTTTCGGGCCGAGTAGACGACGACCTCGGCCAGGTCGAGCAGGAAGCCAAGCTCGACCGCCTCGAGCAGGTCGGTGTTGAACCGTTTGCCCTTGTCCTGCACCGCCACGTTCTTGTAACGCTCGCGCAGTGCGTGAATGGTGCGAGTGACCTCGTCGAGGGTCTCGTCGGTGCGGAACACCTGGGCGTTCTTATCCATCTCGTCCTGCAGCGTCTTGCGCAGGTCGGCGATGCGTTCGGTGCCCAGGCCGCCGCGCATGCTCTCGAGCATTTCGCGGATCGGCCGCGCCGGGTCCTCCGGCAGCGGCGCGTAGTCGGCATCCTTCACATAGTTCACCGCGTTGGTGCCCGCGCGCTTGCCGAACACGTTGATGTCGAGAAGCGAGTTCGTGCCGAGACGGTTCGAGCCGTGCACCGAGACACACGCGCACTCGCCTGCCGCGTAGAGCCCGGGAACAATGCGATCGTTCGTTTGCAGTACCTCGGCGCTCACATTCGTCGGGATGCCGCCCATCGCGTAGTGGGCGGTCGGCATGACGGGCACCGGTGTGGTGACGGGGTCGACTCCCAGGTAGGTTCGAGCGAACTCCGTGATGTCGGGCAGCTTGGTTTCGAGCACCTCGGCACCCAGGTGCGTGCAGTCGAGCAGCACGTAGTCCTTGTGCGGGCCGGCACCGCGCCCTTCCTGCACCTCCTTGACCATGCAGCGGGCCACGATGTCTCGGGGGGCGAGGTCTTTGATGGTGGGCGCGTAACGCTCCATGAAGCGCTCGCCGTTCGAGTTGCGCAGGATCGCGCCCTCGCCACGTGCGCCCTCAGTCAGCAGGATGCCGAGGCCGGCGAGGCCGGTGGGGTGGAACTGGAAAAACTCCATGTCTTCGAGTGGCAGGCCCTTGCGCCAGATGATCCCGACGCCGTCGCCCGTGAGCGTGTGGGCGTTCGAGGTGGTCTTGAACATCTTGCCGAAGCCGCCGGTCGCGAAGATCACGGCCTTCGCCTGGAACACGTGCAGCTCGCCGGTCGCCAGTTCATAGGCGACGACACCGGCGGGCTTGCGCTCGCCGTCGGCTGCCTCGCCCATGATCAGGTCGAGAACGTAGAACTCGTTGAAGAAGTTGATGCCGAGCTTCACGCAGTTCTGGAACAGCGTCTGCAGGATCATGTGCCCGGTGCGGTCCGCCGCGTAGCACGAGCGGCGTACGGCAGCCTTGCCGTGGTCGCGCGTGTGGCCGCCGAACCGGCGCTGGTCGATCTTGCCCTCGGGGGTGCGGTTGAACGGAAGCCCCATGTTCTCGAGGTCGATGACCGCGTCGATGGCCTCCTTCGCCAGAATCTCAGCGGCATCCTGATCGACGAGGTAGTCGCCGCCCTTGACCGTGTCGAACGTGTGCCACTCCCAGTTGTCCTCCTCGACGTTCGCGAGCGCGGCGGCCATGCCGCCCTGCGCCGCGCCCGTGTGCGAGCGGGTGGGATAGAGCTTGGAGATCACGGCGACATCCGCGCCGGCGCCCGCCTCGATGGCGGCGCGCATGCCGGCGCCGCCTGCACCCACGATCACGATTTCGTGCTTGTGATAGTGCACGCCGTCGATCACCTCGCCGGTGCCTTCGGCGGTCTGTGATGCCGCATTCTGCGGGTCGCGAGCCTCTGCCGCATTGGCCACGTTATCGGTCCTTTTCGTTGTCGGTCTCTAGTGCGCAGAGCACTGCTTGATGAGTGCGGTCGGCGTCTCACCGAGGCATGGGTCGAACGTGAACACCACCAGCGTGCCGAGCACGATGAGAATGACCACGGCAGCGAGGATCGCGTAGTTCAGCACGCGGTTCACCGACCGTCTCGTCGCGTAATCGTTGACGAGCGTGCGCATGCCGTTGCCGCCGTGAATGAGCGCGAGCCACAGCATCAGCACATCCCACACCTGCCAGAACGGCGAGGCGTACTTGCCGGCGACGAAGCCGAAGTCGATGGCCTTCACGCCCTGGCCGAGCACGAGGTTGACGATGAGGTGGCCGAAGATCAGCACGACCAGCAGAATGCCGGAGCCGCGCATGTACATCCAGCCGATCTTCTCCCAGTTCACGCCGCGCTTGCGGGCGGGACGCAGGGGGCTTCGAGGCGCCTCGATGGTCGTCATGAGCCGCTCCCCTCGCTGAAGACGTGGATGAGGTGGGTCGGAGCGAAGCCCGCCATGAGCACCACCCAGAGCACGATGACGATCCAGAACATGACGCGCTGGTAACGCGGCCCCTTGCTCCAGAAGTCGATCAGGATGATGCGAAGCCCATTGAACGCGTGATACATGATCGCGCCGACGAGCGCGAGCTCACCGAATCCCATGATCGGGTTCTTGTATGTGCCGATCACCGCGTTGTAGGCATCCGGGCTGACGCGGATCAGCGACGTGTCGAGCACGTGCACCAGAAGGAAGAAGAAGATGGCCACACCCGTGATGCGGTGCAGCACCCAGGACCACATACCCTCGCGGCCCCTGTACAGCGTGCCCCCGGGCCGTGTCTTCTTCGGCTCCAGGGTCCCTGCCGTTTGATCTGGCACGAACAACCCTCCCTGGCTGTGAACGCGGCTTGGCAGTCGCTAAGCCGGCGGGCAACACGCGAGATGCGCGCTTGCAAGTCTATGACTCCTGCTGCGCGGGTGCCGCCAAGGCCAGCCTAACTGTCTTGACGTCGAGATATCTCCCGACCCGCCCGCGCCGCCGCTAGGGTGGCCACATGACGAACTCCGCCATGGATCGCTTCTACAGCGTCATTCCCGCGGGCGGCATCGGCTCCCGTCTCTGGCCCCTGTCACGAGCGGATGCGCCGAAATTCCTGCACGACCTCACCGGTTCGGGCCAGACGATCCTGCGCGACACCTGGGACCGCCTCGCGCCTCTCGCGGGCGACCAGCGCATCATGGTGGTCACCGGCCGCGCCCATCGCGCCGCCGTCGAGAAGCAGCTGCCGGGCCTCGCCGACCACAACGTGGTGCTCGAGAGCGAGCCGCGCGACTCGACCGCGGCGATCGGCCTTGCCGCAGCCATCCTGCAGCGCCGCCAGAGTGACGTGATCATTGGCTCCTTCGCGGCCGACCACGTCATCCACAACGAGACCCTCTTCCGGCAGGCCGTGCGACAGGCCGTGCACGCCGCCGACGCCGGCTACATCTGCCTCGTCGGCATCAAGCCGAGCGAACCCGCGATCGGCTTCGGCTACATACAGACTGCGGATGCCGTGGAGATTCCCGGTGCGCCCAGTGCCCTCTCGGTCAACTGCTTCGTCGAGAAGCCGGACCTGAAGACGGCCCAGGGTTACCTGGCCAGCGGCGACTACCTGTGGAACGCGAGCATGTTCATCAGCCGTGCCGATGTGCTCTTGGAGGAGATCGGCCGCAGTGAGCCCGCGATGCTCGCGGGCCTGCTCGAACTCGCCGCGGCCTGGGACGATCCCGCCACCCGGGGCCCCGCCGTCGACCACATCTGGCCCGCCCTCAAGAAGATCGCCATCGACTACACCGTGGCCGAACCGGCCGCGACACGCGGCCGACTCGTGGTCGTTCCCGGGCACTTCGACTGGGACGACGTGGGCGACTTCGCCTCCCTCGCCAAGCTCAACTCAGGCGGCCGCGCCTCAGACCTGGCGATCCTCGGCAGCGACGCTCGCGTGCTCTCAGATGCGTCGAGCGGCATCGTCGTCAGCCAGACCAAGCGGGTCATCAGCCTCATCGGCGTACGCGACATCGTGGTGGTCGACACGCCGGATGCGCTGCTTGTGACCACGAGCGAGAATGCACAGCGCGTCAAGTCGGTCGTCGACGCACTGAGGCTCTCGGGGTCGAGCGATGTTTTGTAGCGGATCGGCGAGCGAGCGCAGCTCGCTCGGCTGTGACGTTCAAACCTCGCGAGCGTAGCTCGCTCGGCGCTGGCGTCGCGCGAAGGCGCACTGCGCCTTCGCCTTTAGCTCCAGCGCGCAAGCGCGCAAATGAGCAGTTTGCAAACGGGCGCGCATTTGTAACGCTTACGTGAAGAAGACGTACGGCCGCGCAAGGCCGTTCGTCACATTGGGTAACGTAAGTGGCACAACGGCGCGCACCAGCGCCAGCATCCTGGAGGACACCTTGACAATCACAGCCCGTAGGGCCGGCCTCGCCGGTCTTGCCGTAGCCAGCGTCATCGCGCTGTTCACGGCGTGCGCGCCCGCCCCGTCGTCAGACAACGCATCGAACGGCGGCGAGAAGAAGAACGACTTCCTGCCCTGCATGGTCTCCGACTCCGGCGGCTTCGACGACCACTCGTTCAACCAGCTGGGCTACGAGGGCCTCGTCGCGGCATCCAAGGATCTCGGCGTCTCGTTCAAGAAGGCCGAGTCGAAGGGCGCGAGCGACTTCGACCCCAACGTCTCGAGCATGGTCGACCAGAACTGCAACCTGATCATCACGGTCGGCTTCCTGCTGAAGGACGCCACCGAGAAGGCCGCGAAGGCCAACCCCGACGTCGACTTCGCCACCATGGACGACAACGAGATCAGCCTGCCGAACGTCAAGCCGATCATCTTCGACACCGCGCAGGCGGCGTTCCTCGGCGGCTACGCGGCGGCCAGCTACTCGAAGACCGGCGTCGTCGGCACCTTCGGCGGCATGCAGATCCCGACCGTCACCATCTTCATGGACGGCTTCGTGGACGGCGTCAAGTACTTCAACGAGCAGAAGAGCAAGAACGTGAAGGTCGTCGGCTGGGACGTCGACAAGCAGAACGGCTCCTTCACGGGTGGCTTCGAGGCCAACGAGACCGCGAAGAACACCGCGCAGGGCCTGATCGACCAGAATGCCGACGTCATCATGCCCGTCGGTGGCCCGATCTACCAGAGCGCCGCGCAGGCGATCCGCGACTCCAAGAAGGACATCGTGATGCTCGGCGTCGACGCCGACGTCTACGAGTCCGACCCGACCGTCAAGGACCTGCTGCTCACGAGCGTCATGAAGGGCCTCAAGCAGAGCGCCGAGGCCGTGACCAAGACGGCGGGCGAGGGCAAGTTCGACAACAGCCCCTACGTCGGCACCCTGAAGAACGACGGCGTGGGCCTCGCCCCGTTCCACGACTACGCCTCGAAGGTCGACTCGAACCTCGAGAGCGAGATCGCGACCATCAAGAAGGGCATCATCGACGGCTCGATCAAGGTCGTTTCGCCCTCCTCGCCCAAGTCATAAGGCGCGAGTAAGGGAACAACGGATGGGGGAGACCAGCGCGGCTGGTCTCCCCTTTTCGGCGCCGGCGCCATCCGCTGCTCTGATCGTGGCGGCGCACGCACACGACTGCCCGTTCCCCGCCACGCTGCTCATCTGAGCGCTGACTGACATATGTGCAAAAAGGTAGGGTGAAGGGGCGCAGCGCGGCACTCGAGGCTGTTCTGCGAGCCCAGCACCCGTGGACGGGCAGAGAAGGAACTTGACACATGAAGCTCGAGCTTCGCGGCATCACGAAGAGATTCGGTGCCCTGGTCGCGAATGACCACATCGACCTGACGGTCGAGCCGGGAGAGATCCACTGTCTGCTCGGCGAGAACGGCGCAGGCAAATCCACCCTCATGAACGTGCTCTACGGCCTCTACCAGGCCGAGGAGGGCGAGATTCTGCTGAACGACGAGGTTCAGCACTTCTCCGGCCCGGGCGACGCCATGGCGGCCGGCATCGGAATGGTGCACCAGCACTTCATGCTGATCCCGGTGTTCACGGTGGCAGAGAACGTGATGCTCGGCAACGAGGAGACGACGTTCGGTGGGCGGCTCGACCTTGCGGCGGCGCGAGCCAAGGTGCGTGACATCTCGTCGCGGTTCGGCTTCGACGTCGACCCCGACGCCCTGATCGAAGACCTGCCAGTCGGTGTGCAGCAGCGCGTGGAAATCATCAAGGCGCTCTCGCGCGACGCGAAGGTGCTCGTCTTCGACGAGCCGACCGCCGTGCTCACGCCGCAGGAGACCGACGAGCTCATGTCGATCATGAGGCAGCTGAAGGAATCCGGCACCGCCATCGTGTTCATCACCCACAAGCTGCGCGAGGTGCGCGAGGTCGCCGACCGCATCACCGTCATTCGGCTCGGCAAGGTCGTGGGCGAGGCGCAGCCCACCGCGACGAACACCGAGCTCGCCTCGCTCATGGTCGGCCGCGCCGTCGAGCTGACCGTGCACAAGGAGCCGGCGAAGGCGAGCGAGCCCGCCCTCGTCGTGCGCAACCTCTCGGTGATCGACCGCGCGGAGCAGCGCGTCGTCGACGGCGTGAGCTTCGACGTGAAGGCCGGGGAGATCCTCGCCATTGCCGGCGTGCAGGGCAACGGGCAGACCGAGCTGACCGAAGCGATCCTGGGCCTGCAGGCGAGGGTGAGCGGCAGCATCCGCCTCAATGGTCACGAGTTGAGCGGCCGGAGCGTGCGTCGCGTGCTCGACGCCGGCGTCGGCTTCGTTCCCGAGGACCGCAACGAAGACGGTCTGGTCGGCGAGTTCACGATCGCCGAGAACCTTATGCTCGACCGCAGCGAGGGCGCGCCGTTCGTTCGTGGCGGCGGCCTGCGGCTCGGCTTCCGGGCGCAGTTCGCGGAAGAGAAGGTGCGCGAGTTCGACGTGCGGGCGCAGGGCATCGACACGCCGGTGGGGCGCCTCTCGGGCGGCAACCAGCAGAAGGTGGTGCTGGCGCGCGAGCTCAGCCGCGAGCTGCGCCTCTTCGTGGCCGCTCAGCCCACGCGCGGCCTCGACGTGGGGTCCATCGAGTTCGTGCACAAACGCATCGTGGCCACGCGCGACGAGGGGATTCCGGTGATCGTGGTCTCCACCGAACTCGACGAGGTGGTGGCGCTCGCCGACCGCATCGCGGTCATGTACCGCGGCGGCATCGTGGGCATCGTGCCCGGTGACACGCCTCGTGACGTGCTTGGCCTGATGATGGCCGGCGAGAAGCCGACGAACCCGGAGGTCGCAGCGTGAGCGACGAGAAGGAAATCGATCCCCGTCGAGACGATCGGTTCAGCGAGGCGCTTCGCCAGATCATGGGCGGAAGCTTCATGATCTCGATCCTGGCCGTCGTGCTCGCGCTCATCGCGGGGGCGTTCCTGATCGCGATCACCGACCCCACCGTGCAGAAGACGGCCGGGTACTTCTTCTCTCGGCCGACCGACATGTTCCAGGCGATCTGGAACGTGGTCTCGGGCGCGTACACGTCGCTGTTCCAGGGGTCGATCTTCAACTTCCAGTCGACGAGCGCCGTACGCGCGATCCGGCCGATCACCGAGACGCTCAACTTCGCGACGCCGCTCATCGCGGGCGGCCTGGGCGTCGGGCTCGCCTTCCGTGTCGGCATGTTCAACATCGGCGGCCAGGGGCAGATGCTCATCGCCGCCGCGTGCGCCGGCTGGGTGGGCTGGTCGTTCCCCCTGCCCGCCGGCCTGCACATTCTGGTCGCGCTCATTGCGGGCATGGCGGGCGGCGCGGTCTGGGCCGGAATCGCCGGGTTCCTGAAGGCGCGGACCGGTGCACATGAGGTGATCGTGACGATCATGCTCAACTACGTCGCCCTGTACCTCATCTCGTACCTGCTGCGCACCCCTGGCGCGTTGCAGGAGCAGGGATCGAACAACCCGAAGTCGCCCGCCGTGCTGCCGACCGCCGTGTTCCCGCACCTGTTGGGTGCCCAGTTCAACCTCAACATCGGCATCCTCATCGTGCTCGTCGCCACCATCGTGGTGTGGTGGCTCATGAGCCGCTCGAGCCTCGGCTTCCGGTTCCGGGCCGTCGGTGAGAACCCCAACGCGGCGCGAGTGGCCGGCATCAGCGTGAAGAACATGTACACGTACTCGATGCTCATCGCCGGCGCGCTCGTGGGCCTCGCGGGCGTGAGCCAGGTTCTCGGCACATCGCCGGAGGGCTTCGGATCGGGCATCGACGCCGGCATCGGCTTCGACGCCATCACGGTGGCGCTGCTCGGCCGATCCAAGCCGTGGGGCATCTTCGTCGCCGGCATCCTGTTCGGCGCCTTCAAGGCCGGAGGCTTCTCGATGCAGGCGGCCAACGACATTCCCATCGATATCGTGCTCGTCGTGCAGTCCCTCATCGTGCTGTTCATCGCCGCGCCTCCGCTCGTGCGGGCGATCTTCCGCCTGCCGACGCCGGGCGTGGCCCGTCGTAAACGTACGAGCCTGACCAGGGAGGTGGCGGCCAAGTGAGCGCTGTGACCGACGACATTGCAACGGATGCCACGCCGGCGCTTCGCCGCGCCATCGAGTGGAAGACGTGGAAGGCGCCGATCATTCTCGGCGTGTTCGCCGTGCTCGGCATCGTGCTGTTCGTGCTGCTGCCCCGCGAGGGCGCGAGCACGTTCCGCTTCTCGAACACGGGCGACGCGATTCGCCTGCCGAACCTGACGCTGCCGACCCACGGCACCGGAATCGTCGTCGCGGTGCTTCTCGTGCTGCTCGCGATCGGCGGCTTCATGCTGGCCCGTGCCTCTCGCGCGGCGAAGCTGTGGCTGATGATCGCGTTCGCGTTCGCCTTCATGGTGGGCTTTCTCACGTGGGCCGCCGCCGGCCACACCATCCCGTTCACCGGACTGCTGCTCGGCACCGTCAGCCTCAGCGTGCCGCTGATCTTCGGCGCGCTCGGCGGTGTGATCTCCGAACGGGGCGGCGTAGTGAACGTCGCCATCGAGGGCCAGTTCCTGGCCGGAGCCTTCGTATCGGCGCTCGTCGCCTCGGCCACCAACAGCCTCGTGCTCGGCCTCGTCGCGGCGCTCGTCGCGGGCATGCTCGTCTCGTTCGTGCTCGCCGCGTTCTCCATCACCTACTTCGTCGACCAGGTGATCGTGGGCGTCGTGCTCAACGTGCTGGTCACCGGCCTCACGAGCTTCCTCTACTCCGAGGTACTCGCGCCGAGCGCGACCGTGCTGAACTACCCGCCGCGTTTCCCGCGCCTGGCGATCCCCGGGCTCAGCGACATCCCCATCATCGGGCCGGTGCTCTTCGACCAGACGGTCATCGTCTACCTCATGTACGTGGCCGTCGCGGCCGTGTACTTCGGGCTGTTCCACACGCGGTGGGGACTTCGCCTGCGGTCCGTTGGCGAGCATCCGCAGGCCGCTGACACCGTTGGCATCAACGTGGCCGCGACCCGCTTCTGGAACGTGTCGCTTGCCGGCGCCATCGCGGGGCTCGGCGGCGCGTACTTCACGCTCGGCTCCGTTGGAGCGTTCACGAAGGAGATGACAGCGGGGCAGGGCTTCATCGCCCTCGCCGCGGTGATCTTCGGCCGGTGGGACCCGATCAGGGCGACGCTGGCGGCGCTGCTGTTCGGCTTCGCCACCAACCTGCAGAACGTGCTCGGCATCATCGGGTCGCCCGTGCCGAGCGAGTTCATGCTGATGCTGCCATACGTGGTCACGATCTTCGCCGTGGCCGGGCTCGTCGGCCACTCACGGGCGCCCGCAGCCGATGGAAAGCCGTATATCAAGTCATGAGTTCTTTCGACGACGTCCCGACAAGCGGCGAGATCGATTGGGGTACGCTGCGCCAGGCGGCGACCGAGGCTATGGAGCACGCGTATGTGCCATACTCCGGGTTCCCCGTGGGCGCTGCCGCCCTGGTCTCCGACGGGCGGGTGATCTCGGGCTGCAACGTGGAGAACGCCAGCTATGGCGTCACGCTGTGCGCCGAGTGCGGCCTGGTCTCCTCACTGCACATGACGGGCGGCGGCCACCTCGTGGCCTTCACGTGCGTCGACGGCCGCGGCGATGTGCTCATGCCGTGCGGCCGCTGCCGCCAGCTGCTCTATGAGCACGCCCTGCCGGGCATGCTGCTCGAGACGGTCTCCGGTATCCGCACGATCGACGAGGTGCTGCCTGATGCGTTCGGGCCCAGGCAGCTGAACGAGTACGGGACGGAGCGGGCGTGAGCGACACGAGCGGAACGGGCGGGCATGGCGCGGGCGACGGCAGGGGCGCCACGGCATCCGCTGGTTCGGTTGAGGCGTTCGACGTCGTCGACCTGATTCACACGAAGCGGGATCGCGGCGCGCTGACCGGCGCCGAGATCGGCTGGCTCATCGACGCGTACACGCGCGGGTACGTGGGCGACGAGCAGATGGCCGCGATGACGATGGCGATCTTCCTGAACGGCATGGAGCGTCGCGAGATCACCGACCTGACCATGGCGATGATCGCGAGCGGCGAGCGCATGGACTTCTCCGGTCTCGGCAAGCCGACAGTCGACAAGCATTCGACAGGCGGGGTCGGCGACAAGATCACGCTGCCGCTCATGCCGCTGGTGGCGTCGTTCGGCGTCGCGGTGCCGCAGCTTTCCGGTCGTGGGCTCGGGCACACGGGTGGCACGCTCGACAAGCTCGAGTCGATCCCCGGCTGGCGTGCGGAACTGTCGAACGAGGAGATGTTCGCGCAGCTGCGCGAATGGGGCGGTGTGATCTGCGCGGCCGGCGCCGGGCTCGCGCCGGCCGACAAGAAGCTGTACGCGCTGCGCGACATCACGGGCACGGTCGAGGCGATCCCGCTCATCGCGTCGTCGATCATGTCGAAGAAGATCGCCGAGGGCACGGGCGCGCTCGTGCTCGACGTGAAGTTCGGCTCCGGGTCGTTCATGGGCGACATCGAGCGTTCGCGCGAGCTTGCACGCACCATGGTGGAGCTGGGCAGGGATGCCGGGGTGGCGACATCCGCTCTGCTGACCAATATGAACGTGCCGCTCGGGCTCACGATCGGCAACGCGAACGAGGTGCGCGAGTCGGTGGAGGTGCTCGCCGGCGGCGGCCCCGCCGATGTCGTCGAGCTGACGCTCGCGCTCGCCCGCGAGATGCTGGCGCTCGCCGGCCAGCCCGACGCCGATGTGGAGGCCGCGCTGCGCGACGGCCGGGCCATGGACACGTGGCGGGCGACCGTGCGTGCTCAGGGCGGCGACCCGGATGCCGCGCTGCCCGCCCCCCGGGAGACCCACACGGTCGTGGCCGACCGCGATGGGGTGCTCGTCGAGCAGCAGGCACTGCCGTTCGGCATTGCCGCGTGGCGCCTCGGCGCGGGCAGGGCCCGCAAGCAGGACCCGGTGCAGCACGCGGCGGGCATCGACCTGCACGCGAAACCGGGCGACACCGTGCGCGCCGGAGCGCCGCTGTTCACGCTCGCGACCGACGAGCCGGCCCGCTTCGAGCGTGCCCTGGCGGCGGTCGAGGGTGCGTGGCGCATCGGGGATGCGGGGGAGCAGCCCGTCACCGGTGGGCCCCTCATCGCCGGCCGCGTCACCGCCGAGTAGCCGCGCTGCGCGCTAGGGAATCTGCGGGCTGAGGAGCGGCGCGGCCGCGTCTCGAAGCCACGGGCCGGTTTCGAGACGCCGCTTCGCGGCTCCTCAACCTCCGTGGGCGGCTCCTCAACCTCCGTGGGCGGCTCCTCAACCTCCGTGGGCGGCTCCGTCGCGCACCGAGGCCGCGATCGCGGCGGCAGCCGAGCGGATGGCAGCAGCAGCCGGGTCGGCAGGTTGCGAGTGCACGATCGGCACACCGGCATCCCCGCCCGAGCGCAGTGCCACGCTGAGCGGCACCGACGCGAGCAGCGGCACCGCGGAACCCTGCGCGCGCGACAACCTCGCGCAGAGCGTCGCCCCTCCGCCGGCGCCGAAGACGTCGAGCACCGAGCCGTCCTGCTGCACGAACCCCGCCATGTTCTCGATCACCCCGAACACGCGCTGCCCCGTCTGCCGCGCCACGGTTCCGCTGCGCTCGGCGACGTCGGCCGCGGCCGGCTGAGGCGTCGTCACCACGATGATCTCGGCGTTCGGCAGCATCTGGCCCAGCGAGATCGCGATGTCGCCCGTGCCCGGCGGAAGGTCGAGCAGCAGCACGTCGAGCCGGTCGAAGTGCACGTCGGTCAGAAACTGCTTGATCGTGCGGTGCAGCATGGGCCCACGCCAGGCGACCGCCGCCGAGTTGTCGTCGATGAACATGCCGATCGAGATCGTCTTCACCCCGTAGCCGATCGGCGGCAGGATCATGCCGTCCACGCGGGTCGGCCGCGCCGCCACGCTCGTACCCTCGGCGCTCGTCTCCACCAGCCCGAGCAGCCCCGGCATCGAGAAGCCGAAAACATCCGCGTCGATGACCCCGACCGCGAGCCCGCTCTCTGCCAGGGCGACCGCCAGGTTCGCGGTGATCGTCGACTTGCCCACGCCCCCCTTGCCGCTCGCCACCGCGAACACGCGCGTCGGCGACCCCGGCCCGAACGGGATCCCGCGCGTCGCCGCCTCGCCGCGCAGCCTCGTCACGAGCTCCTCGCGCTCGGCCGGGCTCATCACGTCGACGATCACCTCGACGCCCGTCACCCCCGCGACTCCGGCCGTCGTCGCCCGCACGTCCTCGGCGATCCGCGTGGAGTTCGGGCAGGTCGCGATCGTGAGCCGAATCGTCACGCGGGCTCGCCCCGCGTCATCCACCTCGATCGCCGACACCATGCCGAGCTGCGTGATCGGCCGCCGAATCTCCGGGTCCAGAACCTGCGACAGCGCCCCGTGGATGCGCGGTTCCAGATACGCGAACGGATGCGTCGCCTCGGCGACGCGCACGTCAGACATTGAAGCCGAGCGCCCTCATCATCTCGCGGCCGTCGTCGGTGATGCGCGCCGGCGTCCAGGCCGGCATCCATACCCAATTGATGGTGTGCGCGTCGACCAGGCCTTCGAGAGCGAGGGCGGTCTGCGCCGAGATGTCGTCCTGCAGGGGGCACTCGGCTGTGGTCAGCGTCATGTAGATGACGAGCTCGCCCTTCTCGTCGTTCCACCCGAGCTCGTAGATGAGGCCGAGATCGACGACGTTGACGCCGAGTTCGGGGTCGATGACGTCGCGCAGCGCCTCCTCGACCTCGTCCTGGGTGGGTGGTTCGAGTGCGGTGATCATGGTCTCTCCAAGCGGGCCGGCGGGAACACGGCGGCGATTCCGCCACCTGCTTCGACGATATCAATTTACAGGAGTATTGTCCTGTAAAAAGGAGAAGCGATGGCCTACGTGATCGGCGCCGCCTGTATCGACGTCATGGACCGCGCCTGCGTCGACGAATGCCCCGTCGACTGCATCTATGAGGGCGAGCGGTCGCTGTACATTCACCCGGACGAGTGCATCGACTGCGGTGCCTGCGAGCCGGTCTGCCCCGTCGAGGCGATCTCGTACGAAGATGACGTACCCGAGCGCTGGGTCGATTTCATCGACGACAACGAGAGATTCTTCGCGCAGCCGCTGCCGGGCATCGTGAGCGCTCTCGGCTCGCCGGGTGGGGCGGCGAAAGTGGGCCCCGTCGGGGTCGACACCGAGCTGGTGGCGGGCTATCCGCCCCTCGCCGAGCGCGACGACACTCTCGACAACCGCTGCGGCTTCTCAGTCGGCGAACAGTGAACCGATCATACTCGCCGCCGTGCCCGCCCCGGTAGATTGAGGGGATGGACGCACCAGCACCCCGCGAGGGCACATCGACCACGAATGAGGCGGCAGGAGCGGAGGGCCGCGGCGCCGACATCCGCTCGCTGCCCAAGGTTTCGCTGCACGATCACCTCGACGGCGGGCTGCGACCGCAGACGATCATCGAGCTCGCCGACGCGATCGAGCTCGAGCTGCCGCGCACCGAAGCCAGCGCGCTCGGGGAGTGGTTCGCCGACCAGTCCGACTCGGGCGACCTCGTCGAGTACCTGAAGACGTTCGACGTGACGACCGCGGTCATGCAGACGCGGGAGGGGCTCGGCCGGGTCGCGCGCGAGTTCGTGCAGAACCTCGGCGACGATGGCGTCATCTACGGCGAAGTGCGCTGGGCGCCCGAGCAGCACCTCGCGCGCGGCCTCTCGCTCGACGAGACCGTCGAGGCAGTGCAGGAGGGCATCGAGGAGGGCATCGAGGATGTGCGCCGCACCGGCCGCGATATTCGCGTAGGGCAGCTCGTGACCGCGATGCGCCACGCCGACCGCGGGCTCGAGATCGCCCAGCTGGCGGTGCGGCACCGCGACCGCGGCGTCGTCGGCTTCGACATCGCCGGTGCCGAGGCCGGGTTCCCGGCCTCCCGGCACCGCGACGCGTTCGACTATCTGGCTTCCCAGTTCATGCCCGTCACGGTTCATGCCGGCGAAGCGGATGGGCTCGACAGCATCCGCAGCGCGCTATTCGACGGCCGGGCACTGCGCCTCGGTCACGGCGTGCGGCTGGCCGAGGACATCGTGATCGAGCGGGAGGACGCGGACAACACGTATGTCTCGCTCGGGCTCCTGGCGCAATGGGTGAAGGATCGCGAGATCGCGCTGGAGACGAGCCCGTCGTCGAACCTGCAGACCGGCGCGATCGCCGCCTGGGGAACCGAGCTCGTCGACCACCCGTTCGACCTGCTGTACCAGCTGGGGTTCCGCGTGACTGTGAACACCGACAACCGGCTCATGAGCAACACGACGCTCACGAACGAGCTGTCGCTGCTCATCGACGCGTTCGGGTACGACCTGAGCGACCTCGAGACGTTCCAGCTGAACGCAGCGGCCGCGGCGTTCCTGCCGTTGGAAGAGCGCGACGAGCTCGCCGAGGACATCACGGCGGGCTTCGCCGCCGCCTGAGCCAGCGGCGAAATCCCAGCCAATCCCGATACGCTTGTCGCATGCAACTCCCGCCCCTGCCAGCGAAGGCCGTGACGATAGGGGCACGCGCCGACGACTGGCGCGAGGCCGTTGAGCGGGCGGGGGAGGCGCTCGAACGCTCCGGCGCGACCTTCCCCGAGTACACGAAGCGCATGGCCGACGTGATCGACGAGTTTGGCGCCTATGTCGTCATCGCGCCGGGGCTCGCCCTGGTGCACGCCCGCCCCGGGCCCGACGTGATCACCGACGGGCTCGCCGTCGTCACGCTTGCCGAGCCGGTGCACTTCGGGCACCCGCACAACGACCCGGTGAGCGTGGTGGTGGGTCTCGCGGTGGCGCACCCCGACGCGCATGTCACGAGCGTCGCCGAGCTCGCCAACATCTTCAACGATGAGGCGGCGATTCCGGCGCTCGCCGCGGCCGAGAGCGTCGAGGCGGTGCAGCGCATCATGGGCGCCGAGGCGGTGCAGCGATGAAGATCGTCGCCATCTGCGGCGCGGGCGTCGGCACCTCGGCGATCCTCAAGCTCAACGCCGAGCGCGCGCTCGAGCGTCTCGATATCGAAGCGGATGTCGCCGCCTCCGACGTCGCATCCCTCGCCCAGTCGGCGGCCGATGCCCAGGTGATCCTCACCTCGCCCGAGCTCGTGAAGGCCATCGGCACGACCAACGCCGACGTGGTCGTCATCGACAACTACTTCGATCTCGACGAGATCGCCGCCAAGCTCGAGGTCGCCGTCGGCTGACCTCGCTCTACTCGACCGGCGGGGCGGCGCGTCGCGCCTGACGCACCCTGAACACCACGAGCACGATGCTCGCGACCAGCGCGATGAGCGGCACCGCGAGCGAGCCCACGATCGCCATGAGTACGACGAGCGCCGCACCCGCGATTGCGCTCACTACCGTGATCAGCCCAACAATGAACGGCCGCCGTGCGAGACGGCCCTGCTGCAGTCCCGTCCACACGACGCGGCCGACGGCGAACGCCATAGCGGCAAGCGCCAGGGTGGCGAGGGGGACGACGAGGGATGCCAGGCCGCCGGACGCGCCCACGGCATCCGCTGTGCCACTCGAGCCAGAACCCGAGCCAGAACCCGGGCCCGCCCCGGTGCCCGACCCCGCCCGCGATGCCGCAGCCTGCGACACCCCGATCACGCCAAGCGCGACGGCGGCGAACCCGACCGTCGCGAACGTCGCGACCATGGGCAGTGCCGGCCGCGGCAGCAGCAGCACGAGCAGACCGAGCGCGAGCGCCCAGGGTGCCACCCCCATCGAGAGCGCGGTGGACAGCGCGGCGAGTCCGCGCGCATCCGCCCCCGCACTGCCCGCGAGCAGTGCGACGACGCCCGCCAGCACCGAGAGCAGGGTGAAGCCGAGGACGACGTCGATGCGTTTCATACGTGAAGGTTACGAGACGAGCGCACGAATTCCCTCGGCCAGCTCGCGCACGCGGCTCTCCGCGGCGGCTCGGCGGTCGTCGGCGTTGCCGTCGGTGCTCGACGCGTCGATGTAGATCTTGAGCTTCGGCTCGGTGCCGCTGGGGCGCACGACGACGCGCGAGCCATCCTGCAGCCATACGCGCAGCACGTCGCTCGGCGGCAGCGACTCGAAGCCGTCGATGAGGTCGTCGATGTGGCGAATGCCGATGTCGCCGATGGCGGTCGGCGGCGCCTGCCGCAGCTGCGCCATGATGCCGGTGATGCGGTCGATGTCGGTCACCCGAATGGAGATCTGGTCTGACGCGTAGTACCCGAACTGCTCGCCGAACTGCGCCAGCCGCTGCTCGATGCTCACGCCCCGCCGCCGCAGCCGGCGCGCCATCGCGAGGAACAGCGCGGCCGCCGAGATGCCGTCCTTGTCGCGCACCGTGTCGGGGTTCACGAGGTAGCCGAGCGCCTCTTCGTAGCCGAAGATGAGGTGCGGCGCGCGCGAGACCCACTTGAACCCCGTGAGCGTCTCGACGAAGTCATGACCATACGCGGATGCAGCCTGGCGCAACGCCGGCGACGAGACGATCGAGACGGCCAGCGTGCCGTGCTCGCCGCGGTCGAACGCCTCCTCGGCGACCATCCAGCCGAGCAGGGTGCCCACCTCGTTGCCGGACAGCCGCCGGTAGCCGGCCTCGGCTCCCGCGTCGGGGATTGCCACGGCGAGGCGGTCGGCATCCGGATCGTTGGCAATGATGAGGTCGGCGCCGACGTCGCGTGCGGCGGCGAAGGCGAGGTCCATGGCGCCCGGCTCCTCCGGGTTGGGGAAGGTCACGGTGTGGAACGTGGGGTCGGGGTCGATCTGTTCGGCTACGACGTGCGGGCGCGGAAGGCCCGCGGCCTCGAAGACGCGCGCGGCGGTCTCCCAGCCCACGCCGTGCATGGCCGTGTAGACGACGACGGGGTCGGAGGAGTCGGGGGCATCCGAGCGGGGCGCGCCAGCACCGGCGTCGGTCGCGACCGCGGCCGTCTGAGCAACGTAGGCTTCGACGAGCTCCTCGCCGGCCACCGCGTACACGTTCGAGCGCGGCAGGTCGGCGACGCTGCCGGCCGCCACCCGCAGAATGTGCTCCGCGATCTCGCCGTCGGCGGGCGGAACGATCTGCGAACCGTGATCCGCGCCGCCGAGGTACACCTTGTAGCCGTTGTCGTTCGGCGGGTTGTGGCTGGCCGTCACCATGACGCCCGCGCTCACGTCGAGGTGGCGCACGGCGAACGCGAGCACCGGCGTGGGCAGCATGCGCGGCAGCAGAATGGCGCGAACGCCGGCGCCCGCCATGATCTCGGCGGTGTCGCGCGCGAACACGTCGGAGTTCTTGCGCCCGTCATACCCGATGACGACGGATGCCGCCGGCTGCGCCGCCGGTTGCGCCTCACCGGTCTCGTGCGTGACGAACTCGGCCTGGGCCGCCGCCGTATCCGCGGCCTCCCGCGCCTTCTCGAGAAGGTACGCCGCGAGGCCCGCCGCCGCCTGCGCCACGAGCACCCGGTTCATGCGGTTGGGGCCGGCCGCGAGCTCGCCGCGCAGGCCCGCGGTGCCGAAGGCGAGCCGCGTGTCGAAACGTGAGTGCAGCTCGGTCAGGGCTGCGTCGGCGTCGTCGCCATCCGTGCCCTCTGCCGCCCCGAGCAGCACGCCGAGCTCGGTGCGTGTCTCGTCGTCGGGGTCCTGTGCGAGCCAGGCGTGCGCCTCGGCGAGCAGGCGTTCGGTGGCGCCGTTCGCGGGTGTTGAACTCACGGTTTCTCCATTCAGCGTGTCGCGTTGTGGTGCGTGTCGCGTTGCCGCATGTCTACAGCGCGCCGACGATCTTCGCCAGCAGGGCGCTGATGACGGGCTCGGCGGCGCGGCCGGCCTCGATCACCTCCTGGTGGCTGAGCGGGGTCTTCTGGATGCCGGCGGCGAGGTTCGTAATGAGGGACATTCCGAGCACCTCCATGCCGGCCTGTCGGGCGGCGATCGCCTCGAGCGCGGTGGACATGCCCACGATGTGGCCGCCGATCGTCTTCGCCATCTGCACCTCGGCGGGCGTCTCGTAGTGCGGCCCGCGGAACTGGCAGTACACGCCCTCGTCGAGGCTGCGGTCGATGCTCTTCGCGAGCGCCCGAAGGCGGCTCGAGTACAGGTCGGTGAGGTCGACGAACGTCGCGCCCTCGAGCGGGGAATCGGCGGTGAGGTTGATGTGGTCGCTGATGAGCACCGGCGTGCCGGGCCGCCAGGTCTCCTTGATGCCTCCCGCGCCGTTGGTGAGCACCATGGTCTTCGCGCCGGTCGCCGCGGCCGTGCGCACGCTGTGGGCGACGCGGCGCACGCCGTGGCCCTCGTAATAATGCGTGCGGGCGCCGATCACGAGTGCGCGCTTGCCGTTCGGCAGCAGGATCGAGCGCAAGGTGCCCACGTGGCCGGCGAGCGCGGGCTTGCCGAAGCCCGGCACCTCGGTGGCGTCGATCGTGGCGGTCGTCTCGCCGATCAGGTCGGCGGCCTTGCCCCAACCGCTGCCGAGGGTGAGGGCGATGTCGTGGTGGTCCACCCCGCTGAGCGCGGCGATGCGCTCTGCGGCCTCTCGGGCGACCTCGAACGGGTCGGCGGCCGGGTCGTCGAGGGGGTTGGTCGTGTTCTGCGGCATCCGACAATTCTATGGCGCGTGCCGACATCCACGGCAGAGAGCGGATGCGCGTGGCCGCTGCACATGCGAGCACCGCCCCTCTCGGGCCCGCCCTCTCCCACTCGCCGCCGCCCCCACGCCGCCCCGCCCAGCACCCCGCCCCCCATGCCGCCCGCCACGCCGCCCCCATGCCGCCCCGCCCGAACGAAAACGACGGACAAATCGACATGATCGGCCGGATCCCGGCCCCCTGAGACACCTTCTGCCGATTTCACCGTCGTTTTTGTCAGCGCGGCCATTCTGCTTCCCCCTACGCGGCCTCGAACGAAAACGACGGTGATACGGATGCGATCGGCCGCATTCGCGCCCGATCGAGACGATTCGCGCGATTTCACCGTCGTTTTGGTACGAGCCGCGCGGTGGTTTGGCGCGGCTCTGCGCATGGGAAAGAATGGCTGCATGGCCTTTGAGTTCGAGCGCAAGCAGCGGGTCGCGGTACTCGGCGGAGGCCCCGGTGGCTACGAGGCGGCGATCGCGGCCGCCCAGTTGGGCGCCGACGTCACTCTCGTGGAGCGCGTCGGCGTCGGCGGCGCCGCCGTCATCACGGATGTCGTGCCGTCGAAAACGCTCATCGCCACTGCTGAGGCGACCAGCAACATCCGCGACGCATCCGATCTGGGCGTGCAGTTCTACGTGCGCACCGAGGCGGGCAAGCCCGTGCGGCCCGACGTTGCGGTGAACCTCGCGGCCGTGAATAAGCGGCTGCTAGGACTTGCACGGCAGCAGTCCGAAGACATGAAGTCCGAGCTGATCCGCGCCGGCGTGCACATCGTCTCGGGCGAGGGGCGGCTCGATGGGCCCGCGGCCGTCATCGTCTCGACGGGCAAGGGCAAGGGCGGCACCGATTTCGACCGCATCGAGGCCGACACGATCGTGGTGTCCGTGGGCGCGAGCCCACGCATCCTCCCCAGTGCCGTGCCGGATGGTGAGCGCATTCTTACCTGGACCCAGCTCTACGACCTCGACAGCGTTCCCGAGCATCTCATCGTCGTGGGCTCTGGCGTCACCGGTGCCGAGTTCGCGTCGGCGTACACGGCGCTCGGCGCGAAGGTCACGCTCATCTCGAGCCGCGACCGCGTGCTGCCGGGTGAGGACGAAGACGCGGCGATCGTGATCGAGAACGTGTTCCGCCGCAACGGCATGACGGTGCTCTCGAAGTCACGCGCGCAGTCGGTCGAGCGCACCGAGAACGGCGTGGTCGCAACGCTGTCGGATGGCCGCACTGTCGAGGGCAGCCACTGCCTGATGGCCGTCGGGTCGATCCCGAACACCGCCGGCATCGGGCTTGAGGAGGCCGGCGTGCAGCTGACCGAGTCGGGTCACATCCGAGTCAACAGGGTGGCGCGCACGTCGCGACCGAACATCTATGCGGCGGGGGACTGCTCAGACCTGCTGCCGCTCGCCTCGGTCGCGTCGATGCAGGGTCGCACCGCTATCTTCCACGCGATGGGCGACGCGGTGAACCCCATCGAGCTGCGCAACGTGACGTCGAACATCTTCACGAACCCCGAGATCGCGACCGTCGGCTGGAGCCAACGGCAGATCGAGGAGGGCATCGCGCAGGGCGACATCTACAAACTGCCGCTCAAGGTCAACCCGCGCGCGAAGATGATCGGGCTGCGCGACGGCTTCGTCAAGCTGTTCGCGCGCACCGGAAGCGGCACCGTCATTGGTGGCGTGATCGTTGCGCCGCGGGCGAGCGAGCTGATCTTCCCGCTGGCGCTCGCCGTGGAGCACCGCCTCACCGTCGACCAGGTCGCGCGCGCCTTCACGGTGTACCCGTCGCTGACCGGCTCCATTTCGGAGGCCGCCCGCGCGATGCACATCGTGCTCTGACGCGCTCGCCTCGTCGGCGACTAGCCACAACCCGGTGCCGCGCGCGAGATCAGGCGACAGCTCGTGAGTTGTCGAAGAGCGGATGCGCCGGCTGCCGCCCCAAAGAAGGGCGCTTCCGGCCTCAGACGATGTTCAGCAGGCGGTGGCCCGACGACACCGTCGCGCCGACCGACGCGTTGACATCGGCGATCGTGCCGTCCTTGTGCGCGGTCAGCGGCTGCTCCATCTTCATGGCCTCGAGCACGAGCACGAGGTCGCCCTTGACGACCTTGTCGCCCTCGCCCACCGCAAGCTTCACGATCGTGGCCTGCATGGGCGCCGTGATCGAGTCACCGGTCGACGTCGCGGCCGACCCGTTGCCCGGGTTCCCGCCCGCACGGCGGCGCGGTGCCGGCGAAGCAGCGGCGGCACCGGCCGCGCTGCCGGCCAGCAGCGACGTCGGCAGGCTCACCTGGATGCGCTTGCCCTCGACCTCGACGACCACGCTGTGCCGGCGCTCGGCAGGTGCGGCCTCCTCGAGTGCGCCGCTCCAGGGCTCCAGCTCGTTCGTGAACTCCGTCTCGATCCAGCGCGTATACACGCCGAACGGCCCGTCGCCGGCCGGCGCGAACGCGGCGTCGCGCACCACGGCGCGGTGGAACGGCAGCACGGTCGGCAGGCCAGCCACCTCGAATTCGTCCAGCGCCCGGCGCGCCCGCTCGAGCGCCTGCTCGCGCGTCGCCCCGGTCACGATCAGCTTCGCCAGCAACGAGTCGAACGCGCCCGAGACGACGTCGCCGGACTCGACGCCGCTGTCCACGCGCACGCCTGGCCCCGCGGCAGGCTTGAACACGTGCACCGGTCCCGGTGACGGCATGAAGTTACGCCCCGGGTCCTCCCCGTTGATGCGGAACTCGAACGAGTGGCCGCGCGGCTCGGGGTCGGCGTAGTCGAGCGTGCCGCCATCCGCGATTCTGAACTGTTCACGCACCAGGTCGATGCCGGTGACCTCCTCGGAGACCGGGTGCTCGACCTGCAGGCGGGTGTTGACCTCGAGGAACGACACCGTTCCATCGGCCCCGATAAGGAACTCGCAGGTTCCGGCGCCCACGTAGCCGACCTCGGCAAGGATCGCCTTCGACGCGCGGTACAGCAGCGCGGTCTGCTCGGGCGTGAGGTAGGGCGCGGGCGCCTCCTCAACGAGCTTCTGGTGCCGGCGCTGCAGCGAGCAGTCGCGCGTGGAGACGATCACGACGGTGCCGTGCGCATCGGCCAGGCACTGCGTCTCGACGTGGCGCGGCTTGTCGAGGTACTTCTCGACGAAGCACTCGCCGCGCCCGAACGCCGCGATCGCCTCACGCGTCGCGGACTCGAACATCTCGGGCACCTCGTCGCGCGTGCGGGCCACCTTCAGGCCGCGCCCGCCGCCGCCGAACGCCGCCTTGATGGCGACGGGCAGTCCGTGCGTGTCGACGAAATCAAGAACTTCGGATGCGTCGGCAACCGGATTCAAGGTGCCGGGCGCCAGTGGGGCGCCCACCTTCTCGGCGACATGCCGCGCGGAGACCTTGTCTCCGAGCCGCTCAATCGCCTCGGGGGAGGGGCCGATCCAGGTCAGGCCCGCGCCGATGACGGCGCGCGCGAAGTCGGCGTTCTCGGCGAGGAAACCGTAGCCGGGGTGCACCGCGTCGGCGCCCGAGCGGCGGGCGACCGACAGCAGCTTGTCGATCACGAGATAGGTCTCGGCGCTCGTCGTGCCCTCGAGTGCGTATGCCTCGTCGGCGAGGCGCACGTGCACGGCGTCGCGGTCCTGGTCGGCGTAGACGGCGACCGAGGCGATGCCGCTGTCCCTGGCCGCGCGGATCACGCGCACGGCGATCTCGCCCCTGTTCGCGATGAGGACCTTGGTAATGGGCACGACCTTTAGCCTAAGCGCGGGAGCGGGCGCGGTTTTTGGTCGAGTACCACAAAGCTCGTGCCTGACACGGTGGGGTACCTACAAAGCGGTGTCGAGACGGGTGCGCGAGGGGGCCTGACAACGCGGTGTCGAGTACAGGTGCGCGAGGGGCACTAAAGGGCCGGCTGCCACAGCCGGTGCCACGGCACGCCGGCATCCCTGAACAGCGAGCGCAGCGTCGACAGCGATAGCCCGACCACGGTCGACGGGTCGCCCTCGACCCTGGTGATGAACGCCCCGCCGAGGCTGTCGATCGTGAACGCGCCGGCGACCTTCAGCGGCTCGCCCGTCGCCACGTAGGCGTCGATCTCGTCGTCGCCGATATCGTCGGCGAACGTCACCAGAGCGGATGCCACCGCCCCCGCCGCCCGCCCGGCCCGGCCCCCGCGGTGGTCGATCAGCCAGTGACCCGAGAACAGCTCGCCCGTGCGACCGCGCTGGAGGAGCCAGCGCTCGCGAGCGACCTCGGGTTCGTGCGGCTTTCCGTAGATCTCTCCGTCGAGCTCGAACGCCGAGTCGCCGCCCAGAATGAAGCCGTCGATCGGCTCGTCGTCGACCAGCCGGCCGACGACGGCCTCGGCCTTGGCCCTGGCGAGCAGCTGCACCATCTCGGCCGTGCTGAGGCGCCGGCCGAGCCGCTCCTCCTCCGCAGCGGTCGTTGCAGGCTCGTCGACGTGCGACGGCAGTGTGACGGGCTCGATGCCCGCGGCCCGCAGCGTCGCAAGGCGGGCGGGAGAGGTGGAGGCGAGATAGAGGCGCACGGGTGTTGTTGTCGTCGCCGTCACGCCGCCGCCCACCGTCATGCTGCCGCTCCCGTCATGTTCGATTCAGGTCGTTGTGCCATGCTCAACCCGTGGTGAAGAAAGTCGAGCTCGAGCCTACCAACGTGGCCCACGGAGGCGTCTTCGTGGCCCGGCACGAGGGGCGGGTGGTCTTCGTCGCCGACGCCGTCGACGGCGAGCGCGTGCTCGCCCGCATCACCGACGATACGCACGACCGGTTCTGGCGCGCCGAGACGCTCGAGGTGCTCGAGCCATCCCCGCACCGCCGCGAGCACGTGTGGCCAGAGGCCGCACTCGCCCGCGACCCCGCCGAGCGTGCGGGCGGCGCCGAGTTCGGCCACATCGCCCTGCCGCACCAGCGCGAGCTCAAACGGCGGGTCATCACCGACGCCCTCTCGCGCATGGCCGGCATCGAGCGCGACGTCACGGTCGAGGCAGCGGATGGCGACGACGCCGGGAATGGCCTCGCCTGGCGTACGCGCGTGCGCCTACAGGTGGGAGAGAGAGGCGAGGTCGGTCCGTTCGCCGCACGGTCGCACCACGTGGTTCCGGTGCGCTCGCTGCCGCTGGCTGTGCCCGCCGTCGCCGACGCCGCCCCGCTCGACGGGCGCCTGGAGGGCGCCGCATCCGTCGATGTCATCGCGAGTGGCGCGGGCGACGTGCACGTGATCGTGAACCCACGCGACGAGAAGCGTCGCCGCGGCGCCGCACCTACGGCCGGCGCCCTCATCACTGAGGCCGTGGCGGGGCGCGAGTTCCAACTCGACGCCGGCGGCTTCTGGCAGGTGCACCGGCGCGCCCCCGAGACCCTCTTCCGTGCGGTGCAGGAGGCCATCGACCCCTCTCTCTTCGACCCGGCCGCCGCCAATCTCGATCTCTATGGCGGGGTCGGCCTGCTCGCCGCCGCCGTCGGCGACCGCTTCGGGCCGGCCACCCGCATCACCTCCGTTGAGTCGTTCGCGCCCGCGACCCGCCACGCCGGCCGCAACCTCGCCGACTGGCGGGGAGCCGAGGCGGTCACCGCGCGCGTCGACCGCTACCTCGCGCGTCTCGAAGCGGATGCGCCGGCCCGCGAGCGTGCGCGGCTCTCGCAGGGCACGGTCGTTCTCGACCCCCCGCGCTCGGGCGCCGGGCGCGAGGTCGTCGACGGGCTCGCCGCGCTCGGGCCAGCGCAGCTCGTGTACGTCGCCTGCGACCCCGTCGCGCTCGCCCGGGACCTGGCGCTCTTCGCCGATCGCGGCTACGAGCTGCGGCAGCTGCGCGCGTTCGACCTGTTCCCGCACACGCACCACGTGGAGGCGATCGCGACGCTGGCGCCCGCGAGCTGAGCTTTTTCGCTTGTGACGACGGGAGCGTCTAGTCACTAGACGCTCCGCACGCCCATTACGCCGGCCTCTTCGCGAATCTCATGCCGCGACCGCTCGTTCTCCCCTACGATAAGCACATGGTGCGCGTGGCAATCGTCGATGATCACGAGTCCGTGCGTCTGGGGCTCGGTGCGGCGTGCGCGAACGCCGAGTACGACGTGGTCGCCACCGGCGCCACCGTCGACGAGCTCATCAGCGATCTGGCCGGGCGCGAGTGCGATGTGGTGGTGCTCGACCTCTCCCTGGGCGACGGCTCGAGCGTGACCGCGAACGTCAAGCGCGTGCAGGGAACGGGTGCGGCCGTGCTCGTGCACAGCATCGCCGACCGGGTCGCCAGCGTGCGTGAAGCGCTCGCCGCGGGAGCGGCGGGCGTCATCCCCAAGTCTTCTCCCACGACCACCGTGATGGCCGCTATCGCCACCGTTGCCTCGGGCGAGGTGCTCAACAACCTCGAGTGGGCGAGCGCCATCGATGCCGACGGCGACTTCGCCAAAGCGCAGCTGGGCCGACGTGAGCGCGACGTGCTGCACCTCTACGCCTCCGGGCTGCCACTGAAGGCCGTGGCGATCGAGCTCGGCATCGCCAACTCGACCGCCCGGGAATACCTCGATCGCATCCGGGTGAAGTACGTGGAGGTCGGTCGGCCGGCGCCGACCAAGGTCGACCTGCTGCGCCGTGCTGTCGAAGACGGGATCCTGCCGGGCCTGGATCCGGATGCGGGCAATGTCCGCCGATAGCTGGCCCGACCGCCGGTTCACGGCGGAACGGGGCCCCCGCAACCCCATCAGCCGAGCGGGCTTCGAGGTCATCGCCGGCCGTTCCATTGCGATTTTCGGCCTGATCTTCGGGGCGCAGACGGTCAGCGCGCTGCTCGCCCAGGTGCCGTTCATGACGCCGCGCTGGGGCATCGTGGCGGCGATCGCGGTGTTCGGCAGCCTGGTGCTCGTCGCCGTTGCGGCCATCGTGCAGTTCGGCGTGAAGACCGCCATGGGCCTCTCGGCACTCATCTATCTGGCCGTGGTGGCGCTGTGGCCGCTGCTCGTGCACTCGCCCGTGTTCGAGGGCGGCAACAAGCCGTGGGTCTGGTACCTCTGCACCGTCGCCACGGCGTTCGCCACAGTGGCGTTCCCGCTCTGGCTCGCGACCGTGTACACGGTTGTCGCGCCGGTCGTGTACGGTGTCGCGCGTGCGCTGCCGGCCGGCGGCGGCGTCGGCCCGGAACTCGCCCTGCTCGATGTCATCTACGCCGTCATTCTCGGCGGTGCCATTCTCGTAATCGTGACCATGCTGCGACAGGCGGCATCGGGCGTGGATGCTGCGCAGTCGACCGCGCTCGAGAAGTACTCGACGGCCGTGCGTGAACACGCCATGGAGGTCGAGCGCGTGCAGGTTGACGCCATCGTGCACGACAGCGTGCTTACCACGCTGCTCGCGGCGGCGGGGGCATCCTCTGCCGACGACCAGTCACGGGCGGCGCGCATGGCGTCCGACGCGATCGGCCACCTGCACTCGGCCGTCGCGGTCGACCCCGACGACCAGACGCTGGTGGATCTGGGGCGGCTGACGCGCAGGGTGCGGGCGGCGGCATCCGCTTTCTCTAACGCGTTTGAGATTCGCACGAGCAGGGTCGAGGGCCAGACGCTGCCGGTGCACGTCGCCGAGGCGCTGTATTCGGCGAGCGTTCAGGCCATGGTCAACAGCATGCAGCACGCCGGGGGAGCCGAGGTCACCCGCACGCTCAGCATCGAGGGCGGGCGCGACGGCGACCCTGTGACGGTCACGGTGACGGATGACGGCGCCGGGTTCGACCCGGACGCCGTTCCGACGGAGCGGCTCGGACTGCGTGTCTCGATCGGCGAGCGGGTGGTGAACGTGGGCGGCGCCGTCGAGGTGCGCTCGCACCCCGGCGACGGGGCGTCGATCGTGCTCACCTGGCCTGCCGCGGAGGTGCGAGCATGATCACCGTTCCCCGCCTCATCTTCCTCGGGCTCGGGGCGCTGTTCTCGGCGTACCACGTGTTCCTCGGCATCTCGACGCTCGGGCACCCGGCGACGCCGCAGCCGGCCATCGCCGCGATGGTGGTGTACGCGCTGGCCACCGCCGTGAGTATCTGGCCGGGCAGCCCCGTGAAGATGCCGCTGTGGCTCGCCGCGTTCGACCTGGCCGTGTGTGTCGCGCTGCCGCTGCTCGTGACCAGCCAGCTCGACGGCGGCGCGGACAACGGGTATGCCACGTGGCATGTAGCGGCCGTCGGAACGCTCATGACGATCTGCGCCGTGCGGCGGCAGCAGCTCATTGCGTGGACGGGCGTACTGTTCCTCGCGGTGCAGACCGTGGTGTGGGGTGGCTTCGGCGCGCTGGCCTCGGTGGGCGTGATCGGCAGCGTGGCCTGGGTGGGGGTGGCCGTGGTGATCACGCGGGCCCTCGTGAAGGCCGCCCGCGATTCGCGGCAGTTCGCGAAGGCCGAGCGTGAGGCGACCGAGTGGCAGGCGGCGCAGGAGGCGCACGTGATCGAGCGGCAGTTTCGGCTGCGCAAGACGTATCGGGTGGCGCAGCCGATGCTCACGGAGATCGCGCGCACGGGCGGCAACCTCACGCCGGCACAGCGGCAGGAGTGCCGGTACCTGGAGCAGGCGATCCGCGACGAGATCCGTGGGCGCAGCCTGCTGACCGACGACGTGCGGGAGCAGGTCATGGCCGCCCGGCGCCGGGGCACGGTCGTGAGCCTGCTCGACGAGGGCGGGCTCGACGACATGCTCGAGGAGGAGCGCCTCGAGATTCTCGGGCGCCTGGCAGACGCGATCCGCGGAACGCGCACCGACCGGCTGATCGTGCGCACCGTGCCGCACTCGTCGCGCGTTGCCGTGACCGTGGTGGGGCTGAGCGTGCCGGGCGACGGCCACGCCAACGCCCTCGGCCCCGACTCGCACGATGACGAGGTGGACCTGTGGCTGGAGATCCCGCGGCACCCGTCGCAGGCGGCGGCACCGCTGCTTGCGCCCGCCTCCCCGGTCGGGAAGTAGCGAAGGGGGCCTGTCGCTTCCGAGCCGGGCCCAGAACCGGCGGGTTAAAGACTGCGAGGAGGCCGGCTGTTCGCCGGCCCCCTCGAGAAGCCCCGAGTCAGGGCGATAACCCGAATATCACCCTGACTCGCCCCCAACACATTCGCCCGCTTACCCTAGTCGGCGAATGATTGGCGGTGTAACTCGGAAGAGAGACACCTAGCACTAGTAATACTGGCTGAGCCCCAACATATCTAAAAGTCGTCTCTTTGGGGGACAATTGGGGGACAATCCCGGTCCCCCATGGGGCTGCGAGCCCCGAAAAGACGGGGCATCCCACAAATGGGGGGTAGACCCTCGGGGTACAGAGCGTCGCTAGACACCGTGCCTCCATGCGCCGGGGCCCGGCACCAGTTCCTGGCGGATGGGCCGGGCGCTGCGCACCCAGCCATTGCTCGCGGGCGACGGGGCGAGCTCGGCCGCGGCGGCCTGCTCTGCGGCGGCCGCAACGATGACGGCCGAGACGGCGGCGATCTCCTCGCTCGTCACGGCGGTCTCGAACACGATGTCACTCGCGTCGAGCGTCTTCGCGTGCGCCGGCCTCTGCATGCTCATGCTCCACCCATCACAGCGGGATGTTCCCGTGCTTCTTCGGCGGCAATGTCGCCCGCTTGGTGCGCAGCGCACGCAGCGCGCGCACGACCGTCACACGCGTAGCGGCTGGCTCGATCACGCCGTCGAGCTCGCCGCGCTCCGCCGCGAGGAAGGGGCTCGCCACGTTGTAGGTGTATTCGCTCGCGAGCCGGGCGCGCACCGCGGCGACATCCTCGCCTGCGGCCTCGGCCGCCCTGATCTCGTTGCGATACAGGATGTTCACCGCGCCCTGCCCGCCCATGACGGCGATCTCGGCCGTCGGCCACGCATAGTTCAGGTCGGCGCCGAGCTGCTTCGAGCCCATGACGATGTAGGCACCGCCGTAGGCCTTGCGCGTGATCACGGTGACGAGCGGCACGGTCGCCTCCGCGTATGCGTACAGCAGCTTCGCTCCGCGGCGGATCACGCCGGTCCACTCCTGGTCGGTGCCGGGCAGGTATCCGGGTACGTCGACGAGCGTGAGAATGGGGATCGAGAACGCGTCGCAGAACCGAACGAACCGCGAGGCCTTCTCGCCGGCGTCAATGTTGAGCGTGCCCGCCATGGCGTTGGGCTGGTTCGCGATGATCCCGACCGACCGGCCCTCCACCCGGGCGAACCCGATGACGATGTTGGGGGCGAACAGGGGCTGCACCTCGAGGAAGTCCCCGTCATCCACCACATGCTCAATGACTTCGTGCACGTCGTATGGCTGGTTCGGAGAATCGGGTATGAGCGAGTTGAGCCTTCGGTCGGCATCCGTTATCTCGAGCTCCGGCTCGCTCTCGAACGCCGGCAGCTCGGAGAGATTGTTGTCCGGCAGGAACCCGAGCAGCGTGCGCACGTAGTCGAGGGCATCCTCCTCGTCGTTCGCCAGATAGTGGGCGACCCCCGAGATCTTGTTGTGGGTGAGGGCGCCGCCGAGCTCTTCCATGCCCACGTCTTCGCCGGTGACGGTCTTGATGACGTCGGGCCCGGTGACGAACATCTGGCTGGTCTTGTCGACCATGATCACGAAGTCGGTGAGCGCGGGGGAGTACACGGCGCCGCCCGCCGCGGGGCCCATGATGACCGAGATCTGCGGGATCACGCCGGAGGCCTGCGTGTTGCGGCGGAAGATCTCACCGTACTTACCGAGCGCGACCACGCCCTCCTGAATGCGCGCGCCGCCCGAGTCGAGCAGGCCGATGATGGGAACGCCGAGCCGCAGCGCCAGGTCCATGACCTTGATGATCTTCTCGCCGGCGACCTCGCCGAGCGAGCCGCCGAAGATGGTGAAGTCCTGCGCGTAGACCGCGACCTGGCGCCCGTGGATCATGCCGGTGCCGGTGACGACCGCGTCGCCGTAGGGGCGCTTGGCGTCCATGCCGAACGCGTGCGTGCGGTGCCGCACGAACTCGTCGAGCTCGACGAACGACCCGTGGTCGAGCAGCAGCTCGATGCGCTCGCGGGCCGTCAGCTTGCCCTTCGCGTGCTGCTTCTCGATCGCCGCCTGCCCGCTCGCCGTGACGGCCTCGTGGTAGCGCTCTTTGAGGTCGGCGAGCTTGCCCGCCGTGGTCATCATGTCGGGGCGCGATTCATTCTCGGTCACGCCGTTCACTCTACCGGCCGCCTCTCGGCGTCTCCGGGTGACGAAACCCTACAAATATCGCGCGCAATTCAATGGATGCCGCGGCTACGGCCCGCCCGCCCCGTCGCTCCCGTCCGCGCGGCGCCGCGCCGAACGAAAACGACGGTGTTGCTGTCGAAAAGCGTGGAAAATCGCGCGGCTGCGCACATCCGCTCGCGCATCGCCGTCGTTTTCGTTCGTCGGCGAGGTGCGGGATGCGCGAGCGCGAGCGGTCTGGCTGGCGACGCTTGATCGAAAACGACGGAGATAGTCGCAAACATCGACTGAGAGGGTGGCGGATCAAGGCGAATAGACAGGATCACCGTCGTTTTCGTTCGGAGCTTCGTCAGAGCGTCGTTCAGCGCTTCGTTCACCACGGGAGCTGGCACGGCTCGGCGCAGCGGGGGCGACGACGCGCAGCGAGGCGGCAGACTGAGGGCATGGAGTTTTCCCGCAGCGCCCGCATCGCCTCGCGCCTCGTCGCGCTCGAGAGCGCAGGGTCCACCAACGACGAGCTCATGCTCAAGGCCACCGGCGCGGATGCCGCAGGCTGGCCCGATCTGTCGGTCATCGTCACCGGTGACCAGACCGGCGGCAGGGGCCGGCTCGGGCGGGTGTGGGTCGCACCGGCGGGGAAGTCGCTTGCGATCTCCGTGCTGCTGCGAACGAGTGGCGGTGCGACAGAGGTCGGTGCGGGTGGGGGTGGGACGGGCGGGGACGCCAACGTGCATCCGCTACCGCATCCGCTACCGCATCCGCTACCGCATCCGCTACCGCATTCGCATCCGCAGCAGCATTCGCACCCGCTGCCGCTGGATGCACTCGGCTGGGTTCCCCTGCTCGCCGGGCTGGCGATGACGCGCGCGGTGGCGTCGTTCGTGCCGCAGCCCGACACGGTGAGCCTGAAATGGCCGAACGACGTGCTGATCCGAGGGCGGAAGGTGTGCGGGATTCTGTGCGAGCTGCTGCCCGGCGCGACCGGCGTGATCGTGGGGGCGGGGCTGAACCTGACGCTCAACGAGCGGGATCTGCCGACGTCGACGTCGACCTCCCTTCTGCTCGAGGGAGCCGAGAGCGCCAGCGCCGACGAGGTTCTCGCGGCATACCTTCGAGAGCTGGCGGCGCTCGCCGAGGCGTTCCGGCAGGCGGGCGGGGACGCGACGGTCCCGCAGGCGGAGAGTGCGCGGTCCGGCGGGGACGCGACGGTCCCGCAGGCGGAGAGCGCGCGCTCCGGCGGCGATGCGCCGACGACGCCCACTGCTGTCGCCACGGCGCTGCGTGACGCCGTCGTTGCCCGCTGCGGCACGATCGGCCAGGCGGTGCGGGTCGAGCTGCCCGACGGATCCCGGCTCACGGGCACCGCCACGGGCATCGACGACGCCGGGCGGCTCATTGTCGCGACCGAAACCTCGCTCGAGGCTGTCGCGGCCGGCGATATCACACACCTGAGGTATTAATTGGACATGGCCAAACGCGAGCGCGACGACCGCCGCGGCAGGGGCGAACCCCGCCGCGGCAGCGCGCGCGACGACCGCGGCAGCGCCAGCGCCAGCAATCACAGCGAGGGCGGCAACCATGGCAGCCTAAGCAACCCCAATAGCGCGCCGGCCAGCACCCGCCCCGCCCCCGCCGAACGCGTCATCGCCCGCCTGCGCCCCAACGCGCGCGCCCTCTTCTGGCCCGCGATCCTGCTGCTCGCGGTGTGCGGGTCGGTCGGCTACTTCGGCGGATCGTTCCCCCTGGTCTGGGAGAACGTGCTGGTCTTCGTCGTCGCCGCGATCGTCGTCTTCCTGCTCTGCGTGCTCCCGCTCTGCTTCTGGCTCAGCCGCCGCTACGTCATCACGACCCGCCGCATCATCGTGCACCGCGGATTCTTCGTGCGCATCCGCCAAGAACTTCTGCACAGCCGCGGTTACGACATCACGTTGCGCCGCACCTGGCTGCAGAGTGCGTTCCGTTCCGGCGACATTCGCATCAACTCGGGGCTCGAAACGCCCGTCGTGCTCGCCGACGTTCCGCGCGCCGATCAGGTGCAGAGCGCGCTGCACGACCTCGCCGAGAGCAGCCAGAACGTCATCGCCTCGCGCCGCCAGCAGGAGGAGAGCGCCGCCGGCGACATCACCTCAGTCTGGGGCGCCCGGTAGTTCCGATTGTCGAGTAGCGCCGCCGGGCGCGTATCGAGGCCCGAGCACGGCGACATCGGCCGCCCCGAGAGACGCCTCAGGCACGGATGCGGCTTCAGGCACGGATGCGGCGCCCGCGCGCGACGCGCGGCCGCCGGCGCTCCGCGCGGGCGCGAACACCCACCAGCGATACAACGCGAACCGAAACACCGTTCCGAGCGCAAGGCCGACGACGTTGTTGGCGATGTTGTCGGCGAGCAGCGAGGTGAACCCGAACACGTAGTGCGAGAGCCACAGGCACAGCAGGGGGATCCCCATGCCCGCCAGGCTCACGGCGAAGAACTCCGCGGCTTCGCGACCGGTGTGGGCCTGCCTCGACGCCGAGAACGCCCAGTAGCGGTTGCCGAGCCAGTTCGTCGCGATGGCGACGACGGTGGCGATGATGGTCGCATAGAGGGGGCCATGGTGAACTGCAGCGGGCCGCAGCACCGTGAGCAGGAGACCGTTGAACACGACGAGATTCACGAAGAATCCCACGCCGCCGACGGCACCGAACTTGAGCAGCTGCGGCACGAGGCGAGCGCCCCGAGGGGCTTCAGTCTGCTGTTCGGTCATGTTCCCGTAACGGTTGTGCGCGTTTCATGCGCGAAGATGGATGCGGATTAGAGCCTACTTACCCGCACCGCGGGCCGACTGTGAGTTTGACAGGCAGATGCTGCGACTACCCCGGGCGGCGGTATCACCGGCAGCTGGCAGCGCACCCACCCCGAGTAGCTAAGGAGACACCCGCGAGATGCGAGAGACGATCGGCGTGATCGGGGGCGGACAACTGGCCCGCATGATGATTCCCGCGGCGGTGAACCTGGGCCTCACGATCCGTGTGCTCGAGGAGGCGCCGGGAATGTCGGCCGAGCTGGCCGCCACCGCCGTCGGCGACTACCGCGACCTCGAGACGGTGCTCACCTTCGCCGAGACGGTCGACGCCATCACCTTCGACCACGAGCATGTTCCGCAGGCGGTTCTGCGCGAGCTCGTGGCACGCGGCGTTGCGGTTCACCCCGGGCCGGATGCGCTGCTTTACGCACAGGACAAGCTGCAGATGCGCTCTCGCCTCACCGAGCTGGGGCTCCCCGTGCCCGACTGGGCGGCGGTGCGCAACGCCGACGAGCTCGGTGCCTTCCTCGCCGCACACGGCGGGCGCGCGGTCGTGAAGACGGCGCGAGGCGGCTACGACGGCAAGGGCGTGCGGGTGGTCCGCGACGCGCACGAGGCCGACGACTGGTTCAGCGCGCTCGCCGACGCCGGCACGACACCCACCGCCGGCACGACACCCACCGCCGGCACGACACCGGATGCCCTCCTCGTCGAGGAGCTCGTCGACTTCCGCCGCGAGCTCGCACAGCTCGTGGCCCGCCGTCCCTCCGGCCAGATCGCCGCGTGGCCCGTCGTCGAGACCGTCCAGAAGGGCGGCGTCTGCGCCGAGGTCATCGCCCCGGCGCCCGAGGCAGCCGGCCACGTCGCGAACGCGGCGGGCGAGATTGCGCGAGCAATCGCATCCGGTCTGGGGGTGACGGGGGTGCTCGCGGTCGAGCTCTTCGAGACGACGGATGGCCGCATTCTCGTCAATGAGCTTGCCATGCGGCCGCACAACAGTGGCCACTGGAGCATCGATGGCGCGATCACGAGCCAGTTCGAGCAGCACCTGCGCGCGGTGCTCGACCTGCCGCTCGGCAGCACCGAGGCTCGCGCGCCGTGGTCGGTCATGGTCAACATTCTGGGCGGACCGGCCGAGGGCAGCCTGCAGGACCGCTACTCGGCGGTGCTCGACGCGTACCCGTCGGTCAAGATCCACGCGTACGGCAAGGCGCCGCGCCCCGGCCGCAAGGTGGGGCACGTCACCGCCGTCGGCGCCGATCTTGCAAAGGTGCTGGCAGAGGCGCGTGGCGCAGCGGCGTTCTTTGAGAACTGAGCTCTAGCATGGTGCGCATGCCCAACCCGTCTGCCTCCGAGCCGCTCGTCGCCGTCGTGATGGGGTCGGATTCCGACTGGAACGTCATGAGCGCAGCCGCGGAGCTGCTCGGCGAGTTCGGCATTCCGCACGAGGTGCAGGTGGTCTCCGCGCACCGCACGCCCGAGAAGATGATCGCGTACGGCAAGACGGCGGCGGGGCGCGGCATCCGTGTCATCATCGCCGGGGCCGGGGGAGCAGCCCACCTGCCGGGCATGCTCGCCGCCGTGACGACCCTGCCCGTCGTGGGTGTGCCGGTGCCGCTCAGCCGGCTCGACGGCCTCGACTCGCTTCTCTCGATCGTGCAGATGCCCGCGGGCGTGCCGGTCGCGACGGTGTCGATCGGTGGCGCGAAGAATGCGGGGCTCATCGCCGTCAAGATCCTCGCGACGGCGGATGCGGCCCTGACCGCAAAGCTGGCCGACTATGCGGCCGGGCTCGCTGACAGCGTCGAGACGAAGAACGAAGCACTGCAGTCTCGCCTATGACGATCGCGAACCCGATCCGCTACCCGGATACCGGCTCGTCGCAGTTCATGTCGCGGCGGGGCTGGTGGCTCGTGGTGCTCAACGTGCTCATCCCGGGGTCGGCTCAGGTGCTCGCGGGCAATCGTCGGCTGGGCCGGTTCGGTCTGGTCTCCACCCTTGTTCTGTGGATGCTGGCGGTCGCCGCCGTCGTTCTCTACCTCGTCTCGCACAGCACCGTGTACGAGATCGTCACGTCGACGCTCGGCCTGTGGGTGCTGCAGATTCTACTGATTGTGTATGTGGCGATCTGGATCGTGCTGACGCTCGACACGCTGCGGCTGGTGCGGTTCGTGCGCACGTCGGCGGCCTCCGGTGCGCTCATCGCGGCCTTCTCGGTGCTCGTGCTCGCCGCCGTGACGGTCGGTGGCGGCTACGGCGCGGTCGTGGCATCGTCGGCGCGCGGTGCCCTCGGCCACATCTTCGCCGCGGGTCCGTCGGTCGCGCCCGTGGACGGCCGTTACAACATCATGCTGCTCGGCGGCGACGCCGGGCCCGACCGTCAGGGCCTGCGCCCCGACAGCATGTCGGTCGTGAGCATCGACGCCGACACGGGGCGGGCCACCATGATCGGACTGCCGCGCGACCTGAACCCCACGCCGTTCTCGGCCGGCTCGCCCATGCTTGCGGACTACCCGAACGGGTACGGGTACAGGAACCGCTGTGACGTCGACGTGTGCCAGCTCAACTCCATTTACACCGAGGTCGAGCTGTACAAGCCGAAGCTCTACCCGAATGCCAAGGCGCACAACAGCGAGCCCGGTATCGAGGCCATGCGCGACGCCATGGAGGGCGCGCTCGGCATCAAAATTCAGTTCTACGTGCTGATCGACATGGAGGGCTTCGCCGACCTGGTCGACGCGCTCGGCGGCGTGGATATCGACGTGAAGCAGCGCCTGCCCATCGGCGGCGACGAGAACCTCAATGGTGTTGTCGGCTGGATCGAGGCGGGCAAGCAGCACATGAACGGCTACACGGCCCAGTGGTACGCGCGCAGCCGCCATGGCAGCGCGCGCGGCGACTACGACCGCATGGACCGCCAACGCCAGCTCGAGGACGCGATCCTGAAGCAGGCGAACCCGGTGAACGTCGTGTCGAAGTTCCAGGCGATCGCGAGCGCCGGCACTCAAGTGGTGAAGACCGATATCCCCCAGCAGATGCTCGGCTATTTCGTGGACCTCGGCATGAAGACGCGCACCCAGCCCGTGACCACGCTCGAGCTGACCCCGCCCACTATCGTGCCCGCCGACCCCGACTACGACAAGATCCACGCCCTGGTACGCCAGGCCCTGGCCCCGCCGACCTCCACCCCGACCCCGTAGGCCTGCGGCTGCTGCGGGGGCATCCCGTGTCGTGCCGCGCCGTCCGTGCCGTGCCGTGCCGCTGTTGCCGCGCCGCTGCGGGGCGCATCCCGTCCCGTGCCACTGCCGCACCTGCCCGCTGCCCGAACGAAAACGACGGTGTTTCTGTCGAAAGTGACCTGCCAGCGACCCAGAATGCCGATTCCGAGCAGAATGTCCGTCGGTTTCGTTCAGACGAGAGCGGATGCGCCCCGCCGGGGCGGCGCCCGAGCCGGCCGCGGTCCCGTCTCCGTTGGCCCGACGGAGTCTATTCAAAGGACGAATAGACTAACGGAGCCGCCGCGACGAGCAAAAGCGGCGCTCAGCCGGCCTGCTCCTCAGCAACGAGGGCATGCAGGGCCGTCTCGGCCGCGTTCTGGATATGTTGCGCGCACAGCCGCGCCGCAACATCGGCGTCTGACTGCTCGATGGCGTCCATGATCGCCCGGAGTTCCCTCGCCGATTCCGCAGGCCGTCCGCTGGAGTTGAGCGATGTCGCGCGAAGCACCTGTACGCGAGCCTGCAGCGAACCGAGTACCTGCCTGAGAACCGCGCTGCCCGCGCCCTCGATGAGGGTCGCGTAGAAGTCATCCTTGGCGCGCAGCATTCCTTGCGTGTCCTCCGGACTCGCCTCGGAAATGGCCGACAACTCGTCAACCGCGATGCGCAGTTGGGCCACCTGCTCAGGGGTCGCACGGTCGACGAATCGTTCGACGGCGAGTGATTCAAGGTGCGCGCGCACGTCGTAGAGATCGGCGGCCTCTTCCGGCGAGGGTGCAGCAACGATCGCTCCCTTCTGAGGCACCACCGTGACCAAGCCCTCTGACGCAAGATCGCGCAGTGCCTCTCGAATCGTCGTTCGTGACACGCCGAAACGCTCGATGAGTTCGCGCTCAATAAGGCGCTGGCCGGGTCGAAGCTGGAAGTCGAGGATCGCCGCCCTCATCATCCCGATGACCTGTTCGCGCAGCGGCGCCGCCACTCGCCCGATCGGCTCGACTTCCCAGCCGCTCAATGTCGTGTTCTCGGTCTTCATCGGCCACCACCCCCTCGCATTGTCAGCCAATTGTACGATCACACACTCAGAAGGACCGGTACGACGGCGATTGCAGCAGTTGTATGACGATCATATGATATGAGGAAGAGCGAGGCTAAAGGAGGCCGGTGTGGCGCTGACGTCGCGACAACAGGAGATCAAGGACGCGTTCCTTGCCGAACGAGGTTGGTGGGGTGAACCGTGGGATACGGTTCTCGAGATCGACCCGGAGTTCGTCGTCGCCTATCAGGAGATGTACGCGGTTCCACACAAGAAGTCGCAGCTCACGGCCAAGTTCCGCGAGCTCTGCTACATCTCTATCAACGCTGCGGCCACTCACCTCTATCTCCCAGGAATCCTTCCGCACATCAAGAAGGCGCTGGATCTGGGCGCCACTCCGGCAGAGATTCTCGAAGTTCTCGAGCTGGCGGCGACGCTCGGCATCCACACCATGAATATCGGGGTCCCGCTGCTCGTCGAGGTCCTTGAGGAGCGCGGGCGAACCGGGCCCACACCGTTGACCGACTACCAAGAGGATCTCAAGGCTGAGTTCACCGAGCTGCGTGGCTACTGGCACGATTTCTGGGATGAGATGCTCGAACTCGATCCCGAGATGTTCGAGGCGTACACGCATTTCTCGACGGTGCCTTGGCGAACCGGAACCCTCACACCCGCTGAGAAGGAGCTCATCTATATCAGCTACGACATCGCTGCGACGCACCTGTATGTACCGGGGACCAAGCTGCATATTCGAAATGCCCTTGCGCACGGTGCGACCGTCGCACAGGTGCTCGAGGTCATGGAGATCTCATCGATCATTGGCATCCACGCTCTAACGACAGCCGTTCCTATGCTCGCGCGGGAAATGGCGCGACGAAAGTCCGGCGAGGTCGAGCCGGATTAGAACGGCGTTGCCTCAGCTGACCTGAATCGAGAGGTACTTGCGCTCCAGATACTCATCGATGCCCTCGTGGCCGCCCTCCCGTCCGTAGCCACTCGCCTTCACGCCGCCGAACGGTGCGGCGGGATTCGACAACACGCCGCGATTGAGTCCGATCATGCCGACGTCAAGCGCCTCTGACACGCGTACCGCACGACCCAAATCAGTCGTGAACACGTAGCCGGCGAGGCCAAAATCGCTGGCGTTCGCCCACTCGACCACTTCTTCCTCTGTGTTGAACACGACAATAGGCGCCACAGGACCGAAGATCTCCTCACGCACGATTCGAGACGTTTTCGGCACGTTGGTCAGTACGCGGGCGGCGCTGTAGTAGCCGTTGCCACTCGGTACCTCGCTAGCGTATGCAACCGTTGCGCCGTCGGCGACCGCGGCATCCACAAGCTCAGCCACCTTGTCGACCGCAGCCTGGTCGATGAGTGCACCCAGAGTCACACCGTCATCAACGCCAGGACCCACCGTGGTCAGGGATACGCGCTCGACCAGTTTCCGGGTGAACTCCTCGGCGATCGATGCGTGCACGTACAGCCGGTTTGCTGCCGTACACGCCTCGCCGTTGTTACGCAGCTTGGCAATCACTGCCTGTTCCACCGCGCGATCGACATCGGCGTCGTCGAACACGATGAGCGGCGCGTTCCCGCCGAGTTCGAGCGAGACGCGCAGCAGTCCGTCTGCGGCTTGCCGAGCGAGGGACTGCCCGACTTCCGTCGACCCGGTGAACGAGAGCTTGCGCAGCCGGCGATCGGCAAGCAGGTCACTTACCACCAGGCTCGATTTCGATGTCGTCACGACATTGAGCACGCCCGCGGGCAGTCCCGCCTCCATCAGGATCGCCGCGAGGGCGAGCATAGAGAGCGGGGTCTGTTTCGCCGGTTTGACCACGACCGTGCAGCCCGCCGCGAACGCCGGTCCGATCTTCCGTGCGCCCATAGCGAGAGGAAAGTTCCATGGCGTGACGAACAGGCACGGACCAACCGGCTGACGCATGGTGAGGATTCGGGAGCCGCCGTCCGGCGCGGTCGCCCAGGTGCCGTCCACGCGCACGGCCTCTTCCGAGAACCACCGGAAATAGTCTGCAGCGTATGCCACCTCGGCGCGCGATTCAGCGAGCGGTTTGCCCATTTCCAGAGTCATGAGCACCGCGAGATCTTCGTTGCGCTGCGTCATGAGCTCGAAGCTGCGCCGCAGAATCTCCCCGCGTTCGCGAGGCGCTGTCGCTGCCCATCGCGCCTGAGCCTCAACGGCTGAATCCAGAGCCGCCCTCGCGTCGGCTATTGATGCGTCGGCCACCCGCGCGATGGGCACCGCCGTACTTGGGTCTTCGACGTCGAAGGCTGCCCCGCCCTCAGCGTCGATCCATCGGCCGCCCCGCAGCAGTTGCGTCGGCGCCTGTGAAAGCGCCCGGTGATATCTCTCGGCTCTTTCTGTCACTCGTTCGGCTCCTCGTTCGCCACGGCAAGCTCCTCAATCAGGATCGGTGCAGCCAACGTCACCGAGTGAATCCCGATCACAGCTGCGATCTCCATCACCTCGAGAATCTCGCCGACGGTCGCACCGTAGCCGAGCGCGTTCTCAATGTGCAGTTTGAGTCCGACCTTGTAGAGGTGGGTGGCGGAGGTGTCGAACGCCATATAGATGAACTCGCGTACCTTCGGCTCAAGCGTGCCGTTCTTCCACGGATGCGATGAATACTCCGTGTAGGCGTCGAAGAGCTCTGGGTCGAGCTCCAACATTTCGTCCCAGGTGGGATTCCAGTAGCCGCGATTTCGAGTGAAATCGGCCTTCAACCGCTCCTGGTATTCGTTGAGATCCGCCGGCTCTGTGCGAATCCCTCTTTCGGCAAGTATCTCCGTGAGCACGGGAACACCGACATTCATGGCGTGGATGCTGAGGGTTGCCGTGCACTCGAGTACCTCCATGACCTCCTGCGCGGTCGCGCCCGCGGCGAGGGCCGCCTTGATGTGCTGGCGGACTCCCGGTGCGTAGAGGTGCGTTGCTGCGGCATCCACGGCAATGTAGATGAATTCCTTGGTCTTGGTATCGAGATGATTCTTGCGCCATGGCACCGCGGAGAATCCGAGGTACGCGGCGAGGAATTCCGCGTCCAGAGTGAGAATCGCCTCCCAGCTTTCGCCCCAGGTTCCGCGCACGCGGATGAATTCGTCTTTGATCTCCTGCTGGCGCGCAGTGAACTCCATGGTGTTCTCCCTACTCTGTCGATGCTTCAGTCATGCTGGCGCGGCGGCATTCTGCCCGCGCTCGAGAGCCCGCAACGCCGTCGCGCTGGCGCGACGCACGTGTTCGGCGAAGAGCTGCGAGGCCAGCGCGCCGTCTCGCTGACAAACCGCCTCGACGATGGCTCTAAGCTCCGACACGACCTGTTGGGGGCGGCCGTCCTCCGCTAGCGATGTGGCCCGTAGCACGTGCACGCGAGCCTTGAGACCGCCAAGCAGTTGCTGAAGGGTGGGGCTCTGAGCTCCCGCCAACAGCACGGCATAGAACCGGTCCTTGGCCGCAAGGATCTCCCGGACATCGGTGCTAGTGGCAACAACGTGGTCGTATTCGTCGACGCTCGCCACCAAGCGGGCAACGTCGTCGTCGTCAACGCGATCGACGAAGTGACGCACGAGCAAGGACTCGAGCACTGCCCGAATCTCATAGAGGTCTGCCGCTTCTTCTGCCGAGGGGATGCTGACGATCGCGCCGCGCTGTGGCACGACGGTGACCAGGCCATCCGAGATCAGGTCGCGCAGCGCCTCGCGGACCGTCGTGCGCGAGACCCCGAGGCGTTCGATCAGCTCACGCTCAACGAGCCGCTGACCCGGCTTCAGGCTCAGGTCAAAGATGGCGGCGCGCAGCGAGGCGACCACCTGTTCGCGGAGCGGCGCGGCGATCCTCCCGATCGGCGCGACCGACCAGGTGTCACCCGTGAACTCTGATGGCGACACATCGACTCCCTTACTCATTCTGGGGTGGAGTCATGGGCGCGCTGTTGAATCCAGCGTGCGACTTCGGTGTGGTCTGCCGTCGGCTCCAGGCTTTCCGAGGCTGCACTCCAATGCCTGATGGCGTCCTCTCCAAGCTGGCTCGGCACCCCGAGCTCATCGGCCAGGTTCGCAGCGATCTTCATATCCTTGAGCATCAGTCGCAGGCCGAAACCTGACGCATAGGTCTGCGTGAGGATGAAGTTGGGCCACTTGTTTTCCGTCGAGCCGCTTCGACCGCTCGAACTGTTGAATACGGAGAGCATCACCTCGGGATCGATCCCGAACTTCTGCCCGACGACCATCGCCTCGCTTGTGATCCACAGGTGAGTGGCGGAGAGCAGATTGTTGAGCGCCTTGATCGCGTGTCCTGCCCCCACATCACCCACCCGCACGGGGCGTCCGAGAAGTTCGAGGAGTGGCGTGACCCGTTCCAGGAGCTCGGGCGGGCAACCGAGCATGATCGTGAGTGTTCCGCGCACGGCCCCGGTGACGCCGCCCGATACCGGGGCGTCGATGAAGCGGATGCCGGCCCTGGCCAGCACGTCGGCGAGCGCCTTGGTGCGCAGCGGCTCCGACGAGCTCATGTCGATGACGAGCGCACCCGCCTTGAGGGACCGACTGAAGGCGTCGTCGCCGGCCACGGCATCGACGATGTCGGAGTTTGGAAGCATGAGGATGACGACGTCGGCATCCGTCACTGCTTCACTAAGGGTCGCCGCCTCAACAGCACCGAGGTCGACCGCATGCGCCCGCGCCGTCTCGCTTACGTCATACGCGTGAACGCGGTGGCCGGCCTGGATCAGCCGGGCTGTCATTGGCGCGCCCATGTTGCCGAGCCCGATGAAGCCGATGGTCAGGGAACCGTCAGGCATTCTCATCAAGATCCTTCAAGACCTTCTCCGCGACCCTGAACGACTCCAGCGCCGCAGGGACTCCAACGTAGATCGCTGTCTGCATCAGCACGGCCTGGATCTCTGCCACTGTCACTCCGTTGTTCAACGCCCCACGCACGTGGACACCGAGCTCATGGCTGCGGTTGAGCGCGGTGAGCATGGCGAGATTGATGAGGCTGCGGGTGCGGCGGGGCAGCTCGTCGCCGCTCCAGATTTCGCCCCAGCAGTACTCGGTCACCAGCTCCTGGATAGGCCTCGAGAAGTCGGTGACCTTGGCCATTGAGCGATCGACGTGCTCGTCCCCGAGCACAGCCCGACGCGTCGCGAGTCCCTTCTCCAGAGACTCGCGATGCGTCTCGTTTTTATCGGTCATTGTTCTTCCCTTGCCTCGGGGTCGTGATAGTCGGAGTCGTCCACGGGATCGGCCCAACTGGTCGCGCCGAGCGAGATCGCCGTGTGCACCATGTACGACTCCGGCGACGCTCCGTGCCAGTGGCGTTCGCCAGGCGGGCACCAGACGGTGTCGCCAGCGCGGACCACCTCAACGGGGCCTCCCTCGCTCTGGACGAGACCGCGGCCAGCCAGCACTTGCAGGATCTGTCCGCGCTCGTGCTCATGCCAGTAGGTGTGTGCTCCCGGCGTGAAGTTGACCGTGTTGATTACCACGCCGTCTGTTGCGGGCATGGTCACGTAGGGGAATGCGGTTCCGGTCATCTTGGAACGGCGGTTGCCGGCTGCGCCTTCCTGATCGCCAGGACGGGTGATGATCATCGGGAATCCTCCTTGTCGTCGTCGTCGTCGTCGTTGTGTAGCCGAACGCCGCCCGAGATATCGCCGATCGCGTCGACCACCGTGTTGCTGATTTCGTCGGCATAGCCGAGCGCCCGGGCGAGGCCGAATGCCGCGACCGGTCCCGAGGAAGTGACGCTGGCCACTCCAAGCTGCGCGAGCAGCTCTGTGTAGAGGGTGATGTCCTTGAGCATGAGCGTGTTCGTTAGACCGCCCTTGAGATAGTCACCGTGAATGATCTTCGGAAACCGATTCAACGTGGCGAAGTTCACGCCGGAACTTTTGTTGAATACCTTGAGTACAGTCTCGAGATCGAGGTCGGCCTTCTTCGCGGCCACCATGACCTCGGCGGTCGCTGCGAGAGCCACACCGTTGAGAAAGTTGTTCAGCAGTTTGGTGATATGCCCCGTGCCGCTCGGTCCGATGTAGAAGATGCTCGAGGCGAAGTACCCGAGCTCTTCTCTGATCGAATCAAGCGCAGGCTCGCTGCCGCCGACCATGAGCGTCAGGTTGCCCTTCTCAGCTGCCGCTGCGCCACCGGAAATGCCGGCGTCGAGGTAGTTGGCGCCTCGCTCGAAGAACTTGGCATGGATGCTGCGGGTCGATGCCGGTGCGGCGGTACTCAGATCGACGACGATCTGCCCGGGGCGCGAGTGCGCGATCAGACCGCTGTCACCGTAGACGACAGCTTCAATTACCCGGCTGTCTGGCAGCGACAGGAAGACGACGTCACTGTTCTCGATCACATCAGCGGCGGAGGCGGCCGGCGTGGCGCCGACTGCCTGAATGTTGTCGGTCTTCGCGTCGAAGCCGAGCACCTCGCGTCCGCCACGCACGATGCATCCGGTCATCCGGCCGCCCATGTTGCCGAGCCCGATGAATCCAATTCTCTTGTCACCCATGCTGCATTACCTTCGATCCGATCCGTAGATGACCCTGTCGGTGGCTGCCGGGTCCCAGGCTCCGGCTCCCGCGGCAGGCCGCACTGTGTTGACGATCGTCGCGCCGCCATCCACAGAAACAATTTGCCCTGTCATGTAGGCAGCGTCTTCGCTGAGCAGGAACGCGACGACTCCCGCCACTTCCTCAGGCGTTCCTGCTCGACGTAGCGGCGTTGTGGATGCGCGCTTCTCCATGTCGTTCTTGCCGCCTGTCGCGCTGGCAGCAGCCGCGAAGAGCTCGGTCGGCACGATCCCCGGAGCGACAGAGTTGACACGAATTCCCAGCGGCCCGCCGTAGGCTCCCGCCCCGTGCACCAGCCCGTGCACGGCGTGTTTCGACGTTGTATACGGCAGGAGATCCGCGCTTCCGGTGAGACCGGCAATGGAGCCGGTCACCACGATCGCACCAGTCGACTGCTGAACCGCGAACTGCCGGAAGGCAGCCCGTAGTCCCAGGAACTGTCCACGCACATTCACGGCGAGCACGCGGTCGAATTCCGAGACGTCAATGTCAGGTAAGGGAGCGAACGTGCCGAACACGCCCGCGTTCAGGTGATAGAGATCCACACGGCCGAACCGGTCCACGGCGGCGGCCATGTATCTTTCGACTGCAGCCTCGTCGGAAATGTCTGCCTCGACGGCGATCGACGGCGTCGGCAATTGATCGACGACCTCGTGCGCCGCATCCGCGTTGATATCAATGACGACGATGCTCGCGCCTTCGCGGGCAAGCCGAAAAGCTGAGGCACGACCTAGCCCGCTACCCGAACCCGTAACGATGGCAACCCGGTTCTCGAAGCGTCCACTCATGATCGGGCCGTTCCCATGGAGGTCGGCGTGCCGATAATGGATGCGAAAGCCCCCAACTCTCCCGGCGCTCGAGCGAAGCGACCGAGTGTCGTCGGATCGTGGCCGGGGACGAGGTGAGCGATCTCGCCGGAGGCGAGCATGCTCCGGAGGCGAGCGAATGCGTCGTACATCTCGACAAGATCGGCGACGGAGCTGAACGGCATATCGTCAGTCATCTCCTCGTAGTAGTGAACAGCGTCGCTTGCCAGCAGCACCGTGCCCTCCGCAGTGTCGACCTTCACGACGCTCTGGCCCGGTGTGTGGCCGCCGACTTCGATCACTTCGATGCCAGGGGCAGGCTGCGTCTGGTCGTCGAAGAAGTCCACGCGACCGGATTCGACGAGGCGCTTCAACGTCTCGAGCTCGTCGTCCTCGACCGAGTGATGGAAGAGGGCTTTGTGCGCGTTCGGGCTGGTCCAGAACTCGTACTCCCTGCGGGAGAGGATGAATCGCGCTGCCGGGAAGGCGTCAAGATTGCCGATGTGATCGTAGTGTGCGTGTGTGACGATCACGGTCGCGACCGCGGTCACATCTACGCCCAGCCTCTGCAGCAGCTCCGCCACGGGAATGAGCACGTCTCGTCCGCGCACCTTGGCGCCGTGCTCGGAATAGCCGGTATCGACGACGACTGTGCGCTCATCGTTCTGCAGCACCCACACGAAATAGTCCATGTTCAGGGGCGCATCCGGCTGCCGGTACACGGGGTAGTTCAGGAAAACGTCGCTGCGCACCGTCGCTCGAGTTCCATGCCGCGCGATGGTGACGAGGTATTCGCCGTTTGTCGGAGAGTTCACGCCAGTACCGTTGCGATCTGGCCCGCTGCGCCGGCCGCTGCCGGGAACCTGCCCCGAACGCGAGCATCATGTCCGGGCACGATTGTCGCGCCAGTCGTGCGTGAGAGCTCATTGATGAAGCTGAGTCCCCGCTTCATCTCGTCGAGGTCCGTGAACGCGAAGAACGGCCACTCGTGCTCGATCTGCTCGTAGAAGTGCGCCGCGTCGACCGTAAGAATGAGCCCGCCGCCGGCCGTCTCGACCTTCGTCAGCAGCTCGCCCGGGCAATGCCCGCCGATCGGGTACACCGTGATGCCGGGGAAGACCTCGGTCTTCTCTGTCACCAGGCGGAGCCGCCCCTGTGCCTCGGCCTCGAGTACCGGCTGCAGATCGTCTTCGGTCGAGAACTCGCCTTCAAGGTCATCTGCGCGCAACTTGGAAATCCAGTAGTCGTACTCGGCCTGAGCCGACACGATCTGCGCGTTCGTGAACAGCGCGAGGTAGCCGATGTGGTCGTAGTGGTAGTGGCTGGTGATGACCATGCTCACATCGGCAGGATCGATCCCGAGGATGTCGAGGCCGTCGGGAGTCGGTGTGACGCTGATCTCGCCGAGCCAGTCACGCTTCGGAATGTCGTAGCCGGTGTCGAGCAGGATGATCTTTCCCTGACTGCGGATCACCCAGAAGTTGTAGTCCATCTCGAGATCGCCGTCTGGCACGCCGTATTGGGCGTAGTCGTGAAACACGTCGCTCTTATGAACGACCCGCTCGCCGTACTTGACTGACCAGACCGATACGGCGCTGCCGTTGGACTCGGCTGAAGCCTTCATTGTGCAACTCCTTTGTTTGCTCAACACATTCGATCGGGCGATTCCGCCATCGATCAGAACAACATTAGCGGAACCGCTTGCCTGACTATATGATCGTCATACAAAAAAGCGCAAGTGCCGACGCAAACCAAGATCGACGCTTCGCCGCGCTTGACAAAGGTCATTTCGCCCCGCACAATGAGCTTGATTGTCAGACAATCATACGGTCATCTGAACGGTCAGGATAGGTGCTCCACGAAGGCCGCCGTCGTTCTGCTCGGATGCTCGCACCAAGACACCTCAGTGCCGAGGTTGTGCCGCTTCGCCACAACCCCGACGCGATTCCTCGAAGGGATTTGCAATGAAGCGAATCGTTACAGCAGTAGTGGGGCTTGTGGCCGCGATGAGTCTTCTCACCGCGTGCAGTTCACCCGCCGCATCAAGCCCCGGTCAAAGCAGCGACGGCACGAAGACACTCGGGATCGTTGCGCTCGTCGCCACCGACGCCCTCAACGCCGCCGTGATCAAAGGCATGAAGGAAGTCGCCGCCGACGAAGGTTGGAAGACCATCGTCACCGATACCAACGGCAGCGTCGACAAGGCGAATGCCGCCATGACGACGTTCTCGACCACGCAGAAGGTCGATGCGATCGCTGTAATGGCGTTCCTGAGCACCTCGCTCCAGTCCGGCCTGTCCTCTGCTCGCTCGGCCGGCATCCCCGTCGTCAGCTGGGGTGGGGAATTGACCGACGGCATCGTGGCCACCACGAGTGCTGAGGCCGTGGGTGTGCAGTCCGTGCAGGATCTGCTCAAGGACTTCGGCCACAAGGGCAGCGTGCTCGCTCTGACCTACCACACAGGCGTTCTCTGCTACTACCGCGGGATCGCGTTCGATGCGGCCGTCAAGAAGGAGCCGGACCTCCAGGTGACCCGAAACGAGGTTGCCATTCCCGGTCAGGTGGAGGACGGCACGAAGTTCACGTCAGGATGGCTCGCCAAGCACCCCGCAGGCAGCGGACCCCTGGCGATCTGGGGATCGTGGGACGAGCCGGCCATGGGTGCGATTGCCGCTCTGAAGCAGTCGGGGCGCACCGACGTCAAGGTCTACGCCATCAACGGAGGCCCGCAGGCTCTGCAGGCCGTCAAGGACGGCACCCTGGAGCAGGTCGTCTGGCAGGACGGTGTGACTGAGGGCAAGGACATGATGAAGGCCGCTGTCGGCTCCGTCAAGGCCGGCTCGTCGTGGAAGGCGAAGACCTACAACGTGCCCGGTATCACGGTCACCAAGGCCAACATCGACCAGTTCCTCGCCGATCACCCCGACGCGCTGAACTCCTAGGCACGATCCCACCGAACTCAAGCGACTGCAGGCAGAAGGGCACGATATGTCGGAGCGCAGCGGGGCCTGGTTGCAGGTCAGGGGCCTGAGCAAGCATTTCGGTGGCGCCAACGCTCTCTCCGCGGTGGATGTCGACATCCACCGCGGAGAGGTCCACGGCCTCGTTGGTGCCAATGGCGCAGGCAAGTCCACCTTCATCAAATGCCTCGCCTGCATCACCACGCCGGACGAGGGCACCGTGAGCCTGGATGGCGAACCGCTCGCGCTCGGTAACCCGCACACTCCCGAGGACGCCGGGTTCGCGTTCATCCATCAGGAACTCAACCTGGTGCCCCACTTCGACGCCATCCAGAACATCCTGTTGGGGGTGCCCAAGCCCCGAAAGGCCGGCTTCACGCAGTGGAGACAGGCACGGGCGATGGCGATCGCCGCCGCCGAGCGTATCGGCGTCGACTTCCCGCTGAATCGTCGTGTCGACGAACTCACTGTGGCACAGCGCTGGCTCGTGATGATCGGCAAAGCGCTGGTGCGAAATGCATCCCTCGTCGTCATGGATGAGCCGACCGCTTCGCTGTCGGCGGTGGAGAGCGACGCGCTGTTCAGGATCATCCGCGATCTCTCGCGGTCCGGCGTCGCCATTCTCTACGTGTCGCACCGGCTCGATGAGGTGCTCGACCTCTCGGACCGCATCACGGTGTTCCGCGATGGGCGCGTGACGAAACGCGCCGACCGAGGCGAACTCGACAAGGCGGGGCTGATTCAGGCCATCGTCGGTCGTGCCGTGCCCTCATCCGCTCGCTCGGTGCGTGCCGAGATCGACCGCACGACTCCGCTCTTCGAGGCCCGCAATGTGCGTCGACTTCCCATGGTCAAGGACGTGTCGTTCACGCTCTTTCCCGGGGAGGTGCTCGGACTGGGCGGCCTGGTGGGCGCCGGCCGCACGGAGACCGCACGGCTCGCCTTCCACGCAGACAAGCTGGAGTCCGGCTCCTTCCTGCTCGAGGGCACCGAACTCAAGGCGCGGGGCGTGGCGGATGCGGTCAAGGCCGGGATCGCGCTGATCCCCGAGGAGCGGCGCTCAGAGGGCCTCATCCTCGAGAAGTCGGTGCAGTTCAACATGAGCCTCGCCGCGCTCGAACATCTCAGGGCACTCGCCGGACTTCCGTTCCTCAGCGCCGCGAAGCAGAAGACGCGCACGCTCGAGATGATCCGTGCCCTGTCGATCAAGACCACAGGGCCGTCTCAGGCCGTCGGCAGGCTCTCTGGGGGAAATCAGCAGAAGGCGTTGATCGCCCGGTGGCTGATACCGGGCATCAAGGTGGTCTTCTTCGACGAACCGTCACGTGGTGTCGACATCGGCGCCCGCCAGGAGATCCACCAGGCGATCAGAGACCTGGCCGAACGGGGCATCGGCACGATCGTCATCTCCTCCGACGTGGAAGAACTGGCCATGCTCTGCGATCGCGTAGTCGTTCTGCGCGAAGGGGAGGTCAGCGGAGAAGCCGTCGGAGACGAGATCACCGAACAGGCGATCATCCAGCTCAGCTATGCCCCAGTACACGAAGCCGAGGGAGGCACCCGATGAGCACGAGTCCGACGATCCCGAACGCCGCAGCGTCCCCCCAGCCGTCTCCTACGCCAAACGGATCGGGCGTCATCGCACGCGATCAGCGACGCGTCAGCCGGCTTCTGCTGCTCATCCTCTCCCGTTACGGAACGTTGATCGGCTTGGCCCTCATGGTCATCCTCTTTACTGTCAGAGCGCCCGAGGCCTTCTTCAACATCACCAACTTCGTGAACATCCTGAGCCAGAGCTCGCTGACGGCCATCATCGCGGCCGGGCTGACGATGACGCTGGTGGTCGGAGAATTCGACCTCAGCATCGGATACGCCGCAAGCTTCGCCGGTCTGCTCGTCGTCGGCTTCATCGCGCTGAACGGGCTGCCCGTTGCCGCGGCAGTGCTGCTCATGCTCATGATCGGGGCCGCCGTCGGCACAGCGAACGGCGTGCTCGTGACGAAGGTGCGCATCAACGCGGTGATCGCCACACTGGGCGTGGGCACGATCCTGACCGGGCTCGGATTCGCCTACAGCGCGTTCCCGATTGCCGCCGGCATCCCGCAGTCGTTCGACAACATCTCGCTCGGGCGGCCGCTGCTCGGCATTCCCAATCCGATCATCATCATGGTGCTCGTTCTCGCGATCCTCTGGTTCATTCTGAACAAGACCGATCTCGGCCAGAAGATGCAGGCCGTCGGCGGCAACATCGAGGCGGCCCGGCTCTCCGGCATCCGTGTCGATCGCGTCAAGATCTTCGCCTTCGGTGCGGCGGGCGTCTGCGCGGCCTTGACCGGGATCCTGCTCTCGGCGCTGCTGGGCAGCGGAACCCTCGCCGCCGCGGACGGCTATCTGCTCGACGCTTTCGCCGCTGTCTTCCTCGGCTCAGCGACCCTGCGCGACGGCGAGTTCCACATCGTCGGCACGTTGGTCGGCGTACTCATCATCTCTGTCGGCTTCAACGGCCTCAGCATCTTCGGCGCTCCATCGTGGGCCCAGGACGTCTTCAACGGCGCGATCCTCATCGTCGCCGTCGGGCTCTCGACGCTGTCCCGCCGTTATGCCAAGGCGGGTTGAGCCCGCTCATCATTTTCACCTTCATCGTCACAACGAAAGGAAGCACCATGGTTGATCGTCTCAAGGGCAAGGTCGCTCTTATCACCGGCGGGGCCCGCGGGCAGGGGCGGGAAATGGCGGAACTCTTTACCCGGGAGGGGGCACAGGCTGTCATCGCCGCCGATATCCTCGACCCGGCCGACACCGAGAACAGCACCGTCGAGTTCGTGAAGCTGGACGTCACGAAGGACGACGAGTGGAAGGCCACCGTCGACAGGATCGTCGCCGACCACGGCAAGATCGACATTCTCGTGAACAACGCCGGCATCTGCCTGTACGAGCCGATACTCGAGACGAGCAACGAGCTATACGATCGGGTGCTCGACGTCGACCTCAAGAGCATCTTCTTTGGGATGCGAGAGGTCCTGCCGCACATGATCGAAAAGCAGGCGGGTTCGATCATCAACGTCTCGTCGATCTGGGGCCTCGCAGGAGTGCCGAACTCGTTCGCGTACCAGGCGGCCAAGGGCGCGATCCTCAACATCAGCAAGAACGTCGCCGCGACGCACGGAACCGACGGCATCCGCTGCAACTCACTGCATCCCGGCTACATCCTCTCGCCGATGAACGAGCACCAGGCGCCGGAGATCAACGAGGCACTCATCGCCGGAACCGTGCTCAAGCGGCCCGGGATCCCGATCGAGACCGCGTACGCCGTGCTGTTCCTCGCGAGCGATGAAGCCAGTTATGTGACCGGCACGGCGCTGGTCGTCGATGGCGGCTACCTCGCCCCGTAACACCACAACACCTCGACCACAACACACAAGGAAGTGAAGGCCATGAAGAAGATCACAGTTGCGGGAATCGCGGCCCTGACCGCGCTCGCGCTCGCCGGATGCTCTGGAGGCGTCGGTAGCGGCGGCTCCGGCGGCTCCGGCGGCACCATTCTCGTGGGGGGCATCGCCGGAACAAGCGGCGCTTACGGCACCACAGGGCAGGCCGCCTTCAACGGGGCCGAACTCGCGATCGACGAAATCAACAGCAGCGGCACGGTTCTCGGCAAGAAGCTGAAGTTCCAGGGTTACGACGACGGAGCGGATGCGACCAAAGCGTCTCAGCTCTTCAGCAAGCTGCAGAGCCAGGGCGCGGTCGCGATCCTCGGATCGCCGGACCAGGGGCCGACGGTCGCCGCGCTGGCGGATCAAAAGAAGTTCCCCGTACTCGGCCCGGTAGACGATGCGGGTTTGTCGATCTATCCGAACGGGCCCGAAGCTGACCCGTACGCATGGGCATGGAGTACCAGCCTCAACACCTTCGCATGGGGTGAGAAGCTGGGAGAGTACGCGCTGAAGAACTGCACCGGCCTCGCCGTGCTGCACGATCCCAGCGGTTACGGCATGGGCGGGCTCGCCGGTATCAAGCTCGCGTACGACGCTGCGGGTAAGAAGCTGGCACTTGACGAGTCGATCACAGAGAACTGGTCCACCGGCGCCACCGTTGGCTTGAAGGCTGAGATCCGCAAGATCAAGCAGTCGGGCGCTGACTGCGTCGATGTGTGGCTAACCCCGCAGGATCAGGCGTCCTTCATGCAGGAGGCACAGACCGAGGGAGCCGACTTCACCTTTCTTGGCAACGACGAGACCTGCTCTGACACCACGTTCTCGGGCCTCGCGAAGAAGCAAGGCGACGGCATGATCTGCGCCCTGATCACCACGGACATGAACCCGAATGCGCGTCTGTCCACGTTCCGTGACGACTACAAGAAGAAGTTCGGCGTGGACGCGACCGCGTTCGCCGAGCTCACCTATGACGCCGTCTACATCCTCAAGAAGGCGATCGAGGAGGGCAAGTCGACCGAGCCGGAGTCTCTGCGCACTCAGTTGAACAAGATCACGAACTTCGATGGTCTGACCGGCAGTCTGACGTTCACCGAGAAGCAGCATTCCACGCTGACGACGGATCAGCTGACCGTTGTTCGGTACGACGCCGCATCCGACGCCTGGGTGGCGGTCGACTAGGAAGCGAACCCCGGTCGTCTGTCTCGGACGACCGGGGTCACCGCCCGGCACCGCCCCACCACGAACACAGCACACGAGAACTCGAGGAGAAGAATGCTGCAAGTCTTGCTCAGCGGCCTGGCGACAGGAGCCGTGTACGGCCTCGTCGCAATGGCGTTCGCCGTGGTCTTCTACGTGACCAAGGTGATCAATTTCGCCACCGGCCAGCTGCTGATGGTCTCGATCATGACCGTCTCAGGATTGAGCGCAATCGGCGTGCCGGTGTGGCTCTCGATCGTTGCCGGCATCGCCTTGTCTACCGGCTTTGGCGTCGCGATCTACTACGGCGCGGTTGCGCCGGTGCTCAAGGTGGACCGTACCGGCTTCGGCTGGCTGGTCAGTACCCTTGGCGTGGCCATTGTTCTCGCGTCGGTTGCCGCGATGATCTTCGGGCCGACCTCGAGGGCATTCCCTGCCCTTCTGTACCACCACAGCATCCGCCTCTTCGGTACGTCGACCACATGGCAGGAGATGCTGGCCGTCATCGTCGCGGCTGTGGTGCTCGTTGCCTTTGAGGTTTTTCGCACGCGCACGCTGTTCGGCAAGGTCGGTATGGCCATTTCGGGCGATCCCGAAATGGCCACGGCGGTCGGCGCGAATGCGACCGCGTATGCCGTCATTGCCTTCGCGATCGGCGGACTGCTCGCTGGGGTCGCCGGCGTGCTCGTGGGCCCGATTACGTTTGCGAACCCGTATCTGGGCGATACCTACGGCATCGCCGGCTTCATCGCTCTCATGATCGGCGGCATCGACAAGCCGGCGGCGGCGATGGGCGGGGGAGTGCTGCTCGGCGTGCTCTCGGTCGTCGCGAACACCTACATCAACTCGCAGGCTTCCGACTGGTTCCCGTTCGTCGTCGTCGTCGCGGTGCTGCTCATCGCACCGCACGGGCTCTTCGCCTCGGGAAACCTCTTCGCGCGGTGGCTCGGCCGTGGCCGCAGATCCGCTGAGCTGGCCCTCCCGGCGGTGCGCTCATGACCACAACACTTCTTCGGCGCGAGACTCGACCCAGGGCCGCTGCGCCATCTCGGCGAGGCCGGTTGATCTCCCTCGGCATGATCGCCGTCGCCATCGCCTATCTCGCTTCTGTCGGCGGCGTCGCCAACGGCGGCTACTTCGCCCAGAGCCTCTTCGTGACCGGCGGGGTTTTCGCCGTGCTGGCGGTGAGCCTAGACCTCGTCGCCGGGGTCACGGGGCTGTACTCGCTCGGTCACGCCGGCCTGTTCGCACTCGGTGCCTACGGAACGACCCTGCTCTACCACGCCGGATGGAACATCTTCGTGCTCCTGCCCGTGGTCATCGTCGGTGTCGGCCTCATCGGGGCGATCCTCGGAACCCTCTCCCTACGTGTCAGCGGCCTCTACTTCGCGATCATGACCTTCATCTTTTCGCTCGTTGTCACCGTAGTGCTGACCGACTTCCCGTTTACCGGGGGCTTGAATGGCATCGCGGGGCCGCCTCTGCCGAGCTTCCCCGCGTCGCTCTCGTTCCTCGGGTCCTCCCTGGTCTGGTGTGTGGGACTGGTGCTGCTTCTCGCGGTCGGCGTGGTGTGGAGCATCCGTGCCTCAGCCATGTACCCCGTGCTGCTCGCGATTCGTGACGCGGAACCTTTCGCGGCGGCCAACGGCGTGCGCACAGCCGCGACCAAAGTGGGCGTCTTCGCGCTGTCCGCCGGGCTGGCGGCAATGGCGGGCTGGGCGTTCTCGTTCACCGGCTACATCTCACCGAGCCAGTTCACGTGGACGATGTCGGTGAACATTCTCGTCATGGTGATCTTCGGCGGCATCAATACCCGCGTCGGCCCTCTCATCGGTGCGGCGTTCGTGAGTGCGTTCCCCGTCGTCGTCTCAATCGATCCGCTCGTGCAGGAGGCGATCTTCGGACTGATCTTCCTGCTGGTCATCGTGCTGTTCCCCGGCGGGGTGATGGGGCTTGTCGGTTGGTTCTGGCGGCGCATCGTGTCGCGCAGCAGCACGACGCGACATCATGTGACGGATGCGGCGGGCGAGCCCGCCGTGACAGCCCCCATCGAGAGGCCCGCGCGGATCCGTGAGGTCTCGTGGCCATCCGACGAATACGCGCTCGAATGCGAGGGAATCCGCTTCTCCTATATACGCGGCAACACGGTCGTCGATGACGTCGACCTGCGTGTACGGCGCGGCACAGTGCATGGTCTGATCGGCCCGAACGGTTCGGGCAAGAGCACGCTCGTGAACCTGATCTCGGGGGCGTTGCGACCGGATGCGGGCGAGATCAGGGTCAGTTCCGTTCGCGTCGACGGGTTGCCCGCACACCGCAGGCCCGGGCTCGGGCTGCTGCGCACCTTTCAGACGGCCGTGCTCGCCGACGAGCTCTCGGTTCGGGAGAGCGTGACGATCGGTCTCTATCACCGCACCCCGAGAGTGGCTTTGCGTTCGCTCATCTGGCCTCTGCTGCCGAGCGCGCGCCGCGACCATCGCCGCATTCGGTCGGAGGCCGGGGAGGCAATCCGCTCTGTTGGTCTCGCCGAGAGCTGGAATGAGGCACGCGTTGCTGATGTGCCACACGGGGTTGAGCAGCTGACCCAACTGGCGGCGGCGTGCGTGGGCGAGCCGAACATCCTTATCCTCGATGAGCCTCTGGCGGGCTTGTCGGCGAGTGAGGTCGCGGAGGTCACCGAGATCATCGACGATCTTCGCGCCAAGGGCGTGACGATGGTCATCGTCGAGCACCAGACTCAGTTCATCTTCGGTGTGTGTGACGATGTCACAGTTCTCGCCGCGGGCAAGCTGGTGACCAGTGGCCCCGCAGAGCAGGTCAGGCAGAACGAACGAGTGCGAGAGGTGTACCTGGGCCAATGAGCGAACACGCATCCCCGGCGCTGACGGTCGAGGGCCTGTCGGCCGGTTACGGTCGGTTCGAGGTGATCCACGACATCACCCTGAGCGTCGCCAAGGGCCAGGCGGTCGCCCTCCTCGGCCCCAATGGCGCAGGCAAGACGACAGTGCTGCGCGCCATCATGGGCATGCTGCGTCACCGGCGGGGCTCTGTCATCGTCGACGGCACCGACATCACTGCGATGCCGCCGCATCGCGTGGCTCGCGGCCATGTCGCCCTGGTTCCCGAGGGCAGACGGCTCTTCCTCGGCCAGACGGTGGAGGACAACCTGCGGCTCGGCGGGTTGCACCTGCGACATGACAAGGAGCGCACAGAGGCACTGCTGCGATCCGTGTTCGAGCTGTTTCCTGTCGTCGAGCGCTATCGCTCACGACCGGTGACAGCGATGAGCGGTGGAGAGCAGCAGATGGTCGCCATCGGGCGCATGATGATGAGTGCTCCGTCGTTGATGCTGCTCGATGAACCGTCTCTCGGCCTGGCACCGCTGGCGATTCAGGGCATGGCGGATGCGCTTGGCGCGCTACGTGAACGCGGGCAATCGATACTGCTCGTCGAACAGCGCGTCGATCTTGCGCTGCAGGTCTGCGACCACGTCTATGTGCTCAGCGGTGGTCGCATTGTGCGTCAGAGCGACGCTGCAAGCGTGGATGCGCAGGGACGTGAACTCATCGACGCCTATCTCGGCTGAGCGGGCACACCGCCGTTACAGGTCGGCGTGCAGCTGCCAGATGCGCTCGGCCGAGTCGCGCCAGCTGAACGCGCGCGCCCGGTCCTGGCCGAGCACGCCGAGCTTCTCGGCGAGAGCCGCGTCGCCCAGGATGCGCCCGATGGCGTCGGCCAGGCGGCGGGGATAGCCTGCGGCATCCGCTCGTGGAACGGAGAGACCGGCACCGTCGGCGACCTCTGTGAGTGCGGGGTCGTCGGAGTGCACGACCGGCGTGCCGAACCGGAACGCCTCGATGACCGGCAGGCCGAAGCCCTCGGCGAGGCTCGGGTAGACGAAGACTGCGGCGCGGTCGAGCGCCACCGCGAGGTCGGCGTCGTCGAGCTGCCCGAGCATGCGCACGCGGTTCTCGGCCAGCCCTGCGGCAGCGGCGACTCCGGCCGCGGTCTCGACGCCGACGGCACCAGCGGCCTCCTCGGCAGGCGCCGCCTCGGCTCCGGCGATCAGCAGCGGCAGCCCCTCGGTCTCGGGCAGGGCCATGGCGGCGATGAGCGAGCGCAGGCCCTTGCGCGGGTCGATACCGCCCATCGCGAGAATGTACCGCGGGGGCAGCCCGAGCGCCCTCGCGCGCTCGTCGGCGTCCGAGGCCGAACCGAGCCGCAGCGTCGCGGCCGGCGCCCCGCTGATCACGCGGATGCGATCGCCGAAGTCGAAGCGCTCGCCCAGCTGCGTCGCGACCGCATGCGTGGGCACGACGATCGCATCGGCGTGCTTGCGTGCCCGCTTGATCATGGCCTTCTGCCACTGCACGTCGCGTGGCTTCAGCGATTCCGGATGCGTGTACGCGAGCGTGTCATGAATCGTGACGACGACCTGCGTTCCGTCGATGGTCCGGTCGTGCTTCATGAGCGGGGCGAGCAGCCCGGGGGAGTGGATCATGCCGGGCCCGATCGGGATCCCGATTCCGTATTGCCACGCGCGCGCCAGCTCACGTCGCCGCAGCGGCACGGTGTGCAGCCGCACGAGCCCGGGCAGTTGCGCCTCGAGCCGCTCGTACTTCTCGGCCGCGTGCGAGGCGACGATGCCCTCGACGTCGCACCCGCGTGGTGCCGTCTCGATGAGCTGGCTGGTCAACTCGCGCGTGTATCGCCCGATGCCGCCGCCGTCTGCGGAGATGAGCGGATCGACGACAACGCGAAGTGTTGCCATGGCCTCACAACCCCCTGCTGGCGGCCTCCGCAAGCGCTTCGCGCCAGTCGCGCATGGGGGCCAGACCGGCCTTGTGCCAGGCCTCATGGCCGAGCACGGAATACGAGGGCCGAGGCGCCGGCCGCACAAACGTCGAGCTGTCTGTCGGTGTGACCCTATCAGGGTTCAACCCCGCCGACTCGAACACCGCCCTCGCGAAGCCGAACCACGTCGTCTCGCCCGCGTTCGTGCCGTGGTAGACGCCGCCGGGCGCGTCGCTGTCGAGAAGCGTCACGATCTGCGCCGCCAGGTCGCCGGTCCACGTCGGCTGCCCGCGCTGGTCGTCGACGACGCTCACGGTCTCGTGCGTGTCGGCCAGGCGCAGCATGGTCTTGGCGAAGTTCGGCCCGCCCGCGCCGTACAGCCAAGCGGTGCGCACGACGTATGTCGCACCCGGGTTCGCGGCCAGTGCGCGGCGCTCGCCATCCGCTTTGGTGCGACCGTATGCCGAGATCGGCGCGAGCGCCGTGTCCTCGGCGTATGGCGCGGAGGCAGCGCCGTCGAAGACGTAGTCGGTCGAGAGCTGCACGAGCCGCGCGCCGTTCTCTGCCGCGGCGATGGCCAGGTTCTCGGCACCGACCGCGTTGACCGCGTGCGCCTCGGCCTCGTGCGTCTCGGCGTCGTCGACCTTCGTGTAGGCGGCCGCGTTCACGATGACCCCATGAGCGGATGCTGCCTGCCGCACCTCGTCCATGTTCGTCACGTCGAGCTCGGCCCGCGTCAGCGCCGTCACGTCGCGCCCCTCGAGCGCGCGCTGCAGATCGAGCCCGAGCATGCCGCCCGCCCCCGTGATGAGATATCGCATGCTCACGCCTCGAGCGCGGCGCGGGCCTTCAGCGGCTCCCACCAGGCGCGGTTGTCGCGGTACCACTGCACCACGTCGGCGAGCCCCTGCTCGAACGGAACCTGCGGCTCGTAGCCGAGCTCGGCCTGGATCTTGGAGATGTCGACCGAGTAGCGCAGGTCGTGGCCTTTGCGGTCGGCGACGCGGTCGACGTACGACCAGTCCTTGCCGGTGGCGTCGAGCAGCAGCTGGGTGAGCTGCTTGTTGGTCAGCTCGGTACCGCCGCCGATGTTGTAGATCTCGCCGGCGCGCCCTCGCGTAAGCACCATCGCGATGCCGCGCGTGTGGTCGTCGACGTGCAGCCAGTCGCGGATGTTGTTGCCCTCGCCGTAGAGGGGAACATGCTTGTCGTCGATGAGGTTCGTGACGAACAGCGGGATGACCTTCTCGGGAAAGTGGAATGGCCCGTAGTTGTTGGAGCAGCGCGTGATCGACACGTTCAGGCCGTGGGTGCGGAAGTAGCTGCGTGCCAGCAGGTCGCTGCCGGCCTTCGACGCCGAGTACGGCGAATTCGGCTCGAGCGGGCGGTCCTCCGCCCACGAACCTTCGGCGATGGATCCGTAGACCTCGTCGGTCGAGACGTGCACGAAGCGCTGAAGGTTGTTGCGCAGCGCGGCATCCAAAAGCTGCTGGGTGCCGAGCACGTTCGTCTCGACGAAGATCGAGGCGTCGCGAACCGAACGGTCCACGTGCGACTCGGCCGCGAAGTGCACGACCGCGTCGACGGAGGGGAACAGCTCGTCAAGCAGCCCCCCGTTGCGAATGTCGCCCTTAACAAAGGTGTACCGGGGCGAATCGGCGACGGATGCGAGGTTCTCGAGATTGCCCGAGTAGGTGAGCGCGTCGAGCACCACGACCTCCGCACCCTCGAGGCCCGGGTAGGCGTCTTCGAGCGTGCGCCGCACGAAGTTGGAGCCGATGAAACCGGCGCCGCCGGTGACGAGAATCTTCATGGGGAATGGGTGCTTTCTGTCGACAAACTCAGCGAAGAGTCTATCGTGGGGCCGATTGCTAGACTCGGCGGGTGCAGATTCGCGAGCTGTCCATTCCCGACTCCTACGAGATCACGCCGAAGCAGCACGGCGACGACCGTGGCGTCTTTCTCGAGTGGTACCGGTTCGATCGGCTCGAGGAGACTCTCGGGCATTCCCTGAACTTGCGGCAGGCAAACACGTCGGTTTCGAAGCGCGGGTCGGTGCGCGGCATCCATTTTGCGGATGTTCCCCCCAGCCAGGCCAAGTACGTCACCGCCCCTTATGGTGCAGTCCTCGATTTCGTTATCGATATTCGCGTGGGTTCACCGACTTTCGGCACGTGGGATTCGGTGCTTCTCGACGACAAGGATCGGCGCGCGATCTATATCGCTGAAGGCCTGGGCCACTGCTTCGTGGCGCTTACTGAGGACGCAACGGTGAGTTATCTTGTGACGGATGTCTACAACCCAACCCGCGAGCATGGCATCAACCCGCTCGACGCCGATGTCGCATTGCGGTTTCCTGACGAAGCCGGCGCGCCGCTGCTCTCGCCGAAGGACACCGATGCACCCGGGCTTCTTGAAGCCGCGGATGCCGGCCTGCTCCCCACCTGGGATGCGGCTCGCGCGTTCTACGACTCGCTGAACAACGGGGGGCGCTGACACATGCGCGGAATCATTCTCGCCGGCGGCTCGGGCTCGCGGCTGTGGCCGATCACCAAAGGCATCTCGAAGCAGCTCATGCCCATCTACGACAAGCCGATGATCTATTACCCGTTGTCGACGCTGATGATGGCTGGCATCAACGAGATCCTCATCATCACCACGCCCGAGTACAACTCGCAGTTCCGCGCGTTGCTCGGCGATGGGTCCCAGCTCGGCATCCGCATCGAATACGCCGTGCAGCCCTCGCCAGATGGCCTTGCGCAGGCGTTCATCATCGGTGAAGAGTTCATCGGCGATGACAGCGTTGCGCTCGTGCTTGGCGACAACATCTTCCACGGCACCGGTCTCGGGTCTGCTCTGCAGAACCACAACGACATCGAAGGTGCCGTGATCTTCGCCTACCAGGTGAGTGACCCCACGGCCTACGGCGTCGTCGAATTTGATGACGATTTCAGGGCACTGTCGATCGAGGAGAAGCCGGCTCAGCCGAAGAGCAACTACGCGGTGCCCGGCCTCTACTTCTACGACAACTCGGTCGTCGAGATTGCCAAGACGATCGAGCCGAGTGCTCGCGGAGAGCTCGAGATCTCCACCGTCAACGAACGCTATCTCGAGCGCGGCAATCTTCATGTCCAGGTGCTGGATAGAGGCACGGCCTGGCTCGACACGGGCACATTCGAGTCAATGATGCAGGCCTCGGAATACGTGCGCGTTATCGAGGACCGACAGGGTTTCAAGATCGGCTGCATCGAAGAGATCGCCTGGCGCCAGGGCTGGATCGACCGGTCTCAGATTGTGGAGTTGGCGAAGCCGCTGGAGAAAAGCGGATACGGCCGCTACTTGTCCAGATTATTGACGACAGCCTGATCTCCGAGGGCTCGAGACCTTAGCTCTCGGCGTTGCAGTAGCCGGGAACGTACGTTCAGTCCCACCGTCAAAAAGACTCGCACCGGCCAGAGCAACGGGTTCGAATACTTTCTGGCTAGGAAGCGCCGGGCACTCTCGTGATGGGCGGCAATCATCGCAGCCGATTCACCTTCAGTTGCGTGTGCTCCGACATGCTTAGCGCTTACGTCCGGCACGTAGACGTTGCGCCAGCCCGCCTGTCCGAGCCGGTACCCGAGATCCACGTCTTCGAAGTACATGAAGTACCTAGAATCGAAACCACCGAGAGCCTCGAACGCCCGTCGACGCACAAGCAAGCAGGAGCCGGAGAGCCATCCGGCATCGCGCTGCTTGTCAGCATCGCCGCTTTCGTTCCGGTAGACGCGCGTCCAGGGGTTGTTGATCCACAGGTTGGCGAAGAGAGCGTGTCCAATTCCGGTACGAAGAGATGGAATAGTTCTTGCCGACGGATAGACGTTTCCTTCGAGAGTAATGATCGCTGGCCCTACCGATCCAATTGTCGGGTCGGCGCTCCCGACGTGGACAAGCCGGTCAATTGTGCCCACACCGAGTTCGACATCTGGATTGGATATCAAGATCCACTCGATCGACTCAGGTAAATCCGCGGCGGCGGCGTTCATCCCACCTCCATAACCTGGATTCATAGGCAGTGGAAGGTAGTGTGCTCCATAATCTTCGGCGAGTTCACGTACTCGAGACAACGGGCCCGGCTTGTTGTCGGCGATGATGAGGAGCGGCTTAGTGGCGCAGGCCGAATTGACCGACGTCAAAAAGCCCGGCAGCACCGCTTCCGACCCATAGCTCACCGTAATTACGGCGACAGCGGGCGAGTCATCGGAGAAATGAGGGGGAGTCATACGGCAGCCATCCTAATTGGGTGCGCCTGTGAGCGGGCTACCACGCAAAGTGAGTTACATTGGTCTGCGGCAATTCATGGTCCGCCGAAGCGAGGAAAGCGATGTCAATCCTGAAGGAGATCCTCTCTTCACGCGAACTTCTGCTGAATCTCACTCTGAGAGAAATCAAAGGCCAATACAAGCGGACGGTGTTCGGCCAGCTTTGGTCGTTGGTCAACCCGCTTGCATCAATGCTGGTGTACACGATTGTCTTCGCGTTTATCATTCGAGTCCAGCCGGACCCCGGAAAGCCGAGCGGCCTGAACATATTCGTGTTGTGGCTGCTCTGCGCTCTCCTCCCATGGACGTTCTTCGCGACAGTCCTCAACAAGGGTATGGCGTCTCTGGTGACGAACGCAGGCCTCGTTCAGAAGGTCTACTTCTCGCGAATAACCCTTCCTTTGTCGACGGTGGGTTCGGTCGGCTTCAACTGGCTGTTTGAGATGGCTGTTCTGCTGATTGTGCTGATGCTTTGCGGCGCCTTCGTGCTGCCGTGGATTCCACTGCTGATCGTGCAGATGATATTGCTCGCAGCGTTTGCGACCGGCTTAGCGCTGTTGCTATCCATTGCCAACGTGCACTTCCGCGATACTCAGTACTTCGTCACGATCCTGCTTCAAATCTGGATGTACCTGACGCCTATCATCTATCCGATTAATCTTGTCGAGGCTCAATCGGGGTCAACCGGAGGACTATTGGGCACGAATATCACCGTCCTCGACATCTACAATCTGAATCCGATGGTGCCTTTTGTGAATGTCTTCCGTCAGCTGCTATACGATAATCGCTGGCCGAACCCCGCTGACTTTTTACTCTGCGTCGTATGGTCCATCGCCGCACTCGTTGTAGGTCTTTGGGTCTTTCGCCGTAGCGAGAAGAAGCTGGCGGAACTCCTGTGAGCGAAGTTGCGGTCAGCGTCGAAAATGTCGGAAAGAAGTTCCGGCTCTACCACGAACGTAACCAATCACTCAAAGCAGCGATTATGCGCAGGCGAGTTTCTGTGCACGAGGACTTTTGGGCGCTGAACGACGTATCGTTCGCGGTCCCCGCTGGAACCACCTTTGGCCTCATCGGCAGCAACGGGTCAGGCAAATCAACGCTGCTCAAGTGCTTGTCGAAGATCTACTACCCAGATCGCGGCACAATCACGCACAACGGTCGCCTTGCTGGGCTACTGGAAGTCGGGTCAGGTTTTCACCCAGAACTGTCGGGCCGAGAGAACATCTTTCTCAACGGCTCGATTTTGGGCATGGCCAAGAAGGAAGTCGCCGCAAAGTTCGACGAAATCGTGGAATTCTCCGGCGTAGGCCAGTTTATCGATCAGCCCGTGAAGAACTACTCATCGGGCATGTACGTTCGGCTCGGATTTTCCATCGCTATCAACGTCAATCCCGACATCCTTGTTGTGGACGAAGTCCTCGCTGTTGGCGACACCGACTTTCAAGAGAAATGTCGCCAAAAATTCATCGACTTGAAGACAGCGGGAAAGACGGTCATCTTGGTGTCGCATTCGATGGGGCAGGTGCGTGAAATGTGCGACCAGGTAGCGTGGCTCAACAATGGAGACCTTGTGGCCATCGGGGACTCTGGTCCAACGATTGACAAGTATCTGAGGTCCTTGGACGGAGTGTCTGAATGACGAGTCTGTCTATTCAGACAATCCTTTACGAGAATTCTCCACAAGACATTCTTCGTTCGGTTTGTGCTCTAGCACACGCAGCACAATTGGCGAAAGATGCTCGGAGCGTCAATGACTGGGAAATTGCCGTGGGCGACTCGTCTCCAGAACCGGTGTTCGCTGAGGGGCTTCTCGCTCAGTTGAGAGAGATAGTTGAGGCGGCGGGCGGATCTTTCCGGTATCAGTTCTTCGGCGCGAATCTTGGACACGGTGGCGGCCATAATGTCGTAGCATCCCAAGGCAAATCGGACGTATTGGTATTCGTGAATCCCGACGGAGTCGTAGCGCCGGATGCGTTAGCGAGGCTCATGGCAGCTCTCGGGCCGGGAGTGGGGGCAGTCGATGCCCGGCAGCTGCCTATCGAACACCCCAAAGAATTCAATTCCCGTACAGGGGAAACCGCGTGGGCGTCAGGGGCGTGTCTCGCGACTGCCCGGGAAGTATTCGACTCCGTTGGTGGGTTCGATGACGATACGTTCTTTATGTACTGCGATGACGTCGACTACTCTTGGCGCGTGAAACTTGCAGGGTTCGCGGTGCTTCACCAGCCGTCTGCTCGGCTATTTCACGACAAGCGCCTTTCTTCCGGAGCAACTTATTTGCCAGGGGACGCAGAGGTGTACTACTCGGCCGAGGCAGCGCTGCTGCTCGCACACAAGTATTCCCGGCAGGATGTCGTCGATCGCATCATTTCAGCCTTCCAAGCTTCGGCGTCGCCGGTCGAGGTGAAGGTACTCGCGGAATTCGAGAGGCGGCGCGCAGAGCACAGACTTCCTGCGCAAATCGACCCCGGCCATGATGTCGGTCAGTTCACGTCTGGAAACTATGCGCCACACCGCTACTGAGCCGGCCCTTCGAATTTCGGTCACAATATCGGAAGCCCTCGGAGGGCATCGGAACTCTCTCGGGCTCATCCGTCTAGTTTTGGCCGCGCTCGTCATTTTCGACCACTCTTACCCGCTTGGCGGATTCGGTATTGACCCTGTCTCGCGGCTAACCCATGGTCAAGCAACGGCAGGCAGCCTCGCTGTAGGCGGATTCTTTGCGATCAGTGGCTATCTGATTGCCAAGAGCGGCCTCAGCGGCGACGTCGTGCAGTTTATGTGGCGTCGCGTTCTTCGAATCTTCCCCGGCTATTGGACAGTGCTTATCGTTGCGGCGTTCATTGTCGCGCCCATTGTCTGGACGCTGGCGGACGGTAGCGCTGGCGACTTGTTCGCCAGCGGAACGGCAACACCACTTCAGTACATCGAGGCCAACTGGACGCTGAAGATCGGCACCTTCGGCATTCAGAACATATTCGCAGACACCACACCTTATGGCGCACTCGTTCATGCCAGCGTGCTCAATGGGTCGCTATGGTCGCTGATCTACGAGTGGAACTGCTATCTCGTGATTGGCGCGGCCGTGGCCTTCGGAGTTCTCACCAAGGCACGTTTCATCCTCCCGCTAACGACGGCCTTCTTCATGGTCGCCCAAGTCGTGAATCTGACGTCTCCAGAATCCCTCGCGTCAATCGCGCCGTTTTTGGGTGACCAGCAACGAGTGTTCCTGACCATGACGTTCCTGCTTGGCTCGTGTATCGCCTTATACCCCCAGTTCGTGCCTTATGACAATCGCCTTGGCGCGCTGTCGGCGCTGGTTGTTCTAGGCACTCTCCGACTGGGCGGGTTTCAGACGATTGGCACTCTTGCAGCCGTTTACCTTGTGCTCTTTGTTGCGGCGTGGCTGCCCAACGGGTTTCAGCGGGTCGGCGCAAAGAATGACTACTCGTACGGTGTCTATATTTATGGATTTCTCGTTCAACAATCGCTTGCCTATTTCGGCGTGACAAAGTGGGGCTTCGCTCCCTACTTCCTGCTTTCGCTCGCGCTTTCGGCTGGTTGTGCCTGGCTAAGTTGGCACCTAGTCGAAAAGCAGGCGATGCTGCTCAAGAATTGGGGTCCAGGTCACGGTTGGGCATACTGGAAGGCGCGGTTCTCGGCGCTGAGAACTCGAGATGTCGCAAACCCAGCTTCCGCGCTGCCGGAAGCCTCAGTGGGACGTTCCGGCACGAGTTCAGCGCAGGGAGAGCAATGACCTCACTTCTTATCGATCTTCTGGATTCAGTCGCGCAGTCCCCTCACGCCGACCCAGCACTGCTGACGGCTGCCGATGACCTTCGTGCGGCACTAACGCCCGACGTCACCCACGGCCCGTTTCTCACGGTGATCGTTCGAACTCAGGGACGTCGGATCGAAACTTTGAAAGATGCTTTGCTGTGCCTGGCGGCTCAGTCCTGCCAAGATTTTGACGTTATCGTTGCTGATCACGACTCCGACGAGGTGGGAGCGGTAGCAGTGCGTGCAGCCGTTGACGAGCAGGCTGTCGATTTCCGGTCAAGGATTAGCATCGCCGAAGTTAGCGGCGGGGGCCGTGCGCATCCACTGAACGTTGCCCTGTCGCGGGCAACGGGACAGTACATTGCAATCTACGACGATGATGATCTCCTTTTCGGTCACTGGGTCGAGACTTTCCGGAGCGCGGCTGAAACCGCCGGCAACCGCCTGATTCGCGCGCAGGTCGGATTGCAAAACGTGCAGCCAGAAGCTTGGCCGGACGCGGAAGCAGGATTCCTCACACTCTCCTCAATTCGGGCCGAATACCCAGAGGAGTACGATCAGCTCCGGCATATCCGCGTGAACTCGTCGCCGTTCATGGGCTGGGCATTTCCGAGGGTCCTTTTTGAGAAGCTGGGATTCCGCTTTGATGAAGAGCTCGAAGTATGCGAAGACTGGGACGTGATCCTGCGGGGGGCGTCGTTGCTCGGAGTTACGAATGCAACCGAACTCACGAGCATCTATCGGCGCTGGGAAAATGGCCGGTCTTCGTACGATGTGCACGACCTCGAAGAATGGCAGCGATCGGAATCCAGGGTGATTGAAAAACTTGATGCCATGCCTTTGGTGCTCGACAGAGGGGCGGCGACTCAGATACGACAAGTTCTTGTGTTCGAGGATGCCGCAAATGCACATGCGCACCTTCTCGCAGGCTGGACTTGGCGACTCGCGACTCCGATTCGAATCGGAGTAGGTGTGGTGAAGCGCGCTCGGCCATTTGTCGGTAGAGTTCTTCGGCGTTTCCATCTTCGCTGACCCCAGTTTCGGGGGTAATCCGGGACGCCAGGATGCGGCGATCGTAGCGGGCCGTTGGCCGTACATCCACGTACAATGGTGCGGGTACGCCTCGGAGAGCGACCGCATTCGGGGCTCATTGAGACTGGGGCCCAACGATGATACGACCACGCCGTTTGTTAGCCGCGTTCGTCGGGGCTGCGGTCACGGTCGCGGGGCTCTCGGCTGGGTTCGGGCTCGCCGGTTCTGCGGAGCCCGCTAGCGCCCTATCGGGTTCCCAGTTTCAAGCGGGACACATCATTAGCGATGCGAACTTCTACGACACGTCCTCAATGACTGTTGCCGACGTTCAGAATTTCTTCGTTTCGAAGTCATGTAATCCGAGGGACGGTGTGCCGTGCCTCGCGAATTATGTCGCGTCGACGCGCACGATTGCTGCAGACACCTCGAATGGCTGCCAGCAGTACGCCGGGTCCTCGGCCGAATCCGCTGCAAGCATTGTCGTCAAAGCAGCTCAGGCATGCGGGATAAGCCCGAAGGTGTTGCTCGTTTTGATGCAGAAAGAGCAGTCGCTGGTAACGAATCCAAGCGCCTATGGATATCAGCGAGCGATGGGTTGGGGCTGTCCGGATAGCGGCCCAAATTGGAGTGCGAACTGCGATGCCCGGTATTTTGGATTCCAGAATCAGGTGTACAAATCGGCCTGGCAGTTTCGGCAATACACTGCATTCCCCAATTCCTGGAATTACAGGATTGGTCCAACGTACATTCAGTATCATCCCGACCCCGCCTGCGGCGGGACGACCGTGAATATTGTCAACCAAGCCACAGCGAATCTCTACATCTACACTCCGTATCAACCCAATCCGTCAGCCCTCGCGAACCTCTATGGCGCGGGCGACGCGTGTGGTTCTTACGGGAATCGCAACTTTTGGCGGATTTATAGTGACTGGTTTGGCTCACCAACGGCGCCCAAGCCTCTAGGCGCGTGGCTTACCTCGTCGGGCGACGGCGGAGTGACAGTTACTGGTTGGGCGGTGTATCCGGACGCCCGCCCCGCAACCGCGTCAATCTCGGTTCAGATCGACTCAAGTTGGTATCCCCTGCAGGCGAACCTCCCTTCGCCTGGGTTAAATGCCAATTGGCCGGGAGCAGGGGACAACCATGGTTATCGGGGAACGTTTGCTGCGGAGCCCGGGAATCACAATGTATGCGTATACGTCGTCAATCGCGACGGCGGGTCGACTCGACTCGGTTGCCTGACACAGACGGTCACTCCCGCTCCAACCGGCGTCTGGTCAACTTCAGCTGGCGACGGGGGAGTGACCGTGTCTGGCTGGGCGGTGTACCCGAATGCGCTCACAACTTCGGTAAGCGTATCCGTCTCGGTCGATGGAGCTCGCTATCCTCTAACGGCGAACAAGAGGTTTGCCGGTGTAGATGCGAAATATCCGGGGGCTGGCGATATGCACGGGTACTTGGGGACTATCCCGGCCTCGCCTGGAAGTCACGAGGTATGCCTCTACCTCATTCACAAGTCGGTGGGCGAGACCAAACAGGGATGCCTGACGCAGAACGTTACGCCCGGGCCGACTGGCGTCTGGCAGCGTGCGAGCGGCGCGGGTGCTGTGCAGTTCGCGGGCTGGGCCGTATATCCAACAGCGTTAGCGACGCCGGTCGGTGTGGCTGTTGAAGTGGACGGGAATCGTTCGACGTTCGTGGCGAATCAGCCATCACCGGGTGTGGGGATCCGCTACCCGGGAGCAGGTGATTCCCACGGTTACCAGGGGTCCATCTCTGCGAGTCCCGGCGATCACGAGGTATGTCTATTCCTGCTTCACAAATCGATTGGTGAGACACGGATAGGCTGCCTCACGCAGACCGTTGTTGCGCCGAGCACGCCAGCAGTCGGCTCGTGGGAGTCTGCCACCGGCGCTGGCGGAGTGACGGTGAGCGGCTGGGCGCTCTACCCCGGCAACTATTCGAAGTCAGCGACGATCGCTGTGACCGTGGACGGTGCACGCACGGAAGCCACGGCCGACACCTCGTCTCCCGCAAGCGACTTGACCTACCCTGGCTCGGGGGGAAAGCACGGCTACTCGCTTACTGTGCCTGCCGCGGCGGGCGTCAGGCAAGTCTGCCTGTACATCATCGACAGCGGGAAGGATGTTAAACAGGGGTGCCTTCCCGTCGTTGTTGTCGCGCCGGATGCAGCGCCGACAGGCGTTTGGGAGAAGGCGACCGGCATTGATCAGATCACGGTATCGGGCTGGGCTGTCTATCCTGGTGACCTTGGCAAGGCAGTTAAAGTGTCGGTGGACGTCGATGGCAAACGAACGACGGCGACAGCCGACGAGGCATCTCCCGGCGTAGGGGCGAAATATCCCGGCGCTGGAGACAACCACGGCTACTCAATTAATATCCCCGCCTCTGCCGGAACTCATACCGTCTGCCTGTACCTTGCATATGTTTCTACGGGGGAGGCCCGTCAGGGTTGCCTCGTACAACATGTTGTCACTGCCGATTCGCCGCCGACTGGCGTGTGGGAGAAGTCGTCGGGTACGAACGGAGTGACGGTGTCAGGGTGGGCAGTCTATCCTGGCGCACTAACCAAACCGGTTGCGGTTATGGTGACAATCGATGGCGTGAGGCACTCGCTAATTGCCGGTGGTTCATCGCCGGGCATCAACTCGCGCTTCCCTGGAGCGGGCGACTCTCACGGGTACTCAGGTACTTTTCCATCCACAGTGGGATCCCATGAAGTTTGCGTCTATTTGACCACTCTTGACGGCGTAGACATAAGGCAAGGCTGCCTTACGCAGAAGGTTTCGGCACCGATTTTGCCAGCAGGAGTGTGGCAGCGCTCCTCAGGCGCGGGCGGTGTGACGGTCTCAGGGTGGGCGGTCTATCCCGACGCGAAGACGACGACGGTGAAGGGCGTGGTTACCGTTGATGGTGTCGCGCACTCGTTCACAGCAGACCAGAATTCGGCCGGGGTCGACCTGCAGTACCCAGGCGCCGGCGACGGTCACGGATACAGCACCACAGTCTCAGCTACAGCGGGGGATCACGAGGTGTGTCTTTACCTGTTTGATAGGACCGGAAATAGAGTCCGTCAAGGGTGTCTAACGCAGCTTGTGGTCGCGGTCGACGCCCCGCCTGCCGGGGTGTGGTCCTCCGTGTCAGGCGCCGGGGGAATCTCAGTGGCGGGCTGGGCGCTCTACCCGGGCGCGCTGACTACGACCGTGCCAATCACAGTCTCAATCGACGGTGTACGCACCACCATTTCCGCGAACGGCGATTTTGCGGGCACGGACGCGAAGTACCCAGGGGCTGGGGATAATCACGGCTTCTCAGTCAGCCTGCCAGCGTCCTCGGGCAGCCATAACGTCTGCGTGTTCTTTAGTAGGAATGGCGGCGGGGAAATCCAGTGGGGCTGCACGACTGTCGCCGTAATTCTTCCGAACTCGCCACCTGTCGGTACCTGGCTCTCGTCCACCGGTTTCGGAGGAGTGACTATCTCAGGATGGGCCCTGTTCCCAGGCGCATTGACCGAGACGGTCAGTATGGCGGTGCAGGTCGACTCGAGTTGGTATCCGCTCGCGGCCAACCAGTATTGGAGCGGCACGAACAAGCTCTATCCCGGGGCCGGAGACAACCACGGGTATTCGGGCACCGTTCCTGCAACTCCGGGTGACCACGAGGTCTGTGTTTATGCCAACAACCGCGACAGCGGGAGTACGCAGCTTGGGTGTCTAACCCAGAATGTTGTGCCGGCTGCGGCAGGCACCTGGGCGACGTCTGACGGGTCGAACGGGAACGTTACAGTAAGCGGCTGGGCGCTCTATCCGGACAAGCCAACTGCCACTGCCGACATCTCGGTTGAAATCGATGGTGCGGCTCAAAGTTTTCCCGCTGCGCAGCCGTCCCCGGGTGTCGGCACCATCTTCCCAGGGGCAGGAGACTCCCACGGATACGCAGTCGCGATCCCCGCCGCCGCCGGGACGCACCAAGTCTGCGTGTACGTCCTCGGGCCGGGCACGACAAAGACCAGATTGGGCTGTCTCAGCCAAGCCGTGACACCATGAGGTCGTGACTCTTCAATACACTCCCGGGCTGGTCTCAGTCATCCTTGTCAACTTCCGGGGTGCGGATGACACGGTTGTGGCGCTCGAAAGATTGCGCCAAGTGGACTGGCCCCTCGAAGCGCTAGAGGTTGTGGTTGTCGAGAACGGGTCGGCGGACGACAGCGCTTCCAAAATCCGGGCAGCGGCACCTTGGGCGGTTCTCGTAGAATCGCCAGCAAATCTCGGGTTCGCTGGAGGAAGCAACTTGGGTGCCGCTAGAGCGAAAGGAGAATATCTTGCATTCCTGAACAATGATGCGCGGCCGGATGCCAAGTGGATTTCAGCCGCCGTCAGCGCGTTCGCCAGTTCGGAAGGCATCGGAGCGGTCGCGAGCAAAGTGTTGGACTGGGACGGTAGGCTCGTTGACTTCGTCGGCGCTGGGCTCACTTGGTTCGGCATGGGGTACAAGCCCCTCGTCGGCGCCAAGCCAGACAAGCATTCAGACCAGGCTCGGGACGTCTTGTTCGGAACTGGTTCCGCCATGTTCGTTCGGCGCTCCGTCTTCGAAGAACTGGGCGGATTCGACAAGGAATTCTTCATGTTTTTTGAGGATGTAGACCTTGGGTGGCGACTCAACCTCCTCGGTTGGCGATTCCGTTATGTTCCGGAGTCAATCGCGTACCACCGTCACCACGGTGCGGCAGGGAAATTCGGCGAGTACAGGGAAACTTACTTCCTCGAGCGGAATGCGCTTGCCACGCTGTACAAGAACCTCGACGCGGAAAGCCTAGATAGAGTGCTCGCCCCCGCGATCGCACTTGTCGTTCGCCGCAGCATTGCCAAAGGGGAGATCGATTCAGGGACGTTCGATTATCGTGCTGACGATGACGACCGCAGGCAATCAATGCAGGTCAGCAAATCTGTTCTGGCGGGCATTTTCGGCATCGATCAGTACATAGAAATGCTGCCGCACCTTGTCGCTGCCCGCGAAAAGGTTCAGAGTACGCGCCGCGTGTCCGACCGCAAGCTGCGTCCGCTCTTCGGTCGGCTCGATGTACCCGCGTTCGGCGGCCGACAGTACCTGGACGGCTACGATAGCCTGACGAATGCCTTCGACGTGCTTGAGGAGCCTCGCGCGACGAGGGTGTTAATTGTCACAGGAGATCCGCTTGGAGCACAGGTCGCCGGGCCCGCCATCCGAGCGTGGAATATGGCGGACCAGCTGGCCGCCGAGAACGAGGTCACCCTAGTTACCCTGTCCTCGCTAGAGCCGCAAGATGCGCCATTCAGCCTTGCGGCGGTAAGGCCCGGCGACGATCATGCGTTCCGGCGATTCGAAAGCTGGGCCGACGTGATCGTTTTTCAAGGGCATGCGATCGCCCTATTCCCGTCTCTTCGGAAGACACGCAAGATCGTGGTAGCCGACGTCTACGACCCGATTCACCTCGAACAACTCGAACAGGGCCGAGAGTTGCCGCGCGGCGCGTGGGATCGCCAGGTCTCCGATGCAACTGCTGTACTCAACGAGCAACTCGAGCGGGCCGATTTCCTTCTGTGCGCTTCGGAGCGGCAACGTCACTTTTTCCTCGGCCAGCTGGCGGCGCTGGGCCGGATTAACCCCGAGTCCTATCTTGCGGACAACGACCTACGCAAACTAATCGATGTGGCGCCATTCGGGCTTTCTCGAACTCCACCTGTCCACACCAGAGACGCTCTGCGGGGTGTTGCTCCAGGAATTGGGTCCAACGACAAGCTGTTGCTTTGGGGTGGGGGCTTGTACAACTGGTTCGATCCTCACACACTTATCCGGGCTGTCGCGGAGCTGAGCGAGACCAGGTCAGACGTCCGGCTCTTCTTCCAAGGTACGAAGCACCCGAACCCGCACGTACCTGAGATGCGGATCGTGGCAGAGTCACGGGCTCTTGCCGCCGACCTCGGCGTGCTCGACTCAGCGGTGTTCTTCAACGAGGCTTGGGTCGCTTTCGATGATCGGCAGAACTACCTGCTCGAGGCAGATGCAGGAGTGAGCACTCATCACGCCCACATCGAGACAACGTTCTCGTTCCGCACGCGGATTCTCGACTATCTTTGGGCAGGGTTGCCTATGGTCGTCACGGAAGGTGACAGTTTCGCCGACCTGGTTGAGGCGGAGGGCCTAGGAATCGTCGTGCCGCCGCAGGACGTTCGCGCCCTGACGGCCGCGCTCGAGAAGGCCCTCTACGACAAGGAGTTCATAGCACAGTGCCGGGCAAACGTAGAGCGGGTTCGTCAGTCGTTCTACTGGGATCGCGCGCTGGCGCCCCTTGTTGAATTCATGCGGAGTCCTTCACGTGCGGCAGATCGATTCGGGACCAATCCTGAGCGAGCAGCGGGCGGCAGCAGGCGGACGGGAAAGTCGTATGGGTTTGGCCGGGACTTCCAGCTGGCGCTACTTCACTTACGTGAGAGCGGCTTGAGGGCTGTGATCGGAAAAGTAGCTCGGCGCTTGCGATCGCGTTTCGGCCGATGAGAGCTGAACGACCCACTGTGGCGGTTGCACTGTGCACCCACAATGGAGAGCGGTATATCGGCCGGCAACTGGCCAGCATCTTGAAGCAAAGCGAGCAACCGGTCGAGATCGTGGTTTCCGACGATGCTTCGGTAGATCGCACCGTCGAAATTGTGCGGGAGATTGCCAGTGCAGTGCCGGAGGGCGGTCCGAGGATTACCTTACTGCAGAACGATTCTGCCCTCGGTATCGCTGCCAATTTTGCGCAGGCAATGCTCGCTACTTCGGCCGAGCTGGTCGCGCTCTGCGATCAGGACGATATCTGGCACGAAGACAAGGTGCGCCGGGCGGTGGATGAGTTTGCTCGGTCGTCCGAAACGACCCTCGTACATTCGAACGCGCGCCTCGTCGACAGAAATGAGATGCCGCTCGGCACAGACTTGCTGCATTCTCTGGGTGTGTCGCGCCGGGAGCGCGAGAGCATTGCGGCGGGTAACGCCCTGTACGTGTTCCTTCGCCGCAACCTCGTGACGGGCGCGACCGCGACTGTTTGCCGCCGAGTAGTCGACTTAGCCTTGCCAGTCCCGGACGGGTGGCTGCACGATGAGTGGCTGGCGGTCGTGGCTTCGGCAATTGGGCGGGTCGTTCTCCTCGATGAGCAGCTCATTGACTATCGCCAGCACGGTCACAATCAAATCGGCGCGGAGAAGATCACGATGGCCGGCAGATTTGAACGGATTCGAGAAAGGAGGACCGAGCGGAACGCTCGGCTGCTTGAGCGTGCACATTCATTGGCGACGCGGTTCAGTGCGGGAGAACCTGCTGTTCCAGAGCGCGTACTGCTCGAGGTAGATGCGAAGCTTGCCCATGAACAGAAGCGCTCGAAGCTTAACCACAGCCGGATCTTGCGCGTTGGTCCCGTTATCGTTGAATGGTACTTGGGGCGATACTCGCGCTACGGTCGGGGGTGGAAGGATATCGCCCGAGATCTTCTACAGCCAGAGTGAGCGCGTTCGAACGAGCGAAACGTTCCGACAGACTCCGGTAACCTGAACCTCATGTCTTTTGCTCCTGCTCCCGGCCTGGACGCAGCACTGCCTAGGCCGGGGCGGCGTCGATCTGGCAGCTTGCGTTGGCTAGTACTTGCTCCAGTCCTTGCCTTCATCGCGTTAGCCTGCTGGGCCGTATCCTCGCCTGTCGGATCCAGTCCAGACGAGGACTTTCATCTAACTAGCATCTGGTGCGCCGGTGGTAATCAGCCGGGTACTTGCGAGACGACGGGGAACCCTGCCCGGAGAGTCGTCCCTGAGGCGCTCGTCGAGTCGGCGTGTTTCGCTCATAAGCCCAGTGTCAGTGGCGCGTGCCAGGCAGGTATTGACTTTGACCCCTCGGACACAGTCGTAACCGACAGAGGAAGCTTCCTCCACAACTACCCGCCGGTGTTCTACGCGACCATGCACGTTTTCGTGTCGTCGAAAATTGGGCTATCAGTCGTTATCATGCGTCTGGTCAACGCGCTATATTTTGTCGGCGTTGCGACTCTTCTGTGGTTTCTTTTGCCCCGGCGTCTCAAATCCACACTCGTGTGGCAATGGGTGATCACCATGGTTCCGCTAGGGCTGTTCCTAATACCTTCGGTAAACCCAAGTTCGTGGGCAATCACCGGTATCGGTGCCTCTTGGATTGCCCTTTACGGCTTCTTCCAGTCCGAAGGAAAGAAGAAGCTAGGTCTCGGTGTTGTGTACTCGCTGACAACGTTCCTCGCGGCAGGAGCACGCGGCGATGCGGCGATCTTCGAGATACTGACGGCGGCCGTCGTGTGCTTTCTCGCGTTCCGGCCCAAACGACGCTTTGCCTGGGAAGCTGTCCTACCGATCGTGCTCGCGGCCGTCGCACTGATGTTTTACCTAACCTCACAGCAGTCAGGGGTCATTACCACAGGACTGCCGGAGGACACGGCTGGTGGTACCGTTCCGCTGCCAGCCAAGCCGAGCGCGCTCTCCATCCTGGTGAATAACCTGCTGAACTCGCCGTCGTTGGTGATCGGCGTCTTTGGCTCGTGGGAACTTGGCTGGCTGGATACGGCGCTGCCTGTTGTCGTTTGGGCGTTCGGCTCCCTGGTCTTCGCAGGTGTGTCTTTCGGCGCGTTACGTTCCTCTGACTGGCGCAAGATCGTGAGTGTCGCTGGCGTCGCATTGGTTGTTTGGCTGTTGCCGGTCTATATCCTCCAGCGCAGTCTCTCCATCGTTGGCACACAGGTGCAGGCGCGATATATTCTGCCGCTGATCGTGCTGCTCGGCGGTCTGCTACTCCTTCAAACGGGTACGCGCGCATGGATGCTGACCGGGCTCCAGCGTACGGTTGTGGTCGGCGCGCTGTCTGTAAGTCAGGCAGTCTCATTGCACTACAACTTCAAGCGATATGTGAGTGGTGTCGGAAGCGGAGGCGGATTAGATCTTGACAACAAGGCGCAGTGGTGGTGGGGAATCCCAGTTGGTCCTATGGCGATCTGGGTGATCGGAGCCATCGCGTTTGCCGTCATGCTGGCGATAATCGCGCGCGAACTGCAACAGTATGACGAGGTGCTTCCGAGGCGGCGAAAGCAGGAGCCCTTACCGAACCTCACCTGATGGAGTTTCGGGGACTTGTCGCGTATCGCCCTGCTCCGGCTCGCCTTCCAGGGTCCGCACGCGAAGCTCCAAGAGAGTGTGCTGTTCGACGAGGGCTCGGTTCTGGCTCTCGATCTTGGTTAGCTCAGAGCTGTGCTGCAGGCACACTAGAAACAGGATGATAAGGCTGACGAAGAAGACCAGATTGATAGGGATGGTGATGCCGATCAGGTCTGCCGCCCAGGTGAGAATCGACGGGAAGACACCGATGACCAGCGCAAAGAGGCCGGCAACGAGCCACCAGATCGCGTGGCGCTCGCGTAGTCTGCGACGGCGCAGCATCTCGACTACAACGAATAGGACGAATAGCGCCGCGACAATCCCGAAGACGTAGCTGGTCGCGTTCATTATTCGAATCCTTCCCGAAAGGCGATGCCGGGTCGAGCGAAGGCAAAGACCACTGCGAGAGCGACGCGACCCAGATAGACAGCAGAGCGGAACGGGTTATGTGATGGCACGCCTGCTGCTCGTTCTCGCATCGAGACCGGCAGTTGTGTCACACGAAAACCGGCGCGGCATGCGATCACTAGCGATTCGATCGTGTCGCCGAGGTACTCGGCGGGGTAGTGCTCTGCGAACAGCGCTATGGCCCGTGGTCCGGAGGCCCGGAAACCACTCGTCGGGTCAGTCAGCTTGGCCTTCGCTGTGTGGCTGAGAATGCGAGCGAGGAGAGCGATTGCCCAGCGCCTGGGACCACGGACTTTGTAGGTACCTTTGCCGGCGAACCGGGCGCCTAATGCGAGATCAGAGTCGCTGAGGAGCGCGATTAACTCCCTAACGTCGCCCGGATCGTGTTGACCGTCAGCATCAACTTGCACAACGGCGCGGAAACCGTGCGCGCGCGCGTAGGCGAAGCCGACGCGCATTGCGCCGCCAACCCCCAGATTGAACGGCAAGGAGGCGACATGGGCCCCAGCCGCGCGCGCAACAGCCGCGGTCGCGTCTACAGAGCCATCGTCCACGACGAGGCAGGTCGCTCGGGGAAGCTTGTCGTATACCTCGCGGACGACGGCACCCACCGAGCCCTCTTCGTTGTATGCCGGCATGACGATGAGGGTCTCTGACAGGCTGGGGGGAATGACGGTTCCTCTCACTATCTAGTACCGCTATTTTGCGCGCAGAGAATCGAGATGACGCAGGTACCAGTCGTAGGTGTCGCGGATTCCCTCGTCAAGTCGAGTCTCGGCGGACCAGCCGAGGCCCTCAAGCCGACTCACATCGAGAAGCTTACGAGGCGTTCCGTCGGGCTTCGACGGGTCCTGAACCAATCGGCCCGTGTATCCAATGATCCCGGCCACTAGCTCGGCGAGCTCACGTATGGGGATGTCCCGGCCGACGCCTACGTTGATGATCTCGTCCGAATCGTAGTTGTCGAGTAGAAAGACACTGGCAGCGGCTAGATCGTTGACGTGAAGGAATTCCCGGAGTGGCTCGCCACTGCCCCAGATGACAATCTCAGGTGTCCCCGCCTCCTTCGCATCGTGAAGCCGGCGGATTAGTGCGGGGAGCACGTGTGAGTGCTCCGGGTGGAAGTTGTCTCCTGGCCCATAGAGGTTGGTGGGCATGGCCGAGATCCAGCGCCGCCCAAACTGCCGACGAAAGGCCTGCACTTGCAGTACTCCCGCGATCTTTGCGATGGCATATGCCTCGTTTGTTGGCTCTAACACGCCAGTCAGCAGCGAGGCCTCCGTGATCGGCTGCGCGGCAAGCTTCGGGTAAATGCACGAGGAACCCAGGAAGAGGAGTCGGTCCACATCGACACTGTTGGCCGCATCCATTAGATTTACCTGGATCTGCAGGTTGTCGCTCAAAAAGTCAGCTGGGAACCTGCTGTTTGCTACGATGCCACCGACGCGAGCGGCCGCGTCGATGACCACCTTCGGTCGGACTGACCCGAGGAAGTCGAAGGTGGCGCGGCGGTCGCGCAAGTCGAGTTCCGCTGAGGAAGCGCCGACGAGATCCGTGAAGCCCTCCGCCTCGAGGCGACGCCATATTGCACCTCCGACGAGGCCGCGGTGTCCGGCCACATAGACGCGGGCCGAGCGATCGAGCGGCTGCGATGTAGCGTTGGTGGCTATACTCACTTGGACCTTTACTTACGTCGACGACGGGATCGAAGCGATCCGCTGCCAAGTCTAGCGACCGCCGGCTTCGCGAGCCTGAATGGAGACCATGCCTGCGTCCGACATCCTTGTTGTCCTGCCGACCCTCGGTGACAGGATCGAATTGTTGCGCGAGACGCTCGAATCCATCGCCGCTCAGCGAGGCGACGTCCAGTTGACACTCGCCTTAGTCGCGCCCCGACGAGCGACCGCCGCGCGCGCTCTTGGGGAAAAGTATGGTGCCGTGGTCGTAGATGATCCGAAGGCCGGTATTTCCGAGGCCATCAACGCGGGAATCGCGATTCGTGACGGCGAGCGCTATTACGCATGGATCGGCGACGATGACCTCTTCCGTCCTGGCGGACTCGTCACTCTAAAGACGCTGCTGGATGCACATCCAGACGCAGTGCTCGCATACGGCGGCTGTGACTACATTGATGCCGAAGGGCACATTCTCGCAGTGAGCAACGCGGCCGGGCTGGCAAAGCTCTTGCTCCCATGGGGGCCAGACCTCATTCCCCATCCAGGGACGATGATTCGACTGGATGACTTGGAACACATCGGCGGGTTCGACCGTTCCCTTAAGTACGCAATGGACCTCGACGCCTTCCTCAAGCTTAGAAGCCGCGGGAGTTTTATATGGACTCGCGCCAGCGTCTCGGCGTTCCGCTGGCATTCCAACTCATTGACGGTTGCGAACCGTCGCCCGTCGAGCCTGGAATCGGAGGCCGTAAAGCGACGTCACCTCCCAGTGTGGCTACGGCCGGTCAGCCGCATTTGGAGCCATCCTGTCCGCTGGGCATCAGCCTTGGCCGCAAAGCGCGTGAGTGCGGCGGGACGCCAACGGCTTGCTGCCTCGTCTCAGTAGATTGGACGTGACCTGCGCTAGGCTCTGGCATCGCGGCCGGTTGAAAGCACGGCCGCCCGTTCTCAATAGGTGACAACTTAGAGGTACCAATGAGCAATACCCGTGCAAAGCGTGCGCTGATCACCGGCATCACCGGTCAGGACGGCAGCTACCTGGCAGAGCTACTTCTGAGTAAAGGGTACGAAGTGCACGGTCTGATCCGACGGGCCTCAACGTTCAACACCGCGCGAATCGACCACCTTTACACCGACCCGCACATGGCCGGAACCAGATTGTTCCTCCACTATGGCGATCTGAGCGACGGGTCTAGGCTGGCAACTCTCCTCAGCACTGTGCAGCCGGATGAGGTATACAACCTCGCGGCTCAGTCGCACGTGCGGGTGAGCTTCGATGAGCCGGAATACACAGGGAACTCGACGGCACTTGGCTCCATTCGCCTGCTGGAAGCCATACGCATGATCGGGCTGGACTGTCGCTACTATCAGGCTTCGAGCTCAGAGATGTTCGGGGCTACACCGCCGCCTCAGACAGAGGACACGCCGTTCTACCCGCGTTCCCCATACGGTGCGGCCAAGCTTTACTCATACTGGGTAACTCGGAACTACCGCGAGGCGTACGGCATGTTCGCGGTAAACGGCATTCTGTTCAATCACGAGTCGCCGCGTCGGGGAGAGACGTTCGTCACTCGCAAGATCACGCGTGCAGTCGCGCGCATCCGTGCAGGACTCCAGAGCGAACTCTTCATGGGCAACCTCGACGCAGTTCGTGACTGGGGGTACGCGCCGGAATACGTCGACGCGATGTGGCGCATGCTTCAGCACGACGAACCGAGCGACTATGTAGTTGCGACCGGTGCCGCGTACACAGTGCGCGACTTCCTGACGTTCTCGTTCCAGCACGCTGGACTCGATTGGGAGCAGTATGTGCGCTTTGATGAACGCTATTTGCGACCAACCGAGGTGGACGCTTTAATTGGCAACGCGTCGAAGGCGGAGTCCTTGCTTGGCTGGAAACCGCTGGTGAAGACCCCGCGCCTCGCACAGATTATGGTTGACGCAGACATCGCGGCCCTCGAAGTGGAGGGCCGGCCATGGATCGACACTGTCGTCTCTGGTTGATTCCGAGGCGACCGGTCGCCTTACGGTAGAATTTCCCAATGCTTCGAGCCGTCCGACTTTCTCTGAGTTTTATGGCACAGTCGGATCGTCTCCGGTTCTTTGCTCTATTAACCGGTCGGACGCTTTCTGGTCTCTTGGACGTGTTCGGCGTCGCGATGATTGGCGTCATAGCTAGCGTCGCAACCACGGCGCTCGGCCCTAGCTCTTCGAAGCCGGCAACGGTGCTCGGAGTTGAGATGCCATTCGCAGGGCCGTACGCGCTTGTTTGGCTTGCCGCGATTGTGCTCGCGGTATTCGTTTTTAAGTCGTTGCTCGCGCTTTTTCTCTCGCGTCGCCTGGCCTTCCTGATAGCACGCGTGGAAGCAAGGAATGCCACCGCAATCGGCCGTCACCTGCTACATGGCTCGCTGGACGACGTCAAGCGGTACTCAAAGGCGGAGTATCAATTCGCGATTACGGGCTCGTCCACTGCAGCATTCACCGGACTTCTCAACGGCTTCAGCACGATTATCAGTGAAGGCTTCCTCTTGGTGCTGATCAGTGCGGCATTCTTTTTCGTGGATTTCGTTGCGGCAGTATTCGCATTGGTGTATTTCGCGTTAGTTGGCGTTTGCATCCAGTTGTTGATCGGTCGCAGCTTAAAGCGGGCGGGACAGGAAGCGTCCCGCGGGTCAATCGACACCGTGAATCTGGTCGGCGACAGCATCGATACGTTTCGTGAGTTGTCAGTCATGGGTAAGCAGGACTTCTACCTTGAGCGCCTACATACCGCTCGCTCACGGCTCTCTGATAGCGGAGCGACTTCCGCCTTTCTCTCCGGAATGCCGCGCTACATCGTAGAGACTGCGCTTATCGTCGGCGTTGTTGCCCTCGTGGCTCAGCAACTTCTCACTAACGGTCTAGTGTCAGGTGCCACTACTTTGGGCGTATTCCTTACCGGTGGAATGCGCATCATGGCGTCCTTACTGCCACTGCAGAGCGCGCTCGGCAGTATTAAAATGAACGCTGCACAGGCGACACTCGCCTGTGCATTCCTGGCCGAGCAGCGAAAGGGCGAGGCATCGGAAGCGTACAGCGGAGAACGCGCGCGGGCACAAGCTGACGCAGATGCGGCACTACCCGGTCGATTCGACAAGGGGCTCAAAGTCGCCCTGACGCATGCGGGCTTTACATACACAGGAACGTCCCAACCGGCCTTGAGCGGCGTTAGCCTCACAGCTGAGTCTGGACAGTTCACAGCCATCATCGGCCCATCGGGCGCCGGGAAGACAACCGTGGTCGACGTACTCTTAGGCCTCTTTGATCCGAGCGCGGGCGCGGTGGCTATCGACGGTGTGGAACCGAGCGTGCTGCGCCGCGTAAGACCCGGCGCGGTCTCCTATGTTCCGCAAAGGCCGGGGATTGTCTCGGGGACTATTGCGGAAAATATAGCGCTCGGCATATCGGCCGATCAGATTGACCGGAAGCGTCTTGCGCAGGTGGTTCGGGACGCATTTCTTACGGACTTCATTGACGCACTCCCAGACGGCGTCGATACAAGCGTCGGCCACCAGGCGAACTCTCTCAGCGGCGGCCAGATCCAGCGTATCGGCCTGGCCCGCGCGCTCTATCCGTCGCCGCGGCTCCTAATCATGGATGAGGCGACCAGCGCGCTCGATGCCTCATCTGAGGCCTTCATCAGTGAGACCCTACGTCGACTGCACGGCCAAGTGACGGTAGTCGTCATCGCTCATCGGTTGTCGACCGTGCAGCACGCTGACGTGGTCTACCTGCTCGAAGGGGGGCAGGTAACCGCCTCCGGGACCTTCGCTGAGCTCCGATCGACGAACCCGATCGTGGCGGAATATGTGAAGCTGATGTCATTTGATGATCAGCCCGTGTCATCGGTCTCCGAGCGATGAGGCCAGGGAAGGCGCACCAAGCAATGAGCACGATTCCATTCAATGATCTATCGCGGACGCCACCCGAGCTGCTGTCGGAGATAGAGGACGCCGTGGGATCCGTTGTACGAAGTGGTTGGTTCGTTATGGGGCCGCAGCACGCCGCCCTCGAACAGGAACTCGCTGCCTATCTGGGAGTGAGTTCAGCGGTACTTGTCGGAAACGGAACGGACGCACTCGAGCTTGCCCTTTGCGCTGTCGGAGTGAAAGCAGGCGATCTCGTGCTGACAACCGCCAACTCAGGCGCCTACACGAGCGTCGCCAGTCGGCTGTTGAGCGCTCGTCCCGTATTCGCGGACGTTGCTGCGGATACCCTGCTAATGACCGCCGAGACCTTCGAGAGGGCACTCGTCTCGTTGCCGAAAACTCCCGCTGCCGTAGTTGTGACGCACCTGTATGGGATGCTGGCGAACGTGGCCGAGATTGCGGCTCTGGCTCGGCAACACGGCATCGCGGTCGTTGAGGACTGCGCTCAGGCGCTCGGCTCCCGACGGGGCGGCCGTCTCGCTGGCAGCTTCGGCGACGTAGCTACGACGAGTTTCTATCCGACAAAGAACCTTGGAGCATTGGGCGACGGAGGCGCAGTACTCACCTCTCGACCAGAGGTGGCCGATAGAGTGCGCCAACTGCGGCAGTACGGTTGGTCGGGGAAATACACGATCGAGCGCGCCCACGGTAAGAACAGTCGTATGGACGAACTGCAAGCTGCGATTGTGCGCGTCAAAATGTCGCACCTCGATCGGTGGAACGAGCGACGGCGCGCAATTCATACTGCCTACGAGGAGGCGCGTCCTACAGGATTGCGCTTTGTCACGAGCGTGTCTCCCGCATACAACGGTCACCTCGCGGTTGTTCAGGCCAGCGACGCCGCCGCCCGGGAAGTCGCCAGGGACACGCTGCGGTCAGCAGGGATCGCCACCGACGTACACTATCCGGTACCCGATCATCTGCAGCCGCTCAAAGAGCTCCACGAATTTGACGTAAGCCTTCCGGTCACTGAGCGGGCAGCCCAGACTATCTTCTCCCTCCCGCTTTTCCCCGAGCTGTCCGATGAAGAGGTGGCGCACGTGAGCGCCGCTCTGGGGTCGCTTTGACCGAGGTCGCGGTGACAGGCGGCTGGTCGCGAGCCGGGCTTGTCGAGTTGGCGGAGATTCTCGACGCGAAGGGCGCCCTGATCGTCGCCGAGTTGGGAGCCGCGTTACCATTCGCGGCCGCCCGAATGTTTGTTATTCGAGACGTCCCAGAGGGAGAACCACGTGGGATACATGCCCACCGTGTGTGTGAACAGTTTCTCGTGTGCGTGCGCGGATCGGTCAAGGCGATGATCGACGATGGGAATCGCCGGACTGTGGTCGCGCTCGATCGGCCTTCGCTTGGGCTCTACATGCCAGCGCTGACTTGGGGTACACAGTACGACTATTCTGAAGACGCTGTTCTTGTCGTTCTCGCATCCCACCCGTATGATCCGAAGGACTACGTTCACGAGTACGAGGAGTTTCTCGGACTCGTTGGTTGATCCGAAGGGAAACAGTGTCGCTTCTCAGTCGCTTGGTCCCATTCGTTTCGCAGCGAATGCCGAAGCTATCGAGCCGTGTGCTTGCGTCGAGCGGCTACTCCCTGGACGTCGAATCATTCGGCGCCAACGCGTTCAACGTGTGGGAGGACCGCACCGCCAAGCGGCAGGACGCGGCGTGGCAGCCGATCATCCAGCAAGCTAAACAGGGCAGGCTTCGAGAGGATGTGGCCTCGCTGTTCCAGGCGCTCGACAATCTTCCCGAAGGCGAGCTGCGTGTGCTCGAGTCAGGTTGCGGCGGGGGCTATAACGCCGAGTTGTTGGCGATGTGGAATCCGCGTATTGATTACCTCGGCGTCGATATCTCACCTGCAATGGTCGGCTTGGCGCGTCAGCATTATCCGCACCGCGAGTTCCGGATCGGGAGTGCCTACGACCTCCCGGTCGAAGATGGATCGCAGGATCTGGTGATTGACGGCGTTGCCCTATTGCACATGACCGACTGGCCGCTCGCAATTGCAGAATATGGCCGAGTGAGCAAACAAAAGGTCATCCTGCATGGGCTGACTATCACGGACGACGCCCCAACGACTCGCTTCGCCAAATATGCCTATGGTCAGCCCTCTCTTGAGTTGGTGTTCAACAGGCAGCAGCTACTTATGGAGGCGGCCCGGGCCGGCTTAGAGCTGATCGAGACTCACCCTGGGCTCGACTATGACTTGGCGCCATACCTCGGAATTCCGTCAGTGTCCGAGGCGTGGGTGCTCGCGAAGAGCTCCTAGTCGCGTAACGAAGGCAGATAGATCGCGTTGCCAGAGAGGATCGAGGCCGCATCAAGGATATTGCGCTGTATACCGAAGAGTAGGCCGCGCAGGCCGGTACCTCGGCGCGCGATGGGCATCGCGACCGTGCGTCGGGCCCTAAGCCCGGCCTCGATTGCAGCAAGACGACGGAGATATGGTTGATAGACGTCATTGCGCAGGGATGAGCCCATTGGGCTCCCGTAAACCAGCTGGCTCGTGACGTACCAGCGTCGAGTTCGTCGGACACCGTGGAAGTGGAAGAATACAAGCGGGTCGCCGTCAACATAGACCCGGGTAGTGTCGCCCTGCAACTGCGCGGTGAACGAGTAGCGCCTGGTGTTCCACGGGGCCAAGTCCTGTCCGGCGCCGGGCAGGATGACGACATTATCGACCAGGCCGGGGAAACTATCCAGGTAGCCTTGATCCGCATACTTGCCGTCCTCAGGGGTGTCTGAGCACCACTCCAGGCAGCTCTCGGCCCACCAGTCCAAGCAGCGTCTCCCGTTCTTGTCGTCCCGGAAGGCCACCCAGCCGACGTTAAATCGGCCGTACTTGCCGAGCCTCCGAGCTAGTCGCTCTGGATAGCGGTGTTCGATGATGCCCACAGACCCACTGCCCAACTCCGACAGGGAAAGGGCCGGGTCGTCGAAAAAGTAGAGGTCAGCATCCAAATACACAACTACCGAGCCGGGGTCGCCAAGCTGGCCGCGCACGTACTTAAGAAGGAGCGGAGTGCAGGTGAAGTAATACTCCATGCGGGACCGGGTGGCTCGCAGGGGCGCAAGACGCTGCTCTTGCGCCTCAATGTCAGCTGCCATCAGGGTGTGGATGCTGGGGTCGTCCAGGTCGTCCAAGTAGCGTTTGGCAGCTTCGTCGAGGCAGAGCACCCAAACCGGTGCTTTGTCGCCGTGGTCCCGCAGCGAGGAAACGAGGGTCAGACCGCGTGCCAGGTAACCACTGTCGAAGTAGGTCACATAGGCATGGCGTGGCGCCCGTACATTCATTTGCACGCCCTTACTGGTCGGAATCAGCGCTCGACAGACCCGATGCGGCGTGCCGCATCGGGAATGACTCGGGCTGGCACACCAACGAGCAAGCTATACGGGGGAGCCACTGTGCCCTCTCTGACCACTGCTCCGGCGCCGACGATCGAATGATCTCCAATAGTGGCTCCCATAAGGACGGTTGCGTTCGCGCCGATGTGAACGTTAGCGCCAATAAAGGTGGGACGCCGTTCGATCGGTCGCGCGCCTGCGGAGACACATCTCGCGACTGTCGAGTGGCTGTAGATTTGCGCGCCCGCCGATATGTCACAGCCATCACCGATGGTCAGCTCGCCGCTGCCGTCGATGACCGTGAATGCGCCGATCCATACGCCGTCGCCGATGGAAGGCTCGCCGACGATCCAAGCATGCGGATTGAATGGGTTTGCGGGAAGGCCATGATCAAATCTCGCTGATTTCGAGGCCAAGTCTGAGTTCTGCACACAGGCTCCTTTCCCGCCCTCACAAGGGTCGCTGGTACCATGATCTGATGCAGGCGACGGTTCGTTCGCCGTCTTTCTCACTCTAACTATTTCTAAGGACTGAAGCATGTCGGTGAAGTCGAAGTCGGTTCTCGTCACAGGGGGAGCCGGCTTCATCGGCAGCCACCTAGTGGACCGACTGATCCAGGACGATCCGAAGAACCTCGTTGTGGTGGACAATTACTTCTTGGGTCACGAGGACAACCTGGTCGCGGCCCGGGCGGCACGCTCCGATCTCGAGGTCATCCGGCTTGATGCCGCTGATCTCGCCGCCATGCAGGACGTGGTCACGGCTCGTCGAATCGATACCGTCTTCGACCTAGCCGTCGTGCCGCTCCCCACTTCTCTTACCTATCCCGCGTGGACGGTGCAGACCAACATCGGCATCGCCACGACCTTCTGCGAGATCTCTCGGCGTGGCCTCATCGAGCGCTTGGTGCACTACTCCAGTTCGGAGGCCTATGGTTCGGCGCGCTACGTCCCGATGGACGAGCAGCACCCGCACGACGCCATCACTCCGTACGCGGCGAGCAAGTCGGCCGAAGACCACATCATCCACTCGTACGTGCAGACTTTCGGCATCGACGCCACGATCGTGCGCCCGTTCAATAACATAGGTCCACGGCAGAATCCGGGCACCTACGCCGGGATCGTGCCTATCGTGGTGAAGCGCGTGCTCGACGGAGTGCCGATCGAGATCCACGGCGACGGCGAGCAGACCCGAGACCTGACCTTCGTGCGCGACAGTGCGAATATGACCGTCAAAATCTACGATTCCCCGGACTGCCGAGGCAAGGTCCTCAACGTTGCGACCGGACACGAGACATCGATGAACGAGCTAGTGCGCCGGCTGCTGATGATCTTGGAGGCGCCGAACCATCCGATCGTCCACACGCCTGCGCGGCCGGGCGACGTGCGTCGCCACTGCGCCGATGTGAGCCAGCTCACCGAGCTGCTCGGCGAGCGCCCGCAGCCGCTCAGCGACGAGCAGCTCGCGGAGACCGTCGACTGGTACCGTTCGGTGCTCTCGTGAGGCTGAACCTTCCGCTCACGGGTGCCGAGGAGCTGGCGGCCGTCGCGGAGGTGCTCGAATCGGGGTACCTAACGCAGGGGCCCAAAGCCGCGACCCTCGAGGCACTCGTCAACGATACCGTCGGAACTGAGCACGCGTTCGCTGTGAGCTCCGCGACCACAGGCCTCCACCTGGCTCTCGTTGGCCTGGGCGTGAAACCAGACGACGAGGTGATCATCCCGGACTTCAGCTTCCCCGCTACCGCGAACGTTGTAGTGCAGCTCGGCGCCATTCCGGTTTTCGTAGACATCGAACCGGACACTTTTAACCTGGCCCCAGCTCTGCTTGAGGCCGCGATCACGCCACGAACCGCCGCCATCATGCCGGTGCACGCGTTCGGACTCACGGCCGACATGGATCCCATCAACCACATCGCCGCGGTTCACGGCATCCCTGTGCTCGAGGACGCCGCGTGTGCGCTCACCGCGCTCTACAACGGCCGGCCCGCTGGATCGCTCGGGACAGCCGGTGTTTTCTCGTTCCATCCACGCAAGATCATCACGACCGGGGAGGGCGGGATGATCACCACGAATGATTCGGAGCTTGCGGCACGCATGCGCGTGCTTCGCACCCACGGTGCGGTTCGCGACGGCCTATTCATGAGCTTCGTGGATGCCGGATTCAACTACCGCCTGAGCGATGTGCACGCCGCAATCGGCATCGCCCAGATGGCGAAACTCGATCACATCGTCGGGCGCCGTCAGACGCTCGCTTCCGCGCTCACCGAGCGGATTGGCTCGGTGGAGGGTGTCACGGCGCCGGTCGTCCCGGAGGGATCCCGCCACTCGTTCCAATCCTATGTTGTAACACTGGATGAGGACATCGATCGGGACGCCGTAATCTGTGAGATGCGAGAGCTGGACGTCGAGACGACGCTCGGAACCTACTCGATGCACCTTCAGCCATACTTCCGGGAGCGCTTTGGCATCCCGGACGAGGCGCTGCCGAACGCCACGCGCGCACACCGCAGCGCGCTGACGCTTCCGCTCTACCCCCAGCTGTCCGAGTCCGATGTTGACCGCGTCGCTGAATCACTGCGATTGGCCGTGGAGCGCGTGCGCTCGGCGCCGGCCGCCGCACGGCGATGAGCTGACGTGTGCGGGATCGCTGGCGGATGGCTCGCGAACGAGTCCTCCTCCCCACTCGGTCGCGTGGCTGACGCGCTGACACGCATCAGCCACCGCGGGCCCGATGATCGTGGTGTCGCCGAGTGGCGCTCGCCGGAGGGGGGGACGATCCTTCTCGGGTCGACCCGATTGGCAGTGCTCGACCTGTCGTCTGCCGGGCACATGCCCATGACCTCCGACGACGGCCGGTACACGCTCGTATACAACGGTGAGATCACTAACTACGTGGAGCTCCGCGACGAGCTGATCGCGGGTGGGCGAAGCTTCCGCTCCAGCGGAGACACCGACGTGCTCCTGCAGGCGTGGGACGAGTGGGGCGCCCAGGCGCTCTCTCGGTTCGAGGGCATGTTCGCGTTCGCAATGCTCGACCGCCGAGCGCGTACCCTCATCATCGCTCGCGATGTTTTCGGGATCAAGCCGCTGTTCTACCGCAGCGCGCCCGGCGAGTCGTTCCACTTCGGTAGCGAGCTGCCGGGACTGCTGGAACTACTTCCTGGTCGTCCGACGCTGGACTGGCAGACTGCGGTCGATTATCTGCAGTGGGGGGTCTACGACAGCTCCGAGCGGACATTCGTCGAGGGCGTACGCCATCTCCCCCCCGGGCACGTCCTGACCGTGGACCTCGACGGCGGCGTGGCGGGGCAGCCGCAGAGGTACTGGTGGCCGTCGGTCCGCCGGGAAATACTGAGCCTCGACCAGGCAACGGAGGCCGTGCGCGAAGGTTTTCTGCGGAGCGTGCAGCGTAACCTACGCAGTGACGTCCCCGTGGGGATCGCGCTCTCGGGCGGAATCGACTCGTCCGCGATTACGGCGGCAGTGCGTCATCTGGAGCCGGACTTCGACCTCCACACCTTCAGCTTTGTGGCGCCGGGCTTCCGGCAGTCCGAAGACGCGTGGATCGACCTCGTTGCATCGCGCACCGGTGCAATTTCGCACAAAGTCGAGGCGAGTGGTCAGGAGCTCCTCAGCGACCTCGACGATATGATCTTGGCGCAGGGTGAGCCGTTCGGCTCCACCAGCATCTACGCGCAATACCGCGTGTTCCGGCTCGCGCGCGAACACGGCGTCGTGGTTACCCTCGATGGGCAAGGCGCCGACGAGATGTTCGCCGGCTACGACGGATACGTGGCGCAGCGCCTGCGCTCTCTGGTCGAACGCGGCCGCCTTGTGGCGGCGAAGCGCTTCCTCGATCATTGGGGGACATGGCCGCACCGGTCGCGCCGGGCTGGAGTGCTGGAGGCAGGCGCGGAGTTCGTCCCGGTCCGTCTGGCGCGCACTCTCGAGGCGGCACGGAGCCGGCCGAACCCGCTGTTCGACCACGCGGCCCTCGTCGATCGCGGTGTCTCAGTCCGCTATCCCCGTCTCGAGGTCGCGGGCGAGCGCGGGCGTAGGCTGCCGAGCTTCCTGCGCACCCGACTGACCAGCCGGGGACTTCCCGCGCTGCTGCGCCACGGCGACCGGAACTCTATGCGGTTCTCAATCGAGAGCCGCGTGCCCTTCCTGGATCGGGAGCTGGTGGCCGTCGCGCTGTCCCTACCGGAGGACTACCTGGTGGGCCCCGACGGGGAGTCGAAACGCATTCTGCGTCGCGCGATGCGCGGCATAGTGCCTGACGAAGTGCTCGACCGTCGCGACAAGATTGGCTTCGCCACCCCGGAGTCGTCGTGGCTGACCACTTTCCGCAGCTCGGCGCTCAGTCCCGAGTCCGCTGAGCGCATCGGATTCCTGCACGGCACGGCCGCAGTTGAGGCCGCCAGCTCGGACTCGGCTCAGGAGCGCCTCGGGTTCGGCGGGAACGGGCTGTGGCGATACCTCAACCTCGTGCGATGGGTCGAGCTCCTCGAAGTCGACGCCGCGTGAGCGATGCGATGGTGCTGACGCTCCGCACCCGAATCGCCGTTGCGGCGCAGAGAGCCCTGCTTCGGGTGGCGTATCCGCTGAACCGGGCGTTGCGACGCCAGGAGCGCGGAACGGCGAGTTGGGTGGTCGGGCCACACGAGATAGCGGCAATGGTCTACAAGATCGCTGCAGCGGTTCCCAGTTCTCACTCCGTGTCGATGGGCCGACACAAGTTCTATGACTATCCCTATGACAGCGAGCTTCCCATCTCCGGCATCGGGCGGCACATCCGGGCGCCGCTACTGCTCGCCCGGCTGATGAACCGTGCCGCCGGGTTCATCTACGTCGGAGCGAGCGGGTTCCTGCTAGACACCGCCGACCAGCGGGAGTTCGAGTTCGGTTACCTTCGCAGACACGGTCGCAAGATCGTGTGTATCTTCACGGGCGACGACATCCGCGCTCCCCGCCTCATGGCCGAGCTCGTGGCCGAGCATGGCCGCGAGAACATCGTCGGACACTACGGGGAAAACGAGGCTCTGTTCCAGTCGGACGGCTACGACCGGCTCAAGCGCCGGATCGCCGCTGTCGCGGACCGGTTCGCCGATGCAATCGTAAACCCTCCCGTCGACCAGCGCTCCTACCTCACTCGGCACATGGAGCCGTTCACTTACTTCCTTCCCGATGATTACTTCGAACGGGCGATAGCAAAGTTCGACTCGTACGACCCGGTCGTGATCGTGCACGCGCCGTCATCGGCCGCGATCAAGGGCACCGCCCTCGTGCGCGATGCGATCGAACGACTGCGGGCTGAGGGGTATTCGATTGACTACCGCGAATTGACCCAAGCCGCCAACCGAACGGTGCGGGACAACCTACGGGACGCCCACCTCGTCCTGAATCAGTTCTACGGGTATATGCCAGGAGTGTTCGGGATCGAAGCAATGGCCGTCTGCTGCGCGATGCTGACGAGTGCCGATCCCGCCCTAGAGCCCTCCCTCGCGCCCGGCGCCGATCGGGCCTGGCTTATGACGACACACGACCGAGTCTACGAGAATACTAAAGCTCTTCTCGACGACCCTGCTGGCGCCCGGCAGCTGGCGCTTGAAGGGTACCAGTGGACGCTCAAGAACGAGTCGGCTAGCGCAAGCGGGGCGAAGCTTCGCCGCCTTCTCGACGACGTTCTCGCGGGACGCTACCGGTCCTGATCGCCAGCGAACTCGACCGCCGCGAGGAACCGCTCTCGTTCGGCACTAGCGGAGAGCTCTCGCGCGGCGGTGTCCGAGCAGTGCTTCAGCTCGACGACGCGCTCTGCGCTCAACCCATTGATCGTGGAAGCGAGGGAAGCAGCGGTCCACTCAGGTGTGACGACACCGTTGCCATACTGCTCGATGATCCTGACCATTTCCGGGCTCTTGCCAATGACAAGTCCCAGCCGGCCTTGGACGGCCTCAAAGAGTTTGTTGGGCAGGGCGTTGCGCAGGTTTTCAGTGACCGGGGGGAAGAACATGACTTCCAGGTCAAACTCATTGATCCGCTGGGCGACCTGCAGCAGCGGGACCGGATCGACGAAGTGGATGCGCGGATTACCTCCCGCGAGTGCGCGTACCGCCGCCTTGCCGTCCTCCGCACCCGTGAGCATCAGGGTGAGGTAGAAGCGCGAGTCGAGCAGTTCGACCGCCTGGATCAGCAGATCGAACCCGCGCTTGAGGTCGGCATTGCCGTGGTAGACAAGACCGATATGGTCCGGGTTCACGGGCGACGGTAGAGCGTTCACGAAGTCGGGGGCGTTGCGTACTACGGCGGCCCGCGGAACGCCGTACTCCCGGGCATAAAGGGCGGCGATGCCGCCCGCGACGGTCGTTCTCGTCGCGAAGACGGGCGAAGCAACGAACGATTTGGTCCACTCGTGGTAGCCCGCGAACAGAATCTTGGCAATTCGGCCCCAACGCGACGGCGGCGCCCACGCGTGGTACTCGTGGACGTCAAGATGGACGTGCCCCCGGGCGCTGAGCAGCGACGGGCTGGCGAGCACGATCCAAGGGAGTAGGTCCATATCGTTGATGAGGATCAGATCGTAGCGTGTGCCGTCGGCGCCGAGATCCTGCGGAATGCGCGAGCCCATCAGCAGCCGGAATCGTGCGCGATAGGGGAGGAACATGTGGATGGCGGCCCGCGCAAGCGTAGGCCGGGTCGCCGTTGGGGGATCGAGCAACGGGTAGTGCTTCCGCACTGTCGGCCGTGGCTTGTCGCCCAAGCCAAGGCTGTCGACAGCCCAGCCGTCCGACTGGAGCCAGTCGATCTCTCGTACCACCCTCGGGTCCCGATCCAGGGTGGAGAAGCAGACCACCAGGGCTGTTCGCACGCTCACGAGGCCCCCTGATCGGCGCTGATTGCCTCCAGGAATCGCCGCGCCTCGGCCTCGGCGGAGAGCGGCTGGGCAGCCCGATCGGCGGCGGCCTTGTACCCGGCAACTCGCTCGGCCGTGAGCCGTCGTAGCGCGCCGGCTAAGGCCTCCGCGGTCCACGCCGGAACGACGATGCCCAGGTGGTATTCGTTGATGAGGTCCACCATTTCCGGGCTGTCTCCGACGACGATACCTAGGCGGCCCTGGACGGACTCGAAGAACTTGTTCGGCAGCGCGTGCTTCAGATTGAGGGTCGTGGGTGGGAAGAAGATGAGTTCGAGATCGTACGGGTTCACCGCAACGGCGACCTCCGTGACCGCGACTGGCGGGACGAACGACACCCGCGATCCGAGCGGCTCGGCCAGCTTGCGCAGCTTGGCGATCACACGCGGCGAGCCGATCAGCATCATCGTGAGGGTGAATCGGTCGTCAAGGAGCTTCATCGTATCGAACAGCAGCTGCGGATTGCGGTCAAGGTCGGCCTTGCCGTGATGCAGCAGCCGGATGTGCTCCGGATCGGCGGGGCTCGGCTCCAAGTCGACGTAGGCCGGCGAGCTTCGGACGATCGAGAGCGGCGGGATGCCGAAGTAGTCCTCATAGAGGCGGCCGATACCCGGCGCGACGGTTGACCGCGAACTGATGGCGGCCGAGCCGATGAAGGGTATGCTCCAGCGCTGATAGCGGCGGAAGAGGAGCTTCCACAGCCATCCGGTCGCCTGGCTCGGCGCGAACTCGTGGAGATCGAGGTGAAAGCGGCCATGCGGGGCGGGCTTGACGAGTCGCGGTGCCACTGACGTGGCCCAAGGAAGCAACTCCATGTCGTTGGCGAGCAACAGGTCGTACGGCGGCTCGCTCCCGTCCAGGGCGGGTACGGAGGGGATGAGGCTACCGACGAGAAGCTCGAAGCGCCAGCGGCTCGGGAGGAGCAGGTAGGAGAGCAATCGTACTGGGAGTGGGCGGCGGCCGAGGGTGAAGTGCCTTCCGTTCGAGCGCGGCGGCCGGGGACCGTGGCCGATGCTGTCCACGACCCAGCCATCCTCGACAAGCCACTGGATCTGCCGTAGCACTCGAGAGTCTCGACTGAGATCGGAGTCGCAGGCCACGAGAGCGCGGCGCGAGGGGTCAGCAGTCACCATACAATCCTAGAGCGCGCCCGTTGCTGTGTAGAATCGTCAGGGCCAGCACCCGGCCCGCCTGCGCAGGGCGCGTGCTCGCGATTGCCGTTGGAGAGCTGTGGCACAAAGTATTCTTCTCATCGACTCGTACTATCGGGGTGTACTCGACAGTCTTGGGGTTGCAACAGCAGACCCGATCGGCAGAGGATACGAGGACGCGCTCGCCGAGCTCGTCGACTTCGGCTTCGGCACCGGCGGCGCGTACCAGCGCAATCTCCGCGCGGCTGGCTGGCGCGCCGACGTCATCGTGCCCAACGCGCTTGGGCTGCAGATGCAGTGGGCGCGGGAGAACGGTGTCCGGTCTCCGTTCGCGCGCGGCTGGAAGTACGCGCCCCACCTCTCCCGACTCCCGGGAGTTCGCGACCTGCTGCATCTCGTGCCTCACCTGCACCGTGTGATGCTCCAGCAAGTTGAGGCGGCGCAGCCTGACGTCGTACTGGTGCAGGACATCAACCTGGTGCCGCCGGGGCTCGCCAAGGAGATTCGGCGGAATACTTCGCTACTCGTGGGCGAGATCGCCTCTCCGCTGCCGCCCAAGCCCTACCTGCTCAGCTACGACCTCATCGTCTCCGCGCTCCCGAGTGTTGTTGAGCAGGCGCGGAGCTGGAACATCCCGTCGGTCGGCGTCCCGCTCGGCTTCGACGAGCGCTGGATGACCGTGAGCCCGGCATCCTCGCGGCCGATCGACGCCATCTTCGTCGGAAGTTTCTCGCGCCTGCAGCTTGCGACGGCACCGCTCTTGCGTGCCGTCGCCGAGCGCATCCCGACCCTCCAGATCTACGGCCCGGCCAGCCAGAAAGTGCTGGACGACTCCGGACTAGCCCCGTTTCACCGTGGTCCCGCCTGGGGCAGACGCATGTTCGAGCTCCTTGGGCAGAGCAAGCTAGTGGTCAACCGTCATGGCGAAGTTGCCGGGCCATACGCCGTCAACATGCGGATGTTTGAGACGACCGGATCGGGCGCGCTCCTCGTCACAGAGGCGAAGCAGAACCTCGCGGATCTCTTCGAACCAGGTCGTGAGGTGCTCGCCTACCGCTCCGCACAGGAAGCGGCGGACCTCGCTGCGGCCGCCCTCGCCGAGCCGGCACGTCTGGACGCTATCGCTCGCGCCGGTCAGGAACGGACGCTCGCCGAGCACACCTACGCCCGCCGGATCGAGCGGTTCATCGAGATTCTAGAGGAGCATCTCCCGCGGGATTGACGCCGGTCAGCGCGCGGAGGCTGCTCCGATTACGTAGGTCGGCACGCTCGCGCGGAGGTCCGCGGAAGTGATGCCGCGGCCATCGACGATCGTCTTAGCGCCGGGCAGGTCCGATGCCGATACGCGGGTGTACTCGTCGTGGTTGGCCTGGACAATGACGGCGTCGACAGGAGTGCCGAACTCGTAGTCTTCGAAGCCGAGCCTCTCCAGTTCAGCGCGCGTATACATCGGGTCGTTCACGACCGGGCGAGCACCGGCCGTCCGTAGCGCCTCGACCACGTCGAATACGCCAGAGAACGCCGTCTCCTTGACGCCACCCCGGTAGCTCGCACCGAGCACGGCCACCGTCTGATCATGCAGAGGTCCGTGCTTCTGCTCGAGGAGTTCGACGGCGTAGTGGGGCATCGATCGATTGGCAGCTCGGGCGGCACGCACGATCGTAGCTGACGGGTCGTTCCAGAGGTACATCTGGGGATAGATCGGGATGCAGTGGCCACCGACGGCGATCCCGGGCTGGTGGATGTGGCTGAAGAATTGACTGTTGCACGCCTCGATGACGCCGTAGATGTCGATGTGTTGCCGATCCGCGAACACTGCAAACTGATTCGCGAGCCCGATGTTGACGTCGCGATACGTGGTCTCCGCCAGCTTCGCCAGCTCGCTCGCCTCGGAGGAGCCGAGTCGCCACACGCCATTTGGTCGTGGAAGGTCGGCGCGCTCATCGAAATCGAGAACGTGCTCGTAGAACGCTACTCCGGCGTCTTCACTCGAGGGGCTCACGCCGCCGACGAGTTTGGGGTAGGTGCGGAGATCCACGAAGATCCTTCCGGTGAGCACGCGCTCAGGGCTGAACACCACGTGCAGGTCCTTGCCTTCGTTGAGGCCAGAGAGTTCTTCGAGCATCGGGGTGAAGCGGTTCCGGGTCGTTCCGACGGGAAGCGTCGTCTCGTAGGAGACCAGCGTTCCAGCCTTTAGCCCACGACCGATGTCGCGGGTCGCGCTGTCCATCCAGTCAAACGTCGGAATGCCCTCTGCGTCGACGAAGAGGGGCACCACCACGACGACCGCGTCGCTCTGAGCGACGGCGGCAGCGGTGTCGGTCGTAGCCGTCAGCCGGCCGGCTGAAACGACTCCCGGAAGCTTCTCAGCGAGTCCCTTCTCGCCTGGGAAAGGTTCGGTGCCGCCGTTAATGAGGTCGACCGTTCGCGCGTTGACATCCGATCCGAAGACCGTGTGGCCCTTCTCAGCGAACTGAACCGCTAGCGGAAGGCCGATCTTCCCCATCCCGACGACGGTGATTCTCATAAGCGTTAGTACTCCGACTCAATTAAGCTGATGGTTCTGGCCGTCGAGAACGAACTTCTCAGCGGTGACGACGACGGCCGTGCCTTCGGCGAGTGTGACGATCCCGCCGGTGTCGCCGGAGATGACGGCGTCACGGAACGCTTCGTGTTCTGTTCGCAACGGCTCTCGTTTCTCGAGTGCGAACCGGGTGACGTCGCCTTCGGTCACGCCCCGGAACGATGAGACGCCATCCCAGGAGACGGCGGTCGTGCCATTGGCAAAGTAGGTCAGGTCCGCTGTGAGAGTGTCTGCGACCAGGGCGCCTTTGGCTCCGGTCACAACCGTCGTGCGCTCCTTGAACGGACTGAGCCAATTGACGGTGTGCGTCGCGATCGTGCCGCTGGAGAGAGTGCCTACGGCGATCACCATGTCTTCGTACTTTCGACCACTGCGGTGCGCGGTTCTCGCGTTGACGCTGACGTAAGTTTGCTGGCTCACCCAGGCGGTGAGGTCGATGTCGTGCGTGGCGAGATCTTTGACGACCCCGACATCGGCGATTCTTCCGGGGAAGGGCCCTTGGCGTCGCGTCGCAATTTGATAGATCTCGCCGAGCAGACCATCTTCGATCCGTTGGCGCATCGATTGCAGTGCCGGATTGTAGCGCTCGATGTGACCGACGCCGCCGACCAGCCCAGCCTGCTCAAAAAGTGCGCACAGCCGGTGTGCGGATTCAGCGTCTGAGGCAACGGGCTTCTCGATGAGCGCATGCACCCCGCGTTCCGCCAGCATTCGTCCGAGGTCGAGATGATAGATGGTCGGTGCCGCGACGACGGCGTAATCGAGGTCGAGGTCGAGGAAATGGTCCAGCTCTTTGATGACATCGCGACCCTCGATCGAAGATGGAACGGCATCGCCCGGATCGTAGACTCCGACGAAGCTGACTCCTTCGAGCGAATTGAGAACCCGTGAATGGTGACGACCCATCACTCCAAGGCCGAGAACACCGGCGCGCAAAGTCATGGTCAGCTCCCTGCCCGTGCCACGGCATTCACCGTCTCGGCGATGGTCTGCAGGTCGTCGTCGCTGAGCGCCGGGTGCACCGGAAGCGACAGGCACTGGGCCGCGACTGTGTCGGTCACGGGGAGGTCCAGGTCAAGGGCAAAGGACGGCAGTCGGTGGATGGGAGTCGGGTAGTAGACGCCGCTGCCGATCCCGCGCTTCATCAGTTCTGCCGCGAAGGCGTCACGATCGTGCCCCTCGATCCGCACGGTGTACTGATGGAAGACGTGCACTGCGCCGGGTGCAGTGGGCGGCGTCACGACCTCGGTGATTGCTTCGCTGAGGAATGCCGCATTCCTTTGGCGAGTGGCCGTCCACCCGGCCAGCTTGGTCAGTTGAACCCGGCCGATCGCCGCGTGAATGTCGGTCATCCTCGTGTTGAAACCGACGATCTCGTTCGCGTAGCGCTTTTCCATGCCCTGATTGCGCAGTAGCCGCAACCGACGGGCGACCTCGACATCGGCCGTGGTCACCATGCCGCCCTCGCCCGAAGTCATGTTCTTGGTGGGATAAAAGGAGAACGAGCTCGCGACACCCCAGGTGCCGACAGGTCGGCCATCGAGGGAGGCGGCGTGAGCCTGCGCGGCGTCCTCGAAGAGGATGAGGCCGTGGCGTTCAGCAATGCCCGATAGCGCGACGAGGTCGGCCGGCTGACCGTAGAGATGCACCGGCATGATGCCTTTGGTGCGCGATGTGATGGCCGCTTCGGCGGCGGCGGGATCCATCGTGAAAGTGTCGATGTCTACGTCGACGAATACCGGCGTCGCGCCGGCGAGTGCGACGGCGTTGGCCGTTGCGGCGAAAGTGAAGGAGGGCACGATTATCTCGTCGCCGGGGCCGACACCGGCCGCGAGAAAGCCCATGTGTAGAGCCGACGTCCCTGAATTCACCGCGACGCAGTGAAGGCCCGAGACGACGGAGGAGAACTCTGATTCGAAAGCGGCTACTTCGGGCCCCTGCGCGAGCATGCCGGATCGCATAACCCGATCGACCGCTTCGCGTTCCTCGTCACCGATGATCGGCTGTGCTGCGTTGATCACTGAGCTTCCATTTCCACCAGTCGGTCTGGTTCGATCTGCTGATAACGGGTGGACGTCACCGGGCACACCCAAATGCCCGCGGACTCTTCTGTCAACGGGTGCCCGGCGACGCCAACCCACCCGACACGTCGCGCCGGGTTGCCGACGACGAGCGCGAAGTCCGGAACGTCCTTGACGACGACCGCTCCGGCGCCCACCAGCGCCCACCGGCCGATCGTTATGGGGGCGATGCAGACCGAACGGGCGCCTATCGACGCGCCACGGCGAATGGTCACCCCCACGGGTTTCCAATCCGAAGCAGACTTCAAGGATCCGTCAGCGTTGATGGCTCGGGGGAACTGGTCGTTGGTGAGCACGACGGCCGGGCCTATGAAGACGCCGTCCTCGAGATGGGCGGGCTCGTACAGCAGGGCGTAGTTCTGCACCTTGCAGTTGTCGCCGAGATGTACGCCTTCGCCAATATATGCGCCCCGGCCGATGATGCAGTTCTCGCCCAGCTGCGCGTTCTCTCTGATTTGCGCGTAGTGCCACACGTTGGCGGATTCTGCGACATTGGCCGCGGGGGAGACCTCGGCAGTGGCGTGGACCGTGCCGCGCGAGGATGTCATGAAGGCTCCGCTTTGTGACTGATCAGGTAAGAAGTGCAGTTAGATTCTAGGTGGCATTGCGGGACCCCTCCAATCGGCGGGGCACATTTGCGAGGAGACGGATGGCTCGGCAGTTTGAATTCACGTTCCCGTGGGGAGAGTTCCACACTCAGCGGTTCTTCTGTCTCACCGCCGACCAGGACTGGGCGCCAGAGTGGGCGACTGACTATTTCCTCAGCTGGGTTCAGTCGCTCCGCTTGCCGGTGCACGTTTTCCAGACGAACCCCTCGGCGATTCTGGATGCGGCGGCGGCGGCGCCAGGTCTCTCCCGCGGATGGCACCCAAATTTTTTAGCCGGATCCTCGCACGGAGCCGACGCGGCCGAGGTGGTCGCCGGTCTCACAGTGTCCCTTCCACCGGCCGATTCGTTCCGGTCCCACGGCTTCGGCGAGAGCTTCGTGGCACTTGTCGAACTGGCGAAGGCCGGCTTTGTGACTGATTCGCAGCATCCGAGCGCGTTCTCTGCGCACATCGTTCCCGCCGTGCACGCCACAGGTGTGGTGAGGATTCCGGTGTGGTTCGAGGACGACATCTGGATGCGTTTGCCCGACGACAGGCGAGCCGGTCTCGCTGCGCTTCTACCCGGCCTGGAGTCGCCGGGACTCAAAGTCCTGAATCTGCACCCGGTCCACATCGCCCTAAATTCACCGGGCCACGATTTCTATGAGTCAGTGCGCTCGCGCCTGTATATGGACGAAGATGGCGACCCGCGAAATGAGCTTGCGTTCGGCGGGTGGGGTGTTCGCGATCTTGTCGAAGAAATCGTCGATCTAGTCCGGGAATCCGGCGACGAGTTCTTCGACTTCGGCGCCATCGCGGCGCGGGCACAGAGGTACGCGCAAGTCAACGGAAGTCGCGCGTTGACGCTCTGACCTGCTCGACGGAGAGCTCTCAGCGCGCAGAGGCGAGGAGTCGCGCGGGATTGCCGAGAACCTTTGAATCCGGAGCGACGTCCCGGAGGACGACGCTGCCGAGTCCGACCCGGGAACGAGCGCCGATTCGCGCCTGATCAATGACCGTCGCGCCCGGGCCGATCCACACGTCATCCTCGACGGTGCAGCTTCCGGCCACTACTGCGCGCCCAGCGACGAAGACGCGTTCGCCGAGTTGCGTACCATGCGCGATGAGCACAAGGCTGTCAATCTTCGAGTCGTCGCCTATCCTCGTTGTCCTGCGAGCGAAACCTTGCGCAATCGAGGCGAGTGCGCCGATCTCCACGCGTTCGCCGAGGGTGACTTCGCCGTCGTGAACAACGCTAAGAATGCCGCGCCGCGTTTGTTTGTGCTCGAAGCCGCTTGAGCCGATCACCGCGCCCGCTCGGATAATGCTGCCGGCGCCGATGGTGGCCGGGCCGACGATGGTGACGTTGGGCTCAACGATTACGCCGGCCCCTATCGTCACGCCGGCCGGTGAGATGACGGCCCCATCGCTGATAACTGCGTCGTCGGCAATGGCCGTCGGAGCGAGCGGCGGTCGCGTGGTGGCCAAATGGTTGTGGAGCATGTAGAACGACCATCGGGGGTCTTCGACGACGATGACGGGCAGCGCCGACGAGTTTAGCTCGAGCGCGAGCTTGGCTGTCGCGAGGACAGCGCCCACCGACGGGTTCTCGTCGAGAGACGAGATGAACTTTGAATCGTCGAGAAAGGCGAGGATCTTTCGGTCGCCTTTCGCGGTGATGAGGTCGAGCGCGGCGACCGCGAACCCCTCTGCGCTCTTCTCTCCCGTCGCCTGTTCGAGGTCAGCCTCAGTAATCATGCTCCGATCCTATTCATCGGATCCCGTGGCAGACTCTCCGATCGACGGTCCAGTGCGGCCTGGTTTGCTCCGCAATCAGTGAACGTCTGGGTTAGCCTAGATCCGCCGCGGTTGTCGTCCTGAACTCTCGCGGTAGGAAGAGCGATAGATGAACGACGCATCCTTGAAGGACCTGATCGACAGCGCACTGGGCGGTGTGACGACCGCCGGTCGCCCGTCGGAGAGAACATGGGACTCGCTCGACCAGCTCGAGATCCTCGAACACCTCAACGACGAGTTCGGCGACGGTGTCAACGAGGTTGAAGCGCTGAACAATTTCGAGAACCTGGCAGAGCTGTCCACTGTCTTGCGGGCCGAGGGTTACCTTGACTGATTCTGTCTGGGTCTACCCGCTCGGCGCAGTGCTCGGTGGTCAGCCGGCCGACGTCGCGGAGCTGCTGACCGAGCACGGCCCGGTTCGCGACGGGTTCCTTGAGAGGACCGGCTTCTCGACCATCTACAGAAGCAGGGACGATCAGTCCAGCCTCTCGCTCGCTCTTGACGCCGCCGTCATGAGCGGAAGTGATTGGTGGAAAGAGCAGGTCGACGGCATTGTGAGCGTGACCTCGACAAGCGAATTGATCGCGCCTGGCAACGCCCACCTGATTCAGGCGGCGCTTGGGCTCGATCGTGAGATATTCACTCTCGATGTCAACGACGCCTGCACGGGCTTCGTTCGAGCGTTTATGGTGGCGAAGACATTAATCAATGGCGGGCTCGCCACGACGGTGCTGCTTACGCTCGCCGATACGTACACCAAGCTGTTCGAGTCGTCGGAACTCAAAGTCTCTCCGTTGTTCTCCGATGGTGCGAGCGCGCTGTTGATCAGCTCGATCCAGCTGCCAGACCCTCCGAAGTCGGTGGAAGCTCGTCGATGGGAGGTGCTTGCGCATAGTTTCCTCTCCGAAGGCGCACGTGCAGGTGAGCTTCAAATCCGTCGCGAGTCCGGACGGGATCTCGGCCACCTCGGGATGAACGGGGGCGCTGTATTCAACTTCGTTCTTCGGAGCATCAACGCTTGCACAAGCCGGCTCATGGAACAGTCAGGCGTCGATCTGGCCGAAGTCGACCGATGGTATGTGCACCAGGGATCGCGTGCGGTTGTCTCTGCCGTCGAGAAGGCGCTCGGAGTCTCCGACGACCTGTTCCGATCAGCGGAATATGGAAACGTCGTCGGTAGCTCTCTCCCGTTTCAACTTCACGCGGACCAGCACGAACGATCCGATTACCTTCTCGGTTTCCTGGCGTTCGGCGTCGGACTGACAATCGGCGGGATGCTCGTCAAACAGACATCCGACTAACGATTGAGCGCTTCCGGTGACTGCGCTCCGATACCTGCTCGCCAGCGCACAGAGCGTATAGTCGTCGCTCAAGGCGGGAGCGAGGCAGGCAAAGCGCGCCGCACGGGAGAAGGCCGAGTTCGAGCACGAGCGGGCGCGGCTGCCAGCGGCGCGCGGCAGGCGCATCCGCTGGATTTATCGTTCTTTGCGAGAGGGGCGGTATCTGCGCTTCGCCAGCCGGGGGAACGCGGACGCCCTCAGAGATCTTCTGCGGCCCTCGTAGGGGCGCGGTGCGGCAGGGCGTCGCGCCAGCTCAGGGACTGGGCGGCCTTGACCGCGCAGACGACGACGAGCAGCCATCCGCTCTCGATGAGGATCGAGCTCTCGAAGAGTGACGTGCTCAAGAGCGCGATCAGCACGAGCGGCAGCCACACGTGCACGACCGTGCGCTTGTTCGAGGCGAGCACCCAGGCGCGGCTGAACGCCAGGGCGAGCAGCACCAGGAAGGCGACGAGCCCGACGAGGCCAGTCTGCAGGTAGACGTCGAGGAACGCGTTCAGGCCGTTGGAGTGGGTGCTGCCGCTGAAGAAGTCGATGCTTGCGAACGGCACGAGGTTGTGCCGCCACAGGCCCACCCAGCCCCAGCCCTGCAGCTCGCGCAGCGGGATCATCTGCCACATCTGGATCCACGTGTCGTAGCGCACCGAGAAATCCGCTCGGGCGTTCAGCAGGTTGATCACGCCCGTGCGGAACACGTAGCAGAGCACCGCAATGGCCAGCGTGACGATGGCGAGCGACCACTGCACGTACGGTCGGGCGTGCGGCGGCACCTTGCGCAGCCCGTAGAGCGCGAGCGTCGCGACGGCGACGACCACGAGCACCGCCGCGATCACGGGCGAGTGGGCGAGCGCCAGGCAGAGCACCGCCAGAAGTATCGACGGGATGGCTCGGCGCTGCAGCACCGAGCGCGTGCGCAGCTCCACGAGGAAGGTGACGAACGCGATCAGCGCCACGATGCTCAACTGATTGCGCGTGCCGAAGAGGCCCTGGATCGGGCCGCCGTGTGCAATGTTGCCCTGGATGCCGAGGAACCGGATGGGCAGGTCGAGCAGAATGCCCGAGAGAACCTCGAGCACGAGCGACGCCGTGAGCAGCACGCGCAGCACGTCGCCCACCGCGCGCACCACCTGGATCGTGTCGCGAACCAGCGCGATGTACACGCCGAGGAACGCGAACGCCACCTGGTAGACGACCCCGGAGACGGCGGTCCACTGGTAGTCGGTCCACAGCACGGTCAGGGCGCACCACACCACGAACGCGATGAGCGAAATGGGCAGCAGGCCGTGCCACTCGATGTAGTGACGCTGAGCGATGAAGGATGCCGCGGCGAGCACCACGAGCCCGCAGAGCGCCCCGATCAGCCCCGGCCACCCGATGGTGCTGCGCAGCACGTGCGTCGAGAACGCCATGCCGATGGCGGCCATCGACAGCACCGACGTGAACCGCGGCGAGGCCAGGAATTCAGAGACCGATTCCGGCACGACGGGCCGGCGACCGGGCAGCGAGCTCATGCTTCATCCTATGGCCGGGCGAGCTTGGTCTTCACGCAGAACAGCACCAGCAGCATCCACCCGGCTTCGATCAAAAGGCGGCTCTCGGCGACGCTCTGCGCGAGGTACGCGGCGAGCACGAGAAGGGGAAGAAGGCTGGCGGCGGTGAACGGCTCGCGGTCTTCGAGGCCGTGGCGCGGGCGGTCGACGGCGAAGAACCAGGAGCGCATCAGCGTGGTGGCGACCAGCAGGGCGAAGATGACGAGGCCCACGATGCCGAGCTGCATCCACACGTCGAGCCACACGTCGTGCGCCTGCAGGTACTCGACGCCGTGCCGCACCGCGAGCCCCTTGAACGGTTCGATCCAGGGGGCCCAATAGCTGATCCAGCCCCAACCGAACACCGGATGCTGGTGGGCCAACCCGATCACGGAGTTCCAGATGTCCAGCCGGCCGGTCAGATCCTCGCTCTTGCCGAAGAGCTCGAGGATGCGCCCCCACAGCGCCCACACCACGCCGACCGCGACGAGGGCTGCGGCGAAGCCCGACGCGTAGAGCGGCATCCGCTTCGACTGCGGTATCGCCCGCGCCCACAGGGCGAACGCCAGGACGACGGCGGTGAAGGCCGTGGCGATAATGACGGTCGAGGAGCGGGAGAGCACGAATGCGGCGGCGGCGAGAACGATCCAGACGGTGCCAGCGATGGGGCGCGAGGTGCGGTCGGCGCGCTGGATGCCGAAGACGATGAGGGCGAGCAGGGCACACATGGCGAGCAGGTTGCTGTTGCCGAGGATGCCCTGGATCTGGCCGCCGTGGAAGAGCAGGTCGCGGCTCCAGTAGAAGGCTTTCGGCACCTTCTCGTCGCCGTAGTTCGTCCAGAAGGGAAGCACGGGGTGACGCACGAAGATCGAGACGATGAGCTCGAACACGAATGAGAGGCCGATGATGAAGCGCAGCGCGATGCCGAGGGCTCGGACGAGCTGCGGCCAGTCGAGGGCGACGGCGAAGAGCAGGGCGCCGACGCCGGTGGCCCACTGGGCGACGACCGCGATCGCGGAGACGCCAGGGTAGGCGGACCAGGCGATGGAGACGAGGGCGAGCAGGAGGAAGAGGCCCAGCATGCGGGGCATGCGGCGCCAGTCGAGGTGGATGGCTCTCGTGGTGCCGGTGGTGCCGGTGTTGCGGCGGCTGCGGGTGCTGCGGATCAGGATGGCGAGGCTGATGAGCGTGAGTACGCCCACGAGCACGCCCCACCCCCACCAGCTGATGAGATTGCGCCAGAAGTCACCGGCGAGCAGCGTGAAGAACGCGAGGGCCGCGAAGCCGACCAGGGGAGTGCGAGCGCGCGCGGTTGCCATGCCCTAAGCGTATTGGGCGAGCTATGCGACGCCACGCAGCGCCGCGTCGACGGCGAACTCCAGCTCGGCGCGGGCGTCGGCCGCATCCGCCCGCCCCGCGTGCGCGAGCCGGGGGAACCGTGCCGAGAGGGCCTCGCCGAGCCAGGCAGGCGGCGCAGCGTCGCTCAGGTTGCGCTCGAGCGTCATGTAGGTGCGCACGAGGCTGTCCAGGAGCAGCGCGAGTCGCAGCGGATCGACCTCGGTGTCGGCCCCGATCGCGCCGACGAGCGCGTCGATCCAGGCGTACACGTGCGGCTGGGTCGGCATCCGTGTCGGCGCGACGTCGCTCAGCCACGGATGTGCCGCGTAACGATCGGCGAGCAGCGTGGTCCACGTGCGGCAGTGTTGCCGCCAGTCGTCTGCGGCGATCGTCGGCGCATCGCCGACTGCGCTGTCCACCATCAACTCGATGAGCACCGCCTTCGAGTCGACATAGCGATAGAGGGCAGTGGTCGTCACCTCGAGCCGTTTCGCGAGGCGGGCGAGCGAGACCCCGTCGAGGCCGACCTCGTCGGCGAGGGCAACGCCGGCTGCGGCGACCTCGCTCAGGCTCCATCGCGCCTTGGGGCCGCGCGCGCTCGGCGCATCGAGCGCCCAGAGCTGGCGAAGCGCCCGATCGTCTTGACTGTGCATGACATTCACTGTAGCGTGCTCTTACTGTGAACGTAATTCACTGAAGGAGAGAATCAATGTCAGTCGTCTTCATCACCGGTGCCTCATCGGGCATCGGAGCCCGCACCGCGCAACTGCTGGCCAAACGCGGCGAACGAGTCTTCGGCGCCGCACGCAATACCGCGGCGATCGCGGCGCTCGAGGGCGTCGCCCCCGTCGCGCTTGACCTCACGAGCGAGGCGTCGATCCACGAGGCGGTCGCTCAGGTCGAGAGCATTGAAGGCCCGATCGACGTGCTCGTCAACTGCGCCGGCTACGGCGAATTCGGCAGCGTCGAAGAGACCGCGCTCGCCGACGCGCGGGCGCAGCTCGAGGTGAATGTGCTCGGTGCCGTGGCTCTCGTGCAGGCCGCGTTGCCGGGCATGCGCGAGGCCGGGCACGGACGCATCGTCAACGTCTCCTCGCTTGCCGGCGAGTTCGCCGCGCCGCTTGGCGGCTGGTATCACGCGTCGAAGTTCGCCCTCGAGGCGCTCTCGGACTCGCTCCGCGGCGAAGTCTCGCAATTCGGCATCGACGTCACGATCGTGCAGCCGAGCTACGTCGAAACCGACTGGCACGAGGTGGCGATGGATCGTCTCGAGCACACGTCGGCGCGCGGTCCGTATGCAGCGATGGCGGCGGCGATGCGTCGCCACTTCCTGAGCCCGGCGCGGGCCAGAGAGACATCGAGTGTGGATGCGGTGGCATCCCTGATCGCGAAGGCGGCTCTCGTGCGCCGCCCCAAGACCCGCTACCGGATCGGCCCGGGCGCCAGCATCGCGGTGGCACTCGCGACGTTCCTGCCCGACCGCACCTTCGACGCGATGACTCGAAAGCAGTTCGGATACGTCTGAGCGGTGCCCCGAGCGCGCCTACCTGCCCATTGACAACACGAAAGGCCTCTCATGAATATCGCCATCGGAATCTCCGCCATCCTCGCCATCGTCGGCATCGCCGTGATCTTTGGCGCCGACGTGCTCGCCGCGGTTGTGCTTCGCCCCGTCTACGCCGGCGTCGATGACCGCACTCTCGTGCAGGCCGTCGGGCGTGGGCACCATTTCGGCGACCGCCGGTTACCCATCGCCGGGATCGGCGGCGTCGTGTTCACGGCACTCGCTGCCGCGCTCGCCTTCGTCGGCGGCGCGCCGCTCCCGGCAGCGCTTGCGACCGCCGCCCTTGCGCTTCTGCTGGTCTGGCTCGTGCTGTTCACGCGCATCGCGAAGCCCATAAACCGCCGGCTCAGCACCGCGGCCCTCGCCAACGAGGTGCCGGCCGACGCCCGCGCCCTGCAGGACCGCTGGGAGTCGATCATCACCGTTCGGGCGATTATCCAGGGGGCCGCTCTGCTGCTGCTCTGCGCGGTGCTGCTGGTGGGGTGAGGGTGCGCAGCGGGGTTTCGAGACACGGCTGCGGCGCTCCTGGGCCCGCGTAGCGTCAGACGAAGGCGCCGAAGCCCGTGAGCGCGCGGCCCACGATGAGGGTGTTCATCTCGCGCGTGCCCTCATACGAATAGAGGGCCTCGGCGTCGGCGAAGAATCGGGCGACGTTGTAGTCGAGCACAATGCCGTTGCCGCCGAGGATTTCGCGGGCATAAGCGACGGTCTCGCGCATCCGTGCCGTTGCATATGCCTTGGCGAGTGCCGAGTGCTCGTCACGCTGCTCACCGCGGTCGAGCATCTCGGAGACGCGCACGCACATGGCGATGCTGGCGGTGATGTTGCCCATGCTTTTGACGAGCAGGTCCTGGATGAGCTGATGCGAGGCGATGGGTTTTCCGAACTGGATGCGTTCGCGTGCGTAGGCGAGCGCGGCCTCGTATGCGCCGATCGCCACGCCGACGGCAGCCCATGCCACCTCGGCGCGGGTCTCGCGCAGCACCTTGGCGGTGTCCTTGAACGAGTTGGCGCGCTGCAGGCGCAGCGACTCGGGTACGACCACGTTCTCGAGCGTGATGTCGGCGTTCTGCACCATGCGCAGGCTCTGCTTGCCCTCGATCTTGGTGGCGGTGTAGCCGGGGGTGGAGGTGGGCACGATGAAGCCCTTGACCTGGTTGTCGTCGCTGCTGCGGGCCCAGATGACGGTGATGTCGCTGAAGGTGGCATTGCCGATCCAGCGCTTGGCGCCGTTGAGCACCCAGTTGTCGCCGTCGGGGGTGGCGACGGTGCGCAGGCCCTGGGCAGAATCGGAGCCGGAGAACGGCTCGGTGAGGCCGAACGCGCCGAGGGTCTCGCCCGAGGCCAGGCGCGGCAGCCATTCCGCGCGCTGCTCGTCGCTGCCCGTAAGAGCCACCGAGCCGAGCGCGAGCCCGTTCTGCACACCGACGTAGGTGCCGACGCTCGCATCGACGCGGCCGAGTTCGAGGGCGGCCCATCCGCGGAACACGGCGGAGTTCTCGAACGTGCGGGTCTCGGCGTGGCCGAGCCCGATGGCGCCCAGCTTGTGCAGCTCCGGGATCACCTGCATGGGGAACTCGGCCCGCTCCCAGTACTCGTTCGCGATCGGGCGAACCTCGGTCTCGAGGTAGTCGCGCAGGTCGACGAGAAACGCCTTCTCCTGATCGGTGAGGGTGTTCTCGAAGCCGTAGAAATCGCTGGCGAGGGGTTCGAATGCCATGTCTGCTCCATTGCGCGTCGCGTCATGCTCGTAGTCTCGCCAGCCTAGGCACACGCCCGTCAGCGAACAACGCGATTGGTAGTTTGGTCTAACTCGATGAAAGGGACCGCGAGCCATGTTTGTACGCATCGGCAACACCCCGCGTGATTACGCGTGGGGCTCCACGACGGCGATCGCCGAGCTGCTCGGTACGGAGCCATCTGGCGGCCCGGAAGCGGAGCTGTGGCTCGGGGCCCACCCCGCGTCGCCAAGCCAGGTTCTCGAGCCCGCCGCGGCAGGCGGGGCGCGGGACCTCGTGGAGGTCGTTGCGGGGGAAGGCGAGAGGCTGCCCTACCTGCTGAAGGTGCTGGCGGCGGCTGGGCCACTGTCGCTGCAGGCACATCCGTCGCCGTCGCGCGCACGTGCCGGGTTCGAGCGCGAGAATGCCGCAGGCGTGCCGCTGTCGGCTCCCGAGCGCAACTACAAGGACCCCTTCCACAAGCCCGAGCTCATCTATGCCCTGAGTGAGCGGTTTGAGGCACTGTGCGGGTTCCGGCCGGTTTCCGAGTCGGTTGCGATCGTCGACGAGCTGCGGATGGCGGCAGCCGGCGGCGGGGCCGGCCGAGACGCGCTCGAGGAGCTGCGGTCGCGGCTCGGCGGTGGGGTTTCTGGCCGCGATGCTGGGGGCTCGGGCGTCGGCGGTGAGGGCGCGAGCGGCGATGCCGGGGGCTCGGGCGTCGGTGGTGTGGGCGCGAGCGCGGGTGCGGGTGGCGATGGTGGCGCGTCGGGTGGGGCGGCGCTTCGCGACACGGTCGGGTGGCTGCTCGGGGGAGGCCCGCGCGTGGGCGACCTGGTGGAGGCGGTGGTGGCGGCATCCGCTGGAGTGCTGACAAGCGGCAACGCTGGTGCGTTCGCCGCCTCGCTTGCGACCGTCGGAGACCTGGCGCGTGCGTACCCGGGTGACCCGGGGATTGTGCTGTCGTTGCTGCTGAACCGGGTGACGTTGCGGCGGGGGGAGGCGCTGTATCTGCCGGCGGGGAATATTCACGCGTATTTGGAGGGGCTCGGCATCGAGCTCATGGCCGCGTCAGACAACGTGCTGCGCGGAGGCCTCACGCCGAAGCACATCGACGTGCCCGAGCTGCTGGCCGTACTCGAGTTTGAGCCGGTTCCGGTGCCGCATTTGCGGGGGCAGGTGGCGGGGCCGGGGGTCGAGGCGTTCCGGCCGGACGTGCCTGATTTCGCGCTGCTGCACGTGGAGGTGGGCGGTGCGGATGCTGGGGCCGCTCTTTCTGCGACCGGGCCGGCGATCGCGTTGTGCACGCGGGGGAAGGCTCGACTCAGCGGTACGACGGGGGAGGTCGCGTTGCGGCGCGGCGACGCCGTGTATGTCTCGGCCGGGGAGGCTCCGCTGCGCGTCGTCGGCGATGCGACTCTGTTCGTGGCCGTGCCGAACGGGTGAGCCGGGGCGTCGCGCCCTCCACCCGTGGATCGGCTGGCTTGGGTGTGCTCTGCTCTGCCATGCCCTGATCCACCGCGCCGCGGCGCGATCGAAAAGGACGGTGATTCTGTTCTCTTGTGTGTGAAATGGCATGAAACAGGCCGTTTCGGCCTGTTTCACCGTCGTTTTGAATCGGCCGGCGGAGCGGCCGGTGAGCTCGGCAATCGGGCGGCCGGGTGAGGGCGAGCGGGCGGTCGGTCAGGGCGGGGCGCTGCGGCGGCATCCGCTCTTCTCCACAGCGGGGAGCGCGAGCGTGTTGTCCACGGTTCTGGACAATGAGGCCGGCGGCCGCCGCTTGGCGCGGCACGATCGAGGGGTGCACAGCATCAGGCAGTCATTCGAGGGCAACGGGCTCTTCCTGCGCCGACGCGATCTGCTCGCGCTCGGGCACACCGACGGGCAGATTCGGGCGGCGATGCGACGGGGTATCGTGATCCGCGCGCGGCAGGGGTGGTACGCGCTCGCGACCGCGTCGACGGCGGCCGTGCAGGCAGTGCGTGTGGGCGGCAGGCTCACGGGGCTCAGCGCGCTCAAGACCTACGGGCACTGGACGCCCACGACGAAGAGCCTGCACGTCGTCGTGCCGGCCAAAGCCCGCGCCCTGCGCACACCGCATGACATGCGCAAGCGGAGGGCGGCGACGCGAGTGCGGGGATGCCGCGTCACCTGGCACGACAGCGACGAGCTGCGGGCCGCGCCTACGCAGTGGCGCGACAGCGTCGTGGACGCGCTCGCGCACGTGCTGCGCACCGCCGATCGAGTGACCGCGATTGTGTGCCTCGACGCCGCTTTGCATGCCAGGCAGGAAGGTCTCGAGGGGATCACCCGGAAGCAGCTGGACGAGCTCTTCGCGACCGCGCCGCGCCGAGTTCAGACGTGGAAACGACTGGTCGACGGGCGTGCCGAGGCCGGCGGTGAGACCGAGTTCAGGCTCTTGTGCGCGGATGCCGGCATCCCCTTCCTGCCCCAGGCCTTCATTCCCGGTGTCGGCGATACGGACGGCCAGATCGGCCCGCACACCTACGTCGAGGTCGATGGATCCGAGACGCACGACACACCTGAGGGCATCGCGAACGACGCCAGGCGAAGTGCCGCCGCCGCAGCGAAGGGCGCGCGCCTGCTGCGCTTCCGGTACCGGCAGTACCAGCAGCAGTGGTCTTCGTGCGTGGCCGCGATGTATCAGGCGCTCGAGGAGGACGAGGCGCTCGTGAAGACGCCGGTGGTTCGCTACGAGTCGCCGCGGTGGGCGCGTTTCGAGCGTCGGAACGCGCGGATGCTGCGCCAGCTTCGCACGAAGCGCACAGCGTTGGCGAGGGGGAGGGGCCGGTAAGGTTGCGGTGGCAGAAACTCGGCCCCGCGGGCTCGCTGAGTTGCCGCGGCCGGGCGGGCCGAATATAGAGGCGAGCGCGCGGTGCCGCCTGACGCAGACGAGGAGGAACGCATGGCGTGGCTTGTGACCGGGGGAGCCGGATACATCGGTGCGCACGTGGTGCGCGCGTTCGCGGACGAGGGCATCGACACGGTCATCGTTGACGACCTGTCCAGCGGCCATGAATCCTTCGTGCCCGACGGCGCGCCGTTCGTGCGCGGCAGCATCCTCGACCGCGAACTGCTTGATGCCACGTTCCGCGACCATGACATCACCGGCGTCGTGCACGTGGCCGGCTTCAAATACGCCGGCGTCTCGGTTCAGCGCCCGCTGCACACGTATGAGCAGAACGTGACGGGCACCGCGACGCTGCTTGCCGCGATGCAGAATGCCGGCATCCGCTCGATTGTGTTCTCGTCAAGCGCCGCCGTCTATGGCACGCCCTCAGTCGACCTCGTCACCGAGGAGACCGCGAAGAGCCCGGAGTCGCCGTACGGCGAGTCGAAGCTGATCGGCGAATGGCTGCTGCGCGACCAGGGCATCGCCGACGGATTGCGCCACACCAGCCTGCGCTACTTCAACGTTGTGGGCTCGGCGAGCGACCAGCTGCCAGACACGAGCCCGCACAATCTGTTCCCGCTGGTCTTCGACGCGCTTATCGAGGGGCGCACCCCCCGCATCAACGGGGACGACTACCCGACCCCCGACGGAACGTGTGTGCGCGACTACATCCACGTGGCCGATCTCGCCATCTCGCATGTAGCCGCCGCCAAGCGCCTCGCGGCCGGTGAGAGCATCGAGCCGGCCTACAACCTCGGTAGCGGTGACGGCGTCTCGGTAGGCGAGATCATGTCGGCCGTGGCCGCGGTCACGGGCATCGCGTTTACCCCAGAGGTGGGGCCACGCCGCCCAGGCGACCCGGCTCGCATCGTGGCGTCGGGGGAGCTCGCCGCCCGCGACCTCGACTGGCGGATGCGCCACACGCTCGACGACATGGTCGCGAGCGCTTGGGCGGCCCACCAGGCTGCGTCCTGAGCCGGCAGCGGGTGTAACGAGCCGCGCGTCGGTTCTCCAAGGCGCCCTCTCGGTGGTCAGCGGCGCGCACGAGCGCCCGCTTTCCCGGGCGAAAACGACGGTGTTTCTGCGGAAAACCGGCGTTCTCGAGGCGGATCTGACCGGTTTCAACAGAAGTGCCGTCGTTTTCGTTCGGCGCCACGCCTACCCCCGACACGTGGCGCCCGCCGATCACCCTCTCAGGAGGTGAGCCGACCGGCAACGCGACGTTCGAGTCTCAGCGAGGGGTAGACAGCCCGGGCGTGTCGCGAATCTTCTGCATGTCCGGCGCGTCGCGAAGTCTCCAGCGCCGGTTGAGGCTTTACGATTTGCGACTTGACGCCACCTAACTACACCGGTGTAATTACTAGCAAGCGTCTGCAGTTGCCGGCGTGAGATGGGTGGGAGATCGATATGGCTATACCTGAATATCGCTCTGGGGTACCCGATGACTGGTTCGTCGATCCTGTTCGTTTGGGGGTGCCGGGAGTTCGGTCCTCTGTCGATGACGACGAGAACCCCCTGGCGTGGCAGTCGGATGCTCTGTGTGCGCAGACCGATCCTGAGGCGTTCTTCCCCGAAAAGGGCGGATCGACCAGGGACGCCAAGAAGATTTGCGCCACGTGCGAAGTGCGCGCCCAGTGTCTCGAGTATGCGCTCGCGAATGATGAGCGATTCGGCATCTGGGGCGGCCTTTCGGAGCGCGAACGCCGCAAGCTGCGCAAACGCGCCGTCTGAGCCGAGAGGTTCTATCATCGGGATGCGCGGCCGCACCCCAATGTGAGTGCATCGACTTGGGGGTTCCACGCGCTCCGGGTCCGGACGCCACGCTCGTTTTGCCTGGCGGCCGTGCGCCTCGCCTGATGGCCGTGCGCCTCGCGTTGCGGCCCTGGGTCTCGCCCGACGCCGTCCGTGGTTCTGCGCCTCGCGCGACGCCGCCAGGGCCTCGCTTTGCGCCGATAAGGGTTTGCCGCGCCCCCGATCGAAAACGACGGACATATCGCCTTTAACAAAGGGATTCGGCGTCCTGAGCGCCGAATCGGCCAATTTCACCGTCGTTTTCAATTGTGCTATCCGGCTATCCGGCTATCCGGCTATCCGGCTGTCCGGCTGTCGGGCTGTCCGGGCGATCGGGCGCGGCGTCGCCGGGTCGCGGGGTGCCGGGCCCGATGCTCCCGTTCGGTCAACCGGCTTCCGTGCTGTCGAAAGCGACGGACTTTTCTGCTCTATGAAGCGGATGCGGCGCTTCCAGCGCTGAATCTCGCAGAATCACCGTCGTTTTCGATCACGGGCGCGGCAGGCGGCAGCGGGGCGCGACGGCCGGGCGCAGAGCCGCGACGCGCGCCTCGCCTGAGCGGCGTTCGGGGAAGCGCGACCTAGGCTTGCTGCGATGTATCCGAGAGTCACCGCCGTCGTCGTCGCCCGCAACGGGGGCGAGCATCTGAGGCGAACCCTCGAGGCGCTGCGCGCGCAGACCCGCCAGCCCGATGTGGTGATCGCCGTGGACTGCGGAGCCGGGGAGGCTACGGCCCGCGACCTGGCCGAGTTCAGCCCGACGCAGATCGTCGCCGTACGGGAGCGGCTCTCGTTCGGTGCCGCTGTGGCGACCGGGCTGCGTGTGAGCGCGCAGCCCGCATCCGATCATGAATGGCTATGGCTGCTCGGGCAGGACACGGCGCCCGAACCGACCGCGCTCGAAGCCCTGCTCGGCACGGTCGAGGTGTCACCCTCGGTCGCGGTTGCCGGGCCCAAGCTGGTCGACTGGGAAGACGCGAGCCGGATCCGCGCGCTGGGCGAGTCGATGACGCCGCTCGGCGCGTCGGTCGCCCTCGTCGAGGACGAGCTCGACCAGGCCCAGCACGACCACATGAGCGACGTGCTCGGCGTCTCACCCGCGGGCATGCTCGTGCGGCACACGCTGTGGGAGAAGCTCGGCGGCTTCGACCCCGCCCTGCCTGTGGCCGACGATGGCCTCGACTTCTGCGTGCGCACGCGGCTCGCCGGCTTCCGGGTGGTGCTGGTGCCCACGGCGCGCGTCGCGATCGCCGGCGATGGGGTGGTGGGGGCGAGCCGGTCGGGCAAGGGTTCCAACCGCCGCCGATTGTTCAGGGTGCGCCGCGCCGCCCAGCTGCACCGTCGCATGGCATACGCGCCCGCCGCGGCTGTGCCGTTCCACTGGCTCTCCCTCGTGCCGCTTGCCGTGCTGCGCTCGCTCGGCCGCCTGCTGCGCAAGCAACCCGGCGCCGTCGGCGGCGAACTCGCGGCGGCGTTCCAGGTCGCCTTCAGTGGGATGCGCACCGGCAACGCGCGCCGAGCCCTCGCGCGCGGCCGCGCCACCGGCTCCGGATTCTCGGCCATCGCCCCGCTTCGCGTGCCCCTGCCCGAGGTGCGCCGCGCCCGTGCCCTGCGCCGCGAGGCCGCGGTCATGCGAGCCCGCGGCGAGCGGCAGGAACTCGAGTTCTTCTCGGGCGGCGGCATCTGGGTCGTGATCGCCATGGCGGTCGTCGGCGTCGCCATCACAGTTCCGCTGCTCGGCTCGCCCGTACTCACGGGCGGCGGCCTGCTGCCGCTGGGCGACCGCGTCGGCGAGCTGTGGCAGAACATCGGCTACGGATGGCGAGACACCGGCCTCGGCTTCACCGGCTCCGCCGACCCCTTCTCAGCCGTGCTCGCCCTCCTCGGCTCGCTCACGTTCTGGCAGCCGTCGCTCTCGCTGACCGTGCTGTGGGTTGCCGCCCTGCCGCTCGCCGCGCTCGGTGCGTGGCTCGCCGCATGCCGGTTCACGCGCCGAATCGGCCTACGTGCGGTCGTCGCGGTTCTCTGGGCGCTCGCGCCGCCGCTTCTGGTGGGCATGCAGACGGGCAGGCCATCCGCTGTGCTGCTGCATCTGGTGCTTCCGTGGATCGTGTTCGCGGGCGCGACTGCGGCGCGCTCGTGGGCGGCCGCCGCGACGACCGCGCTGCTGGCGGCCGGAGCGCTTGCGTGCGCGCCGTCGCTGTGGCCGGCGTTCGTTCTCGTGTGGATCGGGGCGATGATCGTCGCCCGCCGGTACGCGCCGCGACTGGCCGCCGTTCCGCTGCCCGCCGCCGTGCTGTTCGCGCCGCTGGGAGCGCAGCTGATTCTTTCGGGCAACCCATGGGCGATCTTCGCCGATCCCGGCGTGCCGCTGGCGGCGGGGGGAGCCGCAGCGGGTGCGGGAGCCGCGGGCGCTGGCGCGGCGGGCGCTGGTGCGGGAGTCGCGGGCGCCGCTGGTGTCGGTGCCGCAGGTGCCGCGGGTGCCGACGGCAGCACAAGCATCTGGCACCTGCTCGCGGGCTTCCCCGACGCGGCCTACGGCGGCTGGCATGCGGTGCTCGACGCGATCGGCCTCGGCGCCGTGCCCGTGGGCGTGACGGTCGCGGTGCTGCTCGCGCCGCTCGCGCTGCTGGCGCTTCTCGCCCTGTTCCTTCGTGGCTTCACGCGCGCGCTGCTGTGGGTCGGCGTTGCTCTGCTCGGCTTCGCAACCGCCGTCGCCGCCGGGCAGGTCGTCGTCGCCTCGGCCGGCGCCGCCCCCGTGACCATCTGGCCGGGAGCCGGGCTCAGCCTCTTCTGGCTCGGTCTTGTTGCCGCCGCGACCATCGGCCTCTCGGCTCTTCGCCGCGTCGCGCTGCTGCCCGCGTGGGTGGCTGCGGTGGCGGTCGTGGTCGCCGTGATCCCGGCCGTTATCGCCCTGCCGTTCGGCACGTCGGCGGTGACCGCCAGCGACGGGCGTGTGCTGCCCGCCGTCGTCACCGCCGAGGCGTCCACAAACCCACGCATCGGCACCCTGCGGCTTACCGCCCAGCCCGGCGGCGGTGTCGTCGCCGACCTCGTGCGCGGCTCCGGTCCCACCCTCGAGCGCCAGAGCGTACTCGAGGGCACCCGCAGGCACGTCACCGACCGGCAGCGCGAGCTGGCCACGCTGGCAGGCAACCTGGCGTCGAAGAGCGGCAGGGACGCATCCGCTGACCTGAAGCGACTCGGCATCGGCTTCGTGCTCGTGGCGCCCCCGGTGCACGAGCGCGGCCAGGAGCCGACACGCGCCGCCGACGACACGGCCACGCGTGCGACGACGGCGCTCGCGGGCAACGCCGATCTCGCCGCCGTCGCGTCGACGTCATACGGTTCGCTGTTCAGTTTCGATGCCGGCACGGATGCTGCTCCGCCCGCCGCCCGGGTGCCCACCGCGACGGGCGAGCCCTACCGCACGCTCACGTTCGTCGTCTTCGGCATCGTGTTCGGGGCGTTCCTGCTGCTGGCGCTGCCGACCGGGCGCTGGGCCGAGGTTCCGGAGCCGCGGCCGTCGCGGCGGCGCGGGCGGGGCGCGATCAAGGAACGCCGGGGTGTCGATGATGGTGCCGCTGCAGGCCGGACGGATGGGGACGCGGAAGCGGTTGACGTGGCCGAGGGGAACGCGGACGCGGTCGACGAGGCCGAGGAGGCAGCGGACGCGCAAAGCGTCGCTGACGCTGAGACGGATGCCGGTGACGCCGGCTTCGACGGCCGGCTCGACGACGCTGTCGATGACGACAACGCCTTCGATGACGACGACGCCTTCGACGATGACGACGACTTCGACGACGACACCGTGCTGAGCGCGCGCGACCACGTGCGGGTTCCCGCGCGGGCCGCCCGCGATGGTGCAGAGGGCGACGCCGACCCAGACGACGCAGGAGGGCGATCGTGACCAACAGCCGATCGATTCTCCGCGGAGCCTCGCGCGCCGTCGCCGGCGTGGTGGGCGTCGGCGTGGTTGCGGCCGTCATCGGGGCGGCAGCGCTGATGCCGCTGCCTGGCCACAGCATTGGCCCGGCGGTCGTTCCCGTCACGCCCGTGCCCACCGACCAGCAGCTCGTATGCCCGGGCCCACTGCTCGCGCTCGCCGCCGACTCCACAAACGCCGGATCTGCCGCCTCGTTCGGCAGCCCGTCAACGGTCTCGGGCTCGCTCGCTGCCAGCGGCTCCGGCGCAGGCTCCGGCACCGGCACTGAGCTCGGCACGGTGCAGGAATCGCGTCTGAAGTCGGGCGGAGTGGGCTCCGGCGCACCGCTGCTCGTGACCGTGCCCGTCGCCGACGGCTCCACCACGGCGCCGCTCGTCGCGGGCGGGCAGAGCCAGCGCGCGACGGAAGACGACATTGCGGGGCTGGCCACCTCGGCGTGCGGTGTCGCATCCGCTGACAGCTGGCTCGTAGCGGGCGCCACGACCATCGGCCAGACGTCGCTGGTGCTGCTGACGAACCCCACGCAGGTGAGCGCGACCGTCGACCTCACGGTGTACGGCGAGGCCGGGCCGGTCGAGTCGGCCGGCGCCACGGGCGTGACGGTGCCCGCCGGTCAGCAGAAGGTGGTGCCGCTGGCCGGCATCGCGCCGAACGTCGCCGCACCGGTCGTGCACGTGCGCACCCGCGGCGGCGAGGTACTCGCGAGCATGCAGCAGAGCTTCGAGCAGGGAATCCAACCGCGCGGCGTCGAGCTGAGCGCCTCGACCCTCGGACCGTCGACGGAGCAGAGGGTGCCCGGCGTCATGGTGCGCACGTCGAAGGCGATCGACGCGGGGCAGTCCGACGAGGAATACGACGTCAACCAGCCCGCCCTGCGCGTGCTCGTGCCGGGCGCGAAGGCCGCGCACGTCTCGGTGAGCGCCGTCGGCGAGAGCGGAACCGAAGCGGGCAACGCGTACACCGCCACGCTCAAGCCGGGAGTCGTCACCGAGATTCCCCTGACGCAGCTGCCGGATGGCGACTACACGCTCACCGTCACCTCAGACGCGCCGGTCGTCGCCGCCGCCCGCACTGCCACCGTCGGCAGCTCGTCCGGCACCAGCGGGTCGAGCGGCGCCTCGGGGTCGAGCGCGTCTGCCGCGGCTCACGAGGACTTCGCGTGGTTCACCGCGTCGGCGCCGCTGCCCGCGCGCTTCCTCGCGGCCGTGGCGCCGGGCGCCGGAGACTCGGTGCGCCTGCACCTCGTCAACCCCTCCGCGACGGATGCGGCCGTTAGCGTCACCCCGCCATCCGGCCCCGCGTCGCGTATTGAGATTCCCGCCGGGTCGGCCGTGAGCTTGCCGGCGCAACGGGACGGCGTGTACGTGGTATCGGGCGCGGCGGGGCTGGTGGCCTCGGTGGGCTACGCGGGCGACGGCGTGATCAGCGCGTCGGCGGTGGAGCGGCCTGCGCCGCTCGCGAGCCCGATCACGGTGTACACGCGCTGAGTTGCCGCGCGGGGGTTGAGGAGCGCCGAGGGCGCGTCTCGAAACCCTGTAGTAGCGCTGGGCGCGTCTCGAAACCCTGGAGTAGCGCTGGGTTTCGAGAGAGCCGGCTGCGCCGGCTTCCTCAACCCGCGCTGCGAGCGGGTCAGAAGTGGTTGAAGCGGTCGGGCGCCAGATCCCATGGGTCTCGACCAAGCAACTCTGCGACGGCACGGAAGACGCAGGCTTCGACCAGCATCCGCTTGTGAAAATCATCGTTGCGGTGCAGCTTGGTCAGCCGCTGGATGGGCACGCGGTACAGCACGACCGTTCGCGTGCCCCGGTCGACCGACCAGCGGCGCACGCCCTCGTCGCCCACGGCGCCGGCGGGAGCGGCGGCGACCTCGAAGTGCACGGCGGAGAGCTCGTCGGGCCAGAGGCCCGTGAGGTAGTCGGCGGCGGCCGCGACCATCATTTCGAAGTCGTCGATGCGGTTGTGCAGCAGGGGCAGGTGCGGGCCGGTGATGGGCCCGCGCGCGCCGTGGCCGTGGCGGTTGCGCGGCACGATGACCGCCGGGGGAACCGCGTGCGCATGACGGGAACGAGGCATGTCGCCATCTTACGGCGAGCCGCCGACGGTAGTCTTGACGCACGATGTCAACCCGCCCGTGTTCCCGCGCCGCGTGCCAGCGCGAGGCGATCGCCACGCTCACCTACGACTACGCCGACTCGATGGCCGTGCTCGGTCCGCTCAGCCTCGTGCACGAGCCGCACAGCTACGACCTGTGCGCCGTGCATGCCGAGCGCATGTCGGCGCCGAAGGGCTGGCAGGTGGTGCGGCACCAGGTCGTCGGCGAGCTCGGGGCCGGTGGCGTGGGCGCGGGTGAGATAGGTTTTGGGGCATGAGTTCCAGCACCGAAGCCCGTGCCCAGCTCGCCTCCGTCGTCAAGACGTATGACATTCGGGGCCTGGTGGGCGAGGGGCTTACCGACGAGATCGTGACGGCCATCGCGGCCGGCTTCGTCGACGAGGTCGGCGCGGCGGGCGGCGACGTGATCGTCGGGCACGACATGCGCGATTCGTCCCCGCGGTTCGCGGCGGCGTTCGCGAGTGGCGCCCAGGCCCGTGGCGCCAACGTGGTCTCGATTGGGCTGTGCTCGACCGACGAGTCGTACTACGCCTCGGGCGCGCTCGGCGCCCCGGCCGCCATGTTCACGGCGAGCCACAACCCCGCGACATACAACGGCATCAAGCTCTCCCGCGCAGGCGCGCAGGCCATCAGCATGGAGACGGGGCTTGGCGCCATCCGCGACCGTGCCGGCGCGTACCTGGCCGCGGGAGCCGTCGAACCTGCCGCGCAGCCGGGTACATACCGCGAAGAGAATGTCTTGAGCGGATACGCCGCCCACCTGCGCGGGCTCGTCGATCTCGGCGGCATCCGAACGATCACGGTGGTCGTCGATGCGGGCAATGGCATGGGCGGGCTGACCGTGCCGGCCGTGCTGGGCACGGCGGCGGACCTGCCGGCGCTGCCGATCTCGATCGAGCCGCTGTACTTCGAGCTCGACGGCACGTTCCCGAACCATGAGGCGAACCCGCTGGAGCCGGCGAACCTCGTCGACCTGCAGCGCGCGGTCGTGGAGCGTGGGGCCGACCTGGGGCTTGCGTTCGATGGTGACGCCGACCGTTGCTTCGTGGTCGATGAGAAGGGGCAGGCGGTGTCGCCGTCGGCGGTCGCGGCGATCGTCGCGGTGCGCGAGATCCGGCGCGTTCGTGCGCTGCAGCCCGAGGGTGAGATCGCCGTGATTCACAACCTGATCACGTCGCATTTCGTGCCGGAGGCGATCGAGGCCGCTGGCGCGGTGCCGGTGCGCACCAAGGTGGGGCACTCGCTCATCAAGGACGCAATGCGCTCGACGGGTGCCATCTTCGGCGGGGAGCACTCGGCGCACTACTACTTCCGCGACTTCTGGAGCGCCGACAACGGGATGCTCGCGGCCATGCACCTGCTGGCCGAGTTCGGGTCGCAGGCCGAACCGCTGTCGAAGTTCGGCGCGCGGTACTCGCCGTATGCGGCGTCGGGCGAGATCAACTCGACGGTCTCTGATGTGGCCGCCGCCTACACCCGCATCGTGGAGGCGTACGCGCAGCAGGCCGAGTTCGATGAGCTCGACGGGCTCACGGTCGAGGGCATCGTCGCTTCGGACGAGCCCTTCTGGTGGTTCAACGTGCGGCCCTCGAACACGGAGCCGCTGCTGCGTCTGAACGTCGAGGCGGCGGATGTCGCCACCATGACCCGTGTGCGTGACGCCGTGCTCTCGCTGATCCGCGCGTAGCGGCGGCGCCCGGTCGCGCACGCCGCGCATCCGCTGCGTCCGGCGCGCGGTCGCGCACCGGCTGACCCCGAACAAAAACGACGGACATTGTGTCGAAAAGTGCTCTGAGAGACGGGTTTCACGACCGAATCGACAGTATCGCCGTCGTTTTGGTTCGCGGATGCCGGCAGCGCGACGGTACGGCGCGCCGCCTGTACGGGGTGGCCGCGCAGGAGCGCGGCGCATCCGCTCTGTGAATCGGGGGAGCGAGCTCGCCCGCCCCGAACGAAAACGACGGAGAAATCGCACGGAATGAGCTGCGCGGGCGGGAAAAGCAAGCGGATGCGCAGATTGTCCGTCGTTTTCGTTGGGGGCGCGGGTGTCTCGATCGGGGGCGCACGGGTTCGTTCGGGTGCGGGGGACTCGTTCGAGTGCGGACGAGTTCGTTCGGGCGCGGGTGCGAGAATAGGCGCATGACTCTTGCCTCGACGCAATCGACCGCGCCCGCCTTCAAAGTTGCCGACCTGAACCTGGCCACCGCCGGCCGCCACCAGCTGCGCCTCGCCGAGCAGGAGATGCCCGGCCTCATGGCTCTGCGCGAAGAATTCGGCGCGTCGAAGCCGCTGGCCGGCGCCCGCATCGCCGGATCACTGCACATGACCGTGCAGACCGCCGTGCTCATCGAGACCCTCGTGGCGCTCGGCGCTCAGGTGCGCTGGGCGAGCTGCAACATCTTCTCCACACAGGACGAGGCCGCCGCCGCCGTCGCGGTCGGCCCAGACGGCAGCCCCGAGAACCCGGCCGGCGTGCCGGTCTTCGCCTGGAAGGGCGAAACCCTCGAAGAGTACTGGTGGTGCACCCAGCAGATCTTCGACTGGTCCGCCGAGGCCGAGGCGGCCGGTGCCGACTGGACCGGCCCGAACCTCATTCTCGACGACGGAGGCGACGCCACGCTGCTGGTGCACAAGGGCCGGGAGTTCGAACAGACGGGCGGCGTGCCGGCCGCATCCGCTGGTGACAGTCACGAATACCGCGTCATTCTCGACGCCCTGCGCGCGTCGCTTGCCGAGAGCCCCGACCGGTGGACCCGCATTGCCGACGGCATCATGGGCGTCACAGAGGAGACCACCACCGGCGTGCACCGCCTCTACGAGCTCGCGCGCGACGGGCAGCTGCTGTTCCCGGCGATCAACGTGAATGACTCGGTGACGAAGTCGAAGTTCGACAACAAGTACGGCATCAGGCATTCACTGCCGGATGGCCTGAACCGCGCGACCGACGTTCTCATCGGCGGCAAAGTTGCGTTTGTGGCCGGTTACGGCGACGTGGGCAAGGGTGCGGCGGAGGCGCTGCGCGGCCAGGGCGCGCGTGTGATCGTGAGCGAGGTCGACCCGATCAACGCGCTGCAGGCCGCGATGGACGGGTTCCAGGTGGCGCGGCTCGAGTCGGTGGCCGACCAGGTGGACATATTGATCAGCGGCACCGGCAACCTCAACGTGATCAGGCTCGAGCATCTGCTGGCGCTGAAGCACCTGGCGATCGTGGCGAACGTGGGCCACTTCGACAACGAGATCGACATTGCCGCGCTCGAGGCTCTGCCGGAGGCCGAGAAGATCGAGATCAAGCCGCAGGTGCACGAGTGGCGGCTGCCGAACGGGCGGTCTGTGCTGGTGCTGAGCGAGGGGCGGCTCATGAACCTGGGCAACGCCACCGGGCACCCGTCGTTCGTGATGAGCAACTCGTTCACCAACCAGGTGCTCGCGCAGATCGAGTTGTACTGCCACCAGGAGAACTATCCGGTCGGCGTGTACGTGCTGCCGAAGCGGCTCGACGAGAAGGTGGCGCGGCTGCACCTGGACGCGCTCGGCGTGGAGCTCACCACGCTCACGCCCGAGCAGGCCGCGTACATCGGCGTGCCGGTCGAGGGGCCGTACAAGGTCGACCACTACCGGTACTGAGCCGGCTGCCGGTTGCCGGATGGGGTCGGCCGCGGCGGGTCCGGGCGACGTCGCCGAACGAAAACGACGGTGATAGTGTGCGGATGCGCATGGCTGGGCCTGTGCAGGCACGTTTCGGTCGAAATCACCGTCGTTTTCGACAGGCGGCTCCGTCGCGCGCCGGGTGCGGCAGGCGTCAGCGGTCGGGGAAGCCGTGCGGGAGGCCACTGAGCGTGGGGTGCAGGCGCAGCATCCGCTCGCGTTCGCCCATGAGGCGCTGGAAGTCGCGGTCCCGGCGCATGGCGGCCACCCCCGCGAGGAACAGTTCAGGGTCGCCGCTCGGCAGGGGTGAGACGAAGGGCGCGGCCTCGTTCGCGAGCTCGGACGCGAGGGCGCCCCGTGACGCCGGCGTGAGCTGCGGCGCCTGGCGCAGGAACGCCGCGATGCGACGCGAGAGCCTGTCGGGAAGGCGGGCGACGTCGGCGACGGAGGCCCATCCGCTGAGAGATTCGGGGATGCCGAACACCGGCTCGATCACGTTCGGCACCCGCTCGTGCTGGCTGTAGGTGCCTGCGAGGAGATCTCCGAGGCGCTTGGCGCGCGCGTTGAGGAGGGAGACGAGCGCGGCGATCCCGCCGAAGGTCATGAAGATCTCGACGACTCCCGTGAGGGAGCGAATGAACGCGTGCCGCAGCCGGATCGCCCCGCCGTCGTCGCGCACGATGCGCAGCCCGAGCGCCCAGCGACCGAGTGAGCGCCCGCGGGTGGAGACCTCCACGACCATCGGCACGATCACGAGCGCGAAGACGAGAGACGCGGTCACGAGCGCGGTCTGCAGAGCTGAGTCGAGGCCGCCCGCGAGCGTGACGATGCCCAGCACGATGCCGAGGAACAGCAGGCCGTACGCCAGCCAGTCGATGAGGGTGCCGGCCGCGCGAAGCATAAAGCTGGCGGGGCGCACATCGAGTGCGACCGCCTCGCCCGTGATGAGTTCATCGGGCGCGACCGAAGCGGAAGCGGCGAGGTCGGGTGGGGCGGCGCGATCCGCGCGGCGAGGGCTTTCCGCACGGGCGGGGGCTGCGGGGCGCGCGGGCCGCACCTCGGGGGCGGGGGCGGCGGGGCGGGGGCTGCCGTCATCCGCTGCGGTGCCCGACGCTACCCGCCTGCCTGCCATGGCTATCATCTAAGCAGATGGACCTCGATGCCTACAGTGCCGCCCACCGCGACGAGTGGGAGCGGCTCGACGCGCTCGCGCGCAAACGGCGGCTCACCGGAGCGGAGGCAGACGAGCTCATCGACCGGTACCAGGCCGGGGCGACGCAACTCTCGGCGATCAAGACGCAGGCCGGGTCGAGCGCTCAGGGCGATCGGCTGTCGATTCGGCTCTCGCTCGCCCGGCAGCGGTTCACGGGGGCGGGCGCGAACGTGCTGTCGCAGATCCCTCGATTCGTGCTGCTGCAGCTGCCGGCCGCGCTCTACCGGCTGCGCTGGCTCACGCTCGCGGTCGCCCTCGTGACCACCGCGGTCGCGCTGCTGTACGGCGCATGGGCGCTCGCTGACCCGCGCGTGCTGGCGAATGTCGGGTCGGATGCGCAGCTCAAGCAGCTCGTGAACCACTCCTTCACGGACTACTACTCCGAGAATCCGGCGGCCTCGTTCACCGGGCAGGTGTGGACCAACAACGCGTGGATCGCCGCGCAGTGCATCGCGTTCGGGGTGCTCGGTGTGTACGTGCCGGTGATCGTGCTGCAGAACGCGCAGAACGTGGGCGTGACGGGGGCGGTCATGTTCGCGTACGACAAGGGCGACGTGTTCTTCCAGTACATTGCACCGCACGGGATGCTGGAGCTGACCTCGATTTTCGTCGCGGCCGCGGCCGGCATGCGCATCTTCTGGGCATGGGTGGCGCCGGGAGCCCGCACGCGGGGACAGGCACTCGCCGAGGACGGGCGTGCGCTGTTCACCGTGGCGATCGGGCTCGTGTTCTCGCTGCTCGTGTCGGGGCTGATCGAGGGGTTCGTGACGCCGGCACCATGGCCGTGGCCCGTGAAGGTGGGCATCGGAGCGGTGGCGCTCGCCGCGTTCCTGGCGTACATGCTCGTGCTCGGGCGCCGCGCGGCGCGGGCGGGTGAGACTGGCGACCTCGACGAGTTCGAGGCGGGCGCGAAGCGGATCGTCGCGGGGTAGGGCGCGGGGCGCGGGTTCGTGTCGCGGGCTCGGTCGGGGGGCCTGCCACGGGCCGCCTGTCGAAAACGACGGTGATTGTGGGGCGGAGCCCCGCGCATCCGCTGTTTTTGGGAGTTTGAGACGATTTGTCCGTCGTTTTTGTTCGGGGCGAGTCGGTTGCCGCGGGGGACGGCTGGCGTTGTGCAGGGGGGCGGGTCGGGCTGCCGTCGGGGATGGGCGGGTCAGCCGGCCTGACGATCGGGGTGGATCGCGACGAGCAGCGAGAGGGGCGAGCCATCGGGGTCGGCGGGGCGCTCCTTGAACTCGACGAGCAGGTCGCGGAACCTGTCGTACAGCTCGCGGCGGCTCGCCTCATTGAGCTTGAGGCCGAGGCGCGAAACGGCGATCACGTCGGGGTCGAGTCCCCGGATCTCCTCGAGAAACGTCGCGATGAGCGTCGCCGAAATGCCCGGGGCGTCGGCGTCCCAGCTGAGGCCGGTCGCGCGATACGGCACCTCTCTCGCGCCGCGCGCGCCACGCCTGGCGGACTCGGCCCGAAGCAGCCCTGTGTCAACGAGGGTGCGCACGTGGTGCAGGCAGCTGCCGGGATTCATTCCGAGAGCATCGGCGATCTCACGATTCGTGTGCGCCTCATGCAGGCAGATACGAAGGATGCGCATGCGCACCGTCGACGCCAGAGCCTTCGCGCGAGCATCGGCGGGTGCCTGGCGCGCGGCCGCGGCCTCGGTATCCGCTTGCTCGGCGTGTGCGTGCTCGGCATCTGCCCGTGGGGCGTGGGCCTGCTCGGCGTGTGCTTGCTCGGCGTCTGTCCGATCGGCGTGTGCTTGCTCGGCGTCTGCCCGATCGGCGTGTGCTTGCTCGGCGTCTGTCCGATCGGCGTGTGCTTGCTCGGCGTCTGTCCGATCGGCGTGCGCTCGGTCGGCGTCTGTCCGCTCAGCGTGGGCCTGCTCGGCGTCCGTCCGCTCAGCGTGGGCCTGCTCGGCGTTCGTCATGCATCAAGAGTAGAGGCGCTGTGACGCGTGTGCGAGAGTGATTGACAATTCCCAATCGGTGGGCGGATACTGATCGACGTGAATGGTGGGGACGAACGTGCGGGCGACCAGCGTCCGGGCGAGCAGGACGCGCGTGCGGGTGCACGTGGGGGCGGCGCCGCGCGCGATGACGTGCACGGTCCAGGCGGAAACGATGGCTCGCACTCGCAGGGCAGGGGCGGCGCCGCGCGCGATGAGGTGCACGGTCCGGGCCGAAACGATGGCTCGCACTCGCAGGGCAGCGGCGACGCGCGGGGCGGTTCTGGCGGGCGGGGCGCGGAGACGGCATCCGCTGACAGTCTCTGGCGGCACGGTGGATTTCTCAAACTGTGGGCAGGCGAGACGGCCAGCCAGCTCGGCACGCAGCTGACCCAGCTCGCTGTGCCGGTGCTCGCGATCACGCTGCTGGCCGCGAACGAGTTTCAGGTTGGGGTGCTGAACGCCGCCGAGACGGCCGCGTTCCTCGTGGTGGGGTTGCCGGCGGGCGCGTGGGTCGACCGCTGGCTGAAGCGGCGCGTCATGATCGCCGCCGATGTGGTGCGCGCGGTGGCGCTCGCGATGATCCCGCTGCTGTGGGCGCTCGGAATGCTGCAGATGTGGCACGTGTACGTGATCGCTGCGGTTGTGGGAAGTGCGACCGTGTTCTTCGACGTGTCGTATCAAAGCTACATTCCGCTGCTGGTGCGCAGCTCACAAGTGTCGGATGCGAATGGTCACCTCGAGACGACAGCCCAGGTCGCGCGCATCGGCGGCCCGGCGCTCGGCGGGGCGCTGCTGACGGTCGTCAGCGCGCCGCTGCTGCTCCTGGGTGACGCGCTCAGCTATGTCGTGTCGTTTTTGTTTCTGGCGCGCATCCGCGATGAGGAGAGGCAGCCCGATCGCGGCTCGCGGATGAGCTTGCGGCACGACATTGCCGAGGGGCTTGCCTTCGTGTGGAATCACCGGCTGATCAGGGTGATCACGGCGACAACGGGCACGACGAACTTCTTCGGCACGATCGCAATGACGCTGCTGTCGCTCCTGGTGCTGCGGGAGCTGCGGCTCGGGGCCGCAGGACTCGGCGTGATCATGTCGGCGGGCGCGGTCGGCGGGCTGCTTGGCGCGCTGGCGACACCGTGGCTGGGGCGGCGGCTGGGGGAGGGCACGATCATCCCGCTCGCGGCGGTGGTCTCGGGGCTGGCCATGCTGCTGTGGCCGGTCGCGGCGCTCGTGCCGGCGTTTGCGTTGCCGCTGCTGATCGCGGCGGAGTTCGTGTTCTCGTTCACGGTGCTCGTGTACAACATTGCGCAGGTGAGCTTTCGGCAGCGGGTGTGCCCCCCGCGGCTGCTCGGGCGCATGAACGCGTCGATCCGGTTCGTGGTGTGGGGCGTGATGCCGATCGGCAGTCTGATCTCTGGCGTGCTCGGGTCGACGATCGGGGTGGTGCCGACACTGTGGATCGGGGCGGTCGGCAGCGTGCTCGGGTGCGCATTCACGGTGTTCTCGCCGCTTCTCGGGATGCGCCGGCTGCCCGGGCGCGCAGCCGAGGACGACGGCGCGGCCCCTGTCGAGAGCGCCGGAGCGGCCCCGGTCGAGAGCGCAGGAGCGGCCCCGGTCGAGAGCGCGGGCTCGGCCCCTGTCGAGAACGCAGGAGCGGCCCCGGTCGAGAACGCAGGAGCGGCCCCGGTCGAAAACGACGGAAGAACTGACGGGAACGGTCCCTGACGGGCCTGAATCGGCCGTTTTCGACAGAATGACCGTCGTTTTTGTTCGTGCGTGCCGGGGCGGGAGCGGGGCGGCGGGCGCAGCGGGACGCTCAGAGGCGGCCGGCGGCCTTCAGCGCGAGGTAGCGGTCGGCGACCGCCGGCGGCAGCTCCGCCGGCGCGGCCGTCACGACCTCGGCGCCCAGCCGGCGGGCCGCAGCCGACACCCGCGCCACGTCGAGCAGCGCCCGCTCGGCCGCCGCCGCCCGGTAGATCTGCTCCCGATCGCCCCGCGAACCCGTCGCCGCCAGCACCGCAGGGTCGGTCACTGAGGCGACGACCACGGTGTGCCGGCGGGTCAGCTGCGGCAGCACCGAGAGCAGCCCGCCGCTGGAGCCGGGGGCGTCCAGCGTGGTGAGCAGCACGACCAGAGCGGCCTGTCGCGTCAGCGTATCCACCTGAGCGGGTACGGCGGCCCAGTCCATCTCGATGAGCTCGGGCTCCACCACCGCCAGCGAATCCACCATGCGCGACAGCAACTCCGCGCCGCTCGCCCCCTGCACGCGCGCCCGCACCCGCCTGTCATACGCAAGAACATCGACCCGGTCGCCCGCCCGACTCGCGAGCGCCGCCAGCAGCAGGGCCGACTCGAACGCGGTGTCGAGCCGCGGCTCGTCGTCGATGCGTGCCGCCGACAGTCGCGACGAGTCGATCACGATCACCACGCGCCGATCGCGCTCCGGCCGCCAGGTGCGCACCACCAGGTTCTCGCCGCCATCCGGCCTCTCGGCGCCGCGCCGGGCGGTGGCCCGCCAGTCGACCGAGCGCACGTCGTCGCCGCGCACGTACTCCCGCAGCGAGTCGAATTCGGTGCCCTGCCCGCGCACCATCACGCTCGTGAGCCCGTCCAGCTCGCGCAGCCGAGCCAGCCGCGACGGCAGGTGCCGCCTCGAGGCGAACGGCGGCAGCACGCGGATGCGGCCCGGCGCCAGCAGGGTCGCCTGCCTGCCGACAAGACCGAGCGGTCCCCGCGATCGCACCGTCACCCGCTCCACGCGGCGCTCACCGCGGCGGCGTGGGGTGAGGCCCAGGCGCACGGCGCGCCTCTCGCCGGCGGGGACGGCCACCGGCATCCGCTGGGCTGGTGCACCTGCGGAGGGCTGCCAGGCGTCCCGCACGAGGCCGTGCAGGGTACGGGAGCCGAGGTTGGTCACGAGCAGGTCGCTCGTCACGGTCTCTCCGAGCCGCACGCGGGCCGGCAGCATCCGCTCGAACGCCAGCCGCCGAGGCGATGCCGCCAGCAACGCGTCGACCGCCCCGAGCACGACGCAGAACACGACCCAGCCGAGCATTACGAGCGCCGCCAGGTTGCCCTCGCGCCCGAGCAGCACGACGGGCACCACGCCGAGGGCGAGGAGCGTGACGAAGCGACCGGAGAGTGTCATGGTTTCAGCGCCTAGATCGGCACCTGAACCTGCTGCATGATGGAGCGCAGGATAGCGTCGACCGCCACGCCCTCGAGCTCGGCCTCTGGCCGCAGCTGCATGCGGTGCCGCCACACCGGCAGCAGCATGGCCTGCACGTGGTCGGGCGTGATCGAGTCGTAGCCGCAGAGCCACGCCCAGGCGCGGGCGGCGGCGAGCAGCGCGGTCGTACCCCGGGGGCTCACGCCGAGCTTCACCGACGGGCTGTGACGGGTGGCGCGGGCCAGGTCGACGATGTAGCCGAGCAGGTCGGCGCTCGCACCGACGGATGCCGCCGCCGCCTGCGCCTCGGCCAGGCGCGCGGCGTCAAGCACCGGGCGCACCCCGGCCGCGTCGAGATTGCGCGGGTCGAAACCGGTGGCGTGCCGGCGCAGCACCTCCACCTCGCCCTCGCGCTCGGGCACATCGAGCGTGAGCTTCATGAGGAACCGGTCGAGCTGCGCCTCGGGCAGCGTGTACGTGCCTTCGTACTCGATGGGGTTCTGCGTGGCGGCGACAATGAACGGCTCGGGCAGGTGCCGGCTCACCCCGTCGGCGCTGACCTGGCGCTCCTCCATGGCCTCGAGCAGGGCCGACTGGGTCTTCGGCGGCGTGCGGTTGATCTCGTCGGCGAGCAGGATGTTCGTGAACACGGGCCCCTCACGGAACTCGAACTCGCCCGCGCGCGCGTCGTACACGAGCGAGCCGGTCACGTCGCCCGGCATGAGGTCCGGCGTGAACTGCACGCGCGTCGTGCCGAGGCTGAGCGCGTGGCTCAGCGAGCGCACGAGCAGCGTCTTCGCCACGCCGGGCACGCCCTCGAGCAGCACGTGGCCGCGGGCGAGCAGCGCGATGATGAGACCGGTGACGGCGCCCTCCTGGCCGACCACCGCCTTGCCGACCTCGGTGCGCACCTGCGTCAGCGCGGCCCGCAGCGGGTCGGCGGCGAGGTCGGCTACGGCGCCGGTCGGCCGGCTGCCTGCCGCCTCGGTCATCGGACGTGTTGCATCACTCATGCGTTCATTCTCCCGGTCGATCGCTCTCGGTCGTGTTCGTGGTGCGCGTTGCCTGTGTCGCCTCGTGCGGCGAGGCGCTCGCGCCGCCCGGTACCGACGCCCGCGTGACGGCGCGCTCCAGCGCCGTGAGCCGGTCGGTGAGGGCAACGAGCTCGGTATCCGTGCCCGGCTCTGAATCGAGAAGGATGCCGCGCACCTCGCGCGGATCGCGGCCGAGAAGGGCGGCGGCGGCATCCGACACCTCGCTCACGCTGGCGCTCTCGGGAAGGCCGAGCCTTCTGGCGAACCGGGTGATCGTTCCCACCCGCAGGGCGTCGAGTGCCCGTAGCCGTGCGGACGCGCGTTGGTACAGGCGGGCCCGCCCCTCCATCGTCTCTTCCGCGCGCACCGTGACGGGCAGGTCCTCGACGACGAGCGGCCCGAACCGCCTGCCGCGCCAGAACGCGGCCGCAAGAGCCGTGGCGATGAGCAGCACCATGACGGGCGTGACCCAGCCCGGGGTCAGCTCGGCGAGGCTCGGCGGCCCGCTCGCGGCCACGTCGGCGAGCGTGGGCAGGTACCAGACGAGCGTCTCGTCAGCGCCCAGCAGGCCGAGCGCCAGCGCCGCGTTTCCCGCATGGGAGATCGACTGGTTGCTCACGAGGTCGGTCGAGCCGAGCACCGTGACGAGGCGCCCGTCGGTTCGCTGCTGGGCCATCGCCCATGCTCCGCCGCCGGTGCTGAAGCACCCCTGGGCGTCGCCGGAGACGCGGTAGGCGCTGCCGGACGCGGTGATCGTGCCGGCGCGTGCGGCCGAGGCATCCGTGCACCCTGTTCCCGCCGGGAGGTTCGTGCTGTGTCGAGCGACGCCGGCCGCGGAGACGCCGGGCGCGAGAGCCTGCAGCGCCGCGAACGAGGGATCGATTGCGACGATGCTCGGCGCCAGGGCGCGCATCGACCGCAGCGTGTCGGCCGTCAGCAGCGTCTTCGGGTCGTAGTAGAGCAGCGTGGCGTGCGAGTCGCGGGCCGTTGCGCGCCGCGCCTCGCGCAGGGAGCCGGCCTCGACGACGTGCACGCCATGGTCGCGCAGCACCTGAACGACGGCGCCCGCACCATCGGGTGCCGGGTTCGTCGCGCCGAGTTCGATGTCGGATGCCGCGTCGCCCGCACCCCGGATGATCAGCGTCGCGATCACGACGACGACCGCGATCGCGGCGAGCACCAGCCAGAAGCGGGCTCCCCGCAGCGCCTGCCGCAGGGTGGGCGTCTGGGCCGCCGCCGCCCGCATCGTGCCCTGCTCGCTCATGCCCGCCCACCAGCGCCGCCGCCGGCCGCGCTCAGCGCCGGCCGCGCCGCACTGAGCGCGTCGTCGAGCCGCGCCACGCCCTCGTAGTCGGCCTGCGTCGCCGCGCCGCCGAGATACCGAACGCGATCGAACAGAGCGGATGCCGCGCGCAGTCGCGCCCCCTCTACCTCGAACACCGTCGCCGCCTGCTCCGCGAACGCGTGCGCCGTCGTTCCAGGGCTCACCCACACCAGGGTGCGCTCGTCGAGGGCGCGGGCAATGGCCCGGAACCGCTCCTCAACGGCGGTGCCCCAGTCGCCGGAGGCGGCAGCGGCGGCCGCTGCGCGTCGCAGTGCGGCCGCATCCCTCTCGTCGCCGCTGCCGAAGACCTCGCCGGCGAGTCTGCTTCGCCGGTTCAGTCTCGGCCGGCCGAACACGATCAGCGCCACCACGACGAGCGCGGCGATCACCACCACGAGCACGACGACGAGCAGCGGCTCGAGCCCGCCGCCCTTCGGCGTGAAAAGCGCGGCGAGCCAGTCGCGAACGGCTTGCGACGCCAGGTCGAACCACGTCGGCTTCGCTGCCTGATACGGGGCCTTCGCCAGCTCGCCCAGCAGCCACGCGCGCGCGGTCGGCGCGTCGGGCGTGACCGGCGGCCCCGCCTCAGTGAACAGCCCAGGCACGACGAGAAGAGGGCTCATGCGCTTCCGGCGCCGCCCGCGCCGGGCGCGCCGGGGGCGGGCGGCCGCGGCGCGGATGCGTGCGCGCCCGCGCCACCTACCGTCGTCTGATACGGGTCGGGCACCGAGTCGTTTCCGGCCTGGCGCGCCTCGACGTAGCGCGTCAGGTGCAGGTCGAGCCCCTCCTTACGCATGCGCAGGTCGATGTAGATGACGGCGATCGCGCCAGCCTGCACCACGGTCGTGATGGCACCGATCACCAGGGAGACGAGCAGCATGACGCCGTACGAGACGATCGCGGCCGTGATCGCGCCGCCGTTGAGCTGACCGGTTCCCGTGGGGTCGACGAGCGTGACGGCGACGCCGTAGACGAGGCCGAGCGGTGCGGTCACGATCTGCGAGACCACATTCACGATGAGGGTGATGAGAATCTGCACGCCGAACGTGCGCCAGAAGAAGTGGGTGGTGAGCGACCAGGAGCGGCGCACAGCCACCCCGATCGGCGCGGATTCGAGCACGATCACGCTCGGAACGAGCGACGTCTTCGTGTAGAGCCACGCGCCGAGAACCAGCGCCCCGAGGGATCCGAGCACCGCGAGCACGATGCCGAGCGCGATCATCACCGCTCCGCCGATCATCACGAAGAGCACCACGATGCCGGCCAGCACGGCGACGATGAGCAAAAGCGCGACGGCCACGATGAACACCCAGCCGACGAGCGGCCACAGCCTGCGGCGGGCCACCCGCCACAGCGCACGCATGGTGAGCTTCTCGCCGAGCGTGCCGCGCGCCACGTCGGTCACGATGATGCCCTGCAACAGAGCGGATGCGACAAGACTCAGCGCGATCGGCACCAGCGCTGCCACGATGATTCCCCCCACCGCCCCGCTCATGACGGCATCCCGATCGGCGGTATCGGCCATGCTCACGCGCCAGAGCAGCAACGCCGAGACGCCACCGACGACCACAATGGAGACGATGAGCACGACAGCCTGAATGAGCAGGGCGCTGCCGAAGACCGCCTTGGGGTTGCGTCGCAGCTCAGCGAACGGGGCGCCGAGCAGCGCGCCGAAGCTGAGCGGTCGCAGCGGAATGAGACCCGGCTTCGGCGGGGGAGTCCAGCCCTGCCCGTACCCCGGCTGCCCGTACCCCGGCTGCCCGTAACCCTGCTGCCCGTGGCCGCCCCCGGTGCCGTACCCTGCGCCCTGCCCGCCATCCGCACTCGACTGCTCGTGCCCGGGCGCGTACTCGCCGTACCGGGGCTGCTCGGGCCGCGGCTCACGCGGCGTCTCGGGCGGCTGCCAGGACTGGTCATCGGTCACGGGGGCGCTCCTCGAACGTTCGTGTCGGCTGCACTCGAGCGGTGAGTCGTGATCAATGCTGGCACATCCGCCCGACAGAGCGCGGTTCCCGCCGCGTCCGTCCCCGAACAAAAACGACGGTGAAACTGCCGATCGGGTGCCAGCCTGCGTGCGAAACGGCCGCGTACGCCGAAATCTCCGTCGTTTTCGTGCGGTGACCGCGAGGAAGGCGTTCGTTCGGGGACCGCGGGGAACGCGCTCTCGACTACTCTTGTGCCAGATACAGTCTGGCCTGCGGCATCGTCGCCGTGCGGCCCCGGCGGGAAACGGGTTTATGAACGGTCGCATTCTGGTGGTCGATGACGACACGGCGCTGGCCGAGATGATCGGCATCGTGTTGCACACGGAGGGCTACGAGACGCAGTTCTGCGAAGACGGTCTCAGCGCCCTCGATGCGTGGCGTGCCATGAAGCCAGACCTCGTGCTGCTCGACGTCATGCTGCCCGGACTCGACGGCATCGAGGTATGCGGGCGCATTCGCGCCGAGTCCGGCGTGCCCATCATCATGCTCACCGCGAAGACCGACACGGCCGACGTGGTGAAGGGGCTCGAGTCCGGCGCAGACGACTATATGGTCAAGCCGTTCAACCCCAAGGAGCTGGTGGCGCGCATCCGCACCCGGCTGAGGCCCTCGTCGGCGTCGCCTGCAGCCGAGCAGCTGCGCATCGGCGATCTCGTTCTCGACGTCGCGGCGCACGAGGTGCGGCGGGGCGAGGCGCGCATCAACCTGACCCCTCTCGAGTTCGATCTGCTGCTCGCGCTCGCGTCGAAGCCGCAGCAGGTGTTCACGCGCGAACAGCTGCTCGAGCAGGTGTGGGGCTACCACTACAAGGCGGATACGCGACTCGTGAACGTGCACGTTCAGCGGCTGCGCGCCAAGATCGAAGACGATCCGGACAACCCGAAGATCGTCATGACCGTGCGTGGCGTCGGCTATCGCGCGGCGGCAGCCTAGGGGCGCCATGGCGGCGGCGACGGCGGCCACGCCCGCGAGGCTGTTCGGGGTCGAGTGGCGCTCATGGCGCAGCTGGCCCGGGCGCCTCGCGGTTTCGTGGCGGCGCTCGCTGCAGTTCAGAACGGTCGCGATCACGCTGCTGCTCACTGGGCTCGCCATTCTCATCACGGGCATCTACGTCTCGTTCAGCGTGGGCAGCGACCTCTACAAGTCGCGCCTCGACCAGGCGTTGCGCGATTCGGCGCGCGCCACCTCGTCGGCCCAGAGCACGCTCGACGCAGCCGACGTCTCGGACAGCGCCGCCGTTCGCCACCTACTCGACAACGCCCTGACCTCGATCGGCACCGCGACCTCGAGCCGCCTCGTCGCCGCGTACCGCGTGCCGGGCCAGGGCGCCGCCCCGCTCGCGCCGCAGGATTTCCGCAGCCCCGGGCTCGCCGCAGCCGACATCTCCGACTCCCTGCGCCACTCGGTGCAGAAGGGTGACGACAAGCAGTACTACCAGTCGGTCGAGCTGCGCACCGGGCCAGAGCAGCAGACGCCCGGCATCGTCGTCGGCTCCGACCTGTCGCTGCCCACGGCAGGCCGATACGAGCTGTACATCGCGTACGACCTGAGCGACGCCGAGAGCACGCTCGCGTTCGTGCAGCGCACCCTGCTGCTCGCCGGCTTCGGGCTCATCCTGCTCATCGGGGCGGTCACGTGGGTCATCGTGCGCTTCGTCGTGCAGCCCATCCGCATCGCTGCTGAGACCAGCAAGCGTCTCGCGGCGGGGGACTTAGCCGTGCGCATCCCTCAACACGGTGAAGACGTCTTCGCCTCGCTAGCGGCGTCGTTCAACGGCATGGCCGACAGTCTGCAGCGGCAGATCACGCAGCTCGGCACGCTCTCGCAACTGCAGCAGCGGTTCGTCTCCGATGTGTCGCACGAGCTGCGCACCCCGCTGACGACCATCCGCCTCGCGGGCGATGTCATCTACGACCAGCGCGAGAGCTTTCCGCCCGCCACGGCACGCACGGCCGAGCTGCTGCACACCCAGGTCGAGCGCTTCGACCTGCTGCTCTCCGACCTTCTTGAGATCAGCCGGTACGACGCGGGCAGCACCACGATCGACGCCGAGCCGACGAGTCTCGTTCGCGTCGCACAGGAGGTGGTCGACGACATGGCGCCGCTCGCGCAACAGAACGGCTCCGAGCTGCGGCTGGATGCGCCGGGCGGCTACGTCGAGGTGAGCCTCGACCCCAGGCGCATTCGCCGCATTGTACGCAACCTCATCGGCAACGCCATCGAGCACGGCGAGGGCCGGCCCATCGTGGTCGCCGTCGACAGCAACGAGAGCGCCGTCGCCCTGTCGGTTCGCGACTACGGCATCGGCATGAACGCTGACGCCGTGCAGCACGTGTTCGATCGCTTCTGGCGAGCCGATCCCTCGCGCAAACGCACCATCGGCGGAACGGGGCTCGGCCTCGCCATCTCGTTGGAGGACGCCACAGCGCACGGCGGCTGGCTCGAAGTGTGGTCGAGCCCCGGCGCCGGGTCGTGCTTTCGCCTCACGCTGCCGCGCATCGCCGACGAGCCGATCCTCGTCTCCCCTCTGCCGCTGCCGCCAGGCGACGCGGCAACGGGTGACGGCGCCGTCGGCACCGGCCAGGGCATTCCCGCGGTGAAGGGCACGCCCACCACCGCGAAAGCGCCGCGAGGCAAGACGGCGGCGCCTGCGAGGCGCACCGCGAACAGCAGGGAGTCACGAGCATGAAACAGCGGATGCGCCTCGCTGCGCTCGCCCTCGCCGTCGCGGCCACCCTGCCGGTGGCCGGCTGCGCCAGCATCCCGCGCTCCGGTCCCGTGAAGGTCGGCGGCACGATCGGGGACACGAGCCAGGACTTCACGCTCGACTACATTCCGGAAGACCCCGTGAAAGGTGCGTCCGCGGGCGAGATTCTGCGCGGGTTCGTCGAGGCGTCATCCAGCCCGCAGGGGGATTACGAGATCGCCCGCAAGTACCTGACGCCGAAGCTGGCGTCGACATGGAACGCCGATGAATCGGTCACGGTCGACGAGGGGCCAGGGCGCGTCTACCAGGAGCTCGCCGCCAATGCGTGGCAGCTCGCGGTGAGCCCCGTCGCCGACGTCGACGCGACGGGCGCGTATCGAGAGGTGGATGCGCAGACGCCCGTCACGCTGCGCTACCAGCTGGCGAAGAACGCCAAAGGGCAGTGGCGCATCTCGTCGGCGCCCAACGGTGTGGTCATCGACCTGCCGACCTTCCGCACGGTGTTCAGCTCGCGGGCACTGTACTTCTACGACCCCAGCTTCAGCTTCCTCGTGCCAGACCTGCGCTGGTTCCCCGCGCGCGTGTCGACGCCCACCCGCGTGGTGAAGGCGCTGCTGGCCGGACCGTCGAAGTGGCTGGGCCAGGGAGCGCTCGCCACCGCGTTCCCCCAGGGCACGCAGCTCGCCGTCGACTCGGTGCCCGCACCGGCCGGCCGCGCCGAGGTCGACCTGAACGACGCGGCGAATTCGGCTGATCAGGTCACTCTCGCCCGCATGAAGTACCAGCTACAGCGCAGCCTGCTCGACGGAGTCTCGGTCGGCAGCGTGCAGATGCTCATCGACGGCACGCCGCAACAGGGCGTGCCGGAGCTCTCCGGGCCCAATCTGCCGGTCAGCGACCCTTCCATCGATCCGCGGCCGCTCGTGCTGCACGAAGGAGTGTTCGGGTTTGCGAGCGGCACCACCGTCTCGGCGATCCAGGGGCTCTCGGACAAGGTGGAGGCGCTCGCCCCCACCGCGGCCGTGATCTCGGCCTCTCAGCAGAGCGCCGCCGTGCTCTCGGCGGGCGGAGTGTCCCTCGTGCGCACGGGGGCGAGCGCGGCGACACGCATCGACGAGCGAGCGGGCCTCATCGCCCCGTCGCTCGACCCGAACGGTTTCGTGTGGAGCGTGCCGCGAACCCAGCCGGGGGCGATCCTCGCCACCCAGCCCGGAGGCAAGCAGGCGGCCGTCGAGGCCGGCTGGACGGGCGCGACAAACATCGTCTCGCTGCAGGTCTCTCGTGATGGCACCCGCGTCATCGCGGTGCTGCGGAGCGGCGCGAACACCAAGCTCGTCGCGGCTTCGATCATCCGTGACGCCGACGGCGCACCCGCGCGCCTCGGTCCGCCCCTCGACCTCGGGTCAGACGGCGGCAGCATCGTCTCCGCGGCCTGGCTCGACCAGCTCACGGTCGCCTCGCTGTCGACCAATGCGAATGGCGAGACCACGGTGACCACCCAGCAGATCGGCGGCCAGAGCCAGAGCGTGAGCGGCCCGGTGAAGGGCGCCTCCATCGTCGGCGGCTCGGGCAACCCGACGTATTGGGTGCTCACCTCCCAGGGTTCGCTGCAGGCCGCGAGCGGCACGGGGTGGCAGGAGCGTCTCAGCAAGGTAGCCCTGATCGCGACGCAGCAGGGGGCGCCGCACTAGCGTCCGCTCACCGGCGCGTCTGCTCAGTGGCGCGTCTGCTCAGCACTCGTCTGCTCAGTACTGGTCTGCTCGGTGGCGCGTCTGCTCAGTACTCGTCTGCTCAGTACTCGTCTGCTTACTGGCGCGTCTCCTTCACCGCGCTCGTCGAATCCGGGCTGTCCCCAGATCGTGCACCAGCGCTGCGACGCCGGCCGCGAAGCCGCGAGCATGGCTGCATGAGAGAGGCCCTGCGTGACGCGCTGGCGCTCGCCCTGCCCACCCAGTGCAGCGGCTGCGGGCGTGACGACCGTGCGCTCTGCGCCGCGTGCCGGGCCGCACTCGCGCCGCACCCCCATGCGATCGTGGTCGGCGACGGCGCACTCACCGTCTGGTCGGGCCTCGACTACGAGGGGGTCTGCCGGCGCGTGCTTCCCGCGTTCAAAGACGGCGGGCGAACGGATGCCGCATCCGCTCTCGCCGCGCCGCTTCGCGCCGCGGTCGCGGCCGCGGTCACGGCGACCGGCTCTCCCCTCCACCTCGCGGCGAACGCCGCACCGCCTGCCGCGGCCCGCCCCGCCATCCACCTCGCGGTCATCCCGTCGACACGGCAGTCGCTTCGCCGGCGCGGCTATCACCCGGTGTCGCTCGTTCTCGCACACGCCGGGCTGCGTGCCGAACGCGCTTTGAAGCCCCTACGGCAGACGCTCGACCAGGCGGGTCTCGGCCTTGTCGATCGGGCTCAGAATCGCCGGGGATCCCTCGCGGCGACGGCCTTCGCTGCCGGCCGATCCTGGCTCATCGTCGACGACATCCTGACGACGGGCGCGACCCTCCTCGAGGCGCGGCGAGCGCTCGTTCAGGTGGGTGCGCACGTGGTCGGCGCAGCCGTGATCGCATACACGCGGCGTCTGTCGAAGCCACCGTGAGCGGTGCGGCCGTCGCGTCGATCCTCGACGAACGCCGGCACAGGCGGGGCAGGCACGATCGGCCTCGGGCGGCACCTGAGACTTGCGGCACTCATGGGTGACTTATGGAAGACGCGGCACTACGGTAGGGGGAAAGAGGCGTGGATGACCCGCCCTGACGAGCCGGGCGGGGGCACGTCAGATCAGGGAGGGTCGTCATGGAACTTGACATCATCGGACGAAACCTGGGGATCACTGATCGATTCCGTGAATACGCCACGGAGAAGACCGAGAAGCTGTCTCGGCTGGCCACGCGAGCGCTCGTACTCGAGTTGCGCGTCAGCCGGCACAACGAGAAGCCGAACGGTCAGAGCAGTGAAGATCGCGTCGAGCTGACGCTGATCGGCCCGGGTCCCGTGGTTCGCGCGGAGGCGACGGCGACCGACAAATACGCCGCCCTTGACGTCGCGATGGCCAAGCTGATCGAGCGGGTGCGCCGGGCGAAGGATCGCCGCAAGATCCATCGCGGCAACCACCGCCCCACCTCCCTGAGCGAGGCCAGTACGGGAGCGTTCAATGTTGTCGACATCACCCCGGCATCCGCCGACGTGATCGAGCGGGTGCGCACCGGCTCCATCCCCGTCGTCGGTGAGGAGGCCGAGGCGAGCGACGAGGAGCAGTACTGCCCCGTCGTGATCCGGCGCAAGGTGTTCGCCTCGGTACCGATGTCCGTCGACGACGCGCTCTACTACATGGAGCTCGTCGGCCACGACTTCTACCTCTTCATCGATCAGGAGAACGGGCGCCCGAGCGTCGTCTACCGCCGCAAGGGCTGGGACTACGGCGTCATCGCCCTCGACGAGAACGCCGACGAACTGCAGGAGGTGGCGACTGCCAGCCGCAAGCTCGGCCGGTGACGGATGCCGCGTCGGCGGCGACGCCGCCGGCGCGGGCATCCGCTTCTCTTCGTATCGGGCGAACCGTGCCGATACTCATCACGCACCCCGCTAGCATTGCTATAGTTGCCGGCTGCGGTCGGTTCGCGCGCGTCCGGCCGGACGACAGGCGCTCCCGGCGCCCTGATCAGTGTGGAGTGCATCCGTGGCCTCAGTTCTGGAAAAGGTTCTTCGTGTCGGTGAGGGGCGCACTCTGCGCCGCCTTCAGAACTACGCGAAGGCCGTCAACGCTCTGGAGGACGACTTCAGTCAGCTCACCGACGAGGAGCTGAAGAACGAGACCGTCGAGCTGCGGGAGCGACACGGCAACGGCGAGTCGCTCGACGACCTGCTGCCGGAGGCGTTCGCGGCAGTGCGTGAGGCCTCCAAGCGCACGCTCGGCATGCGGCCGTTCGACGTGCAGGTCATGGGCGGCGCGGCCCTGCACCTCGGCAACATCGCCGAGATGAAGACCGGTGAGGGCAAGACGCTCGTCGCGACCCTGCCGGCATACCTCAACGCGATCACGAGCCGTGGCGTGCACATCGTCACGGTCAACGACTATCTGGCGAACTACCAGTCCGAGCTGATGGGGCGCATCTTCCGCGCGCTCGGCATGACCACAGGCGTGATCCTCGCGGGCCAGGACCCGCAGGAGCGGCGCGAGCAGTACGCGGCGGACATCACGTACGGCACGAACAACGAGTTCGGCTTCGACTACCTGCGCGACAACATGGCGTGGCAGGCCAGCGACATGGTGCAGCGCGGCCACTACTACGCGATCGTCGACGAGGTCGACTCGATCCTCATCGACGAGGCGCGCACGCCGCTCATCATCTCCGGGCCCGCCTCGGGCGAGGCCAACCGCTGGTTCAACGAGTTCGCGAGCCTCGCCAAGCGGCTCACGCCCGAGGTCGACTACGAGGTCGACGAGAAGAAGCGCACGGTCGGCGTGCTGGAGCCGGGCATTGAGAAGGTCGAGGATTACCTCGGCATCGACAACCTGTACGAGTCGGCGAACACGCCGCTCATCTCGTTCCTGAACAACGCCATCAAGGCGAACGCGCTGTTCAAGCGCGACAAGGACTACGTGGTGATGAACGGCGAGGTGCTCATCGTCGATGAGCACACAGGCCGCATCCTCATGGGACGCCGATACAACGAGGGCATCCACCAGGCCATCGAGGCCAAAGAGGGCGTCGCGGTCAAGGCCGAGAACCAGACCCTCGCCACCGTCACGCTGCAGAACTATTTCCGCCTGTACACGAAGCTCGCGGGCATGACCGGTACCGCCGAGACCGAGGCGGCGGAGTTCATGTCGACGTACAAGCTCGGCGTGGTCCCCATCCCCACCAACAAGCCCATGGTGCGTAAAGACCAGCCCGACCTCGTGTACAAGCACGAGGAGGCGAAGTTCGGCCAGGTCGTCGAAGACATCGCGGCCAGGCACGAGAAGGGGCAGCCGGTTCTGGTCGGCACCACGAGCGTGGAGAAGAGCGAGTACCTCTCTCGGCTGCTCGCGAAGAAGGGCGTGCGGCACGAGGTGCTGAACGCGAAGAACCACGCGCGAGAGGCGTCGATCGTCGCGCAGGCTGGCCGCCTGGGCGCCGTCACCGTCGCCACCAACATGGCCGGTCGTGGCACCGACATCATGCTCGGCGGCAACGCCGAGTTCCTCGCTGTCGCCGAACTCAACCGGCGTGGGCTCGACCCGGCCGAGACGCCCGAGGAGTACGAGGCGGCGTGGGACGAGGTGTACGAGAACGTCAAGCAGGAGGTCGAGACCGAGGCCGACAAGGTGCGCGAGGCCGGCGGCCTGTACGTGCTCGGCACCGAACGGCACGAGTCGCGCCGCATTGACAACCAGCTGCGCGGGCGTTCCGGGCGTCAGGGCGACCCCGGCGAGAGCCGCTTCTACCTCTCGCTCACCGACGACCTGATGCGCCTGTTCAAGGCGGGCGCTGCCGAGACCCTCATGGGCCGCAGCAACGTGCCGGACGACCTCGCCATCGAGTCCAAGGTTGTCAGCCGAGCCATTCGCAGCGCGCAGGGGCAGGTCGAGGCGCGCAACGCCGAGATCCGCAAGAACGTGCTCAAGTACGACGACGTGCTGAACCGCCAGCGCGAAGCCATCTACAGCGACCGCAGGCGCATCCTCGAGGGTGACGACCTGCACGAGCGGGTGCAGACGTTCCTCGACAACGTCGTCGACGAAGTGCTCGAGGCGCACACCGGCGAGGGCAACGGCGACGACTGGGACTTCGACGCACTCTGGAACGAGCTGAAGACGCTCTACCCGGTCGGTGTCACGATCGATGAGGTCATCACCGAGGCGGGCAGCCGGGGCCGCGTGAACCGCGAGTTCATGCGCCGGGAGATTCTGTCGGATGCTCATCTCGCCTACCAGCGCAGGGAAGAGACCCTGGGCACCGAGGCGATGCGCGAGCTCGAGCGTCGCGTGGTTCTCTCGGTCATCGACCGCCGCTGGCGCGACCACCTCTACGAGATGGACTACCTGAAGGACGGCATCGGCCTGCGTGCCATGGCGCAGCGCGACCCGCTGGTCGAGTACCAGCGCGAGGGCTACGCCATGTTCCAGCAGATGATGGGGCAGATCCGAGAGGAGTCGGTCGGCTTCCTGTTCAACCTCGAGGTCGAGGTGCGTCAGGCGCCGGGCGAGGTCGAAGTCGCCGCGAAGGGTCTGGCCCGGGGCGAAGAGGCCGAGCAGAAGCTCAGCTATTCGGCGCCGAGCGACTCGGGCGGCATCGAGGTGCGCAACCAGCGCGGACAGGTCGAGCAGGCCGCCACGGCTCGCGCGCAGCGTGCCCAGCAGTTGAAGGATGCCGCGGCAGCCCAGCAGGAGGAGGGCCAGCCGGCGCCGCAGGGTACCGGGAGTGCCCAGCGCGGGGCGTTCGGCCAGCGAGTGGAATCGGGCGAGCAGGCACCGACCAATCGGGCCGAGCGGCGCGCACAGTCACGCCGCAAGGGCTGACCGCCGCACAGTCACGCCGCACAGGCTGACCGCCGCACAGTCACGCCGCGCGGGCCGACCACCGCTAGAGCACGGAGACGACGCTGGCTCGCCAGCGCCTGTCGATGCCCTCGAGCCTGATGGCAACGGCCCGCGACCGCGCACGGTTATGCACCATGACGACCGCCTCGACGACGTCTTCGCGCGGCATGCTGATGATCGTGCGGCCGATGGAGACCTGTGGTCGGCGCGCCGCAACTCCCTTGACCTGACGGGCGCGAGCGGCGAGCACGACCCGTTTGAGCAGGTGCCGGTAGACCTCGTCGCTGACCCAGCGTGAGAGCTGGTCGAGCTCTCGCACACCGGCGAGCACTTCGATGACGCAGCGGCTCAGGTTCTCCAGCAGCGGCTGCGGGTCCGGCAGCTCGTGCACGGGCGTGCGTTGCGCGCCGAAGTACTCGTCGGCATCGAATCGGGCCGCCGCCGCAGCGGCAGCTGCCGAGCCACGGCTCTGCCGAACCTGCCCGGCCGCGGGCGTGCCGCGTGCGTCGTCGTCGCGCTCCTCCGCGGCCACCGGCACAGCTGGGCTCATCGTCTGCTCCCCGACTCTCGAAAACGTCAGCATGGATCGAATTGCGGTGTCTGCCCCCGGAAGGGGGTGACTTCCCGAGAAAGACTCAACCAGTTGCAGACGTTTCTGTCTACCGGCTTGAGACGATCTGTGGATAACTCGCGACGCATCCGCTTCATGCCGATACCGTCGGAAGCATGCGCTGGGACAACCTCTTCGACGACATCGAGGGCCAGCTCGAGCACGAGCTTGACGCAGACGACGTCGAGCTTCGGGCCGAGCGCGAACGCCTCCGCCTGGCGCGACTTTCGCTGCGCGAGAGGTTGACGTCGCTCGCCGCCGGCGAGGGCGACGACCGTCACCATTCGGCACCGGAGGGCGACGGTCGCCGGCAGCCGAACGCCCTGACGCTGCAGCTCACGAGCGGCGCGACGATCCGCGTTCGCCCGGCGACCTTCGGGCGGGATTGGTTCTCAGGCGAACTGCTCGAGGAGGCCAGACGGCCGCGTCACTGCGTCGTGCCGCTCGCCGCCATCGCGGGCATCCTGGTCAGTACAGCGGATGCCGCCCGCAGCCTCGCGGACGAGCCTGCACGCGGTCGCGCCCCCTCACTCTCCGATCGCATCGGCATCGCGTTCGTGCTGCGCGACCTGTGCCGTCGCCGCGCAGGCGTCGAACTGCAGACGGCGGCCGGGTCGTTCCACGGCACCATCGATAGGGTGGCGCGAGAGCACCTGGATCTCGCCGTACATGAGCCGGGAAGCCCGCGCCGCGCCGCATCCGTCACGCAGGTCCGCATTGTGCCGATCGAGCAGATCACCCTCGTGCGAGTGTGAGCGCCGCCGCCGCCGCCGCCGCCGTCGTCGTCGTCGTCGACACGATCGCGCTCATTCGCCGGGGCGCGTGATGCGGCCGCCGGAGAGCTCGGGGATGCTCGCAAAGTCTGACTGCTGCCACAGGCTGGCGCGCCGGCTCTCTTCGTACATGGCGTCGATGTAAGCCTCAAGCACGTTGCGCTCGATGCGCCACTTGCCCGTGGTACCGATGCGAATGGCGGGCAATTCGCCCGACTGCACGATCGCGAGAACGTCGTCGGGAGACACGTTGAGAATCTCGGCGGCATCGGCAACGGTGAGGAAGCGGCCGAGCGAGTCGAATGTGTCTGCGCCCATGCATCGATTATCTCCCTGCGACGCGCCGGCCGGGTCGAAGCCTGTGGATAACTTTCACGCGCGTCGCCGTCACACGCCACCATTGTTGAGCACTCGACGCAACCGTCGTCGAGCACGCTGCATGCCGCACGACACGCGAGCACTCGAGGCGAAGGGGAACAATGAGCGCGCAACCGACGACGAGGCCGCACCGGGTGTTCTGGCTCGACCCGCGCTTCGCGATCGGCATTCTGCTCGTCGCGGCGTCCGTCGTCGGCGTGTGGGCAGTGGTGCACACGGCCGACCGCACCACGACCGTGCTTGCCGCCGCCTCGGCCATCGCTCCGGGTGATCGGGTCACCACGTCCGACCTGCGCCGCGTGCAGGTGAGGCTGGGTGATTCAGGCAAACGCTACATGACAGCAGAGCGGATGCCGGCGGCCGGCGTCGTCGTCACGCGAGCCGTCGGCCCGGGCGAACTCCTGCCGGTTGCTGCCGTCGGCGACGCCGACAGCGTCACCAGCGCACGGGTGGTGCTCAGCGTGCGGGGCCCGCTCGCGGCATCCGTCATCGCCGGTTCTGTCGTCGATGTCTGGTCTGCCGCCGCCATCGATGGGGGCGGCTTCGGGCCGCCCGCCGTGCTCGCCGAGAAGGCGGCGGTCGTGCGCGTCGTTGCCGACGACGGCATGGTGCGCACGGGCGACGGGGTCTCTGTCGAGGTGCAGGTGCCCAGGCGCAGCCTTCCGGCGGTGCTGCAGGCGCAGGCGAACGGCGACGCGGTGAGCGTGATCGCGGCGGCGGCGCAGGCGGGTTCCTGATGGCGCGGCTCGCCCTCGCGCTCGATCGACGCACCGAGGATCGCCTGATCGGCGACGCGCTGAACGCAGGGCACCAGCTGGCTAGCCGGCCGCAGACCGGAATGGAACTGGTCGCACTCGCCGGGGACGGGGTGCTCGACGCCGCCGTCGTCTCAGCATCTCGGCGCTGGCTGACGCCGGCACTGATGGCCGCATGCGACGCGGGCGCCGTGCGGCTCGTTGCCCTTGCGGCGGGGGAGCAGGAACGCCGCAACGCCGCCTCGCTCGGCCTCTACGAAGTGCTGGATGCGACGAGTGAATGGGCGGCCGTCGAGGAACTGCTGACGGCGGTCGCGCCCGCGCCTGCGCCCGCGAGGCAGAGCGCGGCAGAGGCGGTGGCCGGCGGCCGAGTCATCGCCGTGTGGGGCCCTGCTGGTGCGCCCGGGCGAACGACTCTCGCCACCACGATCGCGGCCGAGATCGCGGCGCGGGGGCACTCGGTGGCGCTCGCCGACGTCGACACGTATGGCGGCTGCATCGCCCCGAGCCTCGGTCTGCTCGACGAAGCGCCCGGGTTCGCGGCCGCGTGCCGGCTGGCCGGTTCGGGCGGTCTCAATCGTGGAGAGCTCGAGCGCGTCGCGTCGCGCTACGCCTCGTCGAAGGGCCCGTTCTGGGTTCTCACGGGCATCGGGCGGCCGACCCGCTGGCCCGAGCTGTCGGCCGAGCGGGTCGCCGCGACCATCGAGACCTGCCGCGGATGGGTCGACTACCTCGTGATCGACACCGGCTTCAGCCTCGAAAGCGACGAAGAGATCTCGAGCGATCTCTTCGCGCCCCGCCGCAATGCGGCGACCCTGGCCGCGCTGCGAGCCGCTGACCATATCGTCGAGGTCGGGCTCGCCGACCCGGTCGGCATGCCGCGGTTTCTGCGCGCACACGTCGACCTTGCCGAACTCGTACCGGACACGCCGAGCACGGTGGTCATGAACCGAGTGCGCGCCACGGCCGTTGGCATGGCGCCGTTCGCCCAGGTCTCCTCGACCCTGGCCCGCTTCGCGGGCATCACCGCACCCGTGCTCGTGCCGCACGACCAGCAGGGCGTCGACACCGCGCTGCTCACCGGCAAGACGCTGGCGGATGCCGCACCCCGGTCGCCTGCGCGCGCCGCCGTTTCGCGCATGGTCGAGTCTGCACTGCTGCCGAGAGCGGAGGCCGGGGTTGCCCCGCGCCGACGGCTGCTCGGGCGACGGGCGGGCGCGGCATCCGTGTCTACCTGAGGTACGTGCCCACGTAAACTGTCACCGTGCCGACGCTCAGTGAACTCGTACTCGCCCAGGGCCGCTCCGCTGACGACGTCGACTGGCTGCACATGCTTGTCGGCGACTGGCAACTCCTCGCCGACCTCGCCTTCGCCGACATTGTGCTGTGGGTGCCCTCGGATGACGCGGATGGCGAGTTCGTCGCCGTCGCTCACGCACGCCCGTCGAGCGCGGCAACGCTCTTCTATCGCGACTTCGTGGGCCAGAAGATCAAGGCGGAATGGCGCGACCAGGTCATGCGGGCGTTCGAGACGGCGCAGATCGTGGATTCGTCGGCGCCGGATTGGTACGAGGAGACCCCGACCCGGGTGCGTGCCGTGCCCGTCATGCGGCGCATCAACCCGCGCTCGCCTGACATCGATCCGGTGCCCGTCGCCGTCATCACTCGGCACAGCAATCTGAGCGAGGCCCGCACCCCCGGGCGTCAGGAGCTGACGTTCAACGAGTGCGCCAACGACCTGTTCGCCATGATCGCGTCGGGGGACTTTCCCGATATGGGTGCGCCGACCGGCCCACGGCGCGGGGCGCCGCGGGCATCCGATGGTCTGATCAGGCTCGACGTCGACGGTGTCACGACCTTCGCGAGCCCCAACGCTCTCTCCGCCTTCAACCGCATGGGTTTCGCGGATGAGCTGGAGGGCGAATCGCTCGCCGAGGTGACGACGCAGCTGCTCGGCGGCCGGCTCGTGGTCGACGAATCGCTGCCGCTCGTGGTGACCGGCAGGGCGCCATGGCGAACCGACATCGAGGCGCGCGGCGTGACGGTGTCGCTGCGGGCGATCCCCATTCGCAATCGGGGCGAGCGCGTGGGAGCGATCGTGCTGTGCCGGGACGTGACCGAGCTGCGGCATCAGGAACGCGAGCTCATCACCAAGGACGCGACGATTCGCGAGATCCACCATCGGGTGAAGAACAACCTGCAGACGGTGGCGTCGCTGCTGCGCATTCAGGCGAGGCGCACGCACTCGGACGAGGCGCGCGACGCGCTCTCGCAGGCGCAGCGGAGGGTCGGCGCGATCGCGGTGGTGCACGACACGCTCTCGGAGGGTCTGGCGCAGATTGTCGACTTCGACGATGTGTTCGCCCGGGTGCTGCTGCTGGTCGCCGAGGTGGCGGCCAGCCACAACACGACGGTGCACCCGAAATCCACGGGGAGCTTCGGGGAGTTGCCGAGCGAGTACGCGACCCCGTTGGCGCTGGCGCTCACCGAGCTCGTGACGAACGCGGTGGAGCACGGCCTGGCGGGCCGCGAGGGCGCGGTCGAGATCATCGCGAAGCGCTCGGCCGAGAGCCTTGCCGTGAAGGTGGTCGACAACGGGTCGGGGCTGCCCGAGGGCAAGGTCGGCGCCGGGCTCGGCACCCAGATCGTGCGAACGCTGATCCAGGGCGAGCTCGGGGGAACGATCGACTGGCACACGCTCATGGGGCAGGGCACCGAGGTGACCATCGAGGTGCCGCTGCGCTACCTCAACAAGAAGTAGCGCCGGCTGGCCGCATGTGCGGCTGCTTCGTGCGACCATCGTGCGGCTGCTCCGTGCGACTGCTCCATGCGACCGCTGACCGAGCGCGTGCCCGCCGAGGTCAAACGCGCGCCTGACCGAGGCCGGCCGCGTGCCCTCCCAAAACCGGCCGCGTGCCGTCCCGGGCGAACGAAAACGACGGTCATTCTGCAGATTCGGCCTCCGAGGGCCGTGTATCGGCGCGATTTCGTCGAGATCACCGTCGTTTTGGTTCGGGCGGGCGGCAGTTTGCGGCGGCGCGGCCGGAGTCGCGCATCCGCTCTCGTGCTCAACAACTGAGCAGCGGATGGCGGGCGCACGCGCCCGCGGCCGCGAACCAAAACGACGGTGATCTCGACAGAATCGGCCTGAACAGGGGCGCAACAGACCGAAAACGACAGAATGACCGTCGTTTTCGTTCGGGGAGCGGGGCGGTCGAGGGCGGATGGCCGGGGGCCTTCGGGGCGCGGCCGTGCGGCGGCTCGGGCCGGGGAGGGTTAGGAGGTGCGGCGGCTAGGGCCGGGCAGGGCTAGGAGGCGCGGCGGGCGCGGGCGGCGCGGCGCTTCAGGGCGCGGCGCTCGTCTTCCGACAGGCCTCCCCAGACGCCGGAATCCTGGCCGGTCTCAAGAGCGTATTGCAGGCAGATCTCGGTGACGGTGCACCGGGCGCACACGGCCTTGGCCTTCTCGATCTGGTCAACGGCCGGACCGGTGTTGCCGACGGGGAAGAAAAGCTCGGGGTCGGCGGTGAGGCAGGCGGCTTTGTCGCGCCAATCCATAGGGGTGCTCCTTTGTTGCGTGATGCACGTTTCGTGAGTGCACGGCCGAACGGCCTAGAATGCGAGGTAGCGTCGAGTTCAGGGCGGATGATCCGATGGGAACTGAGACCTGCCCACGGCCCTGTGAGCGACAACTCGACCTCAAATATGCTCCCATAGTGCATGGGTCAAATCAATAGTTTTGTATGGGACAACCCTGTGAACATGGGCGAAAATGCTGGCGCCGAGGCGCATGAGAACCGCCGCCGACCGGCGTTCCTGACCGCACTCGCGGTACTTCTGTTCCTCGATGCCGCACTCGTGGCCGCCACGGTCGTGTGGCTGCTCTTCGAGTTGCTGACGGCCACGCCGAGCTCGTACGCCAGCGCCGTCGCCATCCTCGTGCTCGCCGCCCTCGCGGCGGTGTGGCTCGTCGTGACCGCGCTCGCCACGTTGCGTGGCCGCTCATGGGTGCGCGCGGCGGCGATCACCTGGCAGATCCTGCAGCTGGCGATCGCCGTCGGCTTCTTTCAAGGGCAGGATGCGCGGCCCACGCTCGCCTGGGCGTTGCTCGTTCCGGCGCTCATCGGTGTCGCGCTGGCGCTCTCACCCGCCGTCGTGCGGGCGACGGCTCGGCCCGTGGCAGGCGGCGACACGCTCCCGGCAGGCGGCGACACACCCGCGGCAGGCGGCGACACACCCCCGGCAGGCGGCGACACACCCCCGGCAGGCGGCGACACGCCCCGGGGCCGCTGACACCGGCCGCAACGCGCGATCGACTTACGCGGCCAGCCCCAGCTCGCGCCGCAGCCGAGCCACATGCCCGGTTGCCTTTACGTTGTACAACGCGAGCCGCAGCGTGCCATCGGGGTTCACGACGAAGGTCGAGCGCAGCACACCCGTCGTGAGCTTGCCGTACAGCGACTTTTCTCCGTACGCGCCGTACGCCTTGTGAACGGCGAGATCCGGGTCCGAGAGCAGCGGGAACGTCAACCCGTCGCGCTCCTGGAACTCCTTGAGGGTGGCGGGAGCATCCTTCGAGATGCCGAAAACTCGGTAACCGGCAGTCTGCAGCGCGCCGAGGTTGTCGCGGAAGTCACAGGCTTCGGTCGTGCAGCCCGGCGTCATGGCCGCCGGGTAGAAGTACACGATGACGCTCTCGCCGGCGACGTCGCTGAGCGAGACGGATGCGCCATCCTGGTCGAGCAGGGTGAACGCGGGGGCGGTGTCGCCAGGGGAGAGGGGATCAGTGGTCATGCCTCCACGCTACCGCGGGCAGGCCGACCGGCGAGGCCGACCGGCGACGCAGGCCGACCGGCGAGGCTGACCGGCGACGCAGGCCGACCGGCGAGGCTGACCGGCGACGCAGGCCGACCGGCGAGGCCGACCGGCGACGCAGGCCGACCGGCGAGGCCGGCCAGCCCGCGGCATCCGCTACTTGATGGCGCCCGCCGTGAGGCCTGCGACGAAGCTGCGCTGCAGAAGGAGGAACGCGACGACGATCGGCACGCTGACGACGAGCGAGGCGGCCATGATCTGGTTCCAGTACACATTGATCTGCGTCGAGTACTGCTGCAGCCCGATCGCGAGAGTCTGCGTCGGCCCGGTGGTCAGCACCGAGGCGAAGAGCACCTCGCCCCAGCTCGTCATGAAGCTATAGATGCCGACTGCCACGAGCCCGGGCCGCGCGGCAGGCAGCACCACGTGCCACAGTGCGCCCATGGCGCCGGTTCCGTCGACCTTGGAGGCCTCGTCGAGGTCGCGGGGGATGCCGTCGAAGTAGCCGGCGAGCATCCAGATGGAGAACGGCAGCACGAATGTGAGATACGTGATGATGAGGCCGAGCCTTGTGCCCACGAGCTGGATGCCGGTCGCCTGGTCGATGTTGACGAAGATGAGGAACAGCGGCAGCAGGAACAGCACGCCGGGGAACATCTGCGTCGAGAGCACCGTGGTCGTGAACGCCCCGCGCCCGCGGAAGCGCCACCGTGAGACGCCGTACGCGGCGAAGACCGCGATGATGAGGCTGACGAACGTGGCGACCGTGCAGACGATGAGGCTGTTCAGGAAGTACTGCGCAAGCGGCACCGTCTGCCAGATGTGGATGTATGGCTCGAGCGTGATGTGCTCGGGGATCCAGGCGAACGCGTTCTGCACGTCGCCGAGAGGCTTGATCGAGGTGGTGATCATGACCCAGAGCGGAATGACCGTGAAGAGGGTCAGCACCACCAGGGTCACGACACGGAATACCTTGGTTCCAACGGTGTCACGCACGCTTGGACCTCCTGTTCACAAAGAGCAGATACGCGCTCGTGACCACGAGCAGGAACAGCAGCAGGAGGACCGACATGGCGGCGCCCGTACCGAAGTTCCACGTCAGGAACGACGCGTTGTAGATGTGGAATGAGATCAGGTCACCCGCGGGTGGTTGTGCGGTCGAACCGAACAGCACGAACGGGGTGTTGAAGTCGTTGAAGGTCCACAGGAACATGACCAGGACGAGCACGACGTTGACCGGCCGCAGCATCGGCAGCGTGATGCTCGACCACTGCCGCAGCGGCTTCGCGCCGTCTACCGCGGAGGCCTCGTAGACGTCCTGAGGCACGGATTGCAGCCCCGCCATGAGCATGAGGAACGCGAAGGGCCACAGCCGCCAGATGGCGACGATGACGATGGCCAAGAACGCGTTGTCGCCGATGAGCCAGAACGGCTTGTCACCCGGCAGGCCCAGGTTGTCGAATAGCAGATGATTGACCGCGCCCGTGTCCTTCTGGAACATGAACTTCCAGGTGATGATCCCGGCATAGATCGGGATGGCGTACGGGATGAGAAAGAGCGTGCGGAACAGCCCGCGCCCACGGAATGCGCGCTGCAGGGCGACGGCGGCCGCCATGCCGAGACCCCACGAGATGCCGACGACAAGCACCGTGAAGCCGCACGTGACGAGAAACGAGTTGAGCAGGCTCTTGCCGATGGCACTGTTGAAGTCGAGCGAGACCGAGTAGTTGCCGAGACCGACGAACGGCGCGGCCCCCCAGTTGCGAAGGTAGATCTGGGTGAGCTTGATGAAGCTGACCCAGACGCCCGTGGCCATCGGCACGATGTGAATGAGCAGCTCGAAGAGGATGGCGGGAGCGAGCAGCGCGTATGGCAGCCACCAGCCGCCCAATCTCCTGTGCTGCCCGTTCTTCGAGCCGCGACTCGTGACCCTCTTGGTCACCGTCGAGCTGTCAGGCTGCGGCGGTACGGTCGTCGCCGACATGCGTTGATCCCTTCGTCGTAGCAGGCACGGTGGGCCGCATGCGCATCAGAGCGCCTGCGGCCCACCGCGGTTGTGTCATCGTGTCGGCAGCTAGCCCTGTGCCTCCACCTGCTCCTGCGCTGTCTTCAGCATCGCCTTGATATCGGCATCGGAAACGGTGCCGCCTGTCGCGATCGTCGCGAACTCCTGGCTCAGGCCCTTGCCGATGGTGCTTTCGAACGAACCCTCGGTGGCCACCTGCGGCAGCGGCTTCGACTTGTTGTTGTACGCGTCGAGGAACACCTTGGCCTCGTCGGCGTTGTCCGTGAACGACGCCTTCGCGCCGGCGAGAACCGGCAGGGCCGCGTACGGCTTGTCGAGCGTCGACTGCGTGTCCTCACTCGTCATGTACTTGACGAACTTCAGCGCCTGGCTGAGGTGCTTCGTGTACTTGAAGATCGACAGGTTGATGCCGGCCGGGAACGTGGCGACCTCGGCCTTCGCGTTCTTCGGGGAGGGCAGCGCGACCACACCGTAGTCGTCTGGGCTCATGCCATCTGCCTTGATGCTCGCGTCGGCGTTGTTCTGGCTGAGCACCATAGCGGCCTTGCCTGAGGCGAAGTCGGCGATGGCCTGCGTGCCGTTGTCGTACTGTGCGTTGCCCGGGTTCACGACCTTGTCGGTCTGCATGAGCGCCAGGTACCGGGAGAGGCCGTCGACGATCGGCTGGCTGGTGAACGTGGGCTTGCCGTCCTTGTCATAGAACGATGCGCCGTTCTGCGCCGCGGTCAGGAAGGCGAAGTGGATGTTCTCCGTGTAGCTCGCCGCCGCCAGTGCCAGGCCGTACTTGCCGCCCGTGGTCAGCTGCTTGGCAGCGGCCACGAACTCCTCCCACGTCGTCGGCGGCTGCAGTCCGGCATCCGCGAACATGGCCTTGTTGTAGTACAGGCCGTACGCCAGGCCGTAGAGCGGCACCGAGGTGGGCGTCTTGCCGGGGGCGCCGCCCGCGTCGAGCGCGGTCTTCACGAACTTGTCGGCGCCGCCGATGGCCTTCATGTTCGCGTCGTTGAACTCCGCGAACGCGCCCGTGGACTGCAGCCATGCGCCCCACGTGTTGCCGATGTTGACGACGTCGGGTCCCTGGCCGCTCGAGACGGCGGTCTGAATGCGGGTCTGCAGGTCGTTCCAGCCGATGACCTCGAGCTTGACCTTGATGCCCGTCTTCTGCGTGAACTTGTCGAGCACCGGCGTCAGAACGTCTTTGTCGTTCTGGATGCTCGTGCCCTGGTTGCTCGCCCAGTAGGTGAGCGTCGTGTCCTTGTCTGAACCCGACGACGATCCGCCACCGCCCCCGCCGCTGCTGCACGCCGCGGTGGTGAGGGTGAGAGCGGCAATGGCTGTGGCCGCGAGGATTGCTCGTGTCTTGCCCATCTGACTTCCTTGTCTACTCACGGTGTCCGTGGGATGTGGGCCGATGCGGTGAGCGAGGGCTGGGACTCGCTGTCAGCACCGATCGGCAGGTCGGTCACCTGGTAGGAGCATAACTGAACCGGTTAAGAGCGCAAGTAACGATTTCATGTCGGTCGGTTCAATTCGGCTCCCCGTTGGCGCTCGACATCATGGCAAGGCTACTCGCTAGGCGTGTCGAACGCTCGTCTCGCGGGCGCACAGAATGCTGGCGATGGGCTGCTCCGGCCCGGCCGGAATGCCGTCGAGAATGTCGAGAAGCAGCCGGGCGCTGCGCCGCCCCTGGTCCTCCGGATGCCGGGCGAGCGCCGTCACCGTCGGGGTCGCGATCTGGCAGATCATCGAATCGTCCCAGCTGACGAGGGCCACGTCGTCTCGCGCGTTCGAGCGCAGCGCGGCCGAGATTCCCAGGGCCATCACGTCGTTCGACGCGATCACGGCCGTGGCCGTGCATCCGCTGCCCAGGGCCTCGCCCATCATGCGCTGGGCCGACCTCATCGTGTAGTCGCACTCGATGACGATCGAGCGGATGCCGCGGGCCGCCGCCTCCTCAATGACCGCGTCGCGCCGCCGCACCTCGTGCGCGAGCGCGAGCGGCCCGGTCACGTGCGCCAGCTCGGTGTGGCCGAGCGCGGCGATGTGCTCGACGATCGTCGCGGCATCGGTGAGCAGGTCCTCGACGAGCTCGCCTCCCGTCTCGGGGTCGTGGCGGATGCCGTGCAGCACGTACGGCATGCCCAGGCGGTTCAGCAGTTCGGGTCGCTGGTCGTCGACGGCGAGGTCGAGCACGATCACGCCGTCGACGCGGCGCTCGGCGCTCCACCTCTTGTAGACGGCGATGTCACGGCCCTCGCCCGTGCCGACCATGCGCAGCAGAAGGCTCTGGCCCGCGTGCAGCAGCACGTCTTCGACACCGCCGAGCAGGCTCATGTAGTAGGGCTCGGTGCCGAGCAGGTCGGGGTCGCGCTTCAGCACCATGCCGATCGCGTCGACGCGGGAACGCGAGAGGGCCCTGGCCGACGAACTCGGGTGCCAGCCGAGGTCGGCCGCGAGCGCGAGCACGCGGGCCCTCGTAGCGTCGCTCACGCCCGGCCGGTCGTTCAGCGCGTACGAGACGGAGGCTTTGGAGATGTCGAGCCGCCTGGCGAGCTCGTGGATCGTCACCCGTGTCATCACGGTGCCTTCGAGAACGTGGCGAGCAGGCGCTGGAGGGAGTCGATGCGGGCACGGCCGGTGTCGCCGAGGCGGCCCGCTTCGACCGCCTCGTTGATCGCGCAGTCCGGCGCATCCGGCAGGTGTGTGCAGCCGCGAGGGCAGTCCTCGGCGATCTCGGCGAGGTCGGTGAAGGCGCCGAGGATGTTGTCGGGGTTGACGTGGCCGAGGCCGAACGAGCGCACGCCGGGGGTGTCGATGACCCAGCCGCGGCCGGCGTCGGTGACGAGCCGCAGCGCCACGGTCGATGAGGAGGTGTGCCTGCCGCGCCCCGTCACGGTGTTCACGACGCCCGTCGCGCGGCCCGCCTCGGGCACCAGCGCGTTCACCAGCGTGGACTTGCCGACGCCCGAGTGGCCGACGAACACCGTCTCATGGCCGATCAGCCAGCCCGAGATCTCGTCGACCGGCAGCGCATCCTGCCTGCTGGCAAAGACGTGCAGGTCGAGGCCCGCGAAGTTGGCGAGGAACTCGCTCGGGTCGGCGAGGTCGGTCTTGGTCACGCACAGAAGCGGGCGGATGCCGGCGTCGAACGCCGCGACCAGGTAGCGGTCGACGAGGCGAATGCGGGGTTCGGGGTTCGCCGCCGCGACCACGATGAGCATCTGATCGGCGTTGGCGACGATGACCCGCTCGACCTCGTCGGTGTCGTCGGCGCTGCGGCGCAGCAGGGTCTCGCGGGGCTGGATGCGCACGATGCGGGCGAGGGTTCCCGGCTCGCCGGTGGTGTCGCCGACGAGGTCGACGAGGTCGCCCGTCACGAGCGACGTGCGCCGGAGTTCGCTCGCGCGCGCCGCGGTGACGTGGCGCTCATCCGCCGTGTTCTCGCCGACGAGCACGGCGTAGCGGCCCCGGTCGACACCGAGCACGCGCCCCGTGGTGGCCTCGGTGTGCTCAGGGCGGATCTTCGTGCGCGGGCGGGAGCCGCGGCGATTCGGGCGAACGCGAACATCCGTCTCGTCGAACTCCGGTTCGTCGTCGTCCGGGTCCGCGTCCCACCAGGCCATCTACGGGCGGTTCCCGCTGAATGCGTCGCCGCTGAGCATGGCCTGCCAGAGCCCGGTGAACTGGGGCAGCGTCTTTGCGGTCGTCGCCACGTTCTCGATGCCGATGCCGTCGACGGCGAGGCCGATGAGTGCGCCGGCCGTGGCCATGCGGTGGTCGTGGTAGCTGTGCCACACGCCGCCGTGCAGGGGCCGCGGCTCGATGCGCAGCCCGTCATCGAGCTCGGTGACGCTGCCGCCGAGCGCGTTGATCTCGGCCGCGAGGGCCGCAAGCCGATCGGTCTCGTGGTGGCGGATGTGGCCGATGCCCGTGATCTCGCTCGGCCCGTCGGCGAGCGCCGCGAGGGCGACGAGGGCGGGGGCGAGCTCGCCACCCGTCGTCAGGTCGAGATCAACAGAGCGGATGCCGCTGCCGCCGGTCACCGTCAGCGCGTCGCCGTCGAGGCTCACCTCGGCCCCGAATCGTGGCAGCAGCTCGGCCAGGTGCGCGCCGACTTGGGTGGTGTGTTCGGGCCAGCCGGTCATCGTGACGCGGCCGCCCGTGACGAGGGCCGCGGCGAGGAACGGGGCGGCGTTGGAGAGGTCGGGCTCGATGTCGACATCGGCTGCCGCGATGCTGCCCGGCTCGACGACCCAGGTTCCGACGGCCGGCGAGTCGACGGGCACGCCGCGCGCGGCAAGCGCCGCGATCGTCATCTCGATGTGGGGCAGGCTGGGCAGGCGCTCGCCGGTGTGGGTGAGGCGCAGGCCGTCATCGAAGCGGGCCGCCGCGATGAGCAGACCCGAGACGAACTGGCTCGATGCGGAGGCGTCGATGGCGACCTCGCCGCCCGCAACCCGGCCCGTGCCGTGCACCGTGAACGGCAGGCCGGCACGGCCGTCGTCGTTGATATCGACGCCGAGCGCCCGCAGCGCCGTGATCATGGTGGACATGGGGCGACCGCGCGCCGCGTCGTCCGCGTCGAAGGTGGTGGGGCCGAGGGCGAGCGCCGCGACGGGCGGCACGAAGCGCATGACGGTGCCCGCCAGCCCGCAGTCGATGGTCGTGCTGCCGAAGAGCTCGCCGGGGGTGACGAGCCAGTCGCCGCCGAACACGCCCTCGCCCGGCCTCTCCTCGATGGTGGCGCCGAGCGAGCGCAGCGCCGACGCCATGTTCTCGCTGTCGTTCGAGTGCAGCGGCGCCCGCAACAGCGACGGGCCGTCGGCGAGGGCCGCGAGAACGAGCTGCCGATTCGTCAGCGACTTCGACCCCGGCAGCGACACGACGGCGTCGATCGCGCCGCGACACGACGGCGCCGGCCACGGCATGTCGGAATCGATCGGGTCGGTGTCGCCGTACGGGTTGAAGTCCGGCGAGGAATATTTCGAGATCAGCATCGTTTATCAACAGTATCGGCGTTTCGTGCGCTGCGAGGGAGGAAAACATGGTGCGTGAGGCGACCGCCCTGCTCGACCGGCCCGTATCCGCTGCGCTGCCGCAACTAGACTTGCGACCGATGACGACCGCGACAGACGACCACGGCACCCTCTTTGAAGAGCAGGCTCTTCCGTTCATGGACCAGCTCTACGGGGCAGCCCTGCGCATGACCAGAAACCCGGCGGATGCGCAGGACCTGGTGCAGGAGACGTTCGTGAAGGCGTACGCCGCATTCGGCCAGTTCAAGCAGGGCACCAACCTTAAGGCGTGGCTGTACCGCATCCTGACCAACACGTTCATCAACACGTACCGGAAGAAGCAGCGCGAACCGTACCAGGGCACGATCGACGAGCTCGAGGACTGGCAGCTGGGCGGGGCCGAGTCGCGCACCGCTTCGTCGACCCGCTCGGCCGAGGCCGAGGCGATCGACCACCTGCCAGACAGCGCGGTGAAGGATGCGCTTCAGTCCATTCCGGAAGACTTCCGCATGGCGGTCTACTTCGCCGACGTGGAAGGGTTCTCCTACCAGGAGATCGCCGACATGATGAAGACCCCCATCGGGACCGTCATGAGCCGCCTGCATCGTGGCAGGCGCTTGTTGCGGGACCGCCTTTCCGATTACGCGCGCGAGAGAGGGCATGCCGTCGACGAGACGAGCACGGCCGACGCGCCCACCCCCAGGAGCACCAGATGACGGACTGCGGCTGCGCCAAAGCCAAGAAAGACCTCGAAGAATACCTGCACAACGAGCTGTGCCGATCGGATGCCGCAGACATTCGAGAGCACCTCGAGAGTTGCGCGGACTGCGCGCAGGAGCACAACGTCGGCATCGTGCTGACCGAGACGGTGCGGCGCGCGTGCAGCGAGAGCGCGCCTGAGGATCTGCGCGTGCAGGTGCTGGCGAAGCTGCGCGCGATTCAGTCGACTCACTGAGCGGGGCCCAGCGCGGCTGCCGTCAGCCCTGCGCGGCGGCCCATTCGGCGACGCGGGCGGCCGACTCCTCGGGAGAGAGGTCGTCGACGCGCGTCATGATGGTCCACCGCACGCCAAACGGGTCGAGCAGCGACGCATAGCGGTCGCCCGAGACGAACGTTGCGGAAGCCTCGCGCACCGTGGCGCCCGCCGCCTGCGCTCGGGCCGTGACCGCGTCGACGTCGGGGCAGTACAGCGCCATCGAGTACTGGTGCCCCGCGGCGGGATCGAGCGGGATGAGCCCGAGTTCCGGCATCGGGTCGCCGAGCGTCAGCATCCCGTTGCCGAAGTCGAGCACCGCGTGCGCGACGATTCCGCCCATCTCCGTCACGTCGACGACGCGGGCACCGAAGACGTCGCGGTAGAAGGCGATCGCCTCAGCGGCCGGATTCACGACGAGATGCGGCGTGAGGGCCGTCGATCCGTGCGGGGTTCCGTTGGTCGTGTAGGTGCCGTCGGCACCGGTCGTGTTCTGCGTCATGCAGCAACCATAGGCATCCGGTGTCGGCGGCATCTTGTATTTTTGCGACATGACGGATGCCGGCGCCGCGCCCCGTTCGCACGGCCACCTCAACCCGGGCCACGACGCCGTGCGCTTCGATCGCTTCGACATCGGCGCCGGCACGGGCGAACTCGTGCGCCATGTGTGGGTGGTGCGCTGGAGCATCCCGCCGGAGGCCGCCCTCACGCAACGCGTGCTGACGTATCCGGCGGTGAACGTCGTCGTCATGCCCGGCGGTGCACGGCTGCACGGGCCGGATCCCCGCGTGCAATCCCGGGTGCTTGAGGGATCGTCGTGGGCGGTCGGCGTGCTGTTCCGGCCCGCGGCCGCCGCCCTGCTCTCGCAGACGCCGGCTCGGGTGCTGGTGCGCGGATCGGCGAGCGGCGAGCCGATCGATGCTCCGGTCGCGGCGATCGAGGAGGCGATGGCGTTGGAGCCCGACCGGGCCCGCATGCGGCTCGTGGGGCTGCTGAGGGCATGGCTTGTGCCGTTGGCCGCGCGCGTCGACGAACGCGGGCTGCTCGTCAACCGTCTCTGCCGGCTCGCCGAGGAGGATGAGTCGATCGTGCGAACGGCTCAGCTTGCCGAACGCGCCGGAATCGGCGTGCGCACGCTCGAGCGGCTCGTGCGAGAACGCGTTGGCGTGACGCCGAAGTGGCTCATCGAGTGCCGCCGCCTTCAGCGCGCCGCAACCGCACTCTTCGCGGGCCGCGACGAGTTGAGCGACCTTGCCGCCGAGCTCGGCTACGCCGACTACGCGCACTTCTCGAGGCGGTACGCGGCGGTGCTCGACGAGACCCCCGCGCAGACTCGCCGCGCGGGGGAACTCGCTCGCGTCAGAGGGTGAGGGCGCGCTGCACGAGCTCGCTCTGCTCGGCGGCGTGGCGCTTGGCCGAACCGTTGGCAGGCGAAGCGGATGCCGCTCGCGAGATCACCCCGAGGGGCCTCGGCCCGAGCTTCGACGTCTCGAGGATCATGAACGGCCACGCGCCCTGGTTCTCCGGCTCGTCCTGCACCCAGAACAGCTGCGCGTTCGGGTAGGCGTCGACCGCGGCCTTCAGCTCGGCGCCGGGCAGCGGGTAGTACTGCTCCACGCGCACGAGCGCGATCGCGGGGTTCGGGTTCTTGTCGAGCTCGTTGAGCAGGTCGTAGTAGAGCTTGCCCGCCACGATGAGAACGCGCTTGACCGCGGCCTTGTCGCTGATGCGCGTGTCGTCGATCACCGGCTCGAAGCGGCCCTGCGTGAAGTCTTCGACGCTCGAGGTGGCCCCGCGCAGGCGCAGCATGGCCTTCGGCGTGAAGACGATGAGCGGCTTGCGCGGCAGCGCGTACGCCTGCCGGCGCAGCAGGTGGAAGTACGAGGCCGGGGTCGACGGCCTGGCGACGGTCATGTTGTTCTCAGCGCACAGCTGCAGGAAGCGCTCGATGCGGGCGGACGAGTGGTCCGGCCCCTGGCCTTCATACCCGTGCGGCAGCAGCAGAACGAGTGACGAGCGCTGGCCCCACTTCTGCTCGGCCGACGAGATGAACTCGTCGATGACGGTCTGGGCGCCGTTGGCGAAGTCGCCGAACTGGGCCTCCCACATGACGAGCGCATCCGGCCGCTCCACCGAGTAGCCGTATTCGAAGCCCATGGCCGCGTACTCGCTCAGCAGCGAGTCGTACACCCAGAGCCGCGCCTGGTTGTCGGTGAGGTTCGCGAGCGGCAGCCATTCCTGGCCGTTCACCCGGTCGTGCAGCACGGCGTGACGCTGCACGAAGGTGCCGCGACGCGTGTCCTGCCCGACCAGGCGCACGGGCGTGCCCTCGACGAGCAGCGAACCGAGTGCGAGCAGCTCGCCGAAGCCCCAGTCGATGTTGCCCTTGCGGCTCATGTCGAGCCGCTTGGCCAGCAGCTGCTTGAGCTTCGAGTGCACGGTGAAGCCTGCGGGCGGGTTGTCGAAAGCGTTGCCGATGAGGTCGATGACCGCCCTGTCGACGCCCGTCGTCTCTGGTGCGCCGTTGCCCGCCTGCTCTGACGCATCCGTGCCATCGCCACCTTGCGTGACGATGGGGATGGAGTTGGTCTGCGCGGCGTGCGTCTCCGCGAAGGCCCGCTCGAGGCGCTCCTGGAAGTCGCGGTGCGCCTCGTCGTATTCCTCTTCGGTGATGTCGCCGCGGCCGACGAGGGCCTCGGTGTAGAGCTTGCGCACGCTGCGCTTCGCCTCGATGAGGTTGTACATGAGCGGCTGGGTCATCGAGGGGTCGTCACCCTCGTTGTGGCCACGGCGGCGGTAGCAGACGAGGTCGATGACGACGTCTTTCTTGAACTGCTGCCGGTATTCGAACGCCAGCTCGGCGACCCGCACTACGGCTTCAGGGTCGTCGCCGTTCACGTGGAAGATGGGCGCCTGGATGGTCTTGGCGACGTCCGTCGAGTAGACCGACGTGCGGCCCTCGCCCGGAGGCGTCGTGAAGCCGACCTGGTTGTTGATGTTGACGTGGATCGTGCCGCCCGTGCGGTAGGCGCGAAGCTGCGACATCTGCATGGTCTCGAGCACGACGCCCTGGCCCGCCATGGCGGCGTCGCCATGAATGAGGATGGGCAGCGTCAGGAACGTGCCGGCCGGCCGGCGATCCTGCTTGGCGCGCACGATGCCCTCGAGCACACCGTCGACCGCCTCGAGGTGCGAGGGGTTCGCGGCGAGGTAGACGGGCACTTCCTGGCCATCGGCGGCCGTGAAGGTGCCTTCGGTGCCGAGGTGGTACTTCACGTCGCCCGAGCCGTGCATGGTGCGCGGGTCCTGCGTTCCCTCGAACTCCTGGAAGATCTGCCCGTAGGTCTTGCCGGCGATGTTCGTGAGCACGTTGAGCCGCCCGCGGTGTGCCATGCCGATGGCAACGCCGTCGAGCTCGGCTTCGGCCGCCCCCTGCAGAATGGTGTCGAGCAGCGCGATGGTCGACTCGCCGCCCTCAAGGCTGAACCGCTTCTGCCCCACGTATTTTGTCTGCAGGAACGTTTCGAACGCCTCGGCCTCGTTGAGCTTGCGAAGGATGCGCAGCTGCTCGTCGTGCGTCGGCTTGGCATACGGCAGCTCGACCTTCTCCTGCACCCACTTGCGCTGGGCCGGATCCTGGATGTGCATGTACTCGATGCCAATGGTGCGGCAGTACGAGTCGCGGAGCACGCCGAGGATGTCGCGCAGCAGCATCTGCCGCTTGTCGCGGCCGAACTGGCCGGTGACAAACGAGCGGTCGAGATCCCAGAACGTGAGACCGTGCGTGGCGATGTCGAGATCGGGGTGCGAGCGCTGCTTGTACTCGAGCGGGTCGATGTCGGCCATGAGGTGGCCGCGCACGCGGAACGAGTTGATGAGTTCCTGCACGCGCGCCGTCTTGTCGACCGCGCTGGCGAGGTCGACGCTGATGTCGGGCGCCCAGTGGATGGGGTCGTACGGGATGCGCAGGGCCGCGAAGATGCCTTCGTAGAAGTCGCGTTTGCCGATGAGCAGCTCGTGCACGATCTTCAGGAACTCGCCGCTACCCGCGCCCTGGATGACGCGGTGGTCGTACGTGCTGGTGAGCGTGATGGTCTTGCCGATGCCGAGGCCCGTCAGCGTCTTCTCGCTCGAGCCCTGGAACTCGGCCGGGTACTCGAGGGCGCCGGCGCCGATGATGCAGCCCTGGCCCGCCATGAGGCGCGGCACGGAGTGCACGGTGCCGATGCCGCCCGGGTTGGTGAGCGAGATGGTGGTGCCGGCGAAATCCGACGCGCCCAGCTTGCCCGCGCGAGCACGCGAGATGAGGTCTTCGTAGGCGGCGAGGTACTCGCCGAAGCCCATGGTGTCTGCGCGCTTGATGCTCGGCACGAGCAGGGCGCGTGTTCCGTCGGGCTTCGGGAGGTCGATGGCGATGCCGAGGTTGATGTGCGCGGGAGCCACGACCGACGGCTTGCCGTCGACCTCGGCGTAGTACACGTTCTGGCTCGGGAACTGTTTGAGCGCCTGGATCATGGCCCAGCCGATGAGGTGCGTGAACGAGATCTTGCCGCCGCGGGCGCGCCGCAGATGGTTGTTGATGACGATGCGGTTGTCGATCATCAGCTTGGCGGGGATGGTGCGAACGCTCGTCGCCGTGGGAACCGTGAGGCTCTGGTCCATGTTCTTGGCGAGCGTCTTCGTCATGCCGCGAAGCGGTGTGACGGTGTCGCTGGGTTCGGCGACCTCGCCCTCGGCCGAGACGACCGGCTGGGGGGCGGTGACTGGGGCGTCGGCGGGCACCGGCTGCGGGCGCGGTGCGACAGAGGTGGTCTTGGCGACGGGCTGGCTGCCGATGACCTGGTTCGGACCGGTCGTGGGGCGCGGCTCGGCGGCCGGGGCCGGCTGTGCGGCGGCAGGGGTCGGCTGCGCGGCGGCCGGGGCCGGCTGCGCGGCGGCGGGCGACGGCTGTGCGGGGGAGGCGGCGACGTCGGACGTGGGTGCCGGCGCAGAGGCGGCGGGCTGTGCGGGAGTGCCGCCATCCGCTGGCTGTGCGTTGCCCTCATCGGGCACGGTCGGCTGGTACTTCTCGAGGATCGGCCACCACGACTTGTCTACCGAGTTCTTGTCGACGATGTACTGCTCGTACAGTTCGTCTACCAGCCATTCGTTGGCCCCGAATTCCCCTGCGGCACCCTCGTCGGTACCCGTTCCGGTCAACTGGCTCGACACAGCCGATCGCCCACTCTCTTACATTGATCACAATGTCCCACGGGAGACCGCTCGGCCCCCGTGCACGTCCATCGAACAAGCCTAATCCATCGGCCGCTGCTGCACTCTTCAAGGCGGGGCGATACCGTGGCATTCATGCAGTTCTATGCGACGACACCACGGCACGACCTGACGTATTCCGACGTCTTCCTCGTACCCTCGCGCTCGTCGGTCACCAGCCGCCTCGACGTGTCGCTCGCGCCGGGGGATTCGACCGGCATGAGCATCCCTCTCGTGTCGGCGAACATGAACTCGGTCACCGGTCCGAGGCTCGCGGCGACGATGGCGAGGCGGGGCGGGCTCGGGGTGCTGCCGCAGGACATGCCGCTGCAGGATCTGGATGCGGCCATCCGCTGGGTGAAGGAACAGCCGGTGCGCTTCGACACGCCGTTCATCTTTGACCCGGACGACACCGTGGCTCATGCCGTGACCATCGTGCCCGCGGTGGAAGGGCACGGCATCGTCGTGCGCGACGACGCGGGGCGGTACCTGGGGTGCATTCCGTCGGCGCGGCTCGCGACCGCTCTGCCGGACGCGCGCCTGGGCGACCTGCTGCACGGCGCGCTCACGTCGCTCGACGCCGACGATCTGCCTGACGCACGCGCGGCGTTCGACGTGATGGCGGCGGCGGATCTCGAGTTCGCACCGGTGCTGCACCACGGCGAGGTGATCGGAACGCTCAGCAGGCGCAGCGCCCTGCGGTCGAGCATTTATGAGCCGGCGCTGGACGACGGCGGGCGGCTGCGTGTCGCGGCGGCCGTCGGCATCAACGGTGACGTCGAGGGCAAGGCGCGGGCGCTCGCCGCGGCGGGGGTCGATGTGCTCGTGCTCGACACGGCCCATGGTGATCAGGAGGCGATGCGTTCGGCCATCCGTGCAGTGAAGGCGCTGGGGCTCGGCTTGCCCATCGTCGCCGGGAACGTGGTGACCGACCAGGCCGTGCGAGACCTCGTCGAGGCGGGCGCCGATATTCTCAAGGTCGGCGTCGGTCCCGGGGCCATGTGCACGACGCGCATGATGACGGCCGTCGGCAGGCCGCAGTTCTCGGCGGTGCTTGAGACGGCGGATGCTGCGCGCGAACTCGGCGCCGGGGTCTGGGCCGACGGTGGCGTGCGTTACCCGCGCGATGTGGCTCTCGGCCTTGCGGCGGGCGGTGCGGCCGTCATGATCGGCTCGTGGTTCGCCGGCACGATCGAGGCGCCGGGGACCCTGAAGACGGATGCGTCTGGCCGGCTTTACAAGGAGAGCTGGGGCATGGCGAGTACCAAGGCCGTGCAGGAGCGGTTCGGTCGCCTGTCGGCGTACGAGCTGGCGCGCAAGCTGCTGTTCGCCGAGGGGATCTCGAGCTCGACGATCTATCTGGACCCGCTGCGGCCCTCGGTGGAGGATCTGCTCGACATGATCACGACGGGGCTGCGCAGCTCGTTCACGTACGCGGGAGCGCGCACTCTGCTGGAATTCCAGGACCGGGCGCTCGTGGGGATCCAGTCGGCGGCCGGCTACGAGGAGGGTAAGCCGCTGCCCGTCAGCTGGTAGCTGCGGCCCCTGTGGAACGCGTGCCCGGCGGACCTCGTGCGGCTGGGCGCACGAGGGTGGGGCGACGCACGCTCACGGTGCGCCGAGGTGCGGTCGGTATACTTGGCGCACGATGGACGACCCCCCTCCTGCCCATAGTCGATTAGCCGCGGGAACGCGCCATGTGCCCCGCGTCACGAGTCGACCGGCCGCGAAGCTGAGCCGATCAATCCACTACTCGGACGGCGCGCGTGCTCTCTGAGTGGATCATGCTCGGGGTCGGGGTGATCCTGACCATCGGCACCGGCCTGTTCGTGGCATCCGAATTCTCGCTCGTCAATCTTGATCGGGCCGATCTCGAAGCGCGGCGAGAGCGCGGCGAGACGCGCCTCGGCATGACGATCGCGGCGCTCAAGATCACCTCGACGCACCTCTCGAGCGCGCAGCTCGGCATCACGCTGACGACGCTGCTCACCGGTTTCACGATGGAGCCGGCGATCGGCTCGCTCCTCGGCGTCCCCATGCGCGCCGCAGGGCTGCCGCAGGCCGCCGTCACCCCCGTCGCCAGCGTTGTGGCGATCGTTCTCGCCACCCTCATCTCCATGATTCTCGGCGAGCTCGTGCCCAAGAACTTCGCGCTGGCTCTGCCGATCGCCACGGCGAAGCTCGCGATCCCGTTCCAGACGGTGTTCACGCTCGTATTCCGGCCCACGGTGATGCTGCTCAACCGCACAGCCAACGGCGTGCTGCGGATGCTGGGCATCGAGCCGAAGGAAGAGCTGTCGGGCGCGCGCACCGCCGAGGAACTCTCGTCGCTCGTGCGCAGATCCGCGAGTGCAGGCATGCTCGAGCAGGACACCGCCACCCTGCTCGATCGCACCCTGAGGTTCTCGGACCGCGCGGCCAGCGACGTGATGACGCCCAGGCTGCGCGTCGCGAGCGTGAAGCGGGAAGAGCCCGCGCAGAACGTCATCGACCTCGCCCGCTCGACCGGCTACTCGCGGTTCCCCGTGGTCGACGAGGGCGTCGACGACGTCGTCGGGTTCGTGCACGTGAAGCAGGCCGTCGCCGTGCCGCGCGACCGGCGCGCCCTCGTGCCCATCTCGGCGCTGCAGACCGAGGCGCTGCGCGTGCCCGAGACCATGCCGCTCGACACCCTTCTCGGCGAGCTGCGCGGGCGCGGCTACCAGATGGCCGTCGTCGTCGATGAATACGGCGGCACCTCGGGCGTCGCGACCCTCGAAGACCTCGTCGAAGAACTGGTGGGCGAGGTCGCCGACGAGCACGACCGCCTGCGCGCCGGCGTCGTGCGGGGGCGTAACTCCATCACGTTCCCCGGCAGTCTGCGGCCAGACGAGCTCGAGGAGCGCGCCGGTGTCACCGTTCCGGAAGACGGCCCGTACGAGACCGTCGCCGGCTTCGTGCTCAACGAGCTCGGCCGGCTGCCGTCCATCGGCGACGAGGTCGAGCTTGCCGACGGCACCCTGCGCGTCGAGCGCCTCGACGGCAGACGCATCGACCGGCTGCGCTTCACGCCCGACCCGGTGCCGCCCGCCCACACCGAAGGCGAGGCCCAGACATGAACCCGTGGGTCGGCATCCTCTGGCTCGTCGTGCTGCTCGTCGTCAACGCGTTCTTCGTCGCCAGCGAGTTCGCCGTGATCTCCGCACGACGCTCACAGATCGAGCCGCTCGCCGAGAGCGGCAAGCGCAGCGCCAAGGTCGCCCTCTGGGCCATGGAGCACGCGACGCTCATGCTCGCGACGACGCAGCTGGGCATCACGGTGTGCTCCCTGCTGATCCTCAACGTCTCAGAGCCTGCCATCCATCACCTGCTCGAGGCGCCCCTCGCGCTCACGGGCTGGGCCCCTGAGGTCATCGCCGTCGTCTCCTTCATCATCGCGCTCGTGCTCGTGTCGTTCCTGCACGTCGTGTTCGGCGAGATGGTGCCGAAGAACATCTCGTTCTCGGTGCCCGACCGGGCCGCGCTTGTGCTCGCGACCCCGTTGGTGTGGGTGGGTCGGGTGTTCAAGCCCGTCATCGTGGCGCTCAACGCCACCTCGAACGGCGTCGTGCGGCTCTTCGGCGTGCAACCCAAGAATGAGGCGGCGAGCACGTTCACGCTCGATGAGGTTGCGACCATCGTCAGCCAGTCGACCCGGGAGGGCGTTCTCACCGATCGCTCCGGGGCGCTGACGGCGGCGTTCGAGTTCAGTGAGAAGAAGGTACGCGACATCGCGCTCGGTCTCGACAGGCTCGTGACACTGCCGCCGGGCGCCACCCCCGCCCAGGTGGAACGGCAGGTCGCCCTGCACGGGTTCTCACGCTACGTGACGACGGATGCCGCGGGTCACCCCACCGGCTACCTGCATCTCAAAGACGTGCTCGACCTCGAGGAGACCGGGTTCGACCTGCCCGTTCCGGCTAAGCGCATCAGGACGCTGGCGTCGGTGCCCGCCCAGAGCGACGTCGAGGATGCACTCCAGGTCATGCGCAACGCGGGCAAGCACCTGGCTCGGGTCGTGGATGAGAACGGCCGGACGCGCGGCGTGCTGTTTCTCGAGGACATCATCGAGGAGCTCGTCGGCGAGGTGCAGGACGCGACCCGCCGCGACTGAGCACCAGCCGGTTGAGGAAGTCGGCGAAGCCGATTGTCTCGAAACCCCTAGCCGGTTGAGGAAGTCGGCGAAGCCGACTGTCTCGAAACCCCGCGTGTGGGTTGGGTTTCGAGACGACGCTTCGCGTCTCCTCAACCCGCCGTGGGGGTTTCGAGACGACGCTTCGCGTCTCCTCAACCCGCGTGGGGGCGGGGGCGGGCGCGGTGGTACGCCTCGGGCCAGTAGTCGACCTCGACGCCGAGGTGCTGCGCGGCGTGCAGCGGGAAGTGCGGGTCGCGCAGGAGCTCGCGGCCGAGCATGACAGCATCCGCTCGGTTCTCGGAGACGATCGCCTGTGCCTGATCCGTCGACGTGATGAGTCCGACGGCGCACACGCCAACCCCCGCCTCGTCGCGCACGTACTCGGCGAACGGCACCTGGTAGCCGGGGGAGACGGCGATGGAGGCGCCCGCGACGAGGCCGCCGGAGGAGATGTCGAAGAAGTCTGCGCCGGCATCTCTCGCCCAGCCTGCGACCGTGGCCGTCTGCTGCTGATCCCAGCCGCCCTCGGCCCAGTCGGTCGCCGAGAAGCGCACGAACACCGCGATGTCGTCGCCGACCGCCTCGCGCACGGCCGACACGACGCGCAGCACCAGCCGGGCGCGATTGGCGAGACTGCCGCCGTATTCGTCGTCGCGCCGGTTGCTGAGCGGGGAGAGGAACTGATGCAGCAGGTAGCCGTGGGCGGCATGCACCTCGACGACGTCGAAGCCGGCAGCGACCGAGCGAGCGGCCGCGGACGCGAAGTCTGCGACGACGGTGTCGATGCCCGCGGCATCCAGTGCGATCGGTGCGTCGTAACCCTCGAAGGCGACCGGTGACGCCGAGACACTCTGCCAGCCGCCGTCGGCCTCGGCCATGGTGCCGCTGCGGTCGTAGCCCCACTCCGGCCAGGTCGACGCCTTGCGCCCCGCGTGCGCGAGCTGGACGCCCGCGACGGCGCCGCGCTCGTGGATGAACCGCACGATGCGGGCCCACGCATCCCGCTGCTCGTCATTCCAGATGCCGGTGTCCTCGTCTGAGATGCGGCCCTCGGGGCTCACGGCCGTGGCTTCGGCCATGACCAGGCCGGCCCCGCCCACGGCGAGCGATCCGAGGTGCACGAGGTGCCAGTCGCGCGGCACCCCGTCTTTCTCGAGCACCGAGTACTGGCACATGGGGGAGACCCAGATGCGATTGCGGAACGTTGCGGAGCGGATGGTGAGCGGGTCGAACAGGCCGGGCATGGAGCTCCTATCGGGCGAGATCGGTGAGGAACGCGCGCAGCTGCGCCGCGCCCGTGAACGTGTGACCCGTGATGCCGAGCTGCTCGGCGCCGCGCACGTTGACCTCCTTGTTATCGATGAAGATCGTCTGCGCCGCCTCTATTCCCAACTCGGCCATCGCGTGCTCGAAAATGCCGGCCTCGGGCTTGATCATGCCGAGCTCGCCGCTGACGATCACGGCGTCAAAGAGGCGGCCGAGGTTGCCGAAGCGGAAGAAGCTGCCGAAATCCGGACCGGCGTTCGACAGGAGCGCCAGCCGCGTGCCGCCGTCAGCAAGGTCGTGCAGCACAGCGAGCGTTCCCGTGTCGACGCTGAGCCAGCTGCGGAAGTCAGCGGCCCAGAGTCTGTCGATGAGCACGTCGTCCCACTCCGAGCCGAGCTCGGTCGCGATGCCGCGCCAGTAGTCCCGGATGCTGAGCGTTCCGCGGTCGAGGGCGTCGCGGTGCCGGCCGTACGCGGGCCAGAATGCCGCGGGCACGGCACCGGCCAGCCGCAACAGCTCGTCGCGATCGTGCTGCTCCGGCGCCGTCGAGATCACCTCTCCGTAGTCGAAGACGACGACCCTGCCCGGGATGCTGATGCTCATGTTGCGCCTTTCGCTCACGTCGTTTCAACCTATCGTGAAGGCATGGAGACGAAGCGTGAGGGGCAGCCGGGCACGGCGAGGCAGCAGACGCCGGGCGGTGCCCACGACTGGCAGGTCTGGAGCGGCGACGACGCGCAGGCGCACATCGCGGTCCCGCTCGCCACGGGCGACAAGTACAGCCGCGGTGTCCTCGGCGTGATCTGCGGCTCGGCCCGCTACCCTGGCGCGGCGGTGCTCAGCGTCGAGGCGGCCATGCGCACGGGTGTCGGCATGGTGCGGTACGTGGGCGCGAAGCGGCCGAGCACGCTCGTGCTGCAGCGCAGGCCCGAGGTCGTCACCGGCGTCGGGCGCGTGCAGGCGTGGCTCATCGGGTCGGGCATCGACGCGGAGAGCCGGTCTGCGAAGGTGACCGCGCGCATCCGCTCTGCCCTTGCCGACGGCGTGCCGGTCGTTCTCGACGCCGGCGCCCTCGACCTGGTCGGTGAGGCCACGGGCCCGGTCATCATCACCCCGCACTTCCGCGAGCTCGCCGTCGCGCTCGACACGGTGGGCGAGAGGGTGGATGCGCACGACATCGCGCGGGAGCCGGCACGCTGGGCGGCCCACGCCGCCGACGCGCTCGGCGTGACCGTGCTGCTGAAGGGCAGCACGACCTACGTGGCGGCGCCGAGCGGAGTGCGGCTGACGACCCGCACCGGGTCGGGATGGCTCGCGACCGCTGGCACGGGCGACGTTCTCGGAGGCGTGCTCGGCGCGCTCGTCGCGACGCACGCCGAGCGGCTGGGCGACGCGCCGGCGACCGCTCTGGCGCAGCTCGGGGCGACGGCCGCATACGTGCATGGCGTGGCGGCCGCGAGAGCCTCGCGGGGCGGCCCCATCGCCGCGCTCGACGTCGCGGAGGCGCTGCCGGCCACGCTGCGCGCGCTTCTCGCTGTGTGAGGGCCGGTGCGCGCTACGGGCGCGCATCCGCTCGATGTGTGGCGGCGAGCGAGCGGCCGGCGACAGATAGCATGACCGTTATGGCGCGCGTTCCCGCTGATGGCACCGTGGCGCCGCATCGAGTGCCGACGGCGGGCGTGCGGATGCTGCGCAGCCGGCTCGTTCTCTGGATCGCCTTTCTCGTGGTGCACCTCGTGGCCGGCTGGCTCGCGCTGGCGGCGCCCGGCGCGATCCTGGGCGACGTGACGACCGTCTACCGGCCGTGGGCACTCGACGCGGTGCACGGCTACGTGGTCGGCATCGATACGCCCTGGGTCTACCCCATCGCGGCGATCGTGCCGGTCATGCTGCCGCTTGTGCTCGGGCCGGCGCACTACGTGGGCGCCTGGCTGACGTTGGTTCTCATAGCGGATGCCGCCGGGTTCGCCGTTCTCATCGCCGGTCGGCGACCGGGGCGCGTGTGGGCCGCGTGGTGGTGGCTGCTGTTCATGCTGCTGCTCGGGCCCGTGGGAGTCTCGCGGCTCGACTCGCTGTCGGTGCCGATGGCGATCGTGGGACTGCTGTGGCTTGCGGGCCGGCCCGCGGTGGCGGCCGTGCTGCTCACGGTGGCCACCTGGATCAAGGTGTGGCCGGCCGCACTTATCGCGGCGATCGTCGTGGCGAGCCGGCGCAGGTGGCGCTTCGTGGCGCTCGGGCTGGTCACGAGCGGGGTGATCGCGCTCGTCGCGGTCGTGTTCGGAGCCGGGGCGAACGTGCTCAGCTTCGTAACCGCGCAGGCGGACCGGGGAATGCAGCTGGAAGCCCCGGCCAGCGGAATCTGGCTGTGGCAGGCGCTGCTCGGCCGCCCCGGCAGCATGGTGTACTACCAGGCGTCGCTCAACACGTTCGAGGTCACGGGCGACGGGGTCGAGGCCGGCATCCGTCTCATGACGCCGCTGCTCGCCTTCGCCGCGGCCGCGCTTGTACTGCTCGGCGTGCGAGCGGTGCGGGCGCGTGTGCCGCTGGCCACACTGCTGCCGGACCTTGCGCTCGCGCTCGTGGCCGCACTCATCGTGTTCAACAAGGTGGGCTCGCCCCAGTACATGCTGTGGCTCGTGCCGCCGGTCGTGCTCGGGCTCGCCTGGCGTGGCCGCGGGTACCTCGTGCCCGCCGTGCTCGTGGCCGTCGCGGCGGGGCTCACCCAGGTGTTCTACCCGGTGCTGTACAACGCGCTGCTTGGCCTCGACCCGGTGCTCGTTGTCGTGCTGAGCGTGCGCAACCTCGTCGTCGTCGCGGTGTTCGTGTGGGCGGTATCGGCGCTGTGGCGTAGCGTCGGGTACGTGCGCCGTGCACGCCTCGAATGAAGGGAATCCCTATGCTTGTCGCGTTCTCCGTCGCCCCGTCCGGTGGCTCTGCCGATGCCTCTGTGCACGACGCGGTGGCCGCTGCCGTCGAGGTCGTGCGCGCCTCGGGCCTGCCGAACCACACTGACGCGATGTTCACGACCATCGAGGGGGAGTGGGATGAGGTGTTCGACGTCGTGCGTCGTGCCACCCAGGCGGTCGGCGAGTACGGGTCGCGCGTCTCGCTCGTGCTGAAGGCCGACATCAGGCCCGGCTATTCCGGCGAGCTGACGGGAAAGGTCGAGCGGCTCGAGCAGGCGCTCGGCGACCGCCGCTCGTCGTAGGCCGCTGCTGCGGCGTGAGCGTGCTTCCGGGGCGGGCGCTCGTGTGACTTCGCGGCTCCCGCTCGAATCGATTCGATTCGCGCGCGGGATGCGCCTATTCTTGACCGCGTGACTGTGCAGACCGAGCCCGCCCGACTGGCCGAAGCGCCGCTGTCGCCTGGGCGCATCCGCCTGGCTCTGCTGGCGCTCGCGCTCGGCGGGTTCGCCATCGGCTCGACTGAGTTCGTCGCGATGGGGCTGCTGCCGAACCTCGCGGCCGATTTGCTGCCCGGGCTCTACGCGGCCTCGCCGGCCGAGGCGAACGCGCAGGCCGGCTGGGCGATCTCGGCGTATGCGCTCGGCGTCGTCGTGGGGGCGCCCACCATCGCCGCAGCCGCCGCTCGGCTCCCGCGGCGCACCCTGCTGCTGTGGCTGCTCGTGGCGTTCACGCTGGGAACGGTCTTCTCGGCGCTGTCGCCGACGTTCGGGGTGCTGCTGGTCGCCCGCTTCGTCAGCGCGCTGCCGCACGGCGCCTACTTCGGCATCGCCTCGCTCGTCGCGGCGCGCCTCATGGGGCCGGGCAAGCGTGGTCAGGGCGTCGCGCTCGTGCTCTCGGGCCTCACGATCGCGAACGTCATCGGTGTGCCGCTGATCACGTGGCTCGGCCAGACTCACGGATGGCGCGTCGCCTACCTCGTGGTCGCGTCGATCTTCGCGCTCACCTTCGCGGCCGTGTGGGCCTTCGTGCCGTGGCAGGCCGGCGATCCCAGCGCGACGATGCGCAACGAGCTGCGGGCGTTCCGGCGACTGCAGGTGTGGCTGGCGCTGGCTATCGGCGCCATCGGCTTCGGCGGCTTCTTCGCGGTCTACAGCTATGTGGCGCCGCTGGTCACGGTGACGGCCGGGCTGCCGGCGGGCGCGGTGCCGGTCATGCTCGTGATCGTCGGGCTCGGCATGACTCTCGGCAACGTGCTCGGCGGTCGCGCTGCCGACCGCAATCTGCCTCGCGCACTCGTCGTCTACTTCTGCATGCTGCTCGTCACGCTGATCGGTCTCGCGCTGACCGCGGGAACGGTCGTCGGCCTCGCGGCGTTCCTGTTCCTCATCGCCGTGGCGTGTTCTGCGCTGTCGCCGGCGATCCAGACGCGGCTCATGGATGTCGCGCACAACAGCCAGTCGATCGCCGCCGCTCTGAACCACTCCGCGCTGAATCTGGCCAACGCGTCGGGCGCGTTCCTCGGCGGCCTGGCCATCGCCGCAGGCTACGGGTACGTGTCGCCCGCGTGGGTGGGCGCGGTGCTCAGCGTCGCCGGCATCATGCTCGTGCTCGCGAGTCTCGGAGTGGACCGGCGGCGCAGGCGCCGCATCCGTGCCTGAGATGGCTGCAGAGCTGCCGCGAATCGGGCGAGGCGCGAGCGCTCCGCGAATCGGGCCAAGCGCGAGCGCTCAGTCGCCCTGCAGCAGGATGCCGTCCTGGATCGCGCGCTTGCGCAGCGCCACCTTGGTGCCGACGTCGAAGCCGGCAACGCGGTACTTCTCGCGGATGCGCTTGAGGTAGCTCTTCGCGGTCTCGTCAGAGATTCCGAGCTGGAACGCGACCGACTTCACCGGCTCGCCAGCGCCGTAGAGCGCCATCACGCGCCGCTCCTGCGCACTGAGCTTCGGCGTGCCGCCGACATCCACCGAATTGATCGCGAGGTCGAGTTCGGCCGAGATGAACGACTCGCCCTTGCTCGCCGCCCGCAGCGCCTCCACGATCATCTCGGCGTCCTCGCTCTTCACGAGGTAACCGAGCGCGCCGGCCGCCAGGGCTTCGCGCACGACCGGGGGCTCGGAGTACGTGCTCATGAGCACTGTGTTCACACCGGTGGTCTTCAGCGTCGAGATCTTCAGCGAGATCGGGATATTGTCTTTCAGATCGAGGTCGAGCAGCACCACGTCGACCGGGAACTCCGGATGCGTAAGGAGCTCGGGCCAGGTCGCGACGGCGGCCACCATGCGGATATCGTCCGCAGCGCTGCGGATCCATTCCGTCAATGCTCCCAGGAGCATCTTGTGGTCGTCGACGATGGCGATGCGGATCGGATCTGCTGCGTTGCTCACGTATGGTCCTTCATCTCGTTGGTGACGACACCCCTGCGCCCTCTTCGGCGGTATGTGAACCGACCACGCACTCGATCTCGATCAGCAGACCCGAGCTCGTGACTGACTCGTCGTACCGTCCCACTCTGGCAATAGCATGCCACGTCGCGGGGTCCACCCCTTTTCGTGGCACGCCGGTTGCGAGAATTGACATGGGGATCGTGATCGTCGCACCCGGGGGTAGAGCGCCCTCCTTGGAGCGTGGGGAGATGCGCACGCGCAGCGCCTGCCCGGGCTTCGGCGGGTCACTCAGCAGCAGCCACATGGCCGAGAGCAGGCCATCGCGTTGGTCGGGTTCCATCAGGCCGGCAAGGCCGTCGCTGTCGGTCACGGTGACCGCGGGCCCGAGGAACGTCGATTCCGAGACGGCGTTGTGCAGCCACGTCTCGCGACGGCCCTCAATGAGGTGCAGGCGAAGCTCTGTGGCGAGGGATGCCGCCTCGGCCGACGCCTCGGCGGTCAGCGGCAGCGGCGTATGGCCGGTCGCCACCCCGTCGAGCAGCTTCTCGGCGTCGAGGTCGAGGCGGGCGAGCTCCTCCGAGGCGAGCATGCCGACGGCGAAGCCGGGGGAGTTGACGGTGCTCTGTACCTGAGTGCGGTCGAGCTCGAGTTGCGAGGCTGTTCCTACCGCGCGCATCACGAGCACGGCGAGCACCGACGGGCTGACGGCGAGCCCGATCATGAGGTAGCCGAGCGCGAACTCCTGAATCGGATCGGGCCCGTGCAGCAGGAAGGCGACGGCGATCGTGAGGCCAACCACGCCGGCCGCCGTGAGCACGACGCGGGGTCGCGCGTGGGTCACGAGTTGCATGAGGCCGGCGCCGACGGCGATAGTCGCGGCCGGCGACGCGCCCGTGTGTCGGCCCCAGGCGCCGGCGATGTCGAGCACGACCGCTACGCCCCAGATCGCCATGACAGTCGGGACCACCCAGGCCGGCAGCTCCTCGTCGGCCCGCACCTGAGCGAACTGCACGATGCTCGTGCCGATGATCACGAGCAGCCAGGCCGCGACCGACAGGGGCAGGCGCGGGTACGCGCCGGGGTGCAGCAGGAAGCTCAGGAGCTGGTAGAGCATGAGCACGAGCGAGGCGAGGCCGAAGCCCGCGGCGAGCCGACGCAGGCGCTGCGTGGCCTGGCGTCGATGAAGGTCGGCGGCGATGCTCATTTGGGAACCTCGAGTACGACGGTCGTGCCCGAACCGGGCGAGGAGAAGAGCCGCGCGTTGCCGCCCACGTCGCGCAGCCGGGCGACGATCGACTCGGTGAAGCCGAGCCGTGCACTGTCGACCGATTCGAGCGTGAAGCCGACCCCGGCATCCGTCACCATAGCGCGCACGGTCGTGTCATCGTCGGTGATGGTGACGTGCGCCTGCCCGACCTGGGCGTGACGGCGCACGTTCTCGAGACACTCGGCGAGGGCCAGCAGGAACGCGTCGAGAATGTCGCCGGGAAGCAGAACATGCCCGGTGCCGTGCCAGTTGACCTCGAGGCCGAGGCGCTCGAACTTCTGCTTCACCGAGCGCAGGGTGTTGCCGAGAGTCGACTCCTCGACCGGCTGCAGCTTGTAGTCGCCTGACACGGCGGGCGCAGGCGTGTAGCCGAGACGCAGCTGACGCAACAGCGCCGCGTCGTCTGCTGCCTGCTGTCGCAGCGCATCCGGGCTGACGCCCACCCCCGAGTGCGCGAGAAGCGTGAGGGTGGCGAGCACGGTGTCGTGCAGCAGGCGCGCGCCCTGCCTGCGGCGGGCCTCGGTCTCGCTCGCCCGGCGCTCGGCCTGGTACGCCTTCGACGCACTCTCGATGCGGCGCAGAGTCTGCGTGACCATGCGGCCGAGCCACACACCGCAGATGATGCAGGCGATCCAGCCGGCGAGCGTGAGGGCGAGCGGCTCGAGCGGCAACGTGTCAGTGAGCAGCTGCGTCGCCAGCAGCGCCACCACATCGCCCGCGAAAAGCGCGGCGAGAAGGGAGAAGTGTCGCGTGTTCGAGACCAGCACGATGGCGATGGATGCCACGGCCGCCCCTGAGACGATGCCGATGGCGCACAGCGCGGCGAGATTCAGCGTTGTGCCCGATGCGATCGGCAGCAGAACGACCCCAACGCCGAGGGCCCAGATGCCCAGCGCCTTCACGCGAACGTGCCCACGGGGCAGCTGCCACTGCAGCACGCCCATGGCGATGAGGCACAGAACCGAGATGACGTACAGGGCAAGCGGCAGCGAGCCAGGCAGGCTCAGGCAGAGAATGCCGGCGAACGTGCCGATGATGCCGATGTTGCGGGATGTTGCGGCGAGCAGCCGGTCACGCTCCTTCTGGATGCGCATGGGGCCCCTTCGCTTGTCACACGGCGAGCAGACGGCGCAACTGGTCACCCACCAGTTCGTTCTCGATGAGGAAGCCGTCGTGCCCGAAACTCGACTCTATTATGACCGGTTCGTCACCATCGATATTGCCGGTGAGGCGCGCCGCGATTCGCTGCTGAGACTCCACGGGGAAAAGCCTGTCGCTGTCAATGCCGACGACGAGCGCGGGCATGTCGGCGCGGGCGAGCGCCTCATCGAGACCGCCGCGATCCCGGCCGACATCGTGCGAGTTCATCGCCTCGACGAGCGTCACGTAGCTGTTCGCGTCGAATCGGCGGGTGAACTTGTTGCCGTGAAAGTCGAGATACGACTCGACCGCGTAGCGTCCGCCATGGCCGAGAGGGCTGATCCCGCTCTGCCAGCTGCGCGTGAAGCGCGCGTTGAGCTCGTCGGGGCTGCGGTAGTTGACGAGGGCCATTCGGCGCGCGAGGGCGAGACCGCGGTGCGGGCCCTCGCCATCCTCTGCCTCGTAGTAATGGCCTGCCCGGAAGAGCGGGTCGGTGCGAACGGCCTCGAGCTGAAGCGAGTTCAGGGCCACCTGGTCGGCGCTCGACTCTGGGGGTGCGGCGATGACGGCGAGTCTGGCCACGCGCTCGGGGTAACTGACCCCCCACTCGATGGCGTGCATGCCGCCCATCGAGCCGCCGATGACCGCCGCCCACTTCTCGATGCCGATGGCGTCGGAGAAGAGGGCCTGCGCGCGCACCTGGTCGCGGATGGTCGTGAACGGGAACCGGGGGCCCCACTCGTAGCCGTCCGGCGCGAGAGAAGCCGGGCCGGTCGACCCCTGGCAGCCGCCCAGCATGTTGGGTGCGACGACGAAGAAGCGGTCGGTGTCGACCGCGAGGCCGGGGCCGACGATGCCGGCCCACCAGCCGGGGGTGGCGTGTCCGGCTCCCGCCTGGCCCGCCACGTGGCTGTCTCCCGTGAGCGCGTGCAGGACGAGCACCGCGTTGTCGCGTGCAGGGGAGAGCTCGCCCCACGTCTCGTACGCGATGCGCGCGTACGGCACGTCGCCGCCCGCCTCGAAGTCGAACGGGCCGAGGCCTGCGAACTGCCGATGGCCGACGGGATCGGATTCGCGCCATGCCCCACTCGCCGGCGGCTTGCCGAGCAGCGACCGCGCCTGGGCCTCGGTGATGAAACTCGAGGGGGCGGTGTCCGCCGATGTCTGCCACTCCATGCATCAATTCTGCCGGTCGCCGGCGTGCGGCCCGACCACGTTACGCGCGTGGGGGAGCGAGGAGACATGGCGAGGGGCGGATGCCGCAGCATCCGCCCCTCGTTCATGCCGGCCGTTCGTGGCCCTTGCCGGCTCAGGCCGCGGCGGCACCCCGGCTGGCGGCAAGGCCCGCCTCGAGGTCGGCCTTCAGGTCGTCGACGTTCTCGAGGCCGACCGAGAGCCGCACCAGGCCGGGCGTCACGCCGGCCGTCAGCTGCTGCTCGGGCGAGAGCTGCGAGTGCGTCGTCGACGCGGGGTGGATGACGAGGCTGCGCACGTCGCCGATGTTGGCGAGGTGGCTGAACAGCTCGAGGTTGTCGACGAGCCGGCGGCCGGCGTCAACGCCGCCCTTGAGCTCGAACGAGAGAACCGCGCCCACGCCCTTCGGTGCGTAACGGTTGGCGTTCGCGCGCCACGGGCTCGAGTCGAGCCCGGAGTAGTTGACGCTCGCGACATCCGGGTGCGACTCGAGGAACCGCGCGATCTCGAGGGTGTTCTCGACGTGGCGCTCGATGCGAAGCGAGAGCGTCTCGATGCCCTGGATGAGCTGCCATGCGCTCGCCGGCGCGATCGCCGCACCGAGGTCGCGCAGCAGCTGCACGCGCGCCTTGATGATGAAGGCGAGGCCGTCGCCGACCGCCGCGGTGTAGCTTGCGCCGTGGTACGACGGGTCGGGCTCGGTGAGGCCGGGGAACTTCTCGACGTTCTTCGACCACGCGAACTTTCCGCCGTCGACGATGATGCCACCGATGACGGTGCCGTGGCCACCGAGGAACTTGGTGGCCGAGTGCACGATGATGTCGGCGCCGTGCTCGAACGGGCGAATCAGGTACGGCGTCGCGATGGTGTTGTCGACGACCAGCGGCACGCCGGCCTCGTGGGCGATGTCGGCGATCGACGAGATGTCGAGCACGTTGATCTTCGGGTTGCCGATGGTCTCGGCGAACAGCAGCTTCGTGTTCGGGCGGATGGCGCGACGCCACTCGTCCAGGTCGTCCTGGTTCTCGACAAACGTGACCTCGATGCCCAGCTTCGCAAGCGTGTACTTGAACAGGTTGTAGGTGCCGCCGTAGATCGAGCTTGAGGCGACGAAGTGGTCGCCGGCCTGGGCGATGTTCAGCACCGCGAAGGTCGATGCCGACTGGCCGGATGCGAGCAGCAGTGCTCCCGTTCCACCTTCGAGCGCGGCGACGCGCTCTTCGACGACGGCCTGGGTCGGGTTCTGGATGCGCGTGTAGATGTTGCCGAACTCAGCGAGTGCGAACAGGTTCTGTGCGTGCTCGGCGTTGTTGAACACGTACGAGGTGGTCTGGTAGATGGGCGTGGCCCGGGCGTTGGTGACCGGGTCCGGCGCTGCACCCGTGTGGATCTGCTTGGTTTCGAACTTCCAGTCGGGGTTGTCGGCCATGGTGGTGCTCCTGTCGTGAGGCATGCGGGGGAACGCGCCGGGCGCGTTCGTTCATTCCCCCGAGCGTAGGCAAGAAGGGGGCCGCTCCACAATCGAATGAAACCGGGCGTAACGAATACGCTGGAGCGCATGGGTGAAAGCGACAGAGACGAGCGCAATCCGAGACGGGTCGTCGTGACCGGGGCGAGCTCGGGCATCGGGCGCGCGAGCGCCGTCGAGTTCGCCCGGCGGGGATGGCAGGTTGTCGGCGTCGCGCGGCGCACCGACCGTCTCGAGGCGCTCGCCGACGAGACGGGCGCATCCGTCTTCACGGCAGACCTGACCGACCAGGCCGATGTCGATGCGTTACGCGACCACCTCGAGGCGAGCGGTCCGGTGCACGCCCTGGTGAACAACGCCGGCGGCGCGCACGGGCTCGACAGCGTCGAAGCTGGGTCGATCGACGACTGGCGCTGGATGTACGAGATCAACGTGCTCGGAGTGAAGCGCATGGTGAGCGCGCTTCTGCCGCTGCTTCGCCGCGCGGCTGGCGCATCCGGTCACGCGGACATTCTGACCGTCACCTCAACCGCGGGCCACGCGGCCTACGCGGGCGGCGGCGGCTACAACGCGGCCAAGTTCGCGGCGCACGCCCTCACCGACGTTCTGCGGCTCGAGCTGGCTGGAGAGCCCATTCGCGTGATCGAGGTGGCGCCCGGCATGGTGGCGACCGACGAGTTCTCGCTCGTGCGCTTCGGCGGCGACCGGGCGAAGGCCGACGGCGTCTACGAGGGCGTCGAGAACCCGCTCACGGCCCACGATGTGGCGGTGACGATCGTCGACGCGCTCGAGCGCGAACCGCACGTGAACCAGGATCTGATCGTGCTGCGCCCCCTCGCCCAGACGGGCGCCGGCGTGCACAAGGGGCGCCTCACGCCGCGCCTGTGACAGATGTGACCAGCGTGGCCGAAGAGGCAAAAGAGATTGCCTCGCAACCTCATGCGGCGAGTACCGTAGCCACCATGACTTTCGACGTCGAGGACTCCGGCTTAGACACGCTTGCGGAGGACGATCGGGAGGTTCTGGGCTGGCTTGAGTTCGGTGAGGCATCCCGACACCTGGCCTCCGCCGTGGTCGAGAGCGGCTTCGAGGTCGACGTCGTTCTGGCCATTGCGCGCGGTGGTCTGCTTCTGGCCGGGGCCATGGCGTATTCGCTCGGTGTCAAGTCGTGCGGCGCCCTCAACGTGGAGTTCTACACCGGCGTGAACGAGCGCCTGCCGCAGCCCGTGCTGCTTCCGCCCATGCTCGAGCAGAGCGCGCTCACCGGCAAGCGCGTGCTGCTGGTCGACGACGTCGCGGACTCCGGTCGAACCCTCGCCATGGTCGTCGACCTCGTCAGCGCAGGGGGCGCCGAGGTGCGCACGGTATGCCTGTACGGAAAGCCTCAGAGTGCGATCACGCCCGACTTCGTCTGGCGACGCACCTCGCGCTGGATCACCTTCCCCTGGTCCGCGCTTCCACCGGTCCAGGTGGCCGGGTAGCGTGCCGAAGTCTCTCGACGAGCTCGCGGAAGACGCTCTCATGGATGCCGGCTGGGCGCACGCGCTCGAGCCGGTCGCGGGCCGCATCCGCGAGATGGGCGACTTCCTGCGTGGCGAGAACGCAGCGGGGCGCGGCTATCTGCCGGCTGGGAGGCAGGTGCTGCGCGCCTTCCGTGAGCCGCTCGAGCGGGTGCGCGTGTTGATCGTGGGGCAGGACCCGTACCCGACGCCCGGGCATCCGATCGGTCTGTCGTTCGCCGTCGAGTCTCACGTGCGCCCCATCCCGCGCAGCCTCGCCAACATCTATGCAGAGCTGCAGAGCGACCTTGGCATCACGCCGGCACCGCACGGCGATCTGAGCGCGTGGGCATCGCAGGGAGTGATGCTGCTGAACCGGGTGCTCACGGTGCGGCCCGGCACTCCCGCCTCGCACCGCGGCAAGGGCTGGGAGGCCGTGACCGAGCACGCCATCCGCGTGCTCGTGGCGCGTGGCACGCCGCTCGTCGCCGTTCTCTGGGGCCGGGATGCCGCGGGTCTGAAGCCGCTGCTGTCAGCCACGCCGTTCGTGGAGTCCGCGCATCCGAGCCCCCTGTCGGCCAGCCGTGGCTTCGTCGGCTCGAGGCCGTTCAGCCGCGTGAACGCCCTCCTGGAGGCGCAGGGCGGTGGCAGTGTCGACTGGGCTGTGCCCGCGGCTGTTTCCTCGCCCGAAGACTCCAGCCGTGCACGCGTAGAATCTGTGCGTGCTTGAGGAGGAATACGCGACACCGCGCGTGCTTCCGCGTGCCCTGAGGCCCGCGCAACCGGCCGACCCCGCGTTCGCGTTCTCGATCAGGGAGGCGAGCGAGGCGGACCTGCCCGACGTGCGTGAGATCTACAACCACTACGTGGCGAACAGCACCGTCACCTTCGACGAAGACGGGATGACCCTCGCCGACTGGCGGGCGAAGTTCGCCCATCTCGCAAAGCTCGGTATGCCGTTCATCGTGGCCGTCTCGCCGCGGGGGAGTGTGCTCGGCTACGCCCTCGTCGCGCCATGGAAGCAGAAGCGGGCCTACCGTTTCACGGTGGAGAACTCCATCTACCTCGGGCCGGCCGCGACCGGTAAGGGGCTCGGCACGGTGCTCATGACCGAACTCATCGACCGGTCGAAGCGGGCCGGGCTGAAGGAGATGATCGCCGTGATCGCCGACCAGGGCGCCGAGCCATCCCTTGCGATGCACGAGCGATTCGGGTTCCACGAGATCGGGCGCATGGGCCACGTCGGCTACAAGTTCGAGCGCTGGCTCGGCATCGTGCTGCTGCAGCGTTCGCTCTCGTAGCGGCCCAGCTCGTCGGCACAGCGGCCCAGCTCGTCGACGTAGCGGCCCAGCTCGTCGGCCGAGAGGCTCAGCTCTTCGGTGTAGCGCGGCGCAGAATGAAGAAGCCCGTGACGGCCGCGATGGCGGTTACGACGAGGCTCCACGCGACGACCCCCGTGCCGCCGGTGACCGCGAACCACTCGCCGACGCCTTTCCAGCTGTCGGTGAACGAGATGAGGGCGACCGCCCCCACCAGCAGAACGGCGAGAACGAGCCCCGCAACGATGAGGCCGTTCGCACGCCAGCGCACGTACACGGCGGCACTCGCGGTGCCGACGAAGAAGAAAAAGAGGAACGCCGCGAACACCGTGAACATGCGAGCCGCGAAGCTGTCGTCGCCGAAGTACACGGCGTTGAAGAAGGTGGCGCGCAGGCCCCAGCCGTTCGTCCACGTCTCGAGCTGCCCGCAGATCGCTATGCCAAGAGTGAGGATGGCCGAGAGAATGAGCCAGGTGAGCGATGTGCCGAGGTAATAGTCGCGGCGCGTCGCCCCATAGCCCAGCGCGAACGGGAACGTCAGGTTGATGGCCTGGATCGCGACGACGAGCATGTAGGCGAAAATGAAGATGGTGGAGCCGCTGTACTGCGTGCCATCGAGCGCGTTCTCGGACATGTCGGAGGACCGGAAGGCGATCACCCAGATGGCGTAGTTGAGCACGAAGATGGCGCCCAGGATCAGCACGGGCAGAACGAGAATGTTCCAGCTGTTGGTGAACTGCAGCTTCACGACACGCCAGATGCGGGTAGTCGATGAGGGATGCGCGCCGCGTCGTGCGACGGACTGGGTTTCGGCGATGGTGGTCATGCCGCCTCCTTGAATTCCTTGTCTGAGACCTTGGTCAGGTGAACGATGAGCTGCTGGAGCGACACCGTGGAGAGTTCGAGGCCCGCGCTCGTTGCCGCGCGTCGCTCGTCGGGGGTGAGCCGGCCGATGGTGGCCGACGCGAGGCCGCCGATGGCCTCGCGGTGGATGATGTCGCGCCCAGCCACGAACTCCTCGACGCGGGATGCGGAACCGACGACCGTCGTGGCGGAGCCGCGTAGGTCGTCGGCATCCTCATCGAGAATGATGCGGCCCTCGTCGATCACAAGGACGTGTTCGAGCATGTTCGAGACCTCGTCGATGAGATGCGTCGAGAGCACGATGGTGCGCGGATGCTCGGCGTAGTCTTCGAGAAGCCGGTCGTAGAAGATCTGCCGGGCCACCGCATCCAGACCCAGATACGGCTCGTCGAAGAAGGTGAGCGGCGCGCGGGAGGCGAGGCCCACGATCACGCCGACAGCCGAGAGCTGACCGCGCGAGAGCTTCTTGATGCGCCGGTCGACGGGCAGCCGGAAGTCGTCGATGAGACGCGCGGCGAAGTCGGCATCCCAGTGCTCGAAGAACCAGGGGGCGCTTCGGAAGACGTGCTTCGGCTTGAAGTTGTCGGGGTAGCGCTGGCTCTCTTTGATGAAGCAGACGTGCTCGAGCACGGCGGCGTTCTCGGCGGGGCGCTCGCCGAAGACGTTGACGGTGCCGTGGCTGGCGAAGTCCTGGCCGGTGAGCAGCTGCATGATGGTGGTCTTGCCCGCGCCGTTTCGGCCGAGCAGGCCGTGGATCATGTCGGGCTGCAGCTGGAAGCTGACGTCGTCGAGGGCGGTGAAGCCCCCGAAGCGCTTGGTGAGGGAGCGCACGTCGACGACGAGGTCGCCTGTGCCAGAGGGCGGTGGTGCTGACGGTGTGGTGTTCATTGCTTCATGTCCTTTCGAATCATGTCGATCAACTGGTCGGCCCCGATGCCGAGCTTGGCTGCTTCGGTGACGAGGGGCTGTACGTATTCGTGGCGAAAGCCTTCGCTGCGTTTGGCGATGAGGTGCTCCCGGGCTCCGGCGGCGACGAACATTCCGATGCCGCGCTTCTTGTAGAGGATTCCCTCGTCGACGAGCCGGTTCACGCCCTTGCCTGCCGTTGCGGGGTTGATGCGGTGGAACGCGGCGAACTCGTTCGTCGAGGGCACCTGGCTCTCTGCCGGGTAGGTGCCCTGGATGATGTCGTTCTCGATCTGCTCGGCGATCTGCAGGAAGATCGGTCGACCGTCGTCGATCACGGCGCTCCCCGCAGCGCTGCGGATGCCGTCGGTTGCGGCCGCTCCCGGAGCGATCGTCTCCCTGCCATCCGATTACCTCCTTGGTTCATTACTCATGTAACTAACCACATAACCAACCGCGCTGTCAAGCCTCCCGTGTGGCTAGGCTCGATTCATGGCGACTGACGAGCTGCACGACCTCACCGCATACGCGCAATGGCGCGCCCTGCAGGCCGGCGAACTGACGCCTGCGGAGCTGACCGAGCACTATCTCGGCCGCATCGAACGCCTGAACCCCGAGCTCGGCGCCTTCGTCACCGTGACAGCGGACGCCGCGCGAAAACGCGCCGCGCATGTCACCCGGAACGTGCCGCATGTCGCGCCGATCTGGGGCCTGCCGTTCGGCGACAAGGACCTCTGGATGCGCGCCGGCGTGCCGACCGGTTTCGGCTCGCGCCTCTTCGCGGGATTCGTGCCCGAGACCTCGGACGAGCTGGTCGAGACACTCGATGCCGCGGGTGGCATCAGCCTCGGCAAGACCAATACGCCCGAATTCGGCCTGCCCGCGTACACCGAGTCGCTCGCCGCGCCTCCCGCACGTAACCCCTTGGACCCGTCGCTCGGGGCCGGAGGCTCGAGCGGCGGGGCCGCCGTCGCCGTGGCGAGCGGCATGCTGCCCTTCGCGCCGGGCAGCGACGGCGGCGGATCCGTTCGTATTCCCGCGGCAGCATGTGGCCTCGTTGGTCTGAAGACGTCGCGCGGTCGCGTGCCGGGCGGCAGCGGCATCGGCGCACTCGCCGGACTGCCGGTCGCCGGGCCCATCGCCAGAACCGTGACGGATGCCGCGCTGCTCCTCGACGCCATGATCACCGGGGCGGGCAACGGCCCCGAGCACCACTTCGCGTTGAGGGCACCGGGGGCGGACGGGCCGATGCTCGCGTCGGCGGTGCGGGGCGAGGGCCGCTACCAGCTCGGCGTCATGACGACCTCCGCGTGGGATGACGCGTACGAGATCGTCATCGCGCCCGAGGCCCGCGCCGCGCTCGAGGCCGCTGTCGCGGCGTTCGAGGCCATGGGGCACGGCATCGAGAAGACCGCCCTCGCGCCCGACGACTCGTACGCTGGGGCGTTCCGCACCATCTGGCAGGCGGGGGCCGCCGGCATCCCGGCAGAGGGGGATGCTGAGGCGGCGCTCGAGCCGCTGACCCGCTGGCTCATGGGCCGGGGGCGCGCCATCTCGGCACGCCAGCTCGCCGAGGCCCTCTCGGCGCTGAGCGCGTACGAGCGCTCGTTCATCGAGCAGCTTTCGCGCTTCGACGCCGTCATGACGCCGACGCTCGCGATGACGCCGCGGCCGCTCGGTTACTTCGACCAGGAAGACGGGGAGCGCAACTTCGAGCAGCAGGTGCAGTACACGCCGTTCACCTCGATGGTGAACGTCTCGGGCCTGCCCGCCATCACGCTGCCCATCGCGCAGACGGATTCCGGGCTGCCGATGGGCGTGCAGCTCATCGGCCGGCCGGGTGGCGAGGCGACCCTGCTGGCGCTCGGCGCCCAGCTGGAGAGGCGAGTGGGCTGGCAGCTGAGGCATCCGCCATGCTGGTGACGGTGTAGGTAAGGCTTACCTATACTGGTCGTGAGATGCATCAGAGTGAACACGACACAGCGGCAGGCGGCCCGAGGGCCGAGCACGCCGCGCACACCGCGCGCACGGCGCACCACGACGACCGCGCACAGTTCGTGGTCGTGGCAGACGAGACGGCGCTGGCTCAGCTCGAGGCCGAGCTCGCGCTGTTGCCGCTCTGCGCGCGGGGTCGGGTGTTCGTCGAGACGGCGTCTGCGGCCGACCGCGTGGTGCTCTCGGCTCCCGTGCGCATGACGGTGACGTTTCTGCCGCGCTCGCGGGCCCCTCGTGACCGCCGTGAACGCCGTGAACGCCGCCCCGAGGGCGAGGCTCGGCCGGGAGACCTCGCCGCACGTGCGGTTCACGCGTGGGCTGCCGAGATGCTGTGCGAGGGGCCGGGTGCGACCCGTGCCGTCCTGGTGGGGCGCGAGCAGACGCTCGAGCGCGTTCGGGCAGCGCTCACGGGGTTCGGGATGCCGACCTCGTCGATCGTGGCGAGCCCCGTCGCGGGCGGCTAGCCGAGCCACTCCTGCCGCAGGCGTGCCTTCGCCCGCTGCGGAGCCGAGCCAGCGGCGGCAATGCGTGCCGTCGCCGCACCTCAGCCGCCGAACGAATCCGCCGAAAGCCGGCCGACCTCGTCCGCTCGGAGCGGCCGCAGCGTCGCCGGTGCAGGCAGCTCGAGCGAATAGTAGAGCTGAGGGGCGCCGATGTCGCCGAAATCGTCCCTCTTCACCCTGACGCCGGCAGGGCTCACCTCGGCGATACGCACGCGGAGGTCGCCTCCGTTCTCAAGGGTGAGCATGTAGGGGTCGGCAAGGTAACCGATGCCAAGCTCCTCGAGCGTCTCCTCGGCCGTCAGCCAGTCGACGGGCCCGCTGCGCTCCCGGCCGAGCAGGTCGACCACGACGAATCCCTCGCCCCTCGGCACCATCCAGCCCACGCGCTCGCCGTCGCCGCGCCGATGCTCGATCCAGTCGTCTGCCACCATGGCAGGCCACGTTAGCAGGCCGGTGCGAAAGCGCCCGGGCGCTCGCTCAGCAGCCCGTGAGCCGCGCGGAAAGGTCCCAGAGTTCGCGGCCGAGCGCATCCGTCGCTCGAGCGCTCACGTGACCGCCGGCAGTGAAGCGGTCGAAGTACGTGCCGCTCGGCGCGCCGATCGGTGCCTCACCCGCCAGTCGTACGAGCGGCTCCGCGCCTGCTTCGGCGCTGATGCCGTAGTGGCCGCCCGTGATCGCCGAGGCGAGCCGCATGGTGCGCAGCTGCATCCCGAAACTGGTCACGACCAGCCCGGGGTGAACCGAATACGCGCTGACGCCGGTGCCCGCCGTGCGCTCGGCGAGTTGCCTGATGAACAGGATCGTCGCCAGCTTCGACGCCCCGTACGCGCCCCAGCCGCCCAGCCACGGCCGATGCTCCCAATTGAGATCGTCGAGCCGGAGTCTGCCGTAGCGGTTCGCCGTGCTCGCCGTCGAGACCACGCGCGTCGGCCCGTATGCGGCCGACTGGCGGATGCGCGGCAGCAGCAGGTTGGTCAGCAGAAACGGCGCCAGATGGTTGGCCTGGATGGTGCGTTCGAAGCCGTCGACCGTGAGCTCGTGCCGCGCAGAGATGCCGCCGGCGTTGTTCAGGAGCACGTCGATGCGCTCGTACCGACGGAGCAGTTCTGCCGCGAGCGAGCGCACGTCATCGAGCCGGTCGAAGTCGGCGATGAGGGGGTCGCCGCCCACGGAGCGGGCCACATCCGTCGTTCGCTCCTGGTTGCGGCCGACGACCACCACCCGCGCGCCGTCGTCGGCCAGACGCCGTGCCGTGACCGCGCCGATTCCAGAGCTTGCGCCCGTGATGACGACCGTGCGCTGCAGGCTCACACGTATCCGCCCTTCTCCAGCCCCGCCTCGATCTCGAAGCGATTCTTCAGCGGGTCGCGCCCGGAGAACCCGTAGAGCAGGGGAAAGAGCATGCCGTAGCGCTGCCACTGCCGTTTGTGCACGGCCTCGTGCTCGAGCACGGCATCGCCGGCGTTGTTGGCCGTGAGATAGCAGCCACCCACGCAGGAGCCGCCGCGGCCGAAGGCCCAGCGTGGCATGCCCGTGAAGACGACGAGTCCGCCGCGCCGCTCGACGCGGCCCGTGCTGAGCGTGTAGCCCCACGCGAGGCCGACCGCGGTGGCATACAGGTAGCCGGCGCGGCTCACGGGCGAGTCGAGAACCAGCGCCGAGAGGGAGCGCCCTGCCTCGCCCACCGCGCGAGCGATGCCGCCCAGTGTGCGGCTGGCGCCACCGAGCGCCCGCCCGGCGCCACCGAGCGCCCGCCCGGCGCCGTCGACCGTGGCTCCGACTCGCCTCACGCGGCCGGCCTGCCGTACGACTCGAGCAGGCGCAGCCACACCTCACTGAGCGTGGGATACGACGGAACGGCATGCCACAGCCGTGAGATTGGCACCTCGCCGACGACGGCGACGGTGGCCGAATGGAGCAACTCACCGACATCCGCTCCCACGAATGTCACGCCGAGCAGAACCTGGCGGTCTTCGTCGACGACCATGCGCGCGCGCCCCTGATAGTCGTCGGCAAGCACGGAGGCACCCGCCACATTGCCGATGTCGTAGTCGATCACGCGCGTGCGGTAGCCCGCTTTCTCGGCCTCCGCGGCGCTCAGGCCGACCGACGCCACCTCGGGGTCGGTGAAGGTGACCTGCGGCACGGCCTGGTGATCGGCGGTGGCCTGGCACGCCGACCAGGGCTCAGTAGAGATGCGGATGCCGCGGGCTCGCGCCGCAATCGCGTCACCCGCGATGCGAGCCTGGTACTTTCCCTGGTGCGTGAGCAGGGCGCGCTGGTTCACGTCGCCGGCGGCGTAGAGCCACTCACCGGCGAGTGCATCGTTGCCCTGGGATTGCACGAGCATGCTGTCGTCGACCGACAGCCCCTTACCGGGTGTGAGGCCGATGTTCTCGAGCCCGAGATCCTGCGTGCGCGGTGTGCGGCCGGTGGCGACGAGGATCTCGTCGGTGACGAGCTCGGTGCCGTCATCGAGGGTGATGGCCACGCTGCGCCCGGGGGTGCGCGCAACGGATGTGGGGGAGGCGCCGAGGTGCAGATGCGCCCCGAGCTTCGTGAGGGATGCCGCGACCAGCTCGCCCGCAAACGGCTCGTTGCGCGTGAGCAGGCCGCTTCGGGCGATCACGTGCACCACGCTGCCGAGGCTGGTGTACGCGGTCGCCATCTCGCTCGCCACCACGCCGCCGCCGATGATGGCGAGGGTGGTCGGCACGCCCTGCGCGCTCGTGGCCTCTTTGCTCGTCCACGGCTCGGCCTCGGCCAGGCCCGGCACGTCGGGCAGCGAGGCGACCGAGCCCGTGCAGACGGCGACGGCGTGGGCGGCCGTCAGCACGCGCGTGCTGCCGTCTTCGGCGGTGACCGTCACCTCGCGGGGGGCGGTGATGGTGGCGTGCCCGCGTACCAGGTCGATACCGGCCGTGCTCACCCAGGCCGCCTGGCCGTCGTCGTTCCAGTTGCTCGCGATGCGATTGCGCCGTTCCAGCACCGCGTGCACGTCGGTCTCGCCGGTGACGGCCTGGGCGGCGCCGTCCACCGCCTGGGCTGCCCGCACGGCGGTGCCACTGCGCAGCAGGGCCTTCGAGGGCATGCACGCCCAGTATGAGCACTCGCCGCCCACGAGCTCGGCCTCGATGATGGCGGTGCGCATCCCACCCTGAACGGCGCGGTCGGCCACGTTCTCGCCCACGGCGCCCGCGCCGATCACGATCACGTCGTACTCGTCTGTGGTCTGCGTTGCCGCCATGTCGCGCTCCCTCTACCGGTCAGGTTCGCTTCGCGTCGTCGCGAGCGCCTCTTCCGTCATCGTATGCGCGGCCGCCGTCATCGGCAGCAGAGCCTCAGCGGCCGACGAAGCGAGGGTCGGCGCGCGCGAGGAACGCCTCGACGCCGATTCGCGCGTCCTCCGTCTGCATGAGGCGTACGAGTTCGGGCCCGAGCGCCCGCTCGGCGGCCGCATCCCCTTCGCGAATAGCGAGGCGAGCGTTGGCGAGCGTGGCCTGCACGGCCAGCGGCGCCTGCGCGGCGATCCGCTCGGCGAGCTCGAGCGCGCGCTCCAGCTGGGCTCCGTGCGGCACCACCTCCTGCACGAGCCCCATGCGGTGCGCCTCGGTCGCGTCGAACCGGTCGGCCGTGAGCAGATAGCGCATGGCGTTGCCCCAGCCGGCGGCACGCGCGAAGCGGATGCTCGCTCCGCCGAACGGCAGAATTCCCCTCGCGACCTCGATCTGCCCGAACACGGCCGAGTCGGCCGCGACCACGATGTCGCTGGCGAGCATGAGCTCGACGCCGAGCGTCAGGCACGTGCCCTGCACCGCCATCACCACCGGCTTCGAAAGCTGCACGCCATCGACCTGCCACGGGTTGATGCCGCCCTCGGGCACGAGGTCCAGCCCGTCGGGACCCACATACGGCACGATGTCGGCCAGGTCGAGGCCCGCCGTGAAGTGGTCGCCGACGGCGTGCACCACTCCCACGCGCACCTCGGGGTCGCGCTCGAGCTCGCCGTAGGCGGCGGCGAGGGCGTTCAGCAGTTCGAAGTCGGCGGCGTTGCGCTTCTCCGGGCGGTTGAATCCGATGAGCAGCACGTGCCCGCGGCGCTCGGTGAGAATCTTCGGTTCGCTCATGAGTACCGAGGCTACCGGCGGCGGCCCGCAGCTACGAAAGCGGCGATGTCAGGGAGCCGAGCACGCGCAGGATCACCGGCATGTCGGCGGCGGCCGCATCCGCGCTCGCGGGCGCGAAGCCCGTGATGCCCGCCCCCGCGAGCTCGAAGCGGGAGCGCAGCGCCCGCACCGCGTCACACAGCGTCTCGGGCTGCAGCCCGAACGGCTCGGGGGCACCGACTCCCGTCATGGTGGCGGGGTCGAGTACGTCGAGATCCACGTGAATATAGACGGATGCCGCTCCGCTTCTCTCCACGGCGGCGACGAGCGCGTCGGGCTCGCTCAGCTCGTCGACGGTGACGACCAGAACGCCGGCCTCGTCGATGAAGGCGAGCTCGGCATCGTCGAACGAGCGGGCGCCGGCGACCACGAGGTGATCGGGGGCGAGTCGCGCCGAGCCGGTCGCATTCAGGCCCTCGGGCGCGTCGCCGAGCAGGGCACGGGCCGACATGCCGCCGAACGCGCCGCTCGGGCTCGACGCGGCGCTGTTGAGGTCGGCGTGCGCGTCGAACCAGACCACGGCGACGCTGCCGGTGGGGTGCGCGGCGACCGCGCGGGATGCGCTGGCGAGGTCGGCACCGCAGTCTCCGCCGATCGTGATGACCAGGCCATCGAGGTCGTCGAGGGCCGCCGCGGCGCGCTCGCGCGTGGCGACAAGCGCCGAGTAGCGGTGCACCCCGGTATCGAGCGACTCACCCGCACCGAGCGGAACCTCCACACTCCGGGTGGCCGCCCTCGGCAGGTCACCCGCGATCGCCTCGGCTCCGTCGATCAGCCGCATCGCGCGGGACGACGACGACCCCTGCCACTCGGGTACGACGAGAAATGTTGCTGGCACGCACTCCAGTATGACGGCGACGGGACCGGCCACCGGCATCCGCTCGTCTACCGCCCGTGCGGCAGCCCAGTCACGATGGCACGGATGCGCTCCACCGGCAGCTTCGGCCGGCGCTCCTCGTCGACCAGGCCGTTGGCCTCCTGCAGCGTGTCGGTCAGCTGCGTGTAGCAGATGCCGGCGAGCGACGTGCTCGCGCGGACGGCGTCGAACAGCGAGCGGAGCCGCCGCTCGAAGTCGTCTGCGCTCGACGCACGCGAGTAGCCCCACGCCGCAGCGTCGGCCTGCCCGGGGGAGTACTGCACTCCGCCGAACTCCGTGAGCATCACGGGCTGGCCGCGGTCCGCGACCTCGGCGAGGCGCATGCGCCGGCCGGCCGGCCCGAAGCCCTCGAGCAGACGGGACGTTGCGGCAGCATCCGCATACCGTTCTCGCAGCACATCGCCGGACGCCTCGTAGTCGTGGATCGAGAAGATGTCGGTGTCGAGATGCTCCCAGCCGTCGTTTGAGACGACGGGTCGCGACGGGTCGAGCGCCTTGGTGAGTTCGAAGATCGCCCGCGAATACGCCTGAACGCGCGGCTCGTGCGCAATGTGCTGCACGCCCCAGCTCTCGTTCAGCGGCACCCACGTGACGATCGACGGATGCGACAGGTCGCGCTCGATCGCCTCCGACCACTCGCGCATCATGCGCGTCACCGCCGTGGTCGAGAACTCGAAGGCGCTCGGCGTTTCACCCCACAGCAGCAGCCCGAGGCGGTCGGCCCAGAAGAGGAACCTCGGGTCCTCGATCTTCTGGTGCACGCGGGCCGCATTGAAGCCGAGATCCTTGATGAGCTGCGCCTCGGCGCGGAGCGCGTCGGCCGACGGCGCCGCGAGGTGGGAGGCGGGCCAGTAGCCCTGGCTCAAAACGGCGCGAACCGGATACGGGCGGTCGTTCAGCAGAAACCGCCCGCCGCCGATCGAGGCCGATCGCATGCCGAAGTACGAGGCGACCGTGTCTGCCTCGCCGTCTGACGGCGCCGGCTGCAGCGTGACGGTCGCGTCGAAGAGCCGTGGATGCTCGGGGCTCCACAGGTACTGCTCGTAACCCTGGCCGTTGGCGAGCCTCGGCAGCCGCACGCGCGTCTCGACGCGGTCGGAATGCACGGGCACGTCGATGCGGCCGTGCGACTCCTCACCGAAGTCAACGTCGACGCTCAGCACGGCGCCCGGCGCCGGCGTGCGGCTGAGCTGCACCGACAGCGCGACCTCGGCGGCGCTCACGTCGGGGGCCCACGCGAGCGAGCGCACGCTCGTGGTGGGCACCGCCTCCAGCCACGCCGGCTGCCAGATTCCGCTCGTGCGGTGGTACCAGACGGCGTGCGGGTGCCGCTGCCAGTCCTGCTTACCGCGCGGCTGGGAGACGTCGAACGGGTCGTCCTCGGCGCGGACGACGAGCGCGTGCGCCTCGCGTGCGGGATCGAGCGCAGTCGTGATGTCGAACGTGAACGGCGTGTGCCCGCCCTCGTGCCCGCCCAGCAGCCGCCCGTCGAGCCAGACCTCGCAGCGGTAGTCGACCGCGCCGAAGTGCAGCAGCAGCCGACCGCCGCCTCCAGACGAGAGCGGATGCCCGGCCGCCGACACGTCGGCGCCCGTGATTATGCGCTGATACCAGATGACGCGGTGGAAGCCGGTGTCGCCGATACCCGATGCGACGGACTCCGGGGGGAATGGCACCGTGATGCTGCGCTCGAAGGCCCGGCCGTCGAACCAGCCGGCGTCTCTGCCCTCGTCGGCATCGTCGAACGCGAAGCCCCACGTTCCGCAGAGGTCGCGCCAGCGCGACCGCTTCAGTTGCGGGCGCGGGTACGAGCCGTCCTGGCGGCTGGCGCGGTCAAGGGCTGCGACAGTGCCGCCATGGTTGATGCTCATGGCACCAGTGTGCCGCAAACTTGCAGCGCTGTAAAATGGTGGATCGGATCAGGTTGCCGCGGGGGCGCTTTCTCGCGGGATGAGCCGGTAGTCCACAATGGTGTGCCGCCCGAGCCCCTCGAACCCCGCGATGCGCTCGGAGAGCATATCGAGTGCCTTCTCGGCGAGGCCCGCGGTGTCGGCCGCGATGGTCGTCAGGCTCGGGTAGGTGTACGACGTGAGCGAGATGTTGTCCCATCCCGTGACGGCGACGTCGCGTGGCACGTCGAAGCCGCGCTCCTTGAGGGCGCGAAGGGTTCCGATGGCGGCGAGGTCGTCACGGCACACGAGGGCGTCGAAGCGCAGACCGCGCTCGAGCGCGGCCCCCACGGCCTGCGCGGCCGCTTCGGCCGATACGGCATAGCTGGGCAACAGAAGAGACATGTCGAGCCGCAGCCCCGCCTTCTCCAGGCCCTCCTGATAGCCGATGAGGCGCTGTCTGGAGGTCTCCGACTGCCGGGGCTCCTCGTGACCGACGAACCCGATGCGGCTGCGGCCGAGCGCGGCGAGGTGCTGCGTCGCCTCGGAGGCGGCCGCGATGTTATCGATCATCACGTGGTCAACGCTCAGGGGGGCAGAGGCCTCGCCGAGCAACACGAGCGGCACGTCGCTTCGGTGCTTCGCGATCTCCGTGGACGACATGACCGAGGGCTGGAAGAGCACGCCGTCGACGAGGCCGGCCTCGCTTTCCGAGAGCACGGCCCGCTCGCCGTCGAGCGTGCCGTCGGTCTGTTCGAGCAGCAGGCGGTAGCCGCGCGAGCGCGCGGCGGCCGAGACGACACGGGCGAGTTCAGAGAAGTACGGGATGCTCACGTCGGCGAATGCGAGCGCGAGCAGGCCGGTTTTGCCCGTGGCCAGGCGTCGGCCCAGCGCGTTCGGTCGGTAGCCGAGCTCATCGATCACCCGTTGCACGCGCTCGCGCATGCCGGGGCTCACGTGCGGGTAATCGTGCACGACATTGGAGACGGTCTTCATGGAGACGCCCGCGATCTTCGCGACGTCTTCCAGGCGGATGCGCGCCATGATCTCCCTCTTCGTGCACGGGTGGCCGCCGTCGTGATGGCGCCACTGACGACTCTAGTGTCGCGCCTCGCCGCGATGCGATGCCATGCTTGACAGCAAGAATACAGCGCTGTAAATTCACAAACACACCGAGTTCGGCACGCCGCGGATGCTGCATGACCGCCCTGCCGAACCCGCGCATCCCTCGCATCGCAGCTAGGTGTCGCATTCATCGCCTACGCGATCACACTCAAAGGAGAGCAAGACATGAAGAAGGGAATGGCACGCCGCGCGATCGCGGCGACGCTGGCCATCGGGGTTGGAATCACCCTGGCTGCCTGCAGCGGTTCAGGCGGAGGCGACACGGGCGGCAGCGTCAAGGCGGGCGACTACAGCGGCCCGAAGGTCACCGTGACATTCTGGAACGGATGGACGGGCGGAGCCGCTCCGGTTCTCGTGCCGAAGCTCGTCAAGAAGTTCAACGCGGAGCACAAGAACATCGTCGTCAAGGACGTGCCGATGGAATGGGGAGACATCGCCAAGAAGATGCCTCTCGCGGTCAAGGCGGGCAAGGGGCCGGATCTCGCCGTCGGGCATGGCGACGACATCGCCACATACGCCGCGCAGGGGCTTCTGCTGAAGAGTGACAGCATCGTGAAATCCCTCGGCTACACCGATTCCGACTTCCCGGCCGGCCTCATGAAAGACGGCAACTACAACGGCAGTCAGTACGGGATTCCGTGGAGCGTTACCCCCCTCGGCCTCTACGTCAACAAGGACGTGCTCAAGCAGGCGGGCCTCGACCCCTCGAACCTGCCGACGGACAAGCAGAGCTACCTCGCCGCGCTTCAGGCGCTGAAGGCCAAGGGCATTCAGGGCGAGTGGGTCGACGGCTTCGTCTTCACGGGCACATTCGAGTTCGAGTCGCTGCTCTGGCAATACGGTGGCGAGCTCTTTAACGACGATGTATCGAAGGCGACCTTCAATTCGGATGCCGGGGTGAAAGCCCTTACCTGGATGACCGACTTGATCAAGAACGGCTACAGCCCGAGCAACGTCGCGCAGGATGGCAACATCAACGCGCTGGTCGCCAGCAAGACCGCGTTCAACTGGAACGGCGTCTGGCAGACGACCAACACCGCCCTGTCGAAGGTCGACTGGACCGCCGTACCGGTGCCGCAGATCGGCGACCAGAAGGCTGTGTGGTCGAGCTCAACGCACTGGATGTTCATGAACAACAAGGGGCAGGACAAGAACAAGACGAGCGCCGCCGCGACCTTCGTGAAGTGGATGAACGACCACTCGAGCGGATGGGCCGAGACCGGCGAGCTACCCGCGGCAAACAGCGTGCGCAACGACCCGGCCCTGGTGCAGAAGTACCCGAACCTCAAGCCATTCCTCGAGGAGCTGCCGTACGCGCACTATGAGACCGTCGCCCCCGGCATCACCAACGTCGAGGCGACCATCACGACGGCCGTGAACGAGGCCGTGCTCGGTAAGAAGACGCCGAAGCAGGCGCTGGACGATGCCGTGAAGCAGGCGAACCAGCTGCTTGAGCAGAACAAGAGTCAATACGGTGGTTAGCATCACGCCGACCGCCCTCGGTGCCCGGGACCGCGTGTCCCGGGCGCCGAGGGGCGCCCGGCGCACCGGAACCGCGTATCTGTTCCTCGCGCCCTTCCTGGTGCTGTTCTGCGTCTTCGTGCTCGCGCCGTGCGTGTACGGGCTCTGGATCAGCCTGCACAACTGGAACCCCCTTCTGCCGAACCAGCCGTTCATCGGCCTGAAGAACTACATCGACCTGTTCACACCGGGAACGCTCACCTCGGGCAACTTCTGGGAGAGCATGCTCGCCACGGGCATCTTCACGGTGGCGAGTGTGCCGTTCCTCATCGTGATCCCCATCGGCCTTGCGCAGCTGCTGAACCGACGCATCGCCGGCGGCACGGTCTTCCGCGCCGTCTTCTTCGCACCATACGTGCTGGGTGTCGCCGTCATCGGTGTCATCTGGAAGTACCTGCTCGACCCGCAGGTCGGCGTAGTCAACCACGTTCTCGGCATGCTTGGTCTGCCCGCGAACACGCCGTGGACCGTCGATGTGCCCTGGGCATGGGTGTCGCTCGTCGGTGTCACTGTCTGGTGGACGATGGGCTTCAACACCGTGATCCTGCTCGCCGGCCTCAAAGGCATCAACGCCGAGCTCTATGACGCGGCGTCTGTCGACGGCGCGGGTGCCGCTCGCAAGTTCTTCAGCGTCACCCTGCCCGGGCTGAGGCCGGTCATGACGTTCGTCACGACGCTGACGATCCTTGCCTCGGCGAACATGTTCGGCCAGTCGTACATCATCACCGGCGGCCACCCCGGTAATCAGACCAGGACCGCCATCATGTACATCTCAGACGAGGGCCTGTCGCAGAACCAGATGGGCGCGGCATCCGCCATGAGCTACATTCTGTTCGCGATCCTCGCCGTGATCAGCATCATCAACTTCCGCCTTCAGCGCGACACGACGAAATGAGGCACCGTGAGCACCGTCAGCACGCGTGACGAACGGACGGCAGCCGCCCTTCCGCCGCGCCCGCCCGTCGGCGGCCGCACGTCGGCCCTTCGCCGATCGGCGCCGAAGATCTGGCTGTACGTGAGCCTCGTCGTCATTTCGCTCGTCATCATCCTGCCGCTCATCTGGATCTTCCTCACGAGCTTCAAGACCGACTTCGACGCGATCAACTCGCCACAGAACCCGATCCCCAATCCGTTCACGTTGAACGCCTATCAGACGCTGCTCTCGTCGGGTCAGCAGCCCATCTTCCGCTGGTTCCTCAACAGCGTGGCCGCGGCCGCCCTGCAGACGGTAATCATCCTCGTGACCGCGTCGGCCGGGGCCTACGCCCTCGCGCGCCTCGAGTTCCGGGGCAAGCGCATCGTCTTTGGCGCCATCATTGCCACCCTGCTCGTGCCCCCGGTCATCTTCCTGATTCCCAACTACCTCATCGTGCAGAATCTCGGCTGGCTCGACACCATCTGGGCCATCACGATCCCCGGCGCCGCCAGCGCGTTCGGCATCTTCTTCCTTCGCCAGTTCTTCATCAGCCTGCCGATGGAGATCGAGGAGGCCGCCCGCATGGACGGCGCCGGCGACTTCCGCATCTTCTGGCAGATCATCCTTCCGCTCTCCAAACCCGCACTCGCCACACTCGCGGTGCTCAGCTTCCTCAACAACTGGAACGACTTCCTGTGGCCGGTGTACGTGCTGCTCAGCCCCGAGAACCTCACTCTGCAGCCGGGCCTCTCGATTCTCCAGGGCGCGTACTCCACGCACTTCGGCATTGTCATGGCGGGCGCGGTCATCGCCGCGGTTCCGGTGCTCATCATCTTCACGCTTGCGCAGAGGCAGATCGTCGACAGTGTCGCCTCCTCCGGGCTGAAAGGGTGAGCGGATGCGCGCCAGCAGAGCATGGGCAAGCGCCATCGCGGCGGCCTTCCTGGCGGTCGCCGCGATGAGCGGATGCAGCGGCGAGCCCTCGCCCGCCGAGACGACCCCGCCGACCCTCCCCGACCCCCACTTCGTCATCGACCAGGATTTCCCCGATCCCGACGTCATGCGAGTCGGCACGACGTACTACGCGTACGCCACCAACAGGCCGGGGGCCAACATTCAGTTCGCCACGTCGACGAATCTCACGAAATGGGATGTCTCGACGTCCGACGCCCTGCCGACACTGCCCAGCTGGGCAGCACCGGGCAAGACCTGGGCGCCCGACGTCTCAGAGTTCTCGCCTGGCCACTTCGTGATGTACTTCGTCGCCGCCAGCGCGACGAAGACTCAGCAGTGCATCGGTGTCGCGACATCCGATTCTCCCAAGGGGCCCTTCGAAGCCCACGGCGACGCCCCGCTGCTCTGCCCTGTAGATGAGGGCGGTGCGATCGATCCGAGCACGTTCGTCGATACGGACGGCACCAGGTACCTCGTGTTCAAGAACGACGGCAACTGCTGCGGGCTCGACACGTGGCTGCAGATCGCGCCGCTGACGGCCGACGGCTCGGCGCTCGCCGGCCAGCCGACCAAGCTGATCAAACAGAGTGAGCAATGGGAGGGCACGCTGATCGAGGCGCCCGTGCTCGTGAAGCACGCGGACGAGTACGTGCTGTTCTATTCGGCGAATGACTACGGGAGCGGCGCATACGCGATCGGCTACGCCGAGGCGACCTCGCTCCTGGGGCCATACACGAAGCATGGCTCGCCGCTGCTCTCGACGCTCTCCTCGCACGGCCGCTACACGGGGCCAGGGGGGCAGGACGTGGTGCGCGGGCCGAATGGGCACGACGTGCTCGTCTTCCACTCGTGGGATGCGTCGATGGCGTATCGCGGCATGAGCGTGCTGCCTCTGGAGTGGAAGAACGGCAAGCCGGTCGTTCACCCGTAGACGCTCCCTCGAAACGAGGCCTCCGGCGCCTCTCGGCGAAGGCGCCTCACAGATCGCGCCTCTCGCGCCTTACATATCGCGGTAGCGCTTCGCGGATGCGACGGCGTCGCGCAGCCCCTCGGCATCGTACTTTGCGGTGTATCCCGGGGTGTCCCGCTGAATGCGCCAGCCCTCGGAGAGTGCACCGATGTCGACGACATCGAAGCCGAAGCTGTCGATGAGATCGGTGACCGTGCGCTTGGCATTGTCGTCGTCGCCCGCGACGACGAGCGCCCGACGGCCCTGCGTGCCAGCGGGGGAGCCGTCTGTTGTCAGGTCGCCCGCGAAGATGTGGTTGAACGCCTTGACCACGTGCGAGGTCGGCAGGTGGCGCTGCAGCAGTTCAGCCGTGGTGGTGCTCTCGTCGTCGAGTTCGGCGATCTGCCCGTCGCGTTGCGGGTAGTAATTGTTGGTGTCGATCACGATCTTGCCTGCGAGGGGTTCGACCGGCACGTCCGCGATGTTCTTCAGCGGAATGGTGACGACCACGATGTCGCCCGCGCGGGCGGCGTCGGCGGGCCGGCCGGCACGGGCGTGCTCGCCCAATTCCGCCACCAGCGGTGCCAGCGTCTGCGGGTCGCGCGAGTTGCTGACGACGACGTCGTGCCCCTGCCCCACCGCCAGCCTCGCGAGCTGGCTTCCGATGTGTCCTGATCCGATCAATCCGATGGTTGTCATGACCGGTGCAACCGTCAGGGGGCCGGATCTGTTCCGCCCTCGTCGTTGTGCTCGGCCCACGCGCCATCGCCGATGAGCGGCACGAATGCGACGCCACCGAGCGACGACTGCTCGAGCGTGCCGTCGGCCGCCCTCGTGCACACGACGAGTCGCTGACCGAGGCGCGGCGCCCCCAACGGCATGACGATCCTGCCGCCGACCGCGAGCTGATCGCGCCAGGCGTCTGGGACACGCGGGCCCGCGGCGGCGGCGACAATGGCGTCGTACGGTGCGGCATCCGGCCACCCGGCGAGCCCGTCACCGGCGATCACCTCAACGTTGTCGTAGCCAAGCGCCGTGAGCCGCCGCCGGGCGCTCTCGGCGAGGCCGGCGTGACGCTCGATGCTCACGACGCGGCGCGTGAGGAGCGAGGCGACGGCCGCGGCATACCCCGAGCCGGTGCCGATGTCGAGCAGCACGGCGTTCTCATCGAGTCGTGCCGCCTCGAGCATGAGGGCCACGATGTACGGCTGCGAGATCGTCTGGCCGTTGTCGATGGGCAGCGGATGGTCGCTGTAGGCCTCAGCGGCGAGGCGAGCGGGCACGAACTCGTGCCGCGGCACCGTGCGCATGGCATCGAGAACGCGCGCATCCGTAATGCCGCGCGACACGAGCTGCTGCTCGACCATGTCGAGCCGGCGTCGCACCTCTTTCTCCACTACTGCCTGCCCGCTACTGCCTGGCGCGGGCGACGAGCCGGTCGAATGCCGCGTCGAGCTCGGCGTCCACGTGCTGGCGGGAACGGTCGGCGAGGTACCACTCGACGATCTCGCGCGCCCCGTCAGCGAACGGCACACGCGCCCGGAAGTCGGGCACGAGCGAGGTCACCTTGCTGTTGTCGAACACCATCGAATGCGCCTTGTCGCCGAGAAGACCCGGGCCGAGATCCGGCACCTCGCGCGCGATCGCCTCAGAGGTCACGTGCACGAGCTCCGGCTCCGCGCCCGCCGCGTGCCCCAGCCACGTGTAGATCTGATTCCAGGTCGGCGCCTCATCCGAGGTGATGTGGAATGCCTCGCCGACCGCCTCCGGCCGCCCGAGCAGGCCGGCGAACGCGACGGCGAAGTCGGTGTTGTGGGTGATCGTCCAGAGGCTGGTGCCGTCGCCGTGCACGACGACGGGGGCACCCCGCAGCATCCGATCGATGTCGGTGAAGCCGCCCATGGTGGGAAGTGCCGTGCGGTCGTATGTGTGTGACGGCCGCACGATGGTGGCGGGGAACCCGCGCTCTCGATACGCCTCGACGAGCACGTCTTCACACGCGATCTTGTCGCGCGAGTACTGCCAGAACGGGTTGCGCAGTGGCGTCGACTCGGTGATGGGCAGGCGCGACGGCGGCGTCTGATACGCCGAGGCCGAGCTGATAAACACGTACTGGCCGGTCCGGCCCTCGAAGAGTTCGAGGTCGGCCTGCACATGCTCGGGAGCGAAGGCCACGAACTCCGCGACGGTGTCGAACTCGCGGCCGCCGAGCGCCTCGCGCACGCTGTCAGGCGAGCGGATATCGCCGCGAACGCTCTCGACATCATCCGGCAGCGGCCGAGTACTCGATTCGCCCCGGTTCAGCACCGTGACGGCGAGGCCCCTCGCCTGGGCTTGCCTGACGCATGCCGAACTGATGATTCCTGTGCCGCCGATGAAGAGAACCGAGCCCTGTGCCATAGGGCAAGAGCCTACGCGCGCAGGTGAGCCAGTGTGAGGCCCACGGGGATGCTGACGAGCAGGATCGCCGTCAGAGCCCGATACACCCACAGCCACCAGCGGTGGGCGGCGGCAGCGCCTCGAACGGCGAGAAGGAACAGAATGAGCGCGATCACGAGCAGCACACCGCCCGCGTCGACGGCGAAGGGCAGGCTGGCGGCGGTTCCGGCGAGCACGGCGGCGTTGCCCGCGTTCCAGAACACCGTCTCGGCCACGATGATGCCGCTCGATACCGGGCGCGGGGCGAGCGGCTGCTGCAGTGCGCCGTACGCGACCTGCGCGACGCCGGCCACGAGCACCAGGTACGCCGCGGCCCACGAGCCGACGGCGAGAGAGAGCGGGTCCGTGACGGCGGCGACCAGGCCGCCGGCGATCACGCATGCGACGCCGATCGTCATCATGACGATCGAGGCCGGCCGGCGCGTGAGCGCGCTCACCGCGGGAGACCGGCGTCGACGGGTGAGGCGGCCGAGGCGGCCGAGTCGGCGGCCAACCCCGCGCTCGTGGCCGGCTCCAGGCGCTGCCACAACGCGGCGATCGACTGGCTCCTCGCGAACGCAAGGTACGGCAGCAGCTCATCCCGCTCGCGCTGAAGATGATGCTCTATGGCCGAGCGCAGCATGACCGCAGCCGCGCCCGCCTCGTGGGGATCGTCGAGCGTCGTGAGGTCGGCGAGCCGATCGCGCACAAGAGCGAGATCGCGCTCGAGGACGGCCTGCAGCATCCGCCCCTCGTCTGTCTCGGGCAGGGCGGGGTAGAGCACCTCGGCCTCCCGCTCGACGTAGGGCAGAACGTGCCCGGCGCACCAGGTGACCAGAGCGCTGCGCGCGGCGTAGCGGGCGCCGCTCGCGCGCTCACCGCGAACGGTGTTCAGAAAGTGCAGGGTCTTGACGGCGGTCGTGGCCGCGAGCTCGGTGTGATGGCGGGCGATCGCCTGAGCGGCGTCGGCGTCTGCCGTGTTCGCCGCGAGCACGAGAGGACTCATGGGTTAAAAGTAGCAGTCTCCGGTTAAATGGGGGCGGTCGTGACACGAATGCAACGGATGCGCTCAGCCGCGCGTGCAGTGCCCCGAATCCGCGGTCGTGGTGTCACTCGCGGCGCCCTGCGCGACGGGGCCGAGTACCGACATCGCCAGGGCATAGCCGATCGGCCGGTCGTCGGCGGAGGTCGCGAAGACCACGCCAGCGACCGCGCCGGAACGTGTCAGCAGCGGCCCACCCGAGTTGCCCTGCTGCACGTCGGCCGCGAGCGTGTAGATCTCCATGGTCGTCTGGGACGACTTGTAGATGTCCTGCACGCTCGCGTCGGCGACGCTGCGCACCGCGGCGGGCTTCGACTGGAACGGACCGCCGAGAGGGTAGCCATCGAAGACCGCGCTGTCCCCGTCTTTCAACGTCTGCGCCAGGGGCAGTGCCGGCGTGCCGAGACCGTCGACGGCGATGACCGCGAGGTCGTGCTTCGGGTCGAAGTACACGATGCGGCCGGTGCGAGACGAACCATCCGGCGCCTGCACGACGGGCTGGCTGACGCCCGCCACCACGTGCGCGTTCGTCACCACGCGCCCGGGAGCGACGACGAAGCCGGAACCGGATTGGGTCTGGCTGCACGCGAACGCGACGCCGGTGATCTTGACCACGCTGCGTGCCGCCTTCGTCAGCGCGGGCGTGTCGGTGTCGATGTCGGGCGGTGTGGATGGCGCGGAGGGCGAGACGATGTCGATGACGCGACCGGTCGCATCCTTGACCACGAACGCTCGAAGCTGCGCGAGACCCTGCTGCACGGGGGCCGGGGTGAGGGCGTTGATGCTCTTCAGCACGGCCGACGAGCCGATGGCGTTCGAGAGCGGCGGGATGCCGAGCGACGAGATTCCGAACGCGAGCATCGACATGAGCAGCGCAGCCACGACGACGTCGACGGCCGCCCCGGCGACCCGGTCGACGACGCGCAGGGGTGTGCGGTGCACTCCGCGGCGAAGCGCGCGGCCGACGGCGCTGCCGAGCGCGTGGCCCGCGCCAAGCAGAATGGCTGCGACCAGCAGCACGATCGCGACCCGCCAGGCACTGTCGGCCACGGCCGCGTTCACGAGCGGGATGACGAAGAACGCCGCAATGGCCCCGACGACGATGCCGATGATGCCGCCGAGGCTCAGGACCAGGCCGCTGCGGAACCCGTGGAAGAGGTAGCCGATGAGAACGACGACGAGCGCGATGTCGAGGATGACCGAGCCGGACATACACACCTCTCGGCCAGGGGATCACCGGTGTGCCCCCAGTAGGATTTGAACCTACGGCCTTCTGCTCCGGAGGCAGACGCTCTATCCCCTGAGCTATGGGGGCCAGGAGTTGCTCGAATCACATTAGCACCCGCAGCACGCGGCCTTTCGGTGCTCCCCGATCAGCTCGCGGGCAGGTTGCCGAGCATGTCCGAGATCCACGGCGCCGGCTCCCCGGGCTCGAGGAACGTGGTCGACGTGCCGACGATCCAGTACCCGTGGCTGAATACCTGCACCTCACCGACGCCGCCGCGGGCCGTGAAGTAGCCCTCGACCTCCGGTGGCACCCCGTAGGTCGGTACGGCGTCGCTTGAGCTGATCGCCTTGTCCTTCAGGGCGTCGAGTTCGGATGCCGCGGGCCGGGCCACTGCGAAGGCGATCTTGTCGTTGCTCGTCTGGTTCATCCACCCGCATGCCACGCCGGCGTCAGCGACGATCGTGGCGGCGAGCGAGTCCTTCTCGGGTGCGTACGCGGGGTCGGTGCCGATATTGGGGCCGGCGCCCGGCAGCGCATACACCTGGTCGCGGGTCATCAGCTGGTCGCAGCTGAGGGTGACGGGCGTCGGTTTGGGCGTCGGGGTCGAACTCGCCACGGGCGGATCTGAATGGGTCTTCCCTGGCTTCGCCTTGCTTGTGGTCGACGAGCTGGGCGAATGCGTCGTCTCCGGAGTGCTCGCGCAGGCGGCGAGAAGTGCGGTGCCGACCAGGCCGAGAACGGCGGCGGCGATGAGGCGGGAAGCCAGAGGGCGGTGCGTGGCAGCCAATGCGGTGACCTTCGTGAGTGATCGCGGTGCGAGGGGCGCGACGACACCGATCCGGGCCGCCACGCGTGCGACTTTAGCAAGTCGCGCCGACAGATGGCTCTGTGAGGCGCCGACCTGCATACGAATCGTGACAAATGGCACGGCGGCGGCCTACGCCAGAGCCGCTCGATCTCCAACGGGCACTCAGGCCGCAGCCCATAGAATCGATCCTTGTGACTCCCGCCGAACTTGCCGCCGCCCTCCTCGACATCGTCCGTGACGTTCTCGAGGGCCGACGCGCTGCCGCGTCGGCCGGTGCACCCCAGGCTGCAGCAGAGAACGTCGGGGTCGCGGCATCCGATGTCACGCTGGAGCGCCCGAAGAACCGGGAGCACGGCGATTGGGCGTCGAATGTGGCCATGCGGCTCGCGAAGCGCATCGGTGCGAACCCGCGGGAGCTGGCCGGGGAGATCGCCGAGAGGGCGCGCTCGCTCGACGGCGTCGCCTCCGCCGAGGTCGCCGGCCCGGGCTTTATCAACCTGCGCCTCGACGCCGGTGCCGCCGGCCGGCTGGCGAAGACCATCGTGGATGCGGGGGACGCGTACGGCAACAACGACGCGCTCGCCGGGCACCGCATCAACCTCGAGTTCGTCTCGGCGAACCCCACGGGCCCGCTGCACATCGGCCACACCCGGTGGGCCGCGCTCGGCGACGCGATCGCCCGCGTGCTGAAGGCATCCGGTGCGGATCTCGCCAGCGAGTACTACATCAACGACGCCGGCAATCAGATGAACGTGTTCGGCCTCTCGGTGCTCGCCGCGGCCAAGGGCGAGCCGACGCCCGAGAACGGGTATCCAGGGGCGTACATCGCCGCTCTCGCCAACGACGTGCTCGAGCGGGTGCCCGATCTGCTCTCGAAGCCGCACGACGAGGCTGTCGCCATCGCACGCGAGGAGGCGTACGCGCTGCAGCTCGCCGAGATCGAGCGCTCTCTGGCCGCGTTCAACGTGCACTTCGACGTGTGGTTCTCCGAGCGCACCCTGCACGAGGCGGGCGAGGCGGGAGCGAGCGCGATCGACGAGGCCGTCGAGCGGCTGCGCGCCCAGGGCCACGTGTTCGATCGCGACGGCGCCGTGTGGGTGCGCACGACCGACTTCGGCGACGACAAGGATCGGGTGATCCGCCGCTCCAACGGCGTGTACACGTACTTCGCGGCCGATGCCGCGTACTACCTCAACAAGGGCGATCGGGGTTTCGGGCACAAGATCTACCTGCTCGGCGCCGACCACCACGGCTACGTGCACCGGCTCAAGGCCCTCGCGGGCGCAGCCGGTGACGACCCCGAGCACGACATCGAGGTGCTCATCGGCCAGCTGGTCAGCGTCAACGGTGCGCGGCTTTCCAAGCGTGCAGGCAACATCATCGAGTTGAACGACCTGCGCGAATGGCTCGGCACGGATGCGCTGCGCTATTCGCTCGCCCGGTATCCGGCCGACTCGCCGCTCGCCCTCGACCCCGACCAGCTGCGCAAGCGCACCAACGACAACCCTGTCTTCTACGTGCAGTACGCCCACGCGCGCACGTGCTCGGTGGCGCGCAACGCCACGGCGGCCGGCGTGGACCGCAGCGAGTTCGCTCCCGAGGAGCTCACGCACGAGACGGAATCCGCTCTTCTCGGCGCGCTGCAGGAGTTCCCTCGCATCGTCGCGCTCGCGGCGCAGCTGCGCGAGCCGCACCGCGTCGCGCGCTACGCCGAGGAGATCGCCGGCCTGTACCACCGCTGGTACGACAACTGCCGGGTGATTCCGCTCGGCGACGAGCCCGTGACGGCGCTGCACCGCACGCGCCTGTGGCTCAACGACGCCACGGGCCAGGTGATCCGCAACGCGCTCGGCCTGCTCGGCGTCTCCGCCCCGGAGCGGATGTAGCGATGACCGACATCGGTTCGCTCGAGGATCTCTTTGCCGAACCAGGCGAGCAGCGCCCCCGGCGACGCCGGCGCGCGTGGCTGATCGGCCTCGGCGTGACCCTGGGCTTGCTCGTCTTGATCGGCATCGCGGCCGTGCTCGTCGACAACGGCCTGCGCGGGGCCGCGGAAGCCGCGGCCGCCACCCAGATCGAGAAGCGGCTGCCCGCCGGTGTCACGGGCGACGTCGACGTGCACATCGGCGGTGGCTCCTTCATTCTGCAGTACCTCGGCGGCTCATTCGATGACGTTCGCGTCGATGCACCCGACCTCAGAATCGGCGGCGACCGCGTCCCGGTGCACCTGGTCGCCCACGGCGTCTCAAGCGACCTCTCCGCGCCGGTGAAGCACGTGACGGCGAGGGTCGCCCTCGGCCAGGACGCGCTCAACCACCTGGTTCAGGTTCCTATCGCGACCGGCGGCATCACCCTCGGGCACGGCACCTTCGCCCTCAGCGGGTCGAAGAGCGTGGCTGGCCTCACCCTGAGCTTCAGCCTGAGCGCCATACCGAAGGCCGACGGCGACCACCTTCTGCTTGCCCCGACCGCGGCCAAAGTGACCACCGGCCCCGCCGGTCTCGACTTCTCGTCGGTGATCAGAGACCTCATGGCGAGCGGTCCCATTCCCGTCTGTCTCGCCACACAGCTGCCCAAAGGCGTCGAGCTGAGCCACATCCAGGTCACGCCGGAGGCGGCGACGCTCACGTTCACGGCGCACGATCTGCCCCTCACCGGTTCGGCGCTCAGCTCGCGAGGCACCTGCAGCTGATTTCGGCCCCGGGCGGCGCTCTCGCTAGACTTTCGCTACCGTGCCCGCCGCGCACACGCGGTGCACTGATCGGCTTCAGGGGCCAAGCCGGGCCCGCTCGCCGCGCTCCTCGCCCGATACGAGCACACCTGTGAGGTACCCGTGGCCGAAAGCCCGCTCGCACCCGAATGGCTGCGCCTGCCCGCCGACGCCAACGACCTCGCGCCCGGCCTGTGGCCGCGCACGGCAACACGAGCAGCGGATGGCGCCATTGCCGTCGCCGGTGTCTCTGCGCCGGCGCTCGCCGCCGCCTTCGGCACCCCCCTCTATGTTCTCGACGAGGCGGACGTTCGCGCGAGGGCGCTCGAGGCCCGGGAGGCGTTCGAGAGCGCCTTTGCCGGCATCGGTACCAGCGTGCACGTGTACTACGCGGGCAAGGCGTTCCTGAGCACGCAGGTCGCGCGCTGGGTCAGCGACGCGGGCCTGAACATTGACGTCTGCAGCGGCGGTGAGCTCGCCGTCGCGCTGGCCGCCGACGTGGACGCCGACCGGCTCGGCTTCCATGGCAACAACAAGTCGGCCGCCGAGATCGAACGAGCCGTCGCCGCCGGCGTCGGTGCGATCGTGATCGACAGCGTGCAGGAGATCGAGCGTGTCGCGAGTGAGGCGGCACGGCAGGGGCGGGTGCAGCGCGTCCGCCTGCGCGTCAACAGCGGCGTGCACGCGCACACCCACGAGTTCCTGGCGACCGCGCACGAGGATCAGAAGTTCGGCATCGCGCTCGGCGATGCGGCCTCCGCCGTCGCCGCCATCCGCTCACATGACTCGCTCGAGTTCCTCGGCCTGCACTGCCACATCGGCTCCCAGATCTTCGGGGCTGACGGCTTCGCCTCGTCCGCGGCCCGCCTGCTCGCGTTGCATGCGCGACTGGTCGAGAGCGGTCCGGTGCCCGAGCTCAATCTCGGCGGCGGCTTCGGCATCGCATACACGACGGCAGACACCCCGACGCCGCTGGGTGAGCTCGCCGAGAGCATCGCCCGCATCGTGGGCGAGGAGTGCGAGAGGCTCGGCATCCGCGTGCCTGTCGTCGCGTTCGAGCCCGGGCGTGCCATCATCGGCCCGGCCGGCCTCACCCTGTACGAGGTCGGCACGACCAAGGACGTGCCGGTCACGGTGCCGGGCACGCCGGAGGCGACCGCGGTGCGGCGGTATGTGAGTGTCGACGGCGGCATGAGCGACAACGCCAGGCCTGCCCTTTACGGCGCCGAGTATTCTGTGCGCATCGCGAGCCGTGTCTCTGAGGCCGAGCCGGCGCTCGTGCGCATTGCGGGCAAGCACTGCGAGTCCGGCGACATCGTGGTCTACGACGACTACCTGCCCTCCGACGTCGCGCCTGGCGATCTCGTGGCCGTTCCTGCCACAGGCGCGTACTGCTTCTCGCTCGCCAGCAACTACAACTATCTCGGCCGGCCTCCTGTCGTGGCGGTGCGCGACGGCGAGGCGCGCGTGATCGTGCGCGGCGAGAGTGAGAGAGACCTGCTCGCGCGGGACGTCAGAATCGACGAGAGGAACGCGTAGCACGTGATCGAGTACAGAAATCTCCGCGTCGCACTGCTCGGTGCCGGATCCGTCGGGGCACAGGTCGCCCGGCTGCTGCTGGCCCACCAGGACGAGCTGGCCGCGCGCGCGGGCGCCGGCCTCGAGCTCGTCGGCATCGCCGTTCGCGACATCGACGCACCGCGAACGGTCGACCTGCCGCGCGAGCTCTTCACGACCGATGCCGAGTCGCTCATTCTCGGCGCCGACATCGTGGTGGAACTCATGGGCGGCATCGAGCCCGCCCGCACGCTCGTGCTGCAGGCGCTGAACTCGGGCGCCGACGTCGTCACCGCCAACAAGGCGCTCATCGCCACACACGGCCCCGAGCTGTCGGATGCGGCAGAGCAGGTCGGTGCGCAGCTGGCATACGAGGCCGCCGTCGGTGGCGCGATCCCCATCATCCGGCCGCTGCGCGACAGTCTCGCCGGTGACCGCGTCGAGCGCATCCTCGGCATCGTCAACGGCACGACCAACTTCGTTCTCGACCGGATGCATACGCACGGCGAGAGCCTCGAGACGGCGCTCGCCGTCGCAAGCGATCTCGGCTACGCGGAGGCCGACCCCACGGCCGACATCGAGGGCTACGACGCGGCGCAGAAGGCGGCCATCCTCGCCGGCCTCGCGTTCCACACCACCGTGCCCATCGAGCAGGTGTACCGAGAGGGCATCACGCGCGTGACCAAGGACGAGGTCGATGCGGCGCGCGAATCGGGCCACGTCATCAAGCTGCTCGCCATCTGTGAGCGCCTGACCGACCCGGCCACCGGTGCCGAGGGCGTCTCGGCGAGGGTGTATCCGGCACTGGTGCCCGCCGCGCATCCGCTTGCCGCCGTTCGCGGCGCCCACAACGCCGTATTCGTGCAGGCCTCCGCGGCGGGCGACCTCATGTTCTACGGCGCGGGAGCAGGGGGAGTGGAGACGGCCTCGGCCGTGCTCGGCGACCTCGTCTCCGTGGCGCGCAGGCACGTGGTGGGCGGTCCTGGTGTCGCGGAATCGATGCACGCACACCTGCCCGTGCTCGAGATCGGCCGGGCCGTCACCCGCTACCAGATCAGCCTGCAGGTCGTCGACCAGCCCGGTGTGCTCGCCCGCATCGCGCGCATGCTGAGCGACGGGGGAGTGTCGGTCGAAGCGGTGCGCCAGACCATCGCGTCAGACCCGAGTGAGAGCCCGGCGGCCGGTGCTGCTGCGCCCGCCGCCACCGCTACCCTTGTAATCGGAACCCACCCTGCTCCCGAATCCGCTCTCGCCGCCACGGTCGAGGCGCTGGCGCAGAGCGACGTGGTGGCCGCCGTGACATCCGTACTCCGAGTCGAAGGATCGTAATGCCCGCAAAACCGAACAGTCGCCAGTGGCGTGGAGTGCTCCGTGAGTACGCGGATCGGCTCGATGTGAGCGAGGCGACGCCGATCGTGACGCTCGGCGAGGGCGGCACGCCTCTCATCGAGGCGCCCGCGCTCTCGGCGCGTACGGGGGCGAAGATCTGGGTCAAGTACGAGGGCATGAACCCGACCGGCTCGTTCAAGGACCGCGGCATGACGATGGCCATCTCGAAGGCCGTCGAATCGGGCGCCAAGGCCGTCATCTGTGCGTCGACGGGCAACACCTCCGCCTCGGCGGCCGCGTATGCGACGCACGCCGGCATCAAGGCGGTCGTGCTGGTGCCGGAGGGCAAGATCGCGCTCGGCAAGCTGAGCCAGGCGATCGCGCACGGCGCCGAACTGCTGCAGGTGCAGGGCAACTTCGACGACTGCCTCGACATCGCCCGCGACCTCGCCGACAATTACCCGGTTCACCTCGTCAACTCGGTCAATCCCGACCGCATCGAGGGTCAGAAGACGGCGGCGTTCGAGGTCATCGAGGTGCTCGGCGACGCGCCCGACCTGCACATCGTGCCCGTCGGCAACGCCGGCAACTACACCGCGTACACGCGGGGCTACACGCAGGATCTCGAGGCGGGCAACAGCACGAGGCTGCCCCGCATGCTCGGATTCCAGGCCGCGGGAAGCGCACCCATCGTGCTCGGCCACCCTGTTCGCGAGCCCGAGACCATCGCGAGCGCGATCCGCATCGGCAACCCGGCCTCCTGGAAGCTGGCGCTTGAAGCGCGCGACGCCACCGGCGGCTACTTCGGCGCCATCGACGACGCAAAGATCCTCGAGGCGTACCGCATTCTCGCGAGCGAGGTCGGCATCTTCGTGGAGCCGGCATCCGCCATCAGCGTCGCCGGCCTGCTCGAGCGCTCCGAAGCGGGGGCGATTCCTGCGGGAGCGACGGTCGTGCTCACGGTCACCGGTCACGGGCTGAAGGACCCCCAGTGGGCCCTGCGCACCGCCGATGGCGCTGACGTGACGCCCACGGTCGTGCCGGTCGACACGGCCCAGGTCGCCGCCACCCTCGGCCTCGCGGAGAACGGCGCCGCATGACCGCCGCCCCCGCGGCGCTCATCGGCAGGTCGGTGAGCGTCAAGGTTCCGGCCACGACCGCGAACCTCGGACCGGGCTTCGACACGCTCGGCCTTGCGCTGTCGCTGTACGACGAGCTGACCGTGAGGGTGCGCGAGCAGCCGGGCGCCCACGTCGAGGTCGTCGGCGTCGGCGCGGGCGAGGTGCCCACCGATGAGACCAACCTCGTCGTCACCGCGATCGCCCGCACCTTCGCGGCGCTCGGTGTCGAGATGCCGGGGCTCGAACTCGTGGCGCGCAACGCGATTCCGCACGGTCGCGGTCTCGGCTCATCCGGCGCTGCCATCGTGTCTGGCATCATGGCGGCGCGCGGCCTGCTGAACGGCATCATCGAGATCGACGCGCAGGGCGTTCTCGCCCTCGCCACCGAGATGGAGGGTCACCCCGACAACGTGGCCCCGGCCATCTTCGGCGGCCTCACGATCGCCTGGGTCACGCCCGAGGGCCCCCAGAGCAAGAAGCTCATGGTGCACCGGGGCGTGTCGCCTCTCGTGCTGGTGCCGCAGCACGTCATGTCCACGGCGCTCGCCCGCAGTCTGCAGCCCTTGCAGGTGCCGCACGAGGACGCGGTGTTCAACCTGTCGCGTTCCGCTCTTCTCGTCGCCGCTCTCACGCAGAGTCCCGAGCTGCTGCTCGCCTCGACGGAGGACAAGCTGCACCAGAGCTACCGCGCCTCGGCGATGCCGGAAACGAACCGTCTCATCGCGCTGCTGCGTGAGCAGGGCTTCGCCGCCGTGGTGTCCGGCGCGGGGCCGTCGATCCTCGTGCTCTGCAGCGATCCGGGCCAGCGCATCGCCGCCGCCGAGCTCGCCGCAGCCAGCGCGGAGACCCGCTGGCAGGCGCTCATGCTCGCCGTCGATTTCAAGGGCGCGACCGTCGCGCACGTGGGCGAGCAGGCCACATCCGCGCTCGCATGACGTAATTACGCCGCGGTGATGCTAGTCTTTTAGCGCACCTCGCAGACACCGCGTAACGAGCGATTCTGGTTTGCGGGCGCAATCACCGGTAACCCACTGCTGTCGCACTGCTCTGTACCTGCGCCACCCGCGCACCGGTACCGGCTTCGTGTGGATCAGAACGCACGCAGCAGAAGGCAGTCCCTTACGCGACATGCGCTCTCGGCACGCCCATCTTCCGCGGCCGGGAGGGAAGGAAAATCACACACGTGACCAACGTCAACACCACAACTGTTGTGGATCCCACCATCGACCTGAACACCCTTCGCGTCGCCGAACTGCAGGCACTCGCCACCCAGCTCGGCATCGCGGGAGCGGCCAAGCTGCGTAAGAGCGCGCTTGTCGAGGCCGTCAGCGCCGCCCAGGCATCGCAGTCGACGGATGCCGGCGCCGCCGGCGCCGGGCCCGCCCCCGAGGCAGAGCCCGCCGCGCCCGCCGCGGAAACGCTGCCGGGCCTCGCCGAGGCAGAGCCCGCGACGCCCGCCGCCGAAACGCTGCCGGGCCTCGCCGAGGACGCCGCCGAGCAGGCATCCCGGGCGGATGCCGCGTCGAGCGCCACCGCGGCGCCCGAGGCAGCCGCCGCCGGGGTCACCGCTTCCGAGTCAGCCGCTTCCGAGTCAGCCGCTTCCGGGGCCGCCGCTTCCGCGCCGGCTGCCGAGCAGGCGCCGACCTCGGGACGTCGCCGCGGCCGTCGCGCGACCAGCGCAGACGCGCTTCGTGCTCCGGGCGAGAACGCCTCCGTTCCCGCAACCGCCCACGCCAATGCGGGCCAGACCGGAACCACCCCCGTCGGCGACGCCGAAGCAGGGGGCAGGAGCGCCGCCGCTACGGATGCGACCGGTGCTGCTGCCGTCGGCGAGACGGAGTCATCGGCGACATCCGCGGAGCAGACAACCTCCGGCACGACCGCTTCGGCGGAGTCCGACAACGAGGGGCAGGGTGAGCCGCGCCAGCCTCGCGGCCGCAACCGTAACCGCAACCGCAACACCAGCGGTCAGGGCGCCGACAGCAACGGCCAGAACGTAGGCGGCCAGAACGCGGGCGGCCAGAACACGGGCGGCCAGAACGATGGCGGTCAGAACGACGGCGGCCAGCGCAACGGCGGCCGGAACGACGGCGCGCAGAACGCGGGCGCCGCGAACGAGGGCCGCAGGAACAACAAGGGCGGCGGGCAGGACGGCGCTTCGGAGCGTCAGGGCGACCGCAAGCGCGGCAAGAACGGCGACCGCGATCACGGCAACGAGCAGGGCGACCGCGACAACCAGGGCGACCGCAATCAGGGCGACCGCGACAACCAGGGTGACCGCAATCAGGGCGACCGCGGCGACCGCAACCAGAACGACCGCGATGGCGAGCGGGGCGGCCGTGGTCGCTACCGTGACCGCAAGCGCCGCGGGCAGGGCAACGACGATGTCGAGCCCGAGATCACCGAAGACGACGTTCTGATCCCCATCGCGGGCATCCTCGACGTGCTCGACAACTACGCGTTCGTGCGCACCACCGGCTACCTGCCGGGTGCGAGCGATGTGTACGTGTCGCTCGGCCAGGTCAAGAAGTACAACCTGCGCAAGGGTGACGCTGTCGTCGGCGCGATCCGCCAGCCGCGCGAGGGCGAGAACAACAGCCGGCAGAAGTACAACGCCATCGTCAAGGTCGACTCCATCAACGGGCAGGCCGTCGAGGAGGCGGGCGGCCGCGTCGAGTTCGGCAACCTCACGCCGCTCTACCCGCAGGAGCGCCTGCGGCTCGAGACCGAGCCCTCCAAGCTCACGCAGCGCATCATCGACCTGGTCGCGCCCATCGGCAAGGGCCAGCGCGGCCTCATCGTCGCCCCGCCGAAGGCGGGCAAGACCATCGTGCTGCAGCAGATCGCCAACGCGATCGCGACGAACAACCCCGAGGTGCACCTCATGGTCGTGCTCGTCGACGAGCGGCCTGAAGAGGTCACCGACATGCAGCGCACCGTCAAGGGCGAGGTCATCGCCTCGACCTTCGACCGGCCTGCCGAAGATCACACGACCGTCGCAGAGCTTGCGATCGAGCGTGCCAAGCGCCTGGTCGAGCTCGGCCACGACGTGGTCGTGCTGCTCGACTCGATCACGCGTCTGAGCCGTGCGTACAACCTGGCCGCCCCGGCGTCAGGGCGCATCCTCTCGGGCGGCGTGGACGCATCCGCTCTGTACCCGCCCAAGCGCTTCTTCGGCGCTGCTCGCAACATCGAGCACGGCGGCTCGCTCACCATACTGGCCACCGCGCTTATCGAGACCGGCTCCAAGATGGATGAGGTCATCTTCGAGGAGTTCAAGGGCACCGGCAACATGGAGCTGCGGCTCTCGCGCCAGCTCGCTGACAAGCGCATCTTCCCGGCGGTGGATGTGAACGCGTCCGGCACCCGTCGCGAAGAGATGCTGATGGGCGCAGACGAGGTCAAGGTCACGTGGAAGCTGCGCCGGGCCCTCGCGGGCGTCGACCAGCAGCAGGCCCTCGAGGTCGTGCTCGGCCGGCTCAAGGAGACCACAAGCAACGTCGAGTTCCTCATGCAGGTGCAGAAGTCGATGCCGGTGCCGCCGACCGGTCACGGCACGGCGCACTCGCACGGGCACGAGAACGACCACCGTTAACGTCGCCGGTCGGGCGGCGCGCGGTCTCGCGCGTCGCCTCATCCGCTCGGTGACAGGAAATGCTGCGTGTGAATCGCGTGGCGACGGTGGGAAAGTAAGCACATGTTCGAATCAGTAGGCGTTCTTCTCGCTGAGCACGAGCAGCTGCAGACGCAGCTCTCCGACCCGGCGGTGCACGCGGACGCCGCGCGCGCCAAGAAGATCAACCGGCGCTATGCGGAGCTCAGCCAGATCAAGGCGGCCTACGAGCGCTGGCAGCAGCTGGGCGACGACCTGGCGGCCGCGCGGGAGTTGGCGAAGGAAGACGACTCGTTCGCCGCCGAGGTGCCGGGGCTCGAGACCGAGTTGCAGACCGCGCAGGAGAAGCTGAGGCGGCTGCTGATCCCGCGCGACCCGGATGACGGACGCGACGTGATCATGGAGATCAAGGGCGGCGAGGGGGGCGCCGAGAGCGCGCTGTTCGCAGCCGACCTGCTGCGCATGTATATCCACTACGCCGAGTCGAGGGGCTGGAAGACCGAGCTGCTCGAGCGCACCGAGAGCGATCTCGGCGGCTACAAGGACGTGCAGGTGGCCATCAAGTCGAACGCCACCGACCCGTCTCAGGGCGTCTGGGCCCACCTCAAGTACGAGGGCGGGGTGCACCGCGTGCAGCGCGTGCCCGCCACCGAGTCGCAGGGGCGCATCCACACGTCGACGACCGGCGTGCTCGTGTTCCCCGAGGTCGACGAGCCCGAAGAGGTGGAGATCAGCCAGAACGACCTGAAGATCGACGTGTACCGGTCTTCCGGCCCCGGCGGCCAGTCGGTCAACACGACCGACTCGGCCGTACGCATCACCCACCTGCCCACCGGCATCGTGGTGTCGATGCAGAACGAGAAGAGCCAGCTGCAGAACCGCGAGGCGGGCATGCGTGTGCTGCGCGCCCGGCTGCTCGCCCGCCAGCAGGAGGAGCAGGCCGCCGCCGCCTCCGACGCCCGCAGAAGCCAGATTCGCACCATGGATCGCTCCGAGCGGATCCGCACATACAACTTCCCCGAGAACCGCATTGCCGACCACCGCACCGGCTACAAGGCATACAACCTCGACGCGGTCATGAATGGCGCGCTCGACGCGGTCATCGACTCGTGCATCCAGTTCGACGAGGAGGCCAGGCTGGCCGACATCGGCGACCACGAGGCGTAGGCCGCTCTCGCTCGTCCCACACTGGGCCGCGCGCGCTGCGAGAGGCCAAAAGTCGCCCTCAAGATCTGAAATGAGGGCGGTTTTTGGCCTCTCACTGACGGGGACGGGCGGGGTAAGTGAGATGGCGCGGTGAGCAGAGGTGGGCGGGGTAAGTGAGATGACGAGGAGATGGGGGAGCGTGTTCGCCCGCGCGGCTCAGGCGGTGATGGCCTCGAGCAGCGACTCCTGCAGGTAGCCGCACCACAGGTAGAGCTGCTGCACGGGCTGCGCCTCGTCGTCGGTGCGGCCGGTCTCGCCGTCTCGCTGAATGCCGAGGCGCGCCGCCAGGGTCAGCCTGAGATCGGCGAGCGTACGCAACCAGGCCTGCACATCGTGAGCATCCAGAACCACGGATGCGCGCTCGCCGCCGCGTACCGAGTCCGCGACAGCGCGCGCGTTCGCGATCTTCCGCTGGGTGAGGTCGGCGGAGGTAAACCGGCGGAACTCGGCCGACGCCTCCGCGTCGTCGGGGTACGCGTCGGGCAGCAGGCGCGCAAGAGCCGGATCGGCGGCGGGCGACGCGCTGTCGCTCGAGAGGTCGAGCAGCTCGATCAGCTGCTCGGCAAGGCTGACGATGAGCCCGCGTTCGACGACGTCGAACTCGGCCTCGACCTCGCCGTCAGATCCCGGCCGGAACCCGTTCATGCGTCGGCCTTCGTCACGGTCGCCCACAGCCCGTACTCGTGCATCGCCTCGACATGCCGCTCCATCTGCTCGCGATTGCCGCGCGCCACAACGGCCTTGCCGTCGTTGTGCACCTGCAGCATGCGCCGCTCTGCCTCCGCGGCGCTCATGCCGAAGTACGTGCGGAACACGTAGACGACGTACGACATGAGATTCACCGGGTCGTTCCACACGATCGTCACCCAGGGAGTGTCCGGCCCCTGGAGAGTGCGCGTGCGGCGTCTCTCCTCGGTACTGGTCGACTCGCGCGCATCCGTTCGGCCTCGCGCGCGAAGGTCAGTGTGCATCCCTTAAGCGTGGCACGTCTCGGGGCCGTGTTGTGACGCGGATGCGCGGCAGCGGCTCAGATGTAGATCGCCGGGTCGAGCCAGGCGTCTTCGTCGGCTGCGGCATCCGCTCGGCTCGCCTGCGTTGCCGAGGCGCTCGCGCCGCCCGTCCCGCCGCGCGGTCGTGCGACGCCGGGGATGCCGACGATCACCGAATCCGGCGCCGCGTCGTGCACGACGACCGCGTTCGCGCCGATCACGCACCGGGCGCCGATCGTGATGTCGCCGAGCACCTGAGCGCCCGCGCCGACGACCACGCCATCGCCGAGCGTGGGGTGTCGTTTGCCGTGCCCCGAACTCTTTCCGCCGAGCGTGACGCCGTGGTACAGCATGACGTCGTGGCCGATGACGGCCGTTTCGCCGATCACGACGCCCATGCCGTGGTCGATGAAGAAGCGTCTGCCAATGCGCGCGCCCGGGTGGATCTCCACGCCGGTGGCGGCGCGTGCCGCCTGGGAGAGCAGGCGCGCGGCGAGGCGCATGCCGGGCGAACGCCACCAGCGATGAGCGATGCGGTACGCCCAGATCGCGTGCAGCCCCGAATAGCCGAGAAACACCTCGGCCGAACTGCGCGCGGCCGGATCGCGCTGCCTCGCGGCGCGGATGTCCTCACGCAGGCGGGAAGCGATGCTCACGGCGCGCTAATCCAGCAGGTCCTCGTACAGCGCGGTCGAGACGTAGCGCTCGCCGAAATCGGGGATCACGACGACGATGGTCTTGCCCGCGTTCTCCTCGCGCGCGGCGACCTCGAGCGCCACCGAGGCGGCGGCCCCGCCCGAGATGCCGGCGAGTATGCCCTCCTCGCTCGCCAGGCGCCTGGCGGTGGAGATGGCGGCCTCGAACGTGACGTCGGCCACCTCGTCGTACACGTCGGTGTCGAGCACGTCTGGCACGAAGTTCGCGCCCAGGCCCTGGATCTTGTGCGGGCCAGGTTCTCCGCCGCTCAGGATCGGTGAGTCGGCCGGCTCGACCGCGACCACGCGAACGTCACTCTTGCGTTCTTTGAGCAGCTGGCCGGCGCCCGTGATGGTGCCGCCGGTGCCGATCCCTGCAACGAGCACGTCGACCGCGCCGTCGGTGTCGGCCCAGATCTCCTCGCCGGTCGTGCGTCGGTGGATCTCGGGGTTGGCGGGGTTGGCGAACTGGCGTGCCCAGACGGCGCCCGGCGTCGCCGCGACGAGTTCCTTGACCTTCTCGGTGGCCCCGCTCATGCCGATCGAGCCCGGAACGAGAACGAGCTCTGCGCCGTACGCGCGCAGCAGCACGCGACGCTCCTTGCTCGCGGTGTCCGGCATCACGAGGATCACCTTGTAGCCGCGTGCGGCGCCGACCAGTGCCAGGGCGATCCCGGTGTTGCCGCTCGTGCCCTCGATGATCGTGCCGCCAGGCTTCAGCACGCCCGCCTTCTCGGCGGCGTCGACGATGGCCACGCCGATGCGGTCCTTCACGCTGCCCGCCGGATTGTAGAACTCGAGCTTGGCGAGCACGCTCGCGCCCAGCCCCTCGGTCAGGTGATTCAGCCGCACCAGCGGCGTGCGCCCGACGGCCTCGGTGATGTCCGAAAAGATGTGCGCGTTCATGTAGACCCTCGTCTCGGATACGTAAGCGGGCGGCGTCGATGTGGCCCGCGTGACCAGCCTATTCTTATAAGCCCATGACTCCACCTGACAGCGACGCCTCAGCGAGACCCGGCACTCCGGAGAGCCGCGACTCCTCCGAGAGCACCCACACCGCTCGCGCGCCGCAGACCGTCCGCGAGCTCAGAGCGTGCGCACGCGACAGGCTGGCCGCGGCGGGCATCCTTGAGGCCGAGACCGACGCCGAACTCCTCATCGGTCACGTGCTCGGCGTCAGCCGCGGCCGCGTGCAGTCGCTCGTCGTGACCGATTCCGGCGTCGAGCCGGGCCACGCGGCATCCGTCGCCTCACTCGTCGAGCGCCGTGCCAGACGCGAGCCGCTGCAGCACATCACGGGAATCGCGCCGTTCCGCGCGCTCGAGCTGCGTGTCGGGCCCGGCGTCTTCGTGCCGCGCCCGGAGACCGAGCTGGTCGCCCAGTTCGCGATCGACGCGCTGGCAGGCACGATGACGGATGCCGGCGCCCCTCCCATCGCTGTCGACCTCGGCACGGGCAGCGGCGCCATCGCCATCGCCCTCGCCACCGAGGTGCCGCACGCGAACGTCTACGCCGTCGAGAAGTCTGCGGAGGCGTACGCGTGGGCGAGGCGCAACGTCGACGAGCTCGCCGGAGGCAACCTCACGCTCGTGCACGGCGACCTCGCCGACGCGCTCGGCGAACTCGACGGCCGCGTCGATGTGGTCGTCTCTAACCCGCCGTACGTGCCCCGCGACGCGGTTCCCGTGGACCCCGAGGTGCGGCTCTTCGACCCGGAGCTCGCGCTCTACGGCGGCGACGACGGCCTCGACGTGGTGCGTGCGCTCTCGGTCACGGCGCTTCGGCTGCTGCACCCCGGCGGCCTGCTCGTTCTCGAGCACGGCGAGTTGCAGGGTCGCGCCATTCGCGAACTGCTCTCGGCAGACGGATGGCGCGCCGCCGCCACGCACCCCGATCTCACCACGCGCGACCGCATCACGACCGCCCTGCGCTGAGCCGTCGACGCGGTCGCGGAGCGCCGAAGGCGCGCCTCGAAACCCCATCGCCCGTTCGCCGAGAACGCGTCTTCGCGACGAGCCGGCATGTTCCGCGACCCCGCCTCGTCGCGAAGTCTCGCTCTCGAGGGGCAGGTCGCATTTCGAGACGGCCACGTCGCGGCCTCCTCAATCCGCGTCTCGGCGCTCCGGACTGGGGCGTACGCTCACTGAGATGAAATCCTCGTTCTCTCCCGCCTCCCATTCCCGCTGCGTCGTGCTCGTTCGGCACGGCGAGACCGAGTGGAGCCGCGACGGCCTGCACACCGGCACGACCGACGTCGACCTGACCGAGGCGGGGGAGCAGCAGGCTCGCGACGCCGGCGAGGTGCTGCGCGCGCATCCGTTCGGTCTCGCGCTCACAAGCCCTCTGGGCCGCGCCCGGCGCACGGCCGAGCTCGCCGGATTCCCCGACGCCGTCGTCGACGCCGACCTCGCCGAGTGGGACTACGGGCCGCTGGAGGGCCGCAGCACGCCCGACATCGTGGGCAAGCTCGGGCATCCGTGGAACATCTGGGACGCGGTCGCACCCGACCCGCTGCCCGCTGAGAGCGCGGATGCGGTCGGCGCCCGCGCCGACCGGGCCATCGCGCGGGCGCAGTCCGTTCTCGACGGGGGAGCCGACGTCGTGATCTTCGCGCACGCGCACCTGCTGCGCATCTTCGCCGCCCGCTGGCTCGGCCTTCCGGCCCGTGACGGTGCGCACTTCGCCCTCAGCACGGGTTCTCTTAGCGAGCTCGGCTTCGAGCACGGCACGCGCGTGATCGACCGCTGGAACATGCAGCCCTGACGCCGGCCGACTCCGGGACCCGACCGCGGCCGAAGCCACGCGCCGCCGCTCTCACAGAACCGTGAGCGGCTTCACAAGTATCATGGTGCCGACATGGCACCCACATACGACTGCTCGCTCGAGGCTGAGCTCCTCACAGGAATGCGACTCGCCCGCACCGCCATCGGGCGCGGCGAGCTCGTGGTGTTCCCCACCGACACCGTCTACGGCATCGCCGCGGACGCGTTCGATGCGTCCGCCGTCGGCCGCCTGCTCGAGGCGAAGGGCCGCACCCGGCAGTCACCGCCGCCCGTGCTCATTCCCGGCCTGCCCACGCTCGACGCGCTGGCCGAGCACGTGCCAGACGTGGTGCGCCGCCTCGTCGACGCCTTCTGGCCGGGCGGACTGACCGTCGTTCTGCCCGCGCAGCCCTCCCTCGTGTGGGATCTGGGGGAGACGCGCGGCACCGTTGCCCTGCGGATGCCGGACGACACGATCGCGCTCGAACTTCTCGCGGAGACCGGCCCGCTCGCCGTCTCCTCCGCGAACCTCACCGGCCAGCCCCCTGCCGACACCGCCGCAGCCGCCGAGGCGATGCTCGGCGAGAGCGTCAGCGTCTACCTCGAGGGCGGCAAGCGCCCCGCAGGTCGTCCGGCCGACGCGCCGCCGGAGCCGTCGTCCACGATCGTGGACGCGACGGCCCTCGTGACGGGAACGGGCGGTTTGCGCATCCTGCGTCACGGCGCCATATCCGACGAGCGCATCCGCGAGATCGCCGGCGACGAACTCGATGAGGATCAGACCGGCTCGTGACCCTCCTCCTTGTGCTGTCCATCGTGTCGGCGGTCATCACCTTCGGGCTGTCGATCGCGGTGCGGCGACTCGGAATCCGCTTCCGGCTGTACCCGAAGATCCGCGAGCGGGACATGCACACCACACCGACTCCGCGACTGGGCGGAGTCGCGATGTTCGGCGGCATCATCTGCGCGTTCGCGGTCGCGTTCGCCATCGCCTCCCGGTTCCCCGTTCTCAACGTCGTCTTCGCCGACCCGACGCCGGTGTTCGCCATTCTCGGCGGGGCGCTGCTCATCGTCGTGATCGGTGTCATCGACGACCTGTGGGACCTCGACTGGATGACGAAACTCGCCGGCCAGTTCGTCGCCGCGGGCCTCGTGGCGTGGCTCGGCGTGCAGATCTACTCCCTGCCGATCGGCGGCGTCACGGTGGGCTCGTCGTGGATGAGCGTGAGCATGACCGTGATTGCGATCGTGCTCGTCATGAACGCCATCAACTTCATCGATGGCCTCGACGGCCTCGTCGCCGGGGTCGGCCTCATTGCCAACGGCGTCTTCCTCATCTACGTGTACCTGCTCACGCGTGAGACGAACCCGTCGAACTACTTCAGCCTCTCCGCGGTCATCGCGGCGATCCTCGTCGGGGCGTGCGCCGGCTTCCTGCCGCTCAACTGGCACCCGGCCAAGCTCTTCATGGGTGACGCCGGAGCGCTGCTCATCGGCCTGCTGATGGCGGCATCCGCCATCTCGGTCACCGGCAACATCGTGCCGTCGACGATCTCGGAGTTCGGGCGTTCGCAGCTGTTCCCGGTGTTCATCCCGATCATCCTGCCGTTCGCGGTGCTGATCGTGCCGATCCTGGACTTCACACTCGCGGTGCTGCGCCGGCTGCGCGCAGGCAAGAGCCCGTTCAGCGCCGACCGCAAGCACCTTCACCACCGGCTCGTCGACATGGGGCACTCGCGCCTGCACGCCGTGCTCATCTTCTACGCCTGGACCGCCGTGCTCTCGATCGGCTGCCTGCTCTTCTACTTCCGCCCGTACTGGATGGCGGTGGTGTTCATCGCGGTCGGCGTGATCGTGTGTGCCGCAGTCACGTTCGCGCCGCTCAGCCGCAGGAAGGCGCGCGAGGTCGCCGCCGAACTCGCGCCGGCCGGTACGCCCGAGGGTGACGCGAGCGCCCACCTCGACCGCCTCGACCGCGCCGCGAGCGAGGCGCACAGCCCCAACCCAAGGAGAACGCCGTGACCGACCCGACGAATGCCGAGCCGGAGCCCGTCGCACCCCGACCCGTGCCCAGTTCCAACGCGGTGCTGACCCGCATCCTCAAATATGGTGGGATGCTGGCTGCCGCGATCGTCGTCGTCGGAGCGATTCTCGGCTACATCTTCGTCGGCTGGCCCGGCGTGACGAGCGCGCTCATCGGCACGGCGATGGCTGTCGTGTTCCTCAGCATCACGGCCATCAGCATTCTGCTGGGCAATCGGTTCGCGGGGAGCGACCTGTTCGTTGGCGCCTTCTTCGGCATCGTGCTTGGGTCGTGGTTCGTGAAGTTCGCGCTGTTCCTCGTGTTGTTCTTCGCGCTGCGGGGGCAGTCGTGGCTGAACCCCACGGTGGAGTTCCTGTGCCTCGTCGCGGGCGTGGTCGGATCGCTCGTCGTCGACGTGCTCGTCGTGACGAAGAGCCGCATGACCTACGCTTCCGACGTCAAACTGCAGGGTGAAGACGAGAGCCACTGATCGATCTTCGATTCGTCGGCGGGCCATATTTCTTGTAGAGTAAGGGGGATTCCCCGCCTTGTGCTGCGATGCGTCGCACCCGGTATGGCGTCACACTTTTCCGCTGCCTTGAGCGAAGCTCGATGCCTTGAAACAGGAGATAGCGCTGTTAGCTAACGCTGTGCACCTGCTGGTCCCGACCGCGGGCGTTCCCCCCTTCGTCGGTCCGGATATCGATGAGTTCTTCCCCCCTGCGGTTTTCTTCGAGGGCACGGCCTTCGAGATCAACCGCATCATGCTCATCCGCTTCGCCGCGGCCATTGCCATTCTGCTGCTCTTCTGGATCGGCACCCGGCGCATGCGCGTCGTTCCCGGTCGCTTCCAGAGCGTGATCGAGATGGGCCTCGACTTCGTTCGCGTCAACATCGCGGAAGATCTGCTCGGCAAGAAAGACGGCAGGCGATTCCTGCCGCTCATCATGGCCATCTTCTTCACGGTGCTCGTCATGAACTTCACGGGCGTCGTGCCGCTCATGAATATCGCCGGCACCTCGGTGATCGGCGTGCCCCTCCTGCTCGCCGTCGTGGCCTACGTTGCCTTCATCTACGCAGGCTGCCGCAAGAGCCCCGCCAACTTCTTCCGCAATGCGCTGTTCCCGCCCGGGGTTCCGTGGCCGCTGTACATCCTCATCACCCCGCTCGAGTTCCTCTCGACCTTCATCGTGCGACCGTTCACTCTCACGCTGCGTCTCATGATGAACATGATCGTCGGGCACCTGCTGTTGGTGCTGTTCTTCACGGCGACGCAGTGGTTCTTCTTCGTCGTACCCGGCTTCGTCAAGGCGATCGGCGCGGGCACCCTGGCATTCGGCTTCGCCTTCACGGTGTTCGAGCTTCTGATCATCGTCCTGCAGGCCTACATCTTCGCCCTGCTCACCACTGTCTACATCCAGCTCGCGCTGGCTGAAGAGCACTAATAAGCGGCTCGGCACCCGCCGATCACCGTCATCACGGAAGGAAACCCACGTGGACGCAACAACCGTTCTCGCTGAGATCAGCGGCAACATCGGAACCGTTGGCTACGGCCTCGCAGCCATCGGCCCCGGCATCGGCATCGGCATCGTCGTCGGCAAGACGGTCGAGGCCGTGGCCCGCCAGCCAGAACTCGCCGGCCGCCTGCAGGTGCTCATGTACATCGGTATCGCCTTCACCGAGGCGCTGGCATTCATCGGCATCGCCACTTACTTCTTCATGGTGGCCAAGTAGCTCGCTGAGCATTTAGGGAGACATGATGCTTCACGCGATTCGCGTGGCGGCTGCCGAGCACAACCCGCTCATTCCGGCGCCGGCCGACCTCATCTGGGCCACGCTGTGCTTCCTCGTCATCCTCTTCTTCTTCTGGAAGATCGGGCTGCCCCGGTTCACGAAGATGCTCGATGAGCGCTCCGCGGCCATCGAGGGCAACATCGCCAAGGCCGACGAGGCGCAGCAGAAGGCGGAGTCGCTGCTCGAGGAGTACACCGCGCAGCTCGCCGACGCGCGCGCCGAAGCCGGCAGAATCCGGGAGCAGGCGCGTGAAGACGGCAAGAAGATCCTCGCCGACCTCAAGGAGCAGGCCACGAGCGAGGCCGCGCGGGTGACCGCGAACGCTCAGGCGCAGATCGAGGCAGAGCGCCAGGCGGCCCTTGTATCACTGCGCAACGAGGTCGGCTCTCTCGCGCTCGATCTTGCTTCGGGTGTGATCGGGGCCTCCCTCGCCGACGACACGAAGGCGGCGGGCATCGTCGACCGTTTCCTCGCGGACCTCGAGGCAGACGAAGCACGTAAGGCAGGGTCGAACACGTAATGGGCAGCGCCACCAGGCACGCATTGACCGCCGCGAGGGCCACGCTGGGCTCTCTCGACGGCTCGGTCGACCTCCAGACGGCCCTCGATCTGTTCTCCATCGCGCGAGTGTTTGGCGAGAATGCGCAGCTTCGCGCGGCTCTCGCCGATCCGGCGGCCGCGTCTGAGGACAAGTCACGGCTGATTGGTCGCGTGTTCGACGGCAGGCTGGCTCAGAACGCTCTCGCCCTGGCCACGAGTGCGGTGGAACAGCGGTGGTCGAACCAGGACGAGCTGCTCGCCGGCATCGAGGAACTCGGCATTCGCGCCGCATCGCTCTCGGCGGACTCCGCCTCGTCGATCGAGAAGGAGCTGTTCGCCTTCGGTGAGGCCGTCGCTTCCGACGCGCAGCTGGAACTCGCGCTCGGCTCCAAACTCGGCCTCGACGACGCCAAGGTGGCCCTGATCGGCCGCCTGCTTCAGGGCAAGGCGTCCGAGGAGACCGTCGCGATCGTGCGTCAGCTCGTGCTGCAGCCGCGCGGGCGCAGCACTCGCGTCGCGCTGCGGCAGGCCGCATCCATCGTCTCCGATCAGCGGGGTGAGATGGTCGCCGTCGTGACCTCGGCGGCACCCGTGGCACCGGAACAACTCGACCGGCTCGCCGCGAGCCTGTCGGCCCAGTACGACACGAAGCTCACGCTGAATCTGGTCATCGACCCCGCGGTACTCGGCGGACTGCGCGTGCAGGTCGGCGACGACATCATCGACGGAACGATCGCAACGCGTTTGAACGACGTCAGGCAGAAACTGGCCGGCTGACCCGCCGAACCCGTCGCCACACAGACATTCGGGACACACCAGTCCCACATGAAAAAGGGAACGAAAGATGGCAGAACTAACGATCAGCCCCGATGAGATCCGCGATGCTCTCAAGGACTTCGTGGGTGCGTACGAGGCCAAGAAGGCGAGCGCGACCGAGGTCGGCCACGTCATCGATGCCTCCGACGGCATCGCGCACGTGGAGGGTCTGCCCGGCGTGATGGCGAACGAGCTCATCCGCTTCGCCAATGGCGTGCACGGCCTCGCGCAGAACCTCGACGAGAACGAGGTCGGCGTCATCGTGCTCGGCGAGTTCAACGAGATCGTCGAGGGCATGGAAGTCACGCGCACAGGCGAGGTGCTCTCGGTGCCCGTCGGCGACGGCTACCTCGGCCGCGTGGTCGACCCGCTCGGCAGCCCGATCGACGGCCTGGGCGAGATCACGTCCGAGGCGCACCGCGCGCTCGAGCTGCAGGCGCCGGGTGTCATGCAGCGCAAGAGCGTGCACGAGCCGATGCAGACCGGTATCAAGGCCATCGACGCCATGATCCCGATCGGTCGCGGCCAGCGCCAGCTGATCATCGGCGACCGCCAGACCGGCAAAACGGCCATCGCGATCGACACAATCATCAACCAGAAGGCCAACTGGGAATCGGGCGACGTCAACAAGCAGGTGCGCTGCATCTACGTCGCGATCGGTCAGAAGGGCTCCACGATCGCGGGCGTCAAGGGCGCCCTCGAGGATGCCGGCGCCATGGAGTACACCACCATCGTCGCGGCTCCGGCCTCCGACCCCGCCGGCTTCAAGTACCTCGCGCCGTACACCGGCAGCGCCATCGGCCAGCACTGGATGTACGGCGGAAAGCACGTGCTCATCGTCTTCGATGACCTGTCGAAGCAGGCGGAGGCGTACCGCGCCGTGTCGCTGCTTCTGCGTCGCCCGCCGGGACGCGAGGCGTACCCCGGCGACGTGTTCTACCTGCACTCGCGCCTGCTTGAGCGCTGCGCGAAGCTCTCGGACGAGCTGGGTGCCGGTTCGATGACGGGCCTTCCCATCATCGAGACCAAGGCGAACGACGTCTCCGCGTACATTCCGACCAACGTGATCTCGATCACCGACGGCCAGATCTTCCTGCAGTCCGACCTCTTCAACGCCAACCAGCGGCCGGCCGTCGACGTCGGCATCTCGGTCTCGCGCGTGGGTGGCGACGCACAGGTGAAGTCGATCAAGAAGGTCTCGGGAACGCTGAAGCTCGAGCTCGCGCAGTACCGTGCACTCGAGGCTTTCGCGATGTTCGCCTCTGACCTCGACCCGGCCAGCCGCCGCCAGCTTGACCGCGGCGCGAGGCTGACCGAGCTGCTGAAGCAGCCGCAGTACTCGCCCTACCCGGTCGAGAACCAGGTCGTCTCGATCTGGGCAGGCACGAACGGCAAGCTCGACGAGGTCCCTGTCGACGACGTGCTGCGTTTCGAGCAAGAGCTGCTCGATCACCTGGCGCGCAACACCCAGATCCTCGAGACGCTTCGTGAGACGAACGTGCTCAGCGACGACCTGGTCTCCGAGCTCGACTCCGCGGTTGACGCGTTCAAGCTCGAGTTCCAGACGGGTGAGGGCAAGCCGCTCGCCTCGGTCGGTCGTGAGGAGTTCGAGGCGATCGCCGAGGAAGACGTCAACCAGGAGAAGATCGTGAAAGGTCGCCGGTAGGCGACCCATCCGTCGGTCATCAGGTAATTAGCACAGGAGAGACATGGGAGCGCAACTTCGGGTCTACCGGCAGAAGATCAGGTCTGCCCAGACGACCAAGAAGATCACCCGGGCCATGGAGCTCATCTCTGCCTCGCGCATTCAGAAGGCGCAGGCGAGAGTGGCGGCGTCTACCCCGTACGCTCGCGCGATCACGCGTGCCGTCTCCGCCGTGGCCACATACTCGAACGTGGAGCACGTGCTCACGACCGAGCCCGAGAAGATCGAGCGGGCGGCCATTGTGGTCTTCGGTTCGGACCGAGGGCTGGCGGGGGCGTTCAACGCCAACGTGCTGAAGGAATCCGAGCAACTTGCCGAGCTGCTGCGCAGTCAGGGCAAGGAGGTCGTGTACTTCCTCGTCGGCCGTCGGGTCAGCTCGTACTTCCAGTTCCGCCACCGCGCGGCTGAACGGGTGTGGATCGGTGGAACGGATTCGCCCGTCTTCGACATGGCCCAGGAGGTCGGCCAGGCCCTGCTGGCGTCGTTCCTGCGGGATTCTGCGGATGGCGGCGTCGACGAGATCCACATCATCTACAACCGCTTCGTGACCATGCTCACGCAGGTGCCGGAAGTGGTGCGCCTGCTGCCACTCGAGGTCGTTGAGGGCGTGGAGGAGCCGGGGGAGCACGAACTGCTGCCGCTGTACGAGTTCGAGCCCGACCCGGAGACGGTGCTCGACGCGCTGCTGCCGGTCTACATCGAGAGCCGCATCTTCAATGCCCTGCTGCAGTCGGCGGCGTCGAAGCACGCGGCCACACAGCGGGCGATGAAGTCGGCGAGCGACAATGCCGACAAGCTGATCACCACATACACGCGTCTTGCGAACAACGCGCGGCAGGCCGAGATCACGCAGCAGATCTCCGAGATCGTGGGCGGGGCCGACGCGTTGGCCTCGACGAAGTAACACCTTTTGCTTGAAGAGAAGAGAAGAGACAGAGCAATGACACCGACCGCAACCGCGCAGACCCCGGCCGCGCCTGAGGCGCAGGTCGCCGGCGTCGGCCGCGTCGCCCGCGTCACGGGCCCCGTCGTCGACATCGAGTTCCCGCACGACGCGATCCCGGGCATCTACAACGCGCTGAAGACCACCATCACCATCGGCGAGAACACGCAGGAGATCACGCTCGAGGTCGCACAGCACCTCGGTGACGACCTCGTGCGGGCGATCGCGCTGAAGCCGACCGACGGCGTGGTTCGCGGGCAGGAGGTGCGCGACACCGGTGCCGCGATCTCCGTTCCCGTCGGCGACGTCACCAAGGGCAAGGTCTTCAACGTGATCGGCGAGGTGCTGAACGCCGAGCCGGGCGAGAAGATCGAGATCACCGAGCGCTGGCCCATTCATCGTGAGGCGCCCGCGTTCGACCAGCTCGAGTCCAAGACCACCATGTTCGAGACCGGCATCAAGGTCATCGACCTTCTCACCCCGTACGTGCAGGGCGGCAAGATCGGCCTGTTCGGCGGCGCGGGCGTCGGCAAGACCGTGCTCATCCAGGAGATGATCCAGCGCGTCGCGCAGGACCACGGCGGCGTGTCGGTGTTTGCGGGCGTCGGCGAGCGCACGCGTGAGGGCAACGACCTGATTCACGAGATGGAAGAGGCGGGCGTCTTCGACAAGACCGCGCTTGTGTTCGGCCAGATGGATGAGCCGCCGGGAACGCGTCTGCGCGTCGCCCTGAGCGCGCTGACCATGGCGGAGTACTTCCGCGATGTGCAGAAGCAGGACGTGCTGTTGTTCATCGACAACATCTTCCGCTTCACGCAGGCAGGCTCCGAGGTCTCCACGCTGCTCGGCCGCATGCCGTCCGCCGTGGGCTACCAGCCCAACCTGGCCGACGAGATGGGTCTGCTGCAGGAGCGCATCACGTCGACCCGTGGCCACTCGATCACGTCGCTGCAGGCCATCTACGTTCCCGCCGACGACTACACCGACCCGGCACCGGCGACGACGTTCGCGCACCTGGACGCCACGACCGAGCTCTCGCGTGAGATCGCTTCGCAGGGCCTCTACCCGGCCGTCGACCCGCTGGCCTCGACCAGCCGCATCCTCGACCCCCGCTACCTGGGCGAGGACCACTACCGCGTCGCGACGACGGTCAAGCAGATCCTGCAGAAGAACAAGGAACTGCAGGAGATCATCGCGATCCTCGGCGTCGACGAGCTCTCTGAAGAAGACAAGGTCACGGTCGAGCGCGCCAGGCGCATCCAGCAGTTCCTCTCCCAGAACACCTACATGGCGAAGAAGTTCACGGGTGTCGAGGGTTCGACTGTTCCGCTCAAGGACACGATCGAGTCGTTCGACGCCATCTGCCGCGGTGACTTCGACCACGTCGCCACCCAGGCGTTCTTCAACGTCGGCCCGATCACCGACGTCGAGGAGAAGTGGGCGCAGATCCAGAAGGAGAACGGCTGAGCATGGCCTCGCCGCTGAAGGTCTCACTCGTCTCGGCGGACCACGAGGTGTGGTCCGGCGAGGCGAGCATGGTCGTCGCCAGAACGACGGAGGGTGAGATCGGCATCATGGCCGGTCACGAGCCCATGCTCGCCATCCTCGCCTCGGGCCAGGTTCGCCTGACCCTGGCCGAGGGTGCGCCCATCACGGCGGATGCCGAGGATGGCTTCCTGTCGGTCGAGAACAACACCGTGACGATCGTCGCCGGCCGGGCTGAACTGGTCTGACGACGTGAGCGACGCATCCGCCCCTCTTGTTCGCCAATTCGGCGACCTCGCGGTGCCGATGCTCGTCGCCATGGCGGGCCTGCCCGGCACAGGCAAGTCCACCATTGCCGAGGTGCTTTCCGCGCGGATGGGCGCTGGGATCGTCTCGGTCGACCCGATCGAATCGGCAATTCTGAGTGCCGGCATCGACGCGGACCAGCCAACCGGGCTCGCGGCGTATCTCGTGGCCGAGGCCATGGCAGAGCAGACGCTCGCGTCCGGCCGATCGGTGATCGTCGACGCGGTGAATGCGGTCGAGCCGGCGCGCATGCAGTGGCGCGAGCTCGCCGAGAGGGCGGGAGTCCAGCTTCGGGTGGTTGAGGTCGTGTGCTCCGACGCTGAGCTGCACCGGCAGCGCCTGGCAAAGCGGGTGCGCAACCTGCCGCATCTGCACGAGGCCTCGTGGCGAGCGGTCGAGCAGAGCGTCGAGGGGTACGAGGAGTGGCGCGGACCGAGCGGCACCCTGCCCCGGGTCACGGTGGATTCGGCTCTCCCGCTCGGCGAGAACGTGGAGATCGCCCTCACGTTCCTGACGAGCTGACGTGCTCGTTCTGCTGCCGCCCTCCGAGACGAAGCGGGAGGGCGGCGATGCTGAGCGGGCGCTCGACCTCGATCGGCTGCGCTACCCGAGCCTGACGCGCATCCGCCGCTCCCTGGTGAGGGCGGTGTCGAAACTCGCGCACGACGAGGCGGCCACGATCACCGCGTTGCGGCTCGGTCCACGGCAGCACGGCGAGGTCGAGCGCAACCGGGTCATCGCGTCGGCGCCGGTCATGCCGGCCATCGACCGGTACACGGGCGTGCTGTACGACGCCCTCGACGCCGCAACCCTGAGCGAGGCGGGGCGCGCATCCGCGGAACGTCACCTGCTGATCCACTCTGCGCTCTTCGGCCCGGTGGGGGCGCTCGATGCGATTCCCGCCTATCGATTGTCCTGGGATTCACGGCTGCCGGACACCCGGCTGGCGTCAGTGTGGGCGGGGGCTGTCTCAGAGCAGCTCGGCAGGCATGACGGCCTCATCGTGGACCTGCGATCCGAGGGGTACGCGAAACTCGGCCCGCTTCCCGAACGCCCTGACGCCGTTTACGTGCGCGTGGTGTCGTCTGACCCGTCACGCCCTCGGCCGCTCAACCACTTCAACAAGCGCAGCAAGGGCCTCTTCGTCAGGGCGCTGATGGAGCGAGGCGAGCCTGTCGGCGATGCGGACGACCTCGTCGCCTGGGCCGCGCAGGCCGGCTTCACGTTGCGCCGCGCGGAATCGGGGGAGCTGCACCTCGTCGAGGTTGCTGCCGTCAGTGGCGCAGCCTGACGCAAGGCCAAGCGCGCTGACATCGCCGCGCACCGGCGATGAGGTTGCACAAGGGGGTGCCCAACCCTGCAAAAATGAGTTATGCTCATCGAGGGTGATCTGTGTCAAGATCCTACTGTTCACGCGAGCCGAAGGAGGCGCCAGCCGAGGGGCCCTCGAGCGCATTGACCGCTCGAATGGTCACCCCACCAAGACTGTCGGGCCGACGGATCGGCATCTCCTTCAGTGCTCAGCACTGCAAGGAAGCGCGACAGCTCAAGCACGTGATGACAGTCGAGAATCCGCCTGCGGTCGGGCACGAGCGGACGCTGGTCATGGAGCACGTGAGAAGCTGATCGTAGCCATTGCCGTCGTCGGCCCGACTTTCCTTTCTTGTTCGGTCTCAGAGTGAACGCCAGCAGCCCGTGACATGGTCGTCGAGCATCCCGCACGACTGCATGAGCGCGTGCATGGTTGTCGGCCCCACGAAGCGAAAGCCGCGTCGGCGCAGCTCAACGCTCATCGCGACCGATTCTGGCGTACGGGTGACGAGATCGCCGAGCGATTCGGGGCGGGGCCGCACCGGAGTGGGCGCGAAGCTCCAGAGCAGGTCGCCCAGGGGGCGGTCGAGCTCGAGAGCGGCCCGAGCGTTGCCAATCGTTGCCTCGATCTTGCTTCGATTGCGGATGATGCGTTCGTCGGCAAGAAGACGCTCAACGTCGTCTGCCGCCATTTCGGCAACCTTGTGCACGTCGAATCCGTGGAAGACTTCGCGGAAGTGCCCACGTCGCTTGAGGATCGTGATCCACGAGAGACCGGCCTGGAACCCTTCGAGGCAGAGCGATTCGAAGAGCGCGACGTCGTCGTGCTGGGGCGTGCCCCACTCCTCGTCGTGATATCGCCGGTACTCGGCGTCTGCCGCGGCCCAGGAACAGCGCTGGCGCCCGTCGTCGCCGGCCACGAGCGCGGCGCGCGGCGCATCCGCTGTTCTGGTCTGTGCACGTGTCATGGTCGTCTCGCTGCCTGTCATGCGCTCGACGCTACCGGCCCCTTCGCTGGGCAGGTGAGCGCCGGCTCTGGCGGTGGAGAGGGCGGATGCGCTGGCCGCTGTGGAGGATCGGTACACGTCGGCGTCGTGGGCCGCGATCCGTAGACTGGGAGCATGGCTCAGATCGAATACCGCCGGCTCGGCGAATCCGGCCTCATCGTCTCGACCATCGGCCTCGGCTGCAACAACTTCGGCAGGCTGAACACCGCCACCGAGTCGCAGGAGGGCACCAATGCCGTCATCGACGCCGCGATCGACGCGGGGGTCACGCTGTTCGACACGGCCGACATCTACGGCAAGGAGCGCGGCCTCTCCGAGACCCTCATGGGCAATGCACTGGCGGGCAAGCGCGAGAAGATCGTGCTCGCGACCAAGTTCGGCATGGACATGGAGGGCGCGAACGGCCCGGACTGGAGTGCCCGGGGCTCCCGCCGCTACATCAGACTCGCCGTCGAGGCGTCGCTGACGCGCCTGAAGACCGACTGGATCGACCTCTATCAGCTGCACCGGCCCGACGAGAACACCCCCATCGACGAGACGCTCGACACCCTCGACGACTTGATCTCGGAGGGCAAGATCCGCTACATCGGCCACTCGAACTTCGCGGGATGGCAGGTGGCCGAGGCCGAGTTCACGGCGAGAATGGGCGCGCATCCCCGGTTCATCTCGGCGCAGAACGAGTACAGCCTTCTCGCTCGCGAGGTCGAGCACGAGGTGCTGCCGGCCGTGCGCCAGTACGGGCTGGGGTTCCTGCCGTTCTTCCCGCTCTACAACGGCCTGCTCACGGGCAAGTTCAGCAAGGCGGGTGGCCCCGCCGAGAGCCGCATCATGCACACCAGGCCATACATTCTCGAGAACGCTCCGTGGGAGAAGATCGAGCGCTACCGTGCATTCTGTGACGAGCGGGGCGTCAGTATGCTCGAGGCCACCTTGGCCTGGCTGCTCGCCCAGCCGTCACTGACGAGCGTGATCGCCGGCGCCACCAGGCCCGAGCAGATCGTGCAGAACGCGGACGCCGCGACGGCATGGCGTCCGAGCGACGACGATGTCGCCGCTATCAGCGAGATCTTCGCGTGAGCGGCTGGGATGACGAGGTGCTCGCGCTCCAGGGCGACGCGCACTTCATGCAGAGTGAGGCGTGGGCGGCGACCAAGCAGGCAACGCCGTGGGCGCTCTCGCGCATCGCGGCCGACGCGTCGCCACTGCCCGTTCAGCTCTTCACGCGTCGTGTTCCCGCTTTCGGCTCGCTCGTGCACGCGCCGCGGGTGGCCGGCGTGCGCGCCGAGCACGTGCCCGAGCTGACCCGGGCGCTTCGGCAGGCCGCGAGCCGTGGGGCGTTCGCCGTCAAGCTCGAGTTCTTTCAGCACGACGACGACGCTCTCTTTGCGGCCTTCGAAGAGAACGGGTGGATGCGCACGCTCGCCTCGCAGTACCGGCACGCCGTCTCGCTCGACATCACGGGAAGCGAGGATGAGGTGCTCGGCCGCTTCAAGAAGCGCGCCCGCTATGAGGTTCGCGCGGCCGAACGCGGGGGAGTCGAGGTGAAGCGCGTGCCGCTCACATCCGAGAACGTCGACACCATGGTCTCGCTCGTGAACACCACCAAAGACCGCACCGGCGCCTTCTTCCGCCACCGCGGCTACCTTGAGCGCGCCTGGCGCGCGTTCGCCGAGCGCGGCCAGGGCGACCTCTACTTCGCGAGCCACGAGGGCGAGATCCTCGCCGGCGCGTTCGTCTTCAGCTTCGGTCGCACCGCCTGGTACAAGGATGGCGGCTCCGTGCGCTCCAAGCCCAAGCTCATGGCCCCGCGCTTCCTGCAGTGGGAGATCATGCGCGACCTGCGCGCACGCGGCATCGAGCGCTACGAGCTCGGCAACATTCCCGACCCCGACGCCGTGGAAGGCAGCTCGACGGCGGGCCTCTTCCGCTTCAAGACGGGCTTCAGTGATGAGACGGTGCGCTACCTTCCGGCCGTCGAGCTGCCGCTGAAGGACCGTCAGGGCTTCTGGCACACGCAGGAGAAGAACTGGCTGCGCGTGTATTCGAGGGCCCGGCGCGACTACTGGTACTGACGGCGGGTCGGCGCCGCGGCATCCGTGACAAATATCACTTGCGAGTGAGCGCTCACTCATTTAGATTGATCCGGTGAGCAGGAACACTGGAGCCACCCGCGCGCGGCCGTTGTCAATCGAGGATCGGCGCGCGATGATCATCGCGGCGGCCGCTCCGCTGCTCATGGAACGCGGGACCGCCGTGACCACACGGCAGATCGCTGACGCCGCCGGCATTGCCGAGGGCACCATCTTCCGGGCCTTCGACGACAAGGAGAGCCTGATCCGGGCCACGGTCGAGCACCACCTCGACCCGGAGCCGCTGCGCCAGAGCCTGCGTGAGATCGACGCCGGGCTTGCGCTGGAGGAGAAGGTGCCGCTCATTCTCTCCCTGCTTCGTGCGCGCTTCAGCGGAGTGTTCCGCATGATGGCGGCGCTCGCGCACCTCGACGGGCACACTCCGGGGCCGCCGCACCGCCCGGACCGTCTCGAGTACGCCACCATCGTGGCCAACGCGCTCGAGCCCGACCTCGCACGGCTGAACTGCCCGGCCGAGCGGGTCGCCCCGTTCATTCGCCTCGTCGCCTTCTCATCGTCCCTGCCGACCTTCGCCGAGGCCAGCCCATTCTCTGAGGATGAGCTCTCCCGGCTCGTCCTCTACGGCATCGCCGGCGCCACCGGCGACGCCACCTGAACAGGAGGAACATGCTTCTCAAACTTCTCGGCCGGTACCTTCGGCCGCACACCACGCTGCTGGTGGGCGTGGTGCTCTTCCAGCTTGCGCAGTCGATCGCATCGCTCTTTCTGCCGACCCTCAACGCCGACATCATCGACAACGGCGTCATCAAGGGCGACATCGGCTACATTCTGCGCGTCGGCGCCGTCATGCTTGCGATCACGCTGGCGCAGGTGGCATGCTCGATCCTCGCCGTCTACCTCGGCGCGAAGGCCGCCATGCGCGTCGGCCGCGACCTGCGCGGCGCCATCTTCACGCGCGTCTCGGAGTTCTCGGAGCGCGAGGTGACGCACTTCGGCGCCCCGTCTCTCATCACGCGCAACACGAACGACGTGCAGCAGGTGCAGATGCTCGTGCTCATGTCGTGCACTCTGCTCGTATCGGCGCCGATCCTCTGCGTCGGCGGCATCATCATGGCGCTCAGCCAGGACCTCGAACTGTCGTGGCTCATCGCCGTCAGCGTGCCCGTTCTGCTGATCGCGGTGGTGCTGATCATCCGCCGCATGGTGCCGCAGTTCCGGCGCATGCAGAAGCGGATCGACGCGGTCAACCGGGTGCTGCGGGAGCAGCTCACCGGCATCCGCGTGGTGCGGGCCTTTGTGCGTGAGGAGGTCGAAGCGCGCCGGTTCGAGACGGCCAACGAGGATGTCACCGAGACGGCGCTGAAGGCGGGCCGGCTGTTCGCGCTCATGTTCCCGACCGTGATGCTCGTGCTCAACGTGTCGAGCGTCGCGGTGATCTGGTTTGGGGCGTTCCGCATCGACGACGGTTCGATGCAGGTGGGCACGCTCACCGCGTTCCTCAGCTACCTCATGCAGATTCTCATGTCGGTCATGATGGCGACATTCATGTTCGTCATGGTGCCGCGCGCCGCGGTGTGCGCCGACCGCATTGGCGAGGTGCTGAACACGCCATCGAGCGTGACGGCGCCCGAGAAGCCCATCACGACGCTTGCCGAGCGCGGCTCGATCGAGCTCTTCGAGGTGGGATTCGCGTACCCGGGCGCGGCGCAGCCGGTTCTCAGCGAGATCAACTTCCGCGTGGAGCCGGGCACGACCACCGCCATCATCGGCTCGACGGGTGCGGGCAAGACGACGCTCATCAACCTGCTGCCGCGGCTGTTCGACGCCACGAGCGGTTCCGTGCTGGTCGACGGGGCGGATGTCGCGGAACTCGATCCCGACCTGCTCTGGTCGCGCATCGGCCTCGTGCCGCAGCGCCCGTACCTCTTCTCGGGAACCGTGGCGAGCAACCTGCGCTACGGCAACCCCGACGCGAGCGACGACGAGCTGTGGCGCGCGCTGCAGATCGCGCAGGCGAAAGACTTCGTCTCAGAGATGGATGGCGGGCTCGACGCGCCGATCGCGCAGGGCGGCACGAACGTCTCGGGCGGCCAGCGACAGCGCCTCGCAATTGCGAGGGCGCTTGTGAAGCGCCCGGAGCTGTACGTGTTCGACGACTCGTTCTCGGCTCTCGATCTGGCGACGGATGCGCGGCTGCGCCGCGCCCTGCGCACCCACGAGAAGGAGGCGACCTTCGTGATCGTGGCCCAACGCGTGTCGACGATCGTCGACGCCGACCAGATTCTGGTGCTCGAGGACGGCCGCATCGTGGGGCGGGGCACACACGAGCAGCTCCTCGAATCGTCGCCCACCTATGCCGAGATCGTCTCATCCCAGCTCACCCCGGAGGAGGCAGCATGAGCACCGAGAAGCCTGGCGCGACGCCCGCTGGCGCCACGCCCGCTGGCGCCACGCCCGCTGGGGCGACAGCGCGCACGACGGCACCCGCGCCCGCGTCCCCACCCCGCCCGCCCGCCCGCCGCGGACCCGGCGGAGGCGGCCCGTTCGGCGGCGCGATGCCGGTCGAGAAGTCCATGAACTTCGGGCCGAGTGCGAAGCGCCTCATCCGCCGCCTGAAGCCCGAGACGTGGGCCATCGCCGTCGTTGCCCTGCTCACGGTGGTGAGCGTGGCGTTCTCAGTCGTGGGACCGAAGCTTCTCGGCAACGCGACCAACCTCATCGTGGCCGGCTTCATCTCGAAGTCGCTGCCGACCGGTGCCACGCAGGCGCAGGTAATCCAGGGAATGCGGGCGAAGGGCCAGGGCCAGCTGGCGGACATGCTGACCGGCATGCACCTCACGCCGGGGCTCGGCATCGACTTCGGGGCGCTGTCGGCCGTGCTGTTCCTCACGCTAGCGCTGTACATTGCGGCATCCGTCTTCTCGTGGTTGCAGGGCTACATTCTGAACGGAGTGACGCAGCGCACGGTCTACCGTCTGCGTGAGGATGTCGAGCTGAAGATCAACCGGCTTCCGCTGAAGTACTTCGACCGCATGCAGCGCGGCGTATTGCTGAGCCGGGTGACGAACGACATCGACAACATCCAGCAAAGCCTGCAGCAGACGATGAGCCAGATGCTGACCTCGCTGCTGACGGTTGTGGGCGTCCTGGTCATGATGTTCGTGATCTCGCCGCTGCTCGCCATCATCGCCCTGGTGACGATCCCGATCACCCTCATCGTGACCGTGCTGATCGCCAGGCGCTCGCAGAAGCTGTTCGTCGCACAGTGGACGCACACGGGCGTTCTCAACGGGCAGATCGAGGAGGCGTTCACCGGCCACGCGCTCGTGAAGGTCTTCGGCCGTCACCGCGAGGTCGGCGAGCTGTTCCGCGTGAAGAACGAGGAACTGTACAAGGCCAGCTTCGGCGCGCAGTTCGTCTCCGGCATCATCATGCCGGCCATGATGTTCGTCGGAAACCTCGTCTACGTGGCGATCGCGGTCGTCGGCGGGCTGCAGGTCGCCTCCGGCGCCATGCAGATCGGCGACGTTCAGGCGTTCATCCAGTACTCGAGGCAGTTCACGCAGCCGCTGAGCCAGCTCGGATCGATGGCCAACCTGCTGCAGTCGGGCGTCGCGTCGGCCGAGCGGGTCTTCGAGCTGCTCGACGCCGAGGAGCAGAGCGAGGATCCCGAGGAGCCGGTGAGCCCAGAGGGCACGCGCGGCCGGCTGGCGTTCGAGAACGTGTCGTTCCGTTACACGAGCGAGACGCCGCTCATCGAGGATCTCTCGCTCGTGGCGGAGCCCGGGCAGACCGTGGCGATCGTCGGGCCGACGGGCGCGGGAAAGACCACGCTCGTCAACCTCATGATGCGCTTCTACGAGATCGACCAAGGTCGCATCACGCTCGACGGCGACGACATCGCGAAGATGACCCGCTACGACCTGCGCAGCCGCATGGGCATGGTGCTGCAGGACACCTGGCTCTTCGCGGGCACCATTCGCGACAACATCGCGTACGGCCGGCCCGATGCGACCGAGGAGGAGATCCTCGATGCGGCGAAAGCGACTTACGTTGACCGCTTCGTGCATTCGCTGCCAGACGGCTACGACACCGTGCTCGAGGATGAGGGCGCGAACGTGAGCGCGGGCGAGAAGCAGCTGCTCACGATCGCGCGGGCGTTCCTCGCCAGGCCGAGCGTGCTCATTCTCGACGAGGCGACGAGCTCGGTCGACACGCGCACCGAGCTTCTCGTGCAGCAGGCGATGGGAGCGCTGCGTGCGGACCGCACGAGCTTCGTGATCGCGCACCGCCTGTCGACCATTCGCGACGCCGACCTCATCCTCGTGATGGAGGCGGGCCGCATCGTCGAGCAGGGCACGCACAGCGAACTGCTGACCCGCGGCGGCGCGTACTACAGCCTGTACAACGCTCAGTTCGCAGGGGCCATCACCGACGAGGTGTAGGAGGTACGGGCGCTGCGGCGGTGCTCCTGCACTGCTGCGGCGCCCGCATCCGTTCTCCACAGATGTCAGCGGATGCCGCGAGCCCGTGCCGCGCGCACGCCATCGTTGACGCATGGACACCCTCGTGAAGGTCGACGGCCTCGCCCAGTTTCTCGCGGCCGTGCCGCACATGGTCGGCTTCGAGCCCGAGAACAGCGTGGTGCTCGTCGCCCTGCGCGGCAAGCGCACCTGCGGGGCGCTGCGCTTCAACCTGCCGGCATCGACGAATCGCACCGTCGTCAAACGAATCGTGACGACCATCATCGGGGTCTTCTGCCGGCTGCACGGGGTCGATGCGGTGGTGCCCGTCGTTTATACGCAGCAGCGCTTCGCCGACTCGGGCCATGCGCCGCATCGCGAGGTGGCAGACGAACTCATCAGGCGCGCCGAGCTTAGCGGCTTCACCGTGCGCGACGCGGCGTGCGTCGCCTCCGACGGCTGGGGCTCGTACTACGACTCGGACTGCCCCTCAAGCGGTCGGCCGCTTTCGCTCATCACCACATCCGGGCTGCAGCAGCGCCTGCCCGCCGAGCACACGGTCGCCGCCTCGGCCCAGCAGCTCGCGCGCATCGAACCAGCGGATGCCTCGACGCGCCGGCGCGTCGAGGGCGCACTCAACCGCATCGAAGGCCCCATCCCGCCCAACGCCCTCGTGGACCTTACCGAGCAGGTGCTCTCGTGGCAGGCGGCGTCGCTGACACCCGATCAGGCGGCGACACTTCTTGCGGCCATCCAGCCTCCGTCGGCTCGGGATCAGGCGATGCTGCAGTTCGCCTTCGGGCCCGACGCGGGGCGGCTCTCGGCCAGCGCGGATGCGCGAGCGAGGGTGGCGATGTGTGAGTCTGGTGGGAGCATGGACGACGTCGTCGCGGCATCGCTCGCCAATCCGTCGTTACAGCACGCCGACGACGTGCTGCTGGCGAGCATGATGATGGGCAGCTCGCCTCGACGCCCTGACGTCGAGCGTGTCGAGAGGGCAATCGAGCTGCTGAAGGCGGCGTGCGGCATGGCACCCGCGCCGGGGCTTCTGCCCGCGCCGCTGACCATGCTCGCGTGGCTCTCCTGGGCGCTCGGGCTCGGCAGCTGCGCCGGAGAATTCCTGGACCGAGTCCGAGCGATCGACTCGCGCTACGGCATGGCTGAGGTTCTCGGCATGGTCATTGACGGGGGAACACTGCCGGAGTGGGCGTTCGCCGATGGCTCGGGCGGGGACTCCTGAGCCGGCCCCGGCGCCGATACACTCGAGTCATACTGCACCGACGGCTGACTGAGCCGTGAACCTTCGACGTGAAGGATGACCCCAACGTGACATCCGGCCACACCCGCTCGCTGCCGCCGTCGGCATCGCGTAACTGGCTTCTGGTGTGCGGGCGAAGCTTCATCGTCGCTCTCGGCGACGATCCGGCGCCCGACGTGATCGAATCGCTCTGGGCGCTCGCCCGCAGGCACGATGTGCAGGTGGAGGAGGTCGTCGCCCTCATCCCTCTGGCCGGCGACGGCGCCGTGCGGTCATTCGCGCTGGCCAGCATCCCCGATGCGGGATCGGCGGATGGCCGCACCGTCACGGTCGTCACGAGGGGCACGGCCGTGGTCGACGTCGTCTCGATCGGTGGCGCCCGGCGCTTCAGCGCGGCCGGTATCCAGCCGTGGGTTCTTGCCGACTTCCGCTCGGTCACCGCGCTTCAGATCGGCGGCATCGAGGCTGAGGGCGACGACGAGGAGCAACCACGCTCGTTCGGCGCGCGCGCTCCCGCCGGTTCCCTGCCGGTCGCGGAAGGCGTGCTGCACGCCGGGGGAGCGCTGTGGTCGAACGACGAGCTAGCGCTCGACGATATCGAGCAGACGATCGTGTTCGTGCGGCGCGGCAGCACCGTGACCGATACTGAGACCGGGACCGAGCTCCCGCCTGAGAGCGAACGTCCGCAGGCGAGCGAGCTTCCACCCGAACTCGACGAGACCGTCATCCGCGAGCGGCCACTGCCGTCGCGGCAGTGGGGAACGCCCGCGGCAGCGGAGCCGAAACCGGAGCCGAAACCGGAACGGGAACCGGAACCTGAACCGGAACCGAAGGCGAGTGCCCCCGGCCAGGCGGACTTCGACGACGACACGATCGTGCGGGCCGAGCTCGACGACACGGTGCTGCTCAGGGGTCCGCGATCGTCTCCGCGACCCGTGGAGCCCGGCATCCGCGCCGAGACGGCACCCCCGACGCCGCAGCAGGCCGCCGCGCGGCAGGTCGAGCCGGCGGCGCCGCACACGCCACCCGGCCCGACGACGCCGTTCGGCTTCCGCCTGCTCCCGGGCGAGCCGTTCGACCTCGACGCGCCCACGTTCTTCGGCCGCAACCCGAGGGCGCCCGAATTCGTCGCCGGCGCCGCCCCTCGGCTGGTTCGCGTCGCGTCGCCCACCCAGGAGGTCTCGAGCACGCACCTGCGCATCGAGCCCGTCGGCGATTCCGTCGTCGTCACCGACCTTCGCTCCACGAACGGCACGGCACTGGCCGGTCCCGGCATCACGACGACGAGGATGCGGCCGGGCGAGTCCCGGGCGGTTCTCGCGGGCACGACCGTGGATATCGGCGACGGTAATATCATCGAGATTGTGCCTGGTCGGCGTTCAACCATGACGGTTTCCCACCCGACACGACCCGGAGAGGATCGTCTGTGACGCAGATCGGACGCAGCAACAGGCGTCACAATGTAGCCGTTCCCGGGGGAGAGGCCGGCCGGCTAAGCCTCGCCTGGGCAGCCCTGAGCGACACGGGCTACCGTCGTGCGGCGAACGAGGACAGCCTGCTCGCTCGGTCGCCGATCTTCGCCGTCGCCGACGGCATGGGCGGCCACACCGCCGGGGACTTCGCGAGCGCCGCGGTGGTGACGCGTCTGGCCGAGAAGGTTTCCTCGCCGTTCGTGGAGCGCGAGGCGATCAACGAGGCGCTGCGCTCCGCCGTTGACGACATCGCTCGGGGCGTCGGCACCACCGACCTCGGCACGGGCACCACGGTCACCGGCATTGCGCTGACCCTCGTCGAGGGCGTGCCGCACTGGCTCGTGCTGAACATCGGCGATTCGCGCGTGTACCAACTCGTCGACGGCGTGCTCGACCAGCTCACGACCGATCACTCCATCGTGCAGGAACTCATCGATGCCGGCGCCATCACACCCGCCGAGGCCGAGGTGCACCCGCACAGCAACGTCATCACGCGAGCGGTGGGCTTCAACGAAGATCCGGTTCCGGACTACTGGCTCATCCCCGTCGTCGCCGGCTCTCGGTTCCTGGTCTGCTCGGATGGGCTCACGAAGGAATTGACGGAGCACGGCATCCGTCACTTCCTCTCTGACGGGTCGTCGTCGCTCGACGCCGCGAAGCTTCTGATGGATGCCGCGCTCGGCAACGGCGGTCGCGACAACGTGACCGTCGTCGTGGTCGACGTGCTCGAGACCCCTGAATCCGTCGACGAGGCGGACGACGCGCATCCTCGCACCATGCGTCGGCACTGAGGCGACAGCATCCTCACACCGTGCGTCGGCACTGATGCGAGAAGGTGACGCCTCGCCCTCTCGCCCGGCGTGACCCCCGACTTGGGGGTGTGTCGCACTGTCCCCAGTTACGGTATCAACGCCCAAACGCGGTATGGGGCCTGCCTAGAATAGTCTTCAGCCGACGCGGAGGCATCCGACGCAAGGCTTGACCACTTTGGAGCATCTGGGGTCGCCGTCGCGACTGATCATTCGGGGGAGGCGCCATGGCCAGACGCCTGCCTTCGCAGCCCCCCGTTCTGCCCGGCTTCTCCTACGTGCGCGTGCTCGGTTCCGGCGGCTTCGCCGACGTCTTCCTCTACGAGCAGAACATGCCGCGGCGCCAGGTGGCGGTCAAAGTCATGCTCTCCGAGGTGGCCACGCCGCAGGTGCGCCAGATGTTCCAGGCCGAGGCGAACCTGATGGCCCAGCTGAGCACACATCCGTCGATCCTCACGGTCTACCAGGCGAGCGTCTCGGCAGACGGGCGCCCGTACCTGGTGATGGAACTGTGCTCGGCGTCCATCGGGCAGCGCTATCGTCAGCAGCCGCTGGGCGTGCCGGAGGTGCTCTCCATCGGGATCCGGGTGGCGAGTGCCGTCGAGACCGCGCACCGTTCCGGTGTGCTGCACCGCGACATCAAGCCGTCGAACATTCTCACGACCGCGTACGGGCATCCCGTTCTCAGCGACTTCGGCATCGCCTCGACGCTCGGCGACGTCGAGCTCGATGAGGCGGCGGGCCTGTCCATCCCGTGGTCGGCCCCTGAGGTTCTGCTCGACAACACTCCGGGAACCGTGGCAAGCGAGGTGTGGTCCCTCGGTGCCTCTCTCTACTCGTTGCTGGCGGGTCGCTCGCCCTTCGAAGTGCCGGGGAAGAACAACACGCCGGCAGACCTCATCGGCCGCATCACGAAGGCGAGGCCCGCGCCGATCGGCCGAGACGACGTGCCCCCGCGCCTGGAGGCGATGCTCGCGCGGGCCATGTCGAAGAAGCCCGAGGCGCGCCAACGCAGCGCCCTCGAGTTCATCAGGGAGCTGCAGTCGATCGAGACCGAGCTCGGGCTCGCCCAGACGCCCATCGAGGTCGCAATGGACGACTGGGCGCTCGCGACGGTCGCCGACCCCGAAGACCGCACGCGCATCAAGGGCATTGTCAGCGTCGATCCCGGCGGCCCCCGCAGGCGCACGCGCAAGCCCCGGCCTCAGCAGACCGCGCGGCCCCTCGGGCGTTCGGCCTCACGTGAGAGCGCCGGAAGCATCGTGAGTGCCAGTCGTTCGGCCGAGATCGCGGGACGACGTACGAAAACGCTCGCATGGTCGCTCGTCGCGTGCGCCGCGCTCGTCGTCGCTCTCGGCGTCACGGCCACCGTCGTGCTGGTGCGCTCGTCGACGGTCGCCGACATTCCCACGGTCAGGGACATCTCGGCCAACGTGGCGGACGGAACGATCGTCTTCTCCTGGCCCGATCCCGGCCTGCTGCCCGACGACGCGTACCAGGTGCGCGTGGGGGACACCCCGCCCAGCATCCAGCGTGGAACGCAGTTCAGGGTCGACCCCTCTGAATCCGGGCCGGTGTGCATCACGGTGGCGGTGAACCGAGACGGAAGAACGGGGCCTTCGAGCGCGCAGAAATGCGCAACGACGGCGGACGATTCATGATTCGCGCGTGGCTGGCAGCCCATAAGTCGCTCGCGGTCACCGCCGTCAGCAGCACCTCGATCGTCGCTCTCGTGACGACACTGGCGCTCGTCTCCGGCGGCTACCCCGCTCAGCGTATGCAACTCGACGACGCGTCGGTGTGGGTCACGAGCCAGTCACGCTCCCTTCTCGGTAGGGCGAACACCGAGATCTCTCGCCTGAACACCGTCGTCAGCTCGGCCAGCTCGAGCACGGATGTCGTGCAGTCCGGCAAGACGGTTCTCATGGTCGACGCGGGCGAGAACACCGTCTCCCGCGTCAATCCCGCGACATCCCAGGCGGGCAAGAGCGTTCCGCTTCCACCCCGGCAGCCGCGGGTGCAGCTCGCGGGAACCTCGGTGGCGATCAGCTCGGAGGCGACGGGGCAGCTCTGGCTGACAGGCCTCTCGCAGCTGGCCGACTTCACCGTCGAGTCACAGCCGACCCTCGATCTCGGCGGCCGCTCGGTCACATCCATCGACCAGGCGGGGGTGCTCTTCGCCTACCTCCCCGAGACGCATCAGCTTCGCCGCGTCGATCTCGCCGCCGGCACCGCGATGCAGACCGTCGGTGACGTCTCGATCGACAAGGCCGACGACGAACTGAGCATCACGAGCATCGGCGGCCATTGGGCGCTCCTCGACGCGACCACACGCATGCTCTACCTCGACCGCGGCCGTGTCGACCTTTCAGACGCCCTCGCGGGTGCCACCGGTGCGGTTCTCGAGCAGCCCGCAACCTCTGGCGACACTGTCTACATCGCGTCGTCGGCCGGCCTCGTCTCCGTACGGCTCGACAGCGGAGGCGCCACGAAGGTGCTGAGCGGCAGCATGGGGCGACCCGCCGCGCCGACGCGGGTCGACGGCTGCGTGTACGCGGGCTGGGCTGGCGGCACCGCGTGGAAGACGTGTGGAGCGGCATCCGATGGTGTGAAAGACACGCTGTCGAGCATGCCGGGCGGTGCGCAACTGGTGTACCGCGTGAACGGTGACCGTGTGGTGCTCAACGACGAGGTCAGCGGCACGTCGTGGGCAGTGCAGCAGGGCAATGCGCTCATCGACAACTGGGACGAACTCGTCGTCAAGAAGGACAAGACGCAGCAGATCGAGGAGAACAACCTCGACACGCCGCCTGAGTACGAGAAGACGCAGGCCCCGCCTGTCGCGATCGACGATTCGTTCGGGGCCAGGCCGGGCAGGGTGAGCCCGCTTCCGGTGCTCATGAACGACTACGACCCCAACGGCGACGTGCTCATGATCACGCAGGTGACGCCGGTCGACGCCACCAGGGGGCGCGTCGACATCGTCGGCAACGGCCAGCGTCTTCAGCTGACATTGCCAGCGGATGCCGTGGGAACCCTCTCGTTCGACTACACGATCACCGACGGCCGCGGCGGAACAGCCAGCGCCCACGTCCTCGTGACCGTGCGAACGCCCCAGGAGAACTCGCCGCCGCAGCAGATCCGTCGCACGAAGGCGCTCGTGCAGGCGGGTGGCAGGGTCACCTCGCAGGTGCTGGGCGATTGGTACGACCCCGACGGTGACCCCTTCTACCTGACCGCCGCAACCGTGCCGGCGCCGGACACCGTGACATACACGCCGCAGGGCGGCGTGGTGTTCTCGGACGCGGGCAAGGGCGGCACGCTGAAGAACGTGGCGCTCGTGGTCTCCGACTCGAGAGCGGAGGGTACGGGTGTGCTCGCGGTGACGGTGCGGCCGGCGAACCAGGTGCCGATCATCGCCGACCCGTTCGCGCTGCTGGCCACCGCCGGGCAGGAGATCACCGTCTCGCCGCTTGCGCACGTGCGCGGCGGCACGGGCGCCTTGCGGCTCTCGGCGGTGCCCGCGAAGCCGGATGCCACGATCACGCCAGATTACGAGGGCGGCACGTTCCGCTTCACGAGCACGCAGGTCGGGCCGCACTACGTCGACTACGCGGTCACCGACGGGGTGACGACGGCGACCGGGCTCGTTCGCATCGACGTTCAGGCCCCGCCGGATTCCAAGACGCAGCCCATCACCGTGCCGCACACGGCGTTCATCCACGCACAGAGCACCCAGGAGGTGGACGTCCTCGCCACCGACATCGACCCGGCAGGCGGCGTGCTGCTCATCACGGGTGTCACGACCGTGCCGGCGGCTAGCGGCATCCGCGTGGAGGTGCTGCAGCAGCGCATTCTGCGGGTGACGCTCACCCGGCCGCTTGAGGCGCCCGTCGACTTCACGTACCGGGTCAGCAACGGGCTCGCAGAGGCCGAGGGCACCGTGACGGTCATCGAGATCCCGCAGCCGGCCGTGCGGCAGCCGCCGGTCGCTATGGACGACACGGTCTCCGTGCGCGTGGGCGACGCCATCGACATCCCGGTGCTCGACAACGACTCGCAGCCAGACGGCGACGAGCTGACGCTCGACCCGACGCTCGTGCAGCCGCTGCCCCAGAACGCCGGTCTGCTGTTCGTCTCCGGCGACAGGCTGCGCTATCTCGCACCGAAGTCGACGGGAAACTTCACGGCGACATACAAGGTGTCGGCGCCGGACGGCCAATGGGCGACCGCGCAGGTGAAGATCGCCGTGCGCGAGCTGGATGCGGCGACGAACAACGCACCGGTGCCCAAGACCGTGACGGCGCGGGTCCTCGCGGGTGACACCGTGCGCATCCCGATCCCGCTGACCGGCATCGACCCGGACGGCGACTCGGTTCAGTTGCTCGGTCAGGAGAGCAACCCGGCGAAGGGTGCGGTAACCAAGGTCGGCTCCGACTGGATCGACTACGAGGCCGGCGACTACTCGGCAGGCACCGACACGTTCGGCTACACCGTTGTCGATGCGCTGGGCGCGAGGGCCACAGGGATCGTGCGCGTAGGCATCGCCACGAAGCTCGACGGGGCCAGGAACCCCGTCGCGGTCGAGGACGAGGTGACCGTGCGCCCCTCGCGAACCGTCAGCGTGCAGGTGCTCGCGAACGACTCCGACCCTGACAACAGCCCGCTGACCGTCACCAACGTCACCTCAACGACGCCGGGCATCAAGGCGACCACCGATGGCGAACTCGTCACCGTGACAGCCCCCGCGACCGAGGGCCGATATGGCTTTATCTACGAGATCAGCAACGAACGCGGTGGCACAAGCTCCAACTTCCTGACCGTCATCGTGGCGAAGAACGCGCCGTTGTCTCGCCCGATTGCAAACGACACCGTGCTCGCGCTCTCCGACATCCTGGGCCGCACGAGCGTTGACGTCGACGTGCTCGCCAACGTGTTCTTCGCCGACGGTCCGGTATCCCGTCTCGGCCTCAGCGTGCTGCCCGGCTACGGCGATACCGCGACCGTCACGAGCGACAAGCGCATCAGGGTGACCATTGAGAACGAGAGCCAGATCATCCCGTTCGCCGTGCGGCATCCCGATGATTCATCGATCGTCTCGTACGCGTTCATCTGGGTACCCGGCTTCGACGACGCCCTGCCCCAGCTCAAGCGCGGCGCGCGCGACGTCACGGTGGCGAGCGAGAGCACCGTGACGATCAACCTGGGCGGCTACGTCGTGGCAGCGGGCGGCAAGAAGGTCATGCTCACCGATGCGTCGACCGTGCGCGCAACGCATTCGAACGGCGACAACCTGGTGAAGGATTCGCACACGCTGGTGTTCACGAGCGCCGACCGGTACTTCGGCCCCGCCTCCATCTCGTTCGAAGTGACGGATGGCACGTCTCCCAGCGACCCCAACGGCCACACGGCCACGCTCGTTCTGCCTATCACCGTGACGCCGCGCGAGAACCAGCCGCCTGTGTTCACCGGCGGGCTCATCGACTTCGAGCCTGGCCAGCAGAAGACCATCGACCTGGTGAAGCTCACGCGTTACCCGTACCAGAAGGACCAGGGCGAGCTCACGTACACCGTGCTCGACCCGAAGCCGAAGGGCTTCTCCGTCAGCCTGAGCGGGCAGAAGCTCGACATCGACGCGGCAGAGAGCACGCCGAAGGGCGCCGTCGCGACCGTGCTCGTCGGGGTGAAGGACGCGATCAACGCGGGCCAGGCCGGGCGAATCCAGCTCACGGTGGTGCCATCGACCAGGCCGCTCGCGGTGCCGGCCGCCGATTCGGCGATCGTTCAGCGCGGCACGACCAAGACGGTCGACGTGCTCGCGAACGACGCGGCCACGAACCCGTTCCCGAAGACACCGCTTCGGGTGGTCGCGGTGCGCGGCATCGGCTCGGACGCCCTGCCCCCCGGCGTCTCCGTGACCCCGAGCGCCGACAAGAGCACCCTCACGGTGAGCGTCTCGGCCAACGCGCAGCCGATCGACACGAACCTGCAGTATGAGGTGGCGGATGCCACGGGTGACCCCGATCGCTATGCATGGGGCACCGTGCGCATCTCGGTGCAGGACAGGCCGGACCCCGTGCAGAACCTGCAATTGACCGGTATCAGCGATCAGAAGCTCACGTTCTCGTGGGTGCCGGGCGCGTTCAACAACTCGCCGATCACCGACTACCAGGTCACGACGACGAGGGCGAGCGACGGCAGCACGAACACGACGACCTGTGCCGCGACGTCGTGCACCGTGCCCACTTCGGGCAACGGGCCCGACAACCAGGTACGGGTGTCGGTCACGGCGAAGAACGCGCTCGGGATCTCGGATGCTGTCGCGTACCCCGATGCGGTCTGGTCGAACATCGTGCCTGCCGCACCGTCCAACCTCGCCACCTCGCCCCTCGACGGTGGCCTGCACATCACCTGGGACAAGCCGCCCGCGACGCCCGGTGCCAGCGCCGTCACGTCCTACCTCGTGACGGTGGCAGACAACACGACCGTCGTGTCGGCGGGAACGTACGCGATTGATGTCGGGAACTTGACCAACGGCACCCAGTACACGGTCAGTGTCGCCTCCCGAAACGCGTTTTACGGAGCCACCAACTGGAACCAGGCCACGGCCACAGGCGTGCCCGCAGGGCCGCCCCAGCGCATTGGCAATCTCACGGCCGCTCAGCCCAGCTACGGTTCAACGAGCGTCAACGTCAATTGGCCCGGCGTCTTCGACGGCAACGGTCGCGGCATCACCAAGTATGCGGTTGCCGCATACTCCGGCGGCTCAGGCCCGACCTGTCGCTCGAACGGCACTATCCTCGCCAACGGAGCGACGGTTCACGACGGGCTCCCTGCCTCGACAACCGCAGACACCTTCTCGGGGCTCTCGGCAGACACCCCGTACTCCTTCGTCGCGTTCGCCTACAACGGCCAAGGCTGCACGGCAAGCAACGTGGCCATGGTGAGCCCGCACGTGACGCCCGGGCCAATCACCGCATTCAACACTCACAGGCAGCCGGATTCATCCAGCCAGACGACCTTTGACTTCATATTGGACAGCGTTACGCCGGCGTGCTCGCCGACGATGCCGTGCGAGTATCGGGTGGATGGCGCCAACTCTTCGACTGCGTGGCAGGCAATAAGTGTGGGAGGCACGATCTCTGCGGGCACCGGGAACTACGGTCAGCCCATCACCGTTCATCTTCGCAGGGTCGCTGTCTACGACGACGGTGCGGTCCGACTTCCGAGCGACGAGTTCGCGAAGGTCATAGGTACGCCGGTTGATACAAAGGTGGGCGGACTTCATTTCGAGAACGGCGATTTCAGCTGGACGCAGGCCCCCGCGTCCTATACCTCGGTGCAGTACAGCTGCGATGCTGGCGTCACCAAGACCTCCATGCCCGCAGCGGGGGCGGCGACGAACTGCGTAAGCGGCTTACTGACCGTCTATGTGCAGATGAACGACAGTGGCGGCAGCAACCTCTACACCAAGACGTATCGGAGCACCGACTATGACCAGTGAGTCCGCCACGGCCGCAGGCGCTGCGACCGGCATACTGAATTCAGCCGCCGACGAGGTGGAGAGAAACAGGAGGATCCCCGGCATGACGATGACCCCGGAGCAGGCCGCGTGGTTCGCCGACGTCTTCGAGCGGCTCGTCAGCAATGTCGAGAAGGTGGTGCTCGGCAAGACGCACATCATCCGGCTCTCGTTCACGGCGCTGTTCAGTGAGGGTCACCTGCTGCTCGAGGACTTCCCGGGAACCGGCAAGACCTCGCTCGCTCGCGCCATCGCGCAGTCCGTGCATGGCGCGAGCAACCGCGTGCAGTTCACCCCGGATCTGCTGCCGGGCGACATCACGGGCGTCAACATCTACGACCAGCGCACCGGTGAGTTCGAGTTCCATCGCGGCCCGGTCTTCGCCAACATCGTGCTCGCCGACGAGATCAACCGGGCGAGCCCGAAGACGCAGTCGGCGCTTCTCGAGGTCATGGAGGAGGGCCAGGTCACGGTTGACGGTGTCACCCACCCCGTCGCCGCGCCGTTCATGGTCATCGCTACCCAGAATCCCATCGAACAGGCGGGCACCTACCGTCTGCCCGAGGCGCAGCTCGACCGATTCATCATGAAGGCCTCAATCGGGTATCCCGACCACGCGGCGATGCTGCGCATCCTTGACGGTTCTGAGCACCGCGCGCATGAGGTCGTCGTGCCCTCCGTCGTGCCTGCGGACACGATCGTCGAGATGGCGTCGCTCGCGCGCACCGTGCACGTCGACCCGGCGATCAACGACTACGTCTCACGCCTGGTCGACGCCACGAGGACCGCGGTCGAGGTGCGGCTCGGCGTCAGCGTGCGGGGCGCCCTCGCGCTGCTTCGCACGGCGAAGACCATGGCGGCCGCGAACGGCCGTCACTACGTGATTCCTGACGACGTCAAGGCCCTCGCGGAGCCCGTGCTGGCGCACCGCCTGCTGCTCGACCCCGAAGCCGAGTTCGACGGAGTCACCGCCTCGAGCGTCGTCTCACAGATTCTCATCGAGACGCCGCCCCCGGCCGATCGGCAAGCCGTGTGACGAACACCGTAACGAGAACGCAGCATGAGCTGACAAACGCGCGTACGCGCATCGTCGGCACGAGGGATGGCAGGCTCGCCGACGCGATCGTCACCATCGTGCGCATCGCCGGCACCGTGCGCACGCGCGCGACTGCCGTGTGGGCGCGGGTCAGTGCCGTCGTCACGCCCCTGGGCTGGTCGATCGCCGTCATCATGCTGCTCTCGTTCGTGCTCGGCTATCGGTTCGGCTGGGTGGAGGCCGTCGCCATGGCCTGGACCTCGCTCGCCCTTGCCTGCGCGGCCCTGTTCTACCTCATCGGCCGCAACGCGCACGAGGTCACCCTGGCGATGCCCGCAAACCGCGTCGTGGTCGGCGAGAAGGCACCAGGCGAGATCACGGTGCACAACCCCACCAGGCGCCGAATCTCGGGAGTTCGCGTCGAGGTTCCCGTCGGCTTCGGCCTCGCGGAGTTCGCCATGCCGAGCCTCCCCGCGGGGGCGGAGTACCGCGATGTCTTCATCGTGCCGACCGCCCATCGCGGCGTTATCCCCATCGGCCCCGTGCGAACCGTGCGCGCCGACCCGGTGGGCCTGCTGCGCAGGGAGGTCGTCTGGGCGAGCACCCTCGAGTTGTTCGTGCACCCGCGCACCACCGCCATTCCGAGCATGAGCACCGGGTTCATCCGCGATCTCGAGGGTGCACCGACCCGCGACCTGACCTCGAGCGACATCGCGTTCCATGCGTTGCGTGAATACGTGCCGGGGGACGAGCGTCGCAATATCCACTGGAAGAGCACGGCGAAGACCGGCAGCTACATGGTGCGCCAATACGAGCAGACCAGGCGGAGCCACCTCATGATCGCCCTCAGCCTCGCGGCGGCCGATTACGCCACCGCTGAGGAGTTCGAGCTGGCCGTCAGCGCCGCCGGCTCGCTCGGCGTACGCGCTATCAGGGATGCTCGCGACGTCTCCGTCGTCGCGAGCGAGCGCACTCCCGACTTCGCCAAGCGCGCCGTCCGTGCCGTGCGCCGACTGAGCACCCTCGGTCGCGCGCGCCTGCTCGACGACCTCGCGAGGGTCGAGCTCGCCCAGACGGCGCTGCCGCTGACCGAGCTTGCCCGCGTCGCCTCCGATTCGGCCGCAGGCATCTCCATCGCGTTCCTCGTGTGTGGCTCCACTGTTCCGGCGAACGAGCTGCAGGCCGCTGCGCTGCAGTTCCCGATCGGCGTCGATGTCATCGCGGTCGTCTGCGATGAGTCTGCGCCGCCCTCGCTGCGTCGCGTCGCCGACCTCACCGTGCTCACGGTGGGCGTGCTCGAGGACCTGCAGAAGAGCCTGGCCCGCAGGACGGCCAGCGCATGAACCGCTCCCCGGCATCCGCCTCGGTGAACATCGGCTTCGGCGTCGCCGCCACGGCCGCCGCAGCCTCGCCGTTCTGGGCCGTATACCGCAGCGTCGACTTTCTGATCATGGTCGCAGCGACGATCGTCATCGGCGGCCTTCTCGCGGGCCTCTCGGCACGCTTCCGCTGGCCGAGCGCTGTGGTCGTGCCCGCCGTCATCGTCGTGTACTTCGCGTTCGGCGTGCCTCTGGCGATCCCCGATCAGGCCCTCTCCCGCGTGCTTCCGACGCTCGGCTCCGAGTCTGCGCTCGCCACCGCGACCGTGACCAGCTGGAAGCAGCTCGTCACCATTTCAGTGCCGGTCGGCTCGTACCAGGCGCTGCTCGTGCCGGCGTTCATCCTCGTGCTGCTCACCATCGTGATCACCCTGGTGACGGCGTTGCGCTCGAGGCGTCCGGAACTCGCCGTGCTGCCTCCCGTCGGCCTGTTCGTCTCGGCGATCCTGCTTGGGGCGACGGATGCGCTGTGGCCGCTCATCGACGCATTGGCGCTTCTCGGCCTGCTCATCTTCTGGCTCCTGTGGTTCCGCTGGCGCCGACGCACGATGTCGATCCACTCCCTGGCCGAGCAGTCCGGCGTGGCCGTCGAGACGCCGGGTGAGCGCCGCCTCGCCGGACTGGGCACCGTGCTCTCCGCCCTGCTCATCCTCGTCATCGCAGGCGCTGTCGGCACGGCAGCGACCATCCTCGTTCCCACCACTGTTCCGCGCAACGTCGTGCGCACGCACGTTGTGCAGCCGTTCAACCCGCGCGACTACCCGAGCCCGCTTGTCGGGTTCCGACGCTACCTCGAGCCGGCCAACGCGAAGACGCCGTTGTTCACGGTTCGCGGCCTCGGGGACGTGCGGCACGTGCGCATCGCCACCCTCGATACGTACGACGGTGTCGTCTACTCGGTGGGCAGCGGCAACGCCGCATCCGGTTCGTTCACGCGCGTTCCGTACCGCCTCGACCAGGCGGGCGTCAACGGTGAGCGCGTCTCCCTGAACGTGACGATCAGCGGGTACCGGGGCGTGTGGGTGCCGTCAGACGGGCAGCTGCAGCAAGTGCGCTTCACGGGCGACGATGCGGCGGCGCTCAGCAACGCGTTCTTCTACAACGACACGACGGGCACGAGTGCGGTGACGAGACCGCTCGGCTCGGGCGACGCATACACGCTCGACGCGGTTGTGAAGCCCGAACGAACCGCCGCGCAGCTCGGCACCGCGATGCCTGGTGACGCCGCGCTTCCCCGCGTCAGCGTCGTGCCCGATGAACTGGTCTCGACCCTGCAGGACTACGCGGGGAGTGCCACGACGCCGGGCGCCAAGCTGGCCGCCGCCCTGAAGGCGTTGGCGAAGAACGGCTACATCAGCCACGGCATCGGGGACGAGCCGGTGAGCAGGTCGGGCCACAGCGCGGACCGCATCACGCAGCTGCTGACGGATGTCCCCATGATCGGCGATCAGGAGCAGTACGCGGTCACGGCCGCGCTCATGGCCAGGCAGCTCGGCTTCCCGGCCCGCGTCGTGTTCGGATTCGCCCTGCCGAAGGGGCAGGAGACGAGCTCCAGTGTCACCTTCACTGGCGCTGATGTCTCGGCGTGGATCGAGGTGCAGACGCGCGCCGATGGCTGGGTGAGCGTCGACCCGAATCCGCCTGTGCGGCCGATCCCGAAGAAGCAGCCCGACACGCCTCGGCAGATCTCGCGGCCCCAGACGATGGTCCAGCCGCCGAAGGACGAGACGGTGAAGCCGCCGGAGGAGGCGCCGCCGTCGCATGTCGACGACAACCCGGACACCATGTCCGGCCTGGTGGCGATCCTGCTCGCCGTGCTCGCCATCGCCGGGTGGAGCCTTCTTGGCCTCGCCATTCTCGCGGCACCCTTCCTGGCCGTCATCGCGGCGAAGCTGCGCAGGCGGGTTCTGAGGCGCAGGGCCGCCACCTCGATCGATCGCATCACCGGTGGGTGGCGCGAATTCGCCGACACCGCCGTCGACTACGGCTATGAGGCAGCCCCAACGGCAACCCGTCTCGAGCTTGCCGAAGTGGTGGGCGGCATGCCGCCTCTCGTGCTCGCCAGCGCCGCCGACCGCGCCGTGTTCTCGCCAACCGCTCCCAAGCCAGAAGAAGCGGATGCCGTGTGGCAGGCCGTTCGCGACCTGCGCACCGAACTCGGCTCACGCCGTACCCGGTGGCAGCGCCTGCGGGCCGCAGTCTCGCTGCGTTCGTTCGCAGGCTACCGTGGGAGTCAGGCACGAAAGAAGGGTGAACGATGAACTGTCGGGTCTGTGGCAGCGAGCTGCCGGAGGGCGCGATGTTCTGCGGCGAATGCGGCAGCTCCGTCACGGCAGCCAGGCTCACGCGGCCGGCCGTCGCCGATTCGAGACCCAGCGATACGAGCATCATCGAGCCGCTGCCCGCTCCAGCAACAGCGGGGCCGGCGATCGTGAGCCGCGAGATCCTGTTCGACATGCCGCCTGAGCCGATCGATGCGACTGACGAGCCTGTGGATGGGGCCTACGAGGTCGATGAGGTCGATGCGGCTGACGAGGCCGGTGAGCCTGTCGCGGAGCCTGTCGCTGTGCCTGTCGCTGGGCCTGTCGAGGCTCTCGCCGAGGCTCTCGATGAGGTGACGGGGCCGACCACGCAGTTTGCACTCAGCTTCAGTTCCGGTGAAAGAGCGCGCATCACGGGCGGCGGTCTTCTCGGCCGCCGGCCGATCGCTCAGCCGGGGGAGCACGTGGCGCAGATCGTGCAGATCTCCGATCCCGGCCGCTCGGTGTCCAAGACCCACCTGGAGTTCGGCATTGAAGCCGGCGAGCTGTGGATCTGTGACCGTTACTCGGGCAACGGCACCGTCATTCATCCGCCAGCCGGGGAGACGCGATTGTGCGAGCCGGGTCGGCGCTATCGGGTTGGGCGCGGTACTCGTGTCGAGATCGGCGATCAGTTCTTCGACGTGAGCTGACGCCGGCCTGGCTCTGCTGCCGCGACTCTTCTCCCCACGCCGGTCTTGCCTGCTCACCTCCACAGATCCCGTCGATCGGGGACGGCAGCACTCGTGTCGGTGTTCGACTTGTCGTGTGCAGAACACGAGCGAGATCGATCACACGCAACGGCAGCTGGCTCTGCCGCCTCGGGCAGCGGCCCCCGCCCGTACGCCCTTCCCGCTTGCGGCCATCATCGCTCCGCTTATCGCCGCGGGTGCGATCTGGGCGCTCACGCGTTCCTCGTTCGCGCTCGTCTTTGCCGCGCTGAGCCCCGTCATGGCGGTCGCCGGCATGGCGGACAGTCGCTGGCAGGCCCGCCGTTCCGCTCGACGGCATCAGCGGGAGCGTGAATCAGCGACCGCGCGACTCCAGATCGGGATTCACGAGGAACACGAGCGCGAGCGAGCGGCGCTGAGGCTGCGCTTTCCCAGCGCGACGAGCATTCTTGACGACCCGCAGGCCGAGTCTCGGCGATGGCGCACCGCCGCGATCGAATCGGGCCGACTGGCGCTCGTGCTCGGAAACGGCGCGTCGCCGAGCACGCTACGGGTCGCAGGTGAGGCGAGCGAAGAGTCAGAACGCAGGCTGATCGCATCGGCGGCGGTACTCGATGCTGCACCCGTCGTCGCCGACGCGTTCGGCGGCGTCGGCATCCTCGGCCCCCGAGGGCAGGCGCGTGCGCTCGCGCGAAGCTATCTCGTGCAGGTCACGCACGCGTTGTCGCCGACCACGGCATGCCTCAGCTCACTGCCCGACCACGGCTGGGAATGGGCCCGCCGTCTGCCGCACTACTCCGAATCGAACGAGGCACCCACCCGCATCGAGGTGCGCGAATCGTACGACGAGGCCGCGCCCGTTCGAACACCCGGCCCATCGGCCGCCGGTGCCAGCAGCGCGATCATTGCGCTCGCAGGCGAGCAGCGGCGCATCCCGCCATCGTGTTCCGTGGTCGTTCGCCTCGACGGCGTCGGCGGCGCCCAGCTGCTCCACGGCGATGGCATTCCCGCGCCAGGGCGCCTTGACGTCGAACAGGTCTCGGCCGTGAACGCCGAACACTTCGCGGCAACCCTCGCGGCTCACGCGGAGACCGCGGGGCTCGCGGCCTCCGCCGGCCTAGCCACGACGGCCGCGTTCGGCGAACTCGATCAGCGCGGCTTCGAGGCTTCGGGTCTCGGGTGCTCGATCGGGGTACGACCGGGAGGCAGGCACGCAATCGACCTGGCCCTCGAGGGCCCGCATGCCGTCATTGCGGGCACGACCGGCAGCGGCAAGAGCGAACTGCTGATCACGTGGGTCGCGGCTATGGCGGCGACCCGTTCGCCCGGGCAGGTGTCGTTCCTGTTGATCGATTTCAAAGGAGGCGCTGCGTTCGCACCGCTCACGGCGCTGCCTCACTGCGTCGGGGTCATGACCGACCTCGACCATGCCGCGGCCGCGCGTGCCCTGCAGTCCCTCGGCGCGGAGCTGCGGCGCCGCGAGGCGCTTCTCGCCGAACTCGGCGCGCGCGACATTGCCGACCCTGCCTGTCGCGGCCGTCTCGGCCGGCTCGTCATCGTCGTTGATGAGTTTCAGGCCATGCTCGAGACGCTGCCCGAGTTGCACGCGTCGTTCCTCGACGTGGCGGCACGCGGACGCTCGCTGGGCGTACACCTGATCCTGTGCACGCAGCGTCCGTCCGGCGTCGTGCGAGACGCGCTGCTTGCAAACTGCGGATTGCGGCTCTCCCTTCGTGTGCATTCACCGGCCGACAGCCGTGCCGTCGTCGGCACGGATGCTGCTGCGCGCCTTCCCGCCGATCGCCCCGGTCGTTGTGTTGTCGCGACCGGAGGCGAGGTCGTCACCGTGCAGGTGGCGGCCACGACGAGCGACGCGATTGCGCGCATCGCTCGCGCGGCCGGTGCCGCAGCCGGTGCGGACGAAGCGCCGCCGCCCCGCCCGTGGCTCGATCCGCTTCCAACCGAACTCGCTCTCGACGCGCTGCCGATGGCCGCGGCCGAGGAGTTCATGCTCGGTCTCGACGACGTGCCGTCTCGGCAGGCGCAGACGCCGGTACGGTACAAGCCGGCGACCGACGGCCATCTCATCGTCGTGGGGGCGCCCCGGTGCGGCAAGAGCACGCTCCTCGAACTGCTGCGGCGGCAGGCCCCCGCGTCGATCACCACGGTCGATCCCGGTACCGACCTGGAGCGCCTGTGGGACGCGGTGAACGAGCTGGCTGTCGACGGCAGCGTGAGCGGGGGCCGCCGGGCCGACGAGAGCAGTCAGACTCTGCTGCTTCTCGACGACCTGGACGCCGTTCCCGCGCGCCTTCCCGAGGCGTATCAGCACGCGTTTGTCGACGCGCTCGGCTCGCTGCTACGCGACTCTCCGGCCCGGGGCGTCCACGTGGTGGCGAGTGCACAGCGCGAGGTCGGCCCAGTCGCCGCACTCTGCGCACTGTTCCCCACTCGCCTGTTGCTGCGCATGAGCAGCCGGCAGGAACACGTTCTGGCGGGCGGGGACCCCGCGCTCTACGATTCGTCGTTGCCGCCGGGTGGCGGATTCCTCAACGGCCGCCGCCTGCAACTCGCGTTGCCGGGCGCAGCAGCAGTCGAGGAGCCATCGGCGCCAGACTCGGCGCCGAACTCGGCGTCAGACTCGGCGCCGAACTCGGCGTCAGACTCGGCGCCCGACTCGGCGCCGGACTCGGCGCCGGACTCGACGCCGGTTGTGGACTTCACCGCCGCGCGCACCCACCTTCTCGTCTCGCGTTCGCCTGTGCGACTGGCGCGACGCATCCGTGATTCGTCGACGGGAGAGCGGGTCGAGGTCATCGACCTGGCGAACGCGAATGCCTCCGGCGCGCCTGCCGTCGGGCATGTGCCGGCGAGCGGCGCCATCGACGTGGGCGCAAGCGGACGCCCTCGAGTCATTATCGGCGACCCCGACGAATGGCAGGCGAAATGGGGCGTGCTCGCGTCGCTCCGCCCCGGCGCGCGTCTCGTGTTCGACGGCTGCACCCCAGCGGATGTTCGCATGATCGCGCGCATCCCGTCTCTGCCGCCGTACCTTGCACCTGGTCGGGGCCGCGTATGGCTCGTTGACGCCGACGGCGGCATCGGTCGTGCACGACTGGACTTCAGCCGTGAATGAACCCGCCCGGTTCCTGGAACTCCATGCCGTGCGCCTCCGCCACCGCCCGGTTCACCACGGCGCCCGCGCACACGTTGAGGCCGTGAACGAGCGCCGGCTCGCCCTCGAGAGCCGCCCGCCATCCCTGTCCGGCGATCGCCCGTGCGTACGACAGGGTGGCGTTCGTGAGCGCGTAGGTCGATGTGCGGGGGACAGCGCCCGGCATGTTGGCAACGCAGTAGAAGAGGCTGCCGTGAACGGCGAAGGTCGGATCGGCATGCGTCGTCGGCCGGGAGTCTGCGAAGCATCCGCCCTGGTCGACCGCGATGTCGACCAGCACGCTTCCCGGGCGCATGCGCGAGACGAGCTCGTTCGAGACCAGCTTGGGCGCACGAGCCCCCGGCACCAGCACCGCACCGATCACGAGATCGGCATCGACGACCGCACGCTCCACTTCGAGGCTGTTCGAGGCGATCGTCGTGATGCGGCCCGCATAGAGCGAGTCGAGTTCCTGCAGCCTGGCCACATTGGTGTCGAGCACGCGCACGTCGGCGCCCAGCCCCACAGCGATGCGGGTCGCGTTGCTGCCGGCCACGCCGCCACCGAGAACCGTCACTCGGGCCGGATGCGTTCCCGGCACGCCGGGAACGAGCAGCCCTGGCCCCCCGTTCGGAGCGAGCATCGTGTTCGCGCCGACGATGGGCGCGAGCCTGCCCGCCACCTCGCTCATGGGAGCCAGCAGGGGAAGGGAGCCGTTCGGCAGCTGCACGGTCTCGTAAGCGATCGCGATGACGCCGGTGTCGACGAGGGCGCGCGTCAGCGCCGCATCCGCCGCAAGGTGCAGGTAGGTGAAGACGACGAGGCCGTCGCGGAAGTGACGGAACTCGTCAGGTACAGGCTCCTTCACCTTGAGAATCAGCTCGGCGTCGCTCCAGACCCGGTCGGTGTCGGCCTCGATCGTGGCCCCGGCCGCCGCGTACTCGTCGTCGGGAATCGCGGAGCCCTCGCCCGCGCCCGCCTCGACCACGACGTCGTGCCCCTGGCCGGTCAGGTCGTGCACGCCCGAGGGCGTGATGGCCACTCGGAACTCGCTGTTCTTCACCTCACGGGGGATGGCGATTCTCATTCGATTCCCTTCGCGTTCTCGTCGGCTCGACTTCAGGGTATCCACGAGCGTCGGCGCGTGCGACGAGGCTTCATTGCGTCGTTGTGTAGGTTCATGCGTGAGCCGGTGCCGCCGAACGGCGGCGCGGCGCCTTCCCGCCCTTGAGCACGAGGAGCCCCCGTGAGACGACAGCTGCCGGGCGACAATCGTCTGGCACAGCTCGTTCGCCTCGCCGAAGCTGCACGGCCGACCCGCCGGCAGCTGCTGTCCGGCGCCGCCGCGACCGCGCTCACTCTGACGCTCGCGGCATGCGCGCCGCGCCCGGCACCGCGCCCCACCGCGGCCGCCGACCGGTCGCGCTCCGAGCATTCGCTGCGCTGGGTGAGCCAGCCCGACTACCTCGACCGCGACGCGGCAGGGGGCCATCCGACACTCAAGGCCTTCTCGGCGAAGACCGGCATCGACGTGAGCTACCGCGAGAGCATCCGTTCGAGCAGCGACTACGTCTCCACCGTCGCGAAGCGGCTCGCACGCGGCGACGACATCGGTGCCGACCTCACGGTGCTCGACGACGGGATGGCCGCGCGCCTCGTGCGCGACGGTTACGTACAAGCGCTCGCGCCCGCTTCCCTGCCGAACGCGAAGAACCTGATCGCGCCGCTTCGAGGGGTGGACTACGACCCGAAGCGACAATGGTCGATGCCGTGGCAAGGCGGCATGGCCGGCATCTGCTGGCGCACGGATGCCGTGCCGGGCGGGCTCTCCTCGATCTCGGACCTGTGGGATTCGTCGTTCACAGGAGGCGTCGGGGTCGTGACCGAGATGCGCGACGTCATGGGGCTCATCATGCTTTCCCGCGGCGTCGACATCGCGGGCGACTGGACCAGGGACGACTTCTACAACGGGCTCGACGTGGTGAAGAAGCAGGTCGCGGCGGGGCAGTTCGCGCCGGTGGCCGGCCATTCCTACGTAGACGAGCTGCGCAGCGGCGCCGCGGTCGTCGCCATCGCCCGGTCGAGCGACGTCACGCTGCTGAACGCCGCGGCGGGGGAGAAGTGGAGCTTCGCGCTGCCCGACTCCGGCGGCACGCTCTTCAGCGACAACCTGCAGATCCCCATCGGCTCGCCGCACCGCGCGAACGCGGAGTCGCTCATCGACTACTACTACCAGCCGGCGGTGGCGGCGCAGGTGGCAGCCTGGGTGAAGGCGCTCTGCCCGGTCGACGGGGCGCGAGACGCGGCAGCGGCCGTGGACCCGGCGCTCGCTGCGAACACGCTCATCTTCCCCGACGCTGACATTCTGGCGCAGACGCATCGCTTCCGCACCCTCGGCGAGAGCGAGGCGGCCGAGCTGCAGGCGGCCTTCTCCGACGCGCTGCTCGGCACCTAGGCGTCAGCCGAGCAGTTCCTGGGCGGATGCCGGGGCCAACCGGTTCGGCCGCCGCTGGCGTCAGCCGAGCAACTCTCCGACGTCGCGCACGATGGCGTCAATGACGTCGCTCGCGCGGTGATGCCGGATCAGCGGAGCGCCCTGGCCAGCCCACAGCGACATGAGATCCGCGTTGCCCTGCCGGGCGGCCTCCGCCTTGATGCGGCCCGTGAGCCAGCCCTGCACGGGGAAGGGGGCGCGGCGGGCGCCGGGGGCGTCGAGCGCGGCGCTCATCCGGTTCGGGATGCCGCGGGACGCACGAGACGAGAACGCGCTCGTGATCACGGTGGTCTCGGCGTCGGCGCTCCAGAGCTTGGCCCGGTGGGCGGCGTTGGCTGCGGACTCGTCGCACGCGAGGAACGCCGTGCCCAGCTGGGCCGCCTGCGCGCCGAGGGTGAGTGCCGCCGCGACGCCGCGCCCGTCGGCGATGCCTCCCGCCGCCACGACCGGCACGTCGACCGCGTCGACCACGCGTGGCACCAGGGCCATGGTGCCGATGAGCGACTCGGCGGGCGGCTTCAGGAACGACACGCGGTGGCCCGCCGCCTCCATGCCGCTCGCCACGATGGCATCGACGCCCGCCTCGTTCAGCGCCCTGGCCTCATCGGGCGTGGTCGCCGTGCCGATCACCACGATGCCCTCGGCGCGGCACGCGTCGATCACCTCGGCCGACGGTACCCCGTAGACCAGGCTGAGGGCCGCAGGGCGCGCCTCGAGAACCGCGGCGAACTGCTCCTCAAAGCTCGGCAGGTAGCGCTCGGGGGCCTCGGGGGCGGCCAGAGAGAGCTCGGCGAAGAACGGTTCGAGCGCGGCAACGTACGACGCGAATTCCTCAGGCAGCGGATGCGCGGCGCCATGAAGCGCGCCGCCGCCCAGCGGCAGCCACAGGTTCAGGGCGAACGGCCGGCTCGTGGCCGACCTCAGCTCGCCCGCGGTGGCCCTGATGGCGTCGGCGCCCATCCCGTAGAGCCCGAACGAGCCGAGCCCGCCGGAGTTGCTGACGGCCGCCACGAGCGCGGTCGATGAGGCACCGCCGAAGGCGCCGAGCACGACGGGAAGGTCGATCCCGAGGAGTCTCGTGAATGGTGTCGATGTCCAGTCGTGTGGGCGCGGCATACTCTGCTCCTCAGCCTGCAGTTGCGGCACGCGGGCGCGTGCGTGTGTACGACGGGCGGATTCCGCCCACCACCTCGCCGCCGCCGAGCACGGCGAGTCCGAGTTCGGGGAGAACCGCCGCCACGGCCGCGCCGGTGAGTGCTCCGGCATCCGCGAGCATGGCGAGAGCGACCACGGTCGCTGCCCGCAGCCCGCCGTCGAGCATCTTGAGCGTGACGGTGGTGCCGTCGGGTGCCACGACGGCCATGACGCCCTCCGCGCCCCATTTCGCGAAGACGCCGAGCCGCTCGATGATCACGCTGTTCGGCCGGCCGCTGCCGTCGATGGCCCAGGGGTTCTCCAGCACCGCCTGTCGCAGCTGCGCGGCATGACGGTAGAGCGCGAACGGCGAGGAAGGTGAGGCGGTGCCGATGCGCTGGATGCCGCGGGCAAGCGCGACGAGGGACATCGCGTGAACGGGGGCGCCGCAGCCATCGATGGCGCTCAGCCCGATCTTCTCGCCCGTCATGCGCTCGACCACGTCGCGAATGTGCACCTGCAGCGGATGCTGCGGCTCGAGATAGCCCGAGACCGGCCACCCGTTGTGCGCACACGCGAGCAGCATGGCCGCGTGCTTGCCCGAGCACGTCATGGTCAGTCGCGAGGGGCCGTCGCCCGCCCGAAGCATGACGGCGTGCGACGTCGGGTCGCTCGGCCAGGCGGCGGGACACGCCAGCGCGCCCTCGTCGAGGCCGGCGCGTGCGAGCAGGCCGCGCACGAGCGAGACGTGGGCGGGCGTGCCCGCGTGGCTGGCCGTGGCGATGGCGGCGGCTGCACCCTCGAGATCGGCGCCGGCCGTCATCACGGCCACCGCCTGCAGCGGCTTCATGGCGGAGCGGGGCAGGATCGGAGCGTCGGGCGAGCCGTGCACCGCGATCGTACTGCCGTCCGGCGCGACGACGATCGCGGATCCCGCGTGCCGGGACTCGATGAACCCGCTGCGCTCGACGACCGCGAGCTCGACCGCCTCGCTCGTACTGAAGGTGCCGTCCACGCCTCGAGAGTGGCGCGCGGGCGAGTCGTTCATGGTGCGCCCATCCTACCGCCGCACTCAACCCGGCATTCCGCCGGCGCTGACAGGACGCGCGCTGCCAGAACGCGCTGGCAGAATGGCCGCATGGGGCATGAACACCGCTACGAGATCACCACCGAGTGGACGGGCGACCGCGGCACCGGCACCACGAGCTACCGCGACTACGGCCGCGACCACATCATCTCGGCCGAGGGCAAGCCGCCCATCCTCGGCTCGGCCGACCGCACCTTCCACGGCGACCGCGACCGCTGGAACCCCGAGGAGCTCCTCCTCGCCGCCCTGAGCCAATGCCACATGCTCAGCTACCTGCACGTCGCGACGACCCACGGCGTCGTGGTTGTGGGGTACGAGGATGCCGCATCCGGCACCCTTCAGACCGAAACCGACGGGTCGGGCCACTTCACGCGAGCTACGCTTCGACCCCGCGTTACCGTCGCAGCCGGGTCTATGCGCGATGCGGCGCAGGCCCTGCACGAGGAGGCGGCGACGAAGTGCTTCATCGCCGCATCCGTCAACTTCCCCGTCGAGCACGAGCCGGTCACCCTCGTCCTGGCGTGAGAGATCGTGCTGGCGTGACCAATCACGGCGCTGGGCGGCGAGAAGGCCGCCCGTCGCGCGCTCAGCGGCGCTCGGGCCTCAGCGGCGCTCGGGCCTCAGCGCCCTCTTGACACGCTCGACGGCGTTGGCCGGCGGCGCCTCGTTATACGAGCCTGCGAGCTCCTGGCCGGTCAGCGCGTGGATCGCGGCCATCACCTCGTCGGTCGCCTGCCGGCGTGCTCGGCCGCTCGTGGCGCTGCCGTGCCGCGATAGGTCGATGGGCTCGCCGAACTTCACGGTGACCCGTCGCACCCGCGGCAGCTTCGCGCCCACCGGCTGCAGCTTGTCGGTGTCGATGAGCCCGACCGGGACGACGGGCGCACCCGTGGTGAGCGCGAGCCAGGCGACGCCGGTGCGGCCCTTGTAGAGGCGCCCATCGAGCGATCGGGTGCCCTCGGGGTACAGCGCGAACACGTTGCCGCCCTCGATGATGTGTTTGCTCACCTCGAGCGCATCCTGCGCGGCCTGGCCCGCCCCGCGCTCGACGCTGACGGCGCCGATGCTCGTGAAGAAGCCGCGGGAGATGCGCCCCTTCAGACCCGTGCCCGTGAAGTAGTGCGACTTGGCGAGAAACTGAACCCTCCGCGGCGCCACCATGGGAATCACGATGCTGTCCATGAACGATTGGTGGTTGCTCGCGAGAATCACCGCGCCCGTCTTCGGCACGTTGCGCTTGCCGATCACCCGCGGCCGGAAGATGAGCCGGCTGAGCGGAGCCATGATCGTGCGGCCGAGCAGGTACACCAATCCCGGCTTCTTCGCCGTCGATGCATCGTCTGCCATAGCCGTGCCAGTCACCTTTCGAGACTAACGCGCCTCGTATTCCGCACCGGGTATGCGATCACGGGGTCGCCGGGATCTGCACCGGCTCGCAGCTCACGCCGTGTGGGTGCCGCAGGCACGTCGGCAGCCAATCCGGGAACCGCACCGCCAGCGGCGAGCCGAACCACGTGTTCCAGATGCGCGAGAAGTTCAGGTTGCCGTAGGTCGAGCAGCTGCCGGCGGGCCCGTCCGGTGCCTTGAGCGTCTCGTCGTTTGGCTGGTACGGCGTGTAGTTATAGAGGTCGGCGGTCGCCTGGTTGCGGATACGCACATCGCTCGCCCCGCACGCCAGATTCGGGTGGTACTGAATGGCGACGGTGCCAACGTGGTAGCGCCAGTCGCTCGAGAATCCGTACTCCCTGAACTGCCATGCCGCGCTGTAGAGCTGGTTGAAGAGACCGAAGTACGTCGCGTCGCAGTCGGCGCTGTCCGGGCACGCGTAGCCGGTGGCGCGCTGGTAGCCGTACATGCTCGGCCGCGTCACGAGCGACTGCTCCTTCTGCACGAGCACGATGAGCGTCTTCGGGCTGATGCCGCACGCGCGCGCCACCTTCACGATGATGCGGCTGGCACGCTCGTTCGCCGCCCCCGCGTACGCCTCGCAATGCCCGTACTTCTCCGGCGTCGAGTGCGTCGTCTCCCGATAGTCGGCGAGACACGGCGCACCGTCGGCTGGTCGGCACGTGGCCGAGGCGAGGAACGCCTGCACCTGGGGCGCGGTCATGGCGCGGGCGTTGAAGAAGCTGTCGTCGCTCACGATGAGACCGGGCGAGAAAGCGGATGCCGTGGCCTCTGCCGCCGCCTGCGCGTGCCGTGCGGCATCCACTTTGTGCACAACAACCCGGCCGGAGGCGCCGGATGCCCGCGTCGCCGCCGCGTACGCCGCGCCGAACGCGAAGACGCACACGAGAGCGACGACCGCGACGCAGACGAGCGCGACGGCACCCTTCACCCAGGCGGTCACGACTGCGCGGCGAGCGCCTCCTCGATCACGCTCGCGGCGTCATCGATGAGCTCGTCGCTGACGACGACGGAGGGCAGCAGCCGCAGCACGCTGTCCCAGCTGCCCGCGTCGAGGACGATGACTCCGTTCGAGGTGGCATGTCGAATCACGTTCTTCAGCGCTTCGGGGTTCTGCTTCTTCGTTCCCGGCTGCACGATCTCGATGCCCCACATGGCGCCGATGCCGCGCACGTCGCCGACGACGCCAAACCTCTCGGGCCAATCGCCGATGCGCGCCCGCAGGGTGCGCTCCACGCGTTTCGCCTCGCCGATGAGGTCTTCGCTCTCGATCACGTCGAGCACCGCAAGCGCGGCCGCGGTGGAGACCGGGTTGCCGCCGAAGGTGCCGCCGATGCCGCCGGGCTGCACAGAGTCCATGATCTCGGCGCGGCCGGTGACCGCCGCGAGTGGGAAGCCGCCAGCAAGGCCCTTGGCGCTCGTGACGAGGTCGGGCACGACGCCGTGGTGCTCAATCGAGTACCAGGCGCCGGTGCGGGCCATGCCCGCCTGGATCTCGTCGGCGACGAAGACGATGCCGTTCTCGGCGCAGAACTCGCTGAGGCGCGCGAAGTAGCCCGGCGCCGGGATGATGATGCCGCCATCGCCCTGCACGGGCTCGACGAACAGCGCGGCGAGTTCGGAGGCGCCGATGTGCGTGTTGATGTAGTCGATCGTGCGCTCGGCCGCCTCCTCGCCTGTCATGCCGTCGGGGTCGCGGTACGGGTAGCTCGTCGGCAGGCTGTAGATGTCGCCGGCGAGCGGGCCCATGCCGACGCGCTCCGGCCACGGGCGGTAGGTCATGGTCATCGTCAGGTTGGTGCGGCCGTGGAACGCGTGATTGAGCGCCGCGATGCCGCGTCGACCGGTGAACTTGCGGGCGATCTTGACAGCGTTCTCGACCGCCTCGGCGCCCGAGTTCACGAGAATCGAGTGCTTCTCGAAGTCACCGGGAGTGCGCTCGGCCAGCTTCTCAGCGACGCGCACGTAGTTCTCGTACGGGGTGACGGTGAACAGCGTGTGGGTGAGGCGCGCGGCCTGCTCGGCTGCCGCGGCGGCGACGGCCGGATGCGCGTGGCCGATCGTCGTCACACCGATGCCGCTGCCCATGTCGATCAGCTGGTTGCCGTCGACGTCGACGAGGATCGCCCCATCGCCGCGCTCCATGTAGATGTTCGCGAGAGTGCCCGCTCCGCGGGAGACACTGGCGACGCGGCGCTCCTGCAGCGCGAGCGAACGAGGGCCTGGAAGCTCCGTGACGAGCTTGCGCTCCTGCGGAATCTGGAAAGCACGTGTCATGCTTACCATCGTAGGTGGAGCAGGCTGGGCGCATGCCCGTACAGCGCCGCCGTCGCAGCACCACCGTGGCACCGCGTGACTCGCGCGGCTCAGGTGCATCACAGCCAGCGTCAGCCAGACTGGGTCACCTCACGGTCCTCTTCCCTCAACGAACAGAAACCCTCTCGTGCGCAAACGCCTCCTTCTCGTGCCGGCCACGGCCGTCTCACTGCTGCTTCTCGCCGGCTGCTCCGCATCCGGCACCCCATCGCTCACAGCGACGTCGACGGCTGCGGCGGACCCCTGTGCGTCGGTGAGCTCGGGGCCGGTCTCGAAGTCGGTGAAGGTCAGCGGCGAGTTCCCGGCCAAGCCTGCGGTGACGATCCCGGAGAAGTTCTCGGCGAAGAAGATGCAGCGTACGGTCATCACGCGCGGCAGCGGTGCGAAGGCGTCCGCCGGAAGCACGGTCGACGTGGCGTACAGCGTCTACAACGGCTCCACGGGCAAGGAGCTCGAGTCGAGCGGATACGAGGGCCAGGGCACCATCGCCATCCCCATGAAGCCGGACGCGGTCCTGCCCGGCATGCTGTGCGCGGTCGAGGGCCTGCCGGTGGGCTCGCAGACGGTGCTCACCGGGTCGGCGACCGAGGTGCTCGGCGCCGGTGTCGACCCCTCCAAGGTCGGGCTCACGGCGAAAGACAGTGTCGTCTTCGTGATGAACGTGGCCGATATCCTGCCCGAGAAGGCCACCGGCACGGCGCAGAAGCCCGTCGCCGGCATGCCGAAGGTCACGCTCGCCAAGAGCGGCAAGCCCACCGTCACGATCCCGAAGAGCGATCCGCCCGCCGAGACCACGGTTGCCGTGCTCAAGAAGGGCACGGGCGAGCCGGTGCAGGATGGCGACAGCGTCACCGTGCAGTACCAGGGCGTCAACTGGCGCACCGGCAAGGTCTTCGACCAGAGCTGGGGTCGCGCGGTCGCCACGTTCTCGACGAGCCAGGTCGTCAAGGGATTCCAGAAGGCTCTCGTCGGCCAGAGCGTCGGCTCGCAGGTGCTCGTGACGATCCCGCCGGCAGACGGCTACGGCACCAAGGGTCAGCCGAGCGCCGATATCAAGGGCACCGACACGCTCGTCTTCGTCATCGACATCCTCAAGACCGAACGCTGAGCGGGGTCGGCCCGGCGCCTACGATGGGCACGTGCGCAGAGTAGTCATCCTCGGATCCACCGGTTCCATCGGCACGCAGGCGCTCGATGTCATCAGGGCCAACCGCGACCGCTTCACCGTCGTCGGTCTCGCAGCAGGCAGGCAAGCGGATGCGCTCGCCGCGCAGGCGGCCGAGTTCGGTGTCGCGCTCACGGCGCTCGGCGCCGACGACGCCGAGCGCCTCGTTCGCGACGTGGATGCGGACGTGGTGCTCAACGGGATCACGGGCTCGGTCGGGCTCGGCCCCACGCTCGCCGCGCTCGAGACCGGGCGAACACTCGCGCTCGCCAACAAGGAGTCGCTCATCGTCGGCGGCGAGCTCGTGAAGTCGATCGCCGCTCCCGGCCAGATCGTGCCCGTCGATTCCGAGCACTCGGCCATCGCGCAGGCGCTGTCGGCGGGCACGGCAGGCGAGGTGCGGCGACTCGTGCTGACCGCGTCGGGCGGGCCGTTCCGCGGGCGCGACCGCGAGACGCTGCGTGACGTGACGCCACGCGAGGCTCTCGCGCATCCGACCTGGGATATGGGGCTCGTGGTCACGACCAACTCGGCAACGCTCGTGAACAAGGGTCTCGAGGTGATCGAGGCCCACCTGCTGTTCGACGTGCCGTACGAGCGCATCGATGTGGCGGTGCATCCGCAGTCGATCGTGCATTCCATGGTGGAGTTCGTCGACGGCTCGACGATCGCCCAGGCGTCGCCGCCCGACATGCGCCTGCCCATCTCGCTGGGGCTCGACTGGCCGAACCGCATCGCGGGCGTCGGGGTGCCGTTGGACTGGAGCACGCCGCAGACCTGGAGCTTCGAACCGCTCGACGAGCGTGCGTTCCCCGCGGTCGCGCTCGCCAAGCGCGTTGGCATGGCAGCGCGCACCTGGCCGGCCGTCTTCAACGCGGCCAACGAGCAGGCGGTGCTCGCCTTCCACGCCGGCCGCATCGGCTACCTCGACATCGTGGACGTGATCGAGCGGGTCGTCGACGAGCACGAGGCGGATGGCGAGTTGACGCGCGAGAGCCTGGCAGCGGCCGAGCAGTGGGCGCGCGCCGAGGCCGACCGATTCATCGCGGCCCGCTGAGCGCCCTTACCAGGCCACCGCCGGGCTCAGCCTGCCGGCGTCGAGGTGGGCGTCGGCGTCGACGTGGAAGTCGGCGTCGAGCCGGAGCCGTCTCCCGCGGCGGCCGAGACGGTGCTGCTCACGAAGCTGAGGAACGCGGAGGCATCGGTGAGGCTGCCCGGGTACATTTTTCCGTTCACGAGAACGACGGGCGTCCCGAAGCTCCCGCTTCGCGGATTCTGCAGGGCCGGCGTTGATTTCGCGGTCGTCGTCTGCGCCGTGACCCACGACGAGTATGTGCCGTCCTTCACGCACGACGTGATGGCCGAACTGCTCGCACCCGCGCCCTTCAGAATGGAGAGCAGCTTGGAATCGCTGAGGCCGCTGCCGCCCTCCTGCGGCTGGTTCTCGAACAGGGCAGAGTTCACCGCGAAGAACGCGCTCGGCTTGTCGTTCGCCACGCACGCGGCGGCGTTGGCCGCCCTCGTCGAATACTTGTCGTTGCCGGCGGTGTCGAGAATGGCGACGGGGTGCACTTCGAGCGTGGCGGCTCCGGAATCGAGCCACTGGCCGATCTGCGTGTTGTTGGTCGTCTCGAACTGATCGCAGTACGGGCACTGGTAGTCGACGTAGGTCGTGATGTGCGCGACGCTCTTGTCCTTGAGCACGGCTGCCGGCTTCGGCGTGGAATCCGCCGCCATCGCGGGGGTGGAGACGACCTTGGTGGTGCTTGTCAGCAGGATGCCGCCACCCGCCATGTTCTTCGGCCCCGGCCCGGCCGGCTTGATGCTGGTGACCACCACGAGCGCGATGATCGCGAGAACGGCGAGAACCGCGACGCTCACGGAGCCCTGTACAATCCAGCGGCGACGCTTAGCCTTGCGCTGAGCCTCCTCGCGCATGATGCGCGCCTTTTCGCGGGCGGCCTCTCTGCGGTCCTTCTTGCTCGAACGGTCTGGGCCAGAGGCGGATGCCATTGCACTCCTTCGCGGGGGTCGGCCGCCGCGGCGGCCAGCGGGCGCTAGAAACCATTATGGCCAGTCTCAACCTTTGAGTGCGCCGGGAGTCGTCTCCCCGGTCGGCGCCGGAGTGCTGCCGCCAGTCCCTCCGCCGCCATCGCCGCCACCGTCTCCGGTGCCGCCACTTCCTCCGCCCGAGCCCGTGCCGTCGCCCGGGCCGCTGGTGCTGCCCGAACCTCCGCCACCCGCACCGGAACCTCCGCCGTTTCCGTTGTCGCCGCCGTTCCCGTTCCCGTTGTTCCCGTTCCCGTTGCCGTTATTTCCGTTGTTGCCGCCGTTGCCCTTGCCGTCCTTTCCACTGTTTCCGTTTCCGTTCCCGCCTGTCTTGTCGCCCGTGCTTCCGCCGCTCTCACCGCTCGTCGGCGTCGGCGAGGCGGGCAGCGCGCGATTCAGGTCGCCTCGAACCAGGTCGATCGCCGCCTGAATACGCGTCTCGCGCGCCGCGTCGACCGTGCCGGCCGCCGTCGCCTCCTGCAGCTGCTCCTGCAGCGCATTCAGCGTCACGAGCGCCGCCTCGGTCTGACCGGCGGCCGCCTGTGTGGTCAGCGTCAGAACGGATGCCTGCAGCGATCGTGCTGCTCGCGCGTCGATCCCGGTCTCACCCTGGGTGCATCCCGAGAGCAGCGCCGCCGTGAGCGCCGCCGCGGTCGCGAGCGCGGTCATCCCGAACCGGCGCCTGCTCACGGGGTGACGCTCTTCTGCAGCTGCTTCAGATGGGTGCCGAGCGTTCCTCCGACGGGCGGATAGGTCGTCGAGGGCGAGTGCGAAGCGGGAGTGGGCGGCGGGTTCGCCGCCCACGCGGCAGCCCCCAGAGCTGCGGAGACGACCAGAACGGCGCCTCCGACGCCGACCCGCCAGCCGCGCCGCCACCGTGATCGAGTCGCGTTCCCGCTCGGCCCTGCGCTGGCCGTGCGCGCCGGGTCGGAAGCGCTCGCCCCCGGCCCTGCCGTTGCCGCTGCACCTGCCGCTGCCCCTGCCGTCTCCGGTGTCGCGCCACCCTCATCCGAGACTGCGGTCGGCAGCGGCAGCGTCCGATCGCCGTCCGCCGGTCGCTCCATCGCCACCGTCTCCGTCGTCGACGGCAGCGGGATCGACAGCGAGCCCGTGTCCGCGATGCGCGCGCAGCGCATCGCGACCTCCGCGGCGTCGATGCGGTCGTGCGGATCGAGCGCGGTCATGGCCGTGAGCAGGCGGCACCATTCGTCACCGAGCGACGACGGCACGAGTGGTGCCCTCATGACACGAGCGCTCGCCGACTCCACGGCCGTCCCGGGGAACGGCGGCGTGCCGGTGAGAGCCTCAAGAAGCACGATGCCGAGCGCGTACACATCGGCAGCCGGTCCCGCCTGGTTGCCGCGAGCCTGCTCAGGGCTCAGATAGCTCGCCGTGCCGAGCACGATCCCCGTGGTCGTCAGGTGCGACGAGCCCACGAGCCGGGCGATACCGAAGTCGGCGAGCTTGGCGTGGCGCACGCGCCCCGGCAGTCCGTCGGGCGCGAGCAGGATGTTGGCCGGCTTCACATCGCGGTGCACCACGCCGCGCCCGTGCACGTACAGCAGCGCCTCGGCGACGTCGGCGCCGATGCGGGCGATGGCCGTGCGCTCCAGACCGTCCACGAGCGCGTCGCGCAGGTTCGGACCGTCGACGAACTCCATGACGAGAAAGGTGCGCTCACCGGCATCCGTCGTCTCGGTGCCCGCGTCGTACAGCGTGACGAGCGCGTGGTGGCTGAGCGCGGCGAACGTCTCGATCTCGCTGCGCTGCCGCAGCAGCTCGTGGTCGGCCTGGCTGCCCGCCATCACCTTGAGGGCCACCTCGCGCGGCAGCGTCTCGTCTGACGCGCGGTACACCGAGGCCATGCCTCCACGCCCGATGAGGGCTGAGACGCGGTACCGGTCGCCGACGAGGCTGCCGATGAGTGGGTCGTCATCGGTCACGGTTCACGAACCTCCCTGTGACGCTCGCCTTCCTGCCTACCACCCGCCGCCGCCGTTGCACAGGGCGCGACCAGCCCATCCACAGGCTCGTGGCACTACTCTTTCACCGTGGAATCGGTGCTCCTCTTCGTGCTCGGCGTCGTCATCGCCTTCATCGGCCTGGCGCTGTCGATCGGCCTGCACGAGCTCGGGCACCTCATGCCCGCCAAGCTCTTCGGAGTCAAGGTCACCCAGTACATGGTGGGGTTCGGCAAGACCCTGTTCTCGCGCCGCCGCGGGGAGACGGAGTACGGCATCAAGGCCATCCCGCTCGGCGGCTACATTGCCATGGTCGGCATGTTCCCGCCGCAGAAGGGCGAGGAGCACGGGCGCGACGCCAGCACGGGCTTCATTCAGGCGATGGTTCAGGATGGCGGCTCGCAGACCGCTACCGTCACCGAGGGCCGCACCGACCTGCCGAGCCGCGACGACGTGCCCGCCGTAGCCGCGGGGCTGCCGTCGGTCGCGCCGCACAACGCGGAAGACGACCGACGCTCGTTCTACCGGCTCGCGGTGTGGAAGCGCATCATCGTCATGCTCGGCGGCCCGTTCATGAACCTCGTGATCGCCCTCGTGCTCTACGCGGTGCTGCTCTGCGGCATCGGAGCGCAGCAGTACAGCACCACCGTCTCGAGCGTGTCTCAGTGCATCCAGTCGGCGACGAGCTCCAGTGACACCTGCGCCGCATCCGACCCGCTCAGCCCGGCCGCAGACGCGGGCCTGAAGTCGGGCGACAGGGTCGTCAGCTACAACGGCACCGCCGTCACGGGCTGGGCGCAGCTGACGCGCCTCATTGAACGCACGCCCGGCCAGAGCGTTCCCGTCGTCGTCGAACGCGACGGCGCCCGCCAGAGTCTCACCGTGACCCCGAAGGCCACCGAGCGTTCCGTGACGGATTCCTCAGGAAACGTCGTGACGGATGCCGCGGGCAGGCCCCGCACGCACACCGTCGGCATGATCGGCATCAGCCCCGGCATCGAGTTCGTGCGCCAGCCGGTGACGAGCGCGTTCTCGGCCGTTGGCAGCAACATCTCGAGCGTCGTCGGCGTTGTGGTGCACCTGCCGCAGCGCATGGTCGACGTGTGGAACGCGGCGTTCGGAACGCAGGAACGTGCCGCGGACTCGCCCGTCGGACTCATCGGCGTGGGCAGGGCGGCGGGCGACATCGCGAGCACCGACGTGCTGCCGGTTGTCGACAAGGTGCAGCTTCTGCTCGGCCTGCTCGCCTCGCTCAACGTCGCGCTCTTCGTGTTCAACCTCGTGCCGCTGCTGCCGCTCGACGGCGGCCACATCGCCGGCGCCCTGTGGGAGGGGCTGCGGCGCTCGATCGCGAAGCTGTTCCGCCGGCGCGATCCGGGCCCCGTCGACATGACGCGCCTCATGCCGCTCACCTTCGCCGTCATCATCGTGCTCGGGGGAATGAGCCTGCTGCTCGCCTACGCCGATATCGTGAAGCCCATCAGCCTCTTCGGCTGAGCCGCCCACTCATTGAGCGACGCGAGGCGCACATCCAGCCTCGAGCGACGCGCGGCGCACATCCAGCGCCGCGGCCTAGACTTGTCCCGTGGCAGCGATCAACCTGGGCATGCCCAAGGCCCCCGAAACTCTGGCCCCGCGGCGAAAGTCGCGCCAGATCCGGGTGGGCAAGGTTCTCGTCGGCGGCGACGCGCCCGTGAGCGTGCAGTCGATGACCACCACGGCGACGACGAACATCAACGAGACGCTGCAGCAGATCGCCGAGCTGACCGCATCGGGCTGCGACATCGTGCGCGTGGCCGTGCCGAGCCGCGACGACGCCGAGGCCCTGCCGATCATCGCGAAGAAGAGCCAGATCCCGGTCATCGCCGACATTCACTTCCAGCCCAACTACGTCTACGCGGCCATCGACGCGGGGTGCGCGGGCGTGCGGGTGAACCCCGGCAACATCCGCAAATTCGACGACCAGGTGGGCGAGATCGCCCGGCGTGCCCAGGCGGCGGGCGTCTCCATTCGCATCGGCGTGAACGCGGGCTCGCTCGACCCCCGGCTGCTCGAGAAGTACGGCAAGGCAACGCCCGAGGCGCTCGTCGAAAGCGCGGTGTGGGAGGCGAGCCTGTTCGAGGAGCACGACTTCCACGACTTCAAAATCTCGGTGAAGCACAACGATCCCGTCGTCATGGTGAAGGCGTACCGCCTGCTGGCCGAGCGCGGCGACTGGCCGCTGCACCTCGGCGTCACAGAGGCGGGCCCGGCGTTCCAGGGCACAATCAAGAGCGCGACGGCGTTCGGCATCCTGCTCTCCGAAGGCATCGGCGACACGATCAGGGTTTCCCTGTCTGCGCCGCCCGTCGAAGAGGTCAAGGTGGGCCTGCAGATCCTGCAGTCGCTGAACCTGCGCGAACGCAAGCTCGAGATCGTCTCGTGCCCGAGCTGCGGGCGCGCGCAGGTCGACGTCTACAAGCTTGCCAACGATGTGACGGAGGGGCTGCAGGGCATGAGCGTGCCGCTGCGGGTCGCGGTCATGGGGTGCGTCGTGAACGGCCCTGGCGAGGCGCGCGAGGCCGACCTCGGCGTGGCATCCGGCAACGGCAAGGGCCAGATCTTCGTGAAGGGCCAGGTCATCAAGACCGTGCCGGAGTCCGAGATCGTCGCCACGCTCATCGCGGAGGCCAACCGCATCGCCGCCGAGATGCCCGCCGGCGCCGTCGGCAGCCCCGACGTCGTCACCGTCTGAGCCTGCAACACCGCTCGAGAACCGCACGACGAGCGGATCGCGGCCCCCGGCGTGGCCGACTCCCTCAGTGCCACTAGTGTTTTCGCATGCCTGAAAGACACGCCGGAGCGCAGACCGCTGCCACGGGTACCGAACCCGCCCAGCGCCGCGTGCTCCTGGTGCTCTCGGCGGGGCAGATTCTCGGGGGAGTGGGCACAGGTGCCGCCGTCTCCCTCGGCTCTCTGCTCGCCGTCGCCGTCTCCGGCTCCGATTCGTTCGCCGGCCTCGCCTCGACCATGTCGACGCTCGGCGCCGCCATCTTCGCCATCCCGCTCGCCCGTCTGGCCGGCATCTCTGGGCGGCGATCGGCCCTCACGATCGGAACCGTGTCAGCGGCGGTCGGCGCGGTCGTCGTCGTGGTTGCGGCGGTGATCCACGCGTTCCCGCTCCTGCTGGCGGGGTTCGCGGTGCTCGGCGCCGGAAGCGCCGTCAACCTGCAGACCCGGTTCGCCGCGCTCGACCTCGCCGCCGCGCGCACCCGAGGCCGCGACCTCTCGCTCGTCATCTGGGCCACCACCGTCGGCGTGGTCGTCGGCCCGAACCTCGCCCCCATGGGCGACGACATCGGCTTCTCGCTCGGCCTGCCACACCTCACCGGCGCGTTCGTGCTCGCCGCCGCGTGCCAGCTGCTCGCCGGCATCTTCTACCTGATCATGCTGCGCCCGGATCCGCTCCTGTGGGCGAAGGCGCGGGCCGGGGTAGGGCTGGCGACGGAGATATCGGTAGAGTCCGCCCTCGCCGCCGCGCCAACCCCACGCGCGCGCCGCCGCTGGGTCGGGCTCGAGGTGCTGCGCACGAACCGCGTCGCGGTCGCGGCCATCGTGGCGCTCGCCCTCAGCCAGGCCATCATGGTCGCCATCATGGCGATGACGCCCGTGCACATGCGCAACGACGGCGCCGACATCGTGATCATCGGATTCACCCTGAGCCTGCACACGGCGGGCATGTTCGCGCTGTCGCCTCTCTTCGGGTGGCTCAGTGACCGGTTCGGTCGGGTGCGGGTGATCCTGCTCGGCCAGCTCCTGTTCGTCGCGTCACTCGTCACCAACTGGGTGGCCGAGAACAACATGGCGGCTGTCGGCGTCGCACTCGCGCTGCTCGGTCTCGGCTGGTCGGCCAGCACGATCGCGGCCTCCACCCTGCTCACCGATTCGCTGGCGGTCGGGCAGCGAACGAGCGTGCAGGGGTTCTCCGACACCGTCATGAACCTGTGCGGGGCGGCGGGCGGCGCGCTCGCGGGCCCCGTGCTCGCGGGCATCGGCTACGGCCCCCTGAACGCGGCGACCCTGGTGTGCGTCGTGGCGGTTCTCGCCGCCCTCGCCTTCGGCTTCTCGCGCACGGTTGCCGCCGTCGCTGAGCCTGTCGCGCCGGTAGAGTGAAGGCCTATGCCTACACGCCTGTCCAACTTCTTTCTCCGCACGCTGCGTGAAGACCCGTCCGACGCCGAGGTCACGAGCCACCGGCTGCTGGTTCGCGCCGGTTACATTCGCCGCCAGGCCCCCGGCATCTTCGCGTGGCTGCCGCTCGGGCTGCGCGTGAAGGCGAAGATCGAGACGGTCATTCGCGAAGAGATGGCGGCGGCCGGCGCGCACGAGGTGCACTTCCCGGCTCTCCTGCCGCGTGAGCCGTACGAGGTCACCGGTCGCTGGGAGGAGTACGGCGACGCCCTCTTCCGGCTGCAGGACCGCAAGGGCGCCGACATGCTGCTCGCGCCCACGCACGAGGAGGCCTTCACTCTGCTCGTCAAAGACCTGTACTCGTCGTATAAAGACCTGCCGCTCACCATCTTCCAGATTCAGGACAAGTATCGGGATGAGGCCCGCCCTCGCGCGGGGCTGCTGCGCGGCCGCGAGTTCACCATGAAAGATGCGTACTCGTTCGACTACACGGACGAGGGGCTCGACGCCTCCTACATGGCCCAGCGGGACGCGTACGAGCGCATCTTCACGCGTCTCGGCCTCGAATATGCGATCGTCAAAGCGGATGCCGGCGCCATGGGCGGCTCTCGGTCTGAGGAGTTCCTGCACCCGACCCCCGTCGGCGAAGACACGTTCGTGCGCTCGGCGGGCGGCTATGCCGCCAACGTTGAGGCCTTCACGACCCTCGCACCCGAGCCGCGCTCGTACGAGAAGCTGACCCCGGCCGAGGTGCTCGACACCCCCGGCACACCGACCATCTTCTCGCTCGTCGAGCTCGCCAACGAGAAGCACCCGAGGCCGGATGGCCGCGCCTGGAGCGCGGCGGACACCCTCAAGAACGTGGTGCTCGCCCTGCGCAACCTGGACGGCGCCCGCGAGCTCGTCGTCGTCGGCATCCCGGGGGACCGCGAGGTCGACATGAAGCGGGCCGAGGTGGCGTTCGCGCCCGCCGAGGTGGAAGCGGCGAACGACGCGGATTTCGCCGCGCATCCGAGCCTCGTCAAGGGGTACATCGGGCCGTGGGCCGCCTCGGGTGCGGTGCTCGGCGAGAAGGCGAGCAGCGGCATCCGCTATCTACTCGACCCGCGCGTCGTCGACGGAACCGGCTGGATCACCGGCGCGAATGTCGAGGGCAAGCATGTGTTCGGGCTCGTGGCGGGCCGCGACTTCGACGCCGACGGCGTGGCCGAGGTGGCGGAGGTGCGCGCCGGCGACCCGGCACCGGACGGCTCTGGGCCGGTGGAGCTCGCGCGCGGCATGGAGATCGGGCACGTGTTCCAGCTCGGCCGCAAGTACGCCGAGGCGCTCGGACTGAAGGTGCTCGACGAGAACGGCAAGCTGGTGACCGTGACGATGGGTTCGTACGGCATCGGGGTCACGCGCATCCTGGCGATCATCGCCGAGCTCAACAACGACGACAAGGGCCTCATCTGGCCGGAGACGGTCGCGCCGTTCGACGTGCACGTGGTGGCCGCCGGGCGCGAGGAGGCGGTCTTCGAGGTCGCCGAGTCGCTCGTTGCCGGCCTTGAGTCGTCGGGGTTCGACGTGCTCTTCGACGACCGACGCAAGGTGTCGCCCGGGGTCAAGTTCGGCGACGCCGAGCTGATCGGCGTGCCGCGCGTCGTCGTGGTCGGCCGCGACGCGGCGAACGGAATCGTCGAGGTCTGGAACCGCCGCACGGGCGAGCGCACGAGCGCCCCTCTTGCCGAGGTAGCCGACCGCCTGCGCTGAGCGCCGACACGGTCTCGCGCGACATCGGACGGCGCGAGCGTGATGCCACAACGGACGCATCGCGTGATGCCTGCGTGGCTAACGGATCGCGGCGCCGTCCGGTACCGTAGAGGGTTGTACCGCGGGAGGAATTCACGTTCCGCGGCGAGAAACGAATAGAGGAGGCCGGCATGGACATCGACCTCAGCGTCTTGCGTCTCATGGAGCGCGAGCGGGAGATCCCCTTCGACGAGCTCGTGCAGATCATCGAGCAGGCGATCCTGACCGCCTACCTCAAGCACACGAACCAGGAGCCGAAGCACGGCCACACGCACGAGACGCCCCCGGCGCGCGTGAACCTGGACCGCAAGACGGGCCACGTCAGCGTGTACGTGCCGGAGTACGACGAGAGCGGCGCCATCATCGGCGAGGCCGAGGACAGCCCGAGCGATTTCGGTCGCATCGCCGCGTTCGCCGCCAAGCAGGTCATCAACCAGCGACTGCGTGACATTGCGGATGACGCGGTGCTCGGTGAGTTCCGCGGTCGCGAGGGCGACATCGTCGCCGGCGTGATTCAGCAGGGGCCGAATCCGCGCATGATCCATGTGGACCTCGGAACCATTGAGGCGATCCTGCCCCCCGAGGAGCAGGTGCCCGGCGAGGAGTACTCGCACGGATCGCGCATCCGCGTCTACGTCACGAGTGTGTCGCGCGGGCTGAAGGGCCCCTCGATCACAGTGTCGCGCACGCACCCGGCGCTTGTTCGCAAGCTGTTCGCGCTGGAGGTGCCTGAAATCGCGAGCGGCGTGGTCGAGATCGTCTCCCTCGCCCGCGAGGCGGGGCATCGCACGAAGATCGCCGTGAAGGCCACCGAGCCCGGCATCAACGCGAAGGGCGCCTGCATCGGCGAGCTGGGGCAGCGCGTCCGCGCCGTCACCGCCGAGCTCAACAACGAGAAGATCGACATCGTCGACTACTCGCCCGATCTCGCGACGTTCGTCGCGAGCGCCCTCTCGCCGGCGAAGGTGACGAGCGCGTTCGTGATCGACCAGTCGCTCAAGGCGGTTCGGGCCCTCGTTCCCGACTATCAGCTTTCGCTCGCGATCGGCAAGGAGGGCCAGAACGCCCGTCTCGCCGCGAAACTGACGGGCGCGAAGATCGATATCCAGCCGGACTCCATTCTGGAGGATGGCTGAATATCGATCTTCGCGCCGAGTTCGCAACGCGAGAGCGTTGCGGGCTCGGTTGAATGAATCAGCATTCAGCCGGATTCGATTCTGGAGGATGGCTGATGTCGGCTCAGCCGTCGTGCAGGGGGAGGTGTGTAGGATGGACCCCGTTAGAACGTGCATCGGATGCCGTTCTCGCGCCCCTCGATCCTCTCTTCTGAGGGTCGTCGCCCGGGATTCACGAGTGGTTGTGGATGACACCGCCAGCTTGCCCGGTCGAGGTGCGTGGCTGCATCCGACAATCGAATGCTACAGACAAGCCACCAAGCGACGAGCCTTCGGGCGAGCGCTGCGCGTGACTGCTGCGGTTGATACGCAGCTCTTAGAGAACAGGCTGAACGGCGAAGTGATCACACATGAGTGACAACTAATGAGCGGCTCGAAATGAGACCCGTCCGTCATTAACGGTCTGCCCCTGTCTTCGGGTGCAGGCCCGGAACAGGAGAATTGTGGCTGCAAAACCACGCGTACACGAGGTTGCGAGCGAATTCGGCGTCGACAGTAAGGTCGCGCTCGCCAAGCTCAAGGAGCTCGGCGAGTTCGTCAAGGGACCGTCGTCGAGCATCGAACCCCCCGTCGCCCGCAAACTGCGTGCGGCGCTGGAGGCCGACGGCGTGAAGCCGGCGGCAGCCCAGTCAGAGGCCGCACAGGCCGCCCCGACGAAGGCCCCGGCGGCCAGAGCGAAGGCGGCTCCCACGAAGCCGTCCGCGCCGGCCCCAGCACCGGCACCCGCTGCCGACGTGCCCGAGAGCGCCGATGCCGAAGTGCAGGCTCCGATGCCGGCGGCGCCGCTGTCGGTCGCCGAGCGCCAGGCACGTGCGGAAGAGAAGGCGGCGGCTGAGAAGGCCGCGGCAGACAAGGCGGCCCAGACCGGTGAGAAGCCGGCAGCAGCGGGCGCGCCGAAGCCCGGCAGCACGCCTCCGCCGCGCCCCGGCACTCGCCCCGGAAACAACCCGTTCTCGAGCTCGCAGGGCATGGGCAAGAGCACGCCGCGTCCGGGCAACAACCCGTTCTCGAGCTCGCAGGGCATGGGCCAGCGGCCCACGCCAGGCAACATCCCCCGCCCGGCCGCGCCGCGCCCCGGCGCGCCTCGTCCCGGTGCGCCGCGCCCGGCCGGCCAGCGTGCCGGCGGCGGCGGACGGCCCGGCGGCTTCCAGCGCCCCGGGGGTGCCGGAGCAGGCGCCGGTGGCGGCTTCCGCCCGGCCGGCGGCTTCAGCGGCCCCCGCCCCGGTGGCGGCGGCCGCGGTCGTGGTGGCGGAACGGCCGGCGCGTTCGGTCGCGGCGGCGGCAAGAGCCGCGCTCGTAAGTCGAAGCGCACGAAGCGGCAGGAATTCGAGATGCGGGAGGCTCCGTCGCTTGGCGGCGTGAGCGTACCCCGCGGTAACGGCAACACGATCGTACGGCTGCGTCGCGGTGCATCCATCAGCGACTTCGCCGACAAGATCGACGCGAGCCCCGGCAATTTGGTGACCGTGCTCTTCCACCTCGGTGAGATGGCGACGGCGACCGAATCGCTCGACGAGGCCACCTTCCAGGTGCTCGGCGAGGAGCTTGGCTACAAGATCCAGATCGTGTCGCCCGAAGACGAGGACAAGGAGCTCCTCGAGGGCTTCGATATCGACCTCGAGGCAGAGCTCGACGAGGAGAGCGACGAGGACCTGCAGGCCAGGCCCCCCGTGGTCACGGTCATGGGCCACGTCGACCACGGTAAGACGCGACTGCTCGACGCCATCCGCCACGCCAACGTGGTGGCGGGCGAGGCCGGCGGCATCACGCAGCACATCGGTGCGTACCAGGTCGTCGCCGAGCACGAGAACATCGAGCGAGCGATCACCTTCATCGACACCCCTGGCCACGAGGCGTTCACCGCCATGCGTGCCCGCGGTGCGCAGGTGACCGACATCGCGATCCTCGTCGTCGCCGCCGATGACGGCATCATGCCGCAGACCATCGAGGCGCTCAACCACGCCCAGGCGGCCGGCGTGCCGATCGTCGTCGCGGTCAACAAGATCGACAAGGAAGACGCGAACCCGGCCAAGGTGCGCCAGCAGCTCACCGAGTTCGGCCTCGTCGCCGAGGAGTACGGAGGCGACGTCATGTTCGTCGACGTCTCCGCGCGCAACAACATCGGCATCAAGGAACTCCTCGACGCGGTGCTTCTGACAGCGGATGCCGGGCTCGACCTTCGGGCGAACCCGGACAAGGATGCGCGTGGCGTGGCCATCGAGGCCAAGCTCGACAAGGGCCGTGGTGCCGTGGCGACCGTGCTCATCCAGTCCGGAACGCTGCACGTCGGCGACTCGATCGTGGCGGGCACGGCCTACGGCCGCGTGCGCGCCATGATGGACGAGAACGGCGACGCGGTCGAGGCGGCCACGCCGTCGCGGCCCGTTCAGGTTCAGGGTCTGTCGAGCGTTCCCCGCGCCGGCGACACCTTCCTCGTCACCGAGGAGGACCGCACCGCCCGCCAGATCGCCGAGAAGCGTGAGGCTGCGGAGCGCAACGCCCAGCTGGCGAAGGCGCGCAAGCGCATCAGCCTCGAGGACTTCACCCGTGCTCTGGAAGAGGGCAAGGTCGAGTCGCTCAACCTCATCATCAAGGGTGACGTCTCCGGTGCCGTCGAGGCGCTCGAGGAGTCGCTGCTCAAGATCGATGTGGACGAGAGCGTGCAGCTGCGCATCATCCACCGAGGCGTCGGCGCGATCACCGAGAGCGATGTGAACCTGGCGACGATCGACAACGCGATCATCGTGGGCTTCAACGTGCGACCGGACACCAAGGCGCGCGAGAGGGCCGCCCGCGAGGGCGTCGACATCCGCTTCTACTCGGTCATCTACAACGCCATCGACGAGATCGAGAACTCGCTCACGGGCATGCTCAAGCCCGAGTACGAGGAGGTGCAGTCCGGCGTCGCCGAGATCCGCGAGATCTTCCGTTCCTCCAAGTTCGGAAACATCGCCGGCGTCGTGGTGCGCTCCGGCACCATCACGAGGAACGCCAAGGCGCGGGTCATCCGCGACGGCGTCGTGGTCGGCGACAACCTCGCCATCGAGTCGCTGCGTCGCTTCAAGGACGACGTCACCGAGGTGCGCACGGACTTCGAGGCCGGCATCGGCCTCGGCAAGTTCAACGACATCCAGGTCGGCGACGAGATCGAGACGATCGAAATGAAGGAGAAGCCGCGAGGCTGAGCCTGTGGGGCGGGGTCGGGTGCGGCGAGAGAGCTAGGGAGGGAGAGGGCGTTATGGCTGATCCGGCACGGGCGAGAAAGCTCGCCGACAGGATCAAGGTGATCATCGCCAAGCGGCTCGAGCGCGGTCTGCGCGATCCGCGCCTCGGGTTCGTGACCATCACGGACGTGCAGGTGACCGGCGACCTCCAGCATGCGAGCGTGTTCTACACGGTGTACGGCACCGACGAGGAGCGCGAGGGCTCGGCCGCGGCGCTCAAGGCGGCCACGGGTCTGCTGCGCAGTGAGGTCGGCAAGAACATCACGGCACGGCTGACGCCCACGCTCGAGTTCATCCTCGACGCGATCCCCGAGAACGCCGCGCACATCGAGGGTCTGCTGAAGCAGGCCCGCGAGCGTGACACCGAGGTCGCGGGGCTGGCGGCATCCGCTCAGTATGCGGGCGACGAAGACCCGTATGTGAAGCCGCGCGAGCTGCTCGATGCCGAGATCGACGAAGACGACCTCGATGAGCTGAAAGACGAGGACCTCGGCGACTGAGCACGCTGCCCTCGCACCCATGCCGGTCCCTGATCGGGCATAGCCGCGGCTCAGGGCAGGGAGTAGCCGCCCTCGGCCGCCACGGCCAGGCCGTCTGCCACGAGGCCCGCGAGGGCGCGCGAGCGCTGAGCGGCATCCGGCCACAGGGCCTCGATCTCGGCGGCGGTCACCGGAACGTGGGCGGCGCGCAACTCGCGCATGATGAGTCCGCGAACGTGGCGGTCGCTGCCCTCGTACGTCTTCTGCCTCGCGCGAACGGGCCCGTCATAGGCGGGGTAGCCGGCGCGTCGCCAGGCGCAGCGCTCGCGAATCGGGCACGCGTCGCACCGCGGTGCTCTCGCCGTGCAGACGATGGCGCCGAGCTCCATGGCACCCGCATTGAATGACTGGGCGTCGGACTCGTCGGCCGGAAGCAGCGCCTCCATCGCCGCCAGGTCGCGCCGCGTCGAGGGAGGGCCGGGCTCACCCTGGCCGTCCACGGCCCGGGCGATGACCCGGCGCACGTTGGTATCGACCACCGGATGCCGTCGGCCGAACGCGAACGCCGCCACGGCCCGCGCGGTGTATTCGCCGACACCGGGAAGGGCCTTCAGCGTGTCGACGTCGTGCGGCACGACACCGCCGTGCCGCTCGCTGATCGCCACGGCGCACGCATGCAGCCAGAGGGCACGACGAGGATAACCGAGGCGATCCCACGCGCGCACCGCCTCTCCCGGTGGAACGGACGCAAGATCGCCCGGCGTCGGCCAGCGCTCGAGCCACTGCTCGAGGCGCGGGATGACACGGCTCACAGGCGTCTGCTGCAGCATGAACTCGCTGACGAGGGTGCCCCACGCACTGAACCCCGGGCGGCGCCAGGGCAGGTCGCGCTTGTTCTCGGCGAACCAGTCGACGACCTCGCGAGCGAGCGGCGAGGTTGCGACCGTGCGATCGGGGTCGGACACTCGTCAAGCGTAACCGCGGCCCCGGCCGCGGCATCCGCTCGGCGACTAGTCTGAGAGCATGGAGCTCATCGCCTCGCCCCGCGTCGACTTCCTGCGCGCGCTCACCGCCGAGATCGCGCACAATTACAGCCGAGGCCGCGTGTTCGTCGCGGTCGACGGCATTCTCGGCTCCGGCACGAGCGAGTTCGCCGACGGGCTGGCAGCCACGTTCCGTGAGGCGGGTCACGACACGTTCCGTGCCTCGATCGACGACTTCCAGAACCCGCGCAGCCAGCGCGAGCGGCAGCGCGCGGATTCAGCCCGCGGCTTCTACGACGACACGTACGACTACGTCACGTTCCGCCGGGTTCTCGTCGACCCGTTCCGCATGGGCGGCAGCGCGGGCTTCCAGACTTCGGCGTTCGATGTGCGGCGGGATGCGCCCCGCGAATCGCGCTGGCTGAGCGCCGGCGGCGACGCCATCTGCATCGTGGACGGCCCTCTGCTGAACCGCAGCGAGCTGCGTGGCATCTGGAACTACTCCATCTACCTTGAGACGCCGTGGCGCGTCGCGTACGCCAGGCTCGCCGAGCACGGCGATGTCGATGCCGATCCCGAGGCGCCGTCGAACGCGCGCACCCGCCGGGGGCAGGATCTCTATCTCGCCGAGGCGTTCCCGAGGGGCGCGGCGGGCGCCATCGTCGACAACACGGACCCCGAGCATCCGACGCGCGTCTTCGCCGACAGCTGCTGACCTGCTGCTGAGCCGCTCGCGGAAAGCCGGAGGCAGGCCGCAGTATCAGGCGAGCGCCTACGGGACCCGGGCCGCGACCTCGTCGGGCGCGAGGAACGCGCTGGTGCGTTCGACCTCGTGCACGAGAGCCGTGAGCGCGGCGTTCACGGGGGCCTCTCGGCCCGCAGCACGTGCGGCGGCGACAACGGCGCCATTCAGGTAGTCGATCTCGGTCGGCTGCCCGCGGCGGATGCTCTGCAGCGTCGACCCGGGATTGGGCTTCGCGCCCATCCGCCTGCCCATCAGCCGCGGCAGCACGCGCGCGAGAGGTGCAGGAGCGAGCGTGAACGCCCGCAGCATCCCATCGCTCAGCCCCTGCAGGCTGCCGTAGCGCACGCCGGCCGCGTAGCCCGTGCGCACGGCCTCCTTCATGCTGCGCGTGATGATCGGCAGCAGCACCGGCGAGCTCAGCGTCTGCTGCGCGCTCAGGCCGGTGATGGCGGGCATGGCGTTGACCTGGTTGACGATGAGCTTCGTCCACTGGCAGCCCGTGAAGTTGCGCGTGGCCCTGGCCGGCATGACCGCCCCGAGCACGCGGGCGGCCTCCACGGCGGCGGCCGGGGGTTCGCCGTCGCCGGCGCCGATCCAGGTTCCGCCCGCGGTCGTCACCGAGACCGCCCCCGGCTCGAGAAAGCTGGCCGCGTACAGGGCGAGGGCGCCGACGCAGGGGGAGTCGGGAAGCGCGCGTGCGGCATCCGCGAGCCCGCTCAGGCCGTTCTGCACGACGACAACGGGGATGCCGCCCAGTCGCGAGCGCTGGGCTTCGAGGGCGGTGCCGGCATCCTGCGCCTTGGTGCATGCAAAGACGAGGTCGAGGCCGGCGGGAAGGGTCTCGGCGGCCTCGAGGCGGGCCGTGTGGTCGCCCCAGGCGCCCGAGAGCCGTAGGCCTGCGGTGCGGATTGCCTCGAGGTGCGCTCCGCGAGCCGTGACGGCGACCTCGTGCCCCGCCCGCTCGAGCAGGGCCGCGATGGTTCCGCCGATCGCGCCCGCGCCGATGACTCCGATCCGCATCTCACCAGCCTACGGGGCGCGGGAGGCCGGCCAGCCGCGCCCCGGCTCGGTGCCGGTGGCGCAGGGTGGCCGGCCTCAACGAGCGTCAGACCGCGGCCGTGACGGCCTCGTCGACATCGAGGGAAGCCGCTGACTGCTCGTCGGCCAATGCCGCCGCGGCAGCCCGCTCCGCCCGGCGCGACGGCAGCGCCAGCGCGATCACGGCCGCGAGGGCCAGCGCGCCGGCGCCCACGAGCACGGCGGGGATCGCGGCATCCACGTACCCGGTCGGCGTGATGGTGCCGCCAGCACCCGTGAACACGGCGGTCAGTGCCGCGATACCGAGCGCCACGCCGATCTCCCGCAGGGTCGAGTTGCTTCCCGACGCCTTGGCATGGTCGGCGTACGCCATATTCGCGAGCACGGCCGTCGAACTCGGTGCGAACACGAGCCCCATGCCGATGCCGGCCATGAGGAACGGCACCACGATGACGCTGTACTCGACCGTCGCCGAGAGGGAGAGGGCGAGCCACACCATCGCGACCGTGAGCAGCACGAGCCCGACCACGATGGGCAGCCGGGTGCCGATGCGGCGCGAGAATAGCCCCGTCAGCGGCGCGACCACCATGGGCGCGAGGGTCCACGGCATGGTCATCACACCGGCCTCGAGCGGGCTGTGCCCTTGAACGACCTGCAGGAACTGGATGAGAATGAACACGATCCCGAAGACGCCGAAGCTGAACGTGATGCCGACGAGGTTCGCCACCGTGAAGCTGCGGTCGCGGAACAGCCGCATGGGCAGCAGAGGGGCGGATGCGCGCAGCTCCCAGAGCACGAAAGCCACCAGCAGCGCGGTGCCTCCGACGAGTGCAGAGAGGATCTCGGCGCTGTCCCACCCGGCGTCGTTGCCGCGCACGATGCCGTAGACGAGGGCGAGCACGCCGAGGCCGGCGAGCAGGAGGCCGACGATGTCGGCACGTACTCGCGCACCGAACCCGTTGGGCAGCGCGAGGAGCACGAGCGGTACCGAGATGATGCCGACGGGAACGTTGAGCCAGAAAATGGCCTGCCAGTTGAATCCCTCGACGACGGCGCCGCCGATGAGCGGCCCGAGAGCGACCCCGAGCCCGGAGATTCCTCCCCAGATGCCGATCGCGGCAGCGCGCATCCGCTGGGGAACCGAGCCGACGAGCAGCGTGAGCGAGAGCGGCATGAGGGCGGCGGCACCAACGCCCTGCAGGGCGCGGGCACCGATCAAGATCCAGGGCGCCGTGCTGAGTGCGCTGAGTATGCTTGCGCCCGTGAACAGGGCAATGCCGACGAGGAAGACGGTGCGCCGCCCGAAGCGGTCGCCGAGGGCGACGGCCATGAGCATGAAGGCCGAGAAGCTGATGGCGTAGGCGTTGACCACCCACTGCAGCTCCTCGATGCCCGCGCCCAGGTCGCGGTTGATCACGGGCAGGGCGCTGGTGACCACCAGGTTGTCAAGCGTGGCCATGAACATGGGCACGGATGCCGCCAGGATCGCGACCCAGACGGGAACGCGGCGGGCGACAGGGGAGAGGAGTGACACGGTTGCTCCAAGTCGATTGACGTGAACGGAGGAACGATGCGAATGCATTGTTGTAATCAAATGATTACAAGCGATGACATTAGTAATCAGTTGATAACATGTCAAGTATGAAAGAGACATCGGCCGAGCGCATTCCGGCCGCCGAGCGCCGCGAGCAGATTCTCGCCGCGGCGAGCCAGGTCTTCGGCGAGCGGGGCTACGTCGGGGCGACGACCGACCTCGTGGCGAAGCAGGCCGGGATCAGCCAGCCCTATGTCGTGCGCATGTTCGGCAGCAAGGAGAATCTGTTTCTCGAGGTGCTCAGTCGCGCGCTCGACACGCTCACCCGCGCGTTTCGTGCGGCGATCGCTGCGAGCCACGCGGCTGGAGAAGACACCGAGGCACGCGGCTCGCGCATCGGCCTGGCGTACGCCGACCTCATCAGCGACCGCGGAATTCTGCTTTCGCTCATGCAGGGCTTTCTGCTCGGTCACGACCCGGTGATCGGCGAGCGGGCACGCGAGGGTTTTCTCGAGATCTACGACATCATGCGCAACGAGGCGGGCCTCGAGGCAGACCACGTGGTGACGTTCCTGTCGCACGGCATGCTCTTCAATACGCTCGTCGCTCTGCGCATGCCGGAAGCGTACGGCGTCGACGCGATGGCAACCGAGCTCGTCGACTGCACGTTCCGAACCAAGCTCGACACCGTGCTGCACATCTTCGAGAACGAGAACGCGAAGGGGTCGGCGGCGCGTGGTTGAGCGCCGGCCGGGGCCCACCGGCATCCTTCTCATCGACAAGCCGCAGGGTCTCACGAGTCACGACGTCGTCGCGCACACACGCAAAGCGGCGGGCACCCGCAAGGTCGGCCACGCGGGCACGCTCGACCCCATGGCCACGGGCCTGCTCATTCTCGGCCTCGGCAGCGCGACCCGCCTGCTGACCTACGTGGTCGGCGTCGACAAGGAGTACCTCGCGACCATCCGGCTCGGCATCTCGACCAGCACGGATGACGCGGAGGGCACGCCGGTCGCCAGCGCACCCGCGGGGGCGACCCGGGGCATCGGTGAGGCCGAGGTCCGAGCGGGGATCGCCGCGCTCACGGGCGAGATCGACCAGGTGCCGAGCACCGTCAGCGCCATCAAGGTGGGCGGGAAGCGGGCGTACGCGCTCGCCCGGGCGGGCGAGCAGGTCGAGCTGAAGGCCCGGCGCGTCACCGTCTCGGCGTTCGAGGTGCTCGGCATGCGACGGGCGATCGCCGAGGCGGGGGCTGACGCAGAGGCTGATGCGGGGGATGGCGCAGAGGCTGGCGCAGAGGCTGATGCGGGGGATGGCGCAGAGGCTGACGCGGGTATGGATGACGGCGGTGCCGAAACGGGGCGCGACCCGGGCGCCGCCGGCGCGGCCTCGGGGCCCGCGGTGATCGACGTCGACGTGCGCGTCGAATGCTCCTCCGGCACCTACGTTCGCGCTCTCGCCCGCGACCTGGGCGCCGCCCTCGGCGTCGGCGGGCACCTCACGGCGCTGCGGCGCACGCGCGTCGGCCCCTTCCACGTGAGCGATGCCGCGTTGCTGGCCGACCTCGACGTGGATTCCCGGCTGCGCACGCCCGCGGATGCGGCATCCGCTCTTTTCGATGTCTTCCGGCTCAGCCCCCAGCAGGCCGTGGACCTCGGGCACGGCAAGCGCATTCGCTCCGGCGATGAGCGCACGAGCACGGCGCCGGTAGCGGCGATCGCCGACGGACGGCTCGTGGGTCTCGTAGACTTCCGCGGGGGAGAGGGTCGCTCACTGGTGAACTTTCCCACAGACGAGCAGTAGCGGGCACGCCCCGCAGAGGGAGAGCCAGAGCAGTGACGGAGCACGCACGGTGATCGAGTGGTTCACGACAGTGCAGATCGCCATCGCCTGCGCCGCCGGGATTGTCTGTCTCGTGCTCGGGCTGATCGGCCGGCTGCCGGGGGATGTGAGCATGGGGGCGACCGCCCTTGTGGCCCTGCTGCTCATCGCGCAGCTCGTGGTCACCATCGTCTCGCCGATCGTCGGTAACGACCCCACCGGCTCGCTCGCCGAGTTCTACATCTACCTCATCTCGGCGGTGATACTGCCCTTCGCGGGCGGCTTCTGGGCGCTCATCGAGAGGAATCGGTGGAGCACCGTGATCCTCGGCGTCGTCTGCCTCGCGATCGCCGTGATGCTGTATCGCATGCACGCCATCTGGTTCGTGCAGTCGGTGTGACCGCGCCGCTCCTGAGATAATCGAGACGACATGGCACAGAATTCGCAGAGCACCAGTGGGCCCGACGCCGCAACGCCGGGCTCGGGCAGACGCGTCTCCGGGGTCGGCAGGCTGCTCATCGTGGTCTACGGCATCCTCGCGCTCGCCGCGACCGGGCGCAGCGTCTTCCAGATCATCGATCGGTTCGGCGAGGCGCCCGTGGCGTTCACGCTCTCGGCCCTCGCCGCGCTCGTCTACATCGTGGCGACGATCGCGCTCGTGGCGCCCGGTCGCCTCTGGTACCGCGTGGCGTGGTCGACTATCAGCTTCGAGCTGGCCGGCGTTCTCGTGGTCGGCACGCTCAGCCTCGTCGCCCCGCACGTACTCTCGATGACTGATTCCGACCCGTTCGGCCGGCAGTCCACCGTGTGGTCGGTCTACGGCATGGGCTACCTCTTCATTCCGTTGGTGCTGCCGGTTCTCGGCATGACCTGGCTCGCGAAGCGACGGGCGGTCACCCGATGAGGGTCTTCGAGTCTCTCGCCGACGTGCCGGCGGGCGTGGGCCCGAGCGCGGTCACGATCGGCAAGTTCGACGGAGTGCACGCGGGGCATCGTGCCGTCATCGGCAAGCTCGTCGAGGTGGCGCGTGCCGAGGGCCTTGAGGCGGCCGTCGTCACGTTCGACCGCAACCCGCTGCAGCTGCTCGCGCCCGAGAAGTCCCCGCCCGACCTGGTGGCGCTCGACCAGAAGCTCGAGCTGCTCGCCGGAACCGGCATCGACCTGGCACTCGTGGTCGCGTTCGACCGCGCGTTCGCCTCGCAGACGCCCGAGGAGTTCGTGAGACGGATGCTCGTGGACGCCCTCGGCGCCCGGGTCGTGCTCGTCGGCTCAGACTTCCGCTTCGGCTCGCGCGGCGCGGGCACCGTCGACACGCTGCGACAGCTCGGAGACGAGCTCGGGTTCCGCGTTCAGCTCATCGACGACGTGCGCCCGGAGGAGGGCCGTCGCGTCTCGTCGACGTGGATCAGGGAACTGCTCGCCGCCGGCGAGGTCGCGCATGCCGCCCGGCTGCTCGGCCACGTTCCTGGCGTGCGCGGCATGGTGGTGCACGGGGCCAAGCGTGGGCGCGAGCTCGGTTTCCCGACCGCGAACCTCTCACCTGAGTCCGAGGGGCTTATCCCAGCCGACGGCGTCTATGCGGGCTGGCTGACGGATGATGGCCGCCGGTACCCGGCCGCCATCTCGGTCGGCAACAACCCGACGTTCGAGGGCGTGCCGCAGCGGCAGGTCGAGGCGTACGTGCTCGATGAGGATCTCGACCTGTACGACCACCGCGTCAAGGTGAGCTTCGCCGCCCGCATTCGCGGCATGGTCGCGTTCGAGGGCGTCGAGCCGCTCATCGCGCAGATGACCGCCGACGTTCAGCGCGCGCGGGAGCTGCTCGGGATGGCGGGTGCTCAGGGTTGAGTCTCGCCTGAGACGGCCTTCGGCAGCGCCGCGCGGCCGAACAGGAACAGCACGATCGCCTCGGCCGTTCCGTCGATCTGGGGCCCGCGACCGAGTTGCCAGCCGGCGTCCGTGGCGTTCAGGGTGCGGCGGCGTATCACCTGCCGCACGCCGGCGGGCAGCAGCAGGCTGCGGCGCAGGGCCACGGCGCCCGTGACGGTGCCGTCGACGCCGAGGTCGATGCCGAGCGGCGACGCCATGTCGAAGCCGTGCACGACGACCTCGGTGAGCTCGGTGATGCCGCGCCGCCCTTCTCCGCTGCGGCGGGCCACGGCGATTGCGCGAATGCGGTTCACGATGGAGGCGTAGTCGGCCTCTGCCTGCTTCAGGCTCAGCTCGTCCATGGCGCGCATGGGGTTCAGGTGCTTTCGTGGCCACAGGCTGAAGCCGTCGCGCAGCATGTCGCCCGTCGAGGCGCCGACGCGCCACACGATGTGGCCGGCCACGTCTCGAACGCGCCAGCCCTCGCACAGGCTCGGCGACTCCCACTGTTCGGGCGACAGGCGCTCGAGCATGGTGGCGATCGCCTCCAGGGTGTCGCCCATGGCCGTGTCCCAGTGCGCGCTGACCCCGGTCTCGTCGACCCTGGGGCGAAGGCTGAGCGGCAGGTGCTTCGCATAGTCCGACATGCAGCCGAGTCTACGTCGCACGGCCGGGGGCGGCCCGCGGTCAGCGATAGGCTGAGCGGATGCCCCCGAGCCCGTCCCTTCCACTCTGGAAGGGGCGCACCCTGGCTCTGGCCGGCATCCTTCTCGTCGCCGCCAACCTGCGCACGGCGGTGGCGGCGCTCTCGCCCATCATCGACCACGTTCGTGCGGATATCCCGCTGAGCGCGCTCGTGCTCGGGGTGCTCGGCATGCTGCCGCCCGTGTGCTTCGCCGTATTCGGCATCATCACGCCGCTGTTCACCCGGCGCATGAGTCTCGAGCTCATGGTGCTGCTGTCGCTCGGCGCGATCGTGGTCGGCACGGTGCTGCGCGCGGCATCCGATTCTCTGGCCCTGCTGCTGATCGGCTCGGCGCTCGCGTTCGCGGGCATGGGCGTCGGCAACGTGTTGCTGCCGCCGCTCGTAAAGCGGTATTTCGGCGACCGCATCGGGCTGTTGACGGGCACATACGCCACCATTCTCGCGGTGAGCACCCTGCTGCCGCCGCTCGTCGCGGTGCCCGTCGCCGACGGTGCAGGCTGGCGGGTGTCGATCGGCATGTGGGCGGCGCTGGCGATTGTCGCGACGCTGCCGTGGATCGGCGTGCTGGCGACGCGCCGGCCGGTCGCGGCTGACTCCGGCGTGGTCGAGGAGGCGGAGCCGCGCGTGCTCTCGCTCGTGTGGCGCTCGCCCGTGGCTTGGTCAACGGCCGTGGTCTTCGCCGTGTCGTCGCTCAACGCGTACGCGATGTTCGCCTGGCTGCCCGAGATTCTGCAGGACCGGGCGGGGGTCAGCCCGGCGGCGGCGGGGGCGCTGCTGTCGCTGTATGCGGCGGCGGGGATTCCCACCGGCATTCTGGTGCCCATGCTCGCCTTGCGCTTACGCAACGTCGGCATTCTCGTCTACACGGGCGTCGGGTTCTTCATTCTGGGCTATCTCGGCCTCATCTTCTGGCCATCGACGGGCACCATCGTCTGGGCGCTCTCGGCGGGGCTCGGGCCCATGCTGTTCCCGCTGTGCCTCGTGCTCATCAACCTGCGCACGCGCACGCACGCCGGCTCGGTCGCGCTCAGCGGGTTCGCCCAGGGGGTCGGCTACACGCTCGGCGCACTCGGGCCGCTCGCGGTCGCGGTGCTGCACCAGCTGACCGGCGGATGGACGGTGCCCCTCATCGTGCTCATCGGTACGGCGCTGGCTGCGGCGCTCGCGGGGAGCGTCATCGCCCGGCCGCACCTGCTCGAGGACGACTTTCGCCGCTGACGGCACGCGCTGCCGCTGCCATCGTGAAGCGGGTCGGGCCAAATGCAGGGTCACCTGCGGCGAAACCCTCAATTCGGCCCGCCTCGACGAGAGTGGCGCGCGAGGAGCGGGACGTAGCGACTGGCGCCTCAGGGAACGAGCTCGGCGCGGTGCACGAGTGCGCCGGCGCCGACGAGTGGCCCCGCGCCCGAGAGGCCCGACGGCACGATGCGCACCTTGCGCACGAACGCGAAGTGGTGCTGCGCGACGCTCTGCCTGATCACGTCGAAGAGGTCGGGAGTGGACTGGGAGAACCCGCCGCCGATCGCAACAAGCTCGAGGTCGAGCAACGCGGTGGCGCTCGCGATGGCCTGGCCGACCGCGGTGCCCGTGCGCACGATGGCCCGGCGAGCGATCTCATCGCCCGCGGCATACGCGGCCGCGAGATCCTCGCCTGTGGCGCCCGTGAAACCCTGCGCGCGCGCCCACGCAACGGTGTGCGGCCCCGACGCGACCGCTTCAAGCGAGGAGACGCTGCCAAACGTGTCCTCACCGGTCACGCCGGCAACCTCGACGTGGCCGATGTGCCCCGCGTTGCCCGTGGGGCCCGTGACGACGCGGCCGCCGACGATGAGGCCGGCGCCGATGCCGGTGGAGATGACCATGCCCATGAGGTTGTCGATGCCCTGCCCCGCCCCCACCCAGTGCTCGGCGAGCGTGATGGCGACGCCGTCCATCTCGAGGCTGACGGGAACGCCCGGTGCCGCCTCATGCACGACGGAGGCGACGAAGTCCCGAAGCGGGTAGCCGCGCCACGCGGGCACGTTGAGGGGGGAGACGAGGCCACGAGCGCGCTCGATCGGCCCCGCGCATCCGACCCCTGCGCCGATGAGCGAGTGGTCGCGGCCGAGCGCGGCCAGCGCCTGGCGCACGACCGCGCCGACCGAGGTTTCGAGCTGCTCGCTGGTCGCGGCTCGGCCGGTCGGCTGGCGGGAACGGCTGGCGGCAATGAGCGCCCCGTCGGAATCGACGAGCGCGGCCTCGACCTTGGTGCCGCCGAAATCGACGGCGAGGGCAACCACTTTATTCACAGACTTAAGAATAGGGGGCGCCGGATGCCGCGCCGCCGACAATCGGCGCAGCTCGTCTGCCGGCCGCGCGCGCTGCAGTGCGCATTTGAGCGCGCTGTGCGCAAACTGTCGTATTCGCAGGGGCTGATTCTTATGCTGGATACGAGGCTGGCGGAAGGAGTCGACAACCGTGGCGATGAGTGACGCAGACGAGATTCTCGCCGTCAAGGCCGCCGAGCTGTACTACGAGGCGGGCAAGACGCAAGACGAGATCGGCGTCGCGCTGAGCATCAGCCGATGGAAGGTCGGCAGGCTGCTCGTGCAGGCACGGGAGCAGGGCTTCGTGCGCATCGAGATCGTGCACCCGAGTGCCCGCCGTTTCTCGCTCGAGCGTGAGCTCTGCGCACGCTACGGGCTCGTCGACGCCGTCGTCGTTCCGGTTCTCGACTCCGATGTGCAGGCGCGCGTGGCGCAGGCCGCCGCCGAGTATCTCACCACGCTGCGTCCCGTGCCGCGCACGCTGGGCGTCAGCTGGGGTCGCACGCTCGAGGCCGTCGCCGCCCGGCTGCGACCGGGGTGGGCCGTCGGCGTCAATCCCGTGCAGATCAACGGCAGCGTCTCGAGCACGCGCCGTGCCACCGCCGCTGCCGACACCGCCGTCATCATCGCGCGCAAGGCCCAGGGCACGGCCACGCTGCTGCCGAGCCCCGCCATCTTCGAGCAGGCCGCCACGCGCCGCGCCATCGAGGCGGACCGAGCGGTGCAGAGCGTGCTCGCTCTGGCGCGCGCGGCATCCGTCTATCTGTTCAGCGCCGGCGTCGTCGACGCGAGCTCGGTGCACGTCGACAGCGGCTACCTCACCGAGGCCGACGTGGCCTCCCTCGCCGAGCGCGGCGCGGTGGGCGACGTGGTCGGCCGGTTCATCACGGCAGACGGCAGCGTGGCCGACGACGAGCTCAACGCCCGCACGCTCGGCATCACCCTCGACGAGTTGCGGGGCGCACGAACGAGCATCGCGGTCATCGCGGGCGAGTCCAAGCACGCCGTGTGCAGGGCCGTGGTCTCGAGCGGGCTCTGCACGACCCTGATCACCGACGAGGCGAGCGCCCATCACCTGCTCGACTCGCTCGCCACAGAAGGAGCGAAGTGACCATCAATACCCAGGATCACGGCCGCGCGATCGCGCCCGCGGCCAGGGCTCTCGACGTGCTCGGCGGCGAGACCACCGAGGCGGGCCTGCGCCGCTATCTCGAAGGCATCCCCGGCGTCGACGCGGTCGGCCTCGAGCAGCGGGCGGCGGCGCTCGCCACCCGCTCGATCAAGACCACGTCGAAAGCCCGCGCGCTCGACACGATCATCTCGCTCATCGACCTGACCACCCTCGAGGGCGCGGACACGCCGGGCAAGGTGCGCTCGCTCGTCGCGAAGGCCGTCACCCCCGACGCCGCCGACCCCACCACACCGCGCGTCGCCGCGGTGTGCGTCTACGGCGACATGGTGCCCGCCGCGCTGCAGGCGCTCGGTTCTGCACACGCGGGTGCCGCCGGCAACGGCATTGCCGTCGCCGCGGTCGCCACGGCTTTCCCGAGCGGCCGCGCATCCCTGCCTGTGAAGCTCGCAGACACGGCAGACGCTGTCGCCGCGGGCGCAGACGAGATCGACATGGTCATCGACCGGGGCGCCTTCCTGGCGGGCCGATACGGGCAGGTGTTCGACCAGATCGTCGCCGTGAAGGAAGCATGCCGCAGGCCCGACGGCACATACGCGCACCTCAAGGTGATCCTTGAGACCGGCGAGCTGAACACGTACGACAATGTGCGGCGTGCGTCGTGGCTGGCGATCCTCGCGGGCGGCGACTTCATCAAGACGTCGACCGGCAAGGTGTCGCCTGCAGCAACCCTCCCCGTGACGCTGTCGATGCTCGAGGTCGTGCGCGACTGGCATCGGCTGACGGGAGAGAAGATCGGCGTGAAGCCGGCCGGCGGCATCCGCAGCTCGAAAGACGCCATTCGCTACCTCGTGACGGTGGCCGAGACGGTGGGCGAGCAATGGTTGCGGCCCGAGCTGTTCCGCTTCGGCGCCTCGAGCCTGCTCAACGACGTGCTGCTGCAGCGGCAGAAGACCCTGACCGGGCACTACTCCGGCCCCGACTACGTCACCATCGACTAGCTATCCCGCGCATTGAGGAGGCCGCCCGCGGCCGTCTCGAAATGCGCTGAAAGAAGAACAACATGAGCTTCCTGGAATACGCGCCCGCTCCCGAGTCGAAGGCGATCCTGAACCTGAAGAGCGAGTACGGGCTCTTCATCGACGGCGAATTCGTCGACGGCCGCGGCGAGGCCTTCGCGACCATCTCGCCCGCCGACGAGCAGAGAATCGCCACTATTTCGACGGCCGACGCCGCCGATGTCGACGACGCCGTCGCCGCCGCCCGCCGTGCCTACGAGAACGTGTGGTCACGCATGAGCGGTCGCGACCGTGGCAAGTACCTCTACCGCATCGCCCGCCTCGTGCAGGAGCGAAGCCGCGAGCTCGCCGTCGCCGAGAGCCTCGACAACGGCAAGCCCATCAAGGAGAGCCGCGACGTGGACGTTCCCCTGGTCGCCGCCTGGTTCTTCTACTACGCCGGATGGGCGGACAAGCTCGACCACGCCGGCCTCGGCCCCGCCCCCCGATCACTCGGCGTGGCCGGCCAGGTGATCCCGTGGAACTTCCCGCTGCTCATGCTCTCGTGGAAGATTGCGCCGGCGCTCGCCGCGGGCAACACGGTGGTGCTGAAGCCGGCCGAGACGACGTCGTTGACCGCGCTGCTGTTCGCCGAGATCGTGCAGCAGGCCGATCTTCCTGCCGGCGTCGTGAACATCGTGACGGGTGCAGGGGAGACGGGTCGCACGCTCGTCGAGCACCCGGGCATCGACAAGGTGGCGTTCACCGGGTCGACCGCCGTCGGCCGCCAGATCGCGCGCTCCGTCGCGGGTACGCACAAGAAGCTGACGCTCGAGCTCGGTGGCAAGGCCGCCAACATCGTCTTCGATGACGCGCCCATCGACCAGGCGATCGAGGGCATCGTGAACGGCATCTTCTTCAACCAGGGCCACGTGTGCTGCGCCGGCAGCCGGCTGCTGGTGCAGGAGTCGATCCACGATGAGGTCATCGAGCGGCTGAAGAGCCGGCTCTCCACCCTGCGTCTGGGCGACCCGCTCGACAAGAACACCGACATCGGGGCGATCAACTCGGCCGAGCAGCTGCAGCGCATCCGCGAATTGACGGCGGTGGGTGAAGCCGAGGGCGCCGAGCGCTGGAGCGCCGACTGCGTGATTCCCGAGAACGGCTTCTGGTTCGCACCGACGATCTTCACGAACGTCTCGACCAGCCACCGCATCGCCCGCGACGAGATCTTCGGCCCGGTGCTCTCGGTGCTCACGTTCCGCACACCGGCCGAGGCGATCGCCAAGGCGAACAACACGCCATACGGCCTCTCGGCAGGCATCTGGAGCGACAAGGGCAGCCGCATCCTCGCGGTGGCCGACAAGCTGCGGGCGGGTGTCATCTGGGCGAACACGTTCAACCGATTCGACCCGGCGAGCCCGTTCGGCGGCTACAAGGAGTCGGGCTACGGCCGCGAGGGTGGTCGCCACGGCCTGGCGGCATACCTCGCCCCCGCCGCTTCCTCTGCCCCTCGCGCAGAGGCGGCCCCGTCCGCCGGTCGAGTAGCGGCAAAGCCCCCGCGATCGTCGCGCCGCTCCACGAAGGGAACCGACAAGTGACTCACCTCGCCGTCCCCAAGACGTACAAGCTGTTCATCGGCGGAAAGTTCCCGCGCAGCGAGTCCGGGCGCACCGTCGAGGTGCGCACGGCATCCGGCGACTTCATCGCGAACGCCGCAAAGGCCTCGCGAAAGGATGCGCGCGACGCGGTCGTCGCCGCCCGCGCCGCACTGTCGGGGTGGGCCGGTGCGACCGCGTACAACCGCGGCCAGGTTCTCTACCGCATCGCCGAGCTGCTCGACGGGCGGCGCGGCCAGTTCATCGACGAGATCGTGCAGCTCGAGGGCGTGAGCGCACGGGATGCGGCGGCGCAGGTGGATGAGGCCGTGGATCGCTGGGTCTGGTACGCGGGATGGACCGACAAGTTCGCCCAGGTCGCGGGCAATGCGAACCCGGTGGCGGGCCCTTATTTCAACCTCTCGGTGCCCGAGCCGACCGGCGTCGTCGCGGTCGTCGTGCCGCAGGAGACGTCGCTGCTCGGCTTCGTGAGCGCGGTGGCGCCGCCGCTCGTCTCGGGCAACACCGTCGTTGCGGTGGCGAGCGAGAGGTTCCCGCTGCCGGCGATCAGCCTCGCCGAGGTGCTGGCGACGAGCGACGTGCCGGGCGGCGTCGTCAACGTGCTCACCGGCTCGCCCGCCGAGCTCGCGCCGTGGCTCGCTGCCCACGCCGACGTGAACGCACTCGACCTCGTTGGCGCAGGCGACACCGACTGGGTCGACCTGCAGATCGCGGCCGCGGAGACGCTCAAGCGCGTGCTGCCGCCCGAGCAGGGTGACGATGCCGCGGCGCCATCCCTCGATCGCATCCTCGCGTTCACCGAAACCAAGACCGTCTGGCATACCAAGTCGTTGCTCTGAGGTAGCCCTGAGGCCGCCATGGGGGTGGCGCCCGCGCCCGTCAGGCATGAAGATGGAGGCGGGGAGTTCGACGGGAGCAACAGTGTCCGGCAGTAACATCACGGCATTCATCGGCGACAGCCTGACCGAGGGCGGCCGCTGGCAGGAGTGGCTGCCCGACGAGACGGTCGCAAACCACGGTGTGGGCGGCGACACGACCGACGACCTCCTCGAGCGCCTTCCCGAGATCATCGCCGAGCAGCCGACGACGGTGGTGCTGCTCATCGGCACCAACGATCTCGCGTGGCGGCACTCTGTCGAGCACATCGTGCGCAACATCGAGACGGTGCTCGTCACGCTGCGCCGCGAGCTTCCCGACGCCCAGATCCTGGTGCAGTCGGTCATGCCGCGCGAGGCCGAATGGGCCGAGAGCATCCGCGACATCAATCGGCACCTGTGGCAGTTCGCGCCGACCGTTCGCGCGCAGTACCTCGACCTGTGGCCGGCCCTCGCGCTCGACGACGGAACGCTGCACCCCGAGTACAGCGACGACAGCCTGCACCTCAATGACGCCGGGTACCGAGTGTGGCTCTCCGAGCTGCAGCCCGCGCTCGAGGTGCTGCGCGGCCTGCCGCCGACGAGCCGGGCGATCCTGCTGCCCAAAGGCCTCGCCAGCCGCTCGTAGGGTCCACCGGCTGTCAGCCGGTCACGCGGATGCTGCTGCCGCCTCGAAGGCGCGGAGTGCGGCATCCGAGAACAGCACGAACCGCACGAGCCCGATCGGCGAACCCGCGGCCGCCTGGGCGCGGGTGGTCTCGATGGCGATGCGGGCGGCATCGTCGAGCGGCCACCGGTAGATGCCGGCCGAGATCGCCGGGAACGCCACGCTCGTCGCGCCGAGCTCGGCGGCCACCCGCAGCGACTCGCTGTAGGCCGACGCCAGCAGGGCACTGCGATCCTCACGCACGCTGTACACGGGCCCGACGGTGTGGATCACCCAGTTCGCCGCCAAGCGGCCCGCGCCTGTCGCGACGGCCTGGCCGGTCGGCAATCCATCCGGCAGGCTCGACTGCCGCAGCTCCCGGCATTCGGCAAGGATGCTCGGCCCACCCGCGCGGTGGATCGCCCCGTCGACCCCGCCGCCGCCGAGCAGGCTCGAGTTCGCGGCGTTCACAATGGCGTCGACAGTCTCATCGGTGATGTCGCCGCGCACGATTTCCAGCCGCGCCATGCTCATGCCTGCCGGTTGTTCGACAGCTCGAACACCTTCAGCAGCTCGGCGATCGCCGCCTCGCGGTCGTCGCCGCCGGCCTCGAACATGTCGGTGACGTGGGTACGCAGGTGATTCTCGACGATCAGCTTGTTGAGTGAGCCGAGCGACTTCTGGATCGCCAGCGACTGGGTGACGATGTCGACGCAGTACTCCTCGCCGTCGATCATCTTCTCGAGCCCGCGCAGCTGGCCTGCGAGAATGCGGGTTCGGTGGAGTGCCCGCTTCTTGATGTCCTCGATCATCCACTCAGGCTAGCCCGCCACGCCGCCTGATTCGCGCTGGGTAAGGGTCTTAGGCGGCGCCCGACCTCGACATGGCGTGCAAATAGCATTGCGCCAGCGCGACTCAACACAAATCGCCCGGCGAGCCGGGATAATCACCCCCTTATGGGGGGTGCGTTCACCTAAACAGACGGGTCTATGCTTATCGGAGGGGTTGAGTTTTGTTCGTTTTACAGGAAAGGCCCGACTTTGCTGAAGAACCTTAGCCCGCTGCTGTCCGGTGCGCTCTTGAGTGCGCTGGATTCCATGAATGAAGGCGACCTGCTTACCCTGGTCGGCAGTGGCTACCCGGAAGAAGAGATTGTTTCACCTACCATTCACCTCGGAGAAGTGACGACGGAGGCCGCGGCTGACGCGATCCTCAGTGTCATGCCTCTCAACGAGAACGACCCGTCGCCGATTGCATTCTTCGACTGCAGCGGCGCCTTCGACGACCTGCCCGATGTGGCGTTCGCGGTCAACGGCATCGCTTCGGATGCCGAATTGCGTCGTGTCAGCATGACGCAGCTCGACCGCGAGCCCTTCATCGCGCTCGCCCGGCAGTCGGTGGTAACGGTTCGCGTTGGCTCGGATGCACCACCCTGTGCATTCGTGCTGAGAAAGGGTGCCTGCTAGTCAAAGGTGCCCTGCCAGAAGTGACGAGGCCGGTGTTCGCTTTCGAGCGGGCATCGGCCTTCGCCGTGGCGTCGACACACCCTAGACTCGTGTCACGATGAGCAGCAACCGATACGGCCAGTCCGACTTCAGCCGCGCGGCGCTCGCCCCCGGCCTCCTCGGGGCCATCGTGCTCCTTGCCGGGCTCGCCGCGATCGGGGGCGACTGGTTCACGTTCGTGCGCTATGCCGCGAGCATTCTTGCCCTGATCCTCTGCGTGTTCGCCGGCCAGGCCCGCGCATGGTGGTGGTACATCGGCCTCATCCCCATCGCGATCGTGTGGAACCCCGTCTGGCCCATTGATCTCGACGGCAATCTGTGGCGCATCCTGAACCTTGTCGGGGCGATCGTGTTCGTCGCCGCTGGTTTCATTCTCAAAGTGCCGCTCGCCGACAAGCAGAAGCGGTGAGAGAGTTGAGGCATGGGCGTGAAGATCAAGCGTGTCTACGAGCAGGCTGACGCGGCCGACGGGTATCGCGTGCTCGTCGACCGGCTCTGGCCGCGAGGCCTGAAGAAGGAGAACGCCGCGGTCGACGTGTGGCTGAAAGAGGTGGGGCCGAGCAACGAGCTTCGAGGCTGGTTCGCTCATAAGCCCGAGCGGTTCGCCGAGTTCGCCGAGCGTTACGCGAGCGAACTCGACGGCAACGCCGCCGTCGAGGAGTTGCGCCGGCTCGTCGCCGAGCAGAAGGTTGTCACGCTCGTCTATTCCGCTCACGACGAGCAGCACAACCAGGCCGTCGTTCTGCGGGATTACCTCGATCGACACTGAGACGTAGCAGCGGCGGCCTCACTTCGAGTAAAATAGCCGCGACGAGGAGTTCGCCCACTCGCTGTATCGGCTCGCACCTTCGAACGCGACGATTCGGCACGTGTCCACTCTGGCCCAGTGACGGGCCTTCTGGCATCGGCTTTGCGCGATGTCCGGGCACCCTCGTCTGCGGTCGCCGCTCGCGACCGCACGCTCTCACAGGAGGATCATGCCGCGTTCCGGTCACCGCACCACGCAGGCCCCGCAGTCGTCTGCGCGTCGCTCGTCGGCCCGCACCCGCCACGCCAACAACGACGGGCTCATCCCGGTTCTCGCGCGCAAGGTGCGCGAGGTCGAGGCCAAGGTCGGCGACGGCAAGAAGCTGGGCCCCACCAATCGCACCAAGTTTCAGGTCATCGCCTTTCTCATGCGTGAAGAGCGCGCCAGGGCCAAGACCGACACCACATTGACGGATGCCGGCCGCGCCGAGCAGCTGAAGCGATTAGACGGCATCGCCACCATTCTCGCCAAGACCGCCGCCCGCGACACGTCGCTGATCGCGCTTCTCGAGAGCGCGAACACTCCGAGCGAGACGGCGCAGAAGCTGCGTCGCGACTGGCTGCTCGAATCGGGCACCGAGCTGAGCCCGGACGACCTCATCATCACGAGCGAGAAGCCCAAGCCTCGCGATGAGTCCGTGGTGCCGCCCGAGCTCGCCGAGAGGCAGGTCGTACCCGAATCCGTTCGGGCGCGCCAACTGTCGAACCCGTTCCTTCCGCCCGACTTCTCCCACGCTCCCGCCGCCTCGACTCCGCGTCGCCGCCTCGACTCCTGGGAGCTCCTCGGCCCCCTCTACAAGTCGTTCGAGTACGGCTCCGGCGGGCAGGCGGCGAGCATGGAGCTGCCGCCGGCGCCGCTCGTCGACCGCTACTCGCCTCGCGGCACCGAGCTCATGAAGCACCAGGCGCAGTTCCTCGAGTCGGTGCGGCTCGGGCACCGCGAGTTCCTGCTGGCAGACGAGCCCGGGCTCGGCAAGACCGCGCAGTCGGTGCTTGCCGCATCCGTCGCCGGGGCCTACCCCCTGCTCGCGGTCGTGCCCAACGTCGTGAAGATGAACTGGGCGCGCGAGGTCGAGCAGTGGACGCCGCAGCGGCGGGCGACCGTGATCCACGGAGACGGCCAGGGCCTCGACGCCTTCGCCGACGTGGTCATCGTGAACTACGAGGTGCTCGACCGGCACCTGTCGTGGCTGTCGAGGCTCGGCTTCCGCGGCATGGTCGTCGACGAGGCGCACTTCATCAAGAACCTGCACTCGCAGCGCTCCAAGTACGTGCTCGGGCTCGCCGACGCCATCCGCCATTCCGTGCCGAACGACGACCCGCTGCTCATGGCGCTCACGGGAACGCCGCTCATCAACGACATCGATGACTTCCGGGCAATCTGGCAGTTCCTCGGCTGGATCGACGGCGCGAAGCCGACCGCCGGCCTCATGGAGAAGCTCGAGGAGACCGGTCTCACGCCCGCCGAGCCCGGCTTCTACACCGAGGCACGCGCCGCGGTCATCGACATGGGCATCGTGCGCCGCCGCAAGATCGACGTGGCCGCCGACCTGCCGAGCCGCCGCGTTGTCGACCTGCCCGTCGAGCTCGACGACGACCTCGGTCGCTCGATCCGCCAGGCAGAGCGCGACCTGGCTGAGCGTCTCGTCGCCCGGTACCGTCGTGCCGCCGCGAGCGGAACGGCCGACACGGTCGATGGCGACGACGACGCGCGCCGCACGCAGCTCATCCGCCTGGTCGCGCAGGCCGAACTCGAGGAGTCGAAGTCGGCCAAGGGCGGCGAAAACGTGTTCACCATGGTGCGCAAGATCGGCCAGGCGAAGGCACACCTCGCATCCGACTACGCCGCGCAGCTCGCGCGTTCGGTGGGCAAGGTCGTCTTCTTCGCCAAGCACATCGATGTGATGGATGCTGCGGAGGCGGCCTTCGCCGAACGCGACCTGCGCACCATCTCCATCAGGGGCGACCAGACGGCGCTCGCCAGGCAGGCCCAGATCGACGCATTCGCGAACGACCCGGATGTCGCCGTCGCCGTCTGCTCGCTGACCGCCGCCGGCGTGGGGCTCAACCTCCAGGCCGCATCGAACGTGGTGCTCGCGGAGCTGTCATGGACCGCGGCCGAGCAGACGCAGGCGATCGACCGCGTGCACCGCATCGGCCAGGAAGAGCCCGTGACGGCGTGGCGCATCATCGCCGCGCAGACCATCGACTCGAAGATCGCGGAGCTGATCGACTCGAAGCAGTCTCTTGCCGCGCGGGCGCTCGACGGCTCAGACGTGGAAGCGGGCTCGGCCGACTCGGTGCAGCTTGACGCTCTCGTGCACCTGCTGACGGAGGCCCTCGGCTGACGCCCCTTGCGGGTTGAGGAAGCCGTCGTCGCTTGCGGGTTGAGGAAGCCGGCGAAGCCGGCTGTCTCGAAACCCCTGTCTTCGTGGGTTTCGAGACGGCGCTTCGCGTCTCCTCAACCCGCTCAGCCGCGGATGAGGCCGAGGCGGCGCGCCTCGGCCACCGCGAGCGTGCGCGAACCCACGCCAAGCTTCGTGAAGATGTGCACCAGGTGCGACTTCACGGTGGCCTCGCTGAGGAACAGCTCGCGCCCGATGTCCCGATTCGACCGCCCGGCCGCGACGAGGGTCAGCACCTCGCTTTCGCGGGCGCTCAGCGTCAGCTGAGGCGAACGCAACCGTGCGACGAGCCGCGTCGCGATGGCCGGGGCGAGCGCGCTCTCGCCCGCGGCGGCCGCCCGCACCGCGCTGATCAGCTCGGCGGGCGGGGCGTCCTTCAGCAGGTAGCCGCTCGCGCCGGCCTCGACCGCGCCGAGGATGTCGGCATCCGTGTCGTAATTCGTCAAGATCAGCACCCGCGGCGCATCCGGGAGGTCCCGGATCTGCCTCGTCGCCTCGGCTCCCTGCATGTCGCCGCCGAACTGCAGGTCGAGCAGCACCACGTCGGGCCGGAGTTCGGATGCAAGGGCGACGGCATCGCGTGCGGTCGCCGCCTGCGCGATGACGGCGAGGTCCGGCTCGGTCTCGAACAGGGCGAGGAGGCCGGCGCGAACTACCGGGTGGTCGTCGGCGAGCAGCATCCGAATCATCGCCCATCCTCGCTCTCGGCCGGGGGCAGCGGGAACGAGACCGCAACCGCAGTGCCGGCGCCGAGGCTCGACTCGACGCTTGCCGTGCCGCCGAGCCGTGCGACGCGTTCGCGCATCGCCGCGATGCCGAACGACGCCCCCGAACGGGCCAGGTCGCCCAGGCCGGCCGCGTCGAAGCCGCGCCCGTCGTCGATCACGTCGAGGCTCACCGAGTCGTCCATGTAGCTCAGCGTCACGTCGGCCCGCGACGCCTGCGCGTGCTGGGTGACGTTCGCCAGCGACGCCTGCGCGACGCGGAGAAGGGCCGTCTCGATCGTCATCGGAACGGGCGCCGTATCGCCGCTCACGTGCACCGTGACCGGCACGCCGCTGACCTGCTGGGTCGTCGCGCCCAGGCGCCGAAGCGCCCCCTCGATTCCCTGCTCGTCGAGGGCGCGCGGCGTCAGCTCCCTGATGAACCGGCGGGTCTCGGCCAGATCGTCTGCCGCGGTTTGCCGAGCCAGCCGCAGATGCTCCATGGCCGGATGCGCGGGGTCAGCCTTCTCGACCGCGTGCAGCAGCAGCTGGATGCTCGAGAGGCCCTGCGCCACGGTGTCGTGGATCTCGCGCGCCAGCCGCGCCCGTTCGGCGAGCACGCCGGCCTCGCGCTCCGTCTCGGCGAGTCTGGAGCGCGTGGCAAGCAGATCGGCGATGAGCTTCTCGCGTTCGCGCGCCTCGCGGAACATGGCGCGGTAGCCGAGCGCGATCGCGACGGCGAGGCCGGCCCCGATTACGGGCCCGATCACACCGCCGATGCTCCATCCGCTGTGCAGGCCGAGCGCGACGATCGTGTACGCGGTCGAGAGGGCGACGATGACGACGTTCCACGGCGCGGCTACGAGGTGCAGGAACAGGAAGAACAGGGGGAAGACGAGAAAGGCGGCGTCGGGGGTGAGCACGAGCAGAACGGCCCACTCGAGCACGAGCGCCGTCAGCCATGCCGCCTTCGCGAGGATGTGAGTGAGCGCGTTGCGCAAGGGGCCGCCGGCCGCGTAGGTGAGGGCGAACACGCAGCCGATCGCCAGCACGGCAGCCCAGCGCGGCCCGACAGGATCGCCGGCCTGCGGCGCGTGCACCACGACGAAGGCGATCAGGCCGACCATGAGAACGTGCAGCCCCACGCGCAGCGTCGTGAAGACCGGGGCGAGCGAGGAGTGGTTCATGTCGCGATCAGCCTAACGAGCGGATGCGGCAGCGGCATCCATCGAAAGTCGGCACGCGGGCTCGACTTTCGTGGGGCGATCCGTGACCGGGTGGACGATGTGCCGGCCACCCGCCGCGACGGAAGCTGAGGAGGTCTTGCCGGTTCACCCGTGCCTGCCGATGGCGGGCCGCACCGGCGCAGGAAAGGAACTGACGTGTTCGTCGCCCTACGCGACCTGCGGCATGCCCGCGGCCGCTTCATTCTCATCGGCTCGGTTGTCGCGCTGATCACCCTGCTTGTCGGGTTCCTCGGCGGGCTCACGCAGGGGCTCGCGAACGCCAACATCTCGTCGCTGACATCGCTGAGTCTCGACCGGTTCGTCTTCGAGCAGCCGGGCGACGGGCAGCAGTTGAGCTTCTCCGACTCGACCGTGACCCGCGAGCAGGCGAGCACGTGGTCGACCGCTCGGGGCGTGGACGCGGCGGAGCCCATCGGCATCGCCACCGCCAAGGCGACGGCGACCGGAGGATCCCAGACCACGGCGGCCCTCTTCGGCGTGCGCCACTCGCTCGAGGGCATGGCCGGCGACCAGACGCTGCCCGCCGGGCCAGGCCAGGTCGTGCTGTCGCAGCCGGCCGCCGACAAGCTCGACGCCACGACGGGTGCGCGTGTGCACATCGCGGGCGCCTCGTATCGGGTCGCCGCCGTCGACGGATCGGCCCAGTACAGCCACATGCCCGTCATCTGGATGCCGCTGGCGGATTGGCAGAGCGTCGCGAGTGCACAGTCGGCCGGTGCCGCGCCCTACGCCACCGTGCTCGCGGTCACGCTCGGCGACGGCGCTGACACGGCGGCCATCGACCATGCCGCCGCGACCGAGTCGACCGGTCTGATCCCGGCGCTGCTCGCCATCGACGGGTTCCGCAGCGAGATCGGCTCCCTTCTCATGATGATGGCGTTGCTGTTCGGCATCTCGGCGCTCGTGATCGGGGCGTTCTTCACCGTCTGGACCCTGCAGCGACTCGGCGATATCGCGGTACTCAAGGCGCTGGGGTCGACGACGGGCGCGCTCGTCAGAGACGGATTGGGCCAGGCCCTCATCGTGCTCGTCGTCGGCGTGGGCCTCGGGATCGGCATCACCGCCGGCGTCGGCGCCCTCATCTCGGGTGCCGTTCCGTTCGTGGTCAGCCAGCTCACGACGCTCGTGCCGGCCGTCGCCATGATCGCTCTCGGGCTCGCCGGCGCGGGCTTCGCGCTGCGCAGCGTCACCAGGGTGGACCCGCTGACGGCGTTGAACGGGCAGAACGCGTGAGCGGCGCAGAGCATCCGCTTGATTCAATGAACGCCACTATGTACGAGGAAGTGAACACCATGATCAGTCTCGAGAACGTGACCCTGACCTACCCGGATGGCGAGCGCACGGTCGTCGCGGTCGACAATGCGACGCTCGCCGTGCCGGCCGGCAGCGTGACCGCCATCACCGGGCCGAGCGGATCAGGCAAGTCCAGCCTGTTGGCCGTCGCCGCCGGCCTTATCAAGCCGACCAGCGGTCGCGCCATGATCGACGGCGTGGACGCCGCGGCCCTGTCGCGGGAGGAGACGACACGGCTGCGCCGGGAGAAGATCGGCATCGTCTTTCAGAGCCCCAGCCTCGTGCCCTCACTCACGGCGCTTGAGCAGCTCGAGGTGATGCGGCGCCTCGGCGGCCCCCGTCGGGAGCGTGCGGGGGCGCGAGGCCGGGCGGCCGAGCTGCTCGACGCCGTGGGGCTCGCCGGCAGCGAGCACAAGCGGCCCGCCCAGCTCTCCGGCGGGCAGCGGCAGCGGGTCAACATCGCGCGGGCGCTCATGAACGAACCACGAGTACTCATCGTGGACGAGCCGACCAGCGCACTCGACCAGCGGCGTGGGGCCGCGATCATCGAACTGATCCTCGCCATGACGGCCGAGTTCGGGACGTCGACGCTTCTCGTCACGCACGACCAGTCGCACCTGCCGATGGCCGACGCCGTCGAGCGCATGGTCGACGGCGTGCTGACGCGAGTTGAGGAGGCCGCTTGAACTGACGCCGGTTGAGGAGGCCGCGTAGCGGCCGTCTCGAAACCCTGCTCCGACGGCGGTTTCGAGACGCCGGCTTTGCCGGCTCCTCAACCCGCTTTACTCGGCGTCGAGACGCCGGCTTTGCCGGCTCCTCAACCCGCTCTACTCGGCGTCGAGACGCCGGCTTTGCCGGCTCCTCAACCCGCTCTACTCGGCGTCGGTGTCGTCGTCGAGCACGACCGGACGCTCGGCGTCGGGCAGATCCTCGTCGTCGGCTTCGTCGTCATCGAGGGGCCGATCCTCGTCTTCGACCGGCGCATCCTCTGGCTCGTAATCGCCCTCCTGGGCGGCCGTGAACTCGTCGTCACCCTCAGGTTCAGGCTCGCGCTCGTCATCCACCTCGCTCATGTTTCAAGGCTACGCCGACGCCCTCGATTCGCGACAGGTGCACAGGCTGCGCTAGACAAGGAACATGGCACACAGCATCCAGATCGAGATCGAACGAAAGTATGACGTCGACGACGACACGGCTGTTCCCGACCCCGTGGGCATCGGAACCATCGCCATCGCCGAACGTCCCGAGACCACCACACTCCTTGCCGTCTACTTCGACACCGTCGACCTCGACCTCGCACGCAACCGCACCGCGCTGCGTCGCAGGGAAGGTGGGGCGGATGCCGGTTGGCACCTCAAGATCGCCCGGCTCGACGCCGTCGGCCGCACCGAGCACCACTGGCCGCTGACCGACGCGTCGGTCGTGCCGGACGAGGTCCGCGCCGAGGTTCGCGACATCGTCGGCGACAAGCCTCTCGTTCCCGTCGCTCGCGTGGAGAACACGCGCAGCACCACGCGCCTGCTCGACGCGGCCGGCTACCCGGTCGCCGAGCTCTGTGACGACCACGTGCATGCCGACGACCTGCGCTCGCGCGTGGCGCGCACCTGGCGCGAGTGGGAGGTCGAGCTGCTGGCGGCCGCGCCCGAGGGGGAGAGGGAGCGCACAGAGCTTCTCGACGGAGTGGAGGGCGCCGTCATCCGGGCGGGAGCCCGGACATCCGTCAGTTCGTCGAAGCTGGCGCGTGCGCTCGGTCTCGACGCCCTCGCCTGAGCCGCGTTCGGTTCGCACGACGCGTCGATTTGGGGCGCGGGCCCCGGCTCCGGCATGATCAAGTCGGGGAGATCACGAGGGAGCCACACGCGTATGAAGATCGGAATCCTGACCAGCGGAGGGGACTGTCCCGGCCTGAACGCCGTCATTCGCGGCGCGGTTCTCAAGGGCGACCGCGTCTACGGCGACGAGTTCGTCGGATTCCGCTACGGCTGGCGCGGCGTGGTCAACGGCGACATGGTCGCTCTCGACCGGCACAGCGTGCGCGGCCTGTCGCGTCAGGGCGGCACGATTCTCGGCTCCAGCCGAACCAACCCGTTCGAGGGCGAGAACGGCGGCCCCGAGAACATTCAGCGACTCTTCGACGAGAACGGCATCGACGCCGCCATCGCGATTGGTGGCGAGGGAACGCTCACGGCAGCCCGAAGGCTGACGGATGCCGGGCTCAAGATCGTCGGAGTGCCGAAGACGATCGACAACGACCTGGCCGCCACTGACTATTCGTTCGGTTTCGACACGGCGGTCGAGATCGCGACCGAGGCCATCGACCGGCTGCGCACGACCGCGGAGTCGCACCAGCGCTGCATGATCGTGGAGGTCATGGGCCGCCACGTCGGCTGGATCGCGCTGCACTCGGGCATGGCGGGCGGCGCGCACGCCATCCTGATCCCCGAGCAGCCGCAGTCGATCGAGCAGATCTGCGAGTGGGTCGAGCACGTGCGCGATCGAGGGCGTGCCCCCGTCGTCGTGGTGTCTGAGGGCTTCCACCTGAACACCATGGAGGAGGCGCACTCGCACAAGGGCCTCGATGCCTTCAACCGGCCCCGCCTCGGCGGCATCGGCGAGCTGCTCGCGCCCATGATCGAGGCGCGCACCGGCATCGAGTCGCGTGCGACCGTCATCGGCCATATTCAGCGCGGCGGCGTGCCGAGCGCGTACGACCGCGTGCTTGCCACCCGCCTCGGGCTCGCCGCGATCGATGCCGTGCAGGAAGGCAACTGGGGCAGCATGGTGTCGCTGCGCGGCACCGAGGTCGAGACCGTGAGCATCGCCGAGGCGACCGGCGGGCTGAACACGGTTCCGCAGCACCGCTACGACGAGGCCGCGCTGCTCTTCGGCTGAGCGAGGTGGCCGGTGGCCGACCAGCGCCCTGAGGAGGCCGCCTCGCGGCCGGTGGCCGACCAGCGCCCTGAGGAGGCCGCCTCGCGGCCGTCTCGAAGGTTGGTGGCGCGCGGCGAAACACGAGACCCGTTCGCCTCGGCCGCCGCCTCGGCCGGCTTTGCCCTCGACCCCGCCCAGCGTACGATCGCCGAGCGTCTGACTTGGCTCGGCACCGCGCTCCGCGACGCCGAGCCAGGCGCCCCCGCCCCGCGCGGCATCTACCTCTGGGGCCCGGCCGGCCGCGGCAAGACCTGGCTGCTCGACACGTTCGAGGCGAGCCAGCCCGCGGGGCGCGTGCGCCGCATCCATTTTCATGGCTTCTTCCGTGAACTGCACGAGAGCATCCAGCGCAACCGCCAGCAGACGGATGCCGCGGCGAACGCCATCGAGGCCGCCATCGACGAGCTGCTTGGCGGGGCATCGCTGCTGCACTTCGAGGAATTCCATGTGCACGACTCGGGCAACGCCGCGCTGCTCGTGCGGCTGCTCGAGGCGCTCTTCGCGAAGGGCGTCACGCTCATCGCCAGCTCCAACTACGCGCCGGCCGACCTGTTCGCCGACCCGGAATTCCACTACGTGTTCCGGCCCGGCATCGCGCTGATCACGCAGCACCTCGACGTGCTCGAGCTCGACGGCGGAGTGGACTACCGCCGTGCCGCGTCCGCGGCGTCGCCCGACTCGCGTCGCGGCTTCGCCAACGGACGATGGCTGGTCCGCGCAGCGGGCGGACAGCCCTCGCGCGACACACCGCCGAAGCCGGAGCCGCACGAGGCGGTCGTGCTCACGGTCGACGGCCGCAGCATCCGTGCCCGCCGTGCAGACCGCGGCGCGGTGTGGTTCACCTTCGACGAGCTTCTGGAAGAGAGCACGGCCGTCAGCGACTACCTCACGCTCAGCGCTCGCTACCGCTCCTGGGTTCTCGACGAGGTGCCCGACTTCGCCCGCACATCGGCCGGCGCGCGCCAGCGTTTCGTCAACCTCATCGACGTGCTGTGCGACCTCGACATCGAGCTCACCGTCATCGCCGCGACAACCCGCGACGCGCTCGGCTCGGTCGACGACCTGCCCGCGGACATGCCCCGCACCCTCAGCCGCCTGGCCCTCTTGGGCTAGGGCTTGTTCCTCTTCGGTGTTGCCACGGTGCAGCGAGGTGGCGGGGAGGAGTTCAGTCGCAGACCGATCGCACAACGCGTGCAGGCGAGCCGACGACGACCGCGTTCTCAGGGACAGACTTCGTCACGACGGATGCCGCGGCGACCACCGCGTTGTCGCCGATCGTCACGCCGGGCAGCACCGTGACGTTCGAGCCGATCCACACGTTTCGGCCGATCACGATGGGCGCCGGAAGCATGTCGCCGCGCCGGCTCGGGGCCAGGTCGTGGTTGAGCGTAGCGAGCACTGCGTTGTGACCGATCAGGCAATCGTCACCGATGACGATGCCGCCCTGATCCTGGAATCGGCACCCCGAGTTGATGAAGACGCGTGCGCCGAGCGTGATGTTCTTGCCGAAGTCGGCAGAGAACGGCGGAAATACCGTGACCGAGTCGTCAACCGGCCGGCCGGTCAGCTCCGCCAGCAGCGCCCGCACGCGCTCGGGCTCGTGATAGCCGCCGTTGAGCTCACCCGTGATGCGCAGCGCGTCCTGGCTGACACGGTGCATGACGCGATGCAGAGGCGAGTCGCTCCTGATCGGTGCGCCGGAGTTCAGTGCCGTGAGCAGGTCGTCGAGTTCCACATCATCAGCCTGTCACGCGGCTCAGATTGCGGCGAGCTCGTGCGGCACGTAATGCTCCTCGAGTGCCGCGACCTCGTCTGCGGTGAGCGTCAGCTCGAGCGCGGCGAGCGCGTCGTCGAGGTGCTGCGGCTTCGTCGTGCCGACGATGGGGGAGGTCACCGCGGGGCGCTGCAACAGCCAGGCGAGCGCGACCTGGGCGCGCGACACCCCGCGACCGTCGGCCACGCGGCCGACGGCATCCGCTACTCGTCGGTCTGCGTCGTCGGTGCCGCCGTACAGCGGCGCGATCACCCGGTCGCTCTCGGTGCGCGCCGTCGTCTCGCCCCAGGGCCGCGTGAGCCGGCCGCGGGCGAGCGGGCTCCATGGCAGTACGCCGACGCCCTGGTCGAGGCAGAGCGGATGCATCTCGCGCTCCTCCTCGCGGTTGAGCAGGTTGTAGTGATCCTGCATCGAGACGAAGCGGCTCCAGTCGTGCTTCTCGGCCGTGAACTGAGCCTTCTGGAACTGCCACGCGTACATGCTCGAGGCGCCGATGTAGCGCACCTTGCCGGCGCGCACGAGGTCGTTGAGTGCCTCCATGGTCTCCTCGATCGGCGTGTTCTCGTCCCAGCGGTGGATCTGGTACAGGTCGACGTAGTCGGTGCCGAGCCGGCGCAGGCTGTCGTCGATGGCCGTCATGATGTGGCCGCGGGAGAGACCGGCGCCGTTCGGGCCGGGGCGCATCCGCATGTTGACCTTGGTGGCGATGACCACCTCGTCGCGGCGGGCGAAGTCGGCGAGGGCGCGGCCCACGATCTCTTCGCTGGAGCCGAGGGAGTATACGTTGGCGGTATCGAACGTGGTGATGCCGGCCTCGAGCGCGCGGCGGATGAACGGCCGGCTCGCGTCCTCGGCCAGCGACCACGGGTGCGAGCCGCGGTCGGGCTCGCCGAAGCTCATGCAACCGAGTGTGATGCGCGATACTTCGAGGCCGCTTGATCCGAGTCTGCGATAGTCCATGCGTCAACCGTAGTGAATGGACGAAGGGCCGGGAGGGTGCCCTCCCGGCCCTGTTACGCCGTGCGTCAGCTGCGCGACTCAGGCGCTCTGCGCGTGCTCGCCTTCACTGATCGCCACCGTGTCTGACGCACTGTTCGACGGTGCCGCTGTCACCTCGATCTTGCGCGGCTTTGCCTTCTCGCTGACCGGGATCGTCACGCTGAGAACGCCGTTGGTGTAGCTCGCGGAGATGCGGTCGGTGTCGATGCCCTGGCCGAGGTTCAGCTGACGCAGGAACGAGCCGGCCTGGCGTTCGCGAGCGAGCCACTTCACTCCGTCGCCGCTCGTCAGCGTGCGCTCGGCGCGGATCGTCAGCAACTGGCCGTCGACGTCGATGTCGACCGAACCCGGGTCGATGCCGGGAAGGTCGGCGTTGAGTACGTAGACATCGCCATCGCGGTACAGATCCATCGGCATGAGGCGCGGGCCCTGCCGGTCGAGCAGGGCACCGGCGACGCGATCGAGTTCGCGGAACGGATCGAAATTCATAGCCATGTTTTCCTCCTTCACTCGAGGCCGTCACAGCGGCCGGATGTGCGTTTCAGTTATTCACTTCAAACTTGAGTCTTACTGACTCAACTACAGAAGATATTAGCACTCTACATATGAGAGTGCCAACGGATTCGCGACGCAGTCTCGGCGTTCCGGGCAACGCTCACGCGCGCATTCACTGTGGCGGCATGAACCGCTGGGATGGCCTCTTGCCCGCCTCGCGCCTAGGGTGGGAGGCATACCCATCTAGTGAGGCACGCCGCTGCGGTGCTCTGTTCGCGGCGGGGCCCGAAGGAGGCATCGTGGCCGAGAACGTCGCGCAGAAGCTCATCGCGTCTCATCTGGTGGGGGGTGAGATGGTGCCGGGCGAGGAGGTCTCGCTGCGCATCGACCAAACGCTCACGCAGGATGCGACGGGCACGCTTGTGATGCTCGAGCTCGAGGCTCTGGGGCTCGAGCGCACCCAGGCAGAGGTCTCGGTGCAGTACGTCGACCACAACCTGCTGCAGGCCGACAACAAGAACGCCGAGGATCACGACTTTCTGCGCTCGGCATGCCAGCGCTTCGGCATCTGGTTCTCGAAGGCGGGCAACGGCGTCTCGCACCCCACGCACATGCAGCGGTTCGGGATCCCGGGCATGACCATGGTGGGATCGGACAGCCACACCCCGGCGGCAGGCTCGCTCGGCATGCTCGCGATGGGAGTTGGCGGGCTCGAGGTCGCCACCGCCATCGCGGGGCGCCCCGTAACGGTGCGAATGCCCGAGATCTGGGGCGTGCGTCTCACCGGCGAGCTGCCGCCGTGGGTCAGCGCGAAAGACGTGATTCTCGAGATGCTGCGGCGCCACGACGTCAAGGGCGGCGTCGGCCGCATCATCGAGTACTACGGGCCGGGACTCGCGTCGCTGACCGCCATGGATCGACACGTCATTGCGAACATGGGCGCCGAGCTGGGGGCGACGACCACCGTGTTCCCGTCGGACGAGCGCGTGCGCGAATTCCTTGCCGCCGAGCAGCGGGAGGATGACTACGTCGAGCTCGTCGCCGACGACGGCGCCACGTACGACATCGATGAGGAGATCGACCTGTCGAGCCTTGAGCCGCTCATCGCGCTGCCGAGTTCGCCGGGAAACGTGGTGACCGTGCGCGAGGTGGCGGGAAGGCCCGTCTCCCAGGTCGTCATCGGGTCATCGGCGAACCCGGGCCTGCGCGACTTCGCAGTCGTGGCGCGCACTATGAAGGGGAAGCAGACCCACGCGGGCCTCTCGCTCGACGTGAACCCGACCTCGCGTCAGATTCTGCAGGATCTGACGAAGATGGGTGACACGCTCGACCTCATCGCCTCCGGTGCGCGGCTGCACCAGTCGGGTTGCATGGGGTGCATCGGCATGGGGCAGGCGCCCGCCGTCGGCCGCATCAGCCTGCGCACGGTTCCGCGCAACTTTCCTGGCCGCAGCGGCACCAAGGAGGACTCGGTGTACCTGTGCTCGCCCGAGACCGGTGCGGCGGCGGCGCTGACCGGCGTCATCACCGACCCGCGAGACCTGACGCCCTCACTCGGCATCGAATACCCGCACATCGACCTGCCGACCACCTCGAGCGTGAACCACGAGATGCTCGAGCCGCCGCTGCCGCCGGAGGAGGCGGCGAAGGTCGAGCTCGTCAAGGGCACCAACATCGCCACCCTGCCCGAGGTCGGCCCCCTGCCCGACCGCATCGAGGCGCCCGTGCTGCTGAAGGTCGGCGACAACATCTCAACCGACGAGATCCTGCCCGCCGGCGCACGGGTGCTGCCGTTCCGCAGCAACCTGCCCAAGCTCGCCCAGTTCACGTTCGACCAGGTCGACGAGACGTATGCCGACCGCGCCGCCGAGGTGCGCGACACGACCGGCCACATCATCGTCGGGGGGGCGAACTACGGTCAGGGCTCCTCGCGCGAGCACGCCGCCATCACGCCACGGTTCCTCGGCGCGCACGCGGTCATCGCGGTCTCGTTCGCGCGCATCCATTGGCAGAACCTCGCCAACTTCGGTGTGCTCGCCCTCGAGTTCGCCGACCCCGCCGATCACGATCGGGTCGAACAGGGGGACACCCTGGTGCTTGAGGGGTTGAGGGAGGCCATTGCGAACGGTCACGAGTTGACCGCCCGCAACGAGACCCGAGGCGAGGAGTATCGGCTGACCCATCGTCTCTCCGATCGCCAGGTGCAGCACGTGCTCGCGGGCGGCCTCATCCCGTGGCTGCGGCGAGAGACGGAGAACGCGTGATCTCGCGCGAGAAGGCGCGCGGGCTGCGCGAGGCGGGACTCGCATGGCATCCGCGGCCCGGCGACGCGTTCAGCATGCTGGGGGCCGAATTCGCCGACGAGGTCTTCACCGTGAGCGAGATGACGATCGAGTCGCACGAGTTCGACACGGGCACCATTCTCGGCTTCAACGGCACGACCGAGTGGGCGCTTGATTCGGTCGCCATCGAGGACGCGCTCTGGATGCCGCGCGAGGATCAGCTGCGCGAACTCCTCGGCGGCACGTTCCGCTCGCTGCGGGCCGACGGCGATGGGTTCGTCGTCAGCACCGGGCTCGTGGGTCGCGAGAGCGAATACCGAGCGGATGCCGCGGCCGACGCGTACGCCGACGCCCTTCTGGCGCTCATCACCGCTGCGGTGGCGTGAGCAGCGCGGCCACGAGATCCGCGGTGAGCGCCGTGTCGACGGCGAGCGGCGCGCCGTCGAGGGCGCGCACGGGCGCGGCCTGACGGACGCTGGAGACGAGCCACGCGGCATCCGCTTGCCTGAGTCGTTCAAGCGGCATCAGGGCGAACTCGCACGCGAATCCGCGAGACGAGAAGAAGTCGAAGGCGCGCGCCTGCGTGGTGCCGGCGAGAATGCCCGCGGTCGTCGGCGTCGTGCTCACGCTCTGACCGTGCCGCACGATGACGGTCGAGGTCGGCCCCTCGAGCACGTAGCCGTCGCTGCTGACGAAGATGACGTCGTCGGCCCCGCGGCGTTCGGCCTCGCGCAGCGCCGCCTGGTTGACGGCATACGAGAGGGTCTTTGCGCCGAGCAGCAGCCACGGTGCCGGCTCGGCAGCGTCATGCCGGTAACCGCGGTCGAGTGTGACGACACGGATGCCGTCGGTGCGCGCCGCCGTGAAGTCGCCTGCCGGCTCGACCCACACCCAACCGCTGGCCTCGCCTCGCCCCGGTACACCGCGGGTCAGCACGATCTTGGCCGAGAGCTCCTGGGCGCTCTCGTGTGCGCCGATCGCGGTGAGGATCGCCCGACGCCACACCTCGAGGTCGGGATCGGGCAGGTCGAGCAGGGCCGCCGAATGCGCGAATCGTGCCAGGTGCTCGTCGAGCGAGAGGGGAGAACCGTTCGAGACCCCGATGGTCTCGAAGATTCCGTCGCCGCGCTGCACGCCGAGGTCGGTCACGAGCAGATGCGCTGCGGCAGGATCAACGAGCTCGACGCCGTCGTCGTGTGATGCGGCGTGCCCCGTGGCCGGGCGCGAGAGTGCCGGGCGGGTGACAAGGGCGAGGACAGGGCTCATGCCGCCAGTATCGCCCATGCCGGTGCTGCCGGTGCTGCCGGTGCCGCCGGTACCGTCTGTGTCGCCTGTCCCGCCTGTGCCGTCACGGGCCCTGTGGGTCGTCCTTGTCGGAATCGTGCCCGGCGCTGTCGTCGGCCGGCGCCACGGGCACCGCGCCCGCCTGCCCGCCGAGGCCCTGCGAGCCTCCCGGCACGAGCCGGGGCTCGTCATCCTCAGTGTTCAGCGTCTCTGCGTCGTCGGCGTCGCCGTCGAGCCCGTCGACGATGCCGTTGGTCTGATCGAAGGGGTGTGACACGTCTTCGGCCAGGTCGCCCAGGTTTCCGTGCGCTGTGGGCGAGTCCGAAGGCTGCACACCGTCGTCGCGTTCGTTCTCGTTCATGGCCCCCACGGTACGCTCACCGCGCCGAGCGGCAAGGTGTGCGGGCGCAGGCCGTTCCCTTGGCCAACGCGTCATAAGGAGGGAGAATGGCCACGCACGACAAGTCCCGCTTGACGATCGAGAGGAGTCAACGATGCCTCGTCTCACCTCCGTCATGCTCTCGCTGCTGCTTCTCGGTCTTCTGCTTGTGTCGGTGTATCTCGAGGTGTGGGTTCTTCCCAGGGAGATAGACCGCACGACCGCAACTTTTCCGCAGACGACGCCGCTCGCGGTACCCGGCCTTGTCTGGGGCATCGCCGCGATCGCGTGCGGTCAGGCGATCGTCCTCATCGGGTTTCGGCTTGTGGCACTCTCCCGTAAAGGCACGTTCGAGGGATCCGCGGCGCCGTGGTTGCGCGCGATCGTGGCCTGTCTCCTCGCCTTCATCGCCCTCATCGTGGTCGCTTTCGTGACCCTGGCCGTGTCGGGTTACGGGTCACCCGCGATGGTCGAACTGATTCTCATGGGTGTTTTCGCGCTGATCGCGGCGGTGGCTCTTCTCGCTTCACGGGCAACACGTCGCCCGCGCCGGCTACCAGGCTGAGACGGCGTAGTCCTTCAGGAACACCCCGTAGACGTCGTCGCCGGCCTCGCCGCGCACGATCGGGTCGTACACGCGCGCGGCCCCGTCAACGAGGTCGAGCGGCGCGTGGAACCCCTCCTCGGCGAGGCGCACCTTCGTGGGGTGCGGACGCTCATCCGTGATCCAGCCCGTGTCGACGCTCGTCATGAGAATGCCGTCGGCCTCGAACATCTCGCCCGCGCTCGTGCGCGTGAGCATATTCAGCGCCGCCTTGGCCATGTTCGTGTGCGGGTGCCCCGGCCCCTTGTACCGACGACCGAAGACTCCCTCCATCGCCGAGACGTTCACGACATAGCTACGACCCGCCGCCGCCATCGACTCCCGCAGCCGGTTGATGAGCACGAACGGCGCGGTCGCGTTGCACAGCTGCACCTCGAGCATCTCGAGCGGGTCGATGTCGCCGACCGTTTGCGTCCAGCTGTTCACCGGGTGCAGGTCGGGCACGAGGCCGCCCGCGTCGATCGCGCTGCCATCCGCGAGCCGCTCCAGCGACGACGAGCCGGCGGCCATGGCCTGCTCGGCGAGGTAGGTGGCGTGGCCGGCGGCATCGGTGAGGTGTGAGGGCGCACCCGCCGCGATCGCCCCGAGAATCGGATGGCTGGCCACCGAGGCGGCCAGCGCGAGCGGATGCGCGTCGTTCGTGTGCCCGAAGGTGAGCAGTTCGGGCAGCTCGCCCTCCGGGAGGGGCGCGGACTCAGCATCCGACAGTCGTGCGTACGCCCCGGGAGAACGCCGCACGGTCTGCGCCGCGTTGTTGATGAGAATGTCCAGGGGGCCGGATGCCGCCACGGCGTCGGCGAGGCCGACGACCTGGGCGGGGTCACGCAGGTCGATGCCCACCACCCGCAGCCGATGCAGCCAGGCGCCGGAGTCGGGGAGCGAGGAGAAGCGGCGAACGGCGTCTCGGGGAAAGCGCGTGGTGATGGTGGTGTGCGCGCCGTCGCGCAGCAGGCGGAGCGCGATGTGCATGCCGATCTTGGCGCGGCCGCCCGTGAGCAGCGCCCGCTTGCCGGTGAGGTCGGTGCGGGCGCCGCGCTTCGCATGGCTGAACGCGGCGCAGTCGGGGCAGAGCTGGTGGTAGAACGCGTCGACCTCGGTGTACTCGCGCTTGCAGATGTAGCAGGCGCGCGGCTTCAGCAGGGTGCCCGCGGTCGCCGCCCCCGAGGTGATCGCAAGGTCGATGCCGCGCGTCTCGTCGTCGATGCGGTCTGGCGCGCCGGTTGCCGTGGCCGCGACGACGGCGCGGTCGGCCTCGGCGATGTCGGCGCGCTTCGTCAGCCGCCTCGACTTCTTCACGGCCTTGAACATGTGCGCCGTGGCGTGCCGCACGGCCACGAAGTCCGGATGCGTCTCGTCGAGTTCGTGCAGGGCGCCGAGCACGCGGAGTGTGGCGTCCAGGTCGCCGGGGTCGATGCCGCGCGGCGCTGAATTGATGCCGCGCGGCGCATGATCGTGGGCTGGTTCGCCTGGGCCTGGGTCACGGCCGAGGTCGCCCCCGCCCGGCCGGTCGCTGGCGGGGGAGTGGCTGCCATTCGTCATTTCCCTGCGATTCTACCGGCCCGGCGCAGGCGCACTTCTCGCCCGACCGTGCATCGCAATCCATGCGTGGCCGCGTGTCGCAATCCATGCCTGGCCGCCTGTCGCAATCCATGCCTGGCCGCCTGTCGCAATCCATGCCTGGCCGCGTGTCGTTCAGCAGGAGAAATCGGGCGACACGCCGTCACCCCAGGGCCACTCACTGGTGTGTCGCCCGATTTCTCCTGCGCAAGTGCATGGCGGGGACGGGAACTGGCCCAGCGGATGCTGCCAGCGCGCCCCCGTGCGGCATGATCGACTCAATGCCCCTCATCGACCTGCTGCCCGACCCCTTCGACGCTGACGCCGCCTTCGAGGCCTTTGCCGGCTGGGCCGAGGACGGCGGGCTGAGCCTCTATCCCGCGCAGGAGGAGGCGCTCATCGAGGTGGTCTCGGGTTCGAACGTGATCCTCAGCACGCCGACCGGCACCGGCAAGTCGCTGGTGGCCGTGGGCGCGCACTTCACGGCGCTGGCCCGCGGCATCCGCTCGTTCTATACGGCGCCGATCAAGGCGCTTGTCAGTGAGAAGTTCTTCGCGCTCGTCGAGACCTTCGGGGCCGAGCGCGTGGGCATGATGACGGGCGACTCTGCGGTGAACGCCGACGCGCCCATCATCTGCTGCACCGCAGAGATCCTCGCGAACCTCGCGCTGAGGCACGGCGCCGAGACCCCCGTCGGCCAGGTCGTCATGGACGAGTTCCACTTCTACGCCGACCCCGACCGCGGCTGGGCGTGGCAGGTGCCGCTGCTCACGCTGCCGAAGGTGCAGTTCGTGCTCATGTCGGCAACGCTCGGCGACGTATCGGCGCTCGCCGAGGATCTCACCCGCCGCACGGGCCGCGAGACGGCATGCGTGACCGGTGTCGAGCGACCCGTGCCGCTGCACTACTCATACGCGACGACGCCCGTGCACGAGACGGTCGACGAGCTGCTCGCGGGCGGCCAGGCGCCCGTCTACATCGTGCACTTCTCCCAGGCGGCTGCTCTCGAGCGGGCCCAGGCGCTGGCGAGCGCGAAGGTCGCCGACCGCGCGCGGCGCGACGAGATCGCCGAGCTGATCGGGCCGTTCCGCTTCTCCACGGGCTTCGGCAAGACGCTCTCGCGCCTGTTGCGGCTCGGCATCGGGGTGCACCACGCCGGCATGCTGCCGAAGTACCGCAGGCTCGTCGAGCAGCTCGCCCAGCGCGGCCTGCTGCGGGTCATCTGCGGCACCGACACGCTCGGTGTCGGCATCAACGTGCCCATTCGCACGGTGCTGCTGACCGCTCTCACCAAGTTCGACGGCACGCGGATGCGCCAGCTGAACGCGCGTGAGTTCCACCAGATAGCGGGTCGCGCCGGGCGCGCCGGCTTCGACACGGCCGGCGGCGTCGTCGCGCAGGCCCCCGAGCACGAGACCGAAAACCTCAAGGCCATCGAGAAGGCCGGCGACGACCCGAAGAAAAAGCGCAAGATCATCCGCAAGAAGGCGCCGGAGGGGTTCGTCTCGTGGGGCGAGCCGTCGTTCCGCAGGCTCATCGAGGCCGAACCCGAGAAGCTCACGTCGCACATGCAGATCACGAGCGCCATGATGATCAACGTCATCGCGCGCGGCGGCGACGCGTACCGGCACATGCACGACCTGGTGTTCGACAACCACGAGCCGTGGAAGCGGCAGCTGGCGCTGGCCCGCCGTGCACTGGGCATCTACCGCACGCTGCTGGCAGCGGGCGTCGTCGAGAACGTGGGTGGCAGCATCCGTCTCATGCTCGACCTGCAGCCGAACTTCGCGCTCAACCAGCCGCTTTCGCCGTTCGCGCTCGCCAGCTTCGAGCTGCTCGACCCCGACGACCCGGACGCCATCGGCACGGGCAGCTACGCGCTCGACATGATCTCGATCGTGGAGTCGACCCTCGACGACCCGAGGCCGGTGCTGTCGGCGCAGGAGCACGCGGCGCGTGGCGAGGCGGTCGCCGCCATGAAGGCCGAGGGCATCGAGTACGAGGCGCGCATGGAGTTGCTCGAGCAGGTGACGTACCCGAAGCCGCTCCACGAGCTGCTGGAGCAGTCGTTCGAGACCTACGCGAGCTCGCAGCCGTGGGTGCGCGACTTCGAGGTGCGGCCCAAGTCGGTGGTGCGCGACATGTACGAGCGCGCCATGAGCTTCGGCGAGTACGCGGCGTTCTATTCGCTGGCCCGCTCGGAGGGCGTCGTGCTGCGCTACCTTTCCGACGCGTATCGCGCGGCGAGGCAGACCATCCCCGACGCCGCCAAGAACGAGGAGCTGCTCGGCCTCATCGAGTGGCTCGGCGAGCTCGTGCGGCAGGTCGACTCAAGCCTGCTCGACGAGTGGGAGGAACTCACCCACCCCGACGCGGTGCGGCACGCCGCCGGGACGCGCGAGGTGGTGCCGCCGGCGCCGCACGACATCACCACCAATCGGCGGGCGTTCATGGTGCTCGTACGCAATGAGCTGTTCCGGCGGGTGCAGCTGGCCGCGCTCGACCGCGCCGACGACCTCGGTGCCCTCGATGCAGAGGCAGGCTTCGGCGCCGACGCGTGGGGTCGCGCCCTCGACGCCTATTACGCCGAGCACGAGACGATCGGCACCGATCAGGATGCGCGCAGCCCGCGCATGCTCACCATCGACGAGGGCGCCTCGCGTTCCGGTGCCGCCGGCGGCACCGCCCCCGGCGGCACCTGGCGCGTGCGGCAGATCCTCGCCGACCCTGCGGGCGACCACGACTGGGGTATCAGCGCCGAGGTCGACCTCGGCGCGTCGGCCGAGCGGGGCGAGGCCGTCATCCGCGTCACCGCAATGGACCGCTTGTGAGTTGACCTCGAACCGGTAGCGTGTGAGTATCGTTCGTGGCCGCGCACTGCGCCACACGTCAACGAGACAGCCCGGCGCGACTGCTCCCGAGCTGGCCTTTCGATCACGAGAAAGACGCTGGTGGATCACACCCTTCTGATCGTTGTGCTGGTCGTCGTGCTGGCACTCTTCTTCGACTTCACCAACGGCTTCCACGACACGGCGAACGCGATGGCGACGCCGATCGCCACCGGTGCCATGAAGCCGAAGGTCGCGGTCACGGTCGCGGCCATTCTCAACCTCGTCGGCGCGTTCCTGTCAACGGAGGTCGCGAAGACGGTCTCCGGTGGCATTCTGACCGCCGAGGGGCCGGGCAGCGGGGTGCCGACCCAGATCATCCTGGCCGGGCTCGTCGGTGCGATCGCGTGGAACATGATCACGTGGCTGTTCGGGCTGCCGTCGAGTTCGAGCCACGCCCTGTTCGGCGGGCTCATCGGCGCCGCGATCGTGGGTGCGGGATTCGCCTCGGTCAACTACTGGGTGCTGCTCGACAAGGTCGTGCTGCCCGCCTTGCTGGCGCCGGTGATCGCTGGCTTGGTCGCGTTCACCGCCACCAAGCTGGCGTACGTCATCACGAGACGTTACGACGGGCTGCCGGATGGGCGAGCGGGGTTCCGGTACGGCCAGATCTTCTCGTCGTCGCTCGTCGCGCTCAGCCACGGCACGAACGACGCGCAGAAGACCATGGGCGTCATCACACTGGCGCTCATCGCCGGCGGGTACCAGTCGCAGTCCGCGCCCATCGAGTGGTGGGTCATCGCCGCGTGTGCGCTCGCGATCGCCGCAGGAACGTACACGGGTGGCTGGCGCATCATCGACACGCTCGGCAAGGGACTCACTGAGGTCAAGCCGGCACAGGGCTTCGCCTCTGAGGTGAGCACAGGCGCCGCGATTCTCGCCTCCTCGCACCTCGGCTTCGCGCTCTCCACCACGCAGGTCGCATCAGGCTCGGTCATCGGCTCGGGTCTCGGGCGGCGCGGCTCTCGCGTGCGATGGAAGACCGCGCGGCGCATCGCGCTCGGCTGGCTTCTGACCCTGCCCGCCGCCGCCATCGTCGGCGCCGTCGCCGCGCTCGTCGCCGTGCTCGGCACGGTCGGCGTCGTCATCGACGTCGCGATCGCCGTCGCCCTCATCGTCACGATCTTCGTGGTCTCCGGCAGGCAGCGCGCCGGTGCCGCTCAGATGAAGCCCACCGCCATCGCGAAGGGCGTCAGCGACGTCGCCAAGAGCAGTCGGGTGGTCAAGATTCGCAAGGTCAAGCCCAAGCGTCCGAAGCGCCCCAAGAAGTCGGAGGTCGCCGCCGGCCCCGGCAAGAAGAAGCCCAAGAAAAAGGGCAAGGGCAAGACGAAGAAGGGCGGAAAGAACAAGGGCAAGGGCGGCAAGGGCAAGAAGTACACGCAGGTGAAGGGCAAGAAGGGCAACGCATGATCGACTGGATCTCGTTCTTCAGCGTCGCCTTCGCCTCGATCGTCGGTGCAAGCCTCGTCGTCGCGCTCTACGCGTTCGGGCTCCGCCTGCTCTCAACCGCCGGCCGGCCGCCCCACGTCGAGCCGGCCGAGTTCACCGACGCCATCACGGTGGTCACGCCCGAGGAGGCAGAGCGCGAGGCGAAGCGCGTGCGCAAGGCGCGCAAGCGCAGCCCTCTCTCCCGCGCACAGAAGCGCTTGGCGCTCGCCGTCGCCCGGCTGTGCTTCGTGCTCTGTGCGGCGCTCGTGCTGTTCGGGGTGTGGCTGATCATCCCGGGCTTCCACTAGCCGCCTCCGCGCTCAGCGGTCAGCTCATTGCCGGCGAGACCATCGAGTCGGGCCGAATGTGGGGTTCTCCCGCGGAGAACCCGCGATTTTCCCCGAACCGTTTTGGGTGCGCTCCCTGCCGTCACTCGGTCCCGCGCCACCGCGCAATCGCGTTCATCACGTGGTACACGACGATCGCCGCGATCGCTCCGAGTGCGATGCCGCCGATCGTCACCTGCCCCGCCGTGAACGTGTAATCGGCCACGCCGATGATGAGCGCCACGGCGGCCGTGAACTGGTTCTTCGGCTTCGAGAAGTCCACCCGGTTGTCGAGCCAGATCTTGATGCCGATGACGCCGATGAGCCCGTAGAGTGCCGTCGTCACGCCGCCGAGCACGCCCGCCGGAATGGTGTTGATGACGGCGCCGATCTTCGGCGAGAGCCCCAGGAGGATCGCCACGATGCCCGCCACCCAGTACGCCGCCGTCGAGTAGATGCGCGTGGCCGCCATGACGCCGATGTTCTCGCCGTACGTCGTGGTGCCCGAGCCGCCGCCCATGCCCGCGATCATGGTCGAGATGCCGTCAGCCAGCAGGGCACGACCGGTCATCTTGTTCACGTCGGGCGTGGTCAGCTGGGCGACGCCGCGCACGTGCCCCACGTTCTCTGCCACCAGTGCGAGCACGATCGGCAGGAACGACGGCAGCACGCCCCAGGTCGCGGCCGCATCGCTCAGCGGATTCGTCGGCATCGAGAAGTCGGGCAGCCCCACCCATGGCGCGGCGGCGATCGCGCTGAAGTCCACCTCGCCGAGCAGCACCGCAGCGATGTAGCCGATCACCACCCCGATGAAGATCGACATGCGACCGAGCAGTCCCCGGAACAGCACCGTGCACAGAATCACGGCGGCCAGGGTGATTGCGGCGGTGAGCGGCGCCTGCTTGAAATTGCCCCACGCGGCGGGCGCCAGGTTGAACCCGATGAGGGCCACGATGGCGCCGGCGACCACGGGAGGCATGAGCAGTTCAATCCAGCGGATGCCGGTGAGCTGAACCACCGCCCCGATGATCGCGAGCAGCAGCCCCACCGCAACAATGCCGAACAGGGCGCTGCCCATGCTGTGCGCAGCGGTCGCGGCCGTGATGGGCGCAATGAACGCGAACGAGCTGCCCAGGTAGCTCGGAAGCCGGTTGCGGGTGATGAGGAGGAAGAGCAGCGTGCCGATGCCCGAGAAGAGCAGCGTGGTGCTCGGCGGGAAGTGCGTGATGAGCGGCACGAGGAACGTGGCGCCGAACATGGCGACGACGTGCTGGGCGCCGAGACCGATCATGCGTGGCCAGGTCAGGCGCTCATCCGGTGCGACGATCTCTCGCGCGGCGACCGTCTTGCCGTCTCCATGCAGCTTCCAGGGCAGCGCCATGCGACCTCATTCCTTCGAAAAGTGGGTGATGGGGCGCGCTCGCCCCGGCCACCCGCGATCGTAGCGGCCCGAGGCCATATGCTTAGCGCAGCGACACGATTCCCCCTCCCTCTTCTGGAGCACACGCATGAGCGAAACCACCACCCGTGCCGGATTCCGCGCCCGTCTCGACGACTTCTTCGAGATCACCAAGCGCGGCTCGACCTGGGGGGCGGAGGTTCGCGGCGGTCTCGTCACGTTCGTGACGATGGCGTACATCGTGATCCTGAACCCCATCATCCTGAGCGGGTCGAAGGATGTCGCGGGTCACACCCTCGAGTTCGCCCAGGTCGCGGCCGTGACCGGTCTCACGGCCGGCGTCATGACCATTCTCTTCGGCGTGGTCGCGCGCCTGCCGTTCGCGTTCGCGGCGGGCCTCGGCATCAACTCCTTCCTCGCCGTGAGCGTGGTGGGAGACGTGACGTGGCCCGAGGCAATGGGCCTCGTCGTCATCAACGGCCTCGTCATCGTGCTGCTGTCGGCCACGGGGCTGCGCCGCCTCATCTTCACGGCCGTACCCATGCAGCTGAAGCTCGCGATCACGGTCGGCATCGGCCTCTTCATCGCATTCATCGGCCTGGTCGACGCTGGCTTCGTTCGTTCCACGGGCCTCGGTTCGCCGCCCATCGGTCTCGGCATCGGCGGCTCCGTCGCCTCCATCCCCACGGCCGTCTTCGTCGTCTCACTCGTGATCACCGGCATCCTCGTGGCCCGCCGCGTGCGGGGCGCGCTGCTCATCGGCATCGTGGCGTCGACCATCATCGCCGTCATCGCCGAGCTCGTCTTCCACGTCGGCGCGTCTGCGGGCGGCAAGAACCCGCTCGGCTGGAACCTCTCGGTGCCGGCCCTGCCGCAGCAGATCGTGAGCGTGCCCGACCTCGGCCTCGTCGGCCAGATGAGCTTCGGCAGCTTCGGTCGCATCGGCGCCCTCGCCGCCATCATGCTCGTCTTCACGCTTGTCTTCACGAACTTCTTCGACGCCATGGGCACGATGACCGGCCTCTCCAAAGAGGCGGGCCTCGCCGACGAGCACGGTGACTTCCCGCGCCTGAAGTCGGCGCTGATCGTCGAGGGCGTCGGCGCGGTGGTCGGCGGCGCGACATCCGGTTCATCGAACACCGTCTTCATCGAGTCGGGCGCCGGCATCGGCGAGGGCGCGAGAACCGGTTTCGCCAACGTGATCACCGGGCTGCTCTTCATCGCGGCCATGTTCTTCACCCCGCTCACGCAGATCGTGCCGAGCGAGGTGGCCGCGGCGGCTCTCGTGATCGTGGGGGCCATGATGATGACGCAGATCAAGGGCATCGACTTCAGCGCCTTCTCGGTGACGCTGCCGGTGTTCCTGACCATCGTGGTGATGCCGCTCACGTACTCCATCTCCAACGGCATCGGCGCGGGCTTCATCAGCTGGGTGCTGCTGCGCTCGTTCGCGGGCAAGGCTCGCGAGATCAGCCCGCTGCTGTGGGTGGTCGCCGCCGGCTTCCTCATCTACTTCGCGCGGGGGCCGATCGAGACGCTGATCGGGCACTAGCGTCGACCACGGATGTCGTCCGCCACGGCCACCGGCCGCGGCGGACGCATCCGCTTCGGGAATCTCTCAGGGTTAACCCCGGCACGAAACCGGGGGATAGCCGGATGTCGCGGTGCACCCTTGGCCGCTTGACTGGCTACAGCGCTCGAGGTGGGCGCTGAGACAGACTCACGAGAGGTCATCATGTCAAGCACGACGCACACCGCCTATCCGTCACACCCGGCCCCGTCCTACCCGGCGCAGGGGCAGGCCGAGGCAAGCAGGCCGCTCAGCATCACGAGCCTGGTGCTCGGCATCGTCTCCATCGTCGCCGGCTGGACGTTCTTCGCGCCCATCGCCGGCATCGTGACCGGCATCATGGCGCTCAAGCGGGAGCCGGCGGGCCGCGCCATGGCGATCTGGGGCATCGTGCTCAACTCCGTCATGCTCCTCGGCTTCGCGATCGCGATTGTCATCGCCGCCGCCGTTGGTCTCGCGCTGCTGCCGTTCGCGTTCCTCTGAGGCAGGCGGTAGGCGCCGCTGGTGACTCCGGCTCGCTCATGGCCACCCGGCTAGGCTTGGGGGCATGAGCGAGCCCGAGATCGCCGGCACCGTCGCCGCGCTCCGCGAGACCTTCGATCGCGGCGTCACCAAGCCGTACCGGTTCCGCGTGGCACAGCTGAAGGCGCTGCGCGCCATGCTGACCGAGCGGGGCAACGACCTGGCCGACGCCCTGCATCAGGATCTCGGCAAGAGCGCAACAGAGGCGCAGATCTCCGAGGTCAGCATCGTCACGGGGGAGATTCGGCACACACTGCGCCACCTGCGTTCCTGGCTGAAGCCGCAGCGTGTCGGCGTGCCCGCCGTGGTCATGCCCGCCCGCGCGTCGATCGTGCGCGAGCCGCTCGGCGTCACGCTCATCATCGCCCCTTGGAACTACCCCGTGCAGCTGCTGCTCGCCCCGCTCGTCGGGGCCATCGCGGCGGGCGACGCCGCCGTGCTGAAGCCGAGCGAGCTGGCACCCGCGACATCCGCTGCCCTGGCTCGGCTCATCCCCCAGTACCTCGACCGGCGCGCGTACGTCGTGATCGAGGGCGCGATCCCCGAGACAACCGAGCTGCTCGCCCAGCGCTTCGACCACATCTTCTACACGGGCAACGGTGCCGTCGGCCGCATCGTCATGGCGGCCGCGGCCAATAACCTCACGCCGGTCACGCTCGAACTCGGCGGCAAGTCGCCCGTCTACGTCGACGACACCGTCGATCTCGCCCAGGCGGCCGACCGCATCGCCTGGGGCAAGTTCATGAACGCCGGGCAGACGTGCGTCGCGCCGGACTACCTGCTGGCCACCCCCGACGTGGCCGCCAGACTCGAGCCCCTGCTCGCGGATGCCGTGCACCGCTTCTACGGCGACGACCCGCGCACGAGCGCAGACTACGGCCGCATCATCAACGAGCGCCAGTTCGACAGGCTGCAGCCGCTGCTCGGTGACGGATCGGTCGTGGTCGGCGGCGCGCACGACCGCGACGAGCGCTACATCGCGCCCACGGTGCTCTCCGGCGTCGGCGCCGATGCGCCCATCATGCAGCAGGAGATCTTCGGGCCGATCCTGCCTATTATCACGGTCTCCGGGCTCGACGAGGCCATCCGCGTCATCAGGGCGGGCGACAAGCCGCTCGCGCTCTATGTCTTCACCTCGTCCGCCGCGGCCCGGCGACGCTTCCTCACCCAGACAAGCTCAGGGGCGATCGGATTCGGCGTTCCCGCCGCCCACCTGGCCGTCGCGGGCCTGCCCTTCGGCGGCGTGGGCGAGAGCGGAATGGGCGCATACCACGGGGAGCATTCGATCGACACGTTCAGCCACCGCAAGGCCGTGCTCACGAAGCCGCTCGCGCCGGACACCATGGGGCTGGTCTACCCGCCGTTCACCGAGCGCAAGAAGGGCATCGTGCGCCGCCTGATGGGCTGATCGTGCGCCGCCTCATGGGCTGGCCGCGCGCCGCCTGATGGGCTGGCCGCGCCCGTCGCGATAGAGTCGAAGGGTCATCAGCCACAAGCAGAACGACGAGGCGACGGAGCCATACGTGAACACACCCACCACACCGCCGAACACCCAGAACACGCCGGAACCTCGGCCAGAGGGCGCGACGAGAACCGAAACCGATTCCCTTGGGGCACGAGAGATTCCGCTCGAGGCATATTGGGGTGTTCACACCTCGAGAGCGCTCGAAAACTTCCGCATCGCGAAGCGGCCCATCTCGGTCTACCCCGATCTGGTCGTCGCGTTCGCCTGCGTCAAGCAGGCTGCGGCGCGGGCGAATCGGCAGCTCGGCACGCTCGAGGCAGAGAAGGCCGATCTCATCGACCGTGCGTGCCAGGAGATCATCGACGGCGCGCTGCACGAGCAGTTCGTGGTCGGCGTGATTCAGGGCGGCGCGGGCACCTCGACGAACATGAACGCGAACGAGGTCATCGCGAACCGGTCCCTTGAGCTCGCGGGGCAAAACAAGGGCGAATACCACCTCATCCATCCCATCGACGACGTCAACCGCAGCCAGAGCACCAACGACACCTACCCCACGGCCTTGAAGATCGCTCTCACCTTCTCCCTGAAGCGGATGCTGGACGAGCTCCTTCCGCTCCGTGACGCCTTCGCGCGCAAGGGCAAGGAGTTCAGCCACATCCTGAAGGTCGGTCGCACCCAGCTGCAGGATGCCGTGCCCATGACGCTCGGGCAGGAGTTCCACGGCTTCGCCACGACCCTCGGCGAGGACTACGAACGGCTGCGCGAGACCACGTGGCTGCTCGCCGAGATCAACCTCGGTGCCACTGCCATCGGCACGGGCATCACCGCCGACCCCGGTTACGCCGCCGCCGCGTGCGAGCACCTGCGAGAGATCACGGGTCTCGACCTCGAGACGGCGCCCGACCTTATCGAGTCCACGAGCGATGCCGGCGCGTTCATGTCGTTCAGCGCGGCGCTCAAGCGCAGCGCCATCAAGCTCTCTAAGATCTGCAACGACCTGCGCCTGCTCTCATCCGGCCCGCAGGCCGGGCTCAGCGAGATCAACCTGCCGCCGATGCAGGCCGGCTCGTCGATCATGCCCGGCAAGGTGAACCCCGTGATCCCCGAGGTCGTCAACCAGGTCGCGTTCTCGGTCGCCGGGGCTGATGTCACGGTGACCATGGCGGCGGAGGGCGGGCAGCTGCAGCTCAACGCGTTCGAGCCCGTCATCGCGCACTCACTGCTGCAGTCTCTCGCGTGGATGACGCAGGCCTTCCACACGCTGCGGGTCAACTGCGTCGACGGCATCACCGCGAACGAGGAGCGCCTCGACGCCATGGTCGGCTCGTCGGTCGGTGTCATCACCGCGCTCACGCCGTTCATCGGCTACGCCGCCGCCGCAGCCCTCGCCAAGACGGCGCTGCTCACGCATCGCAACGTGGCCGACCTCGTGGTCGAGGCCGGGCTCATGAGCCGGGACGACGTCATGCGCCAGCTCTCGCCGGCCCGGTTGAGCGGGCTCGAGGCCATCACGACCGCCGTACCGATCGCCGTGCATCCGGTCGAGGTCAGTGAGCCTCAGCTGCACTCCGACACCGAGTGAACCCACGCACCGAGTGAACCCACGCACCGACTGAACCCACGCACCCAGTGAACTCCGCCACCGGGTGACGGTGCGCACCGCTCGGAGCTCAGATCACCCGGCAGTGCGTCGTGAGTGAGCCGATTCCGCCGATCGTGACGGTGACCGTCGAGCGGTCCTTGAGGAAGACGGGCGGCTTGCGCGAGTAGCCGGCTCCGCCCGGGCTTCCTGTCGAGATCAGGGTGCCGGGCTGCAGCGTGACCGACTCCGAGAGCAGCGCGATGAGCTCGGCGACCGAGCGCACCATGTCGGCCGTCGACGAGTCCTGCAGAATGCGCCCGTCGAGGTTGGTGGTCAGCCACAGGTCCTGCGGGTCACGCAGCTCGTCGGCGGTGACGACCACCGGGCCGGTCGGGGTGAACCCGTCGAACGACTTGCAGCGACTCCACTGCGCCTCGGAGAACTGCAGGTTGCGCGCTGTGATGTCGTTGACGACGGTGTAGCCGAAGACGTAGTCGAGCGCGTCACGAACCGAGACGTCGCGGGCGGGCCGGCCGATGATCACACCGAGTTCGGCCTCATAGTCCACCTGGTCCGAGAGGTCGGCGGGCCACGAGGTGGTGCCCTCGTGCCCGGTGAGCGAGTTGGGCCACAGCGAGAACACCGTCGCGGCTTTCTCCACGCGCAGCTTCAACTCGTCCGAATGCGCCGCATAGTTGGCGCCGATCGCGATGATCTGCGGCGGGCGCAGAACAGCGGATGCGTGACGCAGCGTCTCGACGGGCGGGCATGCGGCACCGGCATCCCTCGCCCGTTGAACGGCCGATTGCACCCGCTCGAGCTGATCACGCCCTCCCTCGAGCAGCTCCTGCAGGTCGCGCGGCGCGTCGTCGAGAGCCTCATCGACGAAGAGAGCGCGGCCGTCTTCGATGACGGCCAATCGTGGTCGGTGCTCGGCTTCAGTGCCGAGATGGGCGAATCTCACCCTCTCAGGCTATCGGGCATGCCGCCGTTCGCCCGCCCGCCGCCACGCGCTCGCGCTAGCGTGATGACGTGTCCACCCACGAACGTTCGCTGTCGAGTGCGCAGGCCGAGGCCGCCGCGCGCGACGCCCGTATCGGCGATGTCGACTGGAGCAGACTGCCCGACGGCGCCAGGCGGCTCCGGTTCGTGGCGCCCAGCGGCGCCCTCGCGGCGTTCAGCCTCGGCGACGAGGCGAACCCCCGCGTGGTGCTCGTGCCCGGCGCGACCGGGTCGAAGGAGGACTTCCTGCTGCTCGCGCCTCTTCTCGAGAGAGCCGGCTTTTACGTGCAGGCGTTCGACCTCGCAGGTCAGTACGAATCAGCGGATGCCGCGCCCGCCGACGGCGGCCGCTACGACGCCGACCTCTTCACGGCAGACCTCGAGGCGTTCCTCGCCTCAGGGCCGCCCGCGCATCTGCTCGGATACTCCTTTGCCGGCATCATCGCCCAGCTCGTCACGGTCGCGCATCCCGAACTCGTGCGCAGCCTCACCCTGCTGACAGCGCCGCCGCTGACGGGCCAGGCGTTTCGCCGAATCCGCTGGATCGGGTGGCTTGCCCCATTCCTGTCACCGCGCGTTGGCGCCTCGCTCCTGATCTGGGGCATCGTCACGAACAAGAACCGGGTGCCGCCGGGACGCCTGCGGTTCGTGCGCTCGCGGTTCGCCCGCACCCGTCGCTCGAGCGTCGACGACATGGTCGGCCTCATGATGAGAACACCGGATGTTCGCGATCGGCTCGTCGAAACCGGCATCCCTCTGCTGGTCGCTGTGGGCATGCGCGACCTGTGGCCGATCTCGCTGCACTCGCGTTTCGCCCGGCAAATCGGCGCGAGACTCGCGGTGTACCGCACCGGGCACAGCCCCTGTGAGACGGCGCCGCACCAGCTCGCCGCCGACATGCTCGCTCTCTTCGAGGAGGCGGAGGGTGGACTGCCGGCCCATCGTCAGCCGTAGCGCACGCGCCGGCGCCATGGGGCCTCTTCCGGCAGGTGCATGCGCAGAGTCGCATACGCCCAGCTGAGCCGGCGCCCGAGGCCGGTCCATGAGCTGAACGGGCGGGCCGAGATGCCCACGCGAAGTCCGTCGTCGTAGCGCACCACCTGGCCGGGCTCGAGATGCAGGCTCAGGTCGAGATCGTCGTGGATCTCGCGCAGCTCGCGATGCACGCTGCCGCGCACGCGCCGCCACACGTCGCGGCGCATCGCGAAGTTCGAGCCGAAGACGGGCGCATGGCCGAGCCAGATGGTCATCGCCCAGAAGTAGCCGCCGATGTACAGCGTCTGTCCGAGCCGCCGCACCAGGGCGTTGCCGTCGTAGAAGTCACCAGGCCCGGTCAGCAGGTCGATGTCCGGCGCGTCCGCGAACGCGGCCTCGATGCGCAGCAGCCAGTCGACGCCCGGCCGCGAGTCCGCGTCGAGCCGGGCGATGAGCTGCCCGCTTGCGGCGTCATAACCAGCGGATGCCGCGGGCCAGATCCCGACGGTCGGCTCCACCACCACGCGGGCGCCGGCCGCGCGTGCGACGGCGGCCGTCGCATCCGTACTGCCGTTGTCGACCACGACGATCTCGTCGGGCAGGCGGAGTCCCGCCTGCAGGTCTGCGAGGCATCGCTCGAGCATGACGGCGTCGTTACGCGCCGGGACCACAACCGAGATCGATGTCATCGACGAGGGAGCCTCCTGTGCGAGTGAGCGAGCGAGTGGGCGCCAGTGAGTGGCGCGAGCAAGTGGCGCGCGCGAGTGGCGCCGCTCAACCTGGCAGCCTACGCCGCTGCCGCTGACACACGCGAAGCGCTCTTTCGCGCATCCGCTAAAGTCGTCAATGCTCATCCCTTATGGAGAAAGGCTGTGTTCGCACCGTGCCACACGCTCGCATTGAATCGCTCTTCGAAGATGTTCTTCGCCGCAACGCGGGGGAGCCGGAATTCCACCAGGCCGCCCGCGAGGTTTTCGAATCACTCGGCCAGGTCATCGAAAAACACCCGCAATACGCGGATGCCTCCATTCTCGAGCGACTGTGCGAACCCGAACGTCAGATCATCTTCCGCGTGCCGTGGGTCGACGACTCCGGCCATGCGCGCATCAACCGCGGCTTCCGTGTGGAGTTCAACTCGGCTCTCGGCCCGTACAAGGGCGGGCTTCGGTTCCACCCGTCCGTCACGCTCGGCACCGTCAAGTTCCTCGGCTTCGAGCAGATCTTCAAGAACGCCCTCACCGGCCTGCCCATCGGTGGCGGCAAGGGCGGCAGCGACTTCGACCCGAAGGGCAAGAGCGAGCTTGAGATCATGCGCTTCTGTCAGTCGTTCATGACCGAGCTGTACCGCCACCTGGGCGAATACACGGATGTGCCTGCCGGCGACATCGGCGTGGGCGGCCGTGAGATCGGCTACCTCTTCGGCCAGTACAAGCGCATCACGAACCGCTACGAGTCCGGCGTGCTCACCGGAAAGGGCGTCGGCTGGGGCGGTTCGCGAGCCCGCACCGAGGCCACCGGCTACGGCGCCGTATTCTTCGCCGAGCAGATGCTCGCCACGCGTGGCGAGAGCTTCGACGGCAAGAAGGTGCTCGTCTCCGGCTCGGGCAACGTGGCGCTCTACGCCATCGAGAAGGTGCACCAGCTCGGCGGAACCGTCGTCGCGTGCTCGGATTCGACGGGCGTCGTGTACGACAGGGACGGGCTCGACTTCGAGCTGCTTCAGCAGGTGAAGGAGGTCGAGCGCGGGCGCCTCAGCGTCTACGCCGAGCGCCGCGGTGCCGCGTCGGAGTACCGCGCCGGCGGCAGCATCTGGAGCATCGCCGACGAGACGCGTATCGACGTCGCGCTGCCGTCTGCCACTCAGAACGAGCTCGACGAGGCAGACGCGCAGGTGCTCGTGAAGTCGGGCGTCGTCGCGGTAGCCGAGGGCGCGAATATGCCGTCGACCCCGGGCGCGGTGCGCGTGTTCTCGCAGGGCAATGTGCTGTTCGGGCCGGGCAAGGCCGCGAACGCCGGTGGCGTCGCGACGTCGGCGCTCGAGATGCAGCAGAACGCGTCGCGCGATTCGTGGAGCTTCGAGTACACCGAGGAGCGCCTTGCCGAGATCATGCGCAACATCCACGAGAGCTGCGCCGCGACGGCCGAGGAGTACGGCGAGCCGGGCAACTACGTGCTCGGTGCCAACGTCTCGGGCTTCACCAGGGTCGCCGACGCCATGCTCGCGCTCGGCGTCATCTGAGCGGAGGTCGACGCGGTCGGCCGGGCCGGACCAGGTGGTCGGGTCCGGCTAACGCGCGGGCCGGACCACCTGCGAGATGGGCGTCGCGAGAGCGGCGCCCCATCCATTGGTGAGGCGCCCATCCATTGGTTAAAAGACTCGTCGTCCGGTGGTGCGGCGATGCCTGCGACTCTCCCGGACGACGAGCTGACCTGTTAACTAGGGTGCGACAGTCGCGCGAGGAAATCAAGGCCTATTCGATGAGCAACCGCACTCGCCCTGACCATGCCGCTCACACCAACCCCTGCGGTCGCGGCCGAGAGGCCAAAAACGGCCCTTAAGACGCCGCCATAAGGGCGTTTTTTGGCCTCTCACGGGTCTGGGGGTGGCCTCTCACGGGCCTGGGGGAGGGGGAAGGCTCGATTAGCGTCGCGGTGCGAAACCGGGTTGGATGGATCCCATGAGCGATTCAACCAACGTGAAGCCCGAGATCGAAGCGCCCGAGGGCCCCGCACCCGCCGAACTCGTCGTCGAAGACATCGTGCCGGGTTCGGGAGCCGAGGCGGCGCCCGGCTCGACTGTCAACGTGCACTACGTGGGCGTCGGCTACGACTCCGGCGAGGAGTTCGATTCGTCGTGGAGCCGCGGTCAGTCCATCAACTTCCCCCTGACGAGCCTGATCCGCGGCTGGCAGGAGGGCATCCCCGGCATGAAGGTCGGCGGCCGCCGCAAGCTGACGGTTCCGCCGAGCCTCGCGTATGGCCCTGCCGGCGGCCACCCGCTGGGCGGCCAGACGCTCATCTTCGTCATCGACCTGCTCGGCGTCAGCTGACCTCTGCCGGTTGAGGAGGCGCGAAGCGCCGTCTCGAAACCCACCTCTGCAGCCGGTTGAGGAGGCGCGAAGCGCCGTCTCGAAACCCATCCCTGCAGCGGGTTGAGGAGGCGCGAAGCGCCGTCTCGAAACCCCCCGCGCACACCGCCCCCCCCTTCTACGGCTCCGGCGCAAACGAGTCGTACTGGCGGAATCCGCGCTGCACCCGCATGAGCACCGCCAGGATCACGACGATCGCGAACCCGCCGAGCGCCGGCGGGAACCACAGCGCGATCACTGTCGCCAGAATGCCCGCGTAGAGATCTCCGACGCGCGGTCCTCCGGTGACGACCACGGTGAACACGCCCTGGATGCGCCCGCGCACCGCATCGGGCACCGCGGTCTGCAGGATCGTCATGCGGAAGATCGCACTCACGTTGTCGGATGCGCCTGCCGCCGCGAGAAAGAGGGTGGCGAGAGCGAGTCCCGGCACGCTGACCCGGGCGAAGTCCGTCGTCGCGTGCGTCATGCCGCCCAGCTGCATGACGCCGAGAACGGCCCCGAACGCGAGGATCGACGCCCCGTATGCGGTGATGGCCCGCCCGATCGCCCGACCTTGCCTGCGCACGTGCCCGAGCGGCCCTGAGAACACGCTGCTGATGAGCGCGCCGATGGCGAAGGCCGCCGTGAGAATGCCGACCGTGACGGCGCCGCCGCCGAGCACGAGTGCGCCAACGGCGGGGAACAGCGCGCGCGGCTGCCCGAAGGTCATGGCCACGATGTCGACGATGAAGGTCATGCGCACGTTGGGCGCGCGACGAAGGAAGCGCGCCCCATCCGCCAGCGAACGCAGCCCTGGCTTCACGATGTCGCCCTCGGGAACGATTGACGGCAGTGTCGCAATGCCGAGGAACGCGCTGACGAACAGGACGACGTCGACCATGTAGGTCCAGCCATAGCCGACGCTGGCCACCAGCACGCCCGCCAGCGCGGGACCGAGCGTGATCATGACGCCCGAGCTGATGCCCGTGAGGGCGGATGCGGCCGGCAGCAGCCGGGCCGGCAGCAGGCGTGGCAGGATGGCCGCCCGCGTGCTGCCGATCACCGTCGAAGCCACGGCGTTCACCGTCGTGAGCAGGTACAGCGGCCACACGGACTCCACGTGCAGCCAAGCGAGTGCTGCGATGGTGGCCGTCGAACTCCACGCCACGATGGCCGAGACGAGGGCGATGCGACGGCGATCGAAGGCGTCGGCCAGCATGCCGCCGTAGAGCCCGAACACGATCATGGGCCCGAGGGCGAAGAGCGCGACGAGCGCGACGGCGAGCGTCGAGCCGGTGAGGTCGTAGATCTGCAGACCGACCGCCACGATGGTGAGCTGCGAGCCGATGCCGCTGATCGAGCTGCCGATCCACAGGCGCGCGAAGGCCGGGCTCTCGCGCAAGGGGGCGAGGTCGACGAAGAGGGGTTTGCGTACCGGAGCCTCGATCTCGACGGGCTCGGTCACGAGAGCGTGCCTGGGCGGTGCGGCATGATTCTCCATTCTGCCAGTGGGCTGTGGCGGCCGCGGGTGCGGTACCGGGCGCGGCCGCGGGTGCGGCAGCGGCAGCGGATGCGCCCGCGCACCAGCGCGGCGCGGCCCGGCACAGCGTCTAACGTTGAGACGTGACTGACGATTCCGCCTCCGGCGCCGACTCCGCCCCCACCTTCGACGGCGCCTCCGCTTCCGACGCGTCCTCCGCCTCCGCAAGCGTCGAGCGGCTGCTCGCGACGATCCCCGACTTCCCGGAACCCGGCATCCTGTTCCGCGACCTGGCCCCGGTCTTCGCCGACGCGCCGGCGTTTCGCGCCATCACCGACGAGCTTCTCGAGCGGTTCGAGGGGCGGTTCGACGCGGTCGCCGGCGTCGAGGCGCGCGGGTTCGTGCTGGCCGCTGCGGCCGCCTACGCATCCGGCACCGGCCTCGTCATTATCCGCAAGCCGGGCAAGCTGCCCGGCAATGTGCTCACCGAGCGCTACGACCTCGAATACGGCAGCGCCGAACTGCAGCTCGAGCCCGGCCACCTGCCTGCCGGCTCACGCGTGCTGATCCTCGACGACGTGCTCGCGACGGGCGGCACGCTCGCCGCCGCCGCGCACCTCACCGAGCGGGCCGGTTACGCAGTCGCGGGTTTCGGGGTTGTACTCGAGCTCGAGGGGCTCGGCGGGCGCGGCCGGCTGGGCGGTTACGAGACGCAGACGCTGCTCACCGTCTGAGGGCGTCTACTTCCAGAGCCGCTGCGTCGCGATCTCGGCGCCCTTACCGAGCGTCTCGAGCTTGGCCCACGCGATCTGAGGGTGGATGCGCCCGCCCAGCCCGCAGTCGGTCGAGGCGATCACGCGCTCGCGGCCGACAAGTGAGGCGAACCGCTCGATGCGCTCGGCAACGAGTTCCGGGTGCTCGACCACGTTCGTGGCGTGGCTGACGATGCCGGGCAGAATGAGCTTGCCGTCGGGCAGCGTCACGTCCTCCCAGACGCGCCATTCGTGCTCGTGCCGGGCGTTCGCGGCCTCGAACGAGTAGGCGCCGGCGTTGATCTCGAGCATGAGATCGACGATGTGGCGCAGTTCGATGTCGGTCGTGTGCGGGCCATGCCAGCTGCCCCAGCAGAGGTGGAATCGGATCTGCTCTTCGGGCAGCCCCCGCAGCGCATGGTTGAGAGCCTCAACGCGGATGCGCGTGAACGCCCGGTAGTCCTCGACGCTCGGTTCGGGGTTGACCTGGTCCCAGTTCTCGGCGATCGAGGGGTCGTCGATCTGCACTACGAGACCCGCGTCGATGATGGCCTTGTACTCCTCGCGCATCACGTCGGCCCACGCCCAGATGAACTCTTCCTCGGTGGCGTAATGCTCGTTGCCGATGCGGCTGGCCGAGCCGGGGGAGAGCGAGGTGATGAAGCCCTCAGTCAGGCCCGCGGCATCCAGTGCCGTCTTCAGGTTCGCGATGTCGGAGGCGATGGCGTCGTGCCCGATGTACGAGATGGGGCCGGTCGCCGTCGGGAACGCGGTGGCGTTGCGCCCGAGCGCGATCCCGCTCGTCGGGTCCTGGTACGCCTCGGCGAAGCGGGTCCAGTCGCGGCGGTCGGCGAACGAGGTGAGGCGCACGGCTCCGGGCTCGCTGCGCACGGGCTTCGCCATGATCGGGTTGTAGTCGGTGAGTTCGAGTCCCGCGGTGCGCTGGAACGAGTAGGTCCACCACGCGCCGTAGTCGATTGCGGCCGACATGGCCTTGCCGAACTCGCCGTCGTTCGGGAACGTGATGCCCGCCTGCTTCTGCCGCTCCACGATGTCGACGACGGCCTCGCGCTCGAGCCGATCGAACTCGGGCGTTCTGGCGAGAGTGAAGCCGTCTTCCTCGAACCCGCGCGCGTCGTTCGCGGCGATGAGTTCGGCGGTGCGCGGCAGGCTGCCGGCGTGCGATGTCTGGATTCGGTCAGTGCTGTCAAGCATGATGCCTCGTTTCGTCTGGGTCGTGTGGCCGCCGTGCCGGTGGGCCGGTAGCCGCCTGCACGGGACTCCGTCTGAGCGGGTGGCCGGCTCGGCTGGTAGCCGGTTCGACTTCGTGTATTCGATGGATGCCGGCGCCAGGCGCCGGTGCCGCAGCGATGCCCATGACAGGCGCGAGGCTTCGCGTGGTCGCTGCACCACTCAGGCTGCCACACATCGAAGCGGATGGCAGGGATTGCGTCACGGTGCGTAGCAGGGGGCCCTCGCGTAGCCCGGCTCCCCGGCTCAGTCAGCGGCGATGCGGTCGAGCCATTCCGCCATCAAAACGCGTTCTGCCTCGCTGAGCACGGAGGTTTCCGAAAGTCCAGCGCGCAACGCGATCGCTGCCGCGCTGATCCCAGCGCTCGGTGCGTCGTCGACATCGGTCAGCACGGCGCGCTTGATGGCGGCATAGATGGAATCGGCGAGAGCGGAGTCGCGGCGCTCGATCGGCATGGCCAGCAGCGCGAGTACGACACCCGTTCCGGCGGCGTGGATCATGTCGACCGCGCGCCGTTCGGTGACCGCGAGTCTTCCGGCAAGCGCGACCCGGTGCACCCGTTCTCGAAGAATGTCGATACCACCGGCCGAAGCGGTCAGGCGCTTGCCGCGTTCTGGCTCGGCAAGGAGCGTGAACAGGGCCGGATTGGCCAGGCCGAATCCGACGTGCGTGCTCCAGCCGCGATCAAGGTCCGCCAGCGCATCATCCGTCTGCACGCCCGATCGTTTGGTGTCGACGTACGCGGAGAACACGTGCTCGGCTACAGCATCGAGCAAGCCTTCTTTGTCGCCGAACAGCCGGTAGATCGTGGGCGCCTGCACACCGGCTGCCGCTGCGACGGATCGCGTCGTCACCGCGCCAACGCCGCCTTCGTTGATGAGCCGAGCGGCAACGTCGACGATGTCGGCGCGCGTGCGATTTCTGTCGTCGCCACGCCCGCCCATATCGCTCTCCATGCATCGATGGTAACAAGAATGCGTTATCACGGTATATATCGCTGCTAACGTTATTTGCGTTCCAATGGAAATCGAAGGGATTGAACATGATTGTCATCACCGGTGCAACAGGACAACTGGGTTCTCAGGTTGTGGAGCAACTGCTCAGACACGTTCCTGCCGAGCACGTCGGGGTCAGCGTTCGCAACACTGAGAAGGCCCGCGATCTCGCTGACCGCGGCGTCCGGGTGCGCAGGGGAGACTTCAACGACGCTGACTCTCTGGCTTCCGCGTTCGAAGGCGCGAAGCGAGTGCTCATCGTGTCGTCCAATTCCTCGGGACGTGAAGCGGTCGCACAGCACGCCATGGCAATCGATGCCGCTCGAGACGCGGGAGCAGAGCGCGTGCTCTACACCAGCCACCAGGGCGTCAGTGCGCAATCCGAGTTCGCTCCCATGCTCGACCACGCGGCGACGACGGCCTATCTGTCGACGCTCGGGACGCCGTTCACGACGCTGCGCAACGGGTTCTACGCGTCGACCGTTCCGCTTCTGCTCGGCCAGGCCTTACAGACCGGGGAGATTGTTGCGCCGGCAGATGGACCTGTCTCCTGGACCACCCATGCCGACCTCGCCGAAGCCGACGCAGCGATCCTCGCCGACCCAAGCCTCCTCGGCGACGGAGAGACACCGCCGCTGACCGCCCGCGACGCCCACGACCTTGACGACATCGCCCGGATGCTCACGGAGTTGACTGGCCGCAGTATTCGCCGGGTCGTGGTCGAAGATGAAGAGTGGGTTCTGAGCCTGATCGGTCACGGTGTTCCCGTGGCTCAAGCTCGGCTGCTCCTTGGAATGTTCCTCGGCTCCCGGAACGGTGAGTTCGCCGTCACCGATCCTGCGCTCGAGCAGGTGCTCGGCCGCCCCGCGCAGCCGATTAGTACCGTTCTCGGAGATCTCGTTTCCGGCTCCCGGGCCGCGTGACGAACCGCCCGCCGAGGAACGCCTCGTGCGGGTGCTAAACTCGTGCAGTTGCCGTGTGAACGGCCGCGGATAAAGAGAGCTCCGGCATCCTGCCGACGGGCACCGCGCAGCGAGAGAAAGGGGATCGAATCTATGGCACTTGAAGCAGATGTCAAGAAGGCGATCATCGAAGAGTACGCGACCCACCCCGGTGACACCGGATCCCCTGAGGTTCAGGTGGCAATCCTGACCAAGCGGATCACGGGCCTCACCGAGCATCTCAAGGAGCACAAGCACGACCACCACTCGCGTCGTGGCCTGCTTCTTCTGGTCGGTCAGCGTCGCCGCCTGCTCGGCTACCTGGCAGACATCGACATCAGCCGTTACCGCTCGCTCATCGAGCGCCTCGGACTGCGTCGCTAGTCTCACGGTAAGCCGCGCGAGCGGTTCCCACGGGTCTTCCCCACGGGATCTTCGTTCGACAACGCGAACTTCTTGCAAGGGCCGTCACCTATTCGGTGGCGGCCTTTTGCGTGCCCGGTGGTCGGCCCGGGCGGCCACGGGCGCATAGTGGACCTCGTGGACAGTCACACTCTCACGAAGACCAGGGCCGATGCACCGCCGGGCTTCTTCGAGGCCGAGGCCGCCGGGCTCAGCTGGCTCGCCGACGCGCACGGAGTGCGCACGGCCGACGTCATTGAGGTTGAGCCCGGCCGAATCGTTCTCGAACGCGTCCCCGAGACGCAACCGAGAGCGGATGCGGCGCGCCGGTTCGGCGCGGCACTCGCGCACACGCACGCGGCCGGTGCCGACGCCTTCGGGGCGCCGCCCGAGGGCTGGGACGGCCCGCTCTACATCGGTCGTCGCGAGATGCCCGCCGTGCACGAGCACTCGTGGGGTGCGTTCTACGCCCGCGACCGGGTGCTGCCGTTCCTGGCGGCGGCCGAGGCGGCGGGCACCGTCGATCGGCGGCAGGCCCGCGACATCCGCGAGGCATGTGAGCTGATCGCCGGCGGTGCGTTCGACGATGACGAACCGCCGGCCCGGCTGCATGGCGACCTCTGGAACGGCAACGTGCTCTGGGGCGTCGACGGGGTTGTTCTCATCGACCCGGCCGCGCACGGCGGGCACCGCGAGACCGACCTCGCGATGCTCGCCCTCTTCGGCTGCCCGTACCTGGACGACGTGCTCGCGGCCTACGACGAGGCGTCGCCCCTCGCCGCCGGGTGGCGCGAGCGCGTGCCGCTGCATCAGCTGCACCCGCTGGCGGTGCACGCGGCCGGGCATGGCGCCTCGTACGGGTTCGCCCTGCACGACGCGGCCCTCGCGGCGCTCGCCCTCGCGTGACCCACAGGACGCGGAACGGCAGGGAATACGAAGCCGAGCGACGGGTGGGCGGGTGGGAATACCAGCACGGCGCATTCGTTACATAGACCAGATACATGCAAACGCATGGAATAATGAAGGTCGCGGAGCGACACGAAAGACGCGAGTAAGAGGGCAGGACGATGGCGGACATGCAATTCGGAATCTTCACGGTCGGAGACGTCACCACCGACCCGACGACGGGCCGCACGCCGAGCGAGCACGAGCGCATCAAGGCCACGCTCGCGATCGCGCAGAAGGCCGAGGAGGTCGGCCTCGACGTGTTCGCGACGGGCGAGCACCACAACCCGCCGTTCATTCCGTCCAGCCCGACGACGACGCTCGGCTACCTGGCGGCGAAGACCGAGCGCATCCTTCTCAGCACCTCGACCACGCTCATCACCACCAACGACCCGGTGAAGATCGCCGAGGACTTCTCGGTGCTGCAGCACATCGCCGACGGTCGCGTCGACATCATGCTGGGCCGCGGCAACACGGGCCCCGTGTACCCGTGGTTCGGCGAGGATATTCGCCAGGGCATCCCGCTCGCCATCGAGAAGTACGCGCTGCTGCACAGGCTGTGGCGCGAAGAGGTCGTCGACTGGCAGGGCCAGTTCCGCACGCCGCTGCAGGGCTTCACCGCCACGCCGCGCCCGCTCGATGGCGTGCCGCCGTTCGTCTGGCACGGCAGCATCCGCAGCCCCGAGATCGCCGAGCAGGCCGCCTTCTACGGCGACGGATTCTTCTCGAACCACATCTTCTGGCCGGCGTCGCACACCGCGAAGATGATCGCGTTCTACCGTCAGCGCTTCGAGCACTACGGCCACGGCACGGCCGCGCAGGCCATCGTGGGTCTCGGCGGCCAGGTCTTCATGCGCAAGAATTCGCAGGATGCCGTTCGCGAGTTCCGCCCGTACTTCGACAACGCCCCGGTCTACGGCCACGGACCGAGTCTCGAAGAGTTCACCGCCGAGACTCCGCTCACAGTCGGCAGCCCTCAGCAGGTCATCGACCGCACGCTCGGTTTCCGCGACTACGTGGGCGACTACCAGCGCCAGCTCTTCCTCATGGACCACGCCGGCCTGCCCCTGAAGACGGTGCTCGAGCAGCTCGACCTGCTCGGTGAGGAGGTCGTGCCGGTGCTCCGACGCGAGTTTGCGAAGAACCGGCCCGCCGAGGTCCCCGACGCGCCCACGCACGCGTCACTCGTTGCTGCGGCCGAGCGCACGGCGGCGAGCGACACGGCGGCGAGCGACACGGCGGCGAGCGACACAGCGGGGGAGCGCACCGAGACCGCCGACGCCGCAGACGCGCCCGCGGCATCCGCTCACAACCCCTCGGAGGTGGCACGATGACCGGACTCTCGGCCACGAAGAAGCGCACGCTCGCCGTCGTCTCGGCCGGTCTCAGCCAGCCGTCGTCCACACGCATGCTTGCCGACCGGCTCGCGGCGGCCACCATCTCGCGACTCGAAGAGCAGGGCTACGAGGTCGAGGCGTCGACGTTCGAGCTGCGCGATGTCGCCCAGGACATCATGAACAACATGCTCACCGGGTTTCCGAGCGCGAAGCTCGAGGCGGTCATCGAGAAGGTGACTGGCGCAGACGGACTCATCGCGGTCACGCCCATCTTCACCACGAGCTACAGCGGCCTGTTCAAGTCGTTCTTCGATGTCATCGACAACCAGGCCATGGCCGGCATGCCCGTTCTCATCGGCGCCACGGCGGGAACTCCGCGCCACTCGCTCGCCCTCGACTACGCGCTGCGGCCCATGTTCACCTACCTGCACGCGACCGTGGTGCCCACCGGCGTGTTCGCCGCGTCGGAGGATTGGGGCAGCGGGGCGGATGCCGGCAGCACGCTGCCGGACCGGATCGAACGCGCGGCCGGCGAGCTGGCGCCGCTCGTGGCCGCCTCCGAGCGCAGCACCCAGGTGCGGGATCCGTTCACCCTCGACCGCTCCTTCAGCCCGATCGGCGGATTCCAGGCGCAGTAGCGCGGCATCCGCACAGCGGCATGCGGCATCATGGCAGCATGCTGCATCGCCACCCCGTGCTCGCGCTCATCACGGTGGCATACCTCGCGTTCGTCGGATGGCTGACGCTTGGCCCGCAGCCCGTCGACACGGCTCACGACAGCTGGCTGTGGCAGTTGCTGCGCGTCCTGCAGCAATACGACGCGACCTCGTGGATCACCTATTCCCGACTCGAGTTCGGCGCGAACATGGCGATGTTCTTTCCCGTCGGCCTGTTCTTCCTGCTGCTGCTCGGGCGGCGCTACTGGTGGCTGTCGATCTTCCTCGCGTTCGCCCTCACCGCGGGCATCGAGAGCGCCCAGCTGTCGATCCCTGGTCGAGTGTTGGATGTGCGGGACATCATCTCGAACACCACGGGCGGCGCGCTCGGCGTCTTCGTCGGGCTGATCCTCACCTGGCGGCCGACGGCGAGGAGCACACGCACGGCCTGAGCCGCAATACCGGGGTTCGCACAGGCCACTCTGGTAGTCTTTTCACGGTTGACCGGGCCATCCGGTCGCCAGACAATCGAATACCGAGCATTACATAACGGAGCAGGCCGGCACGAAGCTGGTCATCGGTGGTGATATCCCGTCTCGAACGGTGTATTTCTACTGTTGGCCAGAGCAGAAGCCAAAGCGCCTACCGCCCTCTCGGGCGAGCGCCCCTTCCTGCCCGCTCCTGCTCCTTGACGAGCCGCGCCCACACGGGGTGCGGTGCTTCGCGCCGGTTATGGCGAGAAGAGAACAACGTAAGGAGAAACCCCCCTATGGAGGGTCCAGAAATCAAGTTCGCCGAGGCCGTTCTCGACAACGGCAAGTTCGGCAAGCGCACGGTCCGGTTCGAGGCCGGCCGCCTCGCGCAGCAGGCCCAGGGCGCGGTCGCCGCCTACCTCGATGAGGACACCATGCTCCTCTCCGCCACGAGCATCGGAAAGCAGCCGAAGGACAACTTCGACTTCTTCCCGCTCACCATCGACGTCGAAGAGCGCAGCTACGCCGCGGGCAAGATCCCCGGCTCGTTCTTCCGCCGCGAGGGCCGCCCCTCGACCGAGGCCATCCTCGTCTGCCGCCTGATCGACCGCCCGCTCCGCCCGTCGTTCGTGACGGGGCTGCGCAACGAGGTTCAGGTCGTCATCACGGTGCTCTCGATCGCACCGGGTGAGTACTACGACTCGCTCGCGATCAACGCGGCATCCGCCTCGAGCCAGATCTCGGGCGTGCCCTTCTCAGGCCCGATCGCCGGCGTGCGCCTCGCGCTCATCCCCGGCGCGTCGAAGGCCGACGACCAGTGGGTCGTCTTCCCGAACCACGAGCAGGTGCAGGAGGCCGTCTTCGACCTCGTCGTCGCCGGCCGCGTCGTCACAGACAACAACGGCAACGACGACGTCGCGATCATGATGGTCGAGGCCGAGGCCACCGAGAACAGCTGGAACCTGATCAAGGGCGGCGCCACCAAGCCGAGCGAAGACGTCGTGGCCGAGGGCCTCGAGGCTGCGAAGCCGTTCATTCGCCAGCTGGTCGACGCGCAGGCCGAGCTCGCACGCCAGGCCGCGAAGCCGCTCGTCGAGTACCCCGTCTTCCTGCCGTACGCGCAGGAGACCTACGACGCCGTCGCCGGGTTCGCCTACGACGAGCTCGTGCAGGTGTACCAGATCGCCGCCAAGATCGAGCGTCAGGACGCGGATGACGCGCTCAAGGCGCGTGCCAAGGAGTTCATCGCGGGCAAGGTCGCGGCGGGCGAGCTGCCCGAGTCCGCGAACGGCGAGGTGTCGGCCGCGTACAAAGCGGTCACCAAGGTCGTCGTGCGAGGACGCATCCTTCGTGACGGCGTTCGCATGGACGGTCGTGGGCTTGCGGATATCCGCCCGCTCGACGCCGAGGTGCAGGTCATCCCGCGCGTGCACGGCTCCGCCATCTTCCAGCGCGGCGAGACCCAGATCCTGGGTGTCACCACGCTCAACATGCTGAAGATGGAGCAGCAGATCGACTCGCTGAGCCCGATCACCAAGAAGCGCTACCTGCACCACTACAACTTCCCGCCGTACTCGACCGGTGAGACCGGCCGTGTCGGCAGCCCGAAGCGCCGCGAGATCGGGCACGGCTTCCTCGCCGAGCGCGCGCTCGCGCCGGTGCTGCCGAGCCGCGAGGAGTTCCCGTACGCCATCCGCCAGGTCTCCGAGGCGCTGGGCTCCAACGGCTCCACGTCGATGGGTTCCGTCTGCGCATCGACCCTGTCGCTGCTGAACGCCGGCGTGCCGCTGCGCGCCCCGGTCGCCGGCATCGCCATGGGCCTCGTCTCCGACACCGTCGACGGCGAGACCCGCTACGCGGCGCTCACCGACATCCTCGGTGCCGAAGACGCCCTGGGCGACATGGACTTCAAGGTTGCAGGCACGAGCGAGTTCGTCACCGCCATCCAGCTCGACACGAAGCTCGACGGCATCCCGTCGTCGGTGCTCGATGCCGCGCTGAAGCAGGCGAAGGATGCGCGTACGACGATCCTCTCGGTGCTGAACGCCGCGATCGACCAGCCTGACGAGATGGCGCCTACCGCCCCCCGCGTCATCAGCGTGCAGATCCCCGTCGACAAGATCGGCGAGCTGATCGGCCCGAAGGGCAAGACGATCAACGCCATTCAGGACGAGACCGGTGCCGACATCTCGATCGAGGAAGACGGCACCGTGTACATCGGTGCGGTCGACGGCCCCTCGGCTGAGGCGGCGCGCGCGCAGGTCAACGCCATCGCCAACCCGACGAACCCGGAGGTCGGCGAGCAGTTCCTCGGAACGGTCGTGAAGATCGCCGCCTTCGGCGCGTTCGTCTCGCTGCTGCCCGGCAAGGACGGCCTGCTGCACATCTCTGAGGTGCGCAAGCTCGCCGGCGGCAAGCGTGTCGAGAACGTAGACGACGTGCTCGGTGTCGGCCAGAAGATCCTCGTGGAGATCACGAAGATCGACGACCGCGGCAAGCTGTCGCTCGCGCCGGTCATCGCCGACGAGTCCGGCAGCGACGCAAAGCCCGAAGGCGCGACGGAACCGGCTGAGGGCGCCGACGCGTAACACTGAGATCCACAACGGATGCCCGCCCCGCACTGCCGGGGTGGGCATCCGCTCGTTAACCCGCGCGTCTTCCTTCCTTCTCGAGGCTCCCGGGACCCGAAATTGGTTCCCGGACCCCCTGTAAGTGGTCCCGGGACGCTGTTTCGGGTCCCGGGACCGCTTAAGCGAGACGGGTGACCGGTGGCGAACGGCGACTGCGCAAAGTGACCGGATGAGCGCGGCCGGGAGTGCCGGTGGTGAGCAGATTGCGCACCGGCATCCGCTTCTCTTGTACACGCTGATGTGCGCGCGTAGCCTGAGGGCACTTTCGGCGACGAGGCCGAGGGTCGGGCGCGGGCGCCACAAGCGGCCGTGACCGTCATCGCGACAGCAAAGGTTGCGTGGACGAATGTCGACCGAGACAGTGTGGAGTGGGACGGCCAAGGAGCGCCTGGGCGCCGCAGACCTGCCGGAGCACACGGGCAGGGCGGCGTCGGATACCTCTGACGTTGTGCAGCTCATCACCGCGAGCGGAACCCGCATCGACGACCCGCAGTACTCGCCGTGGGTTGCTGACGTCACGAGCGAGCAACTGCTCTCGCTCTTCGAGGACATGGTCGTGGTGCGCCGGATCGACACCGAGGCGACCGCACTGCAGCGCCAGGGACAGCTGGGGCTCTGGCCGCCGTTGCTCGGCCAGGAGGCCGCGCAGGTCGGGTCCGCTCGGGCACTGCGCGACGATGACTTCGTCTTCTCCACCTACCGCGAGAACGCGGTCGCGTACTGCCGCGGTGTTGCGCCAACCGACCTCATGCGCGTGTGGCGCGGAACGGCGGCATCCGGCTGGAACCCATACGACGTGGGCATGGCGACGCCGCAGGTGATCATCGGCGCCCAGACCCTGCACGCCGTCGGCTACGGCCTCGGCCTGCAGAACGACGGTGTCGACTCGGCCGTCGTCTCGTACTTCGGTGACGGTGCGACGAGCCAAGGCGACGTGAGCGAGGCGCTCGTCTTCGCCGCGACCTACCGCACCCCCGTCGTCTTCTTCTGCCAGAACAATCAGTGGGCCATCTCAGAGCCCGTCACGCTACAGGCCCAGCGCGCCATCGCCGATCGAGCGCCTGGCTTCGGGATCCCCGCCGTGCGCGTCGACGGCAACGACGTGCTCGGGGTGCTCGCGGTCACGCGCGTGGCGCTTGAGCGGGCGCGGCGCGGCGAGGGGCCGACCTTCATCGAGGCGGTCACCTACCGCATGGGACCGCACACGACCGCCGACGACCCCACCCGGTATCGCGACCCCGACGAACTGACGCTCTGGGCCGCCAAGGATCCGATCGACCGGCTCGCCGAACTGCTGCGTGCCAGCGGCGACCTCACGAGCGAGCGTGAGCGCGCGGTGGGCGAGAGCGCCGACCGTGTCGCCGCCGAGGTGCGGGCCGGCTGCATGGGGCTCGCCGATCCTGAGCCGCTCGCCGTCTTCGACCACGTCTACGCCGAGCCGCACTCCGGCCTCGCGGCCCAGCGCGACGCCTACGAGCGCTACCTGGCCATGTTCGAGGCGCCGGCATCATGACGACCCTCACCATGGCGAAGGCGATCAACGCGGGCCTGAAGCAGGCCATGACCGACGACGACCGGGTCGTGCTCATGGGGGAGGACATCGGCACGCTCGGCGGCGTCTACCGGGTGACCGACGGGCTGCAGCGCGAGTTCGGCCAGCGCCGCGTCATGGACACCCCGCTCGCGGAATCCGGCATCCTCGGTGCCGCCGTCGGCCTCGCCTACCGCGGCTACCGGCCCGTGTGTGAGATCCAGTTCGACGGCTTCATCTACCCGGCGTTCGATCAGATCGTCAGCCAGGTGGCGCGCATGCACTCGCGCACGGCGGGCAACGTGCGCATGCCCATCACGATCCGCGTGCCGTTCGGCGGCGGCATCGGATCGGCCGAGCATCACTCCGACTCGCCAGAGGCCTACTTCGCGCACGCTGCCGGGTTGCGCGTGGTCGCCGTCTCGACGCCCCAGGACGCCTTCACGGTGATCCGCCAGGCCACCGCCTCGGACGACCCCGTGCTCTATTTCGAGCCCAAGCGCCGCTACCACGTGAAGGGCGAGGTCGACACGGATGCCGCGTTGTCGGCCGCGACGCCCATGGATCGTGCGCGCGTGGTCGTGCCCGGCACTGACGTGACCCTCGTCGCCTACGGTCCCATGGTCGCAACCGCCTGCGACGCGGCCATCGCCGCATCGGACGAGGGCGTCTCGATCGAAGTCGTCGACCTGCGTTCGCTCTCGCCCATCGACGTGGACACCCTCGTGGCCTCGGTGGCCAGGACGCGCAGGCTCGTCGTTGCGCACGAGGCCGCGCAGTCCGGCGGCCTGGGCGCCGAGGTCGCCGCCCTCGTGACCGAGCGCTGCTTCGACACGCTCGCCCACGCCCCGGTGCGCGTGACCGGCTTCGACATTCCCTACCCAGTGGCGAAGCTCGAGATGCAGCACGTGCCCGACCTCGACCGCATCCTCGATGGCGTCGATCGCGCCCTTGGCCGCGCCAACTCGCTGACGGGGGTGGTGGCATGACGACCGCGACGAAGGACTTCATGCTGCCCGACCTCGGCGAGGGCCTCACCGAGTCGCAGCTCGTCGCCTGGAACGTGCGCGTCGGCGACCGGGTCTCGCTCAACCAGTCCATCGCCGATGTCGAGACGGCGAAGGCGCTCGTCGAACTGCCCTCGCCATACGCGGGCGTCGTCTCCCGCCTCTACGTCGAGCCCGGCACCACGGTGGGCGTCGGCGAAAAGCTGCTCGCCTTCGACATCGACGAGACGGCGGATGCCGGTGAGACGCCCCCGCCCGCGGCAGCACCCCCGGCCGCCGCACCCCCAGCCACCGCACCCCCGACGGCAGCGCCCGCCGCGGCAGCATCCGCGGCGGCAGAGTCTCAGGCCGCAGAACCCGCGGCCGCTCCTCCCGCCGACGACTCCCCGCTGCCCAACCTCGTCGGCTACGGCGCAAAGGCCGAGACCGGCGCACGCCCTACCCGCCGCCCCCACACCCCGCCCACAGGCGGGCCCGGGAGTTCGCGCAGCGAGCGTCTCGAAACCCACCCCGCACGCCGGTCGAGCAGCTTGCAGCACGAGCGTATCGAAACCCGCACCCCCATCACCGGCGTGCGCCGCCACACCGCCGACGCGATGGTGCGCAGCGCTTTCACCGCCCCGCACGTCACGACGTTCCTCACGATCGACGTCACCCCGACGCTCGACCTGCTGACCCGCCTCCAGGGCTCTGGCGAGCTCGCAGGCCATCGCGTCACCGTCCTCACGGCAGTGGCGAAGGCGGTGTGTCTCGCGATCTCCCGCACCCCCGCCGTCAACGCGCACTGGGATGAGGAGGCGGGCGAGATCGTGCAGTTCGGAACGGTCAATCTCGGCATCGCGGCAGCGACCCCGCGCGGGCTCATGGTGCCAAACATCAAGAACGCCGAGGCCCTCACCCTGGCCGAACTCGCCGACGCGCTCACCGACCTCGTGACGACGGCGAAGGCCGGCCGCACGGGCCCCGAAGATCTGGCCGGCGGCACCATCTCCATCACGAACGTCGGCGTGTTCGGCGTCGACGCCGGCACGCCCATCCTGAACCCGGGCGAGGCGGCCATTCTCGCCCTCGGGGCCGTGCGGCGCCAACCGTGGGAGCACGAGGGCGGCATCGCGCTGCGCAGCGTCGTGACTCTGGCTCTCTCGTTCGACCACCGCCTGGTCGACGGCGAGCAGGGTTCCCGCTTCCTTGCGGATGTCGGACGCATCCTCTCCGATCCGGCTCGTCTCATCGCCATGATCTAGCCTCATCGCCAGGGTTGAGGGGGCGGGCCGTGTTCCCAGCGGCCCGGGTCACGGTCCGGCGGGTCTGGACTCCCGCGCACCGCTGGGGGAGAGTGGAGCCATGACCACTCTTACCCCGCAGGAGACAAGTGACCGCCTCGAGTCGACGGTCTTCGTGCACCTTGCCGGCGCCCTGCACGCCACGTACTCGACGAGCGACTTCGCCACGGCAGCCGCCCTCGTTGCCTCGATCGCCGTCGAAGCCGACGCCATGAACCACCACCCCGACGTGCGGCTCGGCTACGGCTCGGTCGGGGTCGAGCTCAGCTCGCACGACGAGGGCGGTGTCACCGATCGCGACATCGAGCTGGCAGAGAGAATCCAGGGCCTTGCGGATGCCGCCGGCGCGACCACCGAGCACGTGCACCCGTCCGGCTACGAGCTGGGCATCGACACGGTCGATGCCGAGCGCATCCGCCCGTTCTGGCGTGCCGCAATGGACTACGCGGAGCAGCCAGAAGACAACGGTGAGATCACGCTGGTGGACCCGCGGGGAGTCGGCCCGGCCATCTGGTTCCAGCACATGGACCCGCCGCGCACCGACCGCAATCGCATCCACCTCGACGTATACGTGCCGAGCGTCGAGGCCGAAGAGCGTGTGCGCTCGGTGCTCGAGAACGGCGGCACCCTGGTGACCGACGAGCACGCGCCGAGCTGGTGGGTTCTGGCCGACGTGGAGGGCAACGAGCTCTGCATCTGCACGTCTGAGAGCTGATCCGCTCAGCGTTCGCGCCAGCCGCTCAGCGTTCAGCCGCTCAGCGTTCAGCCGCTCAGCGTGTCAGCCGCTCAGCGTGTCAGCCGCTCAGCGTGTCAGCCGCTCAGGCCCGCCCACGCCATCTGCTCGAGCACGGGCCGCACGGCCGCGGCGTCGTCTGAACGCGCCCGCAGCCCCACGCTGTGCGGCGTCGAGTTGATGAGGCCGAACGTCGCCTGCACGCGGAAGCGCAGCTGCTCGGGTGCGAGTTCGGGCCTCAGCTGGGCGAGAACGCCCATCCACAGCTCGATGTAGCGGCGTTGCAGGCTGCGAACGGCCCGGCGCTCTGGCACCGCGAGGCTGTCGAGGTCGCGGTCCTGCACGCGAATGACGTCGGGCTTGCCGAGGGCGAAGGCAACGTGGAAGCGGATCAGCGCGTGCAGCGCCTCGTGCGGATCCGGCGCGCGCTCGACGACGTCGGTTCCGCCCGCGAGCAGATCCTCACTCACACCCACGAGCAGCGCGGCGAGCACGGCCTGCTTGCCGGCGAAGTGGCGGTACACCGCAGGCCCGCTCACGCCCGCAGCCATGCCGAGCTCATCCATCGTGACGCCGTTGAAACCGCGGCGGGCGAAGAGCCCCGCGGCCGCGTCGAGCAGGGTGCGGCGCCTCGTGGCCTTGGCCGCGCCGCGGGGGGTGAGGGGTTCGGCAAGGTCAGCCGCCGTGCCAGACGACTCCGTTCCGACCGCCTCGTGGCGCATCCGCTTGCCTCGCTCGCTCTCGACATTTCGGTTAATGAATACTAACGTGTGGAGTGAGTTAAGAACCATTAACCGAAAGCGGTGATGACGTGACGCAGCGCACCCTGGTCGACGAGCTGCACCGGCGCCTGGCGCAGGTCGCCCTCGGCGGGCCGGAGCGAAGCAGGCAGCGTCACCTCGAGCGCGGCAAGCTGCTGCCGCGCGAGCGCATCGACCGGCTGCTCGACAACGGCAGCCCGTTTCTCGAGATCGCACCGCTCGCCGCGTGGGGCATGTACGACGACGCGAGCCCGGCCGCCGGTGTCATCGCGGGCATCGGCCTCGTACACGGCCGGCACGTGCTCGTGATCAGCAACGATGCAACCGTCAAGGGTGGCACCTACTACCCGATGACGGTCAAGAAGCACCTGCGGGCGCAGGAGATTGCGCTCGAGAACCGGCTGCCGTGCGTGTACCTCGTCGACTCCGGCGGCGCGTTCCTGCCGATGCAGGACGAGGTGTTCCCCGACCGCGAGCACTTCGGCCGCATCTTCTACAACCAGGCGCGCATGTCGGCCGCGCGCATCCCGCAGATCGCGGCGGTGCTCGGCTCGTGCACGGCGGGCGGTGCGTACGTACCCGCGATGAGCGACGAGACGGTGATCGTGCGCGGGCAGGGCACCATCTTCCTCGGCGGCCCGCCTCTCGTGAAGGCGGCGATCGGCGAGGTCGTGACCGCCGAGGAGCTGGGCGGGGGAGAGCTGCACGCGCGCGTCTCCGGTGTGACCGACCACCTCGCCGACGACGACGAGCACGCGCTCGAGATCGTGCGGCGGATCGTCTCGACGCTTCCCGAGCCCGAGCCGCGAGCGTGGGCGATGCGCCCGCCCGCCGACCCCGCCGTGCCCACCGAGACTTTGGCCGACCTCGTGCCGGTCGACGTGCAGCAGCCCTACGACGTGCACGAGGTGATCACGCGGCTGGTCGATGCCGGCGAATTCCACGAGTTCAAGGCCGAGTACGGCGCCACGCTCGTCACCGGCTTTGCGCACATCGAGGGTCATCCCGTCGGTATCGTCGCGAACAACGGCGTGCTCTTCAGCGAGTCTGCGCTGAAGGGCGCGCACTTCATTGAACTGTGCGACCAGCGCGGCATCCCGCTCGTCTTCCTGCAGAACATCTCGGGCTTCATGGTGGGCACGGATGCGGAGGCCGGCGGCATCGCCAAGCACGGCGCGAAGATGGTGACCGCCGTCGCCACCTGCCGTGTGCCGAAACTCACCGTCGTCATCGGCGGCTCGTTCGGGGCCGGCAACTACTCGATGTGTGGTCGCGCGTATTCGCCCCGATTCCTGTGGATGTGGCCGGCCGCGCGTATCTCGGTCATGGGCGGGGCGCAGGCGGCATCCGTTCTCGCCACCGTCACCCGCGACACGCGTCAGGCGCGCGGCGAAGACTGGTCGGCCGACGAGGAGGCCGCGTTCCGCGCCCCCATCCTCGAGCAATACGAGCGGCAGGGCGACCCGTACTACTCGAGCGCGCGCCTCTGGGACGACGGCATCATCGACCCCGCCGACACCCGCACCGTGCTCGCTCTCGCGCTCGACGTGTGCTCACGCGCCCCGCTGCCCGAGCCGGCCTTCGGCCTGTTCAGGATGTGACGGCCATGTTCGACACCGTGCTCGTCGCCAACCGGGGTGAGATCGCCTGCCGCATCATGCGCACGCTGGCTGCGCTCGGCATCCGCTCGATCGCCGTCTTCAGCGAGGCGGACCGTGGGGCCAAACACGTGAGGCTAGCGGATGCCGCCGTCTGCATCGGCCCCGCGCCCGCCGCGGCAAGCTACCTCAACGTGGCCGCCCTCATCGCCGCAGCCCGCGCCACCGGGGCGCAGGCGATCCATCCCGGATACGGATTCCTCTCGGAGAGCGCCGGCCTCGCCGCCGCCTGCGCCGACGCCGGAATCGTGTTCGTCGGCCCCGGCGTGCACGCGCTCGAGGTCATGGGCGACAAGATCCGGGCGAAGGAGCAGGCGGAGTCTGCCGGTGTCGCCACCATTCCCGGCGAGGCGCGGCCCGGAATGAGCGACGACGCGCTCCAGGCGGCGGCGGAGCGCATCGGCTTCCCCGTGCTCGTCAAACCGTCCGCTGGCGGGGGCGGCAAAGGCATGCAGGTGGCGAGGAATGCGGCCGAGCTCGGTGAGGCGCTTCCGGCCGCGCGACGCGTGGCCGCATCCGCTTTCGGCGACGACACCCTCTTTCTCGAGCGCCTCATCGAGAGGCCGAGGCACATCGAGGTGCAGGTGCTCGCCGACACGCACGGCGCGATCGTGCACCTGGCCGAGCGCGAGTGCTCGCTGCAGCGCCGGCACCAGAAGGTCATTGAGGAGGCACCCTCCCCGGTCATTGACGAGCCCACCCGCGCCCGGCTCGGCGACGCGGCCTGTCGCATCGCCCACAGCGTCGACTACGTTGGCGCGGGAACCATCGAGTTCCTCATCTCTGACGAGCGGCCCGACGAGTTCTTCTTCATGGAGATGAACACCAGGCTGCAGGTCGAGCACCCCGTCACCGAACTCGTCACGGGCATCGACCTGGTCGAGCAGCAATTGCGGGTCGCGGCAGGCGAACCGCTCGCGTTCACGCAGGCCGACGTACGACGTGAGGGCCACGCCGTCGAGGCGAGGCTCTACGCCGAGAACCCCGAGCGCGGCTTCCTACCCACCTCGGGCACCGTGCTCGCCCTGCATGAGCCGAGCGGCGCCGGCGTGCGCGTCGACAGCGGGCTCGCCGTCGGCACCGTCGTCGGATGCGACTACGACCCCATGCTCGCCAAGATCGTCGCGCACGGCGCCGACCGGGCCGAGGCCCTCGCCCGGCTCGAGGCGGCGCTCGCGCACACCGTTGTGCTCGGCGTGCCGACGAACGCAGAGTACCTGCGCGCCCTCGTCGCCGACCCTGACGTGCGCGCGGGCCGTCTCGACACGGGGCTCATCGAGAACCGGCTCGCCGAGATGCGGTTCCGTACGGTCGGCGCCCCCGCGCTCGCCGCCGCCGCGCTCCTCATGCACGGCGAGGCGCAGAGGAACGCCCGGTCAGCGGCGCAGGCGCGCGCGAGCGGCCTCTGGCAGCAACCGAGCGGATGGCGCCTCGCCGGCTCGGTGCCCTCCTCGTACGCGCTGGCAACCGGCGCCGACGCGCCCCCCGTCGTGGTGCTTGTCGACTCCGGGAGGACTCCGGCGAGCCGCGCTGGGAGCGACGGCGAGAGCGATGCTGGGACCGACGGCGAGAGCGCGGCCGGGAGCGACGGCGAGAGCGCGGCCGGCAGCGGTGCTGCGACGGTCACCATCGACGGTGCGGCCTACCGAGTACGCCTCGAATCTGACTCCGCCCGCGGCGGTTCTGCACTCCTCGAGCTCGACGGGGTCGTGACCCCGCTGACGCTCGCGCGAGACGGGGATGACATCTGGGTGGCGGAGGAGGGCTGCACCTGGATGCTGCAGGTGCACAGCCGTGAGCGTCTGCTCGCCGAGCGCCGCGCCGGCATGCAGCGGGGCACCGGTGCGGCGGGCGGGGAGATCCGCACGCCCATGCCGGGAACCGTGGTGCAGGTGGCCGCCGCCGACGGCGACGAGGTGGCCGAAGGCGACACGATCGTGATCGTCGAGGCGATGAAGATGGAGCACAGACTCCGCGCCCCTCAGCCGGGAGTGGTTCACCTTGAGGTCGGCAACGGAGAGAGGGTGCGCGTCGATCAGGTCGTCGCCCGGGTCGTCGCCGCCGGCGGCGGCGACGCATCCGCTGGTGAGGAAAGAGGAGAGAGATGACCGAATCGTTCGCAAGGCTGGAGCTGAGTGAGGAGCAGCGCCGGCTCGCCGAGACGGTGCGCGACTTCGCCGACACGGTCGTGGCACCGGCGGCATACGAGTACGACACGAAGCGCAGCCTTCCGTACGGCATCATCGCGCAGATGGGCGAGCTGGGGCTGTTCGGCCTGCCGTTCAGTGAGGAGTACGGCGGCCAGGGCAAGGACTATGTCTCCCTGTGCCTCGCGGTCGAGCAGCTCGCGCGCGTCGACCAATCGCTCGCGGTCACCCTCGAGGCGGGCGTCGGCCTCGGCATGATGCCCGTGTACCGGCGGGGCACCGAGGAGCAGAAGCAGCGGTGGCTGCCGGACTTGACGGCAGGGCGCGCGCTGGCGGGCTTCGGGCTGACCGAGGCCGACGCAGGCAGCGACGCGGGCAGCACCCGCACGACGGCCGAGCTCGTCGACGGCGAGTGGGTCATCAACGGCTCGAAGCAGTTCATCACCAACTCGGGCACCGATATCACGAGCCTCATCACCATCACCGCGGTCACGGGCGAATCAACGCGAGCAGACGGCAGCGTGAAGAAGGAGCTGTCGGCCATCCTCGTTCCCGCGGGAACGCCCGGTCTCACGGTCGAGCCGGGCTACGACAAGGTGGGCTGGCACACGTCCGACACGCACCCGCTCACGCTCAATGACGTGAGGGTGCCGGAGCAGAACCTGCTGGGCGAGCGCGGGCGCGGCTACGCCGACTTCCTCACCAGTCTCGACGAGGGCCGGGTGGCGTTCGCCGCGCTCTGCACCGGCGTCGCGCAGGGCTGCCTGGAGGAGGCCGCGCGCTACGCGAAGAGCCGCACCGTCTTCGGCCGCACCATCGGCTCGAACCAGCACATTGCATTCACGATCGCGCGCATGCAGGCGCGAACACAGGCGGCCAGGCTGGCGTGCTACGACGCCGCGTTCAAGCTGGCGGCCGGCCGGCCGTTCAAGCTTGAGGCATCGATCGCGAAGCTCGTGGCGAGCGAGGCCGCCGTCGCGAACGCGCACGACGCGTCGCAGATCTTCGGCGGCTACGGGTTCCTCAACGCCAACGTCGTGGGCCGGCACTACCGTGACTCCAAGATTCTCGAGGTGGGGGAGGGCACGACCGAGGTGCAACTCATGGTCATCGCCCGCTGCCTCGGGTTCGAGGCGTAGGCGGCCCGAGCGCGACGAGGGGCCAGATCGATGGCGAGGAGACGATGAAAGAGATCGAGCAGCGAGGCCTGTACTACGAGGAGTTCGAGCTGGAGACGCGCTACCTGCACCGCCCCGGCCGCACGGTCACAGAGGCGGACAACGTGCTCTTCACGACCCTCACCATGAACCCGCAGGCGCTGCATCTCGACGCCGCGTTCGCGGCGACGCAGCCGTTCGGTGAGCGTCTCGTGAACTCGCTCTTCACACTCTCCACCATTGTCGGCGCGTCGGTCGCGCAGCTCACGCAGGGCACCACGGTCGCGAACCTCGGCTTCGGTGAGGTGACGTTCCCGCATCCGCTCTTCCACGGCGACACCCTCTATTCCGAGACGATTGTGGAGGCCAAGCGTCTCTCGGTGTCGCGGCCGGGTCAGGGCATCGTGACGTTCATGCACATCGGCCGCAATCAGCGTGACGAGGTCGTGGCGACGGCGCGGCGCTCCGCCCTGGTCTGGTGTCAGGGGCGGCGTCCATGACCGCGTTCGAGCTCGGCCCCGCGCTGCTCTTCTGCCCCGCCGACCGGCCGGACCGTTACGAGAAGGCTGCGGCCCGGGCCGACGCCGTGATCCTCGATCTCGAGGACGCTGTCACTCCCGACGCCCGCCCTGCCGCCCGCGAGGCGCTGCGCCGGCATCCGCTCGACGCCTCGCGGACCATCGTTCGCCTCAACGAGCTCGGCACCAACGACAGCAGAGCGGATGCGGCGGCCGCCTCCGCGGCCGGCTATCGGTACGTCATGGTGCCGAAGGCCGACGATCCGGATGCCGTGGCGGCGCTGGAGTTCGACGTGATCGCCCTGTGCGAGACCGCGGCGGGAGTGCTCGCGGCCGAGCGGCTCGCGGGCCTGCCGAACGTCGTGGCGCTCATGTGGGGAGCGGAGGATCTGGTGGCCTCGCTCGGCGGCACCTCGAGCAGGCACCCCGACGGCCGCTACCGCGAGGTCGTTCGGCACGCCCGCTCTGCGGTGCTGCTCGCGGCGGCAGCTGCAGGCAAGGCGGCGATCGACACGGTGCACCTCGACATCGCTGCACTCGAGGCGCTCGCCGATGAGGCCTCGGATGCGGCGGCGGTCGGCTTCACCGCATCCGCCTGCATCCACCCCGGGCAGGTCGAGACGATTCGGGCGGCCTATCGACCGAGCGCCGACGAGCTCGCGTTCGCGCGCGATGTTCTGGCGGCCGCCGAGGGCAGGCCGGGCGCGTTCGCCTTCCGCGGCAGTATGGTCGACGCGCCGCTTCTGCGTCACGCGAGACAGGTGGTTGCCCGCTCGCACAGGCACGTCGAGTAGCGCGAAGCGCGCGTCCCCCACATGCCGGTCGAGTAGCGCGAAGAGCGCGTCCCCAACATGCCGGTCGAGTAGCGCGAAGCGCGTATCGAGACCCGTCCGCCCCCTCATATCCAAAGATTTGATAACAGTTCACTCGTGGCGTCATGGCAACGTCCGAGGCGTGGCATACGCTACGGAATATCGGGGCGATTCGCAGCCCGCTCCGGTACAAGACGGCATGGCGCGGGGGTGGGAGGCAACAATGGCGCAGAGCCTGCCGCACCGCGTCAAGAACCTGCTCACGGGCGTCACGCCGGCCATCACGAGACCGCCTACGGGCCCCGTCGAGACACCAGACGACATCGACGGCCGCCTCGATCTCACCGGTCCGCTCTCCATCGTGGCGCGTCGCCGTCTCGGCGAATCCGACCTGACGGTGCACCCCGTCGCGCTCGGCGCGCGAGAGTTCGGCACGAGCGTCGAAGACGAGGTGGCCAGGCGCATCCTCGACCGCTATGTCGCCCTCGGCGGCAACCTCATCGACACGGCCGACTCCGCCGGTCAGGGCGCCAGCGAGACCGTCATCGGGGCGTGGCTGCGTGAGCGAGGAATGCGCGACACCGTCGTTCTCTCCACCAAGGTAGGCAGGCATGCGGATGCCTCGGGGCTCGGCCCCGTCAGCATCGTTCGTGCCGTCGAGGCCTCTCTCGCCCGTCTCGGCACCGACCACATCGACCTGCTCTACCTCGACGGGGAAGACGCGCAGGTGCCGCTCGACGAGAGCCTGTCGACGGTCGAGTGGCTCATCGAGACCGGCAAGGTGCGCTGGCTCGCCGCCACCGGATTCTCGGCTGAGCGGCTGATGGAGGCGCGCATCCTGGCCTCCACGGGCCTGCCGCGGCTCGTCGCCGTGCAGAGCCCGTACAACCTCATGCACCGCACGGAATTCGAGAGCGGGCTGCGCATCGTGGCGTCGGCCCAGGGTCTTGCGGTCATGCCGCAGGCGGCGCTCGCTCACGGGTACCTCTCGGGGGCATTCCGCTCGCGCGCCGATCTCGGTCAGGCGTCCCCGGCGTCTGCCGCCGCGGGTCAATACCTCGGCAGGCGGGGGAGCAGAGTGCTGGCAGCGCTCGATCGCGTGGCGGCCGAGCTCGACACGACCGTGACGAGCGTGGCGCTCGCGTGGCTCCTCGCCAAGCGAGCCGTCGTCTCACCCGTCGTGACGGTGCGAGCCCCGGGGCAGGTGGATTCGCTGGTACTGGCCGCAAGCATCCGCCTCACACGCTCGCAGATGCGTGAGCTCGATCGCGTCTCAGAGTGAGGGAGGGCTCAGGCCTCTGCTTCGGCCAGCAGCCGCTCCGTCGAACGGTGCAGCGCCGCGTTCGCAGCGATGGAGTCGCCGACGTAGCCGCCGGCGAGGGCTCCGTCGCGGGCCAGCAGGTAGTCGTCTGCGGCGTTGCCGGGCTGCGGGTGGCCGATCGCTCGCATGAGCGCCTCGATGCGGTCGGCATACCAGTCACGATGTGCCGTCACGGCAACTCGAACCGGGTGCGCCGGGTCGGCGAACTGGGCGGCGGCGTTGATGAACGGGCAGCCACGGAAGCCTGTGCGGGTCGCCTCGACGCCGATCTTGACGGTGAGGGCGCGGATGACCTCGCGCGGGTCATCGAGCCGCGCTTCGGCGTCGTCGAGGAACTCGCGGATCTCGCGGTCGCGGCCCTCGACATAGGCGATGATCAGCAGATCCTTGGAACGGTAGTGCTTGTAGAAGGTCGCCTTCGTGACATGCGCGGCGGCGATGATGCGATCGACACCCACCGTGTGGATGCCTTCCGTGTAGAAGAGATCGTCGGCGGTCGCGAGGATCTTCACCTTCGAGGGAGCGGGCGGCCGGATGGCCGATCGGGCAGTAGCGGCCATCCGGCGCGGCTCCTTGTTACTCGGAGGAGGCGTTCGGGTCGCCTCCGGCGGTTCCGCGACAGGTGCAAGGGTGGGCCGCGGAAGTTCTTCTCGCACCAGTATAGCCTAGACAGACCTGTCTGTTTGTCCCCAAATCGTACAGACAGGAGACGACGGTCGCCGCTGGCGTAGGGTGGAGGGTGATGAACGGCGCAGTTGACCTCCCGCTCGGCGCTGCCGAACTCACGTTTGCAGCCACGGGCGATGCCCTGGTCAGGCGAACCGTTCTGCCGAGCGGCGTGCGAATCCTCAGCGAACACGTGCCCGGCTCGCGCACGGCGACGATCGGCTACTGGGTAGCGGTCGGGTCGAGAGATGAAACGGGTCCTCGCCCCGCAGGGGCTGGCGTGCTCGGTCACGCGTCGAGCTTCGGGTCAACGCACTTCCTCGAACATCTGCTCTTCAAGGGCACGGGCAGCCGCAGTGCGCTGGACATCGCGGTGGCCTTCGACTCGGTCGGCGGCGAGCACAATGCCATGACCGCCAAGGAATACACCTGCTACTACGCCAAGGTGCTCGACCGCGACCTGCCGATGGCGGCCGACGTGCTGACAGACATGATCACCTCGTCGGTCCTCGACAGCACCGAGTTCGAGAATGAGCGCGGGGTCATCCTGGAAGAGCTGGCGATGGCCGAGGACGACCCGGCAGATGTGGTGAACGAGAGGTTCTTCGAGGCCGTTCTCGGCGCGCATCCGCTTGGCCGGCCCATCGGTGGCAGCCCAGACGCCATCCGGGAGGCGACGCGGGAGGCCGTCTGGGGCCACTACCGATCCAACTACCGGCCGCAGGATCTCGTCATCACGGCAGCGGGCGCAGTTGACCACGATCGCCTCGTCTCGGACGTACAGCGCGCCCTCGTCGCGGCCGGCTGGGATCTCGGCCGGCGGGCGGCACCCGTGCCGCGCCGCGACGGCACGCCGGCCGACGCCTCCGGCACCGGTCGCCTCGTCACGGTGCAGCGGCCCATCGAACAGGCGAACATCCTCGTGGGCGTGCCGGGCATCACGGCCGGAGACGAGCGGCGCATGACCATGAGCGTGCTCAACTCGATTCTCGGTGGCGGCATGTCGAGCAGGCTGTTCCAGGAGGTGCGTGAGAAGCGTGGCCTCGCCTATTCAGTGTACTCGTTCTCTGCCGCGTTCTCTGACGCCGGGGTGTTCGGCCTCTACGCCGGCTGCTCGCCGGCGAAGGCACACGATGTCTCAGAGCTGCTCCTCGCCGAGCTGCACAGAATGGCCGAGCATGGCGTGAGTGCCGACGAGATGTCCCGGGCGGTCGGCCAGCTCTCGGGCGGGTCCGCCATCGCCCTCGAAGACTCCGACACGCGCATGTCGAGGCTGGGCCGCGCCGAGATCACGCTTGGCGAGTTCATCGACCTCGACGAGAGCCTGCGCCGGCTTGCTCGCGTCACCGCCGACGACGTGCGCGAGCTCGCCGCCGACCTCGCCTCTCGCTCCGTCTCCGTCGCCGCCGTCGGCGCGGTGGAGGAGAGCGCGTTCGATTCGATCGTCTCCTGACCTCAACGCAACAGAAGAAAGAGCCGCTCGATGCCCCACTACCTCTACCTCGTGCGCCACGGCGAGCAGCAGGACGCCGAATACGGAATGCCGGACGGCCCCCTCTCAAGCCGCGGCAAGCGGCAGGCCACGCTCATCGCCGAGCGCCTTGGCGGCGTCCCCTTCACGAACACATTCCACTCGCCGCTCAACCGCGCTGCCGAGACCGCGGCCATCATGGCAGAGCGGATGCCGGCGCTGAATCCGCAGCCGTCGAGCCTCCTGTTCGACTGCATCCCGTCGGGGCCGTCCCCCGAGATGCCGAAGGCGTTCGAATCGTTCTACGGAGCCATCACCGAGGCCGAGATCGAGGCAGGCAGGGCACAGATGGCGGATGCGGTCGATGAGTTCTTCGCGCCGGGTCGCGGCGATCGACATGACCTTCTCATCACCCACAACTTCGTCATCGGCTGGTTCGTGCGCCACGTCTTCGACGCGCCCGCATGGCGATGGATGGGCCTGAACCAGGCCAATTGCGGCCTCACCATCATCCGGGTGCGCTCGGCCAAGCCACCCGTGCTCGTGGTGCACAACGACCTCGGCCACCTGCCGGTCGAGCTGCGCACGGGCCTGCCAGAGCTCCAGCCCGTCTGAGCTCCGGCCCGGCCGGGCTCCAGCCAGCCTGCGCAGTCGCTAGAGCGACTTGCGGTACCAGGTCGTCGCGTTCGGGTTGTCGTTGTATGGGGCGATGCTCTCGTAGCCACTCGCCCGGTACAGGCCGCCGGCCGCCTCGAGGCTGTCGTTGGTATCGAGCACGACCTCGCTCGCCCCGAACGCGGCCGCCCGCCGCTCCAGCTCGGTCAGCAGTGCACGCCCAAGACCGCGCCCACGCGCCGCCGGGCTCAGCCACAGGTGCTTCACCTCGAAGCGCACGCGCTCCGCGTTCTGCACGGTCTCGGCCTCGGGAGCGCGCAGCGTGGTCGCGCCATCAACGGTCTGCTCGACGAGGCGGCGCAGACCGGAAGGGGCGGCCTGCGGAAGGCGGCGAATGCCGCCGCATCCGATCGCCGTGTCATCGTCGTCGACGACAACGAGGAAGACGCCTTCGGGTGCGACGAACTGCTCGGGCGCGGGGAAGGTCGTGCGGTAGCTGCCCTGGGCCTCGGGGAAGGTTTGCGCCCGCTCGGCGAAGTACGAGGCAAGCAGGTTGTGCGCGGTCGCCTCGTCCACCGCGCTCTCGCGAAAGGTCGTCACGCCACAAGCGTATGCGTGCTGAGCACGCCTGCCGTCGAATGCCACCGCGCCCACCGGCTAGATTGTCTTGGTGACTATTCGCGTGGCCGTGACCGGGGCAACCGGCAAGCTCGGCTCGGTGGCCGTGAGGCTCATCGAGCAGGCAGACGACCTCGAACTCGTCGCCGCCCTCGACTCGCGCACCTCGCTCGAGGCCATGCGGGGCGCCGATGTACTGCTCGACGTGACGCTGCCCAGCGTGAGCGAGCGCATCGTGCGGTACGGGCTCGACGAGGGGCTCAACGTCGTCGTCGGCACGTCGGGCTGGTCGGCCGAACGCATCGCGGGCGTGGCTGGCGGCCTCGGCGCCGAACAGGGCGTCATCGTCATTCCCAATTTCTCTCTCGGCTCGGCGCTCGCAACCTCGTTCGCGGCCCAGGCGGCCACGTTCTTCGACTCCATCGAGATCATCGAGGCGCATCGCGCGACCAAGATCGACTCGCCCTCGGGAACCGCCGTTCGCACCGCCGAGCTCATCGGCGAGGCGCGGGCCCAAGTGGGTCCGCCGCTCGCGCCGCACTCCGACCAGCGCGCGCGGGGCCAGCAGGTGGCGGGCGTGCCCATCCACAGCATGCGGGTCAACGGCCTCGCCGCACGCCAGCAGGTGCTGCTCGGCGGCCAGGGCGAGACGCTCACGATCACGCACGACACCCTCGACTCGAGCGCATACGAGGCAGGAATCCTTCTCGCCCTTCGCCGCGCGGCCACGCAGCGCGGCATCACGGTCGGCCTCGAGAACCTGATCGACCTGTCGGGTGCGCCAACCGGCGGCCGTCCGTCGAAAACCGGTGCCCGCCCGGAGAAGAGCGGCCCCGCCGAATGAAGAATCGCGTCGCCGCCCTCGTCATGGCGGCGCTCCTGCTCCTCTACATCGTGCTGGTCGGCCAGCGCGCCATTCTGCTGCTCGCCTCCGGCAACGGCGTCGGCATCGCCATGGGTGTTGCGCTCATCGTCATGCCGATCGTGGCGGTGTGGGCGCTGGCACGCGAGCTGCTCTTCGGCCTGCACACCGAGCGGCTCGTCGCCATTCTCGACGCCGAGGGCGGGCTACCAGAGGAGGAGCTGCCGCATCGCGAAAGTGGCCGGCCGCTACGAGACGCCGCCGACGAGCAGTTCCCCGCGTTCGCGCACGAGGTCGAGCAGCAGCCCGAGAGCTGGCGCGCGTGGTTCCGGCTGGGGCTCGCGTACGACGCATCGGGCGACCGGCGCAGGGCGAGAGCCGCGTTGCGTCGCGCGATCGAGCTGCATCGGCGCGAGCCCGCGCATCCGGCCTGATCTCCGGCTGCCGCCAGACCCTCACCTGCCCAGCAGCGCCGCAACGGCCTTCTGCACCGTGTCATGCCGAAAGACGAAGCCGTCGTCGATGAGCCGCGTCGGAACGACCTTCTGGCTCGCGAGAAGCAGCTCACGGCCGGCATCGCGCAGGGCGAACTCGATGAGTCCCTCCGGCGCGCGCAGGCCATACGGCCGCCCCAGCTGACGCGCGAGCTCGCGAACCAGCACGTCTGCCGTCACGGGCGAGGGGCCGACCAGGTTCACGGCCCCCTCGACCCCCGAGCGCATAAGGTGACGGATGGCCGCAGCCTCGTCGTGCAGGCTGATCCACGGCCAGTGCTGCCCGCCCGTGCCGAGCGGCCCCGCGAGTCCCAGCCGAGCCAGGGGCAGCAGCGGCCGCATCGCACCGCCGTTGCCGAGCACGATGCCGCTGCGGACGAGCACGACGCGGGTGCCCTCGGGCGCGAGCCGAGCGGCCGTCTCCCACTCGTCGACGACATCGGCGAGAAACCCCTCGCCCTTCGGCGAGCTCTCCGTGAGCCGTGCACCGGGCCGGTCGCCGTAGTAGCCGACGGCGGAGGCGTTGATCAGGACAGCGGGCGGCCTCCGCGACATGCCCATCGCATCCGTCAGCGTGCGCGTCGCCTGCAGTCGCGACTGCCGGATCTCCTCCTTGTACCCCGCCGTCCACGGCAGGTGGGCGAGCGAGGCACCCGAGAGGTTGACGACGACGTCGACGTCGTCCATGAGCGTGAAGTCGATGATGTGCGCGCTCGGAGCCCAGTTGAACTCGGCCGCGCTGCCCGGTCGACGGCGCACGAGCCGCAGCACGGTGTCTCCCTCGCGCTCGAGCTGGCGCGCGAGCTCCGAGCCGATCATGCCGGACGCGCCGCAGATCAGAACCCGCAGGGGCCCGGTGCGGCGAGCCGATGCCGCCACGTCAGGCGAGGTCGGCTTCGAGCGTGACGGGGATGCCGCTGAGAGCCCGCGAGACGGGGCAGGTGCTCTTCGCCTCCTCGGCAAGACGCTGGAAGTCGTCCTCCTCGATGCCCGAGACGGTGGCGTTGACGAGCAGGTGGCTGCCGGTGATGCCCTGGGCCGGGTCGAAGGTCACGGCTGCCGTCACCTGGATGCTCTCCGGCGGCGTGCCGAACTGGCCGAGCAGGTTGGCGAACGCCATTGAGAAGCAGGCGGCATGGGCGGCGCCGAGCAGTTCCTCGGGGTTGGTCGTGTTGTCGCTTCCCTCGGAGCGCGCCTTCCAGGTCACGCCGAACTCGGCGGCGTGCGACGAGTCGAGGCTGAGCCGGCCGCTGCCCGACTTCAGATCCCCGCTCCAGACGGATGTCGCTTCGCTTGTCAGTGTCATGGGTGCCTCCTGGGCCGTGGCGCGATGCCGCAATCGCAGGCCGCGCGAGCTGACGTGGAGTGTTCAGCCTAGCGCCGCCGTGCCGTCGCTGTGCCCCGCATTGGGGGTATTCGAAGGTGTTCCGGTGCGCCGCGCTCAGAGCACCCGGTAGCCTGTATCTCGTGTCTACGATCGAGAACCCGTTCGGGCAGGTGCTAGTCGCGCTGGTGACTCCGTTCACCGCCGAGGGAGAGGTCGACTGGCCCGCCGTCGAGAAGCACATGGACGACGTGATCAACGACGGCGCCGACGGCATCGTGATCTCGGGCACCACGGGCGAGACATCGACCCTGACCGACGCCGAGAAGATCCGGCTCGTCGAGGTCGGCAAGCAGGTCGCCGGCGGTCGCGCCAGGATCATCACGGGCGGCGGATCGAACGAGACCGCGCACGCCATGCAGCTGGCCCGGCAGAGCGAGAAAGCGGGCGCCGACGGCAACCTCGTCGTCACGCCGTATTACAACAAGCCCACGCAGGCGGGACTCCTCACGCACTTCCGCATGATCGCCGACGCGACCGACCTGCCCGTCATCCTCTACGACATCCCAGGCCGCACGGGCGTTCCCATCGCCTACGAGACCATCCTGCGGGCGGCGAAGCACCCGAACATCGTCGCCATCAAAGACGCCAAGGGCGACTTCAGCCAGGTCTCCCGGGTGCTCAACCACACCGACCTGCTGTACTTCTCCGGCGACGACACGAACGTGCTTCCCCACCTCTCGATCGGCGCGACCGGGCTCATCGGCGTGACAAACAACATCGCCGCCCGGCCGTACCGCACCATGATCGACGCCGTCAACGCGGGCGATCTCGCCACGGCGACCGCCGCGCACAAGAAGCTCGAGCCGCTCGTGCGCGCCGTCATGACGCATGTGCCGGGCACCGTCGCCGCCAAGTACATCCTGCACGGCCTGGGCCGCATCAACAGCCCGCGCGTGCGCTTGCCGCTCGTCGGCCCGGAGGAGTGGGAGGCGGCGCAGATCGAAGACGAGATTGCGCTCGTCAACGACATCCCCGGCGTCGACTTCACCAACTTCCGCCCCGACCGCAACGCCGCCGCAGGCGGCGCGCTGCCCAAGGTGGCAGGCACCACGCGGTAGCGCCGTCAGGCGCCATCCGTCATCGACATCGACCGACACGCGCCTCGCGCACACGACAACTGCACATGTACGACAACTGGAGGGCCCATGCCCAATCTCGTCTCTGATCCGCCCGCTCTCACGCCGGGAACCCTGCGCGTCATCCCCACCGGCGGGCTCGGCGAGATCGGGCGCAACATGACGGTGTTCGAGATCGACGGCAAGATCCTCATCGTCGACTGCGGCGTGCTGTTCCCGGAAGAGAACCAGCCAGGAGTCGACCTGATCCTGCCCGATTTCGCGCCCGTCCGCGACCGCCTCGAAGACATCGTGGGAATCGTGCTCACACACGGCCACGAGGACCACATCGGCGCCGTGCCGTACCTGCTCAAGCTGCGCGCGGACATCCCGCTCATCGGCTCCGGCCTCACGCTCGCGCTCGTGGAGGCGAAGCTCAAGGAGCACCGCATCACGCCGTACAGCCTCACAGTGCACGAGGGGCAGAGCGAGAAGCTGGGCCCATTCGACCTCGAATTCGTGGCCGTCAACCATTCGATTCCGGATGCGCTCGCCGTGGCCATCACCACCGCCGCCGGCGTCGTGCTGCACACCGGCGACTTCAAGATGGACCAGCTGCCGCTCGACGACCGGCTCACCGACCTGCGGGCCTTCGCCAGGCTGGGGGAGAAGGGCGTCGACCTGTTCCTCGTGGACTCGACGAACGCGGACGTGCCGGGGTTCACCGCGCTTGAGCGCTCGATCGGTCCCGTGCTCGACAACGTGATCGCCCGGGCGCCGCGGCGCGTCATCGTCGCGAGCTTCTCGAGCCACGTGCACCGGGTTCAGCAGGTGCTCGACGCTGCCCACGCCAACGGGCGCCGGGTGGCGCTGCTGGGCCGCTCGATGGTGCGCAACATGGGGATTGCCGCCGAGCTCGGCTACCTCAGGGTGCCGGAGGGTGTGCTCATCGACTTCAAGAAGGCCGGCGACATTCCCGACAACAAGATCGTCTACATGTCGACCGGTTCGCAGGGCGAGCCGATGGCGGTGCTCGCGCGCATGGCCAACCTCGACCACCAGATCGAGGTGGGCGACGGCGACACCGTCATTCTCGCGTCGAGCCTGATCCCCGGCAACGAGAACGCCGTGTATCGCGTCATCGACGGGCTCACCAAGCTCGGCGCGACCGTCGTGCACAAGGGCAACGCGAAGGTGCACGTCTCCGGCCACGCGGCCGCCGGCGAGCTTCTGTACTGCTACAACATCCTGAAGCCGAAGAACGTGATGCCCGTGCACGGCGAGTACCGCCACCTGGTGGCGAACGCCAAGCTGGCGCAAGACACGGGGGTGCCCACCGAGAACACGATCCTCGCGGAGGACGGCAGCGTCATCGACCTGAAGGATGGCGTCGCGCGCATCGTCGGTCAGCTCGACCTCGGCTTCGTCTACGTCGACGGGTCGAGCGTTGGCGAGATCACGGATGCCGACCTCAAGGATCGCCGGATCCTCGGCGAGGAGGGCTTCATCTCGATCATCGTGGTCGTCGAGGCGGCGACGGGGCGCATCATCACGGGTCCGGAGATCCACGCGAAGGGCTTCGCCGAAGACGACAAGGTCTTCGACACCGTCAAGCCGAAGATCCAGGCGGCGCTCACCGAGGCGGCGCAGAACGGGGTGCGCGACCCGCACGCCCTCAGCCAGGTCGTGCGCCGCACGGTCGGCCGCTGGGTGTCGACGAGCTACCGCCGCCGCCCGATGATCGTGCCGCTCGTCATCGAGGCCTAAGCGGTTTCATCCGCTGACGTGACACCCGGTCCGGGCTAACCGTCGATGACGGTGGCGGAAGGTACCGTTTATTTCATGGCTACGAGCACCAAGTCGACCTCGCGCGCCCGGGGGGCGTCCACGCGGGGATCGTCCGGGCGCAAGAGTCCGAGCAAGACATCCGCGCAGAAGACGGTCAAGTACCCGGCGGCAGAGCAGAGGCCGTCCCTTGCCGGGCGCATCTGGATGGGCCTGGCGCACCTGACCGGCGGCGCGGCGCGGGCACTCGGCCCCGAGAAGCTCGAGAAAGAGGAACGCCGAGACGGACTGCCGTTCTTCGTCGTTCTGCTCGCTGTCGCGGGTGCGGTCGTCGAATGGTTCTTCATCAACGCCTCCGTCGCCCAGACCCTCGACGCCTGGACCTTCGGTGGCCTCTTCGGCCGCGTCGCGTTCGCGCTCCCGGTCATCATGCTCATCTTCGCCGTGTGGCTCTTTCGGCATCCGAGCTCCGTGCACGACAACACGCGCATCGGCATCGGCCTCATCCTGCTGCTCGTCACGGTCTCCGGTCTCTGCCACATCTTCAGCGGCCACCCCGAGCCGAGCGAGGGCATGCCGACGCTGGCTCGAGCGGGAGGCATCATTGGTTGGATGATCGCTGCGCCGCTCATCGCCCTCATCACGGGCGTCGGCGCCACCATCGTCGTGATCGCCCTGCTTGCGCTGAGTCTCTTCATCATCACCAAGACGCCGCCTAACAAGATCGGTGCGCGCTCACGCGAGCTGTATGCGTACCTCTTCGGGGCGCAGCTGCCCACTGAAGAGGAGCGGCAGGAGGAGAAGCAGGCGGCGAAGGCCTCCAAGACCACACAGGTCGAGCTGGACGGACTCGGCGACGACGCGGCCGACGACGAGTCCTCGCCAGGCGGGCCCCTCCCGTGGTGGCGTCGCAACAAGTCCCAGCGTGAGGAAGACCCGGCGTACGACAGCCCCATCGCGCAATCGTTCACCGACCTTCTCGGCCCGGCGGTTGCCGGGGGAGGCGAGTTCGACTCGGTGCTCGAGCAGCCCGTGCCCGATCCCGACGACGACCACTACAAGACCGAGGTCATCTCCGAGCTCAAACAGGCAGAAGACGCGCTCAAGCGCTTCACGGGCGAGGCTGACTCGCTCGGCGCTAGCGGGCTGCACGACGATGAGACGGATGCTGTGGCAGGCCCCAACGGCGGCACCGGCCCCGAGGCATCCGCTGTCGGCAACGCTGCCGCAGCCCCGCCCGCCCCGCCTGCCCCGTACCGACTGCCGTCGGTCTCCACGCTGTCGGCGGGTACCCCTGCCAAGAGCAGGTCGCAGGCGAACGACGATGTGGTGGCGGCGATCACCGACGTGCTGAAGCAGTTCAAGGTCGACGCGAAGGTCACGGGCTTCTCGCGCGGGCCGACGGTCACGCAGTACGAGGTCGAGCTCGGGCCCGGCGTCAAGGTCGAACGCGTGACGGCTCTCAGCAAGAACCTGTCGTACGCGGTGGCGAGCAACGAGGTGCGCATCCTCTCGCCCATCCCGGGCAAGAGTGCGATCGGCATCGAGATCCCTAATTCTGATCGCGAGACGGTCTCGCTCGGTGACGTGCTGCGTTCCTCCGCCGCGACCAAGAGCGCGCATCCCATGACGATCGGCGTCGGCAAAGACGTGGGCGGCGGGTACGTCGTCGCCAACTTGGCGAAGATGCCGCACCTTCTCGTCGCGGGGGCGACGGGTTCGGGCAAGTCGAGCTTCGTCAACTCGATGATCACGAGTCTGCTCATGCGCGCCAAGCCGGCCGACGTGCGCATGGTGCTCGTCGACCCGAAGCGAGTCGAGCTCTCCATCTACGCGGGCGTGCCGCACCTCATCACTCCCATCATCACGAACCCCAAGAAGGCGGCCGAGGCGCTGCAGTGGGTCGTCAAAGAGATGGATATGCGTTACGACGACCTGGCGAGCTTCGGGTTCCGTCACATCGACGACTTCAACAAGGCCGTCGTGAACAACGAGATCGTGCTGCCTGCCGGCAGCGAGCGCGTGCTCAAGCCGTACCCTTACCTCCTCGTGGTGGTCGATGAGCTCGCTGACCTCATGATGGTCGCGCCTCGTGACGTGGAGGATTCGATCGTGCGCATCACGCAGCTCGCGCGCGCGTCCGGCATCCACCTCGTCCTCGCCACGCAGCGCCCGAGCGTCGACGTCGTCACCGGCCTCATCAAGGCCAACATCCCGTCGCGCCTGGCATTCGCCGTCACGAGTGTCACCGATTCCCGCGTGATCCTCGACCAGCCGGGCGCCGACAAGCTCATCGGCCAGGGAGACGCGCTGTTCCTTCCCATGGGCGCCTCGAAGTCGATTCGCGTGCAGGGCGCGTGGGTGAGCGAGGGCGAGATCGCGCGGGTTGTCGAGCACGTGACCGCGCAGGCGCGCCCCGAATACCGGCAGGATGTCGCGGCGGCAACCGAGAGGAAGGCGATCGATTCCGACATCGGCGACGACCTGGAGCTTCTGCTCGCGGCCGCCGAGCTCGTGGTCTCGACGCAGTTTGGTTCCACCTCTATGCTGCAGCGCAAGCTGCGCGTCGGGTTCGCCAAGGCGGGCCGACTCATGGACCTGCTCGAATCGCGCGAGATCGTCGGGCCGTCGGAGGGGTCCAAGGCGCGCGACGTGCTCGTGACCGCCGAGCAGTTGCCCGGCGTGCTCGCGCGGCTTCGCGGCGAGGATGGCCCGGCAGGTACCGGTGGGGCGGCAAGCCCGGGCGGCTCTGCCGCCGCATCCGATCCGACCCACCCCCACGCCCCGGATGACCGTTACGGCGACGACCCGGTCGCCGCGCAGACGGTGGGCTACCCTGAAGAAGATGGGCCCTCAGACGAGGATGCCTGGCAACTGACCGGCAGGGACTGACCGCATGACGCACGCCGACGGCGCCGACGAGCCCGGCGCCGCCCTCCCGCCGAGCAACTGGAACCTGCCGAACCTCATCACGATCGTGCGGATCCTGTTTGCGCCGGTATTCCTTTGGCTTCTTCTGGCGGATGCCGGCGCCGACGGCCCCATGCGCTGGATCGCGGCGGTGCTCTTCATCGTCGGCATCGCGACCGACGGCGTCGACGGCGCGATCGCCCGAGGCCGCGGCCTCGTCACCGAGCTCGGCAAGCTGCTCGACCCGATCGCCGACAAGATCCTCACCGGCGCGGCCCTGGTGGCGCTGTCGATCCTCGCTGAGCTGCCGTGGTGGGTGACCATCGTCATCCTCGTTCGCGAATGGGGCATCACGCTTATGCGCTTCCTCGTCATCAACGAGGGCGTCATCGCCGCGTCGCGCGGGGGCAAGCTGAAGACCGTCATGCAGTCGGTGGCCATCTCGTTCGCGCTTGTGCCGCTGTGGCTGTTCTTCGGTGACTGGATCTACTGGGTCAACGGCATCCTCATGACGATCGCCGTCATCCTCACCGTCGTCACGGGCCTCGAGTACGTCGTCAACCTTGTTCGCAGCCGCCGGTCCCGCCATGGCTGAGCACGGCGCAAGGCCAGCGGATGCGGCAGCCGACCTCATCGCCGAACTCACCGCGCGCGGCCTCACCGTAGCGCTCGCGGAGTCGCTCACGGGCGGAGCGCTCGCCGCCGAACTGACCCGGCCGGCCGGCGCATCGGCCGCGATCCTGGGCGGCCTCGTGGTGTACGCCACTGAGCTGAAGCACACGCTCGCCGCCGTCGATTCAGAGCTGCTGGCAGAGCACGGCCCGGTGCATCCGGCGGTTGCGGCCCAACTCGCAGCGGGAGTGCGCCATCGTCTCGCCGTCTCCGGCAGGCCGGCGGATATCGGCGTCTCAACCACCGGCGTCGCCGGCCCCGCCTGGCAATCCGGCCGCGCGCCCGGAACGGTCTTCGTCGGAATCGACTCGCCACGGGGGTCGCGGGTGGTCTCATTGCAGCTGACCGGGGACCGGGCGCGCATCCGTGCCGCGGTCGTCGCGCACGCGGTCGCCGAACTGCAGGAGGAAGTGGCTCGGCTCTGAGCTCTCCTGAACCGTCATCACGGGAATACGACTCACGATGGGGCCGTTACAGCCGATGGTTCACAACAAAACTCCAGTCGCTTTCGATTAATGTTGTGGGTAAGGGATGCGTGTAATGTGGGGCATTCCAACAGCAATAGACGTCGACGGCAGGCAGGTAAAGAAGGGGAGGCTCCAATGATTCTCGTACGTCAGGAAATCGGCGACGTACTCAGGGACTTCCGCCTGCAGAAGGGCCGGACCCTGAGGCAGGTCGCCAGTAGGGCAAGCGTGGCGCTCGGTTACCTGAGCGAGGTCGAGCGCGGTCAGAAGGAGGCGTCGAGCGAGATCCTCGCCTCGGTGGCCGACGCACTCGAGACGCCGATCTCGGTCATCATGCGTGAGGTGGGGGACCGCCTGGCCGTGCTCGAGGGCATCGAACCGATGATCCCCGACACGGTGCCAGACGAGTTCGTCTCGGCAATGGATGTCGATCTCGTCGCACGCTGAGCACCGTATCAAGGCATGAAGGGCGCTTCCGGCGGTTGCCGGAAGCGCCCTTCTCTCATATCCCGACCACGTTGGCCCCGGAGCGCGAAGCGCGTCTCGAAACCCACGCCTCTACGTGGGCCCGGAGCGCGAATCGCGTCTCGAAACCCCACCCGCCCCAACCCCTAAGGTGATCCCATGCGACTGAGCGAGTTCCGCCGGGCGATCGACGATGAGTTCGGCCTCGCCTACGGCGGCGTCGTCATGCGCGACCTCGTGATCCCTGAGCTCGGCCAACGCACGCCGGAGGCGGCGCTGGCGGCCGGCGTGCCCGCGCGTGATGTCTGGCTCGCGGTCTGCGCGGCCACTGACGTGCCGCGCTCCCGCTGGTACGGAGCGGGCCTTCCTGCGCCGAAACCGGCATCCTGACCCGCAGGAATGTACGACACGCCGAGGGGCGCAGTCTCGAAGATACGTTCGGTTCTTGATACGCTCTTCACAGCGGCGTTCGGCGGGGCATTCTCCACCGTTCACCGGGCCGTGCGACCGGAATGTCGGAGCCTCCGCGTACAGTCGGTCTCGTCAGTGAAGCCCAGGAGAAAAGAGTCGTCACATGCCATCATCAGCCGACCGCGAGAAGGCCCTTGAAACGGCCCTCGCCCAGATCGACCGCCAGTTCGGCAAGGGCTCGGTCATGCGCCTCGGCAGCGACGAGCGTGCACCGGTCGAGGTCATTCCCACCGGTTCCATCGCGCTCGACGTGGCGCTCGGAATCGGTGGCCTGCCGCGCGGCCGCATCGTCGAAATCTATGGGCCGGAATCCTCAGGTAAGACCACGCTGACCCTGCACGCCATTGCGAACGCGCAGCGCGCGGGCGGCATCGCCGCCTTCGTCGACGCTGAGCACGCGCTCGATCCCGAGTACGCCAGGAAGCTCGGCGTAGACATCGACTCGCTTCTGGTCTCACAGCCCGACACGGGCGAGCAGGCGCTCGAGATCGCCGACATGCTTGTGCGAAGCGGGTCCATCGACCTCATCGTGATCGACTCGGTCGCCGCCCTCGTTCCCCGCGCAGAGATCGAAGGCGAGATGGGTGACTCGCACGTCGGCCTCCAGGCCCGTCTCATGTCGCAGGCGCTGCGCAAGCTCACCGGCGGTCTCAACCAGACCAACACCACCATGATCTTCATCAACCAGTTGCGCGAGAAGATCGGCGTGTTCTTCGGCAGCCCCGAGACCACGGCCGGTGGTAAGGCGCTCAAGTTCTACGCCTCCGTGCGTCTTGACATCCGTCGTATCGAGACGCTGAAAGACGGGACGGATGCTGTGGGTAACCGCACGCGCGTCAAGGTCGTCAAGAACAAGATGGCGCCGCCATTCAAGCAGGCCGAGTTCGACATTCTGTATGGCGTCGGGATCTCCCGTGAGGGCAGCCTCCTCGACTTCGGCGTGGAGCACGCCATCGTCAAGAAGTCCGGTGCCTGGTACACCTACGAGGGCGACCAGCTGGGTCAGGGCAAGGAGAACTCGCGCAACTTCCTGATCGCCAACCCCGACATCGCGAACGAGATCGAGCAGAAGATCAAGGTCAAGCTCGGTATCGTCGCCGACCCGAACGCTACCGCGGCCGTGGCCGAGGGAACGGTCGACTCGATCACCGACAAGCTGGCAGCACGCAAGGGCGCATAGCGGGCGGCACAACGCAAGGAGCACGCCGACATGGTGAGTTTCCATCCTTCGGATGACTCCGCTCACGAGCATCTGGCGCCCGTGAGCTACCTCCCCAGCGCCCAGCAGCAGCCGACCTGGGCCGTGCCGGGTGAGGAACGCGGCTCGTCCGAGGCGCGTCCCATTGGGGAAAAGACCAGGGAGAAGACCAAGGCATCGAATGTCTCAATGCATCAGCTGGCGAGGCGTGGCATGTCCCGGTGGGAGCTTGAGCAAGTGCTCGCCAAGCGCGAGGTGGAGCCGCACCTGGCCGCGGCCGAGCTCGACCGGCTCGAAAGCGTCGGGCTGTTGGACGACGCGGCGTTGGCCGTGACGCTGGTCTATACACAGCACACGCGGCGTGGCCTCGGCCGTGCCGCCATTGCGCAGGAGCTGAGGCGACGCCACATCGATGGGGCAATCATCGAAGACGCCCTGTCGGAGATTGCGGAAGACGATGAGCTCGAGCGCGCCACGGAACTCGCGCTGAAGCGCGTTCCGCAGTTGCGCAGCGTGGATGACGAGGTGGCTGAGCGTCGGTTGAACGGCTATCTCGCTCGCAAGGGCTACGGCTCATCCACGGTGCGGCAGGCGGTTCAGGCGGCAATGGCAACACGGCGTTCCTCCGGCGTTCGATTCGTGTGAGGCCATCGCGTGCTCGCACGTAAACTAGTGCCACTATGAGCAGCACTACACCTCACGGCGTCGTGATCGCACCGTCGCCCGCGGCCAGGGACGAGGCCGGTCATTCGCGCACCTATGAAGTGCGCACCTTCGGCTGTCAGATGAACGTGCACGACTCTGAGCGCCTGAGCGGCTCGCTCGAGGCCGCAGGCTACGTGCCCGCGAACGGCGCCGAGGCCGACGTCGTCGTCATCAACACGTGCGCCGTGCGCGAGAACGCCGACAACAAGCTCTACGGCAACCTCGGCCACCTCGCGTCGGTCAAGCGCCGCCACGAGGGTATGCAGATCGCTGTCGGCGGCTGTCTCGCCCAGAAGGACAAGGGGGTCATTCTCGACAAGGCGCCGTGGGTCGACGTCGTCTTCGGCACGCACAACATGGGATCGCTGCCGAGCCTGCTTGAGCGTGCGCGCCACAACGATGAGGCGCAGATCGAGATTCACGACGCGCTCGAGACGTTCCCTTCCACGCTGCCCACCAAGCGGGATTCCAGCTACAGCGGCTGGGTCTCCATCTCGGTCGGCTGCAACAACACGTGCACGTTCTGCATCGTGCCGTCGCTTCGCGGTAAGGAGAAGGATCGTCGCCCGGGCGACATCCTCGCTGAAATGCACGCTCTTGTCGATGACGGGGTGGTGGAGATCACCCTGCTGGGCCAGAACGTGAACTCGTACGGGGTCGAGTTCGGCGACCGTCAGGCGTTCGGCAAGCTCTTACGCTCGGCTGGCGCCATCGAGGGCCTCGAGCGCGTTCGGTTCACCAGCCCGCATCCCGCTGCTTTCACCGACGACGTCATCGACGCTATGGCTGAAACCCCGAACGTGATGCCCCAGCTGCATATGCCGCTGCAGTCCGGCTCCGACCGAATCCTGAAGGCGATGCGCCGCTCGTATCGCTCGCAGAAATTCCTCGGCATCCTCGACCGGGTTCGGGCGAAGATCCCGGATGCCGCGATCAGCACCGACATCATCGTCGGGTTCCCCGGCGAGACCGAGGAGGACTTCGAAGACACGCTTCGCGTGGTGCGCGAGGCGCGCTTCGCATCCGCGTTCACGTTCCAGTACTCGATCCGTCCAGGCACTCCCGCCGCAACCATGCCCGATCAGGTACCCAAGCAGATCGTGCAGGAGCGCTACGAGCGGCTCGCTGCCCTGCAGGAGGAAATCTCCTGGCTCGAGAACCAGCGGCTCATCGGGCACGAGGTCGAACTGCTCGTCGCGAACGGTGAAGGCAAGAAGGATCAGGAGACGCACCGGCTCACCGGGCGAGCCCGCGACAGCCGCCTGGTGCACTTCGAGGTGCCGTCAGGCAGCCCCGTTCCACGCCCGGGCGACATGGTGACGACGAGAATCTCGCAGGCCGCGCCATTCCATCTCCTCGCAGATTCTCCCACCGGGGCGCCGCTGCAGATCCGCCGCACCCGGGCGGGCGACGCATGGGATCGCGCCCAGAGCGAATCCTGCGCGGTTGACTCGCACGGCAGCCAGCCACAGGCAGGCAGGGTCTCGCTCGGGCTTCCCTCCCTGCGCGTCGCCACCACTCCCATTTACGATCCGGCGGATGGCGAACGCTGACGCGCATCGCGGGCACGAGCTGATCGCGATCGTCGGCCCGACCGGCACAGGCAAGACCGACCTCTCCCTCGACATCGCCGAGAGCATCCGCGCGCGGGGCGGCCGCGCCGAGATCGTGAACGCCGACGCGATGCAGCTCTACCGCGGCATGGACATCGGCACCGCCAAGGTGCCGGTGGCCGAGCGCCGCGGCATCCCGCACCACATGCTCGACGTGCTCGAGGTGCGCGACGACGCGAGCGTCGCCTGGTACCAGCCGCGGGCGAGACGAATCATCGACGAGATCATCGGCCGCGGTGCCATGCCCATCCTCGTCGGCGGATCCGGCCTGTACGTCTCATCGGTCATCTTCGACTTCGCCTTCCCCCCGCGCGACCCCGATGTGCGCGCGCGCCTCGAGCGCGAGCTCAACGAGCACGGTCCTGGCGTGCTCCACGCCCGCCTTCGCGAACGCGATGCGGCAACCGCCGACCGGGTCGATCCCGCCAACGGGCGCCGCATCGTGCGCGCGCTCGAGGTGAACGAGCTCGCGGCCTCCGGCCACGGGGGAGCGCTGCCCGACGAGCCGGCGCCCTGGAGGCCCGCGCGCGTCCTCGGCCTGCGCATGCCAAGGCTCGACCTCACCGCGCGCCTCGACGCCCGCGTTGAGACGATGTGGCGCAACGGGCTCCTCGACGAGGTCGCACGACTCATCCCGGCCGGCCTCGAGAGCGGATCGACGGCCAGCCGCGGCATCGGCTACGCGCAGGCGCTCGACCAGCTGCGCGGCCGCCTCGATGAGGCGTCTGCCATCGCCGCGACGCAGCAACTGACCCGCCGCTACGCGCGGCGTCAGGTCAGCTGGTTTCAGCGTTACCGCCACATATCCTGGCTGGATGCCGGCACGCAGGGCGTCGCCCAGGCGGCCATGCGGGCTCTCGACGCGCGCCCCTAGACTTGGCGAATGGCCACAACTCTCCACTTCACGAAGGGTCAGGGGACCGGCAACGACTTCGTCCTGTTCGCCGATCCTGACGGTGAGATCGATCTGACGCCCGCCCAGATCGCCGACATCTGCGACCGGCACTTCGGCGTCGGAGCCGACGGTGTGATCCGCGCCGTGCGCTCTCGAAACCTGCCTGCCGGCGAAGCCGCGCTGAGCGAGGACCCGGCCGCCGAGTGGTTCATGGACTACTCAAACGCCGACGGCAGCATCGCCGAAATGTGCGGCAACGGCATCCGCGTCTACACGCGCTTTTTGCTGGAGAACGGGCTTGCCGAGCTCGCGGGCGGCGACACCCTCGTAATCGGCACGAGGGCTGGCGTGCGCGACGTGCAGAGCAGCCGAACCGGCTTCCAGGTCGACCTCGGCCGCTGGTCTCTCGACGGTGGGGAACCTCTCGTGCGGGCGCGGGAGCTCGAGGTCGCCCGCCCCGGGCTGGGCATCGACGTCGGCAACCCGCACGTGGTCGTCGCAGTGGCCGACGACGCCGAACTCGACGGAATCGACCTCGGCTACGTGCCCCAACTCGAGCCGCAGCCCACAGCAGGGGCCAACGTGGAGTTCGTGGTTCCCGCCGATCCGCTGGTGAAAGACGGCATCGGGCGCATCCGCATGCGTGTGCATGAGAGGGGCAGCGGAGAGACACTCTCGTGCGGCACCGGCGCGGCCGCCGCGGCTCTCGGCGTGCGGCACTGGGCGGGCAGCGGCGCGCCGGACCAATGGCGCGTGCAGGTGCCGGGCGGGGTCGTCGGCGTGCGCATGTTCCCCACGGAAGACGGTGAGCACGTCGCGCTCTCCGGGCCAGCCGAGCTGGCGTTCTCCGGCTCCCTCGAGCTCGTCTAGGTATCGAGCGCATCGAGCCCGTTCAGATCTCCGGCTCGTCTAGGCCTCGAGCCCGTTCAGATCTCCGGCTCGTCTAGGCCTCGAGGCCGTCCGCCCGTCGGCGAACGCGCAGCACGCGGTAGCCTTTGGCCGTCGCGGCGCGCGTCGTGGTGAAGTGTCCTGGCAGCGTCGTCGCCAACCAGCGCTGCAGCGAGTCGGAGCCGAGATTGCGCTGCACGACGAGCCATGCGTCGGCGCCGGGCTCCAGCCGCGGCAGCCATCCGGTCATCAGATTGTGCAGTTCGTCCTTGCCGACACGGATCGGCGGGTTCGACCAGATGGTCGTGAAGGCCACGTCGTCGGGAACATCCCCGGGCAGCACGGCGTTGACGTTCTCGAGGCCGGCGGCGTCCGCGTTGCGCCTGACGACGTCGAGGGCGCGCTGGTTGACGTCGACCGCCCACACTCTGGCATGGGGCGACTCGAGAGCGAGCGTGAGGGCGATCGGCCCCCAGCCGCAGCCGAGGTCGAGCAGGTCACCGCCCGGAGGGGGAGCAGGAGTGTTGCGCAACAGAACCTGCGTGCCGCTGTCGATGCGGTCGGGGCTGAAGATGCCGCCGACGGTGCTCAATTCGAGGGTTCGGCCGGCGAGCGACACCGTGAGCGGGCGTGGAGTCGGATCGCTCCCGGGTGACGACGTGAAGTAGTGCTCTCCGGTGGGCATAGCTAGAAACGTACCGCACGAGACGAGGAACTAGGCTTGGTGAGAATGACGAAGGCAACGAACGACGACCGTGAGAACGGCGTGGCCGGCGACGGCGCCGATTCCGCTCGTTCGGCGAGCGGCGACGACGTGATCGAACGCGTGCTCGCGCATGCGGATGCCCGAGCGGGCGGCTACTCACTCTTCACAACGGGCGCCCAGGCACTGCACGCACCCGATTCGAACCGCGACGAGCGCGGCGACCACGACGGTGACCAGTATGACCGCGAGGAGCGCGCGGCGCTCCGTCGCGTGGCCGGACTTTCCACTGAGCTCGAGGATGTCACCGAAGTCGAGTACCGGCAGCTGCGCCTCGAGCGCGTGGTGCTGATCGGCGTGTACTCGCAGGGCAGCCAGTCTGATGCCGAGAACTCCATGCGCGAGCTTGCGGCGCTCGCGGAGACCGCGGGCGCCGTCGTGCTCGACGGCCTCCTGCAGCGACGGCCGCATCCCGACCCGAGCACCTACTTCGGTCGCGGCAAGGCCGACGAGCTGCGGGGCGTTGTCGCGTCGCTCGGCGCCGACACCGTGATCGCCGACACCGAGCTTGCACCGAGCCAGCGCCGTGCGCTGGAAGACGTGGTGAAGGTCAAGGTCATCGACCGCACGGCGGTGATCCTCGACATCTTCAGCCAGCACGCCAAGAGCCGCGAGGGCAAGGCCCAGGTTGAGCTTGCCCAGCTCGAATACCTGCTGCCGCGCCTGCGCGGCTGGGGCGAGTCGATGTCCCGCCAGGCGGGCGGCCAGGTCGGCGGAGCGGGCGCCGGCATGGGCTCGCGCGGCCCCGGCGAGACGAAGATCGAACTCGACCGCCGCCGCATCCACACACGCATGGCGAGACTGCGCAAGCAGATCGCCGGGTTCAAGCCGGCGCGCGAAGCCAAGCGTGCCAACCGCCGCCGCAACCAGGTGCCCTCAGTCGCAATCGCCGGGTACACGAACGCCGGCAAGTCGAGCCTGCTGAACCGCATCACCAAAGCGGGCCTGCTCGTCGAGAACGCGCTGTTCGCGACGCTCGACGCCACCGTGCGGCGCTCCGAGACCTCCGACGGTCGCCTGTACACGCTCACCGACACCGTCGGTTTCGTGCGCAACCTTCCGCACCAACTCGTCGAGGCGTTCCGGTCCACGCTCGAGGAGGTCGCGGACGCCGACCTCATCGTGCACGTCGTCGACGCCTCGCACCCGGATCCCGCCAGCCAGATCGCGACGGTTCGCGACGTGATCGGCGAGGTCGGGGCGCGCGACATCCCTGAGCTCATCGTCTTCAATAAGGCCGACCTCATCGGTGACGACGACAGGCTCGTGCTGCGTGGCCTCGAGCCGGGCGCCGTGTTTGCGTCCGCGCGAACCGGCGAGGGCATCGACGACGTTCTGGCAGCAATAGAGCGGATGCTGCCAGACCCCTCGGTCGAGATCGACGTCGTGATCCCATACGACCGCGGTGACCTCATCTCGGCGCTGCACGAACGAGGTCGCGTGCTCTCGACCGAGTACGTGGAGGCAGGCACGCGCGTTCGCGCCCTGGTCATGCCGGATGCCGAAGCGATCTTCAGCGAGTACCGTCCGTCGCAGCAGGCCTGAGCCCGCGACCAGCGGCTCAGACCGCGCGCATCACCGCGACGACCTTGCCGAGAACCTCAGCGAAGTCGCCGAGGATGGGCTCGAAGTTGCTGTTGCGGGGCAACAGCCACGTGTGGCCGTCACGCTGGCGGAACACTTTGACGGTCGCCTCGTCATCGAGCATTGCCGCGACGATATCGCCGTTCTCGGCCGTCTTCTGCTGGCGCACGACCACCCAGTCGCCGTCGCAGATGGCGGCGTCGATCATCGACTCGCCCACCACTTTGAGCATGAAAAGGTCGCCGTTGCCCACGAGCTGACGAGGTAGCGGGAACACCTCGTCGATCTGCTGCTGGGCGGTGATCGGGATGCCCGCGGCAATGCGGCCCACGAGGGGGACCATCGCGGCGTCGCCAACCGGCGTCACGGCATCCGCGTCGACGGATGTGCTCGACGGCAGGTCGATGAGAATCTCGAGAGCGCGAGGTCGATTCGGGTCACGGCGCAGGTAGCCGCTCAGCTCCAGCTGGTTGAGCTGGTGGGTCACGCTTGAGAGTGACGCGAGGCCGACGGCGTCGCCGATCTCGCGCATGCTCGGCGGATAGCCGCGGGAGGCGACGGACTGCGCGATGACCTCGAGGATGGCGACCTGCTTGTCGCTCAGGTTCTTGCGCCGCCTGGTTCCGCCTCGTTCTTTCGCCACTCCGTTGTCGCTCATCCTGTGTCCCTTCGCGAAGACCCCATCCTGCGGATGGCGAATGTCAGTGGTGCCTGATTGTGTTCCTTCAGACAATCGAAACTGTATCCGCCCAGGCAGCCGGAGACAAACATCTGTTCGAGTGTGTCGTGCGAAAGGGTGTTGTGGAGGAGATGCGGTGGGGCTTGCAGCGCCGATTGATCGAAGGTATATTCGAAACAGATGTTCTATTCGCCCAACGCCGACAGGCGGGCGATGAGACTGAGAGGTCGTACGACATGAGCACGGCAACCCTTACAGCAGGCCCGCTTTCCGCGCGCTCGGCATCCAGAGGCGTCACGATCGAGCCACGTGTGAGCCAACGAGAATCAGCCTCTGGGCCGGCCGCGGCGCACACCCGTCTTCACCTGACCCGGCGCGGGCGCGTCGTTCTGACTGCCCTGGTCTCCGTCCCTCTCGTTGCCGCCGCCCTGTTTTTCTCACTGAACGGCGGCGGCGCTCTGGCTGCAGGCGGGTCGCAGGCGCACTTCACCTACGCGACGGTGCAGAACGGTGACTCGCTCTGGAACATCGCCGAGCGGATCGCGCCGTCGAGTGACCCCCGCGAGGTCATCGCGGACATCGTCTCGCTCAACCAGCTCTCCAGTACGGTCGTCTCGCCGGGCCAGCGCATCGCGATTCCGCTCGAATACGCCCGGTAGCATGTGCTGAGTGACCACACTCGCCGACCTGCCGATTCGTGACGATCTTCGGGGCCAGTCCCCGTATGGCGCACCGCAGTTGCACGTCCCCGTGGCGCTGAACGTCAACGAGAATACGCACGGCCTTCCCGATGACGTCATTGACGACATCGTCGGCGCCCTCGCCGCCGCAGTGCGGGGTGCCAATCGGTATCCGGATCGGGAGTTCACGGCGCTGCGCGAGGCGCTGGCCGGCTATCTCGGCGACGCGGTGCGGCCGGAGAACATCTGGGCCGCGAACGGGTCGAACGAGGTGCTGCAGCAGCTCCTGCAGGCGTTCGGTGGCCCAGGGCGCAGCCTCCTCGGCTTCTCGCCGACATATTCCATGTACCCGCTCCTGGCGTTGGGCACCGGAACCGAGTGGGTGTCCGCGTCTCGCGCAGAGGGGTTCGTGCTCACCGCTGACCGCGCGGCCGAACAGGTACGCCAGGCGCGGCCCGACATCGTGATCCTGTGCGCCCCGAACAATCCCACGGGTACGCCGCTCGACCTCGACGTCGTCACGGCGGTCTACGACGCCACCGACGGTGTCGTGATCGTCGACGAGGCATACGCCGAGTTCATGCCGGCCGGCACGCCGTCGGCCGTCACCCTGCTCGAGGGTCGCGAGCGCCTCGCGGTCTCGCGCACCATGAGCAAGGCGTTTGCGTTCGCGGGGGTGCGCCTCGGCTATCTCGCCGCCGACCCGGCACTCATCGACGCCCTGCGCCTCGTGCGGCTGCCTTACCACCTCTCGGCTCTCACGCAGGCGGCCGCCTGCGCGGCCCTCCGGCACGCAGACGAGATGCTCGCCATGGTCGGCGAGATCGCTGCGCAGCGTGATCGCATCATCACCCAGCTGACTCGGATGGGCTTCCACCCGTACCCGAGCGGCAGCAACTTCGTACTCTTCGGCGGGGTCGCCGAGCCGCGTGCGGTGTTCGACGCGCTGCTCGCACAGGGCATCCTCATTCGAGACCAGTCCATTCCCGGGCACCTTCGCGTCACCGCGGGCACGGAGGCGGAGACCACCGCTTTCCTGAACGCCATGGAGCCGTTCGCGCCTGCGGGGGAGTGACCCCGGCGCCGTCGGCGGCGTAACGCGCGCGCGTGCCGCTAAAATCGGGAACCATGAGCCCGTCAGCGCGCACCGCCCAGCTTCGACGAGAGACGAGCGAGTCCAGCATCGAGCTGTCGCTCGACCTCGACGGCTCGGGCGAAAGCGACATCCGCACCTCGGTGCCGTTCTTCGACCACCTCCTCACGGCGTTCGCCCGCCACTCGCTCACCGATCTGACCGTGCGCGCCGAGGGCGACATCGAGATCGACGTGCACCACACGGCCGAAGACGTCGGCATCGTGCTCGGCCAGGCTCTTCGCCAGGCGCTCGGCGACAAGAGCGGCATCTCCCGGTTCGGTGATGCCCTCGTGCCCCTCGACGAGGCGCTCGTGCAGGCCGTCGTCGACATTTCGGGGCGACCGTACCTCGTGCACTCTGGCGAGCCGGCGGGCTTCGAGTTCCACCTCATCGGCGGCCACTTCACCGGGTCGATGGTGCGGCACGTCTTCGAGGCCATCACGTTCAACGCCGCGCTGACCACCCACATCCGGGTTCTCGGCGGCCGCGACCCGCACCACATTGCGGAGGCCGAGTTCAAGGCCTTCGCGCGCGCGTTCCGCCAGGCGAAGGCGCTCGACCCGCTCGTCACCGGCGTGCCCTCGACGAAGGGTGCGCTGTGACTGCGCCATCCGTCGTCGTGTTCGACTACGGCACGGGTAACGTGCACTCCGCGGCGAAAGCGCTCGAATCCGCCGGCGCCCGCGTGCGACTCACCGACGACCGAACCGCCGCCATGGAGGCGGACGGCCTCGTCGTTCCCGGCGTCGGCGCGTTCAGCTCGGTTGCCGACGCCCTGCGGTCGGTGCACGGCGACGAGATCATCGGTCGCAGACTTGCGGGTGGCCGGGCCGTTCTCGGCATCTGCGTCGGCATGCAGGTGCTGTTCGAGCGCAGCGTTGAGCGCGGTTCACGCGCAGACGGGCTCGGCGAGTGGCCGGGGGAGGTGCGCGCCCTCGAGGCCGACATTCTGCCGCACATGGGCTGGAACACGGTCGATGCACCCGAGGAGTCGGTGCTGTTCTCCGGCATTCGCAACGAGCGCTTCTACTTCGTGCACTCGTTCGCCGCGCAGGAGTGGGAACTCGAGGCTACGGGCCGCCACCAGCCGCCGGTGCTGACGTGGGCCGAGCACGGCAGCCGCTTCCTGGCCGCAGTTGAGAACGGGCCGCTCAGCGCCACGCAGTTCCACCCCGAGAAGTCCGGCGAAGCCGGCATCCGTCTGCTGCGCAACTGGCTGGGGGCCGTGTAGTTCACGCCGTGGCCTAGAGTTAGAGGCTGCGCCGGGCAGCACATGGCCGGCCGTCTGCGATCACCGCGCACGGGCACCCGGCGCGCCACACGAGGATGATGATGAGCGAATTCAACAGGATGCCGCGGCTCGTGCTGCTGCCGGCCGTCGACGTCGCGGGCGGCAAAGCCGTGCGACTGACGCAGGGCGAGGCCGGAAGCGAGACGAACTACGGCGACCCGGTCGATGCCGCGGCCGACTGGGCCGACCAGGGCGCCGAGTGGATCCACCTCGTCGACCTCGACGCCGCCTTTGGGCGAGGCGACAACCACGGGGTTCTGAAGAAGGTCATCAAGCAGGTCAAGGGCGTCAATGTCGAACTCTCCGGCGGCATCCGCGACGACGCGTCCCTTGAGTCCGCGCTGGGCATCGGGGCCAAGCGCATCAACCTCGGCACGGCCGCGCTCGAGAACCCCGAGTGGGCCGCGAACGTCATCGGGCAGTACGGCGAGGCGGTCGCGGTCGGGCTCGACGTGCGCGGCACCACACTCGCTGCCCGCGGCTGGACCAAGGAGGGCGGCGACCTCTGGCAGGTCATCAACAGGCTCGAGGATGCGGGCTGCGCCCGGTACGTGGTCACCGACGTGACCAAAGATGGCACTCTTCAGGGGCCCAACCTTGACCTGCTGCGCCAGGTCATGGAGCGCACGGAGCGGCCCGTCGTGGCCTCCGGCGGCATCTCGAATCTTGACGATATCGCGGCCCTGCGTGAACTGGTGCCGCTCGGTCTCGAGGGTGCGATCGTCGGCAAGGCCCTCTACGCCGGCGCGTTCACGCTGCCGGAGGCGCTGGATGTCGCCGGAGACTGACGGCCCAAGGCCGCTCCCCGCGCACATTGCGGCGAGCCTGGCCAGGTCCGCGAACCCAGCCGCGTCCGGGAATCTCGCCGACTCGGCTGGACAGCCGTGGGCGGGCCGGCATTTCGACGGCAACGACTTCGGCGACGATGACGGCAGCGCCCCCGAGCGCCTGATACGCGCGCTGGCCGAATTCCGCGCCGGCAGCGTCGCAGCGGATGCGGTGGTCGACGCCATGCGCGGCGTGCGCCTTCTGATTCCGCTCGTGGCCCAGCTCGGCGAGGCGGGTCTCGATGAGCACGGCCGCACCGTCGACAAGACTCAGGAGCTGGCCATCGTGACGGTCGAGGCGCCGGACGGTCGCGCGGCGCTCCCCGTCTTCTCGTCGGTGACCGCGATGCAGGCGTGGAATGCCACGGCACGGCCCGTTCCGGCCGACGGAGTGCGGGTGGCGCTCGCCGCGGCGGGCGAGCAGACCGATCTCGTCGTCCTCGACCCGACAAGCGACACCGAGTTCGCCGTGCGCAGGCCCGCCGTGTGGGCGATGGCCAAAAGCGAGCCGTGGCGCCCGCCTCATGCCGATCCCGTCGTGCGAGAGGCGTTTGACGCGTCGATCGGCACCGAGCTTGGCGTGATCGGCATCGACCTGCTCGCAGGCGACGCGGACGCGCGGCTCGCGGGACCCGAGCTGATCGTTCAGCTTCGGCTCGTGCAGGGGCTCACCGAGGCAGAGCTCGATGCCGTGCTCGCCCGGCTCGCGCAGCGATGGGCGTCCGACGACGTCATCGCCACGCGCGTCGACTCCCTCGGCGTGCAGCTGCTGCCGAGCTGAGCGGTCCGCCGACTCGAGGCCCTGCGGCGTAACCCCACGTAACACGGGAATGCGCTCCCGGTTCGTCGCGTTTACCGTGACGCGCCCTCAGGGCGCGGCGCGCATCCGTTGCGTTCCGCTTGTCTCCCGTCTTACGAAAGGCCATCATGAAACTCCGTCTCGCCGTCGCCGGTTCGATTGCCGCGCTCCTGACACTCGGGCTTGTCGGCTGCTCGGCCACCGGCTCGGGCGATACGGGCGCGTCGAACGTCCAGGGCAGCGCAGACCTCAAGGCCGCGGCCGCGACGTCGACGGGCATCGTCGTGGGAACCGAGGGCACGTACAAGCCCTTCTCCTACCACGACACCACCACGAACCAGCTCACCGGCTACGACGTCGACGTCACGAAGGCGGTTGCCAAGAAGCTCGGTGTGAAGGTGACGTTCCGCGAGACGCAGTGGGACGGCATCTTCGCCGCCCTTGATTCCAAGCGCATCGACGTGATCGGCAACCAGGTGTCCATCACCCCTGAGCGCAAGGCCAAGTACAGCTTCAGCACTCCATACACCGTGTCACCCGGCGTCATCATCACCCGAGCCGACGATACGTCCATCACGAGCTTTGCCGACCTCAAGGGCAAGACGACCGCGCAGTCCAACACGAGCGACTGGTATGCGCTCGCGCAGAAGTCGGGCGCCAAGGTCGAGGCGGTCGAGGGCTGGGCGCAGGCAATCGCGCTGCTGCAGCAGGGTCGAATCGACGCCACCGTCAACGACAAGCTCACGCTCCTCGACTACGAGAAGCAGAACCCGAACGTGAAGCTGCGCATCGCGGCCACCGCGGACGACCCGGCAGAGAACGCCTTCGCCTTCCGCAAGGGCAGCACCCTTCCGAAGGACTTCGACAAGGCGCTCGCCGAACTGCGCGCCGACGGCACGCTTGCGAAGATCTCGAAGAAGTACTTCGGCGAGGACGTGTCACAATAGGCCGCGTGAGCCGCCGCATCCTGTCGAGACCCTCGGGCGTGCACGAGTGACGCCCGAGGTCGGCACGCTCCCGTACTACTGGGATCTCGTCATCCATTCCCTCGGGCCCATCGCGCTGGGCGGGCTGACCGGGACCATCCCGCTCTCGCTCGTCACCTTCGCGGTCGGCCTCGTCATCGCGATCGTCATCGCGCTCATGCGGCTCTCGGGCAGCCGCGTGCTGCGCGGAATCGCCCGCGTGTATGTCTCGATCATCCGCGGCACTCCCATGCTGGTGCAGCTTTTCGTCGTGTTCTACGGGCTGCCGTCGCTCGGAATCACGCTCAATCCGTGGCCGAGCGCCATCATCGCGCTCTCGCTCAACGTCGGCGGTTATGCCTCCGAGGTGGTGCGCGCCGCCATCCTCGCCGTGCCGCGCGGCCAGTGGGAGGCCGGCTACACCATCGGCATGACCACGGGCCAGGCCATGCGCCGCATCGTCCTGCCGCAGGCCGCGCGGGTCTCAGTGCCGCCCCTGTCGAACACGTTCATCAGCCTGGTGAAGGACACCTCGCTCGCCTCGGTGATCCTCGTCACCGAGCTGTTCCGCGAGGCCCAGCAGATCGCGGCGGCATCCAGCGAGTTCCTCGTGCTGTACATCGAGGCGGCCGTCGTCTACTGGTTCATCTGCATGCTGCTCGCCGCCGGCCAGTCGGCCATCGAGAAGAGACTGGACCGCTATGTCGCCCACGCCTGAGAACGCCAGCAGAGCGGATGCGCCCCGCGCCGCACCCCGCCTCGCCGTCCGCGGGCTGCACAAGTCCTTCGGCGCCCACGAGGTGCTGCGCGGCATCGACCTCGAGGTCGGCGTCGGGCGCGTCGTTGTGCTCATCGGTCCGTCCGGATCGGGCAAGACCACGTTGCTGCGCTGTCTCAACGCGCTGGAGATCGCCGATTCCGGCACGGTTCGCATCGACGAACTCGAGGTCGACTTCTCGCAGCCGGTCGGCAAGGCCCGCATCACCCGGCTGCGCCGCAGCTCGGCGATGGTCTTCCAGCACTACAACCTGTTCCCCCATAAGACGGTTCTCGAGAACATCATCGAGGGGCCGGTTCAGGTGCAGAAGCGTTCGGTTGCTGAGGCGACAGCCGAAGCGGATGCGCTGCTGGAGAAGGTGGGGCTCGCCGACAAGCGCGACGTCTATCCCTTCCGCCTTTCCGGCGGCCAGCAGCAGCGCGTGGGGATCGCCCGTGCGCTCGCGCTCAGGCCCAACGTGATCCTCTTCGACGAGCCGACGAGCGCCCTCGACCCTGAACTCGTCGGCGATGTTCTCGGCGTCATGCAGGCACTGGCCCGCGAGGGCTGGACCATGGTCGTCGTGACCCACGAACTGGCGTTCGCGCGGCAGGTCGCAGACGAGGTGCTGTTCCTCGACGGCGGTGAGATCGTGGAGCGCGGGCATCCGCAGCAACTCTTCACCGAGCCGCGCGAGGCGCGCACGAGGCAGTTCCTCAGCCGCATCCTCAACCCGCTCGACTGATCAGCTCGCTGGCCTCAGTTCACCGGCCCGGTGTACTTCTCGCCCGGCCCCTTGCCCGGGGCGTCGGGAACTGACGATGCCTCGCGGAACGCGAGCTGCAGCGACCGCAGCCCGTCGCGCAGGCTGCGCGCGTGGTGGTCGCCGATCTCAGGGGATGCGGCGGTCACGAGGCCGGCGAGCGCGGTGATGAGCTTGCGCGCCTCGTCGAGGTCGATCTGCTCGCCTGGATCGTCGGCGAGGCCGCATTTGACGGCTGCCGCGCTCATCAGGTGCACGGCGGTCGTCGTGATGACCTCAACGGCAGGCACCTCCGCGATGTCCCGTGTTGCTTCGTCGGTTGCATCGACGCCGGATGTGTCGCTCACTCACGTTCCTCTGTTAGACTGCCTCAGGCTCCGGGGCTTCATGTCCCGGTACGAAAGTGGAGATTCTCCCACCCGCGCTTGACCGCTTACAAGGTTACCGGGTAGTTCGCACTCCGCCGACTCGGTGCAGATCGAGACGGTAGCCAGGGTGCCGTGCCAGGGTTCGAGACGCACATCGCGAGTCCCAGGGTGCGTGAATCTCCTCTCTCGCCGCCGAACGGCAACCGCCGATCGGCGTGGCTGAAGAACATCGCTCAAGCAGAGGAGAAACGCATCAGCGATCCCCGTACCAATGACCGTATCCGCGTCCCCGAAGTCCGTCTCGTCGGCCCAAGCGGAGAGCAGGTCGGCGTCGTGAAAATCGAGGTCGCCCTTCGTCTCGCGCAGGAAGCCGATCTGGACTTGGTTGAGGTCGCTCCCAACTCCAAGCCTCCTGTGGCGAAGATCATGGATTACGGCAAGTTCAAGTACGAGGCTGCGCAGAAGGCCAAGGAGGCCAGGCGCAACCAGGCGAACACGATCCTGAAAGAGGTTCGTTTCCGCCTCAAGATCGACAAGCACGACTACGAGACCAAGCGCAAGCGCGCCGAGGGCTTCCTCAAGGCCGGTGACAAGGTCAAGGCCATGATCCTGTTCCGTGGCCGTGAGCAGTCCCGCCCCGAAATGGGCGTCAAACTGCTGCAGCGCTTCGCAGAAGACGTTGCCGAGTTCGGCTCTGTCGAGTCCACACCCACCATCGACGGTCGCAACATGGTCATGGTCATCGGCCCGTTGAAGAACAAGTCCGAGGCCAAGGCCGAGGCGAACGCCCACCGTGCCGCCGCAAAGCAGGCGCACAACACCTCGCCCGACGAGGCACAGAACCAGAACCCCTCGCCCTCCGAGGCGACGAACGAGGAGAAATAATGCCCAAGCAGAAGACGCACTCCGGTGCCAAGAAGCGCTTCAAGATCACCGGCAGCGGCAAGGTCATGAAGCAGCAGTCCGGCATGCGCCACAACCTCGAGGTGAAGGCGACCGACCGCAAACGTCGCCTCAACCAGGAGCAGGTGCTGTCCCCGGCCGACGCGAAGACGGCCAAGAAGCTGCTCGGCAAGTAACCCCCGACACCTAGGAAGAGAAGAACATGGCAAGAGTGAAGAGGGCGGTCAACGCCCACAAGAAGCGTCGGGTCATCCTGGAGCGCGCCGAGGGCTACCGCGGGCAGCGTTCGCGCCTGTACCGCAAGGCCAAGGAGCAGGTCACCCACTCGCTGGTCTACAGCTACCGCGACCGCAAGGCGCGCAAGGGCGACTTCCGCCGCCTGTGGATCCAGCGCATCAACGCCGCGAGCCGCCAGAACGGCCTGACCTACAACCGTCTGATCCAGGGCCTGAACCTGGCCGGCGTCGAGGTCGACCGTCGCATCCTCGCCGAGCTCGCGGTCAACGAGCCCGCGACGTTCTCGGCTCTGGTCGAGACCGCGAAGAAGGCACTGCCGGCAGACACGTCGGCGCCGAAGGCACAGCCGGCCGCGTAGCCGAACAGGCGATACGACCGAACGGTCGCGAAGGAGGGGGAGCGCGTCACGCGCTTCCCCTCCTTCGCGCATCCGCTCTGCCCGTGCTGCCGTCGATAGACTCGGCACATGCTGGAGAATCCCCGGTCGCCCCGCGTGCGCGCCGTCGCCAAGCTCGCCAAACGGTCCGCCAGGGCTGAGACCGGGCTCTTCCTGCTCGAGGGTCCCCAGGCGGTCACCGAGGCGCTCGCGTACCGGCCAGAGCTGCTCGTCGACCTCTTCGTCACACCCACGGCACTTGAGCGGCATCCCGAGCTGACGGATGCGGCGCAGAGCGCCGATCTCGGCATCACCTTCGTCGCCGAGGACGTGCTCGGCTCCATGGCCGACACCGTGACGCCGCAGGGCGTTGTCGCCGTCTGCCGGCAGTTCCCCGTTGCGCTCAAGGAGATCTTCGCGGCCGCGCCGCGCCTCATTGCGGTGCTTGAGGAGGTTCGAGACCCAGGAAACGCCGGCACCATTATTCGCGCGGCGGACGCTGCCGGTGTCGACGCCGTCATTCTCACCGGGCGCACCGTTGATCTCTACAACCCCAAGGTGGTGCGCTCCACCACTGGATCGCTCTTCCACGTGCCGGTCGCGGTCTCGGCGACGCTCGACGACGTGCGGGCCCGGCTGGTTGCGGCCGGCGTTCAGCTGCTCGCTGCGGATATCAAGGGCGAGAGCCTGCTCGACGCCCGTGTCGCCGGAGCGCTCGCCCCCGCAAGTGCCTGGCTGTTCGGCAACGAGGCGCGCGGGCTCAGCGACGAGTATCTGGCGATCGCCGATCGGGTCATCTCGGTGCCCATCTACGGCCTGGCTGAGTCGATGAACCTCGCGACGGCGGCATCCGTCTGCCTGTACGAGAGCGCCTTCGCCCAGCGCAGCGTCGAGGGAACCGGGCGCGCTTAACCTCTGAAGCAGGGTTGCGCAACCGCTTGGCGGGTGCGCAAACGAGCAAGGTTGCAGAACGGCGGCGACACGGCTCGGGTGATTGACGGCGTATTCATAGCTGTGGTTGGGTATGCCCCATGGATCCATCCCGCACGGCGGTCCCTGAATCCGCCGACACCGCCGTCGGCAGGCCTCTGGTCGTCATCGAGCATGTCAACAAGCACTTCGGAGAGCTGCACGTTCTGAAGGACATCACGACGCAGGTCGCCCGTGGCGAGGTTGTCGTCGTGATCGGCCCGAGCGGCTCCGGCAAGTCCACGCTGTGCCGCGCCATCAACCGGCTGGAGACGATCGACAGCGGCACCATCTCGATCGACGGCACACCGCTGCCCGCAGAGGGGGCCGCGCTCGCCAGGCTTCGAGCGGATGTCGGTATGGTCTTCCAGTCGTTCAACCTCTTCGCGCACAAGACGATCCTCGAGAACGTCACCCTCGGCCCGCGCAAGGTGCGCCATCTCTCGAAGGCCGACGCCGACCGGCGCGGAATGGAGATGCTCGAGAGGGTCGGGGTGGCCGACCAGGCCGGCAAAATGCCCGCGCAGCTCTCGGGCGGCCAGCAGCAGCGCGTGGCCATTGCCCGTGCGCTCGTCATGGACCCCAAGCTGATCCTGCTCGACGAGCCGACGTCTGCACTCGATCCCGAGATGATCAGCGAGGTGCTTGACGTCATGGTCGGCCTCGCTCGCGACGGCATGACCATGGTCGTCGTTACGCACGAGATGGGCTTCGCGAGAAAGGCCGCCGACCGCGTGCTGTTCATGGCAGACGGCGAGTTGGTCGAAGAGGCGACGCCGGAGGCGTTCTTCAGCAATCCACAGTCTTCGAGGGCGCAGGACTTTCTCTCGAAAATCCTCACCCACTGAATCGGTGGGCGAGACAACAGCAAGGAGAACAGCATGAGACTCAAAAAAAGAGGCCTACTGGTTTCCGCACTGGCCGTGGCAGGCATCCTCACGTTCACAGCGTGTTCGGGTGACGCGGGCGGCAACGCGGGGGACGCACCGAAGCCGGAGACGTCGAGCTTTCCGTCCGGCTCGACCATGGCGAAGCTGCAGAAGCAGGGGTCGATCACGATCGGCACCAAGTTCGACCAACCACTCTTCGGTTTGCAGGGTCCGGATGGCACTCCGGTCGGCTTCGACGTGGAGATGGGCAAGCTCATCGCGTCGAAACTTGGCATTCCCGCCGACAAGATCGAGTGGAAGGAGACGGTCTCCAAGAACCGCGAGCCGTTCATCGAGAACGGCACGGTCGACATCGTCGTCGCCACGTACACGATCAACGATGAGCGCAAGCAGGTCGTCTCGTTCGCGGGTCCGTACTACACCGCAGGCCAGGACCTGCTGGTGCTGAAGGGCAACCCCGACGGCATCAAGAGCGTCGACGATGTCAAGGGCAAGCCGGTCTGCACGGTCTCGGGCTCCACCTCGCTCGAGAACATCAAGCAGTACACCGACAACATCATCACCACCGACACGTACTCCAACTGCCTGGAGCCGCTGCGCAACGGCAAGGTTGTCGCCGTCACGACCGACAACGTGATCCTCGCCGGTCTCGCATCGCAGAACGAGGGTGAGTTCGAGGTCCTCGACAAGCCGTTTACCTCGGAGCCGTACGGCATCGGCCTGAAGAAGGACGACGACCAGTTCCGCACCTTCATCAACGACGTGCTCGAGGAGTCGTACAAGGACGGCGCCTGGGCCAAGGCGTGGGAGGCCACGGCCGGCAAGGTGCTGAAGACGCCTGAGCCGCCGACGGTCGACCGGTACTGATCGAAGCGGGGGCCGCCGTGCGCACACGGTGGCCTCCGCGGGCCGGGGCGCGGTGACGCGCCCGGCTCATCCGCCCTGAACCTCATGCGAAAGGTGGCCTGTGGACGCCGTCATCGATAGCCTGCCGACCTATCTCAAGGGGTTCGTCGGCACGCTCGAGCTGCTCGCGATCTCCGGGGTCGGCGCGCTGATCCTCGGCACCATCGTGGCCGGCCTGCGCATCTCGCCGATCGCGTCTCTGCGCACGTTCGCGGCGGTCTATACCGAGGTGCTGCGCAACATCCCGCTGCTGCTGGTGCTGTTCTTCTGCGGGGTCGTGCTTCCCTACCTCAAGGTTCCGCTCGACTACTTCCCGCTCGCGCTCATCGGGCTCACGCTCTACACCTCGCCGTTCGTGGCCGAGGCCGTGCGCTCGGGCGTCAACGGCGTTCCGGTCGGCCAGGCCGAGGCCGCGCGCAGCATTGGGCTACGGTTCGGTCAGACGCTCTCGCTCATCGTGATGCCTCAGGCCATTCGCATGGTGATCCCGCCGCTCATCAATGTGATCATCGCGCTGGCGAAGAACACGTCGGTCGCCGGCGGATTCTTCGTCTATGAGCTGTTCAAGGCCGCGAACGACATCACCAACCTGCGCGGTGACGCCGTCATCGTGCTGCTGCTCGGCATCGCCGTGCTCTATCTGGTGATCACTGTGCCGCTCGGGCTGATAGCCGGGGCGGTCGAGCGAAGGGTGGCGGTGCTGCGATGAGCGCCAGTGTGCTGTACGACGCGCCGGGTCCGATTACTCGCAGGCGCTCCCGCGTGACCTCGATCATCGGCACCGTCGTGATCCTCGCGATTCTCGCCTGGTTCATTTACACCATTGCCGCGCCGCGCACTCTTGCGAACGGCGCGACCGTTGTCGGGCTGCTCGACGCATCCCGTTTCGACATCCTCTCCGACCCACAGCTCTGGCAGGCCGTGGGCCGAGGGCTTGTGCAGACGCTGAAGATGGCGGCGGTCGGCGGCGCGCTTGCCCTCGTGATCGGGGTCCTCTTCTCGTTCGGGCGCACCGCTCGAAGCGCGGCCGTACGGGTGCCGACGGCGGTGGTGCTCGAGTTCCTGCGCGGCATGCCCGTGCTGCTCATGATGCTCTTCATTCTGCTCGTGTTCGCGACGGGGTCGTACTGGGCCGGCGTGGTGGCGCTCGCCGTGTACAACGGCGCGCTCATCGGCGAGATCCTGCGTGCTGGCATCCAGTCGCTGCCGCGAGGCCAGCGTGAGGCCGGCCTTGCCATCGGCCTCACTCCCGTGCACACCCGCATGATCATCGAGTTCCCGCAGGCGTTCCGGCAGATGCTGCCAATCCTCGTCGCGCAGCTCGTGGTGCTGCTGAAGGACACCTCGCTGGCGTACATCGTCGGCTATCCCGAGCTGCTTCGCACGGTCACCAACCTCGGTAACTTCTACGGCAGTCGGTACACCTTCACGCTCTTCTTCATCGCGTTCGTCATCTACCTCACGATGAACCTGCTGCTCTCCTGGTTCGCCCGCCGGCTCGCCAGGCGAAGTGGCGGGCGAGCGGCGGCACTGGCGCGGATGCCCGGCGCGGGAATGGGAACAGGCGCGCCCGGGGGAGGCGCGTAGGCGCATGGTCACCGGCCGTGCCCGCCTCGACGAGCGAGCCAGCGGCTGGGCTGGCACTAAACTTGGGCCTCGTGTCCGAACCCATTGAGATCTCCGAGCAGTCGGTCGGCCAGGCCGTCGAGGTGGCGCTGGCCGCCATCGCCGCCGCCCAGGATTCGACCCAGCTGAAGGCCGTGCGCTCTGCGCATCTGGCCGAGTCCTCCGCGCTCGCCAGGCTGAACGCGAGCATGCGCACTGTGCCGAACGAGCAGAAGGCGGCCGCGGGCAAGCTCGTCGGTCAGGCGCGTGCGCGTGTCAATCAGGCGTTCTCCGCACGCGAGGCAGAGATCGTCGAGGCGGAGGACGCCCGTCGTCTGGCCGAGGAGGCCGTCGACGTCACAGCGCTCGCAAGCCGGTGGCGGCCGGGAGCCCGCCATCCGCTGAACCTGCTGCAGGAGCGCATCGCCGACGTCTTCGTGGGCATGGGCTGGGAGGTCGCCGAGGGCCCAGAGCTCGAGAGCGAGTGGTACAACTTCGACGCCCTCAACTTCGACGAGGACCACCCCGCCCGCGCCATGCAGGACACCTTCTTCGTCGAGCCCGCCGACGCGCACCTCGTGCTGCGCACGCACACGTCGCCCGTGCAGCTGCGCGCCCTGCTCGCCGGCGAGCTGCCCGTCTACCGTGTGGCTCCGGGCCGCGTCTACCGCACCGACGAGCTCGATGCCACGCACACCCCGGTGTTCCATCAGATCGAGGGCATCGCGGTCGACAAGGGCCTCACCATGGCGCACCTGCGCGGCACACTCGACCACTTCGTCAAGGCCATGTTCGGCGACGAGGCCACGGTTCGCCTGCGCCCCAACTACTTCCCGTTCACCGAGCCGAGCGCCGAGCTCGACCTGTGGCACCCCACGTTCAGCCAGGGCCCGCGCTGGATCGAGTGGGGCGGCTGCGGCATGGTCAACCCCAACGTGCTGCGCTCGGCCGGCATCGATCCCGACGAGTACTCGGGCTTCGCGTTCGGGGTGGGCGTCGAGCGGGCCCTGATGTTCCGCAACGACGTGAAGGACATGCACGACATGGTCGAGGGCGACATCCGCTTCAGCCAGCAATTCGGAATGGTGGTGTAGCTCATGCGGGTTCCGCTCAGCTGGCTTGCCGAGTTCGTCGACCTTCAGCCGGGCACCACGCCGGAGCAGGTGCATGCCGCGCTCGTGCGCGTCGGGCTCGAAGAGGAGGAGATCCACCGCTTCGAGGTGAGCGGCCCCGTCGTCGTCGGTCAGGTGCTCGACTTCGTCGAGGAGCCGCAGAAGAACGGCAAGACCATCCGCTGGTGCCAGGTGCAGGTCGCGCCAGAGGGCGAGAGGGCAGCGGATGGCGGCGACGCCGTGCATGGCATCGTCTGTGGCGCGCACAACTTCCTCGTCGGCGACAAGGTCGTGGTGACGCTGCCCGGCGCGGTGCTGCCCGGACCATTCCCCATCGCGGCGCGCAAGACGTACGGGCATGTCTCCGACGGCATGATCGCCTCGGTGCGCGAGCTCGGGCTCGGCGACGACCACGAGGGCATCCTGCGGCTGTCGACCCTCGGGCTCGACCCCGAGGTGGGCGCCGACGCGATCGCGCTGCTCGGCCTCGACGATTCGGCCGTCGAGATCAACGTGACGCCCGACCGCGGTTACGCGTTCTCGATTCGCGGCGTGGCCCGCGAGTACGCGCACTCCACCGGCGCCGTGTTCCGCGACCCCGCCCTCACGCGGGCCCCGGAGCCCGCCGCAGAGCGGGTTGAGGAGCGCGAAGCGCGTCTCGAAACCCGCACCCCAGCCGAAGAGCGGGTTGAGGAGCGCGAAGCGCGTCTCGAAACCCGCACCCCCGCAGAAGAGCGGGTTGAGGAGCGCGAAGCGCGTCTCGAAACCCACATCCCCGCCCTGCACGTCACCCTCGACGACACCGCCCCCATCCGCGGCCGCCAGGGCGCCACGGTCTTCGTCACGCGCGTCGTTCGTGACGTTGATCCCGCCCGGCCGACCCCGCCATGGATGACCTCACGTCTCACGCTCGCCGGCATCCGCTCACGCGCGCTCATCGTCGACGTCACGAACTACGTGATGCTCGAGCTCGGCCAGCCGATACACGCGTACGACCTCGACCGCCTCACGGGCGACATCACTGTGCGCCGCGCGCAGCCGGGGGAGACGCTGGTCACGCTCGACGACGCGACGCGCGAGCTGAACGGTGAAGACCTCGTGATCGCCGACGCCTCGGGCGCCATCGGGCTCGCCGGCGTCATGGGCGGCGCGTCGACCGAGATCGGCGCCGATACCCGCAACGTGCTCATCGAGGCCGCCAACTTCGACCCCGTCTCCATCGCGAGAACGGCGCGTCGCCACAAGCTGCCGAGCGAGGCGTCCAAGCGCTTCGAGCGCGGTGTCGACCCTCGCGTGGCCGAGGCCGCCGCCGCCCGTGTCGTGCAGCTGCTCGAGACGCTCGCAGGCGGCCGAGCGGATGCGCGTGGTTCCGTCATCGACGAGTCGACCCCGCGGCATCCCATCGACCTTGTGCGCGGCTACGTCTCCTCTCTCATCGGGGTCGATTACACCGACGACGAGATCCGGGGTTCGCTCAGCGAGATCGGAGCCGAGCTCGAGGTGACCGAGACCGGCCTCGCTGTGACCCCGCCGAGCTGGCGCCCGGATCTCGCGGCCCCGTGCGACCTGGCCGAGGAGGTCGCCCGCATTGTCGGTTACGATCGCATCCCCTCGGTGCTTCCGGTCGCGCCGCCCGGCCGCGGCCTCAGCCGTTCGCAGCAGTTGCGCCGCCAGGCGTCGGCAGCTCTGGCGGATGCCGGACTCACCGAGGTGCTCGCCTACCCCTTCGTCGACGCCAACGCGAACGACACCTTCGGCTCGCCGGTCGGCGAGAGCGTGCGCGCGATGCGGCTCGCGAACCCGCTCGACGCCAGCGCACCGTTCCTGCGCGTCTCGCTGCTCCCGGGCCTCCTCGACGTGGCGAGGCGCAACCTCTCGCGTGGCTTCACCGACCTTGCGGTGTATGAGGCGGGATTGGTCTTCCTGCCACAGGATGGCGTGCAGTACGGCAGCAGCGCGCTGCCGGTCGGTGCCGCGCTGCCCGCAGCCGACACCCTCGCCGCGCTGAACGCCGGCATCCCGCCGCAGCCGCGGCGCATCGCCGCGGTGCTGCTCGGCAACACCGTCGACAGACAGCCCGAACAGCCCCCCGTGCCGGTCGGGGTCGCGGATGCGATCGCGGTCGCCCGCCAGGTCGGGCACGCGATCGGCGCGACGATCGACGTCGTGCAGGGCAGCCACGGCGCCCTGCATCCGGGCCGCACTGCCGAACTCGTCGTGAACGGCGCCGAGCGCGCACACCACGTCGGCTATGCCGGCGAGCTGCTGCCGGCGCTCGCCGCCGAACTCGACCTTCCCCGCGTTGTGGCGGTCGTCGAGCTGGACCTCGACCTGCTGATCCACCTCGCGTCGAGCCACGTCGAGGCGAGGCAGATCGCCGACTATCCGGCGGCCACGCAGGATCTCTCCCTCGTGGTGCCGATCTCGGCAGCGGCCGGCGACGTGCACACCGCGGTCGTGCAGGGTGCGGGACCGCTGCTCGAGGATGCGCGGCTCGTCGACGACTACCGGGGCAGCGGAGTGCCGGAGGGCGCCAAGAGCCTCACCTTCGCGCTGCGCTTCCGCGCAAGCGACCGCACGCTGACCGCGGCGGAGGCGAGCGGGGCGAAGCTCGCCGGTGCGGCGCTGGCGGCCGAGCGCTACGGCGCCACCATACGGGAGTAGACGGCAACGATTCGTGCGCTCGAGTCGCGAGGGGTTATGCTCGCCTCATGGCTTTCGAGGCGCGCACCCTTTCGACGCGAGGCATCTCCGCCCGCGTGCTGCGCCGACGCCTGGTCGCGGGCCGAATCTAGGCGACGTGCGCTGAAGGGCCTTGTGGTCCGTGCAGTGGGCGCCGCCGACACGATCCCCTGTCGCCCACTCAATAAGGTAGAAGCATGACTTTCTCCGTTGCCGTCGCCGGCGCGAGCGGCTACGCCGGCGGTGAGGTGCTGCGCATCCTCGCCGCCCATCCCGACTTCGAGGTGGTGACGGTCACCGCCAACGCGAACGCGGGCAGACCGCTCATCGAGCACCAGCCGCACCTGCGCTCTCTCTCACACCTCACGCTCGTCGCGACCACGGCCGAAAACCTTGTCGGCCACGATGTGGTCTTCCTGGCTCTGCCGCACGGCGCTTCCGGCGCTCTGGCGGAGGCGCTCGACGATCGCACCCTGGTGGTCGACTGCGGCGCCGACCATCGGCTCGAGAACGAGGCCGACTGGTCCGCGTTCTATGGCGGGCAGCACTTCGCCGCGTGGCCGTATGCGGTGCCCGAGCTGCCCACGACGACCGGCAAGCAGCGCGAGCGGCTCGTGGGTACCCGGCGCATCGCCGCACCCGGCTGCAATGCCAGCGCGGTGTCACTCGCGCTCGCGCCCGGCATTCGCGCCGGCGTCATCGAGCAGCACGACATCGTCACGGTGCTCGCGGTGGGCCCGTCGGGCGCGGGCAAGAAGCTCGAGGTGCCGTACCTCGCGAGCGAACTGCTCGGGTCAGCGGCCCCGTACGCGGTCGGCGGAACGCACCGGCACATCCCCGAGATCCAGCAGAATCTCCGCCTGGCAGGCGCGAGTGACCCCACCCTCTCGTTCACCCCTGTGCTCGTTCCGATGGCGCGCGGCATTCTCGTCACCGCAACTGCGCGCCTGGTTGCCGGTGCGTCGCCGGCCGACGTGCGCAAGGCGTGGAGCGACGCGTATGACGGCGAACCGTTCGTGCAGCTGCTGCCAGAGGGTTCGTTCCCGCGCACGGCAGACGTGCTCGGCGCCAACACCGCGCTCATCGGCCTCGCGGTCGACGAGGCGGCGGGGCGCGTGGTCTCCGTGCTCGCGATGGACAACCTCGTGAAGGGCACCGCCGGCGCGGCCGTGCAGTGCGCCAACATCGCCCTCGGCCTCGACGAGAGTGCCGGCCTGTCAGTGAATGGAGTCGCACCGTGAGCGTCACCGCAGCATCGGGATTCGTCGCGGCAGGCGTTGCCGCAGGGCTCAAGTCGACGGGCGCCCTCGATCTCGCCCTCGTCGTCAACACCGGGCCGCAGAAGGCCGCCGCGGCCGTGTTCACGAGCAACCGCGCGAAGGCCAACCCCATCCTCTGGTCCCAACAGGTCATCGACGACGGCACCGTCGAGGCGATCGTGCTCAACTCGGGCGGCGCCAACTGCTTCACCGGCTCGCAGGGCTTCCAGACCACACACGCCACGGCCGAGGCGGTCGCGGAGGCGCTTGATCTCTCGGCGGGCGACGTACTCGTCTGCTCGACCGGCCTCATCGGCGAGCAGCTCGATCGTGAGAAGCTCATCGTCGGCGTTCGCGCCGCCGCGGCATCCCTGTCTGACGACGGCGACGCCCCGGCCCGGGCCATCATGACGACCGACACCCATCCGAAGACGGCCGTGCGCACAGCAGACGGCTGGAGCATTGGCGGCATGGCCAAGGGCGCCGGCATGCTCGCGCCCGGTCTCGCCACCATGCTTGTCGTCATCACGACGGATGCTGCGCTGACATCCCGTGAGCTCGAGGAGGCCCTGCGCGCCGCAACCCGCGTCACGTTCGACCGCCTCGACTCCGACGGCTGCATGTCCACCAACGACCAGGTGACCCTGCTCGCATCGGGAGCGAGCGGTGTGACGCCGCAGCCCGAACGCTTTCAGGCCGAACTCACCGCGCTCTGCGCCGACCTCGCCTCACAGCTCCAGTCCGACGCCGAGGGAGCGAGCCACGACATCGCCATCGAGGTCACCGGAGCCGCCACTGAGGACGACGCCGTCGAGGTTGCCCGCTCCGTCGCCCGCAGCAACCTCTTCAAGGCCGCGGTCTTCGGCAACGACCCCAACTGGGGCAGGGTGCTCTCGGCCATCGGCACCACGAGCGCCGCATTCGACCCGTACGACGTCGACGTGAGCATGAACGGCGTGCGGGTCTGCCACGCGGGCGAGCCGGACCGCCCACGCGACGAGGTGGACCTCACGCCCCGCGCCGTGCACGTCGGCATCGCGCTTGGCGTGGGCGACGCCACCGCGACGATCCTGACAAGCGACCTCACGCACGAATACGTGCACGAGAACAGCGCGTACGCGAGCTGATGATGATGCAGAGCGTCGCAGAGCAACAGAACCAGGCGGAGGCGGCCGTCAAGGCCGGCACGCTCATCGAGTCCCTGCCGTGGCTCAAGCGGTTCCACGGGCAGAAAATCGTCGTCAAGTTCGGCGGAAACGCCATGGTGTCGCCCGAGTTGCAGCGGGCGTTCGCCGAAGACATGGTCTACCTGCACTACGCGGGCATCCATCCCGTGGTCGTGCACGGCGGAGGACCGCAGATCTCGGCCATGCTGGAACGCCTCGGCATCCCCACCGAGTTCCGCGGCGGCTACCGCGTGACGACACCCGAGGTCATGGACGTCGTGCGCATGGTGCTCACCGGCCAGGTGAGCCGCGACCTCGTGAGCAACATCAATGAGCACGGCCCGCTCGCCGCCTCCCTCTCGGGCGAAGACGCCGGCCTCTTCCAGGGCCAGCGCAGGGGAGCGGTCGTCGACGGGGTGCCGGTCGACCTCGGCCTCGTCGGCGATGTCGTCGGCGTCGATCCCGAGGCGGTCATCGCGCAGATCGAGGCGGGGCGCATTCCGGTCGTCTCCTCCATCGCGCCCGATGGCGAGGTGCCCGGCCAGAGCCTCAACGTGAATGCGGATGCCGCCGCGAGCGCCCTTGCGGTCGCCCTCGGCGCCGCGAAGCTCGTCGTGCTGACCGACGTCGCGGGCCTCTACAGCGACTGGCCCGACCGCGACTCCCTCGTCTCCGTGATCGATACGGACGAGCTGCGCGGCATGCTGCCGAGCCTCGAGTCCGGCATGATCCCGAAGATGACCGCGTGTCTCGACGCCGTCGAGGGCGGCGTGGCGAAGGCGGCCATCATCGACGGGCGCGTGCCGCATTCGATCCTGCTCGAGATCTTCACCACGCGCGGCATCGGAACCGAGGTCGTCCTGCCTGCGCCCACGAACGGCCCCCTGGGAGGTTCCCCCGCATGACCATCACCGATATCGCGTGGCCCGAGCGGTATTCCGCGCACATGATGAAGACCATCGCCACGCCGCAGCGCATGCTCGTGCGCGGCGAGGGCTGTCGGGTGTGGGATTCCGAAGGCAGGGAGTATCTCGACTTCCTCGCCGGCATCGCCGTCAATGCGCTCGGCCACGCGCATCCGGCCCTCGTCTCCGCTGTGAGCGCGCAGGTCGCCACCCTCGTGCACGTCTCCAACTATTTCGCCACCCCGCCGCAGGTCGAGCTCGCCGAACGGCTGTGCCGGCTCACGGGAGCGGGCGAGGGCGGCCGGGTCTTCTTCTGCAACTCCGGTGCCGAGGCCAATGAGGCCGCCTTCAAGCTGGCGCGCCTGAACCGCAGGGCCGGCCCCAGCCGCATCCTGGCCCTGAAGAACTCGTTCCACGGTCGCACCATGGGTTCGATGGCGCTCACCGGCAAGCCGCAGATGCGCGAGCCGTTCGAGCCCATGCCGCCGGGTGTCGAGCACATCGACTCGACCATCGAGGCGCTCGAGGCGGCCATCGACGACACCGTCTCGGCCCTCATCGTCGAGCCCATCAAGGGGGAGGCCGGCGTCATCGACCTTCCCGCGGGCTACCTGGCACGGGCGAGGCAGCTGACCGAACAGCACGGCGTGCTGCTCATCATCGACGAGATCCAGACCGGCGTCGGCCGCACAGGGGCCTGGTTCGGCCACCAGCATGAGGGCATTGTTCCGGATGCGCTCAGCCTCGCCAAGGGCATGGCCGGTGGCGTCCCGATCGGCGCCCTCGTGACCTTCGGGTGGGCATCCGATCTCCTGGGGCGCGGACAGCACGGCAGTACCTTCGGCGGCAACCCCCTTGCGACCGCGGCGGCCAACGCCGTTCTCGGCGAGATCGAGGCCTCCGACCTTGTCGGCAACGCGGCGCGGCGCGGCGACGAACTGCGCGGCATCGTCGACGACCTGCGCGACGAGCCGGGCGGAGACGTGCTCGGCGAGCTGCGCGGGCGCGGCCTGCTCATCGGCATCGGCCTGAACCGGCCCGCCGGGCACGCCATCTACGAGGCCGCCCTCGAGGCGGGTCTCATCGTCAACGCACCCAACGAATCGACCATCCGGCTCGCGCCGCCGCTCATCGTCGGCGACGCCGAACTCGATGAATTCCGGCAACGCTTCGCCCAGGCACTCGCCGCCGTGGCCGATCACTGAGCCGCAACTGCAAACGAAGGCACTCGCATGAAAACCATCACCGCAACGCGGCACTTCCTCCGCGACGACGACATCACTCCGGCCGAGCAGGCCGAGATCCTCGACCTCGCCGTCGCCATGAAGGCCGACCGCTTCGGCCATCAGCCCCTCGCCGGCCCGCAGACCGTGGCTGTCGTCTTCGACAAGACCTCGACGCGCACGCGGGTATCGTTCGCCGTCGGCATCGCCGATCTCGGTGGTGTTCCGCTCATCATCGACAGCCAGTCGAGCCAGCTGGGCGGCAAGGAATCCGTCGCCGACACCGCACGCGTGCTCGAGCGCATGGTCGCCGCAATCGTCTGGCGCACCTACTCGCAGGCCGGTCTGGAAGAGATGGCGGCCGGCACCACGGTGCCCGTCGTCAACGCGCTATCCGACGACTTCCACCCGTGCCAGCTCCTCGCCGACCTGCTCACGATTCGCGAGCAGCGCGGCAGCCTCGCCGGTCAGACGCTCACCTATTTCGGCGACGGCGCGAACAACATGTCGCACTCCTACCTGCTGGCATGCGCGACCGCGGGCATGCACGTGCGCGTCGCCGCCCCGGCCGACTATCAGCCGTCGTCGCGCGTCGTGGACCGTGCCCGCGCCATCGCGGGAACCACGGGCGGCTCCGTCGAGCTGTTTACCGACCCGCGCGCTGCGGCAACGGGCGCCGACGTGCTCGTCACGGACACCTGGGTCTCGATGGGCCAGGAGGCCGAGAAGGCGTCGCGCCAGGCGGCCTTCGGCGAGTACCGAGTGGATGCTGCGCTCATGTCCGTCGCCGCGTCCGACGCGATCTTCCTGCACTGCCTGCCGGCATACCGCGGCTACGAGGTGACCGAAGACGTCATCGACGGACCGCGGAGCGTCGTGTGGGACGAGGCGGAGAACCGCCTGCACGCACAGAAGGCCCTCCTGGCCTGGCTGCTCGCGAAGAACAAGACGCCAGTCGAGTAGCGCGAATCCCCTGCCGGTCGAGTAGCGCGAAGCCCCTGCCGGTCGAGTAGCGCAAAGCGCGTATCGAGACCTCACACCTTAAACTGATTCACACACGAAGGAGAACCATGGCGGAACGCGTCGTCCTCGCATATTCGGGCGGGTTGGATACATCGGTCGGCATCGGCTGGCTCAAGGATGCGACCGGCAAGGAGGTCGTCGCACTCGCGGTCGACGTCGGCCAGGGCGGCGAAGACATGGAGGCGATCCGTCAGCGCGCGCTCGACTGCGGCGCCGTCGAGTCGGTGGTCGTCGACGCCAAGGACGAGTTCGCGAGCGACTACCTCATGCCGGCTCTGAAGGCGAACGCGCTCTACCAGAAGCGCTACCCGCTGGTTTCCGCGCTGTCCCGCCCGGTCATCGCCAAGCACCTCGCCGAGACGGCGAAAGCACTCGGCGCCGACTCGGTCGCGCACGGCTGCACGGGCAAAGGCAACGACCAGGTGCGCTTCGAGGCCGCCGTCGCCGCGCTCGCGCCGGATCTGACCTCGCTCGCGCCTGTGCGCGACTTCGCTCTCACGCGCGACAAGGCCATCGTCTACGCGGCCGAGCACAACCTGCCGATCGTGCAGTCGAAGAAGAGCCCGTACTCCATCGACCAGAACGTGTGGGGCCGCGCAGTCGAGACCGGCTTCCTCGAAGACCCGTGGAACGCCCCTATCGAAGACCTCTACACCTATACGAAGAACCCTGCCGAGGCGGGCGCTCCCACCGAGGTCACGGTCACCTTCACCGAGGGCATGCCCACTGCCATCGACGGCTCGCCGGTCTCGCCGCTCGAGGCCGTGCAGCTCATGAACACCCTCGCCGGCGACCAGGGCGTCGGGCGCATCGACATCGTCGAGGACCGTCTCGTCGGCATCAAGAGCCGTGAGGTATACGAGTCTCCCGCCGGCATCGCGCTGATCGCGGCGCACGAGGAGCTTGAGAACCTCACGGTCGAGCGCGACCTCGCCCGGTATAAGCGCGGCGTCGAGGCCAAATGGTCCGAGCTGGTCTATGACGGGCTCTGGTTCTCCGGCCTCAAGCGCGCCCTCGACGTGTTCATCGACGAGACCCAGAAGTACGTGACGGGTGACATCCGCCTGACGCTGCATGCGGGCACCGCGGTCGTCACCGGCCGTCGATCGGCGGCCAGCCTGTACGACTTCAACCTGGCTACCTACGACACGGGCGACACGTTCGACCAGTCGCTGGCCAAGGGCTTCATCGAGCTGTGGTCCCTGCCGAGCAAGATCTCGGCTCGCCGCGACCTCGAGAGCTGACGAGTGCTCGTGCGCAGGGCAGCAGGGATGACCGCATGAGCGACGACGCAACGAGGGGCGCCGGGCGCCCCTCCGGCACGCGAGAGGGCGCCCTCTGGGGTGCCCGGTTCGCCGGAGGCCCGTCGGCAGAGCTCGCCGCGCTCAGCAAGTCGACGCACTTCGACTGGCAGCTCGCGCCGTACGACATCGCCGGTTCCCGAGCCCACGCGCGAGCGCTGGCGACCGCCGGCTACCTGACGAGCGATGAGCTCGATGCCATGCTCGCCGCTCTCGACATCCTTGAAGCGGATGTCGCCTCCGGCGAACTCGTCGCTGCCGACACCGATGAGGACGTGCATGGCGCGCTCGAGCGCGCCCTCATCGAGCGGGCGGGCGCGGAGCTCGGCGGCAAGCTGCGGGCCGGGCGAAGCCGGAACGACCAGATCGCCACGCTCATCCGCCTCTATCTTCGCGACCACGCCGAGATCATCGCCGAGCGTCTCGTGCAGCTCATCGACGCTCTCGCGTCGCAGGCGGAGGCGCACGGCAGCGCCATCATGCCGGGCCGCACGCACCTGCAGCACGCGCAGCCGGTGCTGCTCGCCCACCACCTGCTTGCGCACTGCTGGCCGCTTGTGCGCGACCTCGAGCGCATCGCCGACTGGCGAGAGCGGGCCGACGTCTCGCCGTACGGCTCGGGCGCGCTGGCGGGCAGCACGCTTGGCCTCGACGCGGTCGCGGTGGCGCACGATCTCGGCTTCGCCACCAGCGCCGAGAACTCCATGGATGGCACGGCCGCCCGTGACGTCGTCGCCGAGTTCGCGTACATCGCCGCGCAGATCGGCGTCGACGTCTCCCGCCTGGCCGAGGAGATCATCCTCTGGAACACCCGCGAGTTCGACTTCGTCACCCTCGACGACGCCTACTCCACCGGGTCGTCGATCATGCCGCAGAAGAAGAACCCCGACATCGCCGAGCTTGCTCGCGGCAAGTCGGGCCGCCTCATCGGCAACCTCACCGGCCTGCTCACCACGCTCAAGGGCCTGCCGCTCGCCTACAATCGCGACCTGCAGGAGGACAAGGAGCCGCTCTTCGACTCCGTCGCCACCCTCGAGGTTCTCCTTCCCGCCTTCGCGGGCATGGTCGCCACGCTGCGCTTCAATACCGAGCGGATGGCGGCTCTCGCGCCCCAGGGCTTCTCCCTGGCCACCGACGTTGCAGAATGGCTCGTCACGCAGCGCGTTCCGTTCCGGAACGCCCACGAGATCACGGGCGCGCTGGTGAAGGCGGCCGAGGAGCGCGGCGTCGAGCTCGACGAACTGAGCGATGACGAGTTGTCGAGCGTCTCCGCGCAGCTGACCCCGGCGGTCCGCGAGGTGCTCACGGTGCAGGGGTCCGTCGCGAGCCGAGACGGTGCGGGGGGCACGGCGCCGGTGCGCGTCGCCGAGCAGCGTGTGCGCCTCGTCGAGCGCGTTCGGGCCGTGAGCATCCGCCTCGGCATCGAGGGCGCGTGACAGATCGTTCCTTCCTCGAGGCGCCGGCCGTCGAGGTCGCCCCGCGGCTCCTCGGCGCGGTGATCCGCCACGAGAGCGACGACGGCGTCGTCGCCATCCGCCTCACCGAGCTCGAGGCGTACCTCGGCGACGGCACCGATCCCGGCTCACATGCCTTCCGCGGTATGACGAAGCGCAACGCCACGATGTTCGGCGAACCGGGTCACCTCTACGCCTACTTCACGTATGGCATGCACACGTGCGGCAACATCGTGTGCTCGCCGAGCGGCACGGCCTCGGGAGCGCTCATGCGCGGCGGCGAGGTGGTCGAGGGGCACGAGCTCGCACGGGCCAGGCGCTCCACGAGTAAGAACCGGCACGACCTCGCCCGCGGCCCGGCCCGGCTTGCGGTCGCCCTCGGCATCCGGCTTGCAGACAACGGCTCCGATCTCTTCGCGCCGCCGTTCTCGCTCGAGCTGCCGCACGCGCCCTTCGACTACCTCAGCGGCCCGCGAACGGGCGTGAGCGGGGAGGGCGGCACCGAGAAGTACCCGTGGCGATTCTGGCTGCCGGATGAGCCCTCCGTCTCGCCGTACCGCCGGCATCCGAAGGCCTGAATCGCCGGCGACGGGTGCGGATCGCCGGCGGCGGGTGCGGGTCGCCTGCGACGGCTGGCGACGCTCAGCGGTTCGCGAGGAGGAACACGCCGGCGCATGCGCTCGCCCAGATGAGGCTGACGAGCGTGCCGATGATGAAGCGCTCCTTCGCCTCCGGAGCGTTCAGTTCGCTGAAGCGGCCGACGCCCTTGATGGCGATGAGTACGGCAAGCGCGCCGGGGAAGCCGGCCATGAGCGCGCCCGCCGTCGCCAGCCGCTCGAGCAGGCCGATGGTTGTGCCGCCCCGGAGCACCTCATGCGACGCAGACGCATCCGCGCGTACGTCGTGGTCCTGTGCAGCCTGTGGCACGACGATCCCTCCGTGTGCGCCGGCGACGCTGTCGCGCGAGGCCAGTGCGAGCACGAGCTGAACGGCCGGGCCTCCGCCGAGCACCGCGAGCGCGAGCGCGGCGATCCCGATCAGGGCCCCGGCGGCGTCGGGCAGCCGCGGCCCGGGCAGCGCCGCCATGAGAAGGCAGACGCCGAGCGCGCCGGCTGCGGCATACACGAGCCCTCGGCGCGGTCGCCGGAGCGTGAGGGCGATGCAGCAGATGGCGGCCATGACGAGCAGCAGCACGACGGCCCAGTACAGAACCGGCGCGAGGGCCACGAAATGGTACGGATGCGGCGGGTGCACTCTCATGCGCTCTCTCCTCGTCGCGTGGCACGGTCCACGTCTGCCAGCAGCCTAGTCAGCGCGGGGATCGCCGCCGCCTCGATCTTCAGGCCCGCCACCCGCGCTCGCGCATTCGCCGCGGGCGCGCTGATTCCGAGCCGCCTGGCCGCCTCGTTCTGCGGCATTCCCGTCACCATGAGGTCGTAGAGCTCCCAGCCGGCATCCGACCGCCGCGAACGCAGCGCGAGCAGCAGGTTCAGCAGCGCCTCCGTCTCCTGTGCCAGTGCCGACACCGAGTGGTCGTCGCCCGACTCGCTCTGCGCCGCGAGTGCGACGCGCGTCTGGGCTCGCTTGGCCCGAACGACGGCGTCCCTGGCGGCGAAGAACGCCGGCCCGCTCGCCGCACGTGCATTCTCCGGCAGGGGAGTGCGTACCGGCCCGCAGCCGAGCCCCACACTCCATTCGTCGGTGCGCGTGAGTGAGAGCACGATCGACAGAGCGGATGCCGCGTCGCCGCTCACCGCCTGCAGTTCGTCGCCGGCGTTGCGATCCGCGGGCAGCGCGAGCTGCGAGCCGAACTCGTCGTTCAGCATCGAAAGCGTGGGGGCCACGGCATCCGGTCGATTGCGACTGTTCACCTGATCGGCGGTAACGACGAACACGGTGCTCCTCTCATAAAGCCCAGACCATTAATCACCATACCTTAAGCCCACATCATTAATCCACTCCAATAAAGCCCTCAGGCAGAATCTCAGCCCACGATGCTTCCGTGCTCGCTGGTACTGTAACTGTCGTGTCCGACTCGGTGATCCTCTCCGCCCAAGCCAACGACGATTCCTTCGATGACATCTGGGAGGAACTACAGTGGCGGGGCCATGTGCATGTCTCCACCGACCCGGAGGCGCTGCGCGACGCGCTGCGATCGGGTCCTCTCACCTACTACTGCGGCTTCGACCCCACGGCGGCCAGCCTGCATCTCGGCCACCTCGTGCAGCTCATCATCATGCGCCGCCTGCAACTGGCCGGGCATCGGCCGCTCGGCCTTGTCGGCGGCTCTACCGGCCTCATCGGCGATCCCCGTCCGAGCTCGGAGCGCACGCTCAACGAGAAGGCCGTCGTCGCCGGCTGGGTTGAGACCCTGCAGCAGCAGGTCGCTCGCTACCTGAGCTTCGAGGGCGGCAATGCGGCCGTGCTCGTCAACAACCTCGACTGGACCGCCCCGCTCGGCGCCATCGACTTCCTACGTGACATCGGAAAGTACTACCGCGTCGGCACGATGCTGAAGAAAGATGCCGTCAGCGCGCGCCTGAACTCAGAAGCCGGCATCAGCTACACCGAGTTCAGCTACCAGATTCTGCAGGGCCTCGACTTCCTGGAGCTCTACCGCAGCTACGACTGCGTGCTGCAGATCGGCGGAAGTGACCAGTGGGGCAACCTCACGAGCGGAACGGATCTGATCCACCGCGTCGAGGGTCGCTCGGTGCACGCCTTCGGCAGCCCTCTGCTCACGAAGGCCGACGGCACGAAGTTCAGCAAGAGCGAGGGCAGCGCGATCTGGATCGATCCGGACCTCACGAGCCCATACGCGTTCTACCAGTTCTGGATCAACTCCGACGACTCCGAGGTCATCGATCGCCTGAAGATCTTCACGTTCCTCACGCGCCACGAGATCGAGCGACTCGCAGAGTCGGTGCGAACCGAGCCGCGTAAGCGAGAGGCGCAGCGCGTGCTCGCTCGGGAAGTCACCACTCTGGTCCACGGAGTTCGGGCGACGGATGCGGCCCACGCCGCGTCCCTCGCTCTCTTCGGCCAGGGAGACCTCGGCGCACTCGACCCCGCCACGCTCGCCGCCGCGCTCCGGGAGCTGCCGAACACCACCGCCGAGCCCTCGGCCGGCGTCGCGCAGCTGCTGGTGCAGACCGGCCTCACCAAGAGCCTGGGCGAGGCGAGGCGGGCCATCGATCAGGGCGGCGTCTACCTGAACAATGCCACGGTCACGGATGCCGCAACGCCCGTCGGCGAGGGGGCGCTCCCCGGCGACGTAGCTGTCCTGCGCCGCGGCAAGAAGACCCTCGCCGGTGTCTTCATCGCACGTGTCTGAGGGCGACACGCCCGGGATGCAGCGGTGATTTGCACCGCCACGAGGGCGTGCGTAAAGTACTTACTTGTCACCCCAAAGGTGCGGGAAAGCCGAAGAGCTTCCCGGCCTCAAGCGGGACCAATCCAGACCACGATCACCTTTCAATTTGAGAGGCCGATCGAGATGTCTTAGGATAAAAACCCACTCACGAAGCAGTTGATTCGGATTCGAATCGTGCGATGGTCTGTGTCCAATTGTGGACCGGCCGGAATCGATCGAAAACGCCGATTTGACAGGGAAAACGAGGGTGGTAAGGTAGAGAAGTTGCCCCGAGTAGAAAGCCGAGAGGCTGAAAATCGGGAGCGTCCGATCCTTGAGAACTCAACAGCGTGCACAATGTCAAATGCCAAAAACCTCGGCATTGACGACGACTTCGGTCGTTGATTCAATGCGAGATTCCTTTGGATTAGAACAAGAATGTCAGTAGATATTCGAAACTAGTCAGACAAACTCGCAGGGGACCAGGTCGCAAGACCCATCCTCTGCACTAGATGTGCCGGCCGCTTCGGTGGTCGTGCAATCAAACATTTACGGAGAGTTTGATCCTGGCTCAGGACGAACGCTGGCGGCGTGCTTAACACATGCAAGTCGAACGGTGAAAGACGGAGCTTGCTCCTTCTGGATCAGTGGCGAACGGGTGAGTAACACGTGAGTAACCTGCCCTTGACTCTGGGATAAGCGCTGGAAACGGCGTCTAATACCGGATACGACTCTCGGAGGCATCTCCTGAGAGTGGAAAGAATTTCGGTCAAGGATGGACTCGCGGCCTATCAGGTAGTTGGTGAGGTAACGGCTCACCAAGCCGACGACGGGTAGCCGGCCTGAGAGGGTGACCGGCCACACTGGGACTGAGACACGGCCCAGACTCCTACGGGAGGCAGCAGTGGGGAATATTGCACAATGGGCGCAAGCCTGATGCAGCAACGCCGCGTGAGGGACGACGGCCTTCGGGTTGTAAACCTCTTTTAGTAGGGAAGAAGCCTTCGGGTGACGGTACCTGCAGAAAAAGCACCGGCTAACTACGTGCCAGCAGCCGCGGTAATACGTAGGGTGCAAGCGTTGTCCGGAATTATTGGGCGTAAAGAGCTCGTAGGCGGTTTGTCGCGTCTGCTGTGAAAACTGGAGGCTCAACCTCCAGCCTGCAGTGGGTACGGGCAGACTAGAGTGCGGTAGGGGAGATTGGAATTCCTGGTGTAGCGGTGGAATGCGCAGATATCAGGAGGAACACCGATGGCGAAGGCAGATCTCTGGGCCGTAACTGACGCTGAGGAGCGAAAGCGTGGGGAGCGAACAGGATTAGATACCCTGGTAGTCCACGCCGTAAACGTTGGGAACTAGATGTGGGGTCCATTCCACGGATTCCGTGTCGCAGCTAACGCATTAAGTTCCCCGCCTGGGGAGTACGGCCGCAAGGCTAAAACTCAAAGGAATTGACGGGGGCCCGCACAAGCGGCGGAGCATGCGGATTAATTCGATGCAACGCGAAGAACCTTACCAAGGCTTGACATACACGAGAACGCCCTAGAAATAGGGAACTCTTTGGACACTCGTGAACAGGTGGTGCATGGTTGTCGTCAGCTCGTGTCGTGAGATGTTGGGTTAAGTCCCGCAACGAGCGCAACCCTCGTTCTATGTTGCCAGCACGTAATGGTGGGAACTCATAGGAGACTGCCGGGGTCAACTCGGAGGAAGGTGGGGATGACGTCAAATCATCATGCCCCTTATGTCTTGGGCTTCACGCATGCTACAATGGCCGGTACAAAGGGCTGCAATACCGTAAGGTGGAGCGAATCCCAAAAAGCCGGTCTCAGTTCGGATTGAGGTCTGCAACTCGACCTCATGAAGTCGGAGTCGCTAGTAATCGCAGATCAGCAACGCTGCGGTGAATACGTTCCCGGGCCTTGTACACACCGCCCGTCAAGTCATGAAAGTCGGTAACACCCAACGCCGGTGGCCTAACCCGCAAGGGAGGGAGCCGTCTAAGGTGGGATCGGTGATTAGGACTAAGTCGTAACAAGGTAGCCGTACCGGAAGGTGCGGCTGGATCACCTCCTTTCTAAGGAGCAACTGGCACCCTCGGGTGTCCAGGCGCCGGATCTGAGCCAGTGCTTGTCACAACGACAGGCCACGGTCTCAGCCGGTTAGCTCATGGGTGGAACATTGACATTGGTGCGGAGCCGAACGGCTCGAGGTCAGTACGCTCTTCACGAGTTGGAACGCCTCGTTTCACTAGGCATCGCACATGCACGCTGTTGGGTCCTGAGGGACCGGACACCGAGATTCCTCGGTGACTGAACCTCTGGACCTTTTCGTGTCGGCATAATGGCCGGCCGGAATGGTACCGACCGTACTTTGAGAACTACACAGTGGACGCGAGCATCTTAGATCTGAGGCCTTCGGGCTTCGGATCACAAAGATCTAGATTTATATAGATCATTGGTCAATCTTCACCAGGCAACTGGTGACGATCGATTCAAACTCATGTGATTTCAAGTTTCTAAGAGCAAACGGTGGATGCCTTGGCATCTGGAGCCGAAGAAGGACGTAGTAATCTGCGATAAGCCTCGGGGAGCTGATAAACGAGCTTTGATCCGAGGATCTCCGAATGGGGAAACCCCGCTGGGCCCGTAAGGTGACCCAGTGACTCCCGCCTGAATATATAGGGCGGGTAGAGGGAACGTGGGGAAGTGAAACATCTCAGTACCCACAGGAAGAGAAAGCAAAAGCGATTCCGTTAGTAGTGGCGAGCGAAACCGGAAGAGGCTAAACCGATCATGTGTGATAGCCGGCAGGCGTTGCATGGTCGGGGTTGCGGGACTTTTCTGCTGCTTCTGCCGAAGCGCAAGGGTTAGAAAGTTGTATAGACGAATGGCATTGAAAGGCCAGTCACAGAGGGTGCCAACCCCGTAGTCGAAATGCAGCAATCGCCCGAAGAGTATCCCAAGTAGCACGGGGCCCGAGAAATCCCGTGTGAATCTGTCAGGACCACCTGATAAGCCTAAATACTCCCAGATGACCGATAGTGAACAAGTACCGTGAGGGAAAGGTGAAAAGTACCCCGGGAGGGGAGTGAAATAGTACCTGAAACCGTTTGCTTACAAACCGTTGGAGCCTCCTTGTAGGGGTGACAGCGTGCCTTTTGAAGAATGAGCCTGCGAGTTAGCGATATGTGGCGAGGTTAACCCGAGTGGGGTAGCCGTAGCGAAAGCGAGTCTGAATAGGGCGATTCAGTCGCATGTCCTAGACCCGAAGCGAAGTGATCTATCCATGGCCAGGTTGAAGCGACGGTAAGACGTCGTGGAGGACCGAACCCACTTCAGTTGAAAATGGAGGGGATGAGCTGTGGATAGGGGTGAAAGGCCAATCAAACTTCGTGATAGCTGGTTCTCTCCGAAATGCATTTAGGTGCAGCGTTGCGTGTTTCTTGCCGGAGGTAGAGCTACTGGATGGCCGATGGGGCCCAAAAGCTTACTGACGTCAGCCAAACTCCGAATGCCGGTAAGTGAGAGCGCAGCAGTGAGACGGTGGGGGATAAGCTTCATCGTCGAGAGGGAAACAACCCAGATCACCAACTAAGGTCCCTAAGCGCGTGCTAAGTGGGAAAGGATGTGGAGTTGCAGTGACAACCAGGAGGTTGGCTTAGAAGCAGCCACCCTTGAAAGAGTGCGTAATAGCTCACTGGTCAAGTGATTCCGCGCCGACAATGTAACGGGGCTCAAGCACGCCACCGAAGTTGTGGCATTGACATTAGTGGTTGGCCTTCGTGGTCCAGCCGTGTTGATGGGTAGGAGAGCGTCGTGTGGCGAGTGAAGCGGCGGTGTAAACCAGCCGTGGACGCCACACGAGTGAGAATGCAGGCATGAGTAGCGAAAGACGGGTGAGAAACCCGTCCTCCGGAAGACCAAGGGTTCCAGGGCCAGGCTAATCCGCCCTGGGTAAGTCGGGACCTAAGGCGAGGCCGACAGGCGTAGTCGATGGACAACGGGTTGATATTCCCGTACCGGCGAAGAACCGCCCAAGCTAATCCAGTAATGCTAAGAGTCCGAAGCCCTTACTCGAACCCTTCGGGGGGAGAGTTTGGGTCTAGCACTCGACCCTATGCTGGTGCGGCTAGCGTATTAACAGGTGTGACGCAGGAAGGTAGCCGATCCGGGCGATGGTTGTCCCGGTGTAAGGATGTAGGGCGAGAGATAGGCAAATCCGTCTCTCATACAGCCTGAGATCTGATGCATAGTCCTCACGGACGAATTCGGTGATCCTATGCTGCCAAGAAAAGCATCGACGCGAGGTTCTAGCCGCCCGTACCCCAAACCGACTCAGGTGGTCAGGTAGAGAATACTAAGGAGATCGAGAGAATCGTGGTTAAGGAACTCGGCAAAATGCCCCCGTAACTTCGGGAGAAGGGGGGCCTGAGGCGTGTACGGACTTGCTCCGGAAGCGTTTGAAGGCCGCAGAGACCAGTGGGAAGCGACTGTTTACTAAAAACACAGGTCCGTGCCAAGTCGCAAGACGATGTATACGGACTGACGCCTGCCCGGTGCTGGAAGGTTAAGAGGAAGGGTTAGCTTCGGCGAAGCTCAGAATTTAAGCCCCAGTAAACGGCGGTGGTAACTATAACCATCCTAAGGTAGCGAAATTCCTTGTCGGGTAAGTTCCGACCTGCACGAATGGCGTAACGACTTCCCAGCTGTCTCAACCGCGAACTCGGCGAAATTGCACTACGAGTAAAGATGCTCGTTACGCGCAGAAGGACGGAAAGACCCCGTGACCTTTACTACAGCTTGGTATTGGTGTTCGGTGTGGCTTGTGTAGGATAGGTGGGAGACTGTGAAGCTGGCACGCTAGTGTCGGTGGAGTCATTGTTGAAATACCACTCTGGTCACTCTGGATATCTAACTTAGAACCGTGATCCGGTTCAGGGACAGTGCCTGGTGGGTAGTTTAACTGGGGCGGTTGCCTCCCAAAAAGTAACGGAGGCGCCCAAAGGTTCCCTCAACCTGGTTGGCAATCAGGTGGCGAGTGTAAGTGCACAAGGGAGCTTGACTGTGAGACTGACAGGTCGAGCAGGGACGAAAGTCGGGACTAGTGATCCGGCAGTGGCTTGTGGAAGCGCTGTCGCTCAACGGATAAAAGGTACCTCGGGGATAACAGGCTGATCTTGCCCAAGAGTCCATATCGACGGCATGGTTTGGCACCTCGATGTCGGCTCGTCGCATCCTGGGGCTGGAGTAGGTCCCAAGGGTTGGGCTGTTCGCCCATTAAAGCGGTACGCGAGCTGGGTTTAGAACGTCGTGAGACAGTTCGGTCCCTATCCTCTGCGCGCGCAGGAAATTTGAGAGGATCTGACCCTAGTACGAGAGGACCGGGTTGGACGAACCTCTGGTGTGTCAGTTGTTCCGCCAGGAGCACCGCTGATTAGCTACGTTCGGGATGGATAACCGCTGAAAGCATCTAAGCGGGAAGCCGGCCTCAAGATGAGATTTCCACGCCTTCGGGCGAGAGGCTCCCAGCTAGACTACTGGGTTGATAGGCAGGATGTGGAAGCGAGGACTAAAGACTCGTGCAGCTGACCTGTACTAATAAGCCGATAACTTGATAACACTTTCTATATGAATGCTTGCGTCCACTTTGTGGTTCTCGATGTACGGTCGAGAACCGAGAAACCGCTGGTCGGTTTGCGTTTCGGCGCAGACAACGACCCGGTTGCTCGTTCACTTTGATACATCAATAGTGTTTCGGCGGCCATAGCGAGAGGGAAACGCCCGGTCACATTCCGAACCCGGAAGCTAAGACTCTCTGCGCCGATGGTACTGCAAGGGGGACCTTGTGGGAGAGTAGGACACCGCCGGACTTCTTTGTGAAATGGCCACCCATCGCTGGGTGGCCATTTTGCGTTAACGCGTTACTGATTCGCCAGGAAGAGGGGAAGCCATCGTGAGCGATTCTTCGTCGGACGATCGCGAGTCGGATCACGGCCGGAACCGGAGCGGTCGGGGCGGTGGCGAGGGCGCTCGACGGAGCACGCCTCGCGGAGAGGACGCTCGACGGAGCACGCCTCGCGGAGAGGGCGGCCGAGACGAGCGCCGACGGCCCGGTGACAGCGACCGCAAGCCGCGCGATGGTGATTCCGGTCGCGGTTCATCCGATCGACGTGCTGCACCTCGTCGAGACAGGGATGCGCGACCGGCGCGCGACGGGGACGGCCCAAGGCGCGATGGGGACGGTCCAAGGCGCGACGGTGACGGTGCCAGGCGCGACGGACAGGATCGACGTGGCCGGGGTGAGCAGGGACCGTCCGGACGTGACGGCGAACGTGGCGGCAAACAGCACAGCGAACGCTCCGGGCGCCCGAGCCGGGAGCGGGGCCAGGGCGCTGCGGGTGAGGGGCGCTCCGGTTATCCGCGGCCGGCAGAGGGACGGCCATCGAGCGGCCGATCGAGTGGCGCGAGCCAGAGGTCTTCCGGCGGCACGGCGCGTTTTGGTGCTCCGCGCTCGGGGAGCGGTCGTGCACCCTCCGGCAATCGGGGCGGCCGCGATGGCGCTCGTGGTGGCGATCGTCTGTGGACTCGTGGGGGAGCGCCGGCGCGAGGTGACCGTGATGCGCGCGATGCCGAACGCCAATTCACCGAAGAGGAGTTGCGTGCCCGCTCGCTGCGTTCCGTGCGCCCTCGGCACGAGGATCCCGAACTCCCGGAGGATGTGACGGCGCGCGACCTCGACAAGGTCGCTCGTGCGGAGCTGAAGACGCTGAGCAAGGATAACGCCGACGAGGTCGCGAAGCACCTGGTCATGGTGGGACGCCTGATCGACGAGGATCCGTCCCTGGCGCACCGGCACGCCCTTTCAGCAGAGCGACGCGCCGGGCGGGTGGCGGTCGTGCGCGAGACGCTCGCAATAACCGCCTACGCGATCGGTGATTTTGCACTCGCGCTGCGCGAGTTGCGCACCTACCGCCGCATTTCAGGATCGGATGACCAGGTACCTCTCATGGTCGACAGCGAGCGGGGAGTGGGCAGGCCAGACCGAGCCCTGGAGCTCGGCCGATCCGTCGATCGTGACGCCCTGCCCAATCCGGTACAGGTATCGCTCGCGATCGCAATGTCCGGTGCCCGGCTCGATCTCGGGCAGCCGGATGCCGCGCTCGCCGAACTGGAGATACCGCAACTCGACCCCGAGCGTGCGTTCTCGTACAGTCCTGATCTCTTCCGTGCATATGCGGAAGTGCTCGCGGAGCTGGGCAGAGCAGACGCCGCCGCCGAATGGATGCTGCGCGCGGAGCGTGCGGATGACGCCCTCGATGCGGCCGACGACAGCGGGCTCGACGAGACGGTCGAGGTCATCGAGGAGGAGATTTCGGAGGACGGCGATGGCCCTGCGACGCCGGGCAACTGACGACACGTCGACGCCGCTTGACGGCGTCGACGTCATCCTTGCCGACCTTGACGGAGTCGTATACCGCGGAGAGCATGCGATAGCGCATGCCGTCGAGAGCCTCAACGCGGCGTCACGGTCGGCGCGGGTCGGCTACCTGACAAACAACGCGTCGCGAACCGACACGGCCGTCGCTACGCACCTGAGCGATCTCGGGTTGACGGTTGCTCCGGCCGACGTGGTGACCTCGCCTCAGGCCGCGATGCGGCTGCTGGCGAGGCGCGTCGAGCCGGGCGCGACGGTGCTCGTGGTAGGCGGCGATGGGCTCGTCGACGAGCTGACCAAGGCGGGGTACGGGGTGACGCGATCCGCGGACGACGGACCGGCTGCCGTCGTGCAGGGGTTCTCGAAGGATGTCGGCTGGCGCGACCTCGCGGAGGCGTCGTTCGCGCTCGGCAGCGACGCAGACATGCCCTGGATTGCGACGAACACCGACTGGACGCTTCCGGTCGAGCGGGGGCTGGCGCCGGGAAATGGCACGCTCGTCTCGGCCGTGCACAGCGCGGTCGGGCGGCTGCCGGAGGTGGCGGGCAAGCCGGAGACGCCCATCTTCGACGCCGCCACGGAACGGTTCGCGGCGCGGCATCCGCTCTTCATTGGAGACCGGCTCGACACCGACATTCTCGGGGCGAACCGAGCAGGCATGGACTCGCTGATGGTGCTCACCGGCGTCGACCACGCCAAGCAGCTGATCGCCGTGGACCGGAACAGTCGGCCGACGTTCATCGTGGAGGATCTGCGGGGGTTGCACGAGGCGTACCCGAAGACGGTCTTCAGCCGCGATCGGCGGTCGGCGACCGTGCGCAACGCGACCGTGCGCGTCGCCGGGAATCTCGTCGAAATCGTGAAGGACGGGGACTCGAGCATCGATCTGCTTCGCGCGGCCTGCGCCGCGATCTGGGAGAGCGGACAGGCCATCTACGCGCTTGACGTGCCGGAGCGCCTGTACACGTGACGGCAGGGTGCGGGGCGGTCGAGTTCGAGCGCGCCGTCGCTGCATACGTCTCGACGCATATGGTGCGCGCACGGGATGCCGGCGACGACGGCGAGATGGTGTGGTTCGCCACAGGTGCGCCCCACGATGAGCTGAACGCCGTGCTGCGGCTTTGCGCCGGAGGGTCAGAGAGGTGCAGCGTTTCAGGCGGCAGGCGTGAGGATGCGTGCGAAGCGAGTGGGTAGGCTGTGCGTGTGGCAGAGATCGAGCGCGACGAGATCGGGCGGGATGTCCGCGCGCCCGAGCCGCAGGGCGCGGTTCAGGACGGCGCGGGTTCAGATGGCGCGGTTCCGGATGGCGCGGTTCCTGCCGGCGCAGGCCAGGATCGCACGGTCGATGGCGCCCTGCTCTCCCGCCTGCCGCTGATCGAGGAGCAGCCGCTCGACGGGCGTGCCGAGGCGTACGCGCAGCTGCACGAAGAGCTGCGGTCGCGGCTCGAGGGCGGAGACCTCTCGAAGCGGCATGGCTGACGCGCGCCTCGACGTCGCCCTCGCCGAGCGCGGCCTTGCGCGGTCCCGCACGCATGCGGCGCGACTCATCGCCGACGGCGTTGTGAGTGTCGACGGCCGCGCGGCGACTCGCGCGTCCATGCGCGTCGCCGACGACGCGATGGTGGAGATTGCGGCACGCGACCACTACGTGAGCCGGGCCGCGCACAAGCTGATTGCGGCGCTCGACGCATTCCACGTGGATGTCGCGGGGCGCCTCGCCATGGACGTCGGCTCGTCGACGGGCGGCTTCAGCCAGGTACTGCTTGAGCGCGGGGCCGAGCGCGTGATCGCGCTCGACGTGGGCCACGACCAGCTCGCGCCCGAACTCGCCTCGGAGCCGCGGCTTAGCCCCTTCGAAGGGGTCAACGCCCGCTATCTCACGGCCCAGATGCTGGCGTCGCTCACGGGGAGTGACGAGCGGCCCACCCTCGTCGTCGCGGATCTCTCCTTCATCTCGTTGCGGCAGGTGATTCCGGCCCTCGTGGCGACGGCAGCGGCCGGCGCCCAGTTCGTGCTGCTCGTGAAGCCCCAGTTCGAAGTGGGGCGGAGCAGCATCCGCGAAGGAGTCGTTCATGACGCGGGGCTGCGAGCGGATGCCGTGGCGGGCGTGCTGTGGGCGGCGCACGACGCGGGGCTGAAGACGTGCGGCGTCATCTCCTCCCCAATCGTGGGTTCCAACGGGAATCATGAGTATCTCGTGCTGCTCGACGCGGCGCATGGGACGAATCCGACAGAATGGTTGCAGCAGATCACGGCGATGGTGGGAAGGTGACGGCGATGGCAGCAGCGGCCCGATACATCCTGGTCGTCGCGCACACAGGTCGTGACGACACGATCGCGGCGGGCATCAGAGTCTGCCGGCAGCTGTTGGAGGCGGGTGCAACGCCCGTGCTGAGCGTCGACGAGCATCGCGATCTGCTCGCCGCGCAGCCGGATCTCGGTTCGCTGGCGGTGCTCGGCGTCGACGTCGAGGCAGAGGCGCTTGAGCTCGTGATCGTGCTCGGCGGCGACGGCACCATTCTGCGCGCGGCCGAGATGGTGCGCGGCTGCCAGGCGCCGCTGCTCGGGGTGAACCTGGGCCACGTCGGGTTCCTCGCCGAGAGCGAGCGCGACGATCTTGCCGAGGCCGTGCGCCGCGGGCTGGATCGCGACTACGAGGTCGAGGAGCGCATGACGCTCTGGGTGCGCGTGAAGGTCGGCAGCGAGGTCATCTACGAGAGCTGGGCGCTGAACGAGGCGACCGTCGAGAAGGCGAGCCGCGAGCGGATGCTGGAGGTCGTCATCGAGGTCGACGGCCGGCCGCTCTCCAGCTTCGGCTGCGACGGCGTCGTCATGTCGACGCCGACGGGTTCGACCGCGTATTCGTTCTCCGCCGGCGGTCCCGTGGTGTGGCCGGGGCTCGAGGCGATGCTGCTGGTGCCGCTGAGCGCGCACGCGCTGTTCGCCAGGCCACTCGTAGTCGACGCCGGCTCGTCGCTCGCGGTCGAGGTGCTCGAGCGAACCGACTCGAACGGCATTCTGTGGTGCGATGGCCGGCGCGCGCACGACCTGCCGGGAGGCGCACGAGTGGTCGTGCGGCGCTCGCCGGTGCCTGTTCGGCTCGCGCGCCTGCACCGCGGCGCTTTCACCGACCGGCTCGTGCGCAAGTTCAGCCTGCCCGTCACGGGATGGCGCGGGCCGGCGGGGCGGGAGTAGCCCGGCGTGATCGACGAGATCTCCATCCGGAACCTCGGCGTGATCGCCGAGGCATCCCTGCCACTGGGCCCCGGGTTCACGGCACTCACCGGTGAGACCGGGGCGGGCAAGACCATGGTCGTCACGGCGCTCGGTCTGCTGCTCGGCGACCGCGCCGACGCCGGTGCCGTGCGGCAGGGGGCTCCGCAGGCGCTCGCCGAGGGACGGTGGCGCGTTCCCGCCGACGGCGAGGTGGCCGAGCGCGTGCGGGATGCAGGCGGCGACGTGGATGCGGACGGGCCGAGTGCGAGCGACGCCGAGCTCGTGCTCAGCCGTACCGTCTCGGCCGAGGGGCGCAGCAGGGCGGTCGTCGGGGGCCGGGGCGCGCCGGTCGGCGTGCTGGCCGAGCTGGGGGAGAGGCTCGTGGTTGTGCACGGGCAGTCCGACCAGGTGCGACTTCGCTCGGCGACCGCGCAACGCGACGCGCTCGACCGGTTCGGCGGCGAGCCGCTTGCCGATGCCATCGAGAACTACCGCCGTGTCTACGAACGCTGGCGGGCGAACCAGGCCGAGCTCGACGAACTCATCGACGATGAAGCGCGGCGCCGCGCGGAGGCAGACGGGCTGCGCACCGCGATGGCCGAGATCGAGGCCGCCGCGCCGCAACCCGGTGAGGACGAACAGCTCACCGAACGCATCGAGCGGCTGACCAACCTGGAGGAACTGCGCGTGGCCGCGGCCACGGCACGCGAGAGCGTCTCCGCGGAAGAGATCGACGCCGCCGATGTGGTCGGTCTCATCGAGAACGCACGACGCGCGCTCGAGCGGGTGAGCATGCACGACCCCGAGCTCGCGCCCATCGCCGCCGGTCTCAGCGAGGCGGGCTATCTCGTGGCCGATATCGCCGCCCAGCTCTCCAGCTACCTTGCGGCGCTCGATGCCGACGGCGCACGCGAGCTCGAAGTGCTGCAGGAGCGACGGGCCGAGCTCGCCTCGCTCACGCGCGCGTACGGTCCGAGTCTCGACGACGTGATCGCGTACGGCGAGAGCGGGGGAGCGCGGCTCGCGGAACTCGACGGCGACACCGAGCGCATCGAGTCGTTGCGAGGTGAGGTCGACGCGGATGCGGCGCTGGCGGCAGAGCTCGCGGCATCCGTCACCGGACTGCGTCGCGAGGCGGCCGACGCGTTCGGCGAGGCCGTGACCGCGGAGCTCGCGGCGCTCGCCATGCCGGACGCCCGGTTGATGGTCGAGGTGAGCGAGCGCGACGAGTTCGCGCCCTCCGGACGCGACCAGGTGACGATGCTGCTGCAGCCACACGCCGGCGCGGAGCCGCGACCGCTGGGTCGCGGCGCATCCGGTGGTGAACTGTCCCGTGTGATGCTCGCGATCGAGGTGGTCATCGCCGGCAGCGACCCCGTACCCACGTTCGTGTTCGATGAGATCGACGCGGGAGTGGGCGGGGCATCGGCGATCGAGATCGGGCGCCGGCTCGCCCGGCTGGCGCGCACGGCGCAGGTGATCGTGGTGACGCACCTGGCGCAGGTGGCCGCGTTCGCGAACAACCACCTGAGCGTTGTCAAGGGCGGAGACGGGCAGGTGACCGCCTCGAGCGTGCGGCAGCTCGCCGGCGACGAGCGGCTGGCCGAGATGACGCGGCTGCTCTCCGGTCTGCCCGATTCAGCCAGCGGTCTCGAGCATGCCCGCGAACTGCTCGCGCTCGCCGACGAGGCGCGGCAGGAGAGCGAGAGCGCCGTCGGGGCGGCCTGAGGCGGGCGCATACCCTGCTCCAAGGGTTCTCACACCGGGCGTGGATAAACTCCACGACTATGCGAGTCCCCCGCCCCGCCGCCCTTCTCAAGCGGGCCAAACGCGCCGGCCGCTACGAGGTGCACGCGTATTGGCGGCGCAGGCCGATCGTGCCGAACACGGTTCTGTACGAGTCGTTCTCGGGCAACGGCATGCTCGACAACCCCGAGGCGATCTTCCGCGCGCTGCTCGCGGCGCCCGACCTGGCGCACCTGAAGCACATCTGGGTGCTCTCCGACATGCGGCAGTACGCCTCCACCATCGCCGAGTTCGCCGGTGACGACCGCGTGAGCTTCGTGAAATACCGTTCCAGCGCCTACTTCCGCGCGCTCGCGACCAGCAACTACCTCGTCAACAACGCCACGTTCCCCGCCGACTTCGGCAAGCGACCCGGGCAGGTCTACCTCAACACGTGGCACGGCACCCCGCTGAAGCGCATGGGCTACGACATCGCCGGCGGCGCGCTCGACACCGCCAACATCGTGCGCAACTTCGTCTCGGCAGACTACCTGCTCGCCGCCAACGAATTCATGGCGCGGCAGATGTACGAGTCGGCGTACAAGATGGAGAACATCTACCGCGGGCTCATCGTGGAGGAGGGGTACCCGCGCATCGACCGGCAGCGGCTGAATGGCGCGGAGGCGGCATCCGCTCGAGCGAGGCTTGAGGATGCCGGGCTGCCACTCGGCGACCGCGAGATCATCCTGTACGCACCCACCTGGAAGGGCGGCTCGTTCGGCCGCCCCGACGACGACGTGGACGAGCTGCTCGCGCGCGTCGACCGGCTCGAGTCGCTCATCGACACCGACCGCTACGTGGTGCTGTTGAAGACCCACCAGATCGTGCACAGGCTCGTGAAGGACCGGCCGGAACTGCGCCGCATGCTCGTGCCGAACGAACTGCCCACCAACGTGATCCTCGGCGTGAGCGACATGCTCATCACCGACTACTCCAGCATCTACTTTGACTTTCTCGCGACCGGCCGGCCGGTGCTGTTCCTCACCCCCGACATCGACGAGTACGCGGGCTATCGCGGGCTGTACTTCGAGCCGGACGAGTGGCCCGGCCCCGCAGTGCGCACGGTGGACGAGCTGGCCGAGCACGTGCGGCAGATCGCGAGCGGCGAAGGCCTGCCCACCGGCATCCGTGCCCGATACGAGGCCGCGCGCGAGGCGTTCTGCCCGTTCGAGGACGGCCACGTGAGCGAGCGGGTGATCGACATTGTCTTCCGCGGCAATGTCGACGGGCACCGGGTGCGCCGGGCCGCAACGGACGGCCGGCCCTCGATTCTGCTGTACGCCGGCGGCATGCGCCCGAACGGCATCACGACCTCGATGCTCAACCTGCTCGACCACCTCGACTACGACCGCTACGACGTGTCGGCGTTCTTCGCCAAGTCGCGCAATGCGGTGCATATCGCCAAGCAGCGCGAGCTGAACCCGAACGTGCGGCAGTTTCCGCGCGTAGGCGGCATGAACGGGTCGAAGGTGACCCAGCTGGCGCGCCACCTCTCGTTTAGGCGCGGTCAGATCGAGCAGCACCGCACCGACCCGAAGCAGCGGATGCTGTGGGACGACGAGTGGGTGCGTTGCTTCGGTGACAGCCGCTTCGACTACGTGGTGGACTTCAGCGGGTACGGCCCGTACTGGGCGATGCAGCTGCTGCACTCGCCGGTGGCGACCCGATCGATCTGGCTGCACAACGACATGCTCGCCGACGCCGAGCGCGAGATTCGCGGGCACAAGCCCAACAAGCGCAGCCTCGACGCCGTGTTCGACCTGTACCGCGAATACGATCACCTCGTGTCGGTGTCGCCTGCACTCACCGAGATCAACCGGCGCAACCTGGCAAAGGTCGCCGGCCCAGAGAAGTTCCTCTCGGCGCAGAACACCGTCAACTCGGCCCGCATTCTGCGGGAGGGCGCCGTCGACCTGCGGGTGATGCTGAGCGATCCCGAGACGGGGGAGCTGCCCGCCTGGGCGCTCGATCTCATCGAGGGGCCGAAGCGCACCACATTCGTGAGCGTCGGGCGGCTCTCGCCGGAGAAGAACCAGGCCAGACTGATCCGGGCATTCGCTGCCGTGCACGCCCAGCGCGCCGACACCCGGCTGCTGCTCATCGGTCACGGGCCGCTCGTGGGCGAGCTGGAGGCGCTCATCGCCGAGCTCGGCCTGACGGATGCGGTGTACCTGACGGGCCTGCAGTCGAACCCGTACGCCATCATGGCCGCAAGTGATTGCTTCGTGCTCTCGAGCAATTACGAGGGTCAGCCCATGGTGATCCTCGAGGCCCTCACGCTCGGCCTGCCCGTCGTGACCGTCGACTTCGGCTCGGCGAAGGACGCGCTGCCCGCCGGCGTCGGCCTCGTGGTGCCGACGAGCGATGAGGATCTGGCCGAGGGGATGCGCGCCTTCCTCGCCGGGGACGTCACCGCCGGCGACTTCGACCCCGACGAGTACAACAGACGAGCCATGCAGCAGTTCTATCGCGCGATCGGCGTTGAGGCGCCGGTGGCGACGCGGGGCGGCGGCACCGCATCCGATTCTCTGGGGGCCTGAGGCCCGTCTCTGGGGGCGTGAGGCCCGCTCCCTGGGAGGCGCGAGGCGAGGCTCGGCGCAAACGCCCGGCTGCTGCTGTTAGGATGAAAGCCCGTGGTGGATAACGAAAACGCGGGGCTCACAAACGGCACTACCAAGCACATCTTCGTGACGGGTGGTGTCGTTTCTTCGTTGGGCAAGGGGCTGACCGCCGCCAGCCTCGGAAATCTTCTGACCGCGCGCGGCTTACGCGTCGTGATGCAGAAGCTCGACCCGTATCTGAACGTGGACCCGGGAACGATGAACCCGTTCCAGCACGGCGAGGTGTTCGTCACCGACGACGGCGCCGAGACCGACCTGGACATCGGGCACTACGAGCGGTTCCTCGACATCAACCTGACCCAGGCGGCGAACGTCACAACCGGGCAGATCTACTCGCAGGTGATCGCCAAGGAGCGGCGCGGCGAGTACCTGGGCGACACGGTGCAGGTGATTCCACACATCACCGACGAGATCAAGCGGCGCATGCGCCTGCAGGCGAGCGAAGAGCCGAAACCCGACGTGATCATCACCGAGGTCGGCGGCACGGTCGGCGATATCGAGTCGCAGCCGTTCATCGAGGCGGCCAGGCAGGTGCGGCACGAGCTCGGCCGGCAGAACTGCTTCTTCGTGCACGTCTCGCTCGTTCCGTTCATGAACGCCTCTGGCGAGCAGAAGACGAAGCCGACGCAGCACTCGGTGGCGGCGCTGCGCTCGCTGGGAATCCAGCCGGATGCGCTCGTGCTGCGCAGCGACCGGCCCGTCTCCGAGTCGAACAAGCGCAAGATCGCGCTCATGTGCGACGTGGATGAGAAGGCCGTGGTGAACACCGTGGACCTGCCGAGCATCTACGACATTCCCTCGACGCTGCACGAGCAGGGTCTCGACGAGTACATCATGGAGATGCTCGGCCTGACGGCCGGCGAGCTCGACCGTTCCAGCTGGGACGAGCTGCTCGAGGCCGTGCACGATCCCAAGCATGACGTGACCATCGGCGTCGTCGGCAAGTACATCGACCTGCCCGACGCGTACCTGTCGGTGATCGAGGCGCTGCGGGCGGGCGGCTTCGCGCACCGGGCGAAGGTGCACCTGAAGTGGATTCCGTCTGACGAGTGTGAGACGCCCGAGGGCCAGGCGCGTAACCTGGCCGACGTCGACGGCATCTGTGTGCCGGGCGGGTTCGGGATCCGTGGCATCGAGGGCAAGCTGGGCGCGCTGCGGTTCGCGCGCGAGAACGGGATTCCGGCGCTGGGGCTGTGCCTCGGTCTGCAGTGCATGGTCATCGAGTACGCGAGGAACGTCGCCGGGCTCGCCGGCGCATCCTCGTCGGAATTCGACCCCGACACCGAATACCCGGTGATCGCGACCATGGCCGAGCAGGTCGACATCATCGCGGCGGGCGACCTGGGCGGCACCATGCGACTCGGGCTGTACCCGGCCGCGTTCAGCGAGGGGTCGATCGTCGCCGAGCTGTACGGCGCGCCCGAGGCGTCCGAGCGGCACCGACACCGCTACGAGGTCAGCAACGTGTACCGCGAGCGCATCGCCGCGGCCGGCATGCAGTTCAGCGGCACGTCGCCGGACGGCAGCCTCGTGGAGTACGTGGAACTGCCGCGCGACGCGCACCCGTTCTACGTGGGAACACAGGCGCACCCGGAACTGCGGTCGCGGCCGAACCACGCGCATCCGCTGTTCCGCGGCCTGATCGGGGCCGCGCTCGATCGGCAGGAGGCGAGCAGACTGTTCGAGGTGAACGACGATGAGTGAGACGGATGCCGCGGGCGACGACTTCGTGCTTCGCGACGAGCCGTACCAGGTGCAGCAGCTCTCGCGTGAGACGGCGTTCGAGGGCACGATCTGGAACGTGGATCGTGACACGTTCAGACTGCATGACGACGAGCTGACGCGCGAGTACCTCGATCACACCGGTGCGGTGGCGATCGTGGCGCTCGACGACGAGGACCGGCTGCTGGTGATTCGGCAGTACCGGCACCCGGTGCGCTCGAGGCTGTGGGAGATCCCGGCGGGGCTGCTCGATGTGACGGATGAGCCGCCGCTCGCCGCCGCCCAGCGTGAGCTCGCCGAGGAGGCCGACATGACGGCCTCCACGTGGAGCGTGCTCGCCGAGTTCTACACCTCGCCCGGCTCGAGCAGCGAGGCGATCCGCATCTACCTGGCGCGCGGGCTCGCGGCGACCGAAGAGGCGTACAAGCGGCACGGCGAGGAGGCCGGTATCGAGGTGCGCTGGGTGCCGCTCGACGACGCCGTCTCTGCGGTGCTCGAGCGGAGGGTGCAGAACCCGTCGATGGTGGTGGGAGTGCTCGCGGCGGCCGAGGCAAGGCGGCGCGGATGGGCGACGTTGAGCGGGCCGGAGACGGCGTGGCCCCGGCATCCGAAGTGGGCGGCGCGGCACTGAGCCGCTCGGGCGGATCGGGCGGATCGGGCGGATCGGGCGGCGAACGGGTGAGCGGCAGGTGACTGTCATCGAGAAGGCCGTCGACAATTACCTGCGGCACGTGGCGATCGAGCGCGGACTCTCGAACAACACGGTTGCCGCGTATCGTCGCGATCTCGTCGGCTATACGGCGTGGCTTGACGCTCAGGGCGTTCACGAGCCGGGAGAGATCACGGCGCAGCACGTGCAGGGCTTCTCACGGCATCTCGCGACGCGTGACGAGTCGCCGCTGACCGCGTCGTCGCTTGCGCGCGTGCTGTCGAGCGTGCGCGGCTGGCACCGTTTTCTGCTGGAGGAGCAGGTGGTGGGTGAGAACGTCGCCGCGGAGACGAAGCCGCCGAAGCTCGCCAGCAGGCTGCCGAAGGCGATCTCGATCGAGCAGGTGCAGGCGCTGCTGGCGGCGACGGATGGCGAGGATCCGCGGGCGCTGCGTGACAAGGCGCTGCTCGAGCTGCTGTACGCCACGGGCGCGCGGGTCAGTGAGGCCGTCGACCTCAACGTGGACGACGTGATCGACGCCGAGATCGTGCGGCTCACGGGCAAGGGCAGCAAGCAGCGCATCGTGCCGCTCGGCAGCTACGCCCGCGCGGCGATCGACGCGTATCTGGTGCGGGCGCGGCCGCTGTTCTCCGCGCGCGGCAAGGCGACGCCGGCGCTGTTTCTCGGCGTTCGCGGGCAGCGCGTGTCGCGGCAGAACGCCTGGCTCATCATCAAGGCGGCGGCCGAGAGGGCGCAGCTGAGTGCGTCGGTGTCGCCGCACACCCTGCGGCACTCGTTCGCGACGCATCTGCTGGCCGGCGGCGCCGACGTTCGCGTGGTGCAGGAGCTGCTGGGGCACTCGTCTGTCGCGACGACGCAGATCTACACGCTCGTGACCGCGGATGCGCTGCGCGACGTATATACCCAAGCGCATCCCAGAGCGCGCTAAAGCTGAGAGCGGCCGGGTTTACGTCGGTTGAGGAGGCCGCGGAGCGGCTGCCTCGAAACCCGGCGGAGGTGGTGGGTTTCGAGACGACGCTGCGCGTCTCCTCAACTCGCTCGTGCGGCGGTGCGACCACGGGTTCGGCGCGGCGTTCGTTAGACTCGGAGGCGCGGGAATCCGCGTGCAACACTTTTGGGAAGCGAGGACGTCGCAGGTGGCGCGCAATAACGAGATGCGAACGGAACTTCCCGGCTTCATCGATGCTTCTGCCGGCGATGCGTCGGCCGGTGGCGCCTCCTCGTCCTCGAAGACCGGCACCCTTGTTGCGGGCGACGACGCCCCGCGTCTCGGCCCGACCGGTCGCCCTGCGCACGAGTTCGCCGAGCCGAAGCCGCTGAAGAGTCACGGCCCCGCCCGCATCATCGCCCTGTGCAACCAGAAGGGTGGCGTCGGCAAGACCACGACGAGCATCAACCTGGGCGCATCCATCGCCGCATACGGTCGACGCGTGCTCGCCATCGACTTCGACCCGCAGGGCGCTCTCTCGGCCGGCCTCGGGGTCGAGACCCACGACGTTCCGACCATCTACGACCTGCTGCTGTCGAGCTCGAAGGACCCGAAAGACACGATCCAGCACACGGGCGTGCCGGGTCTCGATGTGATCCCCGCCAACATCGACCTGTCGGCGGCCGAGGTGCACCTCGTGAACGAGGTCGCCCGCGAGCAGATCCTTTCGCGAGTTCTGCGCAAGGTCGCGAACGACTACGACCTGATCCTGGTGGACTGCCAGCCCTCGCTCGGCATCCTCACCGTCAACGCCCTCACGGCGGCGCACGGCGTGCTGATCCCGCTCGAGTGCGAGTTCTTCGCGCTGCGTGGCGTCGCCCTGCTCGTCGAGACGATCGAGAAGGTCAAGGACCGCCTGAACCCGGTGCTCGAGCTCGACGGCATTCTCGCGACCATGTACGACTCGCGCACGCTGCACTCCCGCGAGGTGCTCGAGCGCGTCGTCGATGCCTTCGACTCGCGCGTTCTCGAGACCGTGATCACCCGCACGGTCAAGTTCCCGGATGCCTCCGTCGCAGCCATGCCTATCATCCAGTTCGCGCCGGAGCACCAGGCCGCGGCTGCATACCGTCAGCTCGCGAGGGAACTGATCGCGCGTGGCGCTGTCGCCTGAGCACGCCGTCACGGGCGCCGGCGCAGCGGATGCGGCATCCGCTGATGAAGACAACCGTTCGTTTCGCGTGGCGCTCGGCAACTTTGAGGGGCCGTTCGATCTGCTGCTGTCGCTGATCACGAAGCACGAGCTCGACATCACGGAGATCTCGCTGAGCCGGGTGACGGACGAGTTCATCGCCTACCTGCGCGCGCTCGAGGGCGAGGATCGGCTCGACGAGGCCAGCGAGTTTCTGGTGGTGGCCGCGACGCTGCTCGACCTGAAGGTGGCGGGGCTGTTGCCGCAGGGTGAGCTCGTCGACGCCGAAGATGTGGCGCTGCTCGAGGCGCGCGACCTGCTGTTCGCGCGGCTGCTGCAGTACCGGGCGTTCAAGGAGGCCTCCGCGTGGTTCGGCGAGCGGCTCGAGGGGGAGTCGAGTCGGCACGCGCGCAGCGTGCGGCTGGAGGACAAGTACCGCAGGCGCACGCCCGAGCTCGTGTGGACGCTGACGCTTGAGGACTTCGCGGCGCTGGCGGCGCTGGCGCTGACGCCGCGGGAGATTCCGGTGGTCGGGCTTGATCATCTGCACGCGCCGCTGGTGAGCATCCGTGAGCAGGCGGCCACGGTGGTGGCCCTGCTGCGTTCGGGGGAGCCGCACACGTTCCGCCAACTGATCGCCGGCACCGACATGAAGGGGCAGGTCGTGGCGCGGTTCATCGCCGTGCTCGAGCTGTACCGGCACGCGGCCGTGTCGTTCGAGCAGATCGAGCCGCTTGGCGAGCTGACGATCCGCTGGACCGCGGAGCAGTGGTCCCAGGAGAACCTGGCGAACCTGGGGGCGGACTATGACTGAAACGATGGGCGAGAGCGTGACCGAGAGCGGCGTGGAGGGCCAGCGCGAGGCCGTGAATGCGCCGGCGATCGACGTACGCCGTGCGCTCGAGGCGATTCTCATGGTGTCGGATGAGCCACAGAGCCTCGTGAGCCTGGCGACCGCGCTCGGCAGCCCCGTGGCCGCGGTGCGCCAGGCGATCGAAGAACTCGTGCGCGACTTCGACGGTGTGGGTGACGGCGGCACCCGGCGCGGCTTCGAGCTGCGCGAGGTGGGCGGCGGTTGGCGCATCTACGTGCGGGCCGAGTATGACGACGTGATCGCCGACTTCGTGCTCTCGCAGAACCCGAGCCGGCTCTCGCAGGCGGCACTCGAGACGCTCGCCGTCATCGCATACAAGCAGCCGATCAGCCGCGGGCAAATCGCGTCGATCCGCGCCGTGAACGTGGACTCAGTGGTGCGCACGCTGCTCGGCCGCGGGCTCATCACCGAGCTGTTCACCGACAGTGAGACCGGGGCGATCAACTACGGCACGACCGATCTGCTGCTGACCCAGCTCGGCGTCAACTCGATCGATGAGCTGCCGAAGATCTCGCCGCTGCTCGCCGACGGCATGGAGGGATTCGATGGAATCGGATAAGCCCGAGGGCGAGCGGCTGCAGAAGGTCATGGCTGCCGCCGGCGTCGCGAGCCGACGCGTGAGCGAGGAGATGATCAGCGCGGGCCGGGTGCGGGTGAACGGAAAGGTCGTCACCGAGCTCGGCCGCCGCGTCGACCCCACCGTCGATGAGGTTGCCGTCGACAACGTGGCCGTGCAGCTCGACCCCTCCCGGCGCTACGTGATGCTCAACAAGCCGACGGGCGTCGTGTCGTCCCTGAAGGATGAACACGGCAGGCCCGACCTGCGGCGCTTCACCGACGATTACGAGGAGCGGCTGTTCAACGTGGGCCGCCTCGACGCCGACACCTCCGGGCTCCTGCTGCTGACGAACGACGGCGCGCTCGCCCACGTGCTTGCGCACCCGTCGTTCGGTGTGACCAAGACGTACATCGCCCGGGTCGCCGGCGTGGTGACGCCGCAGGACGTCGCCCGTCTCACGAAGGGCATCGAACTCGACGACGGCCCGATCGTCGCCGACAAGGCACGGCTTCTGGAGCGCAGCCGCGACAGCAGCCTCGTGGAGATCGTGCTGCACTCGGGCCGCAACCGCATCGTGCGCCGCATGCTCGACGCCGTCGGCCACCCCGTGAACGACCTCGTTCGCCGCCAGTTCGGGCCACTGCACCTCGGCACGCTCGCCGTGGGGCAGGCCCGCGACCTCACCAGGGCGGAGCTCGGCGAGCTGCTGACAATCTCGCGCCAGGGGGCAGAGGAATGACCGCGCACACCTCCCGGCTGACCGGCCAGGTTCGCGTTGTCGGCGCAGGCCTGCTCGGCGCCAGCATCGGCCTCGGCCTGAAGGCGCGTGGCGTCGACGTCATTCTCGACGACGCCTCGCCCGCCAACCTGCGCCTCGCCATCGACTACGGCGCAGGCCGGCTTTCGCGAGCGGATGACGCCCCCACCCTCGTCGTCGTGTGCGTGCCGCCCGACCTGACCGCCCGGGTGGTCGCCGCCGAGCTCAAGGCCCACCCCGCTGCGGTGGTGACGGACGTGGCCAGCGTGAAGGTCGGGCCGCTGTCGGAGGTGGAGCGGACGGCCGAGTCGCAGACGACGGGCGGCGTCGATGTGGGGCGCTACGTGGGGTCGCATCCGCTGGCTGGTCGCGAACGCGGGGGAGCGATCTCGGCGCGCGCCGACCTCTTCATCGGCCGGCCCTGGGTGGTGTGCACGCGGCCCGAGCTCTCGCGCAGCCGCACGCAGGTCGTCGAGTCGCTCATTCTCGACCTCGGTGCCGTGCCCGTCGAGTTGAACACGGTGGCGCACGACGCCGCCGTCGCGCTCGTCTCGCACGCGCCGCAGCTGGTAGCGACGCTCATGGCGAAGCGCCTCATGGGCTCGTCGGATGCCGCGCTCGGCCTCGCCGGCCAGGGGCTGCGCGACGTGACCCGCATCGCGTCGAGCGATCCCGAGCTGTGGGTACAGATTCTGGGCGCGAATGCCCCGGCCGTGGCCGAGATTCTGCGCGGTGTGCGCGATGACCTCGACACGGTTCTGGGCGCGCTCGACGACCCGGAGGCATCCGGTGCCCGTCGTGCGCTGGCCGAGGAACTCGCGGCGGGCAACGCCGGCGTCGCCCGGCTGCCGGGCAAGCACGGCCAGGATCGCCGGTTCGCGCAGGTGGTCGTGATGGTCGAGGACGCGCCGGGCGAGTTGGGGCGGCTCTTCACCGAGATGGGCGAGATCGGCGTGAACCTCGAGGACCTCAGGCTCGAGCACTCGCCCGGCGCCGCGATCGGGCTCGCCGAGATCGCCGTGCTGCCCGAGGCGCAGCAGCGCACCATCGATGAACTGTCGGCACGCGGCTGGAGGATCGCCGGATCATGACTCACACCTCCCTCATCGTGGCCGTCGACGGGCCCGCGGGCAGCGGCAAGTCGAGCGTGAGCAAGGCCGTCGCCGCCCGGCTCGGCTACGCGTACCTCGACACGGGCGCCTGCTACCGCGCGCTGGCCTGGTATGTCGGCTCGCGCGGCATCGATGAGACGGATGCTGCCGCAGTCGCCTCGTCGCTCGCCGGCTTCGTGCTGAGCATCGGCACCGAGCCCGGCGGGTACCGGGTCGTCGTGGGGGAGGGTGCCGGCACGGACGTCAGCGGCGGCACCGATGTCACGGAGGCGATTCGCGAGCCGCGGGTCTCCGGGCTCGTCAGCGCGATCGCCCGGGTGCCCGAGGTGCGCGAGCAGCTGACGGTGCTCTTCAGGCAGATCATGGCCGGCACCGAGCGGCCCGGCATCGTGGTCGAGGGTCGGGACATCACGACGGTGGTGGCGCCGCACGCGCCCGTGCGCATCCTCTTGACCGCGGACCCCGACGTGCGGGCGGCGCGCCGCGCCGCGGAGCTCACGGGCGAAGACGCGGCCGTCGTCGGACAGCAGCTGCACCGGCGGGACGAGGCCGACTCGCGCGTCGTCGACTTCATGACGGCCGCCGAGGGCGTGACCACGGTCGACTCGACGGCGCTTGACTTCGATGAGACGGTGGATGCCGTGGTGGCCGTGATCGAGCGCAACGCCTGAAAGCAGGTCGAGGAGTGGCCGCAGGCCACGTCTCGAAACCGGGTGCTGGATTTCGAGACGGCCTTCGGCCTCCTCAATCCGCGTGCCGTCGTTAGCATTCCGCCCCGTAGGCTTGGGGTATGCCCACACCCTCCGATTCCGACGAGCTTTTCGACGGTCCCGACGACACGTCTGAGGGCGACGAGCTCGCCTCGCGCCTGGCCGAGCTCGACGACGACCTCGCCACGCAGCGTGCGGCCGCCCTGCGCACCGGCCTCGAGGACTACGAACTCGACGAGGTCGACCGCGGCATCCTCGACGCGGCGACCGAAGACCCGGATGCCATCGCGTACCTGCCGGCGCTGCCGGTGCTCGCGATCGTGGGCCGGCCGAACGTGGGCAAGTCAGCGCTCGTGAACCGCATCCTCGGCCGCCGCGAGGCCGTCGTCGAGGACACCCCCGGCGTCACCCGTGACCGCGTCTCGTACCGTGCCGAGTGGAACGGGCGCCACTTCACCATCGTCGACACGGGCGGCTGGGAGCCGGACGCCAGAGGCATCAACGCGTCGGTCGCCGCCCAGGCCGAGGTGGCCATCGACCTCGCCGACGCCGTGCTGTTCGTGGTCGACGCCAACGTGGGTGTGACCGCCACCGACGAGCACGTCGTGCGCCTGCTGCGCAAGACGAATCGCCCGGTCTTCGTGGCCGCGAACAAGGTGGACGACACCCGGCAGGAGCCGAACGCGGCCGCCCTGTGGTCTCTTGGGCTGGGAGAGCCGCATCCGGTCTCTGCCCTGCACGGCCGCGGAGTGGCCGACCTGCTCGACGAGATCATCGGGAAGCTGCCCGAGGTCTCTGCGGTCGCGAAGGAGGAGGTCGGCGGTCCTCGGCGCGTGGCGATCGTGGGGCGCCCGAACGTGGGCAAGTCGAGCCTGCTGAACAAGGCCGCGGGCGAGGAGCGGGTGGTGGTCAACGAGTTGGCCGGAACGACGCGTGACCCCGTGGACGAGCAGGTGGAGCTGGGCGGGCGCGTCTGGCGGTTCGTCGACACCGCCGGCATCCGTCGTCGTGTGCATCTGTCGCAGGGGGCCGACTTCTACGCCTCGCTGCGCACGAGCACGGCGCTCGAGAAGGCCGAGGTCGCGGTCGTGATTCTCGACGTGAGCGAGCCGATCAGCGAGCAGGATGTGCGCATCATCGACCTCGTGCTCGAATCCGGCCGCGCGCTGGTGCTCGCGTTCAACAAGTGGGACCTGCTCGACGACGAGCGCCGGCGCTACCTGGAGCGGGAGATCGAGCAGGATCTCGCGCACGTGTCGTGGGCGCCGCGCGTGAACATCTCGGCGCGCACCGGGCGGCACCTGGAGAAGCTGGTGCCCGCGCTGGAGTTGGCGCTCGAGTCGTGGGATACGCGCATCGCGACGGGCAAGTTCAACGCGTTCCTGGCGGAGCTGACGGCCGAGCACCCGCACCCGGTTCGCGGCGGCAAGCAGCCGCGCGTGCTGTTCGGCACGCAGGCGTCGTCGCGGCCGCCGACGTTCGTGCTGTTCACGACCGGGTTCCTCGACCCTGGGTACCGGCGGTACATTCAGCGCCGGCTGCGCGAGATCTACGGGTTTGAGGGGACCCCGATCGTGGTGAATATGCGGGTGCGGGAGAAGCGGAAGCGCTGACACGGAGGCGGGTTGAGGAGGCGCGAAGCGCCGTCTCGAAACCCTGAACCGAAAGCAGGAAGATGAGCGTCGAAGTGATCGATTTCTCCTGCTTTCGGTGGCGGGCCAGCTCGGGGTTCGTTGCGTACGGGGTGTTAGGTTTCGAGACGTCGGCTTTGCCGACTCCTCAACCCGCGTCTCGCTCGACCTCTCAACCCGCGTCGCGCTCGACCCTCAATCCGCGTCGCGCTCGACCCTCAATCCGCGTCTCGCTCGACCCTTCAATCCGCGTCGCGGCATAGTCTGGGGGCGTGACCCTTCCGCCGCCTCCGCACCTGCCGCGGGATCCCGGCGATGCGTGGGTCGAGGGGCCGGATGGCCGAAAGTTCTGGGGGCGGTTCGGCGCCGCGGGGCTGCTGGCGCATGACGAGCGGCGCGGCATCCTTCTGCAGCATCGCGTGGAGTGGAGCCACTTCGGCGGCACCTGGGGGTTGCCGGGTGGCGCGCGTAAGCAGGGGGAATCCGCGGTCGACGGCGCTCTGCGCGAGGCGAACGAGGAGGCAGGAGTGCCGCGCGAGAGCCTGCAGCTGCGTTTCGCGAGCGTGCTCGATCTTGGCTTCTGGTCGTACACGACGGTGGCCGCGCGGGTGGTCGAGCCGTTCGAGCCCGTGATCGGCGACCCCGAGAGCCTCGAGCTGCGCTGGGTTCCCGTCGCCGAGGTCGACTCGCTGCCGCTGCACCCCGGCTTCGGGGCGGCGTGGCCGGCGCTTCGGGCTGAGCTCGGCCGCCGCGTCGTGCTCGTCGTCGACATGGCGAACGTGGTGGGATCGCGGCCCGACGGGTGGTGGAGGGATCGGCGGGGCGCCGCCGAACGGCTCGCTGCTCAGGTGGCGACGCTCGCTCAGGCGGGCGTCGCGGCGCAGCGATTGGACCTTCCGCTCGAACGGTGGTGGCCGCAGTGGGCGCTGGTGGTCGAGGGGCAGGCTCGCGACGCGGATGTCGCCGCGGCATCCGCTGGCACTGCTGGCACTGCTGGCACTGCTGGCACTGATGGCACTGATGCGCCGATGCGCGTGGTGCGCGCCCTGCACTCGGGCGATGATTCGATCGTCGACACCGTGCGCGAGCTTCGGCAGGACGACCCGGCGGCGCAGGTGATTGTGGTCACCTCCGACCGCGAACTGCAGGAACGCGTGGCGGCCCTCGGTGCCACGGCGCGCGGTGCCGGCTGGCTGCTCGACCAGCTGCGGATGACTCCATAGCCTGGAGAGCCTCGCCCGAGGCCGCGTCGGCTGCGCTCTGGTTGGATTGGCCCATGGTGACAATCCGAATCGCGACCGCAGCCGAGCTCGATCTGCAGGATGTGCTGGATCTGTACAACTCGGTGGGATGGTCTGCTTACACCGACAAGCCGGAGGCGCTGGGTGCGGCGTTGGCGGGGTCGTCTCTGATCGTCGAGGCGCGGCTCGGGACAGAGCTCGCGGGTCTGGCGCGCGTCATCTCCGACAACGCGACCATCTGTTACCTCCAGGACATCCTGGTGCGGCCGAGCCACCAACGGGAAGGTATCGGGCGCATGCTGGTCACGGAGGCGCTGGCCCGTTTCGCGCACGTGCGGCAGAAGGTGCTGCTGACCGATGATGAACCGGGGCAGAAGGCGTTCTACGATTCCCTCGGCTACCGTTCGACGACGGAGTTCGGCGATGGAACGCTGCGTGCGTTCGTGCGGTTTGACTGACGATCGCGCGCCCGGCCCCGACGTGCCTAGAGTGAAAGCATGACTCTTTCGCCCGCCCACGAGGAACTTCTCGCCACCGTCCCGCTGTCGTCTGAGTCCCGCATCGAGACCTCTGACGTTGCATACGGCCATGAGGAGGCGGAGCTCGAGGGCTACTTCGCCTACGACGCGGCGGCCGAGCGGCCACTGCCTGGCGTGCTCATCGTGCATGACTGGACCGGCGTCGGCGATACGGTGAAGATGCGAGCGCAGATGCTCGCGAGGCTCGGGTTCGCAGCGTTCGCCGCCGACGTGTACGGCCGCGGCATCCGCCCTCAGGGTGCCGACGCGTCGGCCACAGCGCGCGGCTTCTACGCGGATCTTCCGCTGCTGCGAGCGCGCGTGGCGGCGGGCTTCGCCGAGCTCGCCGCGAACACGGCGGTCGACTCGTCGCGCCTGGCCGTGATCGGTTACTGCTTCGGCGGCAGTGCGGCTCTCGAGTTCGCTCGCACCGGGGCGGATGCGCGTGGCGTCGTCAGCCTGCATGGCGGCCTCATCGCGCACGACCCCAGCGACGCGAGCGCCATTCGCGCCAGCCTGCTGATCCTCACCGGGGGAGCGGACCCGGTCGTGCCCGACACCGACATCGCCGCCTTCCAGGACGAGCTGCGCGCCGCCGGCGACATTGACTGGCAGGTCACCACCTACAGCGGAGCCCCACACGCCTTCACCGTGCCCGGCCCCAACTACCGCCCCACAGCGGATGCGCGAGCATGGCACGCCATGCTCGCCTTCCTCCACGAGGTGCTCGCCGCCCCGCCGGTCGAGTAGCGCCTGCGGCGCGTATCGAGACCCCCAGCCTCCGCCGGTCGAGTAGCGCCTGCGGCGCGTATCGAGACCCCCATCGCACCCGCTAAGATGGTCGAGTTGCCATTCGCGAACGCGAAGGCATCGGGATGTGGCGCAGCTTGGTAGCGCACTTGACTGGGGGTCAAGGGGCCGCAGGTTCAAATCCTGTCATCCCGACAAAAAGCCTAGGTGAGAAGCAGTTTTCTCGCCTGGGCCTCGTCTTTCTTGACCCTCGGTGTTCTGGTCCCCTGAAGTCATGGTTACTTGGATTAGTGTTCCCCCTCACGCGCGTTCCAGTTGCGAGGGGGGACCAGACGTGGCCCATTCCTTGCGGAAGTAGGGGACCAATCCAGGCACGACGAGCCGCCGGTCCGCGATCTCTTCCTTCGCCGCTCTTGACGAGAGAAGAGGATCGCCGTGTTCCGACTCATCTGGGCCGCCAGCGTTCGAGTGCACCACCTGCTGCGCTGGGCACCGACCAATCTCCTGCTTGACCGCATCCGCACTCGACGCGGGCTCAAGTGGGGCATCCCGGCGATGCTCCTCGCAGCCCCCCTCCTGCTCGCCGCGGCCACTTGCGCCGCAGGCATCCGGGACGGTGGCCCGGGCTGGCTCAACCTGGCCGTCGGCCTCTTCATCTGGGATGCGTTGAAGTTCCTCGTGATGGGTCCGGTCAGCTTGGTCGTCCTCGCGCGTGTCCACGCGGTGGAAGCTCTTGAGCGTCGCCACGCAAGACGGCAGGCGCGAGCTGAGCAGGCGGTCCACGTCTAGAAGCTCCGGCCGCGCGCGGCGAAAGGGGGGTGCTGATTCGGCAGCGCCCTCTTCGTATCGCGGCACGACCTCCAGCCTGCCGAAGCCGTCTCCGGGCTATAATTCACGTGGGCGGTCTGGACTGCCTGTCTCCGAGTCTGAGTCCCCACGCGGCGAAGACGTCGAGGACAACCGCTGATGCGGAATCCAGAGAAGCACTACCTGTTGGTTCGAGATCTCTCTCATGTCACAGGGCTGGTAGGCGTGGGGTGCATAGCCCGGAACAAGAGATTGAGATGACTCCCAGCAACAACACTCCGAGCCGCGCGTTCCAGCAGGATGCGCGTGCCTGGTCGGCCTTCACCGGCACGAACTACACATCCGCGCTGCGGCAGATGAGCTCCCCGTTGACCCAGGGTCTCCTTGGTCCGCGGGTCATCGCACGGCGGCTGATCGCCGCACTCAGCGATCACGAACTGATCGGCGCGCACGGCGGCGCTCCTCGTCTCGGCGAGAACGGCGTCCGCTCCGACTCGCCATGGAGCTTCAACGGAAAGACCGACTACATCCAGCTCGCCCTCATCACGGACATGCTGCGGATGTTCACGCCCACCTCGGGCTCTGAGGCTTCTGAGGTCGGCAGCTACTCCTTAAAACACACCGCGGAGTGGTTCCTCAGCCCGCACTTCTCCTATGTGTCCAATGGCCGACTGATCTGGGCGGCAGCAGCGCTGGGCCTCCCGATCACGGACCCGGACGGGGACGGTCCGAACCTCCTGATCGGCATCTCCGAGCGCGAGCATGACTACGTGCGCCGGATGGTCGGCTCCGGCCAGGTGCGACCGCGGGCCAGCCACTACCGCCCCGCCGGGTACGAGCACCTGCGCGAAGCACTTGCGCGGGCAGCCGCCGGCGAGCTCATCACTGAGGGCTGGGTCCGGCCGGATCCGGTCGCCGAGCCGGCTCCGTTCCACGACTGGCTCGTCCAACAGGCCCGCCGCAACGACGTCGTGGGCGATCTCGCGGGCGACTACTCGGCCGGTGTCCGCGACAGCGATCACCGCGTCGCCCGCACCGCCGACGAGCTTCTGGCGATCTTCCACGAGGTATCTCACTCGCCCTCGGCCTACGACGCCGTAGTCACCTCGATCGCGGAGTGGATGCGGACGGAACCTTCGCCGGCCCCTATCCGAACGGAGCCGGTCGGTGGAGACGCACACGACCACGAGGGCTGGGGCGCCGGTGCCGGAACGGTGGAGCGCTACGAGTTCCTGTGCCCCTGCGGGGACGGGACGATCGTGGAAGAGCACGACAATATCCCGGGCTTCTGGGAACATGACGTGCGGATCCTCTGCGACAAGTGCCGAGCAGAATGGCTCTTCGTCGAGGGCAGGGGTGTCCGGGACTGGGCTCTGGAACCCGTCGCGGCAAGGGCCGCCTGACAGTCGAAGCAAGAACCGTGCGCCGCACCGAGCCGGTGCAAATCCGACTCGGTGCGGCGCTTGCGGGGGAGTCGCGACTACGCCGACGCGTCTCGGGCAGGCGGCTGGATCATTAACACGTGCGAGATGCCGCCCTGATTCACGCAGTCCTGAGCGAAGTCGTGAACGTGCCAGAAGAAGTCCGCTGCCGGCTCGATAGCGTTCACGGTTGTCTCAACCGGCGTGTAGCGGTGTAGCGGGACCGAAACGCCCTCGTAGGTGAAGCCCATGTTGTCCTTCGTCAGGATCGTTATCGGCTGCTGACCCGTCCATTCGATCCCCAGGCGAACGTCGTATTCGTCGTTGTCGGTTGCCTCCGCGGTGGTTCTCATGAGTGCCATCAGATCGGCGATGGCGCACTCGATCGCGGCAGACTCCACCTGCCAGCCCTCGAAGTACCCGTCGCTGCTCATGCGATGCCCACCGACAGCCGCCGTGACCGTCACAGACCCGTCACTGTGGATGCTCATCCACGCCTCCTTCCAGACCGAACGTTCGCCGGTCGCCGAGTTCACGGCCACCCAGCGGCGCAACCCGGGACGCGGGTTATCGCGGTCCACATTCTCCAGTGGGTGGATGCCTCCGCGCCCGGCATAGGTTAGGGCCAGCCCCACGGTCTTCGTCAGCACCCCGCGCGCATCCTCGCGAGTCAGCCGGTCACGGAAGCGAGGGATGCGCGGGTGAGCAACCGCGACCAGCCAGGCGCGCTTGTCAGAATCTCGACCTGCTGCCGCCTCGCCGTACAGCGCGTCCAATGCCTCTGTCGCATGTCGACGCTCCTCGAAACGAGCCCGGTACATCGCCTCGATCTGGCGCTCCTTCATCCACACCGTGTCCGAGTCATTTCGCACTGGAGCCGCGAAGTAGTCGTTCTTGTAGATCAGGTGCGGCCCGTCGATGCTCGCTGGCACTTCCACCACGACCGCCCGATTGCCCTCGTCTCCAAGGCGATAGACATTCAATCCGAACACTGGCGGCGAGATGGCGGTGATCGCGGCGCTCCGCAATGAGCGCTCGTAGGCTTCGTCGAGCTCGCCCACGTCGATTCGTTCGGTCGCTGCCTTCTGGGACTCGCGGACGCCGAACACGATGATGCCGCCGCCGCTGTTCGCCATCGCGGCGACGTCCTTCGGGAAGTCCGTCTGGGGCAGGCCCTTCGCCGGCGGCAACTCCGACTTCCAATCCAGGTCATCCGCCTCCATGACACCTGCGGCCACCGCTGCATCGAGCAGCGCATCAGTCAGCGGTCCCGGCGCAAGGCCGAGCGCACGGTGGAGCGCGGTGAAGGTCATGCTCCAAGACTAGAAGAGGAGCGCAGACGTGACCCGGAGCCTAGATGTACTTCCCCGGCGGGTTGTGAACATGTGAGGTAAGGCGAAGACCTCCGGGCAGGATGTGGGTTACCACACTCACTCCTGACCACGGAGGTCTTCGTGACTCACGCTAACGCGCCTTTGACGCCGGAGGGGCGTCGTCGTCTTGCTGTTCTCGTCGTCGATCGAGGCTGGCCGTTGCGGCGCGCCGCGGAACGGTTCCAGTGCTCGCCGGCGACGGCGAAGCGGTGGGCCGACCGGTATCGGGCCGGGCTGCCGTTGACGGACCGCAGCTCGACGCCGTTGTCTTCTCCGAATCAGCTGCCGCGCAAGACCGAGCGGCGGATCGTGTCGCTGCGGTTCACCAGGCGGTGGGGACCGCATCGGATCGCGTATCACTTGCATCTGGCCCGGTCCACGGTCGGCCGCGTGCTCGCCCGGTACGGGATGCCGAAGCTGGCGAACATCGACCAGGCGACCGGGCTGCCGATGCGCAAGCCGAAGCCGAAGCGGTACGAGCTCGCCCAGCCGGGGCAGCTGGTGCACGTGGATATCAAGAAGCAGGGCCGGATCCCCGACGGCGGTGGGTGGCGCCTGCACGGCAGGGGGTCCGTGCAGGACCGGGCTGCCGGTGTCGCCCGAGGTAAGGCGACACGTGCCGGCGCGGCCGGCTCCCGCGGCTACCGGTACCTGCACCACGCCGTCGATGACAAATCCCGGGTCGCGTACTCGGAGATCCTCGACGACGAGCGCAAGGAGACCGCCGCCGGGTTCTGGACCCGTGCGAACGCGTTCTTCGCGAGCCTGGGCGTGACCGTGACCGCGGTGATGACCGACAACGGCGCCTGCTACCGGTCCCACGCGTTCGCTGACGCCCTCGGAGAGAACGTCAAGCACAAGTGGACCAGGCCCTACCGGCCGCAGACCAACGGGAAAGTCGAGCGCTTCAACCGCACCCTCGCCGCGGAATGGGCCTACGCGAAGCCCTACGCCAACGAAGCCGAACGGACCGCCGCCTACGAGATCTGGCTACACCACTACAATCACCACAGACCCCACACCGGCATCGGCGGCCAGACCCCCTCAGAACGCGTTCACAACGTCACGGGGAAGTACACCTAGACGACCCCGTTCAGGATGAACCGGATGGCGGCTACGATCGCCTGCATCCGAATCTGAGCCTCGGTCTGGTTGCTCATGCCGGGGTGGGAACCGTTCGTGTGACTCATGCCCCACAGGCCTTTGAGGTAGTCGTGCTCGTGATCGTTGAGTACCTTCTTGCCGTGAAGTACGTCGAGAGCTTGCCCACCGGAGTTCCCGGTCCAACCAAACTTCGTCCGAGCAACCTCAATGAGCACATCCTCGTACGTCGCCCGAAGCTGGCCGTTCGCGGCTTCCCATCGCCCCGCCGTGAGGGACTGAAAGGCCTGGTCGAAGTGATTCGCAGCAATGTCCATCCCATGCGACTTGAGATCCGCGGCCAACGCGGTCGCATTCGCCGCAAGCGGCACATCTTCGTCCCCGAGGGGTGATATCTTCCAAGTCCGCTTTACCGTGGGCGAACCCCAGAAGCCCGGAGCTTCGTCCTCAGTTTCGACGGCGATCGCGTCATAGCCGTCAGCGCGCAGCGACAGGCCAAGCTCCGTCGCCCAGGACGGCATCTCACCTTGCGAAGCGAGCCGGTTGAGCACGGTATCTGCCAGCGCCAGGAGCTTGGGCCACCTCTTCTTGGCCAGCGCATCCTTCACGGCGGCGGCAGCGCGCTTGTCCCGCGCTATTGACTTTCCCGCGCGATCCACCTGCCCCGGGTCGCCATCGGCGATCCCTGCTTTCAGAAGCTCCGTCGAGAGCGACGCATGGCCGAACTCAGATGCCGCCTGCGCGATCAGACCGACCGTTCGCTGCGAGAGGGGCATATTCCGAGTTTATCGTCGGCGCTCTACACGTCAGCTCGTTGCTCAGCGGGCGGACGCCTTCAAGGTCGTAGCCTCATCAAGGTCCGGCTCATTGCGCTGAGGGACTAACAGCGTTGTTGGAGCGTCCCCCGCCGTCCGTCGATGAGGAGTCTTGTCGGCGGACGATGGCCTCCGCCGCTGCGAGCGGTGGCCGCGTTTCGGGATGGACCGGAAGAGGAGTGCGTTGGTCTGTTGCGCGGTTTCGATCAGGTGCGGGGCTCCGGCGCGCGGCAGCTCAGCGGCTGTCGGAGGGGGCGAGTTCAATAGGCCTCCTGTCGCCACGGCGTGAGGCGTGGTGCCCGCTGAGGCAAGGTGACGATAGCTAGACTGGGGACAGCCTGCCGAACCTGGTCAGGACCAGACTCGTGCGCCGAAGGAGGTCAGGCCGTGGCAACCAACGACCAGCTCAAAGCGCTCGTGAAAAGCCATGCAGACGGCGATGACGCTCAGTTCTACGCGGTCGCGATGCAGGTCGCTGCGAAGGCCGCGCGCGCAGGACAGTCGAACTTTGCCCAAGATCTTCGCGACCTCGTGGACGACCTGCGCAAGCGAGCCACAGCTCCGTCGCGCGTCGCGGCCGTCGTGCCCGTCACCCAACCTCGAGGCGAACTGGGCTCGCTGCTGACCGTCAGCTACCCAGACGCGCGCCTCGGCGATCTTGTCCTGTCTGACGATCTGAGCGCACGTCTGAACCACGTCCTGCTTGAGCAACGTCAGCGCGACACGCTCGCTCGCCACGGACTTCGCCCCGCTCGACGGCTCCTGCTGATCGGACCACCCGGTACTGGCAAGACCTCGACCGCGCGAGTGCTCGCCGGTGAACTCGGATTGCCTCTGTTCGCGATTCGCCTGGACACGATTATCACCAAGTTCATGGGGGAGACCGCGGCGAAGCTTCGCCTGATCTTCGACGCGCTCGTTGAGACGCGGGGGGTCTATCTATTTGACGAAGTGGACGCGCTCGCTGGAGACCGCGCGGCAGCGAACGACGTCGGCGAGATCCGTCGAGTCCTGAATTCGTTTCTCCAGTTCCTAGAAGAGGACACCTCGGAAAGCGTCATTGTCGCGGCCACGAACCATCCGCAGTTGCTGGACAACGCGCTGTACCGGCGATTCGACACGGTCATGGATTTCGTGCTCCCCGATGACGCGAATGCCCAAGCGGTTATCAAGAACCGTCTGGCGCTGTTTCACATCAGCAATCTGAGCTGGCCGCGGGTGCTCACAGCGGCTCGCGGACTCAGCCACGCCGAGATCGCGACGGCCGCAGAGAACGCCGCAAAACATAGCGTCCTCGCCGGCCGAACAAGGATCCTCACGAGCGATCTGATTGCGGCCCTCGACGAGCGGCCTCGTCTCACCGGTCAACGCAACCAGAGCGTGTAGGCGGCATGGCTGAACGTGACCGTCCGCACATCGTTGTGCCTGGGCTACCGCGCTCCGAACCCTTCACCATTCCTACGGGCGGCGGCGGTACCGATGGTTCCGGGTTCTCGGGGGATCGAGGTCGACACGGCTCGACCCTCGTCCAGCAATATGAAGCCGCGCTGGCGGCTCCGGTCGACGCGCCCGAAGTCTCGGGGACCTACATCTCGTTCCTCTCCTTCCCCGGCCTCGAACTGGCCCTGGAGAGCCTGGATGTGCAGCGCTCCGGCGAGCAGCCCGAGCTTGTCGCCGTCCGGGAGGCCGATTCTGTGGACGGTCCCGTCCAGATTGCGACTGTCTATGTCCCGGATGGCAAGAAAGAGTATTTCCTCAAGAAGTTGACTCAGTACGTCGAGTCATCCGGCGAGGACAAGGCGCGCAACGCCGCCCTAGTGGACGGAATCCAGGCCATCCGCCGGGCTACGATTCGGGAACTCTGGACCGACTCCGACGGGACCTACCCCACTGACCCGTCTGAGACTAGATGGTGGGAGGTGTGGCTGCGCAAACGCGACGGCAATGAGCTGCGCCGGTTCACCGAGTTCGTCGCCGCGCACGGCCTCCGCACCAGCGACCACTACCTCGGGTTCGGCGAACGAACCGTCGTGCTGCTGTACGCCACGGCGGATCAGCTCGCTGAGGCGTTTCACACGCTGGACGACATCGCCGAACTGCGGCAACCTCACGCCGTCGCAAGCTTCCTCACCGAACTGCCCGCCGCGGAACAGGCCGAGTGGGTCGAGGAGCTCCGTCAACGGCTTCGTCCGGCATCAGCTGGCGCTCCCGTCGTGTGCATCCTGGATACGGGTGTGCAAGACGGGCATCCGCTGCTGGCCGACTCAATCGCCGCCCCAGACCTCCATGTGGCAGATCCGTCATGGCAGCCTCCGCCCGTGCATGGGCACGGGACCGAGATGGCTGGGCTCGCTCTCTACGGCGACCTCCACGGCGCCGTGCTCGACTCGGGCGTGGTCGAACTCCGTCACCGCCTCGAATCCGTGAAGTTCCTGCCCGACAGGGGAGACAACGATCGGGACCTGTACGGCGCCATCACCGCTCGCGCGGTCGACCAGCCCGAGATCCAAGCCGTAGGCCGCCCACGGGTGTTCATGCTCGCCGTCACAGCGCAACGCTCGAGACCCGTCGCCGGTCAAGAAGATTCAACGGCGGTCCTTGAAGCAGGCAAGCCCACATCCTGGTCCGCATCGATCGACGCGTTAGCATTCGGCCGTGCCATCGACGACACCGACCCCAAGTTCACCTACCTCGATCGCGATGAACCCAGACGACCCAGACTGTTCGTCATCTCCGCGGGCAATGTCCGCGACGTCGTCGGCACCGACGACCACCTCAGCCGCAGCGACCTCGAACCAGTCGAGGACCCCTCCCAGTCCTGGAACGCACTGACCGTCGGTGCATATTCTTCCCACGACGACATGTCCGGGGCACCTGCCGGTTTCGCCGGCTACCAGCCCATCGCCCCGCGAGGCGAACTCTCCCCGGTAAGCCGTACTTCTGTCCTGTTCGACCGCAAGAAGTGGCCCTTCAAACCAGACGTCGTTGCCGACGGCGGAAACGTCGCCGCCTCACCGGACAAGACCGACGTGGACACCCCGCCCAACCTCGCGCTCCTGACTACGCGCTTCCGCACACTCGGCGAAGGCTTCTTCACCACAACTCGCGATACCTCCGCAGCCACCGCCTCCGTCGCCGCGATCGCCGCTGACATCTACGCCGCGTATCCCGGTCTGCGCCCTGAAACCGTGCGTGCGCTGATCGTCCACTCTGCGGAATGGACCGATCCCATGCGAGCGCGCTTCGACGCTGAATCGAGTAAGACAGGGCTCACCTCGCTCCTGCGCCGCTACGGGATGGGCGTTCCTGACTCGGACCGGGCTCTGTACAGCGCCACTGATGCACTCACGCTCGTCGCTGAAGCGCGCATTCACCCGTACCAGCGTGACGGTTCGAACAGCGCGGGCAAGACACGCGAGATGAGTCTCCATGAGCTGCCATGGCCGATCGAGCAGCTCGAGGAGCTCGGGGCCGCGAAGGTTCGGATGCGCGTGACTCTCTCGTACTTTATCGAGCCGAACCCCTCCAGCCGGGGATGGACCGGTCGCTACATCTATCCCTCTCATGGACTTCGGTTCGCGACCCGGCGACCCGAGGAAAGTGTGGACTCGTTCCGGCAACGTATCAACACTCGCGCCCGCATCGACGGCGAGAAGCCGCCGAGCCTCGACACCGAAGCAGGATGGCTGTTCGGCAGTAACCAACAGCAGGCTGCAGGCTCGCTCCATACCGACATCTGGTCCGGAACCGCCGCCGCCCTCGCCAGCAAGGGAGCCATCGCCGTCTATCCGGTCGCAGGCTGGTGGAAGAACCGCGCCAAGGACGACCAAAGTGATCAGGGCGTCGACTACTCCCTAATCGTTAGCATCGAATCACCCGAGGTCGACGTCGACCTGTGGACCCCCGTCTATCAGCAGGTCCAGCCGACTATCGAGATCACCACCTAACGCCAGCACGACCATCGGCCTGCAACGAGGGGGACAGAAGGGGGACCGCAACGTGTGCAAGGAGAGCAAGGAGAGCAAGGGCTGATGCCGAAAGTCGGCGAAAGTAGGCTGCTGCAAGGGCAATGAGGCCGATGGTCCTACCTGGGGGTCAAGGAGGTTCAAATCCTGTCATCCCGACTAGAACGGGCCGAGCGACGGGAGCTGCTGCCGGCATCCGTCGAAGCGCTTGCCAAGGTACCGGCGCCCGTCGAGCGCATGCAATATGGCAACCCGAATGGCTTCGACCTCGTGCTCGAATGCTCGGGCCACGACGGCGCAGCGCTCGCAGCGACGCGGATCGTTCGCGCCGGCGGCGAAGTCGTGCTGATCGGTGCACCGTGGATGCGGCGCACCGACGCCACGGCGCATGACGTCTTCACTGAGGTGTTCCACCGCTACGTGACACTGCGTAGCGGGTGGGAGTGGCAGCTGCCGGCCCGGCCGTCGCCGTTTGTGCACGGCAGCATGAGCGACAACGTCGAGCAGGCGATGCGGTGGCTTCGGGACGGCACGATTGACGTGGACGCGCTCGCTGATCGGCGCTCGCCGGCCGACGCGCAGGAGGTCTACAACGCCCTCGCGGGTGGTACGGCGCCGTTCCTGACCACCGTTTTCGACTGGACGCAGCCCGACTGAGCGCCCCCTGTTACTGCCGCAGAATCTTTGAGAGGGGCCTGCCCTTGGCGAGCTCGTCGAGGTGGTGGCGCTTGTTCATATGGCCCCTGTCGCCCAGGCGCTCAGCGATATATCGTTGAGTATCGTTGACGATCAATCAGGAGGACATCATGGGCACCTCGTTCAAGGCCGGCGGATTCGGCGGCGGCAACCCCGCCGAGGGCATGTGGCACACCATGGAGCAGGTGCGCTCGGAGTTTGAGAAGCGTGTCGGCCGGCGCATGGGTCGGGGCGACGTGCGGGCGGCGGTGCTCGCGCTTCTCGCCGAGAAGCCGATGCACGGGTACCAGATCATCCGCGAGATCGAGGAGCGCAGCGGCGGCAGCTGGAAGCCGAGTGCGGGGTCTGTCTACCCGACTCTGCAGCTGCTGGCCGACGAAGGGCTCATCAGCTCCGAGGAGTCGAACGGGCGCAAGACCTACGCGCTGACCGACACCGGCCGCGAGGAGGCCTCCAGCGCTGAGGCCTCCGTGCCGTGGAAGACCGACGAGAACGAGGGCACCGGCTTCACCGTGCTGCCCAAGGCGGGTATGGAGCTCGCGCACGCGGCCGCCCAGGTGCGCCGCACCGGCTCGCCCGAGCAGATCAAGCAGGCCGTCGCGGTGTTGGACGACGCGCGCCGCCAGCTCCACTCGATCCTCGCCCAGGACTGACCGAGGTGCCGCCGGTCCGTCAGGGTCGAGAGCCTTCGCCGGGCACCAAAGGCACGCGCGCCAGGTACCGCCGCATCCTTCGATTCGCCGGTTGGCAGCTCGCCGTCACCTGGTGGTACGAGCTGTTCTTGCCGCGCATCGGGCTTGCGCGGGTCGCCGAGCGCACCCGAGAGAAGCGGATGCGGCGCTTTGCGCGCCGTTTCCACGCCCTCGCCGTCGAGCTTGGTGGCCTCATGATCAAGGTCGGCCAGTTCATGTCCTCGAGGCTCGACGTGCTGCCGCCCGAGATCACGGCCGAACTGGAGGGGTTGCAGGACGAAGTTCCGCCGGTGCCGTTCGCCGAGATCCGCGCGCTCGCCGAGGCGGAGCTGGGGATGCCGCTGGAGCGGGCGTTCGAGTCGGTCGATGAGACGGCGGTGGCCGCGGCATCCCTCGGCCAGGCTCATCGAGCCGTGCTGGCGCCGGCAGACGCGGCGGAGACTGGCCTGAGACGGGCCGTGATCAAGGTGCAGCGGCCGGGAATCGGCGCCATCGTCGACGTGGACCTGGCCGCGCTGCGCAGGGTCGCCCGGTGGCTGACCCATGTGGGCGTGGTCGCCGACCGTGTGGACGCGCCGGCGCTCGTCGAAGAATTCGCCCACACAAGCCTGCAGGAGATCGACTACCTGCACGAGGCCGCGAACTGCGAGCGTTTCGCTGCCGACTTCGCCGACGACGAGCGCATGGCGGTGCCCGACATCGTCTGGGAGCGCACCACCCGACGCGTTCTCACGCTCGAAGACGTGACAGCCATCAAGATCACGGATGCGCAGGCTCTGCGCGCCGCAGGAATCGACCCGGCCGAGGTCGCCCCCGTCTTCGCGGAGGTCATGTTCGACCAGCTGTTCACCAACGGCTTCTTTCATGCGGACCCGCACCCCGGCAACATCTTCGTCACGCCCGCGGCGGACGGGGCCGACGGCCGCCCGTGGAAGCTCACGTTCATCGACTTCGGCATGATGGGCGAGGTCACCGCCGAGACGCGCCGAGGGCTGCGGAAGCTGCTGATCGCGGCGGCGTCGCGCGACGGCAGGGGCCTGGTGGGCGCCATGCGCGAGGTCGGCGTGCTGCTGCCCACGACCGAGACAGCCGAGCTGGAGCGGGCCATGACCCAGCTGTTCGCCCGATTCGGTGGCATGGGGTTCGCCGAGCTGCGCGAGGTGGATCCGCGCGAGTTCCGCGACTTCGCACTGCAATTCGGCCACGTGGTGCGATCGCTACCGTTCCAGATGCCCGAGAACTTCCTGCTCGTCATCCGGGCGATGTCGCTCACCTCCGGCGTGTGCAGCGCGCTGAACCCTGTCTTCAATCTCTGGGACTCGGTCGAGCCGTATGCAGCGCAGCTCCTTCGCGACGAGCGCGCCAACGCGGCGCGCGACTTCGCGAAGCAGGCCGTGGAGATCGGCGGCATCGTCGTGCGCCTGCCGAAACGGCTGGACGCGCTCGTCTCCAAAGTCGAGGACGGTTCGTTCGCTGTCGCCACGCCGAAGCTCGACAAGTGGGTCGCCCGGCTCGAACGCGTCGCGCGACGGCTCGTGGGTGCGACGCTGTTCGCCGGCCTGCTCATCGCCGGCGCCGTCGTGAGCGGCGCCCACGCGGTATTCGGCACGGTGCTGATGAGCGTGTCGGTCCTGCCACTGCTGTACGCGCTGTTCGCGCCGCGCCGCAATCGCTGACGGAGCACGTAGAGAAGATTCTGCGCCTCGCGGCTGTTAGCCGTCGGAGCAAGAAGGTAGCGGGTGTGCGTTAGCGAGCTCGTCAGTGCATGGAACGCAGTACCTGATCCATTGCCGTCACCAGTCGATTGGCCGCCTTTACAAGATCGGCGGAACGACCGTCAGCGAGTATTCCGGAGGAGTACTGCGTCTCCGTCTTGGTGTCGATTAGCCGTCGCAGCGACGGGGCAACAGCTTTGCCTGGTTTTGTCGAATTCAGAAGCGTGACGGCCTCGGCATGATCCTGCCCCGCTGCGCGCTCACTGAGAACTGCGCCGCAAATAGCGTCCGCAGCCGCGATTCCAGCGAGCACGGCGAGAGAGCCGATCACATTGCCTGTGGTGGAGATTCCCGCGTCCTCGCCGAGATCCGCGATAAGCATTGCGGCTTCGAGGAATGCGTGTGCGTGCTGAGCGCGGATCTGCGTCTCCGCCTTTGTCATCGACCGCGTTCGTGGAGTCATGTTGCGCGGGGATTCAGAAGTCGCTTGATTTCGACACCGGTCAATGAGCGTGCGTCGGTTCTGAGGGAGTGAATTAGCGGCGCGCCGTTCCCGATCAGCCGGTCCAACTCGGCGCGGGTTAGTGCAAACAGCTGGGCCCGATTACCGGTGAGCCTGCGAACGCGCTCTGCGGCCGCGTCGAGGATGTCGGCCTGCCGTTCCTCCGGGACGTCGTCGTTCCAGACAATGAGTATGTCGATATCAGAATGAGGACCGGCCTCGCCGCGGGCAAATGAACCGTAGAGGGCGGTACCTGCCGCATAATCGTTGACGATATCGCGAAGAATTTCGGCGACGCGCTGCTCCGTCACTGCAGACAGGGCCAAGATTTGCTCGATCGGCCCCCACATCACGTGATCGCGGTTCGCCTCGTAGACATTTGCTGAACCGACCGATCGCACGGAGGCCAATCCGATGCTGACGGCGTCTTCTAGGATGCGCTGTGTAGTTCGCAGTGTCTTCACGCCACTCAGCTGATGGATGCGACGACCAGAGGCGGGTTCTGCGAGGACGAAGAGCCGGTGGAGCACGCGCGCGCGATCCTCGCCGAGCACGGCATATTCCGGGTGAGAGAGATCCATTGTCTCCTCCAGGGGACGATTCGTCGAGCTAGCCGACTACATAATGCATCACGTGACTACATATTACGTCACCCGTTTGGCGCGTTGCAATGGCGCGAGCGGCGTTGTGGCGCCAAAACGGAACACATCTCGTCATGTAGTGCATCTGATACAGTAATAGACGTGAATCCTACGAGCGTCACGACGCCACACGGCGACGGGAGGGCCTTCGCAGCAGACCTGTTGCGGGGTCATACCGACACGATCGTGCTCGGCATACTCCGCGGCGGAGACAACTATGGCTACGAGATCCATAAGGCGATTCGGGATGCGGCCGGCGGCGACCACGAGATCAAAGAGGCCACCCTCTACGCCACCTATCGCCGGCTACAGCGAGACGGCCTCGTGGAATCGTACTGGGGAGACGAGACCCAGGGTGGTCGACGCAAGTACTACCGCATCACGGATGCCGGCCAGGCGGTCTTTCACAACAACGTCGCCGCCTGGGTGGCAACGCGGCGAATCATCGATTCGCTGCTTGGCGCGCGAGACCCGATGGAAGGACACGGGCAATGACTGACGAGACCATTCGCTCCACCGGCGGTGACGTTCACCGTCTGCTCGACGAAGCCTTCCTCGGTATCGAGATGACGGCCGATGCGCAGGATTTGAAGGAGGAGGTTCGGGTGAACCTGCTCGCTCGGATCGCCGAGCTGGCGGCCGGCGGGCACAGCCCGGATGACGCCGCGGTTCGCGCGCTCGAAGAACTCGGCGATATCAGAGAACTCCTCGGCGCGTCGGCTGCGGCAACCGCGACGGTACCACAGGGGTGGGCCGAAGCGGTCGAGAGACATCGAGTGCGCATCAAGCCCTCCTCCGTTGTCGGCGCGGGTATCGCTGCTTTGGCGGCAGCGGTGGGGCTCGTGGTTGCACTGCTAGGCGCGAGCAGAGCCCTTCCCCTGCCTGTCGGCGTGTTGTTCCCCCTGATTGGTATCGGCGCGACGGGCGTCGCGTGGATCGTCGGAGAGGCACTTGCCCGCGAGACGACCACGAAGCATCCGATGCCCATCAAGCGAACGAGCGGCTACTTCTTCGCAACGCTGCTTGCGGCCTACGGGCTCGGTGTCGGAGGGCTCATCGCGCTCCACGCAATTCCCCTCTGGGCGACCGCTCTGGCGGCGCTCGGCGTCGTGGCGGGGCTTGTTCTGTTCGCGATCCTCGGCGCGACACAGACGAACCGACGCAAGGCATGGGTGCGCATGATGCGGCGCGGTCGCCCGCGGCTGACGCGCCGCTTCGCCGACGAGCCTGAGGTTGCCGTTCGGTTCGGCATTTATACGACGGTAACGTGGGCCGTTGCGTTCGCCGGATTCGTGATGCTCGGCGCCACGATCGGCTGGGCGTGGTCGTGGCTCTGTCTGCTCGGCGGGTTCGTGGTGATGATGCTCACGATCGCGCGGATGCTGTTCCGTTCGATCTGACAACCAGGCCGACCGCGGTCACGATGCGCTGGCGCTGGCCGCCGGAATGGATGAGGTCTGCGCCGTCGACGGTGAGCTGGCTCGGGTAGCTGCGCAAGGCATCCGTCACGGTAGGCAAGTGTTGTGGAAGGTCGAACCACTCGGCATCGGCGGTGGGGGAGAGGGCGAGCTCGGCGAATGGCACGCCGAGTTCGCGGCAGGCGGCGACGGCGGCGTCGTGGACGCGAACGTGGTCGGGGTGGCCGTAGCCGCCTGACGCGTCATCGCCGATGACGAGCCGGGGCTCGAGGGCACGGATGGCCGCCACCATGTCTGCGACGACCTCGTCGAGTCGGGTGGCGGTGAGTGCCTGCGCCCCCACGTCGGCGGCGGGGCCGGCGAGCCCCGGTCGCAGCCAGCGCATGCCGGAATCCTTGTAGCGTCGTGGCGGGAGCCCGGCCGCCCGTGCCGGGGGAGTACCGAGCCACAGCCGCTCGCCGATGCCGAGCCGATCGCACGCGAGATCTCGCTCCCGCTCGCGCTGGGCGACAAGCTGCGGAGTGCCGACCAGCGACTGCAACGGCCCCGCGACGACCTCGCCCTGCTCGCCGCGGGTCGCCGTGAGCAGCGACACCGCCGCGCCGCGTTGCACGAATTCGGCGATGAGCGCCCCGCTCGCAATGGTCTCGTCGTCGGGATGCGCGCAGACGACCAGCACGCTGGCCGCCTCACGCACACTCACGAGCCGGGATCCTCCTCATCGTCGAGTCGTATACAGACAGCAGTCGCTCGGCCGAGCGCTTCCAGGTCGCGCGGACGGCCAGTTCGCGGCCGGCCTGGCCGAGGCGTGTGGCGAGTGCGTCGTCGTCGAGCAGGCGTGTGAGCGCCGCCGCCCACTGTCCGGGATCGCGCGTGTCGAGCACCGTGCCAGTCACCCCGTCGTGCACGGCCTCATCGAGGCCGCCACTCGCGGTCGCTAGCACCGGCACACCGCAGGCGGAGGCCTCCAGGGCGACGAGTCCGAACGTCTCGGAATGCGACGGCACGAGCACCGCGCGCGCCGTCGCGAACAGCGTGGCGAGCTGCTGCCGCGTCAGCGGGCCAGCCCAGCGAACCGTGACGCCGCCTCGGCTGGCACGCTCATGCAGGGTGTCGGCATAGTCGCGGTACTCATCGGCCGCCTCGCCGGCGACCACGAGCGACGGCCGCCTCGCGTCAGCCATGAGAGCCAGCGCATCGATGGCAAGCTCCAGGCCCTTGAGCGGGTGGATGCGCGCGGCCACGGCGACGTGGCCGGGCCGCGCATGCGGCGCGCCCTGCGGCCGGAACAGGCGCGAATCGACGCCCGGCTGCACGACGAAGACCCGATCAGCCCCCGCGCCGAGCCGGTCGACGGCAATGCGCGCCTCATAGTCGCTCACTGTGGTGACGGCATCCGAGTGCGCGGCGAGGTGGGCCTCGCCCGCCAGCCGGCCGGGCGATTCCGCTCGCTCGCCGGCGCTGAGCGGTGTCTCGTTCGCCGCAGCGATGCTGTGGAAGCTCTGCACGTGCGGGATGCCCCGGTGCCGGGCAACGGGCAGCGCGGCCATGCCCGAGAACCAGTGGTGCGAGTGCATGAGATCGAAAGGCCCCAGCCTCTCGAGGCCCTGCCGGAAGGCGACAATATGCTGCTCGTGCTCGCCCTTGCCGATGAAACGGGCGGGGCCGGCGGTGATGGCGTGCAGGGTGAGGTGCGCGGCGAGGTCGGTTGTGTCGGGCGAGGCGCCATCCGTTCGTCGTGTGATGAGGTGCACATCGTGCCCCAGCAGGGCAAGCTGCCTGGCCTGTTCGAGGACGACGACATTCATTCCGCCGGCGTCGCCGGAGCCCGGGGCGTGGGATGGAGAGGTGTGCATCGAGACGATGCCAATACGCAGAGGCATTTGCCTTCAGCCTACCGAGGGAACGCGCACGTGGCTTCGGGATCCGGCCTTGGGCTGCTCCTTGACGGGCGCCAGCGACGGTTACAGGCGCACGACCAGCTTCTGGGCGGAGACGCCGTGGCGCAGGCGGTCGAGCGCGACCGGGATCTGCTCGAGGCCGTCTCCGACGACGACCGCTTCGGGCGCAGCGCGGTAGGTGCCGCTTGCGAGAGCGGCGGGAAGGTAGTGCGCGTAGATGCTCGGCCCGACGGCGTTGTTTCGCAGGGTCCCGCCCCAGACGCCGGTGGTGTGCACGCCGCGCCGCCGCCGTGCCAGGAGCTGGAGGCGGATCGCCGCGGTCGGCTGCGCGCTCGTGAGACGACGCGGGCCGGATGCTGTGCTGGCGACCGCAAGCGTCGGTGCGAGCGAGCCGGAGCCGATCGCGTACGCGCCGGCGAGCACGTCGTCGCCGAGTGCGGCACGCAGTCGGCCGACTGCGTCGGGAGCGGTGCGATCGATGGCCGCGGCGGCGCCGAGGGAGCGCAGGTAGCCGAAGTTGTGCGGTGAGCATGTGGCGATAACCCGGTACCCGGCCGCACGGGCGAGTTGGATGGCGTTGCTGCCGACGCTGGTTGAGCCACCCCAGATGAGCACCGTCTCGCCGCGCTCGGACGGGTTGAGCGTGGGCAGCGGCAGGCCCAGGTGGTCCGGCTGAAACAGGCCGGTTGCCGCAGTCGAGAGCGCCAGCGGCAGCACGCATGCCTGCTCGAAGGGCAGATCGTCGGGAATCGGCGACACCATATGCTCGACCAGCACCACGTAGCGCTGAAAGGCGCCCTCAGCTGCGCGGTTTCGATCCTTTTCGACGCCGACCGCCATACCGAGAACCCGGTCGCCGACCTGGAGTCTGCCCACTCCCGCTCCGGTCTCCACCACCTCGCCGGCCACGTCGCTGCCGATGATCGCGGGGAATCGCAGCCATGGCAGGGCCAGCCGGTAGCCGATTCCGGGCAGGCCATCGATCGGATTGACCGAGACGGCACGCACCCGCACGACCACCTCGCCCGGGCCCGGCGGCGTATACGGCGGGTGGCCGACCTCGAACCGTGTGCCCGGCTTCGGCAGCCAGAGGGCGAGATTCTGCGGCGTCACGCCAGCGCCTCAGCGAGCACGTATTCGCCACCGCAATCCTCTGCCAGCGACGGGCCGAAGAGCGCCGCCGGCGTGTATGCCCCCGGGTGGCCCTGACCCGCCAGCAGCCGGTAGGCAACCTCAGACGCCACCGCCGCCGTGAATTCGCTGGCGGCCGGCAGCCGCAGCCACCCCTCGCGAGCCTCGCCGTTCGCCCACTCGGCACGCGCGTGCCCCCACGAATGCTCTCGCGGCTTCGGGCGATCGGGCAGCATCACGGCAGCGAGGCGGCGCGCGACAGAGCGACGCAGCGGTCCGACGTGCAGAAGAGGCAGAACTGCCGGAAGCAGCACCCGAGCGGCTCGGCCGGATGGGGCTTCGCTGGAGGCCGTGTCGACGAATCGCGCACGAGACGCGTTGTGGGCGGCGAGCAGCTCGCCGAGCGGCATCAGCGCGGTGGTCACGGCGTCGCCGTCGGGTGTCGTCAACTGCAACGGCCGGCTGAGAATGCGGGCGCGCGCGAGTCGGCCATCCGTGATGCGTCTGCTCTGGAACCGGCCGCCGCCGCCCACCCCGGGCAACCCCTCGACGAAGGATGCGGCGAGTGCCTCGCCGAGCCGGCCCGCGGTGCTCTCCATCGAAGGGATCATGTCGACGCGCACGCGCTCGGCGGGCGGACGACCCTCGGTGAGCCAGGTCACGACGCTTTCCGTGGCCGTGACGCCGAAGCCGGCACCCGTGACGAGCGTGTGGCCGAGCCGGCGGGCGGCCTCGTCGCGCCCCAGCAGCTGCGTGAAGGTCGAGATGTCGTTGGCGATGTCGCAGTAGTGGCCTGCTTCGAGGGCGGCGTCGGCGATCACCGAGCCGGTGTGCTGGAAGGGGCCGACGGTGTTCACAACGACGGCGGGACCATCGCGGCGGATCGCGGCCGCCATGTCGGCCGGGGTTGCCGCGACGACCGCACGCGCACCCAACTCGCGGGCGAGAGGCTCGAGTCTGGCCTGGTTTCGCCCGACGAGCACGAGGGGCGCGTCTCGGCCGGCGAGCAGGCTCGCAACACGGGCACCCGTGCGCCCCGTTGCTCCGAGCACCCAGATTTCGTTGGACATGTCGTGACTCCCTCTCGCCGCTGTGATGACACGTTGTGTCGTTGCCGACGATAGCATGACATGGGGTGTCATCGGCTAGGCTGGAGAAATGGGGAGATGGGTGCCGGATGCGCGTGGTCGCCTCGAGCGCGCAGCGCTGGAGCTCTTCACCGAGCAGGGCTTCGCCGAAACCACGGTGCCGCAGATCACCGAACGGGCGGGGCTGACGACTCGAACCTTCTTCCGCTACTTCGCCGACAAGCGCGAGGTGCTTTTCTCGGGCGAAGACGACATGCGCGAACAATTCGCCGAGATCGTGCGAAGCGCGCCGCGAGGACTGTCGCTCATGGAACTCGTCGAGCACTGTCTCGTTGAGGCGGCGACCGCCATCTTCGAGCCCCGGTTTGCGGTGATGCGCAGTTGGCGATCGGTCGTCGCGACCGATGATGGTCTGCGTGAGCGCGAGCTGCGCAAGCAGCAACTTGCTTCGGAGAGTGCGGTGGAAGTGCTGCGCGAGCGCGGTCTCGATGAGCCGACGGCCGAGATGATCGCACGGTTGGCGAGCCTGGTGCTGCAGACGGCGCTGTCGGGTTGGGTCGCGCAGGCGACCGAACAGAAGCACCTCGCCACGTTCGTTCGCGAGTCGCTCGTGCAGCTGCGCTCGATCGTCTCGCCCGCTGACGACGCAAAAAGTATCTTGACATCAAGATAAATTGTGGCAGAGTCATAAGTGAAGTTAGGTAACCCTGACCGCCCGATTGGGGCGCGGCTACCTGCTCAGAATCGCGGGTCGCATCATGACCGAAGTCCAGGATTTGGCGCGCTTTGTCGGCGGCGCATCGTTCGATGATCTCAGTGCCGACGCGGTCGCTCAGCTGAAGATCCGTGTGCTCGACACTCTCGGTGTCGCCATCGGCGCGCTCGATGCTGAGCCGATCATCGCCATCCGCACGCTCGTCGATGATCTTGGCGGCGCACCGCAGGCCGCGATGATCGGCGGCGGGAAGACATCGATCGATCGGGCGGCCTTCGTCAACGTGTCGCTCAGTCGCTATCTCGACTTCATGGACGCCTACCTCGCCAAGGGAGAGACCTGCCACCCGTCCGACAACCTCGGTGCCGTGCTGGCAGCGAGTGAATCGGTCGGCGGTACAGGAAGGGAATTTCTGACAGCGCTTGCCGTGGCCTACCAGGTGCAGGCGCGGCTGTCTGATGTCGCCCCGGTGCGGGCGAAGGGATTCGACCACACCGTACAGGGTGCGTACGCGAGCGCCGCTGGTGTGGCCAAGGCACTTCGGCTGACTGAGGCGCAGACCGCGAATGCGATCGCGATCTCGGGAACCGCCAATAACGCCCTCCGGGTGACCCGCACCGGCAATCTAAGCAACTGGAAGGGCCTGGCCTACCCGAACACGGCCAAAGAGGGCACCTTCGCGGCGCTGCTGGCCTCTCGCGGCATCACCGGCCCAGAACTCGTCTTCGAGGGCAACAAGGGCTTCAAAGACTCCATCGCGGGACCGTTCGAGATCGACTGGTCGACAGAGGATCTCGAGCGGGTGAACATGACGATCGTCAAGAAGCACAACGCCGAGATTCACTCGCAGTCCGCACTCGACGCGGCCATGGACATCCGCTCGCAGCCCGGGTTCGACGCGGCGCTCGTTCAGACGGTGCGGTTGCGCACGTTCGACGTGGCCTACTCGATCATCGGGGGCGGTGAGGAAGGCGACAAGCACAGCGTGCGCACCAAGGAAGAAGCGGATCACTCGCTTCCGTACCTGCTTGCCGCGGCGCTGCTCGATGGGCGAGTCACCCCGCGCAGCTTCGCCCCGGAGCGGATACGCGCGGAGGACATCCAGCGTTTGCTCGCCGTGGTGGAAGTGCGCCCGGACGATGGATTCTCCGCTCGCTTCCCTGCGGAAATGCCCGCGAGCCTCGAGGTCATTCTGTCCGACGGAACCGTGTTGCACTCGACGCAGAACTCGTACGAGGGTTTCCACACCGACCCGATGAGCTGGAACGTGGCACGCGCAAAGTTCGATGCCGTCGCCGGTCGGTTCGCCGACCCCCAGCTGCGTGAGGAGATCGCCGCCGTGGTGCGCGACCTTGATCACCACACGGTGCGCGATCTCTGCCAGTTGCTCGGCCGTGTCAGCACGCACCAACTCGAGCGCTGAATCGGCCGCCAGCTTCCTGCCCCACACGGCATTCACGAAGAGAAAGAAGGTCACACCATGACCATGACCACAAGCCCCGTCACCAGCCCCAGGAACTCTGAGGCCGGGCGGGCCGTCGCACCCCGCAGTGCCAACGCGATCGCGCAGGATGTCGCATTCAACTTCATTCCCCGCGCCTATCGGCCCCAAAAGCCGCGCACGCTCGGCATCACCGAGGTACGAGGGCCGTACTACTCCACCTACGGCATGCGACACCTCGCTGACGTGCTCGAGACTGCCGGCCAGTGGGTGGACGGTGTGAAATGGGCCGGCGGGTCGTTCGCCCTGCTTCCTCGCGAGCAGGTGCGTGCATTCAGCGACCTTGCCCACGAACATGACGCGTACATCTCCTCCGGCGGCTGGCTGGAGACGGTGCTGCGCTACGGACCGGACGCGGTCGACGCGTATCTGAAGGAAGCCAAGGAGGTCGGTTTCGACGTCATCGAGATCTCGGCCGGCTTCATCTCCGTGCCGACCTCGGGCCTGTTGCGGTTGATCGAACGCGTGACGAAGGCTGGGTTGAAGGCTAAGCCCGAACTCGGCATCCAGTTCGGCTCAGGCGGCGACTCGGGCGAGGCTGAACTGGCCGCAGAGGGCACGAAGGACGTCGGCGATCTCATCGCTCGCGCCAACAAGGCTCTTGAGGCCGGCGCCGACATCATCATGATCGAGTCGGAGGGCATCACAGAGAACGTGGTCGAGTGGAACACCCGGCCGGTAGCGGAGATCATCAACGGCGTCGGGCTCGAGCACGTGATGTTCGAGTCGGCAGACCCGCCCGTATACGAGTGGTACATCAAGAACTATGGCAACGAGGTGAACCTGTTCGTCGACCACAGCCAGATTCTGCAGCTGGAAGGGCTTCGACAGAACCTCTGGGGCAATAAGTCCACGTGGGGCCGCATCATCAACCCAGCCCCGCTGACCTACTAGAACGAGGGTCGCGCGGTATCGCCGCCGCTCAGGCGGCGTGCTGCACGATCAGGTCCCTCAGCCGCCCCGGCGTCTCGAGCTGCGGCAGGTGGCCGGCCGTATCAATGACCTCCAGCCTCGCTCCGGGAATGAGCTCGGCGTAGTCGCGACCGTGGTCAGGCGTGACGATGCGATCGGCGGCTCCCCACACGACCAGCGTGTGAGAGCGGATGCTGTCGATCCGATCCACGAGCGTGGCGTCTGCCATCGTCGTGCCCCCGTACGCGAGCAGCGCCGCGCGATTGCCTGCCATCGCGGCCCGCGCCGCAGCGGGCAGCGCGTCGAGGTCAAGACGGAACTTCGACGGCTCGTAATACGACAGCTCGCCGACCTCGGCCATGCTCAGGGAGAAGAAGTCGACGATGGGATGCTCTGCGTTGACCAATCCGACGGCATCGACCACAACCAGACCGGTGACCCGAGGCGAGTTGTGCGAAGCAATCTCGGCGGCGAGCCAGCCGCCGATCGAGTTGCCGACGAGCAGAACATCGTGGGCATCCAGTGCATCGAGCAGGCCGAGGTACGCGACGGCCAGCGTGCGGATGCTGTCGAGCCCCTCGGGCCGAGAGGTGCCCGCGAACCCGGGGTGTGTCGGAACGACTACCCGGAATCCGCTCGCGGCCAGGAGCGGCGCGAACGGCGCGACCGACTGCGGTCCAGCCCCGCCGTGTAGGAGGAGAACGGTTCGACCCGCCCCGTATTCGGAGAGGGCGAAATCGATGCTGCCGGCGGGGGAGTCGCTGCGCAGCATCCGCGATTCTGGTTCTGTCATTGTCATGGCCTCACCATAGCTAAGCATGTTGAACTAAGCAAGATGAGTTTATCGATTAGGCTGGCCTCGTGGATGGAAAAGAACTGCGGGACGCGGGGCTCGCGATCAAGCGAGTGCAGGCGCGGCACCACAAGGAACTCGACGCGCGCCTGCGCGCCCTCGGCCTGACGCTCGTGCAGTGGGATGCTCTGCGTCACCTCGACGAGAACCCGGATGCGTCGCTGCGCGACCTCGCGAACCTCACGTTCCAGAGCGAGCAGGCGTTCGGCACGCTCGCCACGCGCATGGTGAGACGCGGGCTGATCGAGCGAGTCGACGGGCCGGGCCGCGCCATCCGTCACCGCATCACCAAGACGGGTGCGGCCGCGCTCGTTGAGGGAACGGCGGTGGCCACCGCGGTGGTGCGTGCGTCGTTTGCGCCGCTGAGTGACGACGAGGTGCGAACCCTGAAGGCGCTGCTCGAACGGCTCGCGACGAGGTAGCGGCGAGGCGCTCAGACGGGCGGGGGCGTCTGGGAGCGGGCGGTCGCGACCATGCGGGCCTGCGGGTCCAGCTTGCTGAGCAGCTTGGCTGAGATCGTCGAGAGCTGGGTCAGTTCCTCGGCGGTAAGGGTGTCGATGACGATGCTGCGCACCAGGTCGACGTGCCCGGGCGCCGTTGCGACCACCTTCTGCCAGCCGTCTTGGGTGAGGGTGACGTTGGTGGCGCGGCGGTCTTCCGGGCACGGCTGGCGCTTCGCGTATCCGCGCTTCTCGAGGTTCGAGACGACTCGCGAGAGGCGGGCCAGGCTCGCCGTCGTGAAGCCCGCAAGCGCCGTCATTCTCATGGTTCGCTGCGGGGCCTCGGAGAGCATTGCGAGCGTGAAGTACTCGAAATGAGTGAGCTGCGCGTCCCGTTCCAGCTGTGCGTCGAGCGCCGCCGGGAAGAGTTGCAGCACCGCGACGAAGCGGGTCCAGACGACGAGCTGCTCGTCGTTCAGCCATTTCGCGTCGGTCATGCAGCGATTCTACTCGAAAAGTTGTAGCTACAACTAAATCACGCTATATTACTTGTAGATACAACCAATGGACACCCGTTTAGCGGAAATCGAGAAGGAGACCCCATGACTGCAGTGAGCATCATCGGAACCGGCGCAATGGCGAACGCGATCGGCGGCGTTCTCGCCGGCGGCGGTGCGACCGTCGAATATATCGGCCACTCCGAGAAGACCGACACCGTCTCGGGCGAGATTGTCGTTCTCGCGGTGCCGTACCCGGCCGTCTCCGGCATCATCGCCCAGTACGGCGACCAGCTGTCGGGCAAAATCGTCGTCGACATCACCAACCCGCTCAACTTCGAGACGTTCGACTCGCTGACCGTGCCGCAGGGCAGCTCTGCCGCGGCCGAGATCGCTGCCGTGCTTCCCGAATCCCGGGTGCTCAAGGCGTTCAACACCACGTTCGCCGCAACGCTTGGTGCGAAGAAGGTCGGGCCGTTGCAGACGACGGTGCTGATCGCGGGTGACGATGCTGAGGCCAAGTCGGCTCTCTCGGCGCTCGTCGCGGCAGGCGGAGTTGCCGCCATCGACGCCGGTTCGCTGCGTCGCGCGCACGAGCTCGAGGCGCTCGGATTCCTGCAGCTGACCCTCGCTGCGGGCGAGCAGATCGCGTGGACCGGTGGGTTCGGGCTCGTACGCTGATCGGCACGCGCCCCGCGCATCCGTAATCGGCCGCGCATCCGTAATCGGCCGCGCATCCGCAATCGGCCGCGCATCCGTAATAGGCCAGGTAATCGGCCAGGAAGGCAGACAATGAACACAACGACGGCAGAAGAAGAGTCAATGACGAAGCGAGACGTGATCAGCGCCGGCACCAGCATGAGTGCCGTCACGCTCAAGGTCGCCGACCTCGATGCGATGACCGCGTTCTACCGCGACGGCGTCGGGCTCTCGACGCTCGCGCAGGCCGGCGACAGCGTGGTACTGGGCTCCGCCGGGCAGCCGCTCGTGATTCTCGAGCACTCGCCCCTGCTGAAGCACGCCGCCGAGGGCGCGGCCGGGCTCTTCCACACGGCCCTGCTCTTCCCAAGCCAGGCAAGCCTCGCCCGTGCCCTCTATTCGGTCGCCACCAAATACCCCGGCGCGTTCACCGGCAGCTCCGACCACCTGGTCTCCGAGGCGCTCTACTTCGACGATCCCGAGGGCAACGGCGTCGAGCTCTACTGGGACCGGCCACGCAGCACCTGGCAGTGGAACGGCAACCACGTCGCCATGGACACCCGCTACCTCGACCCGAACGCCTTTCTCCAGGCCCATTTGACGGATGCCGCTGCCGGCGCCCTTCCCGCCGGCGCGACCGTTGGCCACGTGCACCTGAAGGTCGGCGACATCGCCAGCGCCCGCGCGTTCTACGCCGACACCCTCGGCTTCGAGGTTACCGCCGAGTTCGGCGCGCAGGCGCTGTTCGTCTCGGCCGGTGGCTACCACCACCATCTCGGCATGAACACGTGGCAGAGCAGGGGAGCGCTCGACCGCTCGCCGGCCCTCGGGCTCGGTCAGGTCGCCATCGAACTCCCGGATCTCGACGACGTGGGCGCTCTTCGCGAGCGGCTGTCGGCTCAGCGCATCGCGGTGCGTGACGACGGCCGAACGCTGCGCTTCGACGACCCGTGGAAGAACGAGATCGCCGTCAGCGTACGCTGAGAACCCAGGAGAGGGGCCGGCATGAAGGCATCGACGTCGACGGTGGAGGCGGCGCGGGCCGTGCTCGGTGGGCAGCAGGGGATTGCGGCGTCGCAGGAGGACCTCTATCGCGATCTGCACGCGCATCCCGAACTCGGCAATCACGAGACCCGCACGGCATCGAAGGCGGCCGCGTTGCTCCGCGAGTGGGGCTACGAGACGCACGATCGGATCGGCAGCACAGGAGTGGTCGGGATGCTGCGCAACGGCCCGGGCCCGGTGGTTCTGGTACGAGCCGACATGGACGCGCTGCCCGTGAAAGAGGAGAGCGGCGTGCCGTACGCCAGCACGCAGACCGCGACGGATGAGAACGGGGCCGAAGTGGCGCTCTCACACGCGTGCGGGCACGACGTTCATGTGTCGGCGCTGCTCGGCGCCGCGCGCCTGTTCGCGGAGTCGAGCGACCGGTGGGCGGGCACGCTGATCGCGCTGTTCCAGCCGGCCGAGGAGATCGCGAGCGGGGCACAGATCATGCTCGACGGCGGGCTCGCCGACCTCATTCCGACGCCCACCGTCGCCCTCGCGCAGCACGTGCTGCCGATTCCCTCGGGAACCGTGGGAACCCGTGTCGGGCCCGTGCTCACCAGCGCCGACAACCTGCGCATCACGGTGTTCGGCCGCGGCGGCCACGGGTCGGCCCCCAACCTCACGGTGGATCCCGTGGTGCTGGCCGCCATGATCGTGGTGCGGCTGCAGACGGTCGTCTCGCGCATCGTACCGCCGGGGGAGCTCGCGGTCGTGACGATCGGCAGGCTCGAGGCGGGCTCCAAGAGCAACATCATCTCGGATCGGGCGACGCTGGAGCTGAACATTCGTACGTACAGCGACGCCACGCGGCAGACGATCGTCGACGGCATCGAACGCATCGTGCGGGCCGAGTGCGCGGCATCCGCTTCACCGAAACCGCCCACCTTCGAGTACTACGAGCACTACCCGGTGACGGTCAACGACGCAGGCGTGACCGCGACCGTCGCCGCCGCGTTCTCGGAGTACTTCGGGCCGGCCGCGACCGAACTCGCGCAGCAGACGGCGAGCGAGGACTTCAGCGAGATTCCGGATGCGCTTGGCGTGCCGTATTCGTACTGGGGCGTCGGCGGGGCCGACCCGGAGGCATATGCCAGGGCGAAGGCGGCAGGGACGATCGAGCAGGACATTGCCTCGAACCACTCGCCGCGGTTCGCGCCGCCGATCGAGCCGACGCTGCGCACGGCGACGGCGGCGATCGTCGTCGCCGCCACCGCATGGTTGGCTGCCTGAGCGCGCGTAGTCTTGGCATGCCACGGAACGGAGTAGTGCGATGCCCGAATTCGGAACGATCAGCCATCTCGACCTGACGGTCTCGGACGCCGAGAAGAGCGCGGCCTGGTACGTCGAGACGCTTGGCCTGAAACGCGCGCGACGCGCCGACCTCGACAATCGCATCATGATCGTGCTCGTGCACCCGGCGACTGGCCTCGTGATCGGGCTGAACCAGCACAACGAACCCGCCGCCGACCGCTTCGACGAGCGTCGGCCCGGCCTCGATCACGTCGGCTTCTCGGTGTCGGAGCGCGCGGAGCTCGATGGCTGGGAAGAGCGGCTGAGCGAACTCGGAGTCGACCATTCGCCCGTGACCGACGCACCCTCCGGCTCTGGCACGGCCCTCGTGTTCCGCGACCCCGACAACATTCAGCTCGAGTTCTGGTGGACGAGGCCGCGCGGCTGAGACGGGGCGGTCAGCGCGGCGCGGTGCCGAGCACGGCGTCGACGAGCCTGGCCGAGGCCTGAGTGTCGGCGGGGGAGCGGCTGAGGGCGCGCAGGATGACGGCGCCGAAGAGCGCCTCACCCATCTCGGCGAGTGGCGCATCCGGCTGCAGTTGTGAGGCCTCGACCGCCTCCTGCAGGCGGTTGATCACCGACGAGGTGGCGCCGAGGCTCTCGTGCAGGCGGCGTCCCACGTCGACGTTTTCCGCGGCCGCGGCGATGAGGGACCGCAGTAGGTCCTCGCCGCCCGGCTGCTCGAGCACGCGGAAGATCGCCTGCAGCCACGCGAGGATATCCGCTCGAACGTCACCCGTGCTCGGCACGTTGAAGCGGTCGGGCAGAATGAGGCCCTCGAGCAGGCAGTCGGAGACGAGGGCACTCTTCGAGGGCCACCAACGGTAGATCGTCTGCTTGCTCACGCCGGCCTCGGCCGCGATGCCCTCCATGGTGAGCTGGTCGTAGCCGCGTGTCTGAAAGAGCGTGGCGGTCGCGCCGAGAATCGATGCGCGGGCGGCCTCGCTGCGCACCGGCCCCTGGCGATGCTCGGACATGCTCACATCCTACGTACATCTTTCTAGATGAGACGCTGCGTATGATCTTTTCCGGAGATCTTCGAGAGGATTCGCAGTGGCTGAATTGCTGTACCGCCTTGGCACGTTCGCGGCACGTCGAGCGTGGGTGATCATCGGTGCGTGGGTCGTCGTGCTCGCCATTGCCGCCGGCGGGTTCCTCGTCGGCTTCAAGGGGCTCTCCTCAAGCTTCGACGTGCCAAACACCGCCTCGCAGGAGGTCATCGACACCCTTCAGCACAGGCTGCCCGACTTCAGCGGCGCCTCAGGCACCGTCGTGTTCACCACCGACAACGGCTCGGCGCTGAATGCCGAGCAGAAGAACGAGATCGGCGACCTGATCGCCGACGCGGATGACCTGCCCGACGTCGCGACGGTCGTCAACCCGTTCACGGCCGAGCAGCAACGTGCCGACCAGAAGCAGCAGCTCGCGGCTGGGCGGCAGCAGATATCCGACGCCAGGGCGCAGCTGTCGGCCGGCGAGGCGCAGCTTGCGGCGGGTGAGCAGCAGCTCGATGCGGCCCAGGCGCAGCTGGACCAGGCGAGGGAGGGCGCGAATGGCGCGGGAGCGGCATCCGCTCGGCTGGATGCTGCGCAGCACCAGCTCGACGACCAGCGCTCGCAGCTCAACGAGAAGAAGTCGGAGCTCGCCGACGGCAAGAAGAAGCTCGAGGCGCAGAGCACGAAGCTTGAGAACGGGGCGACGCTGGCGTCGCTGTCCAAGGGAATCCGCGTGGTGTCGAAAGACGGTTCGACCGCGCTCGTGAACGTGGCGTTCACCAAGCCGCGGCTCGAACTCTCGGAGGACGCCAAGCAGGCCGTCGTCGACCACTTCGAGTCGAAGCCGATCACGGGTGTCGACGTGTCGTTCTCGACCGAGATCTCGCAGGGCGTGCCCCAGATCTTCGGCGTTGGCGAGGCGACCGGTGTGGTGTTCGCGGCGATCGTGCTGATCGTGATGCTCGGCTCGATCGTGGCCGCGGTGCTGCCGCTGGTCACCGCGATCGTCGGCGTGGCCATCGGCGTGGTCGGGTCGCTGGCGTTCTCCGGCGTCGTGCAGATGGCCTCGGTGACGCCGGTGCTCGGGGTGATGCTGGGGCTCGCGGTGGGAATCGACTACTCGCTGTTCATCATAAATCGGCATCGAAAGCAGGTGCTGCAGGGCGCGGACGTGCACGAGTCGATCGGGCTCGCGAACGGCACGGCGGGCAACGCGGTGGTCTTCGCCGGCACCACGGTGATCGTGGCGCTGCTCGCCCTGAACGTCACCGGAGTGCCGTTCCTCGGGCTCATGGGCACGGTGGGGGCGGTGTGCGTGGCGGTCGCGGTGCTGATCGCGATCACGCTCACGCCCGCGCTGCTGGGGCTCGTCGGCACGCGGCTGCTCAGTCGCCGCGCTCGATCGCGCATCGGGCACGAGAGCATGAAGCCGCCGGTCGTGCGGCCGATGTCGACGGTGCGGGCGGTCGTGACCGTGCTGGTGAGTGTGGTGGCGCTGCTGATCGTGGCGATGCCCGCGCTGTCGATGCGGGTGGGGCTGCCCGATGGGTCGACGGAGCCGGAGGGTTCGGCGTCGTACCGGGCGTTCACCGTGACCGAGCACGAGTTCGGGGCGGGGGCGAACGGCCCGCTTCTCGTGACGGCGACGCTGCCGCACGGCCTCGACAAGGATCAGCAGCTCGCGGAACAGGTGACGATTGCGCAGAAGCTCGCGGACCAGCGAGATGTGGACGCGGTCGCGCCCATCGCGGTCTCGGAGGACGGCAGGCTCGCCGCGTTCCAGGTCGTGCCTGCTCACGGGCCGAACAGCGTGTCGACCGAGCATCTCGTGCGCGACCTGCGCGATCTGCCGCAGATCTCCGACGGCGTCACGCTCGGTGTGGCGGGCCAGGCGGCCATCAACATCGACATCTCTGAGGCGCTGTCTGACGTGCTGCCCATCTATCTGGTTGTGGTGGTCGGTCTCTCGTTGCTCATCATGATCCTGGTGTTCCGGTCTCTGCTCGTTCCGCTCATCGCGACCGGCGGATTCATCCTGTCCCTGTTCGCGACATACGGCGCGACGGTTGCGGTGTTCCAGTGGGGGTGGTTCGCGAACGTGCTCGGCATTCACAGCACGGGGCCGATTCTAAGCTTCCTGCCGATCATCCTCATCGGCATCCTGTTCGGCCTCGCCATGGACTACCAGCTGTTCCTGGCCTCGGGTATGCGGGAGGCGTACGTGCACGGGTCGGAGGCGCGGCTCGCTGTGATGCGCGGCTTCCGGGCCGGACGCTCGGTCGTGATCGCGGCCGGCCTCATCATGGTGTCGGTGTTCGGTGGCTTCGTGTTCTCTGAGTCGACCATGATCCGCTCGATCGGCTTCGGGCTGGCGTTCGGCGTGCTGCTCGACGCGTTCGTCGTGCGCATGCTGCTCATGCCCGCCCTCATGCATCTGCTCGGGCGGGCGGCATGGTGGCTGCCGAGGTGGATCGACCGCATCCTTCCCAACGTCGACGTGGAAGGCGCGGCGCTCGAGAGGCGGCACCAGCACTTCTAGCTGCGGTGCGGCGCGGCGCGGGGCGGCGTGCGGCGACCGGCCAGCCGGTCGAATCGGTGACGACCGTCGACCCTCGCCCCGCAGCCCTGCTATGCGTCGGCCCGGGAGAACCGGCCGGCGTGATCGGTCGCGAACAGGGAGAAGCTGGTGGCGGGCCGGCCCGCAATGCGTTCGACGTCGGGGCTGGTCCAGTCGGAGTCGCCGTGAGCGAAGAGCTCAAGTGCCTGCGCGTTGGCGTGTGCGACGGGCGTCGGCAGGCCCAGCTCGACCATTGCGGCCTCTTGCTCTTCCGTGGTGATGCGCCGGTGGGTGATGGTGCGGCCCAGAATCGTGGTGAGTTGGTCGGCGACGTCGTCGTAGGAAACGCGTGCCGGCCCGCTGAGCCGATACGTCTTCCCGGCGTGTTCGGCGGGTGAGGGAGCGATGACTGCCGCGACCGTGGCGACGTCGCGGGCATCGACCATGCCGATGCGGCCGTCGCCGGTGGAGGACGTGAACTCCGAGTTGGCCGCAATGGCGGGTGCCAGGGCGAGGAGATTTTGCATGTACGCGTTCGCCCTGAGCAGCGTGTGCGGAATTCCAGACTCCGCTAGTGCCACCTCGATGCGGTAGTGATCCCGGCGGCGCTGGATGGGCGAGTCTGGCGCGGCGTCGCTGGTGATCTTCGTCACGTGCGCCACGCCGGCCTTGCGTGCGGCATCGATGACGGCGATCTCCTGCGCTGGCACGGCCGGCGATACCAGCACGGCCGACTGAACGTCGGCGAGCGCTTCGGCTATCGAATCAGGCTGGTCGAGGTTGCCGCGGAATAGCTCGATTCCGGCGGCCGCGAGATCCTGGTGCGCCTCTGGGCTCCGAACAATGACGCGCACGGGCTGGCCTGCCGAGGCAAGGATCCTAGCAGTGTGAGCGCCGACCTTCCCGGCCGTGGTGACGAGGATCATGACGGGGCCCCGATCGCGGTCGCGGTCTCGGTCGCGAGTCGGGCGAGGGCGCTGTCGACCTCATCCGGTCCGTGCAGGCCGATCGAGGCGCTCGGCGCCGTGCTGGCCGTGATCGCGACGGCCACCTTACCGACATCGCCCGCATCGACCGCACCCTCCGCAAGGCGGGTGGAGACCGGCCCGAGGACGAGGGAGAACACCCGCCGAGATTCTCCGGCCTCGGCGGCAGCGACGCGCTGCATCATCAGCAGTGCAGCCTGCTCCATGCTCACCAGGCCGCTGCCGGGAACGGGCCAGGTCGCAGAGTCGCCCACGATGATCGTGTAGGCGCCCTGGTCGTTCAGGCGCGGAAGTGCCGCACGCAGCACCGCCATGTGCGTGGTTGCCAGGCCGGTGAACGCGGCGTGCCAATCGTCCTCGGTGATCTCAGCAAGAGTTCGCCCCTGCCACCACCCCCCGATCGGCGCGACGACGGAATCGAGGCCGCCACGGAAGCGCACGATCTGATCGACAAGGTCCTGTGCTCCGGCGAACGTGGTGTAGTCGTGCACGATCAGATGCAGATGCTCATCGGCGATCCGGCCCAGCAAGGCGCGGAACTCGTTCGCCCGCTCCTCTGACCGCGTGGGAACAATCACCTCTGCGCCTGCCGCGAGGAACGCGCGTACGACGCCTTCTCCAACCGCCCCGGTGCCACCGGGCACCAGGACCCGGTGACCGATAAGTTCGGGTGTCTTCCAGTGGGCTTCACTCATCGGGTCTCCAAACCTCGAATCCGCTTCGTTGTATCCAGCAACGTTGTGCTCGACAACGATAACACATTCGTTGCCGGTAGCAACGGTTATGATGGCGGCGTGGCTGATAACGACGCGACCCAACCCCCGGCCCGACTGCGGGCGCTCCTGAGTTGGCAGGTGAACAAGGCCGACATCGTCGGAACACGACTGACCGGGGCACGGATCCCCGCGACGGGACGGGCCGACTTCGCCGTCTTGGCCGCTCTGGAGGAATACGGGCCCATCAGTCAGGCCGACCTCGGCCGCCGACTGGGCCTCGACCGCAACCGCATAAATGGCATTACCACGCGCCTCGACGACAACGCCCACATCAGCCGTACGACCGATCCTGCCGACCGTAGGCGCAACGTTGTCACGATCACTCCCAGCGGGCGGCGCTACCTGGAGGAGTTGCAGGCGGCAACTGATGTCGCGCAGGCAGAGCTCGCCATGAAGCTTTCCGCCGCGGAATCCGAGCAGTTGCAAAAGCTGCTGGAAAAGCTCCTCGATGCGCACCCTGGCCTGCCCGGATAGCGCGTGGCCTGGCAGGTGAGTGTGGCGAATTGGCGCGCCGGGCGATAGCGACGACCGCCGACGAGTCTCGAGGACCACAGCTGTGCTCGGCCTTGCGCGGCGCGTGTCGCGACGTAGCATGGGCGGCGAATGCACCAGCACGCACGCCCGCGTCGGTGCCGACGAAAGGCGGGAAAGCCGTGTTCGTGAAGAAGCTCATCGTGACAGGCACGCTCACGGCTGCGACGGCACTCGTCGGGTCGGTGGCGAGCCGCGGGGTCGACAGCCGCTGGTATCGCAAGCTGAACAAACCGTCGATCCAGCCGCCGCGCGAGGTGTTCCCCATCGTCTGGACCACCCTCTACACAGGCATCGCTCTGGCCTCCGCGGGAGTGCTGACCGCCCGCAAACGGGCCAAGGCGGCAGCGCGAGCCCTGAACGCGGCGAATGCGGCGCTCGCCGTCGACGTCGTCGGTGACGTACAGACGGATGCCGACGGCTTCGCCGTCAGTACGCAGCCCCACACGAGCGTCAAAGCGAGCCTCGAGCACCACCCCACCCGCGGCTACCGCAGCGCGTTGCTGCTGAACCTACTGCTCAACGGTGGCTGGTCGTGGGCGTTCTTCCGGTCGCGCAACATCCCGCTCGCCCTTGCCGCCGCAGCCGGACTGGCCGTGAGCAGCGGCGATCTCGTGCGCCGGGCGGGCAGGGTGTCGCCCGGGCTCGGCTGGGCGCTCGTGCCGTACGCCGCCTGGTGCGCGTTCGCCACCGTGTTGACAGCGCGCATCCGCCGTCTGAACCCCGACGCATAGTCGCAGGCGAGACAACGTCGCGGCCGCTCGCGGCTAGTCTCGAGGCATGGCTCTCCTGCATCGGGCCGAACTGCGGCCGAGCAAACTCGAACTCGTGGGCGGCTGGCTGCCGTCGCAGCCCTGGTACACAGCGGATGGCGCGAGCTGGCTCGCGCTCACGCGGGTTGCCGCCTTCCGCTTCGACGACCCCGACGGGCGGGTCGGCATGGAGACTCTGCTCGTGCGGCCCGAGAGCGGGGGGCTGTACCAGGTTCCGCTGACCTACCGTGATGCGCCGCTGGCCGGGGCCGAGCGGTGGCTCATCGGCACCATGGAGCACTCCGTGCTCGGCACCCGCTACACCTACGATGCCGGCGGTGACCCCGTCCATGCGAGTGCACTCGCCCTCACGATCCTCACCGGGGCGTCCGAGGCTGAGCTCTTCTACGAGGTCGACGGCCGCCGGGAGACCAAGCCGAGCGACACGCACGTCTGGGGCAGCGGCGACGCGGCAGAGATGGAGCCACTGCGTGCGGTCGAGCCCGAGACGCGCGGCGCGACGACCCAGATGCGCGCCGGCCCTCGCGTTGTGGCGATCGAGCGGATGCCGCTGGCCGCCCCCGCAGGGTCGCTCGAGCCCGGCGAACACGAACTCGTGGGCACGTGGGAGGGGCAGCCGACCCCGGTGCGGCTCGCGACGGCGCGTTGAGCCCGCGCGCCCGCGTGGGCTGCCGCCCTATTCGGGCCGCTTTCCCGACGTGCTCTCGCGGGCGATGAGCGAGTGTGGCGCCACGATTTCCTTGGTGGGCAGATCGGGGTCTTCGATTCGTGCGGCGATTCGGGCGACCGCCTGCTCGGCGATATACGGGGTATCGAGAGAGACGGTACTGAGTGACGGGCGAGCATATCGCCCTTCTTCGATGTCGTCGATTCCGATGACCGCCACGTCTTCCGGAACTCTCAAGCCGGCGTCGAAGATGGCTCGCACAGCGCCCATGGCAAGTAGGTCGGAGTAGCAGAACACCGCATCAGGGCGTGGCGATTCCGTAAGTAGGGATGCGGCGGCGGCATAACCGTCGGCTCGGCTGTAATGCGCGGCCGTTCGCACGAGAGCCGGCTCGTGCGCGAGCCCCGCCTCATTGAGCGCTTTGCTGAATCCTTCTGTGCGTTGAAGCGGCGTCGCGTAGTGCTCCTTCGGCTGCGCTCCGATGGCGGCGATCCGACGGCGGCCGAGCTGCAATAGATGCGACGTCGCATCGTGTGCCGCCTGCACATTGTCGATGGCAACATGATCGAATCGGCCGTCAAACGTGTGCTCGCCGAGGAGGATGAGGGGCATCGTCTGGGAAGCGTTGACATCGACCAGCTCATCCTCGGTTGCGAGCGGCGCAAAGAGCATCCCGTCGAAAAGCATGCTCCGGTCGGCGCCGCGAAGGAGATCCTGCTCACGATCGTGGTCGTGGCCCGTCTGATCGATCATCACCTGGTATCCGACGCGGGCTGCGGCATTGATGACGTCACGCGCGAGTTCGCTGAAGTATGGCACGTCGATCTCCGGCACGACGAGTGCGAGAAGTCCGGTGCGGCCCGTGCGAAGCGTGCGAGCGACAGGATTAGGCCGGTAGTCCAATTCCTCAATAGCGAGTTGAACCCGCTCACGCATCCCAGGGCTGACGTGGGTGTAACCACTGACGACGTTCGATACCGTTCGCACTGATACCTTTGCGTGCTCCGCGACGTCGCGAAGTGTTGCTGCCATCGTGCCCCCTGCCCTCTGCTTCTCAGCACATACTAGCGTTTGCAACGTATGCAAACATGCTGTAGCGTTTTGCACACGTTGGCAAACGGTCCTGCATCTGTGGGACGCGAGTACCCGAATTCGGGCCCGAGCATCCGCGCGGGTCCTCTGCACAAGGGAGTGTCATGAAGACCGCATTCACGGCGAGGCGCAGGATTCCTGTCGCGCGCCTCCTCGCTTTGGGAACGGCGGCGCTCGTCGCCGTGGGGCTCACGGGCTGCGGCCCGGAGATCAGCTCAGGAGACTCGAACGATTCCACCGCATCGGCATCGATGCTCACAGCGCCCTCTGCCAAGTCGCCGAAGGGAGAGATCACGATCTGGGACCGATCCGGTGATCTTTTCAACGTGTTCGACGCGGCGATTTCTGAGTTCAACAAGAAGTATCCGGGAATCACCGTGCACCATGAGGCCGTCGACATCGACGCGAAGCTGCAGAACACGCTCATCACCGGTACCGATGTGCCCGACGGCGTGTTCCTTGACGACGCGAAGGTGGGCGGTTACGCGGACTACCTCTGGAACCTCAAGGTTGTGCTCGCGCCCTACACCAAGGACATCGCGCCGCAGAAGGTCGACGTTAACACGGTGAACGGCGGCATCTATGGCGTACCGTTCGACCTGGACCCGGGGCTGCTCTTCTACAACGCCAAGGCGCTGGAGGAGGCCGGAATCGACGCTGCAAGCATCAAGACGTACGACGATTTGATCGCTGCCGCAAAGCAGTATCAGTCGTTCAAGCCGTCGTCAAAGCCGATTCACCTTGAGCAGAGCGCTTTTCTCGGCCAACTGCAACTCGAAATGTACGCGAACCAGCTGGGCACCAGCCTTGCAGACAAGAACGGGAAGCTGAGGCTGGATTCTCCTCAGTACAAGCAGATCCTGGGCTGGCTCGATGGCGTGCAGAAGCAGGGTCTGGGAACTCGGGCGGAATATCTGAGCCCAAGTGACGTCGGCGCTCTTGACTCGTCCGACGAAGTCTTCTACCCGTGGTCGATCTGGTTCGATTTCGCACCACAGCAGCAGCTGACCAAGACAAAGGGAGATTGGCGGGCAATGCCGCTTCCGGCTTGGACCGCGGGTGGTGCCAGAAGCGGCGCAATGGGCGGATCATCATTTGTGCTACCCAAAGCGGGCAAGAACTCGCAGCTGGCGTGGCTCTTCTACAAGTTCCTGATGTATGACAAGGCTGGCTACACGGCGGTGTACGGGCCGAACGATATCTACCCCGGTGGGCTGAACACGTCGATACCGGCGTACGAGCCGGCCGCGGATCCTGACCAGCCGCTCTTCCAGCCCATCAAGGAGATGGGCAACCAGGACCTGTGGTCCACTGCGATCAAGGCAGGCAAGGAGATCCCGGGTGGTGCGCCAATCCCGTCATGGTGGTCCGGTGCCGTCGACTACCTCGGCAACAACATCCAGAAGATGCTCGACGGCTCGCTGACGCCTCAGCAGGTGATCGATCAATCATCGAAGGACATCCAGGCGAACCTGATCGATCGCCAGTGAAGCCCCGAGACCGATCCACTCACTGCACCCATCGCTGCACCAAGGAATACCAGTGACGACAACGACAGCCGTACCTCTCGAAACGTGGAAGTCACGTCGGGGCTACTCCATGCGCAGGGCGGTCGCGCCGTATCTGTTCGTGTTGCCGTTCATCGCCATCTTCCTCGCGTTCAGTGTGTATCCGCTGCTGTTCACGTTGCGATTGAGCTTCACGAACTGGCACGGCTCGGGAGCGGCGCAGTGGGTCGGTCTCGGCAATTACACCTACCTGCTGAGAAGTGATGCGTTCTGGGGATCGCTCGCGAACTCGGGCATGCTCTGGCTGCTGATCGTTCCGGTTCAGATCGTGCTCTCTGTCATCGTCGCTGTACTACTCGACAATGCAAAGCTGCGGCTTCGCGGCTTCTACCGTGTCGCGTTCATTGTGCCGTTCGTCACCCCGCTCGTCGCGGTCGCCCAGATCTGGATCGTTCTCTTCGACCAGAACTATGGGGCAGTCAACGGGCTTCTGAATCTGATAGGCCTGCCGGATGTCGGGTGGCTGGTCACGAGCGTATGGGCCAAGCCGACTCTCGCACTGCTCTTCCTCTGGAAGACAAGCGGCTTCATCATCATCATTCTTTTATCGGGGCTTCAGGCGATCGATTCGAACGTCTATGAGGCGGCCTCGATCGACGGAGCGAATCGACCGCGGCAAGTGTGGAGCATCACCGTTCCGCTGCTGAGGCGAACGATCATGTTCGCCGTCGTGCTCCAGACCCTCGCGGTGTTCCAGATGTTCGCTGAGCCATTCGTCGTGACCAAGGGCGGCCCCTACAACTCGACCACGACGGCAGGCCTCTACCTGTACAACCACATCAACCGAGCTGACCTCGGAACCGGCGCGGCCAACTCGTTCCTTCTCGTGATCATCGTGATGGCTCTGTCGTTGGGCTTCGTGCGGCTGCTGAGGGCGAAGGACTGAACAATGACTGCCACCGCCGTGCCAACACGTCGAGCGCACCGCAGACCACTCGTCGGCTCGAACGTCTTCCTTCTCATTCTCACGCTCGCATTCCTCGCGCCGGTGGCCTGGGCGCTCGTCTCGGCCTTCAAGCCGGCGGCCGAGATCATCAGTGACCCGCTCGGCCTCGACCTCAGAGGTCTCACCCTCGACAATTTCCGCGGCATGTTCCACGACGTTCCGATCGGCTCGGGATTCCTCAACACGGCCGTTGTGCTCGTCATCAAGGGCGCGATCACCCTGTTCTGCGCGCCTCTGGCGGCCTACGCCTTCGCGAAGTACGACTTCCGCGGCAAGAACGCGATCTTCGGCACCGTGCTGCTCACGCTGATGTTGCCGACCATCGTGCTCATCATCCCGCTGCTGCTCGAGATGAAGCAGCTTGGCTGGGTGAATACGTACCAGGCCCTGATTCTGCCCGGGTCGGTAGACGCCTTCGCGATCTTCTGGATGAGGCAGGTCATCTCAGCCGTTCCGGACGAGCTCCTCGACGCCGCGCGGGTCGATGGATGCGGTGAATTCGGGATCTTCTGGCGTGTCGTCGTCCCAGTGATCCGACCGGGCCTGGCCGGGCTTGCCGTGCTCACCATCATGAACATCTACAACGACTTCGTATGGCCAGTCGTCGTTGCGAGTTCAAGCAAGATGGCCACCTTGCAGGTCGTGTTGTCGACGCTTGCGCAGAACATCACAGGACACAAGGTGGGAGCGGACTATGCGACCGTCACCGGGGAGTTGCTCGCCGCGAGCTCCATCGCGCTCGTTCCCCTTCTGATCCTGTTCATCGTGCTCCAGAAGCACTTCATCAACGGCATTCTCGCCGGCAGCGTCAAAGGCTGACCACGGTGCCGAACACTGAACCGAAAGGCTCCCCCTTCATGTCCGTTCCCAAGCCCGAGTACCCGAGGCCCGATTTCGATCGCTCTGACCGCTGGCTCACTCTCAACGGTGAGTGGAGCTTCGAGCCGACCGCAGGAGGCGCAGAGACGATTCTCGTGCCGTTCGCCTGGGAGACGGAGGCCTCGGGCGTTCGCAGAACGTGGCTTGAAGCTGCGACCTACAGTCGGTCACTCACCGTGCCGCAGGAATGGGCGTCGTTCCGCGTCGTGCTGAACTTCGGGGCAGTGCATCATTCCGCTCGCGTCTTCATCGACGGAGCTCTCATCGGGACTCATTCAGGCGGGTACACATCGTTCGAGTTCGACATCACCGAACTCGTTGTACCAGGCCGATCTGCCGAGCTTGCCGTCGAGGTGCACGCGCCCGCGGATAAGCGACAGATCCCGCATGGCAAGCAGAGATCCATTCCTCGCGACGACTACGACGGCGTCTCGTTCACGCCGACATCAGGAATCTGGCAGTCGGTGTGGCTGGAGGCGCGAGGACGCACCTACCTCTCCGCCGCGCAGCTGCGAGGCGACTCCCTGACCGCGATAGCGGTGCACGGCTCTCTCGTCGGTGATCGCCCGGCAGATACCGTGGTGATCGCGCGGGTAGATGGACAGGAAGCGGCCTTTCGCACCGACGCCGAGGGGCGCTTCGGGGGGCAGATCGAGTTGCGTGATCCGAAGACGTGGAGCCCCGAGCATCCGTATCTCTACGAGGTCGACTTCACCGTGGGCACTGGTGCCGGCGCGGATCATGTGCGGGCCACAACGGGGCTGCGGCGCATCGAGACGCGGGGAGAGGAGTTGTACCTGAACGGAGATCGGCTTTACGTGCGCGGTGTGCTCGACCAGGGCTATTGGTCAGAGTCCGGGCTCACTGCTCCCACAGACGCGGCGCTGCTGCACGACCTCGAACTCGCGCAAGAACTCGGCTTCAATCTGGTGCGCAAGCATCTCAAGTTTGAAGAACCGCGTTGGCTGCACTACGCCGACCAGATGGGCATGCTCACCTGGTGTGAGCCCGCCTGTCCGAGCCGATACTCGCCCGCGGCAGCAGCGGCATTTGAAGCGCAGCTTCCTGATCTCGTGCGGCGCGACGGCAACCACCCGTCGATCGTGGTGTGGGGCCTCTACAACGAAGAGTGGGGCCTGGATTGGGACATTCCCGGCAGCCCTGAGCGGGCGGCGGCGGCAACCCATGCGTATGACGTGATGCGAAAGCTTGATGACAGTCGGCCGATCGTCGAGAACTCTGGGTGGGGCCATGTTCGAACTGATCTTGTCGACTGGCACTACTACGACGAGGATCCTGCCGCGTGGGCGACGAACGTCGCCGCGCTGGCGAGCGGCGAGAGCGAGAGCTTCGAGGTTAAGCTCGGGCCTGACTTCATCGTCGACAAGGGGTTCTACGGAGACGAGGCCATGCCGCGCACGGGGATCCCGATCCTGAACAGCGAATTCGGTGCCGGTTTCACCAGCCTCGAGCGCGCGTGGCACGTGCGCTGGCAGACGCAGGAGATCCGGCGCCACGACCGGTTCGCGGGATACGTGTACACCGAACTGGCCGACGTCGAGCATGAGATGGCGGGGCTGCTCGACGCGGAGAGGCGCCCGAAGGATTGGGGCGGACTGACGCCGGCGCTGGTGAATGCGCCGACCGTGATCATCGTCGATCTGGTTCCGGAGAGGGCGGGAGCCGACATTCCCGTTCCCGGCGCGCCTCTGCGTCTCGACGTTCGTGTCTCTCACCATGGACCGAATCGCATAGCGGGCGTGGTTCGGGCGGCATGGGGCGCGGCAGGCTCACAACTAGCCTCTGTCGTGACCGGTGCCGTGGCGGATGAAGTGCACGCTGCTGTCACGCCGTATCGGGTAAGCGAACCGGTAGCTCTGAAGCTGCCGGCGCCTGGCGGACCCGCGCGACTGCATATCTGGCTCGAGGTCGATGAGCGGCGCATCGCAAGCACGTTCATCGATGCCGCTCCCGTCGAGCAGCCGAACCGCCGGGGCGCTCGAACGAACTGACTCCGGTGATGCGCGGCGGCACGCGCTCTTCTTGCCAACGTGAGCGCGTGCCGTCCTTGCGACGCGGCAGACTGTCGACGAACTGACATGCTGGCTGCAAGACTTGGTGACGCACCCGACAGGTGCACTGACCAAAGGGAAGGCGAGGTCGGCATGGCACAACGCACGACGACACTCGCGCCGCGCATCGACCCGGTCCGGCTCTCGGGACTGGTCGATGACGATGGCGCCGAGCTCGGGCACTCGGCGTTCCAAGAGGAGGGCAAGCGGTTCTCAGGCCTCGACCTCACCGGGCGCGATCTGAGCGACGCCACATTCAGTGAGTGTGAGTTCATCGACGTGAGCCTGCATCAGGCAGACCTGCAACGCGCATCCGTCATCGAAACCACGATGGAGCGCGTGAACGCCCCGGTGCTCAGCGCCGCCCGCTCCCGGTTTCGGGACGTGGTCGTGAGCGGCTCGAGAATCGGGTCGGGCGAGCTCTACGACGCGAGCTGGCAGTCGGTTCGCGTCGAGAACTGCAAGCTCGGCTTCCTCAACCTGCGCGGGGCGAGACTGCTCGATGTGCTCTTCGTCGACTGCGTGATCGACGAGCTCGACCTGGGCGGCGCGAAGGCCAAGCGGGTGGCCTTCGCTGGCACGAGCGTCGCGAGCCTCGACGTGACGCAGGCCGAGCTGAAGAACGTCGACCTTCGGGATGCGCAGCTGCACGCCATCAGAGGAATCATGCCCGGCCTGCGCGGCGCGACGATGAGCTCCGTGCAGGTTGCTCAGCTCGCCGACACCTTCGCCGCTCACCTGGGCATCGTCGTCGACGAGTGAGCGCGAGCGGGCCCGGCACCTGATCGTGTGCCCGGCGCGCCGGGCCTTCTGTGCGTTCGCCGGGTCTTCTGTGCGTTCGCCGGGTCTTCTGTGCGTTCGCTGGGTCTTTTGTGCGTTCGCCGGGTCTGGTGGCGTGACATTCGCGGTGGTACTTTGCCCCACATGACCATCGCGGCTTTCCCCAGTGTTGTTCTCGACTGCCCGGATGCGCCCGCGCTCGCCGCCTTCTATGGCGACGTGCTCGGCTGGAACGTGAGCGTCGGTGACGACGGGTGGGCAGACATCCGACCCGAAGACGGCAACAACTGCATCTCGTTTCAGCAGGTGGAGGACTACCGCGCGCCCGAGTGGCCCGGGCAGGCCGTGCCGCAGCAGATGCACCTCGACCTCATGGTGCGCGACCTGGACCAGGCCGAGGCCGCGGTACTCGAGCGTGGCGCCACGAAGGCCGAGCTGCAGCCGGGAACGACGTTCCGGGTCTTTCTCGACCCCGCCGGGCACCCCTTCTGCCTCTGCGTCCAGTAGCGGTTACGCGCGGCCTCACCCTCGAGGCGACGGCCTCACCCTCGAGGCGACGGCGACTGCAGATCGTGCAGGCGAGCGGATGCGTCCGCCAGCGGCACGGTCGACCACGAGGCGGCGAACGTTCCCTTACGGGCCGAGCACGTGAGCCGCAGCCGGTGCGGCGTCTCGAGGAAGATGACGTCGAAGCGCAGGGTGTCGCCGTCGCCGTCGTGGCTATCGCTGTCGTTGCGGCCATTGCCGTTGCCGCTGCTCCAGCCGCCCTCGACGGCAACGGGGGGAGCGGGCGCCTCGTGGGTCACAGCCCAGTCGCCGTTCCCGAGCCGCGCCTCGATGCGCCCGCTGGCGTCAACGAGAGCGATCCGCCACTCGTCGCCGACGCGGAGCACCTCGACGGCCTCCGGCGTCGGCGCGTTCCGCGGGGCGGACGGCAACGGCTGAAGGTGGGCGTGCTCCCAGTCGGCGCTGCGGGCGGGGTGCGGCTGCAGCATCCGCTTGGGTGTTGAAACGGGGGCGACGCGGAGGTCCGCCAGGCGATCGAGCAGCCGCTGGTCGGCGCCCGTGCGCTCGCGCGGTTCGCTGCCGAAGGCGGGCACCAGATGCTGCCAGAACAGCTCGAGCGTGCGCTGCATCTCGACGGTGGCGCCGGTGAAGGCGATGACGGCGTCGTGCTCGGGCAGTACCACGCAGAACTGGCCGAAGGCGCCGTCGCCGCGGTAGCCGTGCTGCGAGATCCAGAACTGAAAGCCGTAGCCGAGCGACCAGTCGGGCAGCGGCGGGGTGGTGGGCGTGATGCCGGGTTCGGCGGCGGTCGGAATGTGGGCGTGCGTGGCATCGTCGACCCACTCGGCGGGGATCAGCTGCGTCTCGCCCCAGCGGCCGCGCGACAGGTACAGCTGCCCGAGGCGGGCAATGGCGTCGGTGGGGGCATGCAGGCCCGTGAAGCCGAGATTGCGGCCGGCCGGCACCTCCTGCCAGCCGAGGGGCGGCAGGTCGAGCGGGTCGAACAGGCGCGGGCGCAGGTACTCGACGAGCGTCTGCCCCGCCCGCTTCTGGATGATGGCCGCGAGCGTGTATGTCGCCGGCTGGTTGTAGGCGAAGATCGTGCCGGGGTCGCGATCGGGCGGCACGAGCAGGAACCCTCGCACCAGGTTGGTCGGATCGTTCGCCATCGCCGCGTCGAGTGTGTCGGACGTGTGGCCACTCGACATGGAAGCCACGTGCCGCACGAGCATCGAACGGCTGCGCGGGTCGACGATGTCGTCGGCGAACTCGGGAAAGTAGTCGATGACGGGCGTATCGAGATCAATCAGCCCCTCGGCAACGGCGAAGGCGGCGGCCGTCGACGTGAAGCTCTTGCTCAGGGAGTACAGCAGGTGCGGCCGATCCCTCGCGTATGGCGCCCACCAGCCGGATGCGACGATCCGCCCATGCCGAACGATCATGAGGCTGTGCGGGTTCTGCCCGGGGTCGGCGTCAAGAGCGTCGATAAGGCGAAGGATGCCGTCGGCGTCGACTCCCTGCTGGCTGGGGCTGCTCGTCTGCATCACCCCAAACTAGCGCGTGCGTCGGGATCACTCCCGGCCGTGCAGTATTCAGGAGGAATCGGGGCCGTCGCGGCGTGTCGCGCGTTCCGCCGCGGCGTGTTGCCCGGTTTCTCCTGCGCTATGCACGAGGGCGCGGCTGAGGGCTGAGGAGGGCACGGCTGAGGGCCGAGGGCTGAGGGCTGAGGACTCAGGCCCCCGGCCAGACGCCGGAGCTGCCGCGGCGGTGGCTCGTAACCAGGTGCGTATCGACCATGCCGATCGCCTCCATGAGCGCGTACATGGTCGTCGGTCCCACGAACACGAAACCCTCCCGGCGCAGGGCCTTCGCCAACGCAACCGACTCGGGTGAGCTGGTCGGGATGTCGGTGATCGTGCGGGGCGCTGGGGTCGCATCCGGTTGAAAAGACCAGACGACGTCGACGAGGCCGCCGCGCTCGCGCAGGTCGACGGTCGCGCGTGCGTTCGTGATGGCCGCGCGGATCTTCAGCCGGTTGCGCACAATGCCGGCGTCGGCGAGCAGCCGGTCGACATCGGCATCGGTGAAGGCGGCCACGCTCTCGGGGTCGAAGCCGGCGAACGCGGCCCGGAACGCAGGCCGCTTGCGCAGGATCGTCGCCCACGACAGCCCCGACTGGAACGCCTCCAGGCTGATGCGCTCGTACAGTCCGTGCTCATCGCGCACGGGCATGCCCCACTCGGTGTCGTAGTACTCGCGCAGCAGGGGGTCGGTCGCGGCCCAGGGCGGTCGGGCCAGACCGTCGTCGCCGATGATGGTCGTCACGACACCAAGCCTGTCACGACACCCGGCCTGCACGGCACCAAGCCTGTCACGACGCCCGGCCGCTCATCCCTTCAACACCTGGTGCGTCGGCGTGAACGTGATGGAGTCTGCGGTGACGCCCACCAGCCCGAGGTTCACGGTGAGCAGGCTCGATGGCAGTTGCGGTGTCGGGCTCGTGGTGTCGGTGCCGAGGGCGATCGTGGTTCCGTCGCCGAGGGTCGCCGAGAGCGAGTCGACGTACACCTGCACGTGGCCGCGCAGCTGCATGCGGTCGGCGTGCGTGACCAGCACCGGGCCGGTCTGCTTGCCGACGTCGAGGCTGAAGCCGTCGATCTGGATGCTGTCGGCCGACAGCTTGAGCACCGGGACGGTTCGGCCGTCGATCAGCTGCACCGTCACGAGCTGCACGGTCGGGATGCCCGTGAACGAGATCGACTTGCCTCCCAGCCGGGCCGCGGGCAGCGTGAAGATCGGCGCCCCTGCGTCGCGGATGGCCGACCCCTGCGGCGCCGGCGTCGCGGGCGTCGTGCCGTCGGAACTCGCACCGCCGCCCGTGGCGCCTCCCGCGCTGCCGCCCCCGTCGCCGGGCCCCGGATCGTTCGTGGCCGACCCTCCCGTCGACGCGCCGCCGCCCGTGGGCGAGTCGGAGGGTGTGGGGGAGGGCGCTGGGGAGGAGCAGTGCATGAGGATCGGGATACACAGGCCCGCCCGTGCCTGGTCCGGAGCTGCGGCCGCGCCGACTCCCGTGAGGGAGGCGGCGAGCACGAGTGCGACGGCAGCACGGCCGTGCGCGCCGCGCCAGGGTGTGCGCGGGCGCATCCGGGCCAGACGGCGAGACTCGTGCCCAGCGTTCGCGTCCCGCTCATGGTCATCGTCGCCACCGTCGCCACGTTCGGCACGTTCGGCACGTTCGGCACCCTCGCCACCCTCGGCGGCTCGATCGCCCGCAACCCCGTCGCCCGCAACTCCATCGCCCGCAACCCCGTCGCCTGAGGCGACCATGTTGCCGCGTTTCGGCATCCATGCCACGGTGATCACGCCGCCGACGGCGCCGAGCAGCATGCCGATGAAGAATCCGCCGAGGTTCACGCCGACGAGCGAGTAGACGGAGACGACAAGCGCGATGACGCCGTAGAAGATGCGGTGCGCCGGCATGGCGATCACGAGGATACCGAGCAGCACGAGCAGCACCGGAATGATGGTGGCCTGCAGCCCCTCGATGCCCACATGAACGTGGATCTTGCCGATGTCGAGCTGGCCCGAGAAGAAGATCTCAATGCCGGCGAGCACCGTGAGAACGCCGCCGAGGAAGGGGCGACGCCGGCGCCAGGCGGCGAACGCGCGCCATCGTCCGCCGGTCGCTTTTGAGTCAGCCCCGTCGCGGTCAGCCCCGTCGCGCGCCGGCGCCGCTCGCCTCCGCGCCCGCTCAGCAGGCTTGCCAGAAAGACGCATCGGCTAGAAGCATCCCTTGCTGCCGTCAGTCAGCTGCACGTGCATGCCGTTCAGCGTGAATACCGAGGCCTGCGTGCTCCACGCGGTCTGCTGAAGGTTGGAGATCGAGATGCTGTCCGCATCCTGCGCAAAGTCTCCCGCGGCCCCCTTGTGGCTCGTGTTGACCGTGGAGGCGTCCACGCCGATGCGAATGTTGTTGAAGCTGGCGTTGCCCGCGAGGTCGGTCATGCCGATCTGCAGGTCGGTGGCCGTTGCCGGCGTGCCGCCGCCGCCCGCCGTGATGAGCATGCCGATCTTGCCCATGGGGGTGTCGGTGACGACGGACTGGCACAGGTCGGTCAGCTTGGCCGAAGCGATGTTCGCCACCGCGACCTGGTGAGGCTTGCCCGCCGTGTCATTCATGACTCCCGCGTACTGAGAGAACCCGGTGCCGTCGAGTTGGGAGGCGCCGATCTGGAACTGGCTGCCCGAGACCGCGAACGACACGGGTACGTCGCCGTGCGCCACGCCGGCCATCATCACGGTCGAGACGACCGCGACGGGAACGGCCGCGAGCAGAATGCGGCCGGTGTGCGTTGTCGTGAGCTTCTTGAGCTTCATAGATCCCCTTCGATCTGTCATCGCCTTCGATCCACGGGTGGTGTACCCCCAATCAGGGTACAACCTGTTGACGGTTCGTCAATAGGCAGCGAGGGCCGCGTCCCGTCGCCGTCGGCGAGCCCGAAGGTAGGCTCGCAACCATGCAAGCGGATCGGCGAACCCGGCTCACTCCGCACGAGCGCCGCGCGCAGCTGATCGCACTCGGCGTCGCCTTTCTCGCCGATCACCCGCTCGACGAGCTCAGCATGGAGTACCTCTCGTCGAAGGCGGGCGTCTCGCGCACCCTGCTCTTCCACTACTTCGACTCACGCAAGGGGTTGCACCGCGAGGTCGTGCGCACAGCTCGTGACAGCATGCTGCACGCCACCGAGCCCTCGCCGCATCTGGCGCCGCTCGACCGGCTGCGCGACACCTTGACGCGCATCGTCGCGTTCGTGCGGGAGCATCGCGGCACGTTCTACTCGCTCGTGCGTGGCGTCGCGAGCGGCGATTCAGAGGTGCGCGAAGTCATCGATCAGGCGCGGGCGCAGCAGGCCGAACGGGTGATCGCGGTATTTCTGGAACAGGGCGCCGGCGATTCCGAGATGCTGCGCATCGCCCTGCGCTCGTGGGTGGCGTTCGCCGAGGAGGTGCTCGTCGAGAGCGCGCTCGGCTCAGAAATGCCGAGTGCGCAGATCGTGGCGTTCCTGGAACGCAGCGCCGTGGCGGTCGCGGGGGCGGTGGAGGGGGAGGGGTAGGCGCAGTCGTCGGCGGGACGGGTTTCGAAACGCCGGCTTTGCCGGCTCCTCAACCGGCAGAGGGCGGGACGGGTTTCGAGACGCCGGCTTTGCCGGCTCCTCAACCGGCATGGGGCGGGGTTGCCAAGCGGCGGCGGTGGGGTTGACTGGGGGCACGGCGACGAAAGTGAGTCTCACGTTGGATTCCATTCCCACCCTGCCCGGCATTGACAGCACGCTCGCGTTCCTGAAAGACGGCTACCTGTTCGCGTCAAAGCGCTGCGCGCGCCTCGGCTCCGACGCGTTCCACACCCGGCTTGGCGGACGCCCTGTCACGTTCATGCTCGGGGCGGATGCCTCGCGCACGTTCTGGTCGGGAGGTCGCTTCGACCGCCACGGCTCCATTCCGCCGACGGCGACGCACTTGCTGCAGGACAACGGAAGCTCGCAGACGCTCGACGGCGAGGAGCACCGCCACCGCAAGCGCATGTTCCTCGAGATGATGGAGCCGCCCGAGCGCGACCGGCTGCGAGCGGTGTTTGCGGCGGAGTGGGACGACGCCGCAGGGCGCTGGCAGGAGCAGGGCGAGATCGTGCTGCACGACGAGCTGCAGAGCGTGCTCACGAGAACGGCCATGCTCTGGGCCGGACTCGACCTGCGGGAGAACGACGCGGCATCCCGAGCATTCGAACTGGGGGAGATGGTCGAGAACGCCGGCCGGTTCGGGCCACGGAACTGGATGGCGCGCACCCTGCGCTTCCGCACGGAGTGGTGGGCGCGCGGTGTCATCGACGGGGTGCGAGAGGGCAGCCTTGACGTGCCGGAGGGGTCGGCGGTGCACCGACTGGCTACCCAGACGAACCTGGACGGCACGCTGCTCGATCGGGCGGTCGCCGGGGTGGAACTGCTGAACACCGTTCGACCCATCGTGGCCATCTCGCGCTTCATCGTCTTCGCGGCGTTGTGCCTGAACGAGGTGCCGCGTTGGCGCGAGACGTTCGCCGCGGGCGACGACAGCGATCTCGCCCACTTCGTGACCGAGGTGCGCCGACATGCACCGTTTTTCCGGGTGATGGGCGGCAGGGTTCGCCGCGCGTTCGAGTGGCGGCAGCATCCGTTCTCAATAGGGCAGTGGGTGCTTCTCGACCTGTACGGAACCAACCACGACCCGCGGCTGTGGCCCGAGCCGTACCGGTTTCGGCCGGAGCGCTTTCGCGACTGGCCGGGCGACCCATACACGCTGATTCCACAGGGCGGCGGCGAGTACCTGCACGATCATCGGTGCGCGGGCGAGCCGGTGACGATCGAGCTCATGCGGGAGGGCGTGCGCGCCCTGAGCCGCAGCATCGAGTACGGGGTGCCGCCGCAGGACCTGCGCGTGAGCCTGCGGCACTTCCCGGCGGGGCCGGCGAGCGGCTTTCGGATCAACCGCGTGCGGCGGTCGCGCGCCACCTGGACGGTGTAACAGCGGCAAGCGGGGGCGCCTATACGGGGAGGCTCGCCTTGTCGGCGCGGAAGGCCGCGCCGCGATGATCGTCGGCGAGGCGCGGCCCTTTGCCGAGAACCGCCTCGCGGAACGTCTGCCCGGTCTGGGGCTCGGCGAGTATGCCGCGTCGGCGCAACTCGGGCGAGACGAGCCTCACGAAATCCTCCTCGCCGGTGGGGCGGATCACGCTTGACAGGTTGAAGCCGTCGACATCGGCCTCGTCGGCCCAGCGCTCCAACTCGTCTGCGACGGTTGACGGTGAGCCGACGATCACGGGCCCGCGACCGCCGATGCTGATGAACTTCGCCATCTCGCGCGCCGTCCATACCCGTGTCGGGTCGAGCTTGGTGAACGTCGAGAGCGCCGACTGGTGCGCCTCTGACTCCACGTACTCCAGCGGCTGGTCGAGGTCGACGCCGGCGAGGTCGACGCCGGTCCAGCCGCCGAACAGGGCGAGCGCGGCATCCGCATCGACGTATTGCTGGTAGTCCTCGTATTTGGCGATGGCCTCCTCATCGGTGTCGGCGACGATCACCGTGGCCATCGTGAAGATCTTCACCGCGTCAGCAGACCGTCCCTTCTCGACAAGGTTGCGGCGCACCGTGTCGACCCACCCGCGAACCAGGCGGGTGGAGTAGCCGTTGAAGAAGATCGCCTCGGCGTTCTCGGCCGCGAACGAGAGCCCGCGCGGTGAGGCGCCTGCCTGAAAAAGCAGCGGTGTGCGCTGAAGCGACGGCTCGGCCAGTGCCGGGCCGGGAACCGTGAAGTACTCGCCCTCGTGGTCGATGCGGTGAACCTTCTCGGGGTCGACGAAGACGCCGGTGGTGCGGTCGGCAACGATCGCCCCGTCTTCGATGGAGCCCTCCCACAGCTTGTAGACGACGTCCATGTACTCGTCGGCGCGGTCATACCGTTTGTCATGCGGCGGCTGCTCCGTGAGCCCGAGGTTGCGCGCGGCCGAATCCTGGTAAGACGTCACGATGTTCCAGCCGACGCGGCCGTTCGAGAGGTGGTCAAGTGTCGTGAAGCGGCGCGCGAGCAGGTACGGGTGCTCATACGTGACGGATGCCGTCACGCCAACACCGATGCGCTCGGTGGCGGCCGCGAGCGCGCTGATAACGAGCGTGGGGTCGAGAATCGGGTACTGGACGCCGCCGCGCATTGACGCGTCGGCGTTGCCGCCATAGACGTCGTATTGGCCGAGGATGTCGGCGAGGAAGATTCCGCTGAAGCCGCCTGACTCCAGAGTCTGGGCGAGCTCGGTCCAATACGACAGCTGGGCGTAGCGGCGGCTCTGATCGTGAGGGTGGCGCCAGAGCCCGGGTGACTGGAATGCCGGCACCATCATCTCGAAGGCGTTCAGCATGATGGGCTTGCTCATTGGTTCTCCTCGAACACGTCGATGGTGGGTCGCCCCTTGAGGCGGTCGTGAATGGGGTCTTTGGCTGCGAGAGCGGCGACGAATGAGAGGGCGCACAGCACCGTGATGTACGCGCAGATGAGCCACGGCTGGTTGCCGGCGGCCAGAAGAAGCGCGGCCGCGATCACCGGCGTGAGGCCCCCGGAGAGAACGGTGCCGATCTGGCAGCCCATCGAGACGCCGGAGTAGCGCAGGTGAACGGGGAATTGCTCGGCGAACCAAGCAGCCTGCGGGCCATATATTGCGTCGTGCAGGATATTCATGCCCAGAATCATCATGACGGGCAGCAGCACGAGGGAGCCGTGGTCGAGAAACCAGAAGAACGGCCAGATGAAGACGGCGATGCCGATGATCGCCGCGATCGCGATGGGGCGTCGCCCCCACTTGTCTGATGCCCATCCCCACAGCGGGCCAGAGGCGAGGCCGATCGCTGAACCGATGGCGACGGCGGCGACGCCCGAGGTGCTGTCACCCCGCCTGCTTGCGAGGTAACCGATCATGTAGATCGCGAGAATCGCGAAGAGTCCGGGCTGGGCGAGCCGCAGGCCAATGGTGACAAGCAGGCCGCGCCACTCATGCCGAACGACATCGAGTGCAGGCGCTCGGACGACGCGGTCTTCGATCTTGAGCTTCTTGAAGGCGGGAGCGTCTTCAACGCCAAGCCGAATGTAGAGACCGACGCCCACCAGCAGGGCACTCGCCAGGAAGGGTATCCGCCAGCCGTATGCCTGAAACTGCTCGTCGGTTGTGAGTGCCTGTACGAGTGCGAATGAGCCGGTTGCGAGCAGCATTCCCGCAGCAGAGCCAACTTGCGTGAAGCTGCCGAAGAAACCCCGAAGCCCGCGGGGAGCGTGCTCGACTGAGAGCAGGGCGGAGCCACCCCACTCGGCGCCGCATGCAAGGCCCTGAAGCAGCCGCAGAATGACGAGGCCGATAACAGCGGCCATGCCGATGCTGGCGTAGTTGGGCAGCAGGCCGATTCCGGTGGAAGCCAGGCCCATGAGCACGAGCGACACGGCCAGGAGCGCCTTGCGGCCGATGCGATCGCCGAGGTGGCCCGCGATGATGCCGCCGAGGGGCCGAGCGATGAACCCCACAGCAAAGGTCCCGAACGACGCGAGAGTTCCGGCGGCGGGCGAGTCGGTGGGAAAGAACTGCGCGTTGAAGATGAGCGCGGCGGCCGTGCCATAGGCGTAGAAGTCGTACCACTCGACGGCGGTGCCGACGAACGCCGCAGCGAGAACGCGCTTCTTGCCGTGCAGAACCGGTGGCCTGGTCTCGAGAACGGTCATGGTGCCCTTCGACTGCTGGGGAGTGGACTGCCGCCGAGGCTATTCGCGAGGCACGCACCTGAGGAACCGTGGGCCGTCACAAACCGACACAGAACCCGTCACATTTCGACACAGTGAGCGGCCGCGAGCGCCCATGATTACCGGCGCTGAGAAACCTGCGATTAGGTGGACGCCATGAGCGACATCGTGCAGCAGCAACGAACGACCCTGCGCCCGGAACGAGAGCCCTGGATCAAGTCGGTCCGCGCGGGCGGCTCGTGGCAGAGATCGATGACCACTGACCTCACGGTGCGCTCCTTCGCGTTGCGCACGGATGAGCCCGAAAGCGCCGGCGGCACCAACAGCGCGCCAACTCCGATGGAAATGATTGCGGCCGCGGTCAACGGCTGCATCACCGTCGTCGTCGAGACTGTCGCCGCAGAGTTGGGCATCAGCATCCGCCGTATCGAAACCGCGTCAGCCGCCCACATGGACGTTCGCGGCTTTCGCGGCACAGCCGAGGTTTCGCCCCACTTTGTCGACTACACGCTGACGGTCAGTGTCGGGACGGATGCCGCACCGCACATCACCGAGGAGCTGCGCCGTCTCTCAGAGAAGCGGTGTCCGGCAGTGAACCTTGTGCGCGATGCCGGTGTCGCCTTCACCTTGATTTGGAACTTCGGCTGAGCGGTCTCGGCTGAACGCCCTGGCGAATAGGGTCGGGTCATCCCGCGGGTGCTTCCCGCGGGCGACCCGCGATTCGGCCCGACGCGAGGGGCCTGATCCCGTTCGCGATTCGGCGCGACCCGCGATTCGGCCCGACGCGAGGGGTGGCGAGGTGGCAGCATCGGTGCGGTGGAGACGTTCCTGATCATTGCCGTGCTCGGCCTCATGGTGATCGCGGCGTCGTCGGCGATCAGCGAGCGCATTCGCGTGGCGGCCCCGTTGCTGCTCGTGGCGGTCGGCCTCATCGTCAGCCTGCTGCCGTTCGTGCCGGCCGTGCCCGTGGAACCCGAGTGGATTCTTGCGGGCGTGCTGCCGCCACTGCTCTACTCGGCCTCGGTGTCGATGCCGTCCATGGATTTCCGGCGCGAGTTCACGGCCATCGGCGGACTCTCGGTCGTGCTCGTCGTGGGCAGCTCCGTGCTGCTCGGCCTGCTCTTCGCCTGGCTCATCCCGGGCCTCGGCCTCCCCTGGGGCATCGCTCTCGGCGCCATCGTGAGCCCCACCGATGCGGTGGCGACCTCCATCGTCAAACGCGTCGGCGTCTCCTCCCGCGTCGTCTCGATCCTCGAGGGTGAGAGCCTGCTGAACGACGCCACCGCGCTCGTGATCCTGCGTTCCGCGATCGCCGGGGCCGCGGCATCCGTCTCATTGTGGAGCGTCGCCGGCACGTTCCTGTACTCGGCGGCGGTTGCCGTCATCATCGGCTTCGTCATCGGCAAGGTCAACCTGTGGGTGCGTTCGCGGGTCACCGACTCCACCGTGAACACGGTTCTCTCGTTCACCGTGCCGTTCGTCGCATCGATCCCCGCCGAGCTGCTCGGCGCCTCCGGCCTCGTTGCCGCGGTGGTCGCCGGCCTGGTCACCGGCCACGGCGCAGCCCGCGTGCTCTCGCCGCGGCATCGGCTCTCTGACGCTCAGAACTGGCACACCATCGAGCTCGTGCTCGAGGGCGCGGTGTTTCTCGTGATGGGCCTCGAACTTTCGGCCGTCATTCAGGACGTGCAGGCGGATGACGCAGGAATCCCGATCGCGCTCGGTCTCGCCGGCGCTGCCCTTCTCGCGACGATCCTCGTGCGGGCCGCGTACGTGGCGCCGCTGCTGCGCGGGCTCGGACGCAGGGCGAAGCGGGGCGCAGCCATGAAGGGGCGCATCGACTCGCTACAGGGCCGCCTTGCGACGGACAGCGGAGGGAGGCAAGGCTCGCCCAGCCGTGTACAGCGCCTCACCACCCGCCTCACGAGACTCTCGGCCGACATCGACTATTTTCTCGACGAGCGCCTCGGCTGGCGCGAGGGCGTCGTGGTCGTCTGGGCCGGCATGCGTGGAGCCGTCACTCTCGCGGCGGCCCAGACGCTTCCCGAGAACACGCCCAATCGCTCGCTGCTCGTGCTCATCGCATTCCTGGTGGCGACAGGTTCGCTGCTACTGCAGGGCGGCACGCTCACCTGGCTCGTTGCGCTCGTCAAGCCGCGCACGCCCGACCTGATCGACGAGACCGAGAAGCGCGGCCGGCTCCTGTTCGTGCTCGAGCAGGCCGCCCTTGCGGTCGACGAGGCTGCCGAAACCGGCACGCCTGCCGCACACGGCTTGCGAGCCGCAATCGGCTCACCTGCCACCGGCTCGCCCGCCGCGACCGACTCGCCAATCGACGAGGCGCGCGGCGAGCACGGCGGCAAGCGCCGCACCCTCGCCGTGATCCAGGCCCAGCGCCGGGCGCTGCTCGACGCGCGCGACGACGGGGAGTTCAGCGCCGACATGCTGAACGCCGCGCTCGCCGTGCTCGACGCCGACCAGATCAGCATCGAGCTGAAGGGCGCCCCCGTCGACGAGCTCTGACGCGTGGTCTCAATACGCGCTCCGCGCTACTCGACCGCCGGCACTCGCCGTCATGTCCGATTTCCGCCAGTCAACCGGCTCGGCATGGCGCAGACTTGACCTGTGCCCGACCTCTCGATCCTCGACCCAGACGCCTGCTACCGCGCCACCGCGGGCCGCGATTCACGGTGGGATGGCCGCATGTACCTCGGCGTCGTCACGACGGGCATCTACTGCCGCCCGTCCTGCCCGGCCCGCACCCCGCTGCAGAAGAACTGCCTGTTCTTCGCCACCGCCGCGGCCGCCGTCGCGAGCGGGTTCCGGGCGTGCAAGCGCTGCCGGCCGGATGCGCTGCCGGGCTCGCGCGACTGGGACACACGCGGCGACCTGAGCGGGCGGGCGGTGCGCATGATCCGCGACGGCGTCATCGACGAGGTGGGGGTCGCCGGCCTCGCGTCCCGCCTCGCGGTCAGCGAGCGCCACCTGCTGCGCGTGCTCGTCGAGGAGGTCGGTGCCACGCCGCTGCAGCTCAACACGACCCGGCGCGCCCACGCCGCCCGCACGCTCATCGAGCAGACCGCCATGAGCCTCGCCGACGTGGCGTTCGCCTCCGGCTTCGGCAGCGTCAGGCAGTTCAACGACGTCATGCGCAGCGAGTTCGGGGTGGCGCCGTCGACGTATCGCCGGCCGCGCGGCAGTGAGCCGGTCGAGGGGGCGGCAGCATCCGATCGCCTGCCCGAGATCGTGCTGCGTCTGCGTTACCGGCCGCCGTTCGAGACCGCGGCGCTGCGACGCTTCCTCGCGGCGCACGCCGTCGCGGGCCTCGAGACGAGCGACGAGCAGGCGGGGGAGCACTCCCGCGTGATCGCCGCAGCCCACGGGCCTGCCCTCGTCACGATCGCGTGGGACCGCTCGGGCGGCAATCACCTCGTGGTGCGCATGCGCCTCGCGAGCCTCGCCGACCTCATGCCCGTGGTGAGCACGGTGCGCCGCTGGCTCGACCTCGACGCCGACCCCGCGCTCACGGGCGACGCACTCGCGGCAGACCCGCTGCTCGCACCGCTCATCGCCAAGCGGCCGGGCCTGCGTCTGCCCGGCGCGATCGACGGCTCCGAGACCGCGCTCTTCACGGTGCTCGGCCAGCAGGTCTCCCTCGCGGCGGCGCGCACGTTCCAGGCGCGCCTCGTCGCACGGTTCGGCACACCACTGCCGGGAGGCTTCATGACCAGCCCGGATGCCGCCGCCATCGCCGCCGCCGAGACCGAGCCGCTGCGGGCCGCTCTCGGCCTCACCACGAGCCGGGTGCGCGCCCTGCAGGCGCTGGCCCGCGCGCTCGCCGACGGCCTGCGCCTGGTTCCCGGCCAGGACCGCAAGCAGGTTCGCGCCGCACTGCTCGAGCTGCCCGGAATCGGCCCTTGGACGGCCGACTACGTCACCCTGCGTTGCCTGGGTGACCCTGACGCGTTTCCCGCCGACGACCTCGTGCTCAAGCGCGCCCTCGGCGTCTCGAGCGCACGCGCCGCCCTCGACCGATCCGCCACCTGGAGCCCCTGGCGCGGCTACGCCCTCATGCACCTCTGGACCGAAAGCGTGTACTCATGACCACCACCCTCACCACCCTCACCACCCGCGCCACCCGCGCCACCGAAACGACCCTCGACCTGCTGCGCGCCGAGACGCCCGGCGGCGTCTTCACTGTGCTGCGCACGCCGGAAGACGGCGTGGTGCGGGCGGGCGGCTACGGCTCGCCCGACACGCTCGTCTCCCGGCTCGACCCCGGTCTTCGCGAACGTGGGGTACGCGAGCGAACGGGAGCCGACCCGTTGTTCGACCGCTTCGCCGCCTACGCCGACGGCGAGCTGGCCGCCCTCGACGACATCCCGGTCCACCAGCCCGGTGGCGCGTTCCACCAGCAGGTGTGGGCGGCGCTGCGGCACGTCGAGCCCGGAGTCCCCGTGACGTACAGCGAGCTCGCCGCTCGGGCGGGGCGTCCCGCGGCCGTGCGGGCCGCGGCATCCGCCTGTGCACGCAATCTCGTTGCGCTCATCGTGCCGTGCCATCGCATTGTGCGTCGCGACGGAACCCTCGGCGGCTACCTCTTCGGGCTCGACACGAAGCAGCGCCTGCTCGACCACGAGGCTCCGGCCGCCGCCTGAGCCCTGCCGGCTCACTCGGCTCGGGCCTTATCGCGGGCGCACGCTCGTGTCACCCGCGATAAGGCCCGACCCTGCGTGAACTTTCCGCCAGCACCGTGTGCCGCCGCCACCCTCCCTCGCGAACCGGCCGCCATCGGCACAGGATGAGGGCATGGATGCTGCCGCCGCCCTCGACGAGATCGCCTTCCGTCTCGAGCGTGAACTCGCGCCCTCGTTCAAGGTGAAGGCGTTCAGGGGAGCGGCCGCGAGCATCCGCGATTTCAGCGCTGACGAGCTGGCCGACCGCGTGCGCGACGGCCGGCTGAAACGCATGAAGGGCATTGGCGCCCGCACCCTGGAGGTCATCAGCCAGGCGGTCGCGGGCGACGTGCCCGACTACCTCGCCGACCTGCGCGAACGTGAGCCGCAACCGCTGACCGGCGCCGCCGGCGAGCTGCTTTCCCAGCTGCGCGGCGACCTGCACGCCCACACCGACTGGTCAGACGGCGGCTCGCCCATCGAGGTCATGGCCGAGGCGGCGAGAACGCTCGGCCGCGAGTACCTCGCGATCACCGACCACTCGCCGCATCTCACGGTCGCGCACGGACTCAGCGCCGAGCGACTGACTGAGCAGCTCGGCGCCGTCACGGCCGTCGATGACGAGCTCGACGAGCCGCGCCTGCTCACCGGCATCGAGGTCGACATTCTCGAGGACGGCACGCTCGACCAGACGCCCGAGCTGCTCGACTGGCTCGACGTTGTCGTCGCCAGCGTGCACTCCCACCTCCGCGCCGACAAGCGCACCATGACCAGCCGGATGCTCGCGGCGATCCGCGATCCCCATACGAACGTGCTCGGCCACTGCACCGGCCGCCTCGTGACGGGAGGTCGCGGCACGCGCCCGCCCTCCCACTTCGACGCCGAGGCGGTGTTCGCGGCGTGCGCCGAGAACGATGTGGCCGTCGAGATCAACTCGCGGCCCGAGCGTCAGGACCCTCCTGACGACCTGATCGCCGTGGCGCTCGACGCCGGCTGCCTCTTCAGCATCGACACCGACGCCCACGCGCCGGGACAGCTCGACTTCCTGCGCCTCGGCGCCGAGCGGGCGGCCTCGTGCGGGGTGCCGGCCGAGCGCATCATCACGACCTGGCCCGCGGAGCGCCTGACGCAGTGGCTCCGGTAGATTGGTATGCGGCATCCGCTCATTCACGAACGAAAACCCCAGGGAGTCAACGCGCGCATGGCGAAGATCATCTACACCCACACTGACGAAGCACCGATGCTGGCAACGCACTCTCTGCTCCCCATCATCCAGGCGTATGCGTCGACGGCGGGTGTCGAGGTCGTCACGCGTGACATCTCCCTCTCGGGCCGCATCATCGCCGCATTCGGCGACTACCTCACCGAAGAACAGAGAGTGCCGGATGCGCTCGCCGAGCTCGGCGAGCTGACCGCTGACCCCGAAGCCAACATCATCAAGCTCCCCAACATCAGCGCGTCGGTGCCGCAGCTGAAGGCCGCCGTCGCCGAACTGCAGCAGCAGGGTTACGCGCTTCCGGACTACCCGGACGAGGCGGTGACCGACGAGCAGAAAGACGTTCGCGCTCGCTACGACAAGATCAAGGGCAGCGCGGTCAACCCTGTGCTGCGTCAGGGCAACTCGGACCGCCGGGCCCCCGCATCCGTCAAGAACTACGCGCGCAAGCACCCGCACTCCATGGGTGCCTTCAGCAGCGATTCGAAGACGAACGTGGCGCACATGACCGCAGACGACTTCCGTTCGAGTGAGAAGTCGGTCGTCATCGACGGCGACGACACGCTCACCATCCGCCTCGTCGGCGACGACGGGGAGACGACCGTGCTGAAGAGCGGCATCGCCGTGCTCGATGGCGAGATCGTCGACGGCACGGTCATGCGCGCCGCCGCGCTCGAGCGATTCCTTCGCGAGCAGATCGAGCGCGCCAAGGCCGAGGGCATTCTCTTCTCGGTGCACCTGAAGGCCACCATGATGAAGGTCTCAGACCCGCTCATCTTCGGTCACGTGATCGAGGCGTTCTTCCCCGAGCTCTTCTCGACCTACGGCCCGCAGCTGAAGGCGGCCGGCCTCAATCCGGCCAACGGGCTTGGTGCGATCGTGAGCGGGCTCGACGCGCTGGACGCCGACGTGCGCGACGGCGTCAAGGCCGCCATCGAGAAGGGTCTGGCGGATGGCCCGGCTCTCGCCATGGTCGACTCGGACAAGGGCATCACGAACCTGCACGTGCCGAGCGACGTGATCGTTGATGCCTCGATGCCGGCGATGATCCGCACTTCGGGCAAGATGTGGGGCCCGGATGGCGAGCCGGCCGACACTCTCGCCGTGATCCCCGACAGCAGCTACGCCGGTGTCTACCAGACGGTTCTCGACGACTGCCGTGCTCACGGCGCGTTCGACCCCACCACCATGGGCTCGGTGCCGAACGTGGGCCTCATGGCGCAGGCCGCCGAGGAGTACGGCAGCCACGACAAGACGTTCGAGATTCACAAGGCCGGCACGGTTCAGGTCGTCGACTCCTCCGGCACCGTGCTCATCGAGCACCACGTTGAGCCGGGCGACATCTGGCGTGCCTGCCAGACCAAGGACGTGCCGATCCGCAACTGGGTCGAGCTCGCCGTCGCCCGCGCCCGCGACTCGAAGACGCCCGCCGTGTTCTGGCTCGACGAGACTCGCGCCCACGACGCAGAGCTCATCGCCAAGGTCACCGAGCAGCTCGACTCGCTGGACACCTCCGGGCTCGACATCAGGATCATGTCGCCAGAAGACGCGACCGCCTTCTCGCTCGAGCGCATCCGTCGTGGCGAAGACACCATCTCGGTCACCGGCAACGTGCTGCGCGACTACCTGACCGACCTGTTCCCCATTCTCGAGCTCGGCACCAGCGCCAAGATGCTCTCCATCGTGCCGCTCATCGCGGGCGGCGGGCTGTTCGAGACCGGCGCGGGCGGCTCCGCCCCGAAGCACGTGCAGCAGCTGCTCAGGGAGGACCACCTTCGCTGGGACAGCCTGGGGGAGTTCCTCGCGCTCGCCTCGAGCTTCGAGCACCTCGCGAAGGGCACCGGCAACGCCCGGGCGCAGGTGCTGGCCGACGCGCTCGACCGCGCGACCGGCACGTTCCTCGACGAGAACAAGTCGCCGAGTCGCAAGGTCGGCGAGATCGACAACCGCGGCAGCCACTTCTACCTGGCGCTGTACTGGGCCCAGGAGCTCGCCGCACAGACCGAAGACCCGGAGCTCGCCGCGGCGTTCTCTACGGTCGCGGAGGAGCTGGCGAAGAACGAGACCGAGATCAACGCCGAGCTGCTGGCCGTGCAAGGGTCGCCCGTCGACATCGCCGGCTACTATCACCCGGATGAGGCCAGAGCCTCGCGGGTGATGCGCCCGTCCGGCCTGCTCAACACGATCCTGGCCGGCCTCTCCGCCTGAGCCGGCTCGGCAGGCGGAGCGCGCCAGGCGCCGCCTCGGTACGGAGCGATGTCGGCATAGACGTGAAATTTACGAGGGCAGAGCTCGAGGCCTTTCGTGACGCGAGCGTCCCCGACCTGGTCGGGGACGGCATCCGTTTGCTGTTCGTCGGCATCAACCCGGGGCTCTGGACGGCGGCGACCCAGACGCCGTTCGCGCATCCCGGCAACCGCTTCTACCCGGCGCTGGCGGCGGCCGGCATCATCGAGCGGGTGCCGCCGTTCGCCGACGGCTTCAGCGACGCCGACCGCGCCTCGCTGATCGCGGCGGGAATCGGCATCTCGAACCTGGTGAAGCGCGCGACCGTTCGCGCCGACGAACTGTCGCGCGACGAGTTGCGGGCGGGGGCGGTACGTCTCGAAGCGGATGTCGCCGCGTGGCGCCCGCGCGTCGTGGCCATCGTCGGCCTCACCGCCTACCGGCAGGGCTTCGGCCGCGCCAAGGCGCGTGCCGGCCGGCAGCCCGAAACGCTCGCGGGCGCCCAGCTGTGGGTGGTGCCGAATCCGAGCGGCCTGAACGCGCACGACACTGTCGCCACGCTCGCGGAGGCGTACGCCGGCCCCGCACGTGCCGCGGGTGTGCTCAAGGACAGTTGAGAACGGGCGGCCCGTTGTGGGCCGCCCGTCATCCGCTCAGTGGTTCGTGCCCATGGCACGAGGGGCGTCACGCGTCGTCGAACGCGTCCTTGATCTTCTCGCCGGCCTGCTTGACGTCGGCTTTGCCCTGGTCAACCTTGCCTTCGGTCTCCATACTCCTGTCGTCGGTCGCGTCGCCGACCGCCTCCTTGCCCTTGCCCTTGAGCTTCTCGGCTTCGTTCTCGATCTTGTCGTCGAGGCCCATGACGTCTCCTCTCGTCGGTTGGCGTCTGGCGGCATGTGCCGCCGCCGTTGCACCCCGGTCTACCACCCGACTCGCGGGCTCGCTTGCGCTGCGGCGCAGAGATGAGAGACAGCGCGTAGAGTAGTTAGCCGATGTGAACTATCGCGTGTCCGAGCGCGAATCGTGATCGCCCGCACGATGTGATCGCCCGCACGATGTGATCGCCCGCACGATGAGGAGAGCAATGGCCGAGACCCGAGAAGCGTCACGACCCGCCGGCGACAACCAGCCCGGCGGCAACCAACCCGCCGCCAACCCGCGCGCCGACCGCCGGCGCGAGCGCGCTGCCCGCGACACCGCGAGCCCGCACTACAAGTGGATCGTGCTCTCGAACACCACCCTCGGTGTGCTGATGGCGACGATCAACATGTCGATCCTGCTGATCGCGCTGCCCGACATCTTCCGCGGCATCGGCGTGAACGCCCTCGACCCGGGCAACACGAGCCTGCTGCTCTGGCTCATCATGGGCTACATGGTTGTCACGGCCGTGCTCGTCGTGAGCTTCGGCCGCCTCGGCGACATGTTCGGCAGGGTGCGCATGTACAACGCGGGCTTTGCGGTCTTCACGATCTTCTCGATCCTGCTCTCGGTCACGTGGATGGACGGCACGGACGGAGCCCTCTGGCTCGTCATCATGCGCATCCTTCAGGGCGTGGGCGGCGCCATGCTCATGGCCAATTCGAACGCCATCATCACGGATGCCTTCCCCGTCAACCAGCGCGGGCTCGGCCTGGGTCTCAACCAGGTCGCGGGCATCGCGGGCTCGTTCATCGGCCTCATCATCGGTGGTCTCCTCGGGCCCGTGGACTGGCGCATGGTGTTCCTCGTCTCGGTTCCGGTCGGCGTGTTCGGCACCGTCTGGGCCTACATGAAGCTGCACGACACCGGTGTTCGCCGCCACGCACGCATGGACTGGTGGGGTAATGTCACGTTCGCCGTCGGGCTCATCGCCGTACTCGTCGGCATCACATATGGCATTCAGCCGTACGGCGGCCACACGATGGGCTGGACCAATCCCTGGGTGCTCTCAACGCTCATCGGTGGAAGCATCGTGCTCGTCGCCTTCTGCATCGTCGAGACGCGCGTGGCGGAGCCCATGTTCCGCATCGACCTCTTCAAGATCCGAGCCTTCACCGCGGGCAACCTCGCGTCGCTGCTGAGCGCGCTCGGCCGCGGCGGCCTCATGTTCATCCTCATCATCTGGCTGCAGGGCATCTGGCTGCCCCGGCACGGCTACAGCTTTGAGTCGACGCCGCTCTGGGCCGGCATCTACATGTTGCCGCTGACCATCGGATTCCTCGTGGCCGGGCCCGTCTCCGGCTGGCTCTCTGACCGATTCGGGGCTCGCTCGTTCGCCACCGGCGGCATGCTCGTGGCCGCCGCCAGCTTCGTGTGGCTGCTCCTGCTGCCCGTGGACTTCAACTACTGGTCATTCGCCGCGGCCCTCCTCATCAACGGCCTCGGCATGGGGCTCTTCGCCTCGCCCAACCGCGCTGGCATCATGAACAGCCTTCCCGCCCACCAGCGCGGCGTGGGTGCGGGCATGAGCACGACATTCCAGAACTCCGCCATGGTGCTCTCGATCGGCATCTTCTTCTCGCTCATGATCGCCGGCCTCGCGCACTCCCTGCCGCACGCGCTGCAGACGGGCCTCGTCGCACAGGGCGTTCCCGCGGATGCCGCCGCGAAAGTCGCGGCTCTGCCACCCGTGAGTGTGCTGTTCGCGTCGCTTCTCGGCTACAACCCGGTTCAGACTCTGCTCGGCGCCCACGTTCTCGCCCAGCTGCCGGCGGCCAACGCGCACTACCTCACGGGGCGCGCGTTCTTCCCGTCGCTCATCTCGGGGCCCTTCGCCGACGGCCTCGGCGTGGCGTTCGGCTTCGCCATCGCCGCGTGCCTGATCGCCGCCATCGCGTCGGCCCTGCGCGGGGGCAAGTACGTGCACACCGAGACGGATGCCGCATCCGCTCCCGACCGGCAGAAGGAACCCGCGCGCCGCTGACCGCGCCCGCTCACTCCGCCCGAAGCTCTGCCGACGGCCTCGCGAACGTCACCTCGATCGAGCCTTCCACGCTGCCGGAGGCGATGAAGGCGATCTTGCCCTCGGCGGTAAGCGTGAGCTTCACCACGATGGACTCGAGCCGCATCGCGTCGGAGGTCTGGCCGGCGAATGCGGTGCCGAGGTCGCCGCTCAGCTCGGCCAGCTGCGCGGCGACGGATGCGGCATCCAGATGCGCGATCGACAGTGCACCGTGCGCCGTGACCGCTCGTGCTTCGGCGCCCGGATCCCGCGGAACCACTAGGGGAAACTCAGCCATACTCGCACTCCTTCGTCGTCGGGAAACTAGTGGTCTCCGGGCTTGCCCTTGCCATGTCCCGAATTCTGGCCGGGCGGGGTTCCGTTGTTGCCGCCGGGCTTGCCCGGCGCATCCGCCTTCGTATCGTCGTGCGTGTCGTTCGCGGCATTCTTCTCGCGCTGAAGCTGCTGGGCGAGCTGCTGCTGGGCCTCGGTGAGCTGCTGTTGCTGCTGGTTCAATGCGGTGAGCTTCTCGTCGAGAGTGGTCTGGCGAGCGGCCGCGATCGCGGAGTTGAGGTCGCCGCGCACGCGCTCGATCGAGGCGCTGATGCGCGCGCTCCGCTCGCTGGGGATGCGCCCGGACGCCTGCTCGCTCGCGAGCCGACCCTGCAGATCGTCGAGGGCGGCGAGCGCCTTCGAGAAGTCGCCAGCGGCGGCATCCGTGGTCACGACAAGCACGCCGTGCTCGAGAGACGCGGCGAGGGAGGACTCGTACGACGGGGTCGCCGCGCAGCCGGTGAGTCCGGCCGCCAGCAGCATCGGGAGAAGCGTGATTTTCATGTCTCTTGTGAGTGTCATCGCTTCCGGGAGAATTGCAATGGTGCCCCCGAGTGCGGCCTCGAACCATCGGGCAGTGGGGCGATAGCGTGGGGGCATGGCAAAAAGATGGGTAGCCGCGGATGTCGGCGGGCTGGATCGGTTGCGCATGATCGACGCCGAGGTGCCGCCGCCGGCCACCGGCAAGGTCACCATCGACGTTCGTGCGGTGGGCATGAACCCGGCCGATTTCAAGCACATCTCGGCCGCCCGCAACCCCATAGGCGCGAGCGCGACACCGCTTCCCATCGGCTATGAGGTCGCGGGCGTCGTCGCGGCACTCGGAGACGACACCGAGATTGCGTCAGGTGGTGGGGCCGTGGGGGATGAGGTGCTCGCCTTCCGCGTGACCGGCGGATACGCCACTCGGCTGAATGTTCCCGCTCGTGACGTGTTCGCCAAGCCCGCCTCGCTCGATTTCCCGCAGGCGGCGAACCTTCTGCTGGCGGGGGCGACTGCCGCCGACATGCTGCACACGGCCGAGGTGACGGCGGGGGAGACCATCGTTGTGCACGGGGCTTCCGGGGCGGTGGGGGTCAGCATCCTGCAGCAGGCTCACGAGATCGGGGCGCGTGTCGTCGGCACCGCCGGGCGAGGGAGCTTCGACGTCGTGCGGCGCTACGGTGGCGAGCCGGTTGAATACGGTGATGGCCTGCTCGATCGGCTGCGCGCCGCGCTGCCAGGCGGCACGGCCGCGGCCGCGCTCGACTGCGTCGGCACCGACGAGGCCGTCGACGCCTCGCTCGCGCTGGTAGGTGACCGGCGGCGCGTGATCACGATCGTCGCCTCGGGTCGAGCAGCCGACGAGGGGTTCGTCGCGCTGGGTGGCCGCGCACCCGATAGTGCCGCCTATCGCGATCGGGTTAGGCCGCAGCTCATTCGGCTGGCCGCGGAGGGCAGGCTCGAGGTGCCGATCGCCAGGACCTTCGGGTTCGACGAGGCGGTCGCCGCGCTTCAGCTGCTGTCGACCGGGCACCCCGGCGGAAAGCTTGCGCTGATCCCGTAGCCCATGGTCCCGTAGCCGAGGTCGGCGCCGGCTCAGCCGTGAGGTCAGGCGCCGCGCGACGTCGCCCACAGGTCGATGCCGAAGCTGTGCCGCAGACCGAGGGAGAGGAGTCTCGTCTCCACCCGGCCTCCCACGTTCACGGTTTCGTGATGAAGCCCTGCTTGACCATCCAGTCGAAGGCGACATCGGCCGGCTCCTCGCCGCCCACGTCGACGCGCAGATTCAGCGCGCGCAGCTGCGTGTCGGTGAGCTTCGGCGAGATCTGGTCGTAGACCGCCTTCAGGTGTGGGTACTCCTTCAGCGTCGCGGTCGAGAGCACGGGCGCCACGTTGTACGCGGGGAAGAACCCCTTGTCGTCCTTCAGTACCGTCAGGTCGAGCGAATTGATGCGCCCGTCTGTGGTGAACACCTCACCGAAGTTGCATTTGCCCCGATCGGTGGCCGTGTAGACCGTGCCCGTGTCGAGGATCTTCACATTGCTCGTGGGCACGCCATCCGCCGCCCCGAGAGTGAGTCCGTAGTGCTTCAGCATGGGCTTGAAGCCGTCGGCCCGCGAGTTGAACTCTGCTTCGACGCAGAAGGTGCGATCCTTCACCGGCAGGTCCTTCAGCTGAGAGAGGGACGTGATGCCGCCGAGCTTCGACACGGCCTCACTGCGCACCGCCATCGCGTACGTGTTGTTGAGCGGTGCCGGGTGCAGCCAGGTGAGCCCGTTCTTCGCGTCGGCGTCGCGCACCGCCTCGTACTGCTTCTCCTGATCGGGGATCCCCTGCTTGCGCCCGAGATAGGTCAGCCACGCCGTGCCCGTGTACTCGTACGTCATGTCGGCGCCGCCGTCGAGCATGAGACGGCGCACCGCCACGCTGCCGGGCACGTTCGTCATGTCGGTCACCTGGAACCCGGCGGCCTTCGCCGCGAGCACCGCGATCTTGCCGAGGATCAGCTGCTCGGTGAAGTTCTTTCCCGTCACGGTGATCGACGCGCCATCCGGCAGGTCGGCGCTGGGCTTGATCGTGCCGGGCTGGGCGGCGGGCACGAACGCCGTCGCCGGCTCAAGCCCGCAGCCCGCGAGCGGCAGCACACACACGAGCGCGGCACCGATCAGGGCGGCGCGGCGGGCGCCACGGCGACGGATGCGCGCATTCTTCAACATCTACAGTCCCTTCGGGCGGGCGAAGTGCTCGACGACGCGGCCGACCCAGTCGATGAGTAGCGCGAGCAGGGCGATGAGCAGGGCTCCCGTCACCAGCACGCGCGGCAGAAACAGGTTGACGCCGGTCGTGATCAGCAGCCCGAGACCGCCTGCCCCGATGAAGGTGGCGAGTGCGGCCGAGCCGACCAGGAGCACCAGGGCAGTACGGATGCCGGCGAGCATCACGGGCACGGCAAGGGGCAACTCGACCTTCATCAGCACCGAGAAGGCGCTCATGCCCATGCCTCTGCCCGATTCGACGAGCCGGGAGTCGACGCTCTGAATGCCGATCATCGTATTGCGCAGCACCGGCAGCGCGGCGTAGGCGACGAGCGCGACGACCGCGGCCCAGAATGAGAAGCCCAGCCAGAAAGCGAGCAGCACGACGAGGCCGATGGCCGGGGCGGCCTGGCCGAAGTTGGCGAGCGCGAGCACGACCCCACTGATGCGGTTGAACGGCCGGCGAGTCAGCAGCACGCCGAGGGGAATCGCGATCACCAGCACGATCGCGGCCGACACGAAGGTGAGCGCCAGGTGCTGGCCCGTGTATGCGAGAAGATCGGGCGGGTTCAGCGTCGAGCGCTCGGTGGGCGACAGGTCGGCCAGCATGAGCCACGCGACGAAGGCGGCGAGCACAACGAGCACGGCGATGGGCTGAACGAGCAGGCCCTTCCACGTGGTCGCTGCGCCGGCATCCTCGGTTCTCAGAATGTCCTGCTCTTCGTGCTCGGCGTCGCGCTCGGCGTGCTGCTCGGAGGCGGTTGCGGTGCTCACTGCGTGCCGCCCTGGACCGTCTCGATGACGCCCGTGTTCGTGCCAACGGGCGTGTACTCGGCCTCCTCGGCGGCGGCCGCGCGGGAATGTGTGATCGCGTCCATGACGACCTCGACGGTGATCACGCCGAGGAACGCGTCGCGGCGCCCGGTGACCAGGGCCGCGCCGGCACTGGAGACGAGCATGGTGTCGAGCGCGTCGTTGAGGGTGGCGCCGCGGCCGACGACCGGCAGGTTGGGGTCGACGGTCGCGGGGATTGACTCCATGCGTGAGAGCTGGCGGCGAGACGGCCAGCCGATGGGTCGGTTGCGTTCGTCGACGATGACGGCGTGACCGTCTCCGGCGGCCTTCACGCGGTCGAGCACGGCAGAGGCGCTCTCGCCCGGCACGGAGGTGACGGCAGGGGCCAGGTCGACGTCGTTCACCCGGTTCAGGGTGAGCTGTTTGAGCCCGGCGCCGGAGCCGATGAAGTTCTCGACGAACTCGTTGGCGGGCTCTGCCAGGATGCGCTCGGGTGTGTCGTACTGCACGATGTGCGCACCCTCGGAGAAGATGACGATCCAGTCGCCCAGCTTCACGGCCTCGTCGAAGTCGTGCGTGACGATGACGATGGTCTTCTGCAGCTCATCGTGGATCTTGATGAGCTCGTCCTGAAGGCGCTGGCGCGTGATGGGGTCGACGGCGCCGAACGGCTCGTCCATGAGAAGCACGGGCGGGTCGGCGGCGAGCGCGCGGGCGACGCCGACCCGCTGCTGCTGCCCGCCGGAGAGCTCCTTGGGGTAGCGGTCGCGGTACGTGTCGGGGTCGAGGGAGACGAGCTCGAGCAGTTCGTCGACGCGGGCGCTGATCTTCTCCTTCGACCAGCCCAGCATTTTTGGAACGATCGCGATGTTGGCTGCGACGGTCATGTGCGGAAAGAGGCCGCCCGCCTGGATGACGTAGCCGATGCGGCGGCGCAGCTCGTCTCCGTCGATCGAGGTGACGTCGTCGTCGCCGAGCACGATGCGACCCTCGCTTGGCTCGATCAGTCGGTTGATCATCTTGAGGGTGGTCGTCTTGCCGCAGCCGGAGGGGCCGACGAGCATGACGATCTTGCCCGCCGGGATCTCGAGTGTGATGCCGTCGACCGCGGGTTCGGCCTGGCCTGGGTAGCGCTTCGTGACCTGGTCGAGCAGGATGCTGCGGCCCGACTGCTCGGTGGCGATGGGGGTGGAGTTAGTTGCTGACACGGATACCTCGCGAGATAGTCAGGCGGCCGAGGCCGACAAGGAGCAGATCGAGAATGAAGGCGAGAATGATCACGCCGATGACGCCGACGGCGACGGAAGCGAGCGAGTTGGCCCCGCCCAGGCGGGAGAGTCCCGAGAAGATGAAGCCGCCGAGCCCCGGGCCGAGGCCGTACGCGGTGACGGCCGCGACTCCCATCACCATCTGTGCCGAGATGCGCACGCCCGTGAGGATGATGGGCCACGCGAGCGGCAGCTCGATGGTGAGGAACGTGCGGGTGCGGCTCATGCCGATTCCGCGTGCCGACTCGACGACCGAACTGCTGACCTCGTTCAGGCCGACGACCGCGTTGCGCAGAATCGGCAGCACCGCGAAGAACGTGACGACCACGACCGAGGGCGCGACGCCGAACCCCATGGGGGCGATCAGCAGGCCGATCAGTGCGAATGACGGGATCGTGAGCCCGACGGCAGAGACGCCGTTCGCCACCGAACTGAGCCTCGGGCTCCGGTAGACGATGAAGGCGATCACGAGCGAGATGGCGATGGCCAGAATCAGGCACTGCACCACCAGCGAGAAGTGTTGCCAGGAGGCGAACCAGATCTGATCCCACCGGTCACGCAGGAAGCTCCACAGCATCGACTCTCCTCATCGTCACGTCATTCACATCGGTTTCTTGGCACATCGCACTCGTCGACCCACGAAAGGTAAACGGCACCTACCCTAACGAGGTGTGCGGGCCGGTCGCACCCTCGGGTGGGCGGATGCGCGCATCCATGCATATGAATCGTTATCAAACAGCGAGCGGTGAAAAAGCCGGTCAGAAGACATAAGTAGGTGGCCTGTGGAAAGTTTTGATAACGATCTGGCGGCAGGGGAGTAATCTCACCCTCCGGAGAGGAATCGTCAATGTCGACACCTGCAAACCCTGCCCCGGCGGCCGACGCCAGGCCCACCAGAGGTCCGGCTCGCCCGGCGCCGTACGTGATCAGCGCGATCCTCATTCTGATCGCGATCGCCCTGCCCCTGATCCCGCCCATTTACGCGCGCGCCGAGCCTGCGCTGTTCGGCATCCCGTTCTTCTACTGGTACCAGATGCTCTGGGTGCTCATCGACGCTGGCTTGCTGTGGATCTGCTACGCGCTCATGACGCGTGAGGACCGACGGCGTCGCGAGGTGGTGCGCAGGGCAGCGGATGCGCCTGCCACGGGTGCGGAGGGGCAGCGATGAGCGGCGGGTACTTCGGGGCCTCGGCGACGACCGCAGTCTCGGCTGCCTCGCACCCCGTCGCGGCCTCGGCGACCTCGCACCCCATCGACGGGGTCGCCCTGACGGTCGTCATCGTCATCTTCGCGATTGTCGCGGTGATGGGTTTTGTTGCGGTTCGCTGGCGGGTCAAGCCGGAGGAGCGCGGGCTGAAGACGCTCGACCAGTGGGGGCTCGGGGGGCGCGGCTTCGGCAGCTGGATCACGTGGTTCCTGCTGGGCGGGGACCTGTATACGGCGTACACGTTCATCGCCGTGCCCGCGGCGATGTACAGCACCGGCGCGGTGAGCGGATTCTTCGCGGTGCCGTACACGGTCGTGCTGTACCCGATCGTGTTCCTGCTCATGGCGCGGCTGTGGTCGGTGTCGCACCGGCACGGTTACGTGACGCCGGCCGATTTCGTGGGCGGGCGCTATGGCAGCAAGACGCTCTCGACCGCCATCGCCGTGACGGGCATCGTGGCGACGATGCCGTACATCGCGCTGCAGCTCGTGGGCATCAAGGCGGTGCTCGCCACGCTCGGCCTGGGCAGCGGGGCGAACGCGTTCCTGGCCGACCTTCCGCTCATCATCGCGTTCGTCGTGCTCGCGGCGTACACGTACACAGCGGGCCTGCGGGCGCCTGCCGTGATCGCGGTGGTCAAAGATCTGCTCATCTACATCGCCGTGATCGTCGCGATCATCTGGCTGCCGTCACAGATCGGCGACTGGGGCAGCATCTTCGATGCGGCCGCCAAGAAGATGTCGGCCACGAATCCGGCCACCGGATCGCCGGTCGGCAGCATCATTCCCGGGGCATCGAGCTTCAACGCGTACTGGACGCTCGCGCTGGGAAGCGCCATGGCCCTGTTCATGTACCCGCACTCGGTGACGGGCGTGCTCTCGACCAGGAGCCGCAACACGATCCGGCGCAACGCCGTTGTGCTGCCGATCTACTCGCTCATGCTCGGCTTCCTCGCGCTGCTCGGGTACGTCGCGATCAAGGCGGGCACGAACCCCGTCGATCTGAACGGAAAGATCAACCCGCAGCTCGTGGTGCCGCAGCTGTTCCTCGATCACTTCCCGTCGTGGTTCGCGGGCGTGGCGTTGGCGGCGATCGCGGTAGGTGCCCTCGTTCCCGCGGCGATCATGTCGATCGCGGCATCCAATCTGTTCACCCGCAATATCTACCGTGACCTGTTCAAGCCGAAGGCGACGCCGCAGCAGGAGGCGAAGGTCTCGAAGCTGGTGTCGCTGTTGGTGAAGCTCGGCGCGCTGCTGTTCGTGCTCATCATGGACCAGTCGGCGGCGATCAACATGCAGCTGCTCGGCGGCGTCTGGATTCTGCAGACCTTCCCCGCGATCGTCGCCGGGCTGTACACCCGCTGGTTCCATCGGTGGGCGCTGCTCATCGGCTGGGCGGCGGGCATCGTCTACGGCACGGTCGCCGCGTACAACGTGGTCAACCCGGTGACGGGGGCGCACTTCGGTGGCTCCATCTCGGCGTTCCCGTTCACGAACGTGCCGGTGTACATCGCCGTGAGCGCGTTCGTGATCAACGCGGTCGTCTCGGTTGTGCTCACGCTGGTGTTCCGGGCGCTGAAGGTGCGTGACGGCCGCGACGCGACCACGGCGAGCGACTACGGCGCCGACGAGAACGACCCGAAGGTGCGCGTGGTCGAGGACGAGTCGGCGACGAACGAGCCGGGCCCGGCGGCACCCGTGGCGTGAGGCCGGCACTGTTGCGTGACGTGGCGCCTATGGCGTGAGGCCGGCGCGGTGGCGTACGGGTGCCGGCGTGGCCCTTCTCGCGCGCGCCGGTCGCCGAGAGTGGGTGTTCGCGACGAAATCGTGATGTGCACCACGCCAGTTCGTCGCGAACATGCGATCTCGACGCCCCGCCGCCGAGATCGCAGCCTGAGGGCGTGTGTTTCTGTGACGCCGCGTGGCGCTGTGTGACGAAGCGCGTCGCTCGGTTTCGGCGCGTGTCGCGCCTCGTTGCGCGGATGCCACGGCGGTCTTCAGTATGGCTCTGCGCCCCGGCGCGCCTCACCCGGCACCCGCTCTCTTCGCGAGATGCGCGTGCCGCCTCGGCCATCGCGAGAGACAGGAACCGCACCATGACGTTCGCGCCAGACACCGAAGCGCCAGACACCGCAGCGCCAGCCACCGAAGCGCCAGCCACAGCAGCGCCAGCCACGGCAGCCCTGTCCGCATCGCGCGCCGCGCCATCGACCGCCCAGATTCTTGCCCGGTTCCGCCCGATCATCGCGCGCATTGCCGAGGGCGCAGTCGAGCGCGAACGCGAGCGCGCCCTACCGTTCGCCGAGGTCGAATGGTTGCGCGAGGCCGGCTTCGGTGCCCTGCGCGTGCCGAGACAGCACGGCGGCGACGGCGTCTCGCTGCACACGCTCTTCGCGCTGCTCATCGAGCTGGCGTCAGCCGACTCGAACCTGCCGCAGTTGCTGCGCGGCCACCTGGGTTTCGTCGAGACGCAGCTCGGTCTCGACGACAGCCCGACCCGTACCGAGTGGTTCCGGCGCATCGTCTCGGACCGCATCCTGTTCGGCAATGCCCAGGCGGAGCGCGGCCCTGACACCCAGACCGTCGTCGAGGAGCGCGACGGCCGCTGGGTCATCGACGGCACCAAGTACTACAGCACGGGCACACTCTTCGCCGACTGGATCTGGTCGAGCGCCCGGCGCGGGGACGAGCCGGTCGCGCTCGCGGTGCCCGCAGACGCGGCCGGCGTCACTCGCGTCGACGACTGGGACGGGTTCGGCCAGCGCCTCACCGGCAGCGGCACCACCACGTTCGACGCGGTCGAGATCGACCCGCGTCACATCGTCTCGTTCATCGACGGCGAGCCGCGCCCGCACTCCTACGTCACGGGCTTCTACCAGCTCGTGCTCCTCGCCGCGCTTTCCGGCATAGCGGATGCCGCGCTGCGCGAAACCGCGGCCTTCGTGCGACCACGCCGGCGCACCTTCGGGATCCCCGGCGAATCCTCACCCCGGCACGACCCGCTCGTGCAGCGGGTGGTCGGGCGGGTCAGCGCGCTCGCGTTCAGCGCCCGATCGAACACGCTCGCCGCGGTCGGTGCCCTCGAGAGTGCCGATGCCCTTGAGCATGCGGATGCCCTTGAGCATGCGGATGCCCTTGAGAGTGCGGATGCCCTTGAGCATGCGGATGCCCTTGAGCGTGCGGCTGCCCTTGAGAGTGCGGCTGCGATCGATACCGCGGATGCGGCCGGTCTCGACGGCGAGAGCGAACACGAGCGGTACGGCGAAGCCGTCATCCGTGTCTTCCAGGCTCAGCAGATCGTGATCGGGCAGGTGCTCGAGGCGACAACGCTGCTGTTCGAAGTCGGGGGCGCATCGGCCACGAGCGACCGCATCAGGCTCGACCGACTCTGGCGCAATGCGAGGACGATCGCGTCGCATAATCCCGCCATCCATCGCGAGCAGGCGCTCGGCGACTACGTGCTCAACGACGTGCTGCCTCTGGCCTGGCACGACCGGGTGGCCGCTGGCGCCCCCGCCACCACCCCGCAGCACACCACCCCGCAGCACACCACCCCGCAGCACACCACCCCGCAGCACACCACCCCGCAGCACACCACCAGCGCTGGAACCGACACGAGGAGCAACCGATGACCGACGAGCGCGTACGTAACGTCACCCGACTCCGATCCCGCCACTCGTGGGCGATGGCCCTGGCGATCCCCGCGATTCTGGCCATGTCGGCGTGCGCGGGCACCGCATCCGCGGGCCAGGCCGAGAAGAGCGGCGCCATCGTCAGGAATGGATCGCTCACCCTCGGTACGAACGGGCAGGAGCCGCCATGCATCGCGCCCGCCGAGAATGCCGGGCTCAACGGCCCCGAGCTCTCCCGACCGCTGACCGACTCGGTCGTCTACGAGAACCCGAAGACGCACGAACTCGAGCCGTGGCTCGCCACCAAATGGGCAGTGTCGGCCGATGGGCTCACCTACACGTTCACCCTGCGCAAGGGCGTCACCTTCAGCGATGGCACGCCGTGGAACGCCGAGGCGTTCAAAGCGAATCTCGACTACATCGTCGACCCGGCGACGAAGTCGCCCATGTCTGCCTCGTACATTGCGCCGTACGAGAGCTCGACGGTCGTCGACCCGTACTCGCTGACGGTGAAGCTCAGCACGCCGTACTCGGCGTTCCTGCGCGTGCTCGCGCAGGGCTTCTTCGGCATGGTGTCGCCGAAGCAGATCGCCGACGCCCCCGCCGACATCTGCGCCGCGCCCATCGGTACCGGCCCGTTCACCCTCGTGAAGTGGACCAAGGGCCAGTCGGTGGAGTACGTGCGCAACGACGCATACAACTGGGGCCCGCCCGGAACCCACACGGGCGCCGCGTACCTGAAGCACTACACCGTGCTGTTCCTCGGCGAGGATTCCACCCGGTACAACGCGCTGGCCTCCGGGCAGGTCGACGTGGTCGACTGGGTTCCCGCCCAGAACATCCACGCGGCCAGGCAGGACCCTTCTCTCAGCGTCCTCAGCCTGACGACGCCGGGGCATCCGTTCAGCTGGTGGTTGAACACCGCCCGCGCACCGTTCAACGACCTCAAGGTTCGCCAGGCTCTCCTCACGGGCATCGACCGCGCCGAGATCGTGAACTCGGTGCTGTTCGGCGAGTACAAGACGGCGACCGGCTACCTCACGTCGTCGACCCTCGACTACTCGAAGAACACCATCGCGCACAGCGTGAAGAAGGCGAACGCGCTGCTCGATGAGGCAGGCTGGGGCACGCGTGACTCCGACGGCTATCGCACCAAGGACGGCAAGCGCCTCACGGCCCAGTTGCCGACCTCGAACGCCATCGCCTACCGCGTGCAGATCGCCGAGCAGGTGCAGGCGCAGGCCAAGAAGCTGGGGATCGACATCGAGATCAGCTACCCGACATCGCAGGAGCTGAGCCAGGATGCGCTCGACGGCAACTACGACATCAGTGCGGGCATCTGGGGCACGAACACCCCTGACATCCTGTGGCTGCGCTACTCATCGAAGAACATCACGACCGCCGACCGCATCGGCCTGAACGTCGCACGGCTGAGGGACGACACGGTCGACAGCCTTCTTCAGCAGGCACGAGAGACGACGGATGCGGCGCAGCAGGCCGCGCTGTACGGCAAGGCCCAGACGAGGCTGATCGACCTGGCGCCCGCCATTCCGTTCTTCGACGACCAGCGCGTGGTGGCATTCGACACGGCGAAGGTGCACGGGCTCTCGCTCGAGACGGCCTACCCGGCGCCCTACGTGTTCGACGCCTGGACCAGTGAGGGCTGACATGGCGGCGGCCCGGGTGCGCCGCGTGGCGGGAGCGATCGGCCTGCGGCTCGGCGGGGCGGTGCTCGTGGTGTGGGGCGCGGCGACGCTCGCGTTCCTCGCGATCTACCTGACGCCAGGCGACCCTGCGTACGCGGTGGTCGGCGGGACCGACGCCAACCCATCGCCCGCCGTGCTCGCCCAGATCCGCGCGGAGTACGGGTTCGATCAGCCGTGGTACGTGCAATACGGCAGCTACCTGTGGCGGCTGGCACACGGCGACCTCGGCACCTCATACCGGCTGCGCGAGCCGGTCGCGACGGCGATCGGTCAGCAACTCGGCGGAACGGTGCAGCTGGCGCTCGCCGCCGGCCTGCTCGCGGTGGTTCTCGCGATCGTCGTGGCGCTGCTGACCGCTCACCGGCGCCCCTGGATTCGCGGCGTGTCATCGTCGGCCGACCTGGTTCTCGCCTCCATGCCGTCGTTCTGGCTCGGCATCCTGTTGCTGAGCGCCTTCTCGTACGGGCTGCACCTCTTGCCTGCCATCGGCAATCGGGGCTGGCAGTCTCTTGTGCTGCCGGCCGTGACGCTGGCGCTGCCCCTCGCGGCGGTGCTCACGCAGGTGCTGCGCAACGCCCTGGAGGAGGTGCTCGAGGAGCCCTTCATCACGAGCGCCCGTGCGAGGGGCCTGTCAGACACGGCCGTGCGTCTCAGGCATGCCATGCGCCACGCTCTGATTCCCCTGGCGACCATGACCGGGTACCTGCTCGGCGGGCTCCTCGGCGGCACGGTGGTCACCGAGACGCTGTTCAGCCGGCAGGGCCTCGGCCGGTTGCTGTTGACGGCCGTGAACGGCAAGGACCTGCCTGTGGTGATTGCGATCGTCGTGCTCTCCGCCGTGGTCTACATGGTCGTGAATCTCGCCATCGACCTTGTCTATCCGTTGATCGATCCGCGGCTGAGGAGGCTCGCATGAGCGCCGCCGTCTCGCGTCGCCCGCCCGTCGCCGTGCTCGCCGCCCTCGTCTTTCTCGCCTTCCTCGCCGCGAGCGCGCTGGTGCCGCAGTGGATCGCGCCGCACGATCCGCTCGCGATCGGCCCGCACGTGCTCGCGGCGCCGAGCGCCGCGCATCCGCTCGGAACGGATGAGAACGGCCGCGACGTGCTCAGCCGCATCATTTACGGAACCCGGGAGGCGCTGCTGCTCGGCTTCGGTGCCGTCGCGCTCTCGCTCGTCGGGGGATCGGCTCTCGGGGTGCTCGCGGGGCTCGGCAACCGTTTCGTCGAGTCGGTCGTGATGCGCTTCGTCGACATCGGTCTCGCCTTTCCCGAGATGCTGCTGGCGCTTGTCGTGATCGCGGTGACGGGTGGCGGCACGACGAACGCGCTCATGGCGATCGGCATCGCCGGGATCCCGAGCTTCGCGCGGCTCGTGCGCGCCCAGACGCTCGGCATCCGGCGGGCGCCTTTCGTGGAGGCCGCTCGGGGTCTCGGCCTGAGCGAGCCGCAGATCGTGGTGCGGCACATTCTGCCCAACGCCATCAGGCCGATCCTGGTGCTCGCGACGATCGGTGTCGGCACGGCAACGGTGGCGGGCGCGGCGCTCAGCTTCATCGGCCTCGGCACGCCGCCACCTGCCCCGTCGTGGGGCGTCATGCTGTCGACGGCGCGCAACTTTCTCGACAGATCGTGGTGGTACGGGGTCATGCCGGGGCTTGCGATCACGCTCATGGTCGTGAGCGTGACGGTTGTCGGGCGATGGCTGCAGCGACGCACGGAGGCACGGCGATGACACGGAAGGGTGTGGGGGAGTTGAGCGGTGAGCTGACACGAGATGTGACGGATGAGCCGGGGCGCGAGTCGCCGGATGTGCTTCGCGATGCGCGACCGATCCTGGCGGTGCGCGACCTCGTCGTGGGCTTCGGAAACCAGGCCGAGCCGGTCGTGCGTGGGGTCTCGTTTCACGTCAACCGGGGCGAGGCTCTCGCCATTGTGGGTGAGTCCGGGTCGGGCAAGAGCGTGACGGCCAGAAGCGTGCTCGGGCTCGCCGGGGACAACGCCCGCGTGGCCGCCAGCGAGCTGAGCTTCGACGGCGTCGACCTGCGCAGGCTGCGTGAGCGGCAGTGGCGCGGCATCCGTTCCGGGCGCATCGGCCTGGTGCTGCAGGACGCCCTGGTCTCCCTCGACCCATTCCGCGAGGTAGGGCGGGAGGTGGAGGAGGTCCTTGCGCTGCACTCGAACGCGCGCGGCCCCGAGCGGCGGCGGCGGGCGATCGACGCCCTGACACGGGCCGGCATCCCGGACGCCGAGCGGCGTGCCAGGCAGATTCCTGCGGAGCTGTCGGGCGGGCTCCGACAGCGCGCGCTCATCGCCACCGCCATCGCCGCCGATCCCGAGCTGATCATCGCCGACGAGCCGACGACGGCGCTCGACGTCACGGTGCAGGCTCAGGTGCTCGCCCTGCTGCGCGGGCTCGTTGACCGTGGCAGGTCGCTGCTGCTGATCAGCCATGACCTCGCCGTCGTGGCGAGCGTCGCCGACCGCGTGCTCGTCGTGCGCCACGGCGAGGTCGTGGAAGAGGGGGATGCCGCCGACGTGCTGGCGCGGCCGCGGCATCCGTACACGAAGCAACTGCTCGCGGCGGTTCCCTCGGCGGCCTCGCGGGGGCGCCGGCTGTCGGGCGAGCCGCCGAGCGCCTACATCGAACGGGTTCGTGACGCATCGCACGGCGGTGACGGCCGCCAGCTCGCCGGCGAAAGGCGTTCCCACGATGGCGGGGATCACCCCATCGTGCTGGAGGCGGACGGGCTCGCGAAGTCGTTCGGCACGGCCGGCGGGGCCCGCCTCGCCGTCGATGACGTCTCATTCGCGCTGCGCCGAGGAGAGACGCTCGGGATCGTCGGCGAATCGGGCTCGGGCAAGTCGACGACGGCGCGCCTCGCCCTCGGCATCGAGAAGCCGGACAGCGGCAGCGTGCGGCTCGACGGGCGCGACTGGAACGAGCTGGGCGGGCGCGCTCTTCGAGCGGCGCGGCTGTCCATCCAGGCCGTGCACCAGGACGCGCTCAGCACGTTCGATCCACGCCACACGGTCGGCGCCATCCTCACCGAGGCGCTTGCCGCCTCGGGCGTGCGCGGCGGCGCCGAGCTGCGGGCGCGCTCGGCCGAACTGCTCGCGCTCGTCGGGCTCGACGATGGCGTTCTCGATCGCAGGCCACTGCGCATGTCGGGCGGCCAGCGGCAGCGCGTCTCGATCGCGCGGGCTCTCGCTCCCCGGCCCGACGTGCTGGTCTGCGACGAGCCCGTCTCCGCGCTCGACGTGTCGATCCAGGCGCAGGTGCTCGACCTGCTCGTCGACGTGCAGCGGGCCACCGGCGTCGCCTACCTCTTCATCTCTCACGACCTCGGCGTCATCAGCCACATCGCCGACCGCGTGCTCGTCATGAAAGACGGCCGCGTCGTCGAGCATGGAGAGGTGCGGCAGATCTTCGAGCGACCCGAGCACCCGTACACGAGACGGCTGCTCGACGCCGTGCCGCGGCTTGAGGCGGCGCTCGAGGCAGCGCCCGAGAGTGCGCCCGAGAGCGTGCCCGAGAGTGCGTCCGAGACTGCGCCCGGCCCTGAGCTCGATGCCGCTGGTACCGTCGAGGCGGAGGCATCACATGACCGTCTGGATCTGCAAAGCGTGCGGCGTTGAACGAGACGACACGGATGCGCCCCCGCTCACCTGCCCCATCTGTCTCGACGAGCGGCAGTACGTTCCCAAGACGGGGCAGGAATGGCTCTCGCTTGACGAGCTGAGGAGCGCCGGAACGCGCGTGAACATCGCCGAGCTCGAACCGGGCTTGTTCGGCATCACCAGCACGCCCGCGGTCGGCATCGGCCAGACGGCGCTGCTCGTGACCACTCCGGCGGGCAACCTGCTCTGGGATCCGACCGGGTACATCGACGACGAGGGCGCGCGCCGCGTGCGCGAGCTCGGGGGAGTCGCGGCGATCATCGCGAGCCACCCGCACATGTACGGGGTGCAGGTGGAATGGTCGCGCGCATTCGATGACGCGCCCGTCTACGTTGCGGAGGTCGATCGGGACTGGGTGCAGAGGGAGTCCGACGGCATCCGCTCGATAACGGATGCCGCACAGGTGCTGCCCGGCGTCACGGTTCACCGGATCGGCGGCCACTTCGCGGGAAGTCTCGTCGCACACTGGCCCGCGGGAGCGGACGGTCGCGGCGTGCTGCTCGCGGGCGACGCGATCTTCCCGGGGCCGGATGGCCGTACGGTGTCGTTCCTGCGCAGCTATCCGAACAGGCTGCCGCTGTCGGCGGCCGTCGTCGATCGGCTGGCGCGCAGCGTCGAACCGCTCGCCTTCGACCGCCTCTACAACAACTTCGCCAGCGTCGTCGAGCGCGATGCGAAGGCCGTCGTGCGCGGCTCTGCGGACCGCTACATGGCATGGGTGCGCGGCGACTTCGACCACCTCACCTGACGCAGGCCCGCTGCGACCCACCTTGCCTCGTACTCGACTCGCTGCGTTCTCGACAGGAGGAGGGAAGGGATGCGCCCGGGCGGCATGCGTGCCGGCCGGGTTCGCGCGTAGGCTCTCGCGCATGGGGCTCACCGAGGTCGCCCGCGAGCTGTACCGGCTGCCACCCGGCGAGTTCATCGTGCAGCGCACGGCCCGCGTCACCGAGGTGAAGGCCGACAAGGAGCTGGCGAAGGCGGTGCGACGCCTGCGCAAGCCTTCGGCCGGCGCGTGGGCCGTGAACCAGCTGGCCGACGACGATCGCCTCGACGCGCTCGCCGACCTCGGCGATGAGTTTCGGCACGCGCAGGAGCAAGGAGACGGCCCTGCGCTGCGTGAGCTCTCCGACCGGCGCCGCGAGACGATCGCCTCGCTCATCGAGGCAGCGAACGACAGAGCGGATGCCGCGGGCCAGCCCCTCAGCCGCGCCGCCGCCGACGAGCTCGAACAGACGCTCGCCGCGGCGGTTGCCGATGAGGGTGCGTTCGCCGCGGCGCGCAGCGGCCTGCTCGTTCGGGGCCTGCGCAGCAGCGGGTTCGGCCCCGTGGATCTCGAGGGAGCCGTCGCGACGGGCGAGGCCCCCGCCGCGCCGAAGCGGGCAGCGGCGGCACGACCCCGAGGCACAGGCACAGGTACCGGTGCAGGCACAGGTACCGGTGCAGGCACGGGCACACGTACAGCCACACGTTCAGGTGCAGGCGAAGCCGACCACGCGGGCCGGCAACGCTCGAGTAGCGGCACGGAACGAGGCGCGGATGCGGCATCCGATAAGGCTCGAAAACTCGCCGAGCGACGCGTTGAGGAGGCGAGCCGCCGCACCGAGAAGGCTGAGGCTGAACTGCAGCGGCTGCAGGGCGAGCACGACGAGATCGAGAACGAGGCACGCGTGCTCGAACGCGAGGAGCGCGAGCTGCGCAGGAGACTCGAGCGCATCGCCGACGAGAAGGACACTCTGGAACGCAGGAAGGCGGATACGCAGCGCCGCGAGAAGCGGGCACGCGGCATCGCCGTCAAGGCTAGGCGCGAGCTCGATAAGAGACGGGAGCGACTCTGATGGACAACCGGGAGCGACTCTGATGGACAACCGGGAGCGGCCCTGATGCAGCAGCAGGAGGGTGGCGAGGGGCCGGTCGAGGAAGACCTGGAGACCTCGTTCGACAGCATCATCTCCGAGGGTGCCGAGCGCCTGCACCGCAGCCTGCGCTCCGTGGCGATCACCGGATTCTTCGGCGGCCTCGAGGTCGGCCTCGGCGTCATCGCCTACCTGGCGGTCATGCACGAGACGGGCAGCCATCTGCTGGCGGGCCTCGCGTTCGCCATCGGCTTCATCGCGCTGCTCCTGGCGCACAGCGAGCTGTTCACCGAGAACTTCCTCATGCCGATCGCGGCGCTCGTGGCGAAGGAGGGCACGCCATGGCAACTCGTTCGCCTCTGGGGCGCCACGCTGGTCGCCAACCTCATCGGCGGCTGGCTCATCATGGCCCTGGTGATGCTCGCGTTTCCCATGTGGCACGGCACCGTGGCAGAGGCGGCGCACCAATTCGTCGATCCGGCGTTCTCCTGGAGCACCATCGCGCTCGCCACACTCGGCGGCAGCACCATCACCCTCATGACGCGCATGCAGCACGGCACCGATTCCGACGTCGCCAAGATCATCGCTGCCATGATCGGCGGTTTTCTGCTGGCCGGCCTGCCCCTGTTCCACTCGATTCTCGACTCGCTCGTCATCTTCGGCGCGATCCAGTCGGGAGCCGACATCAGCTACCTCAACTGGCTCGGCTGGTTCGGCTACACACTTCTGTTCAACATTCTCGGCGGCCTGGTGCTCGTGACCGCCCTCCGGCTCGTGCGAACCAAGGAGCTCGTGCGCGAGCGGCGACGAACCTGACCGCACACCCGCTGCCGAACCCGACCACACACTGCTGCCGAACCCGGCCGCCCCTTGTGCATCCCCGCCACGCTCTTAGCATGTGGGCAACGAGAGGAACACGAATGTCGAACAACGACGAGCGCGAAAACGACGATCCGCAGAACTCTGCCCCGCAAAACAGCACGGACGATCAGTCGCAGAGCGCGGGCCCCCAGGACAACCCGCAGAACCACGACGACGTCGACATGCACGTCGACAAGCCCTCCCAGGCCGAGGGCGACGTGGGTGACAGCGACGCCGGCTGAGAAGACGGTCGACGTTCGCATGAACGAGCGGATGCCGCGGCACGCTCCCGCCCCCACGAAATCCTGCCGTGGCCGCTGACGCCGAGATTCTCGAGGTCCCCTCGGGCGGCCAGACGCGCGACGTGCGCATCTCTAGCCCGTCGCGCGTTCTCTGGCCGGAGCTCGGCATCACCAAGCTCGACCTCGCCCGCTACATTGCCAGGGTCGGCGACGCGTTCGTCGCGGCGAACGGAGATCGGCCGGTTTCGTTGCAGCGCTACCCCGACGGGGTCGACGGCGAACACTTCTTCTCCAAGAATCCGCCTCGGGGAGCGCCGGACTACGCCCGCTCTGTGGTGGTGACCTACCCGAGCGCCCGCGCGCATCCGCAGCTCGTGATCGATGAGGCGGCAACCGCCGTGTGGGCCGTGCAGATGAACACGGTCGTGTTCCACCCGTGGGCCTCGCGCGCCGAGAACAGCGACAACCCCGACCAGCTGCGCATCGACCTCGACCCGCAGCCGGGCACCGACTTCGACGACGCGGTGCCCGCCGCCATCGAACTGCGCCGCGTGCTCGTCGAGGCCGGGCTGAACGCGTTCGTGAAGACCTCCGGCAATCGGGGGCTGCACGTATACGCGCCCATCGAGCCGACGCACGAGTTTCTCGACGTGCGGCACGCGGTCATCGCCGCGGCCCGCGAGCTGGAGAGACGGATGCCGCACGCCGTCACGAGCGCCTGGTGGAAGGAGGAGCGTGGCCGGCGTGTCTTCGTGGACTTCAACCAGGCGAATCGGGATCGCACGATCGCCGGCGCGTACAGCCCGCGGGCGCTACCCGGCGCATCCGTGTCGTGCCCGGTGGAATGGGACGAACTCGAGCGCGTGGCGCCCGGCGACTTCACGATCGAGAGTGTTCCGACTCGGCTGCTCGAACGCGGCGATCCGTGGGCGGCGATGCACGAGGGGCCGGGGCGCATCGACACCCTTCTCGCCTGGTGGCAGCGTGACCTCGATGACGGGCTGGGGGAGCTGCCGTTCCCACCCGACTACCCCAAGATGCCGGGGGAGCCGCCGCGCGTGCAGCCGAGCAGGGCCCGCGAGCACCCCGCAGAGCCGTGAGAGGGCGCGCTCGCTGGGCGCGCTCGCCGCGCGCTACGGCGTGAGCACCACCTTGATGCAGCCGTCGGCCTTGTCGCGGAACATCTCGTAGAGGCGGGGCGCGTCCTCGAGCGAGCCGCGGTGCGTGACGAGGTCTTCGATACCCAGGGGGTCCCGCTCGCTCTCGACAAGCGGCATGAGCTCGCTGACCCAGCGCTGCACGTTGCCCTGGCCCATGCGCAGGGTGAGCTGCTTGTCGAACAGCGTCATCATCGGCATGGGGTCGGCGTTGCCCGCGTAGACGCCGCTGAGTGAGACGGTGCCGCCGCGGCGCACCGCGTCGATCGCGAGTTGAACGGCTGAGAGCCGGTCGATGCCCGCCTTCCGCATTGCGGGCTTTGCCACCGCGTCGGGCAGCAGGCCCGCGGCGTTCTGCGCGAGCGCGGCGACCGGGTGGCCGTGGGCTTCCATGCCGACGGCGTCGAGAACCGCATCCGGCCCTCTGCCCTCGGTCGCCTCGCGCAGGCGTTCGAGCACGTCATCCGTGAGATCGAAGGTCTCCACGTCGTGCCGCTCGGCCATGGCTCGCCGCTCGGGAACGGGGTCGACTGCGAGCACCCGGTGTCCGAGATGCCGGCCGATGCGACTGGCGAGCTGGCCGACCGGGCCGAGCCCGAGCACGGTGAGCACGCCGCCGACGGGCAGGTCCGCGTACTGCACTCCCTGCCAGGCCGTCGGCAGAATGTCGCTGAGGAAAAGGTAGCGTTCGTCGGGCAGCTCGGTTCCGACCATAATGGCGTTGAAGTCGGCAAGCGGCATGCGGATGCGCTGCGCCTGCCCGCCGGGAATCGAACCATACAGCTCGGTGTAGCCGTAGAGCGCGGCGCCCGTCCCCTTCTCGCGCTGCTGGGTCGTCTCGCATTGCGTGGTGAGCCCACGACGGCACATGAAGCACTCGCCGCACGCGATGACGAAGGGGATCACGATCCGGTCGCCGGGCGAGATGCGCGTGACGGCGTCGCCCACCTGCTCCACCACGCCCATGGCCTCGTGCCCGAGAACGTCGCCCTTGCTCAGGAACGGGCCGAGCACGTCGTAGAGGTGCAGGTCGGAACCGCAGATCGCTGTCGAGGTGACACGCACGACCGCGTCGGTGTCGTTGATGATCTCGGGGTCTGCGACGTCGGCAACGGCGACGGTTCGCGGTGCCTGCCAGGTGAGTGCTCTCATCCTCTGACGTGTACGCCGGGTAGGTCTCGCCGGCAAGGGGTTGCCTTGCTGTGAGCTGTCGCGCAACCCCTTACGAGATGCGACAACCGTCTCTACCGTGGAGACGAAGTGGCAACGGCGAGGGGAGGGGTTGCGAGATGGGTGTGACAGGCATGACGCGCGCAGCCGAGGCGTGGGCTGCCAAGGGCGTGGCCGTTCTGATGCCCGCCGATTCGAGTGCCGAGGTGGCGGTGATCCTGCAGGTTGAGGATGCGCCGGCCGGGATCGTTCTCGAGATCTTCGGCAGCGAACAGCTTTACGTACGCATGCGCAACGGCGCCCTGGTCTTCGGGCTCGTTGAGCCGTACCGGCAGCGAGAGTCGTCGAGCCGGCTCGAGCGCGGCCCGGCGGTGCTGACCACCGACGACCACTACGTGGCGCGCTTCGCCGACTCGACCACGCTCTTCGGCGCGCAGGACACCGTCGTGGTGATGCCGTACGACGAGAGCGGCCGACCGCATCCGCTGGTGTCGATCCCCATGGCGTCGCTGCAGCGGCCGCGGCGCGCCGTCTTCCGCCTTGACGAGAATGGCGGAGCCGACGAGCGCGTCTACACCGTCGTGGGCGAGAGCGAACTCGACGAGGGCTACACGTGCCCGGTGTGCGGGAAATATTGCGAGAAGCCCGAGCCCCACACCTCGGCGCACGGGGTGCCGGGCCACTACTCGGCCGGCGCACGGCCTGGCCGGGTTGAAGACGACGTGCGAAGCCGGCCGTACGCGGTCTGAGTACCCCAGGTGGTTGACCCCCGGCCGGTCGAGCACCCTCAGGCGGTCGACGCGATCACGGCCAGCACCAGCACCGCGAGACTCAGCACGCCGATTCCTGCCCTCAGCACGAGCGCCCAGCGCGCTCCACGGCGGATGCGCGTGGCGAACCCGTCGTCGAGCGGCGCCGACGCGGCGGCGCGGCGCAGCCGCGTCATCCGTCTCGCCTGAATGACCCCGACGCCGAGCCCGACCGTGAGAACGGCGCACAGCACGACCATCGCGGTCGACAGGGCACTCCAAGGCGCGCCGAGGAGCAGCGCGAGGCCGGAAGCGAACGCCACGAGAAGGGCGATGGTCGCGACGATGCCGTACCTCCGGCCGAAGTGGCGGAAGAAGGCGACGCGTGCTTCGCGGCTGAGGGTTGCCGTGGTGCTGCGGGCGATGACGACGAGGCTCACCCAGCCGCCGATCCACACGCAGGCGGCCACGACGAGCAGGCCGAGGAGGATCGCCTGCGTCACTGGGCGGCGGGGCGACCGATGTCGACGCGCCAGACCTCGGGGCCCTGCTCGAGGTACTCCCAGGTGAACTCGCCCGCGTGCTCGGCCGCGAACTGGTAGTACAGCGGCTTGGGGTCGTGGTCGTTGACCAGCACGTACCCTTCGCCGGGCTGGAGGGCGTTGTATCGCTCGAAGATCAGCTCGTGGCGACGCCACGGCTCCTCGGTACGCACATCGAGATCAGGGCGCTCGCTCATGTCTTCCTTTCGTGGTGGGAACGCGCTCGCATTCCCGCCATGAAACTAACACGAAAAGTCTAATAAAAAGTAATAAAATGAGAGCAACGGCGCACGGGAACAGAGGTGGGGGACGAGATCGAACACGACGACCGAGTGACGGCATCCCCCCAGCCGGCACCCGCCTCTGCGACGAAAGTGTCGGGCACATCGGGATACGTGGCCCGGCCCCGTGCGCCGCTTACCCGCACCGGCGTGCGCCTCGCGTTCCTGATTCCCGGAGGTATCGCCCTTCTCGCCGGGCTGGACGCCGCGCTGCTGCTGCTCGGGCTGCCCGCGCCGGTCACGACCGACCGCCTGCCCGACGTGCACGGGCCGCTCATGGTCTTCGGCTTCGTCGCAACCGTGATCGCGCTCGAGCGCGCCGTCGCGGTTCGCCGCTGGTGGGCATTCGCGTCGCCCTCCGCCTTCGGGCTGGGCGGCATCGCCCTGCTCTCGCCCGCCCCGATCGCGGTCGGCCAGGCTTTGCTCGCCGTGGGCGCCGTCATGCTGCTGGCCATCTACCTTGCCATCTGGCGGCGTCAGGCAATGCTGGCGGCGGCGATCCAGGCGCTCGGTGCGTTCATGGCGCTGGCCGGCTGCATGCTGTGGCTTGGCGGCGCGGCGGCATCCGCTCTTGTGCCATCCATGGCGGCGTTCATGGTGCTGACCATCGCGGGGGAGCGCGTGGAGCTCGCCCGGCTTGTCGTTCTCAGCAGGGGCAGTGAGCGCGTCGCCTTCGGCGTGTGCTGCTCGCTCGGAGCGGGAGTGCTCGCGGCCATGCTGTGGCCCGCCGTCGGCTACCCGCTCCTGGGCCTCGCTCTGCTCGCCGTGGTCGCCTGGCTCGCCTTCTTCGATGTGGCGACTCGGCTCGTGACGACGCACGGCCTGCCGCGATACATCGCCATGTGCCTGCTTGCCGGCTATGTGTGGCTCGTGGTAGCCGGGCTCATCTGGATCGTCGCCGGTCCCGTCACGAGCGGCCCGTGGTACGACGGTGCGGTGCACGCGGTGTTCCTGGGCTTCACGCTCGCCATGATCATGGCGCACGCACCGGTCATCTTCCCGGCGGTGCTGCGACGACCGCTGCCGTACTCACCCGTGTTCTACGTGCCCGTCGCGCTGCTCACCGCCTCGCTCATCATGCGTATCCTCATCGGCGACCTCAAGCAGATCCCGTCTCTCGTGCAGTGGGGCGGCGTCGTCAACATCGTCTCCGTTCTGCTGTTTGTGGTGCTGGCCGTGACGGCCGTCGTTCGAGGGAAGCAGCGGTGAGCCCGGCGATCGGCTCTGCCCCTGACGCCAACGAGCACGCGGCCGGGCGTCGTCGGGGCCGCCGCGCCTGGTACGCGGTGGCCAACGCCCTCGTCGCGCTCTGGGGCGTGGCCGCCGCCGTCGTCGGCGCCGTCGAGGCACATATTCCCGCGGCGGAATGGCTGGTCGTGCATCTCCTTCTGCTCGGCGCCGTGACGTCGGCGATCCTCGTCTGGAGCCAGCACTTCGCCGACACGCTCACCCGTCGAGGGGCGCCCGGCGGCCGCCGTGCCCTCGCAACCCGGCTCGGCCTGCACACCGTGGGCGCGGTCGTCGTCGTGCTCGCCGTGAGCCTTGGCGTATGGCCGGCCGTGATCGTCGGTGGTGCAGCGGTCGCGGTCGCCGCCGCCTGGCACGTCGTCTCGCTGACCCTCCAGCTGCGCGGCGCCCTGCCGTCCCGCTTCGCCCCGCTCGTGAGGTACTACATCGTCGCGGCCCTGTTCCTCATCATGGGCGTCGCCGTCGGCGTGCTCATGGCGGGGCAGCCCGCCGCCGGCGACATCCGTGACCGCCTGTTCGTCGCGCACATCGCCGCGAACCTCGGCGGCTGGGTCGGCCTCACCGTCATCGGCACCGTCATTCTCCTGTGGCCCACAGTTCTGCACGCACGCATTCTTCCCACAGCGGATGCCGCGGGCCGGCGTTCCCTGCCGCTCGCCTCGGCCGGGCTCATCGTGGCGGGTGCGGGGTGTCTCATCGATGTGCGTGTACTCGTGCCGCTCGGGCTGGCGGCCTTCGCCGCCGCCGTGATCCTCGTGCTCGTCGAGACAGCACGGCAGGCGAGGCAGGCGCCGCCGACGTCGTATGCCGCGTGGAGCATGGGCGCATCCCTCGTGTGGTTCCTCGGCAGTGTGCTCGCCCTTCTCGCGCTCACCGCGCTGGCTCCCGGCTGGGCGGCGATCGCCGCGGGGCTGCCCGTTCTGCTGTTGCCATTCGTTCTCGGTTTCGTCGCCCAGCTCGTGGTCGCGGCGCTGAGCCACCTGATTCCGGTGGTGTTCGGAGGAGGGCCGGCGCGCGCCCGTCGCATGTACGCGGAACTCGAGAGGCTCGGCGCCTTCCGCGCCATTGTCGTCAACGGCGCCCTGCTGCTCTGCCTGCTGCCGCTGCCGGCGGTCACGCGCGTCGTGCTGCTTGCCGTCGCGACGCTCGCGCTTCTGTCGATCGTTCCCCTCGGCGTGCGCGCCATCGTCGGTCGTGACGGCGCGACGCCCCGAGGCAGTCGTGAGGCGACGCCGCCAGGCGGTCGTGCGGCTCCACCGGCGCACCAGCCGCCTGCCACCGGCCCGCGCGCCGGCGCCACCCTGCACGAGCTGAGCGGCAGCATGATGGCTGCGGCGGGAACCCTGGTTCTCGCCGTCGCCCTGAGCGTCTCGCTCGCACCCGTGGGCATCGCCTCGGGTCTGCCGGGCGCCGTGGTGCCCGGCGCATCCGCTGGGCAGAACGGCTCTGCCGACGAGGTCGCCGCAACGGGGCACACGACGACGGTGGCCATGACGATGAAGAACATGCGCTTCTCGCCGGCGACGGTGCGGGTTCCTGCGGGGGATCGTCTCGTGATCCACCTGGTGAACCGCGACGACCAGGTGCACGACCTCACGCTGGCAGACGGCACGACCTCTGGCAGGCTCGTAGGCGGTGCACGAGCGACCGTGGATGCGGGCGTCATCCGTTCGAACATCGACGGCTGGTGCTCCATCACGGGCCACCGGCAGATGGGCATGGTGATGCGCATCGTCGCGGTCGGTGCGCCGAGCGAGAACGCCGCGGCCGTCAGCGGAGCGCAGGCGGGCAGCCACGATGGCATGCACATGGGCGGCGGCGCAGGCGGCGCCGATGCGACCGGTTCGGCCGGCTCGGCAGCCGACGACATCGACCTGGCGAAATCCCCGCCGGCGAGCTTCTCGGCCCGCGATGCGACGGTGCCGCCGGTGGGGGCCGGCACCACGCACCGCCTCACGCTCACGGTGCGCGACACGCTCACCGAGGTGTCGCCCGGCGTGTGGCAGACGCTCTGGACGTACAACGGCACCGCGCCCGGCCCCACCCTGCACGGGCGCGTCGGTGACACGTTCGTCATCACCCTCGTGAATCGCGCCCCAATGGGCCACTCGATCGACTTCCATGCCGGCGCCCTCGCGCCGAACAAGCCGATGCGAACCATCGAGCCCGGGCAGAGGCTGACCTACACGTTCACGGCCACGCGGGCCGGGATCTGGCTGTACCACTGCTCGACCATGCCCATGTCGGTGCATATCGCAAACGGCATGTTCGGCGCGGTCATCATCGACCCGCCCGGTCTCGACCCCGTCGACCGCGAATTCGTGTTCGTGCAGTCCGAGTACTATCTGGGGGCGCAGAAGGGCATCGCTGATGCCGCGAAGGTGGCGGCGAAGACCCCAGACCTCGTTACGTTCAACGGCTACGCCGACCAGTACCGTGCCAGGCCCATTGCTGTTTCGGCCGGCGACCGCGTGCGCGTGTGGGTTCTCGACGCCGGGCCGAACCTGCCGAGCGCGTTCCACGTCGTGGGCGCCCAGTTCGACACCGTCTTCGAGGAGGGCGACTACCTGCTGCGCGCCGGCGGTTCCACGGGCGTCGGCGGCTCCCAGGTGCTTGGCATGCAGCCGGCGCAGGGAGGGTTCGTCGAGTTCACGCTGGCGCAGCCTGGCGACTATTCCTTCGTCACCCACATCATGTCGGACGCCGAGCGCGGCGCATCCGGCGTCTTCCATGTGAGCGGATGATGCACCGCCCGACCACCCGCTCCTCCTGACGCACGGCGCTCGCTCCCGGGTGGGCGAGCGTCGGTGCCCGGCGTACCGTGAGGGGCAATCGGAAGGTCCGTGAGGAGGCACCATGCCCGCATCGAAGGAAATGCCCTCGACCATCGAGCGTTCCCCTAAGCATGCCCAGGAGATCTGGTCGGCCGCACACGACTCCGCGGTCGAGAGCTATGGCGAGGGCGAGCGGGCGCATCGCACGGCGTTCGCGGCGCTGAAGCATGAGTACGAGAAGGTGGGCGACCACTGGGAGAAGAAGGAGAAGTCCGGTCCGTCTGACCAGAAGGCTGAGGGCACGCGCGGCTCGAAGGGCGAGACGGCCGGCGGAGTGGACGCCAACGCGTCGAAGGAGCATCTTCTCGACATCGCGAAGCGCCTGGACATCTCGGGACGCTCGACGATGAACAAGGACGAACTGGTCGAGGCGATCGAGAAGGCCAACGACCGAGAGAGCCGGAAGAGCCGCTGAGGCGCGCGCGTCGCCCGGTGTTCATCACAGCCGGGTTCATCACAGCCGGTACCCATGACAGACAGGAGTGAGACCGCATGCAGTTCAAGCGCATCGATGGCGACCAGCAGGGCGCCGGGGCCACGTACGTTGTGGTGCTTTCCGAGGGCGACGAGGCGTTCGCCACGCTCAGCACGTTCGTGAAGGAGCACGACCTCACGGCGGCGCAGATCACCGCCGTCGGAGCGTTCGAGCGGGCGGTGGTCGGCTGGTACGACCGAAGCACGAAGGAGTACAGAAAGAACCCGGTCGATGAGCAGTGCGAGGTGCTCTCGCTCGTCGGCGACGCCGCCGGAAGCGACAAGGGCCCCCAGTTGCACCTGCACGCCGTGCTCGGCCTCGCCGACGGCACGACGCGCGGCGGCCACCTGCTGGAAGGGCACGTGTGGCCGACCCTCGAGGTCATCATTCGGGAGTCACCGGCCTCCCTGCGCAAGACGATGCGCCCCGACGTGGGACTCGCCCTGATCGACCTCGAGAAGACCGCCTGACGCATGATCGAAGACGTCGTCGTCGTGGGCTCCGGCCCGAACGGGTTGGCCGCCGCGGTCACGCTCGCCCGCGCGGGCCTGAAGGTGGTCGTACTCGAGCGCTCTGACTATGCCGGCGGGGGCGCGAGCACGCGCGAGCTGGTGATGCCCGGGGTGCGCAACGACGTCTGCTCGGCCGTGCATCCCATGGCGATCTCGAGCGACTTCTTTCGGCGGTTCGCCCTCGCCGAGCGCGTCGAGATGCTCGTGCCCGAGATCTCGTACGGTCAGCCGATCCGCGCCGCCGAAGCCGCCATCGCCTACCAGGATCTGGAGCGCACGGCCGAGGGGCTTGGGGCGGATGCAGACGCCTGGCGGCGCCTGTTCACGCCGTTCGAGCGGCATCCGGAGCGACTGGCCGACATCATCGGCAGGCCCATGCTGCGCGTGCCGACCGAGCCGCTCAGCCTGCTGCAGTTCGGGCTGCGCGCGCTCGTCCAGGGAACCCCCGCCTGGAACCTGCCGTTCTCCGGCAGCGACGCACCGGCGCTGCTCGCGGGTGTGTTCGCTCACACGATTCGCCGCCAGCCCAGCCTCGGAACCTCGGCGGCAGGCCTGGCCCTCGCCGCCTTCGCGCATTCGGTCGGCTGGCCGATCCCACGCGGGGGCAGCGGCGCGATCTCTGACGCCATGATCGCCGACCTTGAGGCGCATGGCGGCCGCGTGGAGACCGGCACCGAGGTACGCAGCCTCGACGAGTTGGCGGGAACGCGCATCGTCATGCTCGACATCACGCCGCATGCGCTCCTGCAGCTCGCCGGCCACCGGATGCCCGAATGGTTCGCCGCCAGCATGCGCCGCTTCCGCTATGGCAACGGCGTGGCGAAGGCCGACTTCGTGCTCTCCGAGCCGGTGCCGTGGGCGAATGAGGAGCTGAGGCGGGCCGTCACGGTGCACGTCGGCGGCACGAGGGCGCAGGTGGCGCGTGCCGAGAACCAGGTGGCGGCGGGCATGCATGCGGATGAGCCGTACGTGCTCACCTGCCAGCCCACCGTGATCGACCAGTCGAGGGCCGACGACGGCCAGCATGTGCTGTGGGCGTACACGCACGTGCCGGCTGGCAGCGACGTCGACGAGACCGAGGCGATGGTGCGCCGCATCGAGCAGTTCGCCCCTGGGTTCCGCGACACCATCATCGCCAGCACGGCGCGCACGGGCCGGCAGATGCATGCGGAGAACCCCAACTACATCGGCGGCGATATCGCCTCCGGCGCGGCATCCGCTTGGCAACTCGTGGCGCGACCGAGGCTGACGACCGAACCCTGGAGCACTCCGCTGCCGGGCACCTACCTGTGCTCCGCCTCCACCGTTCCCGGGCCGGGCGTGCACGGCCAGGCCGGCTGGCTCGCCGCGTGCCGCGCGCTCGAGCACGAGTACGGCATCTCCACGCCGCCCGACCTGTCTCCCGATTCGACAACTGAGGGAAAGCAATGAGCGTCAATCACCGCATCATCCACGCCTCTGCCGAGCAGATCTTCGAGGTACTCGCCGACGCCTGGTCGTACCCTTCCTGGGTGGTCGGCGCCTCCCGCGCCCGCGCCGTCAGCCCGGACTGGCCGGCCGTCGGCGCCGAGTTGCACCACTCCTTCGGCATCTGGCCGCTCGTCATCAACGACACCACGAGCATCGAGGAATGGGACCCACCCCGCAGGCTGGTGTTACGTGCGCGGGGAGGCATGCTCGGCTCCGCTCACGTGAGCCTGGAGGTCCAGACCCATCGGCGCGAATGCGTGATCCGCATGACCGAACACGCGGCCTCGGGGCCGAGCACCCTCATTCCGTCGTTCATCGTGAACATCGTCGGACACACTCGCAACCGCGAGGCACTGCGCAGGCTCGCGTACCAGGTCGAGAAGCCGCACCGCGCGCCGGATACCTCTGAATGAGTGAGCCCGACCGCCGCTGGGCAGCGGAGACGGTGTTCTACGGCATCGACATCACGCGCTTCCACGATGCGAACGGCGACGGCATCGGCGACGTCTCCGGGCTCGTCGAGAAGCTCGACTATGTCGCAGATCTCGGCGTGACGTGTCTCTGGCTCCTGCCGTTCTTCCCCAGCGACCGCATGGACAACGGGTACGACATCACCAACTACTTCGACGTCGACCCCGAACTCGGCACCCTCGACGACTTCCGCGCCCTGGCCGACGAGGCCCACGCGCGCGGCATCCGCATCATGGTCGACCTCGTCGTGCACCACACCGCGTCGAAGCACCCCTGGTTCCGCGCCGCCCAGGCTGACCCCGATTCGCGCTTCTACGACTACTACATCTGGCGCGAAGACGAGCCGGCAGACAGTGCCGACAAGAGCGCGTTTCCCGAGGAGGAGGACGGCATCTGGGACTACTCGCCCCGCGCCAAGCGCTACTACCGGCACACCTTCTATGAGTTCCAGCCTGACTTGCGCATCGCCGACGACCAGCTGTGGGAGACGATCAAGAGCATCGTCGACTTCTGGGTGGCAACGGGAGCCGACGCCTTCCGCGTCGATGCCGCCTCGAAGCTCTTCACGCCGGATGCGCTCGAGGGCACGCAGATCACCGGGCAAGAGCGTCTGGACGACCTGAGGCGCTACCTCAGCCGCCGCGCGCCCGGCGTCGCCCTCATCGGTGAGGTCGACATGCCGCGCGACGACATCGAAGACTTCCTCGGCGATCGCTTCGATCTGCTCTACAACTTCCTCGGCAACAACGCGCTCTACCTCGCTCTGGCCCGCCAGGAGGCGGAGCCCCTGCGCGAGACGTTCCGCCAGCAGCAGCGCTCGGCCGGCACGTCCCCGTGGCTGAACTTCATGCGCAACCTCGACGAGCTCGACCTCGAGCAGCTGAGCGACGACGAACGGCAGCGCGTCTTCGACGTCTTCGCCTCGAGGCAGGACATGCGCATCTACGGGCGGGGCGTGCGCCGCGGCTGGGCACCCATGATGAAGACCCACGAGCAGCGGCGCATGTGCCTGAGCCTGCTCTTCGCCTCACCCGGTGCACCGCTGCTCGTCTACGGCCAGGAGCTCGGCATGGGGGACGAGCTCTCGCTGAGCGGCCGGGAGGCCGTGCGCATCCCCATGCAATGGGACAGTTCGCGCTCGGGCGGGTTCTCCGCGCGCGCGCCGGCCCGAGACATCGCCCGAACCGCGAATCGCGCCGGCGAGTTCGGCTACCGCCGCGTCAACGTCGAGAAGGAGCGCGACAAGCCGGACAGCCTGCTCACCCTCACCAGGCAACTCGTTCGGCTGCGGTGCGAGCACCCGGGAATCGGCACGATCGCGCCGAAGTTCCCCGACGAGCCGTCTGACGCCATCCTCGCGCTCTCGTATGGCGAGCTGACCATCGTGCACAATCTCTCGGAGCAGGCTCAACCGACGACCATCGAGCACGGCAGGCGCGTGCTGCTCGGCGGCATCGACGGCACGACGCTGCCGCCGTTCGGCTTCGCCTGGCTCACCGACGAATAGCGGATGTCGGCCGGCCGCTTACAGCGCCCCGCCGAGTCGTCCCGCCAGGCGCCCGTGGAAGCGCGCGCTCGCCTCGTTCATGCCCTCGATCACGGCACTCTTGCCGTGGCCCTCGTATTTGTGCGCGATGGCGTCGAGCGCCGACACCGTCGAGGCGTCCCAGACGTGTGACGCGCTCATGTCGATGACCACCTCGGCGGGGTCGCCGGCGTAGTCGAACTGCGTCGTCAGGTCGTTACTCGAGGCGAAGAACAGCTCGCCGTTCACTCGATACCGGGCGAAGGCCGTGCCGTCGGGCCTTTCCACGAGTTCGCGCTGAACCGTTGCGAAGTGCGCGACCCGTTTGGCGAAGATCACCATGGCGATGATGACGCCGAGCACCACGCCGATGGCGAGGTTGTTCGTCACGACGACGACCGCGACCGTCGCCACCATGACGAGAGTCTCGCCCACCGGCATCCGCTTCAGGGTCGCCGGCCGCACGCTGTGCCAGTCGAATGTTCCCACCGAGACCATGACCATGACCGCCACGAGCGCCGCCATGGGGATCACGGCGACGGTGTCGCCGAGCACGACGATGAGTACGAGCAGGAACGCTCCCGCCAGGAAGGTCGAGATGCGTGTGCGAGCACCGGATGCGCGCACGTTGATCATGGTCTGACCGATCATGGCGCAGCCGCCCATGCCGCCGAACAGGCCGGAGGCGATGTTCGCGATGCCCTGCCCCCAGGATTCGCGGTTCTTGCGAGACGGAGTGTCGGTGATGTCGTCGACGAGTTTCGCCGTCATCAGCGACTCGAGCAGGCCCACCAGCGCCATCGCCAGCGCATACGGCGCGATGGTGACGAACGTGTTCCACGTCAGAGGCACATTCGGGATGAAGAGAGACGGCAGGCTGTGCGGCAGACGCCCCTGGTCGCCGACGGTCGGAACGTTCATTCCGCTCACCACCGTCACGAGCGTGATCATGATGATCGCGACGAGAGGAGCGGGCACGAGCTTCGTCAGACGGGGAAAGAAGACGATGACGGCGATTCCCGCCGCCACGAGCGGATACACGGCCCACGGCACGTCGATGAGGTTGTGCAACTGCGCGAGAAAGATGAGGATCGCCAGCGCGTTGACGAAGCCCACCATGACGCTGCGCGGCACGAACCGCATGAGTCGGGCGACGCCGAGCAACCCGAGAACGACCTGGAACAGTCCGGCGAGCAGCACGGTGGCGATGAAGAAGTCCATGCCATACTGCCGCGAGACGGGCGCGATGACGAGCGCGACCGAGCCCGTCGCCGCGCTGATCATGGCTGGCCGGCCTCCGACCACCGCGATCGTCATGGCCATGATGAACGAGGAGAAGAGCCCGACGGCCGGGTCGACGCCGGCGATGATGGAGAACGAGATGGCCTCGGGAATAAGCGCCAGTGCCACGACGAGGCCGGCGAGCACCTCGCGGGTCAGCAGGCGCGGGCTTCTCAGCGCGCCGAGCACGGTTGAGTCGCGGGGAATAGCGGGCAGAACGGATGCGGGTGCAGAAGTCACAAGGAGTGCAATGCTACCGGAGCATCACACCGGCATCCGCCGTGCCCGTCACACAGGCCTCACCCCCTCGCCTCACTCCAACACCTTTGTGAGGTCGTACGCGACGGGCCGCTCCAGCTGTTCGAACGTGCAGGAGCGCGGCTCGCGATCCGGCCGCCAGCGCTCGAACTGCACCGTATGCCGAAACCGGGAACCCTCCATCTGGTCATACCGCACCTCGGCCACGCGCTCGGGCCGCAGCCGCACGTACGAGGTGTCCTTGTTGGCCGAGAACCGGCTGCGCTCGGTCTCGCCGCGCACGACCTCGCCATCGTCATCACGCATGACGAGCGGCTCGAGCTCGTCGACGAGCTCCTTGCGTTTGCGATCGGTGAATGCAGACGCGCCGCCGACGTTGCGCAGCTCGCCCTCGGCGTCGTACAGCCCGAGCAGCAGCGAGCCGACGCCAGACCCGCTGCGGTGCACGCGGTAGCCGAGCAGCACTACGTCGGCCGTGCGGTGGTGCTTGACCTTCAGCATCACACGCTTGCCCGGGGTGTACGCCGCGGCGAGCGGCTTGGCGACGATCCCGTCGAGCCCGGCGCCCTCGAACTCGGCCAGCCACCGTCGCGCCTCGTCGACATCTCTGGTCGTCTGGCTCAGATGCAGCGGATGGCCGAGCCCCCGCACCAGCCGCTCCAGCCGGGCACGCCGCACTTCGAACGGCTCATCCAGCAGGCTCTCGCCGCCGACCGCGAGAAGGTCGAACGCCACGAACATCGTGGGGGTCTCCTTCGCCAGGCGTCGCACGCGGCTTGCCGCGGGGTGGATGCGCTCGCTCAGCGCATCCCAGTCGAGCCGCGCCTCGCCCTCGGGTCCGCTCTGCAGCACGATCTCCCCGTCGAGAACGCAGGGTTCGGGCAGAAGGCGAGCGAACGCATCCGTCAATTCGGGAAAGTAGCGGGTGAGCATCTTCGAGCCGCGGCTGCCGATCTCGACGCGATCGCCGTCGAACGAGACGATGCCGCGAAAGCCGTCCCATTTCGGTTCGTACAGCAGGCCGCCCGGCACGCTGTCGGCTTCAGGCACGGCATCGACCGCCTTCGCCAGCATCGGCGCGACGGGGAAGACGGTCGTGCTCATGCGGCGAGCCTGATGTCGCTCATGATGAAGCCGTCCTTCGGCCCGCTCGGAAAGCGCCGCAGGCTGACCCGCAGGTCCTGCGCGGGAACCTCGTAGCGCATGTCGCGCGCCAGCAGGCGTACGCTCTCGGCCATGAGGGCGCGGGTGATGCCCTCGCCGGGGCAGTGGTGGGTGGTCTCGATCTCGCCGAGGCCCTGCGCGACCACGAGCGAATCACCCGCCTCGCGGAAGCGCTGCGGGCGGAAGCGCATCGGCTGCGGCCAGACCGCGGGGTCGTGATCGGTGGCATAGAGGTCGAGTACGACGAGGCTGTGCTTGGGCAGAGCAAGCCCCCGCCAGTGCAGGTCGTTCTGTGCACGACCCGCGATGATCGGGAAGAACGGGTAGAAGCGGCGCACCTCGTCGACAAACCCCATGAGGTCGCCCTCGTCGCCTTCCTCGAACGCGTGCCGCCACCGCGCGCGTCGGTGCAGTGACAGCGCCGCGTACACGATGAAGCGGCCGACCGCGACCACCGGTCGCAGCAGATTGACCAGCTCAGTGGCGGCCGTGTCGACGCTGAGCAGCTGGCCGCTCCTGTTGCGGTGATGCGCGAGACGGGCCAGGGGTGTCTGCCGTGTATCGCGTGAGCGGCGGGCCTCGCGGATCAGAGACCGCGCCCACGCTTCGGTGCGCAGCCGGCGAGCTCGTGCCGCCCAGTTCACAGGCCCCACGGTTCCCGAGTACTGAACCATGGATGCGAGCTCGCCGGGTCTGCCGCGATCGCGTGAGCGCACCGGCACCCCGGCCCAGTCCATCGCGGCCTCAGCGAGAACCGGCACGATCTCCTGCTGCAGCACGATGCGCTGCGCCATGCTCCAGTGGCGAGCCGCCTGATCCCAGCGACGGCGAAAGCATTCGAGCAGCCATGCGTCGTCGTCCAGCAGGCTGACGAGCATGGCCTTGCGTTCCCGGTGCGCCTCGCCCTCGAGCCCCTGCACACTGAGGGAGCCCTGCAGCAGACTGGTCGTCGAGGCCGGCATCGCACCGTGCCGGGCGAAGTGCCCGCCCTCGTAGAAGAAGCGGGCCGCGTCGAGACCGCGCATGAAGACGGCCTCGGTCGTGAGGACACGGGCACGAAAGTAGTCCGTCTGCAACTGCTCGAAGCGTTTCGACCCGTACCCGTAGCCCTCGTGCAGCAGGCGCAGGCCGCCGGCGAACTCCGGCAGGGCGGGGGCGACCACAGGCGCCGGCGCATGCGAATCATCGACGCAGTCCCAGTGGCGCATGCTGCTCATGCTGCTCATGCTGCTCATGCCTCGCACGGTAGGCGCGACCGTATCCGGCGGCAAGGGTTCCGCACGCTGCCCTCGCGGGCTTGCAGGCGAGGCGCGCGACGACGAGCATGTGGCGCATGAGCAACACACGCACGGATTTCACTCCGAAAACGGCCATCGTGACGGGCTCGGACTCCGGGATCGGGCGCTCTACCGCCGTCGCGCTCGCGCACATGGGCGTCGACGTGGGCGTCACCTGGCATTCCGACGAGGAGGGCGCTGAAAAGACGGCAGGGCTGGTGCGCGATGCGGGGGCGCGAGCCGTCGTGGCACAGCTCGACACCACCACGGCGCCCGAATGCGGCGACGTCATCGATGCGATGGCCGAGCAGCTGGGCGGCGTCGATGTGTTCGTCAACAACGCGGGCATCAATGGCGGCCCGCGCTTCTTCGACACTGATTGGGAGACGTGGCGCACGACGGTCTGCGCCGACCTCGACGGCGCGTTCGTGTGCATCCAGAGGGCGGCGAGGCGCATGGTGGATGCCGGGCGCGGCGGCCGCATCATCGCCGTGACGAGTGTGCACGAGCACCAGCCGAGGGTCGGATCCGCCGCGTACGACGCGGCCAAGCATGGCCTCGGCGGCCTCATCAAGACCATCGCTCTCGAGCTGGGGGAGTACGGCATCACTGCAAACGCGGTCGCACCCGGCGAGATCGCGACCCCGATGAACGACGAGACCGATGTGGACCCCATGGGCATCCATCGACCCGGAATCCCGCTCGGCAGGCCAGGCGACGCGCGCGAGATCGCGGACGTGATCGCCTTCCTCGCCTCGTCGAAGTCGAGCTATGTGACGGGTGCGTCGTGGGTCGTCGACGGCGGCATGCTGCAGATGGGACCGCAGGGCGGGTCGCATCTGACGGCGGACGACTGGCGGCGCGGCTGAGCGGAGCGCGGCACCTGATCGAAACGGTGCGGCCTGCGGCATCCGCTGATGGGTAGCGCGTTTGGCAGTAGCGCGTGTGACAGTAGCGCGTTTGACAGCAGCGCCCTTGACAGTGGCGGCGCTCGGCGTAGCGTGAGAGGCGGGGATGCTGCAACAAGTCTGGAAGTGATGCATGACCACGGAGTTGGTGCACCCCACTGCGGCACAACAGCTGAATGACGAGCAGGCGCATGATCTGAGGATCCGCAGCGGCAACCTGCTGGTGCACTGGCTCACCTCGACCGATCACAAGGTGATCGGCAACCTGTACCTCATCACGTCGTTCCTCTATTTCTGTCTCGGCGGCGTCCTCGCCCTCATCATGAGGGCGCAGCTGTTCGAGCCGGGGCTCGCCCTCGTTCAGACCAAGGAGCAGTACAACCAGCTCTTCACGATCCACGGCACGATCATGCTGCTGCTGTTCGCCACGCCGCTGTTCGCCGGGTTCGCCAACGCCATCATGCCCCTGCAGATCGGCGCGCCGGATGTGGCGTTCCCGCGCCTCAACGCGCTCTCGTTCTGGCTCTACGCGTTCGGCGCCCTCATGGTGGTGGCGGGGTTCCTCACCCCGCAGGGGCCGGCAGGGTTCGGCTGGTTCGCATACACGCCGCTCTCGTCAGAGACGTTCTCGCCCGGCGTCGGGGGCACCCTGTGGGTGTTCGGCCTCGCCCTGAGCGGCTTTGGCACCATTCTGGGCTCCGTCAACTTCATCACCACCATCATCACCATGCGCGCGCCGGGCATGACGATGTTCCGGCTGCCCATCTTCACCTGGAACGTCATGATCACGGGCGTGCTCGTGCTCATGGCGTTCCCCGTGCTCGCCGCCGCGCTCTTCGGCCTGGGCGCCGATCGCGTCTTCGGCGCCCATCTCTTCGACGCCGAGAACGGGGGGCCCCTTCTGTGGCAGCACCTCTTCTGGTTCTTCGGGCATCCGGAGGTCTACATCATCGCGTTGCCGTTCTTCGGCATCGTCTCTGAGGTGTTCCCGGTCTTCAGTCGCAAGCCCGTGTTCGGCTACAAGTCGCTCATCTTCGCGACCATCGCCATTGCGGCGCTCTCCACGACCGTGTGGGCGCACCACATGTTCGTGACGGGCTCCGTGCTGTTGCCGTTCTTTTCGCTCATGTCGATGTTCATCGCCGTGCCGACAGGCCTGAAGATCTTCAACTGGATCGGGACCATGTGGCGGGGATCGATCACGTTCGAATCGGCGCTGTTGTGGGCGGTCGGTTTTCTCATCACGTTCACGTTCGGCGGGCTCACGGGCGTGATCCTCGCGTCGCCGCCGCTGGACTTCCAGGTCTCCGACACGTACTTCGTGGTGGCGCACTTCCACTACGTGGTGTTCGGAACCGTCGTGTTCGCCATGTTCAGCGGCTTCTACTTCTGGTGGCCGAAGCTCACGGGCACCATGCTGAACGAGCGGCTGGGCAAGTGGCACTTCTGGTTGCTCTTCATCGGGTTCCACATGACGTTCCTGATCCAGCACTGGCTGGGGGTGATGGGGATGCCGCGCCGCTACGCCACCTATTCGGCCGCGGACAACTTCACGTGGATGAACCAGCTGTCGACCGTGGGCGCCATGCTGCTGGGAGTGTCGATGATCCCGTTCCTCGCGAACGTGTACCTCACGGCCAGGCATGCGCCGAAGGTCACCGTGAACGATCCGTGGGGCTACGGCCGTTCGCTGGAGTGGGCGACGAGCTGCCCGCCGCCGAGGCACAACTTCACGTCGATCCCGCGCATCCGCAGTGAATCGCCGGCGTTCGACCAGAACCACCCGGAGGCGGGGCCGCCGACCGACAGCGCGACCCAGGCGCATGCGGTTCGTGCGGGCGAATCGGGCGCCGGGGGAGACGCGCCCTCCTCATCGGCGCCCGGCGGTGGTCGGCGATGAAGTTCAACGCGTGGATGTTCTGGGCGCTTGCCGCGTTCTTCTTCGTCGAAGGCATCCTCTACATCTGGTGGAACGCGGTCGACAACCACAGTGTGGAGTGGGCGGGATCGATCGCGCTCCTCCTCTGCGTCGTGCTGTGGGGGCTGATCGCCTTCTACCTGACCGTGCACGCCCGCGCGCAGACGGAACCGCTGCAGCAGGATCGCCGCGACGGTGAGATCGACGACGACGACCCCGAGATGGGCTTCTTCAGCCCGTGGAGCTGGTGGCCGTTCATGATCGGGGCCAGCGGGTTCATCTTCTTCCTCGGACTCGCGATCGGCATCTGGATCGTGCCGATCGGCCTCGCCCTGTTCCTCGTAAGCATCGTCGGCTGGACCTACGAGTACTACCGCGGCTACTTCGCCAGGTAACACGCGCCAGTCAGTCAGTCAGTCAGTAGTCAGTCAGTCAGCCAGCCAGTCAGGCGTCAGTCAGTCGCGCCAGCCGAGCGCGGGTGCGATGTCGCGCGCGATCGTCTCGAGCAGCCGCGCGTTGTAGTCCACGCCCAGTTGGTTCGGCACGGTGACGAGAAGCGTGTCGGCGTCACGCACCGCGGTGTCCTCGGCCAGCTCGGCGACGATCTCATCCGGCTCGCCCACGTAGCTTTTGCCGAAGCGCGCGAGGCCGCCGTCCAGATGCCCCACCTGGTCGCGCCGCTCGCCCGCGCCCCGGCCGCCGAAGTAGTCGCGATCGGCGTCACTGACCACGGGCAGGATGCTGCGGCTCACCGATACGCGCGGCTCGCGTTCCCACCCGGCCGCTCTCCACGCGTCGCGGTATCGGGCGATCTGCTCGGCCTGCAACTCGTGGAACGGCACGCCCGTGTCTTCGGTGAGCAGCGTCGAGCTCATGAGGTTCATGCCCTGCTCGGCCGCCCATTCGGCGGTCTTGCGCGTGCCGGAGCCCCACCAGATGCGGTCGGCGAGCCCGGGGGACTGAGGCTGGATGGCGAGCGCGCCGCTCGTGCCGGTCATCGCAGGGTCGGCGTGCGCGACGCCGGCGCCCTGGATGGCGGCCCGGAAGAGGTCGGTGTGCGCGCGGGCCAGGTCCGCATCCGTCGTGCCCTCTGCAGGGACGAACCCGAACGATTCCGACCCCTTCAGGGCCGGTTCGGGTGAACCGCGGCTCACCCCGAGCTGCAGGCGGCCGCCGCTGATGAGGTCGGCGGACGCGGCATCCTCTGCCATATAGAGGGGGTTCTCGTAGCGCATGTCGATGACGGCGGTGCCGATCTCGATGCGGCTCGTGCGCGCGCCGATGGCGGCGAGCAGCGGGAACGGCGAGGCGAGCTGCGGCGCGAAATGGTGCACGCGAACGTATGCGCCGTCGATGCCGAGCTCTTCGGCCGCGACAGCGAGCTCGATGGTCTGCACGAGCGCCTCGCGTGCGGTCGGCGTGCGCGAGCCCGGAACGCGCTGCCAGTGGCCGAAGGAGAGAAAGCCGATGCGCTTCATGACTTCCTCAGCGTTCGAGCCGCATCGGGAATTCCCCTTGCCTGTTCGAGAGCCCGATGCACCGTACCGACGCCCCGGGGCAATACACCTAGAAGCGCGGCATCTTCGTGTACTTGACTGCCTCGAGCGCGATCACGACGCCGATGACCATGACCGTGACGCTGACGGCCTGCAGCAGCCCCGCGGCGATCGGCACGAGCGGGAGGATCGAGATCCACAGCCAGGCGGCCGCCCCGATGAGGGCGATCACGTAGCTGAACGTTCGGCGCGCGTAGATGGCGGTCAGCGAGACGACGGTGCCGGCCACGAAGGTCGCGAACAGCGGCAGGCCGTTGTGGGGCGTGCCACTCCACGTGGCGATGAGGCTCCAGATGGTGAGGCCGAGCGAGACGATCACGACGAGCGTGGCGAGCAGCGGGCCGAGCGGGCCGGGCAGTTCGCCGCCGACGGCGCGAATGAGGGGCTCGTCGCTTGCCGGTTCGTTCTGATGGGCGTGGGTCTCGCTGGTCTGCGTCGAATGCACGTTGCTCACGGTCGTCATCTTACGCGCTCGTCGCCCGCACGCCGGGCGGTTGGCGTGCCGGTGCTTTTCGCATGGCCCGCATTGGGTAGGGTCGTCTCGCGCGTCGAATAGGGCGCGACGGATGCCGGGAGGAGCGCCATGTCGACAGCGTCGCCCTCGGCCGACACCACCAGCCGCGGCCAGCGCGCGATCACGCTGCTCGTTGCCGGCACGTTCTTCATGGAGAACCTGGACGGCACCATCCTGACGACCGCCGCCCCACCGATCGCGAATGCGTTCGGCGTCAGCTCGGCCGAGGTCGGCGTCGCCATCACCGCCTACCTGCTCACGCTCGCCGTGCTCATTCCGCTCAGCGGATGGCTCACGCAGCGCCTCGGCGCCAGGCTCGTGTTCACGAGCGCGATCGTCGTGTTCACACTCGCTTCCGTGCTCTGCGCGGCGAGCGCGAGCCTGCCGATGCTGGTCGCGGCGCGCGTGCTGCAGGGTATCGGCGGCGCCATGATGGTGCCCGTCGGCAGGCTCACCGTGCTGCGGGTGACCGAGAAGAAGGACCTGATCCACGCGATCGCCTGGCTCACATGGCCCGCCCTGGCCGCTCCCGTCGTGGCGCCGCTCGTGGGCGGCATTCTCGTCACCTCGCTCTCGTGGCACTGGATCTTCCTCATCAACGTGCCGCTCGGAGTCGTGGCGCTCGTCGCGGCGCTTCGCCTCGTGCCCGCCGGCTCTCGCGAGCACCCGGCGCGACTCGACTGGCCGGGCCTGATCCTCACGTGCGGCGGTCTCGGCGCCCTGGTGTGGTTGGGGTCGCTGCTCTCCTCGGCCGTGCAGTCGTGGGCGTGGGTGGCGCTGTTCGCGGCGCTCGGGGTGTGCCTCAGCGCGGCGGCGATCCTGCATCTCGGGCGGGCCGCGCATCCGCTGCTCGATCTTCGCTCGCTGCGCATCGCGACGTTCCGGCTCACGCACGCGGGTGGGTCACTCTTCCGGCTCGCGGTGAACGCGGTGCCGTTCCTGGTGCCGCTTCTGCTGCAAGACGGCTTCGGCTGGTCTCCCGTGGTGTCGGGCGCGCTCGTGTTGTTCATCTTCGTCGGCAATCTCGCGATCAAGCCGGCCACGACGCCGCTTCTGGTGCTCTTCGGCTTTCGCACCGTGATCGCCGGCTCGACGCTGGGGGTCGCGCTCAGCATGGCGGCCGTCGCGCTGATCACCCCGGCCACGCCGGTCGCGCTCATCGCGGCGCTGCTCGTCTTCGGCGGGGCGATGCGCTCGATCGGCTTCACCGCGTACAACACCATCGCGTTCGCCGACGTGCCGCATGAGCGAATGACCGAGGCGAACACGCTGTCCTCGACGGTGCAGCAGCTCGCGGCGGGCTTCGGGGTCACGGTGGGCGCGCTTGCCCTGCGGGCGGGACAGCTGACGGATGCCGGTGCCGGCACCCTTGCGCCATACCGCGTCGCGTTCGTGGCCATCGCCGTGATCACGCTCGCCGCGACGCTCGAGGCGCTGCTCGTCGACCGTGGCGCGGGGGAGAACATCAGGCCCGCCCGCGTTCGCCGCTGATCGAGTAGCGCGAAGCGCGTATCGAGATCCCCGCGCCCGCTCAGCGGCTGTAGTCGGCGCTCACCAGGATCGGCCGGTGGTCGGAGTCCCCGCCGGGCAGCGTCTCGACGCTGCCCACATCCAGCCCCACTGAGGTGACGAAGTCGAAGTGGCCTCGAAAGATCTTGTAGCGGGTGTAGGTGCGCTTGTCGCTGAGCGAGAGGTCGTAGCCCGACTCGGAGACGTGCGCGACGAGCTTGTTCTTGAAGATGGGGTAGTTGTAGTCGCCGACCATGAGGGTGGGGGCGCCGTGGCCGAGTTCGCTCAACTGGGCGTACGCGGCCGTGATCTGCTTGCGGCGCAGCGAGTTGAGTGCCGTGAGGGGGGCCGCGTGGAACGACGCCACGACCAGGTGCTCGTCTGTGCCGTTCTCGATGAGGCAGGTGCCGATGAGCCGCTCATGCGCCGGGGTCAGAACGCGGTCATGCAGCGACTTCTTCAGCTCGTACGCTCGCGTCTCGTGGGCGGTGAACCGTTCACGGTTGTAGTAGACGGCGAGCCCCAGGCGGTTGCGTTTCGTGGAGTCGGCGAGGTGCAGCGTGTCGATGTCGGCGGGCATGCTCGTGGTGTCGCACTCCTGCAGGCAGAGCACATCGGCCTTGAACCGCTCGGCGAGGGCGACGAGTTCGCCGCTCGCATGGTTCTTGCGCAGGTTGTAGCTGATGACCCGTAACAGTGTGATCACTTCATCCCGACGGGGGTTCGGCATCCGTCACGGCGCCATTCTAATCCGCGGGCATCCGATCGCCATGGGCGCGGGGTCCTGCCTCCGCCTTCCCGGTGCGCGAGATGCGCAATGCTGCGTCGAGACCCGTCTCACTGGAAGTCCCGGGAACTCACTGGCGCCCTCAGCGGCAGTGTCTCGAGGCGGTCGGCGATGAGGTTGGTGATGCCCTCGGGGGAGCGTTCCAGGATGCCGCGCACGATCATGGCGGGTGCGTCACGGGCGACACGGCGGTAACGGTTCCAGACGCCGACGCCGACGATCACGTTGAGAATGCCGGTCTCGTCTTCGAGGTTGAGGAACGTGACGCCACCCGCCGTCATGGGCCGCTGCCGGTGGGTGACGGCACCGCCCACCTCGATGCGCCTGCCGGGCTCGGCGGTGGCGGTCGCCTCGATGCTGAGCGCCCCGCGGCCGGTGAGCATGTCGCGCACATGCCGGATCGGGTGGTCGTTCGGGGAAATGCCGGTGGCCCAGAGGTCGTAGACGGTCTGCTCGGCCGGGCTCAGCATGGGCAGCAGCGGCGGCTGCACCGAGATGGCGCTGCCGATGAGCTGGTCGGCGCGCTCGTCCGCGGCCCAGCCGGCGTTCCACATGGCCTGGCGGCGCCCGATGCCGAGGGAATCGAAGGCGCCCGCGGCGGCGAGCGACTCGAGCTGCGGGGTGGTCAGGCCCACGCGTCGGGCGATGTCGGCCATGTCACGGTACGGGCCGTTGCCCTCACGCTCGGCAACGATGCGCCGGGCGAGCTTCTCGCCGATGAGGTTCACCCCGGCCAGCCCGAGCCTGACCGAGTAGTTGCCATCGCGACGGTGCTCGCCCGAGGCATCCGGTGCCTGAATGTCGAAGGGGCCGACGGGCGGCTGCTCGGCGTCGAGACAGCGGCCGAGGCCTGTGGAGCCTGGAGCGTCGCCCGCCGCGTCGCCTGCCGCCGCGTCACTCACCGTCGCATCGTCCACAGCTCCGCCCGGCTCCAGCCCCGCGTCGACCCCCGAGAGCAGAACGTCGACGTGGCGCACCTCGACGCCGTGTCTTCGTGCATCGGCGACCAGGGTGTGCGGCGCGTAGAACCCCATGGGTTGCGCCCGCAGCAGCGCGGCGAGGAACGCGGCGGGGTAGTGCAGCTTGAGCCAGGAGCTGGCGTAGACGAGCAGGGCGAAGGCCAGCGAGTGGCTCTCGGCGAAGCCGAAGTTGGCGAAGGCCTCGATCTTCTCGTAGATGATGTCGGCGTCGGCGGCCGAGATGCCCTTGGCCGCCATGCCGTCGTACAGTTTGCGCCGAAGAGTCGAGATGTGTTCGCGGCCTCGCTTGGAGCCCATGGCGCGGCGCAGCAGGTCGGCGTCTTCGGCACTGCACCCGCCGACGGCCATGGCCATCTGCATGAGCTGTTCCTGGAACAGCGGCACTCCCAGCGTGCGTTCGAGCACCGGCTCGAGATCCGGATGCAGGTACGTGACCGCCTCCTCACCCGTGCGCCGGCGAATATAGGGGTGCACCGCGCCGCCTTGAATGGGCCCGGGGCGGATGAGCGCCACCTCGATCACCAGATCGTAGAAGCGCCGCGGCTTCAGCCGGGGCAGCGTGCCCATCTGCGCCCGGCTCTCCACCTGGAACACCCCGACCGCGTCGGCCCGGCACAGCATGTCGTACACGGCCGGCTCTTCGCGGGGCAGCGTGGCGAGGCTCCACCTCTCGCCCAGATGCGCCTCGACGAGGTCGAACACGTACTGCAACGCGGCGAGCATGCCCAGACCGAGCAGGTCGAACTTGACGAGGCCCATCCATTCGCAGTCGTCTTTGTCCCATTGCAGCACGGTGCGGTTCTCCATGCGGGCGTGCTCGATGGGGCAGACCTCGCCGACCGGACGTTCGGTGAGCACCATGCCACCCGAGTGGATGCCGAGGTGCCGCGGCGTCTTCAGCAGCTCGGTGGCCAGCTCGATCACGGGCTGCGGGATCGTGTGCTCCTGGCTCGTGACCTCGCTGCCGTAGCCTTCCACCTGCTTCGACCAGGCGTCCTGCTGGCCGGGGCTGTGGCCGAGGGCCTTCGCCATGTCGCGTACCGCGAACTTGGGCCGGTATGCGATCACGTTCGCCACCTGCGCTGCGTTGCGCCGCCCGTACTTCTCGTACACGTACTGGATCACCTCCTCGCGCCGGTCGGAGTCGAAGTCGACGTCGATGTCTGGCTCTTCGTCGCGGATGCTGGAGAGGAACCTCTCGAACGGCAGGTTGTAATAGATGGAGTCGACGGCCGTGATGCCGATCGCGTAGCAGACGGCGGAGTTCGCGGCCGAGCCGCGGCCCTGGCAGAGGATTCCGCGGCTGCGGGCGAAGCGCACGATGTCGTGCACGATCAGGAAGTAGCCGGGGAAGTCCTTGGCCTCGATGACGGCGAGCTCGTTCTCGAGGCGCCGCCACGTGGCATCCGTCGCCGCGGCTTTCGCGATGGTCTCGGGTGCGGCATCCGGCAGCGCGGCGGCGCTCGGGTACTTCTCGGCCACGCCCGCGCGCACGAGCTCACGCAGCCAGCTCATGGGGGTGCGCCCGGCAGGCACCTCCTGCTTCGGCAGCCTGGGCCGCGCGCTGCGCAGCTCGAACGCACTCTCGTCGGCTAGTGCGACGGTGCGCTCGACGGCTCCGGGGTAGCGGGCGAAGAGTGCCGCCATCTCGGCACCGCTGCGCAGGTGCGCCGTGCCGGATGCCGGCAGCCAGCCATCCAGTTCGTCGAGGCTGCGCCGTGCGCGCACCGCCGCGACCGCAGCAGCGAGCCGACGGTCGCGGGGAGCGGCGTAGTGCACGTTGTTGGTTGCCAGCGTGGGCAGGTGGGCCTTCGCGGCGATGGCGGCCAGGGCGTCGTTGCGCTCGTCGTCGAGTGGATCGCCGTGGCTGAACAGTTCGATGAAGACGTTGTCTGTGCCGAACAGTGCCACCAGCCGCTCGACCTCGCGCGCTGCCGCCGTGACCCCGCCGCGCTCCAGGGCCTGACGCACCCGGCCCTTGCGGCATCCGGTGAGAACGGCCCAGTGGCCGGCGGCCTGCTCGGCCAGGGCGTCGATGTCGTAGAGTGGGCGGCCTTTCTCGGCGCCGTCGGCGAGCTGGGCGTTGGTAAGCGCACCGGCGAGGCGGTGGTAGCCCTCCTGACCGCGGGCGAGCACCACGAGATGGCTGCCCTCGGGGTCGGCCTCGCCGTTCTGCGGCTTGCCGAGCTCGAACGAGAGCTCGGCGCCGAACACGGTCTTCACCGGTGCCGAACCGGTCTCGCGGGCGAGCCGGTTGTGCGCCTCGGCCGCCTCGGCCATGCGCACAATGCCGTACAGGCCGTCGTGGTCGGTGAGCGCGAGCGCGCTCAGTCGCAGCCGGGACGCCTCGGCCACCAGCTCTTCCGGGGAGCTTGCCCCGTCGAGAAAGCTGTAGTGCGAGTGCGCGTGCAGCTCGGCGTACGGCACGAGCGGGTCGCCGTCGGCCGGTGGCGTTGGCGCAGGCCGGTATGGATGCCGCTTGCGGCTGATCGCTCCGTCGGTTTGCGGCTCGTCCCTGCCAGACGTGCCCGCGCCCTGCGCACCCCGGCCGGAGAGCTTGCGCTCCAGCTCCGACCACGGGATCGGCGGGTTATTCCAGCCCATCGGTTCGCCTCCTGTCTGTGAGGCCGACCGCAGTGCCCTCAGTCATAGCGCGCCTCCGCAAGCCAGCGGTCGCCCTCCTGCAGCAGCAGCCAGGCCTCGCCGGTGTCGTCGACCACCTGGAAGCGGTGCAGCCGCCGTGCCGAGGCGCGATCCCACCACCGCTCGTCGACCGACCACGGGCCGGCCCAGGCCGTGACGGCGCGCAGCTGCGGCACGAGCAGCGCGGGTGGCTCCGCGTCGGCGGCCTGCCCTGTGTTGGGTCGCCCTGCGTTGGGCCGCCCCGCGTTGGGCCGCACATCGGCGGCCTGCCCGTCGACCCCGACCTGCGCGAGCGGCGCGGATACCCGTCCGCGCTCATCCACGGTGACGCTCTCGCCGGCGGGGCTTCTCACCACCGCCGGCCGCGGCGGCGAGAACACGCGAGCCGGCAGCGGGGGAGGCAGCTGCCCGGGCCACGGGCGACGGCGTGATGCGGCAGCATCCGCTGGCTCTCGGTCGCCCCAGGCCACCAGCACGGCGCGTTCGGCGAGCATGCGACCGCCGCCGAGAACGGGAGTCACCACCGCGTCGTGACCGAGCAGCCCCTGCACGCGGGAGAGCCCGTGGTGGATGCGCTCGTCGGGCGCCGAACCCCAGAGGCCCTCTTCGTGGTTGCTCGCCGCATCCCTGCTGCCGGGGCTGACCGCAACTCGGCAGATGGCCGAGCTCAGGGCACCCGCCGCGCTTCCCGAGCCCTGCAGCTGCCAGCGCACGCGATCGAGCACGTCGGAGGCGGTGAACCAGCGCGGGTGCTGCCATTCCCTCTCGGAGACCTGCCCCGATTCGCTCCGAATGCTCACCCGCACCGCTGTGCAGACCTCGTGCATGGCGCTGACCTGCGCGATGAAGCGCTCCGCCGCCGTGCGGAACGCGAAGGTCACCTGGTCGATGCGCTCAAGCGGGGGTTCGAGATCGATGCCGACATCGAGATCTCTCTGCGGAGCGCGCGGCGTGATGCCGCTGGTCGTGTCGCCGCCGGCCAACGCATGCGCGTGCGCGCCGACTTCGCCGAAGCGCTGGCGCACCTGCGCGGCGTCGAGCGCGGCGAAGTCGCCGAGGCTACGCAGACCGAGCCGCACCAGCAGCGTCGTCAACCCCGGATCTCCCAGGATGCCGACCGGAAGCGGGGCGAGAAAGCGCGCAGCCTCGCCCATCGGCACGATGTGTATCGACTCAGCGCCCGAGATCGACTCAGTGCCCGAGATCGACTCGGCGCCCGAGATCGACTCCGGATGCCGCGCGGCCTGCTCGGCTGCGAAGATGCCGTCGGCGATGCCGATGCGGCACCCCCTCAGCCCGAATGCCGCCAACTCGCCCAGCAGCCGCTGCACCGCCTCCCGCTCGCCGCCATAGAAGCGAGCGGGCCCCCGGGCGCGGATCGCACACAGGCCGGGCCGGATGGGCTGCACCCCCGGCATGAGCGCTTCCACGAGAGCCAGTACCGGTTCGAAGGCGCGGGCGTCGAGAACCGGGTCGTAGGCGATCGTGCGGAGTTCGGGGCAGCGGGCCTGGGCCTCCCGCACGCGCAGCCCGCGGCGCACGGCGCTCGTGCGGGCGCTCGCGGAGCACGCGTAGACGCGCCCGCGGTCGATGACGGCGACCGGCGCACCATCGTCGATGTCGTCGCCCGCGCGGGCGAGGGCGGCGGCGTGAGCGGTCTGCAGGGCGGCGACGACCGGCCAGTCTGGCACCCAGAGCACGATGGCGCGAGCGGAGGAGGAGGGGGCGGGCATCTAGACCACCGTCCTCAGCAGGGGCTCGTCAGTGCTGCCGGAGGCATCCCACGGCAGCGCGCCCTCCGGCCTGTCGACCGCGACCAGCCGCGGGGCCGCCTCAAGGCCCGCGTTCCCGCCGGGCAGCCACAGGCGCCCGCGTCGGCGCCGGCCCGTATCGGCACCGCTCGCCACGGTCACCGTCACGCTGCGCTGTCTCAGCCGGCCGAACCCCGCGCCGATGCCGCTCCACGAGCCGGTCTCGACGCTCAGCCTTGCCTCGCTCTGGGGCCATGGCCCGACGGCGATCAGGGTCGCGCCGCGCTGTCGCAGGCGGGCGGCGAGCCGCGCGGCATCCGCTTCATTGACACGCCCACGTGGCTGCGTGACGACGACGGGCAGAACGTCGACGAGCGCGGCCGTCACCGTGAGCCACTGGTCGCCCGGGTTCGGCACCAGCACCAGGCGCTGCAGGTCGATGCCGAACCCGGCGGCGGCCTCCACCCCGAAGTCGGGCACGCCCACGACGCCGCACCACGAGCCGGCCTCGCTCGGCCCCGCGAGCATGGCCATGACGAGCGCGTGGGATTCGATGACCGAGTACGCCGACCCCGCCCGCATGGCCCCGCCGGGCAGCAGTTCGGCGAGGGGAGGCAGGGTCGGCAGCGCGCGCTCATCGAGCGTGCGGCGCTGCATCTGCGTGATGCGCGCCTGCAACGCCTGTACGCGCTCAGAACCGGTCATGCCCTCATATTCGAACATATGTTCGACTATGTCAATTGCCACCGACACTGTGTTCATGCCCGGCCTCTCGGTGCTACCGTCATCTCCATGACCCCGCAGGAGATCGAGCGACTCACGCTCCTGCGCCGCGCCCGCGATCTCATCGATCGCGAGTACGCGCAGCCTCTCGACGTGCCCACGATCGCCCGGCGCGCTCACATGTCGCCCGCGCACTTCTCCCGGCAGTTCCGTGCGGCCTACGGCGAGACGCCGTACAGCTACCTCATGACCAGACGCATCGAGCGCGCCATGGAACTGCTACGGCAGGGCATGAGCGTCACCGATGCGTGCATGGCCGTCGGCTGTACGTCGCTGGGTTCATTCAGTGCTCGTTTCACCGAAATCGTCGGCCTGAACCCCCGTGAATATCGGATGCGCGAGTACACCGCCGTCGCCGGCATCCCCGGCTGCGTGGTCAAGGCCCATGCGCGGCCGGTCCGGCTCACCGCATCGAGCAGGATCCGAGAAGCATCCGCTTCACACGCTCAATAGCGTGGCGTCATGAGCATTTCACTTCAGTACACGAATATCACCGTCAACGATGTGGACGAGTCCCTGGGCTTCTATCGCGACGCCCTTGGCCTTGAGGTGCAGAACGACGTGGGGAACGGCGGATTCCGCTGGGTCACGCTCGGTACGCCCGGGCAGCCGGGCCTCGGCATCGTCATCTCCGAGCCGCACGCCGGCCGGCCGAAGGCGGATGGCGACGCCCTGCAGGAGCTGCTTGTCAAGGGCGTGCTGCCCATCATCGTCTTCAGCACGAGCGACCTCGATGCGACCTTCGAACAGGTGCGCGCCTCGGGGGCCGAGGTGTTGCAGGAACCCATCGATCAGTCGTGGGGCCCGCGCGATTGTGCGTTCCGAGACCCGTCGGGCAACACCGTGCGCATCTCCCAGGCCGGCTGATAACGCGGGGCAGCTAGCGCTCTTCTCTGCGCGTCTGATGTGCGTGCACTCCGTGAGGCCCGCGCCGTCCCGCTAGCGTTGAATCATGACGAACGAGACGAACACCGCATTGATCGTCGGCGCCTCCCGAGGCCTCGGCCTGGCTATCGTCGAGGAGCTTGCGAAGCGCGGATGGCGGGTGATCGGAACCGTGCGAGACCTCGCTGCCGCAACCCCTCTGCACGAGGCCGCCGCGCGCTCGGGCGGCCGGATCACCGTGGAGGAGCTCGACATCACGAAGCCAGAGCAGTTGCCTCCGCTTCACGAGAGGCTGGCGGGCGGGGTCGGCAGCGAGCTCGCAATCCTGTTCGTCAATGCGGGCACAACCAACAACGAGGAGACGCCGATCGGCAGCGTGCCCACCTCGGACTTCATTGACGTGATGGTCACGAACGCGCTCAGCCCGATGCGGGTCATCGAGGCGCTGCAGGACCTCGTGCCGAGTGACGGCCTCATCGGGGCGATGACCTCGGGCCAGGGCAGCATCACGAACAACACGAGGGGATCTCGGGAGGTGTATCGAGGAAGCAAGGCGGCCCTCAACCAGTTCATGCGCAGCTTCGCGGTGCGTCAGGCCGACACGGATCGCGCCATGCTCCTCATGGCGCCGGGCTGGATCAAGACCGCCCTCGGTGGCGACGACGCACCGTTCACGATCGACGAGAACGTTCCGAAGATCGTCGACGTCATGCTCGCCAAGCGCAGCGTGCCCGGCCTCGAGTACCTCGACTTCCGCGGAACGACCGTTCCCTGGTGAGGCGAGGGGCGCCGGCTCGTCGTGCGTTTCGGCGTGTGCTTGCCCGCCTGCTTGCTTGTCGGCGGTCCGTCGTAGGCTCGTCGCATGTGCGGACGCTTCGCAATGGACAAGGAGACCGACGAACTCATCGCCGAGTTCGTGGGGGAGCACGGGCTGGCGAACCTCGAGAATTGGCGGCCGACCTACAACATCAGGCCGACCGATCCGGTGCCCGTCGTCATCGAATCCGCGCGTGACGGCGAGGTCACCCGCCGTCTCGAGAGCGCCCGCTGGTCGCTCGTTCCCTCGTTCTCGAAAGAGCTGAAGACCAAGTACCCCACGTTCAACGCGAGGGCGGAGGAGGCGGCGAGCAAGGCGTCGTTCGCGCCATCCGTGCGTTCCCGGCGTGCGATCATCCCGGCCACCGGCTATTACGAGTGGCAGACCATAGGCAAGACGAAGACGCCATACTTCATCAGGCTGCCCGGCGACATCATGGGCCTCGCCGGGCTGTATTCGTGGTGGGCCGATCCTGCCCTCGCCAGGGACGACCCGGAACGGTGGCATCTGACCGCCACGATTCTCACCTCCGACGCGGTGCACACGCTCGAGCACATTCACGACCGCAATCCTGTGCCCCTGCCGCGTGAGCTGTGGGATCACTGGCTCGACCCCACGGTCGTCGGCGACCAGGCGCTTCTCGACGAGGCGGTGCGGGCGGCGGTCACGGTGGCCTCCTCGCTCGAGTTCTACGAGGTCGGGCCGGTCGTCGACGAGGGCCCGCACCTCATCGAGCCGCGCTGAACCGCGGCGCTTGCCGCGCGCATCCGCTCGGCTGTGCTGCCGCAACCGCGGCCGGTCGTACGCGCACCTCGGTGCCTGCCCCGCGCATCCGCTCAGCGGCGGCATCGGCTGGCTCGCTAAGCTGTCGTGCGCGCAGAAGAAGGAGACATGCGAGGGATGCCTGAGAGCCCGGCGACGCCGACACCGTATGAGGTGCTCGGCATGAGCGCTTCCGCGAGTCAGGACGAGCTGCGCAGGGCGTACCGCAGGCTGCTGCGGGAGACGCACCCCGACACGGGAGGCAGCGCCGAGCGGTTTCAGGCGGTGCAGCATGCGTGGGAGCGGGTGGGCGACCCCGCCAGGCGAGCGGCGTACGATCGCGGCTCATCGAGCGGTACCGGGTCTGATTTCGATGCGGATTCGCCAGGGTACAGCCAGGGCACGGATGCCGCGGCCGGCGCCCGCCCGGCCGGTACCTCATCATCGGGCCACTCCCGGCCCCGCGGCTCGTCGTCGCCGCGCGCCCGCACCTATGGCCACCCCGGCGGACACGCCAGGGAGCGGTTCCTCGCGCTGATGCAGGAATGGTCGGGCCGGGGCAGCGATCTCGACGATCCGTACGATCCGGCGCTCGTGCGCTCGGCGCCGCTCGAGATCCGCAGGCTGCTCGCGAAGGCGCTCGCCGAGGAGGCGACGGCTCGGAGCGTCACAGCCCTCGGCATCGGGTACACGCTCTGGAGCGCCGTCGCCACCGATGATCCCGGTTACGTGATCGACCACATCGTGCTCGGCCCGGCCGGGTTGTTCGCCCTGCGTTCGGAGGATTGGGGCGCATCCGTTCGTCTCGTCAAGGGCGAAGTGGCGGGGGAGGGCCTGGCGCTCGACGACCCCATCAAGACGCTGGTGCGCGCGGCGAAGCGCCTCGCGCGTTCGCTCGGCGTGCGATTCACCGGCTATGGCATTGTGGTGCCGGATGAGGCGCTCGACGCGTCCATGGAGACCGTCGATCGCGGCCGCAACGCCGGCGCGGCGCTCGTCGGCCGGTCGCTTCTGCCGCTCGTGCTGCGCACCGGCGCGGGCGCCACGGTTGACATCGCCGACGTGTTCGAGGTGCGCACCCGGCTGCAGAACGGCCTGCGCCTGGTCTGACATGGCCTGGTGCAGCGCCGTCGCATCACGCTGTCGCGTCACGCCGTCGCACGCAATCGCAGCAACGGGTCGGGCCGAATCGCGGGTTCCCTTCCGAAACACCCGCGATTCGACCCGACCCGATTGCCTTACGGCCGCAGCCGCCCTCCTCAGGCGGCGTCGAGGTACCCGTTCGGGTTCAGCACATACTTCGTCGCGGCACCCTTGTCGAACTCCTCGTACCCGCGCGGCGCGTCGTCAAGGCTGATCGCCTTCGCGTTCACGTTCTTCGCAATGTGCACCTTGTCGGCGAGGATCGCGCGCATGAGCCCGAAGTTGTACTTCATCACTGGGCACTGCCCGGTCGTGAACGACAGCGACCGTGCCCATCCGGCCCCCAGGTTAAGGGAGAGCGAGCCCGTCTTCGCCGCCTCGTCAACGCCGCCCGGGTCACCCGTGACGTACAGTCCCGGAATGCCGAGTGCGCCGCCCGCCGCCGTCAGCGTCATCAGAGAGTTGAGCACGGTCGCCGGAGCCTCCTTGGCGCCCTCGCCGTGCCCTTTCGCCTCGAAGCCGACCGCGTCGACCGCGCAGTCCACTTCAGGAACGCCCAGAATCTGCTCGATCTGGTCGGCCGGGTCGCCCTTGGTCAGGTCGACGGTCTCGCATCCGAAGCTCGCCGCCTGCCGCAGCCTGCCCTCGTTCATGTCGCCGACGATCACGGTCGCCGCCCCCAACAGCAGAGCGGATGTCGCCGCCGCGAGGCCCACGGGCCCCGCGCCCGCGATGTACACGGTCGATCCCGTACCCACGCCGGCGCTGACCGCGCCGTGGTACCCGGTGGGGAAGATGTCCGAGAGCATCGCCAGATCGAGGATCTTCTCCATCGCCTGATCCTTGTCGGGGAATACGAGGAGGTTCCAGTCAGCGTAGGGCACGAGCACGTAGTTGGCCTGGCCGCCGACCCAGCCCCCCATGTCGACGTACCCGTATGCGCTGCCCGGTCGATCCGGGTTCACGTTGAGACAGACGCCGGTCTTGCGTTCCTTGCAGTTCTTGCAGCGTCCGCATGAGATGTTGAACGGCACCGACACGAGGTCGCCGACCTTGACGAACTCCACGTCAGGGCCGGTCTCGACCACCTCTCCTGTGATCTCGTGGCCGAGCACGAGATCGACCGGCGCCGTGGTGCGACCGCGCACCATGTGCTGATCCGAGCCGCAGATGTTCGTTGCGACGGTCTTGATGATGGCGCCGTGCGGAACCTTGCGGCCCACGTTGGCCGGGTTCACCCCCGGCCCATCCTTCAGTTCGAAGGTCGGGTAGTCGATGTCGATGACCTCGACCTTGCCCGGTCCCTTGTACGCCACAGCTCTGTTGTCTGACACGGTATTTCCTTCCACTCGCCCAGCTCCGCCCGGAGGGCGTGGTCTGTCGCGTGGAAGCCGTCCTCCTCGACGGCGCGTATCTCATGCGCAGGCACGCGCGCGTTGCGCACGTCGCCCTGAGCGGTATGGGATTTAGCCCCAGCCTAGGCTGCGCGCGTGGTAAAGGCCAGATGGCACGCATTCGGGGGTAGACGTTGTCTGGTTCGAGGGGTAGACCATGGGGAAACCGTGCTTCGCAGGGGGTGAAGAGCGTGGCTGAGAGCGACATGTCGCAACTGCGGATCCCGCGTGCGCTGCGTCTCGCACTCCTGGCGCTTGCGCTGGTCACCGCGTGGCTCGTGTGTTCGATGATGTTCGGCTCGGGAAGGGCGTCTGCCGCCGAGCCGTCGACCGATTCGCCCGCCGTCGGATCCGCTCTCGGGTCGCCCGCCGTCGCGTCGCCTGCCGTCGCGTCGCCCGCCGTCGCGTCGCCCGCAGGCGCGCCCTCCGCCGGATCGCAGGGTCTCGTCTCGTCGTTGGGTCTCTCCTCGCTGAACCACACCGTCTCGCAGGCGCTCGAGACGTTGCTCGCGACGCCGGCCTCGTTTGCATCGCCGGCTCCGGCCGCATCGACCGCCGCGATCCCAGCTCCCACCTCCACACCGAGTGCGGCGACGGTGCCGTCGTCGACATCGGCCACCGGTCCGGCGGCTGCTGAGGCTGCCGCCGCATCCGGTTCTCGGCCTCTGCATCCGGTCACCAGCGCTCTTGGGAGTGCCCTCGTCAGCCTCCAACCCGTGACGCGTCCCGTCGGGCACGCGCTCGGGGAGGCGATCGGCGTTCTGCCTGTTCTGCCGCAGCTCGGTGCGGTGTCGTCGCTTTCCGGCGTGCTGATCGGCGCCGTCGCAGAGCCGAGTTCGATCCTTGATCGCAGTGCCCACGTCCTTCGCCTCGGGCGGTTGGGTGTTTCAGGTGGTTCGGGCGTTTCAGACTCCGGATCGGTCGGAGGAGCGGAATCGGGTGCCGCTTCATCCGCCACACGCGCGGGAGCGCCGCGCTTTCTGCCGACAGATGCTGCACTGTTTCGACGTGCCCTGCCGGCGAGCGCGGCGCACGCGCGGCCCGACGTGACCACGGCGAGCGGGCAGGCGCCTCTTGCGCCGCCGCCCGTGCCCGGCGTGCCAGGCGGCTCGTTCGTCGCTGTCGCGGCCGTCAGCGGAGTGAGCGGAGGCTCCGCCGGGGGCGCATCGGCGAGCCCGGCGGCGATTCTCGACGGCGGCCGTTTCGACCATCGACTGGCGTGTGTCTTCGCGGTGGGGTCTGCCCGCGTCGTGGCTCATTCCACCGCGTTCTTCGACTTCGACATCACCCCTGATTGACGTTCGGCCCGGCCGTCACAGCGACGGCACGCAGGCCCAAGACTCCTTTCGAGGAGCATGCAACTCATCAATCAGGAGGAATCCCTCATGAATAAGTACGTGTCCAGAGGGTTGTGGTTCACCCTCTGCGTCGGCGGGCTCACGCTCGTCGGAGCAACGGCGGCGAACGCCGCTGAAACAAGCGGTGATGGTGCCGTGGCCTCGGGAACGCAGGCCGTCGCATCCGTCACCGCGCCCATTCAGGTGAACGGAACGGCACTCAGTGTGCTGGGCAACAGCTCGTCGACTGGTTCGATGCCGGCATTGTCGACGCCGGCATCGCCCGCGCCCGTGTCGCCCGCGCCTGTCGCATCCGGGACCAGCTCGTCGTCGAATCCGGCGGCGCCCACGACTTCAGGGTCGAACGGTATCGGCTCGGGCAGTCAGGCGCTTCTCGGTGTGCAATTGCCCATAACGGTCGGTGGCAATGCCGTCTCGGTTCTGGGTGACAGCAGCACGACGGATGCCGCGACCGCGCCCGGCGCACAGCCCGCCGTCGCGCCGAGCGACACTGCGCTTGGCGGCACTGCGCCGGGCGAGACGACGGGTGGTTCGATCGGTGCGCTCACATCGGGTGACGCCTCGGTCGCCTCGGGCACGCAGGTCGCGCCGGATGTCACCGCACCGATCTCAATCGGCGGAAACGCGATCAGTGTTCTCGGCGATTCGTCGAGTGGCACTGCGAGCGCGGGTGCAGCCAGCACGGGTTCAGCCAGCACGGGTTCAGACAGCACGGCCATGCCGATGATCACGAGCGGGGATGACTCCGTGCTCGGCGGTAGCCAGATCGCGCCGGATGTCACCGCACCGATCGTCATTGGCGGTAACGCCGTCGGCGTGCTCGGCGACGCAGCCACTGGCAGTGCGGCGACGCCGCCAGCGGGCGACTCGACGGGCACCGACATGCCAAGCAGCGACATGCCGAGTAGCGGCGCTGGTATGACCGATGGTTCAAGCTCGATTCTCGGGGGAACGCAGGTTCCTGCTGACGTATCGGCTCCGGTCGGCATCGGCGGCAATGCTGTCGCGATTGGCGGAGGCTCGTCCAACGGCATGCTGGGTGTCCTCGGTGATTCGACAGGTGATTCGGGAATCCTGCCGGGCGTCCTCGGTGATTCGTCAGGTGATTCGGGAATCCTGCCGGGCGTCCTTGGTGACACGTCGGATAACTCAGGGATTCTGCCGGGCCTTCTCGGTGACTCCACTGATGGCTCTGGCGTCGCGCCCGGCGTCGGCGACTCTACGGATGGCAGCAGGGCGGGAATACTCCCGATCGTCCTACGTATCGGCTCTGAGCCGGTGGTGGCGGTCGGCGTAGGCTCCGATCCGACGTCCGATTCGCCTGCGGTGACGGCCCCTGTCGCTGACACTCCATCAAGCGAGGGAGACCTGGTGGCAGGCGATCCTGGCATGGCGGGTCTCGGTTCTGGTGTTCAGGCTGCCGGCCTCGTGTCGTCCGCGATTCCGACGGCACTTGCACAGACCGGTGTGGACGCCGCTGGTGGCCTTGCCGCTATGGGTCTGCTGCTCGTTGGCGGCATGGCGTTCATCGGCCTCGCGCTGAAGCGCCGAGGTCACGTGTAGCGCCGGGCGAGCTGTAACGAGGCCGCATGCAGGCAGTCGCGGTGCAGGCGTGATCCCGCCTGCACCGTCGACGCCTTCGCCTACCGTCTCTTGACCACTTCGCTCACACGCCCGCGAATCCACGTCGTCGTCACCAACGTCGTCGTCACCAACGTCGTCGTCACCAACGTCGTCGTCACCAACGTCGTCGTCACCAACGTCGTCGTCACCCACGTCGTCGTCACCAACGTCGTCGTCACCCACGTCGTCGTCAACCCGCCTCGTCGTCAACCAACGTCGTCGTCAACCAACGTCGACGACATCACGGGCGGTGGCCGCATGACTACCGCCGGGAGTGTTCGGTAGGTGTGGCCGCTCGGTGAGGTCCAGGTCAGAGCGCCGTCTCGCGCATGTGCCACCTGCCACGCCGTGTAGTGCTTCATCGCGTGGTGCATGGGGCAGAGATGCGCGAGATTGTCGTGCTGGGTCGAACCATTGAAGGCCCAATCGCGGGTATGGTCCACATCGCACCGCTCAGCCGTGCGGTTGCACCCGGGGAAACGGCAGGTCTCGTCGCGCACCCGCAGCCAGGTTCGCAAGTCTTTCGGGACTTTGTAGTGTTCGCGGCCGACCGAGAGCACCGTTCCCTTCTCGGGGTGAGTGAGCAGCCGCGTGAAGCTCGGGGCATGACCGGCGAGTTCGCGCGCCGTCTGCGGGTCGATCGGCCCGTAGCCCTCGAGCTCGCCGGGTTCTTCACTCAGCCCAAGGAGCGTCATGACCGGGACAGTCACGAGTACGCGCGGGCGAATCCCGCGCCCGATGCCGTGCTTGGGTCGCCCGGTACTGCCGTCATGCTCGGTACCGCCGCCTTGCTCGGCACCTCGGTCTCTGCCAGTACCTTGCCCAGCGCGTTGCCCAGCGCATCGCGCAGTGCATTGCCCAGCACCGTGACCAGTGCAGCCGTTGTGCCCCGTTCCGCCGTCGCCCGAATCCGCGCCCAACGTCACGCCCTCGAGAAGCAGATCGGCGAACGTATCGGCCCGCAGCTGCGTGATCGTTCGCGGCTCGTCAGGGCATTGCAGGCTCGCAGCGATGTCGCTGACGCGACGGTAGATTCAGTCGGCCACGTGCGCCGGCAGGTAGCTGTTCAGCCACGCCATCCCGTCGTTCGCAGGAACGAACTCCACATGGCGGTCGCCCACCGCCTGGGTGTGCCGCTGGGTGATGGTCTGCGGATGCATGTGCTCGCGCACCTGCCTCGCCTTGCGTTCCAGGCGTGAAACCGTCTGCGTCGCCGCGATCGGCAGTACCTGGGTTTCGAACTCGTCGCGCGCATCGGCGGGGACCGACAGCGCGTGATCGATGATCCGCTGCGCGTGGCGATAGCTGATCTCGCCCTCACGCAGAGCCTGAAGAGTGGCGGGAAGCTCGTGCATGAGCGCCTCGCTGTCGGCGACCAGCGTCTCGGTGGTACGTTCCGGCAGGCGTAGCGCGGCGGCGAGCTCGCTTACGAGCACTTTGCGCGCGATCGTCGCGGCGCTCCAACCGGGCTGCCCGGCAAGCGACGATGCATTCGTGCTCAACTCACTCCACTGACGCGCCTGATCGATGAGCTCGGCGCGCATGGCCGAGACGTTGGCGAGCATGCGATCGAGGGCAGCGACGCCATCGACGAGGTCACCCAGAGTATCTGCCATGACGGCGTTCAGACTCGGCTTCTCGTCGCGCTCGGGTACGCCGGCACGAGGCGGCGAGGGCGCGAGGGCAGGCGCGGTCGGAGCCGGCGTCGCCTGGCCGATCTGCCCTGTGTTCCTCATAGAACCAAGTCAACACGTGACCACCGACATTCACGCGAGGCGTGAGAACCGACGCCCTCGCATCGCCCGCCCGCCCACGCTCGCATCGCCCGCCCGCCCACGCTCGCATCGCCCGCCCGCCCACGCTCGCATCGCCCGCCCGCCCTCACACCCGCCCCGCCGGCCGCCACACCGCGGAAAGCACCACCGTCACCACGGCCAGCGCGGCCATGATCGGCACCATCGAGCCCCACTGCGCCGTCGTCACGCTCGAGCCGAACGCCACTCCGATGATCGTCGTCGCCGAGATCGCCCCGAAGTACCGCGACGTCTGATAGATGCCCGCCGCCACGCCCCGGTCCTCGGCCCGCGCCGACGCGTACATGCCCTGGCTCGACGCGATGCTGAACGCGCAGTACGGCACGCCCATCGCGGCCACGAGCAGCAGAACGACCAGAACGCCGATCGTCGCGGTGAAGAGCCATAACAGAGCGGATGCCGCAACCAACCCCACCGTTCCCACCATCAGCACCGGGCGAACTCCCCAGCGGTCGATCGACCGCGCTGCCACGGGCGTCAGGAATGCCGACATGGCAGCGAGCGGCAGCATCAGCAGCCCGACGATTCCCGCGTCGTAGCCACCTGCCTCCTCGAACAGCTGCGGCAGCCCGAAGAATGCGCAGTAGTAGACGGCATTGAAGACCGCGACGCTCAGGTACACGATCATGAGCGAGCGGTTGCGAACGAGCAGTGCCAGGTCGAGAAAGGGGGAGTCGAACCGCAGCTCGCGCCAGACGAAGAGGGCGCCCGATACGACGGCAAGCCCCGCCATCCACCAGGTGAGGGCGGGCAGCGCCCCGAGCACCGCGATGAGCCCCGCCACGAGGGCCACCGTGAAGGCGAGGATGCCCGGTACGTCGGAGTCGCGCAGGGTCACGGCCATCCGCTCTGCTACTCGAGGCGGGTCCGCGGGCGCGAACCGGGCGACCGCCACGAGTGAGAGCAGCGCCAGCGGAACGTTGAGGAAGAACAGCGCCTGCCAGCCCACGAAGCTCACGAGCAGCCCGCCGATCACCGGGCCGAGCGCAGCACCCGTCGTGTTCGCCATCTGCATCGCGCCGAGCGGGCGGGTCGAACTCACCTGCGCCTGCCTGCTCAGCGTGGTCACCATCGCGACCGCGCACGGGAACGCCGTCGCCGTGCCGACCGCCATGAAGACCCGGGAGACGCACACGAGCGCGAACGTGGGGGAGAATGGCGCGAGCACGCACGTGACCGCGACGACCGCCATGCCGCTCACGAACAGCCTGCGCGGGCCGAAGCGGTCGGCCATGCGCCCGATCACCGGCTGCAGCGCCGCCGAGGCCAGGTAGAAGCACGTGATCACCCAGGTGACTTGCACGACGGTCAGGTCGAAGTCGTCGCGCAGCTGCACGAGCGCCACCGCGATCATCGACGAATTCAGCGGGTTGAGGGCGGTGCCGAGGCTCAGCGAGGCGACGGCCACGCCGATTCGTCGATGTTCAGTCACGGTGTCATTCAGCCTAGGGGTCGGCACGCGAGCGAGGCGGGTGCCTGTCACGTACGAGCAGCGGATGCGCCCGCCGCGCGCGGCGGCCGGCGCGGCGACACCTCTGCGAGGGCTACGCGCCCGCCCCTCCCAGCTCTGTCAGCAGCGCCGACCCGTCGGGGGAGCCGAGACCCGTGCACGCGTCCCAGCCGGCCGTCGCGCCGTAGGCGCCGTTGCTTCCGCTCGTGATGTCACGGAACCCCGCCGCCGCCTGCCCGGGCGCCACCGACGCGTAGATGCTCGAGTGCAGCGGGCCGGCCGGCCGATCCGTCAGCTGGGCGAGCCGCGCGACGAGGGCCGACCAGAGCGGCGAGACGGCGCTCGTGCCACCGATCACCATGTCGCGGCCATCGACACGCACCTGGTACCCGGTCTGCGGGTCGGCGTTGCCCGCCACATCCGGCACCCCGCGCCCCGACGCGGTGCTCGCCCCTCCCGCACGCGCCGGCACCCCTGCGTTCGCCTGCCACGACGGCATCGGGAACGCGTCGCTCACCCCGCCGCCGGTCGCCCCGCCGCCCGCTCCGTCGTTCCACACGACCTCGCCGCGAATCGATCCCGACGACACGTCCGCGTCGAGCCGCGTTCCCCCGCACGCGAGCGCATGCGGGCTCGACGCGGGAAAGTCCACGTGCGCCTGACCGGACAAGGCAGCCGAGGCGCCCCCGGTCTTGCCCGCACCCGCAGTCCCGCCTGCACCTGCACCCACAGTCCCACCCGCACCTGCACCCGCACCCCAACCGTCCGCGGCCCCCTGCGCGGGCGAGTCCGAACTGCCGTTGTCTCCGGCGGCGGCACAGACCACGATGCCGAGGGCCCCGGCATCCGCCATCGCCTCGTCCAAAGCCGTGCGCGCCTGCGCGGTCCACTCATCCTCGCTCTGACCCCAGCTGATGCTGATCGCCGCGGGCGCGGGCGTCGCATGCGCGGCCTCGCTCACGGCGTCCACGAACCCGGCGTCCGTGTTGGGGGCGAAATACACGCGGATGCCGCTGGCCGGTGCCAGCGCCCCGATCACCTCGATGTCGAGCATCACCTCGCAATCCGCGCCGTTCGCGTCACCCTCGGGCGCGTTCGCGCCACCGTCGACCCCGATCGCACTCACGGAGGGAGTCGGGATGCCGAGCGAGCCGAAGTACGTCGAGAGGTCGTCCATGACGTAGCCGCCGCCGAGCTCGATGATCGCCACGCTCTGCCCGCTGCCATCGGTCTTCGCGGGGAATCCGTAGAGCTCGCCGACCTGCACAGGGGTGTAGCTCGTGGTCACGGCTCGGGCTGAGGCGATGCGAAACCAGGCGCGCGACTGCGGGCGGTCGTCCAATCCGAGTACCGCAACGACGATTCCGTCGAGCTCGGCCGGGATCGACAGGCCGCCGGTACGGTGGCGGTGCTCGACGTGGCGGCCGTCCACGGCACGGCTGCGCACCTGCCGCAGGTCGGTGCCGAACACGTGCGTGACGAGTTCGACGGGGCCGGCGGCGCGCACACGGCGGGATGCGGCATCCGTCGACACGATCTCGAGCCCGAGGCCCGAGAGCACCTGACCCACCGCCCGGACATCGGCTTCCGAGGCCCCGAACCGCGCGCCGAGCTCAGCCGCGTTCAGCGGCGTAGCGAACTCGGTCGCCTCCAGCGGCCGCTGCCGACGCAGCACGAGCGTCACCTCGATGCGCGTGCCGGGTGGAACGCCCGGGGGAGTGGCGCTGACCTCCGGGGCCGCGGCGCGTTCGCTGCCGGCGAGGGGAACCAGTCGAACGGCGGGCAGGGAGGAGGGGGCGGATGCGGCGTCGCCATCACGGTGGTCAGTGCTCATGGCCCCGGTCTAGCACTCGCATCCGAGCGCGGTAATGGACCGCGAGGCCGCAGGAGAACCCGGCGGCCATCGAGCAACCTCTCAGATACCCCTGACGCGATCGGCACGAGGGGGGTAGCTTGCAGGCATGATATCCCTCGCAGTGATTCTCATCATTATTGGTCTGATCGGCCTTTTCCTGGGCATCTTCATCCCTGTGATCAAGTTTCTGCTCTGGATCGGCATCATCATTCTCATCATCGGCATCATCATCGGAATTCTGAGATTCATCAGGCGCAGCGTGTAGCACTCATGCGTCGCTGAGCCGCAGGAAAGGGCGGCTCAGAAGCAGGACCGGCCCGATGACCGTCGCCGCCGCCGAAGGGCGGTGTGCGACGGCATCCGGGCCGGTTCGTGATTTCACGCGTCGACGAGACTGCCCTTCCAGGCCACGAGGCTGCGCACCGTCTTGCTTCGGTCGTTCGCCAACTGCTCCATGGCGTCGGCGGGCACGAAGTAGTTGACCGCGACCCATCCGCGCACCTGCTCCGACGAATCCGACGCGAGTCGTCGAAGAATGTCGCACGGCGTCGCCTCGTTGCGCGCCACGCAGGAGCGCACGCCCTCGTCGGGGTCGGCCGCGAGCGTCTCGAACAGGTCGGCTGGCGTGTTGTAGCTGCTGGCGACCGATTCGCGGATCTTCGGGTTCGTGCTCGTGGCGAGCAGCCGAAGCCGCCTGATCTTGCTCTCCGTCACTGGCGGCGAGGGGTGCAGCGCGGCCGCCTCCTCGGCGGTGAGCATGGCGGGGGCGTACTTGCGCATGGCCTCGCGCTGAGCCGGCGTATTGAATCGGATGCACGACATACATCGACGGTACCGCCGAGAGCAGTGTGTTGCGTTACGAACGCGCGGGCGAGCCGGCGGTCGGGTCGTGTCGAGTGCACCCCCGAACTGGGACATTCGCCCGCTTTCCCCCGCTCGATAGCATCACGGTGCAGGACACCCGACTGGCGAACCCGACCTTCGCCGCCTGCGCTGGGGAACCCGAATGCCCGAAACCTCCTCGCCTTCTGCTGCCCGAAAGCGCCAGTGGGGCGCAGAGCGACGAATGACGCCTCTGCCCATCACCCACCCGATCCCTTCAGACCGCAAGATCGTCGTCGGCAGGCTGGCCATCATCGTCACGGTGCTCGCCTGGCTCACCTATGTCGTCTCCACGGTGCTCCGCCAGCTGCTCGACGGCAACGTGGGCGGCTTCCGCTTCACCATGGACACCATCTCGTACGTGGTCGTCGTCACGTTCCTCACGTTCTCCGCTCTCATGTACCTGCTCGCCCGCCAGGGCGCGCTTGTGCGCTTCAAGCTGCACGGTCGCGCACCGCGCGCCGAACTCGACCGGCACTTCGACGGCGAGCGCTCGTCGATCACCGTGCTCGTTCCCTCCTACGCCGAAGAGCCCGGCGTCGTCCGGCAGACCCTCTGGTCCGCGGCGCTCCAGGAGTACCCATCGCTGCGCGTGGTGCTGCTGCTCGACGACCCGCCGTTCCCGACCGATCCCGCCGTTCGCGCCAGGCTCGACGCGACCAGGGCACTGGGCGCCGAGATCGAGGAGGCGCTGCGCGAGCCGGCCATCCGCTTCAGCGACGCCAGCGTCATCTTCGAGCTGCAGGTCTCCGAGCACGGGCCCGTCACCATCACGCAGACCAACGAGCTCGCCGGGCACTACCGCTGGGCGGCCGAATGGCTCACCTCCATGGCTGCCGCCGAGCGCGTGGAGGACCACGTCGACCGCTTCTTCGTCGACCAGATCCTGGCCGCGCCGGCCGAGGAACTGCGCATGACGGCCCTGGCGCTCGAGACGGCGACGGCCGAGGGAGAGACGCTCTCGCTCGAGCGCATCCGCCAGCTCTACCGTCGGCTCATCAGCACATTCACAGCCGAGGTCACCGTCTTCGAACGCAAGAAGTACGTCTCGGTATCCCACGAGGCGAACAAGGCCATGAACCTCAATGCCTACATCGGTCTCATGGGCCGCGACTACATCGAGGAGCAGACGCCGCAGGGCGTCGTGCTGCGCGCCACCTCCCGCCGCGCCGAGGCCGACCTGCTTGTGCCTGACAGCGAGTTCGTGCTCACGCTCGACGCCGACTCGCTGCTGCTGCGCGAGTACTGCCTGCGTCTCGTGCACCTGCTGCAGCAGCCGGGCAATGAGCGGGTCGCCGTCACGCAGACGCCGTACTCCTCGTTCCGCGGCGCCGCGACGCGCATCGAGCGGCTCGCGGGGGCGACCACCGACATCCAGCACATTCTGCATCAGGGCATGAGCCAGTACAACGCGACCTTCTGGGTCGGGGCGAATGCCGTCATTCGCAAGAGTGCCCTCGAGGACATCGTTGAGGTCGGCTACGAGCGTGGCTTCGAGGTTCGCCGCTACGTGCAGGACCGCACCGTCATCGAAGACACCGAGTCGAGCATCGACCTCGGCACGCACGGCTGGACGCTCGTCAACTACCCCGAGCGGCTGAGCTACAGCGCCACGCCACCCGACTTCGGCTCGCTCGTCGTGCAGCGCCGGCGCTGGGCCAACGGCGGGCTGCTCATCATGCCCAAGCTGTGGCGGCAGATCCGTGAGAACCGCCGGCGCCACGAGAGGGTCGGTCTCGCCGGCGCCATGCTGCGCATCAACTACATGATGTCGATCGCGTGGGCCAGCTTCGGGCTTGTCTTCCTGCTCGCGTACCCGTACGACAGCCGACTGCTGAGCCCCTTCGTGCTGCTCGCCGCCCTGCCGTACTTCATCGCGATGGGCGCCGACCTACGGTACTGCGGGTACCGGTTCTCCGACATTCTGCGTATCTACGGGTTCAACCTCATCCTGCTCCCGGTGCAGCTCGCCGGAGTGCTGAAGTCGCTGCAACAGGCCATCACCGGCAAGAAGATCCCCTTCGCTCGCACGCCGAAGGTGAAGAACCGCACCGCGTCGCCGCTCCTCTACGTGCTGTGCCCCATTCTCATCATCGCGTTCTCGGTGTTCACCCTGTGGCGCGACGTGAACGCGCACAACTGGGGCAATGCCGCTTTCGCCGCCTTCAACGCCGTGCTCGCGTCGTGGGCGTTCGTATCGTACATCGGCATCGGCCACGCCCTCGTCGACATCTGGATGGGGCTGACCGCCTGGCTCTGGGTCGACGACTCGAAGAAGAAGGGCGTCGCGGTCACGCCCGCCCACACCGAGAGCCTCGACTGGCGCGCCGTGCTCTACAACGGCACCGCCGACTCGGCCCATGTTGCCAAGCGCCGTCGCGGCGCGTCAGATCGTGATCGGAGCGGTGTTGTCTCTCGCTGATTCCCCGGCGCCCCAGCAAGGCCAGGGCGCCATCGCATCCGAGCGCTCGAGCCGGCGCCTGTCGCCGCTGCGCGTGGTCATCGCCATCGTCGTGGTGCTCGCGCTTGCCGCCGCCGGCTACTACGGGTTCCGAATCGCCGGCGCCCAGGCCGCACCCAAGCCGCAGAAGTGGTTCGCCGGTTACGTCGACGTCACGGCGACGCCGACGTACGCCTTCGAGAGCGCCAAAGAGGTGCGCGCGCGCAACGTCGTGCTCTCGTTCGTCGTGGCCGACCCTGATGACGCGTGCCAGCCCAGCTGGGGCGCCGCATACTCGCTCGACGCGGCTGCGGCATCCCTCGACCTGGACCGTCGCATCGCCCGGCTCGAGCAGCGCGACGGCAACGTCATCGTCTCGTTCGGCGGCCTCGCCAACCAGGAGCTCGCGAGTGCCTGCACGGACAGCGCCGAACTCCTCGCCGCCTACCGCTCCGTGGTCACGCGCTACGACCTGACAACGATCGACCTCGACATTGAGGCAGGTTCGTTGACGGATGCCGCGTCCGCATCCCGACGCGCCGACGCCATCGCCGCCCTGCAGAAGGAGAGGCGCAAGGCCGGCTCGCCGCTCGCCGTCTGGCTTACGCTCCCGGTCACGCCGGCGGGGCTCAGCGAGGACGGCACGAATGCGGTCGCCGCCATGCTCGCCGCGGGCGTGGACGTCTCCGGCGTCAACGTCATGACCATGGATTACGGAGCGTCCCGCACGCAGGGCGACTCGATGGCTAAAGCCTCCGAGAAGGCGCTCACCGCAACCCATCGCCAGCTCGGCATCCTCTACAAGCAGGCCGGAATCAGCCTCGGCGACGCATCGGTGTGGTCGAAGCTCGGCGCGACGCCGATGGTCGGCCAGAACGACGAGGTCGGCGAGGTTTTCTCGCTCGCCGACGCGAAGGCTCTCAACGCTTTCGCCCGCGAGAACGGCGTGAGCAGGCTCTCCATGTGGTCGCTGAACCGCGATGCGACCTGCGGCCCGAACTATGTCGACCTGCAGGTCGTCTCCGATGCATGCAGCGGCATCGACCAGAAGGGGCAGACGTTCGTCAACGCGCTCTCGAAGGGCTACGACGGCAACCCACGCGCATCCGCGGGTGTCGTCACGACGTCCGAGCCGACCTCGGCCAGCACTGCAACCGACGACCCCAGGACCAGCCCGTACCCCATCTGGAAGGCCACCTCGGCCTACCTCGAAGGCACCAAGGTCGTGTGGCACCGCAACGTCTACGTGGCCAAGTGGTGGAGCCGGGGAGACGTGCCAGACAACCCGGTGCTGCAGGAATGGTCCACGCCCTGGACGCTCCTCGGGCCGGTGCTGCCGGGCGAGACGCCGATCCCTGTGCCCACTCTCGCTCCGGGCACATACCCGGATTGGGCGGGCACGGCGATCTACGACAAGGGCGACCGGGTTCTGTTCGACGGCGTACCGTTCGAGTCGAAGTGGTGGAACCAGGGCGCGAGCCCCGATGCGGCCTCGGCCGACCCAGACAGCTCGCCGTGGGTCGCCCTCACTCAGGCGCAGATCGACCAGGTCGAGGCGGGCGACTAACGGCAGCGGATCGCGCCGGCCACGGCACGACGGCCGAGGTGCGGCTCTGGTAGTCGCGATACTCCTCGTAGCGCGAGCGCGAGATGCTCTCGGTGAACCACGTGGAGCCGACGAACAGCAACGTCAGCAGCACCGCGCCCACGACGGTCCACTGAGTGAGGGAACGGGCGGCGATCGCCCCGAAGAAGAAGATCACCCACCACTGCGAGATTTCGAAGAAGAAGTTCGGATGCCGGCTGACGCCGAACAGTCCGGTCTGCACGAACCCCGGCCGAACCTCACTGCCCGCGGCGAGCGCACGCTTCTTGGCCTGCTGGAATCTCCACTGCTGCTCGTCGGCGATCGTCTCGCCGGCGAGCAGCGCGAGGAACACGACCGCTGCCGCGACGTCGAGTGCCGTCAGCGGGGTCTGGTTGCGGTAGGCCGTCCACGCCGGCAGCGTGATCAGCAGCAGGAGCACGTTCTGGTACACCACGATGAAGAGCAGGTTGACGAGTCCGAACTGCCACGGCCGCATCCGTGCCCTCAGGATCGCCCACCGGTAGTCCTCGCCGCCCGACGCGTACCCGCCCTTGCGCGCGAAATTGAAGGTCAGCCGCGCGCCCCACACGCTCACGAGCGCCGCCATCAGCGTCACTCGAGGCTCCAGAGCGGATGCCGCGGCGAACACCCACACGTAGGCGACCGGCAGGATCGACCACACCCTGTCGACCCACGAGTGCTCGTGCGTCACGAGTGACAGCAGCCAGGTGAGCACGCAGGCGACGACGAGGATCCAGATCGAGACGCCAAGCGGTTCCATGAAACGTCAGTCTAGAGTCGCCCGGCGGGCGGTCGGGCGTTCGACGGGGCATTAGACTCGACACCCATGACGGGGAACGGGGCGGGCGGCAGCGCACCCGATGCGAAGGCCGCGGTGAGTTCGAAGATCCTCACCATCCCGAACCTGCTCAGCTTCTTCCGCCTCGCGCTCATCCCGTTCTTCCTCGGGTTCATCATCGCCGGCCAGGGCGGCTGGGCGCTGATCGTCCTGGTGGTCTCGTCTGTTACCGACTTCCTCGACGGCTACCTCGCGCGCCGGCTGGGCCAGATCTCGCGACTGGGCCAGCTTCTCGATCCCGCCGCCGATCGCCTCTACATCTTCGCGGCTCTCATCGGGCTCGCCTTCCAGGGCGTCATTCCCTGGTGGCTCATGGGGGCGATCATCGGGCGCGACGTCATGCTCCTGGTCCTCGGCATCGTGCTCGCCAATCACGGCTACGGGCCGCTGCCGGTGCATCATCTCGGCAAGGTGGCCACCTTCTGCCTCTTCTTCGCGCTGCCGCTGCTCATGCTCGGCGAGGCGGTGCCGGTCGTCGCCGCCGTCTCCCTTCCGCTCGGATGGGCGTTCGCGCTGTGGGGCGCGTTCCTTTACTGGTGGGCCGGATTCATCTATATTCGTGAGACCCTGCGGGTGATCCGGATTCCGGTCGACGCCGCCGCCGAATGATCAGATACGCTTGAGGGAAAGGAGGTTGGGCCATGGACGCATCTGACGACCGCCACTTGTCCGACAGCAACCCCCTGCGTGATCCGGCTCGGGGAAACGACGAGACGACGGCGCGTTTCGGCGAGGAATTCGCGGCAGCGCTCAGCGCTCTCGACGGCGCCGTCAGTGCCGAGGAGCAGGAAGCGATCGCCGCCCTTCCCTCGGGTTCCGCGCTGCTCATCGTGCGCCGCGGGCCGAACAGCGGGGCGCGTTTTCTCCTCGACTCAGACGCAACGAGCGTGGGCCGCCATCCTGATGCCGACATCTTCCTTGACGACGTCACGGTCTCGCGGCGGCACGCCGATTTCATCAGGCACGGCACGGTGTTCGAGGTGCGCGACCTCGGCTCACTGAACGGCACGTACTACGACGGTGTTCGCATCGAGACGGCGACCATGGCCGACGGCGCCGAGGTGCAGGTCGGCAAGTTCCGGCTCACCTTCTACTCCTCGCGTGCCGACGTCGGCGCCGCGAACCCGAACTAGTGGCGCGCGCAGGCGCACAGGCGCGCTCCACTGCCGCGCCGGGGCTCCTGAGCATCGGGCAGGTGCTCGGCAAGCTCACACCCGAGTTCTCCGACCTCTCGCCCTCGAAGCTGCGGTTTCTCGAGGAGCAGGGCCTCATCACACCCGCACGCACCCCGAGCGGCTACCGAAAGTTCTGTGCAGAAGACGTGGAGCGCCTCCGCGTCATTCTCACGATGCAGCGCGACCACTACCTGCCGTTGAAGGTCATTCGCTCCTACCTCGACGACCTCGACGCCGGCCGCTCGCCGTCGCTTCCCGGCATCGGTGCGGGCGGGCCGTCCATGCTCGGCGGCGGCCGGCGCTTCAGCCGCAGCGAGCTGCTGAGAGAGGCCGGAGCGAGCGGAACCCTGCTTCAGGATGCGATCTCAGCATCCGTCATCGTGCCGGCGGATACGTATGACGAGGAGGCGCTTGCCGTGTTGAGCTCCCTCGTCGAGCTGCAGCGCTGCGGCATCGAGCCGCGCCACCTGCGGGGCGTGCGAGCCACCGTCGAGCGCGAGCTCGGGCTCATCGAGAGCGCCCTTCTTCCCGTTTCCCGCCGCAAAGACGCGTCGAGCAGAGCGCGGGCCGCCGAACTTGCGCGAGACATCGCCGCACAGCTCGACATCGTGCGCGCGAGCCTTGTTCGCACGGCGCTCGGGCGGATGCTGCCATGATGCATCTCGACACGCCGAAGCCGTTTTCATGGATGTCGTTGCCCGAGGCCCCCGGCATCGGTAGCGTTGTCTCAACGACGCTTCGGCGCCGTTCGATTGGTCGGGGCGAGAGGCAAGCGGATGACTGAACTCAACACGAGCGGTGCCCGCTTCGATCTCGGCCTGCTCTTCACAGACGGGCTTCCCGAGATGGATGACCAGGCCGGCTACCGTGGCGCGGTCGCCGCGCGTGCGGCCGGCATCAGCTACCGCCAGCTCGACTACTGGGCGCGAACCGGCCTCGTGGAACCCACCGTCCGGGGCGCCGCCGGCAGCGGCTCCCAGCGCCTGTACGGCTTCCGCGACATCCTCGTGCTCAAGCTCGTCAAGAGGCTGCTCGACACGGGCATCTCGCTGCAGCAGATTCGCACAGCCGTGAACCAGCTGCGCGAGTCCGGCGTGAGCGATCTGGCCCAGACCACCCTCATGAGCGACGGGGCCAGCGTCTACCTCTGCACATCCAACGACGAGGTCATCGACCTGGTCAGCCGCGGGCAGGGTGTCTTCGGCATCGCCGTGGGCAAGGTGCTTCGCGAGGTGGAGTCGAGCCTTGTCGAGCTCGACACGCAGACCGTCGACCCCATGGACGAGTTGGCCGCTCGCCGAGCCGCCGCCCGCCGCAAAATCTCCTAGAGCCCGCAAAACCTCTTAGAGCCCGCAAGATCTCCGAGAGCCCGCGCGTCAGCGTGGGGTGCACTGCCGTGTTGGCGTAGCGCCGCTCAGCGTTCGGAGTACTCGCCGATGCGGGCAGCGCGCAGAACACGGTCGAGCAGCACGTCGAAGTTGTGCGCCATCTCCTGGGCGCTCTCTCCCGGCCAGATGTGCAGCGGCTTGGCCGCGCCCTGCGCCTGCTGAAGCGACGTGCGCTCCGGCAGCTGGGGGCTCAGCACGAGCGGGCCGAACATGTCGCGCAGTTCCTTGATGCGGAACTGGTGCTCGAGCGACTGCACGCGAACGCGGTTGACGATGATGCCGAGCGGCTGCAGCCGGGGGGAGAGTCCGCGGCGAATCTCCTCGATCGCCCGCAGCGCGCGATCGGCCGCAGCCACCGAGAACAGGCCGGGCTCGGTGACGACCGTCACGCGGTCGCTCGCGGCCCACGCGGTGCGCGTGAGGGCGTTGAGCGAGGGCGCACAGTCGATGAGCACCAGGTCGTAGTCGTCCTCGACGTGCGCGAGCGCCTCTTCGAGCTTCCAGATATCGCGGATCGACGGATGCGGACCGTCGAAGTTGATGGCGGACGGGCTGCCGATGAGCACGTCGATCGTGCCGGTGCGCCCCTTCGTCCACCCGCTCGGCGCGATGGCCGCGCGCACGATCTTCTCCTTGGGGGAGGCGAGCACGTCGGCGACGTTCAGATGGCCGGCGAGAGAGATATCCATGCCGGTCGAGACGTCCGACTGCGGGTCGAGATCGACGACCAGCGTGCGCAGTCCTCGAGCGAAAGCGGCGGAGGAGAGGCCCAGGGTCACTGTGGTCTTTCCGACGCCGCCTTTGAGGGAGCTGACGCTGAGTACGTGCACAAGAAGCTACGTTACCTTCACTAGTCTTAGAGAACCTAACCATTTGCTGAGTGGGTCGTCCCCGGTCGAAAGGTTCGCATGTTCCGCAAAATCCTCGTTGCCAATCGCGGTGAAATCGCCATCCGGGCCTTCAGGGCCGCCTATGAACTCGGGGCGCAAACCGTCGCCGTCTTCCCGTTCGAGGATCGTAATTCCATGCATCGGCTGAAGGCCGACGAGGCCTACCAGATTGGTGAGCCGGGGCATCCGGTACGCGCCTATCTCGACGTGAGCGAGATCATCCGCGTGGCGAAAGAGTCTGGGGCCGACGCGATCTACCCCGGTTACGGCTTCCTCTCCGAGAACCCCGACCTGGCAGAGGCGGCACGCGAAGCGGGCATCACGTTCATCGGTCCGGGCTCGCATGTGCTCGAGATGGCGGGCAACAAGGTCACGGCCAAGGAGCACGCCCAGGCGGCTGGCGTTCCTGTGCTGAAATCCACTCCGCCGTCGAAAGACATCGACACGCTCATCGAGAAGGCCGACGAGATCGGCTTTCCGATCTTCGCCAAGGCGGTCGCCGGCGGTGGCGGGCGCGGCATGCGCCGCGTCAACAGCAAGGATGCTCTTCGCGCTGCGCTCGAAGAGGCGATGCGCGAGGCCGACAGCGCGTTCGGCGACCCCACGATGTTCCTCGAGCAGGCCGTTCTGCGGCCGCGCCACATCGAGGTGCAGATCCTCGCGGACGCAACGGGCGAGACGGTGCACCTCTTCGAGCGCGACTGCTCGGTGCAGCGGCGTCACCAGAAGGTCATCGAGATCGCGCCGGCGCCGAACCTCGACGACGAGACCCGCGCCAGCCTCTATCGCGACGCCATCGCCTTCGCCCGCTCCATCGGCTACGTCAATGCGGGCACCGTCGAGTTCCTACTCGACACCGAGGGCGAGCGCGCAGGGCAGCACGTCTTCATCGAGATGAACCCCCGCATCCAGGTCGAGCACACCGTGACGGAAGAGATCACCGATGTCGACCTCGTGCAGTCGCAGATGCTGATCGCAGCGGGCCAGACCCTGGCCGACCTCGGCCTCACCCAGAACGCGATCACGCGCCGTGGCGCGGCCCTGCAGTGCCGCATCACGACAGAAGACCCGACCGCGGGGTTCCGGCCGGACACGGGCAAGATCACCACGTACCGCTCGCCCGGCGGCGGCGGCATCCGTCTCGACGGCGGAACCATCAACCCGGGCGCGCAGATCAGCCCGCACTTCGACTCGATGCTCGCCAAGCTCACGTGTCGCGGACGCGACTTCCCCGCCGCCATCAACCGGGCCAAGCGGGCGCTGGCCGAGTTCCGCATTCGCGGCGTCTCCACGAACATCCCGTTCCTGCAGGCCGTGCTCGACGACCCCACCTTCGTCGCCGGTGACCTCAGCACGTCGTTCATCGAGGAGCGACCCGAGCTGTTCCAGGGCCGGGTCTCCAAGGACCGCGGCACCAAGATCCTCAACTGGCTCGCCGATGTCACGGTCAACCGCCCGAACGGCGAGCTGCCCGAGACGGCCCCGCCCATCGAGAAGCTGCCGTACGTCGACCTCAACGCTCCCGCGCCGGCCGGCTCGCGCCAGCGGCTGCTCGAACTCGGCCCGGCCGGCTTCGCCAAGGCGCTGCGCGAGCAGACTCCGCTGGCCGTCACCGAGACGACGTTCCGCGACGCCCACCAGTCGCTGCTGGCTACCCGCGTTCGCACGCGCGACCTGCTCGCGGCGGCGCCCTATGTGGCACGGATGACGCCAGAGCTTCTCTCGGTCGAGGCCTGGGGCGGCGCCACATACGACGTGGCCCTGCGCTTCCTCGGCGAAGACCCGTGGCAGCGGCTTGCGTCGCTGCGCGAGGCTCTGCCCAACATCAACATCCAGATGCTGCTGCGTGGCCGCAACACGGTGGGCTACACGCCGTACCCGACCGAGGTGACCGACGCGTTCGTGCGTGAGGCCGCCACGACCGGTGTCGACATCTTCCGCATCTTCGACGCACTCAACGATGTCGACCAGATGCGACCCGCGATCGACTCGGTGCTCGCGACCGGCACGGCGGTCGCCGAGGTCGCGGTCTGCTACACGGGTGACCTCCTGGACCCGGCCGAGAACCTGTACACGCTCGACTACTACCTGCGCCTCGCGGAGCAGATCGTCGACAGCGGCGCGCACATCCTCGCCATCAAAGACATGGCGGGACTACTGCGCCCGTCGGCGGCCGAGAAGCTGGTCGCGGCGTTCCGCGAGCGGTTCGACCTTCCGGTGCACCTGCACACCCACGACACGCCGGGTGGCCAGCTGGCGACTCTCCTCGCCGCGAGCCGGGCCGGTGCCGACGCCGTCGATGTGGCGAGTGCGCCCATGTCCGGCACGACGAGCCAGCCGTCGGCATCCGCTCTCGTGGCCGCCCTCGCCCACACCGAGCGCGACACCGGCATCTCGCTGCAGGCGGTCAGCGACCTCGAGCCGTATTGGGAGGCCGTTCGCGCGGTGTACAAGCCGTTCGAATCCGGGCTGCCCGGCCCCACGGGGCGCGTCTACAAGCACGAGATCCCCGGCGGGCAGCTCTCGAACCTGCGCACGCAGGCGAAGGCGCTCGGCCTCGCCGACGACTTCGAGCTCATCGAAGACATGTATGCGGCCGCTGACAAGATCCTCGGCCGGGTGCCCAAGGTCACACCGTCGTCGAAGGTCGTCGGCGACCTGGCCCTCTCGCTCGCCGCGGTGCGCGCCGACCCGGCCGACTTCGAGCAGCACCCCGAGAACTACGACGTTCCGGAGTCGGTCATCGGCTTCATGGCGGGCGAACTCGGCGATCTTCCGGGCGGATGGCCCGAGCCGTTCCGTTCGAAGGTTCTCGCTGGCCGAAGCGTTCGCGTCGCCACGGCAGAGCTCACGAGCGAGGATCGCGCCGGGCTCGAGGCGGGCAGCGAGGAGCGGCGGGCGACGCTCAACCGGCTGCTGTTCCCGGCGCCGACGCGGCAGTTCGAGCAGGTGCGCGAGCTGTTCGGCGACCTGTCGGTCGTCGACACCATCGACTACCTCTACGGCCTGCGCCCCGAGGCGGAGCACGTCATCGAGATCGAGAAGGGCGTGCGGCTCTACATCGGGCTCGAGGCTATCGGCGAGGCGAACGACCAGGGCATCCGCACGGTCATGACCACGCTCAACGGCCAGCTGCGCCCGGTATTCGTGCGCGACCGCAGCATTGCGGTCGACACGGCGAGCGCCGAGAAGGCTGACGCGGCCCGACCCGGGCACGTCGCCGCACCGTTCTCGGGCGTGGTGACGCTGCAGGTCGAGGTCGGCGAGCGGGTCGAGGCGGGCCAGAGCGTGGCGACGATCGAGGCCATGAAGATGGAGGCCGCGATCACGGCGCCTGTCGGCGGTACGGTCGAGCGGTTGGCGATCTCGAAGACCCAGCAGGTCGACGCGGGCGACCTGCTCGTCGTGGTCACACCCGTCTGAGCCTCCACGGGGAACGCGCCGGAGGGGCCACAACGGCGTGTCACGCTAAACTGGAGGGGCAGACATGACTGAAGGAGCCTGCCCACGTGCCAGAGCGAACGGATAAGAAGGATGCGCGCACCCGGACCTCCGGGCCCGATGGCGCGGCGTCCGGCGACGAGCTCCGCGCGGGTCTCGAGTCGCAGAGCGACGAGTCGGCATCCGTCCCGTTCGTGACGGAGCGCACCCAGAACCTGAACGTCGTGCTCGACCTGCCTCCCGTGCCGCGGCACGAGGTGCCGGAAGACGAGGTCGCGGTCGCGATCGACGATGTCGCCGTGAACCCGGGCGGCCTGGTGAGCCCCGAGGCGGCGACGACCACGTCGGTCACCATCGTGGCGTCCCGTGCCGCTCGGCTCGAGATGGCGGAGGCAGCGGAGGCCGCCTCGAACGACGCGTTCTCCCAGTCGCGACGCGATCGCCTTCGTGGCGAGCACTCGGCGCAGCCCGAGCCTGCCTCGATGCTCACGGCGGATCGGCTGCTCGAGGTCAACCGCAAGACGAGGGTCGCACCGGAGGGCGGCTGGAACCGTTTCCTTTACGCGCTCACGTTCCACCTGGTGAATCTGGGCGACTCCGCGAAGGTGCGCGCCCGCAAAGAGCTTGACCACCGCATCCAAAAGGCCTTCGAAGGGGGCACGCGGTTCGTTCCCGTGCTTACCCGGAAAGGCGGCGTCGGCAAGACCACCGTCACGACGCTGCTCGGCATGGCCCTCGCCGATGCCCGCGAGGACCGCATCATCGCGATCGACGCCAACCCCGACCGCGGCACCCTCTCGGAGCGCGTGCCCAAGCAGACCAGGGCGACGGTACGAGACGTCGTGACGAAGGCGCCCTCGATCGGCGGCTTCACCGACTTCTCCGCCCTCGTCTCGCGCGACGAGACCCGGCTCGACATTCTCGCCTCAGATACCGACCCTCTGCTGTCCGAGGCGTTTGATGAGAACGACTACAACGTGGTCGCTGACCTCGCCGCGCGCTTCTACTCGATCGTGCTCACCGATTGCGGCACCGGAATCGTGCACTCGGTCATGCGCGCCACCCTGCAGCGTGCAGACTCGGTCGTCATCGTCTCCGGCGGCAGCGTCGATGAGGCGCGGCTCGCGTCCGAGACGCTCACCTGGCTCGAGGCGAACGGGTACGGCGACCTCGTGCGTAACGCCATCGTCGCGCTCAACACGGCGACCCAGGGCACCAACCTCGTCAAGCTCGACGAGATCGAGTCGCACTTCCGGTCGCGCGTTCGCGAGATCGTGCGCATCCCGTATGACCCGCAGCTCGCCGCAGGCTCCGTCGTGTCGTACAAAGACCTCAAGTCCCTGACCAAGGAGTCCGCGCGACACCTCGCGGCGCTCGTCGTCGAGGGCCTGCCGGCGAAGCGCGGTGCCTGAGCCCGCGGCGCCCGAAGGGGCCGCGGCATCCGCTGGGCACTTCGATCTGATCATCGTCGGTGCCGGCAGCGGCAACTCCATCATCGGCCCCGCGTTCGACGAGAAGCGCATCGCCCTGATCGACGACGGTCGCTGGTTCGGCGGCACGTGCCTGAACGCCGGCTGCATCCCCACGAAGATGTTCGTGCGCCCCGCCGACATCGCCGCCGATGCAGCGGATGCCGGTGGCCTCGGCATCGACGCCCGTATCGACTCGGTCGACTGGCCCAGCATGCGCGAGCGCATCCTGGGCCGCACAGACGCCATCTCGGCGAGCGGCCTGCGTTACCGGGTCGAGGACTGCCCGAACGTCACGGTGTTCCGCGAGACGTTCGGCTTCGAGAGCAGGAAAACGCTGGTCAGTGCGAGCGGTGTGCGCATCAGCGGCGAGACGATCGTCATCGCCGCCGGCTCCCGGCCGCGCGCGCTGAACGCGGCCTGGCAGAGCGAGGCGGCCATTCACGACTCGGACTCGATCATGCGAATCGAGACGCTGCCGCGCTCGCTCGTGATCCTCGGCGGGGGAGCGGTCGCCGTGGAGTTCGCGCACATCTTCGGCGCCTTCGGGGTCGACGTGACACTCGTGATCCGCGCCGAGACGCTGCTGCACGGGCACGATGACGATATCTCGCGTGCCTTCGCCGAGCAGGCGTCGAGGCGGTGGCGGCTCGTGCGCGGCCAGCGCGTCGAATCTATAGAGCGTGTGGAGTCCGCTGAGCGCGTGGAATCCGCCGAGCGTGCGGGGGAGCAGTTGCACGTCGCGCTCTCCGGCGGCGACGTGCTCGAGGCGGAGTGCGTGCTCGTGGCGCAGGGACGCGTGCCGAACACCGACACGCTCGCCGCGGCATCCGTGGGCTTCGACCTGGCCGAGGACGGCACGCTCGTCGTCGACGAGCGCCAGCGGGTGCTGGCCGGCGGGCAGCCGCTCGACGACGTGTACGCGCTCGGCGACATCTGCAACCACTGGGAGCTCAAGCACGTCGCGAACCACCAGGCGCGCGTGGTCGCGCACAACATCGCGCATCCCGCCTCGCCCGCAGCCGGCGATCCCGGGCCTGTTCCCTCGGCGATCTTCAGCCACCCGCAGGTCGCCCAATTTGGCCTGACGGAGCGCGAGGCCCGCGCCGCCGACCACACAGGCGAGAGGGTCGTCACCGTGACGCAGCCGTACAGCAGCACGGCGTACGGGTGGGCGCTCGAAGACACGACGAGCTTCTGCAAGCTCGTGATCGAGGCGCCTGGCGGCCGCATCCTCGGCGCGCACATCATGGGGCCGGAGGCGAGCATCCTCATTCAGCCACTCGTGCAGGCGGCCAGCTTCGGCCGACCGGTCACGGGCCTGGCCCGCGGGCAGTACTGGCCGCATCCGGCGGCAACCGAGGTCGTGGAGAACGCTCTGCTGGCCGCCGAGGAGGCGCTTGCCGAGGCTGCCGTGCGGCGACGCCGCGACTCGACGACGATGCCGGGGAGGCATAAGTGACCGAACGGCAGATCCGCATCTTCGGCGACCCGGTGCTGAAGACGATGTCCGAGCCGATCGGCGCCATCGACGCGGGCGTGCGCGGCCTCGTCGACGACCTGCTCGACAGCGTGCGCCCGCCCGGCCGCGCGGGCGTCGCCGCCAGCCAGATCGGCGTCAACCTGCGAGCCTTCAGCTACAACGTCGACGGGCGCATCGGCTACCTCATCAACCCGGTGCTCGTCGAGCTGTCGGGGGAGCCCGAGGCCATGGACGAGGGGTGCCTGTCGGTGCCCGGCCTGTGGTTCCCGACCATGCGGTACCCCTACGCGCGGGCGCGCGGCGTCGACCTCGAGGGCCACGAGGTTCAGGTGGAGGGCACCGGTGTGCTCGCGCAGGCGCTGCAGCACGAGACCGACCACCTGAACGGCATGCTCTACCTCGACCGGCTCGACAAGGAGCGGCGCCGCGAGGCCATGAAGCAGATCCGCGAGAGCGACTGGTTCTAGAAACTCAGTGCTGCAGCGAGATTCCCTGCGTCGCCGGCGTCGTCTGGTACATGCCCTCGATCACGTCGGCGAAGTCCTTTAGAATCACGTTTCGCTTGATGCTGAGCTTCGGTGTCAGGTGGCCGCTGTCCTCCGTGAGCTCGGTGGCGAGCACGACGAACTTGCGGATCGACTCGGCGCGCGAGACGGTGGAGTTCGCGACGTCGACCGCGCGCTGGATCTCGGCGATGACCGCCGGGTTGACCGACGCTTCGGCGACGGTCATGCCCGCATCCTCGCCATTGTTGTTGAGCCACACCGGCAGCATCTCGGGGTCGAGCGTGATGAGAGCCCCGATGAACGGCTTCTGGTCGCCCACGACCACGACCTGACCGACGAGCGGATTCGAACGAATCGGGTCTTCGAGCGCGGCGGGCGCAACGTTCTTGCCGCCGGCCGTGACGATGATCTCCTTCTTGCGGCCCGTGATCGTGAGGAACCCGTCGTCGTCGAGTGAGCCGAGGTCGCCCGTTCTGAACCACTCGCCGTCGAACGCCTCGGCGGTGGCCTCGGGATTCTTCCAGTACTCCTTGAAGACGTTGATGCCCTTCACGAGCACCTCGCCGTCCTCCTCGATGCGGATGCCGACCCCGGGAAGCGCCGGGCCGACGGTGCCGATCTTAAACTTCGACTCGAGGTTGACGGTTGCCGGCGCTGTTGTCTCCGTGAGCCCATAGCCCTCGAGCACCGTGATGCCGAGGCTGTGGAAGAAGTGGCCTAGGTGCTCGCCGAGCGGCGCGGAGCCGGAGACGGCGTACTTCACGTTGCCGCCCATCGCCGAACGCAGCTTGCCGTACACGAGTTTGTCGAACAGGGCGAAGCGCAGCCGCAGCCCGAGGGGCACGGGGCGGCCGGTGGCGAGCACCTTCGAGTGCTCCACCGCGACCTTCGCCGCCGCGCGGAAGATCTTGCCCTTGCCGCCCGCCTCCGCCTTCTGCTCGGCCGAGTTGTAGACCTTCTCGAACACGCGGGGCACCGCGAGCAGGAACGTCGGCTTGAACGAGGCAAGCGACGGCAGCAGCTGCGAGGTGTCGGGCTGGTGGCCCACCTTCACGCCGGCGTGCACCGACAGCACCGCGATGAATCGGGCGAACACGTGGGCCGTCGTGATGAAGAGAAGAGTGGATGCGCCGGGCGCGTTCACGACCTTGCCCATCGCGGCGGCCGAGTTACGCGAGAGCTCGACGAAGTTCTTGTGCGTCAGCACGCATCCCTTCGGCTTGCCCGTGGAACCCGAGGTGTAGATGAGGGTCGCGATGTCGTCTTCGTTGGCGAGGTTGCGGCGGCGCTCGACCTCGTCGTCGGCGACGTCGACGCCGCCCGCCGCGAGCTTGTCGAGGTCGCCGAGGTCGATCTGCCAGACACGCGAGATGCCGGGGAGCTCCGGGTGCACCTCATCGAAGCGGGTGAAGTGCTCCGGGGTCTCGAGGATCACGGACGTCGCACCGGAGTCGCTGAGGTTCCAGCGGATCTGCGTGGGCGAGGAGGTCTCGTACACGGGAACGAGGATCGCGCCCGCGAACCAGGTCGCGAAGTCGATGAGGCTCCACTCGTAGCGCGTCTTGCACATGAGCCCGATCTTGTCGCCTGGCTGAATGCCGGCAGCGATGAGCCCCTTGGACAGCGCGATCACCTGGGCCAGGAACTCGGACGATGTGACGTCCTGCCACCCGCCGTCGACGGGGCGGGCGAACAGCGGCGCATTCGGTGTCAGCGCCACCCGGTCGATGAGCAGGTCGGTCGCGTTCGCCTGAGGATCGGCGGGAACGGCAGCGGGTGCATCGAACTCTTCCACGGTAACTCCTTCGGTACCGGCGCCACGGGCGGGGGTGGTGCGGGTGCGCCACGACCTCGTGGATAACAACTGGGTGGTTGACTACACTCTAGATGGTGCGGACCGCGGGCGCTGGCGGTGCCCGGTCGCGCACGTCACGCTCATCCCACATTCGGAAGGCCGGTGTCTGTGCACGCGATCGGAATCGACATCGGCGGTACCAAGATCGCGGGAGCGGTGGTCGATGAGCTCGGCACGATCCTCGCCGAGGATCGCCAGCCGACTCCTGCGGGAGAGCCGCGCGAGATCGAGAACGTCGTGGTCGAGATGATCGAGCGTCTTTCACGAGGCCGCGAGGTCACGGCGGCGGGGGTGGCCGCGGCGGGGTTCATCGACGCCTCCCAGTCGACCGTGTACTACGCGCCGAACATCAACTGGCGCAACGAGCCATTCCGCGAGAAGCTCGAGGCCAGACTCGACATTCCCGTGGTCATCGAGAACGATGCGAACGCGGCCGGTTGGGCCGAATTCCGTTACGGAGCCGGGCGTCTGGTGAGCGACATGGTCATGCTCACGATCGGCACGGGCGTCGGCGGGGCGATCGTGAGCGAGGATCGGCTCTTCCGCGGCGGCTTCGGCGCGGGCGCGGAGATCGGCCACATGCGTGTGGTGCCCGGTGGCCTGCCCTGCGGATGCGGCGCACACGGCTGCATCGAACAGTACGGCTCCGGCCGGGCCCTTCAGCGCATGGCCAACGTTCTCGCTGACGCCGGCGGTATCGGCCAGCCCCTCGCCGAGGTGCGCGCACGGAACGGCGCCCTCTCGGGCACCGACATCAGCGAACTCATCATGGCGGGCGACCCCGGCGCTCTCGCGGCCCTTCGCGAGCTCGGCGGCTGGCTCGGACAGGCGTGTGCGAGCCTCGGCGCCGTTCTCGACCCGCAGCTCTTCGTGTTCGGCGGCGGCGTCGCCCAGGCCGGGGAGCTACTGCTCGAGCCCATCCGTCTCGCCTACTTCGACAACCTGCCCGCGCGGGGCTACCACCCGGAACCGGAGTTCCTCATCGCCGAGCTCGTGAACGACGCCGGTGTCGTCGGCGCTGCCGACCTCGCCCGCGTGCACGCGGGCCAGTTGTAGGATTGGCTCGCTCGCCGAAGGGGCCGATACCCATGTTCTACTGGATCCTCAAGCTCATCGTCGTCGGTCCGATCCTGAAGTCCATCTTCCGGCCGTGGGCGGTCGGCCTCGAGAACATTCCCGAGAGCGGCGGCGTGATCCTCGCGAGCAACCATCTGTCGTTCATCGACTCGGTCTTCCTGCCGCTTCTCACCAAGCGCCGCGTCTCCTTTCTCGCCAAGAGCGATTACTTCACCCGTAAGGGCCTGAAGGGCTGGCTGACGAAGAACTTCATGCTTGGCACCGGCCAGTTGCCGATCGACCGCTCCGGGGGCAAGGCATCTGAGGCGTCGCTCAACACCGGCCTCGCCGTGCTCGCGCGTGGTGACATGCTCGGCATCTACCCCGAGGGCACGCGCAGCCCCGACGGCAACCTGTATCGGGGCCGCACCGGTGTCGCTCGCATGATTCTCGAGGGCAAGGTGCCGGTGGTTCCCGTCGTCATGGTCGGCACGGAAGAGATCATGCCCATCGGCAAACGCCTGCCGAAGGTGCGCAGGCTCGGCATCATCGTCGGGGAGCCCATCGATTTCTCGCGCTTCGCCGGGATGGAAGGCGACCGGTTCATCCTTCGCTCTATCACCGACCAGATCATGTACGAGCTGCACGCGCTGGGTCGGCAGCACTACGTCGACGTGTACGCCTCGACCGTCAAGGAGAAGCGAGCCACCCTTTCGCGGTAGGCTCGATGTCCTACGCCCCGTGTCAGCGCGGGGCGGACCTCTGCCTGAGACGTCCGGCGCGTCGGCCACGAGAGTGCACGCGCCCCGAATGAGAAGTGAGCATTGGTGGTAGATCCGTTCGAACCCGTCGTCGAGGCCGATGAGTCCGTGATCGCGGGGCTGGATCACTGGCGCGAGCTCCCGATCAGGCAGCAGCCGGTGTGGCCCGACGAGCACGCGGCACATGCGGCATCCGCTCAGTTGTCGACGCTGCCGCCACTGGTGTTCGCCGGCGAGGTCGACCAGCTGCGCACGAGGCTCGCCAGGGCCGCCGAGGGCAAGGCGTTCCTGCTGCAGGGCGGCGACTGCGCCGAGACGTTCGCGGGCGCGACGGCCGACCAGATCCGCGACCGCGTGAAGACCGTGCTGCAGATGGCGGTCGTGCTCACGTACGGCGCCTCGGTGCCGGTCATCAAGATGGGTCGTATGGCCGGCCAGTTCGCCAAGCCGCGCTCGAGCGAGACCGAGACGCGCGGGGGAGTCACGCTTCCCGCCTACCGCGGCGACATCGTGAACGGCTACGACTTCACTCCGGAATCGCGCCAGGCCGACCCGGGCAGGCTCGTCACGGGCTACCACACGGCGGCGTCGACGCTGAACCTCATCCGCGCGTTCACGCAGGGCGGTTTCGCCGACCTGCGCCAGGTGCACAGCTGGAACCGCGGATTCGCCGCGAACCCGGCGAACCAGCGTTACGAGGGCCTCGCCCGCGAGATCGACCGCGCCATCAAGTTCATGGAGGCGGCGGGCGCCGACTTCGACGAGCTGAAGCGCGTGGAGTTCTACGCGAGCCACGAGGCGCTGCTGATGGACTACGAGCGGCCCATGACCCGCATCGACTCGCGCACCGGGCTGCCGTACAACACGTCGGCGCACTTCGTGTGGATCGGCGAGCGCACCCGCGACATCGACGGCGCACACGTCGACTTCCTCTCACGCGTGCGCAACCCCATCGGCGTGAAGCTCGGGCCAACGACGAGCGGCGACGACATGATGCGGCTCATCGACCGGCTCGACCCCGACCGCGAGCCGGGGCGGCTCACGTTCATCACGCGCATGGGCGCCGGCAAGATCCGGGATGCGCTGCCGCCGCTGCTCGAGCGAATCAAGGGCGAGGGCGCCACGCCGCTGTGGGTCACCGACCCGATGCACGGCAACGGGCTCACCACCCCGGCGGGCTACAAGACCCGGCGCTTCGACGAGATCGTCGACGAGGTGAAGGGGTTCTTCGAGTCGCACCGCGCGGTCGGCACCAACCCAGGCGGCATCCACGTGGAGCTCACGGGCGACGACGTGACCGAGTGCCTCGGCGGCTCGGAGCACATCGACGAGGCCACGCTGGCGACGCGTTACGAGTCGCTGTGCGACCCGCGCCTGAACCACATGCAGTCACTCGAGCTCGCCTTCCTCGTCGCAGAGGAGCTGGGCGCCACGCGCTGAGCGGGTTGAGGAACTGCGCGGGTTGAGGAGCGCGAAGCGCGTCTCGAAACCTGAGCGGGTTGAGGAACTGCGCGGGTTGAGGAACTGAGCGGGTTGAGGAACTGCGCGGGTTGAGGAGCGCGAAGCGCGTCTCGAAACCCCTCCGCCGCGAGTCAGTATTGCGCCTTGACCGTAACGGCCGAGCCCTTCTTCACAGGCGTGTTTGCCGCGGGATCGGTGGATGTGATCAGGATGGTTCCCCAGAGACTCTTCGGCACGTTGGTGTCGATTGTCACGACGTAGCCCTCCGCTTCGAGCGCGGCCTTTGCCGCGTTGATCGTCTTCCCACTCACGTCCGGCAGCGGGAACAGCTGCGGCCCCTTCGACGTATTCAGCAGGATCTCGTCGCCCTTGTGCACCGGCCCGTCGGTCGCGGGCGCCGCGCTGATGACACTGCCATCCGGCACGGTGTCGCTGTAGTCCTGTGAGCCCTGCACGCCCTTCAGGCCGGCGCTCGCCAGTGTCGCCACAGCCTCGTCGAACGTCTTGCCGGTCACGTCGGGCACCGGCCCGAGCGACACAACCAGGCTGATTCTCGCCCCCTGCAGGCTCGCGCCGCCCTTCGAAACGTCGGTGCCGTCTGCCGTCGCCGCGGAGATCACGACGCCCTTCGCCACGTCGGCGCTGAACTGCTCGGCCACCGGCGTCGCGACTTTAGCCTTCAGCGCCGTGATCTTCGCCGTCGCGTCGGCCTGCGTGAGGCCCGCAAGGGCCGGCAGCTCGATGGGCTTCGGTCCCGCCGAGATCAGAATGGTGACGGCGCTGCCGCGGTTCACTCCCGTGCCCGATGGCGGGTCGGTCTCGACCACCTTGTTCTGTGCGACGGTGAGGCTGTTGACGCTGCGCGTGTCGACGGCGAGGCCCAGATCCTTCAGCTGCGTCGTGGCGGATGCCGGATCCGCTCCTTTAAGCGACGGCAGCGTCACGACCGACCCCGGCCCCTGGCCGAAGTACCAGCCGGTGCCGCCCGCGCCCGCGGCGAGCAGCAGCACCAGAAGGAACAGCCACCAGCCCTTGCCCTTGCGCCGACGGGCCGTCGAGGCGAGGGAGTCGATGCGATTCGGCGCGGTTGCCTGGGTGTGGGCGCGCACGGCGGGGTTCAGGATGCGCGTCTCGTCCTCGGTGCCGGAGAACGCCGGCGCGAGCACCATCGTCGGCTGCAGCGTCGTCGTCGGCTGCTCGCCGCGGATCACCTTCTCCACCTCGATGAGGCGGTCGAGCATGGCGCCGGCGTCGGCCGGGCGGTGCTCGGGGGCCTTCGCCGTGGCCCACATGACCAGCTCGTCGAGCTCGGCAGGTACCGCGGGGTTCTTGCTGCTCGGCGTCGGCACCGAGTCGTTGGCGTGCTGGTACGCGATCTGCATGGGCTGCTCGCCCTGGAAAGGCTGCTCGCCCGTGAGCATCTCGTACAGCATGATGCCGAGCGCGTAGATGTCGCTGCGCGCGTCGGCGATGCCGCGGGTGACGAGCTCGGGCGAGAGGTACGCGATGGTTCCAAGCAGCGCCTGCCCGGTCGCCGTGTTCGCTGTGGCGGCGCGCGCGAGCCCGAAGTCGCCGATCTTGATGCGGCCGTCGTCGGCCAGCAGCACGTTCTCGGGCTTGAGGTCGCGGTGCACGATTCCCGCGCGATGCGCCGCGGCCAGGCCGGCGAGTACGGCCTCCATGATGTCGATCGCCTGCTCGGGCGTGAGCTTGCCGTAATCCTTCAGCAGCTCACGAAGGGTGATGCCGGGCAGGTACTCCATGACGAGATACGCCATGTCGGAGTCCTGACCCTGGTCGAAGACGTTGACCACGTTGGGGTGCGCCAGACGCGCGGCGCTGCGAGCCTCCTGCACGAACCGGCTCTTGAACGACGTGTCGTCGGCCAGATGCCCGTGCATGATCTTGATGGCGACCCGGCGCTCCAGGCGCAGATCGGTCGCGAGATACACCGTCGCCATGCCGCCCCGGGCGATCCGCGAGCGCACCTGATAGCGGCCGTCGATGAGACGGCCGATCATCGGGTCGGTCGGCGCGGTGGTCACCACAGAAGTCTAGGGATGCAGTGCCTCGGAATCCGGATAAAACACCGTGAACGCGACCGCCGCATCCGAGAGCTCGCGCTCAGCCCAGTGCGGCGAGCCATGCCCGCGCATCCGACTCCCACTTCGCGTAGGCCTCTGGGTACGCGGAGATCTGCACGGATTGCGCCGCGACGGTCACCGGCATCGACTGCCAGCCGGCAATGTCGAGCAGGCCGCGGGTGAGGCCAGCGTTGGGGTTCGACGGGCCGCCGAAGAAGGCACGCGTCGAGCGCACCGGGTCGAGAATCTGCGCTGCCGTGCCCCAGCCGGTGCTCGGGCGCTGCTGGAACAGCCCGAGCGAATCCTCGTCTCCGTAGCCGAGGTTGCGCAGGCCGGACTCCTGCATGGCGGCGGCGAGCGCGACGACGATTCCGTCATCGGGCACCCCGAGCTGGCGCCCGACGGCGATGATCGTCTGCGCGTTCTGGCGCATCTCGGCGGTGAACGCGGTGACGGATGCCGCACGCTGCGGCGTGAACGCCTCCGCGGCGCGGGCCGGAGCCGGCGTCGGCGCAGGTGCCTGCGCGGCCGGGGCCGATGCCGCGCCGCCGGGGATCGCGAGCGACTGACCTGGGTAGATGATGCTCGACGAGTTCAGCCCGTTGGCGGCGAGGACGGATGCCGTGCTCACGCCGTGCGCCGCCGCGATGCCGCTCACGGTGTCGCCGCGCACGACGGTGTATGTGGCCGAGGTGGGCGACGGTGCGGGCGCGCGGGTCGGCGCTGCGACGGGAGCGGGCGCAGCATCCGTCAGTGTCAGAACCTGACCGGGGAAGATCAGGCTCTTCCAGCTGAGACCGTTGAGCGCGAGCACGCGAGCCGTCGCGAGGCCGTAGCGTGCGGCGACGGCGCTCACGGTGTCGCCGTTCGCCACGGTGTACGTGTGCGGTGCGGGCAGTGACGCAGCGACGATGCCGGCTGTGCTGAGAGCCGCGGCGGCTCCGGCAGGCGAGGACGCGGCCGAGGAAGCGGTCGAAGACGCGGTCGAGGCGAACGCGGCGCGGGGCCCCGCCGCGCTGACAGTCGGCTGCATCCCGATGCTGTCCGTGTGTGAACCAGCATGCTCGTGCCGTTTGATCGTCGCGGCCTGTGCGGGCGCGGCTGCCCCGACGGCCATCGCGACCGACCCGATCACCGCAAGCGGAATCGTCAGAAAGCGACCGTGATTCGCCATGAAACCCCCAGAGGTGTCGAATGCACCTCGCTCCACGCTGGCACACATCGGTAGAGGAGTCAACGCCAGTGGCAGGAGTGACGAGGGTTAACACGACCGTAACAAAGTCTCTGCGGGCGCCACGACCGGTGGTTCTTCAACGCGGGCGCCTCGCCATGGCAGGCTTGTGCTGTGACTGAACACGACGCATCCCGCACCTGGCTGACCGTTCCCGACCTCGTCGAGCTGCTCTCCCTCACTCCCGGCCGCGTGCGACGCCTCATTGAAGACCGCCACCTGGCGGGCGCCCGCATCGACGGGGTGCTGAAGGTTCCCGCGGATTTCGTGCGTGACGGGCAGCCGTTGCCCGAGCTGAGAGGAACGCTGATTCTGCTCGGCGACGATGGCTTCTCCGATGAGGAGGCCGTGGCATGGCTGCTCGAGCCGGAGGCGAGCCTCGGCGTCGCACCCATCGACGCGCTGCGCTCGGGCCGCAAGGCCGAGGTGCGGCGCGTCGCACAGGCGCTCGGCTAGCTGCGTTGCCCAGGCCGAGCGGCGACCGGCCAAGCGTCTCAGGAGTCGCGGCGAGCGACGCGCGCGGCCAGTTCGCGCAGGCGCTGACGCGACGCGTCGTCGAGCGCCGCCGCATCCAAGGCCTCGAGAGCCGCAGAGACGTTGTCGTCGATCATGGTCTCGACCGCGTCCCGCGCGCCGCTGCCCGCGATCGCCTTCTGCAGCTCGGCAACCTGATCGTCGTCGAGCGATCGGTCGCCGATGAGGTCGTCCAGCATCCGTACGCTGTCCGGGCTCATGCGGCGGCGGGCGAGCGCGATCAGCACTGTGCGCTTGCCCTCGCGCAGGTCGTCGCCGCTGGGCTTGCCGGTCACCTCGGCGTCGCCGAAGACACCGAGCAGGTCGTCACGCAGCTGGAACGCCACGCCGAGCGGCAGACCGAACGCGCGCAGCGCCTCAATAAGTGCCCCGCTCGCGCCACCAAGCGAGGCGCCGAGAACGAGCGGAGCCTCCACACTGTACTTGGCCGACTTGTAGACGATCACGCGCATCGCGCGGTCCAGCTGTTCGCCCTCACCCCGCGTGCGCCACGCATTCTCCTCGAGAATGTCGAGGTACTGGCCCGCGGTGACCTCGAGCCGCATGCGGTTGAACTCGCCGCGGGTCGCCTCGCGCACCGCGGCATCCGCGTGCCCGAGTGACGCGTCGATCAGTTCGTCGCTGAAGCCGAGAAGCAGGTCGCCGATGAGCAGCGCGGTGGCGCGGCCGTACGCGCCGGCGTCGGAAGAGAGACCGCCGTCGCGGTGCAGCTGCTCGAACCGGCGGTGCGCGCTGGGGGCGCCGCGCCGCGTATCCGAATTGTCGATGATGTCGTCGTGAATGAGCGCCGCGGCGTGAAAGACCTCGAGCGCCGCTGCCGCGGTGACGACCGACGGATGCGGCTCGCCGCCCCACCCGCTCGCCGTGCCCGTGGCCGCCTGCCACCCGTGGTAGCAGAACTGCGCGCGGAAGCGTTTGCCACCACTGAGAAACTCCCGTGAGAACACCGATATCGGCGCCAGATCCGGCGAGACGGAGGCGAGAATGGAAGTGCGGTCGGCGAGGAAGTCATCGATTCTGGCCTGAACCAGGTCGGCGAGTCGAGTGCTTTCAGCCACACGCCTAGCCTAGCTATCGCAGCCGGACTAGAATTGGTGCTACAACGCCTGTTACACAGCGTCGAACCCGATAAGAGGGGGGATTTGGATGCCGCTTTCGGAGCACGAGCAGCGCCTCCTCGATGAGATGGAGCGCAGTCTCTATCAGAACGATGCAGACTTCGTCGCCAAGGTCGGTGGCGGGGGCCATCAGCGGCCCGCCTACCGGTCGATCGTGCTGGGCGTTCTCGTCGTCGTTCTCGGCATCGCGACCCTTATCACGGGCGTGTTCATCCAGGTTCCCGTCGTCGGCATCATCGTGGGCGTCGTGGGTTTCGTGCTCATGTTCGTCGGCGTTCTTCTCGCGGTCGCGCCCGGGCGCAAGCCTCGCGGGTCAGGGGCGGCAACGGGGTCCGGTCGCGCCAGCGACAACCGCGGGCCGGCGCACGCCGGCTTCATGGACAGGCTGAACGAGCGGTGGGAGAAGCGCCAGGACGGCGAGCAGTAGCCGCCGCTCCACATCGCACCACCGTCACGATCCGCAGTACGTAAAAGCACAGCACTACGTAAAAGCAGTACATAAAGGGACTGGCTCACTGAGTCGGTCCTTTTCTCGTTAATCGCCGTCTCTCGACAGCGGAGTCTGCGCCGTGACGCGCAGCCCGTGCGACGCGCGCCGCTTCGGAACAGCTTCGTGCAATCCGCTCCCTTTCCCTCCACCGCGCACTTCCGCGTGCTTTCGCGGACTCTCGAGTGCGTTTGCCCCCAAAACGGGCGCATATCGTTGATTGGTGGTGGAGTGTGGAGTAAAGTGGAGCAATCGTGAGGGATCGGGCAAAGAACGGGGGAGCTGCCGGTGTTTCTTGGCACGTACAACCCCAAGCTCGACGAGAAGGGCCGCATCATCCTGCCGGCCAAATTCCGCGATGAACTCGCCGGCGGCATCGTCATGACGCGCGGTCAGGAGCACTGCGTCTACGTCTTCAGCCAGCGCGAGTTCGAGTCGCTGCACGAGAAGATCCGTCAGGCGCCCGTCACGAGCAAGCAGGCCCGCGACTACCTGCGCGTCTTCCTCTCCGGCGCAAGCGCTGAGAGCCCCGACAAGCAGCACCGCGTCACCGTTCCGCCCGCCCTGCGCAGTTATGCCGGCCTCGACCGCGACCTCGTCGTCATTGGCGCGGGCAGCCGAGCCGAGATCTGGGACGCGGAGGCCTGGCAGACGTACCTCGCCGAACAGGAAGCCGCGTTCTCCGACACCGCCGAGGAGGTGATCCCGGGACTCTTCTAGCCCCTTGCGCCCGACTCCCAGCCATTCATGCTTCCTGACACACTTCCCCGGTGCCAGGCCCGTAAATGGATGGGGATCCGGCCCCAGGAGCACTCCCGAACACCATGGCAGCCCAGAATCCGCGTGACCTGCACACCCCGGTGCTCCTCGAGCGGTGCATCGAGGTGCTCGCCCCGGCCCTCAGCGCGCCAGATGCGGTGCTGGTCGACGCCACGCTCGGCATGGGCGGGCACGCCGAGGCATTCCTGAACCGGTTCCCCGAGCTCACCCTCGTCGGCCTCGACCGGGACCCCGAGGCCCTGGCGATCGCGGGGGAGCGGCTCGCCCCGTTCGGCGGTCGCGTGCGACTCGTGCACGTCGTCTACGACGACATCGACGACGCCCTCGCCGCGGAAGGCTTCGACGAGGTGAACGGCGTGCTCTTCGACCTCGGCGTCTCCTCGCTCCAGCTCGACCGCGTCGAGCGCGGCTTCTCCTATTCGAAGGATGCGCCGCTCGACATGCGCATGGACTCGACGAGCGCGCTGACGGCCGAGACGATCCTCGCCGAATACAGCGAGGAGGACCTCCGCCGCATCTTCCGCGAGTGGGGGGAGGAGAAGCTGGCGTCGCGTTACGCGAAACGTATCGTCGAGGAGCGGATGCGGCATCCGCTCGTGTCGTCAGGGCAGCTCGTCGACCTCATTACGCAGGCCACCCCCGTGGCCGTGCAGCGTCAGGGACACCCGGCCAAGCGCGTGTTCCAGGCGCTGCGGATCGAGGTCAACCAGGAACTCTCGGTGCTCGAGACGGCCCTTCCTCGTGCGATTGACGCCCTCGCCATCGGCGGCCGCATCGCTGTGATGGCGTACCAGTCTCTCGAGGACCGCATCGTCAAGCGCACGCTCGCCCGTCTCAGCACGTCGAGCGCGCCGGCCGGGCTTCCCGTGGAACTGCCGGAGCACCGGCCCGAGCTTCGGCTCGTGACCAAGGGCGCCGAGCGCGCCAGCGAAGACGAGATCGCCGCCAACCCGCGTGCGACCCCCGTGCGCCTTCGGGTTGCAGAACGAGTGAGGAGACGCGCATGAGCACTCCGCTGGCCGACACCTGGCGGGACGTCTGGGGCTCCGCCGCGCCCGCGGGCGCGCCCGAGGAGCGACGCGGTCACCTCGAGGTCGTGGCGACGCGCAGCCAGCGGAAGGCGCGGCCGCGTGCCGTCTACGCGATCGTTGCCGTCGCCTCTCTCATGGGGATCGTCGTCGCCCAGCTGCTCATGAGCATCGCCGTCTCGCAGGGCGCGTATGAGCTCGACGGGCTCACGGCGCGTCAGATGACGCTGCAGCGCAGCTACCAGGCCGTCACCGAGTCGCTCGACACGACGGCGTCGCCGCAGAGCCTCGCCGCCAAGGCGACCGCTCTCGGCATGGTGGCCAACCCCAATCTCGTGTACCTCAGGCTCTCCGACGGGGCGGTGCTCGGCTCACCTGCACCCGCGCCCGCCGCCGGCGGCGCCGCGACCGACGGCACGCTCGTCGTACCCAACGCCCTGCTCGAGCCCGCGAAGGGCGCCGCCGGCTCATCCGCGGCAGGGTCGACGGCAGCGAAGTCGAACGCAGCCGGTTCCGCGGCTTCGAGCGCGCCTGACGCTCTCACGCCCGACCCGAACGTACCGTTTGTAGGAACGCTGCCGTCGCCGACCACACGGTAGTTCCGACACGGAAAGACACGAGGCTATGACCAAGAGCTCGATCAGACGCAGGTCGCTCGTCACCGTCGTCGCGGTGGCCGCCGTCATCGGCGTCTTCCTCGTCAAGCTCGTCGACATCCAGGTCGTGCACGCGGCCGACCTCGTGAGCCAGTCGACCAAGGACCGCTCGGTGACGCAGACGATGACGGGCCTGCGCGGCTCCATCGTCGACGCAAACGGTGTCACGCTCGCGGCGAGCGTGCAGCGCTGGAACATCCAGATCTCGCCGTCGGTCGCCAAGCAGGAGGCGACGCACGACGGCCAGGCCAAGTACACGAAAGACACCGACGCGATCGGCACGGTGACCGGCCTCGGCGGGGCGAAGATCCGTCAGATCATCGATGACGCGCTGACGGTCAACCCGGACTCGCAGTACGCACCCATCGTCGACGGCATCGACGTGACGAAGCTGAACAAGCTCACCGCGCTGAACATCCCTTGGCTCTACGCCAAGCGCACCCAGGCCCGCACCTACCCTGACGGCGCTGTGGCCGGCAACATCGTCGGCTTCGTCGGCTCCGAAGGCCAGGCCCAGGCCGGCATCGAGCTGGCCCAGAACTCGTGCCTGGCGGGCGAGAACGGCGCGACGGTCTACCAGCGCGGCGCCGACAACGTGCCCATCCCGGGCAGCTCGCAGACGACCAAGAAGGCGAAGGACGGCGGGGAGGTTGTGCTCACCATCGACTCCGACCTGCAGTGGTTCGCGCAGCAGAAGCTGGCCGAGGCGGTCACCGACCTCGGCGGCACCTCGGGGATCGTCACGGTGATGGAGGCCAAGACCGGCAAGCTCAAGGCCGTCGCCGAGTATCCGTCGGTGGATCCGAACAACGTGAGCGGCAGCGATCCCAAGTACCTCAACTCCCGCGCGTTCACCTCGCCGTTCGAGCCGGGTTCGACATTCAAGCCCATCACGGCCGCCGCGCTCATCAACGACGGACTCGCCACGCCAACCAGCCAGGTGCTCGCGCCCTACCACTTCACCTCCGGCCATGGCGCATCGCTCTACGACGCCTTCTACCACGATGACTGGCGGCTGACGCTCACCGGCGTGCTCATGTGGTCGTCGAACACCGGTATCTCCAAGCTCGGCTCGCGCCTGAGCGACAAGGAGCACTACGACTACCTCAAGAAGTTCGGGATCGGCACGAAGACGGCCGTCGACTTCCCCGGCGAGAGCGGCGGCATCCTGAACCCGTACCAGGGCTGGGACGACCAGACGCGCTACGCGACCATGTTCGGTCAGGGCGTCTCGGCCACCGCCATCCAGATCGCGAGCGTGTACCAGACCCTCGGCAACGACGGCGTACGCCTTCCGGTGCAACTCGTGGAGGGCTGCAAGCAGCCCGACGGCAGCATGACCGAGGTGCCGTCGACGAAGGGTGAGCGCGTGGTCTCGGCGTCGACCGCCAAGCAGGTGGTCGGCATGCTCGAGAGCGTCGTCACCGGTGGTGAGGTCAGCAAGGAACTCACGATTCCGGGCTATCGGGTCGCGGCGAAGACGGGAACCGCGCAGCAGGCCGACGGCAACGGTGGCTACAAGTCCACGTACCTGGTCTCGGTCACCGGCCTCGCTCCGGCGGGCGACCCGCAGTACGTCGTTTCAGTCAACATCGCGAACCCGGTTAAGATTAGAACGTCCGCCGCGGCCGCTCCGTTGTTCAAAACGATGATGTCGCAGGTGCTGAAAACCTACCGGGTGAAGCCGTCGACAACGCCGTCGCCGAACTACCCGCCGTATTACTAGAAAGTGAGCGTGCGTGAACGCATCCGCGTCCTCCGCCTTGCGTCCAGAGCATCCTCTCTCACGGTCCCTGGCCCAGCTGGTCGCTGAATTCTCGCTTGAGACGCGAGGATCGGTCGACGGGCTCGAGGTCTCCGGGGTTTCGCTGAACTCGGCATCCGTGCACCCGGGGGACCTCTACGTGGGTGTACCCGGGCGCAACTCCCACGGCGCGCGGTACGCGCAGGCCGCTGCGGATGCCGGCGCGGTTGCCGTGTTGACGGATGCCGCCGGTGCCGACACTGCGGCCGGGAGCGGCCTGCCCGTGCTTCTCACGCCCGATCCGCGCGCCGCGCTCGGCGCCGTCGCCGCCTGGGTGCACCGCACGCAGGAGAACCCGGCGACGCTGTTCGCCGTGACGGGCACGAACGGCAAGACGAGCGTCGTCTATCTTCTGAGTGCCCTGCTCACCCAGCTCGGCGTCGTGTCAGGCCTCAGTTCGACCGCGGAGCGCCGCATCGGAGACACGGCCGTCGTGAGCTCGCTCACAACCCCGGAGGCCACGGAGCTGCACTCGCTTCTCGCCCGCATGCGCGAGGAAGAGGTGCGTGCGGTCGCCGTCGAGGTGTCGGCACAGGCGCTCACCCGGCATCGCGTCGACGGCGTCGTCTTCGACGTCGCCGGGTTCACGAACCTCAGCCACGACCATCTCGACGACTACGACGAGATGGAGGAATACTTCGAGGCGAAACTGGCCCTCTTCGACCCCGAGCGCTCACGCCGAGGAGTGGTCACGCTCGACTCCGACTGGGGCAGGCGGCTGGCAGCGCAGTCCCGCATTCCCGTGACGACGCTCTCGAGTTCGGCTGGTGCAGACGCCGAGTGGATCCTTCAGATCACGTCCGAGTCGCTCGAGCGCACCGAGTTCTCGCTCGAGGGACCGGAGGGGCGCCGCCTCGTCACGAGCGTTCCGCTTCCCGGCTCGTACATGGCCGCGAACGCGGCCCTTGCCATCGTCATGCTCGTCGAATCCGGCTACGACCTCGACGCTATCGCCCACGTGCTTGAGCGTGACGGCAGCATCGACGTCTACATCCCGGGCCGGCTCGAGAGGGTGTCCGGCGAGGGTGGGCCGACGGTCTTCGTCGACTATGGTCACACCCCAGACGCGTTCCTGTCGACGCTGGCCTCGCTGCGCCGCGTCACCGACGGCCGCATCGTCATGGTCTTCGGAGCAGACGGCGACCGCGACACGACCAAGCGCGGCGACATGGGCGCCATCGCCGCCCGCGGCTCGGACGCTCTCGTGATCACCGACTTCCACCCCCGCAGCGAAGACCCGGCCGAGATCCGCGCCGCGCTCATCGCGGGCGCCAGGCACGCGGTGCCCGACCTCGAGCTGTACGAGGTGGCGGATGTGCACGAGGCGTTCCGCAAGGCGCTCTCGCTCACCGGCGAGGGCGACGTGCTGCTCTACGCCGGTCCCGGCCACGAGGACTACCGCGAGGTTGCGGGGCAGCACCTGCCGTACTCCGCCAGAGACGACGCGCGCCTCGCTCTGCGTGAGGCCGGGTGGCTCGCATGATCGCGCTCACGCTGGACGAGATCGCCACGGCAGTCGGGGGCGAGCTCGTGCTCGGCAACGCGGAGGCCGCCTCCGGCACGACGACCGTGTCGGGCCTCTCGCACACCGACTCGCGCGAGGTGACGCCCGGCTCCCTCTTCTTCGCCAAGCGCGGCGAGACGACCGACGGTCACCTTTTCGCGCCGCAGGCGGTCGCCAACGGTGCCGCTCTGCTCATCGTCGACCACGAGCTCGACGCGCCGGTTCCCCAGATCGTGGTGCCAGACACGGTCGTGGCGCTCGGCGATCTCGCCACCGAGGTCGTTCGCCGCGTGCGCTCGCTCGGCCGGCTGCGCGTGGTCGCCGTGACGGGCTCGAACGGCAAGACCACCACGAAGAACCTGTTGCGCGCCATCCTGAGCCGTGCCGGCGAGACCGTTGCCCCGCGGGCCTCCTTCAACAACGAGGTCGGCGCGCCCGTCACCATGCTCGAGGTCACGGAGTCGACCGACTTCCTCGTCGCCGAAATGGGCGCGAGCCGCATCGGCGAGATCGCCCGGCTCGTGCGCATGGTGCGGCCCGACGTCGGCATCGTGCTCAAGGTCGGCCTCGCGCATGCCGGCGAGTTCGGCGGCATCGAGGCGACGCTGAAGGCCAAGACCGAGATGGTCTCCGACCTGCTGGCCACCGACACGGCGGTACTGAACCTCGATGACGCGCGAGTGGCATCCATGGCAGACAAGACGGCGGCACGCGTGCGTTGGTTCGGCCTCGACGACCGAGCGGATGTGCGCGCTCGCGCCCTGGCGAGCGGCGCAGACGGCACCTCTTTTATGCTGCACCTTCCGTCGGGCGAGGAGCGGGGTGTGCACTTCCGCGTGCTGGGCGAGCACCACGTCATGAACGCCCTCGCCGCGGCGGCTGCCGCAGACGAGCTCGGCGTGGGAATCGACGACATTGTTGCCGGGCTCGAGTCGGTCACCGTCGCCGAGCGGTGGCGCATGGAGGTGATGGGTGGCGGCGGCGTCTCCATCATCAACGATGCGTACAACGCGAGCCCGGACTCGATGGCCGCCGCGCTGAAGACGCTGGCGCAAATCGGGGCACCTGGCGGGCGCACCGTGGCGGTGCTCGGCGAGATGAGCGAGCTCGGCGAGTTCTCGGGAGAGGAGCACGACCGCATCGGCCTGCTCGCCGTGCGACTCAACATCGACCGCCTCGTCATCGTGGGCGCGTCGGCCAGGCGCATGCACATCTCGGCCATCAACGAGGGGTCGTGGGATGGCGAGTCGGTGTTTGCCGAAAGCGCCGACGAGGCGTACGACTACCTGAAGGCGGAATTGAAACCGGGGGACACCGTGCTCGTGAAATCGTCGAACTCCGCGGGGCTCAGATTTCTGGGCGACCGCCTCGGGCAGGCGTTCTCGTGATCGTCCTCATCGCCTCCGGCGCCCTCTCTCTCGCGTTCACGCTCTTCCTGACGCCGGCCTTCATCAAGCTGTTCAGAAAGCTTGAGTGGGGCCAGTTCATTCGTGACGACGGCCCGAAGAGCCACCACTCGAAGCGCGGAACCGCCACCATGGGCGGCATCATCATCATTCTCGGCGTGCTGTTCGGCTACTTCACGTCGGTACTTCTCGCGGGTCAGCGGCCCAGCATCTCGGTCCTGCTGGTTCTCTTCATGATGGTGGGAATGGGCATCGTCGGCTTCGTCGACGACTTCCTGAAGACGCGCAACCAGAGGAGCCTCGGCCTCGGCGGCTGGGCGAAGGTGCTCGGCCAGGTCATCGTGGCGTCGATCTTCGGCGTGCTCGCGGTCAACTTCCCGACCGAGGCGGCGAACGGCAACACGCCCGCCAACATGACGATCTCGTTCATCCGCGATCTGCCCATCAACTTCATGGCGCTCTCGGCGTTCGGGGCCATCGGCGTGGTGGTGGCGTACATCCTGTACTTCATCTGGATCAACTTCATCGTTGCCGGCACCACGAACGGCGTGAACGTGACCGACGGCCTCGACGGGCTGGCGACCGGCGCGTCCATTCTCGCCCTCAGCGCCTACATTCTCATCGGCTTCTGGCAGTCCATCCAGTCGTGTTACAGCACGAAGCTCGACCCTGCCAACATCAGCAAGTGCTACGAGGTGCGAGACCCGCTCGCCCTCGCAGTGATCGCCACCGCGGTCGCCGGCGCCCTCATCGGGTTCCTCTGGTGGAACACGTCGCCCGCCCAGATCTTCCTCGGCGACACGGGCTCGCTCGCGCTCGGCGGCGTCATCGCGGCGCTGGCGATCCTCAGCCACACCGAACTGCTGCTCGTTCTCATCGGCGGGCTCTTCGTGATCGAGACCGGGTCGGTGATCGTGCAGCGAGCGTACTTCAAGCTCACACACGGCAGACGCATCTTCCTGATGAGCCCCATCCACCACCACTTCGAGCTCAAGGGCTGGGCCGAGGTCACGGTCGTGGTGCGCTTCTGGATCGTCGCGGGCCTCCTCATCGCGGCCGCGGTCGGCATCTTCTACCTCGAGTGGCTGACGCACTGATGGGTGGCGGGTCCGAGGCTCTCCACGAGCGTCTCGCCGCGCTCACGAGCTGGCATTCCGATTGGCGCGACCTGCGGGTGGCGGTGCTCGGCCTTGGAGTCACCGGCTTCGCGGCCGCCGACACGCTCGCCGAGCTCGGTGCCCGCGTGCTCGTGGTGGCGTCGTCGGCGCCGGACGAGCGGGCCCGTCTTCTCGATGTGATCGGCGCGGAACTCCTTGTCGACGACATGGCGGCCACGCCGGACGCCCTCGTCGCGTTCGAGCCCGAGCTGATCGTCGTGTCGCCGGGGTTCCACCCCGAGCATCCGGTGCTGAACTGGGCACAGCAGGCGGGCGTCCAGCTCTGGGGCGACATCGAGCTGGCGTGGCGACTGCGCGACAAGGTCGGACGCCCGGCGGACTGGATCGCGGTCACGGGCACGAATGGCAAGACCACGACAGTGCAACTCACCGCCACCATGCTCGCCGCCGCTGGATATCGCGCCGCCCCGTGCGGCAACATCGGGGTGCCGGTGCTCGACGCCATCCGTGACCCGCAGGGGTTCGACGTGCTCGTCGTCGAGCTCTCGAGCTACCAGCTGCACTGGGCGAACCGCAACGACGCCGGCCGGCTCTCGCCGTACTCCAGCGCCTGCCTCAACATCGCCGACGACCACATCGACTGGCATGGCTCGGCCGAGCGATACCGGCAGGCAAAGGCGAAAGTGTACGAGGCGACCCAGGTGGCGTGCGTCTACAACAGGGCCGACCAGGTGACCGAGGCCATGGTGCGGGATGCCGACGTTCTCGAGGGTGCGCGCGCCATCGGCTTCGGGCTCGACGTGCCGGGGCCGAGCGACCTCGGCATCGTCGACGGAATCCTGTGCGACCGGGCCTTCCTCGACGACCGTTTCACGAGCGCCATCGAGCTCACCACGCTCCCCGAGCTCGCCGAGGCCGGCCTCGATGCCCCGCATGTCGTGGCCAATATTCTGGCCGCGAGCGCTCTCGCCCGTTCCTATGGGGTGGCGCCGGGCGTCATCCGCCAGACGCTTCGCACGTTCAGTCTCGACGCCCACCGCATTCAGGTGGTGAAGGTGGCCGGGGGCATCCGCTGGGTCGACGACTCGAAGGCGACCAACCCGCACGCGGCGGACGCATCGCTGCGCGCCTTCGACTCGGTGGTGTGGATCGCGGGAGGCCTGCTGAAGGGCGTCGACGTCGAGCCGCTGGTGGCCACGCACGCCGGGCGCCTGCGAGCCGCGGTGCTGATCGGCGCCGACCGCGCCGAGCTGCGTGAGGCATTCGAGCGACACGCCCCCGCACTGCCGGTGTTCGAGGTGGCGCCGAACGAGACTGGTGACGTAATGCCGACCGCGGTGCGACTCGCCGCGTCGGCGGCCGTGGCGGGAGACACCGTGCTCCTCGCCCCGGCCGCGGCGTCAATGGACCAGTTCGCCGATTACGCAGAGCGCGGGCGCCTGTTCGCGTCGGCCGTGCACGAGTACCTGGGAGGTGAGGCGGATGACGGCTCCGACTCGCCTCGGCAAACCCACTAGCCCGAGGCCGAAGCCATTCGTGCGCCGCCCCGGGCCGCGTCTCCCGGTTGACGCCACGCCCAGGCAGGAGCCGTCCGGCCCCGGCTCGGGCGCCGGCATCGGTTCGGGCGCTGGCATCGGTTCGGGCCCCGGCATCGCGCGCATCTCGCTCGGCCGCGTGTTCCATGCGGAGTCCGCCAACTACGTCTTTCTCCTTGGCGTAACCCTGTTCATGGTCGTCTTCGGCCTGATCATGGTGCTCTCCTCGTCGTCGGTCGACGCACACTCGACGAGCGGAAGCTTCTTCGGTCAGTTCCTTCGCCAGGGCATGTTCGCCATGGTCGGCGTGCCGCTCATGCTTGTCGCCTCCCGCGTTCCCTCGAGATTCTGGAAGAAGTGGGCGTGGGTACTTCTGGCCGGTGCGTGCGCTCTGCAGCTTCTCGTGGTGTTCACGCCGCTCGGCCATGGAGCGTTCGGAAACAAGAACTGGCTGCAGATCGGCTCGCTGCCCGCGTTGCAGCCCTCCGAGGCCATCAAGGTCGCGATGGTCGTATGGATGGGCATGTTCTTCGCCAAGAAGTGGGATCGCGTGCGCGAGTGGCGCTACGCTCTGTTCCCCGCTGTGCTCGTCATGGGAGCCGCGATCGGCCTGGTTCTGCTTGGCAACGACCTCGGAACCGTCATCATCATGGCGGGAATCCTGCTCGGCTGTCTGTTCTTCGCCGGAGTGCCCCTGCGCCAGCTGACGGTCGTTCTCCTCGCCGGTGCTCTCGGCGCATTCCTCTTCACGGTCACGAGTTCGAACCGCATGGGACGCATTCTCGCCCTGTTCAGCCCGGATACCGCGGGCGCGACCGACCCGTGGCAGATGCAGAACGGTATGTTCGCGCTGGCCTCCGGCGGTGTTTTCGGGGTGGGGCTCGGCAACTCTCACTCGAAGTGGAACTGGTTGCCGTCGGCCGACACCGACTTCATCTTCGCGATCATCGGAGAGGAACTTGGGCTCATCGGAGCGGTCCTCGTTCTGGCACTGTTCGTGCTGCTCGCGGTCGCATTCCTGCGCATCCTGCACTCCACCGCCGACCCCGCCGCCCGCGTGACAACCGCCGGCGTCATGGTGTGGCTCATCGGTCAGGGGCTCGTGAACATCGGTGTGGTACTCGGGGTGCTGCCGACGCTCGGCGTGCCGCTTCCGCTCATCTCCTCGGGCGGCACCGCGCTCATCAGCTCGCTCGTCGCCATCGGCATCGTGCTGTCGTTCGCGAGGGAGACCGGCCGCGACGCGCCTCAGCCCGTCTCGGCCGTTGCGGCACGGCGCGCCTCGCGCAGGCTTTCGTGACGACGTACCTGCTCGCGGGCGGTGGAACGGCCGGGCATGTGAACCCGCTCCTGGCGGTCGCCGACCGCATCCGCGACACCGAGCCCGCCGCCCGCGTCGTCGTCCTCGGCACCGCCGAGGGGCTCGAGGCGCGGCTTGTGCCCGCCCGCGGCTATGAGCTCGTGACGATCCCGAAGCTGCCGTTCCCTCGACGGCCCAACGCGCAGGCGCTCTCGTTCCCTGGCAGGCTGAGGCGGGCCGCGGCATCCGTAGCCGGCCTCGTTCGCGAACGCGGCGTCGACATCGTCGTCGGCTTCGGGGGTTACGCCTCGGCGCCGGCTTACCTGGCGGCGCGCCGGGCGGGGGTGCCGCTGGTGCTGCACGAGGCCAACGCCAAGCCCGGCCTCGCCAACCGCCTGGGGGCGCGCCGTGCCGCGGGCGTCGGCGTGGCGTTCGCGGGCACCCCGCTGCCTCGCGCGACCGTCGTCGGCATGCCGCTGCGGCACGAGATCGAGACGCTCGACCGGCCAGCCAGGCGTGGCGAGGCTCTCGCTCGCTTCTCGCTTGCGGCGAGTGTGCCGACACTTCTCGTCACGGGCGGCTCGCTCGGGGCCAGGCGCATCAACCGCACCGTGCACGAGGCCGCGCGCCGCATCACCGGCGCCGGGTGGCAGGTGCTGCACATCCAGGGCGACCGTGAGGGCCTCGACGACCCGCACATCGAGGGATACCGCCTGCTCGACTACTGCGACCGAATGGATCTCGCGTTCGCCGCCTGCGATCTCGCGCTCTCGCGTGCCGGGGCCGCGACGGTGTGCGAGCTGGCCGCGCTCGGCATCCCCGCGGTCTACGTGCCATACCCGGTCGGCAACGGCGAGCAGCGCTTCAACGCGAAGGGCGTCGTCGCGGCCGGCGGCGGAGTGCTCGTCGAGGATTCGGCGCTCGATGCCGCCTGGGTCGAGGGGGTGCTGCTTCCGATGCTCGCCGATCGCGCCGGCATCGCGCGGATGGGGGAGCGGGCGGCAAGCGTCGGCATGCGTGACGGTACGGAACGCATGGTGTCGCTCATCCACAGCGCCCTTTAGACCGCGTACCGTGATACTGGGTGTCCGGGGGTAGCCCCGGCGCCACGTACGAGAAAGAGACGCACCAGAACCGTGATCAAACCCGACCCTTCTGTCACGATTCCCGACGATCCCGGCACGCTGCACTTCGTCGGCATCGGGGGCAGCGGCATGAGCGGCATCGCCCGCATGTTCCTCGAGGCCGGCTACACCGTCACGGGTTCCGACGTGCGAGAGTCCTCGAACATCGATGCCCTGCGCGAGCTCGGTGCCCGTGTCGCCATCGGCCACGACGCGGCGAACGTGGGCGACGCCGGCACTCTGGTCGTCACCGGCGCCCTCTGGGTCGACAACCCCGAATACCAGCTCGCCCTCACGCGCGGCATCCCCGTGCTGCACCGGGCGCAGGCACTGGACTGGCTGATCGGCCATCGCCGGCTCATCGCGGTGGCGGGAGCGCATGGCAAGACCACCTCGACGGGCATGATCGTGACCGCCCTGCGCGCGCTCGGGCAGGATCCCAGCTTCGTCAACGGTGGCGTGATCGAATCGTTGGGCGTGAGTTCCGGCCACGGCGAGGGTGAGCTCTTCGTCGTCGAGGCCGACGAGTCAGACGGCTCGTTCCTTCTCTACGACACCGCTGTCGCCCTCATCACCAATGTCGACCCCGACCATCTCGACCATTACGGATCACTCGAGAACTTTGAGCATGCCTTCGTCGACTTTGCGCAGGCCGCGAGCGAGCTCGTCGTCGTCTCGGCCGACGATCCGGGTGCCGTTCGCGTCTCGCATGCCGCCCGCCACGCCCACACGATCACCTTCGGTGAGGCCGCGAGCGCTGACGTGCGACTGACCGGCATTGCGACGGATGGCCCCGTCGCCTTCACCCTGGCCTGGCAGGGGGCCGAGTACTCCGCGCGGCTCGCCGTGCCTGGCCGGCACAACGCGGTGAACGCAGCGGGCGCCTTCGCGGTGCTCGTGGGCCTCGGCTTCGAGCCGGCGGCAGTGCTGGCGGCCATCGCGACGTTCGGCGGCACCGAGCGCCGCTTCGAGCTGCACGGCACCGTCGACGGCGTGAGCGTCTACGACGACTACGCGCATCACCCCACCGAGGTCGCCGCCGCGCTCTCGGCGGCCCGCACCGTGGTGGGCACCGGGCGCATCATCGCCGTGCACCAGCCGCACCTGTACAGCCGCACCCGCCTCTTCGCGCAGGAGTTCGCAGACACGCTCGAGACCTACGCCGACGAGACGGTCGTGCTCGACGTCTATGGCGCGAGGGAGGACCCCGAACCCGGCGTCACCGGCGCCCTCGTCGCCGAGCGCTTCCGCGATCCGGCCAAGGTGGCCTTCATCGCCGACTGGCAGGAGGCCGCCGACCACACCGCTCGCATCGCCCGAGACGGCGACTTCGTCATCACCCTCGGCTGCGGAGACGTCTACCGCATCGTTCCCCAGCTGCTCGCCTCCCTGCACGCGGCACGGGACTGACACGGTCGATCGACGATGAAGAGACCGAGCGGCTTCGACCCGGCGCGCCAGGCCGCACTGCGCGAGGCGCGCCGTCGTGGCAGCACGACGCCGGGCGCCCGGGCCGGCGAGACCGCAGGGGCCAGAGCCGGCGACACCGCCAAGGCCGGCGCCCGCGTCGCTGAGGTCGAGCGTGTGCCCGCCGACCCGGCCGGCAACGAGAGCGAGCCGACCACAGAACCGATTCCCATCCAGGCCCCGGCGACCTCCGAGGCCGCGGAACCACGAGACGAAGCGGATGCCGCGCCGCCGCCTGGCGGTGGCCGGTCCCGCTCCGCTGGCGCCGCCCTGCGCGCCGCGCGCCGCGAGCGCAGGCGATACGAGCGCGGCGAGGTGCGTCGGTTCACCCGCCGCTCGCGCCATCGTCGGCTGGCCTGGCTGATCGGGCTCGGCTCGGTCGTCCTCGTGGTGCTACTGGCCTTCGTGGTGTCGCTCTCGCCGCTCATGGCCGTGCGCACGATCGACGTGACCGGGGTGAGCGGGGCGAGCAAGGCCGCCGTCGAGAAGGCACTCGACGGTCAGCTCGGCCGCCCGCTGCCGCTCGTGGACTTCGGCGCCATCCGCGCGAAGCTGGCCGCGTTCCCCGCCATCCGCAGCTACACCACCGAGAGCCGGCCGCCCGGCACGCTCGTGGTGCGTATCGTGCCGAGAACGCCCGTCGGCATCGTGACCCATTCGACGACGTTCGATCTCGTCGACGCGGCAGGGGTGGTGCTCTCCTCGTCCCCCACGCGGCCGGAGGGCTACCCGACGATCGCGCCCGCCCCGGGTACGAGCGGGTTCGAGGCCGTCGTCTCGGTGCTCGAGGCACTGCCGGCATCCGTTCTGACCCAGGTCGATACCGCGACCGCGACGACACGTGACGACGCCACGTTCACCATGCGCGGCACCGGAGCCACCGTGGTGTGGGGCAGCGGGGACGACTCCGAGCTGAAGGCCGACATTCTCGCGAAGCTGCTCGTTTCGGCGCCCTCCGCGTCGCGCTACGACCTCTCATCCCCGCACAACGTCGTCCTCGGCTGAGGTTCCTCGATGACCTCCGCGCGGCGATTGCGAGCGCGAGTTTCCGACACGCGGGAGCCGATACGGCGCGCACGGGGGAGTGCACCTAACGTCGAATCAAGAATTGCATACTGAGCATAACTTTAATCCTCGACCTGAGGTTGAGAGTTTTTCCAGCGGAGGCCCGACGTGTCAACAAACCAGAACTACCTCGCCGTGATCAAGGTCGTCGGCATCGGCGGTGGCGGCGTCAACGCCGTCAACCGCATGATCGAACTCGGCCTTCGCGGCGTCGAATTCATCGCCATCAACACCGACGCTCAGGCGCTGCTCATGAGCGACGCCGACGTCAAGCTCGACGTGGGCCGCGAGCTCACGCGCGGCCTTGGCGCCGGCGCGGATCCCGAGGTCGGTAGGCGTGCCGCCGAGGACCACGCCGAGGAGATCGAGGAGGCCCTCGCGGGTGCCGACATGGTCTTCGTGACGGCGGGCGAGGGCGGCGGCACCGGCACGGGCGGCGCGCCGGTCGTGGCGCGCATCGCCAAGTCCATCGGCGCCCTGACCATCGGTGTCGTGACCAAGCCGTTCGGCTTCGAGGGCCGCCGCCGCAGCGAGCAGGCCGAGGCCGGTGTCGTGCGCCTGAAGGAGGAGGTCGACACCCTCATCGTCGTTCCGAACGATCGCCTTCTCGAAATCAGCGACCGCGGCATCAGCATGCTCGAGGCCTTCTCGACCGCCGACCAGGTGCTCCTCGCCGGCGTGCAGGGCATCACCGACCTCATCACGACCCCTGGCCTCATCAACCTCGACTTCGCCGACGTCAAGTCCGTCATGCAGGGGGCAGGCTCGGCCCTCATGGGCATCGGATCGTCGCGCGGTGCGGATCGCGCCATCAAGGCCTCCGAGCTGGCCGTCGCGTCGCCGCTGCTCGAGGCGTCGATCGAGGGCGCGCACGGCGTGCTGCTCTCGATCCAGGGCGGGTCGAACCTCGGCATCTTCGAGATCAACGACGCGGCGCGCCTCGTGCAGGAGGCCGTGCACCCCGAGGCGAACATCATCTTCGGTGCCGTCATCGACGACACACTGGGCGACGAGGTGCGCGTCACGGTGATCGCCGCCGGCTTCGACGGGGGAGAACCGAACTCCATCGTCTCTGCCGAGTCCGACCGCCGCGCGGCGTTCGCGACCCCGCCCGCGAGCGACGAGCTCGGCGCGGCCCTCGAGGACACGCAGGCTCTCGCCGACGAGGACCTGCCGACCGCGACCGGTGCGTGGGGCAGCCCCGAATCCGTCTCCGTGGCCGCCGCGCCGCTCGACCCCGCGTTCGATGACGACGGCGACCTCGACATCCCCGACTTCCTGAAGTAGGGGTGGGCGGCACACTCTCCCGGGCCGGCGCGCGATGAGCGCGCCGGGCCTGGGCGAGCGCCTCGAGGGCGTGCGAGCGCAGATCGCGGATGCCGCGCGCGCGGCCGGTCGCCATCCGGGCGAGCTGACGACGATCGTGGTCACCAAGTTCCACCCGGCCTCCCTCATCCGCGAGCTCGCGGAACTCGGCGTGCGCGACGTGGGGGAGAGCCGGCACCAGGAGGCGAAGGCCAAGGCTGACGAGCTCGCCGACCTGGGCCTCACCTGGCACTTCGTGGGTCAGCTGCAGAGCAAGAAGGCCAGGGCGGTCACGGCATACGCCGGCGTGATCCACTCGGTCGATCGCGCCTCGCTCGTCGACGCGCTTGATGCCGGCGAGCGCGCCACCGACTGCTTCATCCAGGTGAATCTCACGGATGACGCCGCCCGCGGCGGCGTCGCCCCATCCGGCCTCGAGCCCCTCGCCGAGCGCGTGCTCACCTCCGGCCGGCTGCGCCTCCTCGGCGTGATGGCGGTGGCCCCGCTCGGCCAGGAGCCGCGACGGGCCTTCGCGCGCCTGCGCGCGACATCCGCTCGTCTGACGGCGCTGGCGCCCGAGGCCACGGCCATCTCGGCCGGCATGTCCGAGGATTTCGCGGCGGCGATCGCCGAAGGGGCGACACACCTACGAATTGGCAGCGCAATCACGGGCAAACGCCCCGACCGCGGTTAATCTCGTGGGAGAGAAGAAGGTGCCGTGCAATGAACGTGGCACCCCAGGGTTTCACTTTCGGAGGATGACATGAGCAACCCGCTGAAGAAGACGATGGTCTACCTCGGGCTGGCCGATGAAGAGCTGGAGTACGAGGAGGAGCAGCAGCCCCGCCACGTCGCGCCCGTCGCCCCCGTGCAGAGTGCGCCCGCGCCCGCCGGCCGTGCACCGGTGACCCCGCTCCGCAAGACCAACAACGCACGGAATGCGACGGTTCAGGAAATGAACGAGATTCTCACGGTTCACCCGCGTCAGTATCGCGACGCCCAGGTCATCGCGGAGTCGTTCCGCGAGGGGGTGCCGGTCATCATCAACCTCTCCCAGATGAGCGACGGGGATGCTCGCAGGCTCATCGACTTCGCCAGCGGACTCTCGCAGGGCCTCTACGGCAAGATCGAGCGCGTCACCTCGAAGGTGTTCCTGCTCTCGCCCTCGCACGTGGTCGTCTCGGGGGAGCACACGCAGGAATCGGAGAGCGAGTCGTCGTTCTTCGCCCAGGCGTGAGCCCGGCCCGGCTCGGACACAGACGTTGACCGCGCTGCCCGCGCCAGGGTTGGCGCGGCGTGTCGCGTTCATCGCCCATACTTGAAAGCGTGAATCCCGTCGTCTCGCTCGTTGCGACCGTTCTCTATTTCCTCCTCCTGATCTTCTTCTTCCTCATGTGGGGTCGATTCATCCTCGATCTCGTGCGCACGTTCAACCGCTCGTGGCGGCCGCATGGGTTCGGTCTCGTGGCGGCCGAGGCGGTGTACTCGGTCACGGATCCGCCCATCCGCATGTTCCGGCGCATTCTGCCGCCGCTGCGCCTCGGCCCCGTCGCGATCGACTTCGGCTGGAGCCTCACGATGCTGGTCTGCATCATCTGCCTGTACATTGCGTTGGCGTTCCAGTGAGGGCTCCGGCGTTCACGTGAGCGCACTCGCGGTTCCGTGAGTTTTGCTCTGCCTTCTCGGCGCCGCCGCGCTGTATCCTTGATCGCAGCCGGTGCGCGAGTGATCGCCGTGGCGGACTGTGTTCCGCCCGGCGCTTTGCTAGCGTTGGCTGAACGTTACGTTTTCGTTCACGACGAGCAGTAAGGGTGGCAAGCCATGGCGCTAACTCCGGAAGATGTGGTCAACAAGCGGTTCCAGCCGACGAAGTTCCGGGAGGGCTATGACCAGGACGAGGTCGACGACTTCCTCGACGAGGTCGTCGTCGAGCTGCGACGCCTGAACCAGGAGAACGAGGAGCTCAAGCAGCGCCTCGTCGCCAGCGACTCGCGCATCGCCGAGCTGCAGCGCGCCGGCAACACCGGGCCGCAGGCTGCGGCCCCGCAGGCGGCAGTGCAGCCCGAGCCGGTGGAGCAGCCGGAGCAGGTGGCGGCCGCCCCCGTCGCGGCGCCCGTGCCCAGCTACGCGCCGCCCGCCAGCGCCGAGAGCGACACGCAGAGCACGAACAACCTGCTGCAGCTGGCCCGCCGCCTGCACGAGGAGCACGTGCGCGAGGGCATCGAGAAGCGTGACGCGCTCGTCGCCGAGGGCCACGCCACCGCCGCCCGCATCGTTGCGGAGGCGGAGTCGAAGCAGCGCGAGCAGATCAGCAGGCTCGACGCCGAGCGCACGTCGCTCGAGAACCGCATCGAGGAGCTGCGCACGTTCGAGCGTGACTACCGGCAGCAGCTGCGCGGGTACATCGAGGGCCAGCTTCGTGAGCTCGAGGCGAACTCGGGAACGCAGGCCGGCCACTCGGCTCCGTCGTCGAACTCTGAGCCGGTCCCGGTGAGCTCGGGCGCCGGCCAAGCACCTGCCGACGGCAACGCCGACGCGCAGCAGCCGCCCACGTTCCAGGGCTTTGGAGTCTAGCCCGCGGGCGAAGGTCAGCGTTCGGGCGCTCGTCGTCCTGGTCGCCGTCGCGGTCTGCGTCTATGCCATCGACCAGATCGCGAAGTACCTCGTTGTCACGAACCTTCCGCTCGAGCGCAGCGTGCCGGTACTCGGCGACCTGCTGTCGTTCTTCTACATCAAGAACTCCGGCGCGGCCTTCTCCATCGGCAGCGGCTCCACGTGGGTCTTCTCGATCATCGGTGTGGGCGTGCTCGTCTTCGTCGTGTGGTTCGCCCGCCGCATCCGCTCGATGGCCTGGGGCGTGTTGTTCGGCCTGCTGCTCGGCGGTCTGCTCGGCAACCTGACCGACCGGCTGTTCCGGGAGCCCGGGTTCGGCGTCGGCCACGTGGTCGACTTCATCAAGATCCCGCTGCTTCCCGCCTACTTCAACATCGCCGACGTCGGCATCGTCTCGAGCATGGTGCTGTTCCTGATCCTGACGCTGCTCGGTGTGGGGCTGGACGGCAAGCGGCACGCCTCGCACGAGGCGGTTGCGGGTTCAGAAGCGGATGCGGTCACGCCTGACGGCGAGACCGATCCGGTGGCTGGTGCCGCCGCCTCACAGGCCCCTGCCGCCCCGGAGACACCTGCCGCGCCGCGCCGCGAGACCGACCGACACGGCGACGCGTAGGAAGCACGGCGAGCCGATGGAGACCAGAAGCCTGCCGCTTCCGGATGGGCTCGCGGGAGCGAGGGTGGACGCGGGGCTGGCGAAGCTGCTCGGCTTCTCCCGCACGTTCGCGGCCGAGATCGCCGACGCGGGCGGAGTCAGCGTCGACGGAGTGGTGCTGGGCAAGTCCGACCGCCTCAAGGCGGGAGGTTGGCTCGAGGTGCAGTGGGAGCCGAAGCGCGAGCTCACGATCGAGCCGATCGCGGTGCCCGATCTCGGCATCGTGCACGACGACGACGACATCGTGGTGGTCGACAAACCGGCCGGGGTCGCCGCGCATCCGTCCGTGGGCTGGCAGGGCCCCACAGTTGTCGGGGCGCTGAGCGCGGCAGGGTTCCGCATCTCGACCTCCGGCGCGCCCGAGCGAGCAGGCGTCGTGCACCGGCTCGATGCGGGCACGAGCGGGCTCATGGTGGTCGCCAAGTCCGAGCGGGCGTACACGGCGCTGAAGCGCGCCTTCCACGACCGCGAGGTCGAGAAGATCTATCACACGGTGGTGCAGGGGCACCCCGATCCGCTGGCAGGAACCATTGACGCGCCCGTCGGGCGCCATCCGCGTTCTGACTGGAAGTTCGCGGTCGTCTCGGACGGTAAACGCGCCGTGACGCACTATGAGACGATCGAGGCTTTCGCGTCGGCGAGCCTGCTCGAGATCCATTTGGAGACGGGGCGCACGCATCAGATCCGCGTGCACATGGCGGCGCAGCGGCACCCATGCGTCGGCGATTCGATGTACGGGGCAGACCCGACGCTGTCGGAGCGCCTGGGGCTCACCCGGCAGTGGCTGCACGCCGTGCAGCTGGCGTTCCGGCACCCGGCGACGGGGGAGTGGGCCGAGTTCGCGTCGGATTACCCGAGCGACCTGCGCTACGCCCTCGACGTGCTGGCCGAGCCGCGCTGAGATGTCGGTGCGCTGAATTACTCTTGGTAGACGCCCTCGAGTCGAAAGAGAAACTGTGGCCGACGATTCGTTCGTGCATCTGCACGTACATAGCGAGTACTCCATGCTCGACGGTGCCGCGCACATCAAGCCCCTCATCGACGCGGCCGTCGAGAAGCAGATGCCGGCTATCGCGGTCACCGACCACGGCAACGTCTTTGGCGCGTACGACTTCTGGAAGACTGCGACGGCCGCCGGTATCAAGCCGATCATCGGCACGGAGGCGTACCTGACGCCGGGCACGCACCGCAGCGACCGCACGCGGGTGCGCTGGGGCAACGGCGGCGGTGACGACGTCTCGGGCTCGGGCGCCTATACGCACATGACCCTGCTCGCCGAGACGACGGAGGGCATGCACAACCTGTTCCGGCTGTCGTCGAAGGCGTCGATCGAGGGGTACTACTTCAAGCCCCGCATGGACCGCGAGCTGCTGTCGACGTACGGCAAGGGCCTCATCGCCACGACCGGCTGCCCGAGCGGCGAGGTGCAGACGAGGCTGCGGCTCGGCCAATACGACGAGGCTGTGAAGGCCGCCGCCGACTTCCGCGACATCTTCGGCAAAGAGAACTTCTTCGCCGAGATCATGGACCACGGGCTCGGCATCGAGCGCCGCATCATGAACGACCTGCTGCGCCTCGCGAAGCAGCTGTCGCTGCCGCTGGTGGCCACGAACGACCTGCACTACACGCACGCCGCCGACGCCAAGAGCCACGCCGCCCTGCTGTGCGTGCAATCCGGCTCGACGCTCGATGACCCCAACCGGTTCAAGTTCGATGCAGACGAGTTCTACCTGAAGAGCGCCTCCGAGATGCGCTCGGTGTTCCGCGAGCACCCCGACGCCTGCGACAACACGCTGCTCATCGCCGAGCGTTGCGACGTCAGCTTCGACACGAGCGCCAACTACATGCCCCGCTTCCCCGTGCCCGAGGGCGAGAGCGAGCAGACCTGGTTCGTCAAGGAGGTCGAGAAGGGCCTGCACGAGCGCTATCCCGCCGGCATCCCCGATGCCGTGCGCGCGCAGGCCGACTACGAGATCGGCGTCATCTCGCAGATGGGCTTCCCCGGCTACTTCCTCGTCGTCGCAGACTTCATCAACTGGTCGAAGCGCAACGGCATCCGCGTCGGCCCCGGGCGCGGCTCGGGCGCCGGGTCGATGGCGGCGTACGCCATGCGCATCACGGATCTCGACCCCCTGCAGCACGGGCTGATCTTCGAGCGGTTCCTGAACCCCGACCGCGTCTCGATGCCCGACTTCGACGTCGACTTCGACGACCGTCGCCGCGGCGAGGTCATCAAGTACGTGACGGAGAAGTACGGGGCAGAGCGCGTCGCCCAGATCGTCACCTACGGCACCATCAAGGCCAAGCAGGCGCTGAAAGATTCGTCTCGCGTGCTCGGCTTCCCGTTCGGAATGGGTGAGAAGCTCACCAAGGCAATGCCGCCACCCGTGATGGGCAAAGACATTCCGCTGACCGGGATCTTCGATCGCGACCACCCGCGCTACAAGGAAGCGGGCGACATCCGTGCCGTGGTCGAAACCAACCCCGACGCGAAGACCGTGTTCGACACGGCGCTCGGCATCGAGAACCTGAAGCGGCAGTGGGGCGTGCACGCGGCTGGCGTCATCATGTCGAGCGACCCGCTCATCGACATCATCCCGATCATGAAGCGGGAGCAGGATGGGCAGATCGTCACGCAGTTCGACTACCCCGCCTGTGAGTCGCTCGGCCTCATCAAGATGGACTTCCTGGGGCTGCGCAACCTCACCATCATCAATGACGCGCTCGACAACATCGAGGCGAACCGCGGCTTCCGCCCGGTGCTGGAAGAGCTGACCCTCGACGACAGGCCCGCATACGACCTGCTCTCGCGCGGCGACACACTCGGCGTCTTCCAGCTCGACGGCGGGCCCATGCGCTCGCTGCTTCGCCTCATGAAGCCAGACAACTTCGAGGACATCTCGGCGCTTATCGCGCTGTACCGCCCCGGCCCCATGGGCGCGAACTCGCACACCAATTACGCGCTGCGCAAGAACGGCCTGCAAGAGATTACGCCCATCCATCCGGAGCTGGCGGAGCCGCTTGCCGAGATCCTCTCGACGACATACGGCCTCATCATCTACCAGGAGCAGGTGATGGCCATCGCGCAGAAGGTCGCCGGGTTCTCGCTCGGCCAGGCCGACATTCTGCGCCGCGCCATGGGCAAGAAGAAGAAGTCCGAGCTCGACAAGCAGTACGCCGGCTTCGAAGGCGGCATGAAGGCGAACGGATACTCGGACGCCGCCATCAAGATGCTGTGGGACATCCTTCTGCCCTTCTCCGACTACGCCTTCAACAAGGCGCACTCCGCGGCGTACGGCGTCGTGTCGTACTGGACCGCGTACCTGAAAGCCCACTACCCGGCCGAGTACATGGCGGCCCTGCTCACGAGTGTCGGCGACTCCAAAGACAAGATGGCGATCTACCTCAACGAGTGCCGTCGCATGGGAATCAAGGTGCTGCCGCCCGACGTCAACGAATCCATCGGCTTCTTCACCGCCGTGGCGGAGGACGTGCGGTTCGGCATGGGCGCCGTGCGCAACGTCGGCATGAACGTCGTCGAGGGCGTGCGGGGAGCGCGGGAGAGCAAGGGGCGCTTCGAGACGTTCCACGACTTCCTGCGCAAGGTGCCCATCCACGTTGCCAACAAACGCGCGGTCGAGTCACTCATCAAGGCCGGGGCGTTCGACTCGCTCGGCGCCACCCGCCGGGCCCTCATCGAGATCCATGAGGATGCGGTGGAGGCCGCCGTCAGCGAGAAGCGTGCCGAGGCCAACGGCCAGGTCGGGTTCGACTTCGACAGCCTGTGGGACGAACCGCAGCAGGTTCAGCAGGTGCCGGAACGGCCCGAGTGGTCGAAGCGCGACAAGCTGGCATTCGAGCGTGAGATGCTCGGCCTCTATGTGTCCGACCACCCGCTCGCCGGCCTCGAGCTGCCGCTCGCCAAGCACGCCAGCACGTCGATCGCCGACCTCATGGCGTCAGAGAGCATCCAGGATGGCGAGACGGTCACGATCGCCGGTCTCGTCACCTCGGCCCAGCACCGCGTCGCGCGCAACTCGGGCAATCAGTACGGCATGATCCAGGTCGAAGACTTCGGCGGCGAGATCACCGTCATGCTCATGGGCAAGGCGTACCAGGAGTACGCCAATGCCATGGTCGCCGACAGCATCGTCGTCGTGCGCGGGCGCGTGAGCATGCGCGACGACGGCATGAACCTGCACGCGTTCAACATGTTCACACCCGACGTGGGCCAGAGCGTGGATTCGGGGCCGCTCGTGATCTCGATGGCCGACCAGCGCGCGACCACCGACACCGTGAAGGCGCTCAACGAGGTGCTCATGCGCCATGCGGGCGAGAACGAGGTGCGGCTGCGGCTGCTCAAGGGCGGTGTCGCGCGCGTCTTCGAGGTGCCGCACCCGGTCACGGTGACGGCCGACCTGTACGGCGACCTGAAGGGGCTTCTGGGGCCGGCCTGCCTGAGCTGAGCCGAACCGGATCAGGCGAGGCGAACTGAGCCGAGCCGAGCAGAACCGAGCTCGTGGCGCTAGGCCTCGTGGCCCGGGCGCAGGTACCGGCGCTCGTGGTACAGCAGCGCCTCGTCTTCGGCGCCCAGGCCGCCCTCCTCGATCTGCACGACGACAACGACGTTGTTGTGAACCCGCACACGCTCGACGATGCGGCCGCACATCCATGCCGTCACATCGTCGATCAGCGGAAGCCCATGAGGCCCGGGATGCCAGTGTTCGCCCTGGAAGCGCCCCGCACGGTCGCCCGCGAGCTTCTCGGCGACGCCTCGATTGCGGGAGCCGAGCATGTGGATGATCACGCGATCCGTCTCGGCGATGGTCGGCCAGCTGCTGGCCGAGAGCGCCATGTTGAACGTCGCGAGCGGCGGCACCGCCGCGAGCGACGAGAGCGAGGTCGCGGTGAAGCCGACGGGCGTGCCGTCGGCGCCTAGGGCCGTGATGACGGCGACGCCCGCCGCGTGACGGCGGAACGCCTGTTTGAACGCCGAGAGGTCCGGCGGTGCCACCGCCTCCTCGGCCGATTCCTCCAGCGCCTCCGGCACCTCCGGCGCCTCCTCGGCCGCATCGGCGGGGATCGGTGCTCCGCTCTCGTCGCCGCCGATGAATTCGCTCTCACTCATACTGCTGTCACGCTCGTACCCATCCTCGAAACTGGCGGCCGATCCGCCCACCGCGACCCCGACGCCCATGGCTCTTGTCACGTGCCGCTCGTGCCGACTCTCGCTCGTCACCGAGCCGATAGGCTGGTTCGGCCATGATCCAGACCATCGACCTCCGCGGAATCCAGCCTACCGGCGAGCGTTTCCGCGCACTCCTGCCGAGGCCCGTCGTCGACGTCTCCGTCGCCCTCAAGGCCGCCACCGAGCTGATCGACGACGTGCGCGCCAACGGGGCGGATGCGCTGCGCAGCCAGGCAGAGCGTTTCGACGGCGTCTCACCCGAGCACCTGCGCGTGCCGGCCGAATCGATCGAGCGCGCGGTCGCCGAACTGGCCCCCGAGATGCGAGAGGCGCTCGAAGAGGCCATCCGGCGGGTGCGCCTGGCCACGGCGGCACAGGTGCCGCCAGAGGTCGTGACCGAGATCGGCGCTGGCGCATCCGTCGTTCAACGCTGGCAGCCCGTCGCCCGCGCCGGCCTCTACGTGCCGGGGGGCAAAGCGGCATACCCCTCGAGCGTCATCATGAACGCGGTGCCGGCGCAGGTCGCGGGCGTCGCCTCGCTTGCGCTGGCGAGCCCCGCGCAGAAGGAGTTCGGCGGGGGAGTGCACCCGAGCGTGCTCGGCGCGGCCGGTCTGCTCGGCATCGATGAGGTCTACGCCATCGGCGGGGCCGGCGCCATCGGCGCGCTGGCGTGGGGCGTGGCCGAAATCGGCCTCGAGCCCGTGCAGATGATCACCGGGCCAGGCAACATCTATGTTGCGGCGGCCAAGCGCGTCGTGCGCGGCACAGCCGGAATCGACGCCGAGGCGGGCACGACCGAGATCCTGGTGATCGCCGACGAGAGCGCGAACGCCGCGTTCGTGGCGGCCGACCTCGTAAGCCAGGCGGAGCACGACGAGGCGGCGGCCTCGATTCTCGTGACCGACTCACCGGCTCTCGCTGAGCGCGTGCAGGCGGCGGCCGCCGAACGGGCCGCCTCCACCCGGCACGCCGACCGGGTGCGCGCTGCTCTCAGCGGGCAGCAGTCCGCCATCGTGCTCGTCGACGACATGAGCGCGGCGGCCGCGTTCAGCAACGCATACGGACCCGAGCACCTCGAGATCCAGACGCGGGAACCCGCGGCACAGCTGGAGCAGATCGTGAATGCCGGGGCCATCTTCCTCGGGCCGCACTCGCCCGTGAGCCTCGGCGACTACATCGCGGGTTCCAACCACGTGCTGCCCACCGGCGGGCAGGCGCGGTTCACACCGGGTCTCGGCGCGTACTCGTTCCTCCGGCCGCAGCAGATTATCCGCTACGACGCCGCCGCGCTCGCCGAGGTCGCAGCTCGCATCGTGACACTGTCGCACGCCGAGGGGCTTCCCGCGCACGGCGAGGCCGTGACGGCCCGTTTCGAGCGCGGCCACGCGCCCCTCGGCTAGTCTTTACTGCACCATGTTCTGCCCGTTCTGCCGCCACCCGGACTCCCGCGTCATCGACTCCCGCACGAGCGACGACGGGCTCGCCATTCGCCGCCGTCGGCAGTGCCCCGAGTGCGGCAGGCGATTCTCGACCACCGAGACCGCGAGCCTCAGCGTTATCAAGCGCAGCGGCGTCGCCGAACCGTTCAGCCGCGAGAAGATCGTGAGCGGGGTGCGCAAGGCGTGCCAGGGCCGCCCCGTGACCGATACCGACCTCGCGTTGCTTGCCCAGCGGGTCGAAGAGACCATCCGGGCTACGGGTGCCTCGCAGATCGACGCAAATGACATCGGCCTCGCCATCCTGCCGCCGCTGCGTGAGCTGGACGAGGTGGCGTATCTGCGCTTCGCGAGTGTCTATCAGGCGTTCGACTCGCTCGACGACTTCGAGTCGGCGATCGGGCAGCTGCGTGTGGAACACCACAGCACAGAGGGCTGACCGCGCACAGCAGCAACCGCCTCGCCTGAAACCGGCTTCGGGCGTGAGGTGGGCGCGGCCCTGGCGTGCCGCTCCGCTACGCTGGCACAGGCATGTATCGCACGTTATTCTCCCTCGTCCTCTCCCGGCTCGACCCGGAGTTCGCGCATCACCTGGCGTTCGTCGTCATCCGTGTGCTCCCGGCGCTCGGCCTCGGTGGCGTCCTCCGGCGCTTCACGCGGCCACGCGTCGACCTGCGCGTACGGGCGCTCGGCCTCGACTTCGAAACGCCCTTCGGCGTCGCGGCGGGCTTCGACAAAGACGGTGAGGCCGTTCTGGGCCTGGGCATGCTCGGCTTCGGTCATGTGGAGGTCGGCACCGTCACGGCGCGGCCCCAGCCGGGCAACGAGAAGCCGAGGCTGTTTCGGCTGATCCGCGATCGCGCGATCATCAACCGCATGGGCTTCAACAACCACGGTGCGGCGGCCGCGGCTGACCGCCTGCGACGGGTCGTGCCGGTTCCGAGTCGCCCGGTCCTCGGAATCAACATCGGCAAGAGCCGGGTCGTGCGCGTCGAGGACGCGGTCGACGACTATCGCGCCAGCGCGCGTGCCGTCGCGCCTGTCGCCGACTATCTCGTCGTCAACGTGAGCTCGCCCAACACGCCGGGCCTTCGCGGCCTGCAGGAGATCGACATGCTCGAGCCTCTGCTCGCCGCCGTGCACGAGTCGGCAGGCGGCACGCCGATGCTCGTGAAGATCGCCCCCGACCTCAGCGACGACGAGATCGGCCGCATCGCCGACCTGGTCGTGCGGCTCGGGCTCGACGGCATCATCGCCACGAACACCACCATCTCGCGAGAGGGACTGACCACGGATGCCGCGGCCGTCACGGCCGCGGGCGCCGGCGGGCTCTCGGGCGCGCCCCTCGCCGCGCGCTCCATCGCCGTGCTCCGGCTGCTGCGCTCGGTCGTGCCGAGCGACCTCTGCATCATCTCGGTCGGGGGAGTGGAGAGCGCGCACGACGTGCAGGAGCGGCTGGACGCGGGCGCCACCCTCGTGCAGGCGTACACCGCGTTCCTGTACCGGGGGCCGCTCTGGGCGCGGCAGATCAATCGCGGGCTCGAGCGCATCCGTGCCGAGCGCATCCGTGCCGAGCGCGTGAAGCGCTAGGGCTCAGACGATCGGTGTCGACTGGTGGAAGCGCAGCCGCCACACGCCGTTCTCGCTGACCCACAGCGAACTCCGCGTCGTCGCGGCACCCGCCTCGCTCACCCGATACGTGAGCAGAACGACGCCCTCGGCCACGAGCGTACCCTGCACATTTTCGAGGCGCGAGGCAATCGAATGAGCGGATGCCGCGCCCGCGCCCACCTGCCCGGCACTGCCGCTCAGCCGACCCCCCTCGTCCACACAGACGAACCCGGAGTGCAGCAGCTCTGAGGCGAGCCCGCTGCCGGCGCGCCGCAGCCGCCTCTCGAGAGCGATCACGGTCGGGATCGCGTCTGCGGCAGACCCGGCGACGGCTCCGCGCGAGCTCGGCGCGTCTGCGGCAGACGCGACGACGGCTCCGCGCGAGCTCGGTGCATCCGCGGCGGTGCCGAAGAGGTCGAGTTCGAGCGCCATGGCCGGTGGCGCGTCGAGCGACGTCGATGTGGCAGCCGCAGGGGCCGTTCCGGCCATGTCGATGCGAGCCGCGGCGCCCGCAGTCGCACCCGCCCAGCCGGGCCCGGCCGGGATCTCGCTGCGCCGTTGGTATGCGGTTGCGACGGCGCGGGCGCGCTCATCCGCTGCCTCATTGAGGGGGTGCCCGGCGTGGCCCTTGACCCATTCGAAGCTGAAGCGCCGTCCCGTGAGTGCCTCGTCGAGCTGGGTGAGCAGGTCGAGGTTCATCACGGGGGAGCCGTCGGCCTTGCGCCAGCCTTTGCGCTTCCAGCCCGGCATCCACTTGGTCACCGCGTTGATCACGTATTGGCTGTCGCACAGGATGCGCAGCTCGTCGTCGAGGTGCGACGTGGCCCGGAGCAGGTCGAGAACGGCCATGAGCTCGCCCTGGTTGTTGGTGCCGTGCGGCCAGCCGCCCGCGCGCCAATGCTCATCATCGACGTACCAGGCCCAGCCGGCCGGGCCGGGATTGCCGAGGGCGGAGCCGTCCGCCGCCGCGACGATCGCCACGTCAGCTCGGGAACTGGCGGCGCTTGACCTGCGGCTTCGGCAGACGGATCATGCGCAACTGCATGGCGCGCATTCCCGCGTACCAGCGCACACCGCGCTCGACCTTGCCCTCGCCGAACTTCTGGGCGAGGCGCTTGCGCACGATGTAGGCGAGGATGAAGTCGTCGATGAGCGCGACGATGAAGAACGCCCACAGCACCAGGATGCCGTACACCTGGAATGCGGTGATCGGCGTGAAGCTCAGCACGATCACGAGCAGCATGACGGGGATCATGAGCTCACCGATGTTGAAGCGCGCGTCGACGTAGTCACGCACGAATCGCCGCTGCGGCCCCTTGTCGCGCGCGGTCAGGTACCGATCGTCGCCGGCCGCCATGCCCAGCCGCGCCTTTTCGCGCTGCTCGGCCGACTTCGAGCGGGACTGCCTGGCCGCCTCCTTGCGGTCGTTCGGCACCAGCGGGCGCCTGCGGGCGGCCTCCTGCTCCTTGCGAGTGGGCGTCGCGTGGCCCTTGCCGGCCAGTCGGGCGGCCGTCTCTTCGCTTGTCTCGATCGTCGGCGTGGTGTCGCCGTCGGTCTGCGCGCTGTCTGAAGTCTGTCGTTTTGCCACGGGAATCCTCTTAGGGTCGTCCGCTTAAGATTACCTGCATGACGAATCCGCCCGAGACCCCGAACGCTGCCGACCGCGACCGAGAGCGCCTGAGCGATGTCGACAAGGCCATTCGCACCTATGTCGAGAACGCGCTGCCAGCCTCGATTGCCGATCTGACGCGACTCGTGCGCATCCCCTCGGTGTCGTGGGCCGCCTTCGATGCGGCGCATGTGGCAGAGAGTGCGGATGCTGTGGCCGGCCTCCTGCGCGACACCGGCGTCTTCGACTCGGTCACCGTTACCCGAGCGCCGATCGGCGCCGGTCCGGAACAGGGCCAGCCCGCCGTACTCGCGAGGCGGGCGGCGCGCGCCGGCCGCCCCACCGTGCTTCTGTATGCCCACCACGACGTGCAGCCGCCCGGCCGCGATGAGGATTGGGATACCCCTCCGTATGAGCCGACGGTTCGCGGCGACCGCCTCTATGCGCGCGGCGCGGCCGACGACAAGGCGGGTGTGATGGCGCATGTCGCGTCGATCCGCGCCCTGGCCGAGGTGGTCGGCGACGACCTCAACCTGGGCCTCTCGGTGTTCATCGAGGGTGAGGAGGAGTTCGGCTCGCGCTCCTTCGCCTCGTTCCTCGACGCGAATCGCGAGGCGCTTGCGGCCGACGTCATCGTGGTCGCCGACTCCGACAACTGGGATGTCGACACGCCGGCCCTCACGGTCGGCCTTCGCGGTAACGTCACGTTCCGGCTCACCGTCTCGACACTGGAGCACGCGTCCCACTCGGGCATGTTCGGCGGCGCGGTGCCGGATGCGATGCTCGCCATGGTGCGGCTGCTGTCGAGCCTGCACGCCGACGACGGCTCCGTCGCGGTCGCCGGGCTCACCAGCCACGGCGCCGAGGTGCCCGAGCAGAGCGAGGAGACGCTGCGGCAGGACGCCGCGTTGCTCGACGGCGTCACGCCGATCGGCACGGGGCCCATCCTCAGCCGCATCTGGTCGAAGCCGTCGATCACGGTGACCGGCATCGACGCCCCGAGCGTCGCCAACGCCTCCAACACGCTCTCGCCGCGCGTGGCGGTGAAGATCAGCTGCCGCGTCGCCCCCGGGCAGGACGCCCAAGAGGCGTTCACCGCCATCGAGCGCCACCTTCGTGAGAATGCGCCGTTCGGCGCGCACGTGGAAGTCGACGACGTCGACACGGGCGATCCGTTCCTCGTCGACACGAGCGGGTGGGCCGTCGCCGAGGTCAAGCGTGCCATGGCCGATGCCTGGGGCCGCGAGCCGCTCGAGACCGGCATCGGCGGCTCGATCCCCTTCATCGCCGACCTCGTGCGCGTCTTCCCCGAAGCGCAGATCCTCGTGACCGGCGTCGAAGATCCCGACACCCGGGCGCACAGCCCCAACGAGTCGCTGCACCTCGGCGTCTTCAAGCGCGCGATCCTCACCGAGGCGCTCATGCTGGCCCGGCTGAACGGTCGTCACGTCGACGGCGCAGGCGACGAATAGGCGGATGCTCGGCAACTCCCCATCGTCGGCGCGGTACTATCGGGAAAGACCTGAAGATCGCGCCGCCAGGCGCGGCGAAAGAAATGGCTGAAGGAGCGTCATGACCGACACGCTGACCCAGACCAAGGCCCACGGCGTTGGCCTCACCGACACGGCCGCCGCGAAGGTGAAGAGCCTGCTCGAGCAGGAGGGTCGCGATGACCTGCGCCTGCGTCTGGCCGTGCAACCCGGCGGATGCTCGGGGCTCATCTACCAGCTGTACTTCGACGAGCGCGAGCTCGACGGCGACGCCATCGTGGAATTCGACGGTGTCGGCGTCATCGTCGACAAGATGAGCGTTCCGTACCTCGACGGCGCGACCGTGGACTTCGAGGACTCGATCCAGAAGCAGGGCTTCACGATCGACAATCCGAACGCCGCGGGCAGCTGCGCGTGCGGGGACAGCTTCCACTGACACGCCGGTTCGAACACGGATCACGGGCCGCCCATTCGGGCGGCCCGTTCTGCGTCTGGAGGCGGCGCGCGAGCGAGACGGGCATCGAGACGCTCAGAACGCAGTAAGCTGGGTTCCGTCTCGGGTGGTCCGCAGTGGCCGCTGAAACCGTCTCTCGAAAGGTCACCGGTGCGCCACAATCGTCGACTCCGATGGGCTGCAATTCCGATCGCAGCGACACTCGCATTCGTTCTTGCGGGGTGCACGCAGGCCCAGTTGCATGGGTTCCTGCCCGGCTTCGTCGAAGGCGAGAAGCCGGTCACATCGAACACATCGATGGTCGCCGGCCTCTGGGTCACGTCGTGGACGGTGCTGCTCATCATCGGCTGCCTCGTCTGGGGTCTCATCATCTGGACCGTCGTCGTCTATCGGCGTCGCAAGGGCCAGACCGGCCTGCCCGTGCAGCTGCGGTACAACATGCCGATCGAGATCTTCTACACGGTCGTTCCGCTCATTCTGATCCTCGGCTTCTTCGCGTTCACGGCGCGCGACCAGGCGCAGATCGAGCAGCGCTACAAGCACCCCGACCTCACGATCGAGGTCATCGGCAAGCAGTGGGCGTGGGACTTCAACTACGTCAGTGACAATGCGTACTCGCCCGGCATCCAGGCGCAGCCGAACGATCACCCCAACGCGCAGCCTGGCGCCATCGTCGAGTCCGAGATCCCCACGCTCTACCTCCCCGTCGACAAGAAGATCGAGATCGAGCTCACCTCACGCGACGTGATCCACTCGTTCTGGGTTCCTGCCTTCCTCTACAAGAAAGACATGTTCCCGGCCAAGATCAACTACATGTCGGTGACGCCGACACGTGAAGGCACCTATGCGGGCAAGTGCGCCGAACTCTGTGGCGAGTACCACTCGCAGATGCTCTTCAACGTCAAGGTCGTCTCTGAACAGGAGTACAAAGACCACATCGCCTCGCTGAAGGCCCAGGGTTATGAGGGCCAGCTGAGCACGAACTACGACCGCAACACGAACCTCCCCGGCACTGGCGCGCCGGAGGAGAGCACGAAGAGCAAGTAACGAGTAGGGGCAATCAACCGATCATGAGTACGACAACAGCGCCGGCCCCCGCCGCGCCCGCTCCCACGTCCCGCCAGGGGTTCAACGCGAATCAGGCCCACCGCAAGGGCAACATTCTCGTCAACTGGCTCACGTCGACCGACCACAAGACGATCGGGTACCTCTACCTGACCACGTCGTTCGTCTACTTCTGCCTGGGCGGCGTGATGGCGCTGATCATCCGCGCGCAGCTGTTCGAACCCGGCATGCACGTGGTCGAGACCAAGGAACAGTACAACCAGCTGTTCACCATGCACGGCACGATCATGCTGCTGATGTTCGCGACGCCGCTCTTCGCCGGGTTCGTGAACTTCATCATGCCGCTGCAGATCGGCGCGCCGGATGTGGCGTTCCCGCGCCTGAACGCGTTCGCATACTGGCTCTACAACTTCGGCAGCCTCATCGCCGTTGCGGGCTTCCTCACCCCGCAGGGTGCGGCCGCATTCGGCTGGTTCGCTTATGCCCCGCTCTCGTCGACGACATTCTCACCGGGAGTCGGGGGAAACCTCTGGGTCCTCGGCCTCGGCATGAGCGGCTTCGGCACAATTCTGGGCGCCGTGAACTTCATCACGACCATCATCACCATGCGCGCACCGGGCATGACCATGTTCCGCATGTCGATCTTCACGTGGAACGCGCTGATCACCTCGATCCTGGTGCTCATGGCGTTCCCCGTGCTCGCCGCGGCGCTCTTCGGCCTCGCCGCGGACCGCGTCTTCGGCGCGCATATCTATGACGCCGCCAATGGCGGGCCCCTTTTGTGGCAACACCTCTTCTGGTTCTTCGGGCATCCGGAGGTGTACATCATTGCGCTGCCGTTCTTCGGCATCGTCTCTGAGGTATTCCCTGTCTTCAGCCGAAAACCGATCTTCGGGTACAAGACGCTGGTGTACGCCACCATCTCCATCGCCTCGTTGTCCGTGACGGTGTGGGCGCACCACATGTACGTCACCGGTGGCGTGCTGCTGCCATTCTTCTCGCTCATGACGATGCTCATCGCCGTCCCGACGGGCGTGAAGATCTTCAACTGGCTCGGCACGATGTGGCGGGGGTCGATCACATTCGAGGCCGCCATGCTGTGGGCGATCGGATTCTTGATCACGTTCACGTTCGGCGGGCTCACGGGCGTGATCCTGGCCTCGCCGCCGCTGGACTTCCAGGTCTCCGACACGTACTTCGTGGTGGCGCATTTCCACTATGTGGTGTTCGGCACCGTCGTGTTCGCCATGTTCAGCGGCTTCTACTTCTGGTGGCCGAAGTGGACCGGCAAGATGCTCAACGAGACGCTGGGCAAGTGGCACTTCTGGTTGCTGTTCATCGGCTTCCACACCACGTTCCTCGTACAGCACTGGCTCGGCGTCGTCGGCATGCCAAGACGGTATGCGACGTATTCCACGGCCGACGACTTCACCTGGATGAACCAGCTGTCGTCGCTTGGAGCGCTCATTCTCGCGGTATCGATGATCCCGTTCCTGCTCAACGTGTACCTGACGGCCCGCAATGCGCCGAAGGTCACGGTGAACGACCCCTGGGGCTATGGTCGTTCGCTGGAGTGGGCGACGAGCTGCCCGCCGCCGAGGCATAACTTCACGTCGATCCCGCGCATCCGCAGTGAATCGCCGGCGTTCGACCTGAATCACCCCGAGGCCGGGATCCCCGTGGGAATCGGCCCGGGCAAGGATGCGCCGCAGGCCCCCGTTGTCGACGTCGAAGATAAGAAGGTGAAGTAGCCATATGAAGGTCAACGCACGAATCTTCTGGATCATCTGCGTCTTCTTCGTCGCCGCGTCCGTCGCGTACTCCATCTGGGCGCTTCTCGACACGGGCTACATCGAGTGGGTCGGTACGATCGCGCTCGGCCTCGTGGGTGTGCTCGGTGCGTTCCTCGGCTTCTACATCGGCCGCTCCTACGCGACGCAGGGTGGCGAGCTCCCCGAGGACCGTCTCGACGGCAACATCGACGACGGTGACCCGGAGCTCGGGTTCTTCAGCCCGTGGAGCTGGTGGCCGCTGCTGCTCGCGGCTGGCGCCGGCCTGCTCATTCTGGGCCTCGCGGTCGGCTTCTGGATCGCCTTCATCGGCGTCGCCTTCACGCTGATCTGCATCGTCGGTTGGGTGTACGAGTACTACCGCGGCTACTTCGCCCGCTGATCGGGCGACCGCCGACCTCCGTTCTCTCGCCATGGGCCGTCCCGGCACCCGCATGTAGTTCCCCAGGACCTGGGACAACGAATCCTGGGAAACAGGACGGCTCTGGCGGGAGCAGAGGCTGGGTCAGGCCGACATTCTCTGGAGGCGGAGCACCTCCACCGACGCGGTGACGACGATACGGCAGTGGTCGCCGACGCCGGGCCCGCTCGCGTTCGACTTGCTCGCAGTGGATCCGCTCGCGTCCGACTCGCTCGCAGCGGATCCGTCTGCGTGCTGACCAGAAGCGTCGGAATCAGCCGCGTGGAGGTCAGTTGCACCGGAGCCGCGGTGATGGGCCGAGGGCCCCATTCCGGTCAAAGCGGCCACGTCGCTCGCTTCCAGCGTCATGTCGAACTCGACGAGCGTGCGGGAGAGGAGACGGAAGGCCTTCATGTGCGCCTCAAGCTGGCCGGCTTTGCCCTCGGGCACGTCGAGCATGGCGCCGTCGGCCCGAAGCTGGAGCAGGTGGCTCGACGTGGGCACCACCGAGAGGAGCGCCCCGCCGGGGCGTACGACTCGCGCGAACTCGTCGGCGTTTCTGGGGGCGAACACGTTGAGCAGCACGTCAGCGGCGCCTGTGCGAAGGGGAAGCGGATGCCAGACGTCGGCCACCAGCCCTGAGGCCCCCGTCACGCGTATGGTCCTGGAGACGGCTGCGGGGGAGAGGTCGCAGCCGAGGGCCGGGAGTGCGCGTGCCTCAGCCGTGCCATCTGCCGGCTCGTGAGCGGCCGTCTGGTGAGTGGCCGACCCGTGAGAGGCCGACTCGTGTGCCGCGGTCACGCCACGCAGTCGATCGAGAACCGCCCTGAGGTAGTAGCCGGTGCCGCATCCCATGTCGAGCACGCGTGGCACCGGCTGTGGGGGAGTGCAACTCGAGAATGGCCGGCGGGGCGCAGCTTCGGCGTCGCTCACGGCTTCAGCCCCGCTCTCGGCCAGCGCATCGCTGATCGGGGCGTACCAGCCGGCTTCGAGGAACCGCTCACGAGCGTCGAGCATGTCGGCGTTGTCGCCGCGATGCCGAGAGCGTGGGGGGAGGAGACTCACGTACCCTCGCCGGTTGACATCGAAGCGATGGCCGTTGTCACAGCCGAGGATGAGGTCGCCGAACGGTCGCAGATCCCGGAAACAGGTCGGGCACCGAAGCCACTCCGCGAGAAGAGAGAGTGTCATCGGCGCCCGACGGGTTGATCCAGCGTGTGCGGTGCGGAGCGGCACCGGCGCCAGGCGCCGGCATCCGCTGCCCGGTGCGTCACGCTAGTGGTGGCCGTGGCCCCCCTCGATCTCACCCCGCGTGACGGGCGCGATGCGATCCTCGAAGAACCAGCGGGAAAGGCCGGCGCGAAGGCGGTTCGACGCCGTGATCTTTCCGCGACTGTTGGGACGAAGCATGAGCGGCTGGTAGCTTTCGAAGCTGACCAGGCGCCAGCGCTCGTACTCGTCGAGCTGCTCGTGCACCTCGATGTACTCCCCGCCGGGCAGGCGAACGATGCGGCCGGACTCGTAGCCGTGCAGCGCGATCGTGCGGTCCTTCTTCTGCAGGGCGATGCAGATGCGCTTTGCGATGATGTACGCGACGATCGGCCCGAGGATCAGGCACGCTTGGAGGGTGTGGATGACCCCCTCCATGGTGAGCTTGAAGTGGGTGGCGATGATGTCCGAACTCGCGGCGGCCCACAGCGCGGCGTAGAACGTGACGCCCGCGGCGCCGACCGCCGTGCGGCCGGGGTTGTTGCGAGGCCGGTCGGCGATGTGATGCTCGCGCTTGTCGCCGGTGATCCACGCCTCGAGGAACGGGTAGATCGCGACCGTCACGATGAACAGGCCCAGCACCAGCACCGGCACGATGATGTTGAACGACCAGGTGCGGTCAAGCCAGACGAACTCCCAGCCCGGTGGCACGAGTCGCAGGGCGCCATCGGCGAAGCCGATGTACCAGTCCGGTTGCGTGCCGGCCGAGACGGGCGAGGGGTCGTATGGCCCGTAGTTCCAGATGGGGTTGATCGTGAACAGTGACGCGATCAGCACGATGACGCCGAAGACGATGAAGAAGAAGCCACCGGCCTTCGCGGCGTACACCGGGAGAATCGGATAGCCGACCACGTTCTGCTGGGTGCGACCCGCCGCGGCGTACTGGGTGTGCTTGTGCACCACCACGAACGTGAGGTGCAGCGCGATGAACGCGACGACGAGGGCGGGCAGCAGCAGAATATGCAATGTATACAATCGCCCGACGATGGCGGTGCCCGGGAACTCGCCGCCGAAGAGCAGGAACGAGATCCAGGTGCCGACCAGAGGCAGCCCCTTCACCATGCCGTCGATGATGCGCAGGCCGTTACCGGAGAGCAGATCGTCTGGCAGCGAGTAACCGGTGAAGCCCTCGGCCATCGCGAGGATGAACAGCATGAAGCCGATGACCCAGTTGAGCTCGCGCGGCTTGCGGAACGCACCCGTGAAGAAGATGCGCAGCATGTGCAGGCCGATGGCCGCGACGAACAGCAGCGCTGCCCAGTGGTGCACCTGCCTCATGAGCAGGCCGCCGCGGATATCGAACGAGATGTTCAGCGTCGAGTTCATCGCCGCAGACATCTCGACGCCCTTGAGCGGTGCGTATGAGCCGTTGTACACGGTCTCGGCCATCGATGCCTGGAAGAAGAACGTCAGGAACGTACCCGAAAGCAGGATGACGACGAAGCTGTAAAGGGCGACCTCGCCGAGCAGGAACGACCAGTGGTCGGGGAAGATCTTGCGACCGAACTCCTTGACGACCGCCGAGATGCTCGTGCGCTCCTCGAGGTAGGTCGCGGCCGCGGCGGTGAATCCGCCGTTCGACGCCGCCTTCGGTGCGGCAGATGTGGTGCTCAATGGCGCTCCCAGAAGCTCGGGCCGACAGGTTCGTGGAAGTCGCTGCGTGCAACGAGGTACCCGTCAGCATCCACCGTGATGGGCAACTGCGGCAGGGGCCGCTTTGCCGGGCCGAAGATGACCTCGGCCTCGTGCGTGATGTCGAACTGCGACTGGTGGCACGGGCACAGCAGGTGGTGCGTCTGCTGCTCGTACAGTGCGACCGGGCAGCCCACATGCGTGCAGATCTTGGAGTAGGCGACGATGCCGTCGTAGTTCCAGTTCTTGCGCTCGGGGGAGACGTGCAGGTCGGTCGGCTTCAGGCGCATGAGGAGCACGGCCGCCTTGGCCTTCTGCTCGAGCATGTCCTCGCGGTCGTTCAGCCCCTCGGGGATGACGTGGAAGACGGAACCCAGCGTCACATCCGATGCCTTGATGGGAACGCCGGAGGGATCCTTCGTGAGCCGGGTTCCCTTCTTCCACATGGTGTGGCGCAGAAGATCAGCCGGGTTCTGGTTCTGCGGTCCGAGGCCGCGGAACAGCACGACGGCCGGCAGCGGGAAGGCGACAAGCGCGCCGATGAGGCTGTTACGGATGAGTGTGCGGCGCCCGAAACCGGACTCCTCGTTCGCCTGCTGGAAGATCTCGACGGCGCGTGCCTGCGTGGCCGGCGTGCCCTCTACCGGGTGCCTGACGTCGATGCCCTCGTGATCTGCCATGAGCGCCTTGCCCCAGTGCACGGCACCGAAGCCGAGAGCGAGCAGGGCGAGGGCGATGCCGAGACCGATGAAGAGCGTGTTGGCCCGCACCTGGCCGACGTTCGATTCGATGGGGAAGAGCATGTAGGCGGCGATCGCCCAGATGCTGCCCACGATCGACAGGTAGAAGAGCGTGTAGACGGTGCGCTCGGCCCGCTTGTTCTTCTTCGGGTCTTTGTCGGTGACCCGCTTGCGGTGCGGCGGGAAGCCAGGGTTCTCCACCGGGTCCTGCAAAAGGACCGCGGTACCCGGGTCGCCTGCTCTGACCAGTTCGACGGCCGACGAGTCGGCAGCGGCGAGATCGGAACCGCCGTTATCGTCCTGTGCCATTGTTCTCCTTTTTAGGCTCTTTCACGTTGTGCTGACCGTGGTGTTCGATCAATTCGACTTCGCTGTGATCCACACGGTCAGGGCCACGATCGAGCCGAGGCCGAAGATCCAGAGGAATAGCCCTTCTGAAACCGGCCCGAGGCCGCCGAGTTCAAACCCGCCCGGGGACGGGTTCTCACGAATGTAGGTGAGGTACGTGATGATGTCGCGCTTGTCGGTCGGCGTGATGTTGAGGTTGTTGAAGACCGGCATGTTCTGCGGTCCCGTCACCATGGCCTCGTAGATGTGGGCCGGCGTCACGTTGTGCAGGTCGGGGGCGAACTTGCCCTCGGTCAGGGCGCCGCCAGCGCCCGCCACGTTGTGGCACATGGCGCAGTTCACCCGGAAGAGCTCGCCGCCCTTGGCCGCGTCGCCGTCGGGCTTGAGTAGCGATGCATCGGGGATCGCGGGGCCGGGGCCGAGAGTCGCGACGTACGCCGCGAGAGACTTGACCTGGTCGTCGGTGAACTGAACCGGCTTCTCCTCGGCCTGCGGGCCCTGCATGGCCATCGGCATGCGACCGGTGCCGACCTGGAAGTCGACGGCCGCCGCACCCACACCGATGAGGCTCGGTCCGTTGTCGGTGCCCGAGGCGTTCAGACCGTGACACGTGGCGCAGTTCGCCATGAAGAGCTTCTTGCCCTCGTCGACGCTCTGTTTCGACGCGGTTGCCGTCTCGGCCGACGCGGTCGACGAGTTGAATGCGGCATAGCCGCCACCCGTGAGGCCAAGACCGATCGCGATCAGGGCGAGAGTGGCCAGCGGATGCCGGCGGCCGGTCTTGCGACGAGACCGTGAAGTGGTGTGCGGATGCGCGCGCATGGTGATGTGGCCTGCTCCTGATTCTTATTTGAGAATGTAGATGACCAGGAAGAGCCCGATCCAGACGACGTCGACGAAGTGCCAGTAGTACGACACGACGATCGCGCTCGTGGCCTCCTTGTGACCGAAGTGTTTGACCGCGAATGCACGACCGATGACGAGCAGGAAGGCGATGAGGCCGCCGGTCACGTGCAGACCGTGGAAGCCGGTCGTGATGTAGAAGGCCGAGCCGTACGCGTTCGAGGAGAGCGTGATGCCTTCGCTGACGAGCGTGGCGTATTCCATGGCCTGCCCGGCGACGAAGACGGCCCCAAGCGCATAGGTGAGGAAGAACCACTCGACCATGCCCCACTGCGTCGGCTTCCAGCCGGTGGCACGCGCCTGCAGGCGCTCCGCGGCGAACACGCCGAACTGGCAGGTGAACGAGCTCGACACAAGAACGAGCGTGTTCACCAGCGCATACGGAACATTGTGGTGCGCGGTCTCGGCCGCCCAGAGCTGGGGAGACGTGGAACGAAGCGTGAAGTAGATGGCGAAAAGGCCAGCGAAGAACATGACCTCGCTGCCGAGCCAGACGATCGTTCCGACAGCCACCACATTGGGTCTGTTGACCTGGGGCGCAGTCGCCGTTGGGGATATTGAGGTGCTCGTCACGTCTCCATTATGGCCGATTTCCCAGCGACGTTTGCCATTGTGGGGGCCTGTCTGCCGCAGATTTTCGATTAGGTGACCCTTACTTGTCGGCATCGATAGGATCGGTTCATGCCGGAATCCCAGTCGTGGTCGTCGATCATCATGCAGCTGCTCGAGCGCGAGAATCTGAGCGTCTCCGATGCCGCCTGGGCCATGGATCACATCATGACGGGCGCCGTGACGGATGCCCAGTTGGGCGGGTTCCTGGTTGCGCTGCGCGCCAAGGGGGAGACCGTCGATGAGATCGTCGGCTTCCGCGACGCAATCCTCGAGCACGCGCTGCCGCTCAACGTGGACCCCAACGCCCTCGACATCGTCGGCACGGGCGGCGACCGCTACGGAACGGTGAACATCTCGACGACCGCGTCGATCGTCGCCGCGGCAGCCGGGGTGCCGGTACTGAAGCACGGCAACAGGGCCGCCAGTTCGTCGTCTGGTGCATCCGATGTTCTCGGCGCGCTCGGCGTGAACCTCGGGCTCGACGGGAAACGGGTGGCCGAGGTGTTCGCGAAGACGGGCATCGCGTTCGCGTACGCGTCGTACTTCCACCCCGGCTTCAAGCACGCGGGAGCGGCGCGAGCGGAGCTCGCCATCCCTACCGTGTTCAACTTTTTGGGGCCGCTGTGCAACCCGGCGCGCCCCGAGGCGTCTGCAGTGGGCGTCGCGCAGCTCGACAGGGTGCCGCTCATCGTCGGCGTGTTCCAGACGCGGGGCGCATCCGCGCTGGTGTTCCGGGGCGACGACGGGCTCGATGAGCTGTCGACCACCGGCCACAGCCACATTTGGGAGGTCTCGCGCGGGCTGGTGACCGAGCACGACCTCGATCCCCGCGAACTCGGCATCGCCCGCGCGTCGATCGACGACCTGCTCGGCCGCGACCCGGAATACAACGCCTCTGTGGTGCGCGCCGTTCTCGCCGGACAGGAGGGACCGATTCGCGACATCGTGCTGCTGAATGCCGCCGCAGGCCTCGTGGCGTTCGATCTCGTGGCGAACCCGACCCACGTTCAGGACTCGATACTTGAGCGATTCCGCGCGAAGATGGCGGTAGCGGCCGAAGCGATCGATTCGGGCGCGGCGGCGACGAAGCTCGATGAGTGGGTCGCCGCGACCCGGTAGTTCTCGCACTCATTCGACAGGAGGAGTTTCGATGAAGAAGCTCATCAATGATCCGCACGCTGTGGTCGCCGAGTCGCTTGCCGGCTTCGGTGCAGCGCATGGCGACATCGTCACGGTCCAGGGCGAGCCGCAATACATTGTGCGCGCCGACGCGCCGGTCGAGGGCAAGGTGGCCCTCGTCTCCGGTGGTGGAAGCGGGCACGAGCCGCTGCACGGCGGCTTTGTGGGGCGCGGCATGCTCGACGCCGCGGTGCCGGGCGATGTCTTCACCTCGCCGACGCCCGACCCCATTCTCGCGGCGACCAAGGCCGTGGACTCGGGCAAGGGTGTTCTGCACATCGTGAAGAACTACACGGGCGACGTGCTGAACTTCGAGACCGCCGCCGAGTTCGCCTCGGCCGACTCGATCGAGGTGCGCTCCGTGATCGTGCAGGACGACGTCGCCGTTCAGGACTCGCTGTACACGGCGGGCAGGCGCGGCGTTGCCGGCACGCTCGTGGTCGAGAAGGTCGCGGGAGCAGCGGCCGAGAGAGGGGACGACCTTGAGGGCGTCACCGCGATCGCCGAGCGCGTCTCATCCCAGACCCGATCGATGGGCGTCGCACTGCATGCCGGCACGGTTCCGTATGCGGGCGTGCCCGGCTTCGAGCTGCCCGAGGACGAGATCGAGCTTGGCGTCGGCATCCACGGCGAGCCCGGCCGCGCGCGGGTGCCGCTCGAAAACGCGGACGCGATCGTCGACAAGTTGCTCGAGCCCATCGTCTCTGACCTGCCGTACGCGTCAGGTGATCGGGTGCTGCTGTTCGTGAACGGCATGGGCGGCACGCCGCTCAGCGAGCTGTACATCGTGTATCGCCGCGCGGCCGAGGTTCTGGCGGGGAAGGGCATCGAGGTCGTGCGCAGCCTCGTCGGCAGCTTCGTGACCTCGCTCGAGATGCAGGGCGCCTCCATCACGCTCACGCGATTCGACGACGAGATGCTCGAGCTGTGGGACGCGCCCGTGCACACGGCGGCGCTGCGATGGGGATGCTGAGCGGCATCCGCTCGCGTGCGCGTCGGTAGTGAGGGTGTGCGCCGCCGTGCTCGATGAAGCCGCGCTCGATGAAGCCGCGCTCGATGAACGCTGAGAGGTAGGAGAAGGCATGGCATTGGATTCCGCATGGAGCAGAGAGTGGATGCGTCGCGCCGCCGACGTGATCTCAGAGAATCGCGCCGAACTGGGCGCGCTCGACCGCGAGATCGGCGACGGCGACCACGGGGAGAACCTGGAGCGGGGCTTCCACGCCGTGCTTGAAAAGATCGGCGCGCTCGACGGCGACGCGACGCCGGGGGCCGTACTGAAGGCCGCGGCGATGGCGCTCGTCTCGACCGTCGGCGGCGCATCCGGCCCGCTCTACGGCACCGCGCTATTGAAGGCAGCGGATGCTGCGGGTGACGCCGCGTCGCTCGACTCCGCCGCCGTGGTTGCCGTCATCACGGCCGCCCGCGACGGCGTCGTGCTGCGTGGCAAGGCCGAGAGCGGCGACAAGACCATGGTCGACGCGTGGACGCCGGCGGTGGATGCCGCGGGGAAGGCCTCCGAGGCCGGCAAGAGCCCGGCCGAGGTGCTGCGGGCTGCTGCTGACGCCGCCGCGGCCGGCGCCAAGGCGACCGAGCCGCTCGTGGCACGCAAGGGACGAGCGAGCTACCTGGGCGAGCGCGCGATCGGGCACCGCGACCCGGGCGCGCAGTCGACGTCGCTGCTGCTTGCGGCCGCGGCCGATGCGGCCGAGGCCGGTACGGGTGGGGCCGAGGCCGGTGCGGGTGCGGCCGACGCTTCCGAGGCCGATTGAGATGACGCAGGCCGGCTCGCCCCGGGTGGGCGTCGTCTTCGTGTCGCACAGCGAGAAGATCGCTGACGGCCTCGTCGAGCTGGCTCGGCAGATGGCGCCGAATACGACGCTCGTCGCGGCCGGCGGCACCGATGACGGGGGCATCGGCACGAGCCTCACGAAGATCCTTCAGGCGGTGCAGAGCGCGGATGCCGGGGCGGGAGCCGTGGTGCTGTGCGATCTCGGATCGGCGATCATGACGGCCGAGAGCGCGCTCGACTTCCTTGGGCCGGACGCGGCGCAGGTTCGGCTGGTGGATGCACCGCTCGTCGAAGGGGGAGTGGCTGCCGCCGTCGCGGCGGAGTCCGGCGGTGACGTGGGCGCGGTGGTGGCCGCGGCGCGGTCCGCGGTCACCGGTGGGGACGGGGGTGGCGCCAGCGAGGGCGTCGGTGGCGATGCGAGTGCCGGCGGCGGCGAGCCCGGGCGCGATGGCGGTGGCGGCGGGGGAGCGGCTGCGGCATCCGCTCGTGGATATTCGCGAAACGTCACGCTCGTGAACCGAGACGGGCTGCACGCGCGGCCCGCCGCCGAGTTCGTGAAACTCGCCAACACCCTCGATGCGCGCGTGACCGTGAACGGCAAGGACGCGAAGAGCCTGCTCGGCATCATGTCGCTCGGGCTGACGAAGGGCACGACGGCCGAGATCGCCTCGGATGAGCCGGGGGGAGAGGCGGCGGTGGATGCGCTGGCATCACTGATCGAGAGTGGCTTCGGCGAGGGCGCCTGACACCTGAGGCGCGACACGCGACACGCGACACGCGACACGCGTGCTCGATGGGTGCCGTCTGAAACAGCACCCCTGACTCGCCTCGCCTGACACACGTGGACTCACTCAGGGGTAGCCTGCGCCGCGGCAGGATTTTTTCGATTGTGCCGGGCGGCAGGCGAGGGGGACGACCGGGTGTGGTGGGCGTTGTTGTGGGGCGGAGTCGCGGGGAGCGCGTCGCTTCTCGGGGCGCTCGGCGGGGTGTATCTGAGGGTCTCCGGGCGCGTTATCGGAGGGATCATGGCGTTCGGCGCGGGCGTGCTCGTCAGCGCGCTTGCATTCTCGCTCACGCGTGAGGCCTTCGACCGTGGTGGAGCGGGGGCCGTGCTCATCGGGCTCGCGCTCGGTGCCCTGAGCTTCTTCGGCGGTGACGTGCTGCTGTCGCGTCATGGCGCTCGCGATCGGAAGCGGTCGGGCGGGCAGAAGAACGCCGATGCGAAGGCGGGCAGCGGCCGGGACCCGAGCGGCGGCGGGGGAGGGCTCGCGCTTGCGCTCGGCGCCCTGCTCGACGGCATTCCGGAGTCGGCGGCGATCGGTATCACCCTGCTCGGGGGAGGATCGCTCGGCGTGCCGATGGTGACCGCCGTTTTCCTCTCGAACGTGCCGGAAGGCATGTCATCGGCGGCAGGGATGCGCAAGAGCGGCAGATCGACCTCGTACATTCTTCTGCTGTGGGCCGGGGTGACGGTGGCATCCGCCCTCGCCTCTTTCCTCGGTTTTGTGCTTCTCGGCTATGCCTCGGATGTCGTCGTCGGCGGCGTGCAGGCGTTTGCCGCCGGCGCGATCATCACCATGCTCGCCGACACGATGATGCCGGAAGCCTACGAACGCGGCGGCCCGACGACGGGGTTGCTGACCGCTCTCGGATTCATCCTCTCGTTCCTGCTCAGCCAGTTCTGATAGCTCAGTCGCCGTCGCGCACCTCTCGCACGAAACCCCGCACGTGCTGCAGCAGGGTTTCGATCCGCTGCCGGCGCGCCGCCTCCACGTCGAACCCCACGTAGGCCGTCTGCGGTCGCCTCCGGGCATTCGCCGGGCACTCGAACGCCGAGCAGATGAGCGTGCCAACGGTGTTTCCGTTGCGGCCCGCATCGCCCGCCCGCTTAGCGCTGAAGAAGACGACGTCGTTGGGCAGCGTGACGTCTTCGCACCACGAGCACTGCGGTCGCCTGTTCGGTTTGCGGTCGGCCTCACGCAGCAGAATGCCGACGGCCACGCCATCCAGTTCTGCGATGACGTAGCCGAGGTTCGCGTACTTGCGGTCCCGCCAGGCTAGAAAGTCGAGATCGTCCCAGGCCAGGTTGCCGAAATTATCCGGCACGGCGAGGTTGCGTCGCTCTCGAACGGACGCGTTGATGAATGACGATCGAAGGTCGTTTTCGGTCAGGGGAAGCATGGGTGTGCCTAACTGTCTTGCGGTGCGATGTGCGCCGATGGCGCAAAGAAAATGAACCGGAGAAGAGACAGCTCTATCTGTTGTCGGCGAAGCGGTCGCCGACAACCCCCTGACGCCCGAAAGGCATGGACGAGACGACGAGCGGATGCACGTGCACAACCATACGCTCCCCGCCACCGTGCTCGTGGCGATGCCCGCCGGGTTGCCTGTTGACGTCAGAGCCGGCGAAGGCGTGAGATAGAGCGATCAGCACGAGACACGAGCAAAGGAGCGACCGTGACGGTCACATTGAACCCCTACCTGGCCTTCCGTGACACGGCCAGAGAGGCGATGGAGTTCTACCGGTCGGTTCTCGGCGGCGAGCTGAAGCTGGCCACCTTCAGCGACTTCGGCATGAGCTCAGACCCGGCGGATGCGGACCTCATCATGCACGGGTTCCTGACGAGCGACGACGGTCTCGTCATCATGGCCTCAGACACGCCGAGCAGCATGGAATGGGCGCCTCGCGGCGGCGACTCCATCGCCCTCGGCGGCGACGATGAGGAGACGCTGCGCGGATTCTGGAACGGCCTCTCCGACGGTGCCGAGGTCAGGGAGCCTCTGGCGGCGGCACCGTGGGGGAGCGGCGACATCTTCGGCATGCTCACCGACCGCTTCGGCGTGAACTGGATGGTCAGCATCTCGCAGCGGTGATCGGTGGCACTTCCCGCATCCGCCTCGATGTTGGTGCTCTGAGCGGAATCGGAGCGCCTGCCGTCCCGGCACCCGTATGGTCGGTTGGACGGCCCACGGGAGGAATGCGCGATGGAACTGATCTTCGTCCACGGTGCTTTGGTGCGCGACGGGCAGTGGTGGTGGCAGAAGGCTGCACGGCTGCTTGAGGAACGCACCGGCATCCGCAGTCGTGCTGTTGCCTTGCCGTCGTGCGGCGAAACGGGTGCCGATGACGTCGCCGGTGGACTGGTTGCCGATGCGGCGGCGCTTCGCGCGGAACTCGACCGCGTGGATGCCGCGATCGTGGTCGGTCATTCGTACGGCGGTACCGTCATCGCTGAGGCGGGGCAGCATCCGGCGGTCAAGCATCTGCTCTATGTGTCGTCGTACCTGCCCGAGGTCGGCCAGTCGCAGGGCGCGATCATGGCAGGGGAGAGCGACCCGGTCTCGATCGGCGACAACGGCGACGGCACGCTGAGCATTTCGGGCTACGACGCCGAGTCATTCGCGGCCCGTTTTCTTCAGGATGCGGACGAAGCGGCTCAGCGCGAGGGCTGGGATCGCGTGACGGCGCAGGCCGCGGCAGCGTTTATGACGCCGACGAGCGCCGCTGGATGGGAAGGCGTCGATTCGACGTACATCGTCTGCAGTGACGACCGCAGTACGTCAGTCGAGTTGCAGCGCTCGCACGCGGCGCGGGCCACGCGTTCGGTCGAGGTGCCGACGGGGCACCATGCGTTTCTCTCGCGCCCCGAGCTGGTGGTCGATCAGGTGCAGGAGCTCCTGCGGCAGGCGAAGCAGTGAGTCATCGGGGATCCCAGCGGAACCAACGGATCCCGATGAAGGCGAACACCACGATGTATCCCAGGCACGCGAGGAGCGAGTAGGCATCCTGACTGCTCCACGCGGGGGCCGTCATTGCGTCGGAGAAGAGCGTCATGAGCGCGCCGACGGGGGACCAGTCCGCGATCGTTTTGAAAGTTTCGCCGAGCAGGCCGGTTCCACCCAGCAGCCCGAGCAGCAGTAGAAGTGGGAACAGAACGCGGCTGATGCCGTTGACGGCGCCTGCCGAGTTGACCAGGCCCACAATGGCTTGCCCGATGGCCAGGAAGACGGCCGCGCCGAGCATTGCGACGGCGAGGACCAGCGCGTATTGCCCGGCGCTCGGCGTCAGTCCGTGCAGCACCACGCCGACGGTGACGACGATGACGGCCATGACCAGATTCGCGATCACCTGGACGATGAGCCGGCTGGTGAGGATCATCCAGGTCGGTGCTGGCGTCACGCGCAGTCTTTGCAGGATGCCGGCATGGCGGTCCTGGGCCATGCTGACGGCGTAGCCGAGCAGGCTGGACGTGATCAGCCCCACGGTCAGGGCAAGGCCGATCGTCAGGCCCGATCCGCCGAGAGTTGCGGTCCTTTTGGCTCCTAAGCCGGTGGCGATCACGATCACGACGGGCAGCAGAATACCGGCGAGCCCCGACACCCTGTTGTGGAGCAGGACGATGCCGTCGGCACGCAGAAGAGACGTGATCGCGAGGCGCAGCGGTGGTCGGCCGGTGCCCACGAGCGCGGGGGCGGAGGCGGGGGCAGGGGCGTCAGTCACGGATCTCACTTCCCGTCAGTCCGATGAAGACGTCTTCGAGGGTGGCCGCGCCGTGCGCGACATCGAGTACCCGCGGGTCATCCTTGTGCCTGGCTATCAACTCTTCCGGGGTTCCAGTCGTCAACAAACCGCCGTGGTCGATGATCGCGACGCGGTCGCACACCGCCTGCGCTTCCTCCATCGAATGCGTCGTTAGGAGGATACTGCGCCCCGTGCCACGCGCTCGTTCGATGCGTTGCCACAACGCGCGACGTGACTGCGGATCCAGCCCTGCCGTCGGCTCGTCCAGGAGAAGCAGCAGCGGGTCGTGGATGCCGGCAATGAACAACGCGAGCCGTTGCTGCTGGCCGCCGGAAAGCTGTTTGAACCGTTTGCCTTGCTCCGCGTCGAGGCCGATCGCGCGCATGCTCTCACCGAGCTGATCGCTGGAAAGCCGCACGCCGTACAGCCCCGCGTACAGTCGAGCGATCTGGCGGATCGTCAGTTCTGCCTGAAAACTGGAGGACTGCAACTGAACGCCCAGCCGCGCTTTGGCCTCCAACGGATGCTGCGCAGCGTCGATGCCGTCGATCCGCGAGCGTCCGGACTTCGGCTTCACCAGACCCTCGATCGCGCTGAGCGTGCTCGTCTTACCGGCACCATTCGGTCCGAGCAGCCCGAATATCTCTCCACGATCAATGCGGAAACTGATGCCGTTCACGGCGACTTTCGCGCCGTAGGAGACGCGGAGATCGTCCACTTCGAGCGCCGGTACTGTCACCTGGTGCGCATCATCCATCGATGAACATCCCTTCAGGAGGAACAGGCTGGCTGCCAACGCGAAAGAGGAAAGCGCGTCCATCGTCATGACCTTGGACACCATTCTAAAGCGGCCAATCCCTCGGCCGGCTCAACGTCGAAAGGCAGCTTCCGCACGGTCAGAAGGCAACTTTTGCGCGCGTAGTGACAAGGATGCTTGACTTTCAGTGAAGCAGCACCGATCCTTGACTTATGACAAGTGACCTTGACTCGACTGCGGAGTCCACAGCCGAACTGCGGCATCGACGGGTCTTCCGTGTTCAGATCTGGGCGGGCGCTGGAATCTTCCTGATTGCCAACGTCGCTTTGTATCAGTGGGGTGAGACGGCGGGGGAGCCGTGGAAGTGGCTCCTGGCCGTCGTTCCGCTGGTGCCGATCGCGTGGATCGTCATCGTGATCGTACGTCGCATGCGCACCATGGATGAGTATCAGGTCAAGCTGTTCTTCCCAGGGTTGGCCGTCGGATTCGCTGTCGCGATGGTCGCGGCCATTACGGTGGGCACGCTCAGCTCTGCCGGGTTCGACGTGATCAATGGGGGATGGGCCGTGGCTGTTCTCGGCCTGCTGGGCTGGGAGTTCACGAACCTTATCGTTGGCGCCCCGAAGGCCTGATGGAGAACCTCATTCGCTCCGAACGGGAGCAACGCGGATGGACGCAAGCCATGCTGGCAGAGCGTCTGCACGTCTCTCGCCAGACCGTCGTCGCCCTCGAAACCGGCAAGTACGACCCGTCGCTTCCGCTGGCCTTTCGCATCTCCCACTTGTTCGAGCGTCCGATCGAGACGCTGTTCCTCCCGCAGTGAGCGGGAGGCGCCGCGGGCTTGTCAGCACCCGGTTCAACCGCGGGATTGACATAATGTGCATTATCAGTGGTTTTGGTTTCGTCAGGAAGGCCTGGCAGATGCGGCTCATGTGAGGCTGTGTGCGAGCTACCGCGCGAGCCCGAGGAACACCATGACGGCGCGCTCGAGGTCGATCAGTTGCTCCGGTGTGAGACGTCCGACACGGTCTCTGACGTCGGCCCGGCGGACGGTCGTCAGCTTGTCCGCCATGATGTCGCAGTCGTTCTCGAGCCCTGAGATGTCGGTGCTTTCGACTCGGATCCGAGTGATCGGCGCATCGATCGGCGAACTCGTGAACAGGGCGATAGTGACTGAGCCGGTCGACGCAAAGAGGTCGTCTTGCAGTACGACCGCGGGCCGCGGCCTGGACGCATACGCGCCGCCGGCGACCGTCCAGATTTCACCGCGGTTCACTCATCTTTCCAGGGCTCGGAGACCGCGTCCACGAAGGCCTGATCGTCTGTCAGGCGATCCGCCAGCGTTACATGTAACACATCGAGCGTCAAGAGTTCACCGTGACCGCTCAGGCGCCGACGTACGCGGCCAGGTGCTCCCCCGTGAGTGTCGAACGGTCGGCGATGAGGTCGGCCGGGGTGCCCTCGAACACCACGCGACCGCCGTCGTGGCCGGCACCGGGACCGAGGTCGATGATCCAGTCGGCGTGCGCCATGACCGCCTGGTGGTGCTCGATGACGATGACCGACTTCCCGGCGTCGACGAGCCGGTCGAGCAGCCCGAGAAGGTTCTCCACGTCGGCCAGGTGCAGGCCCGTGGTCGGCTCGTCGAGCACGTAGACACCGCCCTTCTCCCCCAGGTGCGTCGCCAGCTTGAGCCGCTGGCGCTCGCCGCCGGAGAGCGTCGTCAGCGGCTGCCCGATGGTGAGGTAGCCGAGGCCTACGTCGGCGAGACGCTCAAGGATCGTATGCGCTGCTGGGATGCGCGCATCCGGTGAACCGAAGAACTCCTCGGCCTCGGCGACCGACATCGACAGCACCTCGCTGATGTTCTTTCCGCCGAGCGTGTATTCCAGCACCTCAGCCTGGAAGCGCTTTCCCTCACACATCTCGCACGTGGTCGCGACGCTGGCCATCACGCCGAGGTCGGTGTAGACGACGCCGGCGCCATTGCACGTGGGGCAGGCCCCCTCGGAGTTCGAACTGAACAGGGCCGGCTTGACGCCATTGGCCTTCGCAAAGGCCTTGCGGATCGGCTCGAGCAGGCCCGTGTAGGTTGCCGGGTTGCTGCGCCGGGATCCACGGATCGCGGCCTGATCGACCACGACGACGCCGTCGCGTCCGGCGATCGAACTGTTCACGAGCGAGCTCTTGCCCGAGCCGGCGACACCGGTCAGCACGCACAGCACTCCGAGCGGTACATCCACGTCGACGTTCTTCAGATTGTGTTCGGATGCGCCGCGGACCTCGAGCGTGCCCCGCGGCGTTCGCGCAGCATCCTTCAACCGAATCCGGTCGTCGAGATGCCGGCCCGTCACCGTGTCGCTGGCGCGCAGACCGTCGAGCGGCCCCTCGTACATGACGCGGCCCCCGTCGGCTCCGGCGCCAGGACCCAGGTCGACGACGTGGTCGGCAATCGCGATCGCCTCGGGCTTGTGCTCGACGACGAGCACCGTGTTGCCCTTGTCGCGCAGCCGAAGCAGCAGCTCATTCATGCGCTGGATGTCGTGTGGGTGCAGCCCGATCGTCGGCTCGTCGAATACGTACGTGACGTCGGTGAGCGACGACCCCAGGTGTCGGATCATCTTCGTGCGCTGCGACTCGCCGCCCGAGAGCGTGCCAGACGCGCGGTCGAGCGACAGGTAGCCGAGCCCAATCTCGACGAAGGAGTCGAGGGTCTCCCCCAGCGCCGTCAGCAGAGGTGCCAGCGACGGCTCCTGAAGCCCGTGCACCCAGTCGGCGAGGTCACTGATCTGCATGGCGCAGGCATCCGCGATGCTGAGGCCCGTGATCTTCGACGACCGGGCCTCGGCACTGAGCCTGGTGCCGCCGCACTCGGGGCAGCTGGTGAAGGTGACCGCGCGTTCGACGAAGGCGCGGATGTGCGGCTGCATCGCCTCCTTGTCCTTCGACAGCATGGACTTCTGGATGCGCGGGATGAGGCCCTCGTACGTGACGTTGATGCCCTCGACCTTGATCTTCGTCGGCTCCTTGTAGAGAAGGGCGTCGAGCTCTTTGTCGGTGAAGTCGCGAATGGGCTTGTCGGGGTTGAAGAAGCCGCAGCCGCGGAAGATGCGGCCGTACCAGCCGTCCATGCTGTAGTTGGGGATCGTGAGCGCGCCCTCGTTGAGCGACTTCTCGGCGTCGTACAGTGCGGTCAGGTCGAAATCGGTCACGCGCCCCATGCCCTCGCAGCGGGGGCACATGCCGCCCAGGATGGCGAAGTCGCGACGCTCTTTGACAGTCTTGCCCCCGCGCTCGAACGACACCGCGCCGGCCCCGCTGATCGAGGCGACGTTGAACGAGAACGCCTGCGGAGACCCGATGTGCGGCGTGCCCAGCCGGCTGAACACGATGCGCAGCATGGCGTTCGCGTCGGTGGCGGTGCCGACGGTGGAGCGCGGGTTCGAGCCCATGCGCTCCTGGTCCACGATGATCGCCGTGGTCAGCCCCTCAAGCACGTCGACGTCGGGCCGGGCAAGCGACGGCATGAACCCCTGCACGAAGGTGCTGTATGTCTCGTTGATCATGCGCTGCGACTCCGCGGCGATGGTGGCGAACACGAGCGAGCTCTTGCCCGAGCCGGAGACCCCCGTGAACACCGTGAGCCGGCGCTTCGGAATCTCGACGCTGATGTTCTTGAGGTTGTTCTCGCGCGCGCCATGCACGCGGATCAGATCGTGGGTGTCGGCGACGTGCGTGGCGATATCCATGGCGGTCAGCCTAATTGACGGCCCATCCCCTCTGGACAACCCAACGGCGCGAGACATACTGGGGAAAGGGAGAGGAGACGATGCGATGATGTTGCGGTTTCTCCTGCGAGCAGGCAGGATCGCCGCCGCTCTCCTCGGAATCGTCATCGGTTCGGCCGGTGTGCTCGGCGCCGTCGTCGGCCTGGAGGCCATGAGGGTGCGCGGCAAGGCCCGCAACCACAGCGACGTTCTCGTTCCGCACGCGGCCGGCACGTTCGGCGGCGACAACGAGGGTGAGCCGCTGCACCTGGCGATGCTGGGCGACTCCCTCGCCGTCGGCGTCGGAGCCGACAGCGCTGCCGACACGGTCGGTGCGCGGCTTGCGGTCGGTCTCGCCGCCCACCTGAAGCGCCCCGTGCGCCTGCACAGCGTCGCCGTGGTCGGCGCCGAGTCGCGCAACCTGAGTGAGCAGATCGTCGCGCTTGACGAGACGGCACCCCACGTGGACATCGCCATCGTCATCATCGGCAGCAACGACGTGATGGGTCTCGACAAGATCAGCACGGCAACTCGCGACCTCTACCGGGCGGTGCGCACCCTTAGACGCGGCGGCGCCCGGGTGATCGTCGCCACCTGCCCCGACCTCGGCACCGTTCGCATGCTCTTCCAGCCCCTGCGCTACGCCGCCCGTCGCGCCAGCCGCAAGCTCGCCGTCGCCCAGACCATCGTCACCGTGCACGCCGGCGGGCGCGCCGTGCCGCTTGGCGACACGCTCGGCCCGCTGTTCTGGCGCAGACCCAAGCGCATGTTCTCGGCCGACAACTTCCACCCCTCTCCCCTGGGCTACGCCCGCGCGGCCGCCGTACTCTTCCCCAGCGTGCTCGCCTCCGCCCAGCGTGAGGTGCGGCCCGAGCAGGCGGCGGGCGCCGCTGTATGACACGCGTCGACGTGCCGGCTCCGCGCATCCGCAGTACGGGGCGCTCGCAACCCGGTGCCGCGCACGGGGTCAGCGCGCTCGAGCGCGACCTCGCCGCTCGCGTCGACGGCGACGTTCGCTTCGACCGCGGCTACCTCAGCGCATACTCGACCGACGCCTCCAACTTTCGCGTCGTGCCGCTCGGCGTGGTCGTTCCGCACACGACGGATGCCGCGGCCGAAGCCCTCGCCGTGTGCCTCGAGCACGGGGTCGCCGCTCTGCCCCGCGGCGGCGGCACGAGCCTCGCCGGCCAGACGACGAACGACGCCGTCGTCATCGACTTCTCCCGCTACTGCACCCGGCTGATCGATATGGACCTTGAGGCGCGAACCTGCTGGGTCGAACCCGGGATCGTGCTGGACGACCTCAACCACCGGCTCGAGCAGCACGGACTGCGCTTCGGCCCGGAGCCCGCCACCCACAGTCGCTGCACGATCGGCGGCATGATCGGCAACAACTCGTGCGGTGCCACCGCCCAGCACACGGGCAAGACCGCCGACAACACGCTCGCGCTCGAGGTGATGCTGTACGACGGCACGCGCATGACGCTGGGCGAGACGAGCGACGCCGAATACGAGAGCGTGGTCGCGGCGGGGGGTCGGCCGGCCGAGCTGTACCGGGAGCTTCGCCGCCTGCGCGACGAGTACGGCGGTGACGTGCGCCGCGACTTCCCCCGCATTCCCCGCCGCGTTTCCGGTTACAACCTCGACCAGCTGCTCGACGAGAACGGCTTCAACCTGGCCCGCGCTCTCGTCGGCTCCGAGGGCGGCCTCGCGCTCGTGCTGCGCGCCAAGCTCGCGCTCATGCCCGTGGTGCGGAACCGCACGGTGGTCATGCTCGGCTACGACGACCGCCCGACGAGCGCCGACGACGTGCCCGCCGTGCTGAAGCACGACCCGATCGCGCTCGAGGGCTTCGACTCCAAGACGATCGAGTACCAGCGGGTGAAGAACCTGAACGCGGATGCCGTCGGGCTCCTGCCCGACGGACCCCGTGCGTGGCTGATCGTGCAGTTCGGCGCCGACACGCCCGAGCAGGCGGCCGAGGCCGCCGAACGGTTCGCGGACGACGCGCGGGAGTTCGCCGCGCATCCGACCGTGGATGTCTTCGAAGACCGTGACCGGCAACGGCTCATCTGGGAGGTGCGCGAGGCGGCGCTCGGCGCCACCGCGGAAGTGCCCGGCCTACCGCCCATGTGGTCGGGGTGGGAAGATGCCGCGGTCGCGCCCGAGCGGCTGGGCGACTACCTGCGGGCGTTCGAGAAGCTGCTTGACGAGTTCGACTACGACGCCGCGTCGCTGTATGGGCACTATGGGCAGGGCTGCGTGCACACGCGCATTCCGTTCGATCTGCAGACGGAAGCCGGCATCGCGACGTACCGCGCGTTCCTCGAGCGGGCGGCCCACCTGGTGGCGGACCTCGGCGGGTCGCTCTCGGGCGAACACGGCGACGGCCGTTCGCGCTCAGAGTTGCTGCCGATCATGTACGAGGCGCGCACGATCGAGGCGTTCGAGGCGTTCAAGCGCGCGTTCGACCCGCGCGAGCGCATGAACCCCGGCATGATCGCGTTCCCGACGCGGCTCGACGACAACCTGAGGCTGGGCGCCGAGTACTCCCCCGCGCATCCGACGACGCACTTCTCGTATCCCGATGACCATGGCGACTTCGCTGCCGCCGCTTCCCGATGCGTCGGTGTCGGGCTGTGCCGTCGGCACGATGGGGGCGTCATGTGCCCGTCGTACATGGTGACGCGCGACGAGCAGCACTCGACGCGGGGGCGCTCGCGCATCCTGTTCGAAATGCTTGAGGGGCACCCGGATTCCCCGATCACCGACGGCTGGCGCTCGAAGGAGGCGCTTGAGGCGCTCGACCTGTGCCTGGCGTGCAAGGGGTGCAAGAGCGATTGCCCCGTGAATGTCGACATGGCGACCTACAAGGCCGAGTTCCTATCGCACCATTACGAGGGCAGGCTGCGACCGGCCGCGCACTACTCGATGGGATGGCTGCCGCTCATCGCCCGGGTCGCCTCACGACTGCCGCGTGTCGTCAACGCGTTCAGTCAGGCGCCGGTGATCTCGAGCGTCGCGAAGGCGCTCGGCGGCATCGCCCAGGAGAGGCAGATTCCGCAGTTCGCGCCGGAGACCTTCCAGCGGTGGTTCGCGCGGCGCGGCGCGGGTTCACGTGCGAGCGGGGTCGACGGCGCGACGCTCGACACCGGCGCGACGACTGGCGCGACGCTCGACACCGGCGCGACGACCGACGCGACGACCGACGCGCCGGGCCATCGCCGTCAGGTCGTGCTCTGGCCGGACACGTTCAGCAACACCTTCCACCCGCACGTCGCCCAGGCCGCGGTCGAGGTACTCGAGAGCGCCGGCTGGAGCGTGATCGTGCCACAGGACGCGGTGTGCTGTGGCCTCACCTGGATCTCGACGGGCCAGCTCGGCGTCGCCGAGCGCGTGCTCACCCGCACGGCGCAGGTGCTCGCACCCTACCTTCAGGCGGGCATGCTCGTGCTCGGCCTCGAGCCGTCGTGCACGGCCGTGTTCCGCTCCGATGCGCCCGAACTGCTGCCGAACGACCCGCTGATCGCGCGCCTGAAGGAGCAGACCGTCACGCTCTCCGAGCTGCTCATCAACCACTCCCCCGGCTGGGAGCCGCCGACGCTCGCGCGGCACGCGCTCATTCAGCAGCACTGCCACCAGCATGCGATCATGGGCAGCGACCCCGACCTTGAGCTGCTGACGCGCATGGGCGTCGACGCCGACATGCTCGACACCGGATGCTGCGGGCTCGCCGGAAACTTCGGCTTCGAGAAGGGCCACTACGAGGTCTCGAACGCATGCGGCGAGCGGGCGCTCTATCCCACCCTGCGTGCCGCAGACGAGCGTGACGTCGTGCTCGCCGATGGCTTCAGCTGCCGCACGCAGATCGAACAGGGCGACGCCGGCGGCCGCGGCGGAATGCACCTCGCCGAGCTGATCGCCGCAGCCCTTCACGAGGGCGAGGGCACGGATGGCGCCCTGCCCGAGCGCAGCTACGCGCCGCGCACGCGCACCTCGCGCGGGGCCCGCGTCGCGGCCGTGGCCTCGGCCGCGTCGCTCGCCGCTGCCGTCGCGATCGCAGCGACCGCCGGCCTCGCCCGGCTGCTGAGGCGCCGCGCTACTCGGTGACGAAGCTACTGGGTGACGAAGCCACTCAGTGACGAAACGACTGGGTGACGAAGCTACTCGGTGACGAAGTCCGAGGTGTCGCCCACGAGCCTGGTGTAGTCGGCCGGCACCGGCTCGACGGCAGCCGAGGCCACTTCGCCCGCGAACTCGGCCACGTTGTACAGCTTGCCGGCGGCCTGCTTACGGGCGTCGATCGCGCCCGGGTTGGAGCGCTCGAGCAGCGTCGCCGTGATGGTTCCCTCGATCATGTCGCCGGAGACGACTACGAACGAGACGCCATGGGCCTCAAGCTCGGGGATGAGGGCGCGAAGCGCATCCTCTCCGGCTCTCTTGCTGAGCGCGACGGGCTCGTACTCTGGCATCGTCGGTGTGGTGTGAATGAAGTGCGCCTGGTGGCTCGTGACGAAGACGACGCGCCCACCCGAGGGCATGAGCGGAAGCGCTGCCGTGAGCACCCCCACCTGCGCATCGCGGTTCAGCTGCATGGCGTAGTCGGCGGCCATGCCGCTCTCCATGCCGCCCGACGCGTTGAGCACGAGAATGTCGAGGCCGCCGAACTGTTCATTGATCGTGTCGAACATGGCCTTCACTGACGCCGTGTCTGTCAGGTCTGCGCCGACTGTGATGGCCGTGCCGCCTGCCGCACGAATGGAGTCAGCCAGCTTCTCGGCCCTGGCCTGTTTGTTGCGAAAGTTGATGACGACGCGAGCGCCCGCCTCGGCGAAGTAGCGCACCGTGTCGGCGCCGACGCCGCGCGACGAGCCGGTGACGAGAACGCGTGCGCCGTCGAGGCTTCCGGAAGCAAGGGGGTTGGACACGGGCGGACTCCTTGACTGACGTGGCTGACGATGGCGAGCGCGGGGCTGTGCCGAGCGCGGGGCTATGGCGAGCACTGGCTGGGCCGAGCGCGTGGGCCGAGCGTTTCGAGACTACCAACTTCACCGTCTGCCGGCCGCTTCCCTGATAACGTCGACACTAGGCGAAGGGAGCCCGGCATGGAGGCCATCACCGCGTACGCGTGGATCGGCTGGCTCGTGCTGATCCTGCTCTTCGTGATCGTTGAGATGCTGTCGCTCGAGCTCACGTTTCTGATGCTCGCGATCGGCAGTCTCGGCGGCCTGCTCTCCGGCATCCTCGGCGCGCCATGGTGGTTGCAGCTTCTCATCGCCGCGGTCATAGCGGTGCTTCTGCTCTTCACGATCAAGCCTCCCCTGCTGCGGCTGCTGCGCCGGGGCGGCGACCCGGCCAGAAGCAACGTCGACGCGCTCATCGGCATGGGCGGCACGGTCGTCGAGACCGTCACCAGAACCTCCGGCCTCGCCCGCCTGGCGAACGGCGAGACGTGGACCGCGCGCCTCGGCGTCGCCGGCGAAGGCGGCCGTATTCCCGCGGGCGAGCACGTGCTCGTCGTCTCCATCGACGGCGCGACCGCGAACGTCATTCCAGAAGAAAGGACCGCGCTATGAGCGACGGCAGTGAGATCGTGTTCTCGGTCGTGATGTGGGTGATCATCGCGATCATCGTCATCTTCGTTTTGGTGACGCTGTTCCGTGCCATCCGCATCATTCCGCAGGCGACGGCCGGCGTGGTCGAGCGGCTCGGCAAGTACCACAAGACTCTGCTGCCCGGCCTGAACCTGCTGGTGCCGTTCATCGACCGGGTGCGACCCCTCATCGATTTGCGCGAGCAGGTGGTGTCGTTCCCGCCGCAGCCGGTGATCACCGAGGACAACCTGGTCGTCTCGATCGACACCGTCGTGTACTTCCAGGTGACGGATGCGCGTGCCGCGACCTACGAGATCGCCAACTATCTCGGGGCCGTCGAACAGCTCACCACCACGACGCTGCGAAACGTGGTCGGCGGGCTCAACCTCGAAGAGGCGCTGACGAGCCGCGATGAGATCAACAGCAAGCTGCGCGTCGTGCTCGACGAGGCCACCGGCAAGTGGGGCATACGCGTCGGCCGGGTGGAGCTGAAGGCCATCGACCCGCCCATCTCCATTCAGGACTCGATGGAGAAGCAGATGCGCGCCGAGCGTGACCGCCGCGCCGTGATCCTGACCGCTGAGGGAAACAAGCAGTCCGAGATCCTGAACGCCGAAGGAATGCGCCAGGGCGCGATTCTCAAGGCCGAGGGTGACGCGAAGGCCGCCGTGCTGCGTGCCGAGGGTGAGGCGAAGGCGATCACGACGGTGTTCGACGCGATTCACGCCGGAAACCCCGACCCCAAGCTGCTGGCGTACCAATACCTGCTGACCCTTCCGAAGCTGGCCGAGGGCAGCGCGAACAAGCTGTGGGTCGTGCCGAGCGAGCTGACCGAGGCACTGAAGGGAATCGGCCAGGCGTTCGGGCAGAACTTCGGCAGTGGTGGCCAGGCGGGCAGTGGTGGCCAACCAGGCGCCGGCGAGCAGGCGGAGCGCGGGAATCAGCGCTGAGAACCCGCTGCGCCGCAGCCCGTACTTCTCACCGCGCCTCCCGCGCGTCTTCGCCCACCGCGGGCTCGCGCTCGAGGCGCCAGAGAACACCCTGCTGGCGTTCGTGCACGCCCTCGCGGCGGGAGCGACCCACATCGAGACCGACGTGCACGCCTCGAGCGATGGCGTCGCCGTGATCAGCCACGATCCTGACCTGCGTCGGCTGGTCGGCATGCCGGGCGCCGTCGAGCAGCTCACTCTGGCGCAGCTGCAGTCGATCGACCTCGGCGCGGGCCAGACATTCCCGACTCTCACTCAGGCTCTCGACGCCCTGCCCGAGGCGCGCTTCAACATCGACGTGAAGACGGATCGGGCCGTCGCCCCGACGGTCCGCGCGGTGCTCGCCGCCCACGCCGTCGACCGGGTTCTCATCACCTCGTTCTCCGAGCGGCGGCGGCGGCGCGCCGTGGCGGCTCTGCCCGGCGTGGCCACCTCGGCGTCGACCGGGCGCTTCGTTCCCGCCCTGGCAGGGGCGAAGACCGGCCTCTCCCCCGCTGTGCGACGCGCGTTGCGCGGCATCGACGCGGTGCAGGTGCCCGAGCGACGTGGCCGACTGCGGGTGGTCACCCCGCGCATCCTCAGGGCTATGCATTCCGCCGGGCTCGAGGTGCACGTGTGGACCGTGAACGACCCTGACGACATGCGTCGCCTGCTGCTGCTCGGTGTCGACGGCCTCGTGACCGATCGCTGCGATCTCGCCGTTCAGGTCATCGCGAAGCTGTGAGTAGTCTGAGCGTTAGGCGAGCGCGGTGATGGAATCCCCAGCTTGATTGGTTATACATGGAGGTTGCATCGCGAGAAGGAGACCACACAATGGCAGATCGCAGTTTGCGCGGAATGAGACTCGGAGCCCAGAGCCTACAAAGCGAAGAGGGCGTGGTCTATTCGCCGCGAATCAATTACACCTATCTGTGCCCGAATTGCGGCAAGCAGACGACCACCGTCTTCTCTGCAGAGGCGGACGCCCCCGAGACGTGGGAGTGCAAGCACTGCAGCCATGAGGCGACTCTGCTCGTCGGCGACGAGCCCGTGGTGATCGACCACTCCAACGACAAGGTCGCTCGCACCCACTGGGACATGCTGCTGGAGCGCCGAACCCGCGAGGAGCTCGAGGAGCTGCTCGAGGAGCGCCTCACCTACCTGCGTGCCCGCCGAGGCCAGAACCAGCACCGCAAGATCGGCGCCTGAGCCGGTAATACGTATTGCCGAACATCGCCCTGCATGCCTGGGCGATGTTCTGCTTTAACGACGTCGACGGGCGAGTGCGCCGATCAGGAGCCCGGCGAGGCCGAGCCCGCACGCGAGGTACTCGATGCCGCGGCTGAGCAGCGATGCCGGGGTCGTCGCCGTTCCGATCGGAACCGAGGTGACCATGGCAGCCGGCTTGTATGCGGGGATCGAATCGAGCGTGCGCCCATCCGGGCCGATCACCGAACTGGTGCCGACCGTAGAGATGTTCACGAGCGAGCGCCCCGACTCGATCGCGCGCAGCCGGGCGATGGCCAGCTGCTGCACGTTCTCGTCGGTGTGGCCGAAGTCGGCGTTGTTCGTCTGCGCCAGGATCACCTGGGCGCGATCCTTCATCATGTCGGTGAGCAGCTGGTCGTCGGCGATGTCGAAGCAGATGGAGATGCCCGCGCGCACCGGACCCACCCACACCACGTTGGGCCTCGTGCCCGGCGTGTAGCCGCGCTGCACCAGATCGATCAGGTCGGGTGCGAACGGCCGCCAGAACGCGCGGTCGGGAATGTATTCGCCGAACGGCACCGGGTGCCGCTTGTCGTACGAGGCGACGACGCCCTTGCCCGCCTCCCACACGATCGACGTGTTGTAGTACTTGCCGCCGCGCTCGGTGACGGTGCCGGTCACGATGGGCGCACTCATCGCGGCGCTGAGATAGTTGAGAACGGATGCCGCCTGCTCGTCCCGTGTCGGGTCGAGGTCGCTGCCGCCCTCCGGCCACACCACCATGTCGACTCTCTGCCCGACAAGCGGAAGCGTCGCCCCCGCCTGGCTGGCAAGAACGTCGCCGGGCTGGCGCTTGTCGAAGTAGCCGGCTTTGCCGTTGCCCTGCACGGCAGCGATGCGAACGGTGCCCGAGGTCGTCACGGGCCAGGCGGGGACCACGAGCAGGCAGCAGGCCGCGGCGACGGCGAGGGCGAGGGCGGCGAGGGCCGACATCCGCTGCTCGGTGAAGCAGGCGAGCACGAACGCGACGAACAGCACCATCACGAACGTGAGACCCGCGAGACCCAGCCACGCGGCGAGCGACGCGAACGGACTCTGCGACTGCGACAGTGCTGCCCGGCCCCACGCGAAACCGCCGTACGGCCACACGTTGGCGATGCCCTCGCGCGCGGTCCACAGGCCGGCGACGACGAGCGGCACCATGCCAAGGCGGCCGGCACGCGACGGCCACGCGCGCGGCACCCAGCGGTAGGCGAGCGTGATGAGGACGGCGCCGACGGCGAAGAACAGCGCCTCGACCGTGGCGAGGGCGAACCACGGGATGTCGCCGAGATAGAGCGACGCCCACTGGATGTGCACGAGGTAGAACGAGAGGCCGCCAACCAGGCCGACGAGGAATGAGCTACCCGCCCGCCGCCCGATGAGGGAAAGCAGAAACATGCCGATGCCCACGAACGCGAGCGGCCACCAGCCGAGGCTCGGGAAGCCGCCGTCGTACACCGGGCCGGCCGCCGCCGCCACGATGAGCGCGAGCCACAGCGGCAGGGGTGCGCGCCGGGCAGTCAGCTCGAGTCGGCCCGTGAGCGCCGGGGTGCCCGCGACAGATGCCGCCTCTCGCTCACTCGTCAATGCCATGCCGTTCCCCCTCATGCCACCGACGTGTACGCGACGATTCCGCGCCGGACCGCGTCGAGCGCGGCCCGTGCGGTACGGCCAACCGGGCCCTCGGCGACAATGGAGAGCTGATCGAGCAGGTCGATGGTCTGCTTCGACCAGCGCACGAAGTCGCCCGCGGGCATATCCGCCTCGTGGAGCACGCGGGCGAGCCCGGCGCCCTTCGCCCACGAGTGCATGGCGAGGCTGAGCCCCGTGGCCACGGGCTCGCTTCCGGGCAGCCGGTGCTCCCGCTCGATGTCGTCGAGGCGCGACCACAGCTCCTGCGTCTTGTCGAGCGCCGGCCGGAACGCACCCTTCGGCAGGTAGCGGTCCGAGAGTTCGCCCTCCTCACGCCGCGGCTCGTAGACCAGAGCGAGCGCCATGGCGGACAGGCTCGGCGCGTCGAGCGCGTTCCACACGTTGCGACGCAGGCACTCGGCGATGAGCAGGTCGCGCTCGCCGTAGATGCGGCGCAGCGTGCGGCCGTGCACGGTCAGCCGGGTCTCCCCCTCGGCGTCGACGAGGTACCCGCACTCCAGCAGCACGTCAGTGACCCGATCGAAGATCTTGGCGACCTGCCCCGTGCGACTGCGGATCTGCCTGCCGAGGGCATCCGTGTCTCTCTTCAGCCGCCACCAGCGCTCGGCCCAGCGCGCGTGCTTCTCGCGATCCTTGCAACCATGGCACGGATGCGCGCGCATGCGCGATCGCAGTGCGGCCAGCTCGCGTTGACGCCGCTCCCGCTCGCGGTGACTCCCCGCATCCCGTGCGCCGGCGCGCTCGAGGTCGCTGAGGCGCCTGCGCAGCTCGGCGTACTCGCCGAAGTCGCCGAGATGGCACTGCATGGCCTTCTCGTAGCCCGCGAGCGACTCCTGCTGCTGGCGCACCGCACGGGCGAGATCGACGACAGCGCGGTCGGCCTGGAACTGTGCGAACGACGACTCGAGAACCTCCCTCGTGCGCTCGCGACCGAACTGCTCGATGAGGTTGGCCGCCATGTTGTATGTCGGCCGAAAGCTCGAGTTGAGCGGGTACGTGCGGCGGGATGCGAGCGAGGCGACGGCCTGCGGGTCGAGGCCATCCTGCCAATGGATTACGGCGTGCCCCTCCACGTCGATGCCGCGCCGGCCGGCCCGCCCCGTCAGCTGCGTGTACTCCCCCGGCGTGATGGGCACGCGCGCCTCGCCGTTGAACTTCTCGAGCTTCTCGAGCACGACGGTGCGCGCGGGCATGTTGATGCCGAGCGCGAGCGTCTCGGTGGCGAAGACGACCTTGACGAGCTTGCGGCGGAACAGCTCCTCGACGACCTCCTTGAAGGCGGGAAGCAGGCCGGCGTGGTGGGCCGCCACGCCGCGCTCCAGCCCGTCGAGCCATTCCCAGTAGCCGAGCACCGCCAGATCCTCGTCGAGCAGGCTGCGACAGCGGTCTTCGGCGATGGCGCGGATCTCGTCCCGCTCGTGCTGCTCGGTCAGACGAACGCCCGCCGCGAGGGTCTGCCGCACGGCGTCGTCGCAGCCGGCACGACTGAAGATGAAGAAGATGGCGGGAAGCAGCGTGTGCTCGCCGAGCAGGGAGACCACGTCGGCCCGGTCCACACGCATGCTCTGGCGCCTGCCACCCCGGGAGTGGTACCGGCCGACATCGCGCATCTGCCGGTCGTTCAGGGCACGACCGCCGTAGCGGGCCAGCTGCACGAGTTCGGGATTGACTCGGTTGGCCGGGGCTTTCGACGAGGAGCGCTTCACCGAGCCGGTCGGCGTGTCGAAGAGGTCGATGAGCCTGCCGCGCATGAGCACGTGCTGCTCGAGCGGCACCGGGCGCTCCTCCGACACGATCACGTCGGTGTCGCCGCGCACGGCCTGAAGCCAGTCGCCGAACTCCTCGGCGTTGGAGACGGTTGCGCTGAGCGAGACCATGCGCACGTCGTCCGGAAGGTGGATGATGACCTCCTCCCACACGGCGCCGCGGAACCGGTCGGCGAGGTAGTGCACCTCATCGAGCACGACCCACGCGAGGTTGGTCAGCAGGTCGGAGGAGGCGTAGAGCATATTGCGCAGCACCTCGGTCGTCATCACGACGATGCGCGCCTGGGCGTTGATATTGGTGTCGCCCGTGAGCAGCCCCACCTCGCTCGGCCCGTATACGGCTACGAGTTCCTGGAACTTCTGGTTGCTCAGCGCCTTCATCGGCGTCGTGTAGAACACCTTCTCGCGCGGCGTCTGCATGGCGAGGTAGACGGCGAACTCGGCCACGACGGTCTTGCCTGCGCCGGTTGGCGCGGCGACGAGAACGCTGCGCCGCTGCTCCAGGCTCGCGCACGCCTCGCCCTGGAACGGGTCGAGGTCGAACGACAGAGAGCGGCGGAACGCCTCGAGCTTCGGCGCGGCGGCGCGCGAACGGGATGCCGCGTATCGCTCTGCCGGGCTGAGCTGGTCGGTCACCGCTCCAGCTTAGGGCCGCACTCTGTGGGCTTCGCTCAGGTTCACTCGCGCTTCACTCGAGGCCGCGCTTCACTCGGGGCGGCGCTCTGCCTCGGCTCGCTCAGGTTGCCAGCTCGCCCTCGAGACGCGTGGCGCTGCGGGCTGCCCGCCGGTCGTGCAGCCAGGCGATCCCGGCCGCGGCGAAGTAGAGCAGCACCATCGGCACGGCCAGGAGCAGCATGGAGACCACGTCGGCGGCCGGGGTGGCGATCGCGGTGAACAGAACGATCAGCAGCATGGCGACACGCCACGACTTGAGGATCGACGCCGCGCTCAGCACGCCCACGAAGTTGAGCAGCACGAGGAACACCGGAAGCACGAAGGCGATGCCGATCGCGATCACGAGTTTGAGCACGAAGTCGTAGTACGCCTGCGCGTCGATCAGCGCAGCATCCTGCCTGCCGGCGAAGCCCGTGAGCAGCCCGACAATGTGCGGCAGAACGAACCAGCCGGCGGCGCAGCCGGCGAAGAACAGCGGCACGGCGCTGAAGAAGAAGCCGAAGATGTAGCGCTTCTCCTTGCCGGTGAGGCCGGGGATGAGGAACGCGAAGATCTGGTACAGCCAGACGGGGCTCGAGATGATGGCGCCGACGGTGAGGGCGATCTCGAACTTCAGGTCGAAGGATCCGGTGATGGTGGCGAAGTTGAGGGCCGCGTTGCGGTGCTGGCTCGAGACGATGTCGGCCACGGGGGCGCGCATGGCGTCGAGCACGAAATCGGCGAGGAACCAACCGGCGATTCCGCCGGCGATGAAGCCCACAGCAGCGCGGAAGAGCCGTTTGCGCAGCTCAACCAGGTGCTGCCCGAGCGTCATCCGCTTCTCGCGGCCCCTCGCAGGGCGGGCGGGTGAAGCCACGGGGGTTACTGCTTCGTGGTTGACTCGGGCTTGTCGCCGGCTGCGTCGTCGTCGCCCTTAGCCGGGTTGTCGTCCTTCATCGTCTTCATCTCACCGCGGAAGATGCGCATGGATTGACCGACGCTTCGCGCGAGCGCTGGGAGCTTCGGTGCTCCGAACAGCAACAGCACGATGGCGAGGATGATAAGCAAGTGAGGCCAGCCGAATGCGTTGCCGAACATGACTTAGTTCCTTCTGACGAGGTGTGAGAACTGCTGTGGGTCAGTCTTCACCAGCAGTCTAGCCTGCTGGATCCTCGCGTCTCTCAGAATCTGTCGTGCTCGTCTGCGCTCGCCCGCGCGAGTTCGGCGCTCGTCGGCGAGGGCGCGCGCGTCTGCGAAGATCGCTGGATGCCGGGGCTCGCGACGCATCGGCTCGCTGGCGGCCCCCAGAGCCTCCGCTTTGCCCAGCAGATCCCCCAGCTCGTCTGCTGCGTGCATGAGTTTGGAGAAGAGGCGCACGGCCTGCCACGCGAGCAGCGCGAGGAGCGCGAAGACGAGCACTCCCCAGATCACGATCCAGGACCACCAGGGCATGGCTCGAGCCTACGCGTTCCCGGTGTCGTGCTCGTTCTTGTGCTCGTGCTCGTGCTTGTTCTCGTACCGGGCTGCACCGGCTGCCGCCCACTCGGCGACCGCGCGCCTCGCCTCGGCTGGGCCCGTCACCGTGAGCACTCCCGACAGGCGGGCCGCCAGCCGCTTCAGCCCGTGATAGTGCGTGACGCGCATGCTCGTGTGAATGACGCCGTTCTCCTCGACTCCCGGCGCTGCCTCGCGCAGATAGTCGGCGAGCAGCACCCGCGCTGAGGCGGCGACGTCGATATCGACGAGCAGATCCTCCGGCGATCCCTCGAACAGGTTCTCCGGCAGGCTCGCGTGGGCGCCGTGGTCGCTGGCCGGCTCGCCCGTGACCTCGAGCGACGCCATGCGGTCGAAGCGGAACGTGCGCACCGCCTGGCGCAGGTGACACCAGCCGCGCAGGTACCAGTCCTGGTCGACCGACTCCACCCGCAGTGGGTCGACCCGCCGGCGCTCGTGCTCGCCCCGGGCGTTGAGATAGTCGAACTCGACCTGCGTGCCGGTTTCGATAGCCGAGCGGATGGGCGCAAGCGCGGCATCCGCATCCGCGCCGGCCACCGCGACCTCGCTCGGGGTCGCCGACGAGCCCCGTGCCAACTTGGTCATGAGCATGCCGATGGCCTCGCGGTCCTGGTTCTCGGGCAGTGCGGAGAGGTACTGCAGGCCGGCGATGAGCGCCGAGGCCTCCCGGGCCGAGAAGCGCGGCGAGTCGTCAATGGCGACGAGGTGGGTGAGAACGATCTGGTCGTTCTGCTCGAAGTCGTCCCAGGCGATGTCGAAGAGGTCGCCCGGCTGGTACTGGCGGGTCTCCCCCGGCACGCCGGACACCGCGATCAGGCGAACCGCGTCGCGGATCTGCTGAGGGCTCACGCCGAAGTGCTCTGCGACATCGCCCACAGCGACCCGATCGTGATCCATCAAATACGGCACGAGAGAGAGCAGAAGCAGCAGTTTGTCCTGCGCGTGCAGCGGGGTGCGCGCCTCAGCCATCTTCTCTCGCCTCCTGCCGGTCCTCGTGGGCGGCCACGACAGCGAGCAGCCTCTGCCGCACCGCGTCACGCAGCGCATCCGGTGATCGCACGAGCACCTCGGGACCATAGCCCGCGAGCTCATCGGCGAGAATGTTGAGGTCGGTGTAGTGCAGCAGAACGCTGGAGCCGTCGTCGATCGCCTCACCGCGGCGGGCCAGGCGCACCGAAGCGTCGCTGCCCGGTGCCAGCTCGACGACGGCGACGTTGGCGTTCCAGATGGCGTCGAGCTCGTCGAGCGCCCGAGCGGCGAAGTCGGTGCCCTGCGGCTCGAACGTGCGCGGCGTGATGCGCACCGCATCCACGATGCGCGAGAGCAGGAACGTGCGCGGGGCGTCGGCACCCTGATCGATGCCGTGCAGGTGCCAGCGCCCCTGATGCTGCACGAGCGCGAGCGGCGCGACCCTGCGCTGCCGGGACGCGCGCTCGCCCGGCTTCAAATAGGAGAACGTGACGATCGCCTTGCGCTCGAGGGCGATGTTCAGCGGCTCGAAGGCGCTCTCGCGGGCGCTCAATTTCGGGGCGTAGCCGATGATGGCCTCGTTCGACTCGACGCCGAGGCTGCGCAGCTTCATGAGGGCGCGCCTGGTCTCGCCCGAGAGCGAGCCCTCGCGCCAGACCGTCGCGGCGAGGGTGAGCAGCGTGATCTCCTTCGCCGAGAACACGATGTCCTGAGGCAGGTCGTAGCTGCCCTTCGGAATGAGGTAGCGCAGACTCTGGTTGTTGCCGGGCTCCAGGGGCGACTCGACGGTCTCGAGCGGAACCCCCAGGTCGCGGATATCGTCTTTGTCGCGCTCGAACTGCCGCTCGAGACTGCTGTTGTCGCCGCCGAGCTGAAAGCGCTGGCGGTAGCCCTGAACGGTCGAGAGGATCTCGTTCTTGGTCAGCCCACCCTCGGTCGCGAGCAGCGCGAGAACCAGGCTGAAGAGGCGCTCTTCGACCGGGATCCGCTCAGGCTTCGACGGGGTGGCCACCTGGATATCCTACGGGCGCCGCTGCCGGGACAGTGGCAGGCGCCGCCGTCGCGCCGCGGGGTCGTGCGAGCCCGCCGCCGGCCTTACTGGATGCCGAGCACGTCGACTACGAGAACCAGGGTGGAATCGGGCGGAACGCCGTCTGAGCCCTGCTTGCCGTACGCCTTGCTCGGCGGGATCACGGCGATGAATTGCGAGCCGACCTTCTGCCCGATCATGGCCTCGACCAGGCCGGGCATCGAGCCTCCGGAAGAGGCGGAGGAGGCGTCGTCAACGAGCATGCCCGTCGGCCCGCTCTCATCCCACGTCGACTTGTACTTGTCGCCCGTCTTCCACACCAGGCCCGTGTACTGCACGACGACGTTGTCACCGCGCTTGACGGTGCGGCCGTCACCCTGCAGAAGCTCGGCGACCTTCAGCGTCTTCGGCGGGTCCGTCTTGGGAATCGTGATGCCGGGCTGGCCGTTCGGGGCGCGCACGACCTGGGGCATGCCGGCCACGTGCGGCTGCACGCTGCCATCGGCCTGCGCCAGGTACGCCTTGCGCACATCCACAACGATGATGAGTGAGGTGGCGCCGTCGCCCAGGCCGTCCTTCGGCGACGTGGCGATGACGACGCGGGAACCCGCGGTGCTGCAGATGAGCCCCTTCGCCAGGCCGCCCACGAGACCGTCTGCCGACGTGTCGAGGTTCACGGTGACGCTGCCGCCGCCGTATTGCGACGTGGGAATGAGCGCGCCCGTGCTGCCCTCGTAGACGCGCATGTCGAGCTGCACCGCCTGGTGGTTCTGCACGGTGCGCCCCGAGCCCTCGTGCACGATGGTGCGCTCGGTGGTCTTCGTCTTCATGGGCGTCGCGAAGTTCGCGGTGCCAGGCTTGCTGAGAGCGCCGGCAGTCTGGATCTGATTGGATGCGGGCCCAGGCGCCGCCGCATCAGTGCAATCGGCGGCGGGGGCGCTGCTGCACCCGGTGAGGCCGGCGAGCAGCAGCCCTGCTGCGACGATCATGGCGGGAGCTCTGCGCACGGTTCCTCTTTCGTGATGTTCGTGATGAGGCCAGCGAGACGTCCGGCCGCCGCGCGGGCGGCCACGTCTCACGGCCACCCATGCTAGTTGATCAAGTCAGGTGGCCGGTGTGGCGTCGTCGTCGCCGCGGCTTCTGGCCAGTTCTGCTCCGGCTCGCGCGGCCCGCACCCGCTTGCGCAGGCTCTTCGAGCTCGCCTGCCGCTCCCCCAGCGCTCCGGGGGTCCACGCCTCGACGTCCTCGTCGCTGTAGTCGCTCTTCGACGGGCGGCGCTTCAGCTCGGGCAGCACCGTGCCGGGTGCGAGAAGCCTGGCGGTGATGAGGAATCCGGTGTGCCCGATCATGCGGTGGTCGGGACGCACCGCGAGGCCCTCCACGTGCCAGCCGCGCACCATGGTCTCGGTTGAGGCGGGATTCGTGAAGCGGCCGGTGCCGCGGATCGCCTCGGCGACGCGCGAGAGCTGGGTGACGGTCGCGACGTAGCAGAGCAGCACACCGCCCGGCCTCATCGCGTCGATGCAGGCGTCCAGACATTCCCAGGGCGCCAGCATGTCGAGAACGATCCGATCGATCGAGCCCGGCTCGAGCGTCGAGGGCAGGGCCTCGACCAAGTCGCCCACCGTGATCGACCAGTTCGCCGGATCGTCACCGAGGAAGGTCGCCGCGTTGTCGCGGGCCACCTCGGCGAACTCGTCGCGTCGCTCGAAGGAGAACAGCCGGCCGGCGGGCCCGATCGCACGCAGCAGCCACAGCGAGAGGGCACCTGAGCCGACACCAGCCTCCACCACACGGGCGCCGGGAAAGATGTCGGCGAGGGCGAGAATCTGCGCAGCATCCTTCGGGTAGACAATGGCGGCGCCCCGCGGCATCGACATGACGAAGTCGTGCAGAAGCGGTCGCAGTGCGAGGTGCTCGACGCCCACATTGTTCGTCACGACCGAGCCGTCTGGCAGGCCGATGACGGCATCGTGGCTGAGCACGCCGCGGTGCGTGTGGAACACCTTGCCCGGCTCGAGCGTGATGGTGTTGAGCTTGCCCTTCGGCCCCGTCAGCTGCACGCGGTCGCCGGCCCGGAACGGCCCGCTCGAGGCGGGGGCCGGGGCGGACGAGGAAGCGGGCTTCGCCAGTCCCCGGCGCTCGGCGAAGAGGGCGACGATGTCGTCGGCGCCTCGGTGCTCGAGCGTCGGCCACACCGTGTGATCGGGGCTCTCGGGTATCGGCACGATGTGCGGAACCGCGATGGCGACGGTTCCGGCCGCGACCGCAGAGGCGAGACCCGCAAGCGAATCCTCGATGGCGACCGCGTCCGCCGGCGCGACGCCCAGCTGCGCCGCCGCCTCGAGGTACGGCGCGGGGTCGGGCTTCGGCGCGCTCACCATGTCACCCGTGATGAGCCGCTCGAACCCGTCGAACGGCAGTTGGGCCACGATCTGCTCGGCCATGCGGCGAACCGACATGGTCACGAGAGCGGTACGGATGCCGCGCTCGCGCAGCTCGCGCAGTAACTCCACCGCTCCCGGCCGCCAGGGTGCGCCGTCCCGGGCGATCTGCTCCTGCACCCGGTCGGTGAGGTGCGCCACGATGTCGTCGGCCGGCATTTCGACGCCGCGCTTCTGCAGCGCCACGGCGGAATCCCAGAGACCGGCGCCCACGACCGTGAGTGCGTCGTCGTGGGTCCAGGTGCCGCCGTACTGCTCGACGAGCTCTGTCTCGGCGCTCATCCAATACGGCTCGGTGTCGACGAGCGTGCCGTCCATGTCCCAGAGCACCGCGGCGGGCAGGGCGCGGCTCGTCGTGGGAAGGGGGGCGCTCGGCTCGTCGGTCACGGGGTACAAGTCTATTCTTGAACGATGGCGCAAAGGGCGCAGCCGACTCACTGCGAGCGATTGGGGCAGAGGAGACCGTGACAGACGAGAAGCGCTTTCTGGCCGGCCGGGTGCTGGTCGTCGCCTTCGAGGGCTGGAACGACGCGGGCGAGGCCGCGAGCGGGGCGGTGCGCACTCTCAAGGATGTGCTCGACGTCGTGCCGCTCGCCGAGGTCGATCCCGAACTCTACTTCGACTTCCAGTTCAACCGCCCCACGGTGTCGATCGAGGAGGACGGCAGTCGCACGCTCGAGTGGCCATCGGCTGCGGTGTACGGCCCCGTGCATCCGGGCATCGAACCGCGCGAGCTCGCCGACGACGCCGAACTGAGCGTCAGCGGGGCGAACGCGGGCAACATCTATCTGCTGCTCGGCACCGAGCCCTCGCGAAGCTGGAAGAGCTTCACCGCCGAACTGCTCGACGCGGCGCTCGCCGCGGACATCGAGGCGGTGGTGCTGCTCGGCTCCATGCTCGCCGACGTTCCGCACACCCGCCCCATCTCGGTCTTCGCCTCGAGCGACAACGCCGACGTGCGAAACGAACTGCAGCTCGAGCGCAGCAGCTACGAGGGGCCGGTCGGCGTGCTCAGCGTGTTCGCCGACGCGGCCGAGAAGGTCGGGATCCCAACGGTGCAGATCTGGGCGTCCGTGCCGCACTACGTGCACAACGCACCCTCACCCAAGGCCATGCTCGCGCTCATCGACAAGCTCGAGGAGATGATCGACGTCACGATCCCCCGCGGCGACCTCGTGGAGGAATCCGCCGCATGGGAGGCGGGCATCGACGCGCTCGCCTCAGACGACGAGGATATGGCGTCGTACATTCAGCAGCTCGAGCAGGCACGCGACACGGTCGACTCGCCCGAGGCGAGCGGTGAGGCCATCGCGCAGGAGTTCGAGCGCTACCTGCGCCGGCGTGGCGACGGGCGTGACGGCAAGGAGGGGCGCGACGGCCGCGGCGACGAGCCGTGGCGCGGCCGCGACTGAGGCCCTGAGCTCGCCGCCTGACAGCGAGTCGGGCCGAATCGCGGGTTTGCCCGCGTGGAACCCGCAATGTGACCCGCCTCGTGGTGTGCGCGGGTCGGCCCACTCTGCGAGTCGAGCCGAATCGCTGGTGCATTCGCGCGCGAGCCACAACATGGCCCGCCTCGTGGGGCGAGATGGTCCGAATCAGGCCAGGCGGATGCCGAGCAGCGCGTCGACCGCGTCGACGAGCAGCTCGGTGTCGTCGACGCCTGTCTCGATTGCGCGATCGATCGCGGCGATGGCCCGTGGCGTGTCGAGGTCGTCGGCGAGTGCCGCGCGCAACTCGGCGACGGCCGCCGTGGCAGGCTCGGTGCCGGCCGGCGCGGCGTAGGCCGGGTCAGCGCCAACCGGCTCGGCACCGCTCACGGGGCGAGCCACCGCGGCCCGCCACCGCTGAAGGCGCGCGACCGCGTCGGCGAGCTGCGCATCCGTCCACTCCCAGTCGTCGCGGTAGTGGTGCGAGAGCAGCGCCAGGCGGATGGCGGCCGCATCGACACCCGCCTCGCGTAGTGCCGAGACGAGCACCAGGTTGCCGAGCGACTTGCTCATCTTCTCGCCCCGGTAGGCGATCATGCCCGCGTGGCTGTACACGCGAGCAAGCGGCTGCCCGCTGAGTGCTGCCGCGTGGCCCGCGCTCATCTCGTGGTGCGGGAAGGCGAGGTCGCTGCCGCCGCCCTGCACCGTGAAGTCGTGCCCGAGGTGCTTGAGCGCGATCACCGAGCACTCGATGTGCCAGCCGGGGCGGCCCTCGCCCACCCGGGAGGGCCACGACGGCTCCCCGTCGCGGGCGGCGCGCCACAGCAGCGGGTCGAGCGGGTTCCTCTTGCCGGGCCGCTCCGGGTCTCCCCCGCGCTCGCCGAAGAGCGCAAGCATGGTGTCGGTATCGAGGTTGCTCTCGTCGCCGAGCTGCCACGGTGAGGCGTCGGCCGCGGCCCGATTGTCGAAGTAGAGGTCGTCACCGACGGCATCCGCTGTGGGAACGCGGTATGCGAGACCCTTGTCGAGCAGAATGCAGCACGCCTCGGCGATCTCGGCGATCACCTCGGTGACGGCCACGTAGTCATCGGGCGGAATGATGCCGAGGCTCGCCATGTCCTGCCGGAACAGCTCGATCTGCTCGTCGGCGAGGTCGCGCCAGTGAACCCCGTCGCGCGTGGCGCGCTCGAGCAGCGGGTCGTCGATGTCGGTGATGTTCTGGGCGTAGTGAACCCGGTAGCCGGCATCCCGCCACACGCGCTGCAGCGTGTCGAAGGCGAGGTACGTGTTGGCATGGCCGATGTGCGTGGCGTCATACGGGGTGATGCCGCAGACGTAGAGGCGTGCGGTGCCGCCGGGCTCCGCCGTCAGCATGCCCTGCGTTGCGGTGTCGTAGAGCCTCGGCGTGGTGCTGCACCCGGCAACGTTCGGGATGCGCGGGGCCGGCCACGCCCTCATGCTCGCGCCCTACGCATTCAGAACTCCGGTGGCGAGCAGCACGATGAGGGCGAGGCCCAGCAGGATGCGGTAGAGCACGAACGGCAGGAACGAGCGGCGCGAGATGTAGTTCATGAAGAACGCGATGACGACCAGGCCCACGACGAAGGCGACGACGGTGGCGGCGAACGTCTCGAAGCCGCCGAAGACCTCGGGTGTGCAGGCGGCGTTCGCGGCCGTCGCCGCCGCGTGCGTGCACGGGTGCGCGACCGACTTGTAGAGCTCGTACAGCCCGCTGCCGAACACCGCGGGGATCGCGAGCAGGAACGAGTAGCGGGCGGCGGAGGGCCGGTCGTAGCCCATGATGAGGCCCGCCGTGATGGTGCCGCCGGAGCGTGAGACGCCGGGGATGAGCGCGAACGCCTGCGCGAACCCATAGATGATGCCGTGGCCCCACGTGAGGTCTTTCAGGGTGCGCTTGCGCGAGCCGAGGGCGTCGGCGAGGCCGAGGATGATGCCGAAGAGGATCAGCGTGGTGGCCACGATCCACAGGGAGCGGAAGGTCGTCTCGATCGCGTCCTGGAAGAGCAGCCCGAGCACCACGATTGGGATGCTGCCGATGATCACGAGCCAGCCCATCCTGGCATCCGGGTCATTGCGGGGAATGCGGCCGAAGAGCGAACGGAACCAGTGCGAGATGATGCGCACGATGTCGCGCCAGAAGTAGACGATGACCGCGGTCTCGGTGCCGAGCTGGATGATCGCGGTGAACCGGGCGCCCGGGTCGTCGCCCGTGCCGAGGAACTCGCCGACGATGCGGATGTGGGCGCTCGACGACACCGGCAGGAATTCGGTGAGCCCCTGCACGAGGCCGAGGATGAGGGCGTTGATCAGGTTCATGTGCTCTCTTCGAGACGGGCGATGCGGCTGTCGCTGCGGCTGACGGTCAAGCGGAAGGCGTCAGTATCGCAGCAGCAGATCTGCCAGAACCTTCCTGCCAAACACTAACGCGTCGAGGGGCACGCGCTCGTCAACGCCGTGGAACATGCCAGGGAAGTCGAGCTCGGCGGGCAGGCGCAGCGGCGCGAAGCCGTAGCCATCGATGCCGAGCAGGCTGAGCGCCTTGTTGTCGGTGCCGCCCGACATGAGGTACGGCAGCACCGGCGCGCCGGGGTCGTGCCGGCCGAGCGCGTCGGTGATGGCCGTGACGAGGGCGCCTTCCAGCGGCGCCTCGAGCCCGATATCGCGGTGCACAGTCTCGACCTCGACATCATCACCGACCAGGCCGCGCACCTCGGCGAGCACCTCGTCCTCCTCCCCCGGCAGGGTGCGGATGTCAATGAGCGCCTCGGCCATCTCCGGTATCACGTTGTGCTTGTACCCCGCGGTCAGCTGCGTGGGGTTCGTGGTGGTGCGCAGGGTGGCGAGGATGAAACCGGCGGCCGTTCCCGTACGCAGCACCAGCGCATCCGGCCCCGCCTGCTGGGGGTCGGCGCCCAGAATGCGCCCGAGTTCGCCGACGAGTTGCGTCGTCGTCTGTGTGAGTCGGATGGGCCACTCCCGTCGCCCCACCGCCGCGACGGCCTCCGCCAGCCGCGTCACCGCGTTCTCGCGGATCAGCCGCGAGCCGTGCGCCGCCTTGCCGCGGGTGACGAGGCGGATCCAGATGAGCGACTTCTCCCCCGTCTGCAGCAGGTACGCCCGCTTGCCCTCGATGTCGATCGAGTAGCCGCCGACCTCGCTGATGGCCTCGGTGGCGCCGGCGAAGAGCTCCGGGTGGTTCTTGACCAGGTAGTGCGAGCCGAGCAGGCCGCCGTCCTCCTCGTCGGCGAAGAAGGCGATCACGAGGTCGCGAGCCGGGCGCCGGCCCGAGCCCAGAATGTCGCCGAGGGCCGTGAGGATCATGGCATCCATGTCCTTCATGTCGACCGCGCCTCGCCCCCAGAGCATGCCGTCGATGATCTCGCCGGCGAACGGGTCGACGCTCCAGTTGCTCGCGTCGGCGGGCACGACATCGAGGTGCCCGTGCACGACGAGCGCCGGCTTGGAGTGGTCGGCGCCCTCCACCCGCGAGATCACGCTCGTGCGCCCGGGGTCTGAGTCGAAGAGCCGGGGGGTGAGCCCGAGGCGGCGAAGCTGCGCCTCGACGTACTCGGCGGCATCCGTCTCACCGTTCGAGCGCCCGCGGCCGTAGTTCGTGGTGTCGAACCGAATGAGGTCGCGCGCGATCGCGGCGGTCTCTTCGAGGGGGCTGGCGGCGGAGTCGGCGGTCATGCCTTTACGCTACCTTTTGCCGCCGGGGTCGTCGCTGAGCGTGCGTCTGGCTTGCCTCTGACCTTGCCGCTGGCCGCCCCGATCCTGGCCGTGGCATCGCGAACGAATTGCAAGCGGATGCGCGCCATTCCGCGCGCCCACAGCCTGCTGAAGCGGCCCGATTTTCGTGCTAAGGTCGTACCTCGGCAGCCGCTTCACCGGCTGTCGGTTCACCCTGTCCGGGTGGCGGAAATGGCAGACGCGCTAGCTTGAGGTGCTAGTGCCCGTATAGGGCGTGGGGGTTCAAGTCCCCCCTCGGACACCACGAGTAGTTCGGAAAATCCAGCGGGAGATTCCGGAAAATTGGTCGACACGATCGCGGATGCGATCGGTCGGCCTTTTTTCATGCCTTCGTAAGGCCGGTAACCGTTGAAGATGGCCCCGAAAGTCGCGAGTTAACGACGAAACGGCGCGCCTGAAGTTTTTCAGGCACGCCGAATCGGTCGGTATTGCGGTGTGTTGTTGTGCGTGAGGTTGCGGCTATCGCCGTTGTGGCGGCGTGACCTCAGGAGGGGTTATTTCTCCGCTACTTTGCCAGTACACGTCGGAGGCATACCTGGTCTTCGAGCCAAAGGTTCCTCTGAACTGCAGAATCTGTTGGAAGTAGGTCAACATCTGGCGGAGGTTCTCGGCGACGAGCGCGAGGGCGATGACGATGTAGGTGAAGGTGTTGCCGCGCGCGGAGCGCTTGTTGGGGTCGGCGAGGTCTTCAAACTGGCTGCGCTTAGCATTGGCGTTTGCTGACTCAACAGTGTTTCGCAGTTCGTAGACAGGGTCCTATGTCGAGCGGCCCAAGGAGTCATGCGATCTGCTGAGGCGACAACTGCGGTGAATTTGGTCCTCTCCTAACGGGGCAAATTGCAAAACTCACTCTTTGCCTCACCACACAATCCGTGCCGAGGTAAGTATCGGGAATCCACTATGTTCATGGTGGGTCGAAACGGATCCAAGCGCAGCTTCGAAGAGTTGCAGTGCAGGAATCGAGCGTGTGGCGAATCACGAGAAAGGGAGATAGATGTCGGACCCTCAGCCGAGGCGCGCGACGGCGGCGCGTGGTCGACGTAAGCGCGCTGACTTGACTTTGACGGTGGAAGGGTACAAAGCGATTCGACAGCCCAACGACCTGGTTGTGCGACCGCTCACACTGATCTCGGGCGCAAATAGCTCGGGAAAGTCCAGTTTCATCCAGCCATTTCTTATGCTCAAACAAACCTTAGACTCGGCGTTCGATCCGGGACCGCTCTTGTTGTACGGGCCGAACGTCAAAATTACTGACTATTCGCAGCTCCTAAGCCGAGGCAAATCGAGGCAGGACGTCGTCAAGGCCTTTCAGATCGGCATGCGGCAGGGTAACGAGTCGCGAAGTCTTCGTTTTGTCGAGCGAAAGTCGGGTCTTGTAATCGCGTCGGATGTCGTTGGCAGCCACGGTCGAGACGTGACGCTTTCAGAATCGCTCACTGCTGTACAGACCGAGGCCCTCAGGGATCGATTCGCGAACGAAGCGCAGCAGTACGTGGACCTTATCGGGAAGAACACCGATCAAAGCGGCGACTGGTCACTCGAGGTGTACCGGAACCGATGTTTTCTTGAACTCTTTGTTCTTATCTCGGATCGCGATCGAAAAATACGCCTGAACATAGGGCGCAATTTCGGAAACAATGACCAATGGGTTGATCTCCTCCGAGGCATTATTCACGTTCCCGGCTTGCGCGGGAACCCAGAGCGCGCGTACGCGCGCTCAGCCGTGGGTGACACGTATCCGGGCACGTTTGAAACCTACGTTGCGAGCATCATCTACGAATGGGGAGAATCTGACGGCGACAAGCTCGTCAAGCTAGCCGCAGAGCTTGAGCGGCTCGGCCTGACGTGGAAGGTCAGCGCGAGACGCCTGAATGACGCGTCTATCGAAATCATGGTCGGTCGCTTGCCTCACGCTCAGCAGGGGGGTGCCTTCGACTTGGTGAGTGTTGCCGACGTTGGATTTGGTGTGAGCCAGACGCTGCCCGTAATCGTCGCACTCTTGGCCGCTAAACCAGGACAGATCGTGTACATAGAACAGCCCGAAATACATCTTCATCCTCGTGCGCAACTCGCTCTAGCGGACAGCCTGGTGGACGCTGCAAATCGAGGCGTCAGAGTAATTGCAGAAACCCACAGTTCGCTTCTGATTCGTGGCGTTCAAACGGCTGTTGCCGAGCGCCGACTCGCGGCTTCTGACCTGTCTCTTAATTGGTTTGGGCGGGACGCTGAAACGGGATTCCAGACGATCTCGCAGGCTAACGTCGACAGGTCGGGTCGATTTGGGGACTGGCCGCTCGACTTTGATGACGTATCGCGTGATGCCGATTGGGCGTTCTTAGACGCTGTCGGCGGCGAGGATATCCAAGGCTGACATTGATCCCGACTAATCACATCATCGTGGACGCTTCCATTGCTCGGAGCGTTAGCGATCCTGCGCGTCACCCAGTGAGCGCGGCCTGTTTGACGCTTGCCCGGACTCTCGAGACCAGAGAGTGCGCGACAGGCGCTGCCTTTACACCAGCGCTGCTCGCGGAATGGAAGATTCATGCTCCCCGCGTCATGACTTCATGGCTCGCCTCGATGGAGTCGAGGGGGCGGCTTCGTCGCGAGAGCGATCGTCGAGTGAATGATCTGCGCCGCGCCGTGGAGGCTGTACACGATGACGGCATCCGAGCCGCTTTGGAGAAGGATCTGCATCTCAGTGAGGCAGCAGTGCTTCATCGTCTGCCCGTTGCCTCTCGAGATGACAAGCAACGAAGTTTCCTGGCCGAACTTGCGCCTTCATACCCTGCGGCGGGGCGCATCCAGTGGCTCAACCCCGCTCTCGTACCCGACGGCTGGCAGGTGTGGCTCATGCAAGGTTGCACCGACTCGTCGGTGTACGCGACAGCACCGTAGGTGCTCTTTACTTGAATAAGCAACATAACGCGGGATGCTAAAGGCCGTCCGCAGCAAACGGAAGCGACCCGTTAGGGGCGCTGGGCCTGCTATCGGTTTGGACGGCTTCTGATTTGTCGGCTTTCTATAGAGGTGGCTGATAACAGCACTTATAGCAATCAGGTCGATAACGGGTATCCGGGCAATATGAATGCGCCCGCAAGCGGAACCTGCCTGCGTTATCGAGAATGTCAGCAGACAAGGCGTGTCGAAGCTAGCGCTCCCCTCGGAGTGGGACGTCGCACCGTTGGACTAGGACCACGAGACTAGGGGTGACACTAAAAGCAGCGAAGCGTGAAAGAGAGAAATGGGCGCAATGGCGGAGAGCATGACCAGCTACGAGCAGCGAGCGTGGGAGAAGCTCATTGCGGATGAGCGGTCGCGCCGCAACAGTCTGCGGGCACGCGCGACCGACAAGGTGTCAGGAGCAGTCTCAACGGTCTTCTCGACCGCCGGTGAAGTGATAAACAAGATTCCTGGCGGCGAGAAAGTGACTGACAGCATCGATGCCGGGATCAAGCGGGCCCTAAACGGAGCGGCGAAGGCGGTTTTCATGCCAGCCATTGCGTCGGTCTCGATCGATCGTCGGACGAAACGGCTTCGCAAGCAGCATCCCGAGATCGGCGATACCTCTCCCTTTGAAGTCCTGGATCTCGAGGCGCTGGATAAGGGCAGGCCAAAGCAGATCATTCCTCTGGCTGGCGCGCTCGGTTCCGCGGGCGCATCAGTTGCGATTACCGGTGCCGAGGTCTCCACCACTGTGAGCGGAGGAGCTACTGCGAGTGTGATTGCTGTTGCGATCGCCGGCGATGTCGCCGCAACGTTGGCCCTTCTGGGCCGTGCGATTGCTGAGGTTGCTGTCCACTACGGCTTCGATCCGAACGAACCTGGCGAGGAAGTCTTTCTCATGGGGGTGCTGTCCTACAGCACGGCATCGAGCCTCGAAGGGAAGGCAGCGGCTCTCGCCGCGCTCTCGCGGCTGAGCCAGCAGATGATGCGACGAGCCACTTGGCAGGAGCTCGAAAAGGACGTCGTCGTCAGGTTCATCCAAATCGTATTCGCGAAGATCGGTGTGAAACTGACACACAAACGCTTGGCGCAAGTTGTGCCTGTGCTCGGCGGTGTTATGTCCGCAGGGCTGAGCTACGACATGCTGAGTCGTGCCCTCGGCAATGCAACTCGTGTCTACCGCGTGAGGCACCTCTCGGAGAAGTATGGATTGTCCTTCGACGAGTGGGTCGAGCAGACGATGGTGAACGATGCGGCCGAATTGAGCGATGATGAGTCCTCCGACGAAGAAACGATCGACGTGGAAGTCGAAGTACAAGCTGCAATCCTTGCAGCACACCACGACGATTCCGACGAAGTCGCTGAAAGCGTAGAAGCTCAAGCGGATGTGGACTCGCGTTAGCTGTATGCCCTAGGGGCGTAAGTTGACCGGGTGACGGGCAGCCAGGCTTTGGTCGCGGTCTGGGGCCCGCGGCGATTGTATTCGTCCAGCTATGCCGAAAGCGTGTTGCGCGGACCGATTCAGCGGCGTAGAGGTCGCTTAATGCCCACCGGTCGGTCAGCGTATGGTGAAAGCGTTCGGTTTTGCCGTTAGTCGGTGGCCGGTAGGGCTGCGTCTGCTTCACCTTGATTCGGAGACCGGCGACGGTGCCGCTGGGTGAGATTTGTAGGCGCAGCCATTGTCCGACACGACTCATTGAACGGTGGAATGGCGGTCGGCGAACTAGGGCACAGTCCGCTGTCGTCGGGCGCGGCGACGACAGACCTGAAGAAGTTATCGACATGTGAAGGTGATTTCTAATAGAAGAATCGTTTGTTTGCCGAGTCGCGGCGATGGTCCAGCGCTGATACGTCGATAGGTAGGAGCCGGAATTGCGAGGAGGGTTCCCACTTAGACCGGAGGGTCTAGTGCCACGGATTCTCGGCGAGCCGCCGACGCTGTCGGTGCGTGCGCCGACGAGTCTCTGTGCCCCGACGCCCTCTTCGTCTCACTGGCTTCGTTGGCGAATAGTGCGTCGAGCAAACGGCGGAATGATTGGGCAGCGAGGGCTGCCGTGGAATTTGAGAAGTTTCTGCTTGGAACGGCTCGTGGAGTATCGGAAATCACCCCAGCGATTCAGGGCCAGAATGGATTTCCCGAACTACTCACCACATAGTACGCGACGATCAGACGATCGGTGTCATACCTAACTGTCGCTTGTGGCTCTTACGGGTATTCTGACGCTGTGATCGTCTGGCTCAACGGAACCCACGGCGTTGGCAAGACCACGACAAGCGCACTTCTTCAGGCGTTGATCCCGGATTCCCGCGTGTTCGATGCCGAGAAGGTAGGCGAGACGCTCATGGATCTTCGGCCCAGCCTTCCCGAGACAGACAACTTTCAGCACTGGCCGCCATGGCGGCCGCTCGTAGTCGACACCGCTCGTCGCATCCTCGACTACACGGGCGGCACTCTCGTCATACCCATGACCGTGCTCGTGGAGCAGTACTGGCAAGAGATCAGCGTTGGCCTCGCGGCACACGCAATTCCAATCCGACACTTCTTGCTTCACGCGGATCCCGACACGCTGCGCGGCCGGATCGAGAACGACCCAGTGATGGGCTACTCGACGTTTCGCATCAAATACATGGAACCCTACACGGCCGCCTACGCCGACTGGTTGCGTGACGAGGCGGAGATCATCGACACCAGTCACATAAGCCCCAGCGAGGCCGCACGGCTAGTTGCGAACGCGCTGCACGACTAGCGTTGCCCGGACACATGGATTTCGGTCATGCGGGATACTTAGGGCCATGGCAGGGGTTGAATCGCTTCTGGGCCAGGCAGGACTCCCGCCGGCGGAGCGTGTGGTCGAACTCACCTCCTCCGGTCTTGACAACCGGTGCACGCCGCCGCACGAGCGGTCGCTGATCAGTCCGCCTTGTTGAGATGCACCATGGCGTCGTAGAGCTGCTCGTCCGTCATCGGCGGCTCGGGAATCGGGTGCGCCCGCTTGGCCCGGTACGCGTCGAGCATGAGGTAGAGCTGACGCCGCCACGCGCCCGGTGCGGTGGTGCTGGTGGCGTCGAGCAGCCGACCGTTGAACCAGATGAGGTTGACGATGTCGGCCAGAGCGATGTCAGGGCGAGCCGCGCCGGCCTCTTGGGCTCGGGTGAGCACGAGCTCGATTTGTTGGCACATCTGGTCGTGGATGCGCTCGGTGTCCGGGCTGCCGGGGAAACGACGCGAGAGGAAGTCATTGAAACCTCGGTCTCCCGCCTGCACCCGAAACAGGTTCTCGAGGTAGGAGACGAACCCTTCCCACGCATCCTCGATTTCCAATGCCTTCTTGGATCCGTCGGTGAACTCGCGAAGGCGCGGCTCAAGGGCGGCCAAGAGCAGGTCCAGGCGGGTCGGGAAGTGCCGGTACAGGGTGCCGATGGCGACATCGGCGTCGCGAGCGATCTGTTCTAACGAGGCATCCACGCCTTTGAGAGCAAACTCGCGCTGCGCCGCAGCGATGAGCCTGTCACGGCGCTGTTGGGCGTCGCGGCGACGCGGCGGCCGCATCCGCTCATCTTGTTTGATGCTCATGTCGTGATTCTAGTTCGGGAATCGTGGAATACCTGAGGCACCCCTCCGGTTCAACCCAGCAACCGGAGGGGTGCCTCATCTTGGTGCGTCAATCGATGACCGATCGAGTCCTCCACGGCAAACCGTTATCGGCAGAACGAAGGAGCACATCATGACCACCATCACCATCATCGGCGCAGGCAACATGGCCACCGCCATCGGCACCAGGGCGGCGAAGCACGGCCACACCGTCGAATTCATGAGCCGTAACGCTGCCAAGGCCGAGGCGCTTGCCCAGCAGATCGGCAGCGGCGCCACCGTCGGCACGTACGGTGCGAAGCCGGCGGGTGACATCGTCTTCCTCGCCGTCTTGTACGCCGGCGCGGTTGATGTGGTCAGGCAATATGGCGATGCGCTGGCCGGCAAGATCCTCGTCGACATCACCAACCCGTTCAACGCCGACGCAAGCGGGGTCGTGACCACTCCGGGCAACTCGGCGTCCCAACAGATTGCCGCCGCAGCCCCCGAGGGCACTCACGTCGTGAAGGCGTTCAACACGATCTTTGGCGGCGTTCTCGCTGCAGACAAGCCGTTGGATGTGTTCTTCGCCGGCGGCAGCGCCGAGGCGAGGGCGCGCGTGGCGGCGTTCCTGGAAAGCCTGGGCATGCGACCCCTCGACGCGGGAGGGCTGGAGACCACGTACGCTCTCGAGTGGGCGGGCATCCTGCTCATGGGTCTGGCCCGCAACGGCGGCGGCTTCGGCATCGCGTTGGGAGCCAAGTAGCCGAGTGCGCTCGACGGCGCGGGCGTGGGCGCCGGCGCGGTGGTCACCGGCGCCGCGTGCGGGCATCACGACCCGTATGCGGCGTGCCGCCAAGTTGTTGGCGCCGGCAGCCGTAGTGGGAACCAGCCTTCAGTTCGCGCGGAAACGGATGTGCGTAGCCAGCGGAGAATGCAGTACTTCGACAGGTTCCAGTCCGAACGTTTCGACGCCATCGAAGAGGCGCTCCCCCGACTGCAGTAGGACCGGGGCGACGTCGAGTGTGAGCTCGTCGATTACTCCGGCGCTGAGTGCCTGGCGAACGGTAGAGGCGCCACCCGCGATGTCGACGCCGTCGCTGCCCGCTACCTCACACGCCCGGGCGTAGGCGGCGTCGAAGCCGTCGGTGACGAAGAAGAAGGTCGTGCCGCCCTCCATCTCGATCGGCTCGTGCGCGTGATGGGTGAGTACGAACACCGGAGCGTGATAGGGCGGCTCCTGCCCCCACCAGCCACGCCAGTCCTCCTCCCACTCACCACGGACAGGCCCAAACATGTTGCGCCCCATGAGGTAGGCGCCGCGCGGGCGCATCAGCCAGCCGTTCGCGATGTCGTCGGCCTCGTTGGCGCGCTCATCGCCCATGTGCCAGCCGTGGAGTTCGCCTCCGCGCTTGCCGAGAGGATGCTCGCGGCTCTGGCTCGGCCCGGCAACAAAACCGTCGAGCGAGATCGACATGTGACATGTGGTGTCGGGCATTCATGGTCCTTGTGCAGCGATTGAGAATTGCGGCTGGTGACTCACGCAATCTACTACCCGAGATGGATGACGAGGCCACGAAGGCGTCATTAGCGTTGAGCGTGTCAGCGGGCGCCTCATGTGCCGGAAGGAGCAACGATGCCGATTCTGCGAAGCGGCATAAGCCGGCCAGCGCTGTTCATAGCCGCTTGTCTCGCGTTCGTGCCTCTCTTGACCGCATGCACTTCGGAACCGACAGTTCGACACTTCACCTTCGACGGTGTTCAGGACGAGACGGCGACACACGTATATACCGTCGGGTCGAGGGCAATGGGAACCGCAACGGAGACGCCGGGAGCTCCGATGGCAGGCGAGTACGTCGTGTCCATTCAACTCACAGCAGCTGGCGCGGACGCAACCACAGTGCACCCCAACGTCACCGTCTACTTCGAGAATTCCACGGTGCACTGTTACGCGCGGGGCGCGAGTCCCCACGATCCCGTGCAAATCACCGAGGGCACGACGTCGACGAAGCTCATCTGTGAAGAGCCGTTCCCGGATCCGATGAAAATCCTCGGGATCTTGGTTACCGATGGTGGCTGACTGGCCGCTCCCTCATACCGTGTGACCGTGGGCCGGGCGGCACCCGATCCGCGGGCCTCACGGGGCGGGAGGCTCGGTGTTCGCCGAGCTTTCCGCCTGCCGCTTGCCGATTGCAATGACTGAACCCGAACACCGCACAGAACAGGAGCACACCAATGTCTGACGACAGCCTGCACACATCCGACACCGCACAGCAGGCTCCGCCGCCGCCCATTCCGGCAACACCGCAACCGCCGCTCCCGACGGCGAAGTCGTTCATCGCGGCTTGGCTTCTGGCTCTCCTGCTCGGAATGCTCGGCGTCGACCGGTTCTATCTCGGCAAGGTGGGCACCGGCATCCTCAAGCTCATCACTTTCGGTGGACTTGGAGTCTGGTGGCTCATTGACCTCATTCTTGTGCTCGCCGGCGCCGCTCGCGACAAGAAGGGGCTGCCGCTCCTCGGCTACGCGCAGCACAAGAAGGTCGCCTGGATCGTCACCGGTGCAGTCATCGCGATCTCCATCGTCACCAATGCACTCACTGCGGGGAACCAGCCCGGCACGGACGCAGCGAACAGCGGCGTTGACGCGGTAACAGCGCAGACGACGGATGCCGCGACGCATCCCTCAGATGCAGCGGAGAAAGACTCCCCTGCGCCAGCACCCGAAACGCCGACCGCGCAGTCGTGGGCGGACGAGACGTATGGCACCTTCACGCCGCTAACGCAGACCGGAACGGGCGACAGCCTCATCACGCTGCCTACTGGCGCCACGGCCGGCATCGTCACCGCCACGTACCGGGGCGACAGCAACTTTGCGATCAGCGTGCTGGACGCGAAGAACCAGTCGACTGGTGAACTGCTCGTCAACACGATCGGCGCATACTCCGGTACCACGGCGTACGGCTTCAGCTCGCTCGCTGCGGGCGTCACGTTGCAGATCAGCGGCGCAGGAGCGTGGAGCGTGACGCTCTCACCGGTCTCGACGGCGCCCGATGTGGCGGCATCCGGCAAGGGAGACGCGGTGTTCCTCTATGACGGTGGCGCGGCGAAACTGACCGCGACCCACGACGGCTCCAGCAATTTCACCGTGATGGAAGAGACCGGCAAGGCGTTTCACTACGGGCTGCTCGTCAACGAGATCGGCGCCTATTCGGGCACCGTTCCGCTGAGCGCCGGGCCGTCGGCCATCAGCGTGACGGCCGACGGCAACTGGACGCTCGCGGTCGGATAGCGACCGACGTATCCGCGTCGGTTACACCAAGAGAAAAGAGGACCAATCGTCATGTTCGAGATCACCGGAATAGCCGTGTCGCGCAAGCCACCGACGCTGGACACCATTACGAGCTACTACTTCCAGGGACGGGACGGCGAGATCAGCAAGTGGATGAGCAAGCCAGCGGCCGTCACCTACGTGAGGCAGAACGCGCTGAGCGTCTACGCGAGCGGAGGCGGCAGCCGAGCTTATGTTGAGGTTGTCCAGAACGGCTCGGCGCCGTACCTGCGCACGAAGGGCGACGGTACGACCAGCGACAACCTGCTCTCCCAGAAAATCTACAACTGACGCAGGCAGGGCCGTTGCTCGTTGAACGCGAGTGGCGGCCCTTCTGCCGGTTTGGCGGGCTCGGGTAGCGATCTACTCCCCCAACCCGGCTTACGCGTCGGCGGGAGAATCGGAATTTTGAGTTCCACGGCGAGTCATCACTTCGCGAGTGTCGGTGGCTTCTGCGACAGTCGCCGTATGAGTTCAATGGAGATCACCCGTTTACAGCCTGCCGGACTCGTTGTGAGCCCGGCATTCAGCCACGTCGCCGTCGTGCCTCCGGGCGCCGCGACCATTTACGTCGGGGGCCAGAACGGCGTAGACGCCGCTGGTTCCATCGTCTCGGACGATATTGCGGCCCAGGCGCTGCGAGCGATCGACAATGCAAGCATCGCACTTGAGGCGGCGGGCGCGTCTCTCGCCGATGTCGTGCAGTGGTCGGTGCTCTTCGCCGCCGATGCCGACCTCGGGGCTGCATACCGCGCCATCGCCCCACGACTCGCTGGCGCGGGCGCGCCACCGCTTGTGACGGCCGCGCGGGTAGTCGGGCTCGGCGTGCCAGGGGCACTCATCGAGGTCAGTGCAGTCGCCGCCGTGATGCCGGCCGAATAGAGGGCACAACTAGTCAATGGGCGTCAACTCGATCGGTACAGCTACCCGCGGTACGCCTCGTCAAGCGCGGCCTCGTCGATCTTGCTCATCGTCATCATCGCCTCGAGCACCCGTTGCGCCTTCTCGCGATCCGGGTCTGCGAGATAACGCCCCAGCGCTTGCGGAATGATCTGCCACGAAACGCCGAACCCGTCCTTCAGCCAGCCGCAGCGACCCGGCTCGCCGCCATCGGCGGTGAGCGCATCCCAATACCTGTCGACCTCTGCCTGGTCTGCGCAGTCGACGAAGAGGGAGATGGCGTCGGCGAACGGATGGCCCGGCCCGGCATTCAGCAGCTCGATGCGCTGGCCGGCAAGCTCCAGAGTGGCGCCGAAGAGCCGTCCGTCGGGCAGATCGTTGCGCTGCAGGAGCCGCGAATCCGGGAACACCGAACAGTAGAGGTCGATGGCGTCTGCTGCGTTGTCGTCGAACCAGAGAAAAGGCGTGATGGACGTCATGCCCCATGATGACCGCGAGGCGATAGACGCGTCAACGATTCTGCGCGGCTCCCCTTGTGCCAACCGCGCGCAATGACCTAACATACAACCAAATGGTTGTACAAACGATGAGCGATGCCGAAGCCGATCGCACGTTTCATGCGCTGGCGGATGCGACGCGACGCGATATCACGCGCCGCGTCCTCCAGCGTGAGCAGTCGGTGTCGTCGCTGGCGTGCCGCTACGAGATGAGTTTCGCCGCGGTGCAGAAGCACGTCGCCGTCCTGGAGGCGGCGTCGCTCGTCACGAAGAAGCGGCGAGGCAGGGAGCAGATCGTGCATGCAAACCTCGACGCCCTTCGCAGGGCCGCTCGACTGCTCGATGAGTATGAGCAGCTATGGCGGCATCGTGCCGACACGATGGCGGGAATTCTCGCCGAGACAGGAGAAGAATCATGACCGTTGTGAGCGTACAGAAGGACGCGGAGGCGATGACGCTGACGTTCGTTGCCGAGTTCGACGCCGAACCCGAGCGCGTCTGGGAGCTGTGGGCTGACCCCCGCCAGCTCGAGCGCTGGTGGGGACCTCCCGGCTGGCCGGCGACGTTCGAGCGGCACGAGTTCGCCAATGGGGGCGAGTCGCGCTACTACATGAGCGGCCCCGAGGGCGAGCGTGCGCACGGCTGGTGGCACATCATCGCGGTCGAGCCGAAGCGCACTCTCACGCTCGACGACGGCTTCGCCGATGACAACGGCGAGCCCGTCGACGCCGACGAGCCCACTCGCATGGCTGTCACACTCGAGCCAATCCCCTCCGGCACCCGCATGACGACGGTGGGAACGTTCGCCAGCGCCGACCAGCTCGAGAAGTTGCTCGCCATGGGAATGGAAGAGGGCATGCGGCTGGCGATGGGCCAGATCGATGCCATTCTCGCCGAGACTTCCGGTTCCTAGACCTCTCTCACGGGTCACGTAGAGTCGTCATTCGTGCAGGAGAATTCGACGGCGCGCGTCGACAGCTGGTTGTGGGCGGTGCGCCTCGCCAAGACCCGCTCGGCCGCGACCGCCGCGTGCCGAGCGGGTCACGTGCGCGTCAACGGGGAGCGCGCGAAGGCCGCGCAGCCCGTGAAGGTGGGCGATGAGGTGCGGATGCGCGTTGCTGGCCTCGACCGCATCGTCGAGGTTCGCCGCATCCTCGTCAAGCGCGTGAGCGCCACCGTCGCTGCCGAGAGCCTGACCGATCGCACTCCCCCGCCACCGCCGCGCGAGGAGGTCGCGCTGGCGCCGAAACGCGATCGTGGAGCGGGTCGCCCCACCAAGCGCGAGCGCCGCGAGATCGATCGGCTGCGCGGCAGAGGGCGGGATGATCGGCCGGAGTCCCGCCCTCTCGAGTAAGCCGCGCGAATGCCCTGATCGGTGCGTTCTCCTGGCTCGTTTCAACGCTCCCGTGTCGCATGGCGACAGCCCACTCCGTGAACCCAATGGTACGCCGAAGCGAGCCCGGCGGCATGTCTTCGGCGAGACAAGCACGGCTCGGGCTTAGCCTCACGTGGTGAGTTTCGATCGATACGGGCAGGATGTGCTGTCAGGTGACTGGCGTTCCGCCGGCAAACGCGAGGTGCCGGTGGCCGAGGCGGTGCGCGACCTGGTGGTCGAGGAGGCGGCGTCCGGATGGTGCGGCGCCGTGGTGCGCGTCGAGAACCGCACCGTGGAGCTCGAGGACCGGCATGGGCGCACGCGGGTGTTCCCGCTCGGCGGCGGCTTTCTCATCGATGGCGAGCCCGTGGTGCTGCAGCCGCCGGGGAAGGGCACGGGCACGGGCTCCGGGCACGGGCGGGCGAGGACCGCATCCGGTTCATTCGCGGTCGATAACGCGCCGGCACGCGTGGCCCAAGCCAGCCGCATCTTCGTCGAGGGCAGGCACGACGCCGAACTCGTCGAGCGGGTGTGGGGTGACGACCTGCGCGTCGAGGGCGTCGTCGTCGAGTACCTCGAGGGCGTCGACCATTTGGCGGATGCGCTGGCCGAGTTCTCCCCCGGACCTACGCGGCGAGTGGGCGTACTCGTCGACCACCTCGTGCCCGGCTCGAAGGAGAGCCGCATCGCGAACGAGATCGGGCGCGGTACGCACGGCGGCCACGTGCTGATTCTCGGGCATCCGTATGTCGATGTCTGGCAGGCCGTGAAGCCCTCGCGCCTGGGCCTCGAAGCGTGGCCGGTGATTCCTCGGAACGTCGAGTGGAAGCATGGCATTTGCCAGGCACTCGGATGGCCGCACCGCGACCAGGCCGACGTTGCCCGGGCGTGGAAACGCATTCTGGGCACCGTTCGCAGCTACGCCGACCTCGAGCCGTCGCTGCTCGGAAGGGTCGAACAGCTTATCGATTTCGTCACGGGCGTATAACGAATGTGCCGTGAGGATAGCAACTCTGGGGTGATTGTTGGCTAGGCTTGCGTGAAGTCGTTGTGTTTTGCACGTATGGAACCGCGAACAGACCCACCCGGGGCTGTGCGCGATCCTTTCAGGAGCGGGCGAAGAACACCACGGCCGAGGCCTCGACATCCGGGGTCAAATACACGCTCCTGGAGGAGTTTGCACATGGCAACAGGCACAGTCAAATGGTTCAACGCTGAAAAGGGATTCGGGTTCATCGCCCCGGACGACGGCAGCGCCGACGTCTTCGCCCACTACTCGGCGATCGCCGGTAACGGCTACAAGTCGCTCGACGAGAACCAGAAGGTCGAGTTCGAGGTGACGCAGGGCCCGAAGGGTCCGCAGGCGGAGAACATCCACGCTCTCTGATCTCAACTCATTCGCCTCGTACTGAGGCGGAACAGCGAAGGCCCTGCCGGTTTCGGCGGGGCCTTCGTCGTGCGTGGGGGCGTGGACCGTGACTCCGCTCTCTTCGCTCCTCCTCTCTCTCCGCTCCTCCTCCACAGGTGGGCCGTGTGGGCGGCGCGCGCGAGTTATCCACGGATATCGCCAAACAGTAGAACATATGTTCGATTCTTGAGAGAATTGTCATATGGAATCTCGTGAGGCAGACCCGGCTGACGAAGCCGTGGGAGCAATCGATGAGGCGCAGCGCCTCATCGCCTCCGTGTTCGGCGCGGGCGACTTCGCTGCGGTGCAGCATGCGCAGCTGGTCGACATGCTCGACCTTGCCGAGTCGATTGGTCGGCGGATCGATGCGGCACGAGTTTCGCTTGCCGCCGAGGTCGACGAACGGTCGCGCCGCGAACTCGGCGACGAGCGGCTGTGTGTGAAGTACGGATGCCGCACCGCCTCAGACATGCTCACCAGGGCCACCGGGGTCTCGGCTCGCGAGGCGGCGCGTCGGGTAAAGCTGGGTGGGCAGTTGCGCCGGTGTCCGAGCGGGCTCGGTTCTCCCTCTGCCGCGCTGCCGACTTTGGCGGCGGCCTTTCACGACGGGCGCATCGGCGTGGACTCTGCAGAGGCGATCGCGACGGGGCTCGTGCCGATTCGGCATCGATGTGATGCGCAGGAACTGGCCGCGGCAGAGCGCGCGCTGGTGACGTGCGCCACGGGAGACGTCACCGACGAGAATGCGGGTCTGCCGGGTGCCGGCATGAGGTTCGCGTCAGATCTCGTCCGCGGGCAGGTCGAGGTATGGCGCGCGCGTCTCGACCCGGATGGCGCCGCACCGGATTCCGCCGAGACGCAGGCGCGAAGCCGCATCGGGTTCGGGCATCTGAAAGATGGCGTGTACCCGCTGCGCGGGGCGGTGACGCCGGATCTTCGCGGGATCATGAACGGAATCTTCGAGGCGTACCTCTCCCCCAGAACGACCGCGTCCTTCCCGAGTGAGAAGGAACAGCGGGAGCAAGAGCTGTCGCAGCAGGAACAGGACGCGCCTGGCGCGCTCGACGTCGACAATCGCCCGATCGACGAGAAGCGTGCCGATGTGCTGCGCGGCGTCTTCGAACTGGCGGCACGGCACGCGGAGGCACCCACGATCGGTGGCGCCGCTCCGACGGTCATGGTGCACGTGAACGCGAGCGACCTGGTCGGCGGCGAGGGCGTCGGGTGGGTCGACGGAGTAGACGCGCCCGTCCCACTCGGCACCGTCCGCCAGATGATCTGCGCGGGCGGCTACCAGCAGATCGTGATCGGAGAACGCGGCGAGGTGCTCCATCTGGGCGCCAGGCAGCGGCTCTTCTCAACGGCCCAGCGCAAAGCGATCATCGCCAGAGACGGTGGCTGCGTCATACCGGGCTGCGGGGCGCCGATGCACTCGCTTGAGGTTCACCACGTCGTTCCGTGGCGGCACGACGAGAAGACGGATATCGACAACGGCGTGCTGCTGTGCTGGTTCCACCATCACGAGATCGAGCGATCCGGGTGGGAGATCCGAATGGTCGAGGGCAGACCCTACGTCAAAGCACCGCCGTGGCTCGATCGAACGCAGAGCTGGAGGCCGGCCGCGCAACACCGCGCGGCGCACGCTTCGGGGCGTGCTGCTTGAGTGCGTCAGTGTTCGTGAGTGCCTCGGCGTTGCGTGAGGGCCTCGGCGTTGCGTGAGTGCTCAGCGCTGGCCGAGGCGGCGGCGCAGGATGTCGATGCGGGACTGTAGCTGCGTCACGCTCGCCTGGGCGACCGCCGGGCCGCCGCACGTGCGCCGCAACTCGGCGTGGATGAGACCATGAGGCTCGCCCGTGTTCTTCGAATACAGCCCGACGAGGGCGTTCAGCAGGCTGCGCTGCTCCTTGAGGGTGCGGTAGAGGGGCGCCGGCGGCTCGGAGCCGGTCGGGGCGTCTGCGCCATCCGCTCGTTTGGGTCGCGATGCGGCCCGCTTCGCCTGCCGGGCATGGCGCTGCTTGAGAAGTTCGTGCACCTGCTCTGGCTCGAGGATGCCGGGAAGGCCGATGAAGTCGAGCTCCTCGTCGCTGCCCGGCTCGGCATAGCCGCCGAACTCGCTGCCGTCGTACAGAACACGGTCGAAGGTCGCGTTCGAGGCCAGCGCCTCGAAGGTGAACTCGGCCGTCAGGGCGTCCGACGCCTTCTCCTGGCGGTTCGCCTCGGCCATCATGGCGTCTTCGGGGTTGTAGAGCCCGTCGTCGTCGCCGCTCGACTCACGGTCGAGCGCGTGGTCCCGCTCGAGCTCGAGCTGGGCGGCCAGAGCCATGAGAGTCGGCACGTTCGGCAGGAACACCGAGGCCGTCTCGCCGCGGCGACGTGCCCGCACGAATCGGCCGATGGCCTGCGCGAAGAACAGTGGCGTCGAGGCGCTCGTGGCGTACACGCCGACGGCGAGTCGGGGAACGTCGACGCCCTCGGAGACCATGCGCACCGCCACGAGCCAGCGGGTGGTGCTCGTCGAGAACGCGGCGATGCGGTCGCTCGCCTCCTTCTCGTCCGAGAGCACGAGGGTGGCGGGTTCGCCCGTGAGCGTGTGCAGGATGGTGGCATAGGCCCGGGCCGAATCCTGATCGGTGGCGATGATGAGGCCGCCGGCATCCGGGATCGACTGCCGCACCTCGCTCAGGCGACGGTTCGCGGCCTGCAGCACCGCGGGAATCCACTCGCCCTTCGGGTCGAGCGCCGTGCGCCAGGCCTGCGCCGTGATGTCCTTCGTGTTGCCCTCGCCGAGCCGGGCCTCCATCTCGTCGCCCGCCCGCGTGCGCCAGCGCATGTGGCCGGCGTAGACCATGAACATCACGGGGCGCACGACGCCGTCGGCGAGGGCGCGGCCGTAGCCGTAGTTGTAGTCGGTGAGCGAGGTGCGGATGCCGTGCTCATCGGGAAGGTACGAGACGAACGGAATCGGGGCGGTGTCGGAACGGAACGGCGTGCCCGTGAGAGACAGCCGGCGCGTGGCCGGCTCGAACGCCTCACGGATCGCGTCGCCCCAGCTCAGCGCGTCGCCGCCGTGATGCACCTCGTCGAGGATCACGAGCGTGCGATACGTCTCGGTGAGCTCGCGGTGCAGGCTGGCCTTCGTCGCCACCTGCGCGTAGGTCACGGCCACACCGCGAAAGTGCCTGCCGTAGCGCTTGTCACTGTTCTTGAAGGTGGGGTCGAGACGGATGCCGACGCGCTCCGCGGCCTCGGCCCACTGCCGCTTCAGGTGCTCTGTCGGGGCCACCACCGTGACACGCTCCACCACGCGCCGATCCAGAAGCTCGCGCGCCAGTCGGAGCGCGAACGTGGTCTTGCCTGCGCCGGGGGTGGCGGCGGCGAGGAAGTCGCGCGGCTCGTGTGTGAAGTACGCGTCGAGCGCCTCGGCCTGCCACGCCCGCAGCTTGTTCGCGGTGCCCCACGGTGCCCTGGCGGGAAACGCGGGCGAGAGATGCTCGGCCGCGAAGGTGTTGGTCAGGGGTGAGGCATCCACGTGCATCAAATCTACCTGCTCGCTCTGACAGTCGGCTCGCACCCACACACCCAGAGCGAGCTGCGGCGAGCGTGCAGAATGGAGCAATGGTCATTCAGCATCCGTGGTCCAGGTACGTCGCGCTCGGAGACTCGTTCACCGAAGGCATCGGCGACCCCGAACCGCGAAGCCCCGGTGGTCACCGCGGCTGGGCGGACCGGGTTGCAGAGGTGCTGGCGAGCAAGACCGAGGACTTCGCCTACGCGAATCTCGCGGTGCGCGGCAAGCTGATCCGCCAGATCGTCGACGACCAGGTCGAGCCGGCTCTCGCGCTGCACCCCGACCTCATCACGATCTCGGCGGGCGGCAACGACGTGATCCGTCCCGGCACCGACCCGGACGCCATCGCAGACCTCTTCGACACCGCCGTGCGCCGACTCAGCGTCGACAACGCCACGATCGTGCTGTTCACGGGCGTCGACGTGGGCTTCTCCCCCGTCTTCCGGTCTCTGCGCGGCAAGGTCGCTATCTACAACGAGAACGTGCGCACGATCGCCTCCCGCTACGACTGCATCGTCGCCGACCAGTGGGCACTGCGGGAGGTGCAGGACATGCGCATGTGGTCCGCCGACCGGCTGCACATGAACCCGCTCGGCCACCACACGGTGGCGCGCATGGTGCTGCAGGCGCTCAATGTCGAGAACGACCTGCAGCCGCTCGAACCAGAGCCGCTGCCTCGCGGATCGTGGCGGCAGGCGCGGGCCAATGACCTGTCATGGGCGAGGGAGTACCTGCTGCCGTGGGTGCTGCGGCGCATCCGTCACCAATCGTCCGGCGACAATGTGCTCGCCAAGCGGCCCGACGCCACGCCGTTTGCGCAGCTGGTTGACGAGGTGCGGGGCGGGGAGCAGGGCGACTAGCGCGAGCGAAGCGCGGGATAGGCGCGCCTCAGCGCAGCGCCGCCGGGTTGGTGAGCCGCCACCACAGGTCGGGGCCCTCGACGTCGCCGCTCAGCGTCAGCGACCGTCGCACGACCTCTGAGCCGAGCGTGAACGTCGCTGCGCCCACCGTGGCGCCGGATGCCGCCTCGCGTACCGGCTGCGTCGTCACATCGACCGTGATGGGGGTGTCAGACCACACGAGAAGGCTCGCCGGCTTCGCCGCCACCAGTTGCGCGCTCGACCCCCACGCCGTCGCGTAGTCGCCGAACGTGTGGCCGGCTCCCGTGAGCGTGACCTCGTGAAACCCGGCGCGGGCGCTCTTCACAAGCGAGAGCACCGAGGAATGCAGCTCGCTCTCCCCCGTTGCCCCGAGCACGACGCCCACGATCGTGACGGCATGGGCGCCGAGCGTCAGCGTCGACGAGAACATGAGGCAGTAGCCCGCCTGCGTGGTGGTTCCGGTCTTGATGCCGTCGATGCCGAGGGTGCCGAGCAGTGTGTTGCTGTTCTCCTGCACCCCGGAACCGGGCAGGTCGGCCGACACGGTGTCGACGATCGAGGGCAGGGCCGCATCCGACATGACGAGCTTCGCGATCTCGACCAGGTCACCCGGCGTGCTCACGCTGCCGGGATTCAGCCCGCTCGCGTCGGCGACGTGGGTGCCGCTGAGGTGGTGCGCCGCGAGCCAGGCATTCGCCGCCGTGACGTAGGCGGGCACCGATCCGTACGCCCAGCCGGCCAGAGAAATGGCGTAGTTGTTGGCCGAGGGCAGAAGCATGGCCTCGAGCGCCTGCCGCTCGGTCATGGTGCTGCCCGCCGTCACGCTCGCCCACGAGCCGCCCGCCGTGATCACCGACTTCAGAATGGCCACGTCGTTGTTCGTGAAGGTGATGGACGGGCCGGGATCCGTGGCGCTCGTCAGCGGCTTCTCGTCGAGCACGACGAGGGCGGTGATGGTCTTGGTGATGCTGGCAATAGGCACGGATGCCGCGCTGCCACTCGTACCGAGCGTGCCCTCGTACCCCACGGCCCCAACCGCGGCGGCGCCCGTCTTCGGCCAGTCGAGCTGCGCCGGCGCCTGCGTGATCGTGGTTTGAGCGCCCACCGTGGCGGCGGATGCGGGGATCGGTGCCGCCTGCACCCCGACCGTGTAGCCGACGATCGCGAGCACCGCGAGAATGCCGCCGAACACCGCGAGCCGCCGCCGACGATACAGCCGGCGCCGGGTGGCGCTGCGGGTCTCGCTACGGGTCTCGCTGCGACTCGGCGGGTTCGGCACTACGCCATCCTAAAGGCCGCCGACTGTGCCGTTGATGCGCAGCGCCCAGAGCGCGACGGCGCTCGCGGCGGCCACGTTGAGCGAGTCGACGCCGTGCAGCATCGGGATCGTCACGACGGTGTCCGCGGCCTCGATCGCCTGGCGGGTGAGCCCGTCCCCCTCGGTGCCGAGCACGAGCGCGACGCGCTCGGGCGCATCCGCTGAAAAGGCGTCGAGGTCCACCGCGTCGTCGGCCAGCGCGAGTGCGGCGATGTGGAAGCCCGCGTCGTGCAGCAGCGGCACCGCGTGGGGCCACTCGGGCAGGCGCGTCCACGGCACCTGCAGCACGGTGCCCATGCTCACGCGAACGCTGCGGCGGTACAGCGGGTCGGCGCAGCGCGGGCTCACGAGCACCGCGTCGGCTCCGAGTCCGGCCACCGAGCGGAAGATGGCGCCGACGTTGGTGTGGTCGACCACGTCTTCGATCACGACGACGCGCCGCACGTCACGCAGCAGGTCGGCCGGGTCGGCGAGGGCAGGCCGGTGCATCGACGCCAGCGCGCCTCGGTGCAGGTGGTAGCCGGTGAGGCGCTCGAGCACGTCGGCCGCGGCGACGTAGAGGGGCACGTCGGTGCTGCCTCCGTAGTCCGCGAGCAGCGCCTGCACGTCAGCGAGCCACTGCTCCTGCAGCAGCACCGAGCGCGGCCGGTGCCCCGCGGCAAGCGCCCGCCGGATCACCTTCGTCGACTCGGCGATGTAGAGGCCGCCTGCCGGTTCCGAGACGCGGCGCAGCGCGACATCCGTCAATCGTGAGTAGTCCGCGAGAGCCGGATCGCCGAGATCCTCAATGCTGATGACCGTCATAGACTCGCGCCGACTCTCTCCCGCATGCCCGCTCATCGGGCCCGCATCGAATCAAGACTGCCACCCGATGGAAACATTCTCGAAAACTGCGCTGTTTACACTCAGGTGAGGTGTGCGTCGCGGCTGCGGCGCCCACGACGTGTCTGCACGACGCGTCTGTCAGACGAAGGGCAGCGGATGGCCGCGATCGCGCCACAGGCAACACCCGACGGGCGGGCCCTGCCTGCGCACCTCGCCCGCCTGCTCGACGAGGCCGCCTCTGCGTTGCGCGGCCGGAGGGTCGTCGCGCTCACGGGTGCGGGTATGAGCACTGACTCCGGCATTCCTGACTACCGCGGCGAGGGCTCGCCGAAGCGTACACCCATGACGATCCAGCAGTTCCTCGGCGACGAGATGTTCCAGAAGCGGTACTGGGCGGGCAGCCACCTCGGCTGGCGCCGGTTCCGGGCGGCCGAGCCGAATGCGGGCCACATCGCGCTCGCCGGGCTCGAGGCCGCCGGGGTGGTGACGGGGGTCGCTACGCAGAACGTCGACGGGCTGCATACGCGTGCCGGCTCGGGCCGTGTCGTGGACCTGCACGGGTCGATGGAGAGGGTCGTGTGCCTCGACTGCGGCCAGGTGTACTGGCGCGAGGACATCTCGGGGCGCATCGAGGAGGCGAATCCGTGGCTAGAACAGCCGGGTGCGGTGAAGATCGCGCCGGATGGCGACGCCGAGGTGCTGCACTTCGAGGACTTCGTGCTGCCCACCTGCACGGTGTGCGGCGGGCGGCTGAAGCCCGACGTGGTGTTCTTCGGCGAGTTCATTCCGAAGCAGAGGTTCCGCCAGGCATCCGGTCTCGTCGCTGCGGCGGACGCGATGCTCGTCGCGGGGTCGTCTCTGGTTGTCAACTCGGGCATTCGCCTGCTGGAGCAGGCGCGGCGGCGGGCGCTGCCCATCGTCATCGTCAACCGGGGCGAGACGCGAGGCGATGCGCGCGCGACCGTTAAGCTGGACGCGGGAACGTCCGAGACGCTGCAGGCGCTCGCGTCGCGTCTGACGGCTGACAGCTGACCGGCTGGCGGCCTGGCCGCCTGGCCGCCTGGCGGCGTCGCAGGCCGACGAGAGCGCACCTGCCGGCGATAACCGTACCGGAAGGAGCAGGCGTGACCAGACTCGCGCTCGTTCGGCACGGCCAGACCGACTGGAATCTGGCTCGTCGCATTCAGGGCACGAGCGACATTCCGCTCAATGAGACGGGACGCGCCCAGGCGCGGGCGGCGGGTCTGCTGCTGGCCCGCCGGCGCTGGGATTCGGTGTGGGCGAGCCCGTTGTCTCGTGCGTTCGAGACGGCCGGCATCATCGCCGCCGAGAACGGGCTCGGTGAGCCCGGCGTTCTCGAGGGCGTTGCCGAACGCGCCTACGGTAAGGCGGAGGGCCTGACGAGCGACGAGATTCTCGAACGCTTCCCCGAGGGCGCCGTGATCGAAGGTCAGGAGACGCGCGCCGAAGTGGTGGAGCGCGCGCTGCCCGCCCTCGTCGAGCTCGCCGAAGCGCATCCGGGTGAATCGCTCGTGGTGGTGAGCCACGGCGGCGTCATCGGGTCGCTCGTACGGCACGTCACCGAGCACGCGCTGCCGGGTCCTGGCCAGCTGATTGCGAACGGATCGGTGCACGACTTCCTGTACGAGCACGGCGTGATGCGGCTCGATCGGTTCAACCAGTCGCCGGACGACCACGACCTGATCACGGCAGCGGTGCAGTAGGGGCCTGCACGATGCGCCGGCTCAGCGCAGCCGGCGGCGGGTGCGCGCTGCGGTCGCCGTCAACACCGTAAGCAGGTGCTCGGCCGAGGCCTCCCAGGTGAACCGTTCCGCCTCGCGCAGCGACCGCGCTGAGCGCTCCGCCCACTCACCCGGCTGCTCGAGCGAGCGCACGGCGGCGGCGAACGAACCCGGGTCGTCTGGGTCGGCGAAGAGCGCGGCCGCTCCCCCGATCTCACGGAAGATCGGGATGTCGCTGACGATGACCGGCGTGCCGAGCCGCATGGCCTCCACGAGCGGGATGCCGAAGCCCTCGTCCCGCGAGGCGCTCACGAGTGCCGTGGCCTCGCCGAGCACGCGCGCGTACTCCTCGTCGCTGGCGCCGTCGTGGAACACCAGCGTGGCGCCGTCGGCGGTGGCCTCGAGGCGGGCTCGCTCGGCATCCGTGACCCGGCTCATGAGGTGCAGTTCGTAGCCGGGCAGGGCGGATACGGCGGCGGCGAGCGTCTCCACATTCTTGTACGGCATGAACGAGCCCATGTACACGAGGCTGCGTCGTGCGGGTGCCGTGCGGGCTACCGGAGCCGGGCCGGGCAGCGCGTCTGCCGCGTTCGGCACCACGCTGACGGGCCGCCTGGTGAGGTGGTGCCGGGCGATCAGTTCTTTGGTCGTCTCGGAGACGGTGACGATCGCGTCCGCGCGGTTCAGCAGCATGCGCTGCGGCCACCACGACAGGTGGTAGAGCCGCCACAGCAGCCGGATCGGCCACGGCAGGTCGCGCGGGGGCGTGCGGTGCTGGTAGTAGATGAGGTCGTGAACCGTGAGCACGAGTCGGTAGTTGCGACCCCACGAACCCATGGTCTGCATGGGCGAGAACACCACATCGGGGTGCAGCGCGTTGACCTGGTGCGCGACAAGCGGTTCGCGGATGCTGGTGGGCCCGCTCGCCAGCTGCCACGGCAGGTCGGGCAGCATCTCGAGCTGCCGGTGGTCGCTGATGAGCATGGTGAGCGGATGCCGCCGGCCCAGCGCCTCGACCAGTCCGGCGGTGTAGCGGCTGATGCCGTCATGCCTGCCGATGCGCGTGTACCGGCAGTCGAAGACGATTCTCACGAGGCCGAGCCCTGGTCGTCGGTCGGGTTCTGGTTCTGGTTCTCGGTCTCGTTCTGGTTCTCGTTCTGGTTCTGGTTATCGTTCTCAGCGAGGAACTCTCGCACGAACGCGGCGGCCTGCGCCGGAGCCTCGTAGTGGATCAGGTGGCCCACGGCGGGGATCACGCGCAGGGTCGCGTCGGGGAAGAGCGTCGCGAGCCGGCGCTGCGCTGACAGCGGCGTGATGTCGTCGCGCTCGGAGGCGACGAGCAGGGTCGGCGTCTCGATGCGCGCCGCAAACATGCTCACGTCGTTCTGCACGGAGGCGCGGAATGCCTCGAGCACCACGGTTCGGTCCCGGAAGGCGCTGAAGTAGAGGTCGTGCTGGCGATGGATCCAGCGACGCAGGCCCTTCTGGCGTGTCTTCGCCATGGCGATGCTCATGACGCGCACGATGAGCCGGTTGCGCAGCAGCGCGAAGCCGACGCGCTCGGGAAGGCGGGCGGCGAGCCAGTAGTAGAAGACGGCCAGACGCGTGAGAACGCCGCGCGGCCCGGAGAGGGCGGGCGAGCCGATGGGGTTGACGAGCACGACGCGCTCGGGATCCAGATGGTCCGTCGCCGCTCGCGCCGCTGGCGCCACTGGCGCCACTGGCGCTGCGGGCGAATCCGGCGCCGCTGGCGAATCCGGCGCCGCTGGCGAATCCTTCAGCGCGGCCCGTTCAGCCAGTGCCGCGGCAACGATGATCGAGCCGAACGAGTGGCCGAGCACGACGAGCCTGCCCTCGCCGGCGACGTTCGTCGTGAAGGCGCGCAGCCAGCGGGCATAGCCGTCGATGTCGTGCGGGCCATGGGCGAGCGGGTCGGAGGCGCCGAACCCGGGCAGGTCGGGCGAGAGGAGGCGCATCCCGCCCAATTCTGCGACGATCGGCTCCAGGCCGTGGTGGTCTCCGCGGAAGCCGTGCACGAAGACGATGGTCGTCTCGGCCGAGGCGTCGCCGTACTCCCAGTAGTGGGTTCGCGCGCCGTCGATCACGCGAGAGTGGGCCCGAACCGGGATGCGGTCGAGCTTCGTTGCGTATGGCGACGGCACGTTCATCGCCTCAAGTCTAGGCAGAGGCGGCGCTCGCTCCGTGCGAACGCCTGCGACCCCTTGCCAACCCGTGCGAACCCGTGCGAACCCGTGCGAACCCGTGCTGACCTGCGTGAAGCCTGCCTAGACTCGAATCATGTCGTTCACCGCACCCATTCAGCTGCCGGGCCTGACCCTCGACCCGCTGTGGTATCGCCGGGCCGTGTTCTACGAGGTGATGGTGCGCTCGTTCGTCGACTCCAATGGCGACGGGGCCGGCGATCTGCAGGGACTCGTCTCGCGCCTCGACTACCTGCAGTGGCTCGGAATCGACGCGTTGTGGCTGCCGCCGTTCTTCAACTCGCCGCTTCGCGACGGCGGGTACGACGTCTCGGACTTCTACTCGATCCTGCCCGAGTTCGGCACGATCGACGAGTTCAAGGATCTGGTGACCAAGGCGCACGAGCGCAACATGCGCGTCATCATCGACCTTCCGCTGAACCACACGAGCGACGCCCACGAGTGGTTCCAGGCATCGCGCAGCGACCCCGACGGCCCATTCGGCGACTTCTACGTGTGGAACGACACGGACGAGAAGTGGCCGGACATCCGCATCATCTTCACCGACACCGAGGATTCGAACTGGGCGTTCGACTCCGAGAGGCGCCAGTTCTACTTCCACCGCTTCTTCTCGCACCAGCCCGATCTGAACTTCGAGAACCCGGCCGTGCACGAGGCCGTGTTCGAGGTGATCCGCTACTGGCTCGACATGGGCGTCGACGGGTTCCGCCTCGACGCCATCCCCTACCTCTACGAGTCTGACGAGGGCAACGGCGAGGGTGAGCCGCCGACGCACGAGTTCATCAAGACGCTGCGACGCATGGTCGACAGGGACTACCCGGGCCGTGTCATGATCGCCGAGGCGAACCAGTGGCCGCGCGAGGTGGCGGCCTTCTTCGGCACCGACGAGGAGCCGGAGTGCCACATGGCGTTCGACTTCCCCGTGATGCCGCGCATCTTCTACTCCCTGCGCAGCCAGCAGGCCGACGAGCTCGTGAACGTGCTCTCTGAGACCACCGACATTCCGGATGGCGCGGGCTGGGGCGTGTTCCTGCGCAACCACGACGAGCTCACCCTCGAGATGGTGAGCGAGGAGTACCGGCAGGCCATGTACGGCTGGTATGCCTACGACCCGCGGATGCGCGCGAACATCGGCATTCGTCGGCGTCTGGCCCCGCTGCTCGACAATTCGCGCGCCGAACTCGAACTCGCGCACGCGCTGCTGTTCTCGCTGCCCGGCAGCCCGTTCCTGTACTACGGCGACGAGATCGGGATGGGCGACAACATCTGGCTGCCGGATCGCGACTCGTCCCGCACGCCCATGCAGTGGACCCCGGATCGCAACGCCGGCTTCTCCTCAGCCGACCCCGGCAAGCTGTTCCTGCCCGTCGTGCAGTCGCTCGTCTACCACTTCAACCAGGTGAACGTGGAGTCGCAGCTGGCGCAGTCCCGTTCGCTGCTGCACTGGGTGCGCAACGTCATTCACACGCGCAAGGCTCACCCGGCCTTCGGCCTCGGCGACCTCACGGTGCTGTCCGTCGACAACCCCTCCGTGCTCGCGTTCGTGCGGCACTACGAGGGCAGCGACAACCCCATGGGCGACTCGCGTGAGGATGTGCTGTGCGTGTTCAGCTTCGCGCACAACCCGGTCTCAGCCACCATCGAGATCCCGGAGTACGCGGGCCTGAACACGTACGACCTTTTCGGTGGCGCACAGTTCCCTGGCATCGGGGACGACGGCCGCCTCACGCTCACCCTCGGCACGCAGAGCTTCTTCTGGCTGCACATCGCACCGGCACGGTGAGCGCAAGGGGGCGTGAGTGGGACCGTGCGTGAGTGCCACGGCGCGTGAGGCCGGGCGATGTCGGAGGTCGCCTCTAGGCTGGCCGCATGGCTGGATGGCACGATGAACTGAGCGTTTTCGACCTCGAGACGACGGGAGTCGACGTCGAGACGGCGCGCATCGTCTCGGCGCACGTCGGGGTGCTCGACACCGACGGCGCAATCGTCGAGCGGCTCGACTGGATCGTCGACCCTGGTGTCGAGATTCCTGAGGCGGCGACCGCCGTGCACGGCATCACCACCGCACGTGCCAGGGCCGAGGGGCGAGAGGCGCGCGAGGCCGTGAGCGAGATCGTCGCCGCCCTGCGCACGCTGCTGAACCGCGGACTGCCCATCGTGGCGTACAACGCGCCGTACGACCTCACGCTGCTCAACCGTGAGGCCACGCGGTACGGCATCACGCCCCTCGCGACGCCCGCCCCGGTGATCGACCCGCTCGTCATCGACCGCGCCGTCGACAAGTATCGGCGTGGCAAGCGCACGCTCGAGGTCACGTGCGGCCACTACGGGGTGAGCCTGGTGGGGGCGCACGACGCGGGCGCAGACGCCGTGGCCGCCGGCCGCGTCGCCCAGGCCATCGCGCGCGCCTACCCGGCCGAGCTCGGCATCGACGCCGCAGAGCTGCACCGGCTTCAGGTGCGCTGGTGCCTCGAGCAGGCCGCGGACTTCCAGGAGTACATGCGCCGGGTGAAGGACCCGCAGTTCACGACGTCGGGGCTGTGGCCGGAGCGCTGAGCGTACGCGAAAGGGCGCCCGGTCGAAACCGGGCGCCCTTTCCTCATGAGGCGTTTGAGCTTTGGTCTACTTGCCGAAGCCCTTGAAGCGCTGGTTGAACTTCTCCACGCGACCGGCGGAGTCGAGGATGCGCTGCTTGCCCGTGTAGAACGGGTGCGACTCGGACGAGATCTCGACGTCGATGACGGGGTAGCTGTTGCCGTCCTCCCACTCGATCGTCTTGTCGCTCGACACGGTGGAGCGGGTCAGGAACGTCGCGCCCGATGCGAGGTCGCGGAAGACCACGGGTGCGTAATCGGGGTGAATGTCAGACTTCATCAGGACTTCCTTGCGTCGTTGTGATCATTCGCCATCCCTCGGCGCGCTCAGGCGAACCGATGACGGGATGGGAAAGTGTGTGTGGCACCAAGGCCAGCTACCAATAATAGCAGAGGGGCCGGGGTGCGCTGTGCGGCCGGAGTGTGCTGTGCGAGTTCCTACGCGCTCTGCGCGGCGCGGGCCGTGTAGCGGCCGTCGCGCTCGGTGAGCTCGATCTCGAGGCCGAACGTGCGCTGAAGGTTCTCGCCCGTGAGCGATTCGGCCAGGGGGCCCTCGCTCACCACGTTCCCATCGGCGAGCAGCAGCGCATGCGTGAAGCCACGGGGAATCTCCTCGACGTGGTGGGTGACCATGACGATGGCGGGCGACCGTGGGTCGCTGGCGTAGCCGCCGAGCAGTTGCAGCAGCTCTTCCCTCGAGCCGAGGTCGAGGCTGGCCGCGGGCTCGTCGAGAAGCAGGATCTCCGGGTCGGTCATGACCGAGCGCGCGATCTGCACGCGCTTCTGCTCGCCATCGCTCAGCGAGCCGAACTGCCGCTCGGCGAGGTGCTCGAGGCGCCACTCGGCGAGAACGCGCCGGGCACGACGCGTGTCGATCTCCTCGTACTCCTCGTTCCAGCGGCCGGTGACCGCGTACGCGGCGGTGAGCACCACGTCGAGCACACTCTCGCGCGGCGGCACGCGCCGGGCGAGAGCGCTCGAGGCGTAGCCGATGTGCGGCCGCAACTCGGCCAGGTCCGCCTGCCCGAGCGTGGCTTCCAACACCTCGACAGTGCCGCTCGTGGGGTGGCTCGTCGCCGAGGCGAGCTGCAGCAGCGTCGTCTTGCCTGCGCCGTTCGGCCCGAGGATGACCCAGCGCTGCTCCGGTTCGACGGCCCAGTCGAGCGAATCGAGAATGGTGTTCCCGTCGCGCACGACGGAGACTCCGGAGAGCTTGAGAACGCTGGCCATGCGACTAAGCCTACCCGGCTGCCTGGCCCAGAACGCGCGCGTAGAGCTCCATGGTTCGGCCCGCGATGCGGTCCCAGCCGAACTCCTGCTCGGCGCGGCTCCGGCCGGCCGCGCCCATGGCGGCGGCCGCATCCGTGTCTGACACCACCTCGTTCAGGGCGTCGGCCAGGTCGCGCACGAATCGCTCAGGGTCCACCGGCGTGCCGGTGCCGTCGTCGAGCTGTTCGATGGGCACGAGGCGGCCGGTCACGCCGTCGTCGACGACCTCCGGGATGCCGCCCGTCGCCGTTCCCACGACGGGAAGCGCGCACGCCATGGCCTCGAGGTTGACGATGCCGAGCGGCTCGTAGACCGATGGGCAGACGAAGACGGTGGATGCGCTCAGCACGGCAGACAGCTCGGCCTGCGTGAGCAGCCGGTCCAGCCAGACGACGCCCTCGCGCTCCTGCTGCAGCTCACGAACGAGGCCCGTGACCTCGTCCAGGATCTCCTGGGTGTCCGGCGCCCCCGCGCACAGCACGAGCTGCACGTCGTCTGGCAGGCTCCTGGCCGCGCGCAGCAGGTACGGCAGGCCCTTCTGCCGGGTGATGCGGCCCACGAAGACGACAGCGCGTCGATCCGGGTCGACGCCGAGTGAGCGGGCGAGATCGCGGTCGTCAGAGGGATGCCAACGGCCCAGGTCGATGCCGTTGTAGACGGTGTGCACCTTCTCGGGGTCGAGCTCCGGGTAGCTGCGCAGGATGTCGCGGCGCATGCCGTCGCTCACGGCGACCACCGCATCCGCTGACTCGAACGCCTGGCGTTCGATCCAGCTCGAGACCCGGTAGCCGCCGCCGAGCTGTTCCGCCTTCCACGGCCGCAACGGCTCGAGGCTGTGCGCGGTCACCACGTGCGGGATCCCGTGCAGAAGCTTCGCGATGTGCCCGGCGCCGTTCGCGTACCAGGTGTGCGAGTGCACGAGGTCGGCGCCGTCGGTATCCCGCGCGATGACGAGGTCGACGCCGAGCGTGGCGATGGCCGCGTTCGAGCCGCGCAGCTCGACGGGAACGCCGTACGCCGTGGTGTCGGGCTCGGCCCGTTCCGCGCCGAAGCAGCGCACCCGCACCTCGATCTCGCCGCGCATGGCGTGCACGAGCTCGGCGACGTGGACGCCCGCTCCCCCATAGATCTCAGGCGGATACTCTCGGGTAAGCAGATCGACTCGCATGACGTGAACGCTAGTACAGGCAAACGCTTCGCTCTACTGTGGAGGCATGGCAGGGATGAAGATCTTCGGGATCGTGCTCGCGGGCGGCGAGGGCAAGAGGCTGATGCCGCTCACCGGGGACCGGGCGAAGCCTGCCGTTCCCTTCGGCGGGCAGTACCGGCTGATCGACTTCGCGCTCTCCAACCTCATCAACTCCGGGCTGCGCCAGGTCGTGGTTCTCACCCAGTACAAGTCGCACAGCCTCGACCGCCACGTCTCCCAGACGTGGCGGCTCTCTGGTCTTCTTGACTCGTACGTCGCCTCGGTGCCTGCGCAGCAGCGTCTCGGCAAGCGCTGGTTCAGCGGGTCTGCCGACGCCATTCTGCAGAGCCTCAATCTTCTGCGCGACGAGAAGCCCGACATTGTGGTGGTGGTCGGCGCCGACCACGTGTACCGCATGGACTTCGACCAGATGATTCAGGCGCACATCGCCTCCGGCGCGCCGGCGACGGTCGCCGCGATCCGTCAGCCGATCTCGCTGGCCGACCAGTTCGGCGTGATCCAGGTGAACGAGAAGGAGCCGACGCGCATCGAGGCGTTCCTCGAGAAGCCGAAGGATCCGGTGGGCCTGCCCGACGCGCCGCACGAGGTGCTGGCTTCGATGGGCAACTACGTCTTCGACGCGCAGGCGCTCATCGACGCGGTGATCCGCGACGGCGACCGGCCGGATTCGAGCCACGACATGGGCGGTGACATCATCCCCGACTTCGTCGCCCGCGGCGAGGCCGGCGTGTACGACTTCAAGCGCAACGACGTGCCAGGCTCCACCGACCGCGACCGCTACTACTGGCGTGATGTCGGCACGATCGACTCGTTCTTCGAGGCCCACCAGGACCTCATCTCCGCGCTGCCGGTGTTCAACCTGTACAACAACGAGTGGCCCATCTTCAGCCAGCAGGTCAACTCCCCGCCCGCCAAGATCGTGCGAGACGGCCGGGGCGACCTGGGAACGACCATCGACTCCATCGTCTCGCTCGGCTCCGTCATCTCCGGCGCACACCTGGAGCGAAGCGTGCTCGGCCCGTGGGCGGTCGTGGAATCCGGCGCGCATGTCGTCGACTCGGTCGTGTTCGAACGGGCCGACATCGAGCCGAACGCGTATGTCGTGCGGGCTATCCTTGACAAGGATGTCGTGGTCAGCGCGGGCGCGAAGGTCGGCGTCGATCCGGCGCGAGACCTCGCGAGAGGCTTCACCGTCACGGAATCCGGCATCACCGTCGTCGGCAAGGGAGTACACGTCGTTCCATGAAGCAGCACGCTCGATGAGCGCCCAGGCGGCCCGGTTCCTTCTCGTGCTCGACGCCGACTCCACGCTGATCCATGACGAGGTCATTGAGCTGCTTGCGGATGCCGCAGGCTCACGCCCGCTCGTCGCTGACATCACCGAGCGAGCCATGCGTGGCGAGATCGACTTCGCGCAGAGTCTGACCGAGCGCGTCGCAACGCTCGCGGGGCTCGAGGCGGGCGTCTTCGACGAGGTGCGCGAACGCATCCGCGTGACCGATGGCGTGCCGGAGCTCATCGCCGGAGTGCATAGGGCCGGCGGCCTCATCGGCGTCGTCTCGGGCGGCTTCCACGAGGTGCTCGACCCGCTCGCGGCGTCGCTCGGCGTCGATCGGTGGCGGGCGAACCGGCTCGAGAGCGTCGACGGGCGGCTCACCGGCGCCGTGCGCGGCGGGATCGTGGACGCGCAGGCGAAGGCGCGCGCCCTCAGCGAGTGGGCCGACGAGGCCGGCGTACCGATCGAGCGCACGATCGCGGTGGGCGACGGCGCGAACGACCTCGCCATGATGGAGAGGGCCGCACTGTCGGTGGCGTTCAATGCGAAGCCGCGCGTGCGTGAGGCAGCCGACGTCGCGATCGGCGGGCGCGACCTCAGCCAGGTTCTGCCGTTGCTCGGCCTGCGCGGCTGACGGCTGCCGCGGGCGCTTCTAGCGGATCATGCCCGCCGCGACCGTGCGGTTCGTCGTCTCGTCGACGAGGATGAATGCCCCCGTCGCCCGGTTCGACAGATAGGCGTCGGTGAGCAGCGGCTGGGTCGTGCGCAGGGTGATGCGGCCGATGTCGTTGAGCTCGAGCGTGGTCGCCTGCTCGTCGCGGTGCAGCGTGTTGACGTCGACGCGATACGCCACGTCTCGCACGCGCGCTCTGGCCCAGCGCGTCGTGTGCTTGATGGCGTAGGTGCGGCCGGGCTGCAGAGCGCTCGTCTCATCCATCCAGCACACCGTCGCGTCGAGCTCTTGGGTGACGATGGGCTTGTTGCCCGGGCGCACGAGCATGTCGCCGCGGCTGATGTCGATGTCGTCCTCAAGCAGGATCGTCGCCACCTGCGGTGGGAACGTCTCCTGCAGCGGTCCCTCGGGGCTGTCGATGCCGACGACGGTGGACTCGAACCCGCTCGGCAGCACCATCACCTTATCGCCGACGCGCAGCGAGCCACTGGCGATCGAGCCGGCGTAGCCGCGGTAGTCGTGGTGCTCGCTGGAGCGCGGACGAATCACGTACTGCACCGGGAAGCGAGTGTCGACGAGGTTGCGGTCGCTCGCGACGTACAGCCGCTCGAGGTGGTGCAGCAGCGTCGGCCCGTCGTACCAGTCGAGGTTGACACCGTGATCGACCACGTTCTCGCCGGTGAGAGCCGAGACGGGAATGAACGTCAGGTCCTTCGCCCGCAGCCGCCTGGCGAACTGGCTGAACTCGGTGCGGACCGCTTCGAACGCTTCCTCGGACCAGTCCACGAGGTCCATCTTGTTGACGCACACGACGAGGTGCGGAACGCCGAGCAGGGTCGCGAGGAACGCGTGCCTGCGGCTCTGCTCGGTGACGCCCTTGCGCACGTCGATCAGGATCATCGCGACGTTGGCCGTCGACGCGCCCGTCACCATGTTGCGGGTGTACTGCGGATGCCCCGGAGTGTCCGCAATGACGAATTTGCGCTTGGGGGTCGCGACATAGCGGTAGGCGACATCGATCGTGATGCCCTGCTCGCGCTCGGCGCGCAGCCCGTCTGTCACGAGGGCGAGGTCGGTGGTTTCGCTCCCCCGCTGCTTGGAGACGCGGTCCGCGGCCTCGAGCTGGTCGGTGAAGAGCGTCTTGCTGTCGAAGAGCAGGCGGCCGATGAGCGTGCTCTTGCCGTCGTCGACGCTCCCGGCGGTGGCAACGCGCAGCAGATCCGTCATCAGAAATACCCTTCCTTCTTGCGATCCTCCATGGAGGTCTCGCTCACGCGGTCATCGCCCCTGGTCGCGCCACGCTCGGTCAGGCGCACCTCGGCGATCTCACGGATCACCTTCTCGACGGTGTCCGCATCCGATTCGACGGCGGCGGTGAGGTTGGCGTCGCCCATGGTGCGGTAGCGCACCCGGCGCGGTGCCGAGGTTTCGTCGTCGGTGAGCGTGACGAAGTCGTTCACCTCGAAGAGCATGCCGCGGCGGTCGACGACCTCGCGCTCGGCGGCCAGGTAGCGTGCGGGAATCTCGACACCCTCGGCGCCGATGTATTCCCAGATGGCCAGCTCTGTCCAGTTCGAGAGGGGGAAGACGCGGATGCTCTCCCCCGGCGCGACACGGCCGTTGTAGAGCTCCCAGATCTCGGGCCGCTGGTTCTTGGGGTCCCACTGCCCGAAGTCGTCGCGGAACGAGAAGATGCGCTCCTTCGCCCTGGCCTTCTCCTCGTCGCGCCTGGCTCCGCCGAAGAGCGCGTCGAAGCCGTGCTCCTCGGCCGCCGCGAGCAGCACTGGGGTCTGGATGCGATTGCGGGAGCCGTCGGCCGGCTCCGTGACGAGGCCCCGCTCAATGGCGTCTGGCACGCTCGCGACGATGAGGCGGGCGCCGGCGCGCTCGATCGCTCGGTCGCGGAACTCGATCACGTCGGGGAAGTTGAGCCCCGTATCGACGTGCATGACGGGGAACGGGATGGGCGCGGGAGCGAACGCCTTCTGCGCGAGGTGCAGCATGACGAGCGAATCCTTGCCGCCGGAGAAAAGCAGGCAGGGTCGCTGCATCTCGGCCGCGACCTCACGGAAGATGTAGATGCTCTCGGCCTCGAGCTCCCTCAGCTGGGACAGTTCGTGCATGCTCACGAAACGGTTCTCCTTTCGACGGATGGCAGCGTGGCCACCACGCGGGCGAGTTCGGCGGCGACGCCGGGCGCCGCGATGACGAGATCGGGCAGCCACGGGTTCGCACGATTGTATTCGAGCGGCGAGCCGTCGAGGCGGTGCGCGGCGCAGCCTGCGGCCAGAGCGACCGCGACCGGTGCAGCGGAGTCCCACTCGTACTGGCCGCCGCTGTGCACGTAGGCGTCGACCTCGCCCGTGACGACGGCCATGGCCTTCACGCCCGCCGAGCCCATGCGGTGCAGCTCGACGTCGACCACGGCGGCGAGCTCGTCGACGATCGCGGCAGGGTGGCTGCGGCTGGCGGCGACGCGCAGGGGCTGCGCACCCCACGTGCGCGAGGAGGGCAGGGATGCGGTGCTCGCTCGTGTGCCGAAGACTTCTCCCCTGCCCGGGATGGCAACGGCGCCGGCGGTCAGGCCCCGTCCGCGGCTCCAGAGGGCGATGTGCACCGCCCAGTCGGTACGCCAGCCGTGCTCGTGTTTGTGTTCGCCGCATTCGTCATACTCGCCGTACTCGCGCGTGCCGTCGAGTGGGTCGACGATCCAGACGCGTTCGGCGTCGAGGCGGGCCGCGTCATCCGTCCCTTCCTCCGAGAGCACCGCGTCGAGCGGGCACCGCTCGGCGAGCAGGCGCATGATGAGTTCGTGCGAGAGTCGGTCGCCGTCGGCGCGCAACCGGTCGGGCGCGAGGCGCGCATCCGCCGATTCTCGAAGCGTGAGGAGAAGCTCACCTGCCTCGCGGGCCACCGCTTCTGCGGTTGCCTGATCGGCGGCCCCGCTCGAAAAGCCCACGCTCTGACTCGATTCCATACGGTTAGAAGTGAATCATGCCGACCTATGAGGCGGCCATGCGCCCGCCGAATGCCGCGAGACGCCGTAGTCCACGTTACCCGGACGCCGCGTGGAGCCGATGGAAAGGTGGCCGCGTTTAGCATGGCTTCCTCACGCATCCCTTGCGCGGTGGCGCAAGACGGCAGACAGTGAATGAGGATGAGCGAAGGCGAGGCGCATGGAGTGGTTCGATCTCTCCCTGGCGATCGCCGGCGCACTCGTCGGCTTCGTCGTGGGGCTGACCGGGATGGGCGGAGGCGCTCTCATGACGCCCATGCTCATGCTGGTCTTCAAGGTCGACCCGCTGACCGCCGTCTCGAGTGACCTCGTCGTCAGTCTCTTCATGAAGCCCGCGGGCGCGATCGTTCACCTGCGCAGGCACACCGTGAGCCTGCGGCTGGTCGGCTGGCTGTGCGTAGGATCGGTGCCGGCGGCGTTCGGCGGGATTCTGCTTCTGCGCGCCATTCCGGCCATCGACGACATCAATGCGGCGGTTCAGCTGTGCGCCGGCATCGCCCTCGTGATCGGCGCGACCGGGCTCGCCCTGCGGTCGGGGGTTGGGCTGTGGCAGTCGTCGCACGGCGGCCCTCGCGCCGTGGTCCCGCTTTCCGAGGTGCAGGTTCGCCCCATTCCCACGGTGCTGCTCGGCGCGGTCGGTGGGCTGATCGTTGGCATCACCTCAGTGGGAGCCGGCTCGATCATCGTCGTGGTACTGCTGTTCCTCTACCCGATGCTGAAGGCGAATGCCCTCGTCGGCACCGACCTCGTTCAGGCCATCCCGCTTGTGGCCGGCGCCACACTCGGGCATCTCATCTTCGGCGACATCTCGTTCCAGCTCGCAGCCTCGCTGCTCATCGGTGCGATCCCCCTCGCCTGGCTGGGCGCGCAGGCCTCGAGCCGGGCACCCGACGCGGTGATCAAGCCTGTGCTGTTCCTGCTGCTGCTCTGCTCGGGCGCCAAGCTGCTCGGCATGCCAACGACCGGCGTGCTGATCCTCGGCGGGGCGGCCGTCGTCGCACTCGGCCTTCTCGTCGTGACGGTGCGTCTGGTGCGGCGAGGGCGCACGGCGGCGACCGGTCGCGATAAGGTGGCCCGCAGCATCCCGAAGGAGTCCTGACACCATGACGGCCACGCGCGCGTTCCCCTCGAGTCACGCGGTATGAGCGCGAGCGCGCTGGTGCTCGAGGGCGCCGATCTCGACCTGCTCGAACTGGCGCTCGGTGGCGCGCTGCCCGGGCCCATCGCCGTCTCGCGCGCGGCGCTGCCCGCCGGCTTCTTAGGAACGCTCGTGCTCACCGATGGCGAGAACACGCCGCTCGCCGAGTTCACCGCGCTTCCCGATGCGGCGGCCGACGTGGAATCACCCGACGTGAGCGGGCTCGTGGTCGCCGGCAGGCCGTTCGCGACCGGTACGGGCGCCGCGAGCGACGCCGCGCTGAGGAGGGCTGCGGGCGAGGTTCGCGCGAGTGTGGCGCCGGCCGCATCCGTGCTGGCCATCGTGTTCGACGCCCTGCCGACGCGCGCCGGGCTGCTGGCGGCGCACGAACGCATTCGGGCCGAGGGTGCCGACGTGGTGCTGTGGGTTGCGCTCGTGTCGCGCGAGGGGCGGCGGGGTGTGGCGAGCGACGATGCTGTCGTGCGCGCGGTGATGGCCGAGAGGCCGCAGGGGGCGCGTGGACTGGTCGTGCCGGCGCCCGCTCCGACGTGGGCGCACACGTTCCTGCGTGCGGCGCCGGGTGCGGATGCGCGCAGCGTGCTCGCGCGCTACGGCGCCACGAGCGTCTTTCGTGCCGAGGCGCCCGGTGAGGTGCCTGGTGGGGTGCCTGGTGAGGTGGGTGAGGTGCCCGGCGCTGCGCGCCTCGACGAGGATGCACGCCTCGACGAGGCGGAGATCCGGCGCCGGTACCCGCCGGCCGCTGCCGCCGAGGCGCTGCGGGTGGCGCGGCGCGCATCCGCCGCCCGCGGTGCCATGGTGCTCTTCACCGGGCTCTCGGGTTCGGGAAAGTCCACGCTCGCCCGCTCCCTTGCGGCCAGGCTGGAGCACGAGAGCCTGCAGGCGGTGACACTGCTCGACGGCGACGAGGTGCGCCAGCTGCTCTCGAGCGAGCTCGGGTTCGACCGTGCCTCACGGGAACTCAACGTGCGGCGCATCGGATACGTCGCGTCGCTCGTCGTGCGCTCCGGCGGCATCGCGATCGCGGCGCCCATCGCGCCGTTCGAGTCGAGCCGAAAAGAGGTGCGCCGCCGTGTCGAGGCGGTCGGCGCGTTCGTGCTCGTGCACGTCTCGACGCCGCTCGCGGTGTGCGAGGCCCGCGACCGGAAGGGCCTCTACGCGAAGGCGAGGGCGGGCGAGATCGCCGAGTTCACCGGAATCAGCTCGCCGTACGAGGCGCCGAGCGACGCCGATGTGGTCGTCGACACGTCGCAGACCGACGTGGACGCGGCCGTCGCCCTGATCATGCGCGCGCTGCAGCGGAAGCCGGTGTGCGCTGGCTCAGTGCCCCATGCCGAGGCCGCCGTCGACGGGGATGACCGCACCGGAGATGTAGCCAGCGTCGTCGCCCGCGAGCCAGGCGACGACCCGCGCGACCTCTGACGGCGTCGCGAAACGCCCTGCGGGAATGTTCTTCTTGTACTCCGCCTGCTGCGCCTCGGGAAGCACCGCCGTCATCTCGGTCTCGATGAAGCCCGGCGCCACGACGTTGGCGGTGATGCCCCTGGCGCCGAGCTCGCGGGTGATCGAGCGGGCCATGCCCACGAGGCCGCTCTTGGACGCGGCATAGTTCACCTGGCCGGCGGAGCCGTAGAGGCCCACGACGCTCGAGATGAGGACCACGCGGCCGAAGCGCGCCTTCAGCATGCCCTTGGACGCGCGCTTGACGACGCGGAACGCGCCGCCGAGGTTCGTGTCGACGACCTGGTCGAAGTCGTCGTCTGACATGCGCATGAGGAGCGTGTCTCTGGTGATGCCCGCGTTGGCGACGAGCACCTCGATGGGCCCCAGCTGCGTCTCGACCTCGGTGAACGCGTGGTCGATCGCCGCGGAGTCGGTGACGTCGGCGCGCACCGTGAGCGAGCCCGCGGGGCCCTCGCCGCTGCGAGCCGTCACTGCGACGCGGTGGCCTTGCGCCACGAACTCCTCGGCGATGGCGAAACCGATGCCTCGATTGCCTCCCGTGACCAGTACCGTGCGTTGCGTCATGACAGACAGCTTAGGTGAGGCGCAGAGCGTGAGATGGCGCAGTGTGCTGCGGCTTCGTGGACGTAGGCTTGAGTCAGGCGGCTGCGCTCCTTTCCCCCGCGGCGCCGTTCACACGTGAAGCCCCAGGCGGTTATGAAACAGCAATCGATCACGAGCCTCCCCCTCGCCCCCGAGGTGGAGCGGCACCGCCGCATGCTCAAGTACTCGATCGCGATGGGCATTCGCATCCCGTGCATCATCTCGCTGCTCTTCCTGCACGGGTGGTGGTTGCTGATCCCCGCGCTCGGTGCGGTGTTCCTGCCCTACTTCGCCGTGGTGCTCGCGAACGCGGTGAGGCAGGATACGATGCCCGCCGTCGAACGGCCCGGCAACGTGGAGCGCGTCGGCCGCCCCGAGACCGGCGAGCAGGGTGCCGGCGGGCACACGGCCGACGGGCACACGGCCGGCGAGAACACGGCCCGCGAGAACACGGCCGGCGAGAACACGGCCGGTGGGCACACAGCCGGCGACCCGGCCGAGGGCGGCGGGGCGCGATGAGCATGCTGGGAGCCGAGCCCGAGCGATACGCCTGCTCGCGCGCGGGGTGCAGCGCGACGGCGGCGTGGCGCATCCTCTGGCGAAACCCGAAGATCCACGCCGAGGACCGCATGAAGACGTGGCTCGCGTGCGACGAACACGTCGACTACCTGCGGCAGTTTCTCGGCGCGCGCGACTTCCCGGTGCGCGTGGTGGGCGTGCATGACGAGGATGCGCGTCTGGAGGTGCGCTAGATGCACCGCTGGCGGTTCGCGTTCTCCCGGCGCTGGCTCGGGTACCTGGCGTTCGCCATTGTCTTCGCCATCGCCTGCGCCTTTCTGTCGGCCTGGCAGCACGCCCGCGGCGATGAGGCGGCGGCCGCCAACGCGCTCGTCGCTCGCAACTTCAACGCCCCGGCGGTTCCGCTCGGCGACGCTCTTGCCGATCTCGACGCGTTCTCGCCATCGCAGGAGTGGAAGCGCGTGACGGCGCGCGGGGTGTACGAGCGCGACAAGCAGCTGCTCGTGCGCAACCGGCCGACCGATTCCGGCCCGGGGTTCGAGGTGCTCACCCCGTTGCGGCTCGCCGACGGATCCCTTTTCGTCGTGGATCGCGGCTGGGTGCCGACGGGCTCGCACAGCGATGCCCCGGACAGTGTGGGAGCCGCGCCGACCGGCACGGTCACGGTCACGGTGCGGCTGAAGCCGAGCGAGCCGGCGCTCGACGGGCGAACCACCGTCGGCAACCAGATCCCGTCGATTCAGCTTTCCGCCGTCGCGGCGCGGTACGGCGGCGCGGTCTACACGGGCGCGTACGGGTTGCTGCAGTCCCAGACGCCCGCTGCGGCGCATCCGCTCACGCCTGTCGTCTCGACTCCGCCCAACCGGGACGAGGGGCTGCACTGGTCGTACATGATCCAGTGGGTGATCTTCGCCCTGATCGGCTTCTTCGGGCTCGGCTACGCCATCCGCACCGAGTACCGCAAGCGCTACGAGGACGAGCCGGACATGCGGGCGAAGGCCGAGGCGCGCGCGCGGCGTGCGGCCAGGCGGGCGCCGAGTGACGCCGAGGTCGAGGACGAGCTGCTCGACACGAACGCGCGCTGAACCGCGGGTTGAGGGCGGCGGGGCCGGCCTGCGCGGTCGGGCCAGCGAGATCGGGCCAGCGAGATCAGGCCAGCGAGATCAGGCCAGCGAGATCAGGTCGGCGTAGTCCTTGTTCCAGTGGTCCTCGACGCCGTCTGGCAGCACGAGCACGCGCTCGGGGTTCAGCGCTTCGACCGCTCCCTCGTCGTGGCTGACGAGAACGACCGCGCCAGAGTAGTGCGCGAGCGCGTCGAGGATCTCGGCGCGGCTGGCCGGGTCGAGGTTGTTGGTCGGCTCATCGAGCAGCAGCACGTTCGCCGCTGAGACCACGAGCATGGCGAGGGCGAGCCTCGTCTTCTCGCCGCCCGAGAGCACGCCGGCGGGCTTGTGCGAGTCGTCGCCCGTGAACAGGAACGAGCCGAGTACCCGCCTGGCTTCCGTTTCGGTGAGGTTCGGCGAGGCAGACACCATGTTCTGCAGCACACTGCGCTTCACGTCGATGGTCTCGTGCTCCTGCGCGTAGTAGCCGATGCGCAGCCCGTGGCCGGGGTCGACGCCGCCCGTGTCCGGCGTGTCGACGCCGGCGAGAATACGCAGCAGCGTCGTCTTGCCCGCGCCGTTGAGGCCGAGCACGACGACCTTGGAGCCGCGGTCAATGGCGAGGTCGACGGCCGTGAAGATCTCGAGCGAGCCGTAGCTCTTCGACAGGTCGTGCGCCTCGAGCGGAGTGCGACCGCACGGCGCGGGATCGGGGAACCGCAGCTTCGCCACCCGGTCGGCCTCGCGCACGTCGTCGAGCCCCGCGAGCAGCTTCTCGGCCCGCGCCACCATCTGGTGGGCCGCGGCCGCCTTGGTGGCCTTCGCACCGAACTTCGCCGCCTGCAACTGCAGCGCGCCCGCCTTCTTCTCGGCGTTCGCGCGCTCCTTCTTGCGCCGCTCCTCGTCTGCCGCTCGCTGGCGCAGGTAGTGCTTCCAGCCCATGTTGTACACGTCGATGACGCCGCGGTTCGCGTCGAGATAGAAGACCCGGTTGACCGTCTCCCCCACCAGCTCGACGTCGTGGCTGATCACGATGACGCCGCCGGCGTAGCTCTTCAGGAACTCTCGCAGCCATACCACCGAGTCGGCGTCGAGGTGGTTGGTCGGCTCGTCGAGGATCATGGTCTCGGCAGCAGAGAACAGGATGCGCGCCAGCTCGATGCGCCGCCGCTGGCCACCAGAGAGCGTCTTCAGCTGCTGGTCGAGAATGCGGTCGGGCAGGTTCAGGTTGCTCGCGATCGACGCCGCCTCAGCCTCGGCTGCGTAGCCACCGAGAACGTGGAAGCGCTCCTCGAGTCGGCCGTACTTCTTCATGGCCGCCGCGCTGACGGCGGCATCCGCGCTGGCCATGTCGAGCGTCGCGTGCTGCATGCCGAGCACGACCTCGCCGAGTCCCCTCGCGTTCAGAATGCGCGTGCGGGCCAGCTCCTCGGGGTCGCCGCTTCGCGGGTCCTGCGGCAGGTAGCCGATCTCGCCGCCGCGGTCGACGCGCCCCTCGCTCGGCTGCACGTCGCCCGCGAGCACCTTGGTCAGTGTCGTCTTGCCCGCACCGTTTCGCCCCACGAGCCCGATCTTGTCGCCGGCCGCCACGCGGAAGCTGACGTCTTCCATCAGCGTGCGCGCGCCGATGCGGATCGCCAGGCCTTGCACCGCGAGCACAGCGTACGTCCTTTTCGTGAGGGGTTGGGGGTCGGATGCTGCGCACGCTCCCGCTCATGCGGGCAACCCGTGCGCAACCGCAACAGTCTACCGGCCGTGGCTGGGAGCGCGGACGGCGCGGGAATCGGGCATGCGCCCCGCTCGCTACTTCTTCGGGTGCTTCCGGTCGTGCCGACCGGAGACCGCGTAGCGCTTCGCCCACGCCGTCTGGGCCACGTCGGATTCCGGGTCGCGGTACTCGGCGACGTACTGCCGTGCCTCCTCGTCGCTGCCGACCGAGGGCAGGGAGCCGCGCAGGGGCATGTTGGCGGTCTCCTTGGTGCGCCACACGGCGATCATGCCGATGACGGCGGCGGCCATGAGGTAGAACGCGGGAATATCGTCGGCGAAGGCCCACTTCGCGTTCTCACCCCACTGGACGAGCGCCTGCGTCGCAAGGGGCGTGGTGCCGCCGAACACCGACACCGAGACGTTGAACGCAATCGAGAGGGCTCCATAGCGGATCACGGTCGGGAAGAGCGCCGGCAGCGTCGACGGCATCGTCGACGTGAAGGTGACGAGCACGAGACCGAGGAGCAGCAGGCCGGCGAAGCTCAGCCACACGTTGTCGCTCTGCACGAGCTTCAGGGCCGGCCACGAGAGCACCAGGAAGCCGATGCAGCCGCCCATGAGCACGGGCTTGCGGCCGAACAGGTCTGAGAGCCGGCCGCCGAACGTGATGACGCACATCATGAGGATCATGACGACGATGATCAGCAGCAGCCCGTGCGTGGGCGAGCGCCCGAACGTGTCGGTCAGGTAGGTCGGCATGTAGGTGAGCAGCATGTAGTCGCACACGTTGAAGACGAGAACGAGCCCGACGTAGACCAGGAGCGCCCGCCAATTCTCGGCGAACAGTCGAAGCATCGGCGTCTTGGCACTCTCTCGTTCTGAGGCCTGCTCCTGCTGCTTCTGGAACGCCGGGGTCTCCTCGAGCTTCAGCCGCATGTAGAGCCCGATGACGCCGAGCGGCCCGGCAACCAGGAACGGAATACGCCAGCCCCACGACAGCAGCGTGTCTGGCGGCATCGCGGCGTTCAGGATCGTGACGAGGCCCGCGCCGAGCACGTAGCCGGCGAGGGTGCCGAACTCGAGCCAGGAGCCCATGAAGCCGCGGCGCTTGTCTGGCGAGTACTCGGCGATGAACGTTGTGGCTCCCCCGTACTCGCCGCCGGTGGAGAATCCCTGCACGAGTCGCGCCGCGAGCAGCAGGATTGGCGAGACGATGCCGATTGTCGCGAACGATGGGATGAGCCCGATCGAGAGCGTGCCGATGGCCATGAGGATCATGGTGAGTGAGAGAACGCGCTTGCGGCCGATCCGGTCACCGAGCGGGCCGAAGAACATGCCGCCGAGTGGCCGCACGAGGAACGCGGCGGTGAACGCCCCGAGCGTGGCGATGAGCGCGAGTCCGCCCTCGCTCTTCGGGAAGAAGACGCTCGCGATGGTCGTGGCCAGGTACGAGTAGACGCCGAAGTCGAACCACTCCATGGCGTTGCCGAGCGCCGCAGCCGCGACGGCGCGCTTCAGCACCCCCGATTCAACGACCGTGATGTCGGCGACCTTGAGTTCGCGGCGGGATGGCGCGTGCCTGCGCACGCGCGCGTCGTGCGAACCTCGGCGCTCGGATGGGGGAACGGAATCGGACAAGGCGGGACCTCCTCGTCCGCAGGCTACCCGGCGCGACGCGACGTCGCACCGGCAAGCCGGCCAGGGCCGAGAAGGCCCGAATCGAGAAGGCCCGAATCAGATGGCGAAGCCGATGGCCCGCATCATCTCCCTGCCGTCGTCCGTGATGCGCTCGGGGCCCCACGGCGGCATCCACACCCAGTTGATGCGGAACGCCTCGACGACGCCATCGAGGGCCTGCGCGATCTGCTCCTCGATCACGTCCGTGAGCGGGCACCCCGCACTTGTGAGCGTCATCGAGATGACGAGCGCGTTGTTCTCGTCATCCCATGACAGGTCGTAGATGAGGCCGAGGTCGACCACGTTGACCCCTAGCTCGGGGTCCATCACATCTTTCAGTGCCTCTTCGATCTCGTCGTATCGCGTTGGCGTCAGTGTCGCAGCCATGTCTCTAGCCTACGTTCACGTCGGTGAGAAAGCGATCGTAGCCTTCCTCCTCGAGACGCTCGGCGAGCTCGGGGCCGCCCTCTTCCGCCACGCGGCCGGCGACGAACACGTGCACGAAGTCAGGCTTGATGTAGCGCAGGATACGCGTGTAGTGCGTGATGAGCATGATCCCAAGCCCGGTGTTCTCCTTGGCGCGATTGACGCCCTCGGAGACGATCTTCAGCGCGTCGACATCGAGACCGGAGTCGGTCTCGTCGAGCACGGCGAAGGTGGGCTTCAGCAGCTCGAGCTGCAGGATCTCGTTGCGCTTCTTCTCGCCGCCCGAGAAGCCCTCGTTCACGTTGCGCTCGGCGAACGACTTGTCCATGCGCAGCTTCGTCATGCTCTCGCGCATGTCTTTGACCCACGTGCGGATGGCCGGCGCCTCGCCGTCGATCGCGGTCTTCGCGGTGCGCAGGAAGTTGGTGTTCGTCACACCAGGGATCTCGACCGGATACTGCATGGCGAGGAACAGGCCGGCGCGGGCGCGGGTGTCGACGGTCATGGCGAGCACATCTTCGCCATCGAGCGTGATGGTTCCGCCCGTGACGGTGTACTTGGGGTGACCGGCGATGGTGTACGCGAGGGTGGACTTGCCGGAGCCGTTCGGGCCCATGATGGCGTGGATCTCGCCCTTACGGATCGTCAGGTCGACGCCGCGGAGGATCTCCTTGGTGCCCTGGTCGGTCTCGACGGTGACGTGGAGGTCGCGGATTTCAAGAACGGAAGTCATGTCTCTTTCAGATTTCTTTCGTGGTTGTCGAGTCGATGTAGACGTCGCCGTCGATGATCTCGACCGGGTAAACCGGCACGGGTTCGAAGGCGGGGAGGTTCAGCGGCTGCCCGGTGATGAGCGAGAACTGGGAGCCGTGCGCCCAGCACTCGAGGGTCTCGCCCTCGACGAAGCCCTCCGACAGCGAGATCTCGCCGTGCGTGCAGGTGTCGCCGATCGCGTGAACCGCACCGGCGGAATCCTTGACGACCGCGATCGGCACCTCGCCGATCACGACGCGCACCGCCTGGTTCTCGGTGAGCTCGTCGATGGCGCAGACGCGCGTTCCCGCGCTCATGCCCGGCTGCTGGCGTCCGCCAGCTCCGCCTCGATCGCGGCGTTCAGGTGCGCCTGCAACGCGGGAGCGCCGATCTTCTGCACGACGTCGGTGAGGAAGCCGCGAACGACGAGGCGCCGCGCCTCGTCTTCGGTGATGCCGCGAGACTGCAGGTAGAACAGCTGCTCGTCGTCGAACCGGCCCGTCGCGCTGGCATGGCCCGCGCCCAGGATGTCGCCGGTCTCGATCTCGAGGTTCGGCACCGAGTCGGCGCGGGTGCCCTCCGAGAGAACGAGGTTGCGGTTCTGCTCGTAGCTGTCGGTGCCCACGGCCTTCTGGCCGATGAGAACGTCGCCGATCCATACCGTGTGCGCGCCCTCGCCCTGCAACGCGCCCTTGTATGTCACGCGGCTGCGGCTGTGCGGGGCGTCGTGGAACACGTATACCTGCTGCTCGAGGTGCTGTCCGGCATCCGCGAAATAGACGCCGAGCATCTCGGTGTCGCTGCCCGCGCCCACGAGGTGGGTCGAGGGGTTGACGCGAACGATGCTGCCGCCGAGCGAGACGACCACGTGTTTCAGCTTCGCGTCCTTCTCGAGGATGGCGAAGTGACTCGCGAGGTGCACCGCGTCGTCGTGCCATTCCTGGTCGCTGACGAAGGTGAGCTGCGCCGCCTCGCCGACGATGATCTCGACGTTCTCGCTCAGCTGAGCCTCGCCCAGGCTGCGCAGCACGACGGTGGCGCTGCTCATGGGCGCGGCGTCGATGACGATGTGGCCGGCGCGAGGGGTGGTGCCGAGTGTCGAGCGGGTGAGCGTGAACTCGCCGTCCACCTCACCGGTGATGCGCACGAGGAGCGCCTTCCGGCTCGCCCCCCAGGCATTGGCGGATGCTCGCTCCTCCGGCAGGCCGGCCGAGCCGATGCGGGCGTCGTCGGTGTCGATCCAGCTGACCTCGACGCCCTCCGTGCTCTCGTACGCGATCTCGTACGGCGAGCCGTCGAGTTCGCCGGCGGTAAGAGGCTGGATGCGACCGACTGGCGTGTTCCTCCAGACGGCCTCACGGCCGGTGACGGCAGGGAAGTCGGCGACCTCGACCGAACGGAACCGCTCGGAACGCGTCTGAACCGGGACGAGTCCCCATCCGCCGTCCGAGTGCTTCTTCAGTCCGTGCTGTGCCGGCTCCTGATCCTTGATAACAGTCTGAGTGGCTGCGGATGACATTTAGCCGACGGATCCTTCCATGCCCATCTCGATGAGCTTGTTGAGTTCGAGTGCGTATTCCATCGGGAGTTCGCGGGCGATCGGCTCGATGAAGCCGCGCACGATCATGGCCATTGCCTCGTCCTCGGGCATGCCGCGGCTCATCAGGTAGAAGAGCTGCTCCTCGCTCACGCGTGAGACGGTCGCCTCGTGGCCGAGCTGCACGTCGTCGACGCGGATGTCGATGGAGGGGTACGTGTCGCTGCGGGAGATGGTGTCGACGAGGAGGGCATCGCAGCGCACGGTGTTGGCGGAATGGTGCGCTGCAGCATCCACTCGCACTTCACCGCGGTACCCACTGCGGCCGCCGCCGCGCGCGATCGACTTGGAGACGATCGACGACTGCGTGTACGGCGCCATGTGGATCATCTTCGCGCCCGCGTCCTGATGCTGGCCGGGGCCGGCGAAGGCCACCGAGAGGGTCTCGCCCTTGGCGTGCTCCCCCACCAGGTAGATCGACGGGTACTTCATGGTCACCTTGGAGCCGATGTTGCCGTCCACCCACTCCATGGTGGCGCCCTCGTGGGCCATGGCCCGCTTGGTGACCAGGTTGTAGACGTTGTTCGACCAGTTCTGGATGGTCGTGTAGCGAACGCGCGCGTTCTTCTTCACCACGATCTCGACGACGGCCGAGTGCAGGGAATCAGACGTGTAGATCGGGGCCGTGCAGCCCTCGATGTAGTGCACGTAGCTGCCCTCGTCGGCGATGATCAGGGTGCGCTCGAACTGCCCCATGTTCTCGGTGTTGATGCGGAAGTACGCCTGCAGCGGGATCTCCACGTGCACGCCTGGCGGCACGTAGACGAACGAGCCACCGGACCACGCGGCCGTGTTCAGCGCCGCGAACTTGTTGTCGCCGGCGGGGATGATCGTGCCGAAGTACTCCTCGAAGAACTCCGGGTGCTCGCGGAGCGCCGTGTCGGTGTCGGTGAAGATGACGCCCTGCGCCTCGAGGTCCTGACGAATCTGGTGGTACACCACCTCGGACTCGTACTGGGCCGTGACGCCGGCAACGAGGCGGCTTCGCTCGGCCTCGGGGATGCCGAGCTTCTCGTACGTGTTCTTGATGTCCTCCGGCAGGTCCTCCCACGTCTGGGCCTGCTTCTCGGTCGAGCGCACAAAGTACTTGATGTTGTCGAAGTCGATCTCCGACAGGTCCGCGCCCCAGGACGGCATGGGCTTGCGTTCGAACAACTTAAGCGCCTTGAGCCTGCGCTGCTTCATCCACTCCGGCTCGTTCTTCAGCCGGGAGATGTCTTCGACCACCTCGGGCGAGATGCCGCGCCTGGCGCTTGCTCCCGCCGCGTCGGAGTCGGACCAGCCGAACTCGTATTGCCCCAGGCTCTCCAGCTCGGGGCGGTCGATCAGGATGTCTGACATATCTACCTTTCCTGCCACGGCGACCGGCTATCAATCCGGCTCACGTTACGACTCGGAAGTCATGCGGATCCGAGGCGTCTCGCGATTGTGCGAGTGACTGGTGTGCGTACCTAAGATGTTCAAGGACGTGGGCGGCGCTGCCAACGGCCGCATCGCAAGAAAAACCGATGCGAAGCACGCGCAGCCGCGCGTACCTTGAACCTTCAACGATTCTACAGCCTGAGCCTGCTATTTGTAGAGGGTCTGCTTCGTGTTCGCTGCGGATGAACCGCGTCAGAGAGTGAATCGTCACGTGAACCGTGTCTCAACCGGGCTGAAGTCCCGCAATCGGCGTCCTGCCACCTGGCTGAGATCGCTGTACCGGTGGCTTCCCGACCACGTCGACGCTCGGGTGCGTCTCATCGGCTGGCTGTCGCTCGCCGGCCAGCTGCTGCTCGTCGCCTCGGGCGGCGCCGTTCGCCTCACCGGCTCCGGCCTCGGCTGCCCGACGTGGCCCAAGTGCACCGCAGACTCCCTGACGACGACGCCCGAGATGGGCATCCACGGCATCATCGAGTTCGGCAACAGGATGCTCACGTTCGTGCTGACCATCATCGTGATCCTGGCGTTCCTGTTCGTCATGCGCATGCGGGCGAAGCGGCCCGACCTGTTCTGGCTCACGTTCTGGCTCGGCATGAGCATCCCGGTCCAGGCCGTGGTCGGCGGCTTCACGGTGCTGTTCCGGCTGAACCCGTACATGGTCGGCGTGCACTTCGTGCTCTCGATCGTGCTGACGATCGTGACGACCGTGCTCGTCTGTCGCATCCACACCACACCCTCGGCGCGCGTACTGGCCGTTCCGCCGTGGTTCGCCTGGGCGGCGTGGATCATGGCCGCGTTTGCCATGATCACGGTGCTCGTCGGCATCCTGACCACCGGCTCCGGCCCGCACGCCGGCGACGCCGACACGCTGAGGACGGGCTTCGACACGGAGTTCATGGAGCACATCCACGCGCTGCCTGCGTACATCACGGCAGGCTTCACGCTGCTGCTCGTCGGGGCGTCGATCGGGCTGGCGGTCGGCCCCGTACGCCGCTTCCTCGCACTGCTCGTGGTCGTGGAGGTGCTGCAGATCGGCGTCGGGCTGCTTCAGGCGAACACCGGTCTGCCGGGCATCCTCGTCGGCACTCACATGGTGCTGTCGGCGCTGCTCATGTCCGCCGTCACCGCGGTGCTCGTGAACCTCACGCAACCCGTTGAGGCGCCGGAGGGTGCGACGAGCCGCACCTCGGGGGCGGTGGCGAGCACGAGCGCGTAGGGCCGGCCATCCGCTGGTTCCTGCCGTCGCGGGAAGGGCGGCCGCGGGACGCTCGGGAATGGCGCTACACGGTCGCGACGGCGTTGAGGTATTCCTCGGGCCAACCGGGCTTGGGGTCACTGCCCTCGTCCGCGGTTCGCGCGGCGACCCAGCTCTCCCGTTCCTCGCCGCGGAACGGGAACGGGGTGGCGGCGTTCGTCTCAAGCCGGAAGCCCATGCTGCGGGCGAGCCTTGCGCTGGCCACGTTGCCCCTGATGCCCTGCCAGCGCAGTTGCGTGAGTGCGAGGCCCTCGTGGGAGAAGGCGTGGTCGACCACCGCGAGCAGGGCCTCCCTGGCGTAGCCGCGGCCGCGGTGAGCCGACCCCATCCAGCAGCCGAACGACGCGGAACCCGGCGCCACGTCGCGCCGCAGCTCGATCACCCCGATGAGGTGCGGATGGCGCCGTTCGCGCACCGCCCACGTCGTGTAGTCGCCGCTGACGACGCCGTGTGGAACGTAGGCGTCGATGAAGAACTCGGCGTCGCTCAGCGCGAACGGCGAGGCGATCGGGATCCACCGGCGGATCTCGGCGTCCTGGCACAGCGCGAAGATGGTCTGGATGTCGCTTCGCCGCGGGGCATCCAGAACGAGCCGCCGCGTGCCGAGAACACGTGTCATTTCCCCCTCAGAGTAGAGCGATCTGTTCCCGCCGTCGAGGGGTTTTCCACCGTCGCACACGCCGATTCTCGTGCGGGCTCCGGCCCGCCTCTCAGAACGGGAGGAGCGGGTCGATCGCGACCGCGAGGAAGACGAGCGTGAGGTACGTGATGGACCCGTGGAAGACCCGCATGGGCGAGACCTGCTCGTGGCGGATCGCGAGGTTGTAGAGACGGTGAGCCTCGTAGATGAACCAGATTCCCGCGCCGAGCGCAACCGACGTGTAGACGACGCCCATGTGCGCCACGGGGACGAGAAGCAGCGAGCACGCGACGGTCGCCCACGCGTAGAGGATGACCTGCAGCCCCACGACCGCGCGGCCACGGACGACCGCGAGCATGGGCACGCCCGCCTCCTTGTAGTCGTCGCGGTAGCGCATGGAGAGGGGCCAGTAGTGCGGAGGCGTCCACAGGAAGATGACGACGAAGAGCACGACGGCGGGCCAGTCGAGGGAGTTGGTGACGGCGGCCCAGCCGATGAACACGGGCATGCAGCCCGCGATGCCGCCCCACACGATGTTCTGCGACGTGCGGCGCTTGAGCACGAGGGTGTAGAAGACCACGTACAGCAGGATGGCAAGCACCGAGAGCCCAGCCGTGAGCCAGTTCGCGAAGAAGCCGAGCACGAGCGTTGAGGCGATGCCGAGGGCCCACGAGAAGATGAGTGCCTCTCGGTCGCTGAGCTCACCCGTGACCAGCGGACGATTCTTGGTTCGCCGCATGATGCGGTCGATGTCGCGGTCGATGTAGCAGTTGAACGACCCTGCGGAGCCGGCGCTCATGTAGCCGCCGACCACGGTCGCGAGAACGAGCCACAGGTTGGGGATGCCGCCCTGCGCCAGGATCATGACGGGGACCGTCGAGACGAGGAGCAGCTCGACCACGCGCGGTTTCGTCAACGAGAAGTACGCCCGCGTCTTACGCCCGATCAATGCTCGAAGCGACTGCGGTCTTGTCTCAAGCGCGACGTCCATTGCTCCTCTTCATGGCACGCACGACGGCTTCGTGCCGAGGCAATTCTAAGACACGGATGCCGGGCGCCGGCCGAGTGCGTCTGCAGAGCGCCGGGGCCGGCCGGAACACAGCGTGCCCCTGCGGTGTTGACTATGCTTGAAGGTGCTCGCCAACCGAGGCGACCCTCCCCGCGGCGGCGCCAGCACTCTGAGCCGCGTGGCGGTGAAGGCTCTCGGTGCCGATGACGTTACGGCGCGCGCTACCTCTATTCTGGTGCGGGTTTCACGAAACGGCCCGTTCTCCACATGCGTTAGAAGGGTCTAGATCCAGTGGCAGCTCTGCAATGGGAATCCATTGACAACAAGGCAGTAGACACGGCACGCGTTCTCGCGGCAGACGCGGTCGAGAAGGTGGGCAACGGGCATCCCGGAACCGCCATGAGCCTCGCTCCCGCGGCGTACCTGCTTTTCCAGAAGATCATGCGGCGCGACCCGTCCGACTCGACGTGGATCGGGCGAGACCGCTTCATCCTCTCGGCCGGTCACAGCTCGCTCACGCAGTACACGCAGTTCTATCTGGGTGGATACGGGCTCGAGCTCGACGATCTGAAGGCACTGCGCACGTGGGGCTCGAAGACCCCCGGCCACCCCGAGTACGGACACACCGACGGCGTGGAGATCACCACCGGCCCGCTGGGCCAGGGCATCTCCTCAGCCGTCGGTTTTGCGTATGCCTCACGGTTCGAGCGCGGTCTCTTCGACCCGGATGCGCCGACGGGCTCGAGCCCGTTCGATCACTTCGTCTACGTGATCGCCGGCGACGGCGACCTGCAGGAGGGCGTCTCGAGCGAGGCATCTTCGCTCGCGGGCCACCAGCAGCTCGGCAACCTCATCGCCATCTACGACTCGAACCAGATCTCGATCGAAGACGACACGAACATCGCGTTCACGGAAGACGTCAAGGCTCGCTACGAGGCGTACCACTGGCACGTGCAGGTCGTGGACTGGAAGAAGACCGGCGTCTACAGCGAAGACGTCGAGGAACTGTACGCCGCGATCGAGCGTGCGAAGGGCGTCACGGACAAGCCCTCGCTCATCGTGCTGAAGACGATCATCGGCTGGCCGAGCCCGAAGAAGCAGAACACCGGCAAGATCCACGGTTCGGCGCTGGGAGCCGAGGAGCTTGCGGCCGTCAAGGAGGTTCTCGGCTTCGACCCGGAGAAGACCTTCGAGGTCGATGCCGCGGTGCTCGAGCACACCCGCAAGGCCGTGGATCGCGGCCGCGCGCAGCACGAGGAGTGGAAGAAGCAGTTCGACGCGTGGGCGCAGGCGAACCCCGAGCGCAAGCAGCTGCTCGACCGCATGCTCTCGGGCGAGCTGCCCGACGGGGTCGAGGCGGCGCTGCCCGTCTTCGGTACCGAGAAGGCCGTCTCGACGCGCGCCGCGAGCGGCAAGGTGCTGAACGCCCTCGCGGGCGTCATCCCCGAGCTCTGGGGCGGCTCGGCTGACCTCGCCGAGTCGAACAACACGACCATCGAGTCCGCGGCATCCTTCGTGCCGAGCGAGCACTCGACCCACGAGTGGACCGGCAACCCGTACGGGCGCGTGCTGCACTTCGGCATCCGTGAGCACGCGATGGCGGCCATCATCAACGGCATCGTGCTGCACGGCAATACCAGGCCGTACGGCGGCACGTTCCTGATCTTCAGCGACTACATGCGCCCCGCCGTTCGCCTGGCCGCGCTCATGCAGGTGCCGTCGGTCTTCGTCTGGACGCACGACTCGGTCGCGCTCGGCGGCGACGGCCCGACGCACCAGCCCATCGAGCAGCTCGCCTCGCTGCGCGCCATCCCCCACCTCGACGTGGTGCGCCCCGCCGATGCGAACGAGACGGCATACGCCTGGCTGAACATCCTGCAGCGCCGTCACGGCCCGGCGGGCATCGCGCTCAGCAGGCAGAACCTGCCCGTCTTCGAGCGCGGCGACGGCGAGGCATCCGGCGACACGCTCGCCGCTGCGTCGAACGCGGCCAAGGGTGCGTACGTGCTTGCAGAGGCGGAGGGCGGCACGCCCGACGTCATCCTCATCGCCACCGGCTCCGAGGTGCAGTTCGCCCTCGAGGCGCGCGAGGCGCTGAAGGCGGATGGCGTGGCCGCTCGCGTCGTGTCGGCCCCGTGCCTCGAGTGGTTCGACGAGCAGGGCGCCGACTATCGCGAGCAGGTGCTGCCCTCATCCGTCAAGGCGCGCGTCTCGGTCGAGGCCGGCATTGCGCTCACCTGGCGCTCCTACATCGGGGATGCCGGACGCAGCGTCTCGATCGAGCACTTCGGCGCGTCGGCCGACTACGAGACGCTCTACCGCGAGTTCGGCATCACGACCGAGGCCGTCGTCGCCGCCGCCAAGGAATCGATCGCGTCGCTGTAAGCGCCGGATCAGGGAGAAGAGAAGAAATGACTGAATCCACACCCACCGCCCAGCTTTCCGCCGCCGGCGTCAGCATCTGGCTCGACGACCTCTCGCGTCAGCGAATCGCCACGGGCGGTCTCGCGAAGCTGATCGAAGACCGCAACGTGGTCGGCGTCACGACGAACCCGACGATCTTCGCCACCGCCCTTTCGAAGGGCGAGGCGTACGACGAGCAGGTTCGCGAGCTCGCCGCGGCCGGCACGGGAGTCGATGAGGCCGTGTTCGAGATCACGACGCGCGACGTCGCGGACGCCAGCGACCTGTTCCGCCCCGTGTACGACGCCACGGGCGGTCTCGACGGCCGCGTGTCGATCGAGGTCGAGCCTGGCCTCGCCCACGATGCCGCCGGAACCACCGCCGAGGCGAAGCGGCTGTGGGCGAAGGTCGATCGCCCGAACGCGATGATCAAGATCCCCGCCACCGTCGAGGGCCTCGAAGCCATCACCGAGGCCACGGCCGTCGGCATCAGCGTCAACGTGACTCTCATCTTCAGCCTCACGCGTCACCGCGAGGTCATCAACGCGTACCTGACCGGCCTCGAGAAGGCGAAGGCGGCCGGTATCGATCTGTCCAGCATCCATTCGGTCGCGTCGTTCTTCGTCTCCCGTGTCGACACCGAGATCGACAAGAGGCTGACCGCCATCGGCACGGATGCCGCCCTTGCCCTGAAGAGCAAGGCCGGGGTCGCGAACGCCCAGCTCGCCTACCAGGTGTACGAGCAGGCCTTCGACAGCGAGCGCGCGAAGGTGCTGCTCGACGCTGGCGCGAATAAGCAGCGTCCGCTCTGGGCCTCGACCGGTGTCAAGGATCCGAGCCTGCCGGACACGCTCTATGTGACGAAGCTCGTGGCACCGAACGTGGTCAACACGATGCCGGAGAAGACGCTCGAGGCCACCTTCGACCACGGAGAGATCCCCGAGAACTCGATCGCCGGATCGTACGACGCGGCGAACCGGGTGCTCGACGACATCGCCGCACAGGGCATCTCGTACGACGAGGTCACGGCGCAGCTCGAGAAGGAGGGCGTCGACAAGTTCATCGTCTCGTGGAACGACCTGCTCCAGACGGTGACGACGGCGCTGGAGGCGGCAAAATGACCTTCGGCATCCACGTCTCCGGCGCGGCCGAAGAGGCCGTGCGCCGCGTGGTGCCGACCCTCGTCGGTGACATGGTCGCCTCCGGTATCACCGCTCAGGATGCGGCGCTGTGGGGCGCCGACGCCGAGCACGAGGCGGGCATCCGCCTCGGCTGGACCGAGGCTGTCACGGTCTCGCGCCCGCTCGTCGCCGAGATCATCGCGCTGCGCGACGAGCTGCGCGCGGCGGGCGTCGACCACATCGTGCTCGGCGGCATGGGCGGCTCCTCGCTCGCCCCTGAGGTCATCACGAGAACCGCGGGCGTCGAGCTCACCATCCTCGACTCCACCGAGCCTGGCCAGGTGCTCGCCGCGCTGAACGACCGGCTGAAGACGAGCGCCATCGTCATCTCGAGCAAGTCGGGCTCGACGCTCGAGACCGACAGCCAGCGCCGCACCTACGAGAAGGCGTTCACGGATGCCGGAATCGACCCGCGCGAGCGCATCGTCGTGGTGACCGACCCCGGCTCCCCCCTCGACGCCTCGGCCCGCGAGGCGGGCTATCGGGTGTTCAACGCCGACCCGAACGTCGGCGGCCGCTATTCGGCGCTGACCGCCTTCGGGCTCGTGCCATCCGGTCTCGCAGGGGCGGACATCGACGAGTTGCTGAATGAGGCGGAGGGCGTCTCGCTCGAACTCGCCGTCGACAACGAGGAGAACCCGGGGCTCGTGCTCGGTGCCGCGATCGCCGGAACGAATCCCCGCCGCGACAAGCTCGGAATCATTGCCGACGGAACGCACATCGTCGGCTTCGCCGACTGGGCGGAGCAGCTGATCGCCGAGTCGACCGGCAAGCTCGGCACCGGCATCCTGCCCGTGGTGCTCGACACGCTCGCCCCTGAACTGAGCGAGAACCTGCCGGACCTGCAGATCGTGCGCCTCGTGGAGAACGCGGAGGCGCATCACATGCTGCGTTCCGACCGGCACGAGGGCGAGATCCTCGTCTCGGGCAGCCTCGGCGCCCAGATCATGGTGTGGGAGTACGCGGTGGCGGTGGCCGGACGCCTGCTCGGCATCAACCCGTTCGACCAGCCAGACGTGGAGTCTGCGAAGGTCGCCGCGCGGGGCCTGCTCGACAACCGGCCGGAGCCGCAGCCTGCTGCGTTCGTCGCCGAGGGCATCGAGGTGCGTGGAAGCGACAGCGTCGTCTCCGCAGCCTCGACGCTTGACGGGGTGGTGGGGCGCCTGCTCGACCAGCTCGGTGACGACGGTTACGTGGCGATCCAGGCCTACGTCGATCGTGTCGCGCTGCCGGAACTCGCGAACATCAGGGATCTCATCGCGGCGCGCGCCAAGCGCCCGGTCACGTTCGGCTGGGGTCCCCGGTTCCTGCACTCGACGGGCCAGTTCCACAAGGGTGGGCCGGCCGTCGGCGTCTTCCTGCAGATCACGCAGGACGTGACCGAAGACCTCGAGATTCCCGGGCGTCCGTTCACGTTCGGCCAGCTCATCAAGGCGCAGGCGAGCGGCGACGCGGGAGTTCTCGCCGAGCACGGCCGCCCTGTGCTGACGCTCAACCTGACGGATCCCGCGGCCAATCTCGTGCCGCTGTTCGCCGCCGTCAACGAATCCGACCAGCCCGAGTAGTCCCGAGCCAAGGAGCTGCATGTCCCCGGTGGAAATCACCTCGGAGTTCAACCCGCTGCGGGTGTCTTCCGATCATCGCCTCAATCGCATCGCCGGGCCGAGCGGCCTGATCATCTTCGGCGTGACGGGCGACCTGTCGCGCAAGAAGCTGATGCCGGCCGTGTACGACCTCGCCAACCGGGGGCTCCTGCCTCCCGGGTTCGCCCTCGTCGGCTTCGCCCGGCGTGATTGGGAGGACCAGGATTTCGAGAAGGTGGTGTACGACGCCGTCAAGGCCCATGCTCGTACCCCCTTCCACGACGAAGTGTGGCAGCAGCTCGCACAGGGTATTCGGTTCGTTCCCGGCGAGTTCGACGACGACGAGGCCTTCGAGAGGCTGAAGAGCACGATCGAGGCGCTCGATCGTGAGCGTGGAACGATGGGCAACCACGCGTTCTACCTCTCGATCCCGCCGAAGGCGTTCCCGCAGGTCACGCAGCAGCTGAAGCGCTCCGGCCTCGCGGAGCAGCACGGCGACCAGTGGCGGCGTGTCGTCATTGAAAAGCCGTTCGGCAGCGACCTGAAGACGGCGAGGGAACTGAACGACGTCGTCGAGTCGGTGTTCCCGCCGGACTCCGTCTTCCGCATCGACCACTACCTCGGCAAGGAGACGGTCCAGAACATCCTGGCCCTCCGCTTCGCGAATGAGCTCTACGAGCCCATCTGGAACGCGAACTACGTCGACCACGTGCAGATCACCATGGCGGAGGACATCGGCGTGGGCGGCCGGGCCGGGTACTACGACGGCATCGGAGCGGCACGCGACGTCATTCAGAACCATCTGTTGCAGCTTCTCGCGCTGACGGCGATGGAAGAGCCCGTGTCTTTCGAGGCGAAGGACCTGCGAACCGAGAAGGAGAAGGTGCTGCGCGCCGTCCGTCTGCCGAAGGATCTCGCGACGTCCACGGCGCGCGGGCAGTACTCCGGGGGGTGGCAGGGCGGCGAGAAGGTCGTCGGCTTCCTCGACGAGGAAGGGATGAACCCCGACTCGATCACCGAGACGTATGCCGCCGTGAAGCTCGAGATCGGCACACGCCGCTGGGCTGGTGTTCCCTTCTACCTGCGTGCGGGCAAGCGTCTCGGCCGGCGCGTGACCGAGATCGCGGTCGTGTTCAAGCGGGCGCCCCAGCAGCTCTTCGCGCAGAGTGAGACGACGGCCCTCGGCCAGAACGCCCTCGTGATCCGCGTGCAGCCGGATGAGGGCGTCACGATCCGTTTCGGCTCCAAGGTGCCCGGTTCCGGCATGCAGGTGCGCGATGTGAGCATGGACTTCGGATATGGCCACGCGTTCACCGAGGCGAGCCCGGAAGCGTACGAGCGACTGATCCTCGACGTGCTCCTCGGCGACCCGCCCCTGTTCCCCCGCCACGAGGAGGTCGAGCTCTCGTGGAAGATTCTCGACCCCATCGAGGAGTTCTGGGCCACGCAGGGGCAGCCGGAACAGTACAAGCCGGGCACCTGGGGCCCGAAGTCCGCCGACGAGCTGCTTGCGCGTGACGGCCGAACCTGGAGGCGTCCATGATCGTCGATCTGCCAGACACCAACACGAGCAAGGTCTCCAAGGCTCTCGTCAAGATCCGCGAGGAGGGCGGCGTCGTCGCCCTCGGGCGTGTGCTGACCCTCGTCATCGCCACGACGCTCGGCCAGGAGGAGGAGGCGATCGAGGCGGCAAACGACGCGTCCCGCGAGCATCCGATGCGGGTCATCGTGATCTCGACCGCCGACGCCGATGACAGCCGCGCCGACGAGGTCGCCGGCCGCCTCGACGCGCAGATCCGCGTGGGCGGGGACGCGGGAGCCAGCGAGGTCGTCGTGCTTCGGGCATACGGCGAGACGGCGAGCGATCAGGAGGGGCTCGTCACCGGGCTCCTGCTTCCGGATGCGCCCGTGGTCGCGTGGTGGCCGGGCACGGCGCCCGAGGTGGCATCCGAGTCACCGCTCGGCCGCATCGCCACGCGCCGCATCACCGACGCGTCGACCCAGTCCGACCCGAACGAGGCGCTGCGCCACCTCGCGGCGACCTATGCGCCGGGCGACACCGACTTCGCCTGGACCAGGCTGACCCTGTGGCGTGCGCAGCTCGCCGCGGTGCTCGACCAGCCGCCGTTCGAGCCCATCACGGCGGTCGAGGTCGCCGGCGCCGTGGACTCCCCCTCGACCGTGCTGCTCGCGGCGTGGCTCGGGATGCAGCTCGATGTTCCCGTGCGTCACGACCTCACACGCGCATCCGGTGCCAGCGGCATTCACGGCGTCAGGCTGACGCGTGAGTCTGGCGTGATCGAGCTCGAGCGTGAGATCCCCAACATCGCGACGCTCGTGCAGCCGAACCAGCCCACGCACGATCTGGCCCTCCCCCGCAGGAATCTGCGGGACTGCCTCGCCGAGGAACTGCGTAGGCTGGACCCGGACGACCTCTATGGCGAGGTCATCACGCGGGGGCTGGAGAGGCTCGCCGAGACCGAGTACGGGACGGGCGCAGGGGTATAGGGGTATGACGAACGAACGGCGGGTGCTGGTCCACCCGGACAAGGCCGCACTCGCCGCGTCGGTCGCGGCGCGCTTCCTCACGAAGACCGTCGACATTCTCGACGACGTCGATACGGCCAACGTCGTGCTGACGGGCGGCACCATGGGGATCGCCGTGCTCGATGCCGTGAACGGTTCGGCCGCGCGCGATTCCGTGGACTGGGGCCGCGTTCACTTCTGGTGGGGAGACGAGCGCTGGGTGCCCCGCGACGATCCCGAGCGCAATGAGCGCCAGGCTCGCCACGCACTGCTCGACCACATCAAGGTGCCTGCGGCCAACATCCACGCCTTCGCTGCCTCTGACGACGACGTCGACCTCGACGGGGCCGCCGCGGCGTACGCCGACGAGTTGGCGAAGCATGCGGGCGGGGGCGCGGCGCATCCGCGTTTCGACATCACGTTTCTGGGCGTCGGGCCTGATGGCCACATCGCCTCCCTGTTTCCGGATGCCGCGGGCATTCGCGAGACGCAGGCGAGCGTCGTCGCGGTGCGCAACTCCCCCAAGCCGCCGCCTGAGCGGCTGAGCCTGACTCGGCCGGTGCTGAACGCATCCGAACGCATCTGGCTCGTGCTCGCGGGAGCAGACAAAGCCTCCGCACTCGGTCTCGCCCTCGCCGGTGCGGCCTACACCGAGGTGCCTGTCGCCGGCGCCAAGGGACGCAAGCGCACCGTGTTCTTCGTGGATCAGGATGCTGCGGGCGAGGTTCCGGAGAACCTCATCGCGCCGAGCTACTAGTTCGTCGGCGTGAGCTTGCCGCGACGGATGCGCAGCTGTGTGAGCGCGTCGTCCAGGAGCTGCTGCGCCTCTTCTTCTGTGCGCCGTTCCTTCACGTATGCGAGGTGCGTCTTGTACGGCTCGAGCTTGGCCACCGCGGGAGGGTTCTCCTTGTCGCGGCCGGCGGGCAGACCGCTCGATGGTGAGTCGATGGTCTCGGGAATCTCTTCTGGCGGCAGGTTCGCGGCGAAGTACCGCACCGTCTCATTGCCCAGCGCGTCCCAATACGAGACCGCGACACGATCGGCGTGGTAACCGCGATCCTGTTCGCCCATGGGGCCGGCGCCGACGCGCGAGCCGCGGATTGCACTTCCACCGGATGCCATAGTTCCTCCTACGCAGAGAAGCGAGTGATCAGGCCGAGCACGATCACGCACGCGATCCAGATCACGCCCAGAATGACCGTGATGCGGTTCAGGTTGCGTTCGGCGACGCCCGATGCACCCAGGTTGGAGGTGACACCGCCGCCGAACATGTCGGAGAGGCCGCCGCCACGGCCCTTGTGCAGCAGGATCATCAGGGTCAGCAGGAGACTCGTGAGGCCGAGAAGAACCTGCAGGACGACCTGGAGAATTTGCAGCACGAGAGACCTTTCACAACTGCGCCGATGTCGGGTGCCACCGGGGCCAAGAGTCAAGTATACCGAAGGCGGACGCCCCGGCGACCCCTACGCGCCGACGTGCTTCTGATAGCGCACGATGCTGGCGAACTCGGTGACGTCAAGGCTGGCCCCGCCGACGAGCGCGCCGTCGACGTTGGGTTCGCGCATGAACGACGCGATGTTCGCGGCCTTGACCGAACCGCCATAGAGGATGCGCGTCTTCGCCGCGACGTCCTCGCCCAGCACGTCGGCGATCGTGGCGCGCAACTGCGCGGCGACCTGTTCGGCCTGCTCTGGCGTTGCCGCCTGGCCGGAACCAATGGCCCAGACGGGTTCGTACGCGACCACGATGTCGGCCGCACTCGTGACGCCGGCCAGGGCGGCGCGCAGCTGGCCGACGGGAACCGCGCTCTGGCCGTGCTTCTCGAGGTCTTCCGCCGTCTCACCGACGCAGATGACGGGCGTGAGAGAGTGCTTCAGCGCCGCGGTCACCTTCTGTGCAACCTGCTCGTCGGTCTCGGCGTGCAGGTTGCGCCGTTCGGAGTGCCCGATGATGACGTACCGGCACTCGAGCTGAGCCAGGAACGCGCCGGAGATCTCGCCGGTGTATGCGCCGGAGTCGTGCGCGGACAGGTCCTGTGCGCCGAACGCGAGCGGCAGCTTGTCTGCCGACACGAGCGTCTGCACGCTGCGCAGGTCGGTGTACGGCGGGAACACCGCGACCTCGACGGCCGCGAAGTCGTGCCCGGCATCCTTCAGGCTCCACGCCACCTTCTGCACGAACGCGATCGCCTGCAGGTGGTCCAGGTTCATCTTCCAGTTGCCCGCAATGAGCGGCGTGCGACGCACGCTGGCTGCTACTGCCATCCGAGTACCTCCAGTCCGGGCAGACGCTTACCCTCGAGGAACTCGAGGCTGGCGCCGCCGCCGGTCGAAATGTGGCCGAACTGGTCGTCGGCGAAGCCGAGCGCGCGCACGGCGGCGGCGGAGTCGCCACCGCCCACGACGCCGAGGCCGTCGACTTGGGTGAGCGCCTCGGCGATGGCGCGGGTGCCCGTGGCGAACGGGGCGAGCTCGAACACGCCCATCGGGCCGTTCCAGAACACGGTGTGCGAGGCGCGGATGACGCCGGCAAACCGCTCGGCGGTCTCGGGCCCGATGTCGAGTCCGAGACCGGATGCGCCCCAATCCGTGTCTTCGATGGCTTCCGCGGGGCGCACAACGTGCTCCGCGTCTGCCGCGAATTTCGAGGCCACGACCACGTCGGTTGGCAGCACGATCTCGACGCCCAGCTGCTCGGCGCGCGTGAGGTATTCCTTCACGGTATCGAGCTGGTCGCTCTCGAGCAGGCTCGAGCCGACTTTGTGGCCGAGAGCGGCGAGGAAGGTGAAGAGCATGCCGCCGCCGATGAGCAGCGAGTTGACGCGCGGCAGCAGGTGATCGATCACGCCGAGCTTGTCCGAGACTTTCGAGCCTCCGAGCACCACCGTGTACGGCGCCTCGGGGTTCTCGGTAAGCCGATCGAGCACGTCGAGTTCGGCCTGGATGAGCAGGCCGGCGGCGCTGGGCAGCGCCTGGGCCAGCTCGTAGACGCTCGCCTGCTTGCGGTGCACGACGCCGAAGCCATCGGAGACGAAGGCGTCTGCGAGAGCGGCCAGCTTCGCGGCGAAGGCCGTACGCTCGTCTTCGCTCTTGCTCGTCTCGCCCGGGTTGAAGCGCAGATTCTCGAGCAGAGCGACGTCACCGTCGCCGAGGGAGGCCACCGCATCCTGGGCGCCCGAACCGACCGTGTCGCGCGCGAACGTGACCGGCTTGCCGAGGAGCTCGCTGAGCCGCTGGGCGACCGGCGCGAGGCTGTAGCGCGCATCCGGCGCGCCGTCGGGCCGCCCGAGGTGGGAGACCACGACGACGCGCGCGCCCTGGTTGATGAGTGCGTTCAGCGTAGGCAGTGACGCTCGCACACGGCCATCGTCTGTGATCACGCCGTCCTTCAGGGGGACGTTCAGATCACAGCGAACGATGACGCGCTTGCCTGCGAGCGAGCCCAGCGATTCAAGAGTGCGCAACGTCACTGCTGTCGCCTTCGCGGTTCTAGAGTCGCTCGGCGACGTACTCGGTGATGTCGACGAGTCGGTTGGAGTAGCCCCACTCGTTGTCGTACCACGACGCCACCTTGACCTGGTTGCCGATGACCTTGGTGAGGCCGGCGTCGAAGATCGAGGAGTGCGGGTCTGAGACGATGTCGCTGGAGACGATCGGGTCTTCCGTGTAGCTGAGGATGCCCTTGAGGTTGCCCTCCGAGGCTGCCTTGTACGCCGCGTTGATCGACTCGACGGAGGCGGGGTTGGTCAGCTCGACCGTGAGGTCGGTGATCGAGCCGGTTGGCACCGGCACGCGCAGCGCGTAGCCGTCGAGTTTGCCGACGAGTTCCGGGATGACGAGCCCGAGGGCCTTGGCCGCGCCCGTGGAGGTGGGGATGATGTTGACGGCAGCGGCGCGGGCACGGCGAAGGTCGCTGTGCGGGCCGTCCTGCAGGTTCTGGTCGGCCGTGTATGCGTGCACCGTGGTCATGAGGCCGCGCTCGATGCCGAAGTTGTCGAGCAGCACCTTGGCGAGCGGCGCGAGGCAGTTCGTGGTGCATGACGCGTTCGAGATGACGTCGTTCGTCGCGGGGTCGTACGTCTTCTCGTTGACGCCGAGCACGAGGGTCGCCACGTTGTCGCCGGAGGCGGGAGCGGAGACGATGACCTTCTTCGCGCCGGCCGCGATGTGCTTGCGTGCGTCATCGGCCTTGGTGAAGCGGCCGGTGGACTCGATGACGATGTCGACGCCGAGGTCGCCCCACGGAAGCTGGGCAGGGTCGCGCTCCTCGAGCACCTTGATCGGCTTGCCGTTGACCACGATGTTGTCGCCGTCGAGCTCGACGGTGGCGTCGAGGCGGCCCGTGATCGAGTCGTACTTCAGCAGGTGCGCGAGTGCCTTGTTGTCGGTGAGGTCGTTGACGGCGACGATCTCAAGCTCGCTGCCCTTGGCCAGCGCTGCACGGAAGTAGTTGCGGCCGATGCGGCCGAACCCGTTGATACCGATCTTCACGGACACGTAAATCTCCTGATACTGGGGCGCCGTTCGGCGCATTTCGTGGGGGTGGGGGCTGACGGCGGTGTCCCGGGCGGTCGTGTCCGGGACACCGAGGCCCGCTACGACAGTAGCAGCAGGCCGGACGTCTTCTCGCGGGCCGCCTGGAAGCGCTTGGCGACGTCGCCCCAGTTCGCGATGTTCCAGAACGCCTTGACGTAGTCGGCCTTGACATTGCGGTAGTCGAGGTAGAAGGCGTGCTCCCACATGTCGAGCATGAAGAGCGGGATGGTCGCCGTGGCGAGGTTGCCCTGGTGGTCGTAGAGCTGCTCGATGATGAGCTTCTGGCCGAGGGAATCCCACGCCAGGATGGACCAGCCGGAGCCCTGGATCCCGAGTGCCGACGCGGTGAAGTGCGCACGGAACTTGTCGAAGGAGCCGAAGAACTCGTCGATCGCCGCGGCCAGCTCGCCCGTGGGCTTGTCACCGCCGTCCGGCGAGAGGTTCTTCCAGAAGACCGTGTGGTTGACGTGGCCGGCGAGGTTGAACGCGAGGTCCTTCTCGAGCTTGTTGATGTTCGTGAGGTTGTCGGTGTCGCGCGCCTCGGCGAGCTTGGTGAGGGCCGTGTTTGCCCCGTCGACGTACGCCTTGTGATGCTTGTCATGGTGGAGTTCCATGATGGTCCCGCTGATGCTCGGCTCGAGTGCCGAGTAGTCGTAGGGAAGCTCCGGGAGCGTGTAATCAGCCATTGCGTGGCCTCCTCGTTGTTCGTCGCGCACGATGTCTTCGCGCGCCGTTATGAGCGACATTTCGAGTCTAGTCGCGTCGTCTCACGCGCCTGGGGACGGCGTCACACGTCGTCAAGATCGGGCGGCAGGTTGGCATCCGTGCCCGGTATGCCCGTGTCTGCGGCCTTCTTGTCAGCCATGGCGAGAAGGCGACGGATGCGCCCCGCCACCGCGTCCTTCGTCATCGGCGGGTCGGCGTGATGCCCGAGCTCGTCGAGGCTGGAGTCTCGGAACGCGAGCCGCAGTTCGCCGGCGTAACGCAGGTGCGCCGGCGCATCCGTGTCGAGGATCTCGAGGGCACGCTCGACTCTGGCGCACGCCGCCACGGCGGCCTGGGCGGAGCGGCGCAGGTTGGCGTCGTCGAAGTTGACGAGGCGGTTGGCCGTGGCGCGCACCTCGCGGCGCATGCGCAGTTCCTGCCAGCTGGCGACCGTGGTGAGCGCGCCCATGTGCGTGAGCATGGTGCCGATGGCGTCGCCGTCGCGAATGACGACACGGTGCACGCCGCGCACCTCGCGTGCCTTCGCCGCGACGCTGAGACGCCCGGCGGCTCCGACGAGAGCCATGGCAGCCTCGTTGCCCGGACAGGTGACCTCGAGCGCCGCGGACCTGCCGGGGTCGGTGAGTGAGCCGTGGGCGAGGAACGCGCCGCGCCAGACGGCGGCGAGCTCGTCTCGCGTGCCCGTGGTCAGGCGGTTGGGCAGGCCGCGGATGGGCCGTCGTCTCGCGTCGAGCAGGCCCGTCTGCCTGGCCAGGGTCTCTCCCCCGTCGAGCACGCGCACGAGGTACTGGTTGCCGCGGCGGATGCCGGAGGCCGAGATGACGGAAACCTCGCTGCGCACGCCGTAGAGCTCGGCGAGGCTCTTGCGCACGCGCTTGGCCAGCTCGGGGCTGTCGAGCTCGCTCTCGACGGCGATGCGGCCGGAGATGAGGTGCAGGCCGCCGGAGAAGCGGAGGATGGCGGCGAGTTCAGCGGCACGGACGGTGTTCTTGCTGACCTCGAGGCCGGCAAGCTCCTGCTTGACGTCCTGGGTGAGTGCCACGGCGATCTCCTACTTCTGCGTTGCCAACGCGTGTTGTCTTGCGCAGCGGCACGGTATGGCCGCGCTACTCCCGGCCGAGGTCGCGGTGCTTGACACTCGCGGCCACCGTGGGCAGGGAATCCAGCCGTCTGCCGATCTCTTCGACGATGGCGACGGAGCGGTGTTTTCCGCCAGTGCAGCCTATCGCGATCGTGGCGTGACGCTTGTTCTCACGCTGGTAGCCGTCGAGCACGATGCGCAGCACTCGCTCATACGCGTCGACGAATTCCGTGGCGCCGTGCTGGGCGAGCACGTAGTCGGAGACGACGCCGTCGAGCCCGGTGTGCGAGCGCAGCTCTGGCACCCAGAACGGGTTGGGCAGGAAGCGTGCATCCGCCACCATGTCGGCGTCTGCCGGCAGACCGTATTTGAAGCCGAAGCTCATGACCGTGACCTGCACGCCCGCCGCGTTCTCCGCCGCGAAAGCCGCCTGGATCTCGGTCGCGAGCTGGTGGATGTTGAGGTCGGAGGTGTCGATCACGAGATCGCTCGACTCGCGGATCTCGCGCAGTCTGGCTCGTTCGGCGGTGATGCCGTCGAGGATCGTGCCGTCGCCCTGCAACGGGTGCGGTCGGCGCACGGCCTCGAACCGCCTCACGAGCGTCTCGTCTGTGGCATCCATGAAAAGGATGCGCACGTGCGTGCCGTCGCGCAGGCTCTGCACGATCTCCTGCAGGTCGGCGAAGAAGTCGCGGCCGCGCACGTCGACGACGGCCGCCACCCGAGGCAGCTGCGACCCTGCCCTGCCCGCGAGATCCATGAGCGGGCGCAGCATGAGCGGCGGCAGGTTGTCGACGACGTACCAGTCGAGATCTTCCAGGGCGTTTGCGACCGTCGATCTGCCGGCACCGGACATGCCGGTGACGATGAGCATCTCCTGGCGTTCGACGGGCTCCGTGGTCATGATGGCCTCACTGCTCGGGTGGTCGATGAGTCGAGACAAGCCTACCGAGTGCCGAGGCGTTCCCGGATGGAGTCGGCGAGCCTCGGGCCGATGCCGCTGACCTCGGAGATGTCGTGCGCGGTGGCCTGGCGTAGCCGGGCCACGGATCCGAAGTGCGTGAGAAGCGCCTTGACGCGCGCGGGCCCGAGGCCGGGAATCTCGCCGAGCACGGTGGCGATGTCGCGCTTGCGCCTCGCCCGCTGGTAGGTGATGGCGAAGCGGTGCGCCTCGTCGCGGATGCGCTGGATCATGAAGAGCGCGTCGCTGTTGCGCGGCAGGATGACGGGATAGTCGTCGTCGGGCAGCCAGAGCTCTTCGAGGCGCTTGGCGATGCCGACCAGCTGGATGCCGGTCACACCCGACTCGTCGAGCGCCCGCTTCGCCGCCGCGACCTGCGGCTGGCCACCGTCGACGATGAGGAGGTTCGGCGGCGACGAGAACTTGCGCCGGCGGCGCTGCTCCGCGAGGTCGGGGTCGACCACGGGCTCGGTCGACGTGTCGAGTTCGGTGGTGGGCTCGAGTTCGGTGGTGGGCTCGAGTTCGGTGGTTGTTTCGAGTTCGGTGGGCTCGAGTTCGGTGTTGGTTTCGAGCTCGGTAGCGGTCGCCTCGGCCGCGCCATGCCGGAGGTACGCGAGCCGCCTGGTGAGCACCTGGTGGATCGACTCGGTGTCGTCACTGGATTCGGGGATGGAGAAGCGCCGGTACTGGTCTTTGCGCGGCAGGCCGTCTTCGAACACCACCATGGAGGCCACGATGTTGGTGCCGGAGAGGTGGGAGACGTCGTAGCACTCCATGCGCAGGGGCGCGTCGCTCATGCCGAGTGCCTCCTGGATGTCGGTGAGCGCCTGCGAACGAGCGACGAAGTCGGAGCTGCGCCGCGTCTTGTAGAGCACGAGCGCGTTCTTCGCGTTGAGGGTGGCGGTCTGCGCGAGCGCCGCCTTCTCGCCACGCTGGGCGACGTGCAGGCTCACGCGGCCGGCCGTGGGCTCGTCTAGGCGCCGGCGATCGGTGAGCCACCTCTCCAGCTCGGCCGCGTCGTCCGGCAGCACCGGCACCATGATCTGCCGCGGCGGCGCTTCGCCGTCGTAGGCGTTCTGCAGCACCGTCTCGGTGAGCTCGGCGACCGAGACGTCGAGCTCCTTGTCGACGAGGAAGCTTCGCACACCGCGGATGCGCCCTCCCCGCACAATGAACTGCTGCACGGCGGCCGCGAGCTCGTCGTCTGCGATGCCGAACACGTCGGCGTCGACCCGGTCGGAGAGCACGACCGCGCTCTTCTCCATGGCGGCCGTCAGGGCCTGGACGGCGTCGCGGTGACGGGCGGCGCTCTCGAAGTCGAGAGACTTCGAGGCATCCTGCATCTTGGTCGTGAGCTGGTGGATGTACCGGGTGTCGTTGCCGGCCATGAAGGAGACGAAGTCGTCGGCGATGGCTCGGTGCGCCTCGGGCGTGACGCGGCCGACGCACGGGGCCGAGCATTTGCCGATGTCAGCGAGCAGGCACGGCCTGCCGGTGAGCTGCGCGCGCCGGAACACGCCGTCCGAGCAGCTGCGCATGGGGAACGCCTTGAGCATGAGGTCAACCGTGTCGCGGATGGCCCACACCTTCGTGTATGGGCCGAAATAGCGGGCGCCCTTGATGGCACGGTTGCGGGTGACAAGAACACGCGGGATCTCGTCGCCCAGGGTGACGGCCAGGTACGGGTAGCTCTTGTCGTCCTTGAACTGCACGTTGAATGGCGGGTTGAACTCCTTGATCCACGTGTATTCGAGCTGCAGCGCCTCGAACTCGGTGCCGACGACGGTCCACTCGACGCTCGCCGCGGTCGTCACCATCTTGCGGGTGCGCTCGTGCAGGCTGCGCAGCGGCTGGAAGTAGTTGCTGAGGCGGGAGCGCAGGTTCTTGGCCTTGCCGACGTAGAGCACGCGGCGGTTCGCATCGCGGAAACGGTAGACGCCCGGCTGCGTGGGAATCTCCCCCGCCTTGGGCCGGTAGCTCACCGTATCGGCCATCAGGCGCTCTTCTGCTCGAGGCGACCCTGATCGTCTTGCGCGAAGATCTCGGCCAGGAACGTGCCCGTGTGGCTGCCCGGCGCCGAGGCGACCTGTTCCGGCGTGCCCTCGGCGACGACTGTTCCGCCGCCCGCTCCACCCTCTGGGCCGAGGTCGATGAGCCAGTCGGCCGACTTGATGACGTCGAGGTTGTGCTCGATGACGATGACGGTGTTGCCCTTGTCGACGAGGCCGCCGAGCACGAGGAGCAGCTTGCGCACGTCTTCGAAGTGCAGGCCGGTGGTCGGCTCGTCGAGAACGTACACGCTGCGTCCGTTCGAGCGGCGCTGCAGTTCGGTCGCGAGCTTCACACGCTGCGCTTCGCCGCCGGAGAGCGTGGTGGCGCTCTGGCCGAGGCGCACGTAACCTAGGCCCACATCGACGAGTGTCTTCAGGTAGCGGTGGATGGACGAGATGGGCTCGAAGAACTCCGCGGCCTCGGCGATGGGCATGTCGAGCACCTCGGCGATGTTCTTGCCCTTGTAGTGCACCGTGAGCGTGTCGCGGTTGTAGCGCGCTCCCCCGCACACCTCGCACGCCACGTAGACATCGGGCAGGAAGTTCATCTCGATCTTGATCGTGCCGTCGCCCGAGCACGCCTCGCAGCGCCCGCCCTTGACGTTGAAACTGAAGCGGCCCGGCAGGTAGCCGCGCGATTTCGCCTCCATGGTCTCGGAGAACAGGGTGCGGATGCGGTCGAACACCCCCGTGTACGTCGCCGGGTTCGATCGTGGCGTGCGCCCGATGGGCGCCTGGTCGACGTGGATGACCTTGTCGAGGTTCTCGAGCCCGGTGACCCGCGTGTGCTTGCCCGGCAGCTTGCGTGCGCCGTTGAGCTTGTTGGCGAGCACTCGGTAGAGCACGTCGTTGACGAGCGACGACTTGCCGGAACCGCTCACGCCCGTGACGGCGACGAACGTGCCGAGCGGCACGTCGACCGTGACGTTCTTCAGGTTGTTGGCCTCGGCCCCCACGATGCGCATCATGCGCTTCTTGTCGATCGGTCGCCGCTTCGCGGGCGTCTCGATGGCCTTGCGGCCGGCGAGGTAGTCGCCGGTGAGCGAGGCGGTATTGGCCATGAGCGACTCGTATGAGCCGGAGTGCACGACGGTTCCGCCGTTCACGCCCGCGCCTGGGCCGATGTCGACCACCCAGTCGGCGGTGCGGATGGTGTCTTCGTCGTGCTCGACCACGATGAGCGTGTTGCCGAGGTCGCGCAGCGCGACGAGCGTCTCGATGAGACGCCGGTTGTCGCGCTGGTGCAGGCCGATCGAGGGCTCGTCGAGCACGTAGAGCACGCCCGTGAGGCCAGAACCGATCTGCGTCGCCAGGCGGATGCGCTGGGCCTCGCCGCCCGAGAGCGTCGCCGCCGCACGGGCGAGGTTGAGGTAGTTCAGGCCGACCTTGATGAGGAAGTCGAGCCGCACCTTGATCTCACGCAGGACCTGCGCGGCGATCTGCTGCTCACGCTCTGTGAGAGCCAGCTTCTCCATGAAGCTGCGCGCATCCGTCAGACTGAGCTCGGCGACGTCGGCGATGTTCGCCTCGTGCACGAGAACGGCGAGCACCTCGGGCTTCAGGCGCTGGCCCTTGCAGAGGGGGCACGGAACCTCGCGCAGGTACTCGGCCCAGCGCTGGCGCTGCGTGTCGGTCTCGGCCTCGGCGTACTGCCGCTCGATGTACGGCACCACCCCCTCGAAGCCGGAGGTGTAGCTCATGGTGCGGCCGTAGCGGTTCTTCCACTTGACCTTGACCTCGAAGTCGTTGCCGCGCAGCACGGCCTCACGCACCTCGGCGGGCAGCTTCTTCCACGGGGTCTTCAGCGAGAAGCCCAGGTCGCGGGCGAGGCCGTCGAGCAGCTTCTCGTAGTACTGGAAGAGGCCCTTGCCCTGCGTGGTCCAGGGAACGATGACGCCCTCGGCGATGCTCGCGGACGTGTCGCCGATAAGCAGATCTTCGTCGACCGACATGCGCGTGCCGAGGCCCGAGCACTCGGGGCACGCGCCGAACGGCGCGTTGAAGGAGAACGTGCGCGGCTCGATCTCGGTGAACTGGATGGGGTGGTTGTTCGGGCACGACAGCTTCTCGCTGAACGTCTGCCACGCCTCGGGGCCGTCGGCGTCGACGAAGTTGATCTGCACCAGCCCGTCGGTCAGCCGCAGCGCCGTCTCGAGCGAGTCGGTGAGACGCGAGAGCAGGTCTGGGCCGGCGACCAGCCGGTCGACAACCACCTGGATGTCGTGCTTGTACTGCTTCTTCAGCGTGGGCGGCGACGAGAGCTGCGCGACCTCGCCGTCGACGAGCGCCCGGGAGTATCCGCTCGCCGCGAGCTGGCTGAAGAGGTCGACGAACTCGCCCTTCTTCTGCGAGACGACGGGGCTGAGCACCTGGTAGCGCGTTCCCTCTTCCAGTTCCATGAGCTGGTCGGCGATCTGCTGCACCGTCTGACGCTGGATCTTCTCACCGCACACCGGGCAGTGCGGCACGCCGATGCGCGCCCACAGCAGGCGCATGTAGTCGTAGATCTCGGTGATGGTGCCCACCGTCGAGCGGGGGTTGCGGTTCGTGGACTTCTGGTCGATGGAGACCGCGGGGCTCAGCCCCTCGATGAAGTCGACGTCTGGCCGGTCGACCTGCCCGAGGAACTGCCTGGCATACGCCGACAGCGATTCGACGTAGCGGCGCTGGCCCTCGGCGAAGATGGTGTCGAACGCGAGCGACGACTTGCCGGAACCCGACAGGCCGGTGAACACGACGAGCGAATCGCGGGGAATCTCGAGATCGACATTGTGCAGATTGTGCACACGCGCCCCACGCACGCTCAGCTTTGATTCTGACTCGACTTTCGATACTGACACCACACGAGTCTATTGAGTGCCACTGACATTTCGATGCGAACGGGCCCCGCTGTCAGCGAACACACGTACGAAAGAGCGGATGCGCATCCGCGCGCCGCATGCGGAGCTTCGTTCGAGCGGGCTCGGCGGGCGGCCTCGGCGAGCGGGCGACTCGAGCGGGCGACTCGAGCGGGCGACTCGAGCGGGCGACTCGCGCGGGCGACTCGAGCGGGCGACTCGAGCGGGCGACTCGCGCGGCATCGTCTTGTACGCCGCTCACCCCTGCCGGCGCAGGAACGGCACGGCCAACACCGCGGCGAGCGCGAGCAGGGCAACGCCGGCGATGACGCTCGCGTACGGGAGCCGCGCCGCGGGAACGAGCAGCAGCACCACGATGGCGAGCACCTGCGCGGCCGCCTGCAGCCCGGCGAAGCGCAGCAGCGGGCGCACGAGGACGGCAGGCTGCACTCGCGCGGATGCCGACATGTCGAGCGTCAGGGTCGCCAGCACGTGGAGGAGATGCGTGCCCGCGAGTACGAGAGCGAATTCGAGCGTATAGCCGACGATGCCCGACCACAGGGTGCCGAGGGTCACGAGGCCGATGAGCAGCCAGGACGCCATGACGCGGGGTCGCACCGCCGCGGCGAGGGCGAACACGGCCGCGAGGATGAGCCAGAAGTCGCGCAGCTCGAGCGCCGCGACGGCGAGGGAGAGTGCGGCGATGGCAAGGCGCACGACGAGGGCCGGCAGCAGGGGCCCGAGCCGCGGAGCCATCGACAGCTCGACCCTGTTCTCGGCGGGCCGTGGCGCATTCAGGGTGGTCATCGGGCGCCTCTCCCCCGCAGTCGTGCGAGCGAGCGGAGCGCCGCGGCCCGGGACGACGACGCGGAGTCCTGCCACTCCAGCCTCTCCACGCCGGTCGCGGCGAGGTCGCGCATGCGGTCGTCGCGCTCCATCATGACGACGCGGTGCGCGAGGGCGCCCTGCCTGCTTAGCCGGGAGAGATTCGGCCGGGGCAGTGTGTCGACGGCGAGCACACGGTGGCCCGCGGCGCGCCAGAGCGCCGCCATCCGTGCCGTCTCGTCGTCGAGGAACGTGGAGAAGACCCACACGAGCGTGCCGGGCGGGATGAGGGGCGCGCGCAGGCGGTACGGGGACGCACCAGACGGCTGCGTCAGTTCGACGGCGCGCAGCACGCGTTGCAGGTGTCGGTTTCCGCCGCCGGGGGCGATGACCCGGCTGGGCGACGCGAGATCCTGGAACCCGACGCGGTCGCCCGCCTGCACATACGCGGCGGCGATGGAGGAGGCGGCGGTGCGGGCGATGTCCATGGAGCCGAGCCCCTTGCCGTGCGCCGTTCCGCGGCTCCAATCGGCGACGTTCTCGCCCACGTCGTCGCGACTGTCGACGACCAGCATGAGCGTGACGTCCGCCGTGGCGTTACTGCGGCGCACGTACAGATCACCGGGCGAGGAGCCGCGCCGGGCGGTGGTCTTCCAGTCGATGCGGCGCAGGCGGTCGCCGGGGGCGAAGAGGTGGATGTCGCGGAACTCACCGCCGTCGCCGGGACGCGACGAGTCGTGCGTGCCGGTGAGGCCCGTGAGGCGGCGGGGCAGCGGCAGGGAGCCGATCGGGAGGAGCTTCGGCGCCACGCTGCCGCGCACGACGATCTCGGGCGAGGGCTCGCCGAGCGCCTGCCCGCCCGCGCCGATGGCGCGAGAGGCGAGGCGCACCATCTCCTGCGGGCCGGAGTGCAGCACGGGCAGGGATCCGGTGATGCGCCGGGCGGCGGCGCGCGTGACGATCACGTCGGACGGCGCCGTGGCGAGCAGCGAGAGGCGCAGCTGCATGGCCTCGACGTCGGGCGCGGCGGCGATCTCGATGCCGTACTCGAGCCGAGAATCCTCCGCCCGGCCGCCGACGTCGGCGTGCAGGGTGATGGGGCCCGGCGCCGGGCGGCGCAGGCGGGTGAGGGCGACGGATGCCGCCAGCGGCAGCGCGACGAGTACCGTCTGCGGGCTCCCCCAGAGCAGGCCCGCGGCCGCGCCGAGGACGGCGACGATGACCGCCGCGGGCACGGCGGCGGAGACGGCCCAGAGCGGCCAGTGGCGGGCCTCGGCGCTGGCTGCCGTGGCCGTCATGGCGCGGTCGCGACGACGGGCGGCCCGGCGACCTCGCGCGTGACTTCCTCCACGACGTGCCGCGGCTCGACGCCCGATGCCCATGCCTGGGTCGTGAGCGAGAGCCGGTGCGCGAGGACCGGCACCGTGACCGCCTTGACGTCTTCGGGCGTCACGAAGGTGCGGGCGGACAGCGCGGCCAGCGCACGGGCGACGAGCAGCAGGCCCTGGGACCCGCGCGGGGACGCGCCGACCTGCACCTGCCGGTGGGCGCGGGTGGCCGCGGCGAGGTCGACGCAGTACGCCGCGATGTCGGAGTCGACGTCGATGTGCTCGACGCCGGCCTGCATGCGGCGCAGCGTGTCGCCGTCGACGACCTGCCGCACGTTCGTCGACTCTCGCCGACGTGCCACACGGTTCAGGAGCACCGCGCTCTCTCCGTCGCGGTCGGGGTAGCCGACGGCGAGCCGCACGAGGAAGCGGTCGAGCTGGGCCTCGGGCAGCGCGTACGTGCCCTCGTACTCGATGGGGTTCGAGGTGGCGATTACATGGAACGGATGCGGCAGGTCGAACCCTTCGCCCTCGACCGTCACCCGGCCCTCGGCCATGGCCTCGAGCAGCGCGGACTGGGTCTTGGGCGAGGTGCGGTTGATCTCGTCGGCGAGGAGCAGGCCGGTGAAGAGGGGGCCGGGTCGGAACACGAATTCGCCGCTGGCGGGGGCGAAGACGAAGGAGCCCGTGATGTCGGCGGGCAGCAGGTCGGGCGTGCACTGCAGGCGCCGGAAGTCGAGGCCGATCGCGGCGGCGATGCTGCGCGCAGCGAGCGTCTTGCCGAGGCCGGGAACATCCTCGAAGAGCACGTGGCCGCCGGCGAGGATCGCCGCGAGGGCGAGTTCGAGGGGCCTGTGCATGCCGACCACGACGGTGCCGACCTCGTCGAGGATGGCGCGGCCGAGCCGGCTGATCTCGGCGACGGGAAGCGGAGCGGCATCCGTCGTCCGGGTCGTGCCTGTCGTGGGGAGCTCTGTCATGTGCGTTTCTCCGTCGGTGTTGCGCCGGCGTCTGCCGGGAGTCGGTCGATGGCGTCGAGGCAGGCGGCCACGGCGGCGATGCGCGGGGGCGCCCCCGGCGGGCGCAGCACGTGCAGCGCACGGCGGCCGAGCAGATGCTCGATGGCCGGGCGGTCGGTGGGCTCATCGAGACTGAGGCCGAGGCGCCCCAGGCGGCGATCGGCGATTGACTGGATACGGCGCAGCCCCTCGGCCGCGATGCCCGCCCTGCCGGGGCGCAGCGACCAGGAGAGCCGCGTCACGTCGCGCCGGACGCCCTCGTGCGGTTGCTCCTCGTCGTCGGGGGCCCAGGCCGGGTGGTCCTCGCGCGGCACGGCGATCCAGACGACGCCGAGCGCGGCGATCGCGATCGACACAGTGGCGGCGTGGCCGGCATCCATGCCGATGTACCAGAAGAGCGCGCCGATGGCGGCGCTCGCGAGAACGAGCAGGATGGCCCGGCGGCGCAGCGGTCGCCGCAGAAGGGGGCCGAGGCCGCGTGCGTCGTCGCTCATGCGCGCCCTCCGGCGGCGGTGCCGGCCTCACTGCGCCAGGATTCGGAGAGCGCGGCGAGGGCCGAGCGTGCGGCGGCGATGTCGCTCGGCTCGGCGCTCTGGCCGCCGAAGCGCACGCGCTCGTAGAGGCCGAGCAGCGCGTCGATGTGCGGCTCGTCCGCCGGGGAGCGGCCGATCATGCGCCGGGTGAATTCGGTGGGCGTCTCGGCGCGGCCGCGCTGGATCCCGGCATCGGCCGCCGCCTCTTCGAGGCCCAGCCAGGCGGCGACGATGGCATCGGACGGCGCCCGGTCGGAGGCGAGGATCGACATGGCCGCGGCGAGCCCCCGTTGCACCACCGGCGCTTCGGGAAGCGGCTGCTGCTCCTCGGTCGGCGGCTCACTCGCGGCGCCGATGTCGACGTCTCCCTCCCCCGGCGCCTCGGTCGGCGGGCGGCCGCGCCACCACCGGGCAACGAGCAGCAGGACGATGGCGAGCACCACGCCGGCGATGACCCAGAGCAGCCACGAGAGGTCGATGCCGGTCGGCGCGTGCGCACCAGCCTGAGGGTGCAGGGTGGCCTGCCCGCTCGCCTGGGGCCGGGGCGGGATCGGTGTCGATTGCGGCACGCGGATGTGCGGCACCCAGCGCAGTCCGGTGAAGCGCGGCGCATCCTGCAGTGCCGCGCCGAGCACCACGACGATCCCGAGCAGCACACACGCGGCGACCGCCACGGCGCGCTTCACGCGGGCCCTCCCGCCGCGGCACCGGGGACGGTGGCCTTCCTGGCGGAGGCGGCGGCGTTGCTCACGGTCTCACCGTATCAATCAGGCATGTCCGGCCTTCTCCATTTGGCGCAGGTCGCGCTTGAGGTCGGAGAGTGTGTCCGCAGCGGTCAGCGGGAGATTCTTACCGGCGGCAACTGGCGCCAAGTCTATTCAATGGCGCCCGCCGGCGGCCGATGTTCTCGCCCCTCTTAACGATCGTGCGAGGAATGTGAGCTGGACAAGAAGCGGTATTGCATAGGCAGCGGTGATGAAGAGTAGCGTCCATACGCTGGTCGGGGGCGCAGGGTGCACGGAATAGGCGTCCGCACCAAAGTAGAAATGTCCTTCGCTACGCACCGGTATGCCCAGGAAGAGCCACGCACCAAGCAGCCCGCCGGGCCAGATGAGTGTGCAGGCAATTTTGTTCAAGAGGGTTCGAGACTTGCTGGCCCACAACATGACCAGACCGACGATCCAACCAACTCCAAGGAGAAGGCCACCCACGAGCAGCAGAGTTGTGACAGCTATCTCGTAGAAAATGGAGCTCTTTCGCCTCCATCCACTGGCATTCCTTGAATGCGCCTCCTCTGAAACGGTGAGTGGGTCACCGAGCTTCTGCAGGACTTCTTCCACTGGATGTCCGGAGCTCATCGCAATCGAAATGTGCTCCACCACGCTCTCAACGATCTCCCTCCTGTCCCTCACCGGAAGGTCGAGAAGGTCGGCATCCAACTCGTCGAGATAACGCCGAGCGCGCGAATCGTTGATCGAACTCTTCACCGTCTGTCTCCGTTCAGAATTCCGTTCACCACGGTCCCCAGTTGCTTCCACTCCGCGGCGAATTCACTCAACTCGACGTGTCCAGTGTCGGTCACCTTGTAGTACCGCCGAGGTGGGCCGCTCGTTGACTCACGCCATGTCGTCTCTACGAGACCGGTTCTACGCAATCGGGCGAGCAGAGGGTAGAGCGTTCCTTCGCTGTCGAGTAAGCCGAGTTCATTGAGGTGGCGCGCAAGAATATGGCCGTACCAGTCGCCGTCGCGCAAAATGGCCAAGATGCAGTATTGCAACACCCCCCGGCGCAGATTCACTGCCGTCCGACCATCCGGTTCCATGCGAGACACGGTACCAGTCATGAGGCGAGCGCTCTAGGGGCCGAAGCAACAACCGGCGTAATCGCGCCATGCGTCGGATTAGTGTTTCGTGTGCCGCCAGTGCCGCTCGCGCACACGAACGAGCACGGCGGTGAGAACGCCGGCGAGGGCGACGAACGCCGCCATGATGGCGATCATCGTCGGTGACGAAGAGGCCAACCCCGCTACGAACAGCACGGCGGCGAGCCCTGTCGCGACGAGGCCGCCCGCGCCCGCGATGCCCGCGCGTGCGCCGGCGCTCCTCTCCATCCAGTGATCGAAGATCACGAGGGCGACGAGCGCACCCAGAGCGGCAATGAGTCCGGTCAGCCCGCCGACCATGCTGGCGATCGGCACCAGGTAGAGAGACTGGATCGACCACGATGAATCCGCGAACGAAAACGGGTCGGCCAGGGCGGCACCGTCGAGGATGAAGCACATTACCGTGACGCCGAGCAGGGCGCCGCAGAGGATCGCGGTGACGAACAGAGTTGCGACGAGTTCCAGCACGCTCGTGCGGTTGTCGTTCTCGCGCATGCCGCCATTGATGACCGGCCTCGCGCCGACAACGCGGGGCGGGCCGGCATCAGGCATGGCCGGCCTTCTCCATTTGGCGCAGGTCGCGCTTGAGGTCGCTGAGTTCATCGCGGAGGCGCGCGGCGAGTTCGAACTTCAGCTCGCCCGCCGCGGCGAGCATCTGCTCGTTGAGGTCGGCGATGATCGACTCGAGTTCGTTCGCGCCCTCGGCGGCGATGCCGTGCCGACGCAGGCTCGGCGTCGGCGACTTCTTACTCTTGTCGCGCCCCGCGAGCATCCGCGCCGTGTCGGCGCCCTCTCTGGCGAGCACGTCGGTGATGTCGGCGATGCGTTTGCGCAGCGGTGTCGGGTCGATGCCGTGCTCGGTGTTGTACGCGACCTGCTTCTCGCGGCGCCGGTTCGTCTCGTCGATCGCCTGCCGCATCGAGTCGGTCACGACGTCGGCGTACATGTGCACCTGGCCGGAGACGTTGCGGGCCGCGCGGCCGATGGTCTGGATGAGCGAGGTGGAGGAGCGCAGGAAGCCCTCCTTGTCGGCGTCGAGAATGGCCACAAGCGAGACCTCGGGCAGGTCGAGGCCCTCGCGCAGCAGGTTGATGCCGACGAGCACGTCGTACAGTCCGCTGCGGAGTTCCGTGAGCAGCTCGACACGGCGCAGCGTGTCGACATCCGAATGCAGGTAGCGCACCTTGACGCCCGCCTCGGCAAGGAAGTCGGTGAGCTCCTCCGCCATCTTCTTGGTGAGGGTCGTGACGAGCACCCGCTCGTCACGCTCGGCGCGCAGCCGGATCTCCTCGAGCAGGTCGTCGATCTGGCCCTTCGTTGGCTTCAGCACGATCTCGGGGTCGATGAGGCCGGTGGGGCGGATGATCTGCTCGACGATGCCGTCGGCGATGCCCATCTCGTAGCGGCCCGGCGTGGCCGAGAGGTAGACCGTCTGGCCGATGCGCTGCTTGAATTCCTCCCACTTCAGCGGGCGGTTGTCGAGCGCGCTCGGCAGGCGGAAACCGTGCTCGACGAGCGTGCGCTTGCGGGAGGCGTCGCCCTCGTACATGGCACCGATCTGCGGCACGGTCACGTGCGACTCGTCGATGACGAGCAGGAAGTCGTCTGGGAAGTAGTCGAGCAGGCAGTTCGGCGGCTCACCGGCGCTGCGGCCATCCATGTGCCTCGAGTAGTTCTCGATACCGGAGCAGAACCCGATCTGCTCCATCATCTCGAGGTCGAACGTGGTGCGCATGCGCAGCCGCTGCGCCTCGAGCAGCTTGCCCTCGCGTTCGAGCTCGATGAGGCGCTCGTGCAGCTCGGTCTGGATCGTGCCGATGGCGCGCTGCATGGTGGCGGGGCTCGCCGCATAGTGCGTCGCCGGGAACACCGACACCGCATCCATGGTGGTGATGACCTCACCGGTCAGCGGATGCAGCGCGTAGAGCGCCTCGATCTCGTCGCCGAACATCTCGATGCGAATGGCGTGCTCTTCGTACATCGGGATGATTTCGATGGTGTCGCCGCGCACCCGGAACTTGCCGCGCGAGAAGTCCACGTCGTTGCGCTGGTACTGCATACCCACGAATTGACGGATGAGCGCATCCCGCGGGATGCGCTGGCCCACCTGCAGGGCCGCCATGGCCTCCAGGTACTCCTCGGCGGCGCCGAGGCCGTAGATGCAGGAGACGGTGGAGACGACGATGACGTCGCGGCGGCTGAGCAGCGAGTTGGTCGTGGAGTGCCTCAGCCGCTCCACCTCGGCGTTGACCGACGAATCCTTCTCGATGAACGTATCGGTCTGCGGAACGTACGCCTCTGGCTGGTAGTAGTCGTAGTACGAGACGAAGTACTCCACCGCGTTGTTCGGCATGAGGTCGCGGAACTCGTTGGCGAGCTGTGCGGCGAGCGTCTTGTTGTGCGCGAGCACGAGCGTGGGCCGCTGCACCTGCTCGACGAGCCACGCGGTCGTCGCCGACTTGCCAGTGCCGGTGGCGCCGAGCAGCACCACGTCGGTCTCGCCCGCGTTGATGCGGCCCGCGAGTTCGGCGATGGCCTGTGGCTGGTCGCCGCTCGGGCTGTACTCGCTGACGACCTGGAAGGGGCGCACGGCGCGGGTTGGCTGCATGGATTCCAGTCTAGGCAGCACCCCTGACATTGCCGGCGAGAGCCAGCGATCCCTGCTCGGCCTCTGGCCCGCGGTGCGTCTCATGTGTGCGCGGCTCGCGGCCGAGCTCCACGCGCTCGTCCGTCTCACGCACGTCGTCGGGGTGGTGCGTGACGAGCACGACGATGCGCTCGGCAAGTGCGTTGCGCAGGTCCGCCATGAGCAGGGCGGACGCCTCGTCGTCGAGGTGCGCGGTCGGCTCGTCGATGAGGATGACGTCTGCCGGCGCCAGCAGCGTTCTGGCGACGGCGACGCGCTGCCGCTCCCCGCCCGAGAGCCGGCTGCCAGCAGCGCCGATGGGGGTGTCGAGACCGGCCGGCAGGGAGTCGAGCAGGCGGCCGAGACCGACCCGGCGAAGCGCATCCGTCATCTCGGCCTCGCTCGGTGCGTTCCGCCGCTCTCGCGCGATGAGCAGGTTGCCGCGCAGGGTGGAGTCGAAGAGGTGACCCTCCTGCGGGCACCACGCGATGGCGCGGCGCAGGGCGCGCGGGTCGAGCGCCGCGGCATCCGCCATTCGACCGCCGCCCGTCCCTGACTGCTCGGCGACGCGCAGCAGGTACCGACCCTGCTCGGGGACGAGGTGGCCGAGCAGCATCGTGAGCATGGTGGTCTTGCCGCTGCCGGACGGGCCGGAGACCACGAGCCACTGGCCGCGCCGGGCGCTCGCCGAGACGTCGCGGAAGACGGGGGCATCCGCGCCGGGCCAGCGCGCCGCGACGTCGTCGAGCTCGATCGCCTCGATGCGCGGCAGCGGGCCGTCGAACGCCTCGGTGGCGGATTCTGGCGGCTCGTTCTCGGTGAGCCTCGACACGCGCCCGAGCACCTGCCGCAGCGCGGGCCACTGCTGCACGGCGGCAGTGTGGGCGGTGAGTGGCTCGATGAGCCCGAGCGGCGTCAGCGCGAGAACCGCCACGAGCTCGGGCTCGAGCGTGCCTGCGGCGACCTGCGACACGGTGAGGGGCAGCACGAGAACGGATGCGGCGCAGCACGCCAGCACGATGAGCGCGTCTGCCGCCCCCAACGCCCACGCACTGCGACGCGCGGCACGGGAGGCCTCGGCGTCGGTGGCGGCCAGCGACGCCCGCACGCCGGAGTCGACACCGTTCGGGCGCAGATCGGCGGACGCGGCCAGCAGCGCCGTGAAGCGCCGGGTCACCTCAGAACGCAGGCGCTGGCCGCCTCGTGCCGCGGCGCGATCGGCCCACACCGCGACGGCAGGCGCCCCGACGAGGGCCACCAGGGCGAGCGAGATGAACAGCGGCAGGGTCGCCGACTCGAGCGAGCCGAGCGTCGCCACGACGGCTGCCGTCACCAGCAGGGCCGTCGCGGGCGGCAGCGCCACGCGGATCGCGAGGTCACGCACCTCATCGACGTCGCGCACGAGGCGGTCGATGGCGTTCGTTCCCGTGAGCAGGCGGCGGTCGCTCGAGCCCGCATGCGCGAGGGAGCGCCACAGGCGAACGCGCAGCGTGGTGAGGGCCTGGAACACCGCGTCGTGGCTGACGAGCCGCTCCAGGTACCGCAGCACCCCGCGCCCGATGCCGAAGAACCGCACGCCCACGATCGCCACGAGCAGGTACATGATGGGCGGGTGCTCGCTCGCGCGCACGATGAGCCAGCCCGACAGCGCCGTCAGCGTGATCGCGAACGCCACCGCGAGGGCGCCGAGCACGCTCGCCAGCGCGAGACGGGCGGCGACGGGCCCGAGGAACGCGGCAAGCTCTCGGTACGGATGCTCGGGGCCCGCCTCGCGCTCGCGCACTCTCGTCGGGCGGCTCGTGGCGGCATCCCGCTCTCCCGGGCGCGTCTCGTCGGCGGCCGCGACCGTGCGCGGGGCGCCCGCGCCCACCCGCACGACGCGGTCGGCAAGCGCCTGCACCGCCGGATCGTGCGAGGCGACGACGACGGTCGCCCGGTCCCGCAGGCGGCCGATGGCCTGCACGAGAACGGCAGCGCTCGCGGCGTCGAGGTGCGCGGTCGGTTCGTCGAGCAGCACGACGCCCGCGCCCGCCTCGACGCGCATGACGGCCCGCGCGAACGCGAGCCGGCGCAGCTCCCCCGGGCTCAGCTCGGCCGGATCGGACTCGGCGACCTCGCGCAGCCCGAGCGAGCCGAGCAGGCACCACGCGAGCGACTCGGCGTGCGGCACGCCGTCGCCGTAAGTCAGCAACTCGCCGAGGGCGGTGTCGGCCACGGGGTGCGGATGCTGCGGCAGCCACGCGAGGCCACGCGCGCCGATGCGGTGAACCGACCCGCTGACGCGCACACCGTCCCCGTCGGCGAGCGAGCCCGTGAGCACGCCGAGCACGGTGGACTTGCCGGCGCCGCTCGCCCCGGCGAGCAGCGTGATCGAGCCCGGTTCCGCGTCGAACGAGAGGCCCTCGACGGCCGACGCGCGCCGCCCGTCGTAGCGCACCGTGAGATCGCGCACGCGCACGGTCGAGCCGTCATGGCCAGCCGCGGTCTCGCCGCGAGCCGAGCCCGTGCCGATCGCGTTCGCCCGCGGTCGGCGGGCCTTCTCGATCACGGCCCGCACCCGGCCGAGCGCCTCCGTTCCCTCCTGCGAGGCGTGGAACGCGCTGCCGATGTCGCGAAGCGGCGTGAAGCACTCGGGCGCGAGCAGCAGCGCGAGCAGGCCGACCTCGAGCGGCATAGTGCCGGCGACGAGCCGCACGCCGATTGTCACGGCCACGACGGCGACCGAGAGCGTGGCGATGAGTTCGAGCGCAAGCGAGGAGAGGAAGGCGGTGCGCAGCGTGGCAACCGTCTTGGCGCGGTGATCCTCGGAGATGCGGCGCAGCGCCCTCGACTGCTCCCCCGCGCGCCCCAGGCCGACGAGCACCGGCAACCCCCGCGCCAGCTCGACCAGGTGGTCGCTCAGTCGGCCGAGGGCGTCGGTCGCCTCCGCCACGCGCGCCTGCGTGTGCATGCCGATGAGCGCCATGAACGCGGGAACGAGCGGAATGGTGAGCACGATGATGAGCGCGCTCAGCCAGTCGGCGAACAGGATGCGCGCCCCCACGATCGCGGGAACCGTCGCCGCGTCGATCAGCGCCGGTAGGAACACCGTGACGTACTTGTCGAGCTCGTCGAGCCCGCGCGTGCCCAGCGTCGACAGCGCCCCGATGCGGCCCTCGGGACGTTCGACGGCGACCTCGGCGAGCTCCGCGCGCAGCCGTTCCTTCGCACCGAGCAGCGCGCGCTGTGCGCACACGCGGTGCACCCACGTGGCAGCACCCCGGGTGACGGCGGCCGCGAGACCCCAGCCGAGCGCCTGGTGCCAGCCATCCGTGCCGTGGATGACGGCGACGATGCCGGAGGCAACGGCGCTCGCCGCCACGACGAGCGCGAGCGCCCGGATGGTGGAGACGAGAGACAGCAGGAGCAGTGCCGGCCTGCCGAGGGCGTTCAGGCCGGCGAGCGGAGCGGGGCCGCGTCGCAGCGCGCTCATGCCCGGCGCACCGCCGCTTCGATGATGTGCGGCGCAGGAATGTGCGCCCCGGAGATGCGCTTGCGGAAGACCCAGTACGTCCACGCCTGGTACGCGATCACGAGCGGCACACCGAAGCACGCCACGACCGACATGACGCCGAGCGAGTACGACGAGCTCGAGGCGTTCGACACCGTGAGGTCCCAGGCGTGGTTCAGTGTCGAGGGCAGTACGACCGGGTAGCACGCGGCGAAGATCGAGGCGGCCCCGGCCACGAGGAACACGCCGAGGCCGAGGAACGCACGCCCCTCCCGCCCGGCTCGGTTCGCGAACCAGGCGAAGACGGCGGCGGCCGCGGCGATGGGCACGAGCGCCCACGTCACGGGGGTGCCTTCGCGCACCTGCACCGCGAGCACCCACACCACGAGCGGGATCAGCGCGAACGGCAGGGCGACGGCCACGAAGCGACGGGCGGCGTAGCGCACGTCGCCATCCGTCTTCAGGGCAAGGAACGCGGCGGCCTGCACGAGGCAGAAACCCACGACCGCGAGCCCGCCGACGATGGCGTACGGGCTGAACCAGGCGAACGCGCCGCCCACGCGGTCGCCGTTGGCGTCGAGCGGCAGGCCTGTCGTCGTGAGGGCGAGCGCGGCGCCCACCCCGAACGCGGCCACGAGCGAGCCGAGGCCGAGGGCGAGATCCCAGCCGCGCAGCCAGCGCGTCGAGACGCCCTTGCCGCGGTACTCGATGGCCACCGCGCGGAAGATGAGCCCAAGCAGCACGAGCACGAGCGGAATGTACAGGCTCGAGAACAGCGAGGCGTACCACATGGGGAACGCCGCGAACGTGGCGCCGCCCGCCGTGATGAGCCACACCTCGTTGCCGTCCCAGACGGGCCCGATGGCGTTCAGCATGACGCGTTTCTGGTTCTCGCTCTTCGCCGAGAACAGCAGGTGCATGCCGACGCCGAGGTCGAAGCCCTCGAGAAAGAGGTAGCCGATCCAGAGCATCGCGATGATGATGAACCAGAGGGTGGGCAGAAAGTCCATGTCACGCTCCTTGTGTGCGTTTCATTGGGGGTTGTGCGGTGCGGTTGTGCGGTGCGGTTGCACGGTGCGGTTGTGTAGTGCGGTGCGGTCGTGCAGTGAGGGTGCGCAGCGGATGCGCGTCAATACGCGAACGCCAGCACATCGTCGGCGGCTCCCGACGGTCCATCGGGGCCGTTCTCGTCGTCGCCGGGCCCGCGTGAGCCGCCCCGCGTGCTCGCGGCCCCGAGTTCCGGCACCGCACTCGCGACGCCACCCCGCACGTACTTCACGAGGAGCCTCAGCTCGAACACCATGAGCAGGGCGTAGACCGCGCCGAGGCTGACGAGCGAGAACAGGATCTCGCCGAAGCTGACGCCGGGCGAGACCGCCGCGGCCGTGAACATGAACACGCCGTCGACGCCGGAGGGGTTTGGCGCGACCACGAAGGGTTGCCTGCCCATCTCGGTGAAGATCCAGCCCGCCGAGTTCGCGGCGAACGGCGCGGTGATGCCGATGACGGCGAGCACCATGAGCGACTTGCGCTCTGGCACGGTGCCCTTGCGCGTGAGCCAGAGGGCGACGGCGGCGGCGAAAGCGGCGAGGGCGCCGAAGCCGATCATGATGCGGAAGCCCCAGTATGTAACCTCCATGATCGGCACGTAGTCGATCGCCTCCCCTGCCCGATCGCCGTAGATGGCCTTGTTCGGCAGGTGCGTGCCGTACATCTTCTGGTATTCGGGCAGAAGCTGGTTCACGCCCTTGACGGGAGTCGAGAAGTCGCCGTGCGCCAGGAACGAGAGCAGCCCCGGGATCTCGATGACCCCCGTGACGTCCGAGCAGTCCCTGGAGCCCGGGTTGCCGATCGAGAGCACCGAAAAGTCCGTTCCGGTGTGGCAGGCGGCCTCGGCGGCGGCCATCTTCATCGGCTGCTGCTCGAACATGAGCTTGCCCTGCACGTCTCCCGTGATCGCGACGCCGGCGAAGGCGAACACCGCCACGACCGCGCCGATGCGCAGCGAGCTGAGCCACACGCGGTGATCCTCGCGGTCGCGACCACGGATCTCCGGCGCCTCGCCGACGATCACGTGACCGGTCGCATCCACGGTGTCGATACCGTCGCGCCGACGCTGCCACAGGTGGTACCAGGCGATGCCGAGCAGGAACGCGCCGGCCACGCCGAGCGAGCCGAAGATGGTGTGCGTGAACGCCGCGACGGCGGTGTTGTTGGTCAGCACCGCCCAGATGTCGGTCATCACGGGGCGACCGTCGTGCAGCTCGACCCCGACCGGGTGCTGCATCCACGAGTTGGCGGTGATGATGAAGTACGCCGACAGCGTGGAACCGACGACGGCGACCCACAGGCACGCGAGGTGGATGCGCTTGGGCAGTTTGCCCCATCCGAAGATCCACAGCCCTAAGAACGTCGACTCGATGAAGAAGGCGAGCAGCGACTCCATCGCGAGCGGGGCGCCGAAGACGTCGCCGACGAACCTGCTGTACTCGCTCCACGCCAGGCCGAACTGGAACTCCTGCACGAGGCCGGTCGCCACCCCGATGATGAAGTTGATGAGGTAGAGCTTTCCCCAGAACTTCGTCATGCGGTAATAGCGGTCGTCGCCCGTGACGTGCCAGCGGTGCTGCATGAACGCCACGACGGGGCCGAGGCCGATCGTCAGCGGCACCATCCAGAAGTGGTAGACGGTGACGATGCCGAACTGCCACCGCGCGATCAGCAGCGGGTCCAGATCCATCGCGTGCACGGTGCCTCCGATCGGGAAACCTCTTCTACGATGCGTAGAACTCTTCAGTTCTACCACGTGTAGAAGTTAGATTTCTACTTCATGTAGAATCGATGCATGGCGACCCTCGGAGACCTCGAACGCTCGGTCATGGATGTGCTCTGGGACCGGGATGCGGCGCTGAGCGCCAACGACCTGCGTGACGCGCTGAGCGCGCAGCTCGCGGCGACGACTGTGCTCACGGTGCTCTCGCGCCTGGAGAACAAGGGCTTCGTCACCCGCGACCGCGACTCGAGGCCGCACCTCTACCGAGCGGCCACCACGCGCGCCGACCACATGGCCGAGCTCATGCACGAGGTGCTTGGCACCGCCCCCGATCGTGAGGCGGTTCTCGCCCGGTTTGTCGGCCAGGTGGCTCCCGGTGAGGCGGCCGCGCTGAGGCGCCTGCTCGACGGCAAGTAACCGGCGCCGTGCTGCTCACGTCCTTCGCGCTGGCGGCGCTCGCGATCGCGCTGGCGTGGCCCGTGCCGATCCTGCTGGCGCGGGCGTCCTGGCCGGACCGCGCCCCGGGAACCGCGCTCGTGATCTGGCAGTCGATCGCGCTGGCCGGCGGGCTCTCGATGATCGGCGCCATGCTCACGTTCGGTCTCGTGCCGTTCGGCGACAATCTCGTTGCGGGCCTGCACCGCTTCGGCCTCTCGCTGGCGAACGCCACTCTGCCGCCGGGGGCGATGTTCCTGCAGATGTTCGCGCTGAGCGGCGCGGTGCTGCTCAGCATCCATCTGCTGCTGAGCCTCGTGACCACGTTCGTGCGAACAGAGCGGCTGCGGCGCAGGCACCGGGCGCTCGTCACGCTGCTGAGCAACCCGATGCCCTCGCAGCCGGGAACGCGCCTCATCGAGCACGCGGCCCCGGTGGCATACTGCCTGCCCGGCACGACGCGCTCGGTCACGGTGCTCTCGGCCGGGCTCGTGAGCCTGCTCGACGACGCGCAATTGCGTGCCGTCATCGCGCACGAACGTGCGCACGCTCTCCAACGGCACCACCTGGTGCTGCTGTCGTTCCGTGCCTGGCGCGGGGCGCTGCCGTGGTTTCCGATCGCCACGCGCGCGCAGGGTGCGGTCGCCCTGCTCGTCGAGATGCTTGCCGACGATCACGCCAGGCGAGAGGTCACGGATGCCACGCTCGGGCAGTCCATTGCGCTCGTGGCATCGACGGCGGGCGACGGGGCGACGACGGCGGGGGACGGCGAGCTGCCCGCGGGTTTCGATCCGCTCGATCCCCTCGCGGCGGCGGGGCCGACGGCCACCCGGCGTATCGCGCGGCTGAGCGCCGGATCGCGCGGGCTCTCGGCGCCGGCCCGGGCTCTCGCGTTCGCGTTCGCCGCGGGTCTGCTCGCGATTCCGACCGTGCTGCTCGTCTGGCCGGCCCTGGTCTGAATCAGACGGGCTGCAACGGCTCGTGCGCCCCCTCGGGCAGCTCGACGCCGATCATGTCGCCCGCATGCACGACTCCCCCGGCGAGCACCACGGCCATCACGCCCGCCTTGCGCACGACGGTGCCGTCCGGCATCCGCAGAACCATCTCGTTCATGAGCGCCGGCGCGATTCCATTGATCTGATGGCACGGGTTGCGCAAGCCCGTGACGCGCACGCGGGCCTGGTGGCCGAGGCGCAGCACGGTGCCGACGGGCAGGCCGAGAAGGTCGAGCCCGCTGGTGGTGACGTTCTCGCCCATCTCCCCCGCGCGCACCGTGAACCCGCGCTCGGCGACCTCGTCGAAGAGCTCCGAGTGGATGAGGTGCACCTGGCGCAGGTTCGGTTCGGACGGGTTGCGCGCCACGCGCGAGAGATGCTGCACGGTGACGCCGGCGTGCGCGTCCCCCTCGACGCCCCAGCCCTCGACGAGCCGAATGGAGTCGAGTGCCGGCTTGCTGAACCGATGCTGATCGTCGCGGCTCACGGAGACGATGCGGGGCGCGTGAACCGTGCGAGAGTCGCTCATGCGCTCATTCTTGCGCTGCCGGCGACCCCGGCGCGAATCGGCGCCGCCACAGCTCGTCGACCTGGCGCAGCGTCTCGTTGAGGGTGCCATTCGCGTCGATCACCTCGTCGGCCACCGCGAGGCGCTCGGCATCGCTCGCCTGTGCGTCGAGACGACGCTCGGCCTCCTCGCGGGAAAGTCCGCGCAGCTCGACGAGGCGGCGAATGCGCTCCTCGCGGTCGGCGTGCACGACAACGACCCGGTCGAAGTGCAGCGGGCGATCCCCGCTCGCCTCGACCAGCAGCGGCACGTCGTACACGACGACGACATCCGGGTCGCTAGCGAAGGCCTCGGCGAACCGCTCCTTTGCCAGCCGCCAGACCGCGGGATGCGTGATCGCGTTCAGGTCGCGCAGGCTCTGCTCATCGCCGAAGACGATGGCCCCGAGAGCCGGCCGGTTCAGCAGGCCATCCGTGTCGATGACCCCGGGCCCGAACCGTCGCGCGATCTGGGCCAGCGCGGGCGTTCCCGGCTCGACGACCTCGCGGGCGAGCCGGTCGGCGTCGACGAGAACGGCTCCGTGCTCGACGAGCCTCGCGGCGACCGTCGACTTGCCCGAAGCGATTCCTCCTGTGAGCGCGACCACCGGCATCCGCCCATGTTATCGGCCCAGGCGACGAGAAGCAGAGCGGATGCACGAAGCGGCCGGCCCCCTGACGGGAGCCGGCCGCTTCGTGTGCGGTGCGGTGCTTAGCGGTTGCTCGAGAGCTTCTCGCGCAGCGCGGCGAGCGACTCGTCGTCGGCAAGCGTTCCGCCGCCGGCGGTCTCGCTCGTGAACGACGACGACGCGGAACCGGTCGAGGCGGCGGCGCCAGAGGCGGCCTCCTCTTCCAGACCCTTCGCGACCTGCTTCTTGTGGGCCTCCCAGCGAGCCTGAGCGGCAGCGTAGTCCTGCTCCCACTTCTCGCGCTCGGTGTCGAAGCCTTCCTTCCACTCGTTCGTCTCGGGGTCGAAGCCCTCCGGGTACTTGTAGTTGCCGGCCTCGTCGTACTCCGTGAGCATGCCGTACAGCGCCGGGTCGAACTCGGTGCCCTCGGGGTCGACGCCTTCGTTCGCCTGCTTCAGCGAGAGCGAGATGCGGCGACGCTCGAGGTCGATGTCGATGATCTTGACGAAGACCTCTTCGCCGACCGACACGACCTGCTCGGCGAGCTCGACGTGCTTCGATGACAGCTCGGAGATGTGCACGAGGCCCTCGATGCCGTCTGCGACGCGAACGAACGCGCCGAACGGAACGAGCTTGGTGACCTTGCCCGGTGCGACCTGGCCGATCGCGTGCGTGCGGGCGAACACCTGCCACGGGTCTTCCTGCGTCGCCTTGAGCGACAGGGAGACGCGCTCGCGGTCGAGGTCGACCTCGAGGATCTCGACGGTGACCTCCTGGCCGACCTCCACGACCTCTGAGGCGTGCTCGATGTGCTTCCAGCTGAGCTCGGAGACGTGCACCAGACCGTCGACGCCGCCGAGGTCGACGAACGCGCCGAAGTTGACGATGGACGAGACGACGCCCTTGCGCACCTGACCCTTGTGCAGGTTGTTGAGGAACGAGGTGCGGCTGGCCGACTGCGTCTCTTCGAGGAGCGCGCGGCGTGAGAGCACGACGTTGTTGCGGTTCTTGTCGAGCTCGAGGATCTTCGCCTCGATCTCCTGGCCCAGGTACGGGGTCAGGTCGCGCACGCGGCGCAACTCGATGAGCGAGGCGGGCAGGAAGCCGCGCAGGCCGATGTCGACGATCAGGCCGCCCTTGACGACCTCGATGACCGTACCGGTGACCACACCGTCGGCCTCCTTGATCTTCTCCACATCGCCCCAGGCGCGCTCGTACTGCGCGCGCTTCTTGGAGAGGATGAGGCGGCCTTCTTTGTCTTCCTTCTGCAGGACGAGCGCCTCGACGGTGTCGCCGACGTTCACGACCTCACTCGGGTCGACGTCGTGCTTGATGGAAAGCTCGCGCGAGGGGATGACACCCTCGGTCTTGTAGCCGACGTCGAGGAGGACCTCGTCGCGGTCGATCTTCACCACGGTGCCAGAGATGAGGTCACCGTCATTGAAGAACTTCAGAGTTTTTTCGACCGCGGCTAGAAAGTCTTCAGCAGAGCCGATGTCGTTGATCGCGACCTGCTTGGTCTGCTTGTCGGTCGTTGCGGTTGTCATAGAGATGTGTGCTCCAGGATGGACATGTATCGGGCCTCTCGCGAGCAGGCTGCATATGCGGCCGGCGAGTTCTTTTCTTGTGTTTTCCGCGAAGAGGCAGGCGGATAGGACGTCACAGACGTGACGTTCAATCCTAGCGGAATCCTACGAGGTGCGTCCACCGCACTCGACCGGCGCCAGATCCGTCGCCCACTGCTACTTTTAGAGGACAGGCATCAATTCTTTTGCCGCGACCGCAGAGAAGTCAGAAAGAGGGCATCACATGAGCATCGCCGATCGCACTGCCGAGACCGTCTGGGAGGGCAACCTCGCCTCCGGCAACGGCACCATCACCTCCGGCAGTGGAGCACTCACCCTGCCGGTCACCTGGGCCTCGCGCACCGAGCAGCCGGGCGGCAAGACCAGCCCGGAGGAACTCGCCGCCGCCGCGCACTCCTCCTGCTACTCGATGGCGCTGAGCATGCGCCTCGGCGAGAACAAGCTGCAGGCCACGCGTGTAAGCGTTTCGTCGACCGTCACTCTCGACGCGGTCGACGGCGTGCCGACCATCGTGTCATCCGCGCTCACGGTCACGGCCGTCGTGCCGGGAGTCGACGAGGCGACCTTCCAGAAGGTCGTCGACGAGGCATCCGCTCTGTGCCCGGTCTCGCGTCTTTTCGCGGGCGCGAAGATCACGGTTGACGCCACCCTCGAATCCGAGTAGCGCAGCCGTTCCGAGAGCGTGAAGCGGATGCGGCCGGGCCCCACTGACGTGGAGCCCGGCCGTTCCGCGCTTAACCGTGCGTCTCGCAGGCCCTAGTCGAGCAGCGCCGAGCGCAGCGTGTCGAGCCCGACGCCGCCGATGTTCAGCGCCTTCGAGTGGAACGCCTTGATGTCGAAGTCGGCGCCCTCGCGGCGCTTGTACTCGTCTCGCAGCTGTTCCCAGATGCGCTGGCCGATCTTGTACGACGGCGCCTGTCCGGGCCAGCCGAGGTAGCGGTTGACCTCGAAGCGCACGAACGGCTCGTTCATGTTCACGTTGCGGCCGAGGAACCCGAACGCGTACTCACCACTCCACGTGCCGGAACCGTCTGGCAGCGGCTTGCCGAGGTGCACGCCGATGTCGAGCACGACACGAGCCGCGCGCATCCGCTGGCCATCGAGCATGCCGAGCCGGTCGGCCGGATCGTCGAGGTAGCCGAGCTGTTCCATGAGCCTCTCGGCATACAACGCCCAGCCCTCCGCGTGGCCGGAGGTGCCGGCCGTGCGGCGCCAGGTGTTCAGGGTGGCCTTGTTGTACGTCGCCTGCCCGATCTGCAGGTGGTGGCCCGGAACGCCCTCGTGGTACACGGTGGTCAGCTCGCGCCACGTGTCGAACTCGGTGACGCCTTCTGGCACGCTCCACCACATGCGGCCGGCGCGCGAGAAGTCGTCGGTCGGGCCTGTGTAGTAGATGCCGCCTTCCTGGGTGGGCGCGATCATGCACTCCAGGCGCCTGACCTCGTCGGGAATGTCGAAGTGCGAGCGCGAGAGCTCGTCGACGGCGCGGTCGCTCGTCTCCTGCATCCAGCGCTGCAGGGCGTCGGTGCCGTGCAGCTTGCGCGACGGGTCGGCTTCGAGGAACGCGATGGCCTCGGCGACGGATGCGCCCGGCTTGATCTCGCGGGCGATCGTCTCCTGCTCGGCCGTCATGCGCGCGAGCTCGTCGATCCCCCACTCGTACGTCTCGTCGAGATCGACCGTGGCGCCGAGGAACGAGCGGGAGGCGAGCTGGTAGATCTCGCGACCTACCGCATCCGCCTCGGGAGCATGTGGCGCGAGCTCGTCGGCGAGGAACCCCGCCAGCTCGTCGTATGCCGCCGCAGATTCACGTGCGCCGGCGGCCAGGTCGTCGGTAAGCGACGCGGGCAGGGCCTCGCCGCGCGCCGTCGCCTGCTTCACGAGTTGGAAGAAGAACCCGGTCTCGGCAACCTGCTTGCGCGCCTGCGTGATGTTCTCGCGCACCTGCCGGATGGCGGGAACGTTGCCCGCGCCGATCCCGCTGCGCAGGGTCTCGATGTACCCGCGCATCGCCTGCGGCAGGTTGTGCATGCGCGTCGCGATGTTCGCCCAGTCGTTCTCGGTGTCGGTGGGTACGAGGTCGAAGATGTCGCGCAGGCCCTGCACGGGCGAAGCGATCACGTTGAGGTCGCGCTGCGCGAATCCGGCCTCGTGCTTCTCGACGGCCAACTCGAGCTCGCGGGTGAGGTCGAGCTTCGTGATGCGGTCGACCTCGTCGACGGGCTCGGCGGCACGGATCTTCGCGAGCGCCTGCCGTTCTGCGGCCACCTGGCGTTCGGCGCCGGCGGGCGAATAGTCGGCGTACTCGCCCTCGTGGCCCTCTCTGCCGAGGTAGACGCGGTATTCGGGGTTGAGATCCAGTTCTGTATCGACCCACTCCTCGGCGATCGTGTCGATGGGGGTGGGTGTGCGCGGCTCTGCGTGTGTCATGTGTTCGAGCTTAAAGGCGAACGCCGCTCATCGAGTAGCGCAGCGTATCGAGATCCCGTCAGTGCGCGGCGGCATCCCAGTTGCGGCCACGACCCACCTGAACGTCGAGCGGAACGCTGAGCTCGGCGGCCCCGGACATGCGCGCGGTCACGATCTGCTCGAGAGCGTCCCACTCCCCCGCTGCGACCTCGAAGATGAGCTCGTCGTGCACCTGCAGCAGCATGCGTGAGCGCAGCTCGCCCGCCGCGATGTCTCGTGCGATGCCGAGCATGGCGATCTTCATGATGTCGGCCGCCGAGCCCTGGATGGGCGCGTTGAGCGCGGCGCGTTCGGCGTTGTCACGCAGCACGCGGTTGGTGCTGTTGAGGTCGGCGAAGGGGCGCCTGCGGCCGAAGATGGTCTCGGTGTAGCCGTCGATGCGTGCCTGCTCCACCACGTTGCGCAGGTAGTCGCGCACCGCCCCGAAGCGGGCGAAGTAGTCGGTCATGAGCTGCTTTGCCTCGCTCGATTCGATGCGCAGCTGCTTCGAAAGGCCGAACGCGCTGAGCCCGTAGGCCAGCCCGTACGACATGGCTTTGACCTTCGAGCGCATGGCGGGCGTCACGTCTGCCGGCTCGACGCCGAAGATGCGCGCGCCGACGAAACGGTGCAGGTCTTCGCCGGCGTTGAACGCCTCGATGAGGCCGGCGTCGCCCGAGAGGTGCGCCATGATGCGCATCTCGATCTGCGAGTAGTCGGCGGTGAGCAGGGTCTCGTATTCCGGTGCCGACATGAAGGCCGAGCGGATGCGCCGGCCCTCGTCGGTGCGCACGGGGATGTTCTGCAGGTTCGGGTCGTTCGACGAGATGCGCCCCGTCGTCGTGCCGGTCTGGTCGTACGTGGTGTGGATGCGCCCGTCGCCCTCCACCGAGCGCTCGAGCGTCTCAATGATCTGCTTGAGCTTCGTGGCGTCGCGATGCTGCAGCAGCAGCCCGAGGAAGGGGTGCGGGTTCTTCTCCTGCAGATCGGCCAGCGCCGCGGCATCCGTGGAAAAGCCGGTCTTGGTCGAGCGGGTCTTGGGCATGCCGAGCTCGTCGAAGAGCACCTGCTGCAGTTGCTTGGGCGAGCCGAGGTTGACCTCGTGCCCGATCTCGGCGAACGCGCTCGCTGCGAAGGCGTCGGCCTGTGCCGTGAGCTCTTGCCTCAGGGCCGCCAGGACGGGCTGGTCGATGGCGACGCCGTCGAGTTCCATTCTGGCGAGCACCGACACCAGCGGAAGCTCGATCTCGTCGAGCACGCGCCGGGACCCGGCGTCGATGGCGAGTGCCTGGCTGTCGGCGAGGCGCAGCACGTACCATGCCTCGGTGGCAGGGCCGATCGCATCGTCGGCCGGCACCAGCTGGTTGGGGTCGGCGACCGGCAGCGTCTCGCCCAGAATCTCGTACACCTGCTCGGCGAGCGACTTCGGCACCGTGCCCGGCCTGATGAGCCAGCCCGCGAGCCGGGTGTCGAAGGCGAGACCCGAGAAGCGGATGCCTGCCCGGCTCAGCGCCTTCAGCTGCGGCTTTGCGTAGTACATGTGCTTCGGCGCGTCCGAGGCGAGCCAGGCCTCGAGCGCCGTGTAATCCGGCCGGCCGGGAGCCCACGGGACATAGGCGGAGTCGTCGTCGGTGGCGAGGCCGAATCCCGTGACGCCGCCAGGTCCGTGCTCGACCTGCAGGCCCAACGCTCGGGTGCCGGCAGCGCTCACGCGCTCGATCCAATTCGCGAGCTCCTCGTCGATCAGCGTGCGAACGACGGGAACCTCGGGCCCGACCTCCTCTGACACCGTCTCGTCGACGATCTGCCCGTCGAGACCGCCGTCTTCTGCCGCGGCCTTCAGCAGCCGCTCGAGCAGCGTCTTGAACTGCAGCCGGCCGAAGATCTCGCGGATGGCCTGCTCGTTAATGGGCTTGCGCGCGAGGTCGGCCGGGCCGACCGGCAGCTCGACGTCGTTGACGAGCCGGTTGAGCCGGCGGTTGCGGATGGCGTTCTCCTTCTGCTCGCGCAGCTTCTCGCCGACGACGCCGGTGATCTCGTCGGCGTGCGCCAGCACCTCGTCGAGGCTGCCGTACTTCGTGATCCACTTGACGGCCGTCTTCTCGCCGACCTTGTCAATGCCGATGAGGTTGTCGCTGGTCTCGCCCACGAGCGCCGCGATGTCGGGGTATTGGTGGGGTGCGATTCCATAGCGCTCGAAGACGGTCTGCGGGTCGTAGCGCTTGAGTTCGGAGACCCCACGCGCGTTCGGGTACAGCACCGTCACGTCGTCGTTCACCAGCTGCAGCGAATCGCGGTCACCGGAGACGACGAAGACCCTGAAACCCTGCTCGGCACCCTGCCTGGCGAGGGTGGCGAGAATGTCGTCGGCCTCGTAATCCTCTTTCGTGACCGTGACGATGTTCATGGCATGCAGCGCCTCTTCGAGAAGCGGCACCTGGCCGACGAATTCCGGCGGGGTCTCGCCGCGCGTGCCCTTGTACTCGGGGTAGTCGCGCGTGCGGAACGAGTAGCGCGAGATGTCGAAGGCCACCGCGATGTGGGTGGGCTTCTCGTTCTTCAGCAGGTTGATGAGCATCGCGATGAAGCCATGGATGGCGTTCGTGTGCTGGCCCTCGCGGTTGACGAAACTGTCGATGGGAAGCGCGTAGAACGCCCGGAATGCGAGCGAATGGCCGTCGATGACGAGGAGGGTAGGCTTTTCGGAGTCCGACACGTAGGCCAGCCTACAAGCGCCCTCCGACAGTCACGGGGAGGGGCGGGACACGGCCCGAGATGAAGGTGGAGATGTTCGAAGGCGACGTGGATGCGCTCGAGTATGTGCGGGAACGCGGCGTCGGCGCCCTGGCCGACAAGATGGGCATCGAGTTCATCGAATTCACCATTGAACGCTCCGTCGCCCGCATGCCGGTCGAGGGCAATACCCAGCCGGCGAACCTGCTGCACGGCGGCGCGTATGTGGTGCTCGGCGAGTCCCTCGGCTCGATGGCGGCCAACCTGCACGCGGGGCCAGGCAAGCTCGCGGTCGGCATCGAGATCAACGCCACGCACACCCGGTCGGCCACCAGCGGCTACGTCACCGGCGTCTGCACGCCCGTACACCTCGGCCGCACGCTGACCACGCACGAGGTCGCCGTCACCGACGATCAGGGCAGGCGCTGCTCGACGATCCGCATCACGAATTTCATCAAGGACATGCCGGGCCGCTAGCCCGGCTCACGCTAGGACTTCTTGGGCGAAAGCTGCTCGATGATCGCCTGCGCGACATCGTGCATGGTGAGTCGGCGGTCCATCGACGCCTTCTGGATCCAGCGGAACGCCTCCGGCTCACTCAGCCCCATCTTCTCGTTGAGCAGGCCCTTGGCGCGGTCGACGAGTTTGCGGGTCTCGAAGCGCTCCACCATGTCGGTGACCTCTGCCTCGAGGGCGATGATCTGGGCGTAGCGGGCCAGAGCGATCTCGATCGCGGGCAGCAGGTCGTTCGGCGTGAACGGCTTGACGACGTACGCGAGGGCGCCCGCCTCGGTGGCGCGCTCGACGAGTTCCTTCTGGCTGAATGCCGTGAGAAGTACGACGGGGGCGATGTGCGCCTTCGAGAGGCGCTCGGCCGCCGAGATGCCGTCGAGCTGCGGCATCTTCACGTCCATGATCACCAGGTCGGGGCGCAGCTCGGTGGCGAGTGCCACGGCCGTCTCGCCGTCGCCGGCCTCGCCGACGACCTCGAAGCCGTTGTCGCGCAGGATCTCGACGATGTCGAGTCTGATCAGCGATTCGTCTTCGGCGACGACGACTCGGCGGGGAACTGCGGGGGCGTTTTCCTGGTCACTCACGATCAAAGCCTACGGTATCCTGAGTCTCGTTGTTGTGCGCCGGTGTGGCGGAATGGCAGACGCGGAGCACTCAAAATGCTTTGTCCGAGAGGGCGTGTGGGTTCGAATCCCACCACCGGCACGCGCGGCATCGATGCGGCAGACGATGTGATCTGCACTACTGCTGGTCGACGAGCGTGGCCTGAAGCGACAGCGACTTCTTTCCGCGCACATCTGTGATCGTCACGGTGTGCCCCACCTTCGCCGCGCGCACCGCCGCCACCAGATCGAGCACGGTGTGCACGTTCCGATCCCCCACCTTCGTGATGATGTCGCCCGGTTTGATGCCGGCGCTCGCGGCGGGGCTGCCATCCTGAACCTGAATCACCAGGGCGCCCTCGGTCTTCGACAGCTCGAGCTGGTCCGCGAGCTGGGGCGTGATGTCGCGGCAGACGACGCCGAGGAACGCGTGGCTCGCCTTGCCGCTCTTCAGGAGCTGGTCGGCGACGTCGGTCACGGTCGTCGACGGGGTCACGAAGCCGATCGCGACGGCACCCGAACTCGGGGGCAGGTACGCCTCGGAGAGGCCGACGACCTGCGCCTGCCCGTTGACGACCGCGCCACCGGAGTTGCCTGGCGAGATCGGCGCATCCGTCTGAATGAGGTCGATGAGGCCCTGCGGCGACTGGCTCGAGGCGGGCATGTTGCGGTGCAGGCCCGAGATGATGCCCGCCGTGACCGTCTCGTCGAGGCCGAGCGGGCTGCCGAGCACGATCGCGAGCTCCCCCACCTCGGGCTCGCTCTTCGCGAAGGTGGCCGCGGGAAGGCCCTTCCGCTTCGCCTTGATGACGGCCACGTCGGTCGTGTCATCGACCGCGATCACCGAGGCCTGCGCCTGCGCGCCGTCGGCGAACTGCACCTGCACGGTGTCGAAGGGCCGCTTCTGCTCGTTCTCCACCACGTGCGCATCGGTGACGATCGTGCCGTCGCTGCGATAGATGACGCCGCTGCCGAGGCCGATCGGGGTGGTGATCGTGACGACCGACGGCTCGACCTGCTTGACGACTTCCGGCACGACAGCCAGAGAAGCGGATGTCGGCGCAGCCACCTGCGGCGCCGCGGGCGGCTCGCTCGTGGCGGCTGGCGCGGGGTTCGGCATCCCGGTGCACGCGGCCAGGGCCCCGGCCAGGGCCAGGGCCGCTCCTGTGGCCAGGACGCGTCGTGCTGTGCGAGCGCTCACGGGCGGCTCAGCCGTCCTCGCGGTCGGGGTTGTCGAGGCGGAAGAAGTTGGACTGGCTGCCGTCGCTGCGGGTCTCCTGGTAGATGAAGTTCAGCTTGCGGTCGTCGAAGGTGGCGAACCATTCGTCCCAGTCGACCTCGCGAAGGTTCTTCGTCTCGTCGCCGAAGTCGAACCGCAGCACGCCCAGGTTCTCGCCATGCTCCGTGCCCTCGACCGTGGCGGGCCTGCCGCCGCGCGCTTCGGCCCATTCCTTGATGACCTCGTGGCTCGTCGTCGCGAGGCTGCGTCCCTCGCGCTCCGGCTCATCGTCGGGCGACGTGACCTCCTGCGAATACTTCAGCGAATCCGACGAGTCCGGTCCCGTGCGCACCTTGCCGCCGTCGGGGCCGGCCCCGACGTCATCCGTGCCGTTCGCATCGTTGTCTGCCATGGCCGTTCGTCCTTCCGTCTCGCGGGCGAGGGCACACGCCCTGCCTTCGCCCTCAGGGTAGGTTCATGCGGCCGTCTCGTGAAGGGGTGCGCTGGCGATAGCGTTGAGGCATGTTCCAGAGCTTCGTGGCCATCGGCGACAGTTTCACCGAGGGCGTCGGCGACGAGCTGGGCGACGGGCGCGTGCGCGGCTGGGCCGACCTGGTGGCGCTCGGCCTCGCGGCGGCGAGTGCCCAGCGCGTCACCTACGCGAATCTCGCCATCCGCGGCCGCAAGCTCGGCCCGCTCATCGCCGAGCAGCTCGAGCCCGCCATCGCGCTGGCGCCGCAGCTGATCAGCCTGAACGGCGGCGGCAACGACATCATGCGCCCCCGCGTGACGCTCGAATCGATCGCCGACCAGCTCGCCGAAGCTGCCCGCCGCGTGGTCGCCGCCGGCCCGCACATGCTGCTGCTGAGCGGGGCGAACCCCACGCACCACCTGCCCGCCGGCCGTCTCATCCAGAAGCGCGGAGAGCGCCTGGCGGCCCTCGTGCGCGAGCGGTATCCGCGAGACGGCGTGACCTTCGTCGACAACTGGGCCGACGCGACGCTCGCCGACATTCGCTACTGGTCCCCCGACCGCATGCACATGAACGCTCTCGGTCACGCGCGGGTGGCCTCGAACGTGCTGCTGGCGCTCGGCTGCGTCGTCCCCACCGAATGGGGCGTCGACGAGGTGGCCGAGGCGCCCGCCGGCGAGCGTTCGCGCCGCACGGCCGCCTACTACCGAGAGTATGTGCTGCCGTGGATCGGCCGCCGGCTCACGGGCCGCTCCTCCGGCGACGGGCGCGAGCCCAAGTTCGCGGCGCTCACCCCGGTCGTACCGGGACCGTTCATCTCGGCGTAAGGCGCGGCGGGTGCGGCGAGTCGCCGCGGCTCACGCCTGCGCGGCCAAGGCCCGCTTGAGATACGGCGCGAGCGTCGCCGCGTATGTGGCGGTCATGTGGCTCTTGTCGCGGTAGACCAGCACGTGGCCGACGACCGGATCGCAGGAATCCTGAGTGCAGAAGTCGTCGGTCATGTCGATCAGCTTCACGCGAGACGATGCACCGGATGCCGCGGCGACCAGCGGGTCGTCGCCGATCGCGTCCGCTCGCGACTGGGCGCACGCGCCCGGCTCGAGACGCTGGGCGGGCTCACGCACCTCGAGGCACGTCTGCGCATCCGCCGCCGGGCGCGGGGTGTCGGCGATCACGTACACCGTGCTGATGGAGGCGGGCAGGGCCTTCCACGTCGAGCGGTACCCGGCGACGGCGTTCTGATAGCCGCTCCTGCCAGCCTTGTCTGCGTACAGGTCCTTGATGTCGGCGGAGGTGATGAGCGCGCTCACGCTCGGCATGGCGGCAAGCTTGTCACGCACGAGCGAGTTCCACTTCGCGCAGCTCGTGACCGCCGCCGAGGCAGGGTCGCCAGCCCGCGTCGCCTTCGAGAACGCGCACGACCCCTTCAGCATCATGACGATGTGCCAGCCCTTCTCCTGCGCCACCGTCTCGAGCGCCGGCTCCCATTGCGCGGCGTGCGAGTCGCCCACCAGGGCGACCGTCTTGGTTGCCGCCTCGGCGCTCACGCCGCCCTCGCACACCACCGGCTTCACGGCGCGCGTGCCCGTGATGCACGTGTCTGGCAGGTCGTCGGCGACCGAGACCGGGCTCGGCGCGAGCACGCCGTGCAGGTCGTCGTTCTCGCACGGCTGCGGCGTGGCGGGGTCGATGGCGGATGCGCCCAGGCACGCGGGCATGGCGCTCACGAGAGCGGCCGTCTTCACCTGCGACGTCGCGATCGTGTGCTGCACGCCGTTCCAGGCCACCCCGCACACCGCGACGATGACCGCCATGGCGCCGGCCATGACGAAGATGCTGCGGCGGGGGCGCGCCCCCGCGAGCACCGGAGCGGTGCGGGTACGGTCCTCGACGTAGCGCTTGCTGAGGCCGGCGCAGGCGAGCGATGCGAACAGGATGGCGACGAGCGTCACTGCGCCAGCCTCGTGGTAGCCCGGAATGAATCGGGCCAGCGCTAGCGGCACGATGACGATCAGCGGCCAGTGCCACAGATACAGCGAGTACGAGGCGCCGCCGAGCCACTGCACGAAGCGGCCCATCATGAGGCCGCTCGGCGCCCAGCGCGCGTCGGGCAGCCCCGCGGCGATGACCGCGATCGTGCCGGCGACGGGGAGTAGCGCGGCGGTGCCGGGGAATGGCGTGTCCCCGTTGATGACGAACGCGGAGACGCCGATCGCGGCCAGCCCCGCCCACGAGAGAACGGCGCAGACGGCGGGGCGCATCCGCAGCCCTGCGATGACGAACGCGAGGAGACCGCCGACGCCGAACTCCCACGCGCGGGTGAAGGTCGACAGGTAGGCGACCGAGGGGTCGGTGGCGCTCAGGGAGATGCCGTACGCAAGGCTCACGGCGCTGCCTGCGCCCAGCACGGCGAGCGTGACGGTGCGCTGCACGCGTGAGCGGGCGCGGATGAGCAGAGGAAGCAGGAGCAGCAGCGGCCAGACGAGGTAGAACTGCTCCTCGACGGAAAGCGACCAGAAGTGCTGCACGGGCGAGGCGAGGTTGCCTGCCGCGAAGTAGTTGACGGCATCCTGCACCAGGGCCCAGTTCTGCACGTAGAGCGCGCTCGCGCCGATCTCCCGGAAGAACTGCTGCCACAGCGCCTCGGGCACGAACGCCCACACGCCCACGGCCACCGCGACGAGCACCAGGAACGCGGCGGGCAGCAGCCGGCGAACGCGTCGGGACCAGAAGCGCACGAGGCGGATGCTGCCGCTCGAATCGATCTCGCGGATCAACTGGCCCGTGATGAGGAACCCGGAGATGACGAAGAACACGTCGACGCCGACGTAACCGCCGGGCAGGGCACCGGGCCACAGGTGGTACGTGACGACCAGGGCGACGGCGAGTGCACGCAGCGCCTGAACCTCGGGACGGAAGCTGCCGGGTCGCCCGCCCGCCTTCGTGCCCGACGGCGCGCTCGTGGTGTGCGTCGTCTCGGTCGTGCTGATCGCCTGAGAGGTGATGGCTGACTCCTTGCGTCTGGTGCGCTCGCGTCTCGTGTACGGCGGTGGCGAGCCGGGCAACCGCTTCGGGCGCGCACGAAAGCGCGACGCGTCGAGGCGGGCGCCCCCGCGCCCTCGCCGGGCCGGCTACGCAGCCGACACCGTCACTTCGACGCTACCCGCGGGCTGAAGGCGGGGCGAGGAGCTCCCAGACAGCTCTGAGGAAAGCCGCAGCCGGGGCAGATGTGGCCGTCAGCGGGCCGCGGTCAGCTCGCGCCGGCCGTGCTGCTCACCAAGCGGCGCACCGCGGCCGCGGGGATCGGCAGCCATTCCGGCCGGTTCCGTGCCTCGTAGACCGTCTCGTAGAGTGCTTTGTCGAGTTCGAGGGCATCGAGAAGCGCCTGCGGCTCGGTGTCGCCGCCGACCGACCGGTACCCCTCGAGAAACGCCTCGCGGCAGCGTTCGGCCCAGCCGTGGCCGTCTGGCGCACCCGGCACGGCGCCGGCCACGTAGTCGAAGCTGCGAAGCATGCCCGCCACATCGCGCAGTGCCACATCGGGGCGCGACCGCTCGGGAAGGGGGCGCGCCGGCTCGCCCTCGAAGTCGATAATGGCCCAGCTGCCGCCCGCGACCGAGAGAACCTGACCCAGGTGCAGGTCACCGTGGATGCGCTGCAGGGGCGGCCATGCGCTGGCGGCGGCGCGAGCGTAGACGGCCGTGATGCGCTCGCGCAGCGGAGCAAGCTCGGGAAGCTCCTCGATCGCCTCGTCCAGGCGCCGGGCCCACGCAGCCCCCATCGCGGCGATGTCTTCGGGTTCGGCGGGCTGCGAGGTGAGAGCCGACCGCAGACCCACGTGCACCTCGGCGAGGGCCGAACCGATGGCCCGGGCGCTCGGGGTGAACTCCGCGCCCCTGGCGGCCGCGCCAAGCGCGAGCCGCCAGGCATCCTCGGCCCCTACGAGGAACTCCTGCGCGAACGCGAGGTGGCCCGTGGCCCGCCCGCCCGGCGCCGACCGGTCGTTCCATTCGCCGACGAGGCTGCCGATGGTCTGCGGCACGGCCGTCGACCCCGCCTCGAACAGCGCCTGCTGCAGCGTCACGTCGGGGTTCTCGCCGTGGTGCAGCGCCCGGAAGACCTTGCAGATGAGCCGGGGCAGACTGGCGGTCTCGTCGAAGCGGTACACGATCGAGGTGTTCGACTGCTCGCCGTCGAGCACCGCGGAGGTCATGCGCTGGTAGGTGAACGGCCGCGCGGAGCGGCCATGCGCATCCGCTCGGTCACCCGTGGCATGGCCGTCGTCGACGATGAGCGCGAGAAGGGCCTCGGCGAAGGCGGCATCGCGAGGGCCGTCGTAGAGGTAGCGCGGCTCGACGAGTTCGCCGTCGAGGCCGTCGTCGTCTTCGCTCCTGCCCTCGCCGAGCACGCCGATCAGCGCAGCCTCGCCGCCCGACAGCGGTTCGCGGCGCTCGGCGACCGGCACCTGGTAGAGCACAGAACGGCCGTCCCGCTCGTCCATGACCAGATGGATGCGCGAGTGCACCCCGGCGGATGCGGCAAGCTCGACGGTGCCGATGATGCGAAGGGCGGGCGCTCGGCCCTTGCCCGTGTACCAGCGCTGGCGCGGCATCCACCCCGTGAGGAGGTCGATTCGCGATGACGCCGGCATACGCTCAGGCTATGGCGAATGGATGCGCGCCGCTTGTCCCATCGTCGCGCGCCGCCCGCCCGACGAGCAGCGCGTGGGCGCCGAGCCGCAGCGCGTCGGTACCTGGCGTGACCTCGCCGGAGGTGAAGAGCGCGTCACCCCGGATGGCGAGGGGCACCCGAACCGCGTCGTCGCCGAAGTTGGCAACGACGAGCATCGAGCCGCGTCGCATGGCGAGCCAGCTTTCGTCGAGGTCGTACTCACTCGCGATGCGATCGAAGCGCGGGTCGGTGAAGTCGGCGTGCTCGCGGCGCAGGCGGATGAGCTCGCGGTAGCACGCGAACACCGCGCCATGGCGCCCCGAGCGCGCCTCGGACCAGTCGAGCATCGAACGCCGGAATGTCTCGGGATCCTGCGGATCGGGAACGCTCGCCTCGTCCCATCCCATGCGCGCGAACTCGGCGATGCGCCCGCGAGCGGTCGCCTCGGCCAGCTCGGGCTCCGGATGGGAGGTGAAGAACTGCCACGGCGTCGACGCGGCCCACTCCTCGCCCATGAACAGCATGGGCGTGAACGGGCCGAGCAGCGTGAACGCCGCCGCGATCACAAGCTGCCGCTCGTCGAGCGACGCGCTGAGCCTGTCGCCCATCGCCCGGTTGCCGATCTGGTCGTGGTTCTGCGTGCACACCACCAGGCGCCACGTTGGCGTGTGCGCCCGCTCGATGGGCCGCCCGTGGTGTCGCTCGCGGAAGCTCGAGTAGCTGCCGTCGTGGAAGAAGCCCTCTTCGAGCACCTTCGAGAGCGCGCCGATGCCGGCGAAGTCTGCGTAGTAACCGCTCGTCTCCCCCGTGAGATTCACGTGCATGGCGTGGTGGAAGTCGTCGTTCCACTGCGCCGTGAGCCCGTATCCGCCCGCCGCCCGCGGGGTGATGAGCCGCGGATCGCCCAGATCGGATTCGGCGATCAGCGTCAGCGGCCGCCCGACGTGTGCGGCGAGGGCGTCGACCTCAACCGCGAGCTCCTCGAGAATGTGCGTGGCGCGGTGGTCGACGAGGGCGTGCACGGCGTCGAGCCGCAGCCCGTCGACGTGGTAGTCGCCGAACCACATCACGGCGTTGTCGATGATGTACCGGCGCACCTCATCCGAGCCAGGCCCATCGAGGTTCACGCTCGCGCCCCACGTGTTCGCATGAGCGTCGGTCAGGTACGGGCCGAAGCGCGGAAGGTCGTTGCCGCTCGGGCCGAGGTGGTTGTACACGACGTCCTGAATCACGGCGAGCCCTCGTGCGTGGCACGCGTCGACGAACGCCTGGTAGCCGGCAGGCCCGCCATACGCCTCGTGCACCGCGTACCAGAGCACCCCGTCGTAGCCCCAGTTGTGCTCGCCGTTGAACGCGGCGACGGGCAGCAGTTCGACGGCGTCGACGCCGAGCTCGACGAGGTGGTCGAGCCGCTCGATCGCCGAGGCGAACGTACCCGCCTGCGTGAACGTGCCGATATGCAGCTCGTAGATCACGGCACCGGCGAGCGAGCGTCCGCGCCAGAGTGCGTCGCCCCACGCATACGCTGACGGGTCGAACGTGCGCGCGGCCGCGTGCACGCCGTTCGGCATCCGCCGCGATCGCGGGTCGGGCAGCACGCTCCCCTCGCCGTCGATGCGGTAGCCGTAGTCGATATCGTCGTCGCCGGCCGCTGCCCGGATCGCGTCGAGATCACCCGATTCGAGCGACCACCAGTCATCCGTGCCGCGGTGCAGTGTGAACGCGCCGACGCTGGTGTCGAGCTGAAGAGCGGATGCGCGTGGTGCCCACACCGCGAAGTCCGTGCCGATCATGTTACGAGTCCTCCCTCACGAGAAGCGCGAGCGGATAGCGCGTGAGAATCTCCCCGATGCCAAGCCCATCGTCGGCCTGGTGCCTCCTGCCGCTCAGGACGTCGAGATACGAGCCACGCGGTGCCTGAAGGACCGTGTCGCCCCAGCCGCCGTCGCGCTCGAGGCCGACGGGCAGTCGGGTCACGAGGGTGATCGCACCGCCGCGGTCGAAGGCCACCGCGTGTGGCGCGGCGTGGCCGCGCGCGGCGACCGGCCGGTAGCCGGTGAAGAGGTCGGGTCGGTCCCGCCGCAGGCAGAGCGCGCGGTGGGTCACGAGCATCTTCGCGGCACCACCGGCATCGACGCTCGGATGCGCGCCGGCGCGAATCTCGGCGAGAATGCGTCGCCTCTCCCCGAAGTCCACAGGCCGCCGGTTGTCCGGGTCGACGAGCGAGAGCTCCCACAGCTCGCTGCCCTGGTACACATCCGGCACGCCCGGAGCGGTGAGCTGCACGAGCTTGGCGCCGAGGCTGTTGCTGAAGCCGGGAGCCGTGACGAGCGCCGAGACGCGGTCGAGCACGGCGCGGACGCGCGGGTCGTCGAACGCCGCATCGATGAGGGCGTGCATCCGCTCTTCGAATTCGGCGTCGGGCGACGCCCAGCCTGTCGAGTCGGCGGCCTCGCGCGCGGCCTTCTCGGCGAACGCGTGCAGCCTCTCGCGGGTCGCGGGGCGCGAGCCGATCACGGCCTGCCAGAGCAGGTTCTCGAGCGGACCGTCGCCGAGCGGGGCGAGCGTGCGAAGCTCACCGAGCGCGGCGGCCCACTCGTCGGGGAGCTCCGCGAGCACGCTGATGCGCGCGCGCACGTCCTCGCCGCGCTTCGTGTCATGCGTGCTGAGCGTGGTCATCGAGCCCGGCCACGTGTCGAGGCGTTCGCGCTGGGCTGCGTGGAAGTCGTCGGGCGAGATGCTGAAGACGCTCGGGTCGCCGCCGACCTCGGTGAGCGAGGTGAGGCGCGTATACCGATAGAACGCGGTGTCCTCGACGCCCTTGGCCATCACCATGCCGGATGTCTGCTGAAACCTCACCGCGGCGGGGTGCGAGGCATCCGCCAGCACCTCGGCGATGCGCCCGATCGCCTGCGCGAGATCCGGCCGTCTGGCGACCGCCGCCTCGTGCGCGCGGCCCAGGTGCTCGGCGCCGTTCGGCAGGTACGAGCGATAGACGGGGAAGCACGCGAGGAGTTCGGCGATGCAATCGCGCGTGAGCTCGTCATCCGCGCCAAGCTCACGGGCGAGGCGACGAACCTCGGAGCCGAGGATGCCGTCGGCGATCGCGCGCTTGCAGTCGTGCACGAGACGGTTCCAGTGGGCGGGAGTGCCGATGCCGCCGGCAAGGGCGTCGAGACCGGGCCGGCCGGCCGGGTCGACGAAGAGGCGGTCGACCTGCCCGAGCGCGTCGTAGCCGGTCGTGCCCGCGGTGGCCCAGCCGGAATCGAGCCGCTCGCCGTGCTCCAGGATCTTCTCTACCAGCACGTAGGCGCCGCCCGTCGCTTCGGCGAGCCGCCGAAGGTAGCCGCGGGGGTCGGCGAGCCCGTCGGGGTGGTCGACGCGCAGGCCGTCCACGAGGCCGTCGCGCAGCCAGCTGAGAATCTCGCCGTGCGCGGCGTCGAACACGGACGGCTCCTCTACCCGGATTGCCGCGAGGGTGTTGACGGCGAAGAACCGGCGGTAGTTGAGGTCGGTATCGGCCGTGCGCCAGTTCACGAGGCGGTAGTGCTGACGCTCGTGCACGGAGCGCGCCTCGCCGTCGCCCAGCGTTCCCTCCGCGATCGGGTAGCGGTTCTCGAAGTAGCACAGCATTCCATCTGCGATGTGCAGGTCGGCCATTGCGTCGCCGTCGGCGAGCACGGGGATCACCAGTTTGCCCCCGCCGGCGTCCCAGTCGATGTCGAACGCATCGGCGTGCGCGGCGGCTCGCCCGTGGGCGAGCACATCCCACCACCACGCGTTCAGCGGCGGGCTTGCCACACCCATGTGGTTGGGCACGATGTCGACGAGCACGCCCAGGCCGGCGTCGTGCGCCGTGCGGGCGAGCGCGACGAGCGCGTGGCGGCCTCCCCGCGCCGCATCCACGCGCATCGGATCGACCACGTCGTAGCCGTGATCGCTGCCCGGCTCGCTCTGAAGCAACGGCGAGAGGTAGAGCCAGTCGATGCCAAGCTCATGCAGGTAGTCGACGAGCGCCGCGGCCTCGTTCAGGTCGAAGTCGGCGCGCACCTGCAGGCGGTACGTGCTGGCGGGGACGTTCACGGCGTGCCTCGTTCCGTGGCTCGCTCCGTGCCTCGTTCCGTGCCCTCGGAAAGCGACGCCGCAACAGAGTCGTCGAGAATCTCGTTCTGCTCGAAGGCGAGCAGCACCACGAGAGAGCGCGCTGCCAGCGTGATCGACGCGCCCGGCAGCACGCGGTCGGATGCCGCCACTCCCCCCGCGGTATCGACCACCGTCTGCCACTCGGTGCCGTATGACGCGTCCGGGACGACGAAGGAGACGTCGTCGTCTGCCGCATTGAAAAGCAGGATCGTGTTGTCATCAGTGATGCGCCGGCCACGCGCATCCCTGCCGTGAATTCCCTCACCGTTTAGGAAGACGGCGACGGCGCGAGCGGAGGCGGTGTCCCAGTCTTCTTCGCTCATCTCCTTGCCGTTGGGGTTGAGCCACACGATGTCGGGCAGCGGGGCGCCCTCGCCGCGTTTGACGGGCCGGCCGTCGAAGAAGCGCACGCGCCGGAACGTCGCGTGCTCGCGACGCAGCCGTGACAGGGCCGAGGTGAACTCGATGAGTGAGGCGTCTGCGCTCCCCCAATCGACCCAGCTGAGCGGCGAGTCCTGCGCGTAGGTGTTGTTGTTACCGTTCTGGGTGCGGCCAAGCTCGTCGCCGTGCAGGATCATGGGCACGCCCTGCGAGAGCAGTAGCGTGCCGATGAGGTTGCGCTGCTGCCTGGCGCGGATCGTCAGCAAACGCTCGTCGTCCGTCGGCCCCTCGACGCCGCCGTTCCAGCTGCGGTTGTGCGATTCGCCGTCGCGGTTCTCCTCGCCGTTCTCCTCGTTGTGCTTCTCGTTGTACGACACGAGGTCGCGCAGCGTGAAGCCGTCGTGCGCGGTGACGAAGTTGATGGATGCCACGGGGCGTCGCCCGTCCTTCTCGTACAGGTCTGCGGAGCCCGTGATGCGCGCGGCGAACTCCCCGAGCGTCGCGGGTTCTCCGCGCCAGAAGTCGCGCACCGTGTCGCGGTACCGGCCGTTCCATTCCGTCCACTGCGGCGGGAAGTTGCCGACCTGGTACCCGCCGGGCCCGATGTCCCACGGCTCGGCGATGAGCTTGACCTGAGAGACGATCGGATCCTGCTGCACGAGTTCGAAGAAGGTCGCGAGCCGGTCGACATCGTAGAACTCCCGTGCCAGGGTCGCGGCGAGGTCGAAGCGGAACCCGTCGACGTGCATCTCGGTGACCCAGTAGCGCAGGCTGTCCATGATGAGCTGGAGCGCATGCGGGTGCCGCACGTTCAGGGAATTGCCCGTGCCCGTGTAGTCCATGTAGTACTGCGGGTCCTCGTCGGTCAGCCGGTAGTACGCGGCGTTGTCGATGCCCTTGAACGACAGGGTCGGCCCCAGATGGTTGCCCTCTGCCGTGTGGTTGTACACCACGTCGAGGATCACCTCGATCCCCGCCTGGTGCAGCTCGAAAACCATGCGCTTGAACTCCTGCACCTGCCCGCCGGCGTCACCCGACGAGGTGTAGCCGTTGTGCGGGGCGAAGAACCCGATGGTGTTGTAGCCCCAATAGTTCGAGCGGCCGGCCTCGATGAGGTGCTTGTCGTTGACGAACTGGTGAACGGGCATGAGTTCGAGGGCGGTGATGCCGAGCCGGTGCAGATGGTCGATGACGGCGGGGTGGGCGAGGGCGGCATAGCTTCCCCGCGTCTCGTCGCCGATCTCGGGATGCTGCTTGGTGAGCCCCTTCACGTGCGCCTCGTAGATCACGGTGTCGCTGTACGGGATCCGCAACTGAGCGTCGCCCGCCCAGTCGAAGAACGGGTTGATCACGACGCTCTTCATCATGTGCGCCGCCGAGTCGTCCTCGTTGCGCCTGGAGGGGTCGTCGAAGTCGTAGGAGAACAGGGCGGGCGACCAGTCGATGGTGCCCGAGACCGCCTTCGCGTAGGGGTCGAGCAGCAGCTTGGCCGGGTCGCAACGGGCGCCCGTGCCGGGGTCGTACGCGCCGTGCACGCGGTAGCCGTAGAGCGTGCCGGGCTGAACCTGCGGCAGATACGCGTGCCACACCGACGCGTCGACCTCGCGCAGCGGGATCCGCGTCTCCTTCCCGTCGTCGAACAGGCACAGCTCGACCGCCTCAGCGGCCTCACTGAAGAGGGCGAAATTGGTGCCGCTTCCGTCGTAGCTCGCGCCGAGCGGATACGCGCTTCCTGGCCAGGTCTCCATACTTCACGAGCATAGAAAGGCGGGGCCCGCACGGCTATGGGCTTGCGCGTGCGGTCGCGGATGCACGAAAGGCCCCCCCCCTGACGGGCGGGGCCTTTCGTGGCGTGGCGTGCTACCGGATCGCGGCGTACGCCGGCGCTGCCGCATTGTGGGCGTCGCCGACGACGTGAACACGCACGTCGTTGGTGGAGCCCGAGATTCCGGGAGGCGAACCCGAGATCACGACGACCTTGTCGCCGATCTCCGCCATGCCCTCGCCGAGCAGCAGGTCGTCGACCTGGGCGAACATCTGGTCGGTGTGGGTGACCATGTCGACCAGGTGGCTCTGGATGCCCCACGACAGGGCGAGGCGGCGGCGGATTCCCGGCTCCGGCGTGAACGCGAGCATGGGGATCTTCGAGCGCAGGCGGGACATGCGGCGCGCCGAGTCTCCGGTCTGCGTGAACACGCACAGGTACTTCGCCTCGACGAAGTCCGCGACCTCGGCGGCGGCGAGCGTGAGAGCGCCGCCCTGCGTGCGCGGCTTCGTGCCGAGCGGCGCGACGCGCTCGAGGCCGTGCTCCTCGGTCGATTCCACGATGCGAGCCATCGTCTGCACCGTGACCACCGGATACTCGCCCACGCTCGTCTCGCCCGAGAGCATGACCGCGTCTGCGCCGTCGAGCACGGCATTGGCGACGTCGGAGGTCTCCGCCCTGGTAGGAACGGGGCTGCTGATCATCGACTCGAGCATCTGCGTCGCCACGATGACCGGCTTCGCACGTCGGCGCGCGATCTCGACCGCACGCTTCTGCACGATCGGCACGGCCTCCAGGGGCAGCTCGACGCCGAGGTCGCCGCGCGCCACCATGATGGCGTCGAACGCGTCGATGATCTCCTCGAGTGCGTCGACGGCCTGAGGCTTCTCGATCTTCGCGATCACGGGGACCCGGCGGCCCTCCTCTGACATGATCTCGTGCACGCGCTCGATGTCGGCGGCGTTGCGCACGAACGAGAGTGCGATCAGGTCAGCGCCCAGCTTGAGACCCCAGCGCAGGTCGGCCTCGTCCTTCTCCGAGAGCGCGGGAACGTTGACGGCGACGCCGGGCAGGTTGATGCCCTTGTTGTTCGACACCGCACCCGCCACGACGACCTCGGTCCTGACGACGGTGTCGTCCGCGTCGATGACGCGCACCTTCACCTTGCCGTCGTCGATGAGCAGGAAGTCGCCCGGCTTGACGTCGTGCGGCAGCCCCTTGAACGTGGTCGACGAGAGCTCACGGGTGCCGACGATGTCGTCGGTCGTGATCGTGAAGATGTCGCCGACCTCGAGCTCGTACGGGCCGCCCTCGAACTTGCCGAGGCGAATCTTCGGGCCCTGCAGGTCGACCATGACGGCGATGGCGCGGCCCGAGTCGTCGGCGGCCTTGCGCACATTGGCGTAAACGCCCTCGTGCACGTCGTAGGTGCCGTGGCTCAGGTTCATCCTCGCTACGTCAACGCCCGCGTCGATGATGGCGCGAATGTTCTCGTAGCTGGATGTCGCCGGGCCGAGGGTTGCGACGATCTTTGCCCGTCTCATGCGTGATGTACTCCAGATTTCCGCGCCGATATCTCAGCGCTCGATTGCGATAGCTGCCTGCGTGCGTGCCGAAAGGAATCGCACGCCGACTCGATGATCAGAGCGTGATGCCTCGATCGGTCGGCTTCACCGGGAACGGCAGCTGGGTCGTCCCTTCAAGATAGCGGTCAACCGCGCTGGCCGCAGCACGACCCTCGGCGATCGCCCAGACGATGAGCGACGCACCGCGCCCCGCGTCGCCCGCGACAAACACGCCGGGCGTGCTCGTCTGGTAGTCGGCTGCACGCTCGGCGTTGCCCCGCTCGTCGAACGGCAGGCCGAGCTGGTCGGTGAGCTCGAGAGCGTCAGTTCCGGTGAAACCGAGCGCGAGCAGTACGAGGTCGGCCGGGATCTCCCGCTCCGTGCCGGCCTTCGGCACGCGGCGGCCGTCGACGAACTCGGTCTCGGCCACCCGGATCGCGCGCACCTGGCCGAGCTCGTTCGCGAGGAACTCAACGGTCGTCGCGAGGTACTCGCGCGTTCCGCCCTCCTCGTGCGAGCTCTGCACCTCGAAGAGCGTGGGAGTGATCGGCCACGGCTGGTGCTCGGGCCTCTCCGACGGCGGCTGCGTGCCGATCGCGAGGTTGGTGACGGATGCCGCGCCCTGACGGTGCGCGGTTCCGATGCAGTCCGATCCGGTGTCGCCGCCGCCGAGCACCACCACGTGCTTGCCGCGCGCGGTGATCTGGTCGGCCACGGTGTCGCCCGCGACGACCCGGTTCTGCTGCACCAGGTAGTCCATGGCGAAATGCACCCCGCCGAGCTCGCGCCCGGGGATCGGCAGGTCGCGCGGCACGAGTGAGCCGGTAGCGACCACGACAGCGTCGTACCGCTCCCTCAGCTCAGACCAGCTGATGTCGACGCCGATGTTGACGCCAGCGCGGAAGCGGGTTCCCTCTGCCATCATCTGGTTGAGGCGCGACTCGATGACGCGCTTCTCCATCTTGAAGTCGGGGATTCCGTAGCGAAGCAGGCCGCCGATGCGGTCGTCGCGCTCGTACACCGCCACCGTGTGACCCGCCCGGGTGAGCTGCTGGGCGGCGGCGAGGCCGGCGGGGCCGCTGCCCACGACGGCGACGGTCTTGCCGGTAAGGCGCTCCGGCGGATGCGGCTGCACCCATCCGTTCTGCCATGCCTGGTCGATGATCGAGACCTCGACCTGCTTGATCGTGACGGCGGGCTGGTTGATGCCGAGCACGCACGACGTCTCACACGGCGCCGGGCAGAGGCGGCCGGTGAACTCGGGGAAGTTGTTGGTCTCGAGCAGACGGTCTGCCGCGAGCCGACCCTCGCCGCGCCACATGAGATCGTTCCACTCGGGAATCAGATTGCCGAGCGGGCAGCCCTGATGGCAGAACGGCACGCCGCAGTCCATGCAGCGCCCGGCCTGCCTGCGCAGCTGTTCCGGGTCGCCCGGCTCGTAGATCTCCTTGTAGTCCATGAGCCTGACGGGAACCGGGCGCCGCTTCGGCAGCTCCCGCTCCGTCACCTTCAGGAATCCGCGCGGGTCAGCCACCGGTCACCTCCATGATTCTCTCCCATACAACGTCGCCGTCGGGGTCGAGGCCCTCGCTCAGCGCGTCCTGACGGGTCGCCAGAACGGCCGCGTAGTCGCGCGGCAGCACCTTGACGAACTCGGTCACCGTGTCGGCGAAGGTCGCCAGCAGCTTCGAGGCGAGCGCCGAATCCGTCTCGTTGCGATGGCGGACGAGCAGGTCGCGCACGATCTCGACGTCGGCGCTGCCGAGAGGCAGCAGCGCGAGCTCGCCGGAGGCGAGCGCATCCGGATTCACGCGGTCCTCGCGCAAGCGGTACACGTACGCGGTTCCGCCCGACATGCCGGCGCCCAGGTTGCGGCCGGTCGAACCGAGAATGAGCGCGAGACCGCCCGTCATGTACTCGAGCGCGTGGTCGCCGACACCCTCGACGACCGCCGTCGCGCCGGAGTTGCGCACGAGGAAACGCTCGCCGACCATGCCCCGGATGAACATGCTGCCCTGCGTGGCGCCATAGCCGATCACGTTGCCGGCGATGACGTTGTGCTCTGCGGGGAACACGCTGGTCGCCTCGGGCCGCACGACGATGTCGCCCCCGGAGAGGCCCTTGCCCACGTAGTCATTCGCGTCGCCGAACAGGCGCAGCGTGATGCCGCCGGGCAGGAACGCGCCGAGCGACTGCCCGGCCGAGCCCGTGAGCGTGACGTCGATGGAGCCGGCGGGCAGGCCGTCGACGCCGTGGCGCACCGTGACCTCATGGCCGAGCATGGTGCCGACCGCGCGCTCCGTGTTGCGGATGGGCAGGCTCAGCTCGATGTGACCGCCGTTCTCGAGAACGTCGCGGCTCGCCTCGATGAGCTGGTTGTCGAAGTGCGCATCGAGCTCGTGGTTCTGGCCGCGCGCGTTCTTCAACGGCGCGTCCGGCGCGAACGTCGGGCCGACGAGGATCGGCGAGAGATCCAGGCCCTCCGTCTTCCAGTTGGAGAGCGCGCGGTCGACGTCGAGCAGCTCACGATGGCCGATCGCCTCATCGAGCGTGCGGAAGCCGAGCTGGGCAAGGTATCCCCGCACCTCCTCGGCGATGAACTCGAAGAAGTTGACGACGAACTCCGGCTTGCCGGTGAAGCGGCTGCGCAGCAGCGGATCCTGGGTGGCGACGCCGACCGGGCAGGTGTTCAGGTGGCATTTGCGCATCATGACGCAGCCGGAGACTACGAGTGGGGCCGTCGCGAAGCCGAACTCCTCGGCACCGAGCAGGGCGCCGACGATGACGTCGCGACCGGTCTTCAGCTGGCCGTCGACCTGCACGACGACGCGGTCGCGCATGCCGTTCAGCATGAGCGTCTGCTGCGTCTCGGCGAGGCCGAGCTCCCAGGGCGTTCCCGCATGCTTGAGCGAGTTGAGCGGGCTGGCGCCGGTTCCGCCGTCGTGGCCGGAGACGAGCACGACGTCGGCGAGGGCCTTTGCCACGCCGGCGGCGACCGCACCGATGCCGGATTCGCTGACGAGCTTGACGTGCACGCGGGCCTTCGGGTTGGCGCGCTTGAGATCGAAGATGAGCTGCTTGAGGTCTTCGATCGAGTAGATGTCGTGGTGCGGCGGCGGCGAGATCAGGCCGACGCCGGCGGTGGCGTGCCGGGTCCTGGCGATCCACGGATACACCTTGGCGGGCGGCAGCTGGCCACCTTCGCCCGGCTTGGCCCCCTGCGCGAGCTTGATCTGCAGGTCGTCGGCGTTCGTGAGATACATGCTCGTGACGCCGAAGCGCCCGGAAGCAACCTGCTTGATCGCGCTGCGCCGCTCCGGGTCGATGAGGCGCTCGAGGTCTTCGCCGCCCTCGCCCGTGTTCGACTTGGCGCCGAGCCGGTTCATGGCGATCGCGAGGGTTTCGTGGGCCTCCTGCGAGATGGAGCCGTAGCTCATCGCGCCCGTCGAGAATCGCTTGACGATGTCGGCGACCGACTCGACCTCGTCGAGGGGCACGGCGGGCCGCTGCGTGGTCTTCAGCCGGAACATGCCACGCAGGGTCATGAGAGCCTCTGCCTGGTCGTCGACGGCCTTCGTGTACTCGCGGAAGACGTCGTACCGGCGCGTGCGTGTGGAGTGCTGCAGCTTGAACACCGTCTCGGGGTTGAAGAGGTGCGGAGAGCCGTCGCGACGCCAGTCGTATTCGCCGCCCGTTGCGAGGCGCTCGTGCGCGATGACGGCGCTCTCGGCCGGGTACGCGCTCGTGTGCCGCTCGAGGTTCTCGGCCGCGATCACCTCGATGCCGACACCGCCGAGCTTCGAGGTCGTGCCGGTGAAGTACCGGTCGACGAACTCCTGGCTGAGACCCACGGCCTCGAACGTCTGTGCCGCCGAGTACGACGACACCGTCGAGATGCCCATCTTCGACATGATCTTCAGAACACCCTTGCCGAGCGCCTTGATGACGTTGTGCACCGCCGCCTCCGCCGAGACATCGGTGATCATGCCGCTGCGCACGAGTTCCTCGCACGTCTCCATGGCGAGGTACGGGTTGACCGCGGAGGCGCCGTAGCCGATGAGCAGCGCCACATGGTGCACCTCGCGCACATCACCGGCTTCGACGATGATGCCGACCTTCATGCGGTTCTCTGTGCGGATGAGGTGGTGGTGCACGGCCGCCAGCATGAGAAGCGAGGGAACGGGCGCCAGGTCTTTGTTGGAGTCGCGGTCGCTCAGCACGATGAACTCGGCACCGGCCTCGATGGCCTCGTCGACCTCGCGGCACATCGCATCGATGCGCTTCTCGAGCGCGTCGGGGCCGGCGTCGAAGCGATACAGCCCCTTGACGGTGGTCGTGAGGCCGGTGGCGGGCTTCGTGTCGATGTGCTGGATCTTGGCGAGTTCATCGTTGTCGATCACCGGGAAGTCGACGACGACCTGCCTGGCGTGCGAGGGGCCGGCGCTGAGCAGGTTTCGCTCCGGGCCAATGGCGGTGGCGAGCGAGGTGACGACCGACTCGCGAATGGAGTCGAGCGGCGGGTTGGTCACCTGCGCGAACTGCTGTGTGAAGTAGTCGAAGAGCAGGCGGGGCCGAGCTGACAACACCGCGATGGGTGTGTCGGTGCCCATGGCTCCGATCGGCTCCGCGCCGAAGCGCGCCATCGGCATGAGGATGCCGCGCACCTCCTCTTCCGTGTAGCCGAACGTGCGCTGGCGGCGGGTGACCGACGCCCGCGTGTGCACGATGTGCTCGCGCTCCGGAAGATTCTTGAGGTTGATGCGACCCTCATCGAGCCAGTCGTTCCACGGCTCCTGGGCGGCGAGTGACGACTTGATCTCCTCGTCTTCGATCAGCCGGCCTGCAACGGTGTCGACAAGGAACATGCGCCCGGGGCGCAGGCGCCCCTTGCGCACCACACGGCTCGGCTCGATATCGATGACGCCGATCTCGCTGGCGAGCACGACGAGCCCGTCGTCGGTCACGAGGTAGCGCCCGGGGCGCAGACCGTTGCGGTCGAGCGTCGCGCCGACGAGGGAACCGTCGGTGAAGACGATCGCCGCCGGTCCGTCCCACGGCTCCATGAGCATCGAGTGGTACTCGTAGAACGCGCGGCGCTCTGCAGGCATGTCGCTCTGGTTCTCCCACGCCTCCGGCACCATCATCATGACGGCGTGCGGCAGTGAGCGGCCGGCGAGGGTCAGAAGCTCGACGACCTCGTCGAACGACGCGGAGTCACTCGCACCGGGCGACACGATCGGCAGCAGGGGGCCGAGGTCGCCGAGCGCCTCGCTTGCCAGCTGGGACTGCCTGGCGCGCATCCAGTTGCGGTTGCCCTGAATGGTGTTGATCTCGCCATTGTGCGCGATCATGCGGAACGGCTGCGCCAGCGGCCACGACGGGAACGTGTTCGTGGAGTAGCGCGAGTGCACGAGCGCGAGCCGGGAGGCGAAGCGCTCGTCGGAGAGGTCCGGGTAGAACGGCTCGAGCTGAAGAGTCGTGACCATGCCCTTGTAGACGAGCGTGCGACACGACAGCGACGAGAAGTACAGCTCGAGCTCGCGCTCGCTGCGCTTCCTCAGCCGGAACGCCTGCCGGTCGAGTTGGATGCCGGAGACTGGCGAGCCGTTTTCGGTGGTGCGCGTGCTGGTCAGGAAGAGCTGCTCGATGGCCGGCATCGCCTGCCGCGCGAGCGTTCCGATCTCGTCCGGCCGAATCGGCACCTCGCGCCAGCCAAGGACACGCAGGCTCTCCTGCTCGGCGATGCGTGCCATCTCGGCCTTGACGCGCTCGCGCTCCGCGTCGTCTGACGGCAGGAACGCGTTGCCGACCACATACCGGCCTGGTGCCGGCAGCTCGACGCCCGCAACCTGCCGCAGGAACGCGTCAGGCACCTGGGTGATGATGCCCGCGCCGTCTCCCGTGCCCGCGTCGGAACCGACCGCCCCGCGGTGCTCCAGGTTGCGCAACGCCTTCAGCGCGGTCTCGATGATGTCATGACCGGCGCGGCCGCGCAGGGTGGCCACCATGGCCAGGCCGCACGCGTCGCGCTCGTCGGCGGGGTCGTAGAGGCCCTGCTTGGCCGGCATTGTGCTGAAGCGGGAGAAAACGGGGGTCGTCGGCATGGTCGTCCTCACGATGAAGCGGGAAGTGGGACGCCGTCGGCCCGCGAGTGGGGAGGGAAGCCGCCGCGTGCGCGGCAGCGGAGGTGTCAGGCGCGCTTCGTGTGTGCCTTGAAGTTATGAGCCGAGGGGGCTTGTGGCCCGGGCATCGCCGGATACGGAGGGCTGGTCGACATCGCCATCGTCGTCGACGTCGTCGTCCCAATCCGTGTCGTCAGATTCTACATCAGCGTGAGGCGCTACCCATTCACGGCCCGCACGGTAGACGCTCGGTTCGATTCCGGGGTGCCTGCGGGACTGCACGATGAGGATCACGATGCCGAGGGCGACGGCGCCGAACGCTGCCCAGACGTTGCTGGGGATGCCGAGGAAGCCGAACTCGCTCGGGTCGATGCGGATGGACTCGAGGTACGAGCGGCCGAGTCCGTACCAGATGAGGTAGAGCGCGAAGGTCTTGCCCCAGCGCAGCCGAAGCCGGCGCTCGAGGTAGAGGATGACGGCGACGCCGATGAGGTTCCAGATGATCTCGTAGAGGAACAGCGGCTGGAAGAGCGTTCCCGCGGGAAGACCGGTCGGGAACGCCGGGTTGCTCTGCTCGATCTGCAGCCCCCACGGCAGGTTCGTCGGAAGGCCGAACAGCTCGTGGTTGACCCAGTTGCCCAGACGGCCGACGGCCTGCGCGAACAGGAGTGCGGGCGCCAGAGCGTCGGCGAACGACAGGAAGCGGATTCCGGTGTAGCGGCAGCCCACAGCAGCGCCGATCGCACCGCCGAGCAGCGAGCCGAAGATGGCGTTGCCACCCTCCCAGATGAACAGGGTCTTCCACAGGTTGGCGCCGTCGTAGAAGTAGTCGCTCGGGTGCGTGAAGACGTGGTAAGCCCTGGCCCCGATGATGCCGATGACGATCGCCAGGATGGCGATGTCGATGAGGACGCCCGGTTCCGCCCCGCGCTTCGTGAGCCGGCGCGACGTCCAAAGCCCGGCGATGACGATGCCGGCGAGGATGCACAGCGCGTATGTCTGGATGCGCCAGTCGATGAACCAGAAGTGCAGCGGTATCGACTGCCAGGCGGGATCGGGGCTGGGAATGCTCAGGGGCAACAGATTCAACGGCGCATTCACCGACAACTCACCTTTCAGCCGCGTACAACGTCTCGGCACGCGTGCGCGCCGTGGGCCACCATAGTCTAATTCGTTAGGTGCGTGCCCTCAGCAAGGGCTGCTGCCACCTCGGCCACCCGCTCGACTCCGCCATCCGCCAGCGCCTTCACCAGGGCGGAGCCGACGATCGCGCCGTCGGCGTACTCGAGCACCTCGGCGACCTGCGCGGCCGAGGAGATGCCGAGGCCGACGCAAGTGCTCGTGCAGCCCGCGTCGCGCAGGCGGGCGACGAGCGAGCGCGCCGCCGCATCCACGTCGCTGCGGGCGCCCGTGATGCCCATGGTCGACACAGCGTAGACGAAGCCCCGGCTCGCGGAGACCGCCTGCGCCAGACGCGCATCGGATGAGGACGGCGCGGCGAGGAACACGCGGTCGAGGCCGACCCGCTCGGAGGCGCTGAGCCACGGCTCGGCCTCGTCGGGAATGAGGTCCGGCGTGATGAGGCCGCTGCCGCCGGCGGCCGCGAGGTCGTCGGCGAAGCGGTCGACGCCGTATTGCAGCACCGGGTTCCAGTAGGTCATGACGAGAACCGGCACCGCGGCCTGCCTCGTGATCTCGCGCACGGCCTCGAAGCCGTGCGTCAGCCGAAACCCGCCGGAGAGCGCCTGCTGCGTCGCGGCCTGGATCACAGCACCGTCCATGACCGGGTCTGAGTACGGCAGGCCCAGTTCAATGACGTCCACGCCGTTGTGCGCCAGCGCGACGGCTGCGTCGATGCTCGTGGCGAGGTCGGGGAACCCGGCGGGCAGGTAGCCGACGAGCGCGCCGCGGGCGTCGCGCGTGCGCCGCTCGATGACGGGAGCGACCGAATGGATGCCGCCTGCCGCATCCCGCTCGCTCACGACTGCACCGCGTCGTGGTCGATGAGGTCGAAGTAGCGCCCCGCGGTCTCCATGTCTTTGTCGCCGCGCCCGCTGAGGCTCACGAGGATCGTGGCGTCACTACCGAGTTCCCGCCCGAGCGCGAGAGCACCCGCCAGGGCGTGCGAGGACTCGATGGCCGGGATGATTCCCTCGGTGCGGCTGAGGAGGCGCAGGGCATCCATGGCCTCGGCATCGGTGACGGCACGGTACTGCGCCCGGCCGATGCTGGCCAGCCACGCGTGTTCCGGGCCGACGCCCGGGTAGTCGAGGCCGGCCGAGATGGAGTGTGATTCGAGCGTCTGGCCGTCGTCGTCCTGCAGCAGGAGGCTGCGCGCGCCGTGCAGAACCCCGGCGCGACCGAGCGTGATGGTGGCCGCCGTTCTGGGCGTGTCTGTACCTTCACCGCCTGCCTCGAAGCCGTAGAGGGCGACCGACGGGTCGTCGAGGAATGCGTGGAAGATCCCCATGGCATTGGAGCCGCCGCCGACGCATGCGGCGACGGCGTCTGGCAGCCTGCCGGTGAGCTCGAGCACCTGCGCCCTGGCCTCGTCGCCGATCACCTTCTGCAGGTCGCGCACCATGGAGGGGAACGGGTGCGGGCCCGCGACGGTGCCGAAGATGTAGTTGGTCGTCTCGACGTTGGTCACCCAGTCGCGCAGGGCCTCGTTGATCGCGTCCTTCAGGGTGCGCGAGCCGGCCTTCACCGGCACGACCTCGGCACCGAGCAGGCGCATGCGGGCCACATTGAGGGCCTGGCGCTCGGTATCGACCTCGCCCATGTAGATGACGCAGTCGAGCCCGAACAGGGCCGCCGCCGTTGCCGTCGCCACGCCGTGCTGGCCGGCGCCGGTCTCAGCGATCACGCGTGTCTTGCCGATGCGCTTGGTGAGGATGGCCTGGCCGAGCACGTTGTTGATCTTGTGAGAGCCCGTGTGGTTCAGGTCTTCGCGCTTCAGGATGATGCGAGCGTCGCCCGCGTGCCTGGCGAACCGCGGCACCTCGGTGATGATGGATGGCCTGCCCGTGTACGAGCGGTTCAGCTCGTCAAGCTCGGCGTGGAAGCCGGGGTCGACCTTGGCGAGTTCCCAGGCCTCGGAGAGCTCGTCGAGGGCCTTGATCAGCGATTCGGGAACGAACCGACCGCCGAACTCGCCGAAGTATGGACCGGTTTCGTCGCGCAGGGGCATCAGACCGCCAGGAATTCGTGAAGGGTGGCTACAGGGTCGCTTGTGACGAGTGCCTCGCCGACGAGCACGACGTCGGCACCGGCCACGCGATAGTGCGCGACATCGGCGGCGCTCGTGACCGCGGACTCGGCGACGCGGATCACGCCGGACGGCAGCGTGTGGGCGAGGGAGCCGAACAGGTCACGGTCGAGCTCGAACGTCGTGAGATTGCGGGCGTTCACGCCGACGAGCTCGGCGCCGACATCGAGCGCTCGAGCGATCTCGTCTGCGGAATGCGTCTCGACCAGCGCCGTCATGCCGAGCGAGGTCGCGAGGGCGAAGAGCGAGGTCAGCGTGGCGTCATCGAGCGCGGCCACGATCAGCAACACGATGTCGGCGCCCGCCGCACGCGCCTCGTACACCTGGTACGGCGTCGCGATGAAGTCCTTGCGCAGCACGGGGAGGTCGACGGCGGCGCGCACCGCCTCTAGGTCTGCAAGCGAGCCATCGAACCGCCGCTGCTCGGTGAGCACGCTGATCGCGCTCGCTCCCCCGGTCTGGTAGGAGACGGCGAGGGCTGCGGGGTCGGCGATCGCGGCGAGCGGGCCGCGAGACGGGCTCGAGCGTTTCACCTCGGCGATGATCTTGACGCGCTCGGCGGGTCGCAAGAGTGCCAGCGCGTCGAGCGCAGGCGGCCTCGCGAGCGCGGCCGCCTCAACCGCCGGCAACGGCGCCCGCTCTTCGCGCACGCGGGCGTCGGCCAACGCCCCGTCTAGGAGGTCTCTCAGCACGTGGGTCAGTGGCCCTTCGGCGTGTACTTCGAACCGCCGACGCCGTAACCCATGCGCTTCATGACCCAGCCGACGATGAGGCCGACGATGAGCAGGCCCGCGGCCCCCCACACGACGGGCGCGAGAGAGAAGAAGAACGCCACCGTGCCGATGGCGAACGCGACCAGCATGATGACGACAGCCGTCCATGCTGCCGGGGAATGTCCGTGACCGGGGTCGAGCGTATCGGTGCTCATGAGGCTCCTGAATCTCTGCGAGGGTGGTGGGCTTCAGTCTACCGAAGCCTCAGTCGGTGGGATCGTCGCCACGGGTGAGCTCGTCCCAGCGGTCGATGGCGCTATCCCTCGCGGCGGAGGCCTCGTCGCCGGCGATCGCGGCGCCGCCCTTCGCTTCGGTGGGATGCGACGCGGCCTCGGCCGCGTCATCCGCGCTCTCAAAGCGCACCGCCTGGTAGCGCCGCGAGGGGCCGGGCCACGTGTGACCGGTGACGAGCACCGCGAGGGCTGCCAGCACCGCGACGACGCCGGCCGCGACGGCGACCCATGGCCACGCGGACGTGTCGACGTGGGTGACGAGGCGCGCCACGGAGTCGTGCCCGGCGATTCCCGTGGCGTTCGTGACGGCGCCGCTGCCCGCCTGCACGGGGTCGGCGAGAGCCGAGAACGACGAGATGAGCATGCTCGCGCCGATGAGGATGCCGAGGATGCCGAGCACGATGCGGGCAATGCGGCCGGAGATGCTGAGGGCGCCGGCGAGGGCGAGCCCGGCCAGGGCGAGCGCGGTGAGCGCGGGCGCGGCAGAGGAACCCTGCACCGTGACCGCGGACGTGCGGGCCGTGCCAGCCACGAGCCTGAGCGTGTACCAGGTCTGCGTCGACGCGAGAACGGCGAGGCCGCTGGCGGCCGCCGCAGCGATCATGGCGGCGTACTTGGCCCGGCGCGAGGGCACTGCTGCGTCGCTCATGCCCGTGTTCGTCTTGCCTGGATCGCTCATGCTCAGCGCACCCGCCGCATGGCGTTGGCGACGGCGACGGCTCTCAGCGGCGCCGCCGCCTTGTTCTGGGATTCCTCGAATTCGCTGACCGGGTTCGAGTCGGCCACGAGGCCACCGCCTGCCTGCACGAGCGCACGCCCCTCGAGAATGGTCGCCGTGCGGATCGCGATGGCGAGGTCAGCGTCGCCGGCGAACCCGAAGTAGCCAACCACGCCGCCGTACACGCCGCGCTGGGCCGGTTCGAGCTCGTCGATGATCTCGAGCGCCCGCGGCTTCGGTGCGCCAGAGAGCGTGCCGGCGGGGAACGTGGCGCGGAACACGTCGACGCTCGTGACGCCGTCACGCATGTCGCCCTCGACCGAGGAGACGAGGTGCATGATGTGGCTGAACCGCTCGACGCGCATGAACTCGGTGACCTCGACGGAGCCCGCCTCGCACACCTTCAGCAGGTCGTTGCGCGCGAGGTCGACGAGCATGAGGTGCTCGGCGCGCTCCTTGGCGTCTCCGCGCAGCTCCGCCTCGAGCTCGGCGTCGAGGTCCGGTGTCGCGCCGCGCGGCTTGGATCCCGCGATCGGATGCGTGAACGCGCGTGAATCCTGCACCTTCACGAGCGCTTCGGGTGATGAGCCGACGATCGTGTACGGCACCCCGTCTTCTCGCTCGAGGCTCAGCAGGTACATGTATGGGCTCGGGTTGAGCGAGCGCAGCACGCGGTAGACGTCGATGGGCGCCGCGGTGCACTCCTGCTCGAATCGCTGGGAGATGACGACCTGGAAGATGTCGCCGTCCCTGATGCGCTCCTTCGACGTCTCGACGGCGGCAAGGAAGTCGTCGCGACGGGTACGCGAGACCGGGTCAGCCGGGGTCGCGAGGTCGGCCTCGGCGAGCCACGCCTCGGACGGCTGGGCGAGCGCGCGCTGCATGGCGTCGAGACGGCCGGCTGCGCCATCCCACAGCGCATCTTCGCTCTCGGTGCCGTCTGCCAGTACGTTGGCGATGAGCTGCACGGTGCCGAAGCGGTGGTCGATGACGACGAGGTCGGCGACGAAGCAGAAGGCCTGGCCCGGGATGTCGTAGTCGGCCGGCGGTCGGTTCGGCAGATTCTCGATCTGCCGGATCGCCTCCCACCCGATGAAGCCGACCAGGCCGCCCGTGAGCGGAGGCAGGCCGGCGATCGGCGGCGTCTGCCAGCGCTCGTAGAGATGCGCGAGGGCGTCGAGGGGTGCGCGCTCGAGGGCGCCCGAGCCGAGAGCGCGCTCCGCATCCACCCCCATGTCGAGCCAGCTGGACTCGTCGCCGCGCTGCGTCAGCACGCCGAACGAGGCCACACCGACGAACGAATAGCGCGACCAGATGCCGCCCTGCTCGGCAGACTCGAGCAGGAACGTGCCCGGCCGTCCCGCCGCGAGCTTGCGATAGATGCCCACGGGGGTCTCGCCGTCGGCGAAGAGCTCACGGGTCACCGGGATCACGCGGTGGTGCCGAACGAGTTCGCCGAACGCCGCCCGGCTCGTCGTGCCCGTGCCACTCACGACGGCTCCCCCGGCCCGGGTGAGACGACGGGATCGAGCGGATCGACGTCGAAGCAGCTGTGCGCGCCCGTGTGGCAGGCCGCACCCACCTGCTCGACCTGAATGAGCAGGGTGTCTCCGTCGCAGTCGAGAGCCGCGCCATGCACGTACTGCACGTGCCCAGACGTGTCGCCCTTGCGCCAGTACTCCTGCCGTGAGCGCGAGTAGAACGTCACCCTGCCCTCGGTCAGCGTGCGACGCAACGCCTCAGCGTCCATCCAGCCCATCATGAGCACCTCGCGGGTGTCCCACTGCTGGATGATGGCAGGCACGAGGCCCGCATCGCTGAACGTCACGCGGTCGATGACGGCACTCGGATTCTGCTCGCTCATGCGCGAACCTCCATTCCTTCGCTCGCCAGCGCGGCCTTGACCTGGCCGATCGTGAGCTGGCCGGAGTGGAACACGCTCGCGGCCAGCACCGCGTCGGCCCCGGCGGCCACCGCGGGCGCGAAGTCGTCTGCCGCTCCCGCGCCGCCCGAGGCGATCACCGGAACCGTGCTGATGCGCCGCATCTGCGCGATGAGTTCGGTGTCGAACCCCTGCTTGGTGCCGTCGGCGTCGATCGAGTTGACGAGCAGCTCGCCCGCGCCCAGCCGGATCGCCTCGGCGGCCCATTCGAGCGCGTCGAGGTCGGTCGTGCGTCTGCCGCCGTGGGTCGTGACCACGAAGCCGGATGCCGTTTGCGGCGACCGCGCGACATCGAGAGAGAGCACGATCACCTGGGCCCCGAACCGGTCCGCGATCTCGGCCACCAGGGCAGGACGCGCGATGGCCGCGCTGTTGACGCCGATCTTGTCCGCGCCGCTGGCGAGCAGGCGAGCGACGTCGTCGGCCGAGCGCACTCCCCCGCCCACCGTGAGCGGAATGAAGACCTGCTCGGCGGTCGCCCGCACCACGTCGTATGTGGTCGCACGATTGTCGACCGTGGCGGTCACATCGAGGAACGTCAGCTCGTCTGCGCCCTGCTCGAAGTAGCGCCGGGCGAGCTCAACGGGGTCGCCCGCGTCGCGCAGGTTCTGGAAGTTCACGCCCTTCACCACTCGGCCGTCTGCCACGTCGAGGCAGGGAATGACCCGAACGCACAGCGCCATGTCAGATCCTCGCGGCGTGAATGGGGGTGACGAGGATCGCGCGGGCGCCGAGACCGTAGAGGTCATCCATCACCCGGTTCGTCGTCGCCTTCGGCACCATGGCGCGCACCGCCACCCAGCCGGCGTCCCGCAGCGGCGAGACCGTGGGCGACTCCACGCCCGGCGTGAGGGCGACCGCCTGCTCGATGAGGTCGGCGGGCAGGTCGTAGTCCATGAGCACGAAGCGGCGCGCGACCATGACGCCGTCGAGGCGGCGGGTGAGCGTGTCGGCACCGGGCACGACGTGGGTGTTGCCGACGAGCACCGCCTCCGATTCGAGGATCACGGGCCCGAAGATCTCAAGGCCCTGCTTGCGCAGCGTGGAGCCCGTCTCGACGACGTCGGCGACCGCATCGGCAACCCCGAGACGCACGGCGGATTCCACCGCACCGTCGAGCTTGACGAGCTCGGCCCGCACACCGGCATCCGCGAGAAAAGTGCCGACGAGACCCGGGTAGCTGGTGGCGACCCGGGTGCCCGCAAGGTCGGTGAGGGAGTGGAAGCGGCCCGCCGGGCCGGCGAAGCGGAACGTGGATGCGGCGAAGCCGAGCGGCTCGATCTCGACGGCCTCGGAGCCGGAGTCGAGCAGCAGGTCGCGGCCCGTGATGCCGACGTCGAGGGCGCCGCTGCCGACATACGTGGCGATGTCGCGCGGTCGCAGGTAGAAGAACTCGACGTCGTTCACGGCGTCGGTGACGATGAGTTCCTTGGGGTCACGGCGACCGGTGTAGCCGGCCTCCGTGAGCATCTGGGCGGCCGTCTCGGCAAGCGAGCCTTTGTTGGGCACGGCGATTCTCAGCATGAGTGGGGTTCGACCTTCGAAAGTGTGGGGGTGGAGGGTATGGCGGCTGTGGGGGTCACAGATGTCGCCAGACGTCCTCCGTGCCGAGCCCGCGCTCGATCATGAGAACCTGCACGTGGTACAGCAGCTGCGAGATCTCCTCGGCCGTGCGGTCGGTCGACTCGTACTCGGCGGCCATCCACACCTCGGCGGCCTCTTCGACGATCTTCTTGCCGATGGCGTGCACGCCGGCGTCGAGCTCGGCCACCGTGCGCGAGCCGGCCGGGCGGCTCTGCGCCTTCTCGCGCAGCTCTGCGAACAGGTCGTCGAATGTCTTCACGGCATACAGGTTACTAGTACCCGGGCGTGTGCCGGTGCCCGGCGGCGACGGCGCGCAGCTCCTCGATGCGCGCGGCCGGATCGGGTGCCCCGAACACGCTGGAGCCCGCGACGAAGGTGTCGGCCCCCGCCTCGGCCGCCGTCACGATGGTCTTCTCGTCGATGCCGCCGTCGACCTGCAGCCACACGTCGAGGCCGCGCGCATCCGCTGCCTCGCGGAGCGCACGCAGCTTGGGCATGGTCTGCGGCATGAAGGACTGGCCGCCGAAGCCCGGTTCGACCGTCATGACGAGGACCTGGTCGAATTCGTCGATCGCGTCGGCGATGGCGCCCGCGTCGCTCGCCGGCTTGAGGGCGACGCCCGCCCTCGCGCCGAGGGAACGCAGGTGCCGGGCGAGTGCCACAGGGTCGCTCGAGGCCTCCGCGTGGAACGTGACGCTCGCGGCGCCCAGCTCGGCGTAGCCCGGCGCCCAGCGTTCCGGATCGTCGATCATGAGGTGCACGTCGAGTGGGATGCCGGCGACCGCCTGGATGCGCTCGACCATCTGCGGACCGAAGGTGAGGTTCGGCACGAAGTGGTTGTCCATGACGTCGACGTGCACGAAGTCGGCGGTGCCGATGCGCGCGAGGTCACGCTGCATGTTGACGAAATCGGCGGCGAGGATGCTGGGGTTGATCCTGACGGACATGGCTGCCAGCCTACCGAGCGTCGCTGGCGGGCTTGGTGATGAGGGCGATGAACATGGCGTCGGTGCCGTGCCGGTGCGGCCACAGCTGCACCTGATCATCGCGACCGGCGAGCTCGGGCCGTTCGACGCACAGCGCCTCGATGAGGTGCCGGGTCGGCAACGGGACGAGCGAGCCTGCGGCGCGCTCGATGGCCGCGTCGACGATGAGACGCGTCTCGCCGACGTGCGGGGAGCACGTGACATAGGCGAGCACGCCGCCGGGCTTCAGGGCGGCGGCGGCCGAGTCGATGAGGGCCGACTGCAGCGTCGTGAGTTCGGCCACGTCGCGCGGCGTCTTGCGCCAGCGTGCCTCCGGCCGGCGACGCAGGGCTCCGAGGCCGGTGCACGGCGCGTCGAGCAGGATGCGGTCGAACGCCTCGGGCATCTGCGCACCGATCGTTGTGGCATCGTTCTGCCATACGGGGACGTCTGCCGGAACGGCCTCGAGCGCGCGGCGCACCAGGTCTGCCCGTGCGGGAACCAGCTCGTTGGCGACGAGCGTCGCGCCGCCCAGGCGGGCCTCGGCGGCCAGCAGAGCGGCCTTGCCGCCGGGCCCCGCACACATGTCGAGCCATCGCTCGCCCGCCACGACAGGCCGGGCGCGTGTGAGCGCGAGAGCGGCCAGCTGGGATCCCTCGTCCTGCACGCGCAGCGTTCCGCCGCTGGCGCGCACGGGCGTCAGCGGGTCGCCGCCGCCGAGAGTGAAGCCCACCGGCGAGAACCGGTTGCCGGCCGCGTCGCGCGGCCGCTCGGCGAGGCCGGGCAGCGCCACCAGGTTCACGGCGGGTGCCTCGTTGTCTGCCGTCAGCAGGTCGTCCAGCTCGCCCGCGCGGCCCTCGGCGTCGAGCGCCTGCCGGAAGGCGCGAACGATCCAGGCGGGGTGCGAGAAGAGGGCGGCCCGCTCGTCATCGGCTCCGCGGGCGGCGGCGGCAACGCGCATCCGCCATTCTTCGCGGCTGTGCCGGCCGATCTCGCGAAGCACTCCGTTGCAGAAGCCGGTCGCGGATCGTGAGGCGACGCACCGGGCCAGGGCCACGGACTCGTTCACGGCGGCGTGCGGAGCCACGCGCATGCCGAGCAGCTGGTGTGCGCCGAGGCGCAGCACATCGAGAACGGGCGGATCGATCTCATCGACGCCGCGCCGCGCCGCGATCTCGATGACGCGGTCGTAGTAGCCCCGCATGCGCAGGGTGCCGTACGTGAGCTCGGTGGCGAGCCCGGCATCAGCGGAGGATAGGGCCGCACGCCGGATGCGCGTGGGCAGAAGCAGGTTCGCGTAGGCATCGTCGGTTCGCACGGCGGCGATCACGTCGAACGCCACCTGCCTGGCCGGTTGGATGCGCGTGGGCGGAACGCGGGTGGGCGGGGTCATTCGGCGATCACCGGCCCCTCGTGCGCGAGGCCGCGCCACCAGTCGCTCGCAGCCATGGCGCGCTTGCCGGCGGGCTGCACGCGCCGCAGCGCGATCGGAGCGGTCGCGGTGCCCACGAGGACGCCGTCGGCGGCCGCCTGTGCGTGGCCGGGTGCCAGCGGCCCGGCGTCGGAGGCGATGCGCGCCTCGAGCACCTTCACGCGGACGCCGGCGATGTGCGTGAACGCGCCGGGCTCCGGAGTCATGGCACGGATGCGGTTGTACACCTCATGGGCGCCCCGCGACCAGTCCAGCCGCCCGTCTGCGGCGCTGAGCTTGGGGGCGAGCGTCGGCTCGCCCGACTGCGGCCGCGCGAGGGCGTCGCCCCGGGCGAGCGAGTCGACGACCGTCACAAGCAGGTCGGCGCCCGTCACAGCAAGGTCGGCGAGCACCTCTTCGGCCGTCTCGTCGGCGCCGAGCGGGCGCAGGTGCTCGCCGAGTACGTCGCCGGCGTCGAGGTCGGCGACGAGCTGGAAGACCTGGGCACCCGTGACGTCGTCGCCGGCGAGGATGGCGTGCTGCACGGGAGCGGCTCCCCGCCAGCGCGGAAGCAGGGAGAAGTGCAGATTGATCCAGCCCAGGCGCGGCAGGCTCAGCAGAGGCTCGCGCACGAGCCCCCCGTACGCGACGATCACGCCGAGATCCGGCGCCAGCGCGGCAATCGCCTCGGTCTCGTCATCGCGCAGCCGGTTCGCCTTGATGACCGGCACGCCCAGCTCTCCGGCGCGCTCGGCAACGGGCGAGGGGGTGAGAACGCGTTTGCGGCCCACTTCGGCGTCGCGACGGGTCACGACGCCCACGATGTCGTGGTCGGATGCCGCGAGCGATGAGAGCGAGGGCACGGCGGCCTCAGGCGTGCCCGCGAACACGATGCGCAGGGGCCCAGCAGCGCGGGCGGGGTCGGTCACGGTCACAGGATCTCCGGGTCGTCGAATCGTACTTTGAGTGTAGGCGGCGGGCGGTAGCCGCCCTTCTGCGCCGGTCGCTTTCGCCTGCCCGTCGCGTTGCGGATGACCGCGGCCCGCAGTGCGCCCGCCACTGCCGCCCCGCGACCGTACTCGAACCGCAGGATCGTGCGCACCGTGCCGTCGCCGAGCGGCACCGGACCGAGGGCGTCGAGTGTGTCTCCCGGCTCCAGAGCGCCGACGGCGACCTCGACGGCTTCCGCCGCGCCGCTCACGGTCGCGACGCGGATCGTGGGCGGCAGGCGCAGGAGGCGGCGATCGGCGAGCTCGTGGGAGGCGTACACGTCGTGCCGCCAGGTGGCCAGCGCGCTCGCGATGGGCCCCGCGACTCCCGCGAGGATCGTCGTCGCGCCGGGCGCCGCCAGCGCCGCCGCGTTCGACCACCAGCGCAGGCAGTCCTCACCCACGCGCAGGGACTCACGCGCGAGCATACGCTCGCCATCGAGCAGGAGTACCGCGCGATAACCGCCCGCCGCGACCGGCTCTGCGCCTCGACTCGCCACGACGAGCGCCGGCTTCGGCCCCACCTCAAGCACCGTGTGCTCGCCGTCGGCGACGATGACGCGTGCGCCGGGAAACGCGCGCCCCAGCTCCTCCGCAGTGCGCCCGGTGCCCGCACTCACCAGCCGGAACGCTCGCTCGCCGCACGCCGAGCACTCCCAGTCCACGGCAGGCGCTCCACACCAGGTGCACGCGGGCGTCGCCCCGGCGTGCGCCAAGGCGAGCGGCCCCTCACACCGCGTGCATCGCGCCGCCTGGTGACAACGCCGGCATGCGAGGGTCGGCGCGTAGCCCGGCCTCGCCACCTGTACGAGGACAGGGCCGTGCTCGAGGGCCGCCCTCGCGTGCCGCCAGGCAATCGATGGGATGCGCGCGGCCCGCGCCAGCGGGTCGTCGCCATCCTGCTGAGCGGTCACGATGACCTTCGGCACCGCACGCCGCGCCGGAGCAACCGCGCTGAGCCAGCCGATCTCGACGAGCCGCTGGGCCTCGATGCTGCGGGAGTGCGACAGCAGCCAGAGGGCGCACCCCTGCTGCTCCTGCCGCACGAGCGCGGCATCCCGGGCGTGAACGTATGGCGCAAGCGGCTCGGCGTGCAACGGGTCGCCGTCGTCCCAGATCGCGATGAGGCCGAGAGAGGCCGCCGGCGCATAGACGGCCGAGCGGTTGCCGACGATGATGCGCGCAGAGGCGAGAGTGTCGAGGAACGCCCGATAGCGCTCGGCGTTCGACTGCCGGGCGTCCATCCTCGCCACGGCGTGCTCGGGCGCGAGCGTGGCGAGGGCGCGCTGCAACTGCTCCTGGTCGCGATAGTCGGGCACGATGAGGATCGCACTGCGCCCGTCGAGCCAGCAGCGCGTCGCGGCCTGGGCGAGCGTGAGCGCCCAATGCCCCACCCAGGCGCCATCGGGCAGTTGTACGAGGCGCGGCACGGCGTCGACGCTCAGCCGGGCGGCCGCAGCGAGCCCCTCCTCGAGTTGTTCGGCGTACCCCGTGATCGCCGGCGGCTCTACATTCGGCGAATCGCCGCCGGCCGTGCCATCCTCGCTCGTTGCCTGCGCGCTGGTCGGCTGCTCGCTCGTCGACTGCTGACTCGCGAGCCAGGCCTTCTCCACGCGCACCTGCCGCGGCGGTATCGCAAGCCTCAGAACATCGGATGCGCCGCCCGCCGCGCGGTCGGCGACCCGTCGAGCGAGCTGGAATACCTCGGTGCTGAGAACGGGCACCGGCGACACGACGCTCTCGATGCGGCTGAGGCTGCCCGAGTATTCGGCGTCGGGAGCGACCTCGACCACGTAACCGTCGGCGACGCGACCGGCGCTGCGCAGTGGCACCTTGACGCGCACGCCCAGCCGCACGTCGCCGGCCAGCTCAGGCGGCACGAGGTAGTCGAAGAGGTGGTCGAGCTGGGGCAGGGCGCTGGCGAGCAGCACGCGGGCGACCAGGTCCCCCTGTGCCATGGCTACAGGCCGGAGGCCTGGCGCAGGTCGTCGACGCGATCCGTACGCTCCCACGTGAACTCGGGAAGCTCTCGACCGAAGTGCCCGTACGTGGAGGTCTTGGCGTAGATGGGCCGAAGCAGGTCGAGGTCGCGGATGATGGCGGCGGGCCGCAGGTCGAACACCTCGCGGATCGCGCCGATGATGCGCTCGTCCGGCAGGTGCGCCGTGCCGAATGTCTCGACGTACAGGCCGACCGGCGCCGCCGTTCCGATGGCGTACGCGACCTGCACCTCGAGCCGGTCGGCGAGCCCGGCCGCGACCGCGTTCTTCGCGACCCAGCGCATCGCGTATGCCGCAGAGCGGTCGACCTTCGACGGGTCTTTACCACTGAAGGCGCCGCCGCCGTGCCTGGCCGCACCGCCGTACGTGTCGACGATGATCTTGCGGCCCGTGAGGCCGGCGTCGCCCTGTGGGCCGCCGATCTCGAAGCGGCCGGTGGGGTTGATGAGCGTCTTCGGGTTCGCGTGCGCCAGCTCGACGCGCTCGAGCACGGGGTCGATCACGATGCGGCGCATCTCCTCGCGCAGCGTCGCCGTGCTCACGGCAGGCGAATGCTGCGTCGACAGCACGACCGTCTCGACGGTGCGCGGCACGTTGCCCTCGTAGCCGACGGTGACCTGCGTCTTGCCGTCCGGTCGCAGATAGTCGACCTCGCCGCTCTTGCGCACCTCGGCGAGGCGTTCCGCCATGCGGTGCGCCAGCCAGATGGGCACCGGCATGAGCTCGGGCGTCTCGTTGGTCGCGTACCCGAACATGATGCCCTGGTCGCCCGCGCCCTGACGATCGTCGAGGTCGACGCTTGCGCCTTCCCTGCTCTCGTAGGCGTCGTCGACGCCCTGGGCGATGTCGGGCGACTGGCCGCCGATCGAGATCGACACCCCGCAGCTTCGGCCGTCGAACCATACGTCTGACGAGGTGTAGCCGATCGACGTGATGCGCTCGCGCACGATCGCCGGAATCTCCACGTACGCGCTCGTCGTCACCTCGCCCGCCACATGCACGAGACCCGTCGTCACGAGCGTCTCGACCGCAACCCTGCTGTGCGGATCGACCGCGAGCAGAGCGTCGAGGATGCTGTCGGACACCTGGTCGCAGATTTTATCCGGGTGCCCCTCGGTGACGGACTCGGAGGTGAACAGACGCAGGTCGGTCATAGGTATCCCAACAGGAGAGGGCGGTTACATCGCGGCCGGAGCAGCCCGGCGTCAGGCGAGGCGATCGAGGATGCGATCGGCCACGGAATCCTTGGCGCCGGCAGCCGTCATCACTATATCGCCGGCCGAATCGAGCATCATGACCTCGTTACGCTCGCTGGCGAAACCAGTGCTCCAGCCCACCCTGTTGAGGACGAGGTAGTCGCAGCCCTTGCGCCGCAGCTTCTGCCTGGCTGTCTCGATCAGCCGCTCGTCATCCGGTTCGGTCTCCGCGGCGAAGCCCACGAGCGTGACGCCCGGCGAACGATGCGCGGCGAGATCGGCGAGGATGTCCGGGTTCTGCACGAGTTCGAGGCTCAACCCCTCGTGCGCCTGGCCCTTCTTGATCTTCGCGTCGCTCGTTCGCTCAGGTCGGTAGTCGGCGACGGCCGCCGCCATGATGACGAGATCAGCGGATGCCGCGGCATCCGTCACCGCGACCTGCAGCTCGAGCGCGGTGCCCACCGGAACCAGGCTGACGCCGTCGGGAGGCTCGACCTCGAGGTGCGCCGTGATGAGTACGACATCGGCGCCGCGGTTGCGTGCGGCGCTGGCGAGGGCGACGCCCTGTCGGCCGCTCGAACGGTTGCCGAGGAAGCGAACCGGGTCGAGCGGCTCGCGCGTGCCCCCAGCCGTGATGACGACGCGCCGCCCGGAGAAGTCCTGAACCGTTGCGAGCGAGGACGCTGCCCCTGCCGCCTGCAGGGTCGCCGCCACGATCACCTCCGGCTCCTCCATGCGGCCGGGGCCGGAGTCGTTCCCCGTGAGCTGCCCGGTCGCGGGCCCGACGATGACGGCGCCGCGCTCGCGCAGGGTGGCGACGTTGGCGACGGTCGCCGGGTTCTGCCACATCTCGGTGTGCATGGCGGGAGCGAGAACGAGCGGCGCGCGACTGGCGAGAACGGTGTTGGTGAGCAGGTCGTCCGCGAGGCCGGCGGCGAGCCGGGCGATGGTGTTCGCGGTCGCCGGTGCGATCACGATGACGTCGGCCGACTGGCCGAGCGCGACGTGGCGCACCTCGGCGACGCCCTCGTAGAGATCGGTCTCGATGCGGTTGCGGCTGATGGCCTCGAACGTGGGGGCGCCAACGAACCGCAGGGCAGCCTCGGTCGCCACCACGTGCACGTCGTGGCCGGCGAGAACGAGCTCGCGCACGACCTGAACGGCCTTATACGCAGCGATGCCGCCCGTCACACCGACGACGATTCTCCGTCGGGGGTTCGGGGCGGCATCCACGGTATGTGCTCGTCTCAGTCGGCGATCGAGGTGCTCTTCAGCTTGTCCTCGTTGATCTCACGCAGGGCGACCGACAGGGGCTTGTCGTCGATCGTCGAGTCGACGAGCGGCCCGACGTTGTCGAACAGGCTTCCCTCGTGCAGGTCGGCGTAGTAGTCGTTGATCTGGCGGGCACGCTTGGAGGCGAAGATCACGAGCGCGTACTTCGACTCGACCTTCGAGAGCAGGTCGTCGATGGGCGGGTCGATGATGCCTTTTTGCGAAGTGGCCATGGGTGTCGTGCTCCTTGCTGGTGGTTGGGATGCCGCGTCGAGCCAGCGGCGTAAAGGCTACGGGCGCACCGGGCGGCGGCGCGCATCCATCAATTCTACGACTTCTGCGGCTGCCTGGGGCACGCTGGCGTTCACGACGCGGTAGTCGAACTCGTTTTGCGCGGCAAGTTCGATGCGTGCGGTCGCCAGCCGACGCTGCTGTTCCTCGGAATCCTCGGTGTCGCGGCCGACGAGCCGGCGCACCAGCTCCTCCCACGTGGGCGGCAGCAGAAAGATGAGCACGGCGTCCGGCATGGCGGCGCGAACGCTGCGTGCACCCTGCAGGTCGATCTCGAGCAGCACGCTCTTGCCGGTGTCGAGAGCGGCCTGGATGGGGGCCCGCGGCGTGCCGTACCGGTAGGCGTTATGCACCACAGCCCATTCGAGCAGCTCGCCCGCCTCGATCATGCGGTCGAACTCGGCGTCGTCGACGAAGAAGTAGTTCACGCCGTCGACCTCGCCCGGCCGGGGAGCCCGCGTCGTCGCGGAGACTGACAGCATGACGTCGGGATAGTTCTCGCGAATGTAGGTCGACACCGTCCCCTTGCCGACCGCCGTAGGCCCCGCGAGCACGACCAGCCGGGTGGCCCTGGTGCGCCGGGACATGCGCTCGGCGAGGAACACGCGAAGCCGCTCGCGCTGGTGGATTCCGAGGCCGCCGAGTCGTTTGGCGTCCGAGATGCCGAGCGAGCTGAGCGCGCGACGCATCTTGGTCGCCCCGATGGCGGGAACGCTGAGCAGGAAGTCGGTCACGCGCATTCGCCCCTCGACGCCCTCGGGGTTCGCGATGGCCGCACCCAGCACCTCCAGCGGGCTCAGGTGGCCGGATGCGATCCGCGCCTTCAGCGCGGCTCGGGCCCGTCGGGCGGCGACGGCGGCGCGCGAGGCGGCCCGTCGGTCCACCTCCGGCGGCGCCGGTCGGGCGTTCGGCTCAGCCATGCGAGCCTCGCCCCTCGTGGGCCGCGCGGGCGGCGCGCACCTCGGCTGCCCGCTCGGCGATGCGCGAGGCGAGAGCGGCGGGGCCGCCCGCCAGCAGGCCGCGCGACTCGCTCACGATCACGCCGGGCTCGAGAGAGCCGAAGATGCGCGGAATGTCTTCGAGGCGGGCACCCTGGTGGCCGAAGCCCGGTGCGAGAATGGGCAGAACGGCGCCGGCGGCATCCGTCGTGTCGATGTCGTAGTCAGCGGTGTCGATTGTCGCGCCGATCACGACGCCGATCGACGCGAGCGCCCCCGTCGCCTCGTCTCGGTTGTGGGCCTTCACATCTTCGATGATCGCACGAGCGAGCGTTCGCGTGGGGCGCTCGGCCCCGCCTGTGAGCGCCCGCTGGGTCGCCCGAGCCTCGGGGTTCGAGGTCGCAGCGAGCACGAATGCGCCCTTGCCCATGGCCTTCGCGAGGCGCAGCGGCTCGGCGAGGGAGCCGACGCCCAGGAAGGGCGACAGCGTCATGGCGTCGGCTTCCAGCGGTGAGCCCGGAGTCAGCCAGGCCTCGCCGTATGCCTCGACCGTGCTTCCGATGTCGCCGCGCTTGGCGTCGGCGATGACGAGCAGGCCCGCGGAGCGCGCGGCCGCCAGAACGTGCTCGAGCGCCCGGTAGCCCTGTGAGCCGAACCTCTCGAAGTACGCCACCTGCGGCTTGACGATGCCGGCCCGGCCGGCCGCCGCATCCACGACCCGCAGGCCGAACTCGCGTGCACCGCTCGCGGTGTCCCCAAGACCCCACTCGCTCAGCAGGTACCCGTGCGGGTCGATGCCGACGCAGAGCGCCCCGTGCGCGTCGAAGGCGGCGCGCAGGCGGGTGCCGAAGCCGGGTTCGCTCACGCGGACTTCGCCCGCTCGATGGCGTACTCCTGCAGCGAGGTCACGCTGAACCCGTCACGGATCCCGTCGATCGAGGCGACGGCGGCACTGAGCTCGGCGATGGTCGTGAACAGCGGCTTGTCGGCGGCGACGGCGGCGGCACGGATCTCGTACCCGTCGGCCCGTGCGCTTCGCCCGCTCGGCGTGTTGATCACAACATCGACCTCGTTGCGGTCGATCAGATCGACGATGGTCGGCTCGTCGCTGCCCGCCCTCTCGCTGACCTTGCGAACCACGGATGCGCTGATGCCGTTGCGCCGCAGCACTTCGGCGGTGCCCGCCGTGGCCAGCACCGCGAACCCGAGCTGGGCCAGCCGAAGGGCAGGGAGCACGATCGCCCGCTTGTCTCGGTCCGAGACCGAGACGAAGACCGTTCCCCCGGTCGGCATGCCGCCGTACGCAGCGGTCTGGCTCTTCGCGAACGCATGCGGGAAGTCGCGATCGATGCCCATGACCTCGCCCGTTGAACGCATTTCGGGGCCGAGCACGGAGTCGACGATCTTGCCGTCCCTGGTGCGGAAGCGCTTGAAGGGCAGCACGGCCTCCTTGACGGCGACAGGCGAGTCGAGGGGCTGAACCGACCCGTCCTGCTCCGGCAACAGTCCTGAGGCGATGAGGTCGGCGATCGACTCCCCCACCATGATGCGGCTGGCGGCCTTGGCGAGCGGGATCCCGAGCGCCTTCGAGACGAAGGGCACCGTGCGGGAGGCCCGCGGGTTGGCCTCGAGAACGTAGAGCACGCCCGCGCCGATGGCGAACTGCACGTTCAGCAGCCCGCGCACGCCGATGCCCTCGGCGATCTTCGCGGTCGCCTCACGCACACCGTTGATCTGCTCGCGGCCGAGAGTGACGGGCGGCAGGGTGCAGCTGGAGTCCCCCGAGTGGATGCCGGCCTCCTCGATGTGCTCCATGACGCCGCCGACGTATAGTGTCTCGCCGTCGTACAGCGCATCCACGTCGATCTCGATCGCGTCGTCGAGGAATCGGTCGACGAGAAGCGGATGCGATGCTCCGATGATGCCCTGGCCCTCCATGCGCTCGAAGTAGTCGGCGAGGGATGGCGAGTCATACACGATCTCCATTCCGCGGCCGCCCAGCACGAACGAGGGGCGCACGAGCACCGGATAACCGATCTGCTCGGCGACCTGCGTGGCGCCGGCGTAGTCGATCGCGGTGCCATTGCGCGGGGCCGTCAGCTGCGCCTTCTCGAGGATCTCGGAGAAGAGCCCGCGCTCCTCGGCCAGGTCGATGGCCTCGGGGCTGGTGCCGAGAATGGTGACGCCGGCGGCCTTCAGGCCCTTCGCGAGCCCGAGCGCCGTCTGACCACCGAGCTGCACGACCACGCCGACCAGCTCGCCTGAAGCGCTCTCGGCGTGGATGATCTCGAGAACGTCCTCGATCGTCAGCGGCTCGAAGTAGAGCCGGTCGCTCGTGTCGTAGTCGGTCGAGACCGTCTCGGGGTTGCAGTTGATCATGATGGTCTCGAAGCCCGCGTCGCGCAGGGCGAACGAGGCGTGCACGCACGAGTAGTCGAACTCGACGCCCTGCCCGATGCGGTTCGGCCCGGAGCCCAGGATCACGACCTTGCGGCGCTCGCTCGGCGTGACCTCGCTCTCGCTGTCGTAGCTCGAGTAGTGGTACGGCGTCAGCGCCGGGAACTCGCCCGCGCACGTGTCGACCGTCTTGTAGACGGGTCGCACACCCAGAATGTGCCGGATCTCGCGCACGTCGTGCTCACCGAAGCCGCGCAGCTGGCCGATCTGCGCGTCGGAGAACCCGTGGTCCTTCGCACGGCGCAACGTGTCGGTGTCGAGCGTCTCGGCGCTGCGGATCTCCTCGGCGACCTCCTCGATGAGCACGATCTGGTCGAGGAACCACGGGTCGATCTTCGTGGCCTCGAACACCTGCTCGATCGACGCGCCCTTGCGCAGCGCCTGCTGCACCTCCACGATTCGCCCGTCTGTCGGCGTCTTCATGGCCTCGAGCAGTTCGAACACGCTGCGTGGCTCCTCGCCCCAGTGGAAGGACGAGCCCCGCTTCTCGAGCGAGCGCAGCGCCTTCTGCAGGGCGCTCGCGAAGTTGCGGCCGATCGCCATCGCCTCGCCCACCGACTTCATGGTCGTCGTCAGCGTCGGGTCGGCCGCGGGGAACTTCTCGAATGCGAAGCGGGGAACCTTGACCACGACGTAGTCGAGCGTGGGTTCGAAGGATGCGGGGGTGACCCGCGTGATGTCGTTCGGAATCTCGTCGAGACGGTAGCCGAGCGCGAGCTTCGCGGCGATCTTCGCGATCGGGAATCCGGTGGCCTTCGACGCGAGCGCCGACGACCGGGAGACCCGCGGGTTCATTTCGATGACGATGATGCGACCGTTGGCGGGGTCGACCGCGAACTGGATGTTGCAGCCGCCCGTGTCGACGCCGACGGCGCGGATGATGTCGATGCCGATGTCGCGCATCCGCTGGTATTCGCGGTCGGTCAGCGTGAGCGCCGGTGCGACCGTGATCGAGTCACCCGTGTGCACGCCGACCGGGTCGACGTTCTCGATCGAGCAGACCACGACCGTGTTGTCGGCCGTGTCGCGCATGAGTTCGAGCTCGTATTCCTTCCAGCCGAGGATCGACTCCTCGAGCAGTACCTCGTGCGTGGGCGAGTCGTGAAGCCCGGCCCCGGCGATGCGGCGCAGGTCCTCCTCGTTGTAGGCAAAGCCCGAGCCGAGGCCACCCATGGTGAAGCTGGGGCGCACGACGAGGGGGTAGCCGAGCTCCTCGACGCTGGCGAGCACCTCGTCCATGGTGTGGCAGATGCGGGATGCCGCGACCTCTGCGCCGCACTCGATGACGAGATCCTTGAACGTCTGACGGTTCTCGCCCTTCTCGATCGCCTCGAGGTTCGCCCCGATCAGCTCGACGCCGTACTTCTCGAGAATGCCGTGCGCATCGAGCTGCACGGCCGCGTTGAGCGCCGTCTGGCCGCCGAGCGTCGGCAGGATCGCGTCGGGCTTCTCCTTGGCGATGATCGCCTCGATGACCTGCCACGTGATCGGCTCAACGTATGTGGCGTCGGCGAAGTCGGGGTCGGTCATGATGGTGGCCGGATTGGAGTTGACGAGGATGACGCGCACGCCCTCCTCGCGCAGCACCCGGCACGCCTGGGTTCCCGAGTAGTCGAACTCGCAGGCCTGGCCGATCACGATCGGGCCGCTCCCGATGACGAGAACGCTGTTGATGTCGTCGCGCTTCGGCATTACTCGGCGCCTTCCTTCTCACTGTGGAGTTCGATGACCATGTCCCTGAACCGGTCGAACAGGTAGTTCGCGTCGTGTGGCCCCGCGGCCGCCTCCGGGTGGTACTGCACGCTGAACGCCTTCAGGTCGAGGCAGTTGAGCCCCTCGACGACGTTGTCGTTCAGGCTGAAGTGGCTTACCTTAACCCGGCCGAGACCGGCAGGTGAGTCGATGATTCCCTCGAGCGGCGCGTCCACCGCGAACCCGTGGTTCTGCGATGTGATCTCGACGCGCCCCGTGGCTTTGTCGAGCACCGGCTGGTTGATGCCGCGGTGCCCGAAGGGCAGCTTGTACGTGCTGAAGCCGAGTGCTCGGCCGAGCAGCTGGTTACCGAAGCAGATGCCGAAGTACGGCAGGCCCGCTCGAAGCGACTCGCGCAGCAGTTCCACATGGGCCTCGGATGCCGCGGGGTCGCCCGGTCCGTTCGAGTAGAACAGTGCGTCGACGCCGAGCGCGAGCACGTCGGAGGCGGTGACGGAGTGCGGCAGCACGTGCACATCGAAGCCGCGGGCCGCCAGATAGTCGAGCGTTGACTTCTTCACGCCGAGATCGAGCACCGCGACCGAGCCGATGCGCTCCCCCTCCGCCTGAACCGTATACGGCTCCGGCGTGGAGACCTCGGCCGAGAGGTTGCGGCCGCTCATGTCCGCGGCGGCACGGACCGCCTCGAGCTGCTCGGCATCCGAAAGCGCGAATTCCTCCCCCGAGAAGATGCCGGCGCGCATGGCGCCGGCCGAGCGGATGTGCCGGGTGACGGCTCGTGTGTCGATACCGCTGATACCCACGATGCCGCCGTCCACGAGGTCGTCGTCGAGGCTGCGGGTGGCCCGGAAGTTGGAGACCACGCGCGATGGCTCGCGCACGATGAAGCCGGCTACCCAGATGCGCCGGGACTCCATGTCGACGTCATTCGTGCCGGTGTTGCCGATGTGCGGCGCCGTCATGAGAACGATCTGGCCGGCGTACGACGGGTCGGTCAGTGTCTCCTGGTATCCGGTCATGCCCGTTGCGAAGACGGCCTCGCCGAGGGTGCGACCTCGAGCGCCGTACGCGCGCCCGGCATAGCGGGTGCCGTCTTCCAGAACGAGTACTGCAGGCTCGAAATCGGCCATGCCTTCCCTCACTTCTCCTGTGTGCCGGCGCTCGTGGCGCCGGAGATCGATGCGATCGCCTCGATGAGGCGTGCGCGGGCGTCGAGATCGACGACCCGCAGGTAGGTGTCCACACTCACGTCGTCGTCGCCGCGCGGAATGCGCCAGCCGATCACGATGAGGCCATCCTTCTCGACCGCGCGGTCGATGGTCCAGGAGGCGGCGTCGCACTCGACAATGGCGTCGGCGCGCACGAACACCTCCTGCTCGCCCGTGACGCGCAGGCTCACGCCGCCCTCGTGCACCGCGAGATGCGCTCGGCCACGGAACCCGAGGCCGGCGACCGCGAGGCGCTCCAGCGGCTCCTCGTGTGCCGTGGTCGCCACGTAGAGTACGTCGGCGTCTTCGAGCAGTGCGCCGCGCGCCGCTTCGGCCACGGGCTCGGGGCGCAGAGCCGCGTCGCGTCGAACGCGGCGACGCCAGCTGAGCACCATGAGTGTGATGATTCCGACGAAGACGATCGCGATCACAATGGTGGGCAGCAGCTTATCCATGGGTTGCCTCCTGTGCCGGCTTACGGCCGAGCTCGGCCTGCTCAACGATTCGTGCCGAGGCGAGCGTCGGCCTGCCGCCGTGGAAGGTCCAGAGCACCCGGCCGGGCAGCGTGCGTGCGAGGTAGGGCGAGTTGGTGGACTTGCCGACGAGGTCTTCTGCGCCGAGCACGCGGGAGGCGCTCGGGTCGTAGAGCGTGAACTCGGCGGGCGCGCCCTGCTCGATGGCCCGTCCGTGCCCGGCGAGGCCGCCGATGCGTGCCGGCGTCGACGAGAGCACCCTGGCGACATCCGCCCACGACAGCATGTCGTTCGCGACGACGGCCGCGTGCACAACCGAGAGCGCCGTCTCGAGGCCGACCATGCCGAACGCCGCGGCATCCCATTCGCAGTCCTTCGACTCGACGGGGTGCGGCGCGTGGTCGGTGGCGACGATGTCGATGGTGCCGTCGGCGAGCCCCTCGCGCAGGGCGAGCACGTCCTCCTCGCGGCGCAGCGGCGGGTTCACCTTGTAGCGCGCGTCGTAGCCCGCGGCGTTCTGCTCGGTGAGCAGAAGGTGGTGCGGCGTCACCTCGGCCGTGACCGTGATGCCCCTGGCCTTCGCCCAGCGGATCACGTCGACGCTGCCGGCCGTCGACACGTGACACACGTGCAGGCGGCTGCCCACGTGCTCGGCGAGCAGCACATCACGCGCGATGATCGACTCCTCGGCGACCGCCGGCCAGCCGGCCAGCCCCAGCTCACCGGAGAGCGCACCCTCGTTCATCTGGGCGCCCTCGGTCAGCCGCGGCTCCTGCGCGTGCTGTGCAATGACGCCGCCGAACGCCTTGACGTACTCGAGCGCGCGGCGCATGAGCTGAGGGTCCCAGACGCACTTGCCGTCGTCGGAGAAGACGCGCACCGCCGCGCGAGAGGCTGCCATTGCGCCGAGCTCGGCGAGCCGGGTGCCCTCGAGCCCTACCGTCACCGCGCCGATGGGCTGCACGGTGGCGTAGCCGGCTCGTTCGCCGAGCGAGGCAACCTGCTCGACGACGCCGGCGGTGTCGGCGACCGGCGAGGTGTTTGCCATGGCGAACACGGCCGTGAAGCCGCCGGCCGCAGCCGCGCGGGTTCCGCTGAGCACCGTCTCGCTCTGCTCGAAGCCGGGCTCTCGCAGGTGCGTGTGCAGATCGACGAGCCCGGGCAGCGCGATCAGGCCGTCGGCGTCGATCACGGATGCGCCCGCGTCGCTGAGGCCGCGGCCGAGTTCAGCGACGCGCCCGCCTGCAACGCGGAGGTCGGTGCGGGTTCCGTCGGCGAGTGTGGCGCCGCGCACGATGTACGTCTCGTCACTCATGTTCAGGCATCCTCCCGCTCACCGGACAGCAGGAGATACAGCGTGGCCATCCGCACGCTGACGCCGTTGGCTACCTGCTCGCGCACCGTCGACTGCGCGGAATCCGCCGCGGCAGCAGAGATCTCGAGGCCGCGATTCATGGGCCCGGGGTGCATCACCATGCTACCGGGGCGCAGACGCGCGAGTCGTTCTTCGTCGAGACCCCAGATGCGCGCGTACTCGCGACTGTTCGGGAAGAACGAGGCGTGCATGCGTTCGGCCTGGATGCGGAGCATCATGACGACGTCCGGTGCGCCCGCCAGGGCAGCGTCGAGGTCGTAGCTCACCGTCACAGGCCAGGTGTGCGTGTCGACCGGCAGCAGAGTCGGCGGCGCGACGAGCTCCACTTCGGCACCGAGCGTCGTCAGCAGCCACGCGTTGGAGCGCGCGACGCGCGAGTGTACGACGTCGCCGACGATCAGCACACGAACGCCCTCGAGAGCGCGCCCGCGCGACGCGGCGCCGTGCAGGCGCTTTCGGATCGTGAAGGCGTCGAGCAGTGCCTGGGTCGGATGCTGGTGCATGCCGTCGCCCGCGTTGACGATGCCGGCGTCGATCCAGCCGCTCGTCGCGAGCGTGTGTGGGGCGCCTGACGACGGGTGGCGGATGACGACGGCATCCGCGCCCATCGCCGACAGCGTCTGCGCCGTGTCCTTCAGGCTCTCGCCCTTGGAGAGGCTCGAGCCCTTCGCGCTGAAGTTGATGACGTCGGCGGAGAGCCGCTTCGCCGCCGCCTCGAACGAAATGCGGGTGCGTGTCGAATCCTCGAAGAAGAGGTTCACGACGGTCTTGCCGCGCAGCGCCGGAAGCTTCTTGATCTCGCGCTCGGCCACACCCGCCATGTCCTCGGCGACGTCGAGAATGCGCACGGCGTCGTCGTGGGTGAGGCCGACCGTGGTGAGCAGGTGCCTCATGAGAACTGCTCCTGTGCCTCGCCGGCGGAGTCGATGCTCACGAACTCGTCGCCGTCGAACTCGGCCACGTGCACGTTGATGCGCTCGTGCGTGGCGCTTGGCAGGTTCTTGCCCACGAAGTCCGCGCGGATCGGGAGCTCACGGTGGCCGCGGTCGACGAGCACGGCGAGGCGCACGGCGCGGGGCCTGCCGATGTCGTTGAGCGCATCGAGGGCGGCGCGCACGGTGCGGCCGGAGAACAGCACGTCGTCGACGAGCACCACGGTCTTGCCGTCAATGGATCCCGGCACACTGGTAGGGCCCGGGGTCCGGGTGCGACTGCGGGAAAGGTCGTCGCGGTACATGGTGACGTCGAGCGAGCCCACGATAGCCTCGGCGCTGATGCCGGGGTCGATTCGTGCGAGGCTGGTGGCGATGCGCCTGGCCAGATGAACGCCGCGCGTCGGAATGCCGAGAAGAACGAGATCCGCCGCGCCCCGATTGGACTCGAGGATCTCGTGGGCGATCCGGGTCAGCGCCCGGGTGATGTCAGCCTGTTGCAGCACAATGCGCGCCGTCAAACCGACCTCCTTCCCCGTCTCACAGGACGGTCGTTAAAGGATGTCTTTATGCGGCAAGCATAGCAGCGGCCGCGCTCCGATCTTTGCGCGGCTCTACGCGCGCCCGCTCTGCGTCTGCGCAATGCGGGCGAGCAGGCCGTTGACGAAGCCAGCGGACTCGTCGGTCGACAGCTCCTTCGCGGCGTCTACGGCCTCGGAGATCGCGACGCCTTCTGGCACCTCGTCGTTGAACAGGGCCTCCCAGACGCCGATGCGCAGGATCGCGCGGTCGACGGCAGGCATGCGCGCGAGACTCCAGCCCTGGGCGTACGTCGCGATGAGCTCGTCGATCTCCTCGGACCTCTCGATCACCCCGTCGACGATCTGCCTGGCGTACACCCACGACCCCTCGCGCGCCGGCTCGAGGGCCGCGCGCTCGGCCTCGCGTGCGAGTGCATCGGCGAGCGTGATCTGCCGCACATCGGCGGAGTAGAGAATATCGAGGGCCCTCTTGCGGGCCTTGCTGCGTGCGCTCATGAAGTCGAAGGGAACCGCTCAGTCGTTGACGCGGCCGAGGTAGTCGCCCGTGCGGGTGTCGACCTTGACCTTCGTGCCGGTCTCGAGGAACAGCGGAACCTGGATCTCGTAGCCGGTCTCGACGGTGGCGGGCTTGGTACCGCCGGTCGAACGGTCGCCCTGCAGGCCGGGTTCGGTGTACGTGATCTCCAGGACGACGGATGCCGGCAGCTCGACGTACAGCGGGTTGCCGTTGTTGAGGGCGACGGTCACCGGCTGGTTCTCGAGCATGAAGTTGGCGGCGTCGCCCACGACCGCCTCGGGCACCTGCAGCTGGTCGTAGTCCGTGGTGTCCATGAAGACGAAGCTGTCACCGTCGCGGTACAGGTACTGGAAGTCGCGGCGATCCACGTTCTCGAACTCGAGCTTGGCACCGGCGTTGTACGTGCGGTCGACGGTCTTGCCGCTCACCACGTTCTTGAGCTTCGTGCGCACGAACGCGCCACCCTTGCCCGGCTTGACGTGCTGGAACTCGATCACGGTCCAGAGCTGCCCGTCGATCGACAGGACGGCGCCGTTGCGGATGTCTGCGGTTGATGCCATGCGTGGGGTATCCGTTCGAAGAGAATGAGATTCTTTGCTCGCCGGCGCGAAGCCGTTCGAGGCCGTGGCTTCCGTGCGCATCGACGCCGCGTCAGCGAGGACGATGGGCGGAACGCACCGCAAGCGATTCTAGTTGTCGAACGCCCGATCGCCCAATGGTGCCAGCCGGCGATGGAACGAGACCGGCCGCCACTTCGCGCAGCGGAAGCGGGCTACGCGCCGATCTCCTGGTACGCCGCGAAGAGCAGTGACGGCTCCGGCGCCGCCAGCACGGTCGGCCTGGCGATGTCATCGAGCACGATGAAACGCAGCATGCTGCCGCGCGCCTTCTTGTCGCGGTGCATGGTGGCGAGCAGCGTCTCCCAGCGGCCGGCCGGGTATGTGGTCGGCAGGGTGAGCGAGGTGAGGATGCTGCGGTGCCGGTCGACGACGGCGTCGGAGAGCCGCCCGCTGAGCCTCGCGAGCTCAGCGGCGTACATCATGCCAATGGATACGGCTGCGCCGTGGCGCCACTGGTAGCGCTCCGCATGCTCAATAGCGTGGCCGAGGGTGTGCCCGTAGTTGAGGATCTCGCGCAACCCCTGCTCGGTGAAGTCCTCCCCCACGACGCGGGCCTTGATGGCGACCGAGAGCTCGACGAGACGGCGGAACTCGCCGGTCGTCGGGTCGGTGGCCGCCTCGAGGTCGGCCTCGATGATGTCGAGGATCTCGGGCTCGGCGATGAAACCGTACTTCACCACCTCGCCGAAGCCGGCGAGCAGGTCGTTGCGACCGAGCGGCGTGAGTGTGTCGAGGTCGATGACCACCGCTGCCGGTGCATAGAAGGAGCCGACGAGGTTCTTGCCCTCATTGGTGTTGATGCCCGTCTTGCCGCCGATGGCCGCGTCGACCATGCCGAGCAGCGTCGTCGGCACCTGCACGAGCCGCACGCCGCGCAGCCAGGTCGCCGCGACGAAGCCTGCGAGATCCGTGACGGCGCCGCCGCCGAACCCGATGACGGCGTCGCTCCTGGTGAAGTCGGCCTGGCCCATGATCTGCCAGCAGAAGGCGGCCACCTCGACACGCTTGCCCGCCTCGGCGTCCGGCACCTCGGCGAGCAGCACCTGCATGTCGCCCGCCAGCGACTCGCGTAACTCGGCGGCCGCGGCGGCGAGCGTCGGCGGGTGCACGATGAGCACCTTCGCGATCCCCTGCCCGAGGTGGCGCGCGAGATCCAGGCGAAGCCCACGCCCGATCTCGATGGGATACGGATTCGCCCCGTTCACCGTGAATGTGGTGGTCGAGCCTGCGTCGGTCATGAGTTCTCCTTCACCCAGTCTGCGAGTTCGCGCGCGATGTCGTCGAGCGGCCGGTCGGAGGTGTCGACAGTGTGATCTGCGAGCCGGCGGTAGATCGGGTCGCGAGTCTCGACCAGGCGCCGCCACGCGTCGAGGTCGGTCACGAGCGGGCGTTTGCCGCCGCCGATGCGTGAGGCTGCAGCATCCGCGGTGACGGTCAGCAGGATGACGGTCGGCGCGGCGAGGTCATGCTGGGTATCGCGGTCGAGCACCGCTCCGCCGCCGAGCGAGACGACGCCGGTGCTGCCGAGTGCCTTACTCACGACAGCGCGCTCGAGCGCGCGGAAGTGCGGTTCGCCGTGCGCGAGGAAGATCTCGTGGATGGGACCGTGCGCGGCGACGATGCGCTTGTCGGTGTCGACGAACGGCAGGCCGAGGCGCGCGGCGAGGCGCTTGCCGATGCGCGACTTTCCGGCGGCGGGCGGGCCGATGAGAACGATGCTCACGCGGGCGCGGAGGCAGACGAGCGGGCCGTGCGCAGCGACTCCGGCATGTTCTCGAGGTACGAGGTCATGTTGCGCCGCGTCTCGCCTACCGAGTCTCCCCCGAACTTCTCGACGACGGAGTTCGCGATGACGAGCGCCACCATCGCCTCGGCGACGACGCCGGAGGCCGGCACCGCGCAGACATCCGAGCGCTGATGGTGCGCGGCCGCCTCTTCGCCCGTGGCCACGTCGATCGTGTGCAGGGCATGCGGCACTGTGGCGATGGGCTTCATGCCGGCGCGAACGCGCAGCACCGTGCCCGTGGACATGCCGCCCTCGGTTCCGCCCGCCTTGTCGCTGGTGCGCACGATCTCGCCGTCGATCTCGAAGAGCTCGTCGTGCGCCTCGGATCCGCGCCGCGTGGTGGTGAGGAAGCCGTCGCCGACCTCCACGCCCTTGATCGCCTGAATGCCCATGAGTGCAGCGGCCAGCTGCGAGTCGAGCCGGCGATCCCAGTGCACGTAGGAACCGAGGCCCGGCGGCAGGCCGTAGGCGAGCACCTCGACGACGCCGCCGAGCGTGTCGCCGTCCTTGTGCGCCTCGTCGACCTCGGCAACCATCCGCTGTGAGGTCTCAGGGTCGAAGCAGCGCAGCGGATCGGCGTCGAGCATCTCCACGTCCTCCGGCGCAGGCAGCGACCTGCCTTCCGGCACGCGCACCGTGCCGATAGCGAGGGTGTGGCTGACGAGACGGATGCCGAGCTGCGCGAGGAACCCGCGGGCGAGCGCGCCGAGCGCCACCCGCGCCGCGGTCTCGCGTGCGCTCGCCCGCTCGAGTACCGGCCTGGCCTCGTCGAAACCGTACTTCTGCATGCCGACAAGGTCGGCATGACCGGGACGCGGGCGGGTGAGTGGCGCACCGCGGGCGCCGAGCTTATGGTCGGGCTCGAGCGGCTCCGGGCTCATGACGTCGACCCACTTAGGCCACTCGGTGTTGCCGATGCGGATCGCGATGGGGCTGCCTAGGCTGAGCCCGTGCCGCACCCCGCCGGAGAGGGTGAGCTCGTCCTGCTCGAACTTCATTCTGGCGCCGCGCCCGTAACCGAGCTTGCGGCGGGCGAGATCCGCCCTGATCCCGTCGAGGGAGACGGGCGTGCCTGCCGGCAGCCCCTCGAGGACGGCGATGAGTTCGGGACCGTGGGATTCCCCGGCCGTGAGCCAACGAAGCATGTTTCGATTCTGGCATAGGCCGTGCGCCGCGGCCGACGCGTGTGCCTTGCGCGGCGTCCTCAGCCGGCGTGAGGGGTGAGGCCGACCGCCGCCAGCATGTCGGCGAGCACGGCATCCTCGTCTGGCAGCGGGGCGAGCGGATCGCCGTTCACGAAGACGCGCACCTGAAGAAGGGCCTGGTGCGTCAACATGGCGAGACCCGAGAGCACGCGGCCGCCGACCTCTGCCCATGCGAGAGCGAGCTCGCTCGGCCATGGGTCGTACGCCACGTCGAGCAGCAGGGCGTGCCGTCTCGTCGAGGCGGTGAAGAGCGCTCCGGTGCGCGTGCCGCCCGGCAGCGTGCTGATCACGACATCGGGAACCGCCAGGGTGCGGTCGGCGATGCCGATGGGGCGGATCGCCACACCCATTCCGAGGGAATGCGCCAGGGGCTCCAGCCAGACGGCCCGCTCGAGCGAGCGCACCGAGAGCATGACCTGCTCGGCGCCGAGCTCCGCGGCGGCCATGACGGCGGATGCCGCGGTGGCTCCGCCGCCGAGAATGTGCACGTACCGGGCGGCGCCGACGTCGGCGGCGGCCAGCGCGCGCACGATGCCGGCGACGTCGGTGTTGAATCCGCGAAGCACGCGCCCCGAGACCGGGGCCGCGGGCCCCGCGGCCCCGGCATCCGCGTCGCCTGGGGCCTCGTCGAAGAGCAGGGTGTTCGCGGTGCCCGTGACGGTGGCGACCTGATCGGCGTGCTCGAGCAGCGGCATCACGGCCTTCTTCAGCGGCATGGTCAGCGACAGGCCGCGCCACTCGGGGCCGCATGAGTCGATAAACGACGCGAGCTGCTCCTCGCGCACATCTGCGGTCTCATACCTCATGTCGAGACCGAGTCTGGCGTAGGCGGCGTCGTGCAGCGCCGGGGACTGCGAATGCGCGATGGGAGAACCGAGCACCGCCAGGCGCCGCTGGCCGGACGCGCTCTGCGGGCCTTCGGACGCCTGTTCAGCGATATCAGCCATAGTTGGGGTGGTCCCTCATCCACTGCTGCCACTTCTTGACCGCAGCCTCGTGCTCGGCGTTCGTCGTGGAGAAGATCGTCTCGCCGGTCTCGAGGTTCCACGTCACGAAGAACATCCACGGGCCATCCGCGGGGTGCAGCGCGGCGTTGATGGCCACATCGCCCGGATTCGAAATGGGGCCGGGCGGCAGGCCCGCGTGCTGGTACGTGTTGTACGGGTTGGATGCGTCAGCACGCTCGGCGTTCGTCGTCGTCACCCGATCGGTGTGTCCGGTGCCGTACGCCACGGTGGCATCGGACTGCAGCTTCCAGCCCTGGTCGAGCCGGTTGTAGAAGACCCGTGCGACCTTCGGATAGTCGGCGGCGAGGCCGGCCTCGCGCTGCACAAGGGAGGCCATGACCACGATGTTCCAGCGGTCCGCCGGGGCGACGCCCGCCGCATCGAGCGCCTGGAACATGCGGTCGACGAGCGTCTTGATGACCTCGGGCGCCGTCACGCCCGGACTGAAGCGATACGTGGCGGGGAACAGGAAGCCCTCGAGCGTCTTCGCCTCGGGCGGCACACCGTACGCGGCCACGTCGTCCGCCGCCTTCTGCAGGTCGGCGCGAGGAAGCTTGGTCGCTGTCGCCAGGATGCCGAGCACGTCCTTCTCGGCCGTGCCCTCGGGAATGACCGCCGTCATCTCCACCTTGTTCGCCGGGTCCTCGAGCGCGGCGAGGGCCGCTTTGGCGCTCATCTTCTTCGCCAGCTTGTACGCGCCCGGCTGGAACACGGGTGAGGGCTGGGTCTTCACGAGCAGCGAATAGAACGCCTCGTAGCTCTTCGTCACGCCGGCCTTGTGCAGCGTCGAGGCGACGTCGGCGCCGATGTCGCCGCTCTTGATCGTCACAAGCACCTGGCCGGAGCCGGAGCCCTTGTAGTCGTTCGGCTCCATGGTGGCGAACAGTCGGCTCACCTGCGGCTGGAAGATCGCGTACGCGCCGCCGACGAGGCCGCCGAGGATCGCGATCACGATGAGCGTGACCCACAGGCCCTTGAGGCTGCGCCGTCGCTTCTGCCGCTCGCGAGACGGGTATTGCTGCTGCCGCCATTCAAGGCTGGGACCGGCGGGCGCCTGAGGGTCGTCTGCCTCGCCCGGAACGCTGGTGGGCTCGTCGTCGCGCCTGGCGAACCAGTCCGCGGGGACCACGCCGGGCGGCTGCTCGCTTGCCGGCCGCGCGTCCGCGGTCTCCGCACCCTCCAGACTCTTGCGCTCGGCCTCGCGTGCCTCGCGTCGCGTGAGGGGGCGCTCGCTCGCGTCGCCTGGCGAGGGCATGTCGGATCCTGGTTTCTCCGGCACGATCACAATCCAATGTTCGGTGTCACGGGCGTGCCCGGCGGGTTGCCCGAGGAACGCTCCGAGTCGAGCGCGTGCTGCAAAATTACCGTGGCGGCCGCCTGGTCCACCACCTGGCGCTGTGCCTTGGCGCGCTTTCCGCCCGCGTACAGGGCGGTGCTCGCCGACACCGTCGAGAGCCGCTCGTCAACGAGACGGACGGGCACAGCGGATGCCGCGGCCAGCCGGTGCGCGAACGCCACCGCATCCGCGGTCGACGCCGTGCTGCGCCCCGACAGCGCGAGCGGATGCCCCACCACGATCTCGGCGGCCTCGTACTCCTCGACGAGGGCGAGGATGCGCGTCACATCGCTGTCGTCATCGGCCCGGCGCACCGTCTCGATGGGCAGAGCGAGCATGCCCTGAGGGTCGCTGCGGCTGACGCCGATGCGCACCGTGCCCACATCGATGCCGAGCCGCGTCCCGTTCCGCATTCGCCTGCTCTCGCTACCCGCCGACGGCCTCGGCGACGGCAGCCAGGGCCGTGCCGATGGCGTTGACGTCGGTTCCGCCACCCTGCGCCAGGTCGTCCTTGCCGCCGCCGCCTCCGCCGAGGCGCGCCGCGGCAAGCCTGACGAGCGCGCCGGCGCGCGAGCCCGCCTGACGCGCGGCATCGTTGGTGGCGACGATCACGACGGGCCGGTCCGATACGCGCGCCGCGAGGGCGACAACGGCCGCGTCGGAGCTGAGGCGCTCGCGCACGCTCGTCACGAGCATGCGCAGCTCATCGGCGCTCGAGAGCGTGCCTGCGTCTGCGGCGACGAACGTGACGCTGCCGCGGCGCTCCGCCTTGGCCACCAGCTCGGGAACACGATCGAGCACGGCCCGCGCCTCGAACGCCGCGATCTTCTTCTCTGCGGCCTTGAGGCTTGCCATGAGGTCGGCCACGCGCTGCGGCAGCTGCTCCCGGGGGGTCTTCAGGGTTCCGGTCAGCTGGGAGACGATGGTGCGCTCGGTGGCGAGGTCGCGGAAGGCGTCGACGCCCACGAGCGACTCGACGCGCCGGTTCGTCGAGCCGACGGACGACTCGCTGATGAGGTTGATGATGCCGACCTCCGAACTCGTCGAGACGTGCGTGCCCGCGCACAGCTCCCGCGACCATGGGCCGCCGATGTCGACCATGCGCACGGTGTCTCCGTACTTCTCGCCGAACAGCGCCATCGCGCCCATCGACTTCGCCTCGGCGATCGGAAGCTCGCGCGTGACCACCTCGAGATTGTCGCGGATGGCGTTGTTCGCGATCTCCTCGATCTCGCCGCGCGTGTCGCTCGAGAGCGCGTGGTTCCACGAGAAGTCGAGCCTGAGGTAGCCCGCCTTGTTGTACGAACCGGACTGGTGCGCCTGCGGGCCGAGAACCTGGCGCAGGGCGGCGTGGATGAGGTGGGTTCCGGAATGCGCCTGGCGGGCGCCGCGACGGTAGGCCGCGTCGACGACGCTCGTGGCGGGGGCATCGACGCTGACCTCGCCGTTTGTGACCCGCACCGTGTGGCTGATGAGACCCTTGATGGGCTTCTGCACGTCGAGAACGTCGAGCTCGTACGAGGGGCCGACGATGCGGCCCGCGTCTGCGTCCTGCCCACCGGATTCCGCATAGAGGGCGGTGTCGGCCAGGATCACCTCGGCCACGTCCCCCACCGAGGCGGAGCGCACGGACTGGCCGTCGACGATGATGCCGAGCACGCGAGACTCGGTTTGCAGCTCGGTGTATCCCGTGAAGTTCGTCTCGCCGAGGGAGCGGAACGCGCTGTAGACGGAGAGGTCGGCCAGCGCCGTCTTCTTCGCCTTCGCGTCGGCCTTGGCGCGGGCGCGCTGCTCGGCCATGAGCGTGTCGAAGGCCCCGCGGTCGACCGAGAGCCCGGCCTCCTCGGCCATTTCGAGCGTCAGGTCGATCGGGAAGCCGTACGTGTCATGCAGCAGGAACGCGGTGTCGCCGCCGAGCCTCGTGCCGCCCGCAGAGCGCGTCTTCTCCACCGCGAGGTCGAGGATGTCTGTTCCTCCGGCGAGGGTGCGCAGGAACGACTCCTCCTCGGCGTATGCCAGGCGGGAGACGCGGTCGAACTCCGCCGCGACATCGGGGTAGGCCGTACTCATGGCATCCCGCGAGAGGGTGAAGAGTTCCGGGAACGTCGCACCGGCTACCCCGAGCAGGCGCATGCTGCGCACCGTGCGACGAAGTAGGCGGCGCAGGATGTAGCCACGACCCTCGTTCGACGGGGTGACCCCGTCGACCATGAGCATGAGAGCGCTGCGCACATGGTCGGCGACCACGCGCAGTCGCACGTCGTCTTCGTGCACCGCCCCGTACGTCTTGCCCGCCAGGGCCGCCGCCCGGTCGAGGACCGGCCGCACCTGGTCGATCTCGTACATGTTCTCGACGCCCTGCTTCAGGAAGGCGACACGCTCGAGGCCCATGCCGGTGTCGATGTTGCGCTTGGGCAGGTCGCCGAGAATCTCGAAGTCGTCCTTGCCGTTGCCCTCGCCACGCAGGTACTGCATGAAGACGAGGTTCCAGATCTCGACGTAGCGGTCGTCGTCGGTCGCCGGTCCACCGTCGCGGCCGTAGGCCGGACCACGGTCGAAGAAGATCTCGGAGCACGGGCCGGCAGGTCCCGGTTGCCCGGTCGACCAGTAGTTGGTATCCATCCCGAGGCCCTGGATGCGCTCGTCGGGCAGTGACGAGACGCGGCGCCAGATCTCGCGCGCCTCGTCGTCGTCGCGGTACACCGTGACCCAGAGATCCTTCGGATCGAAGCCGAGCCCACCGGCATCCTCGCTTGAGGTCAGCAGTTGCCACGCGAACGTGATGGCCGCTTCCTTGAAGTAGTCGCCGAACGAGAAGTTGCCGCACATCTGAAAGAACGTGCCGTGCCTCGGAGTCTTGCCGACCTCGTCGATGTCGTTGGTCCTGATGCACTTCTGCACGCTCGTGGCCCGCGGGTACGGTGCGGGAACCAGCCCCGTGAGATACGGAACGAACGGCACCATGCCGGCGACCGTGAAGAGCAGCGACGGGTCATCGCTGACGAGCGAGGCGGAGGGGACGACGGTGTGGCCGCGCTCGGCGAAGAACGCAAGCCAGCGCCTGTGGATTTCGGCAGTCTGCATGAGGTCCTGAAAGAAGGGACTCGTCGTCGGGGACGGCGAGTCGGGCGGTGTCAGTTGGAGAGGTCGGAGATCGTCTCGGCCGCGTCATCGAGGGCGTCGCGCAGCTCGGCCTCGCGCTGGCGGTAGCCATCGCTCACGGCGGCACCGAACTCGCGTGCCTTCCGGTCGATGTCGCTGAACAGCGCTCGCCCGCGAGGCGTCTGGTTGACCTTGTGCGCCACGACGAAGCCGACGGCGACGCCGACGACCAGCCAGAGGAAACTCTTCATACCTTCTTCTCCGTTACAAGGTGAATGTCGATCGCGTGCGAGCGAGGGAAAGCGTGAGCCCTCAGTTTAGTGGCTGCCATCACGCGAACGCTTGGAGCCGGCAGGGCGCTTGCCGGCCGCGCCCGCGGCCTTGAAAGCGGCGCGGACCCCGGCTGAGAACCCGGCGAGTTTGATGAGCGGGCCGCCGACGGTGGCGGCGACGAGTGCCACGAGCGCCGAGACGTTCCCCGTGACCTCCTCGACGTGTCCCGTGATGGTATCGACACGCTTGAGCTGGGCGTCGGCGTCGCGGATCGTGCCGGCCGTCTCCTCGAGGATCGGGGCGAGGCCGTCGCTCGCCTCCCTGATCGCGGCGCGCGTCTCATCGAGTACGCGGCCGAGCTTGAGGAGCGGCACCGCGAGGAGCCCGACGAGAACGGCGAACACGAGCGCCGCGACAAGACCGGCGATGTCGGAGACGGACATGCTGATCACTTCCATTCCTTGTGAGGCATACACGTGTCGCCCGCGGGCGCCGTCTTAAACGGCGAAGAGCGGGCCACCCGAGGGTGACCCGCTCCAGCCTAGTTGAGCGTTGCCGTTTAGCGAGCCGCGTAGTACTCGACGACGAGCTGAACGTCGCACGTGACCGGCACCTCGGCGCGCTTGGGGCGACGCACGAGACGCGCGTGCAGCTTGTCGAGCTCCACATCGAGGTACGCGGGGACCTTCGGCAGCACCTCGGCGTGGCCGCCGGCGGCGGCGACCTGGAACGGCTCCGTGCCTTCGCTCTTCGGCTTCACGTGGATGAGCTGGCCCGGCTTCACGCGGAACGACGGGCGGTCGACAAGCTGGCCATCGACCAGAATGTGACGGTGCACGACCATCTGGCGGGCCTGCGCCGTGGTGCGGGCGAAGCCGGCGCGCAGCACGAGTGCGTCGAGACGCATCTCGAGCAGCTCGACCAGGTTCTCACCGGTCAGGCCGGCGGCACGACGGGACTCCTGGAAGACGATCTTCAGCTGGGCCTCGCGGATGCCGTACTGGGCACGCAGGCGCTGCTTCTCGCGCAGGCGCACCGCGTAGTCGGAGTCGGCCTTGCGCTTGCTGCGACCGTGCTCGCCGGGGCCGTACGGGCGCTTCTCGAGGTACTTCGCCGCCTTGGGGGTCAGGGCGATGCCCAGTGACCGGGAGAGGCGGGTCTTGCTACGGGTACGTGACTTGGTGGACAAGTCTTTCCTTTCGGTTGTCTCTCTAACAATGGAAGCAGGCATACAGAACGTCCTGCGAAGATTAGAGGGATGCTGCCACGGGCCACCCGGCTACAGGGCGGGCCCAGTTGGAACCGGATGTCGACGCAGCCGCACGCGACACCCACTCCTAGGCCCATACACTCTAGCAGATTGGCTGCGTCGCTACTCGCCTCTCACGATGCGCCGTAGCTTGGCCAGGCGTGCCGAGACGTCCCGCTCGTTCCCATGCTCCGTTGGCGAGTAGTACGTTGTGCCGTCGAGCTCGTCCGGCAGGTAATCCTGCCGCAGCACGCCGAGTGCGTCGTCGTGCGGATACCGGTACCCCTTGCCGTGACCGAGCCGCTTCGCGCCGGGGTAGTGCGCGTCACGCAGGTGCTTCGGGACCCGCCCGATCTTGCCGGCGCGCACGTCGGCAAGCGCCGCATCCAGCGCCATGTACGCAGCATTCGACTTCGGTGCCGTCGCCAGATGCACGACGGCCTGGGCCAGAGGGATGCGCCCTTCTGGCATGCCGATGAGTTGCACGGCGTCGGCAGCCGCGACGGCGATCGTGAGAGCCTGGGGGTCGGCCATCCCGATGTCCTCTGACGCGAGCACGATGATGCGGCGTGCGATGAAGCGCGGGTCCTCCCCCGCCTCGATCATGCGCGCAAGGTAGTGCAGCGCCGCATCGACATCCGACCCGCGCACCGACTTGATGAAGGCGCTGATGACGTCGTAGTGCTCGTCACCGTTGCGGTCGTAGCGCAGCAGGGCGCGATCGACCGCGAGAGCGACGAGTTCGGCCGTGATGGCCGGATGCACGGGGCGTGCCTCATCCTCATCCTCTACCTCGTCCCCGTTCCCGTTCCCGTCCTCTTGTGCGGGCTTGTCGTCCGACGCGGCAGCCGACGAGGCGGAGACGGCCGCCGCCTCGAGAGCGGTGAGCGCGCGCCTCGCATCGCCCGACGCGAGGCGGATGAGCACGGCGCGGGCGTCATCCGCAAGTTCGAAACGACCGTCGAGGCCGCGCTCGTCGATGAGTGCCCGGTCGATGAGAATGCCGAGGTCGTCGTCGCTGAGGGGCTCAAGCGTGAGCAGCAGGGAACGCGACAGGAGCGGCGCGATGACCGAGAATGACGGGTTCTCGGTGGTCGCGGCGACCAGGATGACCCAGCCGTTCTCGACGCCCGGCAGCAGCGCGTCCTGCTGCGCCTTGGTGAAGCGATGGATCTCGTCGAGAAAGAGGACCGTGGAGATGCCGTAGAGGTCGCGGCTCGACAGCGCCTCCTCCATGACCTGGCGCACGTCGCGTACGCCCGCAGAGACGGCGGAGAGCTCGACGAACCGGCGCCCGGATGAGTGCGCGATGGCCTGTGCGAGTGTGGTCTTGCCCGTGCCGGGCGGGCCCCAGAGAATGACGGAGACCGAGCCACGCTCCCCCGTCTTGTCTGCCGCCAGGCTGACGAGCGGCGAGCCCGGGGTCAGCAGGTGGCGCTGGCCAGCCACCTCGTCGAGGCTGCGCGGGCGCATGCGCACGGCCAGCGGGGTGGCGCCGGAATGAAGGCCCGGCTGTGCAGGGACCATGCTGAAAGCGTACCGGCGCGGTGCGAGGCCGCACGCCGTTTTGCGCCCATAGGGTGTTTGCGTAGAGTCGAGAAGTCGAGCCCACCGCACAGCGGGCTCGACTTCTCTGCGCCGTAGCGACGCGCCCGATGGAGGACACACGTGGCATCGAAGAATGCGAACGATCGAGAGGCTCGCGCGGCCAGGGAACGCCTGCGCGCGTACCAGGCGAGGCAGGCCGTTCACGAGCACACGGTGCGCCGCCGACGCCGAGACAACATCATCGCCGGCATCGGGATTGCGGTGATCGTGGTGCTCGCGGTCGCGACACAGCTTCTCTACTTCCAGGGCCCGGGGAAGGCCGCACCGCAGGCGGCCCCGAGCAGCACGCCGAGCCCGAGCGCCTCGTGCCCGCCCGCCGCTGATTCTGCGAACAAAGGGGACGTGCCCGCGGCATCCGTCTCCGAGTGCCGTACGTGGAGCGGAACGATGACGCTCAACGACGTGAAGCTCGGCATCGCGCTCGACGGCGCGGCGGCGCCGCAGGCGGTCGCCTCCACCGTGTCGCTCGTGCAGAAGGGGTTCTACACGGGGCTCACCTGCCACCGGCTCACGAACGGCGGCTTCTACGTGCTGCAGTGCGGCGACCCGAACGGCAACGGCTCCGGCGGTCCGGGCTACAGCTACGGTCCGATCGAGAACGCGCCGGCAGACAACGTGTACCCGGCCGGCACGATCGCCATGGCGCGCCAGGGCGGCGACGCGGCAAGCCAGGGCAGCCAGTTCTTCATCGTCTACAAGAAGACCACCATTCCCTCGGATGCGGCGGGCGGCTACACCGTCATCGGTCACGTCACGAGCGGGCTTGCCGACCTGACCTCGCAGATCACCGACAAGGGCGTCGTGCCGGGCACGTCGGCGAGTGACGGCGCACCGGTCGTACCGACGAAGATCACCTCGATAACACTTCAGTAGCCATGCGCGCGCGTCGGACGCGTGCAATAGGCTGAAACGCGAACGTGCGGCTGCCAGGCGGGCCGCCGGTGGACAAGGTGAGTTCTTTTGGCTACTTCTGATCAGCAACCGTGGGGACGCGTCGACGAGACCGGAACCGTGTACGTGCGCGAGGGCGATGGCGAGCGCGTCGTCGGGCAGTACCCGGACGGCAGTGCCGAGGAGGCCCTCGCGTACTTCCAGCGCAAGTTCGCCGATCTCGCCGGGCAGGTGACCCTGCTCGAGCAGCGTGTGCGCCGTGGGGCTCCGGCGGCAGACATCGCTCGTGCCGTGGCGAAGCTGCAGGCGCAGGTGGTCGACGCGAACGCCGTGGGCGACCTCGCGTCGCTCGCCACGCGGCTCGGCGCGCTCGGCGGAACGGTCGAGGAGTTGACCGAGCAGCAGAGCGCCCAGGCGCAGGAGGCCCTGGCCGCGGCCGTGGCCGAGCGCACCGCCATCGTCGATGAGGCCGAGGCCCTCGCTGCTTCCGATCCCGCGCGCACGCAGTGGAAGCAGGCATCCGCCCAGCTCGACGCTCTCTTTGCGCGTTGGCAGACTCACCAACAGGACGGCCCGAGGCTGCCGAAGGGCGAGGCGAACGAGTTGTGGCGTCGATTCCGGGCGGCACGAAGCACGGTGGAGCACAACCGTAAGGCGTTCTTCGCCGAGCTCGACGCGCAGCACAAAGACGTGCGTTCGCGTAAGACGGCGCTCATCGAGAAGGCTGAGGCGCTCATCCCCCAGGGCGCGGATGCGGTTCCGGCGTACCGTCAGCTGCTCGATGACTGGAAGCAGGCCGGCCGCGCGGGCAAGCGCAACGATGACGCGCTGTGGGCGCGATTCAAGGCCGCGGGCGACGTGATCTACCAGGCGAAGTCGGCGGTCGACGCCAAAGAGAACGAGGAGTTCTCTGCCAATCTCGCCGAAAAGCTCGCGCTGCTCGACGAGGCCGAGCCGCTGCTTGGCGCGACGGATCGCGCCGCCGCGCGCGCCTCCCTCACCTCGATCCAGCGGCGCTGGGATGAGATCGGCAAGGTGCCGCGCGAGCAGGTGCGTGTGATCGAGGAGAGGTTGCGCCGCATCGAGACCGCCGTGCGCAAGCTTGAGGACGAGCATTGGCAGCGCAACAATCCTGAGAAGCAGGCGCGCTCCGAGGGCCTCGCGAGCCAGCTGAACGACGCCATCGCGAAGCTCGAGTCTGAGCTCGAGCGGGCGCGTGCGACCGGTGATGCGGCGAAGATCGCCGAGGCGCAGGAGGCGCTCGACGCCCGCCGCCTCTGGCTTGACGCCCTGAAATGACGAGACGGCGGTGACGGATGGCGACGCCGGTCGCCATTCACCATCCACAGGCGCCGTCACACTCGAGCGCGTCCACAGATTGCGCGAGCCGGCATCCGGGCGCCGCGGCCGGGATGCAGGCTGGAGACATGCCTCGCCTCATTCCGTGTGTTCTGACGGAGACTGACCTCCCGCTTGCCGAGCTGTGCGCGGCGCGGATGGACGGCGAGGTTTTCGCGATCGACGAGTGCTTCGCCGCGATCGACGAGGTCGAGCGGTCGGCGCTGCGCGCCGGTTCTCTCGCGAGCCTGATCCCCGCCCACGCGATCGCCGAGAGTGCGAGCGCGCTCTGGGTCTACGGCATCGACCGCCTTCCCCCGCCGCGACACACACTCTGCGTACCGATCAGTCGCCGGGCGCGGATCGCGCCATCCGCGCGCTGGCACGTGAGCGAGCGCGTCATCCGCGAATCCGAGATCGAGCGGATCGGCGAGCTTCGCATCGTGACGCCGATGTTCGCCGCGCTCGACCTACTGCATCGCACGGATCGATTCGATGCGGCAGATGTGAGGCGCATCCGTTCTCTGATGCGCCTTGGCAGCTTCGGTGCGGCCGAGTGCCGTGCGCTCGTCGAGGCGCGCTCCAGCATCCCGGGCAGCAGGCTGGCGCGCAATCGTCTTGACTCGCTGCAGGCCGCCTAACCCGCGCTCACGCGGTAGACGTCGTAGACGGTGTCAATTCGGCGCACGGCGTTCAGCACGCGGTCGAGGTGCGTGGTGTCCCCCATCTCGAATACGAAGCGGCTGATCGCGAGCCGGTTGCTCGAGGTGTTCACGGTCGCCGAGAGGATATTGACGTGGTACTCCGAGAGAACGCGGGTGACGTCGGAGAGCAGACCGGCGCGGTCGAGCGCCTCGACCTGGATCTGCACGAGGAACACGCTCTTCGAGCTCGGTGCCCACTCGACATCGATCATGCGCTCCGGTTCCTTCATGAGCGACTGCACGTTGTGGCAACTCGCCTGGTGCACCGAGACGCCGGAGCCGCGCGTGATGAATCCCACGATGGGGTCGCCGGGAACCGGTGTGCAGCACTTGGCGAGCTTGACGAGGATATCGGGCGCTCCACGAACCAGGACGCCGGAGTCGCTGTTGCGCAGCGCCCGTGTGCGGCCCCGAGCAGAGACGGAGAGGTCGCTGTTCTCGTGTTCCGCCTCCGATTGCGCGGTCGCCAGTACCTTCTCGATCACGGACTGGGTCGACACGTGGCCCTCGCCGACCGCCGCGTACAGGGCGGAGACGTCGTCGTAGTGCAGCTGAGCGGCGACCTCGGCGAGCGAGTCCTGGTTCATGAGCTTCTGCAGGGGAAGGTTCTGCTTGCGCATGGCGCGGGCGATCGCATCCTTGCCCTGCTCGATCGCCTCGTCGCGGCGCTCCTTCGTGAACCATTGGCGGATCTTGGTGCGTGCCCGCGGGCTCTTGACGAAGTTCAGCCAGTCCTGGCTGGGACCGGAATCCGGGTTCTTCGAGGTGAAGACCTCGACGACGTCGCCCGTCACGAGCGTGCTCTCGAGAGGAACGAGGCGCCCGTTCACCTTGGCGCCCATGGTGCGGTGGCCGACCTCGGTGTGCACCGCGTAGGCGAAGTCCACCGGGGTGGCGCCGGCCGGCAGTCCGATCACGCGCCCCTTCGGCGTGAAGACGTACACCTCTTTCGCGCCGATCTCGAACCGCAGCGAGTCGAGGAACTCGCCGGGGTCGGCCGTCTCTGCCTGCCAGTCGGAGATGTGCGCGAGCCACGCCATGTCGGTGTCGAGCTTGCGCGAGGAGGCGACGGCGGCGCCCTTGCCGTTCGCCACCTGCTCCTTGTACTTCCAGTGAGCGGCGACGCCGAACTCGGCTCGGCGGTGCATCTCCTCGGTGCGGATCTGGATTTCGACCGCGCGGCCCTCCGGCCCCACGACGGTCGTGTGCAGGGACTGGTACAGGTTGAACTTGGGCGTGGCGATGTAGTCCTTGAAGCGGCCGGGGATCGGCGTCCAGCGCGCATGGATCTGGCCGAGGACCGCATAGCAGTCGCGCACCGAGTTGACCATGATGCGGATCCCGACGAGATCGTAAATGTCGTCGAACTCGCGGCCGCGCACCACCATCTTCTGGTAGATCGAGTAGAGCTGCTTCGGTCGCCCGCTCACCTTGCCGCGGATCTTCGCCGTTTTCAGGTCTTCCCCTACGACGTCGATGACCTGCTGCACGATGTGCTCGCGCTGCGGCGCCCTCTGTTTCACGAGGGAATCGATCTCTGCGTAGATCTTCGGCTGCAGCACCGCGAACGACAGGTCCTCGAGCTCCCACTTGATGGCCTGGATACCGAGGCGGTGCGCGAGCGGAGCGTAGATCTCCAGGGTCTCGGTCGCCTTGCGCTTGGCCGACTCGGCGGGCACGAAGCCCCACGTCCTGGCGTTGTGCAGTCGGTCCGCGAGCTTGATGATGAGCACGCGGATGTCCTTCGACATGGCCACGATCATCTTGCGCACGGTCTCGGCCTGCGCGCTCTCGCCGTACTTCACCTTGTCGAGTTTGGTGACGCCGTCGACGAGCATGGCGACCTCGTCGCCGAAGTCCGCCCGCAGCTGGTCGAGCGAATAGTCGGTGTCTTCGACCGTGTCGTGCAGCAGCGCCGCCGCGATGGTCTTCGAGCCGATGCCGAGATCGGCCAGAATCTGCGCAACCGCGACGGGATGCGTGATGTACGGCTCGCCGCTGCGGCGCTTCTGCCCGTCGTGGGCGCGCTCTGCGGTGGAGTACGCGCGCTCGATGAGAGGCACATCGGCCTTCGGCTGGTGCATGCGCACCGTGCGGATCAGCGTGTCCACAGCGCCGGCCGGCTGCGCACGCGAGAAGATGCGCGGCACGAGGCGGCGCAGGGAGGTCGACTGCGATGTCGTCGTGTCAACCATGCGTGCCTCCGCCATCCATTATCTCGTCATTCGCCCGTTACCGCTGACCACAGGGTCGAACGGCAAACGTGCGAGGCGCGAGGGAGGAACGACGGGTGGCAGAAGGCAGACTCGCGAGAAGCGGATGCGCGTGGCCGCTCTATTCCGCCACGGCGACGGCGGTCTCGGTGCTCGTCTTCGGCCGAGCGCCGAGAACCTTGCGGTCGTGCTTGCGGATCGCGGCTTCCGGTTCCCGGAATTCTGCATAGAGTGGCGCGGCGATGAAGATGGTGGAATATGTGCCGATGAGGATGCCGATAAAGAGCGACAGCGAGATGTCCCGCAGCGTGTCGGCGCCGAACGCGAGCGCGCCGATGAACAGGATCGCGCCGACTGGCAGCGCCGCAACGACACCCGTGTTGATCGAGCGCACGAGCGTCTGGTTGACGGCGAGGTTGACGGATTCCGAGAACGTGCGCCTGGTTCGGTCTGCCTCTTCGCTCGTGTTCTCTCTGATCTTGTCGAAGACCACGACGGTGTCGTACAGCGAATAGCCGAGGATCGTGAGGAACCCGATCATGGTGGCAGGCGTGATCTCGAAGCCGACGAGCGCATAGATTCCTGCCGTCAGCACGAGGTCGTGCAGCAGCGAGAGAATGGCGGCCGCCGACATCTTCCACGTTCGGAAGTACAGCGCCATCGCGATGAACGCCAGCAGGAGGAACACGACGAGGCCCTGGATGGCCTGCCTGCTGACATCCTCACCCCAGCTCGGCCCGATGTAGGACGAGGTCACATCCTTGGCTCGAACGTCGTACGCCTTCGCGAGGGCGTCGGCGACCCGCCGAGACTGGTCGGTACTCAACTGGTCGGTCTGCACTCGAACGCCGTTGTTGTTGACGCTCGTGACCTGCGCCACGGCGTCGGGAGCGACGGAGGAGACCGCGTTCTGTGCAAGGGACTGCTCTGTTGTCGAGACACCCGACACCTGGAACTGCGAGCCGCCCTTGAAGTCGATGCCGAAGTTGAAGCCGCCCTTGGCGATGGGGATGATGATCGAGGCGATCAGCACCACGATGGCGATGCTGTACCAGATCTTGCGCTTGCCGACGAAGTCGACGGAGCGCGCGCCCGTGTAGAGGTCGTTGCCGAATCGCTGGAACCGGGTGGCCATCAGGAATCCTTCCCGTCGTTCGTGCGATCCGAACCGCCGGAGTTGGCGGATGCCAGCTCCGCCTTGCGCTCGGCGATCGTCTGGCGCTTCGCCGCCTCACGGCTACTGGATGCCACCGCCGAGGCCTTGACGCCGATCGCCGGTGCCCGGAACTGCGCCGCGCCACGATACAACGCGCCGAGGGCATCCGGATCGAGCCCCGACAGCTTGTGGCCGGAGGCGAAGAACTTCGTCTGCGCCAGCAGCTGCAGCGTCGGATGGGTGAAGAGGATGACGACGAGCACGTCGATCACGGTCGTCACGCCCAACGTGAACGCGAAGCCCTGCACGTTGCCCACCGCGAGCACGTAGAGCACGACCGCGGCAAGGAGGTTGGTGGCCTTCGAGGCGTAGATGGTGCGCTTGGCCCGCTTCCAGCCGGCCTCCACGGCGGATTCGAGACCTCTCCCCTCGCGCAACTCGTCGCGTATTCGCTCGAAGTACACGATGAACGAGTCGGCCGTGAAGCCGATGGCCACGATGAGGCCTGCGACACCGGCGAGGGAGAGCCGGTAGTCGATGCGCCAGGAGAGGATCGCAATGATGAGGTACGTGAGCACCGCGGCGCCGACGAGCGAGGTGATGGTCACGAAACCGAGCAGGCGGTACTGGAACAGGGTGTAGATGACGACGAGTGCGAGGCCGATGAGCCCGGCGAGGAGCCCGGTCTCGAGCTGCGACGAGCCGAGTGTCGCCGAGATGGTGTTCTGACTCTGCACCTTGAAGCTCACGGGCAGCGCACCGAACTTCAACTGATTCGCGAGCGTCTTCGCTGAGGTCTCGGTGAACGAGCCGGAGATCTGCGCGTTACCGTCGGTGATCGCGCCGTTCATTGTCGGGGCCTCGAGCACCTTGCCGTCGATGACGAACGCGAATCGGGCTCGAGGGTCGGTGCCGCTCGTGTCGGCCTGAGTGAAGGCATAGAGCCGCTTGCTGACCTTCGCGAAGTTTGTCTTGCCCTTGCCCGCGAACGAGACGTTGACCGCCCACTCGCCTGTCGTGACGCCACTCTGAGAGGTCATGAGCCCGGCGCTTGCATTGGAGATCGTCGATCCGTCGACCTCGACGGGACCGAGAATGTACTTGAACTGGCCTGCGTCGTCGCAGGTGACGAGCGGCTTCTTGGGGTCGGCACTGCTTGTCACGCCGCTGGCGTCTTTTGCGCAATTGAATGCGTCGTACTTCGCTTTCAGCGCCGGCGTGATCCAGGCAAGATCGCTGCCGTTCGTCGGCACGCTCGTCGGCGTGCTGCTGAGCGACTGCGTCGGGGTCGGGGTCGGAGCCGGCGTTGCACTCGAGCCGTTATCGCCGACGGAACTCGTGGACGAGGCCTCGGTGAGCAGAACCGGTCGCAGTTCCATCTTCGATGAGGCCTGGATGCGCTGCCGTGTCGCGTCGTCGAGCGGGCCGGGGATGGACACGACCACGTTGCGGTCGCCCTGCGTGCTGACCTGCGCCTCGGAGACGCCGGAGGCGTCGACGCGCTGCCGGATGATCGACACGGCCTGGCTGAGCTCGTCCTTTGAAACCGTCTTACCGTGCTCGAGCTGGGGGGCGAGGATGATCTCGGTGCCGCCCTCGAGGTCGAGGCCGAGCTTCGGCATCCACGTTGCGCCACCCAGCAGCACGCCGCCGACCAGGATGCCCACGAGAGCGACCACGATGACGCCAAGCCAGGTCAGGGACCGCCATGCCTTCTTGACCGGAGACGACTTTGCCACCAGGAACTCTGCTTTCTACGCTCGCACCAGCGCCGCCGAGCGGCGTGCGGATGCGGAAAGGAACGTGTTACTCGTTGTTCTTCGAGTTGGGGTTGTCGCCGTCGATCCGCTCGCCGAACTCGGGCTCGCCGAGCGCGCTCGGCGCATCCGTTGCCGTCTCGCTCAGAGGGCTTTCAACGCTCTCCGGCTCCTTCGGCTCGACAACCCGTGCGATCACCTGACGGTGCAGCTTCAGCACGGTGCCCGGCGTGGTCTCGAGCAGGACCTCGTTGCTGTCTTCGTCCATCGAGAGGATGGTGCCGAAGACGCCGAAGTTCGTCATGACGTCGGCCCCCGTCACGATCTTCGACTGGAGGGCAGCCTGGTCCTTCTGACGCTTCCTGCTGTTGCGGAACATGAAGAAGATCAGCACGGCCAGAACGACCAGCATGACGACGGTGAGCAAATCCATAAGAGGGGGAACCTTCCGGGGGGTATCGGCCACCCACCTTAGCGCGTGGATCAGGGCCAGTGTGAATTATAGGTCATCGGCCAGCGGGGGTTGCTGGGAGTACGCGGCGCCCACGGCACCCGCCTGCGGCTCGAGCCCGAAGTGCCGCCATGCCGCCGGTGTCGCGACCCGGCCGCGCGGGGTGCGAGTGATGAGCCCGATGCGCACGAGGAACGGCTCGACGACCGATTCGATGGTCTCGGCCTCCTCTCCCACCGAGACCGCGAGCGTGCTGAGGCCGACAGGCCCGCCGTCGAAGCGCTCCAGAATCGTGAGCATGACGGCGCGGTCGAGCCGATCGAGGCCGAGAGCGTCGACGTCGTACAGTTCCAGGGCCGCCCGCACTGTTTCTATCGTGGCCTCGCGCCTGTGCACGAGGGCGTAGTCGCGCACCCGGCGCAGCAGCCGATTCGCGATGCGCGGGGTGCCGCGGCATCGGCCGGCGATCTCGGCGACCGCCTCCTTGTCGATCGCGACGTCGAGCTTGCCCGCCGCGCGTGCCAGCACCTGCTCGAGTTCGCTGGCGGCGTAGAACTCGAGGTGGGCGGTGAAGCCGAAGCGGTCGCGCAGCGGGTTCGGCAGCAGGCCGGAGCGGGTCGTCGCACCGACGAGCGTGAACGGCGCCAGATCGAGGGGTATGGATGTCGCGCCCGCACCTTTGCCGACCATGATGTCGATGCGGAAGTCCTCCATGGCGAGGTACAGCATCTCCTCGGCCGAGCGGGCCATGCGGTGGATCTCGTCGATGAAGAGCACCTCGCCGGGGGTCAGCGAGGACAGCACGGCGGCGAGGTCACCGGCGTGCTGGATGGCGGGGCCGCTGGAGAGCCGGAGCGGCCGACCGCTCTCCTGCGCGACGATCATCGCCAGCGTGGTCTTGCCGAGCCCCGGGGGGCCGGCGAGCAGAATGTGGTCTGCGGTGCGCTCCTGCATGCGGGCCGCCTGCAGCAGCAGCTGCAGCTGGCCGCGAACCTTGGCCTGGCCCACGAACTCCGCGAGGGTGCGCGGCCGCAACGCGCCCTCGAAGGCAAGCTCGGAGTCGTTCTCGAGCTCGGGGCTCGTCAGGTCTTCGCCCGTGGCCTCACTCATGAACCGCTCCTCACCGTGCTCTGGCCCGGCCCGAGCCGCGCGAGCGCGAGCCTGAGGAACGCGGGCACGTTCGCGCGCTCGGCTTCATCGTGCTCCGCGACGACGTCGGCGACGGCAGCCTGCGCAACCCGCTCCGGCCAACCGAGCCCGATGAGCGCGACCACGACGTTGTCGCCGAGAGCGGAGCCGGCAGCAGCCGCGCCCGGCGTCGCGGGCCGCGCGGCCGTGAGCTTGCCGGTGAGGGAGACCACGATGAGCTTGGCCGTCTTCGGGCCGATGCCGGAGACCTTGCGGAACGACCCGTCGTCGTCGGCCTCGACCGCGGCGGCGATCTGCTCCGGCGTGAGCGCGGCGAGCACCCCGAGCGCCGATTTCGGCCCGACGCCGCTCACGCCGACAAGAAGATCGAAGACCTCGAGCTGCTCCCGGTCGGCGAAGCCGAACAGCGAGAGCGAATCCTCCCGCACGACGAGTCTGGTGAGCACGAACGCCGTGTGGCCTTCACGCAGCGTCAGCGCGTGCTGCGGCGTGAGTTGCACCGCGTAGCCGACACCGGAGACCTCGATGATGGCGTTGCCGCCGGTGACGAAGAGCACGGTGCCGCGAAGGGATGAGATCACCTCGTCAGCCTACGTTGCACCCCCGACGACGTCGCGCTTCTCTCGGCGGCGTGCCACGCTTCCTGTGCCGGGGTACGGGAAGATCGGGCCGTGCCCGCGGCGGCCGGCGCGCCTGCGCCCGTGCGCCACGCGTGGCAGATGGCGATGGCGAGGGCGTCTGCGGCATCCGCTGGTTTGGGCACCTCCGCGAGCCCGAGGATGCGCGCGACCATCGCCTGCACCTGCTTCTTCTCGGCGGCACCGTACCCGGTGATGGCCGCCTTGACCTCGCTCGGTGTGTGCAGGCCGACGGCGAGGCCGCGCCGGGCGGCCGCGTGCAGGGCGACGCCGGAGATCTGTGCGGTGCCCATGACGGTGCGCAGGTTGTGCTGCGCGAACACGCGCTCAATGGCGAAGGCCGCGGGCAGATGCTCGTCGAGCAGGCTCTCGATGCCGGTGCCGATGGTGAGCAGACGTTCCTCGAGCGGCATGCTCGGCGGCGTGCGGATGACGCTCACGTGCACCAGCCTGGCCGTGCGGTTGGCGGCGACATCGACCACCCCGACGCCGCAACGGGTCAGGCCGGGGTCGATGCCGAGCACGCGCACGGCGGCCTCCTCGCGGGTCGGGCGGTTACTCGTCGTCAGCGAGCTCGGCCTGGACCTCGGCGGAGAGGTCGAGGTTCGTGTAGACGTTCTGCACGTCGTCCGAGTCTTCGAGCGCGTCGATGAGGCGGAACACCTTGCGCGCCGTCTCGGCATCGGCCTCGATGTGCACGCTGGCGACGAACTCCACGTCGGCCGAGTCGTAGTCGATGCCGGCCTCCTGCAGCGCCGAGCGGGTGGCGACGAGCGCGGAGGCCTCGGTGAGCACCTCGTAGCTCTCGCCCCGGTCGTTCACCTCTTCTGCGCCCGCGTCGAGAACGGCGAGGAGCACGTCGTCCTCCCCCAGGTCGTCGGCGTGGGGCACCACGATGACGCCCTTGCGGGTGAAGTTGTATGCGACGCTGCCGGGGTCGCCCATGGTGCCGCCGTTGCGGGTCATGGCCGTGCGCACATCGGCTGCCGCGCGGTTCTTGTTGTCGGTGAGGCACTCGATGAGCAGGGCGACGCCGCTCGGCGCGTAGCCCTCGTACATGATGGTCGCGTAGTCGACACTCTCGCCGGTGAGACCCGCGCCGCGCTTGACAGCCCTGTTGATGTTGTCGATGGGGACCGACGTCTTCTTCGCCTTCTGCACGGCGTCGACGAGCGTGGGGTTGCCCGAGAGATCGGCGCCGCCGATCTTGGCAGCGACCTCGATGTTCTTGATCAGCTTCGCGAACGACTTCGCTCGGCGCTGGTCGATGACCGCCTTCTTGTGCTTGGTCGTCGCCCACTTGGAATGCCCGGACATGTATCTCCTGTTTCTTCCCCTGCCGTGAAGTGCCTAGCCATTCTAGAACAGGCCGGTGCCCCCGGTCTCAGCCCCGCGTGGCGGCCCGAGCGGCGACCTTCGCCAGCAGGTACTCGTGAAAGCGCAGCTCCCCCGCCATCTCGGGGTGAAACGAGGTGCCGATCAGGTTGCCCTGCTCGACCGCGACGACCCTGCCGTCATCGAGTACCGCAAGCGGATGCGCCCCGCCGCCGACCTGCTCGACGATGGGCGCGCGGATGAACACGGCGTGCACTGGGGTCTCCCCCAGCTCGGGTACGTCGAGGTCGGTCTCGAACGAATCCAGTTGGGAGCCGAACGCGTTGCGTCGCACGGCAACATCGAGGCCGCCGAGTGACTGCTGGCCGGCGATGCCGTCGACGATGCGGTCCGCGAGCATGATGAGGCCCGCGCAGGTGCCATACACCGGCAGGCCGCCGACGATCGCCTCACGCAGCGGTTCGGCGAGACCGAACTGACGCGAGAGTTTATCCATCACGCTCGACTCGCCGCCGGGGATCACGAGGCCGTCGATCTCGGTGAGCTCCGACGCGCGGCGTACCGGAGCGGCATCCGCCCCCAATGACCTCAGGATCGCGAGGTGCTCGCGGAAATCGCCCTGCAGCGCGAGGACGCCGATGCGCGGTGCTGCGATCTCCGCGCCGTTACCAGCCACGCTCGGAGAGGCGGTGCGGGGCGGCGAGGTCTGCGACGTTGATGCCGACCATCGCCTCGCCGAGACCGCGCGAGACCTCGGCGATGACCGACGGGTCGTCGTAGAAGGTGGTCGCCTTGACGACTGCCGCGGCGCGCTCGGCCGGGTTGCCCGACTTGAAGATGCCGCTGCCGACGAAGACGCCGTCGGCGCCGAGTTGCATCATCATAGCCGCGTCGGCCGGGGTGGCCACGCCACCCGCGGTGAAGAGCACGACGGGCAGGGTGCCGGTAGAGGCGATCTCCTCGACGAGCGCGAACGGCGCCTGCAGCTCTTTGGCCGCCACGTACAGTTCGTCTTTGCTCATCGCGGTCAGCGCGGCGATCTCGGACTTGATCTTGCGAATGTGCTTGGTCGCCTCAGAGACGTCACCCGTGCCTGCCTCGCCCTTGGAGCGGATCATGGCCGCACCCTCGTTGATGCGCCGCAGTGCCTCGCCGAGGTTGGTGGCACCGCAGACGAACGGCACGGTGAAGTTCCACTTGTCGATGTGGTTCACGTAATCGGCCGGGCTCAGCACCTCGGACTCGTCGATGTAGTCGACGTTCAGCGCCTGAAGAACCTGGGCTTCGACGAAGTGACCGATGCGGGCCTTCGCCATGACGGGGATCGACACCTCGTCGATGATGCCCTCGATGAGGTCGGGGTCACTCATGCGCGCGACGCCGCCCTGGGCGCGGATGTCGGCGGGAACGCGCTCGAGCGCCATGACGGCGACCGCCCCGGCGTCCTCCGCGATGCGGGCCTGCTCCCTGGTGACGACGTCCATGATGACGCCGCCCTTCAGCATCTCCGCCAGGCCGCGCTTGACCCGGCTGGATCCGAACTGCTCGCCGCCGTTTGCGGCCGGGCTCGTCTCAGTCACTGTGTCCTCTCGTGTGCGCGTGATCCCCGCGCACGGTCGTGTTCGCCGCGCGGTGAGCGCGACGCGAAAACTCCTTCGATTCTACCCTTTGCAGGCGGTGCGATCACTCGCCCGATGCGGCCGGCCACGCGCCGGCGATCGACGCGCGCACCTCGCCCAGCAACTGCGGCAGCGCCTTCGTCTTCGCGATGATCGGCAGGAAGTTTGCGTCCTGCGCCCAGCGCGGCACGATGTGCTGGTGCAGGTGCTCAGCGATGCCTGCGCCCGCGACCGCGCCCTGGTTCATGCCGATGTTGAACCCGTCGTTTCTCGAGACCGAGCGGATGACGCGCATCGCCGTCTGCGTCATGGCGCCCATCTCGGCGACCTCGCCATCCGTCGCCTGGTCGTATGTGGCGATGTGCCGGTACGGGCAGACGAGCACGTGGCCGCTGTTGTACGGGAAGAGGTTGAGCAGGGCGAACACGTGCGTGCCGCGCGCGACGATGAGCGCGTCCTCATCGCTCATCGTCGGCGCGACGCAGAACGGGCACTGATCCTTGTGCGGCTGGGGGCCGCCCTGGATGTACACCATGCGGTGCGGCGTCCAGAGGCGCTGGAACTCGTCTGGCACGCCGACGAGGTAGCCCGGGTCGTCGATTCTGAGTTCGGCGTTGTGCGGCGCATCCGCTGGCATGTCATCCGTGCTCACTCGGCGCCGCCCCCTCGTCTCCGGCTCACTCGTCCCGGCTCACTCATCCCAGGCGGTCAGCACCTGCTCGCGGGCGTCGATCGCGCCGCAGATGCGCTCGATGGCGTCGTCGATCGGTACGCCGTTGCGCTGTGAGCCGTCGCGGAACCGGAAGCTGACGGTGCCGGCATCCCTGTCCTCTTCGCCGACGATCAGCTGGTACGGCACCTTCTGCTTGGTCGCGTTGCGGATCTTCTTCTGCATGCGGTCGTCTGACGTGTCGACCTCGGCGCGCACGCCGCGCTCGCGCAGCTTCGCGACGACGTCGTCGAGGTACGGCTCATACTGTTCGGCGACCGGGATGCCCACCACCTGCACGGGCGCGAGCCAGACCGGGAACGCGCCGGCGTAGTGCTCAGTGAGCACCGCGAAGAATCGCTCGATCGAGCCGAACAGGGCGCGGTGGATCATGACGGGGCGCTGGCGTGTGCCGTCGGCGGCCGTGTACTCCATACCGAAGCGCTCCGGCAGGTTGAAGTCGAGCTGGATCGTCGACATCTGCCAGGTGCGGCCGATCGCGTCACGCGCCTGCACCGAGATCTTCGGGCCATAGAAGGCGGCGCCGCCCGGGTCTGGCACGAGTTCGAGGCCGGATGCGCGGCCCACCTCTGCGAGAGTGTCCGTCGCCTCCTTCCATACTTCGTCGCTGCCGACGTACTTCTCCTCGTTGCGGGTGGAGAGCTCGAGGTAGAAGTCGTCGAGGCCGTAGTCCTTCAGCAGGTCGAGCACGAAGGTGAGCAGGCTGGTGAGCTCGCCGCGCATCTCCTCACGCGTGGTGAAGATGTGCGCGTCGTCCTGCGTCATGCCGCGCACGCGTGTGAGGCCGTGCACGACCCCGGACTTCTCGTAGCGGTAGACCGTTCCGAACTCGAACATGCGCAGGGGCAGCTCACGGTAGCTGCGGCCGCGCGCCTGGAAGATCTTGATGTGGAACGGGCAGTTCATGGGCTTGAGGTAGTAGTCGGCGCCCTGCCTGGTGACGTGTCCATCGGCATCCGTCACCTCGTCGAGATGCATCGGGGGGAACATGCCGTCGGCGTACCAGTCGAGATGGCCTGACTCCTCGAAGAGGTTCGATTTCGTGATGTGCGGGGTGTACACGAAGTCGTAGCCGGCTTCCTCGTGCCGCTTGCGCGAGTAGTCCTCCATGGCCTTGCGGATGATGCCGCCCTTGGGGTGGAAGACGGCGAGGCCGCTGCCGAGTTCTTCCGGGAAACTGAACAGGTCGAGTTCCTGGCCGAGTCGGCGGTGGTCACGCTTGGCCGCCTCCTCGAGGCGCGTACGGTAGGCGCGCAGCTCGTCTTTGGTGGGCCAGGCGGTGCCGTAGATGCGCTGCAGCTGCGGATTCTTCTCGCTGCCGCGCCAGTATGCCGCGGCAGTGCGCGTGAGGCCGAAGCCGTTTCCGATCATGCGGGTGTTCGGCAGGTGCGGGCCGCGGCAGAGATCTTTCCATACCGTCTCGCCGGTCTTCGGGTCGACGTTGTCGTAGATGGTGAGCTCGGCGCCGCCGACCTCCACAGATTCGCCGGCGTCGCCCTGCTCGATCGCGGAGCCGGTCTCGGCGCTCGTGGTGCCGCCCTTCAGGCCGATGAGCTCGAGCTTGTACGGCTGGTCAGCGAGCACTGCTCGCGCATCCTCGTCGCTGACGACCCTGCGTACGAAGCGTTGGCCCTGGCGCACGATGCGCTCCATGGCCTTCTCGATCGCCTTGACGTCTTCTGGAGTGAACGCCTCGGCCACGCCGAAGTCGTAGTAGAAGCCGTCGGTGATGGGCGGGCCGATGCCGAGCTTCGCCTCGGGGTTGATTGACTGCACGGCTTGAGCGAGAACATGGGCCGTCGAGTGGCGAAGAATGTTGAGGCCGTCGGGCGAGTCGATGGTGACGGGCTCGACGGTGTCCGTCGTCGTGACCTGGGTGGCGAGATCTTTCAGTTCGCCGTTGACGCGCATCGCGACAAAGTTACGGTCGGTGAAAAGCTCGAAGCCGTCAGCCACCTGTGCCTACTCCCTTTGGTTCGATTCGGACTCGTTAGATTCGGACTCGTTAACTGTAGTGCGCGTGCGGATGCGGGCACGCGCGCGAGGGGTCGCGCTGTCGAGACGGCATAGATCGTGCACGTGCCGCGAGAACCACGGCGGCGAGTGACGGCACGCCAATCACGATTCGGAACTGATCGATGGACGGCGTTGAGTGAATGCCTCGGCGAAGCCGTCTTGGTCAGAACGGTGGTGGGTCGGCGTTGTGTTGTCGGCCGGTTGGTGAGGTCCAGTTGATGTTGTCGTTGTCGCGGTTTAGGCGCCATTTGGTGAGGTGTTTGAGGCGGTGGTGGTGTCGGCAGGTGCAGGTGAGGTTGTCGTGGGCGGTGCTGCCGTCGTGTTGCCAGTCGATCGTGTGGTCGAGGTCGCAGTCCTGGGGTGTTTGCGTGCAGCCGGGGAAGACGCAGCCGCCGTCGCGGGTGGTGACCCAGCGGCGTAGGTCGGCGGGGACCCGGTAGTTGGTGCGGTCGATGTCGAGGATCGCGCTGCTGACGGGGTGGGTGAGGATGCGGTGGAAGGAGGGTGCTTTCGCGCTGAGTCGGCGTGCGGTGTCGGCGTCGATGGGGCCGTACCCGTTCAGGGTGCCCGGCTGGGCGCTCTCGCCGATCGCGGTGAGCACGGGCACGGTGATGGCGACGGTGGCCCGCACCTCGGCGGGGGTGCCGTTGCCGGTGAGCAGGTCGGCGAACGCGTCGGCGCGCAACTGGGCGAGTGTGCGCTGCTCACCGGGTGTCGTGGTGAGGTGGCGGGCGATGGCGTCCAGGCGCGCTTTGGCCCGGTAGGCGTCGGAGGCGGGCAGCAAGGCGCTCAACCATGCCATCCCGTCCGGTGCCGCCTCCAGCATCACCCGGCGGTCGGCGGCGGCCTCACGGTGGCGTTCGGCCAGAGTGTTCGCGCGCAGTTTCTCCTGCGCCGCCCGGGCCCTCGAGCGCAGTTTGCCGGGCGGCAGCATGCCGGCGGCGGCCTGCATTGCCTGCTCGAATCGGCCGATCAGTTCGGGGTCGTCGGGCAGCAGCGCCGCCTGCTCGGCGAGGATCCGCGCGTTCAGGTAGGTGACCTCGCCTTGACGAAACGCCGCCCAGACCAGCGGGAGGCGGCTGCGCAGCGTTGCCGCTTGGGCGGCTTGGGCCCGCACCGTGTTCTCCGACAGGGACAGGGCGCAGGCGAGTTCGGCGATCGCGGCGCGGGTGGCGAACTCGACCGCGTGAAGCGCCTCAGGTTTCCTGCCGCTCCTATGCGGGTTGCGGCTCTCGGTTGAGGGTCGCGTAGTGGGCTTGCTCGTACTCGGCGGGTGGAACGTAGCCGAGGCTCGAGTGAAGCCTACGAGTGTTG
>NZ_JAPMIT010000002.1 GCF_026410545.1 Microbacterium sp. STN6
GGCGCTTTGCGCCTCCTCAATCCGCTGTGGGGACGGCGCTTTGCGCCTCCTCAATCCGCTGTGGGGACGGCGCTTTGCGCCTCCTCAATCCGCTGTGGGGACGGCGCTTTGCGCCTCCTCAATCCGCAATGGGGCGGGTGAGCGCCAATAGGATTGAGGGATGGCCCGCACCCACACCCCGCTGAAACCGCGAAGCATCGTCTGGGCCGCCGTCATCGACCTCGTCGCCGTGCTCGTGTTCGTGCTCATCGGCCGCGCCAGTCACGGCGAGCAGCTCGATGCCGGCGGCATTCTCACCACGTTCTGGCCGTTCGCGGTGGGCCTCGCCATCGGCTGGGCCGCGGCGCAGGCGTGGCGTCATCCGCTTCGACTGCCCCTGCCGGGCGTGCCGATCTGGCTCATCACGCTGGTGGGCGGAATGATGTTCCGCGTGCTCAGCGGTCAGGGCACGGCACTGCCGTTCGTGATCGTGGCCACCATCGCGCTGGCGATTCTGCTCATCGGGTGGCGCGTGGGCGCCATGCTCGTCACGCGCGGCCGCTCCGTCGAGTAGTGCGGTGCGGTGCGGTGCGGCGCTCAGCTGTTCGCGTTCAGCCCCGCAGTGCTCAGCCGCCGATCGGCCCCAGCCACGCATTCGCGACGGTGGAGTGCGCCGACTCCGCATCCGACGGGTGGAAGATGCCCGCCAGCACGTCGCGGTACAGGCGCCCGAGCTCGTTGCCGTTGAAGTAGCTGCTGCCTCCCGAGACGCGGATGGCCTGGTCCACGACATGCCTGGCGCTCTCAGTGGCCCTCACCTTCAGCCCGCTCAGCTTCGGGAACCACAGGCCGCCGTGGTCGACCTGCTCGTCGACGTCGCGGGCCAGCGAGGCGATCTGCGGCACGATGCCGTCGTAGGCGATGGCGGCGTCGGCGACGCGCCAGCGGATATCCGGGTCGTCTGAATAGGGCCGGCCGTCGTTCTTCATCGACGTGCGGCGCTTCACGGCCGCCACCGCCAGCTCGAGCGCGCGCGAGGCGATGCCCGTGTAGACCGAGGCGAGCAGGATCTCGAAAGCGGCGAAGATGCCGAAGACGAGCGGGTCGGCGTTCGGGCCCGGCTCGAGCCGGCGCACGACGCGGTCGGCGGGGGCGAAGGCGCCATCGAGCACCGTCGTGTTGCTCTGGCTCGCCCGCATGCCGATGGTGTTCCAGTCGTCTTTGACCTCGAAGCCGCCGCCCGCTCGGTCGACGAAGGCGTAGACGAGCTTGGGCGCATCCGTGCTGGTGGTGTCGAGGCCCATGGTGCCCAGGCGGCTCCAGGCGGGGGAGAGCGACGTGAAGATCTTGGTGCCGTAGAAGCGATAGCCGCCGCCGGGCTCGGGGCGGGCGTCGGTTCGCGAGCCGAAGAGCACCAGATCGTTGCCGCCCTCGCTGATGCCGAAGCCGAAGATCTCGCCTGCGGCGGCCTCGCGCAGCACGAAGTCGAGCGAGTCGTCGCCCCGGTCGTGCAGGATGCGGGCGACGCCGCTCCAGACGAGATGCATGTTGACGGCGAGGGCCGTGGCGGGCGCGGCGGAGGCGAGGCGTTGCTGCTCGCGGGCGACGCGGGACATGCCGAACCCCGGGCCGCCGAACTCGGCCGGCACGAACATGGCGAGGTAGCCGGCGGCGCGCAGGTCGTCGAGGTCATCGGTGAAGAACGCGTTCTCGGCGTCGTAACGGTCGGCGCGCGAGCGGATCTGCTCAAGCAGGTCGTCGCTGAGGAGGGAGTCTGTGCCGGTGATGTCGCTCACTCGGCCAGCCTACGCACACGGGCGCGGCGACGGGAGCGGATGACGACGAGCACGGCCCCGCCGATGATCGCGACGACGACAAGCCACGGCAGCAGCACGCCAAGCACGACGAGCAGGCCCGCACCGGCGGCGACGAGTGCCTGCCATCCGGTGCCGAGGCCGCTCCAGAACGAGTCAGGTGCGCCCGCGGCCACGACCCCTGGCGCGTTCAACTGCAGCGTGAGGGTCGCGTAGGCGACCTGATCCTTCAGATACGACTGCTGAGCCTTCAGGCTGTCGAGGTCGGCCTGCCGGTCGGAGAGCGCGGACTCGAGCGAGATCAGGTCTTTCGTGTCGTCGGCCTTGGCCATCAGGGCGAGCAGGCGGTCGACGGATGCCTGCAGCGCCCTCACGCGCGCATCCACGTCTTTGACACTGGTTGTCACGTCGTCGGCTTTAAGGGTGAAGTCGTCGACGGTGCCGAGCTTCTTCAGACGTTCGACCGTGGCGTCGAGTCGGTCGGCGGGGATGCGCAACGTGAGCGAGGCGCTCGCCTGGCGTGTGTCCGTGGCCGGCTGTTCGGTGCGGTCGTCGACGCGGCCGTCGGCCGTCGCGACCGCGTCTGCCGCGGTCTCGGCCGCGCCGATCGGATCTTTCACCGTGAGCGAGAGGTGGCCCGTCGAGACGACCTGGCGCTTCTCCGCCTGGGCGTTCGATTGTGTGCCGTTGCCGGCGGAGTCCGCTGCCTGGCCGTCGAGCTTCTGCAGCTGCGCTGGGCCTGCACCGTCGCCGACCTCGCTCGAGACCGCGCTGCCCCCCGCTGCGCGGGAGTCGCTGGAGCTGCCGTTCGTGCATCCCGTCAACAGCAGCAGCCCGGTGAGAGCTATCGCGGTGCCAGCCCCGGTCAGCGTTCTGGTGCGTCTGCGCATCATGGCTCAACCATAGGGCGCGAGGCCGATGGCGGGCGTCACGATCCTGTTGCGATCGGGGCGCTGAGGCGGCATTCGCTGCGCCCTAGGCTGGAGGGCATGCAGACACGCACTCTCGGCCGCACGGGCCGCACGGTTTCGGTCATCGGTCTCGGCACCTGGCAGCTCGGCGCCGATTGGGGCGAGGTCGACGAAGCGGATGCGCGCGCGGTGCTCGAGGCCTCGGCCTCCGCCGGCGTCACCTTCTTCGACACGGCCGACGTCTACGGAGACGGGCGCAGCGAGAGCATCATCGGCGGCTTTCTTGCGGGCAACCCCGGGCATGGCATCACGGTGGCTACGAAGATGGGGCGGCGGGTCGACCAGGAGCCGGGCAACTACACGCTCGAGAACTTCCGGGCGTGGACGGATCGCTCGCGCCGCAACCTCGGGGTGGACACGCTCGACCTCGTGCAGCTGCACTGCCCGCCGACGCCCGTGTTCTCGTCGGATTCCGTGTACGACGCGCTCGACACGCTCGTCGAGGAGGGCGCTATTGCCGCGTACGGGGTGAGCGTCGAGCGCTGCGACGAGGCGCTCGCCGCCATCGCGCGGCCGGGCACCGCGACGGTGCAGATCATTCTCAACGCGTTCCGGCTGAAGCCGCTCGACGAGGTGCTGCCGGCCGCCCGCGAGGCTGGCGTTGGCATCATCGCCCGGGTGCCGCTGGCGTCGGGGCTGCTGAGCGGGCGGTACACCGCCTCGACCACGTTCGCCGAGAACGACCACCGCACCTTCAACCGGCACGGCGAGGCGTTCGACCAGGGCGAGACGTTCTCGGGTGTCGACTTCGAGGCGGGCGTCGCCGCCGCGCAGGAGTTCGCGGCGCTCGTGCCCTCCGGGCTCACCGCGGCGCAGGCGGCGCTGGCATGGGTGGCGCAGCAGGATGGCGTGAGCTCGGTGATTCCCGGCGCCCGCTCGGTGGAGCAGGCGCGCGCAAACGCCGAGGCGGGGTCGGTCGAGCCGCTGCCGGACGGGTTCGAGACCGCGGTGGGCGACATCTACGACCGGTACTTCCGCGCGAGCGTGCACCCTCGCTGGTAGCGGCAGGGCTCAGTCGAGGTCGTCCGGGTCCTTGCCGGTACGCTCGCCCGTCTCGAGAGTGGCGATGGCTGCCATGTCGTCGGCATCCAGAGTGAAGTCGAAGACATCAAAGTTCTCGCGGATGCGCTGGGCATGCACCGACTTCGGAATCACCACGAGCCCCAGCTCCAGGTGCCAGCGAATGACCACCTGCGCCGGCGACTTGGCGTGCTTGGCCGCGACGGCCGCGAGCACCTCACTGCCCAGCACCCGCCCGCGCGCGAGCGGCGACCAGGACTCGGTGAGAATGTCGTGCTGCGCATTGAACACGCAAACCTCAGCCTGCGGCAGCAGCGGGTGCAACTCGACCTGGTTGATGACGGGTGTGACCTCGCTCTCGCCGAGGAGCCGCTCGAGGTGGTGCGTGTGGAAGTTGGAGACGCCGATCGAGCGCACGCGGCCGTCGGCGCGCAGCTTCTCGAGCGCCCGCCACGTCTCGACGTAGAGGTTCTGCCTGGGCGCCGGCCAGTGGATCAGGTACAGGTCGACGTAGCCGACCCCGAGCTTGGCCAGGCTCTCGTCGAACGCGCGCTGCGTCTCGTCGTAGCCGTGGCGGTTGTTCCACACCTTCGTCGTGATGAACAGCTCGTCGCGCGCGATGCCCGACGCGGCGATGCCCTCGCCGACCCCACGCTCATTCTCGTAGAGCTCGGCCGTGTCGATGTGACGATAGCCGGTCTCGATGGCGGTGCGAACGGCGTCGCTCGCCGCGGCATCCGGAATCTTGTAGACCCCGAGCCCCAGCTGAGGAATCGTGTGGCCGTCGTTGAGCGTCAGTCGAGGCGAGAGCGTTGCCATGCCTTCCATTATGAATCGGATGCCGCAGGCCGCACCCCGTCGCCTGCTGTTCCTGCTCCCCGCCGCCGGCTCCTCCCGCTCGTGGGAATCGAGCAGATGGGAACAGCAGTGCGCGGAACGGTGTTGGGACTTCCGGGAGAGTTCCGCGGCCGTTCGGGCGCGGGCCATTCGTGTGAGGGAGATGCATGTCAAGGCTGATGATTGTTGTGGGAAGCGTTCGCCCGGGGCGGATCGGGCTGCCGATCGCCGATTGGGTGCGCGAGCAGGCGGAGGCCGACGGGCGGTTCGAGGTGGACTTCGTCGACCTCGCCGAGCTCAACCTGCCGTTCATGGACGAGCCCAACCATCCGCGCCTGCGGCAGTACACCAAGCAGCACACGCTCGACTGGAGTGCCCGCGTCGAGGCCGCCGATGCGTTCATCTTCGTCACGCCCGAGTACAACTACAGCTACGCGCCGGCGCTCAAGAACGCGGTCGATTTCGTCTTCCAGGAGTGGTCGCGCAAGCCGCTCGCCTTCGTCAGCTACGGTGGCGTCTCCGGGGGAACGCGCGGCGTCGTGGCACTCGGCACCACCGTGACCGCGGTGGGTCTCGTTGTCGTGCAGCCCAAGGTTGAGATTCCCTTCGCCGTCAAGCAGCTCGGTGACGACGGCCGGTTCGAGGCCAACGAGCACCAGGAGAAGACGCTCGCCGCAGCGCTCGCCGAGATCGCGGCGCTCGACGTGGCGCTGCGCCCGGTGCGTCCGCTGCCTCGCGCCTGAGCGCTGGGGCCCGCGGCGCAGCGTCGCTAGCTCGGCAGTACCTGCACGGGCTCGGTGTCGGGGATCGGGCTCGCATCCCTGCCGCGCAGGTCGGGGTGCCAGCGCTTGCCGATCACGGGAACCAGCACGCCCACCGCGGCGAAAGCCACGGCGATCCAGAACGCGCCGATCGAGCCCGAGCGGTCGATGAGCAGCCCGGCGAGGGCCGATCCGAGCGCCGCGCCCATCAGCTGGCCGGTGCCTACCCAGCCGTACGCCTCGGCCGTGTCGCTGAACTTGACGCTCGACGACACGATCGCGAACTGCACCGCAAGGGCGGGTGCGATGCCGGCGCCGGCGATCACGAGCGTGGCAGTCATCCACCAGAAGTTGAGCCACAGCGACGCGAGCACGAGCCCGACCAGCACGATCGCCATGCGCTTGGCGAGCGACCACGGGCTGATGGCGATTCCGCCGAGCAGCAGCCCGCCGAGCAGCGATCCGAGAGACCAGATAGCCAGCACGATGCCCGAGTTCGGCGACCCCTCACCGAACGTCGCCACGACGCCAGCCTCGATCGCCGCGCACGAGCCGATCAGCAGGAACCCGGTGATGGTCGCGAGCATCACGGGCGGCTTCGCGAGCACGCTGCCGAGGCGCCGCTTGCTGCGCGGGATGCGCACGCGGCCCACCTCGGGCGACGCGATGAACCAGACCCCGCCGGCGAGCATGAGCGCGACCGACATGAGGATGCCCTCGATCGTGCCCACCTGCGTCGAGACGAACGTGATGACGACGGGGCCCGCGATCCAGATGATCTCCTGGGCAGACGCGTCGAGTGAGAACAGCGGCGTGAGCTGCCTTGAGTTCACGAGCTTGGGGTAGATGGTTCGCACGGCAGGCTGCACGGGCGGCATCGTGAGACCGGCGGCGAACGCGACGGCCATCGTCGCCGGGATCGTCAGCACGAAAACACCGATAACCGCGACGGATGCTGCGCACAGCGTCAGCGTCAGCGACAACACGAGCCGCATTCCCCACACGCCCATGAGCCGACTTGTCAGCGGCCCAGCGATGGCCTGACCCACGCTCATGGCGCCCAGAACGAGGCCGGCCGCAGCATAGGAGTGGTGGATGCGCTCGACGTGCAGAAGGAACGCGAGCGAGAGCATCCCGAAAGGGAAGCGAGCGGTGAGCTGTGCGGCAATGATCCGGGCCACGCCACGCGTTCTGACCAGGCCCGAATATGTGCTCACAAGAGACCGAGTCTAGTCGGCCGTGTCTGTTTTGAGGGGTCCGGTCACTTCGTGGGTCGAGGGTGTCGTGCACTCGCAAAATGGCCCGCATCGCGTGGGAGTTGCGGTGGTGCCGCGCTGCGCCGCATCCTGTGCATAACTCGTCGAACTTATGCACATCTGTGGATGACACGCCCACTATATGTGGGGTTACCCCTCGCGTGCCGACCCGCTATATAGTGGTCACACGCCGAATCGACGTGAGGGTGATGTCACCCCCGGCCGAGGGTCATCGACCTGATCCGAGACCGATTCGAGCGCATTGGGGAACCGGCAGCACGGGGGCGATTCGTCGCGCCCGCCGGTATGGGACTGCAAGGAGTGGAACACGTGGCAATTACCGTCGTGAAGCGCAATGGCGAGCGCGAGCCGTACGACGCCAACAAGATCAACCTCGCGATCGAGAACGCGGCGGTGGGTCTCGACGAGAACATCACCTGGGTGACCCAGATCGCGAGCGAGCTCGAGCTCACGCTGTTCGATGGCATCACCACCCAGCAGCTCGACGAGGCCGTCATTCAGGTGGCACTGCAGAACGTCAAAGATGACCCTGCATTCGACACCGTGGCCGCCCGCCTGCTGCTGAAGACGATCTACAAGCGCGTACTCGGCGACTACGCCTCGGCCGAGGAACTGAAGTCGCTGCACCGCGACGGGTTCCAGCGCTACATCCAGCGTGGCGTCGACGAGGAACTGCTCGAGCCGCGCTTCACCACGCTGTTCGACCTCGACCGTCTCGCCGAGGTACTCGAGCCCGCGCACGACGAGCTGCTCAAGTACATCGGCGTCGTCACCCTCAACAACCGCTATGGCATCAAGGCGCGCAACAACGAGCCGCTCGAGGTTCCGCAGTTCTTCTGGATGCGGATCGCCATGGGGCTCTCGCTGAACGAGGCCGACCCGACATCCGTTGCCATTGAGTTCTACGAGAAGATGTCGACGCTCGACTACCTGGCGGCCGGCTCCACGCTCGTGAACGCGGGCACCAAGTTCCCCCAGCTCTCCAACTGCTTCGTCATGGAGATGCACGACGACATCGAGCACATCGCCAAGAGCGTGCGCGACGTCATGTGGCTCACCAAGGGCACTGGTGGGATCGGGCTCTCGGTGACGAAGCTGCGTTCGCAGGGGTCGCCCATCCGCTCGAACAACACGACCTCGACCGGGCCGATCCCGTTCATGCACACGATCGACTCGGTGCTGCGGGCGGTCAGCCGGGGCGGCAAGAAGTTCGGCGCGCTCTGCTTCTACATGGAGAACTGGCACCTCGACTTCTCTGAGTTCGTCGACCTGCGCCAGAACTCGGGAGACCCGTACCGCCGCACGCGTACGGCCAACACCGCCGTGTGGATCTCGGACGAGTTCATGAAGCGTGTGCAGAACGACGAGCCCTGGTACCTGTTCGACCCGCTGGAGGTCAGCGACCTGAACGAGCTGTACGGCAAGGCGTTCAGCGAGCGGTACGCGCACTACGCGGCCGAGGCCGAGGCCGGCAACCTGCGCATGTACAAGAAGATGGGCGCGCGCGAGCAGTTCAAAGAGATCCTGATGAGCCTGCAGACCACCAGCCACCCGTGGCTGACCTGGAAGGACACCATCAACAACCGCGCGCTCAACAACAACACGGGCACGATTCACCTTTCGAACCTGTGCACCGAGGTGTGCCTTCCTCAGGATCGCGACAACGTGGCGGTCTGCAACCTGGCCTCGATCAACCTGTCGCGGCACCTGCACGACGGCACGTTCGACTGGGCGCAGCTCGAGGCCAGCGCTCGTCTCGCCGTGCGCCAGCTCGACAACCTGCTCGACATCACGCTCTCGAGCGTCGATGAGGCTGACTACTCGAACCAGCAGAACCGCGCGATTGGGCTCGGCGTCATGGGCTTCACCGACATCGTCGAGAAGCTCGGCTTCAGCTACGAGTCGGAAGAGGCGTACGACCTCATCGACGAGATCATGGAGCACGTCTCGTATGCGGCGATCTCCGAGAGCGTCGATCTGGCTCAGGAGCGCGGGGCGTACCCGAACTTCGCCGGCTCGCGCTGGGCGCAGGGCCTCGTGCCGTTCGACTCCATCGCGCTCACCGAGGCCGACCGCGGTGTACCGATCGCGGTCAACCGCAAGACCCGTCTCGACTGGGATGCGCTCCGCGAACGTGTGAAGGGGGGCGTGCGCAACGCAACCCTTATGGCGATCGCGCCCACGGCATCCATTGGTCTCGTCGCCGGCACCACGCCCGGCTTCGACCCGCAGTTCTCGCAGATCTTCAGTCGCTCGACCTCGTCGGGCAAGTTCCTCGAGGTCAACCGCAACCTCGTGCGCGACCTGCAGGAGCTGGGCCTCTGGGAGACGGTGCGCGAGTCGATTCTGCGCAGCCAGGGCGACATTCAGAACATCGCCGAGATTCCTGACTCGATCAAGGCCACGTACAAGACGAGCTTCCAGCTGTCGCCGTACGCGTTCCTCGAGGTCGCGGCGCGCGCCCAGAAGTGGATCGACCAGGCGATCAGCCGCAACATGTACCTCGAGACGCGCGATGTCGGCGACATGATGGAGATCTACTACGGCGCGTGGGAACGTGGCGTGAAGACCACGTACTACCTGCACATGAAGCCGCGGCACCAGGCCGAGCAGACGGCCGTGAAGGTGAACAAGGCGCAGGAGATCTCGGGTGGGGCGAAGCGCGGATTCGGCGCGGCGTCTGCGGGCGCGGCAGCCGGCTCGAGCGCCGACACGTCGGTCACGGCCGACGTGCCAGCGCCGGCGGCTCAGCCGGTCGGGGTGGGCGCATCAACGGGTCGCCGGGGTTTCGGCGGTCTCACGGGAGAGGGCAAGTGATGGACGAGTTCGAGTACGTCGTTCCGGTCGATCCGATGGACGAGTTGCAGTGCGACTCGTGCCAGTGACGCACCGCTGCTAGACGAAGACGTTCCGCGAAGCGGACCACGAAGACAAGCAAGGAGAGAAAGAGACCATGGGAATTCTGGGGACCGGGATCAAGGAAGGGCTTCTGCTCAAGCCGGTCACGTACAAATGGGCGATGGATCTGTACGATCAGGCCGTCGCGAACACCTGGTTCCCGAATGAGATCCAGCTCGGCGAAGACCTCTCAGACTTCAAGAAGATGACGGACGAGGAACGCCACGCCATCACCTTCCTGATGAGCTACTTCAACCCGAATGAGCTGCTGGTGAACAAGGCTCTGGCATTCGGCGTCTACCCCTACCTCAACGCGGCCGAGGCGCACCTCTACCTCGCCAAGCAGATGTGGGAGGAAGCCAACCACTGCATGTCGTTCGAGTACGTTCTCGAGACGTTCCCGATCAACCGGGACGACGCCTACAACGCGCATGTCGATATTCCGTCGATGGCCCGCAAGGAGGAGTTCGAGGTCAACTACATTCGCCGGATGACGGAGCAGCACCTCGACATCACCACCACCGAGGGCAAGCAGGACTTCGTGCGCAACCTCATTGCGTACAACGTGATCCTCGAGGGCATCTGGTTCTACTCGGGCTTCATGGTTGCCCTGTCGTTCCGGCAGCGCAATCTGCTGCGCAACTTCGGCTCGCTCATCGACTGGATCGTGCGCGACGAGTCGCTTCACCTGAAGTTCGGAATGAACCTCATTCTCACGGTGCTCGACGAGAACCCCGACCTGCAGACCCCCGAGTTCGCGGCCGAGATCAAGCAGATGATCCTCGACGCGGTCGAGATGGAGGAGCAGTACAACCGGGACCTGCTGCCCGGCGGCATCCTCGGCCTGAACGCCAACTACATCAATCAGTACGTCAAGTACCTGGCCGACCGCCGTCTTGAGGAGCTCGGATTCGAGCCCGAGTACAAGGTCTCCAACCCGGCCAAGTGGATGGCGACCGCGAACGACACCCTCGAGCTCGTCAACTTCTTCGAGTCGATCAACACCTCGTACGAGTCGAACGCGCGGGCCACGGTCAGCAGCAAGGAGTAGCGCTCAGGCGGTGCGTGCCTCGTTTCTCACGGCGCGCACCGCCTCGAGCACCGTCCGCTGCACGATGGCCGTCGGGTCGCCGGCGAAGTGGAATTCCTCGGCGCGCTCGCGCCCGGCGTTCCATACGCCGATGAACACCGTGCCGGGCTCCTGACCCTCCTGGCGGTCAGGGCCGCCGACGCCCGTCACAGCAATGGCGATGTCGGCGCCCAGCAGTCGCGCCACGCCAGAGGCCATCTGCCGTGCCGCCGTCTCGCACACCACGGGTCCCCGCTCCACACCCAGCACGCGGTACTTGACCTCGGAGTCGTAGGCGACCACGCCTCCGAGAAACCACTCCGACGACGACTCGGCTGCGCCGAGGCACGACGCGATGGCGCCGCTTGTCAACGATTCGGCCACCGCAACCTTTCTGCCCGAGCGGGCCAACTGCTCGGAAAGCTGCGCGGCATTCTCGGCGGCGTCGTGCTCGGTGTTCGTCATGCACCCCAGTGTGCGTCGCCAGCCGTGAGTTCGCCTCGTGTTCATCCCACATCTGCTGTCAACCCCTTTCGGGGGGCGTCTTCACGATCTACCGTACAAATACGGCACTGGTAATGCATCGCGAATTGTCGCGACCATCGCAGCCAGGTCGAGGGGATGGGAGGGGTCAGGATGGACAGAGGTGAGACGGTGATCGTGCACCACGGCGGGCGCGACTACGTCACGACGGAGGAGATGGCGGGCATCTTCCTGCGTCAGGCACGCCGGGCGCTCGAGACGGGGCAGCCCGAGCTCGTCGTACTGCGGCATATCGGCGGCATCGAGCTGCTGCTCATCACGGATGAGACGGCGTTCAACGTGCGCAACCGCCAGATGACGGCCGCGGTGGGGGACCTGCAGAAGGCGTCGTAGGCGGTCGCAGGTTTCGAGACGCCGCTTCGCGGCTCCTCAACCCGCAGCGGGCTCAACCTGTAGCGCCGAGCACCTTGCGGATGCGCTGCAGCGAAACCGTCTCGGCGGTGCCGAGTTGCTGCGCGAACAAGCTGACACGAAGCTCCTCGAGCATCCACCGGGCGTGGCGCAGGCGTTCGGGGGCGTCGGGTGCGAGCGGGATGCGGCCACCGGCATCCGTGTACATGGCCTCTGCCCGCTGCACCTCGCTCAGCCAGGTTCGGTCGCGCCCCGGGTTCTCGGGAAGCTTCTCGATGCGGTAGGTGATGCCCGCGAGGTAGCGCGGCAGATGACGCAGTTGCGCCTGGCCGGTCGCCGAGACGAACCCGGGGTAGACCAGCCCGCCGAGTTGAGCGCGCGCGTCGGTCAGCGCGGCGAGAAGGGCCATGCTGTTCGCGCCCGCGATCGCCTTCTCAGCGCCACGGGCTGCCGCCAGCACGCGCGCGACGAGGCCCACCGTCTCGAACATCGAATCCATGACCACCGACGACAGCCGGTCGCGGATGCTCTCAAATTCCGCGCGCATGAACACCTGCCCGTCGTGCCGCACCCGGAACAGCACGTCGTCGGCGACCGCGGCGAGGCAGTCGTCGAACAGGGCTTTCGTGCTCGCGTACGGACTGGCGGCGAGGGTCAGCTTCTCGGCGCTCGTGAGGTGCTGCTGCACGTACGCGACCGGTGAGGGCACCGCGTTCAACAGCAGGCGGCGTACGGCAGCGGGCAGCGGGCGCGCCTGGTCCTCGGGCGTTCCCATGAGCCGCAGCGCCACGCTCTGCCCCTCATCGATGAGAGTCGGGTACGCGCGAATCACGTTCTGGCTGCCGGCCGGCCCTGGCTGCGTCGTGTCCACATGGCGGGGCAGCTCGTCGAAATCCCAGCGCGTGATGCCCGTGCGCTCCATGGCGTTCGGCACCGGGGCGGATGCCACGGCCACGCTCTCGCGTGCCCGCGTCCGCAGGCGGGTCTGCAGCTCGCCGAGATCCTTGCCGCGGGCGAGCGGGCGCCCCCGGCCGTCGAGCACCTGGAACGCGACGCGCAGGTGCGCGGGCAGGCGCTCGAGGTCGAAGTCGGAGGCGGCGACCACGGTTCCGGTGAGGCGGCGGATGGCGGCGGCTGCGGCATCCGCTATCGATGTGTGCTCAGCGGCAGGCGCGTTCGAACCGCCGGCGACCGCGGCCTGCTCCGGCCCCTCGGGCAACTCGGCGAGGATGCGCGTGGCCCAGTCCGCAGCGGGAACGACCGTGCGGCGAATCGCCTTGGGCAGCGACTTGATCATGGCGGTCACGAGCTCGTGCCGCAGCCCGGGCACCTGCCAGTCGAACCCGGCGGGCCTGAGCCCGGCGAGCAGCGGCAGCGGCACCTGCACCGTGACGCCGTCGTCGTCGGCGCCCGGCTCGAAGCGGTACGTGAGAGTGAGCTGCTGGTCACCCTGCCGCCACGTCGCCGGGAACGCCTGCTCGTCGACGGCGGGTGTCTCTTCCGGCGCCAGCTGCTCGGCGCTCATGGTCAGCAGATCCGGATGGGCGGCGCGCTCCACGCGCCACCACGCCTCGAAGCCCGTGACCGTCGCGACGTCGGCGGGAATGCGCTCGTCGTAGAACGCGAAGACGGCCTCGTCGTCGTAGAGGATGTCGCGACGGCGGGTTCGCTCCTCGAGCTGCTCGAGCTCGCGGCGCAACTCGCGATTGCGGCGATCGAACTCGTAGAGCGGGCCCTTCGGCTCGGCCGCGTATTCGGCGTCGAGAAGCGCGTGCCGGATAAACAGTTCGCGCGCGTACTCCGGGTCGATGCGGCCGAACTGCACGCGGCGCCGCACGACGATGGGAACGCCGTAGAGCGTGACCGTTTCGTAGGCGACCGCAGACCCCTGTTTCTTCTCCCAATGCGGCTCGCCGTAGCTGCGCTTGACGAGGTCGCCGGCGAGCGGTTCGGCCCAGGCCGGGTCGATGGCGGCGTTCATGCGGGCGAAGAGCCGGCTCGTCTCCACGAGCTCGGCGCTCATGATGGCGGTCGGCTGTTTCTTGACCAGCACAGAGCCCGGGAAGATCGTGAATCGGCGCTGCCGGGCGCCGATGTACTCGCCGCGGGCGGAGCGCCGGGGTGCCGCGGCGCCGTGAGGCTGGCCGCCCTGCCCTGGTGCCGTGCGCGGAGCCTGCGCATCCTTCAACCCGATATGCGAGAGCAGGCCGGCGAGCAGCGAGCGGTGGATGCCGTCGGGGTTGACGCTGGGCTCGCCGATAGTGAGGCCGAGCGGCTTCGCGAGCCGGCGCAGCTGGCGGTAGACGTCCTGCCATTCCCGCACCCGCAGGTAGTTGAGGAACTCGGCCTTGCAGAGCCGGCGGAACGCGTTCGACGACAGCTCGTGCTGCTTCTCTTCGAGATAGTTCCAGAGGCCGAGGAGGGTGAGGAAGTCGCTCGTCGGGTCGGCGAAGCGGGCGTGCGCCTGGTCGGCAGTGGCGCGGCGCTCCAGAGGGCGCTCGCGGGGATCCTGGATGGTGAGGCCGGCGACGATGGCGAGCACTTCGCGACTCGTGCCCTGTCGGCGCGACTCGATGACCATGCGCCCGAAGCGCGGGTCGATCGGCAGGCGGGCGAGGTCGCGGCCGATTCTGGTGAGCGCTGGCTCCTTCGCTCCTCGAGGAGCGGCGCGAACCGCGCCGAGCTCGGCGAGCAGGTCGAGGCCGTCTTTGATGCCGCGCGAGTCGGGCGGCGTGAGGAACGGGAACGCGGCGATGTCGCCCAGGCCCAGCGAGAGCATCTGCAGAATGACGGAGGCGAGGTTCGTGCGCAGGATCTCGGGCTCGGTGTATTCGGGCCGCCGCTCGAAATCCTCTTCGGAGTACAGGCGAATGGCGATGCCGTCGCTCGTGCGCCCGGACCGTCCCGACCGCTGGTTCGCCGACGCCTGCGAGATCGGCTCGATCGGCAGCCGCTGCACCTTCGCGCGAGTGCTGTAGCGCGAGATGCGTGCCGTTCCCGCATCGACGACATAGCGGATGCCGGGCACCGTCAGGCTCGTCTCCGCCACGTTGGTCGCCAGCACGATGCGGCGCCGAATGCCCGGCGGCGGTGCCCGGAACACCCGGTGCTGGTCTGCGGCCGAGAGCCGCCCGTACAGCGGCAGCACCTCGGTCGTCGAGGCGCCGCCGTCGCGCTGCAGGCGGCCGCGGATCGACTCCTCGGCGTCGCGGATCTCGGTCTCGCCAGAGAGAAACACGAGCACGTCGCCCGCCGACTCCCTGGCCAGCTCGTCGAGAGCGTCGAGGATGCCGTCGGTGTAGCTGCCGTCAGCCGCCGCCCCCGCAACGGCCGTGGTGCGCGCTGTCGGTGCTCCTCGGCCAGCGCCGTCGTCCTCGCCGCCGTCCTCCTCGTCTTCGTCGAGCTGGTCGGAGCCGGCCGGCGGCCGGTACCGGATCTCGACAGGGTACGTGCGCCCCGACACCTCGACCACAGGGGCGGGTGCGCCATCCGCTCGGCTGAAGTGCGCGGCGAAACTCTCGGGATCGATGGTGGCGGAGGTGATGATGACCTTGAGGTCCGGGCGCTTGGGCAGCAGCTGTTTGAGGTAGCCGAGCAGGAAGTCGATGTTGAGGGTGCGTTCGTGGGCCTCGTCGATGATGATCGTGTCGTAGGCGGAAAGCAGGCGGTCGCGGTGCATCTCGTTGAGCAGGATGCCGTCGGTCATGAGCTTGATGCGCGTGGCGGCGCTCACCCTGTCGGTGAAGCGCACCTGGTAGCCGACGAGGCCGCCCACGCTCTCGCCGAGCTCGTCGGCGATGCGCTCGGCGATGGTTCGGGCGGCCAGGCGGCGCGGCTGGGTATGCCCGATGGAGGTGCGGCCGAGTTCGAGGCAGATCTTCGGCAGCTGCGTGGTCTTGCCCGAGCCCGTCTCGCCCGCCACGATGACCACCTGGTTCTCGGCGATGGCGCGGGCGATCTCCTCGCGCCGCTGGCTGACGGGCAGCTCGGGCGGGAAGTGGATGTGCGCGGGGGTGGAAGACATCAGCCCTCCATCGTATGCGCCTCGGCGGATTGAGGAGGTCGCGCAGCGACCGTCTCGAAATCCCGACCCCCGGGCACATGTCGCCGGTACCGCCTACCCTTGAAGCATGCCTTCTTCGAATATCGTTCCCACTGTCACGCTCAATTCCGGTGCCGAGATTCCCCAGCTGGGGTTCGGCGTGTTCCGCGTGGACGCCGACGAGGCGCGCCGCGTCGTCACCGACGCACTCGAGGTCGGCTACCGGCACATCGACACCGCCGCCGTCTACGGCAACGAGCAGCAGGTCGGCGAGGCCATCGCGGCCTCCGGCGTGCCCCGTGACGAGCTCTTCATCACGACGAAGCTGTGGAACGACCGACAGCAGAGCGCCGAGGCCGCATTCGACGAGAGCCTCGAGCGACTCGGGCTCGACTACGTCGACCTGTACCTCATTCACTGGCCGGCACCCAAGCGCGACACCTACGTCGAGGCGTGGCGCTCGCTCGAGAAGATCGCGGAGTCCGGTCGAGCCCGCTCCATCGGCGTCTCGAACTTCGAGCGCGAGCACCTGCAGCGGCTGTTCGACGAGACGAGCATTGTGCCCGCGGTCGACCAGATCGAGCTGCACCCCGCCTTCCAGCAGCGTGACGTCACCTCGTTCGCCCGCGAGCACGGGATCAACATCGAGGCGTGGGGTCCCCTCGGGCAGGGCAAGTACAACCTGCTCGAGCTGCCCGAGGTCACGAGCGCGGCCGAAGCGCATGGCAAGACCGCCGCTCAGGTCGTGATCCGCTGGCACCTGCAGAGCGGCAACATCATCTTCCCCAAGTCAACGCACCGCGAGCGCATGGCCGAGAACTTCGACGTCTTCGACTTCGAGCTCTCGCGCGCCGAGCTTGACGCCATCACGGCGCTCGAGCGTGGTGGCCGGGTCGCCTCAAGCCCCGCCGACGTGAACTGAGCGGGCGTCGTCTCAAATCCTGTCGCTGATATCGGGTTTCGAGACAGCCGGCTTTGCCGACTCCTCAACCCACTTGTGTTCGCTTCTTACGCTGTGTTTCAGTGACGGATGCGGCTGCCGCACCCCTCGTCTAGCGTTGCGACCATGAGCCACAACCAGCCTTCGCGCCCGCTCAAGGTCGTCGCCGTCTCGGGCAGCCTGCACGCGCCCTCCAAGACGACCGCGCTCGTCGGCGAGATCCTCGCCGCGTTCGGGCGCGAGATCGAGATCGACGCGCACCTGATCGAGGTGAACGAGATCGGGCCCGAATTCGCTGGCGCCCTGCGCCGCGACCAGGTGAGCGCGCGCGTCGAGGCCGAGCTGCAGCGCATCGAGGGCGCGGATCTGCTCGTCGTCGCGAGCCCGGTGTACCGCGCGTCGTTCACGGGGCTCTTCAAGCACCTGTTCGACTTCGTCGGCCAATACGCGCTCGTCGACACGCCGGTGCTGCTGGCAGCCACCGGTGGCAGCGACCGCCACGCGCTCATCATCGAGCACCAGTTCCGCCCGCTGTTCGGGTTCTTCCAGGCGCTGACGCTGCCCATCGGGGTGTACGCCAGCGACAACGACTTCACGGAGCATCGCGTCACCAGCCTCGACCTGCAGGAGCGCATCGACCTCGCGGTGTCGCGCGCTCTGCCGCTCATCCGGCTCAACGTGGCCGAGGCCGATTCGATCGCGCGCTACCTGCAGGGCCAGTGAGCCAGGGAGCGCAGGGGGAAACGCCCGTGGCCGCCCGGGGTGGGGCGAGCGCGGCCCCGCTGAGGGTTGTCGCGGTCTCGGGGAGCCTGCATGCGCCGTCCAAGACGAGTGCGCTCGTGAACGAGATTCTCGCCGCGCTGTCTCGGCAGGTCGATATCGAACCGACGCTGTTCGAGTTGAGCGAGATCGGCCCGCAATTCGCCGGGGCTCTCGTGCGGGAGGAGCTGCCGGCATCCGTTGAAGAGGTGCTGAGAGCCATCGAAAACGCCGACCTGCTTGTGGTCGCGAGCCCCGTTTACCGGGCATCCATCACGGGGTTGTTCAAGCACCTGTTCGACTTCGTCGGGCAGTACGCGCTGATGGGCAAGCCGGTGCTGCTGGCGGCGACGGGCGGCAGTGACCGGCACGCGCTGATCATCGAGCACCAGCTGCGGCCACTGTTCGGGTTCTTCCAGGCGCTCACCCTGCCGCTCGGCGTCTACGCAAGTGACGCCGACTTCACCGACTACGCCGTGAGCAGCGAGGCGCTGCACGAGCGCATCGAGACCGCGATCTCGCGCGGCCGGCCGCTCATTCGGCGCTTCGAGCCGGTGTCGCCGCACGTCACCGGGTGGTAGGGGTCGCGGCACGGCCTTCTGGGCCGACATCTCGGCTGAGACTCGAAGTGCTGCGGATGTCACTCCGTTCCTTTGCGCGAGGTTTTGCACGTCGATGGGGCAATGTCGGCGTAGCCGATGAGCAGTTCGGTCCCGGTTCGGCTGTAGCGTTTAGCGACCCTTGACCGGGCAATTTCTCGCGCGGGTCATACGCGAATTTCGCCTCCTGGAGTCGCGCGGGTCTCCGCCGGCGCTATTGGCCGGTAGGGGTGCCCCGCTCCTCGTCCGGCTTGCGACACAACAGTTGACCACCCACACTGCCACTACAAGTCGAAAGTTCACGGCAACAATTTCGCGAAAGTCACACACGCACTTACCGATGACACCGGCTCGCCGGGTCGTCATGATCGACGACCCGGCAGGGCAGGGAGAGCGCACGGCACACATGTCGGCCGAGGCGGTAGCAGGTGCTGTCTCACACTGACCGAGTCGACTGGTCTCGCCGGCGTCAGCGCCAGAACATGGAGAGTTGCGCGGCGAGGGATCGGCCTTGGTCGTAGCCTCCCCGCGCGGCCGGCAGTCGCGTTGACGGATCCAAGGCATTGGCGTTGAACACGTCGCCCGAGCCGGCATCCGGAAAGACAGTCTCGACTCTGCTGCCCCCCGCGCGCAACTCGTCGACCTGAGCCCGGAGATCCATGCTCCACTCCAGCGGGTGCCGGGATCTGCCGCTGAATGGCTCCAGCACCAACACCCGCTCGTATCCAGCCGCCAGGTCGGCATTCGAGCCGCGTCGATAGGCGCCGTTGATGTATTGATTCTCGCCGATCGCGTAAGGCCCTCCGAAGCCGTTGCTCGTGCTGGCGGCGACGGCGTCCACCAGCTGGATTCCGCTGCGGCTGTCGAACACGACCGGTTCCCCAGTATGGGCATCGACCGCGGTGATCAGCACCCGCTGCTGCGGCCAGTCGTGGCTGGGAAGCCGCGTCGCGACGATGTCGCGCCAGCGGGTCTGCCAGCGGGTCTGACCAGAGCCGTCAGATGTGCCCATTTCGAGCGCCGCGGCGCCCATCCGGCGGCGTAGGTCGGACGCATCCTCGGCCGCGTCGATGATCGTGTTCGACCATTCCATATAGTTCGGCCCCGAGAGGTGACCGCGTCCCCTGTCCGACCCGGCGGCAGCCTGGGGTGGAGGCCCTTCGGCGAGGATGGCGGCATACAGTTCCGCCGGGCGTGTCCCGCTCGTGATCTGGGCAGCCACCGTCGATCCTGCCGACGTCCCAATGATGAGATCGGCCGCGGTGAGATCAACGCCGGCGTCGGACAGGCCGGCGATGAGACCGAGCTGCCAGGCGTTGCCGGCCGCTCCGGCGCCGGCGAGGACTAAGGCCGTGCCGGTGAGATGTTCTTGGACGTCGTTAGAGCTCGTGTCCGAGTTGTGCTGAAGTGAAGGATTCATAGTCGTAGCTTTCTGAGAGTGCTTGGCAAGCGCTCCCCGCGACAGCTACGTCAGTCGCGCGATCGTGAACTCGAAGGAGCGCCCAGAGTGGACAGTGTGTGCATCGGGCTCACCTCCTCGAATCGTGTCACGTTCACCGAGAAGTCTACGGGTTTAGGTTTGGCGCGCTGACCACGCGGGCATAGGCGTCCGCGTCGAAGAAGTGCAACGGCCAGATCCTAGACAAGCTGGTGGACTGGACTTGCCCCCTCCCGCGCATGGGAAAATCCGAGCCATGCTGATCTACTCGATGGCTAGCAGCCCAACGCGACCGTCCCACAAGCCGTTCCCCTTACGGGACGGACTGCTTGCACTTCTGCCCGTAGGAATCCGCCATCTCGCGCGGAATCCGGGCCCCGAAACGACCGCCAAGTACCGTGGAATTCCCGGCGTTTCTCGCCATCTTGGCGTGGAACCTCCAACCTGTAGGTTCCGCCGCTGGCATCGACGATCCGGTCGAACTCCAGTCTGATGCCATCAACGCCGCCCGAACCTGGCTCCCAGGTCGGACAGAGCGACGCCATCCCCCGACCCGACCCCGGTGGAAGCCGGGATTAGAAGTCCCCGGACCCAGATCGGACTGACGTCGGAGGCCGACGTTATCATCGACACGTACCCGACGAAGGGGAGCGTCGTCATTAGCGACATCTTGTTCTCAGCCCTGAAACTCACCGGCGGGCCAATCCTGCGGTGGCTCAAGCGCGTCTTCATCGAGGTCCGCGTCGGAATCGCCGTCCGGCGCAAGCTCCGCAAGGCCGGCTACACCGTGCATAGCAAGCAGCTGCGCGAGGTGATGTACGCACCCGGATTCCGGGACCGACTAGTCCAGCAGCCGCGCGCCGACGACGAGCTCGACCGCGCGCTCAGCTCGGTCATCGTGCCGTCCACGCCCGAGAGCATCGCGCTGCTGCGTCAGACGCTGACCAAAGCGTTCCGTGCAGGGCTCGAGGGGAGCACCCAATCCTCCGAGTTTCGCGAGGACCGGGCGGACGCGCGACACGACGAGGCCATGTCCACCTTCGCTGCCGTCGACGAAAGCGCGTGGCAAGCCCGCCTCAACGCGATGCCGCCGCTTCGCTCGGAGGAGCTGCGCGATCTCCGAATCGAGTGGCCGATGGTGACCCGGCTGATCGCGGATCTTGCGACGGCGCCCGATCGCGCCGAGCACCTGCGTCGCCTGGCCACGTACCCGCCGAACTATTTAGAAGGAGCGCCAGCGTCCGTGTTCGGGCTGCTCGCCGACATGGCCGCCGAACTCCCGGCTCCAGACGACCAGCGGACCTCAGTCCGTCTCATTGAGGTCGGCCTTAAGCGCGGCCTTCAGCCAGCCGGGTACTGGATGCTTCGCCTTTCAGGCGCACAAGGGATCACCGACCTCGCCGAGGCGGACCAGTTCCTGCGCGATGTCCGAGACTACCCGCTCGTAAAAGGGGCTCTCCGCGACGGCGGCATTGAAGGAGCGATCGAGAACCTTGAGCAATGGAACGCCCCGTCCAAGCGGGAGGACCTCCAACGTCGCGTCATGCTCGCCGACCTGTGCCTCGGTTCGAAGCGGATCGACGACGGCGTGACGCTGTCACGGGAGACCGCCGACCTGTATGACTCGACGAGCGCAGCAATGGCCGCCGTTCGAGCACTCGTCGCACGGCAGATGATTCAGCCGTCGCCCGCTCACGCTGCGGACCTGTCGACGGCGCTGCAGATGGTGATGGAGGCCCGCGCGAAGCGGCGGCAATGGGGACTGGAATCCGGAACGGCGCTCGCTCTGGAAATCCGCGTCCGCCGGGCTCTCACCGACCAGCAGGGAGTGCTGGACCTGGTGAACGGGACCGGAGAGCTTCCCGCCACAAGCGAGGAGTTCCAGCATCCCGACGTCGCCGCAGAGGCGGCATTGTTCCATGCCGAGTTCGGCGACATCGACGTCGCAAAGAGGCTCCTCTCCACGGCACCGCCGGCGAAGCGCGAGCACGTCTCCGCCGTAATCGCCGAAAGCGAGGGTCGGCGTGAGGAGGCCGTCACGCACTGGCAGGCGGCGGTCGAGCAGACCGAGGACTGGGGTGAGAAGGCGGATCTCGCGCTCCAGCTCGCCTTCCAAGGCGTCCGAGCGGAATTCGTCGACCAGCTTGGACCCGAAAACGCGGAGGCCGCGCAAGAACTGACCATGATCGCCGCGCTCTACGGCCAAGAGCCCGGTGCACTCGAAGCCTTCCGTGGGTTCGCGAACGCCAACTACCGCGGCACCTTATTCCTCTACATGTACTACAAGAAGGTCGGCGACGAGGACGCTGCCGCGGCGGTGGCACGGGATGGCGCCGCGCGGTGGGGCGACCCGGATCTCTGGGTCGCATCGGCGAAGTCCCGGATCGCCGGTGGCCAGACTCCGGAGGCCATCGCCGACCTTCAGAACGCCCTCAGCAGCGCAACCGGCGCCTGGGGCGGTCGAGCGGGCGCATACCGGCACCTGGTCGAAGCGCACTCGGCGAACGGCGATTGGCAGGGGGCGCTGACCGCCGCCGGGCGCCTGCTCGCCGACCAGCCCGGCAGCACCGGCGCAGCGTGGGCAGTGGTCATCTGCCAGGTCAAAACACACGACCTGCCCGGCGCCCTGCGCACCTGGCGTGAGCAGGGAACCCTCGAGCCGCAGACACACAGCGAGGTTGCCGCCTGGATTGAACTGGTCACGGAATACGGCGCTGAGGTCGGAACCGCGCAAGACGCGCTCCGTATCTCCGCGCGGTTTCCCACCGAAGAGGATGTCCAGGGCGCACTTCTGGGCGCGTTCTTCTTCGGTCGGCGGCCGGATGGCGACGACTCAGAGGATGAGCCTGACGAAGAGACGCCCGACCCGGACCGCGACGCATTCCGGGAGATGCTGCAGAACTACGTCGAGCAGTTCCCCGAGGGTGCGATCCGCCAGGTCGCCATCGACATGGAGAACCCACTCCAGTCGATGCAAGACCTCATTGGTGACCGACCGCGGAACGTCGAGCTCGAGGAACAGATTTCTACGGGCGGCGCCCCGCTGGGGCTCGCCGGGCTCATGTACGGGAAAAGCTATCTCGAGACGCTGCTCGCTCGAGACCATGGCCCTGTCTTCAGCGCCTCACGCGATACCGAAGCGGAGCGGACTGCGATCGAGCACGCGCACGCCGTCGGCGCCGTTCTCGACGTGTCCGCGGTTGTCACCATCGCTCGTCTGCCCGAGCAGATCCGACCCCAACTGATCGGGCACTTCGCGAACGCCCGAGTCCTACGGGAGCAACACACCGACGCGGTCAACGGCGCACGCCTGAAGCGTCGCGAGAGCGGAATGACCTACCGCCCCGGCATCGACGGCGAAGTAGGCACGGTCGAGCAAATCGACGAGGAAGCAGTCGCAGCCCAATCCACCCTCGCCGACCGGGTGGAAGCGTCGTTCGCGCAGTTCGCCACCGACTCCCACCCGGCCATCACCGCGTTCGAGCCGGTCGCCGAGCGCGACTTCAACCAGACCTTCCTGCTGGGTGCCGACCACGCCGTGGACGCGGATCTCACCCTCTGGGTCGATGACTTCGCCTTGAAGGAACTAGTCCGTCAGCAGGGTGGGCACGCGTTCGGCACGCCGGAGCTGATGGTCCACCTCCGCACGGAAGAAATCATTGACGAGGCACTCGTCGATCTCGCCGAGGCCCACCTCATCGCCGCCGGTTATGTTGGCATCCGATTTCGCCGGCCGGTCTGGGACCTCGCTGCGGGGCTTGCCGGTTCGCCCTTCGGTCTCGCCAACGCGATCCGCAATGCCGGGGGAGACGACGTGCCGGATCGCGCAGAGTTCGCGGTGGAGATGATCAACACGCACGTCGGAGATCCAAGCGAGCTGGCCACCTTCGTGCACGCCATGGCACAGTGGCTGATCAACATCGCCGCCGACGAACCCACCGCAGTCAGGAGCCTTCAGGTGCTCACCGCCGACATGCTTCGCCGCCCATGGATCAGCTCGTCCACCCTGCCCTACTGCGTGAATGCGTTCCGTGCCACGACAGGCAAGGCCGATGCGGTGCCAATACTGCTGCGGGGGATCTTCCGTTACTACGAGATCCTTGCGGCTCGCACCAGCCATGAAGAAGCGGCGCTGGTCGTGTTCGACCTCATCAGCCGCTTGGACCCTCCGGACGCTCACCGCGTGCGCGCCGCCATTTTGTCTGGTGAGTTTGAATAGCCCGGACAGGAAGGGCCGGTTGGCGCTAACGGCCGGCTCGCAAGTTGGACCGGCGTTGGCGCGCGCAGCTGCGTGAAGATGCCACGTTCGGTACGCGTCGGGACAGGGCTATTTCTTGTCTATTCCGAGGAGCGTCGGACGCGTACGGGAACTGGTCAATACAGTTGGGGTTAGAGGAGATGCCCTCCAGGAGCAGGTTCATCTCCTGACCATCCTCGAATAGCCTTTTAGGCATGAGCGAACTTGACCCAGCACTTGATCCGGGACGGATGGTGGGGATGGTCGTCCCTACGTTGTTCTCCGGGCACGTGGAAGAGCTTGACGACTTCGATCAGATGGTGGTTGAGACCGCACTGGCTTGGCAGACGCTTGGTGAAGATGCGTCCTTCCAGGAGATGAATGCAGTGGCCCACCGGGCCGAGCCGGGTCGCGTATTCACCATGTTCGGCCGCATCGCCTCGGGGGGCGAACAGTTGGGTATTGCGGGTACCGCTTGCCGTGACGCACGGGCCTGGTTGAATCAAGGCTTGCCGGACGACCGTGCTCGCCTTCCGGCGCGGGCGCTCGCGGAGGTCGCTGGGTACTACACGCTCAGCACTGCGCACGGTCTCGTTAACATAGCCGCGCGGTTGCTCGCTCTGGAGACCCGCGGCCGCGCCGCATTGGAGAAATCGTTTCCGCAAAGCAAAGGCTTTCCACCGTTTGATGAGCAGTATGACCATTGGCTTGCGTTCAACGGGCATTCCGTTGCAGCTCTCGAGAAAGCAGCGGATCACCACCAGCCAGAGGTGCGCCAGCTTGTACAGCTTCTCCGGACGCTCGTCGATGACGAATGGTGGTTGAAACTCGTCGGCCGCCGCAATACTGATTTCCACCGCTGGCGCCCGCAGTCCATTGAAGGCGGAGTTGCGACATCGAGCCCCTGGGTTGACCACGGAGACTACCAAGTCCTGACTGTTTACCAAGGCGAAACCCACCAGCCTGACGATCATCGCCTTCTTATCTCTGAGGCTCTTGCCTCACTCAAGATCCTCGAGAAGACGATGCGAGCATGGAACGAGATATTTGTCGGTGCTTTGAGCGGAGTAATCACCTACGTCTTAGCAGAAGCGATGGACGGTGTGCAGTTGGATCGGGATCGCGACTAGTCGGGCACTGCTCAAGCAGGCCAGATGTGCTTCGCGGCAGCTTGGGCGTCCCAACTGCCCTCCCACGGCGGTAACGTTCATCGTCCCGAGATCGTCCCGAGATCGTCCCGAGATCGTCCCGAGATCGTCCCGAGCATGCCGTGGATGTGGTGAATTGCGCCAGATCGGGTGCACGAGACCGCTGAAATCACCGAGAACGCGGGCTCACACAGGGAATCGTCGTGCATTCGGACCGGATCCGTCACCCTGCTGTCGGCGGCGCTTGAATTGTGAACGTTTCCGGCGTTTGAAAAGTGAACGGTTTTGGGCAGTCTAATTGCTGGTTTCACCCGTGGTGGCGATGATGCTGGGGAGGCTGTCGATGCCGCGTCCGCGGAGCCGGTAGGAGGCGCCTTTCAGCGTGAGGACGTCGGCGTGGTGGACGATGCGGTCGATCATCGCGGCGGCGACGGCTTGGTCTCCGAAGACACCACCCCAGCTGCTGAAGGGCAGGTTCGAGGTGAGGATCAGCGACGCGTGTTCGTAGCGGGAGGACACCAACTGGAAGAACAGGTTGGCGGCGTCTTGTTCGATCGGGAGGTAGCCGACTTCGTCGACGATGATCAGCCCGTAACGCCGCAGCCTGGCAAGCTCGCCGGCCAGCTGGCCTTGCCGGTGGGCGTCGGTGAGTCGGGTGACCCAGTCGGTTGCGGTTGCGAAGAGCACCCGGTGCCCGTGCCGGGCCGCAACGATCCCGAGCGCTGTGGCGAGGTGGGTTTTCCCGGTCCCGGGCGGTCCGAGGAGGACCACGTTGCGGGCCTCGGTGAGGAACCCGCCCGAGGCCAGGGCGCCGACTTGTTGCCGGGTAGCCGGTTGCGCGTCCCAGTCGAAGTCCTCAATCGTTTTCCTCGCGGCGAACCCGGCCGCCTTGATGCGCAACTCAGCGCCGGACGCGTTGCGGGCGGATACTTCGCGTTCGAGGACCGCGGCGAGGTAGTCCTCATGGGTCCAGCCGGCATCGCGGGCCTGGTCGGCGAGCCGGGTCGCGGCCTCGATGATGCGGGGTGCTTTGAGTGCGGCGGCGAGATAAGTGATCTGCTTCACCGACTCTGGGGTCGTTGGGGTAGCGGCCATCAGATCGCCTCTCCGGTGAGCCCGAACGCGCGGTCGTAGTCCGCCAGGTCCCGGGCCAGGTCGTCGGCAGGCTGAACGGCGGAGCGGTGCTGGAACTGGCTGCGGAGCCTGACAGCGGTCTCGACATGGGCGGGATCGGTGATCGTCATCCCGCGCGCCCAAACCCGGTCATGCTCGGCAACAAGGCGCCCGCTGGCGCGAACCCGCACCCGGTCCAGATCCGCGGTCACATCAACGAGGCGGCCGATCGCGCTCGGGTCGACGGAGTAGTCGTTCGTGTCCAGACGGACGTAGTAGTCGCGACCCAATCGGATCCGGCCCTGCCACCCGAGATGCAACGGGATCGGGGGCAATGGCAGCATGCCGGCCAGGTCGGCGTCGATGAGGTCGGCCGGCGCGGCACCCAGAGTGCGCACCACTCGCCGGTTCGCCAGCTTCAGCCAGTCGGTGAACTGGCCGTTGAAATCAGCCGGTGACGCGAAGGAACGTCCGGGCATGAATGAGGTCTCGAACCAGCCGTTGCGTCGTTCCACGATCCCCTTGGACTCCGGGTCTCGTGGCGGCAGCAACACAAGCTTGGTCGCCAGCGTCCCGATGAAGGAATCGACCCCGTCCGCGTGGCGTTTGCCACGGCCGATGCCCGGCTCGTTGTCCCAGAGCAGCCGCCGTGGCACTCTCCCGAGTTGCTTGATCAGCTCCCACGAGCCCAGCACCAAGTCCTCGGTCTTCCGGGTGGGAATCATCCTCCCGAGGGCGAACCGCGAATGAGCTGGGGTGATCACCAGCACCGGCAACAACTTCGCCGTGCCATCCTCAAGCGGGATCTTCTTCGGCGGGAACCACAGATCACACTGCGCCGCATCCCCTGCCGCCCAGACCAGCCGGTCCGCCGGATCGATCCGCTGCTGCTCCGGTCGCAGCCGCTTCACGTTGTCACGGAACCACCGGATCGAACCCTCCCACCCGACCCGTTCCGCCAACACCGTCGCCGGCATGCTCGGCGTCTCGGTGAGCAGTTCCCGCACCCGCGCCTCGAACGGCGTGAACGACGTCGGGCCAGCCTTCCGCTCATAGCGAGGCGGTGACTCCGAGCTCACCGCCTTGATGACCGTGGTCCGCGAGACCCCCAACCTCGCAGCGATCCTCGCCTTCGACTCGCCCTCCGCAGCAAGCCTCCGAATCAACGCCCAATCTTCCAAAGTGATCACTCTCCAATCGTTGAGTGTTCACTTTTCAAGCGCCGATACTGTCCAGTTTTCGAGCGCCGCCGACACCTGCCAAAGGGGCCACCCGAACGAGATGTAGAGCAAGAGCAGTCCAACACAGATGACTACGAACAGCAGGGTGCTCGTGACAGTGCTTACGCGGCCAGTTCTTCTTCTGGCGGACATGACGTGCTCCTTCGTTGCCCCAATTGAGGATACAGAGCGCTATGAGCCGATATCCCCATCAGACCGGGCAGCCACGTGGCCCGGACGCGCCCCAGGCATCGACCGCCGCGTATCGGGAACACTCCCGCTATCGCACAGTCGGGACACCCTTCGCGATCACTGAGCGCCTAATAGCGTCGCATCTCCGGTCGCGGGGCCGGCCGCCCGGTGACCGTTCCGCTATCGGTCTGGGATTGTGGCATAATCCACCTGCGGTGTCGGACGTTCCGGGCAGCGTGTCGATTGGCGCTGTATCGTTCGGTAGACGGTGGAGCGGGCGACGTTGAATAGTTCGGCGAGTTCAGCGGTGAAATGGGTCCCGACCTGGTGTACTTCGATCAGGTGACGTTGCCGCGCAGGCGAGAGTTTGGGTTGTTTGCCGCGCAGGTGCCCTTTGGCTTTGGCCTCCTGCATCCCTTCTCGGGTTCGGGCGCGGATGAGGTCTGATTCGAACTCCGCCACCATCGCCAGGACGTTGAACAGCAGCCGACCGACCGGGTCGGTCGGGTCGTGCACGGAGCCGCCGATGCTGAGTTTGACGCCCTTGACCGTCAGTTCGTCGACGATGTTTTTTGCGTCCGTAGGGAACGGGCTAACCGGTCGAGTTTGGCCACGACGAGAGTGTCACCGCCCCGGCAGGCGGCGAGGGCTTCTCGCAGTCCGGGTCGTGCCCGGTTGGTGCCGGTGAGGCCGTGGTCGGTGTAGATCAGGTTCGATCTGACGCCGAGGACTTCCAGGGCGTTGCGTTGGGCGGTGAGGTCTTGCTCGTTTGTGGATACGCGTGCGTACCCGATCAGTAGTTCATTCATAACCGAACATTGCGCCGCAGTCATGGCGACAGCAATGGTTGGCAACAATCCCATAAGAGGTGCCCGAGCCGGCACTGTCTGCCGATTGAATGCCGCATAGATTCGCCCTCGGGGGTCGCGCTCGAAAGCCGTCCGGTGATCGTCCCCTCATTCGGACACCTCTGCGGCCGCGTCTCGCGCGCACTCGGTTGGTGGCGAAGACAACGGCGCCGAGCACCACCTGGCGAGTGCGCGACTGTGGCGCCCCGCCCATGGGGCCATTGTGCCGAGATCAGTTACACGCTTCGATTGAGCCCGCGAACGTCTCTCCGCTACTTCATGCTGGAACGACCAGACGCTGTCCTGGTTTAATCACTGTGACGGGAACGTCTGGGACGAGACGGCGGGCGGCGTCGACGTAGAGCGTCGGGTCTTTGTCGCTTTTGAGGATGAGGCGGTCGCCGATGGGGCCGGCCGTGAAGGCGTAGTGCTGCGGGATTGCCAGTTTGGGGCGCAGGACTGAGGTGAGTTCGGCGGCTTCTTCGGCGTTCATGACGACCTGTTTGTTTCCCGCCATTCGGATATGGAGACCATTGACCGGGAGCAGGGTCACGTCGAGGGGACCGAAACGGTCGGTTAGGGTGCGCAGTTCCGGTGTGAGGAGTGTGTCGCCGGCGAAGTAGACGCTACGGCCGCCGCCGGTGATCACGTACGTGACTTCGTAAACGCCGTGCTCGCCGGGGGCTGCGTTGAAAGTCAGGTCGCCGACGTTCGTGCTCTCCCACGCCTCAAGTGGGGTGACGTTTGTGAAGCCGACCTTCCTCGCCTTCTCGACAACGGGACCGGCGACGATCATCGGTACGTCCTTGTCCGGGTAACGCTTGAACGCGTCGAGGTCGCAGTGGTCGTAATGCTCGTGGCTGATCACCACCGCGTCGAGGTGTGGCAGTCCTTCCGGTTGGAAGGCGATCGGCTCGCCGGGGTGGTAGAAGGTCTTCTGTGAGAACCAGGGGTCTGTGAGTACCGTCAGTCCGCCGATCTCGATCAGGTGACAGCTGTGGGTGACGCGGGTGATGGCGAGCGACTCGGTCATGACGGTTCCTTTACTTGGCAGGCAGCGGGTGTGGGCATCGACGAGGTCACCGGCGACCTGCCGGGGTGGTGGCGGGGCCGCCGAGAGGGGTGATGACCCGGCGACTAATGCGCCACAGCCCGTGACGTCGTTGCAGGACGTCGTCGTGGGACACGGCGTGGGCCGAGCCGTCTGCCATGATCATCAGCCCTCTGGACTGGACCGTCGCGGCGTCCTCTCCCGCGCTCGTCGCGATGATGTTCGTTACGAAATGCGTGAGCGGAGCGTGGCCGCTTTCGGCCAGTCGTCCCGCCGCGACGCGGATCGCGTCTATTCCCTGGAATGCTCCAAGGCCGCTCGCTGTCGCTGACATGTCGTAAACCGCATCCGGCGCGAACAGATCATCCAACCGGTCCAACTGGTTCGTGTCCACGATGTAGGCGTGGAGGGCCAGAGTCTCACTGATGTCGAGACGGTCCTGGATGGTCAGCATGAGCAGTCCTTCGTTTGTGAATTGTTTTTGGTACTCAGTACCATAACATGTTGAGTCTTATACGGTACTAGATACCTTTTCATGTAGGCTCGAGCCGTGTCGCAAACCGTCCCCGCAGTTGAGTCCCTCAGGGAGCGCAAACGGCGTCTCGTCCAGCAGCGCATCATCGAAGCCGCGGACGAACTCTTCGCCGCGAAAGGCTTCGACAATGTTTCCGTGACGGACATCGCCGCCCGAGCGGATGTCGGACGCACCACGTTCTTTCGATATTTCGGTGACAAGGCCGAAGTTGTGTTCGCCCACGAGCAGGAGATGCTTGAACAGATCACCCAATCCGCGGCGGGCCAGTCTGTCGGCCCCGCCCACACCGCTGCGGAGGCCGTCGAGCAGTTGCGGGCTATCGTCGTCGCATTTTGTGAGTACGCAAGCGACAACATCGACGGGTATGCACTCCACTACGAGCTGGTCGAGAAGCACCTTGAATTGCGCGCACACGATGCCCTGAAGACGCAGCTGATCGCCGACCGATTTACTCAACTTCTCGTAGGGCGTGGCACGAGTGAGCCCACAGCGGTGTTCGCCAGCCAGGTCGCGCTGGCCTGCTATCAGATAGCCCGACGTCGGGCAACGAGTCCCAGCCAGCTTGGCGCCGAGACACAAGCCGCGTTCGACCAGCTAGCAGCGCTCTGAGCGTTCGACGGTATTTGTGTCGATGAGCCACAGCCGCCGCCCGCTTAGCTTCCTTCGGACGCAGGTACTTATGCGACTTCAGGTCAGACGTCTTACGGCGATCGCTCTTCGGAGGTCGTGGACGTAGGCTTCCTTTTGCTCCCACGCAGCGAAGTGCCCCCCGCGCTCGTGTTCCATCTCGTCCCCCAGCACTCCGACGACGATTCCCGACGCAACCTCGACATCGCGGAAGGCCCCGTCACCCCCTGCGACGAGATGCTGCAGAGCATCGTGCAGCAGCTGCGCGCGTCTTGGCGCTCGCCCGAGCGTCAGTGACGCTCATCCGACCGACCTGCGCGCGGCTGAAGACCTCAAGTCAGCCGAACGCTGAGTGAGTACCCCGCATGTCCTGATGAACGATCCGCTTGCGGAACGACTCCGATGTCCCGTAGGCCGTTCCCTTGCGGGCAACCTGAACGACCGTGCATCACACCTTCTCTGGGGCGCAACCGAATAGATTAGCGGCAGGCGGCGTGGACACCAATTAATTTGGAAGAAGGAGATTGCAATGACTGGGAAGTATGTCGCGACCTCGACCATCACGATCGATGCGCCAAGGGGTCGTGTGTGGTCGGTACTCACTGACAGCGTTGCGATCAAGGAGTTCATGTTCGGCACAGACGTCGTGACCGACTGGACCGTCGGCTCCCCGATCCTCTGGCGCGGCGTTTGGGAGGGCAAGGACTATGAGGACAAAGGCGTGATACTTGAACTTGAGTCCGAACGGCGACTCGTGAATACGCATTTCAGCCCCTTGAGTGGCCAGGACGACGTGCCCGAGAATTACCACACACTCACGTGGACGTTAAAAGGTGAGGGCGACACGACAGAGTTCACGTTGTCGCAGGACAACAATGCAACCGTTGAAGGGGCCGAGCACTCGAAAGGCATGTGGGACAGCCTAGTAAAGGGCGTGAAGGCGATCGCCGAACGGGACTAGTCAGTACGCCGATGTTGCAAACCGCCCTGCAAGGGTTGGGCTATCGGACTGCGCCTGGCAGCCGCGCTCGCTTGCGTCCTGAGCATGGGCTACCGTCGAGCTATGGAATCGGGGATTCGCACCAGACCAGCAGCGGAACGCGACGTCCCGCAAATTGCTCGGGTGCACGTCGAGTCGTGGCGCGAGACGTATAGAGGACTCATGCCAGACGAGGTTCTCGACGATCCACGTTTCATTGGCCGCCGCGAGCGTTTCTGGACAGCGGCGTTATCCGACCCGCGGTACTCCGAGAACAGGGTCGCTGTCGCCGAACGCAACGGCACCCTGATCGGAATCGCCATGGCCGGGCCGGCAATGGACGTCGACGCCGACTGGTCCTCACAGCTCTACGTCCTATACACCTACGCAGCAGTGCACGGATCTGGAGCCGGCGCGGCGCTGCTCAACACTGTTATCGAGCCGACGGCAACCGGCGGACTCTGGGTTGCCGATCCCAATCCGAGAGCGCAGGCCTTCTACCGGAAGCAGGGCTTTGTCCCTGATGGCACATCCAAGGTAGAGGAGCGCGTCCGCGAGATCCGGATGGTTCGCCGTTAGGCGAACAGCCAGCCGGCTTCTCACGTGTCCCATTGATCGCCCGGCTTACGGGCACTTGGTTTCGGACCCGCGCGGCGGGGCCGCGGAGCAGTACCTTTGGCAATTCCCCATCTTGGCGCAGTGCCGTAGGTGACGGACGACACTGGCGCCGACGGTGCTACACCGGAATTCTACGGGGAGGCCGTTTAGGGGTCCACTTGAGGTTCCGCTTACGGGCATCGCTCGAAGCGACAAGCGCTCTCAAAGCTGTCCCGAGAAGCGCCGCGAATGCGGCCGGGTGAACGTCCCGCTTGCGGGCGGAGTTGAACCGCGATCAGGATGCGCCACCTCTCGTTTCTCATATGTCGCTGACCGGTCTCGCGGGTGAGGGGGCGACAGTGTCGGAGCTACCATTGGGGCATGTCCGACAAGCTCCGCAAGCCGTAGTTCATGGTCACGGGCAGCAACTACTTCCCCTCGGGCTGGCAGGGCTGGGTCGTGGTTCTGGTGCTTGTTGCTGTGGTGATCGCTGGGGCTGTGCTCCTTTTCGGCGTGCACGTTCACTAACGAAGTCGCTGTTTCGTTCGGTGTTCGGCGTGGCCTGCATACCGTTCCTTTTGCACACTTCGTCTGGTCGCTAGGACCGTTCCGCGTTACGGGGACGCGTGCGCCTCTGCTAAACAGGGAGCATGTCGTGCGAAACGCTTGCGCCGGGTCCTCAGTACGTCGTATTGGTCCTCGGACGCCCCGCATCGGGGAAGTCGACGATCAGTTCCAAGATTGCGGACCGCTGGCATCTGCCTGTCGTGTCAAAGGACGCCTTGAAGGAGTCGCTGTTCGATAGCCTCGGGACCGGAGACGTGGCTTGGTCAGTGAAGCTCGGCCGCGCATCGTTCGCACTTCTGGATCAGGTCATCGAGCTGCAGCTCCGCGCCGGCAAGCCCTTCCTAATCGATGCCGCCTACAGTGCCGAATTCGAAAACGCGAAGTTCCGAAAATGGCAGGATCGATATGGATTCGTCGCCATACAAATACATTGCACCGCATCGCCAGAGGAACTCGTTCGACGTTTCACGCGGCGCGCACTCGATGGCACAAGACATCCTGGACACGCCGACACAGAGAGGGTGGAGGAGTTTCGGCGAGTGTTGGTCGACGGCCGATTCGGCCTACTAGATCTCCGCGGTCCAGTACTCCATTACGAGTCCGAACGGGCAGAGAGTGCTCAAACGCTCCTGCACGAACTCGAAGCGTTACTTCCCGCTTAGATCACATGCTTGTCAATCCACTACCGATCGCCCGATAGAGGTTTCCTCCAGCGGTACCCACGGCCCGCCAGGTGAGATGACAAGTCGCTGCCGTGCCCTCGACTCTCTTGACGTCATCATTCGAGGTCAGGCGCGGCACGGCGGGTGTGCAGCACGCGAAGGATCAGGATGTCGTCCCCCTCGAGGCGATAGAAGACGCCGTACGGCAGCGCACGGATTCGGGCGCGCCTGACGCCGGAAAATCCCTCAACTGACGGAGCGCCGCGGGGGAAGCTGAGGAGCCGCTCCACCACGAGGTCGAACTGGTCGAGGAACCGGCGTTCGATGTCGTCGTCTATGGCCCGGTAGTGGTCACGAATCTCGCTCAGGTCGCTCACCGCTAGTCCGGTGAGCCGGACTGTCACCGGTCAGCTCGCAACTCGGCACGCACTTGTTCCCAATCGCGGATCTTCTCGGGAGCATCCGCAACCTCGTCGAGCGCGGCGACGAGAAGTCGCCGCTCCTCATCGCTGGGCACGTAGACGGCCTCGCCGAAATGGGTGCGCAACGCTTCCTGTACCACTTCTGAACGGGTCCGGTGCTCGATCGCGCGTGCTCGCTCCACGATCTCAAAGAGTTCTTCTGGCAGTGTGACCGCCACCTTGCGTACAGCCATCAGGTCTCCCAGCCGATTAGGTATGACAAAAGCATACCGTCGAGCGCCCGGAGCGGATACTGACCAGCGATGAATGCGGCCCGTGCTTAGGCTGGGGCTATGACCAACCGGCTCTCTGACGCGATCAGCCCATACCTGCGCGCGCACGCCGACAACCCCGTCGACTGGTACCCGTGGGGCGAGGCGGCGTTCGCCGAGGCGCGCCGGCGCGACGTGCCCGTGCTCGTTTCCATCGGTTATTCCACCTGCCACTGGTGCCACGTGATGGCCCGCGAGAGCTTCTCCGATCCGACAGCGGCCGAGGCGCTGAACACCCGCTTCGTCGCGATCAAGGTCGACCGCGAGGAGCACCCCGAGGTCGACGCCGGCTACCTCGCCGCGGCCAGCGCGTTCACCTCGAACCTGGGCTGGCCGCTCACGATCTTCGCGACACCCGAGGGGCGCGCCTTCTTCGCCGGCACCTACTTTCCGCCACAGCCGGTGCCCGGCCAGGCCTCGTTCAGCCAGGTGCTCGACGCGGTCGCCGAGGCCTGGAACGAGCGGCGGGACGAAGTGGAACAGAACGCCGCGCGCATCGCCGAGGCGCTCACGTCGGCTGCGGCATCCGTCACCTCGCGCGCTGCCGCGCTGCCGGGCGCGCAGCAGCTGGACGCCGCCGTCGACGCCCTCGCCGCGAACGAGGACGAGCGGTTCGGCGGCTTCGGCATGGCCCCGAAGTTCCCCGCCGGGCCGGTGCTCGGCTTCCTCAGCGAGCGGGGCAATCGATCGCGGAAGGCGCGAGAACTGGTGACTCGCACGCTCAAGCACATGGCGGCCTCGCCCCTGCGCGACGCGGTCGAGGGCGGCTTCTTCCGCTACGCGGTCGGCCGGGACTGGAGCCAGCCGCACTACGAGCGAATGCTCTACGACAACGCGCAGTTGCTCGATGCGTACACGACCGTGTGGCAGGGCGACCCCGAGGCGACATGGGCAAAGGATGCCGCGGCCGGCATCGCCTCGTTCCTGCTCAATGTGATGCGGCTGCCCTCCGGCGCCTTCGCTTCGGCGCAGGATTCCGAGAGCACGGTGGACGGCGAGCGCGTAGAGGGCGGCTACTACCTGCTTGACGCCGGCGAGCGCGAGGGCCAACGCCCGCCCGCGCTCGACGAGAAGGTGCTGACCGGCTGGAACGGCCTCGCCATCGCCGCGCTCGCCCACGCAGGGTTCGCCTTCGCAGAGCCCACATGGACGGATGCCGCCCGCCTCGCGGCGGACGGGCTCCTCGCACGGCACGTGCGTTCGGACGGACGTCTCGTACGCGCATCCGTGGGGGACCGCGTCTCGGATGCCGCCGCGACCCTCGAGGATTACGGCATGTTCGCCCAGGGCCTGCTCGCGCTGGCGCAGGTCACCGGGCGGCGCGACTACGCGGCGGCGGCGCGCAGCCTCATCGACCAGTCGCTGACGGCAGGCAGCGCGGCCGAGCAGGCGCTGCCGTTCGCCGTGCCCGGCGGCGGCGACCCGGTGCTCGCCTCGCGCGGGCTCGTGATCGACGCCGACCCCTCCGAGGGCGCGTACCCGTCGGGGCCCTCGGCGCTCGCGCGCGCCGCGCACACGCTCTGGCTGCTGACGGGGCAGCGGCGCTATGAGGAGGCCGCGCGCGAGACGCTGGGCCTCGTCGCGGAACTCGCGCCATCCCGACCCCTTGCCTTCGGCGCGGCCCTCGCGCTCGCCTCCGCCATGGAAGCCGGCGACGAACAGTTCGTGCTCGTCGAGCCGGATGCGCACAGTCACCACCCTGGCAGCCCCATGAGGGAGGCGGCGCGCATGCGGCCCGGCGGCCTCACCGCCGTCGTCAGCGAATCGCAGGCGCGCGAGTTGGCCGACGCCGGCTTCGAGCTCTTCGCCGACCGCACCTGCCGGCACCACAAGCCGACCGCCTACGTGTGCCGCGACTTCGTCTGCCGCCTGCCCGTCACCGACCCCGACGATCTCGCCGACGCGTGACCTCGCCGAGCGTGCTGAGCCTGACCCCAGTCTGGCCTCAAGGGTCGGGCCATATCGCGGGTCGAACGGCTGAAACACTCTCGAAATGGCCCGCCGCGCGCGAGTGGTAGGGCGCGTGCTGGGTGAGCGTGTGCTGGGGTCGGGCCATGTTGTGGGTCGAGCGGTTGAAGCACTCTCGAAATGGCCCGACGCTTGAGGATCTCGCTACGGTGTGAGGCGGATTGAGGAGCGCGCGGAACGCGCGCGTCTCGAAATCGCCGGGAGGTACGTCGGATGGGGTTTCGAGACGGCGCTGCGCGCCTCCTCAACCCGCTGACGGCGCTGCGCGCCTCCTCGACCCGCTGACGGCGCTACGCGCCTCCTCAACCCGCTGGCGCTCGCTATGACGTAACGACAGCGGATGCGCCGAGCACGCGCCCGCCCGCGTCGAGTGCCTCGACGCGCACGGCCGCATGCGCCGGCGTCTCGATGCTGGTCTCGAAGCCGGCCCGCCGTGCCGTCCTGGCCACGGCGAGGCGGCGCGCATCCGGCCCCGCGAGAACGCGCCAGCGGTGCACGTCGGTCGCGCCGTTCCAGCTGACATGCACAAGCATGCGGTCGTCGTTGCTGCCGCCCGCGCCGCCGCGCTCGACCGCCACCGCGGGCTTGGTGCGCGGCCTCGCATGCCATTCGCCGCGCCACCCTCGGTAGAGGTTCTTACCGAGACCACTCATCTCATACACGGCCTCACCGTCGCGGGTGAACTCGGTGAGCGCAGGGTCTGTACCCCACGTGACGAGCACGTGCCCGTTCTCGAGCAGTTGCGTGCTGCCCATGGCCGTGCCCGTATGCCCGCCGTACGCGTACTCGTGCAGCAGTTTCGCCGACCGCGCGCTCTCATCGAGTCGGAAGACCATGCCCCGCGACGCCTCGCCCTTCGTCTTCACTTCGACATGGTTGTCGTAGAGCGAGATGCTGCCGTCGGGCTGCCTGCGCACGTCGTGCTGCCACGAGAACACCGCATGTTCGGGCACGCTGATGTCGCTGTGCTTTCCGCCGAACCGCCAGAGCACGGCACCGCTCGTGCGGTCGATGCGGTACACGCACCACGTGTGCCGGGCCGAGATGAGCAGCGCATCCCCGTCGTCGTCGACTCCGTTCACGTGGAAGTAGTCGAACGCGTGCTCGGGCGATGACCCGTCGTGCCCTTCGGTGAACGTCACCGCCTGATGCGTCTCCGTCACCGGCACGTGATCGAGCGAGTTCCAGTCGAGCAGTACCTCGCCCGTGCGCACGTCGATCTCCTGCACGTGGCCGGTGAACACGTACCCCTCTTTCGGCCCGCCGATGGCGCTGAGGTCGGCTGAAGCGGTGCCGTACGCGGTGATGAGGGCGGTGCCGCGGTCGGTCAGGTTGAACTCGTGCAGGTCGGCCTTCAGGCCGTTTCCGGCGTTGACGGTCGCCACCGGCCGGTACGAGGTGTCGAGAATCGTGCCGGAACCCTCGCCGTGGTACGCGACGCTCTTGCCAGACCAGTACGTGAGCACGGGTTCGCCCTCGAATCGTTGCACCCGAAGGTCGGTGAGGTCGGCGCGGGTCGGCTCGATCCAGATGGGCTCGCCCGCGTCATCCATGATCATGCCGTTGAAGACGTCGTCTTTGGGGTCCACGAAAAGGTGACCGGATGCTGTCTGCGCCGACTTCCACGTGCTCACGCGCGGTGCCTGTGCCTCGCTCGTGTGGTAGCTGCGCCAGCCCTTCGGCTCGGGCGTGGGGGAGGGGGTCGGCGCCGTGCCGGGGTAGGGGAACGCCCGGCCGGCGAAGAAGCCGCCCACGAGTGCGGCCGCCGCCGTTACGCCACCGCCGACGATGAGGGAGCGGCGCGTGATGCCGCGCTCAGGCGCCGACGCGGCCTGCGGCTCTGTGCTCGCCTCAGCGTCAGGTCCCGGCCCGGGCGCGGCCTGCGGATGCGGCTCGTTCGCGTTGTTCGTCATGGCACTCTCGAGCCTACTGAAACGGTGGAGTGCCGCCGAGATACCCGAAACCTCGGCGGCACTCCACGGGAGAGGCTGAGCCTCGATCCCACCGGGATTTCCCCTTCCTCAAGCGTATTCTCCCCATTTGGGTGACACCATGTCACGATTTTCAGATAGTGAACGAGGGGGCGGCCAGCGCCGAGGCGCCGCGGCCGTAGTGCTCGGTTCCGAGCTGTATCGAGAGCGCACCCGCGGCGCTCTTGAGGTGTGCGATCGTGTCGTCGAGCCGCGACCCGAGCTGACGATGCGGCAGCGAGACCGCCAGCGACGCGAGAACGCCCGGCGCACGCACCGGCACAGCCACGCACGTGTAGCCGAGCGCGTATTCCTGGTGCTCCAGCGTCGCGCCCTGCGTGCGTTCGAGCTGGCTGAGCAGGGCGCGCCGGTCGCGTACGGTGTGTGGCGTGAGTTCCTCGAGCGGATGGCTGCTCAGGTAGTCCATGCGTTCCTCGGGGGCCAGCTCAGCAAGTATCTGCTTGCCAAGAGCGGTGGCGTGCGCGCTGCGGTTGATACCGACCCACAGCTCCACACGGGGCGACGCCGCAGCATCCACGATGTCAACGACCTGCACCTCACCGTCGTCGTAACGGGAGAGGTACGCGGTGACCCCGAGTTGTTCAGTCACCGAGCGAAGCGTGTTGCGGGTCTTGGCGAGGAACACGCCCTCGTCGTCGCTCGGGCGCAGTCCGGGGAATCTGCCGCCGAGTACAAGCCCGTCGGGCTCCTGCGCCAGGTAGCCCTCGTGAACGAGCGTGCGGGCGATGTTGTACGCGGTACCCAGCGTCAGCCCGGTGAGCCGGGCGACGGTCTTCACGGGAACCGGCCGCGGAGCACTCGCCACGACGTCTACGAGGGTGAGCGCGCGCTGCACCGAGGCGATCAGCGTCTGGCTGCGTTCCTCAGACATGCGGACCTCCTGCCTGCAGGCTAGTCTCCGCGACGCTGGCCGAGTAGCGCGACGCGAGTATCCCACGCTGGTCGAGTAGCGCGACGCGCGTATCCCACGCTGGTCGAGTAGCGCGACGCGCGTATCGAGACCTCAGGCGGCGTTCAGCCGCCCGAGCAGACCCCACACGGCCGGGGTGAGCTGCGGCCGGTCGAGCGCGATCTGCCGCAGCAGCCGGTACTCGAACTCCGCGGCACGGGAGGGATCGGCGGCCGGGTGATACGCGCGGGACTGCTGCTCGCGCAGGTCGTGGGCGGCGATGGTATCGGCCCGGAGCGAGCGGATCACCTGCTCGTCGACGCTCGGCAACTCGCACATGAAATCCCACGGATCGTCCCCGAGCCGACACCGATACTCGATGACGGCGTCGAGTTCGTCGCGCGCCTCCTGCCTCAGAACCTCGAGGCTTACAGGTATGCGTATGCGATCCATCATCACGGTCCCCCTTCGCACTGTGTGACTTCGCACTGTGTGAAAAGAGTACGTCGCGAAACGCGAGAGGTCGAACTGAGCCGTAACGCGTGTCGACCGCATGGCGCGACGGTCAGACGCAACGAGAAAGAAGGAAGCAATGAGAGCCACACCGCATCCGCATCCGCATCTCAGCCACGCGCAATAGGGTGGAGGCTCGGCACGAGACGAGGAGCGTAGATGAGCGGCACGCGAGGTGGCCAGGACGGGCTCGAGGAACTGCTCGAGCAGGAACTCCAGCTGCAATTCGATTCGTTCACGCACGACGACGCGTGGTCGATCGGCATGCGTCTCGTACAGCTTGCAAGCGACCGCTCGCTGCCCGTCGCGATCGCGGTGATGCTCGGCGATCAGCGAGCGTTCCATGCGGGGCTGGCGGGAGCATCCGCTGACAATGATGCGTGGCTGGAACGCAAGTTCCGCGTGGTGCGCCGATTCGGCCACTCGTCGCTCGCTGTCGGGGAGCAGTACCGGGCGCGCGGCGGCGACTTCGACACCGATTCGCGGCTCGACACTGACCTGTACGCGGCGCACGGCGGCGCGTTCCCGATTCTGGTGCGCGGCGCCATCGTGGGCGTCGCCGGGGTCTCCGGGCTTGCCCAGCGCGACGATCACGCGCTCGTGGTCGAGGCGCTCGAGGCGCACCGCGACGACATTCGGGATGCGAAGGCCAGGCGGCGGCGCCGGGCTGCGGGCGGTGAATAGCGAGTCTGCGGGCGGCGAAGCAGGTCAGCGACCGGCGTCGCGCTCGACGGGCACGGTCTCGATGTCGTGCAACCGGCCCTCGCGCGCGATGGCGGTCATGTAGGTGCACGTCGGCTGGCGGCGGCGGTCGGTGGGGGAGCCCGGATTCAGCAGGCGCAAGCCGCGCGGGGTCACGGTGTTCCACGGAATGTGGCTGTGTCCGAAGACCAGCACATCGGCCTCGTCGGCATAGGCGGCATCGCAGCGCTTCTCGCGCCCGGTTGCGGCCCCAGTCTCGTGCACGACCGCGAACCGCACGCCCTCGAGCGTGACCCGAGCGACCTCGGGCAGTCGCGCTCGCAGCGCGTCACCGTCGTTGTTGCCGTAGACGCCGACGAGGCGCGGTGCTCGCTCGGCGAGCGCATCCAGCACGTCGACGCTGTTCCAGTCGCCCGCGTGAATGACCACGTCGGCTGCGTCAACCGCTGCCCACACCGCAGCCGAGAGCCGGCGTGCGCGCTGAGGCACGTGCGTATCCGAGAGCATGAGGATGCGCGTGCCCGCTGCCATCGCCGTGCCGCTCTCGTCTCTGGCGAACTCGTCTCTGATTGAACCCCTCCGGGCACGCCGGCTCAGGCCGGCGTGCGCCCGAGCTCCACGAGCTTGGCCCGCAGCTCGTCGTTGGTGGGCTCCACCTGGTGCGCCCCGTCAGGGAACACGATGACCGGGATGTTGGTGCGACCGCTGATCGCGTGCGCGCGATCGGCGGCATCCGCGGTCTTCTCGAGATCGATGTACTCGTAGTCGATGCCGAGGCCGTCGAGCAGAGCCTTCGAGCGGCGGCAGTCGCCGCACCACTCGGCCCCGAACATGGTGATGGTGGCGGGGATGTCGGTGGTGTCGCTCATGCTTCGATTCTACGTACTGCCGCTGATTCGAGGCCGGGAGTACCGTCGAAGGCGTCCGTTCACGGGAGTCGTGAGAGTCACGGGAGAAGGAAGATCAATGCGCTATCGCATGCTCGGCAACAGCGGCGCCGTCGTCTCGGAATTCGCGCTCGGCACCATGACGTTCGGCCATGAGGCAGACGAGGCCACCTCGCACCGCATCCTCGACACGTTCATCGAGGCGGGCGGCACGTTCATCGACACGGCGGATGTGTACAGCTCCGGTACGTCCGAGAGCATCATCGGCAGCTGGCTGACGTCGCATGCGAGCGAGCGTGAGCAAGTGGTGATCGCTACCAAGGCGCGCGCACCGATGGGGGAAGGGCCGAACGATCTCGGCATCTCGCGGCGGCACCTTTCCCGGGCGCTCGATGCGTCGCTGTCGCGGCTCGGGGTCGAGAACATCGACCTCTACCAGATGCACGCGTGGGACGCGCTGACGCCCATCGACGAGACCCTGCGCTTTCTCGACGACGCCATCTCGGCCGGCAAGATCTCGTACTACGGCTTCTCGAACTTCCTCGGCTGGCAGCTCACAAAGGCTGTGCACGTGGCGCGCGCTCACGGTTGGGCGCCACCCGTCACGCTGCAGCCGCAGTACAACCTGCTCGTTCGCGACATTGAGCACGAGGTCGTGCCGGCCGCGCTCGACGCGAACGTGGGGCTGCTGCCATGGTCGCCCCTGGCCGGAGGCTGGCTGACCGGCAAGTACCAGCGCAACGTCGACCCCACCGGCGCCACCCGGCTCGGCGAGAACCCGCAGCGTGGCATGGAGGCCTGGCAGAAGCGCAACGACGACGAGCGCACCTGGCGCGTGCTCGATGAGGTGGGGCGAGTAGCGGATGCGCATGGCGCGTCGAAATCCCAGGTCGCGCTCGCGTGGCTGAACTCGAGGCCCGCCGTGACGAGCGTGATCCTCGGCGCCCGCACCGTCGAGCAGCTGCAGGACAACCTCGGTGCGGTCGAACTCTTCCTCACGTCACAGGAGCTGGATGGGCTGTCGGCAGCAAGCGCGCCGGAGGCCGACGACTACCCGTACGGGCCGGCCGGGGTCAGGCAGCGGCACCGCCGTATCGAGGGCGGGCGCTGAAGGGTAGCCTTGCGAACATGAGCGATCACCGTACTTACCCCGCGAAGACCGGCGTCGGCTCCGTTATGATCTGGGTCGCGGTCGCCCTCGCGATCATCGGCGTCATCGGGTTCATCTGGCGCGTGCTGCAGTAGCCGCGGCGCCGTGGCCTGGCGGCACGACCTCGCCGGCGACAGGCGGGCCGGGCGGCGTGCCATCGCCGAAGGGGCGGCCCCCGAGGTCGTCGCGGTGGTGCGGGGTGAGCCATCCGGAGGTGTCGGGGCCGAGCGGCACGATGCCGGTCGGATTGATGTCGGAGTGCACCAGATAGTAGTGCTGCTTGATTTGCACGAAGTCGATGGTGTCGCCGAAACCCGGCGTCTGAAACAGGTCGCGCGCGTAGGCCCACAGCGCCGGCATCTCGGTGAGCTTGTTGCGATTGCACTTGAAATGGCCGTGGTAGACGGCGTCGAAGCGGGCGAGCGTGGTGAAGAGGCGCACGTCGGCCTCGGTAATCGTGTCGCCGACGAGATAGCGCTGGTCGGTGAGCCGGGCCTCGAGCCAGTCGAGCCGGTCGAAGAGACGATGGTAGGCGTCGTCGTACGCCTTCTGCGAGCCGGCGAACCCGGCGCGGTACACGCCGTTGTTGACGTCGGAGTACACCACGGCGTTGACCTCGTCGATCTCGCCGCGCAGGCGCTCGGGGTAGAGGTCGGGGGCGCCGTCGCGGTGGAAGTCGACCCACTCGGTCTCGAAGTCGATGGTGATCTGCGGGTAGTTGTTGGTGACCACCGCGCCGGTCGGGATATCGACGATGGCGGGAACGGTGATGCCGCGTGGGTAGTCGGGGAAGCGGGCGAAGTAGGCCTGCTGCAGCCGCTCGATGCCGAGCACCGGATCGACGGCGCCGGGGTCGAGGTCGAAGGTCCAGCTGCGCTCGTCGTGGGTGGGGCCGGGCATGCCGAGTGAGATCGCGTCTTCGAGGCCGAGCAGCCGGCGCACGATGATGGAGCGATTCGCCCAGGGGCATGCGCGGGCCGCGACGAGGCGGTAACGGCCGGGCTCGACCGGCCATCCGTCGCGGACATCGCGGGTGATGCGGTCTTCGATGTACGCCGTGTCGCGGTTGTACTCGGTGCCGGGCTCGACGTAGGTCATCGGCCCGTGCCGGATTCGGGCGTCGTGTCGGTCCCGAGTGCCGTGTCGGTGCTCGGAGCGGTGCCGGATCCCGGCGATGTGTCGGTGCTCGGAGCCGTGTCGTGGTCGGCGTCATCCGCCTCGGTGTCTCCGGAACTGTTCAGGCCTTCCTCGCCCGGCATGTCGGGATCGTTCGCAGTGTCGAGCGCCGATCCGCCTGCCACGACGCCCGCGGCGCTGTTGCTCGGGTCTTCCTGGCCCGGAAGGTGCGCCGTCTGCCCCGGCACACCGTCGAGCTTCTGCTCGCTGCCCACTTTTCTCAGATCGTCGTCCATGCCCGCCAGTGTAAGTCGCGGCTGCGCCGGCGTCAGGGGCAGTCCGCTAAGGTGATCGCGTGCCCAGCCCACACGCCGTCACACTCCGTCCTCGTACCGAAGCAGACTTAGACGTGCTGTTCGCTCTCGCGTCGGACCTGAGCACGTGGGAAGAGCGAAGTCCATCGACGCCCGCACCCATGGCCCGCGAGACGTTCGACGCTCGCCTTGCGCGGGCCGATGCCGAGTCATCCGGCACGAGCGTCCGCTTCGTGATCGACGTCGATGGGGATGCCGTGGGCAGCGTCTCGCTCTTCGAATTCGACGAGCTCGCCCGCCACGCGGAGGTCGGTATCGTTGTCGCTGCCGGGTTCCGCGGCAAGGGCATCGGAACGGCGGCGATCTCTCAGATCGTCGAGTTCGCATTCGTGCGCTGCAACCTGCGCCGGGTGCACTTGCAAGCGATCGCGTCGAACGTCGCCGCCATCCGTGCGTACGAGAAGGCCGGCTTCGTCATCGAAGGCCGCCAGCGCGAGCACGCCTGGGTCCGTGGGCGATATGAGGACATCGTCATCATGGGAATCCTCCGTTCGGACTGGAAAACTCGACCCGACCAGCCGCACGTCGCATAAGCGGACGGCAACCGTCCTCTCCTTCACCCCCTCGTCTGCAGCCACCCGCATGCGCGCACCGACGAACGAAAACGACGGTGATTCTGTCGAAAACGGTCTGATCCAGTGCTGATCGAGCCGATTTGTTCGATATCACCGTCGTTTTCGTTCGGCGAGCGCGGGCGGGGGCGGGGCGAGCGCGGGCGGGCGCCGGGCGCGCTCGGGCGCGGGTGGTGCAGGCGTCGGCGGCAGCAGCGCGGTGGGTGTCAGAGGGTGCCGATACTCTCAGTGCATGTTCATGGTGGGCGGAACGGCGGTGACGAGCGCGAGTGACCTCGCCGCGGCATCCGCCTGTGAATTCGCCTTTCTGCGGGGCATCGACGTCAAGTTGGGGCGCATCGAGGCTCTGCCCGACGAGGTCGACGAGATGTACGAGCGCACCTCGCGCCTCGGCGACGAGCACGAGCATCGGGTGCTCGAACAGTACCGAGAGCGGTTCGGCGCCGGCGTCGCCGAGATCGCGCGGCCCGCGAGCATGCAGCGCGCCGATATCGAGGCAGCCGTCGACGAGACCGTGCGGGCGTTTGGGTCCGACGCCGACGTGGTGTTCCAGGCCACTTTTTTCGACGGCTCCTTCATCGGTTTCGCCGACTTCATCGTGCGCCGTCCCGACGGCTCCTGGCTCGTGCAAGACACCAAGCTTGCCCGCCACGCCCGCGTGACCGCCCTCATGCAGCTCGCGGCATATAGCGATCAGCTGCGGCGCATCGGTCTGCGGCCAGCCGAGACTGTGCAACTGCTGCTCGGCGACGGCACCGTCAGCGAGCATGCGCTGCGCGACATCGTTCCCGTTTTCCGCAAACGTCGCGCGCGTCTTCAGCAGATCATCGACGAGCGGATGCTGGCGCACACCCTCGTCGCCTGGGGCGACGAGCGCTACAGTCTCTGCGGCCACTGTCCCGCGTGCGAGGCCGAGATCCAGGCGAGCGACGACGTGCTGCTGGTGGCGGGCATGCGCGTGACGCAACGCGCGCGCCTGGGTGAGGCGGGCATCCGCACGGTGCAGCAGTTGGCGCTCTCGGACGGGCCGGTCGACGGCATCGCCGAGAGCACCCTGGCGGGGATGCGCATGCAGGCGACGCTGCAGCTCACCGCAGCGGCCGGCGCGCCGCCCCCTGTTGAGCTCTACAATCCTCCTGCGCTCGCCGCGCTGCCGGAACCCAACCCCGGCGACATCTTCTTCGACTTCGAGGGTGACCCGCTCTACACCGAGGGAGCCGGGAATCGCTGGGGACTCGACTACCTGTTCGGCCTGGTCGAGACCGACGAGACGTTCCGCGCGTTCTGGGCGCACGGCTTTGCCGAGGAGCGGCAGGCTCTTCTCGACTTTCTCGCCTACCTTACCGAGCGCCGTCGGCGCTACCCCGGCATGCACGTATACCACTACGCCTCGTACGAGCGCACACACCTTCTCAGCCTCGCGGCGCGCCACGGTGTCGGCGAGGATGCGGTGGACCAGTTGCTGCGCGAGAACGTGCTCGTCGACCTGTACCCGCTGGTGCGGCGGGCGCTGCGGGTCGGATCGCGGTCGTACTCGATCAAGAAGCTCGAGCCGCTCTATATGGGCGACGAGCTGCGCTCCGGCGAGGTGCAGACCGCGGCCGCCTCGATCACCGAGTACGCCAACGCCGTGGAGCTCCGCGCCACCGGCGATGTTGTTGGCAGCGACCACATGCTCGCGATCATCGCCGACTACAACCGGTACGACTGCGTCTCCACGGCACGACTGCGCGACTGGTTGCTCGCACACGCGCGCGGCAGCGGTGTTCGCATCGGGGCGTCCCATGCCGAGGAGGACGAAACAGGGCAGCCCGAGCCCTCCCCGTTGACGGCCGCGCTGCTGGCCCGCGCCGGCGATCCGCTGCACGAGCGCGACGCCGACCAGACCGCTGCCGCGCTCGCTGCAGCGGCCATCGACTACCACCGCCGCGAGCAGAAGAGCTTCTGGTGGGGGCATTACGCCCGGCTTGAGCAGCCCGTGCAGGAATGGGAAGACACACGAGACGTGCTCATCGTCGAGCACGCGCGCGTCGAGCGCGACTGGCATATCGAGGGCCGGCAGCGCACGCAGCGGCGGTGGCTGCGTCTGAGCGGAAGGCTGGCACCCGGCAGCCGCATCGCCGAGAGCGAGCGGTCCGGCCCGTTCCTGCTCTACGAATACCCCGCGCCGTTCCCGACGCCGCGCCTGGCGCCCGGCTCGCGGGGCGCGCGCACCGCACGAGTCCTCGAGGTCCGCGACGACGGCAGCGTGCTCGTCGAAGAGACCCTGCATGCGGATGCCGCGGCGTACACCGCGACGCCGAGTGCCCTCGCGCCCGCCTCACCCCCCGCTGCCGGTTCCCAGACGGGAGCGATCGAGGAGTGGGCCGAGCGCATCGTCGAGGCAGCCCCGGGATGGCCGGCTGACGCCATGACCGACGTGCTTCGCCGGGTGCCGCCGCGAACGAGGAGCGGCAGGCTCGCCCCCGTCGACGACGCGTTGCTGGGGGAGGATCGCGTCACAGCAGTCGTCGCGAGCCTGCTCGACCTGGACGACTCCTACCTGGCCGTGCAGGGCCCACCCGGCACAGGCAAGACCTACCTCGGCGCGCATGTCATTGCCGAGCTGGTGTCGAAGCACCACTGGAAGATCGGCGTCGTCGCCCAGTCGCACCCGGTGGTCGAGAACCTGCTGGCCGCCGTCGTGAGGGCGGGCCTCGACGCGGGCCTCGTGGGCAAAGTGCCGAAAGCGGGAGGTGGGGCCGCCGACCCGTCGGAGTCCGCATACGAGGTGCTGCCGAAAGACGGCCAGCTTGCGTTCGGGGCCGAGCATGCGGCATCCGGTTATGTCATCGGTGGAACGGCCTGGGACTTCAGCAACAAGGCCAGGGTGCTGCGTCGCAGCCTCGACCTGCTCGTGGTCGACGAGGCCGGCCAGTTCTCGCTCGCGTCCACCATCGCGGCGAGCGTTGGCGCGCGCAACCTGCTGCTTCTCGGAGACCCGCAGCAGCTGCCGCAGGTGAGTCAGGGCACGCACCCGGAACCAATCGACCGCTCGGCACTCGGCTGGGTGAGCGACGGGCACGACGTGCTGCCAGCCGAACTCGGCTACTTTCTCGCAGAGAGCCGGCGCATGCACCCGGCCGTCACCGCCCCCGTCTCGCGGCTCTCGTACGAGGGCATGCTGCGCTCGCATCCGGTGGCGTCGACGCGGCACCTCGACGGTGTGCGGCCGGGCCTGCATGTGGTCGGTGTTGAGCACACGGGTGACTCGGTCGAATCGGCCGAGGAAGTCGTCGTTGTCGTCGACCTGGCGCGGTCGGTTCTCGGCCGAATGTGGAGAGACCCCACTGAGAGTGCTGAACCGCGGCCGCTCGAGGCTGGCGACGTGATCGTCGTCACCCCATACAACGCGCAGCAGAACAGAGTGCGCGATGCGCTCATCGCGGCGGGGCTCGGCGGGATTCGCGTCGGCACGGTCGACAGGTTTCAGGGCCAGGAGGCAGCCGTGGCAATCGTCTCGCTCGCCGCGTCCTCGGCAGAAGACGTGCCGCGTGGCATGTCGTTCCTCATCATGAAGAATCGGCTCAACGTGGCGATCTCGCGTGCAAAATGGGTCGCCTACCTCGTGTACTCGCCCGCGCTGACGGAATACCTTCCCTCCACCCCGCCGCAGCTCGCCGAGCTGAGCGCCTTCATCGAGCTGACGCAGAGCGGTGATGCGATCGGCGATGGGGCGATGGGCGTCGGCAGAGGCCGCCCATCCGACGTAACGTAGAGGGGCGGGCGGCGCGTACCTCACGACGAACACGCGGCACCGCGATCCCGAGGCCGACAAGCAAAAAAGGGGCTGTGTGAGCGGCGAGTGCATTCACGGACTGGACGAGGGCCTCTGCGCGGTCTGCTACCCCAAGGTCACGCCTGAAAAGGCTCAGACTCCCGCATCCCGCACCGGTTCCCGTGCGCAAGCCGCCACGCGTGCGCCTCGTGCGCGAGCCGCCTCAGCCCCGCGTGCAAAAGCATCGCGGCAGGCCGGCGCCGCTGCCGCTCCCGGCCGCCGGGTGAATGTTGACGAGCAGCGCGTCTATCACCTCACGCACATCGCGAACCTGCGCGGAATTCTCGCCGAGGGTCGCATTCTCGCCGATGCCAACGGTGAATTCCAGACGCGGCCCGAGATCGACATCGCAGCACCCGACACGAGGCAGCTGCGGCGCGAGACTCTCGTCGGCGAGCGCAGTGTTGCCGACTTCGTGCCGTTCTTCCTCTCACCCGACGCCGAACTGTGGCAGACCATGCGAGAGGGCCGCGACGACCCCCGGCTCTCCGCGCAGGGGCGGCGCGCGGACCCGCACGATTTCGTCATGTTCGTCTCAACGATCGGCGCGCTGGCCCGGCACTCTGCCTCGGCGGTGCTCGCCTCGGGCGACGCAACAGCGGCACTGACGCGTTTCGACAGCGAACGCGAGGGCACCGAGCGGATGCTGCGCCGCCTCTCGGTCGACGACGACCCCTCGTCGTTGCAGGCCGCCGAACTGCTGGTGCCGGAGGCGGTTAGCCTCGACGTGATCGCGCTTGTGGGCGTGGCAGGAGAGCGCGCCAGGCGCGAGGTGCGCGAAATGCTGGCCACCTCGCCCTGGAAACCGAAGGTGGCGGTCTACCCGCCGTGGTTCCGTGCCGAGGCCGACGGCGCCTGAGGTAGACGGCGCCTGACGCCATCTGTCGGGCGCCAGCGGTGACGCCTCAGCGCGTGAGCAGCGAGGCGCGCTCGGGGTGCTCGTCGAACCACTTGGCGACGTACCAGCACATCGGCACCACCCGGTAGTCCGTCGTCGACTCGACGTCGTCCATTGCGAACGTCACGAGCCGGTCCGCAAGACCCTGGCCACGATGCGTCGGCTGCGTGAACGTGCGGGTGAACGAGATGTTGGTGCCGTTCACCCGGTAGTCGGCGACGCAGATGAGCTGGCCGCCGATTCGGAGCGCGTAACGCTGGTTGCCCGCCTCGTGCACGAGGTCGACGCGTGGGGCGTTGCCGTCGCGCTCGTCGAGTGAGGCGTCGTCGGAATCGCTCTGCGCTGCCATGACCTCAGGCTAGGCTCCTTCTCCACCGTTGTCTGCATACCGTCGCTTTCCACAGATGCGTCGCGCAGCGACCAGCGCGGCGCGATCAGCGACGAGCATTGCAGCATGTCAATGATCTCCGCCGAACAGGCAGCCCAGATCCCCCTCGAGACCGACGACGAGATACTTCAGAGGGCGCGCGACATCGTCGGTCGCGCATGCCGCCGGCAGGTGTGGATCTTCATGCTCGACGAGCATGCATGCCAGATCCCCGTTCTGATCCCGTTCGAGGATTACCCTGCCGCGCCCGAGGGCACCATCGATCTCTTCGTCGGCCTCGTTGCCGGGGCGATGAGCCAGGTAGAGGCGGCGTCCGTGTTCTTCGTCTGGGAGCGGCGCCTGGGCGAGGCATCCGTTCCCGGGGACCGGCGCTGGGCCGCTGCACTCGCCAAAGAATGTCGGGAGCGGGGGCTCGTTTTGCGGGGCCAGCTGCTGAGCCATCGCACGGGCTTGCGCTGGTTTCCGCCAGAAGAATACGAGTGAGGGGTACGGTCAACCGCTGGCCAGCGGCCGCGCCGGATCCGCGGCCCACTCGTTGAGCGAGCCGTCATAGACGGCCACGTCGGTGTGCCCGACGACGGCGAGTGCGAGTGCGTCGAGCGCCGCCACGATCCCCGCCGCGCAGTACGCGATGATGTGAGGCGCGCCGTCGATGACGTCTGCGAAGACGGCGAGCAACGACTCGGCGTCGAGCAGGGCGTTCGTCTCCCGGTCGACAAGCCGGCTTGCCGGCACGCTCACGCTGCCAGGTATGTGCCCGAGTCGGGAGCGCAGCCCGGATTCGCCGCGGAACTCCCTCGAGGGGACGCCGCAGAGAAGCAGGCCGTCCCGCTCGCCGCTCAGCACGGCCGAGACCTGGGCGGCGTCTGCCCACAGTTCGGGGCGTGGCCTCGCATGAAACTCGACGCCGCCGGCCGGCGCCACCCAACCCGCTTCGGTGGGCCGCCCTTCTGCCTTCCACTTCGTCATTCCGCCGTCGAGCACCGCTACCCGGTCGTGCCCGAATGACCGCAGCAGCCACCACAGCCGCGCCGCCCACCGGCCGTTCGCCGTGTCGTAGACGATCACAGTGGCCGCGTCGTCGATGCCGACCGCTGCGGCTGCCTCCTCGAATCGCTCGACGTCGGGCCGGGCGAAGCCGTATTCGCCGCGCGGGTCGCTGAATTCCTCGACGAGGTCGGCCACGAGCGCCCCCGGTATGTGGCCCTCGATCAGGTACTGGTCAAGGGCGCTGAGCCATCCGTAGCCGCCGCCGAGGCGGTCGACCCGAACGACCGTCGCGTCGAGAACCACCATGCTCGGCGAACCCAGGTGGTCGGCAAGCCACTGCGTCGAGACGAGGGGCGCGGCCAACTCGGGCCCCGTGTACGTGCGGATGCGTTCGGTCGCGTCGGTCATGAGGCCACGCTAATCAGCGCACTCGCGCCAGGCCATCGCCGCCGCAACAGGCCGTAACAGCGCCGTCTACTCCTGGCGAAGACGGGCCTTCGAGCGCCCCGGAGTCTTGTGCTCTGACTCATGCTCCTGCGTCTCGCGGGCCTGCCGCCGCTCGTGGTGCCGACGCACCCGCGTCGACGCGAAGTCGATGATGATGCCGCAGGCCACCGCGACCACGATCCCCACGAGCGCGGCGGCGAGCGGCTGCTTGTGCGCCCAGTGGCCGGCCGCGGTGCCGATGAGCACCGAGTACCCCGCCCACGTGATCCCGCCGAGAAGCGTCAGCGGCCAGAATCGTCGCCAGGCGAAGCCGGTTGCCCCCGCGGTCATGTTCACCGCGATGCGCCCGATCGGAATGTAGCGGGCCGTGAGAATGACCACGGCCGCGCGGCGCTCCAGGCCGTGACCCGCCCGGTGCACGGCGGCCGCGATGCGCGGCCGGCGCATCCATGCAAAGCGATCGATGCCGATCGCCCGGCCGATCGAATACGCGATGTTGTCGCCGACCGCTGCCCCGACCGCGGCGATCGCCACGACAAGCCACGGGTTCGGCAGCCCGGCCGAGACACCGACAGCCGCGGCGGCGACCACCACCGTCTCGCTCGGCACCGGCGGAAAGAACCCGTCGATCACGACGAGCGCGAACAGCACGGGGTAGACCCACGGCGAGCTCATGGTCTGCATGACCAGCTCGGAGATCGGATCCATGACGCTCGTTTCGCACTCGGGTGAGGCCTGCCGCCTCGGACGCACAGAAGGTGCGTCGGCCCTGATTGAAGAGTAAGCGAGCGGATGCCGGTGGCGCATCACTCGCGGGCATGATCTCGGTCGACTCCCAGTGCTACCTGCGGCCGACGACGAGCGCTGCAAGCGTCATGTCAGCGCCGTGTCAGCGCCGTGTCAGCGCCGTGTCAGCGCCGTGTCAGCGCCGTGTAAGAGCCGTGTAAGCGCCCGCCCGCACCATGAATACCGACACAACGAACCACACGGATTCGTGAAAGGACTCACCATGAGCAATTCAACCGACTGGGCCGTCGAAGCCCACGGGCTCGTCAAGACATTCGGCGGCAACCGGGCCGTCGACGGCGTCGACCTCTCGGTTCGCACCGGCACGGTCTATGGCGTGCTCGGCCCGAACGGCGCGGGCAAGACGACCACGATCAGCATGCTCGCCACGCTGCTTCGCCCGGATGCCGGCAGCGCCCAGATCTTCGGCCACGACGTGGTCGCCCAAGCGCAGATCGTGCGCCAGCTGCTCGGGGTGACCGCGCAGTTCGCCTCGGTCGACGAGCGCCTCAGCGCCACCGAGAACCTCGTGATCTTCGCCCGCCTGCTCGGCTTCAGCCGCGCAGAGGCGAAGCGCAAGAGCGCGGAGCTGCTCGAGGAATTCGGGCTGACCGAGGCCGCCCGGCGCCCGATCTCCAAGTTCTCCGGCGGCATGCGCCGCCGCCTCGATCTCGCCGCGAGCCTGCTCGCCCAGCCGCCGCTCATCTTCCTCGATGAGCCGACGACCGGCCTCGACCCCCGCACCCGCGCCCAGATGTGGGAGACCATCCGCCGCCTGGTGGCGACCGGATCCACCGTGCTTCTCACCACGCAGTACCTCGACGAGGCCGACCAACTCGCCGACCGCATCGCCGTAATCGACCAGGGCCGGGTCGTCGCCGAGGGCACGGCGGACGAGCTCAAGGCGTCGGTCGGCGAGTCGTCGCTGCAGCTCAGGCTGGCCGATCCGACCGACCTCGAGGACGCCCGGCGCGCCGTCACCAGCGTTCTCGGTGTCGAGGCCGTCGTCTCACCCGAGGCGGGTCGCATTACTGCACCCATGCTGAACCCGGATGCTGTCACCGACCTCTTCATCACCTTCCGCGAGGCCGGCATCCACCTCACCGAGATGTCGGTGCAGAAGCCGACCCTCGACGAGGTCTTCCTCACCCTGACCGGCCACGGCGTCGAAGACGACTCTTCGACGACCGGTGCGGCTCCCGAATCAGAAAGGGTCAGCGCATGACCACCGCAACAATCGCCTCCGGCCGCAGCCGGGAGCTCCGCAACCACGTCAGCCTCGGTCAGTCGGTGGCGAACTCGTTCACCATGGCATACCGCGGCCTGCTCAAGATCAAGCGCACGCCAGAACAGCTCATCGACGTCACGGTGCAGCCGATCATCTTCACCCTGATGTTCACCTACATCTTCGGTGGCGCGATCTCGGGCGACATCGCCGGCTATCTGCCGATCATCATTCCCGGCATTCTCGCGCAGACCGTGATCACGACCTCGGTCGTCACGGGCGTTCAGCTGCGTGAGGATATGGACAAGGGCGTGTTCGACCGCTTCAAGTCCATGCCGATCGCCCGCATCTCGCCCCTCGCGGGAGCCCTGCTGGCCGACACGGTTCGCTACTTCATCGCCACGACCCTCACATTCGTGATGGGCTACATCATGGGATGGCGCGCGGGCGGAGGCATCACCGGACTCATCTTCGCCGGCCTGCTCGTCATGGCCTGCGCGTGGGCCATCAGCTGGATCTTCGCGTTCTTCGGCGTTGTCGCCCGCAGCGCCTCGAGCGTGCAGGGCATCTCGTTCCTCATCCTGTTCCCGCTGACGTTCCTCTCGAACGCGTTCGTGCCGGTCGACACCATGCCGAGCTGGCTGCAGGGATTCGTGAACGTCAACCCGGTGTCGCACCTGATCACGGCCGTGCGCGAGCTGACCAACAACGGTGCGGTCACGAGCGACCTCTGGCTCGCCCTGCTCGGCTCCGCCGTTGTCGTCGCGATCTTCGCACCGCTCACCGTGCGGGCGTACATGCGCAAGGCGTGATCGACCCCTCGTGACGGGCCCGCGGCATCCGCTCTCCTAATGAAGGGGGCGGATGCTGCCGTCACAGCCCTCGCACCAAAGCACGCAGCTCACGGCACGTGAGCGCGGCGTACGCGGCCTCCATCGCCTCTCTCGGCTCGAGGTCGCGTACCGCCGCCTCCGCCGCCTCGACGGCGTCGGCGCCGAACCGGGCGAGGGCGCTCTCTCGTACGCGCTCCCGGCGAAGCGAGGGGAAGTCCTGGCGGCTTCCCAGGGCGCCGGCCAGGGCGAACAGGCGCAGGGGGACCATGCCGATCTCGGCTGATTCGTGCTCGGCTGATTCGTGCTCGGCCGAATGAGCGAGCAGCCATCCAGCGATCCCGAGAAGCCCCGAGCCGGTGACGGGAAGGTCTGCCAGACGACCGCGCACACGCGCTGTCACGAGGATCTCGACGCGCAGGGCCCGCGCCAGCTCTCGTACCTCGGGCAACGCCGACTTGCCGGCATGTACGTGAGCGAGAAGGCAGCTTGCCGAGACCATGATGCGCCACGGCGCGTTGGGCGGGGGAGTGCTGCCGAATGATGCCGCCGCCCGCCGGTAGGCCTTCAGGCCCTCGGCGACGCTGCCCCGGGCGAGGGCGACTTCTGCGAGACCGGCGCGACCGATCCCGAGGCGCTCCGGCGCCGCCTGGTCCACGGTCGGCTCACCACCGGCGATGTAGCCGTCGAACATGCGCTCGGCCGTGTCGATCTGGCCCACAGCCAGCCGGTTGACCGCGACAATCCAGTGCAGGTGATCGAGGTCGCCGCTGGCCTGCAACTCGCGCATCCCGCGCTCAGCCGTCTCGACCCACTGCAGTGCCTCGTGCGCCCGGCTGCTCTGGCTGTACAGCTCGGCCATGGATTGGGCGGCGGTCGACGCAGCCCACACGTTGCCGTTGCGCTCGGAGGTCTGCCACGAGCGCATGCTTGCCTTCAGTGCTCGCTCGATCTGCCCGTTGTTCTCCATCAGTTGCGCCATCAGAAGGTCAGCGAGCGCGGTGATCCGGGGGTCGTCCGACTCGAGGTACGACTGCAGAATCACGTCGAAGGACTCAGGCTGTGACAGCGCCGTGACGGTGATGCTCGCGAGCATGTCGAGCACCGGATCGGAGGACGACGCCTGCCGCTTCAGCCTCCGCAGCCGGCCGAACGCGACGAGCGCCGACCGGTTATTGTCGAAAATCGAGCTCGTGCCCGCGATCGCGAGACTGGCGATGACGGCATCGAGGTGGTCCGCGTCCGGCATGTATCGGCGCAGGGCCGACACGATCGACGGGCCGAAACCGGCGGCATCCGAATGCGCGCCCCTCAGTGACCAGTAGTAGCCGATCGTCGCGAAGAGCGAGGCTACGATATCGGGTCGCGAGGTGTCGAGGGCGTGGCGCAGCGCCGAGACCAGGTTCTCCTGCTCCAGCGTGATGGCGCGGAAGGTGCGCAGCTGGTCGGCGGAGTTGAGGCCAGCGGCGGTCGCCCGCGCGAACCATTCGGCCCAGCGCAGCATCGCCTCGTCGACCGAGGCATCCTCACCCGCGTCGACGAGGGCCATCTGGCCGAATTCGCGCACCGTTTCGAGCATGCGGTAACGCAGGTCGCCCGTGAGCGGCTCCTCGGCGACCTGCACGAGCGACTGGCCGATCAGCCCTTCCAGCGCGTCGGTCACGTCTTCGCCGCCGACGCTGCCGACCCGCTGCGCGGCGTCGGCGCTGAACCCGTCACTGAATCGCGCGAGCCGCCGCAGCAGCACCCGCTCGGCCTCGGTCAGCAGGTTCCAGCTCCAGTCGATGACCGCGAGCAGGGTGCGGTGCCGTTCTGGCGCCGTGCGCTCGCCGCTCGTGAGCAGGGCGAAGCGGTTGCCGAGACGCCGTTCTATCTCATCGACGGGCATCGAGCGGATGCGGGCTGCCGCGAGCTCGATCGCCAGGGGCAACCCGTCGAGCCGCTCGCACAGCCGGCCGATCACGTCCGCAGGCAGCCAGGCGCCGGGCCGCGCCGCCCGCGCACGCTCCATGAACAGGGTGACGGCCGGGCCGAGCTCGCCCGGCCTACCGCTGGCCAGCGAGTCGAGCGGATACACCTGCTCGCCGCCGATCGCGAGCGGCGCCCGGCTGGTCGCAAGAACCCGCACGTTCGGCGCCTGCGCCAGGATCTCCTCGATCCACCCGGCGGCGGCATCGATCACGTGTTCGCAGTTGTCGACGATGAGCAGCGTCGCTCGCTCGCGAAGCACCCCGAGAATGCGCTCGCGCACGTCGAGCCTGGCGCTCGGCTCGGTGAGCGTGAGCCGGCTGCTCGTGACCTCGCGGATGCCCAGTGTCGACGCGAGCGCCAGCGTGATGTCGTCGGCGCTGCGCACGCCAGCGAGCTCGACGACGACGACCGCCGGCGCGGCGGCCGTGCGGTGACCCATCTCTTGTGCAAGGCGCGTCTTGCCGAGGCCTCCCGGTCCGAGAATCGTCACGAGCCGCGAAAGGTCGAGCAGAGCCTCGAGCGCCGCAATGTCGCCGTCGCGGCCGAGAAGCGCGTTCGGTGCGCTGCGCAGCCCGATGCGCACTCGCCTGCCGGCCGCGGACGCCCCCGACGCGTCGCCGCGCATGAGGTCGGCGTTGAGTGCGACGAGCGCCGCGGAGGGGTCGCTGCCGAGGTCGTCGGCGAGCCTCGCCCGCATGTCGGCGAAGACCTGCAGCGCCTCGCCGAGGCGACCGAGCGCGGCGAGTGCGCGCATCCGCTGGGCTGCAACGGCCTCGTCGTAGGGGAACGTGCCGGTCAGCGTGTCGAGGTCGGCGAGGGCCTTCTCGGCCTCGCCCGATTGCAGCCACGCGGATGCGCGCAGCCGCACCAGGTCATCACGCAGCGAAGCGGCTCGTGCTGCCAGCGCCCCCGCCAGCTCGCCCTCGCCGAGGTCTGCGCCGGCATCCCCCTGCCAGAGCGACAGCGCCTGGGAGGCGAGCGCCGCCGTGCGCGTGCTGTCGCCGTCGGCCTGCGCGGCCCGGCCGGCCTCACGAAGGCGGCCGGCAACCGCCAGGTCGACGCTGTCGGGGTCGGCGAGCGCGTAGCCGTTCGCGTTCGAGGCGATCAGGCCGTCTGCGCTCGCCTGCCGCAGCCGGGAGACGAGGGTCTGCAGGGCCGCCTTCGCGCCGCGCGGGGGAGCCTCGCCCCAGAGGTCGTCGATGAGCTGGGGCACCGAGACCGTGGCGCCCGACGCGAGGGCGAGGGCGGCGATGAACGCCTTGGCGCGCACGCCGGAGGGCTCGGTCAACTCGCCGTGGCGATCGGCGATGCGCACCGGGCCGAGCACCCGCACCGAGAGCGCATGGCTGGTGGCCGGCCGGCCGGTTGCGGGGGAGAGCACGTGGCGAGTTTACGGCAGGGGATTCAGCCCGCGGTGGGCGGGCTCGCCGCCGGGGAGTCGGCTACCTCTGCGTTCGGGCCTGGCGTGAGGGTGGCGAGGTAATGCATGACGCCGTTGATGTGCTCGGCGGCCCTCGGGTCGTCGTCTTTCAGTGCCCACCATGCCTGCCCGCCGAGTGCGAGCGCCTTCTCGGGCTGGCCGGCGTCGCCGAGCTGGCGCAGCGCTTTCGCGAGCAGCTTGACGACGTCGCGCTCGGGTGGGCGGGTGCTTGCCATGGTGTGCGGCTTCTTCGTGGATGGAGCGGTCGATGGTGTCAGCGGATGGTCTTGCGGCTGGTGATCTGGCCGGTGTCGAAGCCGAGCAGGTGCAGGCCGCCGTGGAAGCGGGCGTGCTCCACTTTGATGCAGCGGTCCATGACGACGGTCAGGCCCTTCTCCTCGCCGTAGTACGCGGCCTGCTCGTTCCAGATGCCGAGCTGCACCCAGATCGTCGTGGCGCCGATCGCGACGACGTCGTCGATGACCGCCGGAATGTCGGCCGGCTTGCGGAACACGTCGACGATGTCGGGCACCTCCGGCAGGTCGGCGAGCGAGGCGTAGGCCTTCTGGCCCAGGATCGTGCCGGCGTTGGGGTTGACGAAGTAGAGGCGGTAGTCGCTCGACTGGCTGAGGTATGTGGCGACGAAGTAGCTCGAGCGCTTCGGGTTGGGTGAGGCGCCGACGATGGCAACAGACTTCGCCTTGCGAAGGATGGCCAGCCGTTCCTTCGCGTCCGGGCCCACCCATGTGCGCTGCTTCTTCAGCAGCTTCGCCAGCGGCGAGCTCGCCGGAACCTGGCAGCTCAGCCCGTTGGCGAGGTGCGTCGTGACGAGGTCGGTGTCGGCCGCCGCGCCTGCGGCGGCGGTTGCGTCTTCGGCCTGCGTGGTGCTCATGAGTGCCCTCCCGTGCCTAGGCACTCGCCTGCGCGAGCGCCTGATCGAGATCGTAGATGATGTCGTCGGCGTCTTCGATGCCGACGCTGATGCGCACCACACCTGGCAGCACCCCGGCGTCGTGCAGCTGCTGCTCGTTCAGCTGCGCGTGCGTGGTGGAGGCGGGGTGGATCACGAGGGTCTTGGCGTCGCCGATGTTCGCGAGGTGGCTGGCCAGGTTGACGGACTCGATGAATGTCTGGCCTGCGGCGCGGCCACCCTTGACGACGAAGCTGAACACCGAGCCCGGCCCCTTGGGCAGGTACTTCAGTGCACGGTCGTGATGCGGATGCGAGGGCAGGCCCGCCCAGTAGACGTGCTCGATGCGCGGGTCTGCGTCGAGCCACTCGGCGACGGCCCGCGCGTTGTCGACGTGCGCCTGCACCCGGAACGGCAGGGTCTCGACACCCTGCGCGAGCAGGAACGCCGAGTGCGGCGCAAGCGCGGGGCCGATGTCGCGCAGCTGCTCGGCGCGCAGCCGCGTGAGGAACGCGTACTCGCCGAAGTTGCCCGACCACTCGAGGCCGCCATAGGTGGGCACGGGCTCGGAGAACAGCGGGAACCGCTCGCTGTCCCACTCGAACCGGCCGGACTCCACGACGATGCCGCCGAGCGCGGTGCCGTGCCCACCGAGGAATTTGGTGGCCGAGTGCACGGCGATATCCGCGCCCCATTCGAACGGGCGGTTCAGGTAGGGCGTCGCGATGGTGGAGTCGATGATGAGAGGGATGCCGGCGGCGTGCGCCACCTCGGCGAGTGCCTCGATATCGGCGATCTCGCCGGAGGGATTCGCGATGGTCTCGGCGAAGATGAACTTGGTCTTGTCGGTGATGGCTGCCGCGTAGTCCTCGGCGTTCGAGGAGGGCACGAACGTGGTGTCGACCCCGAAGCGGCGCAGCGTGACGTCGAGCTGGGTGATTGAACCGCCGTAGAGGTTGGCCGAGGCGACGATATGGTCGCCGGCGCCGGCCAGGGATGCGAACGTGATGTACTGCGCGGCGAGCCCGGATGCCGTCGCGACGGCTCCGAGGCCGCCCTCAAGGCTGGCGACGCGCTCCTCGAAGCTCGCCACGGTCGGGTTCGAGAGACGGGAGTAGACGTTGCCGTACTTCTGCAGCGCGAAGCGGGCAGCGGCATCCGCTGTGTCGTCGAAGACGAATGCACTCGACGGGTAGATGGGCAGGGCGCGAGAGCCCGTCACCTGGTCGGGAATGTTGCCTGCGTGAATCGCACGCGTGCGGAAGCCGTATTCGCGATCTGCCATGCGCTCAACGCTACCGTTCGCCGCTCGCCGCCCGGCCCGACCGCGTAACACGCGGCAACGCGGGTGCGGGTTGTGCCGCAGCGTTCCTCAGCGGTGGTGGAACTGGGCGACCATCGGGCACTCGAACGGGTCGCGGGCGGCGAGGCCCACTCGGTTCAGGTACTCGACGACGATGCGGTACGAGTTCACGAGGCCCGTCTCGGTGTATTCGATGTCGTGCGTCTTGCAGTACTCGCGCACGATCTCCTGCGCGCGCCGCAGGTGCGGCCTCGGCATGTTGGGGAACAGGTGGTGCTCGACCTGGTAGTTGAGGCCGCCCATGAAGATATCCATGACGAAGCCACCGCGAATGTTGCGCGAGGTCAGCACCTGACGACGCAGGAAGTCGACCTTGCTGTCGCGCGGCAGGATCGGCATTCCCTTGTGGTTGGGCGCGAAGGTCGAGCCCATGTAGAGGCCGAAGACGGCCATCTGCACACCGATGAACGCGAACGCCATGCCCAGCGGCAGGAAGTAGAAGATGACCGCGAGATAACCGATGATTCGGATGCTGAGCAGCGTGATCTCCAGGCCGCGACGATCCACCTTGCCCCGCCCGAAGACGGTGCGGAACGCGTGCAGGTGCAGGTTCACGCCCTCGCCGAGGAGTGCCGGGAAGAAGAGGTAGCCCTGTCGACGCGCGAGGAACGCGGAGATGCCCGTCAGCTTCTCGGCGTGCTCCTTCTGGAAGACGATGAAGTCGGGGTCGATGTCGGGGTCGAGGCCGGCCGTGTTCGGCTTGCCGTGATGCCTCGAATGCTTGTTCATCCACCACGAGTAGCTGATGCCCACCACGAGGTCGGCCAGGTAGCGGCCGGCCCGGTCGTTGGCCTTGCCCGATTCGAACACCTGCCGATGCGACGCCTCGTGGGCGAGGAACGCGAACTGGGTGAGGATGATGCCGAGGGCGCCCGCCATGAGCAGCTGGAACCAACTGTCGCCCAGCAGGGTGAAGCCGGTGACGACGCCGCCGAGCGCCACAGCGAGCGCGGCGAACATGATCCAGTAATAGGCGCGCCGGCGGCGCAGCAGCCCAAGGTTTCGCACGGTGTGCAGCAGGCCCGAGTAATCCGTCGTCGGATTCTTGCCGTTGCCGCCGGGGCGAGTCTTGACGATACGGACGGACGGAGCGGGCACGGTAGCCGACATGAGTCCTCCTTTGGTGTGGACTTCTCAGCCGGGTGAAACGAGCAATGCGCCCTGGGTGATGCAGATGAGCCTCACGCTACGCGCACGGGCTGAGAATGCGCTGACGCCGCGCCTACCGCCAACCGGGGATCCAGATGTGCAGCTGCCAGTACCAGAACGGAATCTGCTCGCCGGTCCACAGCGGCCAGAAGAAGGCGCTGACCACGGTCACGAAGAACAGGAAGACGGCGACCAGCCACAGGCCGCGCTGGCGGCGCCAGCGCGCATCCGCTCGACTGCCCAGGATAAGCGCGATGACGGCGGCGATGCCGAGAACCATGTACGGCTCGTACGCGATGGTGTAGAACTCGAAGATCGTGCGGTTGATGTACAGCAGCCACGGCAGGTAGCCCGCGCCGAACCCCATGAGAATGGCGCCGACCTGCCATTCCCGGAAGCGGATGAGCCGGTACACCAGGTACACGGCGCATGCGGTGCCCGCCCACCAGATGAGGGGGTTGCCCATTCCGGTGATGGCCGAGGAGCAGTCGCTCGCGGTGCAGCCGGCCTGTCCGGCGCTCGTGCCCAGGTAGTACATGCTCGTCGGGCGCAGCATGAGCAGCCACTCGAACGGGTTCGATTGATACGGATGCGGCACATGCAGGTTGATGCTGTAGTTGTACATGGCCGTCTGGTAGTGCCAGAGGTTCTGGAACCAGAGCGGCACCCAGTCGAGCAGGCCCGACCAGCGCGTGCCCTCGGTCTCGGCCCAGTGCCGGTAGAAGCCGCCCGAGGTGGCGAGCCAGCCCGCCCACGTGGACATGTAGGTGACGAGGGCGAGCGGCACCATGATGAGGAACGTCGCCGGCCCCTGCTTGAGCACGGCTGCGCTGGTGAAGAACGGCAGGCCGAGGCGGCGGCGCGCGACCGCGTCGACGACCACGGTGTAAACCGCGAAGAACGCCAGGAAGTACAGGCCGGACCACTTGACGCCGCTGCACAGCCCGAGAAGCAGCGCCGCCGCCAGCAGCCACGGCCGCCACCAGAGGGTCGGGCCCCAGTCGACCGTGCGGCCAGCCGCTCTCGCCGCCGCGACCCGCGTCTCGAGCCGGCGCGTGAACCAGGTGCGGTCGGCGAGAATCGCCCAGAATGCCAGCAACGCCAGGAACATGACCGAGTTGTCGAGCAGCGCCACCCGGCTCATGACGATGGCATGCCCATCGACCGCCATAAGAAAGCCCGCGATGGTGGCCACGAGCGTCGAGCGGAACAGCCGGCGGGCCACGAGCGTGACCACCAGCACCGCGAGGATGCCGACGAGAGCTGTGCTGATGCGCCAGCCCACGCTGTCGCTCGCGCCGAAGACGGCGAGACCGAGCGCGATGATCCACTTGCCGAACGGGGGATGCGCCACGAACTCCGGCGCCGAGCTGAAGATGTCGGTGTTGCCGGCGTTGAAGCTCGTGTCGGCCTTGTCTGGCCAGCTCGCCTCGTAGCCGAAGTGCAGCAGCGTGTACGAATCCTTCACGTAGAAGGTCTCGTCGAACACGAGCGCGTGCGGGTTGCCGAGATCCCACAGCCGCAGCACGGCGGCCAGCAGGGTCACCGCGAGTGGCGCACCCCAGTACCAGAGGCGCCAGCGTGTGGGCGTGCCGACGGCGCGTGCCCACCAGGCGTCGAGGCGGGTGCCGCGGGGGTCGCCGGGCGAGAGGGACTGGGGGCGGGGTGTCGCCGTGACGGCCGGCGGTGTGGCGCCGGGCGCATCCGCTGGGCCTGTCCGGCGTACGCTGTCGGTGCCGTGCGCATCGGCAGTGCCTGCCCGGCTCACGCCGCCGGTGCCGTGCGCCGTGCCGACGACGTCGTCGAAGTCGGGCGTCGGCGGCGTGCTCACGCTGCCCATGTTAGTGAGCGCGGGCTGCGAGACTGGGAGCATGATCATCCTGGCCGCGACACCCATAGGCAATCTGAAGGATGCCTCGGCCCGCCTCGTCGACGCGCTGAGCGTCGCCGAGACGGTCGCCGCGGAGGATACGCGGGTCGCCCAGCGACTGATGGCGGGTCTTGGCATCACCAACCGCCCCCGACTGATCGCCCTGCACGACCACAATGAGCGTGAGAAGGCGGCCGATCTCGTGGAGCTCGCACGCGATGCCGACCTGCTCGTGCTGAGCGACGCGGGCATGCCGACCGTCTCTGACCCGGGGTTCCACCTGGTCGAGGCTGCGGCCGCGGCGGGCGTCACCGTGACGGCGCTGCCTGGGCCTTCGGCCGTGCTGACGGCGCTCGCCGTGGCGGGCATGCCGACCGACCGATTCACGTTCGAGGGGTTCCTGCCGCGCAAGCCGGGTGATCGGGTGGCTCTGCTGCGGCGTCTCGCCGATGAGCAGCGCACCATGGTGTTCTTCGAGTCGCCGAACCGGCTCGCGGCGGGGCTCGCCGACATCGCCTCCGTGTTCGGCGCCGAGCGACGCGTGGTGGTGTGCCGCGAACTGACGAAGCTGCACGAGGAGGTGCGGCGCGGCAGCGCGGCCGAGCTGGCCGCCTGGGCCGCCGAGGGCGTGCGCGGCGAGATCTGCGTGGTGGTGGCCGGGGCGCCCGCGCGCGACGCCGACCCGGCCGACGCGCTCGCGCAGGTTCTCGCGCTCGTCGCCGACGGGGTTCGACTGAAGGATGCGTCGGCCGAGGTCGCCGACGCCACCGGGCTGTCCCGGCGTGAGCTGTATCAGGCGGCGCTGGCTGCGCGTCGCTGAGCGCTACGCGGCAGCGCTGTGAGCGCTGTGAGCCCTGTGAACGCGCGACGCTCTCGGGGGCGGATGTGCGCGGGCAGCGCGCATCCGCTACCCGTCGCTACGCGGCCTCGGTCGCGGGCGACGCGGAGAGGTACGCGATGGTCTCGCTCGAGAGAACGAGGTCGGCCGCCTTCGCCGAATCGGTGATGCTCTCGGGGCGGCTCGCTCCCGGGATCGGGATGATGAGGTGCGTGAGGCTGAGCTCCCAGGCGAGGGCAACCTGCTGCGGGCTCACCCCGTGCTCGTTCGCGACCTCGGTGAACGCCTGGCCCGCGCCGCCGAGGGTGTCGGAGCCGCGGATGCCGCCGAGCGGGCTCCACGGCAGGAAGTTCAGGCCGAGCTCGATGCACAGCTCGAGTTCTGGACCGCTCGCGCGGTGCGACGGCGAGAACTGGTTCTGCGCCGAGACGAGGGAGCTGCCGAGCAGCTCGTGCGCCTGCCGAATCTGGTGCACGTCGGCGTTCGAGATGCCGACCATGCGTGCCACGCCGTCGTCGATGAGCTGGCGAAGGGCGCCGAGCGACTCCTCGTACGGCACCTCGGGGTCTGGCCGGTGGAACTGGTACAGGCCGATGCTGTCGACGCCCAGCCGGGCCGCGGACTCGCGCGCCGCCTTCGCCAGGTACTCGGGTGAACCATTGCGCTGCCACGGCCCGTCGTCCACGTGGATCAGCCCGCCTTTGGTCGCCACCAGAACGTGACCGGTGTCGCCGCCGTACGACTTCAGTGCCTCGGCGATGAGCAGCTCGTTGTGGCCCTGCCCGTCGGCGTCGAGCGTGTAGGCGTCGGCCGTATCGATGAAGGTGACGCCGGCGTCGAGCGCCGCGTGAATGGTGGCGATCGACGTGTCGTGATCCTTGCGGCCCTGGACCGACATGGGCATGCCGCCGAGGCCGATCGCGCTGACAGTGTGGTTTCCGAGGGAGCGATGCTTCATGCCTCGACCCTAGTCACGAGTCACGCCGCGCGCTGTGCAGCCAGCGCCCGCGCAGCACGGCGATGAGGCTCACGGCCGACACGATCGCCCACACGCCCTCCAGCAGCAGGAACCCCCACTGCACCTCGATCACGGCCTGCACAGCGAGGACCGTGCTGCCGACCGTGTTGAGTACGAGGTACCAGAGCGACTTCTGATCGAGAACACCCCACTGCGCGAGCGCGAACCCGGCGAGCACGAGAAGCGACCCGACGACCTGCACGACCTGACCCATGACGACCTCCGTTGCATCGTCTTGTCGCACTGCCGGGTACGATGCGCTCGTCCGGGGAGCGCCCGAGTGGTCGGAGCCCCACGCGGCATCCTATGCTCTGCCGTTCATCAGGAGGAATCCGGCGGCACGCCGCGTAGCCAGCGTGGGGTGACGGCGTGTCGGGCGATTTCTCCTGCTGAGTGACAGGGACAGCAGTGCGCGACGGGCGGCGGCCGGGGCGGGGCGGTGGGCGTCTCACGGCGGCGGCCGGGCGCGGGCGGTGGGCGGCTCGCGGGGCACGACGGGCGCGGACGGTGGGCAGTGCGCGACGGGCGGCGTGTGGCACGCATCCGCTCGCACGCCTACCGTGGGCCTCGAGCGCGTTGAGTGGCGCCACCCCGCGAGCGCAGCGGGGTGCCACTTCGCGAGAGCGCAACGCCGGGGCGCGCAACGGCACGAGAGCGCAACGGCACGAGAGCGCAACGCACGAGATCTCAACCGTATGAAGGAGTGAGGATGGGCACGGGAAGGCTGGCTCTGCGACTCGTCGTCGGCGGGCTGTTCATGGGGCACGGGCTGCAGAAGCTCAAGGGCTGGTTCGGCGGCCCGGGGCTCGAGGGCACCGAATCGATGATGGAGTCGATGGACATGAAACCCGCGCGCGCGAACGCCATCGCAGTGGGCGTCGCCGAGACCGCGGGCGGCGCGCTGATCGCCGCAGGCCTCGCCACACCCGTCGCCGCCGCCACGGTGATCGGCGTGATGACGACCGCGGTGCGCAAGGTGCACCTGAAGAACGGGCTGTGGAACGGCAACGGCGGCTACGAGTTCAACCTGCTCATGGGCGTCGCCGCGCTGTCGCTCGCCGAAGACGGCCCGGGCAAGTACTCGCTCGACGCCGCCCGCGGCCACGTGCACAAGGGCCGCCTGTGGGGACTGTTCGCCATGGTCGGCGGGGTGGCCGGCTCCATGGCCATGGTGGCCATGGGTCGCCGCGGTTGGGGCCAAAAGTAGTCAGGCCGCCGGCAAGCAGCCCGGCAGGCAGCCGACAAGCAGCAGGCAGACAGCCGACAGGCAGGCCGGCAAGCAGCCGGCAGGCAGCCGACAGGCAGACCGGCAAGCAGCAGGCAGGCAGCCCGGCAGGCGAGAGGGCAGCCACGACGGCGAATCGGATGCGCGTGGCGCGACCTTTAGGATAGGTCGCATGCGCGACGGCTCGTCCTTCTTCATCACCACCCCCATCTTCTACGTGAACGACGTGCCGCACATCGGCCACGCATACACCGAGGTGGCGGCAGATGTGCTCGCGCGCTGGCACCGCCAGTCGGGCGACGACACGTGGCTGCTCACGGGCACCGACGAGCACGGCCAGAAGATCCTGCGCACCGCCACGGCCAACGGCACGACGCCGAAGGAGTGGGCCGACAAGCTCGTGGCCGAGGCCTGGCAGCCGCTGCTCGAGACCGTCGACATCGCGAACGACGACTTCATTCGCACCACCGATCCGCGCCACGAAGAGAACGTGCAGAAGTTCCTGCAGCGCCTCTACGACGCCGGCCACATCTACGCCGGCGAGTACGAGGCGCTGTACTGCGTCGGCTGCGAGGAGTTCAAGCCCTCAAGCGAGACGCTCGATGGCACCGGCGAGTACGAGGGCCAGAAGGTGTGTGCCATCCACTCGAAGCCGCTCGAGCTGCTGCAGGAGAAGAACTACTTCTTCCGCATGAGCGACTTCGCCGACCGCCTGCTCGCGCTCTACGAGAGCCGTCCCGAGTTCGTGCAGCCGGAGTCGGTGCGCAACGAGGTCGTCTCGTTCGTGCGCCAGGGCCTCAGCGATCTCTCGATCTCGCGCTCCAGCTTCGACTGGGGCATCAAGGTGCCGTGGGATGAGTCGCACGTCGTCTACGTGTGGTTCGACGCCCTGCTCAACTACATCACCGCCATCGGCTACGGCCAGGATGAGGCCGAGTTCGACCGCCGCTGGCCCGGCACCCACATCGTGGGCAAGGACATCGTGCGCTTCCATGCCGTCATCTGGCCCGCCATGCTCATGGCCGCCGGGCTCGAGGTGCCGGAGGCGGTGTTCGGCCACGGCTGGCTGCTGGTGGGCGGCGAGAAGATGTCGAAGTCGAAGCTCACGGGCATCGCGCCCACGCAGATCACCGACACGTTCGGCTCAGACGCGTTCCGCTACTACTTCATGCGCGCCATTAACTTCGGCCAGGACGGCTCCTTCAGCTGGGAGGATCTCGCCGCCCGCTACCAGGCCGAACTCGCCAACGGCTTCGGCAACCTTGCCTCGCGCGTCATCGCGATGGTCACGAAGTACTTCGACGGCGTCGTGCCGGCCGCTGGGGAGCCGGGTGCGGCCAAGCGCGCCGTGCAGAAAGTGGTGGCGGATGCCGCAACGCACGCCGACGCCGCGATCGACTCGTTCGCGGTGCACGACGCGCTCGCCGCGATCTGGCGCATCGTCGACGAGCTGAACGGCTACATCACCGCCCAGGAGCCGTGGGTGCTGGCGAAGGATGAGGCGAGCCGCGAGCGGCTCGGCACCGTTCTTTACACGGCGGCCGAAGGCCTGCGCGCCCTCGCCGTGCTGCTGAGCCCCGTCATTCCGGTCGCCACGACGAAGCTGTGGGCCGCGCTGGGCGCCGAGGAGGCGCTCGGCGCTCTTCAGGCGCAGCCGCTGCGCGAGGCGGGCCGCTGGGGTCAGTTGCCGCCGGGCACTCGGGTGTCGGCGCTCGCCGCCCTGTTCCCGCGCATCGAGAACGTGAGTGAGTGACGGTGACCGAGATGAGCGAGGCGCAGCACGCCCGGCACCGAGCCGAAGAGGAGCAGAGCGGGTACCCGCCGATCCCCGAGGCGCTCGTCGTGCCCGTGTACGACAACCACACGCACATCGACCCGCCAGCAGGTGAGGCGCGCCTGGCCGAGCCGCTCGACTACCGCGAACAGCTCGACCGCGCGTCGAGCGTGGGCGTGCGCGGGGTGGTTCAGGTCGGCACCGACGTCGCCTCGTCGACGTGGTCGGCCGAGACGGCCGCGATCGAGCCGCGCATGCTGGCGGCCGTGGCCATCCACCCCAATGATGCGCCCGAGCTCGACGTGCGCGGCGAGCTCGACGACGCGCTCGCGGAGATCGCCGAGCTCGCGACCCGCCCACGCGTGCGTGCCGTGGGCGAGACCGGGCTCGACTTCTTCCGCACCGAGGAGCCCGGCCGCGCGGCGCAGCTGCGCTCGTTCGAGGCGCACATCGAGATGGCGAAGCAGAACGATCTGGCCCTGCAGATTCACGACCGGGACGCGCACGACGACGTCATTGCAACCCTGAAGCGCGTCGGCGCGCCTGAGCGAACCGTGTTCCACTGCTTCTCCGGCGGCGCCGAGCTGGCCGAGCTGTGCGCGGACAACGGCTGGTACATGTCGTTCGCGGGCACCGTGACGTTCAAGAACGCGTCGGCGCTGCGTGAGGCGCTTGCGGTGGCACCCCGCTCGCTTCTGCTCATCGAGACGGATGCGCCATACCTCACCCCGACCCCTCACCGCGGGCGGCCCAACGCGCCGTACCTGATCCCGCACACGCTGCGGGCGATGGCGGCGAGCCTCGGCACCGAGGCGTCGATGCTCGCGGCGCAGATCTCGTCGAACACCGAGCAGGTGTACGGGCGGTGGGATGCCGAGCCGGTGAGCGCGCCGCCCGCCGAGCCGAGCGGGGCGGTGGCGTGAGCGTTCGCGCGAGCGGGCGCGCAGCCGGCCGCGCCGAGTGCGATCGCTCCGGCTCGCACCGGACGCCGCGATGAAGCTGCTCGGGCCGGCGGAGATTCGCGACCTCGCTGACCTGCTGAATCTGACGCCCACGAAGAAGCTGGGCCAGAACTTCGTGATGGATGCGAACACCGTGCGCCGCATCGTGCGGGTGGCCGGGGTCGAGCCTGGCGACACGGTGCTGGAGGTCGGGCCGGGACTCGGCTCGCTCACGCTGGGACTGCTCGAGGCGGCCGCATCCGTCGTGGCGGTGGAGATCGACGGCAGGCTCGCCGAGCAGCTGCCGGTGACGGTTGGCCAGCTCGCCGGCGTCGAGGATGCCGCGCGGCTGACCGTCGTGCATGCGGACGCGCTGCGGGTCACGCAGCTGCCCGCCGAGCCGATGCGCCTGGTGGCGAACCTGCCGTACAACGTGTCGGTGCCCGTGCTGCTGCACCTGCTCGAGCACGTCGATTCGATTCGCTCAGGCGTGGTCATGGTGCAGGCCGAGGTCGGCGTGCGGCTGGCGGCCGGGCCGGGGTCGAAGGCGTACGGATCGCCGAGCGTGAAGGCCGCATGGTACGGCGAATGGCGTACGGCGGGTCAGGTGAGCAGGCAGGTGTTCTGGCCGGTGCCGAACGTGGATTCGATCCTCGTCGCCTTCGAGCGGCACGCCGCCCAGCCGGGCGACGAGGCGCTGCGGCGGCGCACGTTCGAGATCGTCGACGCTGCGTTCGGCCAGCGGCGCAAGATGCTGCGGCAGGCGCTCGCGGGTGTGTTCGGGGATGCGGCAGCGGCATCCGCTGTTCTTCAGGCGGCGGGTGTTGAGCCGACGAAACGCGGCGAGCAGCTGGTGCTCGCCGACTTCGTGGCGATCGCGCGAACCCCTCACGCGGGCTGAGGAGGCCGCATCGCGGCCGTGTCGCGCGGGTTGAGGAGGCCGTATCGCGGCCGTCTCGAAACCCGGCTGCCCCCACTGCGGCACGTGCGGCTATTCAGGAAGAATCCTGCGAAACGCCGTCGCCGCACGCTGCGGTGACGGCGTGCCGCGCGAATCCTCCTGCTGAAGCGCACATGGGTGAGGTGCACGCCAAACGGAAGAGCCGCGTCACCCTCCCTACAGGTTCGCCCCGCCGCGGTACCTCGCCCCCGGATGCGTCTCGGGCAGCCGCGTGTGGCCCGCGCCGAACAGCCGCTCGCGCAGGGTCGCGTGCTCGTACCGCGTGCGGTAGAGGCCGCGCCGCTGCAACTCGGGCACGACGTACTCCACGAAGTCCTCGGCGCTGCCCGGCGTCAGGAACTGCCGCAGGTTGAACCCGTCGAGGTCGGTCTCGCGCACCCAGCGCTCCACCGCATCCGCAACATCGTTCGGCGAGCCCGCGACATAGAACGGGTTCGTGTCGAAGCGGGTGAGCTTGTCGAGCGCGTCGCCCACCGTTGCGTCAGGCGGGTAGCGGCGGCTGCGAGCAGAGTTGTCGCGGCCGGCGACCGCCTCGGCGGCCAGAATGTCGGCGATCACCGCATCCCTCGGATACGCCGCGAGGTCGATGCCACCGCCGCCCGCATGGGCAAGATACCCCTCGGCCGACGACAGCCTGCGGTACTCATCTGCCTTCGCCTGCGCGCTCTCGCGATCCTTGTCGACGATGATCACGGCGCTTGCGAACGTCTTGATGTTCTGCCCGCCACGCCCGTTCTCATCGGCCAGGCGACGGATGTCCGCGACGTTGTCGCGGTACTGCTCGAGCGTCGACCCGCCCACGAACACGGCCTCGGCGTGCTTTGCGGCGAACGCCTTGCCCGCCGGGCTGCTGCCGGCTTGGAACAGCACCGGAGTGCGCTGCGTCGACGGCTCGGTCAGATGTGGGCCGGCGACACGGTAGTGCTCGCCGCGGTGGTTGATGTAGCGCACCTTGGCGGGGTCGGTGTAGACACGGTGCTCGCGGTCCTGCAGCACGGCGTCGTCGTCCCACGAGCCCTCCCACAGCTTGTACAGCACGTCGAGGTACTCATCGGCGATGGCGTAGCGGTCGTCGTGAGCGATCTCATCGTCGAGGCCGAAGTTGCGGGCCGCATTCGGCAGGTACGACGTGACGATGTTCCAGCCGAAGCGGCCCTTGGTGAGGTGGTCGAGGGTGGAGGCGCGACGCGCGAAGGCGAACGGCGGCTCGTACGTTGTCGAGAACGTGGCAGCGAATCCGAGGTTCGTGGTGACGGCCGCCATCGCGGGGATCACGAGCAGCGGGTCGTTGCTCGGAATCTGCACGGCCTCGCGCACGGCCGTTTCGGGGCCGGCGCGGTATCCGTCATACGCGCCGATCACGTCGGCAAGGAAGACAGCGTCGAACAGGCCTTCCTCGAGCAGCTTCGCTTCCTCGATCCAGAAGTCGAGGTCGTTGAAGCGGTGCCGGTTGTTCTCAGGGTGCACCCACAGCCCGTGCGAGATGTGCCCCACCGTGTTCATCTCGAACAGGTTGAACGAGATCTGCTTCGTCATCGCTTCTCCTTCTCAGCCGAGTTCATCATCGCGAGCCGGGAGCCCCGGCCGCGAATCGTGTTGCGAATTGTGCAGAAGCATGACGCCCGGCGACGCTGCGTTAGGTTGGAGGAATGATTCAGGGGGGCGAGGGCGAGCCGGTGCACGTTCGCGCGCCCGCGAAGATCAACGTCTTCCTCAGCGTCGGCGCCGTCATGGGCGACGGCTACCACCGGGTGTCCACGGCGTATCAGGCCGTCTCGCTCTATGAAGACCTGCGCGCCTGGAACTCCGACGACTTCACCGTCTCGTTCACCGGCTCGGTCGACACCTCCCAGCTGGCCACCGACAACTCGAACCTGGCCATCAGGGCAGCGCGACTCCTCGCCCAGCATGCTGGCTACCAGGGCGGTGCGCGACTCGAGGTCGTCAAGCGCGTGCCCATCGCCGGTGGCATGGGAGGAGGGTCAGCGGATGCCGCAGCCGCCCTCGTCGCCTGTGACGCCCTCTGGGGGCTCGGCCTCGGTCGCGACGAGTTGCTCGCACTCGGGGCTCGCCTCGGCGCCGACGTGCCGTTCGCCCTCGTCGGCGGCACGGCCATTGGCACGGGGCGCGGCGACGAGCTCTCGCCCGCCCTCGCCAAGGGGCAGTATCACTGGGTTCTCGTGCTGGCCGAGAAGGGCATGAGCACGCCGGATGTGTACCGCGAACTCGACCGGCACCGCGAGCGGCATGCCGACGACATCATGCCGGCCGATCCGATGCCCGGCATCGACGCGGACGTGCTGCAGGCCCTTCGCGCGGGCGAGCCGGCGATGCTCGCCGAGGTGCTCTCTAACGACTTACAGGCGCCGGCCATCCACCTGAATCCGCAGCTCGGTGACGTGATCGAGCTCGGGGAGAAGAACGGGGCGCTCGCCGGCTTCGTCTCCGGCTCAGGGCCCACGGTGGCGTTTCTCGCGGCGGATCTCGACAGCGCGCTCGACCTTCAGATCGCGCTCAGTGCGGCCCGGCTGACGGCGGTGCGGGCGAGCGGCCCGGTGCACGGCGCCCGCGTCGTGAGCAGCGATCGCTAGACGCATCGAGTCGGGCTGAATCGCGGGTTCAAGCCGCGTAGAACCCGCAGAACGCCCCGAGCCGCTTTGACTCCTCGCCAGCGATCGGTGTTGCGTGAGCGTAGCCCCCCCGATCGGGTGTCCGCTTAAAGGGGGACACCCCGTGAACGCAACGATCCGAGGTCTCGTGTGCGGGGGTGAGTCGTTCATCTTCGAGAGCGAATCCACACGAGGTGAGTCAGGTCTTGGGCAAGCGTTCCGGGGTGTGGTTCTCACCGTACAGACTGCGGGGGCGACGCGCCCAACCCGAGCGGCAAAACCGTCAACTCTTGACGGGAACCGATCGGTGCACCGCGCGGTGCTCGAGCGCCAGCCGACGCAGCTCTCGGCGCGAGGTGATGCCCAGCTTGGCGAGAATGTTGCGCACGTGGAAGTTGACGGTGGTCACCGAAACGTAGAGGCGCTCGGCGACCTCCTTGTTTGTCATGCCCGAGACCACGGCGTGGGCCACCTGGCGCTCGCGCGTCGTCAGGTCGGCGAATGGGTCGCCGTGCTCGTTCGAGGCGGCGCCGGCGAGCGAGGTGAGAAGGTGCGAGCACCGCTCCAGGTACTCCGACGCTCCCAGTCGTCGGAACGTCGCCGCCGCGCGCTCGGCCAGCGCCACAGCCTCGGCTCCGCGGCGGTGCGCGGCGAGCAGCCGGGCGGCGTCGAGCATGGCGACGGCGGTGGGATGCGGGAAGTCGGGTGCGTCGGGGCTGTCATAGGCGGCCGCGTAGTGCGCCAGCGCGGCATCCGTCTGCCCCTCTGCTTCGGCGACACGTGCCGTCAACCAGGCGAGCGAGCCGTGGTATGGCCGCCAGCGGGAACCGGGGGCCGTGCAGAGCGCGAGCGCCTCGCGCGCCTCGGCGGCGCGGCCGAGCGCCGCGAGAGCGTCGATGCGGTAACTGAGCCAGCCCATGGTTGTTGCCGCTGCCGCGTCAGGCATGTCGCCGTCGGTGGCGGCGAGCTGCTGGGAGCGGCGGTCGAGCGCTCGGGCGAGTTCGGCGCGGGCAACGATGGGCAGCTCGGGGTCGTACGAGCCGAGAACGCCGGGTGTGGCCTGTTCGGCCTGGGCGAGACGCTCGGTGACCGCGCGTTCCTCGCCGCGGGCCGCCCGCACGAGCGTCGAGACGTTCAGGGCGATCGGCCAGCCCGACAGGTCCGTCTCGTCGAGGGCGAGCGCGACGGCGCTGTCGGCGACGGTGACCGACTCGTCCCATTCGCCGAGCAGGAACAGCACATGCGCGTAGATGCACCGGGCATGGCCCGCGGTCCAGCTGTCGGGGAAGAGTCTCAGGAGCCGGTTCGCGCGTTCGAGTCCGGCGCGAGCCTTTTGCAGCTGGCCCGCGCTGATCGCGACACGTGAGCCCGTCACGAGCGCGTCGGTGAGCCCCGAGGAATCGTGGGCGGTCGCCGTCAACCGGTCGAGTTCCTCGCTCGCGGCGAGGGTGATGTCGACACGTGACGTGTGCACGCCCGCCGTGATCTGCCAGCCGAGCAGCCGCAGCAGTTCCTCCTCGGGCTCCACCATCCAGCGCAGGGCGGCATCGGCGACATCCGCCGGGTCGGTCGGGGCGAGCGCGAGCACGCGGCGTGCGTCGTCGACGCTCGTGAGCACGCCGGTGAAGTCGCGCATGGCCAGCTGGATCTTCGGCAGTGCCCCCGCGACGCGCGAGCGCAGCACGCGCGCATCCGCACTCGGGTCGTCGTTCTTCAGGGCGCTCACCGCGAGGTCTCGTGCACGCACCACGTCGCCCGTGAGAATGCGCAACTCGACGAGGATCGCGTCGCGTGTGAGGCTCGGCGGCAGGTTCTCGAGTTCGGGGTGCAGGTCGAAAATGCGCTCGTGCAGCCTGGTGCGCATGGCGAGTAGGCCGATCTCGAGCAGGCAGCGTTCGCGAGCCGCGCCGCCCGGAGCCAAGTGCACCGCCGAGCGCGCGTAGCTCATGGCCTGGCTCGACTGGCCGAGTTCGGCGGCCTCATGCGTGGCGGCCAGAAGCTCGTCGACGAGGCCTGAATCTGAGCGGTCGGCGGCCTCGACCCGGTGGCGCAGGGCGCGGTGCCCGCTCAGCACCTCGGCGGCGACGCGGTGAATGCCGGCGCGGCGCTCCCTGCCGATGCCCGCCACGAGGGCGTCGGCGAGCATCCCGTGGGCCGGCTCGAGCCAGGTGACCCCATCACGCTCGTCGGAATGCACGAGGCCGCGAGCGATGGCGCCGTCGAGGTCGACTCGGGCTCCCAGGCGCTCCGCGATCGTGCCAAGCTGCGGCAGCGGAACCGGGTCGCGCAGTACCGCGATCAGTTCGGCTGCCGTGCGTGTGGACGCGGATGCTCCCACGAGCGCGGCCGTCACAGTGGCGGCCAACGGGGCCGTCTCGGGCACCGGCATCTCCCAGCCGGCGGGGTGGGATGCCCCGGTGATGGATGCGCGCAGCTGGCGGAGCAGCATGCGCAGAAGCAGCGGCGAACCCTGCGTGGCCTCGGTCAGTCGTGTGGCGGTGCGCAGCGAGATGCTGTGCCCGAGGATCTGCTGCGCGAGCTGCTGCGTCTCGGGCACCGTGAAGGCGGCGAGGGTGATCTCTGCCGATGCCTCGAACTCCGGCGCGAGGTCGGCCACAGAGGCTGCGAGGCTGTTGGCCTCGGGCCGCGTCGCGACGATGAGCAGGAAGGGCTGCCCCGGGATCCGGCGCAGCAGGAAGCGCAGGGCTCGCGCCGACGGTTCATCGACCCATTGCGCGTCGTCGATCACGAGGCACACGGGTTCGGCGAGCGCGTCGATGCCGTCGAGCAGGGCACGGCCGACGGTGATCGCGTCGTCGTCCGGCCGGGGGCGTGTGAAGACGCCGTTCGTGCGCACGTTGAGAGTGCGCACCAGAGTCTCGATCGTCGAGTAGCTGAGGTCGGCCTCGAACGAGTCGGCCTGCGCTCGAATAATGACCCAGTCGTCCAGACGTGCGGCGAGATGCGCGAGCAGCGACGTCTTGCCGAGCCCGGCCTCGCCCGTGACGAGGACGACACCGCCAGTGGCGCGCGCAGCGGAGGCCACGCCCAGCGCGGCGGCGGTCGCCTGTTCGCGACCGACCAGCTGCGGGCGTGAGCGCGCGCTCGCCGCTTCAGCCACCTGACTCTCCCGAAAGTCGAAAGTCGAAAGTCGAATGGGCGCCACGCCGGTCGGAGCGTGACGCCCATCGATTCCCTTGCAGTCTGGCATAGCCCGGGCATCCGTCGGCAGCACCCATCCGGGCTACGTGGCCGCACCAATACGGGTGACACGCCGGGCGCCGGCCGACCGGCGCGGGCGGGTGACACGGGGCACCCAGCCGGGCGCAAGTAGGCTCGTATGACGTGGCCCATCTGCTCGGGGGCGAAGCCCTCCATCTCGAATACCCCACGCGTGTCGTCTTCGACGGCGTGAGCGTCGGTGTCAACGAGGGCGACCGCATTGGCATCGTCGGGCGCAACGGCGACGGCAAGTCGAGCCTGTTGCGCCTGCTCGCGAGCCGGCTCGAGCCCGACTCCGGCCGCGTCACCCGCCGCCGCGGTGTCACCGTTGGCGTGCTCGACCAGACGGATTCACTCGACGACGACCAGAGCGTGGGCAACGCGATCGTCGGAGAGGTCGACGAGCACGTGTGGGCGTCGGATGCCCGCGTTCGCGACGTGCTTGCGGGACTCGTGGCGGACATCCGCTGGGATGCGAAGATCGGCGAACTCTCGGGAGGGCAGCGCCGGCGTGTGGCGCTCGCCGCGCTGCTGACCGGCGACCACGACGTGCTGTTCCTCGACGAGCCCACGAACCACCTCGACATCGAGGCGGTCGCCTGGCTCGCCGGGCATCTGCGCGGCCGGTGGGCGCCGAGCGCCGGCGGGCTCGTGGTCGTCACCCACGACCGCTGGTTCCTCGACGAGGTATGCACCGCCACCTGGGAGGTGCACGACGGCACCGTTGAGCCGTTCGAGGGCGGCTACGCGGCGTACATTCTGCAGCGCGTCGAGCGCGACCGCATCGCCGCCGCCACCGAAGCGAAGCGGCAGAACCTCATGCGCAAGGAGCTCGCCTGGCTGCGTCGCGGCGCGCCCGCCCGCAGCACCAAGCCGAAGTTCCGAATGGATGCCGCGTACGAGCTCATCGAGAACGAGCCGCCGCCCCGCGACACGGTCGCCCTCTCCCAGATGGCCATGCAGCGGCTCGGCAAGGACGTGGTCGAGCTCATCGACGCCGGCGTCAGCTACGGCGAGCGCACCGTGTTGCGGAGCATCGACTGGAACATCGCGCCGGGGGAGCGCACCGGCATCCTCGGTGTCAATGGCGTGGGCAAGAGCACGCTGCTCGCACTGGTGGCGGGAACGCTGGCGCCTACCAGCGGGCGCGTCAAGCGAGGCAAGACCGTGAAGGTCGCCATACTCGACCAGAAACTCGCCGAGCTCGCCGACATTGCCGATGAGCGGGTGAGCGCCGTCATCGCGTCGCGCCGAACCACCTACGCGACCGGATCGGGCGCCGAGCTGACACCGGGGCAGATGCTCGAGCGCCTCGGCTTCTCGAGCGCGCAGCTGTCGACGCCGGTGCGCGATCTCTCGGGCGGGCAGAAGCGCCGCCTGCAGCTGCTGCTCATTCTGCTTGACGAGCCCAACGTGCTCATTCTCGACGAGCCGACCAACGACCTCGACACCGACATGCTCGCCGCCATCGAGGACCTGCTCGACACCTGGCCCGGCACGTTGCTCGTGGTCAGCCACGACCGGTACCTCATTGAGCGCGTGACCGACAACCAATATGCGGTCATGGATGCCGGGCTGCGCCACCTCCCGCGCGGAATCGATGAGTACCTCGAGCTCCGCAAGGCGCAGGCCGCTCTGTCCGCCGGTCGAGGAGGCGCCGAAGGCGCCGCCCCTGCCGGTCGAGGAGGCGCCGAAGGCGCCGTCTCGAGACCCCCCGCCCTCGCCGGTGCAGACCTGCGCGCCGCCGAGAAGGAGATCTCCTCGATCGACCGCAAACTCGCCAGACTCGCCGACCAGGTTGCGGCGGTGCACGAGCGTCTGGCAGAACACGACCAGAGCGACTACGAGGGCCTGGGCCGCCTCACTAATGAGCTGCGGGAGCTCGAGGCGAACATCGCCGATCTCGAGACCCGCTGGCTCGAGCTCTCGGAACTCGTGGGCGCCTGAGACCCGCGCCGCTGGTCGAGTGGCTCGTGCGCCTGCCCCGCTACTCGACCGGCCGCCAGCCTGTCCACTCGCGTCTGAACAATTCGTCACACGCTGTCACAGTTCTGCACGCAAATTGCCGACGCGACTCGTCTCGCCGATGCTGAGGTGGTCGGCGTGAGCCGGCCCATCCGCGTTGCATGAATGAGGAGCACACAGCATGTCTGAAACCAACCAGCCGGCAGACGGCGCGCCAGCGCCACAGCTGCCGCAGAAGAAGAAGAGCCGGGCCACGCTCGGCTGGGTCATCGCAGCGGCCGTCGTCGTGATCGCCGTGGTCGCCACCGTGGTCGTGGTTTCGGTGAACGGCGGCAAGGCCGAGGCATCCGGTGTCAAGACGGTGTCGATCGGCGTCGCCGACGCGGCGCAGCCCTACTGGAAGACGTACTCCGCACTCGCCAAGAAGCAGCTGAACGTGAAGGTGAAGCTCGTGAACTTCACCGACTACAGCCAGCCGAACCCGGCGCTCAGCCAGGGCCAGACCGACCTGAACGAGTTCCAGCACATCCAGTACCTCGCGAACTACAACGTCTCGAGCAGCGACGACCTGCAGCCCATCGGCGCGACGGCCGTCTACCCGCTCACTTTGTACTCGACGAAGTACACCAAGGCGTCCGAGATCCCGGCCGGCTCGCAGGTGGCGATTCCGAACGACGCCATCAACGAGGCGCGCGGCCTGCTCGTGCTGCAGGCGGCCGGTCTCATCTCACTCAAGAACGGCGGCACCGCGTTCTCCGACACCACGGACATCACCGACCACACGGTGAACGTCGTGGCAGTGGATGCGGCGCAGACCGCCGTCGCCCTGCAGAACGGCTCGGCGGCGGCATCCATCGTCAATAACAACTTTGCGGTCGACGCCAAGCTGAGCGCGAAGAACGCCATCTTCCACGATGACCCCTCGAGCGCCATCGCCGCGCCGTACGTGAACGTGTTCGTGGCCCGCGCGAAGGACAAGAACAACGCGCTCTACCTCAAGCTCGCGAAGCTCTACCACGACCCGGCGGTCGAGAAGGGCGTGCAGGCGTCGAACGGCGGCACCGCGGTGTTCCGCACCACGTCGGCGGCCACATTGCAGGCCGACCTGGCCAAGGTCGAGACCGACGCGAGGGCGGCCAAGAAGTAGCGATGAGCGCTCTTGTCCGCCTTCAGAACGTTTCGAAGACGTACCCAGCCTCGGGCCTTCACGGGCCCGTGACGGCCGTCGACGACGTGAGTCTCGAGGTCAACGCCGGTGACATCTTCGGCATCATCGGGTACTCGGGGGCCGGCAAGAGCACTCTCGTCAGGCTCATCAACGCGCTCGAGCGCCCCACGAGCGGCCGTGTGTTCGTGGGTGACGCGGAGCTGACGGCGCTGGGAGAACGGCAGCTGCGCGACGAGCGCAAACGCATCGGCATGATCTTTCAGCAGTTCAACCTGTTTCGCTCGCGCACGGTCGCCGGAAACGTGGCGTATCCGCTGGCTGTCGCCGGCATGCCCCGAGCCGAGCGTGACACGAGGGTGGCGCAGCTGCTCGACTTCGTCGGGCTCCTCGAGAAGGCGCACAACCACCCCGAGCAACTCTCAGGCGGCCAGAAACAGCGGGTGGGCATCGCCCGCGCGCTGGCGACGAACCCGCGGCTGCTGCTCGCTGACGAGGCCACGAGCGCGCTCGACCCCGACACGACGGCCGACGTGCTCGCGCTTCTGAAGCGCGTCAACGAGCAGCTCGGCGTGACCATCGTGGTCATCACGCACGAGATGGAGGCCATCCGCAGCATCGCCAATCGCGTTGCCGTGATGGATTCGGGCCGCATTCTCGAGCAGGGCGACGTCTACGACGTCTTCTCGTCACCCACGACGGATGCTGCCTCCCGCTTCGTTCGCACCGTGCTTCGCGACCGGCCCACCCCGCAGACCCTCGAACGGCTGCGACGCGTGCACACGGGCCGCATCGTGAGCGTGAAGCTCACGGAGGAGCGCGGCTTCCAGGGGCGGCTCGGCCGCATCTTCGCTGAGGCGGGCGTGGAGTGGGAGATCATCTTCGGCGGCATCAGCGAGCTTCGCGACCGCTCGGTGGGCAGCCTCACCTACGAGATCACCGGCGCGGATGCCGCCGTCGCGCGCGCGCTCGAGCGGCTGCAGGCCGAACGTATCGAGGCAGTGGAGGAGGCTTGAGGTGAACGACTTCATCGACAACCTGCCGCTGTTCTTCCAGTCCATCTGGGAGACGATCTACATCGTCGTCATTTCGCTCGTCGCGAGCGGCGTGCTCGGCCTCGCGCTCGGCGTCGGGCTCACGGTGACGCGGCCAGGTCACCTCGTGGCCCGCCGAGCCGTGCATGTGTCGCTGAACGTCATCGTGAACATCGTGCGGCCGGTGCCGTTCATCATCTTCGCCGCCGCCATCGGGCCGCTGACGATGCTCGCGGTGCACACGACAATCGGAAACACGGCGGTCATCTTCGCCCTGTCTCTCGCGGCGACCTTCGCTGTCGCGCGCATCGTCGAGCAGAATCTGCTGACGGTCGACCCGGGCGTCATCGAAGCGGCGCGCGCCATGGGGGCAAGCCCGTGGAACATCATTCTGCGCGTGCTCATCCCCGAGGGGCTCGGGCCGCTCGTGCTCGGCTACACTTTCCTGTTCGTCGGCATCGTGGACATGTCCGCGCAGGCCGCCCTCATCGGCGGCGGCGGCCTGGGCACCTTCGCCATCGTCTACGGCTACCAGCGCTTCAACTGGCCCGTCGTGTACTTCTCGGTCGCGGCGATCATCGTGATCGTGCAGGCGGGCCAGTTCTTCGGCAACTGGCTGGCGCGGCGCGCGCTGCGACGCTGAGGCGCGCGGCGGCCGGCGCTGAGCGTGCTGCGCCGCTGAGGTGCTGGGCGGCCGGCGCTGAGCGGCACGGCTGCCGGGCGCCGCGACAGATGAGCGTGTGGTCCTGCTGAGCGTGCGGTCCTGCTGAGCGTGCGGTCCTGCTGGGCGTGTGGTCTTCGCTCGAGTTCATGGGTCGGGTCATATCGCGGGTTCCCGGCTCCGCAACCCTCAATGTGCCCCGAGCGAATGCCGGTCACCCTCTCTCGGCGCTCCAGCATGCATCGCGTCGGGCTGAATGCAGGGACTTAGCGCTTCAGTCCCACTATTTGGCCCGATGCTGCCAGAAGCACATCGCGGTGAGAAGCATGCCACCGTGGGCAGCACATCGCCCCGCGTGTTCTCCATTGAACGCGCGGGGCGAGGGCCTGCGGTGAAACGGCAGAGCGGATGCGACCGGCTCAGCCGGTCGTCTGCACCGAACCTCCGTCGCCAGAATCACTCGGGGGTGGTGCCGCCGGCGGGAGCGACTCGGGCGTCGGCTGCGGCGAGGCCGCGGGCGTCGATGGCGGCGCTACGGGAGGCACCGTCGGCTGCGGCGTGGGGGAAGCCGCCAGGGGTGCGGTCACCGCCGGTGTGCTCGGCGCTGGCGGGGTTGAGGTCGCACTGGGCGAGGTAGCAGGGGTCGAGGCGTTCGATGAGTTCGATGTCGGCGCAGTCGAGAGTGCCTTGGTCTCGGCGAGCGGGACGCCGTTGTCTGAGTCCGGCGCTGAGCGCTGCGGCGCATCCGCTTGGAGAGACTGCGTGACAGTAGCGTGTGACGGGCTGCTCCACCCGCCGAGGGTCAGGGTCGAGGTGATTGTCGCGGCAAGAGCGCTGCCGGCGGCAAGGTCGCCGGATGAGGTCAGCACGGTGAGCACGCAATAGCGCACCGTCGCGCCGGCCATCAGGCTGCCGCTGAGAGTCGGGAAGTGAGCCCAGGTGCCGGTATCGGTGTTTGCGCCGGGCGTGGTGCACGTCGTGTCGTTGCCTGCGGGCCAGATGCGCACGGAGGTGGCACTGGCGAGCGCCAGCGAGGAGGCGCTGCTGAGCTGCGCCGAGGTGGCGTAGTCGGCCGTGACGTTGCCGTGGTTGCTGATGGCGAGCACGCCGCTTAATTGCTGCATATCGCTGGAGTAGCTGCCACTGAGCGAACTACTCGCGGTCTCCGCTGCTGTGATCGTCGCTGAGCGAACGAGGCCCGCGTTGATTGGTGTGGCGGCATTCCACAGCGCGAAGGTTCCGCCGAGGTCGGTGACGCAGGCCGTCGTGGCCACCAGGCAGATGGTCGCTACCGAGGCGATCTGCCAACCGCGCACATCGCTGCGGGGCGGCCGGTCGGCCCGATGTCGCGGGCCGCTGAACAACGGCTCCGCCCGGTGTCGAGGCATGGTACGTCGACGGCTCATGTCGCTCCTGCCTTCCCGTTCGCGGTGGCGGTTCATCTGGGTGGGACCGAGAGGGGCAGCGTGCACCGCACCGACATCGATACGGTGCACGCTGTTCATCTCGCTTGTTCTACAGCCGTTGGCTAGAGAACCTGGTCCAGCCGCAGCTGGATGTTGTTCAGGTTGATCAGCGCGTTCTGCGTGTTGTTGCCGGCGGTGTCGGGGAACGAGAAGGTCACGCTGACCGTCATGTTCGACGTCGTGTCGCTCGGGTCAACGGTGAGGTTGACCGTCGAACCGCTCACGTTCTTGTAGTGAATCGTCGAGTCGGCGCTGAGAACGTTGACGTGCGCGTGGCTGAGCAGCTGGGTGCCGAGTGCCACGCCGGCGGGGTTCACGCGCGAGCTGAGGTCACCGAAGTCGACCGCAAGGGTGGCCTTCAGGTTGTCACCCGTCGCCTTGATGCCGAGCGTCTTGGTGTACGTGATGGTGTCGCCCGGAACGATGCGGTGGGTGCTGATGTCGGCGACCGTGGTCGTGCCGATCGCCCAGGTTCCCGCGTCAGACGAGTTGACGAACGCCAGTTCGCCCGAGTGGATGACGCCCGCGTTGACCGTGGTCTGCGCGTTCCACGTCGCGAACGTTCCCGCTCCACCGAGGAGGAGGGCGATGCCCGCTGCGCCGGCGATGGCGCCTCTGGTGAGTTTGTTCATGATAGGTGCTGCTCCTTGTCTGTCGGGCGGCAAGGCCCGGCGAGCAGCACTCAGCAGCGCAGCGGCGAGCCCACGGATGGGCCGTCGAAACGCTCATGCTGTTCACAGCTTGTCGGGTCAAACTGCCCTCATTGCTGAGGCGGGCCGCGAATGCGAGGGTAAGCGTTCGTGTTCGGCCGACATCCGTTGCAATGGGTTTGTCCCGGGTGTCGGTCGGTGCCCTTGGAAGAAAAACTTAGCAATCCTCACTTTTTCACGCTAGGGGAAACCCCGTATGTGCCCCGTTCTGGGGGCACCAGCCGCGTCTACCGAGGGCGCACGCCTCGCAAGACGGCCAGCAAGCGCACGAGCGCCCCCGGCGAGAGGTGCGGCATCCGTCATCCGTTTGACCAATACTCGCCGCACGCGCTAGCCTCAGCCCCATGGGAAACCGCTGGTATGCGTATTTTGCGTTGGCTGAAGGAGGCCACCGCGCGTAAGACGCACGCCGCACCCCTCCTTCAGCCAACGGGCAGAGACATTCGAGTCTCTGCCTTTCGCCATTAACAGGCGGGTTGGCCGAACCGGTGCCCGCCGGAAACGGGTATCGATGAGCACCACAACCACCACACCAGCGGATGCCGCGGCGACATCCGACCTGCGTATCACCTCGATCAGGCCTCTGCCGCTGCCCGCGGCCCTGCGCACCGAGCTGCCGCTGGGGCCCGCCAGCGCCGCCCGAGTGCAGCGCAGCCGCGAAGGCATCGAGCGCGTCCTGCGTGGGGACGACGGCCGCCTCATGGTCATCGTCGGCCCGTGCTCGGTGCACGACCCGGCGGCGGCGCTCGACTACGCGCGGCGCCTGGCCGTCGAGGCGGAGAAGCACGCGCAGGACCTGCTCATCGTTATGCGCGTCTACTTCGAGAAGCCCCGCTCGACGGGCGGCTGGAAGGGGCTCATCAACGACCCGCACCTCGACGGCACGCACCAGGTTGACGAGGGGTTGCGCCTCGCCCGTCGGCTGTTGCTCGACGTGGTCGATCTCGGCCTCGCCGTCGGCTGCGAGTTCCTCGAGCCGACGAGCCCGCAATACATCGCCGACGCGGTCAGCTGGGGCGCGATCGGCGCACGCACCACCGAGAGCCAGATCCATCGGCAACTCGGGTCGGGCCTCTCCATGCCGGTCGGCTTCAAGAACGCCACCGACGGCGACGTACAGGTCGCCATCGACGGCTGCACAGTCGCGTCACAGAGCCAGGTATTCTTCGGCACGGATGACGCCGGGGCCGCCGCCGTCGTCACCACCACCGGCAACGAGGCCGCCCACGTCATTCTGCGCGGCGGTCGCGGTGGGCCGAACTTCGATGCGGCGAGCGTGCGGGCCGCGGCCGATCTGCTCGAGCGGGCCGGCCGCACGCCGCGCCTCGTCGTCGACGCGAGCCATGCGAACAGCGGCAAGGATCACGTGCGTCAGGCCGAGGTCGCGCTCGAACTTGCCGGGCAGGTTGCCGCGGGCGCTCCGATCGCCGGCATCATGCTCGAGAGCTTCCTCGAGCCCGGCCGGCAGGAGCTCGGCGACGGCGACCTCTCCCGCCTCGTCTACGGCCAGAGCGTCACGGATGCCTGCATCGGCTGGGGCGAGACCGTGCGCCTTCTCGAGGTGCTCGCGTCGGCCTCGCGCGAGGCTGGAGCGACGGGAGCGACGAGGTCGACGCGAGCGACGGGAGCGGCCGGAGCGACGGGGTCGGCGGCGCGGAGCGCCGGCGCATCCGCTGCTCTGGTCGAGACGGCGGCGACTGAGGCCGCCTGAGGAGGCTGCTGCAGCGGTTCAGGTCTCGTCGAAGTCGAGGCTGAGCTTGCGCAGCAGCCCGGCCAGCCGCCGCTGTTCGCCGGCAGGCAGCGAGCGAAGAATCTCGGCCTCGGCGTCGACCAGTCGTGTGATCGCGGCGTCGACGCGAATGAGGCCGAGGGCGGTCATCTCGACCAGAATGCCGCGGCCGTCATGCGGGTCGCCGCGGCGCTCGACGAGTCCGCGGGCGACGAGCCGATCGATGCGGTTGGTCATGGTGCCGCTGGAGACGAGCGTCTGCTGCAGCAGCGCCTTGGGGCTCAGCCGATAGGGTTCGCCTGCCCGTCGCAGCGCGGAGAGCACGTCGAATTCCCACGAGTCGAGCTCGCTGCGGGTGAATGCCGTGCGCCGCGCGCGGTCGAGGTGCTTGGAGAGTCGGGCGACCCGTGAGAGCACCTGCAGCGGCGCGAAGTCGAGGTCGGGGCGCTCGTGCAGCCAGGCGTCGACGATGCGGTCGACCTCGTCGCTTCCCTCCGGCATCCCCCCATTATCGTCTGCCCCGCCACCCGCCCGCCGCGTCGAACGAAAACGACGGTGATTCTGTCGATTCGGTCCACTTCCCGGCCCGATCGCACGGTTCTGTGCAGAATGACCGTCGTTTTCGTTCGACGCGGGCGGCCGGGCAGCGCACGGAAGCGGATGCGCGCCCTCGAGCGTCTGGCAAACTTGAGGGGTGCGCGTCGCGTGCGGTCCGCTTTGGTGTAATGGCAGCACGACAGCCTTTGGAGCTGTTAGGTCCAGGTTCGAGTCCTGGAGGCGGAGCGAGAAGAAGGGCGCGGTGCGCCGTTTTTCTCGCTCCGCGGCGCGCGATGCGCGCCGATCAGGTAGAGCGACACGGGGGAGACCGCATGACAGACCAGCAGAGCGACCACCGCGCGCCTGAGCAGCACCGCACCGACGCGCGCCTCGCCGTCGTCATCCTCGCCGCGGGCCAGGGCACGCGCATGAAGTCGGCCACGCCGAAGCTGCTGCACGAGCTGGCCGGTGTGCCGATCATCAGCCACGTGCTCGCCACCGCGCGCGAGCTCGACGCGGCGCACGTGCTGACCGTCGTGCGGCATGAGCGCGACCGCATCGTCGAGGTCGTCTCGGCCGAGCTGCCCGACAGCATCGTCGTCGACCAGGACGACGTGCCGGGCACAGGCCGTGCCGTCGAGCTCGCCGTGGCGGCCCTGCCGCAGGACTTCGACGGCGAGGTTCTCGTCGTCAACGGCGACGTGCCCCTGCTCAACGCGGCGACGCTGGCCAACCTCGTCGAGGCGCACCGAGAGTCGGCAGCGGCCGCGACCATCCTCTCCACGGTGCTTGACGACGCGGCAGGTTACGGCCGCGTGATCCGCACGGAAGACGGCCGGCTTGACCGCATCGTCGAGCACAAGGACGCGAGCGACGACGAGCGCCGCGTCAGTGAGATCAACGCGGGCGTCTATCTATTCGGCGTGGCCGCGCTGCGGGACAAGCTCGCCGGCATCTCGACCGACAACGCGCAGGGGGAGAAGTACCTGACCGACATGATCGGCCTGCTGCGCGCGGCGGGCAGCGAGGTCGGCGCCCTCTCGGTCAAGCCGTCGTGGCTGGTCGAGGGCATCAACGATCGAGCACAGTTGAGCGAGGCGGCCGCCCGCCTGAACGCGCTCATCGTGCGCGGCTGGCAGCTCGCCGGCGTGACCGTGCAGGACCCGGCCACGACGTGGATCGACCTGAAGGCGAAGCTCGCCGAAGACGTCACGGTGCTGCCCGGAACGCAGATCCGCGGCGCGACGGTGATCGAGCGCGGTGCCACGATCGGGCCAGACACGACCCTCGTGGACTGCGAGGTCGGTGCGGGTGCGATTGTGAAGCGCGCCGACGCGACGCTCGCCGTGGTCGGCGCTGGCGCATCCGTGGGCCCGTTCGCCTACCTGAGGCCGGGCACGAACCTTGGTGCAGACGGCAAGATCGGCACCTTCGTCGAGACGAAGAACGCCACGATCGGTGCGGGCAGCAAGGTGCCGCACCTCAGTTACGTGGGCGATGCGACGGTGGGCGAGGGCTCCAATATCGGCGCGGCGACCATTTTCGCCAACTACGACGGCGTGAACAAGCACTCCACGACGGTCGGATCGCACGTTCGAACCGGCTCGCACAACGTGTTCGTCGCCCCCGTTAGGATTGGTGACGGAGCCTATACGGGTGGCGGCACAGTGGTTCGAAAAGACGTTCCGGCCGGCGCGCTGGCGATCAACGTGGCACCACAACGCAACCTTCAAGGCTGGGTCGCCGAGAATCGGCCTGGCACCGACGCGGCGAAGGCCGCCGAGGAGAGCGGAGAGTAGATGTCCGGCATCAAGGCGACCGGTCAGAAACGTCTGGTTCTGATTTCCGGTCGGGCTCATCCCGAGCTCGCCGAACGGATCGCCGCCGAGCTGGGCAGCGAGTTGGTACCGACGGATGCGCGCACTTTCGCAAATGGCGAGATCTACGCGCGCTTCGACGAGAGCGTGCGTGGCTGCGACGCGTTCGTGATCCAGTCGCACACGCAGCCGATCAACGAGTGGCTCATGGAGCAGCTCATCATGGTCGACGCGCTGAAGCGCGCCTCGGCCAAGCGCATCACGGTCGTGGCGCCGTTCTACCCGTACGCGAGGCAAGACAAGAAGGGGCGCGGCCGCGAGCCGATCTCCGCTCGCCTGGTGGCCGACCTCTTCAAGGTCGCGGGTGCTGACCGCATCATGTCGATCGACCTGCACGCCGCCCAGATCCAGGGCTTCTTCGACGGCCCCGTCGACCACCTCTTCGCCATGCCGGTGCTGCTCGAGCACTTCCGCAAGCTGCTCGACCCGGCGACCCTCACGGTCGTCTCGCCCGACATGGGCCGCGTGCGTGTCGCCGACAACTGGAGCGACAAGCTCGGCGCCCCGCTCGCCATCATCCACAAGAGGCGCGATCCGCTCGTGCCAAACCAGGTGAGCGTGCACGAGATCGTCGGTGACGTCAACGGCCGCGTGTGCCTGCTCGTCGACGACCTGATCGACACCGGGCGCACCATCGTGCATGCGGCCAAGGCGTTGAAGGATGCCGGCGCCACTGCCATCGTGGTCGCCGCGACGCACGCCGTGTTCAGCGACCCGGCCGTGGAACTGCTGCAGTCCGACGTGATCGACTCGGTCGTCGTCACCGACACGCTGCCTCTGCCGCCGGAGAAGCAGTTCGACAAGCTCACGATCCTGTCGGTTGCGCCGCTGCTGGCGCGCGCCATCGAACAGGTCTTCACCGACGGCTCGGTCACGAGCATGTTCGACGGCGCCGCCTGAGCCGGCCAGCGGCTCAGTGCGTCGAGGGCTCCGTCTCGATCTCGGTGCGGTCGCCCGACCACAGGGTGTGGAACACGCCCGGCTTGTCGACGCGCTTGTAGGTGTGAGCTCCGAAGAAGTCGCGCTGGCCCTGCACAAGCGCGGCCGGCAGGCGCTTCTGCGCGAGCGAGTCGAAGTAGCTGAGCGCCGAGCTGAAGCCGGGCACGGGCACGCCGGAGAGTGCCGCCGTCGACACCACGCGGCGCCACGCGGCCTCGCCCTCGGCAACGGCCTTCGCGAAGTACGGCGCCTCGAGCAGCGTGGCGATGTTCGCGTTCTCGGCGTAGGCATCCACGATGCGGTTCAGGAACTGCGCGCGAATGATGCAGCCGCCGCGCCAGATCTTCGCGATGTTTCCCTTGTCGATCTGCCAGCCGTACTTCTCGGCCCCGGCGATGATCGCATCGAAGCCCTGTGCGTACGCAACGACCTTCGAGGCGTACAGCGCCTTCGACACGTCGTCGGCAAACGAGGCGTCGACGCCCTGCACCTCGGGCCGGTCCGTGACCACGGACTGCACGGCGGCACGCTGCGCCGGCTTGCTCGAGACGGCACGTGCGAAAACGGCCTCGGCGATGCCGCCGACGGGAACGCCGAGGTCGAGGGCGTTCTGCACCGTCCACACGCCCGTGCCCTTGGAGCCGGCTTCGTCGAGCACAATGTCGACGAACGGCTTGCCTGTGGCGGCATCCGTCTGCTTCAGTACCTCTGCCGTGATCTCGATGAGGTACGACTCGAGATAGCCCTTGTTCCACTCGGTGAAGACGTCGGCGATGGCGCTCGGCTCCAGGCCGCCGACGCGACGCAGCAGGTCGTAGGCCTCGGCGATGAGCTGCATGTCGGCGTACTCGATGCCGTTGTGGATCATCTTCACGAAGTGGCCGGCACCATCGGTGCCCACGTGTGTCACGCACGGCTCGCCCTCGGCGACGGCGGCGATCGAGGCGAGGATGGGGCCGAGCGTCTTGTACGACTCGACCGACCCGCCGGGCATGATCGAGGGGCCGTTGAGCGCACCCTCCTCGCCGCCGGAGATGCCGGTGCCCACGAAGTGGATGCCGGTAGGGCTGATCTCCTTCTCGCGGCGAATGGTGTCATGGAAGTTCGCGTTGCCGCCATCCATGATGATGTCGCCCGGCTCGAACCTCTCGACGAGCTGGCTGATGACAGCATCCGTGCCCTTGCCCGCCTGCACCATGATGATGGCCGTGCGTGGAGTGGCCAGAGAGGCCACGAAGTCGTCGATCGACTCCGAGGCGATGAAGCCGGCCTCCGGGTGCTCGGTGATCAGCTCCTCGGTGCGGGCCCACGTGCGGTTGTAGACCGCAACCGTGTTGCCCTCGCGGCTGGCGAGGTTGCGGGCCAGGTTGGAACCCATGACCGCGAGGCCGACGACCCCGATGTTTGCCTTCTGATCTGACACGAACGCTCCTTCGAGGGCTGGTCGGGCGGAGGCTCATCCGCCTGAGTATGGGGAGGTGAAGCTGTCTCAAGCGTAGCGGCCACTCGAGCGGGCCGACCGGCATGTGTCGGTTCAGTGACAGCCAGTGATGGCGGCGGATGCTGCATCCGCGCGCCGCGTGACGTATGATCGACAGGCGTGGCAACCGCTTGCCAAAGCATACTCGAAATCCAAGGGAGGATATCCGCATGGCCAGAATCGGTGTTCAGGCGATGATGCTCAAGAACGACTTCGCCGAGGCGGGGCCGTTCGAGACGCTGCGGCGGGTGAGCGAGATCGGATACCACGCCGTCGAGGTCTCCCAGATCCCGATGACTCCCGAGAACGTGGCTGAGCTTGGCCGCGCTCGCACCGAACTCGGCATGGAGATCGCCGCGCTGTCCGCGGCTCTGACCGCGGCCCCCGGCTCGCCGAACGAGTCGCTCACGAACGACTTCGACAAGATCGTCGACGACGCGAAGACGCTCGACTCATCGATGATCCGCATCGGCATGCTGCCCTTCGACGCGATGGCCTCGCTCGAGAAGGTGCTCGAATTCTGCGATGCCAGCAACGAGATGGCGGCGCGGCTGGCCGAGCACGGCATCGGCCTGTACTACCACAACCATCACATCGAGTTCGCGAAGTACGACGGGCGCTACCTTCTCGACATCATCGCCGATCGGGCGCCGCTCATGGGCCTCGAGGTCGACGTGCACTGGGTGCAGCGCGGCGGGCTCGACCCGGTCACCACGCTGCGCAAGTACGGCGAGCGCGTCGCCATGGTGCACCTGAAGGACTATCGCATCGGCCAGCTGCCCGCCCAGGCGTTCGAGGCGCTGGCGGCCGGCGACTTCCCCGCGTTCATGACGGCGTTCACGGGCGTCGTGCAATTCGCCGAGGTGGGCGAGGGCAATCTCGACTTCGCCTCGATCGTGCCCGTCAGCCAGGAGATCGGCGCGAAGTACCTACTCGTCGAGCAGGACGATCAATACGGCCGCTCTCCCCTCGAGTGCCTGAAGACCTCGCATGACAACCTGGTGGCGCTCGGCTTCGCCGACCTTTTCTGAACCGATCTGTTCTGAACCGACCTGTTCTGACACTGGAGGATCACCCCGTGACACCAACCGCCCATCCCGTCTGGACTCTCTCTGGCTTCGGCGACGAGATCGACGCCGACCCGCGCATCCAGATCACCGTGCTCAAAGCACTCGGCGCCCGGCACATCGAGGTCAGGAGCGCGTGGGGCATCAATGTGGTCGACCTCGACGACGATCGCCTCGCCGAGCTCGCCGCCACTCTCGCCCAGCAGCAGATGTCGGTCTCGGCCGTCGCGTCGCCGATCGGCAAGGTCGACGTCGCCCTCGACGCCGAGCACGAGGTGGGCCGGCTCGAGCGGGTCATCCGCGTGGCGCAGGCACTGGCGACGCCGAATATCCGCATCTTCTCCTTCTTCCGCGGCGAGGGGGTGCCGGTCGAATCCATTCGCGACGACGTCATGAAGCGGATGCGCCTGCTCGCCGACGTGGCCGAGCGCGAACGCGTCGTGCTGCTGCACGAGAACGAGAAGGCCATCTACGGCGACGTGCCCGAGCGTGTTCTCGACCTCGTCGAATCCGTCGGCTCGCACGCCCTCCGTCTCGCCTGGGACAACGCCAACTTCGTGCAGGTCGGCGTGCGCCCGTTCGACGACGCGTACGCCATGCTGCGGCCCTATGTCGATTACCTGCAGGTGAAGGATGCGCTGGCCGCGACGGGCGCGGTCGTGCCCGCCGGCGAGGGCGACGGCCAGCTGCGCGAGACGCTCACCGCGCTGCGTGATGACGGCTACGCGGGCTTCGCCTCGCTTGAGCCGCACCTTGACGAGGCGTTCGAGCTGGGCGGGTTCTCCGGCCCGACCGCGTTCGGGCAGGCGGCACGGGCGTTCGCCGGCATTCTGGCCGACCTCGGGGTGGTCGCCGGATGAGCGAGGCAGCCGGGCCCACACCGGCTAAGGGCGCCGGTTCCGCACGTGGCACGGGGCTCGTGCGGGCCGCCGTGATCGGCTGCGGCGACATCTCGTCAGTGCATCTGGCGGCGATCGGCGCGATGCCGGATGCGGTCCTGGTCGCCGTATGCGACACAGACCCGGACCGGCTCTCGGCCGCCGAGACGGCCCTCGGCGTTGCCGGCTTCGCCGACCACCGCGAACTGCTGGCGAGCGTTCGACCGGATGTCGTGCACATCTGCACGCCCCACAACACGCACGTGCAGATCGCTCTCGATGCGCTCGCGGCCGGCATCGATGTGATCCTTGAGAAGCCGCTGGCGCACACCCGCCGCGATGGCCAGCGCCTCGTTGAGGCGGCGAGCGGCAGCGACGCTCGCATCGCCGTCTGCTTCCAGAACCGGTACAACGCGCCCGTGCAGGCGGCGCATGAGCTGGTGCGCTCGGGCGATCTCGGGACGGTGCTCGGCGCATCCGCTACGGTCTTCTGGCATCGCGATGCCGGGTACTACGAGGATCGGCCATGGCGAGGGCGCTGGCAGACCGGGGGTGGCGGGCTGCTCATGAATCAGGCGATCCACACGATCGACCTGGTGCAGTGGCTGGTTGGCGATGTGGCATCCACGCGCGGCGGAATCGCCACGCGACTGCTTGCTGACGCCATCGACGTCGAAGACACGGCGGATCTTGTCATGCAGCACGAGAACGGCGCGACGAGCACGCTCTTCGCGACGCTCTCGAACGCCGTCAACGCTCCGGTGACACTCGATATCGTCACAGAGAAGGCCACCCTCGCGCTGCGCGGCGACCTCACGGTCAGATACGCGGATGGCCGAGTCGAGCGCGTGGCCGAGCGTCAGCTGGCACCGGGCGCCCGTGCGTACTGGGGCGTCTCGCACGAACTGCTCATCGGCGACTTCTACGCGGGTGTCGGTGGCGGCGAGCCGTTCTGGATCGATGCGAGGGCGGCGCAGAAGTCGCTCGAGATCATTCAGGACGTGTACGACCAGGCGTATCCGAAGCGCCCTGTGGGCGAGCCCGAGTTCACGTTTCGGTAACGGCGATCGGTTCGGCTTGTCAATCGGTTGCCAAAGCGCTCCGCAACAGCTAGTCTGACGAAACCGGTCTCCGAAAACCCGCCTTGTTGTGGCACGGCAACCGGTTGCACCAGTTCGTTCAGATCTCACGCAGCATCAACAGCAATGAGGAGATAACAATGAAGTTACGTCCACGGGTGGCGCTCGCCGCCATCGTCACGACGGCAGCGCTCGTGCTGACCGGGTGCTCGGCAGGAGGCAGCGATGGCTCCACGAACACCGGCAAGACCGCCACGGGCGGAACCCTCACGATCGGGACCCTCGTCGACGTCAAATCGTTCGACCCCGCGCAGTCGCACATCGGCCACTACCTGCAGTTCGACCAGCCCGTCTACGATTCGCTGCTGCGGCGCAAGCCCGACGGCACGCTGATCCCGATGCTGGCGAAGAAGTGGTCGTACAACGCCGACAAGACGGTGCTGACGCTCAACCTTCGCGACGACGTGACGTTCACCGACGGCACGAAGCTCGACGCCGACGCCGTGAAGGTGAACCTCGACCGGTTCCGCACCGGAAACGGTCCGGACGCCTCGACGCTGGCTCAGATCGAGAGCGTGGACGCCAAGGACGCGACAACCGTGGTCATCACGTTGAAGGCGCCGGACCCGGCGCTGCTCGACTACCTCGGTAACGCCGACGGATTCATTGCGAGCCCCAAGGCGATCGACGGCGGCAAGATCGACACCGCGCCGGTCGGCAGCGGCCCGTACACGCTGGATGCGTCGGCCACCGTCGCCGGCTCCACGTACACGTTCGTCAAGAACCCGAAGTACTGGGACCCGTCACTGCAGGTCTACGACAAGATCGTGCTCAAGCCGATCCTGGACACCACCGCCATGCTGAACGCTCTTCTCTCCGGCCAGGTCAACGCGGCACTGCTGACGGCGAAGACTGAGGCCCAGGCCAAGTCAGGCGGCTTCACCGAGTACAGGTACCCGACCGACTGGCAGGGTCTGCTCATATTCGATCGCGACGGCAAGATGGTTCCCGCGCTGGCGAACGTGAAGGTGCGCCAGGCGATCAACTACGCGATCGACAAGAAGACGCTGCTCAAGCAGGTGGGCCAGGGCCTCGGCACCGTGACGAATCAGGTCTTCGGCCCGACCACCGCGGCCTATGACAAGTCGCTCGACAACTCCTACCCGTATGACCCGGCCAAGGCCAAGAAGCTGCTGGCTGAGGCCGGCTACTCTGACGGGTTCAGCGTGTCGATGCCCACGGTCTCCGGTTTCTTCGACCCGGCCCTGACCGCTGGTATCGGGCAGAACCTCGCAGACGTCGGCATCACCGTCAATTGGGTCAACGTGGCCGGTGCCGACTTCATCTCCGGCATGGTGCAGGGCAAGTTCGCGATGAGCTGGTTCTCGCTGTTCCAGGGTTCGCCCTGGGTCGCGGCCAATCAGATCATCACGCCGAACGCCACGTACAACCCGTTCCATACGACCGACCCCAAGGTCGAGTCGATGGTCGACACCATCCAGAAAGGCTCGGAAGCCGATCAGGCCAAGGCGGCGAAGCAGCTGAATGACTACGTCACCGCGCAGGCGTGGTTCGCCCCGTTCTACCGGCCCGACCAGATCTTCTTCACTGACAAGAACACGACGACCACGCCGCAGGCGCAGCAGGCGATTCCGTCGATCTACTCCTACGCACCGAAGAAGTAGTCGCTGTGCGGGTGGCCCTGGCGGCTACGCCTGGGTCACCCGCCATCCTCACTGACCAGCTGATATCGGAGCTGACATGTTTTCATTCATCGTTCGCCGGATCGTCTCCGGCGTCGTGGCGCTCTTCGTGGTGTCGTCGCTGACGTTCTTCCTGCTGTACTTCTCGGCGACGAGCGTCGCCAGGAACATTCTGGGGGAGTCCGCGACGCAGGCCCAGGTTCACCAGAAGGAGATCGAGCTGGGGCTCGACCAGCCGCTGGTGGGCCGCTACCTGCACTGGCTTGGTGGCGTACTGCATGGCGACTTCGGGGTGTCGTGGTTCACGAGCCGCTCGGTCGTCGGCAGCATCTTCGACCGCCTTCCGGTGACTCTCTCGCTCGTTCTCGTCACGATCGCGATCGTCGCCATCGTCGCCACTCTGGTCGGTGTCGCGGCGGCCGTGCGCCGAGGGTGGATCGACCGGTTGCTGCAGATCGTCTCGATCGCCGGTTCGGCGATTCCGCAGTTCGTCATCGCGATCATCGTGGTCACCATCTTCGCGATCAAGCTGCACTGGCTGCCGGCGACCGGGTATGTACCGTTGGGGGGCAATCCTGGCGGCTGGGCGGTATCGCTCGTTCTGCCGGTGGTCGCGTTGGCGATCAGCGCGGTCGCCTCGACGGCGCAGCAGGTGCGCAGTGCAACGATCAACGTTCTCAGCAAGGATTACGTGCGCACCCTGCGCAGTCGAGGGCTCGCCCCGCGTGAGATCCTCTTCCGGCACGTGTTGCGGGGTGCGGCGCCGGCGGGCATGACCGTGCTGTCGCTGCAGTTCATCGTGATGCTCGGCGGGGTCGTCGTGATCGAGCAGATCTTCGCCCTGCCCGGCATGGGCTTCCTCGCCCTGCAGTCCACCATCCAGGGCGACATGCCCGTTCTGATGGGGGTGGTCGTCTACATCGTCCTCATCGTCGTGATCGTCAATCTTCTCGTCGACCTCGCGGTCGGCTGGCTGAACCCGAAGGCGCGTGTGTCATGAGTGAGCCGACTATCAAAACCGAGAATGCGATGGATGCCGACGCCCTGGCGGGCGCCGGGGTCACGGCGGAGCCGGCTCGCCCCGGCGTGTTGCGCCGCCTGGTGGGCAACCCGCTCGGCCTGATCGCGTTGATCATTCTGGCGATCGTGGTCGTCTCAGGAATCATCGGCCCGTGGGTGGCGCCATTCGACCCCAACCATGCGTCACTGGCGGACGCGTTGAAGGGCCCAGGCGGGGCGCATCTGCTCGGCACGGACAGCGCCGGACGTGACGTGTTCTCCCGGCTGCTCGTCGGCGCGCGCAGCACCCTGATCGCGGCGGCGCTCGCGGCGGCAGTGGCTCTGGTCGTCGGCGTGCCAAGCGGGCTTATCGCCGGATTCTTCGGCGGCTGGTTCGACTCGATCGCCTCCTGGTGCACGAACGTGCTCATGTCATTGCCTGCGATCATCATTCTGCTGGCGGCCTCCGCGGCGCTCGGACACAGCGTCTGGGTGTCGATGACGATCTTCGGCGTGCTGATCTCTACCGGCTTCTTCCGGCTGACTCGTACCTCGGTGCAGGCGGTGCGCAGCGAATTGTATGTCGACGCCGCCAGGGTCGCGGGGCTGAGCAACACGAGCATCATCGGCAAGCACATTCTCTTCGTGGTGCGGGCGCCGCTGATCATTCAGACATCGATGGTGTGCGGCATCGCCATCTCGATTCAGGCGACACTGGAGTTCCTTGGCCTGGGTGACGTGCTCGTGCCCACCTGGGGCGTGATGCTCAACGAAGGCTTCATCAACATCTACACCTCGCCGATCCTGGCCGTGTGGCCGGGGATCGCGATCTCGTTGACGATCGGCGCGTTCGTGGTTCTCGGCAACGCCCTGCGTGACGCGCTGGAGGACACCCCGAAGGCCGCGAAGAAGCGCGCCGCCGCCGGGCCGAGCCGCGTGAGTCTGCTGGACGATGACGAGACCCGCGGGGTGGCGCTGGTGAAGAGCAACCACCTGCTCGAGGTGAACGGCCTCGGCGTTGGCTACCCGCAGCCGAGCGGGCGCGTGAAGACTGTCGTGACGGACGTCTCCCTGCACCTGGACCGCGGCGAGGTGCTCGGCATCGTCGGCGAATCCGGTTCCGGCAAGACCCAGACCGCGTTCTCGATCCTTGGACTTCTGCCGGATGAAGCGGTGATCACCGGCGGCAGCATCGTCTTCGACGGCACGCCGCTCGTCTCCTCGAGTGGCGGCCGTCTCTCCCAGGGGCGGCTGGCGGCCCTGCGCGGCAAGCGCATCGCCTACATTCCGCAGGAGCCCATGTCGAACCTCGACCCGAACTTCACGATCGGGTACCAGCTCGTGCGTCCCCTCGTGAAAGTCCTCGGGCTATCGAAGGCCGACGCCAGGGCGCGCGCCCTCGAACTCCTTGGCATCGTGGGTATCACCAACCCGCAGCGCACGTTCGACGCATACCCGCACGAGGTCTCGGGCGGCATGGCGCAGCGCGTGCTCATTGCCGGAGCCGTCAGTTGCAATCCCGACCTGCTTATCGCGGATGAGCCGACCACGGCTCTCGACGTCACCGTTCAGGCTGAGGTGCTCGACCTGCTTCGCGACCTGCAGGACAGGTTCACGATGGGGGTCGTGCTGGTCACGCACAACTTCGGTGTTGTCGCCGACCTCTGCGACCGGGTCGTGGTCATGCAGAACGGCCGACTCGTCGAATCCGGCGACGTGCGCAGCATTCTCCGCGACCCGCGGGATGCCTACACCAAGACGCTTCTGGGAGCCATGCTCGAGGGCAAGACGCCGATGACCATGCTCACCGCCGGCCCAGACCCCCTCGATGACGAGATGAGAATGAAGGCGAGCATCTGATGGCACCGACGCAGAGAACCGACGGCCCGCTGCTCGGCGTACGCGACCTGGTGGTCGAGTACCCGGGGAAGGGATTCCGCAGCACGCCGTTCCGTGCACTCGACACGGTCTCCATCGAGATCGGCTACGGGCAGACACTCGGGCTCGTCGGCGAATCCGGCAGCGGCAAAACCACCCTGGGCCGGGCGCTGCTCGGTCTCGCCCCCGTCACCGGCGGCACGCTCACGTTCGAGGGCGCGGACATCAGCCACGCAGGCCGTCGCACCCGCCGCCGACTCAGCCGGGACCTGCAGGTGGTCTTCCAAGACCCGTACACGTCGCTGAATCCCTCCATGACCATCGGCGACATCCTCGCCGAACCGCTCACCGTGCAGGGCAAGACCGGTGCAGACGCGCGCCGACGCGTGCGTGAGGTGCTCGACGAGGTCGGGCTGCCGCAGGACACGATCGGCCGCCTGCCTCGCGAGTTCAGCGGCGGCCAGCGCCAGCGCGTCGCCATCGCGCGAGCACTCGCCCTGTCGCCGAAACTGATCGTGTGCGACGAGCCCGTCAGCGCACTCGATCTCTCCACCCAGGCGAAAGTGCTCGACCTGTTCCTGCAGATCCAGAAGGACACGGGCGTCTCCTACCTCTTCGTCTCGCACGACCTCGACGTGGTCAACCACATCAGCCACCGCATCGCGGTCATGTACCACGGCGAGATCGTCGAGCAGGGCGACGCCGCACAGATCACCAGCGCCCCGCAGCATCCATACACCCAACGCCTGCTGCTTGCCTCGCCGGTGCCCGACCCCGACCGCCAGCAGGAGAGGCGCGCCAACCGGCGCCGCCTCATCGAAGAGCAACGAGCACAGGATGAGCGTTCAGGCGTCGCCGCCTGAACGCTACGGCTCGACCGGGAGCATCCGGTGGGATCCTGAGGGAGCCCGCACCGACAGAAGCAAGAGAAGCAGAAAGTGGATCACGTGGCAGACACAGTACGGCTCGGCATCATCGGGCTCGGAACACAGGGCTCGATGTACGCGAAGTTCATCGCCGACGGCCTCGTGCCGAATATGACCATCGGCGCGATCGCCGACATCGATACGGCGAAGGCCGGGGTCGCGGCAGACACGTATCCCGGCGTCCCGTTCTTCGACACGTACCAGGCCCTTCTTGACAGCGACGCGGTAGATGCCGTGGTCACCACGGTGCCGCACTACCTGCACCCGGAGATCGGGATGGCGGCCCTCGGCCGGGGCATCCATGCCCTCGTCGAGAAGCCCGCAGGCGTCTACACGAAGCAGGTTGCGCAGCTGAACGCGTTCGCCGCCACGAAGCCGGAATTGACGTTCGGCATCATGTTCAACCAGCGCAACAATCCGCTCTACAAGCGGCTCAAGGAGATCGTCGACGGCGGCGAGATCGGGGCGATCCGTCGCTCGAACTGGATCATCACGAACTGGTGGCGCCCCCAGGGTTACTACGACCAGAGCGCGTGGCGCGCGACATGGGGTGGCGAGGGCGGCGGCGTGCTCGTCAACCAGGCGCCGCACCAGCTCGACCTGTGGCAGTGGATCTGCGGCGTGCCGGAGAAGGTGTTCGCGAAGGTCGCATACGGCTTCCGGCGAAACATCGCGGTGGAAGACGAGGTGACGGCCGTCGTCGACTACGGCGACGGGGTGACGGGCGTCTTCGTCACGGCCACGCACGATCTCACCGGCACCGACCGCTTCGAGATTCTCGGCGACGCGGGCAAGATCGTCGTCGAGAACAGCAAGACCGCCACCGTCACCCGCCTGAAGAAGCCGGAGCGTGAGCTCAGCGAGAGCATGGACATGGCCGACGTCATGAAGCTGTTCATGGGGCAGCTCGACGCAGACGACCTCTACTCGACCGAGGTCATCGAATTCGACTCGGTCTGGGGCGGCCAGCACGCCGGAGTGCTCGAGAACTTCGCCGCGAACGTTCTCGACGGCACACCGCTCATCGCCCCCGGGTCGGATGGCATCAAGGGAGTGCGTCTCGCCAACGCCATCCACCTCTCCAGCTGGCTGGGCACCGAGGTCTCGCTCGACTTCGACGAGGATCGCTTCCTGGAGCTTCTGAACGAGCGCATCAGGCAGGAAGGCACCTTCGGCGAGCGGGCATGACCGCCCCGGCCGTCGCCCGACCGGGCGCGGCCTCGCAGACCGCCACGCGTGTCGCGCTAGCGTTGGCAGAGAACACAGAGCGTCAGGAGTTTCATGACAGAGATCGACAGCAGCCAGGACACCCGATCGGGTGCGCCCGCGCGCAGCCGATCGTCGAAGCCGGCGCCCACGATCTACGACATCGCTGAGCTGGCCGGGGTCAACCCCTCGACCGTCTCGCGCGCGCTCAGCAAGCCGGGGCGCATCAGCGCCAAGACGGAGAAGCTGATTCAGGATGCGGCGAAGACGCTCAACTATCGGGTGAATCCCATGGCGAGGGCCCTGCCCACGGGCCGCACCATGACGCTCGGGCTCATCATCGCCGACATCACGAACCCCATGTTCTTCGATGTCGTGCGCGGCGCCGAGCGGGCCGCCCGCGAGAGCGGTTACACCCTGATCATCGCTGAGTCCCAGGAGTCGGGCGAGCGCGAGGCCGCGACGGCGGAGCGGGTCGCGCCGTCGGTCGACGGCATGATCCTGGTCACGACCCGTCTTGCCGATGAGCAGATCGCCGACCTCGCCGAGCTGCGCCCCCTCGTCGTCATCAACCGCCGCATCGACGGCGTCGACGCGATCGTGCCAGACCTCGAGCCCGGCATCGATCAGGCGTTGACGCATCTGGCGGAACTGGGGCACCGCTCCATCGGGTACCTCTACGGCCCTTCAGGCTCGTGGATGAGTTCCGCGCGGTGGGAGGCGCTTCTCGCGAAGTCCGTCGAGCTCGGCATGAGCATCGTCGAGATCGGGCCCGGCATCCCCACGCTGGAAGGCGGGCGGGCATCAATGACGCGCGTCGCCGCATCCGGTGTCAGCGCTGTCGTGGCATACAACGACCTCATGGCCATCGGACTGCTGCGCGCAGCTCAGGAGAAGGGGCTGAGGGTTCCCGGCGACCTGAGCATCGTCGGGTTCGACGACATCTTCGGCTCCGACTTCACCTCGCCGCCGCTGAGCACGATCCGTACGCCGCTGGCGCTGATCGGCACGCTCGCCGTTCGCCGCATGCTCGAGCGCATCGCCGCCGACGACCGCCGTCCGGCGCACGGCAGCAGAGGCAAGGCACCAGCCATTTCTACCGAGCTCGTCGTGCGCGGCTCCACAGGGCCGGCGGGCGCGTAGCCGAGAGGCGCGTGCGAGCGGCGCACGGCAGCCTCTCGCGGCACGTTTGGCAACCGATTGACAGATGGATGACTTTTCGATGAAGGAACGACGATGACACTCACCCAGCAGAGGGCCACATTGGCACTGGACCCGGACCGGCTGCTGCCTGCCGACCCCGCTACTCGCGACGTCGCGCGCGGCCTCTACGAATCGGTCGCCTCGCTGCCGATCCTGTCGCCGCACGGCCACGTCGACCCCGCGCTGCTGCTGAACGACACACCGTTCGGTGACCCCGCCGAGCTCTTCATCCGGTACGACCACTACGTGACGCGGCTCATGCACGCCGCCGGCATCGACCTCGAGCGGCTCGGAATCCCGACGCGGGACGGCAGGGCGGGCGCCGGGATCGCCCAACCGCGGGCGGTCTGGCGCACCTTCTGCGAGAACTGGTACCTGTACGCGGGCACCGCATCCGGTTACTGGCTGCAGCACGCGTTCGCCACTCTCTTCGGCATCGGTGAGCAGCCGAGCGCAGAAAACGCCGAGCGCCTGTTCGAGAGCATTCAGGCGCGGCTCGACACCGACGCCTACCGGCCGCGCGCGCTGTTCTCGCAATTCGGCATCGAGGTTCTTGCCACCACCGACGACCCCCTCGACGACCTCCGATCACACGACGCGCTGGCGGCCGATCCGCGGTTCACCGGCCGGGTGGTGCCCACCTTCCGCCCGGATGCCTACATCACGCCCTCGGCCGCCGGATGGGCCGATAACGTGGCCAGGCTCGCCGACTGGAGCGGTTCGTCGGTCGGCGACTACCGCGGCTACATCGAGGCGCTCGCAGCGCGCCGACGCTACTTCGTCGAGCATGGCGCGGTCTCGGCAGACCACGGTGTGCTGCAGCCGCTCACACTCGATCTCGATGAGCCCGCGGCATCCGCTCTCTTCGATCGTGCGCTGAGAGGCGTGGCGAGCGCCGACGAACAGAACGCGTTCGCCGGCCACATGCTGCTCGAGATGGCCCGCATGAGCGTCGACGACGGGCTCGTGATGACCGTGCACGCCGGCGTGGTGCGCAACTACAGCACGCAGACCTTCGAACGGTTCGGCCCCGACACCGGCCACGACATTCCCACAGCGACGCACTATGTCGAGCCGCTGCGGCCGCTGCTGGAGAAATACGGCAACGCGCGGGACTTCCACCTGGTGCTGTTCAGCGTCGACGAGACCGTGTATTCCCGAGAGATCGCGCCGCTGGCCGGCTTCTACCCCAGCGTGTACATCGGCGCCCCCTGGTGGTTCCTCGATGCACCGGATGCGGTGCAGCGGTTCCGTTCGTCGGTCACCGAGACCGCGGGGTTCTACCGAGGCTCTGGCTTCATCGACGACACGCGCGCGTTCCTGTCGATTCCGGCCAGGCACGACATGGCCCGCCGCCTCGACTCGGCTTTCCTCGCCCGGCTCGTGCGTGAAGGGCGCGTCGACCTCGCCTCCGCCGAACGCATCGCCATCGACCTCGTCGACGCCATTCCCCGAAAGGCCTTCAAGCTGTGACCATCGCCATCGACGCCGCCGCGCTCGCGCTCCCCGCGGCCCTGAACCGGCGCTCGCTCGCAGAGCGCACCGGGGGCGCGATCGCCACTGCGCCCGTGCGCATCGTGCACATGGGGCTCGGAGCCTTCCACCGCGCTCACCAGGCCTGGTACACGGCGATGGCAGACGACGCTGCCGAGTGGGGCATCGCCTCGTTCACGGGGCGTTCGGCCACCGTGGCCGAGCAGCTGGCGCCGCAGGACGGGCTCTACACACTTGTCGAGCGGTCGGATGCCGGCGATCGCGTCGAGACCGTCACGAGCGTCGTCGAGGCGGTCGACGGGGCAAGGCTGGACCGCTTCGTCGAGCTCGTGTCGGCTCCGAGCACCGCGATCGTGACCCTCACCATCACCGAGCCGGGGTACCGGCTCACGAGCGACGGCCTGCCCGACGGGACCGATGCCGCCGTCGTGGCGGATATCGCCTGGCTCTCGGCGGCACTCAGCGCGCCGGGCACCAGCATTGATGCGCCCGCGGCTGCCTCCGCGGATGTGGCTGATGGCCGGGATTCGGACACGGGCCCGACGACGTCGCTCGGGCGCCTGCTCTACGGGCTCGACGCGCGGCGCAGGCGACAGGCAGGACCACTCGCGCTCGTGCCGTGCGACAACATTCCCGACAACGGGGAATTCGTGCGTACCGGGCTGCTCGCTCTCGCACGCGCCGTCAGCGCCGAGACGGCCGCGTGGATCGAGACGAACGTCTCGTTCGTCTCGACATCCGTCGATCGCATCACACCGAGGACCACGGCCGACGACGTGCTGCGCGCAACCGAGCTCTCAGGCTGGATCGATCGCGCGCCCGTCGTCACGGAGCCGTTCCGCGACTGGGTTCTCAGCGGCGCCTTTCCCGGGGGCCGCCCCGCCTGGGAGACCGCCGGCGCCCGATTCGTCGACGACATCGAGCCCTTCGAGCGCCGCAAGCTCTGGCTGCTGAACGGCGCGCACAGCCTCCTCGCCTACGCGGGCCCGCTGCGCGGCTACGAGACGGTCGCGCAGGCGATCGGCGACCCGCAGCTGCGCGCCTGGGTCAACGAGCTCTGGGACGAGGCGGCGCACCACCTGCCTGCCGAGGAGCTCGACCTCGACTCCTACCGCCAGGCGCTGCTTGACCGTTTCGACAACGCCCGCATCGAGCACCGGCTCGCCCAGATCGGCATGGAGGGAGTCACCAAGCTGAGGGTGCGCATCGCGGCCATCGCCCGGTCGGAGCGGGCGGCGGGGCGAGACGCCGCGGCCTGCGCTCGGGCGCTCGGCGCGTGGGTCGCCCGGCTGACGGCGGGCGAGGACCTTCCCGACGCCCAGTCGGCTCTCGTTCAGGCCGCCCGTGCGGGTGATGCCGCCGGGGCCAGTGCGCGCCTGGTGGCCCTGCTCGATGGCACGCTGGCGGCGGATGCGGCGTTCGTGGCCGCCGTCGACGCGGCAGCGGCCTCGTTCCGCTGACCCCGACCGCGCGCGGCGCCCCGCCTACACGGCAGCAGTGGAGTCGCGCGCGAGCAGCCGATACGGTGCGAGGCGTTCTCGTGGTTCCGCGTCGGGCTCATCGAGCCTGCGCAGCATCGCGTCGATGGCGAGGCGGGCGATCTCGTCGAGATCCGGTGCGATCGTCGTGAGCGCGGGCGCGGCGAACGCGGCCTCTGCCGTGTTGTCCCACCCCACGACCGCCACGTCGCCCGGCACCGAGATGCCTGACTCGCGGAACGCACGCAGGGCGCCGATCGCGAGCAGGTCGTTGGCGCAGACGAGTCCGTCGATGCTCAGCGGGCCCGGGCCCGCGGCGATCAGCTCCTTCGTGCGCGCGTACCCCTCTTCCCTGGAGTAGTCGCCGTCGGGGTTCGATCGGTCCCAGCGTGAGACGGCGACGATGTGGCGAGCGTCGGTCTCGAGGCCCGCGGTGCGCAGCGCCTCACGGAAGCCGCGCACGCGCGGGTGGGCGGGGGCGGCGCCGATGGAGCCGGCGGGCACCTCGCCGAGGAAGGCGAGCCTGCGGCATCCGCGTTCAATGAGGCAGGTTGTGGCGTCGAAACTCGAGCGAACGCTGTCGACGACAACGCTGTCGAGAAGAGGGCTCCGGATGCGTTCGCCGAGCAGCACGAGCGGCGTCGCGCCGCGTTCCGCCTCGAGCTGCTCGCGATCGATCGACATGGGGCTGAAGAGAATGCCGTCGGTGAGAATGGTGCCGAAGCCGGCGGCCACACGCCGCTCGCGCTCCAGGAGGCCCCTCGTCTCGTCGATGACCACGTCGTACCCCACGTGCTCCGCGTGGGTGACCACGGCGTGCGCGAGCTGCGCGAAGTACGGCTGGGAGACGAACGGCACAGACAGGGTGAGCATGCTGCTGCGCCCGCTGCGCAGCTGACGGGCGGCGAGCTGGGGGCGGTAGCCCAGGTGCGCAATTGCCGACTCCACGCTCGTTCGTGTCGCATCGCTGATGTAGCGGTGCCCGTTGATCACGTTCGACACGGTGCGATACGAGACGCCGGCGAGCGCTGCGACGTCTTTCATGGTGGGCGCCGACGGGCGCCCCGGCCGTGTCACCATCGGTTGCGCACGTCTTCCGCCCACCCGAGAAGGCCGTCGACGTCAACCCGGCCGGCGGCGGTGGCGACCCACCCGGAATAGTGGCCGAAGCACTGGTGCCCGTGCGAGCCGAACACCACGAGTTCGGTAGCGCTCACGTGATCCCAGAACGGCTCGAAGCGAAGATCGAGCGACTCGCCGAGAATGCGCCACGGCGCCAGCCAGTCCCGCTCGTCGTAGCGCCAGTCGAGTTGCTCGCTGATCTTGTGAAGCCTGCCGTCGACAAGCACCGCGTTCTCGGTCGAGCCGGTTCCGTCGGTCCACCGGCCGCCGAGCTGCAACCCGATCACGGCCCCGTCGCTCACGCCGCTCGCGGCTCCCCAGTTCCAGCGCACCCGGTACGGCCAGCGCCCGCGGCCGTGATCGAGCACGGCCCAGCTCTCGCCGCGGGGCACGTCGTACTCGGTGTCGCCGACGCGCACGTGCCCGGTCGCGGGTCTCGCGACATCCTTCACCGTGTATTGAAACCGGCGAGGCGACCACGGAACGACGACCGCGAGCGCCTCATGCCCCGCAGGCCGGGCAGCCACCACGTCGAGGCTGACCCCCTCGCTCTGCGCACGAAGGCGCGTGCCCGCCTCGGTCTCCTCGATATCGATCGAGAGCGAGCGGGTCCTTGCGCGAGCGGGCCCGTCGGCAAGGGATGCGGGCAGCGTCGCGCTCGAGCCGAGCGGTGCGACGGCGCCGCGCTCGATGGTCTCGCCCGTGCGGCGGTCGTGCACCATGACGCCGTGCACGGCGGCGTAGTCGAGCGACGAGACCGTGAGCGAGAGCAGGTGCGTTGGGGTGGTGACGGCCCAGTACTCCCAGCGCTTGTTCCGGCCCCACGCTGCCCGGCCGCGACCGATCGCCGAGGTGTCGATGAGCGGATGCCGGCTCCAGCCCACCGCCGCCGGGTTCAGCCGGCCATCCGCACCGCACAGCGGCACGCGCTCGGTGATCTCGCGTTCGGCCACCATTCGGCTCATCGGGCACCTCCGGTTCTGGATGCGCTGACGGCCGCCGCATCCCTCGCGCCCGTCACGCGCTGGAACCGCTCGACCAGCTCCCGGTTGACCTGGCGCACCGACTCTGCAGTCAGCTTGAGCACGGTGCGATCGGCCGTCAGGAGACCGTTGACCTCGTCCTCGACGTCGGAAAGTTGTGTGTACACCACGCCGGTCACGCCGGCGTCGATCGCCGGCAGTACCTGGTCGCGGTGCAGCTCGACGAACGCCTCGGTCAGGGCGGCGATGGAAGCCAGCCGCCGGTACCCGACCTCGCGGTCGCCGAACTCGTGGCCGGGCAGCCGCAGACTGTATCCGCCGTACTCCGAGATGACGACGGCGCGCCCGTCCCGCCCCCACGAGCGCCGGGGCCGGATTCGGCGAAAGTAGACGTGCAGGCTGCGCAGGTCGCCGCCACCCTGGTCGTGCCAGCCGCTTGCGTGGTCGACGAGGCGATCGGGGTCGAGCGAGCGGATGCGACGTGTGGCATCCAGTGCGTCGAACTGCCCCCAGCCTTCATTGAACGGTACCCACACGACGACGCTCGGCGTGTTGCGCAGCAGCTCGACCGTGGCCGTGAGCTCGGCACGGTACTCGTCGCGCCCCGCGGCATCCTGTCTGCCGAAGACACGGTGACGCCGGTCGCTCACGCGCACGGGCAGCAGGACAGGGGTCGTGATCACGAGAGGGTTGTACGCGCGACCGCCGTTCACCATGTCCTGCCACACGAGAATGCCGAGTCGGTCGCAGTGGTAGTACCAGCGCAAGGGCTCGATCTTGATGTGCTTGCGCAGCATGGTGAAGCCGAGATCCTTCATCGAACGGATGTCGTGCACGAGCGCGTCGTCGGACGGCGCGGTATACAGCCCATCCGGCCAATACCCCTGGTCGAGCACGCCGATGTGCAGGTACGGCCGGCCGTTGAGGGTGAGGCGGGGCATGCCGAAAGAGTCGCGCTCCACGGCCACCGACCGCATGCCGACATAGCTCGTGACCGTGTCGGCGCTGAACGTGACCTCGATGTCGTAGAGGAACGGATGCTCGGGGCTCCACTCGTTCACATCGTCGAGCGCGAGCCGAATGACGGCCCCCGCCCGACCCGACGCTCGGGCGTGTTCGACACCGTCGGCGCTGAGCACGACGGTTGCCTCGGCACCGCGCGCGTCGCCGTCACCCGCACGAGCGGCGCCGGACCCGCGCATCCCACCGGCCATGACGACGATCTCGACGGCCTTGTCGTCGAGGCGAGGGCGGATCTCGAGCCGATCGACGAAGAGTGTCGGTACCGACTCAAGCCAGACGGTCTGCCAGATTCCGGACTGAGCCGTGTACCAGATGCCGCCCCTGCGAAGCGATTGCTTGCCCCGGGAGTGGTAGCTGCGGTCGCTCTCGTCGGTGACCTCGACGCGCAACAGGTGCGCGGCGCCGTCGCCGAGCGCGTCCGTCACGTCGATCGAGAAGGGAAGATAGCCGCCGGAATGGCCGCCGACCTGCCGCCCGTCGATGGACACGACGCAGTGCTGGTCGACCGCCCCGAAGTGAAGCAGCACTCGACCGCGATTGAAGTGCGCCGGCAGCTGCACGGTGCGCTCGTACCAGAGATGCTCGCCCGGCAGGAGCTGCCGATCGACGCCCGAGAGAGCGGCCTCCGGCGAGAACGGCACCAGGATCCGGCCGTCCCACGTCGTGGGCGGCTCGGCACCTTTCGTGATGGCGTAGTTCCAGAGGCCGTTGAGGTTCAGGTAGCTGTCGCGAACCAGTTGCGGTCGCGGGTACTCGCCGAGCACGTGCTCAGGGTCGAGACCGTCTGCCCAGGCGGTCCTGCGGCTCATGCGAGACCCCTCTTGATCGCGCGTGCCCTCGCCCAGGCGAACAGGGGCACGAGAATCAGCACGGCGGCTGCGGTGGGAAAGATCTCCGGGCCGGGAACAGGCTGCGTGACGCCGAGGGTCGTGTAGGTGTTGGCGGCACCGGCGATCACGGCGGCACCGAGGAACGGGCCGACGATCATCGGCACCATCACGCCGAGAATCATGCGGATGCCCTGCACGGCCCCGGCCCGGTCAGCGGGCGTGTAGTCGCGGGTCATCGCCGACACGGTTGCGAGCGAAGCCATCATGCCGGCCATCATGACGGTCGCCGACGCGATGACGACCGGCATCTGACGTGCGAACGTCATGGCGATGAGTCCCGCGGCGAAGACCACGACCGCGGGTGCGAGGAAACGCGCCTTGCCGATGCGATCCATGACGCGACCGCCGATGACGCTCAGCACCGACGCGAGGATCAGCACGATGCCGAGCGCGAGCGCATACGACTCGATGCGAAGGTATCGCTGCAGGTAGATGATCACGTACGGCAGGAATACCTGCACGCTCGTGCTGACGACGGCCCAGATTCCGAGCGTGAGGTAGAGCACGGGGCGTTCGCGAATGGTTCGGGGCCGAAGCCCGTTCAGCACACCGGCGAACACGCTGTCGCGAGATGCGGGTATGGCTCGGTCGCGGATCAGGAACCACGAGGCGACGCCGGTCAGGGCGGTAACACCGCCGACGATCCCGAAGAAGAGCTTCCAGTCGCCGGCGCGGGTGAGGCCATCGAGCAGGCCGAAGACGAGCAGCATCGCGATGAGCGGGAAGATCGACAGCACGCCATCGACACGGCCTCGGTTGCCGGGGTTCGTCGAGTCGGTGACCCACGCGTTGAACGATGCGTCGTTCGCGCCCGAGCCGAAGAAGCTCATCACGCAATCGAGCACGACGATGGCCACGATCGCGCCCATCACCGCCGCTCCCGCGATCGGCTCGGCGCCGGCGGGCACGCCCACGAACCCGAATGCGGCGGTGCAGGCGCCCCAGGCGATGTAGCCGAGTGAGATGAACGCCCGTCGCCGGCCGGCCCTGTCTGACCAGGCGCCGATCAGCAGCGTGGCGGCCGTCGCCGCGATGGCGCTCGCGGCGACCATGACGGCGATCACGGCGGGGTCCGTGCTGATCGTGTCGTAGACGAACACATTGAGGTACATGTTCTCGATGACCCAGGCGAGCTGGCCGACCAGCCCCACCGCAACCATCGCGAGCCAGGTTCGTCCGCCCAGCGCGCGGGCCGGCGCCGGGGGAGTGGCGTACGCCGCCGCCGTCACGGGAGGCGAGGAAACAGGCTCGGGTGCATCAATCATGGCGTCCTCATCGTCGCGCTGCGTGTTTCCACGTGGAAACACGGCTGGCGCACACGATAGCAGGTGTTGCGGGCGAGCCGAAGAGGGTGACCGTGGGGAAGCGGATGCGGCATCCGTCGCCGTCGTTTTGGCAACCGCTTGCCAAAACCGGCATTTCGTGTTTCACTTGAGCCTGTTCCCGTTCGGCAATCGCAGCCACGAGAGCACCCCGCACAGCAGACACGTGCCGCATCGACGCGTCGGAAAGGTCATCATGCTGAAGCCACAGTCAAGCCCCACCCGGGAACTCGTCGCGCTCGACGGTCTCTGGGCGTTCAAGGTCGATCGGCAGCGCTCTGGCGAGAGCGAGCGCTGGTTCGCGGCTCCGCTCGAGACGACGCTCGAGGCTCCCGTTCCCGCCAGCTACAACGACCTCTTCGTCGACGAGTCCATTCGCGGCCACGTCGGCTGGGTCTACTACCAGCGCACGGTGCGCGTGCCGCGCGGCTGGGCCGGCGAGCGCGTCTTCGTTCGCGTCGAGGCGGCAACGCACGAAGGCGTCGTCTACGTGGGCGACGCGAGGGTCGCGCACCACGTGGGCGGCTACACGCCCTTCGAGGCGGACATCACCGAGCAGGTGACGGCCGGCGGCGAATTTCGGCTCACCATCGCCGTCAACAACGAGCTCACCAACGAGACGATCCCACCAGGAACGATCGAGGTCGACGCAGACGGCACGCGCAGGCAGCGCTACATGCACGACTTCTACAACTACGCGGGCCTCGCCCGCTCGGTCTGGCTGTACAGCGCGCCCGCCGTGCGGGTGGACGACATCACCGTGACGACGGATGTCGACGGGAGCGCCGGTCTTGTCGCGTACGCCGTCGAGACGACGGTTGACGCAGACGTGCGGATCAGCATCCGTGACGCCTCTGGGAAGGTCGTCGGCACGGCATCCGGCGCTGCCGGCACTGTGCGGATCGATGACGTGACGCTATGGCAGCCCGGCGCCGCGTACCTCTACACGCTCGTCGCCGAGGCTCTCGTGGATGGCGCGGTGACCGACAGCTACAGCCTGCCGGTCGGCGTTCGCACGGTCGAGGTGCGCGGCATGCAGTTCCTCATCAACGGCACGCCGTTCTACTTCACCGGCTTCGGCAAGCATGAGGATTCGCCCGTGCGAGGCAAGGGCCACGACACCGCCTACCTCGTGCACGACTTCCAGCTCATGGAATGGATCGGCGCCAACTCGTTCCGCACCTCGCACTACCCGTACGCAGAAGAGGTCATGGAGTTCGCCGACCGCCACGGCATCGTCGTCATCGACGAGACCCCCGCCGTCGGCCTCAACCTCTCGATGGGCGGCGGCATCTTCGGCGGCGTCAAGCAGAGCACCTTCTCGCCCGAGACCGCGAACGAACGGACGCAGCAGGCGCACGCTCAGGCGATCCGCGAGCTCATCGCGCGCGACAAGAACCACCCGAGCGTTCTCATGTGGTCGATCTCGAACGAACCGGCGTCGAACGAGCAGGGGGCGCGGGAGTACTTCGAGCCGCTCGTCACGCTCACCCGTGAGCTCGACCCGAGCCGACCGGTGACCTTCGTCAACGTCATGTTCGCCTCGCACGAGAGCGACCTCATCGCCGACCTCTTCGACGTCATGTGCCTCAACCGCTACTACGGCTGGTACGTCGACACCGGCGACCTTGCCGCGGCAGAGAAGCACCTCGAGGCCGACCTGCTCGGCTGGCAGGAGAAGTACGGCAGGCCCATCATCATGACGGAGTACGGCGCCGACACGCAGGCCGGGCTGCACTCGGTATTCGCCGCCCCGTGGACCGAGGAGTACCAGGTGGCGTACCTCGAGATGAACCACCGGGTCTTCGACCGCATCGAAGCGTTCGTCGGCGAACAGGTGTGGAACTTCGCGGACTTCCAGACGTCCGCCGGTGTATTCCGCGTCGATGGCAACAAGAAGGGCGTCTTCACCCGCGACCGGCGCCCGAAGGCCGCCGCACACGCCCTGCGTTCGCGCTGGACCAGCCTCGCCAAGTAGCGCGCGACACAGAAACGGCGAAGGAGCCCTCATGACCTCATCCACGATCACGACGCAGGCCGGCGACGGCGTGCAGACGAACGGCACGCCGCAGGCGCCCGCATCCGCCCCTGCAGGTGAAAAGCGGGGGAAGCTCGGCCCGCTCAGCATCGTGGGCTACGGCGCGGGCGACGCGGCGAACAACCTCGCGTTCACGACCGCGACGATGTTCCTGCTCGTGTATTACACGGATGTCGCGGGCATCAGCGCCGCGGCAGCGGGAACCCTGCTGCTCGTCGTGCGCGTCTTCGACGCGTTCTCCGACGTTTTTGCGGGCCGGATGGTCGACAAGGTCTACCACAAGAGGCTCGGCAAGTTCCGCCCGTTCATCATGTTCGGGTCGCTGCCGCTTCTTCTGCTGAGCGCCGCGACGTTCTCGGTGCCGCAGATCGGCGAATCCGGAATGCTGCTCTACGCATACATCACGTATGCCGCACTCGGGCTCGCCTACAGCCTCGTCAACATTCCGTACGGCTCGCTTGCCGGAGCCATGACGCCGAAGGCGGGGGAGCGGGCGAAGCTCGCGAGTTCTCGCACCATCGGCGCCATGGTCGTCGGTGCGTTCCTCGGCATCTTCATCGCGCCCCAGATCGTTCCCGGCGCGAACCTGCAGGTCATGTTCACCACCATGACCCTCTGCTTCGCGGTGATCGGAACGGCCCTCTACCTGTTCACCGCATTCATGACGAAAGAACGCGTGAAGCGCGAGGTTCAGCACGTGAGCATGAAGCAGAGCTTCGCCACGCTGAAGCACAACAGGCCGCTCCTGCTGCTCTGCATCAGCTCGTTCCTGTTCCTCACCGGCATGCTCGCGTTCAGCACTGTCGAGCTCTTCTACCTGCGCGACGTGCTGCACGCGCTGCCGCTGTACGCGGTGCTCTCGATCGTGCAGATCGCCCTGACGCTCGGCCTGGCGGCGGTCGTGCCGAAAATCGTGCGCACATTCGGCAAGAAGAACGCGTACATCGCGGCGGCCGTCATCTGCATTGCGGGAGGCCTCGTGGTCTTCTTCACGCCCGACACCATGGTGCCCGTCGCCGTAGGCGGTCTGATTCTGACCATGATCGGCATCGTGCTCGTCAACATGCTGGTGTGGGCGCTGGAGGCCGACACGGTGGAGTACGGGGAGTGGAAGACCGGCGTGCGCACCGAGGGCATCACCTACGCGCTCTTCTCGTTCACCCGCAAGACGGGCCAGGCGGTCGGCGGCGCGCTCGCCGCGTACGCCATCGCCCTCGGCGGGTACGCGGCCGGCGCCCCGCACCAGTCTGTGAGCGCCGAGTGGGGAATCCGCGCGGCGGAGGGCCTGATCCCGGCCGTCATGTCGTTGCTCGCCATCGTCGTCATGCTCATGTACCCGCTCACCGACAAACGCCACGCCGACATCGTCGCCGAGATCGCGGCCCGCAAATCCCTCTGACCCTTCACGCACACAGACACAGGAGCACGCCCATGCGCATCGCCAACGTCGAGGTACTCGTCTCGAGCCCAGGCCGCAACTTCGTCACCCTGCGCATCACCACCGACGACGGCGTCGTCGGGCTCGGCGATGCCACGCTCAACGGGCGCGAGCTCGCGGCCGCCGCCTACCTCACCGAGCACGTCGCACCGCTGCTGATCGGCCGTGACGCGCACCAGATCGAGGACACGTGGCAGTACCTCTACCGCGGCGCGTATTGGCGTCGCGGTCCCGTGACCATGGCGTCGATCGCCGCCGTCGACACCGCGCTGTGGGACATCAAGGCGAAGGTCGCCGGCCTGCCCCTGTACCAGCTGCTCGGCGGTAAGAGCCGCTCCGGACTGCTCGTCTACGGCCACGCCTCCGGCGCCGAACTGCCCGAGCTGTTCGACTCGATCCACGAGCACCTCGACGAGGGCTACCGTGCCGTTCGCGTGCAGACCGGCATCCCGGGCCTGCCGTCGGTCTACGGGGTCGCCTCGAGCCGCAATGCGAGCGCAGGAGCGGATGCCGGCAGCGACACCCGCTACGATTACGAGCCGGCCAGGCGCAACGCGATCCCCGTCGAAGAGACCTGGGACACACGTGCCTACCTGCGGCACGCGCCGACGGTGTTCGACGCCGTGCGCAACGAGTTCGGGCCGGAACTGCCTCTGCTCCACGACGCGCACCACCGCCTCACGCCCATTCAGGCCGCCAAGCTCGGCAAGTCCCTCGAGCCATACGACCTGTTCTGGCTCGAAGACGTCACGCCGGCCGAGAACCAGGATGCGCTGCGCCGGGTGCGCGAACACACCACGACGCCGCTGGCCATCGGCGAGGTCTTCAACACCATCTGGGACTACAAGCAGCTCTTCGAGGAGCAGCTCATCGACTACGTGCGCTCGCCCGTCACCCACGCCGGCGGCATTACGGCGCTGCGCCGCATCTTCGACTACGCGGCCGTGTACCAGATCAAGTCCGGCGTGCACGGGCCGACAGACGTCTCTCCGGTGGGCCTTGCGGCGGCGATCCACCTGGGCATCGCGATCCCCAACTTCGGCATCCAGGAGTACATGCAGCACAGCCCGGTGACGCACGAGGTGTTCGAGACGACGTACACGTTCAGCGATGGAATGCTCGCGCCGAGCGAGGCGCCCGGCCTCGGCGTCGACTACAACGACGAGGCGGCGAGCGCGTTCGCGTACGCCGGCGCGTACCTGCCCGTGAACCGTCTTCTCGACGGTTCGATGCACGACTGGTGATGGCCGTGCCTGCGAGCGTCCGGCAGCCGATTGCCGAGGAGGCTTCCATGGTGCATCCGGTAGATTCTTCGAACATGGCCAGCAACGCACCCGTCGATGCCCAACACCCGCTCGTCGTCGTGATGGGGGTCTCGGGTTCGGGCAAGAGCACGGTGGGTGCCCAGGTCGCCGACGAGTTCGGCGTGCCGTTCGTCGACGGCGATTCGCTGCATCCCGAGGTGAACGTGCAGAAGATGGCCGCCGGTCATCCGCTTGACGACGCCGACCGCTGGCCCTGGCTCAAAGCCATTGGAGCGGCAATGGCGGATGCGCGCGACACCGGCCTCGTCGTCGCCTGTTCGGCGCTCAAGCGCTCGTACCGCGACGCGATCCGCGAGAAGGCCCCCGCAGCGCTGTTTCTGCTGCTCGACGGCACTCGTGAGGTGCTGAACGCTCGCATGCAGGCCCGCGTCGGCCACTTCATGCCGGCGAGCCTGCTCGACTCGCAGCTCGCCACGCTCGAGCGTCTCGGCTCCGACGAGCTCGGCGTCGTGGTGGACGTGGATGCAAGCGTGCCCGATGTGGTCGCCACCGCCGTCTCGGATATCCGCGACCTCATGCCCGACCCCGAGGAGCGCCGCCGCCAGCACTGAGCGGCACCCTCCTTGGCCGGACCCGATACGACATCGCGGGAGCCGTCGTATCTGGTCCCGGGATCACCCTTTGGGTCCCGGGAACGCCTATCCCATTTCCCGTCTCAGCGGGCGGTGCCCTGCTCCCAGATGGAGCTCATCTCGTCGAACGCCCGCGTCATGATGGCCAGCATCGCGCTGCTCGCCTCGTCGCCCTTGCCGCGCTGGATCGCGCTGGCGACGTCGACGTGCAGCTGCAGCGCCTCGCTGTGCGGATGGCTCGGCATCAGGCCGTAGTGTGTGCGGCCGGACAGCACCTCGCTCACGAGCGTGTTCAGCTTGGCGAACATCTCGTTGCCACTGGCGGCGAGTACGAGCCGATGGAACTCGATGTCCAGCCGCAGGAACTCCTCCTGATGGCCCTCCTGCCCGGCGGCCCACAGCTTGCCGGCGAGGCCCATGAGCTCGCTCGCGCTGGCGAGCGGTGCACGAAGGGCGGCCAACCGCGCCGCCTCCGGCTCGATCGCCGAGCGCAGCTCGGTGAGGGAGCGCAGCTGCGCGATGCGGCCGGGGGAGGCGAGCCGCCAGCGGATGACCTGCGGGTCGTAGAGATTCCAGTCTGACGACGGCAGGATCTGCACGCCGACGCGGCGCCTCGACGAGACCATGCCCATGGAGGCGAGCACGCGAAGGGCCTCGCGGATGACGGAACGGGAGACGCCGTAGCGCTCCTCGAGCTCGTCGATGCGCAGCACGAGTCCGGCCGCCATCTCGCCGCTGGAGATCGCGACCCCCAGCTGGCCAACCACGCGCGCGTGCAGACCCGTCACGGTGGTGCCCGCCGTGGTGATGGCGTCTTTGTCCGGGTCCTCGTCGCTCACGCGTCAAATCATATCGGTTGAAGCAAAGGGTTGAATAAGTCTGCTTTTTCATGCTACTTTCCCAGCAAAGAGGAGACGCATGACGTGCGCCGTGCCGAACACGGGATACGCATGTCAGACGGAGACAACGGAGTTGACGTGAAGAAATCTGTTTTGCGCATGACAGGAATCGCGACGGCGGTTCTTCTGGCGGGCGGCGCCCTCGCGGCCTGCTCGAGCGGCGGAGGCGATGGCGACAGCGGCAGTAAGACCCTGAGGGTCACGCTCGCGAACCACGTCTGGACCGACATCATCAAGAAGAAGCTGCCGGAGTTCAAGAAGAAGACCGGCATCACGGTCAAGGTCGCGCAGTTCGGCGAAGACCAGCTCTCAGACCAGTACAACGTGAAGCTGAACGCGGGTTCCGACGACATCGACGTCATGATGTACCGGCCGCTTCAGGAGGGAAAGCTGTTCGCGAAGAACAAGTACCTCGCCGACCTCACCGACGACGTGAAGAGCGACTCGAGCTGGGACTGGAAGGACTTCCAGCCGGGCCCCGTGGGCTCCACAACCTACGAGGACAACGTCGTCGGCGTGCCGATCATCACCGAGCAGGAGGTGCTCTACTACCGCAAGGACCTGCTCGAGAAGGCCGGCCTCGAAGTCCCCAAGACCATGGACGACCTGAAGGCCGCGGCCAAGAAGATCTCCGAAGAGAACCCCGGCATCGCGGGCTTCGTCGCCCGCACCGAGAAGTCGGCAGCGGTCACCCAGTTCTCGAGCTTCCTGTACAGCTACGGCGGCGAGTGGACAGACAAGAAGGGCAAGGCCTCCATCGACACTCCCGAGGCCAAGGCGGCGTACAAGATGTACGGCGGGCTCATTCACGACTACGGGCCCAAGAACGTCAGCACCGACATGAGCTGGTCAGAGGCCATGGCCATCTTCACGCAGGGCAACGCCGCGTTCTACCCGGAGGCCGACAGCCTCTACCAGAACGCCACGGACCAGACGAAGTCCAAGGTTGCTGACACGGTCGGCTTCGCCCCGCTGCCTGCAGGCCCCGCGGGCTCGAAGCCGTACAACGTTCCCTCGTGGGCGCTCGGCATCAACGACGCATCCAGCAACAAGGACAACGCCTGGAAGTTCATCCAGTGGGCCACGAGCAAGAAGATGACGCTCGAGATCCAGAAGGAGGGCGTGCCCGGCGCCCGCCAGTCCGTCTGGGAGGACCCGGCGGGTACGGCGACCTACCCGAAGGACCTTGCGCAGGCCATCGCGGTGAGCACGAAGAACGGAGTCGGCCACGACCGACCGCTCGTCATCAAGGTTCCCGAGGCGCGTGAGATCGTGGGTCAGCCCATCGTCGAGGCGATCACGGGCGGCGATTCCGATGCCGCGGCCGACGCGGCCAACCCCAAGTTCCAGCAGCTGCTGGACGACGAGAAGTAGCGGATGGCCGTGGGGCGGGCGCTCGGCGCCCGCCCCACGGCGGCCCGCCCCGCGCATCCGCTGACCCGCACTCGGAGGTGACTCGATGACCGTCACGGTCTCGAAACCGAACACGGCATGGACGTCGTATTCGGATTGGGCGAACCGCCACCGCAAGTGGCTGTTCGCGGCGCCCGCGATGATCATCGTGGGACTGCTCATCATCATTCCCCTGGCATGGACGCTCTATTTGAGCGCGACCGATGCCGAGGGGTCGGTGCGAGCCGACCACGACTTCGTCGGCCTCGCCAACTACCTTCAGGTGCTCACCGACACGACCCGGTTCTGGCCGGCGGTGGGTCGCACCTTCTACTTCACCATCGGCGCGCTCGTGCTTGAGCTCGTGTTCGGCATGTGCATCGCGCTTCTGCTGTGGCGGCCGTTCAGGGGCGAGCGCTGGGTGCGCGTGGCGATCCTGCTGCCTCTCGTGGCGACGCCTGTGGCGGTCGGCATGATGTGGCGGCTCATCTTCGACCCGAACATCGGCTTCGCCAACCAGCTGCTCGGTTACGTGGGGATCCCGCCGCAGCCGTGGCTCTCGGGCGAGGCGACGGCGCTGCCCACGCTCATCTTCGTCGACGTCTGGCAGTGGACGCCCATGGTCGTGCTCATTCTGCTTGCCGGCCTCACCTCGCTCTCCGACGAGCCGGACGAGGCGGCTCGCATCGACGGGGCGAGCAACTGGCAGCGGTTCTGGTACGTCACCCTGCCGCTGCTGCGCTCGACCGTGATCGTGGCGATCCTGCTGCGCTCGATCGACGCACTGAAGACGTTCGACATTCTCTACGCCACCAAGGGCAAGGGCGGCGGCTCGTTCCACGAGGTCGAGACGCTCAACGTGTACGCGTACGGGCTCAGCTTCGACTACAACGACTACGGCGTCGCCTCTGCGGTGCTCATCATCTTCTTCCTCCTCATCATCGCGATGATGTGGCTCGTCACGTACCGCAGGAAGGGCAAAGAGCAATGACGTCCTTGGCCACCGGGGCAGAGACTCGCAATTTGGGCAGCCCACCGCCGACCCCCAGGCGTCGCCGCCGACGCGGCTACAGCACGTTCCGCGCCGTGGCGCTCGCCGTGATCGTGATCGTGTTCGTCGCGCCGCTTCTCTGGATGCTGCTGTCGTCGTTCAAGACGAACGTCGATATCTACGACGCGGCGAAGACGTTCACGTTCTCACCCACGCTGTCGAACTACGGAAACGTGCTCGGGCGCGACAACTACTTCAGCTTCGTATTCAACAGCTTCTGGGTGGCGTTCTGCTCCACGGGGCTGTCGCTGATCATCGGCGTGCCGGCGGCGTACTCGATGAGTCGCTTCGTCATGCACCGCTCGGCCATGGTGGTGCTGCTCGCCCGCATCATCCCCGGCGTCAGCCTGCTCGTGCCCTGGTACTTCATCTTCGCGAACCTGCGGCTCGTCGGCGGCTTCTCGGTGCTGATCATCTCGCACATCTTCGTGGCGCTGCCGCTGATCGTCTACATCATGATGTCGTTCTTCGACTCGCTGCCGACCGAGCTGGAGGAGTCGGCCCAGGTCGACGGGCTCACGCCCATCGGGGCGTTCACGAGGATCACGCTTCCGCTGTCGGTGCCGGGCATCGCGACATCCGGAATTCTCGCGTTCATCTTCTCGTGGAACAACTTCATGTTCGCGCTCGTGCTGTCGGGGGCGGATACCAAGACGCTGCCGGTGGCGATCTTCAACTTCGTCTCGTACGCGAGCATCGACTGGGGCGGCCTCATGGCGGCGGCCGTGATCGTGACGGTTCCCATCATGGTCATCGCCCTTTTCACGCAGAAATACATCGTCTCGGGTCTCACCGCAGGCGCGACGAAGGGCTGAGCCACACTATGAGCACCACTGCCGCCGTTCGGCCGCTCGCGACGAACGGGGAACCGCTCGGTCTTCGCATCGCCCGTGTCGAGACCTTCCTCGTTCCGCCGCGCTGGCTCTTCGTTCGCATCGAGACGGAAGACGGCATCGTTGGCTGGGGCGAGGCGTCGCTCGAGGGGTTCAGCGAGTCGGTTCGCACCGCGATCACGCAGTTCGCCGAGTACCTGGTGGGGCGCGATCCGCTGACCATCGAAGACCACTGGCAGGTTCTGACCAAGGGCGGCTTCTACCGCGGCGGCCCCATTCTCTCCAGCGCCGTCTCCGGTATCGACCAGGCGCTGTGGGATATCGCCGGCCGTGCGCTCGACGTGCCGGTGCACCAGCTGCTCGGCGGTGCTGTTCGCGAGCGCATCCGGGCATACGGCTGGGTGGGCGGTGACGAGCCGGCCGAGGTCGCCGACGCCATCAGGGCGCAGCTCGACGTGGGGCTGACGGCGGTGAAGATGAACGCGAGCGGCAAGATGTCTCGCGTGGCGACGGTCGCCGAGATCGACGGCATCGTCGAGCGCGTCGCCGCCGCCCGCGAGGTTCTGGGGCCCGAGCGCGACATCGCCGTCGACTTCCATGGCAGGCTGACGCTCGCCAACGCGCGCCGGGTGGCCCCGCTGCTCGAGGGGCTGCGACCGTTCTTCCTCGAGGAGCCGGTCGTGCCAGAGAACTCGCACATCATCGGCGAGCTGGCCCGGCTCACCTCCATCCCCATCGCCACGGGCGAGCGCCTCTACAACCGTCAGGAGTTCCTGCCGGTGCTGCAGGCCGGCATCTCGATCGCGCAGCCGGACCTCTCGCACGCGGGCGGTATCTCCGAGGTGCGCCGCATCGCCTCGCTCGCCGAGGTCTTCGACGTGCAGTTGGCCCCGCACTGCCCCCTCGGCCCGCTCGCGCTCGCCGCGTGCCTGCAGGTGGGCTTCGCCACCCCGAACTACCTCATTCAGGAGCAGAGCATCGGCATCCACTACAACAAGGGCGCCGAGGTGCTCGACTACGTGCTCGACAAGTCGCCGCTGAAGTTCGTCGACGGGTCCATCGAGCGACTCACCGGCCCTGGCCTCGGCATCGAGATCGACGAGCAGGCGGTGCGCACGGCCGACAAGGCAGGGCATTCCTGGCGAACGCCGCTGTGGCGCTACGCAGACGGGTCGGTGGCGGAGTGGTGATGTCACAATCGGCCGCGGCCTTTCTGGCAGACCTGTCGTCGTCGAGGCTGCTCGCCATCATCAGGGCAGCGGATGCGCCGTCGGCTCTCGCCGCCGGCCTGGCGCTCGTCGAGACGGGAGTGCGCCACCTCGAGGTCTCCCTGACCACCCCGGGAGCCGGAGAGGCGATCCGCGCGCTCGTCGATGCGGCAGAGGAGCGGGCTACGGTCGGTGCCGGCACTGTGCTCACCGAAGCGGATGCGCGCGACGCGCGTGCCGCGGGTGCCCGCTTCGTCGTGACGCCCGCGCTCGGGGCCGGCGTCGCCACCGCAGTCGAGCTCGGGATCCCTGTGCTGGCGGGCGCCATGACGCCGTCGGAGTGCGTCGCCGCCATGGCCGCGGGCGCAGCGGGCGTGAAGCTCTTCCCGGCCGGCGCGGCCGGTGGGCCCGCTTTCCTGGCGGCACTGCGCGACCCGCTTCCCACCATCCCGTTCGTGCCGGTCGGGGGCGTGGGCGCCGCCGAGGCGCCCGAATACCTGCGCCGTGGCGCCATCGCGGTGGGCGTCGGCGGCCCGCTTCTGGGCGACGCGAAGGGGCCGGGCGGGGACCTCGATGCGCTGCGAGCGCGCGCTCGTGAGTATCTCGCGAGCGTCGCATCCGTGCCCCGGTAACGCGCCGGTTCGAGTTCACACCGGTTTCGGCTAAGATCGATCACTGGACTTCGGCGAGGGATGCCATGCGCACGCGGTGCGCCACCGGCATCCGTAATCGACGCGGTGGAGCGGGCCCCCAGGCTTTTCCTCACGCTGACATGCGTTCGAGTTGAACATCAGATCATCGAGACGGGCCCACATCCGGCCCGCGAACCAAGGAGTGCACCATGAGTGACGAAGACATGACCGTCGTCGCCGAGCGACGCGATTCGTTCGGCAAGGGCGCGGCCCGCAAGATCCGCGCCGCGGGCAAGATCCCGGCCGTCATCTACGGCCACGGCGCCGAGCCGCAGCACGTGACGCTGCCCGGCCACCAGATCAGCCTGCTGCTGCGCCGCGCGAACGCCGTGCTCGAGCTCGACATCGAGGGCAAGAGCCAGCTCGTGCTCGTGAAAGACGTGCAGAAGGATCCGGTGCTGCAGATCATCGAGCACCTCGACCTCATCGTCGTCCGCAAGGGCGAGAAGGTGCACGTCGAGGTTCCCGTGCACCTCGAGGGCGAGCCGTTCAGCGGCACCATCGCCATGCTCGAGGTCCAGACGCTGCGGCTTGAGGTCGAGGCCACGCACATTCCGAACCGCGTCGTGGTGAACATCGAGGGCGCCGAGGAGGGCACGCAGATTCTTGCCGGCGGCATCGAGCTGCCCAAGGGCGCCACGCTCGGCGACGACCCCGAGCTGCTCATCGTCAACATCGTGGTTCCGTCGCGTGCGGCGGCGGCCGAAGGCACCGAGGCCGAGACCGAGGGCGAGTCCGCCCCCGAGGAGACCGCGGAGTAGTCGCCTCTCGCATGCAGACCACCCCCTGGCTCGTGGTCGGGCTCGGTAACCCCGGGCCCGGCTACGCGGCCAATCGCCACAACGTGGGGCAGATGGTTCTCGGCGAGCTTGCGGGGCGCGCCTCCGCATCCTTCAAATCCCATAAGACGGCCGCGCTCGTGGCCGAGGGTCGCATCGTTGCGGGCGGCCCGCGCCTGCTGCTGGCGAAGCCGGCCTCGTTCATGAACCTCTCCGGCGGGCCGGTCTCGCAGCTCCTTCGCTTCTACTCGCTCGAGCCGTCGAGCCTGATCGTGGTGCACGACGAACTCGACATTCCGTTCGACACTGTGCGCATCAAGGCCGGCGGCGGCCATGGCGGTCACAACGGGCTGCGCGACATCATCAAGGCCACCGGAACCGGCGAGTTCATTCGCGTACGGGTCGGCGTGGGCCGCCCGCCCGGCAGGCAGGACGCCGCCGACTACGTGCTGCGCGACTTCGCGGGCGCCGAGCGCCAGGCGCTGCCGTCGCTCATCGGCGAGGCAGCGGATGTCGTGGAGTCGATCACCGTCGACGGGCTCGCCGCCGCCCAGCAGCGCTTTCACTCGCCCCGCGCCTGAGGCCCGGCCCGGTCGGTCCCGATCGAGGCCCGGTCCGGTCGGTCCCGATCGCATTCCCGCTACGCTCGCAGCATGCAACTCTTCACGCGCGAGTGGGGCACGGGCGATCGCCACGCGGTCCTGATCCACGGCGTCATGAGCGATTCCCGCAACTGGCGCACGGTCGGCCCGGCGCTCGCCGACCTCGGCTATCACGTCGTCGCGGTCGACCTGCCCGGCCACGGCAACAGCCCGAAGGCTGCCGAGTACACGCCCGAGCTGCTGGCGGCCAGCGTGATCGAGAGCGTCCCCGCGCATCCGCACCTGGCTATGGGGCACTCGCTCGGCGGCTACGTTCTCAGCCTCGCGCTGCCCGAGTTGCAGCCGACGCGCGCCATCTACGTCGACCCGGCGTTCTCGTCGCCGCGCCTGCCCTGGTGGCTACGCCTTCTCGCGCCAATGAGCGTGCGCCGGCTGCTTGCGTCGAGCCGCGAGAAGATCGCCCGCAACAACCCTCGCTGGGATCCCGAAGACGTCGAGGTCGAGGCCGAGACCTTCCGGGCGTTCGACCAGCGCATGATCGGCATGATGCTGGAGCCCGACGCGTTTCGCGCCCCCACGAGCATGCTCGTGCCCTCGCTCATGGTGCTCGCCGACAACTCACAGCTCGTGAACGACGAGCTTGCCGAGCGGATGCGCCTCGCCGGCTTTGAGGTGCGCGTCGTGCGCGGAGCCACCCACACGGTGAACCGCGACGACTTCGCCGCCTTCATGGCGGCGCTCGACGGCTGGCTCTGATTCTCGTCGTGTCGGTCGTGCGCCGTAGACTCGACTGAGTGATCCTTCAGGGCCTGCTCACGGCGCTTGCCGGTGCCGAGACGTTCAGCGATGCGCTGGCGTATGCTGCGCGCGACGCCGATTTCTCCCTCACCGACGGCCTGCGCGCTCCGCTCATCGCCGCGCTGGTCGAGCGCCGCGCGGCGGCCGGGCAGTCGCAGGCGCTCCTGGCCATCACGGCCACGGGGCGCGAGTCAGAGTCGTTGCGCGCGGCGCTGGCCGGCGTCTCGCCCGAGGCCGAGATCGTGGAATTCCCCGCGTGGGAGACCCTGCCGCACGAACGCCTGAGCCCGAGTGCCGAGATCGTGGGCAAGCGCCTTGGGGCGTTGCGGCGGTTGGCCGAGTGGCAGGCGGGGGAGCGCCGCCATCCGTTCATTCTGGCGGCGTCGGTTCGCGCGGCGCTGCAGCCGATCGCCGACAACCTCACCGACTTCGAACCCGTCGTGCTCGAGCCCGGGGCGCGAGGGTTCGATCTCGCGCGGCTCGCCGTCGACCTCGTCGCGCTGGCGTATAGCCGCGTCGACATGGTGACCAGGCGCGGCGAGTTCGCGGTGCGTGGTGGCATTCTCGACGTCTTTCCGCCGGTGGCTGACCACCCGTACCGCGTCGACTTCTTCGGCGACGAGGTCGAGATGATCCGCGCGTTCTCGGTGGCCGACCAGCGCTCGCTGCCCGAGCCGATCCCGAGCGTCAGCCTGCCGCCGAGCCGCGAACTGCTGCTCAGCGAGCCGGTGCGCCAGCGCGCGAAGGAGATGCAGCACGAGTTCCCCTCGCTCGCCGGCATGCTGGCGAAGATCGCCGAGGGCATCCCCGTCGAGGGCATGGAGTCGCTCGCACCGGCGCTCGTGAATCGCCTCGTGCCGCTCACGCACTACCTGCCCGATGGCGCCGCGGTCGCCGTCGTCTCGCCCGAGCGCGTCGCCGGCCGTGCCGTGAGCCTCGCCGAGACGAACCGCGAGTTCCTCGAGGCCGCGTGGAGCGCCGCGACCGTCGGCGCCGCCGCCCCCATCGACCTGGCCTCAGGCGACTTCCTCACGCTCGCGAAGCTGCGAGAGTCCGTGACGTTCTCGGCGCCAGGAGAACCGGCCCCCGAGCATCCATGGTGGACCCTCACGGCCTTCGACACCGGCGAGGTGCTGCCGGAGGAGCGCACGATCGAGGAGCACCTCACGGTGCGCATCAGAGCGGATGCCGTGCCCAGCTTCCAGGGCAACGTCACCGGCGCCGTCGAGCATGTCGCCGCCCGCCTGCGTGACGGCTGGCGGCTGGCCATCGTGGCCGAGGGCGCCGGGCTCGTGGAGCGCGCCTCATCCGTGCTGGCCGAGCAGGAGTTGGCCGCCCGCGTCGTCGACGACCTGCCAGACGACCCGGAGCCGGGCGTCGCATACCTGCTTCGCGCATCGGTCGAGCATGGCTTCGAGATGCCCGAGGCGAAGCTGGCGCTCATCGGCGAGACCGAGTTCTACGGCCGCACCGCGGGCTACGACTCCCGGCAGGTCAAGAAGCTCGCCGTGCGGCGCAAGAACGTGGTCGATCCACTGCAGCTGAAGCCGGGCGACTACGTGGTGCATCAGACGCACGGCATCGGCAAGTTCGTCGAGCTCACGCAACGCCAGGTGTCGAGCGGCGGCCGCAACCCGGTCAAGTCGATGCGCGAATACCTGGTTCTCGAGTACGCCCCGTCGAAGCGCGGCTACCCCGGCGACAAGCTCTACGTGCCCACCGACCAGCTCGACCTGCTCACCCGATACGTGGGCGGTGAAGCGCCGTCGCTGTCGAAGATGGGCGGAAGCGACTGGGCGGCCGCCAAGGGCCGTGCCCGCAAGGCGGTTCGCGACATCGCCGTCGAGCTCGTGAAGCTGTATTCGGCGCGCATGGCCTCGAAGGGGCACGCGTTCGCGCAGGACACGCCATGGCAGCGTGAGCTCGAGGAGGCGTTCCCGTTCGCCGAGACGCCCGACCAGCTGCAGACCATCGACGAGGTGAAGGCCGACATGGAGCGGCCGATCCCCATGGACCGCCTCATCTCGGGCGACGTGGGCTTCGGCAAGACCGAGATCGCCGTGCGCGCCGCGTTCAAGGCGGTGCAGGACGGCAAGCAGGTGCTCGTTCTCGTGCCGACGACGCTGCTCGTCAAGCAGCACCTCGAGACGTTCCAGGAGCGGTTCGCCGGCTTCCCCGTGCACCTGCGTGCGCTCAGCCGGTTCCAGAGCGACAAGGAGGCGCGCGAGACGCTCGCCGGCCTCGCCGACGGCACCGTCGACGTGGTGATCGGCACGCACCGGCTGCTCGCGCAGGGCGTGACGATCAAAGACCTCGGCCTCGTGATCATCGACGAGGAGCAGCGCTTCGGCGTCGAGCACAAGGATGCGCTGAAGAAGCTGAAGACCAACGTCGATGTGCTGGCGATGAGCGCGACGCCCATTCCGCGAACGCTGGAAATGGCGGTCACGGGCATCCGTGAGATGTCGACACTGGCGACGCCGCCGGAGGACCGGCATCCGATTCTCACGTTTGTCGGCCCGTATTCCGAGCGTCAGGTGGCGGCGGCGATCCGGCGCGAACTGCTGCGCGAGGGCCAGGTGTTCTTCGTGCACAATCGGGTCTCGAGCATCACGCGCGCGGCGTCGCAGCTTGCCGAGCTTGTTCCCGAGGCGCGCATCGCCGTTGCCCACGGCAAGCTGCCGGAGCACGTGCTCGAGCAGGTGGTCGTCGACTTCTGGGAGCGCAAGTTCGACGTGCTGGTCTCCACGACCATCATCGAGACCGGCCTCGATATCGCCAACGCCAACACCATCATCATCGACCGTGCAGACAAGTACGGGCTCAGCCAGCTGCACCAGCTGCGCGGGCGTGTCGGCCGGGGGCGCGAGCGCGCGTACGCGTACTTTCTCTGGGATGACACGAAGCCGCTCTCCGAGACCGCGCACGACCGGCTCTCGACCATCGCCGCGAACAACGAGCTCGGCAGCGGCATGCAGGTGGCGTTGAAGGACCTCGAGATCCGTGGGGCGGGAAACCTGCTCGGTGGCGAGCAGTCCGGGCATATCGCCGGTGTCGGCTTCGACCTCTACCTGCGCATGATCGGTGAGGCCGTGAACACGTTCCGCGGCGACGTGGCCGAGGGTCAGACCGAGCTGCGCCTCGAATTGCCGGCGGATGCGCACATTCCCGAAGATTACGTCGATAGCGAGCGGCTTCGCCTCGAGGCGTACCAGAAGCTGTCCGGGGCGAGCTCGCCGAACGCGAAGGGCGACCAGATCGGCCTCGTTCTCGAGGAACTCACCGACCGCTACGGCCAACCGCCCGTCGAGGTCGAGAACCTCATCGCCGTCTCCCGGCTGCGGCTCGCCGCGCAGCGGGCCGGCCTGAGCGAGGTCGTTGCGGTCGGGCCGAACCTGCGCGTGGCGCCCGCGAACCTGCCGGACTCGCTGAAGGTGCGCATGCAGCGCATGTACCCGAAGGCGCGCTATTTCACGCAGAACAACTCGATCTCCGTGCCGCTGCCGACGGGTGACGGCTCGGCCGATTCCGGCCTCATCGCCTGGGTGGCCGACCTGCTGAAGGCGCTCTTCCCTGCGTCGCAGGCCGCCGAGCAGCAGAGCGAGCCGGCGGCGGGGTAAGCACGCGGCATCCGCTATCTGTACTATGGTTAGTAGTACAGATAGCACAGGAGCCGGTATGCAGATCGAGGTCGACCCGCTCTCCGCGGTACCCATCTACCAGCAGATCCGTGACCGCATCATCGAGGCCGTTGCCTCGGGCCGACTCGCGCCCGGCGACCAGCTCTCGTCGGTGCGAGCGCTTGCGGTAGCGTTCGGCATCAACGTGGCGACGGTCGCGAAGGCGTACGACGCGCTGCGCCAGGAGGGCGTCATCCGCACGAACCAGAAGTCGGGTTCGGTGGTGGCACGCGGGCCGGGGAGCGGCCCGGCATCCGCTGCCTTCATCGACCAATGGATGCCGCGCCTCACGACCCTGCTGGCGGAGGCCGTCGCGCAGGGGCTGCCGCCCGGCGCCATCATCGCCCGCACCCGCACCGTGCTCGACCAGTTCGCCGACCCCAAGGATTCACGCCCATGATCGCAACCACGCTCATTCTCGGTACCGGCCCGACCGTGCTCATCGCCGTACTGATGCTCATGATGCCGTCGCTCACGCAGCCGACGCTGCCGCTCGGGGTCAGCGTGCCGGCCTCGCGGGTGGGGGAGCCCGTGATCGGCCAGGCCGTGCGGAAGTTCCGGCTGTGGGTCGCCGGTGCGCTGGTGCTGGCGCTTGCGTCGGTGTTCGCCCTCGCGTGGGTGGCGCCGGTCGCGGCGAGCACCGTGCCCGTGCCGCTGGTGCTCGTGCTCTCAGGGGCCGCCTACGTCGTGGCGAGGGGCGGCATCCGCCGGGCGAAGGAGCAGGAAGGCTGGTACGAGAGCGTTCCGGTGCGCCTGACAGCGAGCGTGACGGGCGGTCACCGTGCGCCCGTGCCGTTCGTCTGGTACATCGTGGCGCTCGTCATTCTCATGGCTGCGGGGGTTGTCGGCGTCGCCCTGTACCCCTCGCTGCCCGACTCCATCGCCACGCACTTCAACGGCTCCGGTGTCGCCGACACGTACTCGCCGAAGTCGTTCTTCAGCGTCTTCGGCGTGCTGCTCGTCGGCTTCGGCCTCGTCGTTCTGCTCTTCGCGCTCGCGTTGTGGGTGCGCGTCGTGCAGCCGAGGCAACGAGCGGATGCCGATCCGGCCCGATCCGCCCGGCGCGCCCATGCGCAGCTGCGCCTGATGCAGGGGTTGCTCGGTCAGATCACGGCGACCTCGTCGCTCCTCATCGCCGTCTCGAGCCTCGTCGTCTGGCTCGGGCCGGGAGAGGCGGCGCTCGTGAATGTGGGCATCTTCGTTCCGCTTGCGCTGCTGCTCGTCGTCATCGTCGTCTTTGCCGTGCGGTACCAGCGAGCGATGCGGGTTGCGCCGGCCGCAGCGCCGCAACCCGCGCCGCACGGTGAACCGGTGTCGCGTGCCGGGGCCGCGACATCCGGCCTCGTCGCTTCCGCGTCTCGCGACGCTCGTACGTCCGACGTCGACCCCACCCCTTCCGATGCGCCCGACGACGACCGCTTCTGGAAGCTGGGCCTGTTCTACGTGAACCGCAACGACCCGGCGTTCCTGGTGCCCAAGCGCTTCGGCATCGGCTGGACCATCAATCTCGGCAGCGTCGGCGGCATGGCCCTCGGCATCGTTCTCGCGCTCGTCATCGTCGGCGCCATTGTGGCCGGCTTCGTGCTGCCGTCGCAACATGGGTTCGGCGTGCACTGAGACGCGTAGTGCGCCAATGCTCTGCAGGAGTTATGAGCGCCGAAGCGTCTGCGCGTAGTGCCGTGAACGCAGCGTGACCACGATCGCCGCCGCCACGATCGACACGGCCGAGCCGATCAGCACGGCCAGCGTGCCTTCGTCGACCACCGTGGGGTGCCCGCGGAACGCCAGCGTATTCATCAGAAGCGACACCGTGAATCCGATACCGCCGAGCGTCGCAACCACGGCGACATCGGCGAATGCGAGGGCCGTGCCGCCGGGCTGACCCGTTCCGGGGTCCCGGCTGCCGCCGCCCTCGTGCGCGGCCGCTCTGCGTCGCACGGCGAGCACCGCGAGTGAGCCGGCCAGCGTGATGCCGACGAACTTGCCCACCGGCAGCGCGACGATGATTCCCCAGAAGGCAGGGCTCAACTCGCCGACGCTCACGTGCGGGATCGCCACCATGGCCGCCGTGAGCGCGAAGAGCGGCAGAACGATGCCGTTCGAGTAAGGCTCGAGCACGGTCGCGATCCGGCCACCGGGCCGGCGCGAGAGCACGAGGCCCAGAACGACCCCGGCAATGGTGGCATGGATGCCGGAGAGATACACGAACGCCCAGGTCGCGAGCCCGAGCACCACCATGCCGCACACGATCGGCCACACCGGCCGACGCCGAAGCAGCCAGGCCGAGCGCGGCTTGAGCAGTCGGCTGAGCAGACCGAACGCGGTGGCCGTGACGACGGCGAGCCCCAGCGCGGGCAGGTGCACGGTCGCGGTGAAGAAGAACGCGATGATGAGGATGGCCACGAGGTCGTCGAGCACCGCAAGCGCCAGCAGGAACACGCGCACGCGCTGGGGGATGCTGCGGCCGAACACGGCCAGCACGCCGAGCGCGAACGCGATATCGGTCGCCGTCGGCACCGGCCAGCCCTTCTCGAGCCCGCTGCCTCCGGCGAGAGCCAGGAAGACGAGGGCGGGCACGGCGACCCCGCCGAGCGCCGCGATGGCAGGCAGAGCCGCTTTTCCGAGGCTGTTGAGATCGCCCACGACGAGCTCACGCTTGAGTTCGATCGCCACGATGAAGAAGAACACGGCGAGCAGTCCGTCGCTGATCCAATGCGAGACGGAGAGGTCGAGTGCGGTGCCCGGCACGCTGAGGTGCGAATGCAGCAGCTCGATCAGCGCCGGTCCCGCGCCCGTGTTGGCCAACAGCAGACCGAGCGCCGCAGCGCAGAGCAGGATGAGGGCCGAGGCGCGCTCTGATCGGATGAAGCCCATGTTCCCCCCAGTCTACGGATACCCCTGAGGCTGAAGTGAAATAGCGAAAACCAACCTCCAGCTCCGTGCGCCGCGCGCTGCCGGCGTCGGTGAGAGGATGGGGCGAGCAGACGGGAGGCACCATGACCGACGCCGATGCCGCGAACGAGGCGACGCACACGACGCCGCTCGACGAGCTCGTCGCCATCACCGCGCGGCTGCGCGCCCCCGGCGGCTGTCCCTGGGACGCAGACCAGACACACGCCTCGCTTGTCCAGTATCTCGTCGAGGAGACGTACGAGCTCATCGACGCCATCGAGACCGGCACCCGCGACGACATGATCGAAGAGCTCGGCGACGTGCTCTACCAGGTGCTCTTCCACGCGGATATCGCCGCGCACACGGCAGGCGAGGATTTCGACATTCAGGATGTCGCGCAGCACATGACGGCAAAGATGGTGGGGCGGCATCCGCATGTCTTCGGCGACCGCAAAGCCGAGACGGCCGCCGACGTCGTCGGCTTCTGGGAGGACCTCAAGCGCGACGAGAAGCCGCATCGCACGAGTGTGCTCGACGGGATCCCCCAGTCGATGCCGGCTCTCGCGCTCGCCGACAAGCTGCTGGGCCGCGCGCAGAAGGTGGGGCTGCTCGAGGCGGGCGACGAGGCGGGAGCGGGGCCGTTCCTTCTCGAGAGCGAAGACGAGCTCGGGCCGCTGCTGCTCGCGATCGTCGCCGGCGCCAAGGCCCGGGGCCTCGACGCCGAGCGGGCACTGCGCACGAGCCTGCGCGAGCTGCAGGCCGAGATCCGCGAAGCGGAGCTTCCGCCAGCCGCGGGCTGAGTGGGTTGAGGGAGCGCGCAGCGCTGCGGAGTGGGTTGAGGAAGCGCGCAGCGCTGTCTCGAAACCCGGAAATCCCGTGTGAGTGCAGGTTTCGAGACGCCGCTTCGCGGCTCCTCAACCAGCGGTGGCACGAAAGCGATCGGGCTCGTCAACCAGCAGTGGCGCTCAGGCGATGCGGCTTCCCTTGGGCAGGCGCTTCGCCGGCGTCCTGGTGCGCGCCCACGCCCACCACAGTGCGGCGGCTGCCAGCAGCACGTGCACGCCCAGGCCCACGTACCAGCTCGGCACCGCGCGGTCGTGAATCTGCTTCAGCGTGCTCTGCGTGCCGTCGATGTCCCCGAGAACACCGTTCTTCGCCTGTGCACAGTCATCGATGTGCCGCGTCAGCTCGGGCTCGTCCTGCAGAAAGCGCACGCCGCCTGAGATGGCGGCGAACAGGTTGGTGGGGTTGCCGGCGCGATCGAATCCGTCGGGCGCTGCATCGGCGAGCACCACATACGGGTTCGCCGCGAGGATTCCCCAGTACAGGTCGAACCGCGGCGTCTCGTACGTGTTCGTCTGCGCCGGCATGCACACCGGGTCGACCGGCTGGCCCGTCGAGTCGTCGTATGAGTCCGCGTTGAAGCCGACGTACGTCTCGGTCACCGTCGAGCGCGTCACGCTGCCGAGCAGGCCGAACGCAATCAGCGTTCCGACGCTCAGCGCCGCGATCACGAGGTAGCTGAGCACGATCGAGAACAGCGGCCGGGTCACGATGCCCGACAGTGCGACCCCGATGGCGGCGAGCACGCCGAGTTCCACCGCGAGGATCAGCACGGAGATGGCGATCGTCGCCGCATCCAGGTTTCCGAGCAGCAGCGCGATCGCGATGAACGGCACGCTCGCCACGAGGAACGCCAGCGAGCTGACCCACGCGGCGATCCATTTTCCGAGCACCAGCTGGCCCGTTGTCACGAGTGTCACCTGCGTGGTGGCCAGGGTGCCGGCGTCGCGCTCCCCGTTGATGGCGTTGCCGCTGAACGCCGGCGTCACGAGGGTGCCGAGCAGCAGCACGAAGTAGACGATGAGCGAGTACAGCCAGCCGCCGAACCCGGCTGCGCCGTCGTTGGAGTCGAACGCGCGCGTCGCCAGCCACAGCAGCACCGTCACGATCGCGACCAGCACCACGAAGATGCCCACGAGCACGTACCAGGCCACGCCCCGCACCCGCTGCCGCAGCTCGAGGCCGATCACCAGGCCGAGCCCACCGAAGAACGTCACTGCACGCCCCCTCTGTTCAGGTCGAGGAACGTGTGCTCGAACTCGCCGAGGGCGGGCGAGAACGCTCTGACCTCGGCACCTGCCCCGATGACCGCGGCGAGGAGCGCCGCGGCATCCGCTTCGCTGTTCACGCTGACGAGAACGCCGCGATTGTCCTCGGTGATGCGCGCCGCATCGACCCCCACCTGAAGCAGAAGCGGCGTCAGCGGGGCATTGCCCACCGAGCGGATGCGCCACTGCCTGCCGGCACTGGCGGCACGGCTCACGTCATCTCGCGAGGCCGTCACGCCCGCCGTCATGTACACGGCGGCGTCGGCCATCTCTTCGAGTTCGGCGAGCACGTGGCTGGAGACAAGAATGGCGGTGCCCTCGGAAGCGAGGCGCACGAGGAGCGTGCGCAGGTCGGCCCGGGCGGCGGGATCGAGGCCGGAGGCGGGTTCGTCGAGCAGCAGCACCTGGGGGCCATGCACGAGGGCGCGGGCCAGGCTGAGGCGCTGCTTCTGTCCGCGCGAGAGCACGCGGGCCGGCTGGTCGGCGAGAGCGCCCAGGCCGACCAGGTCGATGAGTTCGGCGGCGCGCGTCGCGCTCGTCGCGCGCTCGAGGCCGTACATGCGGCCGGTCACCTCGAGGGCGGTGCGGGGGCTGAGGCTGGCCCACGAGCCGAGGACGTCCGGCATCCAGCCCATGGCGCTGCGCACGGCGGCGGGGTCGGCGACCGGGTCGTGGCCGGCCACGCGGATGCTGCCGGAATCCGGTTGGAGAAGGCTCGCGAGCATGAGCATCAGGGTCGTCTTGCCTGAGCCGTTGGGGCCGATGAGCCCGGTGACGCTGCCGGGCGGAACGTCGAAATCGGCGTGGCGTACCGCCTCGACGCTGCCGAATGCGCGGGCGACGCCGCGCACGGCGATGCCGTCGTGCGGATTCTCGGCAAGCTTCTCGCCCACGGCCCCTCCCGTCCTGTCGGTGTGGGGCCGAGTCTATGTCGGAGGCTCGCGGGCCCGAATCAGCCTGCAGGATGATGCCGCACCGCGCCGCGGCCTGCGCCCCGGCCTGCGCCGCGGCCTGCGCCGCGGCCTGCGCCCGGTCTGCGTCCCGGCCGCGTCCCCGTTCCGGTAGATGGCCCGCGACGTGGCTCGGCACACTCGCGTTAGGTTAGGCTTACCTTCGCAACGCGATCCACGTGAGCCTCGTCCCCACTGTCCCGGAGATTCCATGCACCTGCACGCCCACTCCCGCCCCGCTGCACGCCCGCGCCCCGCTGGCCGCCGTCGCCTCGCGCTCGCCGCGGCCGCGATCCTCTCCAGTGCGGCACTCGCGCTCACCGGCTGCTCCGCGGGTGGCTCCGACGGTGCCGCGAACAACGCGACGAACGACGCAGCGGCCGACAGCTCGGCCTTCCCCGTCACCATCCACAGCGCGCTCGGCGACGCGACAATCGACAAGCGCCCCACACGCGTGGCCACCTGGGGTTGGTCCAGCCAGGATGCGGCGCTCGCCCTCGGCGTCGTGCCCGTCGCGATGCCCGCCTTCACGTACGGCGGCAACGACAAGGGCATCCTCCCGTGGGATGCCGAGGCGATCTCCACGCTCGGCGGCACCGCTCCGAAGCTGCTCGACGGCGGTGACACCGGCCAGGTGCCGTTCGAACAGTTCGTCGCGGCGAAGCCCGACGTCATCCTCGCCCCGTACTCCGGTATCACCAAGGAGGACTTCGCGACCCTCAGCAAGATCGCGCCCGTCGTCGCCTACCCCGACCAGCCGTGGGCCACGAGCTGGCAGGACCAGATGACGATCATCGGCAAAGCGCTCGGCAAGGCCGACGCGGCCAAGAAGCTGATCACCAAGACGGATGCCGACGTCAGCGCGCTGGCGGCCAAGTACCCGGTGTTGCGTGACAAGACCTTCGTGTACGCGTCGGCGAACGAGGCCGACCAGCTTAACGTGTTCCGCGCCACCGACCCCCGGGTGCAGCTGCTGAACCAGCTCGGCCTGAAGAACAGCCCGAGCGTCAAGGCGCTCGACACCGACCCCAAGGCCGGCAGCTACTTCTATCAGGTGAGCTACGAGAACGTTGGCCGTATCGACACCGACATTCTGGTGGCGTATTTCGACAATCAGAAGGCGGCGGACGCGTTCACGGCAGACCCGCTGATCGCCGCCATGCCGGCCGTGAAGGAAGGTCGGTTCGCGCCGATCGTGGGCGAATCGTTCGTGATGGCCTCGAGCGCGCCGACCGTGCTCTCCATTCCGTGGATGCTCGACCGGTACGTTCCGAAGCTCGCGGCGGCCGCCGACAAAGTGCAGTAGCTTCCAGTAGATGGCGAGCCCGGTGACGAATCGCGGCGCGCGCTCCGGGGCGGCCTCCTCCGCTCGGGAGCGTGTGCGCCGTCGGCGACTCGTTCTCGGGCTTGCCGGGGGAGTGCTGCTGCTCGCGATCGCGTTCGTCGCCAGCCTCGCGCTCGGGGCGCATCCGCTCTCGGTGTCACAGAGCCTCGGCGCGCTGGTGCACTACAACCCACACGACACGAACGACCTGATCGTGGTCGACAAGCGGCTGCCACGCACTCTCATCGGCGTGGGAGCCGGCCTGGCGCTCGGGCTCGCCGGCGCCATCATGCAGGGGCTGACCCGCAACCCGCTCGGCGACCCCGGCATTCTGGGCGTCAACATGGGGGCGTCGCTCGCGGTCGTCGTGGGCATCACGGTCTTCGGGGTCGGCGGCGTGGCCGGCTCGCTGTGGTTCGCCTTCGCGGGAGCCGCGGCCGCCTCGGTGCTCGTCTACTCGGTGGCGTCGCTCGGACGCGAGGGGGCGACCCCGGTCAAGCTCGCCCTCGCGGGGGCCGCCATCACGGCCGCGCTCAGCTCGATCGTCACCGCCCTGCTGCTCGCCGACACGCAGGTGTTCGACCAGCTGCGCTTCTGGCAGGTAGGCGCGCTGGCGGGGCGTGGCTGGGATGTGCTCTGGCAGGTGCTCCCCACGCTCGTGCTCGGCGCCGTGATCGCGCTGGCGCTCGGCCGGGCGCTCAACGGATTCGCGCTCGGTGACGACGTCGCCCGCGCGCTCGGCCAGCGGGTGGGCGCCTCGCGCCTCGTGTGCGCGGTTGCGGTCGTGCTGCTCTGCGGCTCGGCCACGGCGGCCGCGGGCCCGATCGCGTTCGTCGGGCTCGCGGTGCCGCACATCGCCCGCCGCGTCGTCGGCGGTGACTACCGGTGGGTGCTCGCGTACTCGGCTCTCATCGCACCCGTTCTGCTGCTGGCCTGTGACATCATCGGGCGGCTCATCGCGTTCCCCGGCGAGGTGCAGGTGGGTGTCGTGACGGCGTTCGTGGGTGCCCCGATCTTCATCGGGCTCGTGCGCCGGCGCAAGGCGGTCTCGCTGTGAGCGGCTCCGGCAGGGCATCCTCCTCCGGCCGCGCATCCGGCTCCGGCGTCGCTCGACGCGTGTGGGTCGTTGGCCTCGCGGCGGCCCTCGCCATCGTTGTGGTGGCCGGCGTCGCGCTGTGCCTGGGCGACGTCGCCGTCTCGCCCGCGCAGATCGTCGCCGCGCTCACCGGAAACGCCGACAGGCTGACCAGCTTCGTCATCGTCGACCTGCGCCTGCCGCGCATCGTCACCTCCATCGTCGTGGGCCTGTGCCTCGGGCTCTCCGGCGCCCTGTTCCAGACCATCGCGCGCAACCCGCTGGCGAGCCCAGACATCATCGGCGTCACGGCCGGCGCGAGCGCCGCCGGCGTCATCGGTGTGGTCGTTCTCGGCCTCAGCGGTCTCGCGCTCTCGGGCGTCGTGCTGCTCGGCGCCATCGCCGCCGCCGTGGCCATCTACGTTCTGGCCTGGCGCGGAGGCATCGCCGGCTACCGATTCGTGCTCATCGGCATCGGCATCGCGGCGCTCGGCACCGGCGTCGTCTCGGTCGTGCTCACGCGCACCAGCATCACGGATGCGCAGTCCGCGCTCGTCTGGCTTTCCGGCAGCGTGAACGGCGCCGACTGGGGCCGGTTCCTGCCGCTTGCCGCGTCGGCCGCCGTGTTCACCGCGGCCGCGCTCGTGCTGCATGGCCCGCTGTCGGTGCTCGAGCTCGGCGACGACCTCGCCTCCGGCCTCGGAGTGCGGGCCGAGCGCACCCGCGCCGCCGCCATCGGCATCGGCGTTGTGCTCGCCGCCATCGCGGTCTCAGCCGCAGGGCCGGTGGCGTTCGTGGCGCTGGTGAGCGCACCGATCGCGAGGCGCCTGGTGGGCGGTGGGGCGCTGGCTCTCGCGCCATCCGCTCTCATCGGTGGTCTGATGGTGCTGGTCGCCGACGTCGTGGCGCAGTTCGCCGTGCCGTCGCTCGTGTTCCCGGTCGGTGTCGTCACGGGCATCGTGGGGGCGCCGTATCTGCTGTGGCTGCTGACGAGAACGAACCGGGTCGGGCGAGGAGGATGAGCATCATGGACGAGACGGCTCCGAGCGGCGCGCCGACGCCCGCGCACACGCTCGCGGCGCGCGGTCTCACGCTCGGCTACGACGGGCGCGAGGTGGTGCACGGCATCGACATCGAGGTGCCACCCGGGCGCATCACCGCCATCGTCGGGCCGAACGCGTGCGGCAAATCGACGCTGCTGCGCGGCCTCAGCAGGCTGCTCGCGCCGGAGGCGGGGGAGGTGCTGCTCGACGGACGCGACATCCGCAGCCAGCGCACCCGCGACGTCGCCACCGTGCTCGGCCTGCTGCCGCAGAACCCCACGGCGCCCGACGGCGTGAGCGTGGCCGACCTCATCGGCCGCGGCCGCTACCCGCACCAGGGCTGGTTCCGGCGATGGAGCGCAGCGGATGACGCAGCCGTCGCCGACGCCATGCTGGCCACGGCCGTGACCGACCTCGCCGACCGTCCCATCGACGAGCTCTCGGGCGGCCAGCGCCAGCGGGTCTGGATCGCCATGGCGCTCGCGCAGGAGACCGACATTCTGCTGCTCGACGAGCCGACGACTTTCCTCGACGTGAGCCACCAGATCGAGGTGCTCGACCTGCTGCTCGACCTGAACCGGCAGCGCGGCACCACCATTGTGATGGTGCTGCACGACCTGAACATGGCCTGCCGCTACGCCGACCACCTCGTGGCCATGCGCGACGGGCTCATCGTGGCCGAAGGGGCGCCGGAGAACGTGGTCACCACCGAGCTGGTGAGCCGGGTGTTCGGCATCGGCTCGCTCGTCACCGCCGATCCCGTCACGGGCGACCGCATGGTCGTGCCGATGGGCCGGCACCACCGCGGCGTCGAGGAATAGGCGGGCCCGGCGAGCGGTGTGGGCGCGCGGCGTGCGGGCGACCGGGCGCGGGCGCCATCCGCTGACCGTGGAAGAATCGAGGGTATGGCCCGAGATGTGACGCCGCCGCGCGGCATGCGCGATTTCCTGCCCGCCGAGAAGAGCCGGCGCGAGCACGCGCTCGGCGTGATCCGGCGCAGCTTCGCCGACCACGGCTTCGACGAGATCGAGACGCCCGTTCTCGAAGACATCCAGCGGCTGCACTCCGGACTCGGCGGCGACAACGAGAAGCTCGGATTCAGCGTGCTGCGCCGCGGACTCGACGACGACGACCTGGCGAAGGCCGCCGACGGGGGAGACGTGCTCGCGCTCGCCGACCTGGGCCTGCGCTTCGACCTCACGGTTCCGCTCGCGCGCTTCTACGCCAGTCACCGGGCCGAGCTGCCCTCGGTCTTCCGCTCCATCCAGATCGCGCCGGTCTGGCGCGCCGAGCGCCCGCAGAAGGGCCGCTACCGGCAGTTCGTGCAGTGCGATATCGACATCATCGGCGAGGCGGGCCAGCTGGCCGAGGTCGAGCTCATCACCGCCACCGCGGCGGCCCTCGAGGCGCTTGGGCTCGCCGACTGCACCATTCGCGTCAACGACCGGCGCATCCTCGCGGGCCTGCTCGAGTACTGCGGATTCGACGCGAGCCGGCACGCGCAGGCGCTCATCTCCATCGACAAGCTCGACAAGATCGGCGCAGACGGCGTCGTGGCCGAACTCGCCGAAAACGGTGCAGACGCGGCGGCCGTGCTCGGCGGCATCCTCGAACGGCTCGAGCCGCGCCTGGCCGAGGGCATCCCGCTTACCGCCCACGACATCGCCGCCGCGCTTCCCGACGGAATCGACGCCGACGCCGTCGCCGACCTCGAGTCGCTCGCCCACGCGCTCGCCGCCCTGCCGCCCGGGGTTCGCCTCACCTTCGACCCGACACTCGTGCGCGGCATGGGCTACTACACCGGCACCATCTTCGAGATCGCGCACCCCGCCTCCGGCAGCTCGGTCGGTGGCGGCGGCCGCTACGACGGCATGATCGGCCGGTTCCTGGGCACCGACGTGCCGGCGTGCGGCTTCTCCATCGGGTTCGAGCGCATCGTCGACCTGATCGACACGCCAGCGGATGCTGCCGCAGACTCCGTCGCGCTCGTATACGACCCGTCCGTGCCCCTCGCCCGCCTGCTCGCCCTGAAGACCGAGCTCGTCTCGCGCGGCAAACGCGTGCGCCTCGAGCGACGCGCCAAGAACATGAAGGCGCTGCTCGGCCGGGCCAGGGAGGCCGGGTACGGGTCGTTCGCCGTGGTCGAGGGTGCCGCATCCGGTACCGCTGCAGCCTCGGCCTCGACGTGGGCAGACGAGCTGACGTTCAGGCCGCTCGAGTAGGCGCGCACGTCTCGCGGGGCGTTAGGGCCCGCGCATCCGCGGTGTGGGAGCACTCACTAGACTTGCCCGCGGATCACTTCGAATCGAAACGCTTTTCACCGCAAGAAGAAACATAAGGAGATAGTTGTGGCTCAGATCGAGGCCGTAGGCGCTCGCGAGATTCTGGATTCCCGGGGCAACCCGACCGTCGAGGTCGAGGTCGTGCTCGAGGATGGCACGGTCAGCCGTGCCGCTGTTCCTTCCGGCGCCTCGACCGGCGCGTTCGAGGCGTACGAGCTGCGTGACGGCGACAAGGGTCGCTACCTGGGCAAGGGCGTCGAGAAGGCCGTCAGCGCCGTTCTTGACGAGCTCGCGCCCGCCATCGAGGGCTTCGAGGCCGACGACCAGCGCCTGGTCGACACCGCCCTCATCGAGGTCGACGGCACCGAGAACAAGAGCCGCGTCGGCGCCAACGCCATTCTCGGTGTGAGCCTGGCCGTCGCCAAGGCCGCTGCGGATTCGGCCGACCTGGCCCTGTTCCGCTACCTCGGCGGGCCGAACGCGCACATTCTGCCCGTTCCCATGCTCAACGTCATCAACGGCGGCGCGCACGCCGACAACAACGTCGACATCCAGGAGTTCATGATCCTGCCCGTCGGCGCCGGCAGCTTCCGCGAGGGCCTGCGCTGGGGTGCGGAGACGTACCACGCGCTGAAGAGCCTCCTGAAGAGCAAGGGCCTGTCGACCGGGCTCGGCGACGAGGGCGGGTTCGCGCCCGAGCTCGAGAGCAACCGCGCCGCACTCGACCTGCTCGTCGAGGCCATCTCGGCCGCGGGCTTCACCCCGGGCACGGATGTCGCGCTGGGCCTCGACGTCGCCTCCACCGAGTTCTTCGACAACGGCTCGTACACGTTCGAGGGCAAGCAGATCAGCGCCGCCGACCTGTCGTCGTACTATGACGAGCTGCTCGCCGCGTACCCGCTCGTCACGATCGAGGACCCGCTGGCCGAGGACGACTGGGAGGGCTGGGCGCACCTCACCGAGCACATCGGCGCCAAGGTGCAGCTCGTCGGCGACGACCTGTTCGTCACCAACCCGTCGCGCATTGCGAACGGCATCGCGAAGGGCGCCGCCAACTCGGTGCTCATCAAGGTGAACCAGATCGGCACGCTCACCGAGACGCTCGACGCGGTCGCCCTCGCCCAGCGCAGCGGCTACACGACCGTCATGTCGCACCGCTCGGGCGAGACGGAAGACACGACCATCGCCGACCTCGCGGTGGCGACCAACGGCGGCCAGATCAAGACGGGTGCTCCCGCCCGCAGCGAGCGCGTCGCCAAGTACAACCAGCTTCTGCGCATCGAGGAGGAGCTGGGCGACGCCGCGCGTTACGCGGGCCGCAGCGCCTTCCCCCGCTTCACGGCGTAGCTGCACGCAGCCACCACCTCACCGACTCGGGCCGAATCGCGGGTGTTCTCGACGAGAACCCGCGATTCGGCCCGAGTCGTGTGCGAGCCTGCGCGCGAGTGTGCGTGTGAGGCGCGCCGCACTCGCGCGTGCCGAGCGCTCCACGGCCGAGCCGGAACGTAAGATCGAGGTCATGCCCGTTCGCCGTCCCGCAGAGAGCCGCGCGCCCACCACGCGACGCGTGCCGGTGGCGATGCAGCCGAAGCAGAGCGCTGCGGGCGGGTGGCTGCGCGGCATCCGCTTCTCGGGTTTTTCGCTTCTCATGATGGCGCTCGTCATACTCGCGGTCGTCATTCTCGCGCCCACTCTGCACCTCTACATCACGCAGCAGCAGAAGATCGACGATCTGCGCGCCCAGGTGCACGCCGAGCAGAACCGTCTCGACGACGCCCGCGTGCAGCGCGCCCGCTGGAGCGACCCCAGCTACGTGCGCTCGCAGGTGCGCGACCGCCTTTACTATGTGATGCCGGGCGAGACGAACTACCTCATCATCGACGACCGCACGGCCGCCGAGAAGCGCGCGCACGAGGCGCCGGTGAGCAAGAAGATCCAGACCACGAAGACCGACTGGCTTCAGGCGCTGCTCGCCTCCACCGTCACGGCCGGCACCACGGATGCGCCGCCCGCGCACGGCGCGGCCGCCGGCTCGGGGCAGGCCGCGCCCACGAGCACTCCCGTCGCCACCGACCCCGCAACCGTCGCTACCGACCCCCCGAAGGGCTGAGCATGTCTTCACCGCCGTTCGAGCCTGTGAGCGACGCCGACATCCGGGCCGTCTCCGCCCAGCTGGGCAGGCAGGCGCGTGATGTGATCGGCATTCCCGCCCGGTGCGTGTGCGGGGCGCCCACGGTCGTTGCGACCGCGCCGCGCCTCGGCGACGGCACGCCGTTCCCCACGCTGTACTACCTGAGCCACCCGGCGGCCACCGCGGCCATCTCGCAGCTCGAGGCCACCCAGGTCATGAACGAGTACAACGACATGCTGGCCGACGACGCCGAGCTGCGTGAACGCTACGCCGCCGCGCATGAGGCGTACCTCGCCGACCGCGGGAGCATTCAGGCCGTGCCCGAGATCGCCGGCATCTCGGCGGGAGGAATGCCGACCCGTGTGAAGTGCCTGCACGCGCTCGCCGCGCACGCGCTCGCGGTGGGTCCGGGCGTCAACCCCATCGGCGACCTCGCGCTCGCCCGCGCCGACTGGTCGCCGCAGCGATGCGAGTGCCGAGGCGAGCCCGAGGAATGATGCGAAGCCGGCGCCGGCCCAGGCGCCTCCGTCTCACCTGCGCCGCTGCGGTCGCCGCGCTCGCCGCGATGACGCTCACGGTGGCGGCCCCCGCGCCCGCGCACGCCGACCAGGTGCGCAGCCTCGAGTACTGGCTGAGCGGATACGGCATCGCCGACGCCTGGCAGACCACCCGCGGCGCCGGCATCACGGTGGCCGTCATCGACACGGGCGTCGACGGCAGCGTGGCTGAGCTGCGCGGCGCCGTCACCGGCGGAGCCGACTTCTCAGGGCAGGGCGCAGCCAACGGACAGAAGCCGGTGGGCGCCGACTCCGATCACGGCACGTGGGTGGCCTCGCTGCTCGCCGGTCGCGGAACCGGTGCGGGCAACGGCGTCATCGGCGTCGCGCCCGAGGCCTCGATCCTCTCGCTATCGGTGGGGCTGGGCGGGCAGGCGGCGTCGTCGAGTGACGAGCAGATCCCCGACGCGGTGCGGTGGGCCGTGGATCACGGGGCATCCGTCATCAACATGTCGCTGACCCGCAACACGCTCGACTGGCCCGAGAGCTGGGACTCGGCGTTCCAGTACGCGTTCGCGCACAACGTGGTCGTGGTCGCGGCGGCGGGCAATCGCGGCAGCGGCACGACCGAGGTCGGCGCGCCAGCGACCATCCCGGGCGTGCTCACGGTCGCCGGCGTCGACCGCGCGGGTCGAGCCAGCTTCGACGCGTCGAGCCAGGGCATCACGATCGGTGTGTCGGCGCCGAGCGAACAGCTCGTCGGGGTGAGCCCCGGCGGCGGCTACGTGCAGTGGGAGGGCACGAGCGGCGCGGCTCCCATCGTCGCCGGCGTCGTCGCGCTCGTGCAGGCATCGCACCCGGGCCTGTCGGCCGCGAACGTCATCAACCGCATCATCCGCACCGCCCGGCCGGTGGGCTCGGCGCCGAGCCCCATCTACGGGTACGGACTGCTCGACGCGCGAGCGGCCGTGACGGCCGCCGTGCCATCCGTCACTGCAAATCCCATGGGCGATCTCGGGGAGTGGATCAGGGTGCATCGGCGTGCCGAGGCGACGGATGCGCCCACCCCCGGCGCTACCGCCGCGCCGACGGCGACGCCGACCGCGCTCGCCCCCGAACCCGTGGACACCGCGGCGTTCCTCATGCCCCGGTGGGGTACCGTCACGGGCGTCATCATTCCGGTCACGGTGCTTCTCGCATTCGTGGCGATCGCGGCGCTCGGTGGGGTAGCGGCGTGGCGCCATTTCAGGCGGCTGCGTCAAAAGGGGTAGATTGGGGTCATACTTTCCAGCTTGAGGAGACTCTTCTGTGCCCAAAATCCTGATTGTCGGTGGCGGTTACGCCGGTTTCTACACCGCGTGGAAGCTTGAAAAGTGGCTTCGCGCGGGTGAGGCCGAGGTCACGATCGTCGACCCCCGCCCGTACATGACGTATCAGCCCTTCCTGCCGGAGGTCGCCTCCGGCTCAGTGGAGCCGCGCCACGCGGTCGTCTCGCAGAGGCGCCACCTGAAGCGCACCGAGGTCATCACCGCGCAGGTCACCTACGTCGACCACGCGAACAAGACGGCCACCATCACCCCGCCGGTCGGCGAGGCGTGGCAGTTCGAGTACGACATCGTGGTGGTCACGGCTGGCGCGGTCTCGCGCACCTTCCCGATCCCGGGCGTCGCCGATCAGGCCATCGGCCTGAAGACGATCGAAGAGGCCGCGCAGATCCGCGACAAGATGCTGACGAACTTCGACAAGGCGGCTCTGCTGCCTGCCGGGCCCGAGCGCGACAGGCTGCTCACGGTCGTCGTGGTCGGCGGTGGCTTCGCGGGCATCGAGATCTTCGGCGAGCTGCGCTCGTTCGCGAGCGCCCTGCTCAAGCGCTACCCGCAGATCGAGTTCGAAGACACGCACTTCCACCTCATTGAGGCCATGGGCCGCATCATGCCAGAGGTGTCGCTGCCCACGAGCCACTGGGTCATCAAGAACCTGGCCCGGCGCGGGGCTGAGATCCACCTCGAGACGCAGCTCACGAGCGCCGTCGACGGCGTGGTGCAGCTCTCCACCGGCGAGTCGATGGAATCCGACCTCATCATCTGGACGGCTGGCGTCATGGCCAACCCCACGGTCGTGCGCAACACCGACCTGCCCATCGAGGAGCGCGGCCGCCTGAAGGTTCGCGCCGATCTGCGCGTGGGCACCGAAGACGAGATCATCGCCGACGCCTGGGGCGCGGGCGATGTCGCGGCGGTCCCCGACCTCACGGGCGGCGGCGTCGGCGGCTTCTGCGTCCCCAACGCCCAGCACGCGGTGCGTCAGGGCAAGCTCATGTCGAAGAACATCGTGGCGGTGCTGCGCGGCGAGAAGCCGAAGGAGTACTACCACAAGAACGCGGGCGCGGTCGCCGGTATCGGCCTCGGCATCGGCGTGTTCCAGAAGGGCAAGCTCGGCATCAAGGGCTTCCCCGCCTGGGTGATGCACCGCGGCTACCACGGCCTGGCCATGCCCACGTGGGAGCGCAAGATCCGCGTCATCGGCAACTGGGTTCTGAACCTGCTCCTCGACCGCGACATCGTCTCGCTCGAGGACCGCACGCAGCCCCGCGCCGAGTTCGAGAAGTTCGCCGCACGGCCGAAGCCGCCCGCGGCAGACGCCGAGAAGCCGGAGAAGAAGGCCCCCGCGCGCAAGCCCGCCGCGAAGAAGGAGCCGGCCAAGGCCGACGCGAAGTAGAACCTGCAGAACGAAGGGGCCGTCGGCGGCGTGAGTCGCCGGCGGCCCCTTCGCATCCGCTGCCCTTGCCGGCACGAACGAAAACGACGGATCAACTGCGTTTTCGTGAGCGGATGCGGCCCTACCGGGCCGTTTCCGACAGAATCTCCGTCGTTTTCGTTCGCGGCGGGCGGGTGGCGGCCGCGTTCCCGTAGCATTGAGCCGCGGCCGGCAGCGGCACGCCCCCATAGCCCAATTGGCAGAGGCAGGCGACTTAAAATCGCCCGAGTGTGGGTTCGAGTCCCACTGGGGGTACGGCCACGGGGTACGCCCACCGGGTACCGCCACCGACTACCGCCACCGAGTACCGCCACCGAGTACGGGCGCAACCGCGTCAACCGATGTTCGGGCGCGGTCTACAGTGCCGGGTCGATGTAGCGCTCCCACAGCCACACGGCGACGCTGAGCCCGGCGAAGCCGAGGGCTGCGCCCGCCACAAGCAGGCCGCCGACGCCCGCCTGCCAGATCGCGTCGACGGGCACGAGCAGAGCAAAGAACACCGTTCCGACGGCGAGGCTCAGGCCGATCCAGATCGGGCGGGACCACGCGAAGAGCGCCCGCCCGGCGAGCCGCCCCACCGGCACGAGCGAGATGGCCGCCGAGCCGGTGGCGATGATCGCGATGGCCCCGGCGAGGTCGCGCGCGAAGCCGACACCGAGCGCGGTGCTCTCCTGGGGCAGGGCCGCCGATACGCTCCATGCCACGGCGCCCAGCACCGCCAGCGTTGTGATCTGCGCGGCGGCCAGACGCCCGCGCAGCACGTGGTTCGCGCTCGGTGCGAGGCTCGCCGTGACGACGAGACCGAACGCGAGCGCCGGGCTCAGGTCGGCCAGCCGCGACAGCAGCGTCATGGCGGCGACGACCACGATCGCCCTCGCCGACAGCGAGACGGATGCCGCGCCGCCCGTCAGGCGGCGCGCGCCCACCCCGCCCACCAGAATCCAGAGCGCGTTGACGGCCAGCACGGCGAGCCCCACGGCGATGCAGAGCCGTACGTAGGCGGCCGTTTCCGGAGCGGGGCTGGCCAGCGAGACGATCAGGGTCGTGGCGACGAGCAGTGCGACGCCGACGGGCCAGCGCCGCGTCACGGCCGCCTGCGACTGGGGCTCTGCGAGCTCGCCGGCGTCGACCGCCGATGCGGGCTGGTTGCGCCCGAAGAGTCGCCCTCGGGCCACCGCCGCTCCCACTCCGGCGCGCGCCATCGACCGTGTGAGCAGCCGCGCCGGCAGGGCGAGCAGCAGCAGCGCGACGATGGCGAGCACGAGCGCGCGGATCCAGCCCGGAATGGTGGAGACCGCGAGCGATGGCGCGCTTGTGGAGGTGAGGGGGCTGCCGCCCGTTCCCGGCCAGCCGCCGCCGAAGTCTGTGAACGGCGGCGCCGTCGCTCCGGGCGTCGGCGTGGGGCTCGCGCTCTGCGGCGGCGCAGTTGCATCGGGCGAGGTCGGGGGCGCGGGCGCCGTCTGACCGTGGTGCGGTCGCGTCTCAGAGCCCGGCCCCGTCGGCGGGTGGCTCGGCGTCGACGCGCCGGCTGCGGCGTATTGCACCGAGATGGCCGGGCTGGCCGTGCTGGTGTTGCCCGCGGCATCCGTCTGCAATGCCGAGATGACGTAAGTGCCCGCGGTCAGGGACGATCCGCCGGAGCACTGCCAGGCACCGCCGACGACGGTCGCCGAGCACAGCAGGATCGACCCCTTCTCGCTACCGGCATACACGCGGATGCCGGCGCCGCTCTCGCCCGAGCCGGCGAACGTGAACGCGGAGCCGAGCTGCGCCTGCGCTCCCGTGGCCGGGCTCGTGAGCGCAGGCGCGGCGGGGCGGTCGGTGTCGAAGACGACGGGGGAGGAGGGGCTCGAGTCCGAGATCGCCCACGCGGTCGACTGCAGCGCCGTCACGCCGTATGTGCCAGAGGAATGCTTCGGCCCGAAGTTGAGGAAGCACGCCCAGAGCCCGTTCGAGTCGACCTTGACCACACAGTCGTAGCCATCGGATGACGCAACCACCGTCGCCCCAGGGAACCCGGTTCCGTGCACGCCGCCAGCCGACGGCGTGGAATCGACAACGAGCGTCGGCGGCGTTAGCACGTTCACGTGGATCTGCGCGGCGGCATCGGCATTGGTCGTCGGCACGGCCCTGATCGCCACGGCCTTACCGCTGCTGACCGGCACGGCGCAGCTCCATGTCGAACTGGTCGAGGCGTCGATAACGCACGCCGGCTCGGCGTTCGATGCGAAGAAGACCTGGATCTGGTCGCCCGGATCCCGCGTGCCCGTCACCGTCACCGAGTGTGCCTTGATGGTCGCGCCATCCGCCGGCGAGGTGATGGTCGGGGCCACTGGCGGTGCCGGCGTCTCGTCGCTCGGGTCGACGCCGGGTGCGGGGGTGGCGGCGGCCGCCGCGGCGGAATCGCTGCTCGGACCAGGCGTGCCCTCGACCCCGGCCGGCGCCGCCGACGCGGCCGACGCGGCCGGTGCGGCGGACGCGGCCGGCCCCAGCCCCAGCCCGAGTACCGGCGCGCACAGTATCCCCACCCCGAGCAGCGCGCCGACAATGAGTCCGACCGCGCGCGGCGGCCGGACTGTTCGTTTCTGCTCGCGTGAGCGACCGCGGGAGAACTGGTGCACTGTGCGTTCCATCCCAGACGACCCCCGAAGAGATGTCAACACGACCGCCCGGACTTACGGCATACTGACAACTGGGTCGATTGACCCACATCTTGCGCGACGAAGAGCAGGAGACGTTTTGGAGGCAGCGCCGTGACGCGGATCCCCGTCGGTGAACGACGCGACGCCCTCGTGCGCGCGGCCCTGCGCGTGGTCGCGGCCCACGGCGTGACCGCAGCAACCACACGCGCCATCGTCGCAGAGGCGGGCATGCCGCTCGCCAGCTTCCACTACGTGTTCGGCTCCCGCGACGAGCTCATGGCCGCGCTTGTCTCCCACGTCGTCGACGAGGAGGCGCTCTCCATCGCCCCGGCCCTCGCCCCCGGCGACGAGGGAATCAGCGTGCGCGACGCCCTCCGCGGCGGCCTCCAGCGCTACTTCGACGCCGTGCGCGACGACCCCGACCGCGAGAAGGCCATGCTCGAACTCACCCACTACGCCCTGCGGTCTGGCACCATGGCACCCCTCGCCCGCCGGCAGTACGAGCGCTACTACGAGCTGGCGGCCTCGGCCCTGCGTGTGGCCGAAGAGAAGAGCGGATGCCGGTGGCGCCGCCCCGTCGACGAGCTGGCACGTCTCCTCGTCACCCTCACCGACGGGCTGACGCTCGGCTGGCTCGTGGGGCGCGACGATGCGGTAGCAGCATCCGTCATGGACTTCGCGGCGGACGCACTCGCGGCATATGCGGAGGAATCATGACCACGACCGAACGCGCCGCCGTCTTCGCCGAACCGACCCGCGCCGTGCCGGGGCGCTGGATCGCCTTCTTCGCCCTGGCCTGGCTGGGCGTGTGGATGGCGCAGCTCACGCCGATCCAGCTGCTGCTGCCGCTGCAGATCCAGGCGCGGCTCGACACCGAGAACTGGCTCGAGAACGTCGTGGCCTTCGGCATCATCTCGGGCATCGCCGGGCTCTGCGCGATCGTGGCATACCCGCTGACGGGTGCGCTCTCCGACCGCACGACGAGTCGCTTCGGCCGACGTCGGCCGTGGATCGCCGCCGGTGCGGTCATCTTCGGCATCGGCCTCGTGGTGCTCGGGGCGCAGACGACGCTGGTGGGAATCGGCATCGTCTGGTCGATCGTGCTCATCGGCTTCTGCATGCTCACGGCTGCGCTCACGGCGACGATCAGCGACCAGGTGCCCGTGGGCCAGCGAGGCTACGTCTCGGGCTGGCTCTCGGCGCCGCAGGCCATCGGCACCATTCTCGGCATTCTGCTCATCACGCTGCTCTTCACCGACCAGATGCTGCAGAGCGTCATCGGCCAGCTGCTCGCCAACCTCATCCTCGCGGTGCTGCTCATGGTGCTCGTCGTGCCGTTCCTGCTGCTGCCCGACGCCGTGCTCGCGCCAGAGTTGCGTGAGCGCATGACGCTGCGGCGCATCGTCGAGGGGTTCTGGATCAGCCCGCGCGCCTACCCGGACTTCGGCTGGACGCTGCTGGGGCGCATCCTCGTCAACTTCGGCAACGCGTTCGGCACGACGCTGCTGCTCTACTTCCTCGAGTTCGGCCTGAAGCTCGACGACGCGCAGGACGGGCTGCTCGTTCTCACGCTCATTTATATGGTGTTCGTGGTGCTCGCCGCCCTCGGCACGGGCCGCTGGTCTGATCGGCTCGGCCGCCGCAAGGCGTTCGTCTTCGTCGCGTCGGCGCTGCAGGGGGTCGCGGCACTGCTGCTCGCGTTCGTGCCGGCGTTCGGCGTGGCCATGGTCGCGGCCGCGATCCTCGGCCTCGGCTATGGCTGCTTTCTCTCGGTCGACCAGGCGCTCGCCACGCAGGTGCTGCCCGACCCGACCACCCGCGGCAAGGACCTCGGCATCATGAACATCGCGACGGCGGTTCCGCAGGCCATCGCGCCCCTTCTCGGTGCCTTCGTCGTCGTCGCCGTCGCCGGTTTCACCGGTCTCTTCGTCATGGCTGCGGTGTTCGCGTTCGCGGGCGCGCTCGCCGTCGCCCGCGTGAAAGGAGTGCGATGACCACCCTCGACCTCAGCACAGCACCGGATGCCGCAGGCCGCTCCTGGCTGCAGCCCGAGTCGTACTGGCCCGCCCTCACACGGGCCACCGCCCACCTGGACGCCCCCGTCGCCGCTCTGCACGCCGACGCCCTGCGCCACAACGCCCACGACATGCTGCGGCGAGCGGCAGGCAAGCCCATCCGCGTGGCATCGAAGTCGGTGCGGGTACGCAGCGTGCTCGACGCGGTGCTGCGCCTGCCGGGCTACCACGGCGTACTCGCGTACACGCTGCCGGAGGCGCTCTGGCTGGCGAGCGCAGAGGGCGGCCACGACGCGATCACCGACGTCGTGGTGGGGTATCCGACGGCCGACGCCACAGGCATCCGTCGCCTCGCGGCCTCGCCCGAGCTAGCCTCGCGCGTGACGCTCATGGTCGACTCGGTCGAGCACCTCGACTTCATCGACAGCCTCGTGCCGCCCGCCAAGCGCGAGCGACTGCGGGTCTGCATCGAGCTCGACTGCGCCTACACCGCGCCCGCGCTCGGTCACGTCGGCGTGTGGCGTTCACCCGTCTTCACGCCAGCGGATGCGCGCAGCCTCGCGACGCAGATCGTCGCTCGGCGCGGCTTCCGCCTCGTTGGGCTCATGGGCTACGAGGCGCAGATCGCCGGCCAGGGCGACAACCCGGCCGGGCGCCCGGCCTGGGGCGCGACGCTGCGGCTGATCCAGTCGCGGTCGAAGGCCGAGCTTCTCCAGCGGCGCGGGGCCGCGGTGGCGGCTGTGCGCGAGGTCGCCGATCTCGAGTTCGTCAACGGTGGCGGCACCGGCTCGCTCGAGTTCACGGCGAGTGACCCCTCGGTCACCGAGATCGCGGCCGGCAGCGGCCTGTTCGGCGGCCACCTCTTCGATACATACCGCGCGTTCGTGCCCGCTCCCGCGCTCGCGTTCGCGTTGTCGGTGGTGCGCAAGCCGACGCCCGACCGCGTGACGCTTCTGGGCGGCGGCTGGATCGCATCCGGCCCGCCCGCCGCCGACCGTCTGCCCCGCGTCGTCTGGCCGCAGAACCTCGCCTTCGCGCCGCGCGAGATGGCGGGGGAGGTGCAGACGCCGCTGCGAGGAGCCGCCGCCGTCGACATGACGGTCGGCGACCGCGTGTGGCTGCGGCACACCAAGTCGGGCGAGGTGAGCGAACACGCCAATGAGTTCCACCTCGTCGACGGTGACGCAGTGGTGGATTCGCTGCCGACGTACCGCGGTGAGGGCGTGGTGTTCCTGTGAGCGCTGCAGGGCCAGGCGTCGAGGCGGGGCCGGCCGTCAAGACGGAGGCGTGCTTGTGACCGCGACTGGCGCCGTCTGGCGCAACTGGGCGCGCAACGAGCGGGTGCGGCCGATGCGCGTCGAGCGGCCTGGCACCGTCGAGGCCGTTCAGCGCGCGGTGCAGGCGGCGGCGCGTCAGGGCGTCGCCATCAAGGCTGTGGGAGCGGGCCACAGCTTTACCGGCATCGCCGTCGCGCCCGGGGTGCAGCTCGATCTCACCGACCTCAGCGGCATCGTCTCGGTCGACGCGGCGACCCGGCGGGTCACGCTGCTGGCCGGCACGCGGCTCAATCAGCTGCCCGCGCTTCTCGGGCCGCACGGCCTCGCCCTCGAGAACATGGGAGACATCGACCGGCAGACCATCGCGGGCGCCACCTCCACGGGAACGCACGGTACCGGCGGCTCGTTCGGCGGCCTTGCGACGCAGATCATCGGCGTCACCCTCATCACGGCCGACGGCGAGCGGATGCGCGTGGACGACCACGAGAACACCGAGTTGCTGCCGGCCGTGCGTCTCGGGCTCGGCGCGCTCGGCATCCTCGTGGAGGTGACGCTGCAGTGCGTTCGGGCGTTCGTGCTGCATGCGGTCGAGCGGCCGGAGCCGCTCGCATCCGTTCTCGAGACATACGGCGAGCGGTCTCGGGCGGCCGACCACTTCGAGTTCTACTGGTTCCCGCACACGGAGGTGGCCCTGACCAAGACGAACACGAGGCTCCCCGGTGACGCCGAACGGCATCCGCTCGGCGCGCTCGGCCGCTGGGTCGACGACGAGCTCATGGCGAACGGCGTCTATCGCGCGGTGTGCGGTCTCGGTGTTGCTGCGCCGGCCATCGTGCCGCCGTTCAACCGTCTCGCCCAGCGACTCACGGGCAACCGCGAATTCACGGATGCCTCGCCCCGCGTCTTCGTCACCAATCGCACCGTGCGCTTTCGCGAGATGGAGTACGCGCTGCCGCGAGAGGCCGTGCCCGAGGCGCTGCGCGAGGTGCGTGCGCTCATCGAGCGGCAGCGGTGGCGCATCTCGTTCCCCATCGAGGTGCGCTCGGCGGCGGCCGACGACAACTGGCTCTCGACCGCGTATGGGCGCGAGAGCGGCTACATCGCGGTGCACCGCTACTACCGGGAGAACCCGGAGCCGTACTTCCGAGCCGTCGAGCAGATCATGATGGCGCACGACGGCCGGCCGCACTGGGGCAAGATGCACTTTCGCGATGCCGAGTCGTTGCGGCAGGCATACCCCCGGTTCGACGACTTCGTCGCGGTGCGCGACCGGCTCGATCCCGAGCGGCGCTTCGGCAACGCCTACCTCGCCCGCGTGCTCGGGGGCTGAGCCCTACCTCGCGTGTTCCGCGATCGGGCCTACCCCTCGGCTCGAGAGCGGGCCATACCCCTCGACTCGAGAGCAACCGCTTGCCCCTGGCTCGGGGCATCGCGCGGGTGTCACGCGGGAACACCCGCGTTTTGCCCCGAGCGAGGGCATTGCCGTGCGCAGCGCCCCGGTACGCTGCGATGGTGAATGAAACGACGAGCGTCATCTACGGCGGCAGCGGTTGGTGGCTTGTTCTCGCGATTGTGACCGCGGGTCTGGCCGAGACGAAGGGGCGCCGCCGCTGGGTGTGGTTTGTGCTCGGGCTGTTGATCGGCCCGATCGCCACGGCGCTCGTCGTGATTTGGGCGCCGCCGCGGAATCCGGTGCGTACCCCGAAGGTGGGTCGCTGAGCGACTTCTTTTACACGGATGCCGCGAGAAATCGCGTCGCGACACTCCGGCTTGTCCCCCGAAAACGTGCCACGCAAAACCGAACTGGGGCATTGACGGCTCTCTCCTGCGCTGGGAACATGGCTGACGTTCCACAAAAGCTGTGAAGTTGCTGAGAATTCTGAGCATTGCTCAGATATGGGAGGGCTCGCACAATGAACGACAGCGCGTCAGAGACGTCGACCGCCATGAGGTCGACAAGGCTTGCACGAAGAAAGAACGGCCGCAGCGGCCTCGCCGGGATGGGCGGATTCGGGCTGCGACTGGCAACGGGGGCTGCGGTTGCCGCACTCGTCGTCACCGGCACGGTGGGTGCGATGCCCACGAGCGCCGTTGCTGCGCAGCGCGCGGATTCCGTGGCCGCGCTGAGCGCGGCCGTCTCGGCCGACACCGTGGCGAGCGCGTCCCTGCGCTCGAGCGTCGCCGACGATGCGCTGACCAGCGCTCTCGCGACGGCCCGCGATGAGGTGGCCCGGGCGCAGGCGCTTCTTGCGTCGAGCGCGGGCAAGGCATCCGAGGAGGGTCGCGCGGCGCTCACCCAGTCGATAGCAGACGTCACGGCCCAGATTGACAACGGCTCCGCATACAGCGTGCTCGGCTCGGTCATGTCGCTTCGCGAATCAGAGAAGGCCGTCAGCGACTCCGTCTCGGCGTGGGAGCACGCCGAGGCGGCGCGACAGGCCGCAGCAGCGGCTGCGGCGGCCGCCGCGCAGGCTGCCAGGGAATACCAGGTGGTGCACTCGTCGGCGACCGTCTCGTCACATCGCACATCCGTTGTCACACGCAGCGCAGCGCGCGCAGCGGCTCCTTATCTCGCGCCGGGCGTGTCGGCGACACCGCCCGCGAACGATTCATGCGGACCGTGCCCCGGCGCCACGCTTGTGCTCATCCAGGGGTACTGGGGCTGCCCCTCCTGATCGGCACCCGGGGCTGAACTGCGCCGGGGCCCGATCGGCACCCGGGGCTGAACGAAAGACCCGGGGCACACGAACTCCGCCGCCGCCCGGCCGACCACGGGTGGCGGCGGTTGTGCTTTCGCACCTCACGGCGTGCGGCGGCGCAGCGTGACCGAGCCGACGACGATCGAGCCCACCGCGAACCCTGCGATGATGAGCAGCTGGCCGCCCACCCACGGCGCATCGTGGGTGTCGCGTGCGACGGCATTCAGCGCGTCGATCGCGTGCGAGAGCGGAAGCCAGTCGCTGATCACGCGCAGCACCTGCGGCAGCTGGTCGCGCGGCAGAAAGATGCCGCCGAGCAGAATCTGGGGGAACACCAGCGCCGGCATGAACTGCACCACCTGGAACTCGGTGTTCGCGAACGCGCTCGCGAGCAGGCCGAGCGTGGTGCCGAGCACCGCGTCGACGAGCGCAACCGCGAGCAGTAGCCAGAGGGAGCCGTCGATCGTGAGGCCGCACACCCAGGTTGCGAACCCGACGGCCAGGGCGGACTGCACGATCGCGAGCAGCCCGAACGCGAGCGTGTAGCCCAGGATGAAGTCCCCTTTGCCGAGCGGCATGCTCAGCAGACGCTCGAGCGTTCCCGTGCGCCGCTCGCGCAGCGTCGTGATGCTTGCCACGAGGAACATGACGATGAACGGAAACAGCGCGAGCATGGCCGGCCCGATCTGCGAGAAGACCTCGGTGTCGTCGAAGATCCACGCGACCAGCCCGATGAGCAGGCTCGGCACGATGACGAGCAGGCCCACCGTGCGCGGGTCGTGCCGAACCTGCGCGAGCACGCGGCCGGCCGTGGCGAGCGTGCGCCGCGGATTCATCGGCGTTCCCCGTTCTCGCTCGTCGCGCCGTTGCCGCTTGCCGAGTGGCGCGGCGAGTGCCTGATCAGAGCGAGAAAGGCGTCCTCCGCGTTGTCCGTGCCGGTCTGCGCGTAGAGATCCGCCGGTGTCGCATCGGCGAGCACGTCGCCGTCGCGCATGAGGAGCAGGCGTTCGCACCGTGAGGCCTCGTCCATGACATGGCTCGAGACGAGAAGGCTCGTGCCGGCCGCCGCGAGTGAGGAGAACATATCCCAGAGCTCGACGCGCAGCAGCGGATCGAGCCCCACGGTCGGCTCATCGAGAACGAGCAACTCCGGCGAGCCGAGGAGGGCCGCAGCAAGGGAGACGCGACTGCGCTGGCCGCCCGACAGGTGGGCGACGAGGTCCCTGGCGTGCTCGCCAAGGTCGGTCGCCTCGATCACCCGATCGACGTCGGCTGCCGGTGCCGCGAGCACCCTGCGGAAGTAGGCGAGATTGCCGCGCACCGTCAGGTCGTCGTACACGCTCGGCGCCTGGCTCACATAGCCGACGCGTCGGCGAAGTGCCGTGCTGCCGGCCGGGCGCCCGAGCACGGTCACGGTGCCGCTCGCGATCCGCTGTGTGCCGACCACGGACCGCATGAGGGTCGTCTTGCCGCAGCCGCTCGGCCCGAGAAGGCCGACGACCTGACCCCGCGGTATCGACAGGCTGACGCCGCGGATCACGTCGCGTCTGCCGCGCCGCACGCGCAGCCGGTCGGTCACGATCGCGGCGTCGCTCGTCTGCATGCGATGAATTATTCTGCATGGCGGCCGCATCGACGCTCGCGGCGCGCTCGAAGCAGGGCACGAGTGCCGCCACTACTGGGGGCTCTTCACTTGCTTTGAAGGTCATGGGAAGCACATGGGAGTGTCAGGGGCCGCCGTTAGTATTGTCAGGCACCACGCTTGCACCCCCCTGCTGAGGAGTTCTGAAATGGAATGGCTCGTCCCGGTCATCGTCATCGTCGTGATCCTTCTGATCATCGGCATCTACCTCTGGGCGACCTACAACTCGCTCGTCACGCTGGGCGTTCGTGTCGACGAGGCGTGGAGTGATATCACGGTGCAGCTCAAGCGGCGGGCCGACCTCATCCCCAACCTCATCGAGACCGTCAAGGGCTATGCGGCCCACGAGAAGGGCGTGTTCGAGTCGGTCACGAAGGCTCGGGCAGAGACGCTTTCGGCGCAGGGGCCGGCCGAGGCATCCGTGGCAGAGAACCACATGCAGGCTGCCCTGAAGAGCATCTTCGCCGTTGCCGAGGCGTACCCGCAGCTTCAGGCGAGCCAGAACTTCCTCGGCCTGCAGTCTGAGCTGGTCGACACCGAAGACAAGATCCAGGCCGCGCGCCGCTTCTACAACGGTGGCGTGCGCGAGCTCAACACGAAGATCAAGGTGTTCCCGAACAACATCTTCGCCAAGGGCCTCGGCTTCACCGAGCGCGACTTCTTCGAGGTCGCCGACCTGGCGGCGGTCGCCGAGCCCCCGCGCGTGCAGTTCTAGCAACGGGTCTCGATGTACAGGGCCATTGCGCGTAATAAGCGCAACACCGTCTTCATCATCCTGATCTTCTTCGCCATCATCGGCGGTCTCGCGTATCTGGCGAACTACGTGTACGGCAACGGTGGCTACACCATTCTCATCGTGGTGCTCGTGATCGCGGCCTTCTATGCGTGGATCCAGTACTTTTCCGCCAGCGGTCAGGCGGTCGCGATGTCGGGCGCGGTCGAGATCCAGAAGTCCGACAACCCCCGGCTCTGGCGCGTCGTCGAGAACCTGTCGATCGCCACGGGCACGCCCATGCCCAAGGTGTACATCGTCAACGACCCGGCGCCCAACGCCTTTGCAACGGGTCGCGATCCCCAGCACGCCATCGTGGCGGCGACGACCGGCCTGCTCGACATCATGGACGACTCCGAGCTCGAGGGCGTCATGGCGCACGAGCTCGGCCATGTGCGCAACTACGACATCCGCGTCTCGATGATCGTCTTCGGCCTTGTCGTGGCCATCGGCTTCATCGCAGACATCTTTCTGCGCATGGCGTTCTTCGGCGGGTTCGGCGGTGGCCGAGACAACAACCGCGGGGGCGGTGGCGGGGGCAATCCGATCATTCTGATCATCGGACTCGCTGCCATGATCGTCGCTCCTCTGGTGGCCTCGCTCGTTCAGCTCGCGGTCTCGCGGCAGCGCGAATACCTGGCGGATGCGACGGGAGCGTTCACGACACGGCATCCGGATGCGCTTGCCAGCGCCCTGAACAAGCTCGCCGAGTACGGCCGCCCCATGAAGAAGCAGAACTCGTCGATGTCGCACCTGTGGATCGCCGACCCGCTGAAGCCGGGAATCGTCAGCCGCCTGTTCAGCACGCACCCGCCCATCCCCGAGCGCATCGAGCGGTTGCAGAAGATCGGCGGCAGCTTCTAGGCCAAGCCAGTCGCGCGCCCTGTCACATAGCAACCGCAAAGCTTAGTGTGGTGTTCTAGAGGTGGCTCCCAGACCGCGACTCGAGAGGCCTTCGACGTGCCCATCTTCCGTAAAGACGGAAAGAACATCCTCTTTATCCACATCCCGAAGACGGGTGGCTCCGCCGTCGAGCGCGTCTTCAAGAACAGCGGATACGAGTCGTTGTACCTCGACGGCAAGGTCGGGCGGGGCACGGTCAACCACCTGCGGCGGTGCACGCCGCAGCACATGCATGGGGCCATGCTGCAGCAGAACTTCCGCCTCAGCCGCTTCGACGCCATCTTCATGATCGTGCGTGACCCCCTGGCCCGGCTTCGGTCCGAGTACGTATGGCGAAACAGAAACAAAGAGGTAACCGGCGCTGCCTCCGACGTCGAGCGGTGGAGTGTCGACGCGTTCGCTGCCTACCGCAGGGACAACTTCCTCTACGACAACCACATTCGTCCGCAGGCAGACTTCTTCGTGCCGGGCGCACGGGTCTACTACTTCGAAAACGGGCTGCCCGAGGCGATCGCCGATCTCGACTCCTCATTCGAGCTCGGCCTGGTCGACGACATTCCGCGCGTGCGCACGGCGAAGGCGCACGGGCTCGCCAGTTCAGCCGTGCAGATCTCGCCCGAGCTTCGCCGGCGCGTCATGTCCTTCTATCGCGACGATTACGTGCGCTTCGGCTACGACTCCGAGGGTGTGCCGACCAAGCCAGCCACTGAACCGTTCTCTGTGCGGGCTCGCCGCGCACTTGCGCGGCGGCTGCAGTCGTGGGCCAGGGGCTAAAGGCCACCGGCGACCGCCGCCTCGACTTCCGCGCGCAGCGCCGCAGCGAGAGTGCCCCGTTCAGCGACGGTCACTGCCTCCAGCCCCTGCCAGTGGGCGGTCTCGAGCAGCAGGGCGGCAAGACGGGCGGCCGTGTCGGCCGGCGCATCCGCTTCTGACCATGCCGCCTGCACTCGCAGCACGCCGGACTGCCGATCGCTCTTCAGATCGACGCGCCCCACGATGCGGTCGTCGAGCAGCACGGGGAGCACGTAGTAGCCGAACACGCGCTTCGGCCGCGGCGTGTAGATCTCGATGCGGTAATGGAAGCCGAAGGTGCGCAGCGCCCTCTCACGCTGCCAGACGACCGGGTCGAAGGGCGAGAGCAGCGCCGCCGCATCGATGCGCCGGGGGATACGCGCCTCGGCGTGCAGCCACGCGCGCTCGGCCCTGTCACCGCGTTCCCAGCCCCGCACCGTGACCGGCACGAGCTCGCCCTCCTCTTCGAGGCGTTGGATGGCCGCACGAGCGGGCTGCCGCTTGATGCGGTAATAGTCGGCGAGGTCGCCGAGGGTTCCGACCCCGTGTGCGCGAGCGGAGCGCAGCAGCAGCTCGCGCACAGCATCGTGCTCGCCGATCTCGAGTTCGAGCACGTGGCGGGGCAGGATGCTCTCCGCGAGCGCGTACGTGCGCTGGAACCGTTCGCGCCCCGCCGACACGACCTCACCCCAGCGAAAGAGCACCTCGAGCCCGACCTTCACGTCTGACCAGCCCCACCACGGGCCGGTGCGCCGGTTCGCGTCGTGCTCGACATCACCCGCCGTCAGCGGCCCCTTGGCGGCGAGCTCGGCACGCAGCCAGTCGAGCATTGCGCCGTTCGCCGACGCCCACGAGTTCTCGTCGGCCAGCGCCGCCCGCCGGTACGCGGCCATGCGCCAGCGCATCAGCGCCCAGTCGGCGACGGGAATGAAGGCCGCCTCGTGCGCCCAGTACTCGATCAGGCGCCCCTTGCGCGTGAACGTGAGCCGGTCGAGCAGCGTCTTGTCGTACGCGCCGAGCCGCGCGAAGACCGGCAGGTAGTGGCTGCGCTCGAACACATTGACGGAGTCGATCTGCAGCAGCCCAACGCGGTCGATGAGAGTGTTCAGCTGCCGGGTGCCGACGGCCAGCGGATGCGGCCTGCCGAACCCCTGCGCACCCAGTGCAACCCGCCGGGCCTGCGCCGCGGACATCGTCTCGATCATCGACACGACCCTAGCCCGACCCGCCGACATAGACTTGCGAGCATGCCCGGTGCCGACGACACGACAACGCACGACACGACGACCCGCGCACGACGTCGGCGCGTGAACGGGGTGCGAGGGCCACGACTCGCTCGCGCCGCCCAGACCGAGCATTCGCTGCCGTCCGGCGTGCGAATCGCCGGCGCCTGGTCGTGGCGCCTTCTCGTCATCGGCGCCGTGATCGCCGTCATCTGCTTCCTCATCATCCAGCTGCGGCTCATCGTGATCCCGGTGCTCGTTGCCGTACTGCTCTCGGCACTCATGTCGCCGTTCGTCGATTACCTCCACCGTCGCCGGTGGCCGCGCGGCCTCGCGGTCGCCGTCGCATTCGCCGCCCTTGTCATCATCATCGGCGGCCTGGTGTACCTGGTCGTCTGGCAGGTACGTCTCGGCCTTCCCGACCTCAAGAGCCGGAGCGTCGACGTGTTCGACGACGTCGTGTCGTGGCTGAAGACCGGCCCCCTGCAGCTCTCGTCGTCTCAGATCGACGACTACGTCGGCCAGATCGGCCACATGATCCAGCAGGATTCCCAGGTGCTCATCAGCGGCGCGCTGTCGGTGGGATCCACCGTCGGGCACCTGCTCACGGGCGTTCTGCTCGCCATGTTCTCGACCCTGTTCATCCTGTACGACGGAAAGGGAATCTGGCGCTGGATCGTGCGCATCTTCCCCAAGCGCGCGCAGCCGGCCCTTGATGGCGCCGGCGGTGCCGGCTGGAACACGCTCGGCAGCTTCGTGCGGGTGCAGATCCTCGTGGCGTCCATCGATGCCGTCGGCATCGGGCTTGGCGCGTTCGTGTTCGGCGTGCCACTGGCGGTGCCCATCGCGGTGCTCGTGTTCCTCGGCTCATTCGTGCCGGTCGTCGGGGCGGTCATCACCGGGGCCGTGGCCATCGTCGTCGCGCTCGTGTACAACGGCTGGCTGATCGCGCTCATCATGCTCGGCGTGGTGCTGTTCGTTCAAGAACTCGAGGGGCACGTGCTTCAGCCGCTCATCATGGGGTCGGCCGTGAAGGTGCACCCACTCGCCGTCGTGCTCGTCGTGGCCGCCGGCACCCTGCTCGCCGGAATTCCCGGCGCGCTCTTCGCGGTGCCTCTCGCCGCCGTCGGCAACGTCATGGTGCGCTACATCTCCGGCGGCTCGTGGCGAAGCTCGCCGCACGGGGTGCGCCAGTCCGGTACGCCGCTTCTCTGGCAGACCGTGCCGGCCGTTCCGCGTGGCCTGCGCAGGCCGCCTCGCGCCTGACGAGCAGCGGATGCGCGCAGCCATGCGCATCCGGGCATATAGCAGCGCTTAAACTGAGCAGATGGCCACTTTCAGCGAACCGACGACTGCCCGAGCGCTCATGCCGAGCCTTGAGGAGATCGAGTCGGCGCGCATCATCGTCTCTCGCGTGGCCGATGTCACGCCCATGGAGACGTCGCGCTACCTCGCCGAGGTGCTCGGAGCGCCGGTGCTGCTGAAGTGCGAGAACTTGCAGCGCACAGGCTCGTACAAGATCCGCGGAGCGTACAACCGCATGGCGCAGCTCTCCCAGGAAGAGAGGGAGCGCGGCGTCGTGGCCGCCTCTGCGGGCAACCACGCCCAGGGCGTGGCATTCGCGGCGCGCGAGCTCGGCATCAAGGCCACTATTTTCACCCCGCTCGGCGTTGCGCTGCCCAAGCTGCAGGCGACGCGAAACTACGGCGCAGACGTAATTCTTGGCGGCAGCACGGTTGAGGAGCCACTGCGCGCGGCCGCGGCGTTCGCCGAAGAGACCGGCGCGGTGCTGATTCCGCCGTTCGACCACCACGACATCATCACGGGCCAGGGCACGCTCGGTCTCGAGATTCTCGACCAGGTGCCCGATCTCGAGACCGTGATCGTGCCGATCGGCGGCGGCGGACTCATCGCGGGCGTTGCGAGCGCCGTGCGGCAGCGCGCCGCTCGTGAGGGCCGCACGGTGCGCGTCATCGGAGTGCAGGCCGAGAACGCGGCAGCGTTCGTGCCGTCGATGCAGCAGGGTGGTCCGGTCGAGATCGAGGTCGGGCCCACCATCGCCGACGGCATCGCGGTGGGAAAGCCCGGGTCGCTCACCTTCGACATCATCAAGGACACGGTCGACGAGATCGTCACCGTGACCGAAGACGATATCGCGCGCGGTCTGCTCGTGCTTCTGGAGCGCGCGAAACTGGTCGTCGAGCCCGCCGGCGCGGTCTCGGTTGCCGCCATCCTCGCAGGCAAGGTCACGGCGAGCGGCCCGACCGTCGCCATTCTCTCCGGCGGCAATATCGACCCCCTGCTCATGCAGCGCGTCATCGGCCACGGCCTGGTGGCGTCCGAGCGCTACCTCAAGCTGCGCATCATCCTGCCCGATCGCCCGGGTGAACTGGCCCGCACCTCGCGCCTCGTCGCCGACGCCAACGCCAACGTGGTCGGCGTGCTGCACACGCGCTTCGGCCGTGGCTTCCAGCTCAGCCAGGTGGAGCTGGAACTCAGCATCGAGACACGGGGCGCCGAGCACAGCCGCGAAGTCGTCGAGACGCTGCGCGCCGCGGGCTACGACCCGGTGCTCGACCTCGAGTAGCCGCCCCGCGGCCTTCCGCGACTACGAGTAGGTTTCCACCTTCTCGACGGTGACGGCGATCTCCTTGCCGTTCGGGGCCTTGTACGTGGTCGACTCACCGATCTTGAGGCCGAGAATGGCCTCGCCGAGCGGGCTCTGCTCGCTGTAGACCGACACGTCGGAGTCGCCGGCGATCTCGCGGCTGCCGATGAGGAAAACCGTCTCGTCCCCGGCGATGGTTGCGGTGATGAGCGTTCCGGGCTCGACGACGCCGTGGCTGACCGGAGCCTCGCTCACGGTCGCGTGACGCAGAAGCTGGGTGAGCTGGGTGATGCGGGCCTCGATCTTGCCCTGCTCGTCTTTGGCGGCGTGGTAGCCGCCGTTCTCCTTCAGGTCGCCCTCTTCCCGGGCGGCCTCGATCTTCTTGGCGATCTCGTCTCGGCCGGTCGTGCTCAACTGCTCCAGCTCCGCGGTCAGACGGTCGAATGCATCACGGGTCAGGAAGCTGACCTGGGTCTCCTGGGACATGCTGAACTCCTTAGCGCCTCGGGTGCTGGCGCGCGACGAAAGTGGCAATAAAGTAGACGCCCCGACGTGTCCGTCAGGGCGTATCGGACAAGCTTAAGCCAGCCAGCACCGGTTAATCAATCCCGTGGTCGCCTGCTGCGTGGTACGCACGACCTCGGTGTGGTTCGTCAGGTGACCGGATGCCGCGGGGTACGACACGATCTTCCAGCCCACCACCGCGAACTGTTCGTTCATGGCCTCGACGGCGCAGTTCACGGCCGTGCCGGCATCGACGTTCACGGTGAATCGCACAGTGACAGCGTGCTCGCCATCGATCGTGTGGCCGATGTCCTGCGTCTCGATGGTGCTGGCCGGGCTGCCGAGCCCCACCCAGATGACCCAGGCGGCGAAGACGGCGACGAAGGCGATCGCCACGCCCACCATCCACCAGCGGTCGCGCCTCGCCTTTCCGCGGGTGCGGCCGTAGCGGGCCGAGAGTTCATCGGTCACGACCACAGGGCCACCAGCACAGTCAGACTCCGTCTCGCGAGCACGTGATGAATGCGTTGCTCTCGTTCGATTAGGCTTGCACTACCAAGGATACGAGCAGTTCCTGTGTGCTTCGACGCGCTCCGCGGTGTGGCGCTCCGTGGTGCTGGTGAGGGAGATGGTGGTCGGCCGGTGACGCAGCGACTGATGGCGGTGCACGCGCATCCCGATGACGAATCGAGCAAGGGCGCGGCGACGTATGCCTACTACCGCAGCCGTGGCGCCGAGGTCATGGTCGTCACGTGCACGGGCGGTGAGCGCGGCGACGTGCTGAACGAGGGCCTCGCCGAGCGGGCGATGGCCGAACGCGACCTGCCCGGGCTGCGGCGGCGCGAGATGGCGGCAGCGCAGGCGGTCATGGGAATCGAGCAGCGCTGGCTCGGCTACATGGATTCAGGGATGCCGCGCGACGACGGCACGGTTCCCGCCGGCTCGTTCGCCGCGATTCCCGTGGAGATCTCGGCGGAGCCGCTCGTGCGGCTCGTGCGCTCGTTCCGGCCGCACGTGATGGTGACGTATGACGAGAATGGCGGCTACCCGCACCCGGACCATATCCGCTCGCACGTCGTGGGCGTCGAGGCCTATCGTGCCGCCGCGGACCCCGAGCGATATCCGGAGCAGGGGCCCGCGTGGCAGGTGTCGAAGCTCTATTACGACCAGATCCTCAACCCGAAGCGCATGCTCAGCGTCTATGAGGCGCTCAAGCGGGCGGAGCCCGAGTCGTCGCTGCTCTCCCGCCTCGAGGAGATGAAGGGCTGGATGGCAGAGCGGCCGTTCCTCGGCACCTCTCAGGTGCCCGTCGGCGACCACCTCGACGCACGCGATGCCGCGCTGCGCTCGCACGCCAGCCAGGTGGCGCCTGACAGCCCGTTCTTCTTCTGGCCCAATCGCGTGCAGCGCGAGGCCTGGCCGTATGAGGACTACCAGCTCATCGATTCGAAGGTGGAGACGAGAATGCCAGAGACCGACCTGTTCGCAGGGATCGAGGCCGACGCATGATCGCCGCTCTCGCTACCGCCGTGCTGCCCAGGATCGCGACGGAGCCGCCCAAGTACGACCCCGACGCGGTCACGCCGGGCGTCTGGGGGTTCGTCGCGATCTTCGTGATCGCCGTGGTCGTGGTTCTGCTGGTGTTCGACATGGTGCGGCGCATCCGTCGTGTGCGCTACCGCGACGAGATTCGTCAGAAGCTCGACGCCGAGCAAACCGGCGACGAGCCAGGCTCACAGGGCCCCGGGCGCTGACGGCGCCGAAAGCAGGAGATCCGCGCCGTGGTGCTTTAGCCATCACGCGTGGTAGGCGGGGTGCAGCGAGATGATGAGCGCCGCCGCCCAGTGGCACAGGAACGCCAGCACGGTGAGCGCGTGGAAGATCTCGTGGAACCCGAAGACGCCGGGCAGAGGGTTGGGCTTCTTGACTCCGTAGATGACGGCGCCGACCGTGTACAGCAGTCCGCCGACGACGACGAGCACCATCATCGCGACGCTCGCGGCGAGCAGGTCACCCATGTACATGACGGCCGCCCATCCGAGCGCCAGGTAGATGACGAGGTAGAGCCAGCGTGGCGCCGTGATCCAGAAGACGCGGAAGGCGATGCCGGCGAGTGCGCCCGCCCACACGATGGCGAGCAGCAGGAAACCCTTCTCGCCGGGCAGGGCGAGCACCGCAAGCGGCGTGTACGTGCCGGCGATGAGCAGCAGGATGTTCGCGTGGTCGATGCGCTTGAGAATGACCTTGGTGCGCGGCTTCCAGTCGAAGCGGTGGTAGAGCGCCGAGTTGCCGAACAGCAGCATGGAGGTCAGCGTGAAGACGGCCGCCGCCCACTTCGCCGGCGCGCCGTGCGCGAGGGCGACGAGCACGATGCCGGCGGCGATGGCCACGGGGAAGGTGCCGGCGTGGATCCAGCCGCGCCACGTCGGCCGCACCTCGGGTGCGGGCGCATCCGTCGCCTCAATCAGCGGAAGGTGCACGAGCTCGGGTTCGACGCGCCCGGGGTCTGGTGTCGGTGTCGTGCCGGAACCCGGGTTGCGTCTGGCGCTCATTGACTCAGGATAGGCGAGGCGCGATGCCAGCGCACTGGGAACGTCATCGGCGCCCGCGCGACGCGCCGACGGTGGGCGCGCTAACGTAACCACTGTGAACACGAGCCGTACATCGCTGGGGCGAGGACTGCTCTACGGCCTGTATCAGAAGCGCCTGCGCCGCGGTCTGACACCGGATGCGCTGCCCGCTCACGTGGCCATGATCATCGACGGCAACCGGCGTTGGGCGCGCCAGGCCGGCCTCGGCAGCGCCGCCCACGGGCACCGGGCGGGCGCCGCGAAGATGCGCGAGTTCCTCGAGTGGTGCGACGACCTGGGCATCGCGGTTGTCACGCTCTACCTGCTCTCCTCAGACAACCTCGTGAACCGCGAGAGCGACGAGCTCGCCGACCTCATCGAGATCATCGCCGAGCTCGCCGACGACCTGTCACGGTACCGGGACTGGCGTGTGCAGCACGTAGGCTCGACGGCCGGACTGCCCGAGCCGCTCATCGCCGCACTGGCGGCGGCGGAGGCGCGCACCGCGACGAAGAACGGCCTGCACGTGAACCTTGCGGTCGGCTACGGTGGCAGAAAAGAGATCACGGATGCGATGCGCAGCATCGTCGCGGCCCACCGCGCACGCGGGGGCAGCCTCGACACGCTGGCCGACCTGCTGACGCCCGACCTCATCGGCAAGCACCTCTACACGCGCGGCCAGGCCGACCCGGATCTCGTGATCCGCACCTCGGGGGAGCAGCGGTTGAGCGATTTCATGCTTTGGCAGAGCGCGCACAGCGAGTTCTACTTCGTCGAGGCGCTTGGGCCCGACCTGCGCGAGGTCGACTTCCTGCGCGCTATGCGCGACTACACCAGACGGCAGCGCCGCTTCGGCGGCTGAGACCACCGCGAAGGATCACCCCGTGACGACGATCGACGACTTCACCGCAGGCTTCCTCGAAGAGCCCGGCTACCTCGACTACGCCCGTGTCGGGCCGCTCTCGGCCGCCGCGCTCGCTGAGCTGACAGGCAGTGCCGGCATCCTCAGCCGGGCCCGCTTCGGCAGCCTCGAGCCGCTGCTTGACGAGGATGCCCGTCTGCGTGAGGCGGTCGCCGAGGTCACCGGGTTCCCGGCCGAGCAGGTGGTGTTCCAGCCGAACACGAGCACGGGCCTCATGCAGGTCATGTTCGCCCTCACAGGCGGCGTGCTGCTCTCGCGCGACGAGTTTCCGAGCCTCACGTTCGCCGCAGTGCGTGCGGAGCAGGCGCTGCACGCCGCGACACCCGTCTGGCTCGAGACCGACCACGGCCGCGTCACGCCCGGGCAGATCCGCGAGCAGATCACGGCCACGACGGCGGCGGTCGCCGTGAGCCTCGTCGACTACCGCACCGGCTATCTCGCCGACCTCGAGGGCATCAGGCAGGTGATCGGCGACCGGCTGCTGATCGTCGACGCGATCCAGGGCATGGGGGTGGCGGATGCGCCATACGAGGTCGCAGACGTCGTCGTCTCGGGCGGTCAGAAGTGGCTGCGCGCCGGGTGGGGCACGGGGTTCCTGGCGCTCAGCGACAGCGCCCTCGAGCGGCTCACACCCGTGATGAGCGGCCACGCGGGGGCCGCCGAGGTCGATCCGTGGGGCACGGTGGGGGAGCCGGCGGACGGCTCGCGGGCCTTCAGCGTGAGCAACCCCGACTTCGTGGCGGAGGCACGGCTCGCCGCCGCGCTCGAGGAGGTCTCGGCCCTCGGCGTTGGCGCCATCCGCTCGGCTGTGAGCGAGGGAGTCGAGAAGGTCATCGCGCTCGCTGATGAGTTCGCCGTTCCGGTCGCCTCGTCGCGCGTCCAGGCCGAACGCGCCGGCATTGTCGTGCTGCAGCCCGCGGCCGACGAGCTCACCGTTCTCACCGCCTCGTTCTTCAACCACGGCGTGACGGTCACGACCCGCGGCGGCGGCATCAGACTGAGCGTGCACGCCGCGACCAGCGAAGAGACGCTCAACATGGTGCGCCAGGCGCTGGTGTCGTTCGGCACCGCCCGGTAACGGACGCCGCACGCACTGCAGTACCCCCATTCGAGTTCGCACGATTGCACGTTGCGCGTGTCGCGACTCTGGCGGCGCACCGCATCGTAGGGTCGAAGCATCGGGCATGGCGCCCGGTCGAGACGGCCACATAAGTTCGTTTCGCGTCGCATGATGGCCGCCTTGCCAAGTGGATCCGGAGCGTGAAAACGCACCGGGGGTGGGAGTCATCGTGGCCGCATCATCGACCAGGCAGCAGACGCGCGCAGCGGATGCCGCACCCGCGCACGTGGTGCAGAACGAGCGCACATACGTTCTCGACACATCCGTGCTGCTGTCTGACCCGCACGCGCTGTTCCGGTTCGCCGAGCACGCGGTGGTGATTCCCGTCGTCGTCATCACCGAACTCGAGGGCAAGCGAAACGACCCCGAGATCGGCTACTTCGCGAGGCAGGCCCTGCGCATTCTCGATGACCTGCGCGTGGAGCACGAACGCCTCGACTTCCCTGTGCCGGTGGGCGACGGCGGCTCGCTTCGCGTGGAACTGAACCACTCGAACATGGCGGTGCTGCCGAGCGGTCTGCAGCTGGGTGACAACGACTCGCGCATCCTGGCGGTGGCGCAGAACCTGGCGAACGACGGGCTCGCCGTCACGGTTGTCTCGAAGGATCTGCCGCTGCGGGTGAAGGCGTCATCGATCGGGCTCGCGGCCGAGGAGTACCGGGCGGAGCTCGCGGTCGACTCCGGCTGGACGGGCATGGCCGAGATCACGCTCGGCAGCGACCAGATGGCGCGCCTGTACGACACCGAAGAGATGCGGTCGTCGCTCGTGGCCTCCCTGCCCGTGAATACGGGGCTGGTGATCCATTCGGATCGCGGCTCCGCCCTCGGGCGCGTGAGCGGTGAGGGCCACCTGCGGCTCGTGCGCGGAGACCGCGACGTCTTCGGTCTGCACGGGCGCTCGGCGGAGCAGCGGCTGGCGATCGACATGCTGCTCGACCCGGAGGTCGGGATCCTCTCGCTCGGTGGCCGCGCGGGCACGGGCAAGTCGGCGCTCGCGCTGTGTGCCGGCCTCGAGGCAGTGCTCGAGCGACAGCAGCACAAGAAGATCATGGTGTTCCGTCCCCTGTATGCGGTGGGAGGCCAGGAGCTCGGCTACCTGCCGGGCGATCAGGGCGAGAAGATGAACCCGTGGGGACAGGCCGTGTTCGACACGCTCGGCGCGGTCGTGTCGCAGAACGTGGTGGACGAGGTGCTCGAGCGCGGCATTCTCGAGGTGCTGCCGCTCACGCACATCCGCGGTCGCTCGCTGCACGACGCGTTCGTGATCGTGGACGAGGCGCAGTCGCTTGAGCGCAACGTTCTGCTGACCGTGCTCAGCCGCGTCGGGCAGAACTCGCGCGTGGTTCTCACGCACGACGTGGCGCAGCGGGACAACCTGCGGGTGGGTCGGCACGACGGAGTCGCCTCGGTTATCGAGACGCTGAAGGGACATCCGCTCTTCGGGCACATCACGCTCACCCGCTCGGAGCGCTCGGCGATCGCGGCCCTCGTCACCGAGCTCCTCGAGTCGAACGAGCTCGCGTAGGCCAGTTGAGAAGGCCGCGAAGCGGCCGTCTCGATACCCACCCCCACGTCTCGCAGCCGCGCATTTCGCCGAGCGTGGGTGTTCACGACGAGCGTGGGTGGCCGACATGTGTGTTTCGTCGCGAACACCCACTCTCGGCGGTTGACGGTGGGTGCGAGATACCCGACCGCGGCTGCTGGCGAACACTCCTGTGGAAAACGCGGGCGGGGTGGGGTGCGTCCTCGCTAGCATTCCCGGGTGACCTCCCTCGCCGAGCCGCCGCAGAGCCTCCTCGCGCGCGCTGCGTGGCAGGTGCCGGTCGCTCTGGCGCTCGCGGCGTTGGCCGTCGTCGTCGTGGGCTGGCGCCCGGCTCTCGTGCTGCCGCTCTACCTCGCTTCGGTCACGCCCGAGCTCTGCCGCGACGACATCGCGAACCACCGTCTTCCCAACGCGCTTGTCGTGCCCGGTTACGCCGTTGCAGCGCTCGGGCTCGCCTGGCAATGGCTGGCAGACGGTACGCTCCCGTGGCTCGCGGTCGGCGCGGGCGCGGCATCCTTCGCCTTCCTCCTGCTGATGAACCTGGCCGGCGGAATGGGCATGGGCGATGTCAAGCTCGCCGGCCTGCTTGGCCTTGCGCTCGGCGCGCTCGGTGCGATTCCGGCTCTTGCCGGGCTCGTGATCGGCTTCATGGCAGGCGGCGCTGCCGGCCTCGTCGCGCTGGTGTTGCCGGGAGAGCGGATGCTGCGCCGCATCCCGTTCGGACCGTACCTCTTACTCGGCTTCTGGGCGGCGCTGACCGCGTCGCCCACGCTCGCCTGACTCAGCGGGGCGAAGCGGGCAAAGCGGGCAAAGCGGGCAAAGCGGGCGAAGCCCGCCAGAGTTTCGCCCGCGCCGCCGCTCTACGCCTGCGGTGGCCTCGTCATCGAGAGCACGTCGAGCGCCGCGTCCAGCTGCTCGAGGGTGATCTCGCCGCGCTCGACGAAGCCGAGGTCGATCACGGCCTGCCGGACCGTCACGCTCTCGGCGACGGCGTGCTTGGCGATCTTCGCGGCAGCCTCGTAGCCGATGACCTTGTTCAGCGGCGTCACGATCGACGGCGACGACTCGGCGAGCGCGCGCGCCCGCTCCACGTTGGCCTCGAGCCCGGCGACCGTCTTGTCGGCGAGCGCACGCGACGCGTTCGACAGCAGGCGGATCGACTCGAGCAGCGCCGTGCCCATGACCGGAACCGCTACGTTGAGCTCGAATGCACCGGATGCGCCGCTGAACGCGATGGTCGCGTCGTTGCCGATGACCCGCGATGCCACCATGAGGGTCGCTTCGGGGATGACCGGGTTGACCTTGCCCGGCATGATGGACGAGCCCGGCTGCAGATCGGGAATGTGCAGCTCGCCGAGTCCCGTGTTGGGGCCCGAGCCCATCCAGCGCAGGTCGTTGCAGATCTTCGTGAGGCTCACCGCGATGACACGCAGGGCGCCGGATGCCTCCACCAGCGCATCCCTGTTGGCCTGCGCTTCGAAGTGGTTGCGCGCCTCGGTGATCGGCAGCTCGGTCTCCTCCTGCAGCAGCTGGATCACCAGCTGCGGGAACCCGGCAGGCGTGTTGATGCCCGTGCCGACGGCCGTGCCACCGAGCGGCACCTCGGCCACCCGGTGCAGCGACGACTGCACGCGCTCGATGCCCAGGCGAATCTGCGCCGCGTAGCCGCCGAACTCCTGGCCGAGCGTGACGGGCGTGGCATCCATGAGGTGCGTGCGGCCCGACTTGACGACGGTGGCCCAGGCGTCGGCCTTCTCCTCGAGCGCCACCGCGAGGTGGTCGAGTGCCGGTACGAGGTCGTCGATGAGCGCGCCGGTGACCGCGATATGCACGGATGTCGGGAACACATCGTTCGAAGACTGCGACGCGTTCACGTGGTCGTTCGGGTGAACGGGTGCGCCGAGCCGGCGGGAGGCGAGCGCGGCGAGCACTTCGTTCATATTCATGTTCGACGACGTGCCGCTGCCCGTCTGGTAGACGTCGACAGGGAACTCCCCGTCGTGCACTCCCGAGATGACCTCGTCAGCGCTTGCCGCGATGGCGTCGGCGATCGCCGAATCCAGCACGCCGAGGCGGGCGTTCGCGATCGCTGCCGACTTCTTGATGCGCGCGAGCGCGGCGATCTGCGCAGACTCGAGCCGTGAGCCCGAGATAGGGAAGTTCTCGACGGCTCGCTGCGTCTGCGCGCCGTACAGGGCACGCGCGGGCACGCGCACCTCGCCCATGGTGTCGTGCTCGATGCGGTATTCGCTGTTGGCCGTGTCCACTGCGGTGTGATCCTTAGGTCTGAGGTGCCGATTGTGTCTGTTCGAGGCCCGGTACTAACCGAGATCGAGGTCGAGCCCGACCGCGATGTGCGGCGCGACGCGACCCTCCACCAGCTGGTAGTTCGCCCCGACGATAGCCAATTTACCCTCTGCAACGGCCTCGCTGATCATCTCGGAATCGCGCAGCAGGGCGCCGATCGTGTTGCGAAGATGCTCGCGGCCGACTGCTCCGGCATCCACCGCCTCGGGGTCGAGTGTCGCGCCATCCTCGATGCCGGCGATGCTGCGCACGGCGGGTGCGATGGGGGCGATCAGGTCGGCGATGTGCGGTGGCAGAGCCTGCGCATCCGCTGCCTGAGAGTCGATGGCGGCGCGCACGGCGCCGCAGCGGTCGTGGCCGAGCACGAGCAGCAGGGGCACCTGCAGAATGCCGACGGCGTACTCGATCGAGCCGATGGCGGAGTCCGATGCGATCTGGCCCGCGTTGCGAATGACGAACGCGTCGCCCAGACCCAGGTCGAAGATCATCTCGGCGGCAAGACGCGAGTCGCTGCAGCCGAAGATTCCGGCGATGGGGTACTGCCGGTACGCGAGCTCCTCACGACGGTCGGCATCCTGTCGCGGATGCCGCGGCTCGCCCGCGATGAACCGCTCGTTTCCGCGCTGCAGCTCTGCCCAGGCCTCTGCCGGTGTCAGTGTGGTGGGGGTGCTCATGAGTCAGGTGTCTCCACTCTTCTTGGCCGCAAGGATCTGTTGCGCGATGGCGCCTGCGGCTGCGCCGATCTGCTTGGGGTGCGCGGTGCCGAACACCACGTACGTGCTGTGACCGGCCGACGCGACGAGGGCGTACTCGGCGTTGCCGACATCCGCGTCACTCTGCCGGTTGTCGTAGACCTTCCAGCGAACACCGCCGATCACGCTCGTCTGCGTCGAACGCGCCCGGTACACCTGGTCGGAGAGCCAGCTCGCGTTTGCGTCGAATCCCTGCGTGATGCCGACGTACTGCTGATCGGGGCTGAGCAGGCCGATGTACCACGAGTCGACGCCGTCGGCCGTCTTGGTGCGCAGCTCGGCCGAATTGCAATGCCACGCCTTGGAGAGGTCGGGGGTGACGAGCGGGTCGGGCTCGGTTCCCTGCCCCTCGGCGGCGATGGCGGCGTAATCGACGTTCGGCATTGTCGGCGCATCGGCTCGCGGAACCATCAGCACGATGACGATCACGGCAGCGAGGGTCGCCAACAGCGAGAGTACGAGATTGTTCACAGTCTGCCTGGTGCGGTGATTCTGTGAGTCCCGCGCCTTGCGGGCTGCGGTCTCCTCCGGCGTCTCGGGACGCCCCAGCTCCGCCACGACCGCGGGCGGCCTTTCGTCTTTGCTCATGCTGCGTCGACGCTCATTCGCCGTCGGCCACGGCAGAGCCCGCGCTGGCAGACTCGGCGGCCGCCGTGCGAGCCGCATCCAGCCGGGCCTTCGCCCCGATGAGCCACTCCTCGCAGCGGCGGGCGAGAGCCTCGCCCCGCTCCCACAGGCTCAGCGATTCCTCGAGCGTCGATGAGCCCTGTTCGAGCGCGGCGACCACGCGGATCAACTCGTCCCGCGCCTCCTCGTAGCTGAGGGTCGAGGGGTCGAGATCGGCTGCCATGGCTTCCATTCTATTCGTCGGGAGGGTGGTCATCGGCCCGCGTTACGCGGCCCGCTGGAGACGGCACCGACCGCGCCGGATGCGAGAGTCACGAGCAATTCGGTGCCCTCGGGCGCTTGCGTCTCCTCACGGATCACGTGCCCGTCACTGCCCTGCACGATGGCGTACCCACGGTCGAGGGTGCCCTGAGGAGAGAGAGCGCGAAGCTGCCCACGCAGCTCCGCGGTGCGGGTGCTCGCCCGCTCGATCACGCGCGCCACGAGTTCGGCACCGCGGTCAAGGTAGCGGCCGAGTTCCTCGGCGCGAGAATCGACGATCCATTCCGCGCTCGCCAGCACCGGCCTCGTTCGCAGCTGCTCCACGCGATCGCCCTCGCCGGCCAGCAGCGCACTCAGGCGGAGCCCGATTCGGGTACGTGCCTGCTGCACGCGCAGCAGCTCCTCGGCGACGTCGGGAACGACGCGTTTGGCGGCGTCTGTCGGCGTCGACGCGCGCAGATCGGCGACGTCGTCGAGCAGGGGCCGATCCGCCTCATGCCCGATCGCGCTCACGATCGGCGTGACGCACGCGGCCGCGGTCCGCACGAGCTTCTCGTCGCTGAAGCCCAACAGATTCTGAAAGTCGCCGCCGCCGCGCGCGACGATGATGACGTCGACCTCGGTATCAGCGTCGAGCGTTCTCAGCGCCGCCGTCACATCGGCGACGACCCGGTCGCCCTGCACCGCCGTGTGCACAGTGCGGAACCGCACGGCCGGCCACCGCAACTGCGCGTTGCGCTTGACGTCCTTCTCGGCATCCGAGTCTTTGCCGGTGATGAGGCCGATGCACTGCGGGAGGAACGGCAGCGGCTTCTTGCGCTCCAACGCGAAGAGGCCCTCGGATGCGAGCTGGGTGCGCAGCCGTTCCAGACGCTCCAGCAGGTCGCCGAGACCCACATGCCGCATCTCGAACACCTGCATGGTGAGGGTGCCGCCCTTGACCCAATAGTTGGGCTTCACGAGCGCCACGACGCGGTCGCCCTGCTTGAGGTCGGCGGGGATGCGCGACCGCACCGACGACCAGATGGTGAAGGAGACGGTGGCGTCGGCCTCAAGATCTTTCAGCTTGCCGTAGACGTTCCCGCCCGATGCGCCCCACTGCGTGATCTCGCCCTCGACCCACGCTGTTCCGAGCCGGTCGATGTAGCCCTTGATCTTCGCGGAAAGCAGGCCCACTGGCCACGGTGCGTCGACGGTGGGCGGGGCATCCGTCATGTGGTTCTCCTCCCACCGTGGGCGCAGCCTGCCCACCTAAACTGGTGGGGTGAGCGACGCGACGATCAGTCTGCCGACGCCCCGCATTCCGGGGTCGAGCGGCCGGCTACAGGATACCCCGGTCCCCGGACACAAGCGGGTGCTGCTCGCGGCGCCAAGAGGCTACTGTGCGGGCGTGGATCGCGCCGTGATCGCGGTGGAGAAGGCGCTCGAGCGCTACGGATCGCCGGTGTATGTGCGCAAACAGATTGTGCATAACGTGCACGTGGTCTCCACTCTGGAGAGGCAGGGTGCGATCTTCGTCGACGAGGTCGACGAGGTGCCGCCGGGTGCCCACATCGTCTTCAGCGCACACGGTGTCTCGCCCGCCGTCGTGAATGCCGCCGAGGAGCGTGGCCTGAGGGCCATCGACGCCACCTGCCCGCTCGTCACGAAGGTGCACCGTGAGGCGGTGCGGTTCGCGCGCGGCGACTACGAGATTCTGCTCATCGGTCACGCCGGTCACGAAGAGGTGGAGGGCACGGCGGGGGAGGCTCCCGACAACGTCACGCTGGTGAACAGCCCGGATGACGTGGCGAACATCACCGTGAAGAACCCCGACAAGGTCGTGTGGCTCTCGCAGACGACCCTCTCTGTCGACGAAACCATGGAGACCGTGCGGCGCCTGCGCGAACGCTTCCCCAACCTCGAAGACCCGCCAAGCGACGACATCTGCTACGCCACACAGAACCGGCAGGTCGCCATCAAGAAGGTCGCCGAAGAGGCCGACGTCGTCATCGTTGTCGGCTCGGCGAATTCGTCGAACTCCGTGCGCTTGGTCGAGGTCGCGCTCGAGGCCGGCGCGAAGGCCGCCTACCGCGTCGACTACGCGAGCGAGGTGCAGCAGGAGTGGCTCGACGGGGCCGCGACTATCGGGGTGACCAGCGGCGCATCCGTGCCAGAGGTGCTCGTACGCGAGCTGCTGCAGGATCTGGCCGACGCCGGCTACGCCGACGTGCAGCCGGTGACGACCGCCGAGGAGGACCTCATGTTCTCGCTGCCGCGCGAGCTGCGCCGCGACGCGACCGGCCAGCAAGACGAGCGTGCGCTCGGCGGCCGCGTGGCTGGCGGCGCCGCAGCTGGCGGCGCCGCAGCTAGCGGCCCGGCCCCGAGCCGAGGGCTTTCGTGAGCGACGACCACCGCCACCCTGGCCCGGCCGGCGACGAACGCCCCCGGCCGCAATACGGCGAGTACGCGACGCCAGACGAGCAACGAGCGCACACGCGGATGCCGCCGCCGCTCGAGGCGCCGGCTCCCAGCCCGGCGCCCGTCTCCGACGGCACGCGGCCGCAGGACGCCCCGGCCGCGCCCGCGGCCGGGCATCCGCGAAGCTGGGATCGCGTGCTGACCCTCGCGCTCCTCGCGCTCGGCCTGTTCAACGTTCTCAGCTCGATGTCGGCCTATCTGCATATGGACTCGGCGCTGAGCGCCGCCTTCGCGCAACTCGGCGTGGGCGACTTCGGCGCGGCCGACATCGCTGCACCGGCGGGTGTCGCGCTTGCCGTGATCCAGCCGCTCCTCTGGCTGATCACCGCGGCGCTTGCCGTCACATCGCTGCGGCGAGGGCGAATCAGCTTCTGGATCCCGCTGGTCGGCGGGGTCGTCGCCTACATTGTGCTGGTCGTCGTGCTGGTCGTCGTGGTGCTGAACGATCCCGCATTCGTGAGCTTCGTGCAGACGAGCAGCGCCCGGTTGTAGCCCGCGAAAAAGGGCCGCCGCAGTCTCCTGCGATGCGGCCCTTCTCGAGAAGCGGATGCGCGCGGTGCTACTTGCCGGACTGGCCCGCCGAACCCAGTTGCTGTGCCGCCTCGACGACTCGAGCCGCCATGGCGGTCTCGGCGACCTTGCCCCAGGCGCGCGGGTCGTACTGCTTCTTGTTGCCCACCTCGCCGTCGATCTTGAGCACGCCGTCGTAGTTGTCGAACATGTAGCCGGCGATCGAGCGGGTGAACGCGTACTGCGTGTCGGTGTCGACGTTCATCTTGACGACGCCGTTGGAGACGGCCTCGGCGATCTCTGCGGAGGTCGAACCGGAACCGCCGTGGAACACGAGGTCGAGCGGCTTCGGGCCGTGGCCGAACTTCTCGGCGATGCCGGCCTGGATCTCACCAAGCAGCTCTGGGCGCAGCTTCACGTTGCCCGGCTTGTAGACGCCGTGCACGTTGCCGAAGGTGAGGGCGGCGATGTAACGGCCGTTCTCGCCCAGACCGAGCGCCTCGACGGCCTTGGTCACGTCGCCGACGGTCGTGTAGAGGGCGTCGTTCGTTCCCTCGTGCTTGACGCCGTCCTCCTCGCCGCCGACGACGCCGATCTCGACCTCGAGAATCGCGTGGATGGCCTGTGTGCGCTTGAGCATCTGCTGCGCGATCTCAAGGTTCTCATCGAGGGGGACCGCCGAGCCGTCCCACATGTGGGACTGGAAGATCGGGTTGCGGCCGGCCTTCACCTCTTCCTCGCTTGCGGCGATGAGGGGAAGCACGAAATCGTCGAGCGCGGGCTTCGGGCAGTGGTCGGTGTGCAGGGCGACCGTGACGGGGTAGTTCTTGGCGACCTCGGTAGCGAACTTCGCGAAGGCGATGGCGCCGGCCGCGCGGGCCTTGACGGTGTGGCCGGCGAAGTAGTCGGCGCCGCCCGTGGTGACCTGGATGATGCCATCGCTGCCCGCCTCGGTGAGACCCTGCAGCACGGAGTTGATCGTCTGAGACGACGAGACGTTGAACGCGGGATAGGCGAAGCCCTTGCTCTTGGCCTTGTCGAGCATCTCGGCGTACTGCTCTGGGGTTGCGACAGGCATGGGGGAACTCCTCGATCTGATTGTGATGGTTCGTCGGCAAGTCTAGCCAGCATCGACTTCCGCACGTCGCGCCTCTTTCGAACCGGCGACCCGGCACAATGGAGCCGTGCAGACACTCGAATTCGACGACGCCCTGACCGACTCGATCCTCGCGACGACCGAGGCCGCTGCCATCGCGGCGAGCCGGGTCGTGGGGCGTGGCGATGCGCGCGCAGTCGATGGGGCCGCAGTGCGGGCAATGCGCACCACGTTCGACCTTGTGGCCATCGACGCCGTCGTGGTGGTCGGCGAGGGGGAGAAGGATCAGGCACCCATGCTGTTCGCCGGCGAGAGGCTGGGCAACGGCCGCGGCCCGGCGCTCGATATCGCCGTGGACCCCATCGATGGCACGAGACTCGCGGCTGAGAATCTGCCCGACTCGATTTCGGTGCTTGCCGCCTCGCCGCGCGGCTCGCTTTTCGATCCCGGTCCCGTCTTCTATATGGAGAAAATGGTGGCGGCGGTGCCTGACGCCGGTCTTGACCTGCGCCTGCCGATGGCGGAGAACCTGGATCTGCTCGCGGCGGCGCTCGGCAAGGCGCGGTCAGAACTGTGCGTCGTCATTCAGGAGCGGCCGCGCAACGCCCTGTATTTCGATGCCGCTCGCGAAGCGGGTGCCATGGTGATCCCGTTCGGCGACGGGGATGTGGTTCCAGCCATTCGCGCCGCCTATTCGGAGGGCGAACCTGACCTGATGATCGGCATCGGCGGCGCTCCCGAGGGCGTGCTGACCGCCAGCGCGGTTCGCAGCCTGCGCGGCCACATGCAGGCACGCCTCGCGCCTCAGACACAGCAGGAGTCGGACCGAGCGAAGATGGCGGGCCTCGACGTCGATCGTGTGTTGAGCCTGGACGATCTCGCGTCGGCCGACGGTTACCTGTTCCTGACGGCCGTCACGGACGGCGCCTTCCTGCGCGGCGTGATCACCGAAGCGGATGCGCGCACCACCGAGTCGCTCGTCGTCGAGCCGAGCGGCGAGATGCGTCGCGTGACCCACCGGCACCCGCGCAACTCGGCCTGAGCAGTCGCGGCCGCGCGCCGCGAGCCGGCGAGGCGGGCGACCGAATCCGCTGCCGGGCAGCCGCGGTGGCGACCCCGGTACACTGAGTGCGGAAGCCTGCGGTGCCCGCGGCATCCTGTTCACCGATGTTGCTGGACCGACGGGAGGACCCCCGCGTGACCCTCACTGACACCGCTTCACACTTTCTACACCCCGACCGCAACCTGGCCATGGAGCTCGTGCGCGCGACGGAGGCTGCCGCCATCCGGTCGGCCCCGTGGATCGGGCACGGCGATAAGAATGCCGCCGACGGGGCCGCCGTCGACGCGATGCGGGCGTTCCTCGGCACGGTCAACTTCGATGGCGTCATCATCATCGGCGAGGGGGAGAAGGACCACGCGCCGATGCTCTTCAACGGTGAGCACGTGGGCAACGGGCGCGGGCCGTCATGCGACATCGCGGTGGACCCCATCGATGGCACGTCGCTGACAGCTGCGGGGCGGCAGAATGCGCTCTCGGTCATCGCCGTCTCGGATCGGGGCAGCATGTACGACCCGTCTGCCGTGTTCTACATGAACAAGATCGTGTGCGGGCCGGAGGGCGTCGGCGTCGTCGACATTCGCAAGCCGATCGCCGAGAACATCCACGCGCTGGCCAGGGCGAAGAAGAAGGATGTCGGCGACATGCGCATCGCGATCCTCGACCGGCCGCGCCACGAGAGGCTGATCGAGGAGGTGCATGCGGTGGGGGCGGGCACTCGCCTGCTGCTCGATGGGGATGTCGCGGGGGGCATCAATGCGGCTCGATACGAGTCGTACATCGACATGTGCGTGGGCGTTGGGGGAACTCCTGAGGGCATCATCACGGCGTGCGCGGTGAAGGCGCTCGGTGGGCTCATCCAGGGGCAGCTGCTGCCGAAGGACGACGAGGAGCGGCAGCGGGCGATCGATGCCGGCCATGATCTCGACCGTGTGCTCGAGGCGAACGACCTGGTGAGCGGCGACAACACGTACTTCGTTGCCACGGGTGTGACGAACGGCGAGTTGGTGCGCGGTGTGCAGCGCAAGGGGCCGATCATCCGCACCGAGTCGGTGGTGCTGCGCTCGAAGTCGGGCACGGTGCGCCGCGTGGAGGCTGACCACCTCGCCGAGAAGTGGCTCTAGCGTCGCGCTCCTTTATCCCTGGGCGCTGGCCGCTTCGTCTTCGGGGCCCGTGGGCAGCTGCAGCAGCATGCCGTGCTCGCTCGACGGCTCGAGCTCGGCCGCCGTCAGCTTTCGGGGCGCGTCGACGATGGCCGCCGACTCGGGCAGGATCTTGTTCTCATTGATGCCGGGGAACTGGCGTGCGGTGACGAGCACGCGGGATTCGAGCGAGTTGGCGAACTTGTTGTAGCTGTCGACGGTGCGCTGGATGGCCTTGCGCAGCCCCTCGGCGTGGTCGCTGAGCGTGCCGAGCCGCTGGTAGAGCGTGGTGCCGAGGTCGAAGAGCTTGCGCGCCTCGTCGGTCACGGCCTGCTGCTGCCAGGTGTACGCGATGGTCTTCAGCACGGCCCAGAGGTTCACGGGCGACGCGAGGGCGACCTGCTTGTTGAAGGAGTAGTCGAGCAGCGCTGGGTCGGCCTCGAGGGCGGAGGAGAGCAGTGACTCGCTCGGCACGAAGGCGACGACGAACTCGGGGCTCGCGTCGAGCCCCTGCCAGTACGCCTTCTTCGAGAGAGCGTCGATGTGGCCGCGCACGGCCTTGACATGCTTCTCCATGAGCTGCTTGCGCCTGGCGGCCTCTTCACCCGTCGCGGTGAAGGGAATCTGGCTCGCTTCAAGGTAACTCTCCAACGGCACCTTGGAGTCGACGGCGATGGATTTGCCGCCGGGGAGACGGATGACCATGTCGGGTCGGCCGGCCCCGGCATCCGAAGAAATGCTGTGCTGCAGGTCGAAGTCGACGTACTGCGTGAGGCCGGCGACCTCGACCAGGCGCCGCAACTGCGTCTCGCCCCACACCCCGCGCACGCTGTTGGACCGCAGCGCGCTCGCGAGCGACTCGGTCGTGCTGCGCAGTTGCTCGTCTGAGAGCTGCGCCTGCTTCAGCTGTTCAGAGAGCGAGCCGTACTGCTGGCTGCGTTGCGTCTCGAGCTCGGCGACCTTGGTCTGCATGCTCTGCAGGGATTCCTTGACCGGAGCCAGCGCCTGCAGCACCTTGCTCTCGGCGCGCTCGCGCTCCTGCCGCGCCTCGTTCTCGGCTCGCTCACGCTGCTGCCGTGCCTCGTTCTCCGTGCGTGTGCGCTCCACGAACTCGCTGTACTGCTGCTGTTGCTGGCCCACCTGCTGCTTGAGTGCGTCGGCCGTGGCGAGCACCCGCTGCAGTTCGGCGTTCAGATCGGCGCGCAGTGCCGCCTCTTCTGCCCGAACCTGTGCCAGCGCGACGTCGTGCCTGGCCTCGATCACGGCGGGGTCGAGCGCAACCTGCCCGGAGGCAGCAGCCCGCGAGGCTGCGTACCGGCGAGAGAGAACGAGGGCGGTCACGAGGGAGCCGATGAGGCCGCCGCAGACGAGACCGATGATGAGGAGCAGTGCATCCATGGTTCAAGTGTCTCAGCGGCCACCGACACTGGCCCGAGGCCGCGCGGTGCGGGCGCGGAACGGGCGGCGCGGTGCGGGCGCGGAACGGGCGGCGCGGTGCGGGCCCGGAACGGGCGGCCTGCGCGCGAGGTTATCTGACGGGTTCGGCAACCCGAGGCGAACCGAGGCGACCGAGCCGCACGCGCGCAGCCTCGGCAAGAGAGGCCACGGTTTCGGCGCCGTGGCGCCGCGCCGCGTGCATCACGATCGCCGCGCACGCCTCAGAATCCGCGAGTGCGTCGTGATGCTTGAAATCTTCGAAGCCGGCCGCCATCGCGGCGACAGGCAGGCGGTACGACTCGAGCTGGTAAGTCTTGCGGGCAACCTGCAGGCTGCACAGGTAGTCGAAGCCGGGGCAGTCGAGGCCGGTCGCGGCGCACGCTCCTCTGATCACTCCCATGTCGAAACTCGCGTTGTGCGCCACGAGAGCGTCACCGTCGGCGAAGGCGATGAGGTCGGGCAGCTGGGCCGACCAGGTGAGGGCGCCGACCACATCCTGAGCCCTGATGCCATGGATGCGCGTGTTCCACTCGACGAATTCGTCGTGCCCGGCGGGCGGCCTGATGAACCAGCTCGCCCGATCGACGACGACCCCCGACCGCACCTTCACCAGCCCAACAGAACAGGCGGACGCGCTGCTGGAGTTCGCGGTCTCGAAGTCGATGGCGGTGAAGTCCAGTGGCACGACTTCATGCTCTCACGTTCGACCGACAGCGCCAGCCTCGCGGCCGGGCGTGCCGCCGAGTGCCGCCGATAGACTTGGTGCCCGTGGCTCTCACTATCGCGATCGTCGGCCTGCCCAATGTGGGCAAGTCCACGCTCTTCAACGCCTTGACCAAGAACACCGTGCTCGCAGCGAATTACCCGTTCGCCACGATCGAGCCGAACGTGGGCGTGGTGAACCTTCCCGACGAGCGGCTGAAGACCCTCGCCGATCTGTTCTCGAGCGAGCGCATCGTCTCCGCGCCCGTGTCGTTCGTCGACATCGCCGGCATCGTCAAGGGCGCGAGCGAGGGGGAGGGCCTCGGCAACAAGTTCCTGGCGAACATCCGCGAGGCCGACGCGATCGCGCAGGTGATCCGCGGGTTCAGTGACGCAGACGTCGTGCATGTCGATGGCGCCGTGAACCCGGCATCCGATATGGAGACGATCAACACCGAGCTCATTCTCGCCGACCTGCAGACACTCGAGAAGGCTGCCGAGCGCTACGAGAAAGAGGTCAAGACGCGTCGCACCGAGCCGATCGTGCTCGAGACCGCACGCGCGGCGATCGCGTGGCTCAACGACGGCAAACCGCTCTCAAGCGACACGAAGCTCGACCTGGAACCCATCCGCGAGCTCGGTCTGCTGACCGCCAAACCGTTCATCTACGTCTTCAACGTCGACGAGGCCGTGCTCACCGACGACGCGCGCCGCGCCGAGCTCGCCGCCCTCGTCGCCCCTGCCCAGGCCGTCTTCCTCGACGCGAAACTCGAGTCTGAACTCATCGACCTTGACGAAGCGGATGCTGCCGAGCTGCTCGCATCGACAGGGCAGACCTCCAGCGGGCTCGACCAGCTGGCGCGCGTCGGCTTCGACACGCTCGGGCTGCAGACCTACCTGACGGCGGGGCCGAAGGAGTCGCGCGCCTGGACGATTCACAAGGGGTGGACGGCGCCGCAGGCGGCGGGCGTGATCCACACCGACTTCCAGAAGGGCTTCATCAAGGCCGAGGTGATCTCGTTCGACGACCTCATCGAGCTGGGCTCGGTGCACGAGGCGCGTGCGCACGGCAAGGCCCGCATGGAGGGCAAGGACTACGTGATGCAGGACGGCGACGTGGTCGAGTTCCGGTTCTCAAACTGATTCTGGTCCGGTCGTTCTTGGTTCGATACCAGGTACACAAGCCAACGGAGGAAGCCCGGAAACACTGAGTAAAACCAGTGATCCGGGATTCTGTCGTCGGAGCGGCAGAACGCCGATCCCCTCGGAAGCCCTAGCGCTTGATTCGGGATGTCAGTTGTCTCGGCCATTATGGATCTCATGACGGCTATCGACGGATTCTGGTCCTATGTGCACGCGGATGACGACGCCGAGTCCGGCAGGATGGCGCAGTTGGCGCGTGATGTCGTCGCGCAATTTGAGATGTTGACAGGCGAATCAATAAGTCTGTTTCTTGACCGGGATCGACTGCAGTGGGGCGATGACTGGAGACCCAAGGTCGACGCCAGTCTGTCTTCAATCGCCTTCTTTGTTCCGGTCATAACGCCGAGGTACTTCATGAGCGAGGAGTGTCGACGTGAGCTGAATTACTTTGCTCGCCAGGCACAGCGGCTGGGTATCGAGGAGCTTGTTCTCCCGGTGCTCTGGATCGACGTGCCAGGACTGCATGAGGACGAACCGACAGACGAGCTTCTGGCGCTGGTCAAGCGATTCCAGTGGTCGGATTGGACAACGCTGAGGTTCTCCGATCTGGGTAGTGGTGAGTACCGGAAGGCGGTAGCGGAACTTGCCGCGCGGCTCGTTCAGGCGAACAGCGCTGCGGAAGCCGCTGCCAAGACGTTGGACATTGACAAGGTTGAAGCGGAACCGGACGACGATGATCTCGGCGCCCTCGACAAGCTTGGCGTGATGGAGGAGTCGCTGCCGCAGATGACCGCGATTCTCAATCAGGTAGGCGGGGTCATCGAAGAGATTGGCCTCGCGATGCAGGGCGCGACCGGTGAGATCGAAGCGAACACCAACCCAAGTGCTGCTCTTGGAACGCGACTTCGTATCGCTCGCAAGTTGGCGGGTGAACTTGCCACTCCCGCTACTTCTATTCGGAGTCTGGGGAATGACTTCTCGTCGTCGCTTAATGACGTGGATGAAGGCGTTCGCATCATCATTGCTCGTGCTCCCGAAGAAGTGCGGGATAATCCTCAGTCACGGACCGAGTTTGAGGGGTTCTTCGACGCCATCCGAGGCATGGTGGCCCAGTCCGAGGTTGGACTGGGGGCAGTTGCGAACATGATTGCGCAACTTGAGCCGATTGAGAAAATGTCCCGAGACCTACGCCAACCATTGCGGACCCTGCGTGAAGGGCTGACCTTGTTCGTGGATGGTCTGACGGTGATGAGAGGATGGGTCTCTCTCATCGACGCCGCGGAACCGTTGCCCAGTGCTGACGCTGCAAGCTAGCCGCCTATCTAGTCGACGGAGCGACCCTCTTGCTAAGGACGGCTGCGAGGCGGCCCATGTCGTCGGTGTCGTCGTCGCTGACTAGGTGCAAGGTACTGAAGGTGCATGGTGCTGAAGTCGGCGCGGCCCGTTACTTGGTGACGCGCTGGGCGGGGCCTTCCCGTGGCACCCGCGCTCGTATGCGAGCGGGGGCTAATACCTATGTGTGACGTTATTCGGTGGAGTTCCGCTTTAACGTCTAGCGTTATTGACGCAGCTCGTTATACACTGGACCCTGTGATCGGATCGTTCGGGCACAAAGACACCGAACGTCTGTGGCGTCGTGACCGTGTGCCATCGATCGATCCTCGGATCCATTCGACCGCTCTTCGGAAGCTGCGTCAGGTGGGATCTGCGGAGGTGCTGGATGATCTCCGACTCCCGCCCGGAAATCGGCTCGAGGCGCTGAAAGGTGATCGAGTCGGGCACTACAGCATCAGAATCAATGACCAGTGGCGGAGCTGCTTCGTGTGGACCGATGCTGGGCCAGAGGAGGTGGAGATCGTTGACTATCACTGACAGGATTCCCCCGATTCACCCGGGCGAGGTTCTCATGGAGGACTTCATCAAGGGCTTCGAGATCACGCAGAACAAGCTCGCTGTCGCCATAGGCGTGCCGCCGCGGCGGATCAACGAGATCGTGCACGGCAAGCGGGGGATCACGGCCGATACGGCACTTCGTCTCGAGCGTTACTTCGGCGTCTCGGCGCAGTTTTGGCTCAACTTGCAGACGCGCTACGAGTTGGATCTGGCGGAGGATCGTGTCGCCGAGCAAATCGCGGCGATCACTCCGTTGCGGGCTGCGTAACGTGTGCTGCATCAGCAGATAGTGTCGGGCGTTGCGGAGCTGAAGGCGCTTATCGAGCAGAGATGGGCGGTTTTCGACCGCCCCGTCGTGGTCGGCGTTTCCGGCCTGAGCACGCGTACGATGCAGAGCAGATCGTGATGGTGCCCGTCAATCTCGCCGATGCGGGCCAGCCTCGTGCCTCCTCGCTCACTGCGCCTCGCGGGCCTCGTAGCGGCGCATGTCGTCGCGCACGCCCAGGAAGCGGAACGGCCCTGCCGTCTGCGCCGCCGTCTCGAAGTCGCCGCCACGCACCGCCTCGACGTGTTCGTGCAGCGCGCGGTACTGCGCGTAGTCGATCGGCCTGCGCGCGTCGAGCACCTGCCGGTCGTGCTCAGTTCGCAGCAATGAGCGGTATCCCGGCTGCACCACGCCGGTGAAGAACTCGGAGACGCTGCCAGAGCCGTAGCTGAAGAACCCGATGCGCTCACCGGCGAGATCGTCCGGCGCGTTCTCGAGCAGCGACAACAGGCCCAGGTAGATGGAGGCGGTGTAGCTGTTGCCGACCTGCTTGTTGTAGGTCAGGCTGTCCTCGATCTGCGCGGCGCGACCCGCAGCATCCAGGGGTGATTCGGTGATGGCGACCAGGCGGTCGTGCGCCTTCTTCGCCATCTTTGTGAACGGCTGGTGGTAGCAGAACCGGTCGATCTCGCCGAACGAGACGCCACCACGCGAGCGGTACTCGCCCCACGCGCCCTCGAGCGACTGCAGGTAGGCGGCCAGCGAGTACTTGCCGTCGACGACCGCCGCCGAGCGGTAGTTCGGCCGCCAGAAGTCGTGGATATCGTCGGTAAACAGCCCGGTCGGCGACTCGATCTCGATCAGCGACGGGTCCGCCGTCACCAGGAACGCCACGGCGGCCGCGCCCTGCGTGGGCTCGCCGCTCGAGTCGAGCGCATAACGAGCGATGTCGCTGGCGATCACCAGCACGCGCTCGCTCGGGTCGCGCGCGACGATTCCCAGAGCGAACTGCAGCCCCGCCGTCGCCGAATAGCACGCCTGTTTCAGCTCGACAACGCGGCAGTGCGCCGACATGCCGAGCAGGCCATGCGCGTACACGCCCGCCGACTTCGACTGATCGACGCCCGATTCGGTGGCGAAGAGCACGGTACGGATGCCGGTGGTGCCGTGCCGCTGCAGAATCTGCCGGGCCGCGGCCGCCCCCATGGTCACGATGTCCTCGTCTTCGGCGGCGACGCTCATCTGCGTCTGGCCGATTCCGACGTAGAACTTGCCGACGTCGATTCCGTCGTGGTCGGCGAGCTCCTTCAAGTCGAGCACGTTGTGCGCGGTCGCGAATGCGAGATCGTCGATGCCGACCCTGATCGATGCCGTCGTCATCTCTGGTTCCTCTCCAGCTTCAAGTGGGCGGCCATGAGCTCGCCCGGGTTCGTCTGCGCCGCCATGAGCGAGAGCTCGCCGCACAGCACGGTGGCCGCGCAGATGCCGGCGAGCCGCCTCGCGTTCTCGCCTGGTTCTCGATCTTCGGCGCATCCGAGCCTGGCCAGGTTCTCCGCGACGAAGGCGATGCCCTTGCCGTTGCCGACCGTGCCCACGACGAGGTTCGGCAGGGTGCACGAGAAGTACAGGGCGTCGCCGCGCACCTCGGCGTGCGTGATGCCCTGCGAGCCCTCGACGATGTTCGCGGCATCCTGCCCGGTGGCCAGGTAGAACGCGAGCAGCATGTTGGCGTAGTGCGCGTTCGCCGTGCGCAGCCCGCCGGCGAGGGTGGTGCCGATCAGGTTCTTGCGCACGTTCAGCTCGGCAATGCGCTCGGGCGTGGTGTGCAGCCGTCGTTCCACGATCTCGCGGGGGATCGTGATCTCGGCCACCACGTTCTTTCCCCGGCCGAGAAGCCCGTTGACCGCCGTCGCCTTCTTATCCGAGCAGTAATTGCCCGAGATCGAGCCGTAGCCGAGCTGCGGCAGCCAGGCGAGGATGCGGTCCATCAGCCGGTCGGCCGCGAGCGTCACCATGTTGTGGCCGGATGCGTCGCCCGTCGCGAACTCGAAGCGCACGAACAGCAGCCCGCCCACGATCTCGGTGCGCGCGTCGAGCAGCCGGGCGAACCGGCTGATACCGGCCACCAGCTCGCGCAGCTCGTCGATGCGCTCGCGCAGGACGTGCACCGCGTCGAGGGCGGTCGCGGCGTCGTGCGCGTCGAACAGCACCGAGCGGGTCATGCGCTCGTCAACGAGGGTCGCGACGATGCCGTGCTCCACGAGCGTGGAGATGCGGGCGCCACGGTTGACCGAGGGCCACAGCGGGGTCTCGAAGGTGGCGAGCGGCACCTCCTGCTCGCCGGTCACGACGTTGCCGCTCAGCTTCAGCGGCCCGACCCACTTCAGCGGGATGGGTGCTGTCTGCTGCGTCTGTTCGCTCATGCGTTGCCTCCCACGGATGTGATGGTGCTGCGGCGGCTGTATGCGCCGGCGTCGACGCCGCGCAGCTCGCAGAACTCTTTAGTTCGCCCGCGCAGCAGCACGTCGGTGCCCTGCAGGGCGGCGGGCGTCGCGGCCCCGAGCAGCGCCATCAGCTCGGCAACCTGTTCGAGCCATGCGGTGATGCGCGCAGTCAGCGCGTCGGTGCCGCCGTGCAGCACCTCCCGCAGAAAGACCCCGGAAACCCCGACGGCTTGGGCGCCGAGTGCCAGCGCGCGCACGACATCGAGCGGCGTGCGCACCCCTCCGGAGGCGAGCAGCGCCGGGCCACCCGGGGTCGCAACGCGGGCGTCGAGAAGGCTGCACACGGCCGACTGCCCCCATCCGCCCATGAAGCTGTAGTCGCGAGTGCTGCGCCGCTCGTTCTCAATGCGGGCGAAGTCGGTTCCGCCCGACCCGCTGACGTCGGCAACGCGAACGCCCAGGCCCGCGAGCTCCGCGAGGGTGCGGCGGCTGAGGCCGAAGCCGACCTCCTTGACGATCACGGGCACCGGCACGGCAGACACGATCGCCTCGATCGCCGAGGGCCAGGCAGCGAAGTTGCGACTGCCCTCGGGCATCACAGTCTCCTGCACGCTGTTCAGGTGCAGCTGCAGGGCGTCGGCCTCGAGCAGGTCGACCGCGCGGGCGGCGTCGTTCGCCGAGGCATCCGCGCTGAGATTGGCCATGACGAAACCCTTCGGGTTCTCGTCGCGCAGCACCCGGAAGCTCGGCGCGGTCGAGGGCTCGCGCAGGCAGATGCTCATCGAACCGGAGGCGATCGCCACGCCCGTCTCGCGCGCCGCGATGGCCAGGCTGCGATTGATCTCGCCCGTGCGCTCGCTGCCGCCGGTCATGCCGTTGATGTACAGCGGAGAAGACCAGCGGATGCCGCCGAACTCCACGCCGAGCCCAACCGCGTCGCGGTCCACGCCCGCCAGCGCGTGGTGCACGAACTCGACGTCGTCGAAGTCGTTGCCGGCCGCGGGCGGACGCTGCGCATCGGCGAGGTCGACGTGCTGATCCTTGCGTTCACTGCTCATCGATGGGCTCCTTCGCGACGTGCACGTCGATGGAGAGATGGCGGATGTCGTGCTGTTCCCACTCGCGCAGCATGCGGTGCACGTCGGTGGCAGGCGGGGCGAGCACGATGCCGCAGTCGCCGCCGCCTGCGCCGGAGGACTTGCCGACGGCGCCCTCCGCCTCGGCGATGTCGCAGAGCGCGGCGAGCGCGTCGGTCTCGATGTCGAGTCCCGCGTTGCGGCCCAGCGTGCCCAGGAGGCTGCGGGCACGGGAGATGCTTCGCATGACGGCGGCCGCATCCGCTGCTTCGAGGGCGGAGATGAGCGATTCGACGCACGCCCGGCTGTCGGTAAGGAAGCCGCGATAGTGGCGCTTGTCTGACCACTTACGGCTCTGCACGCCGCCGACCAGGCGCTCGGTGGAGGCGGGCTGGCCTGTCCAGCCGACGAGCAGGCGCAGCGTGGCGGGCGGGGGCAGGCGGTGCACCTCGAGGTGCGGCCAGGACGCGTCGAGCAGCGCCGTGACGCCCTCGGCGCGCCAGGACTCGAGAAGTCGGGCACGGTCGGGGGCGCGGTAGGCGATCCAGCCGCCAAACGTGCTCGCCGCGACGTCTCCGCCCGAGGCGGAGGGGGAGACCTGCACCGTGCTGAGCAGGGCGAGCTTGAACACGCGCATGTCGCCGAGGCCGAGTGCGTAGAACTCGTTGAGGGCGCGCACGGTGGCGACGGTGACGGCGGCGGATGAGCCGAGGCCGAACTTGCGGCCGCTCACGTCGTCGAGCTCGCTTTCGATACGGATGTCGTAGAAGCGCGGGCGAATCCCGAGCTCGCCGACGAGCTGCTCGACGGTTCTGATGGCGGCGAGCACATAATCGAACGGGCGGTGGTCGCTTTCGAGCACGACCTGGTCGTCTTCGCGCCGCCACACCACCGGCAGCCTGCCGTATTGCGCCGAGGCGATGCTGCCGCGCTCGCGGGTCTCGCTCAGCTCGACCGTGACGCAGCGGTCGACAGCAATGAGAACGGATGGCTCGCCCGGCTCGACCACGGCGTACTCGCCGGCGATGAAGAGCTTGCCCGGGGCCTCGGCGCGGATCACGAGGCGGCCTCGGTGGCGCCGACGAGACGCGCGCCGGGGCCGGCGTGCGCAACCGAGAGCTGTGCGGCCGGCACCTCGCTCGCGAGGGCGTCGCGTACTGCGGCGAGATCGGCGGCCGGGGCGAGGACGGCCACGTTGGGGCCGGCATCCGCTGTCGCATAGGCGGCGAGGCCCGCAGAGCGCAGCTCGCTGACGAGGTCGAACACGCGCACGCTCTGCGGCGAGAGATAGCGGATGGGCGGCCTGGCGGCCGCCATCACGCCGTGCATGCGCAGGGCATTGGATTCGGTCAGCGCGCCGACGCGCTCGATGTCGCCGGCGGCCAGCGCCTGCAGCATCTCGGCGAGGTCGCGTCTGGTCGAGTCGACCCAGCCGGGGAAGAACGGCGACGTGTCGATGCTGGCCCGCATGGCCACGCGGCTCGAGACGGTCTTGGGGCGGGCGTCGAGGGTCGCGATGACCATGCCGAGGTCGGGCCCCGGCACGGGCTCGGCGTAGGAGTGCTCGTCGTCGCCCTCGTGCCAGATGGCGAGGCCGGGCACGATCGAGCGTGCCGCCGAACCGGAGCCGCGCCGGGCGAGCCGGCTGAGAGCCGGGCCGTCAAGGTCGAGGCCGTATGCCGCAGAGGCCGCCACGGCGAGAGCCGCGAAGCCGGCCGCCGACGAGGCGAGCCCGGCTCCCGTCGGTGCCGTGTTGCGCGAGGAGACGCGCGCGTGCACGGACGAGCCGGCGAGCCGGCGCACGATGTCGAGGAACGCGGTGACCCGCTCGGCAGCCGTGCCGCGTGCCGTCTCGCCGCCCAGCTCGACGATGTCGGCAGACGCCAGCGCGTCGAGCTCGACGCTCGTGGTCGTCGGGAAGATGTCGAGCGTCAGTGACAGACTGCCCGTCATGGGCAGCACGAGGGCCTCGTCGCGCTTGCCCCAGTACTTGATCAGGGCGATATTCGGATGCGCCCGTGCAACGGCCCTCATGCGGCGCTGCCGTCGGTGCTGTCTTCGGCGGTGACGATCCAGGCGTTCGCGGCGCCGGTGCGCGTCAGCCGTGCGGCCAGCAGTTCAGCGGATGCCGCACTCTCCGCCAGCGCAATGATGCACCCGCCGCGGCCGCCCCCGGTCAGCTTCGCCCCCAGCGCTCCGTCGCCCAGGGCGGAATCCACCAGCCGGTCCAGTCGTTCGTTGCTCACGGTGAGCTCGCGCAGCAACTCGTGAACGCGGGTCATGCGTCGCCCGAGGCTCGGGGTGTCGCCGGCCGCGAGATCCTGCTCGGCTCCCTGCGTCTCGGCGGCGATGCCGTCGATGATGCCATGTACGCCACTCTCGTCGCGTGCGAGCAATTCGGCGACCGCAGCGACCGCCTCGCGGGTCGCACCCGGCACTCCGGTGTCGGCGATGACGAAGGTCGCGGGCACGGCTACGGGCAGCGTCTGCACCCGGCCCGCCCGAAAGCGGATGGGCGCGTCGGCGACGACGGCCCGCGCATCCAGGCCGCTTGCGCTGCCGTGCGCGACGGCCTCCGCAGCCTGGATCAGCCGGAAGTGTGTTTGCTCGTCGAGCGCTTCGCCGGCCCACGCCGCTATTCCGGCGCTGATGGCGGAGGCGACGGCGGCGCTGGAGCCGAGGCCACGGCCGGCGGGGATCGAGCCGTCGATGCGCACGGTCAGGTCGGCAGCGGGGCGGTGTAGCGCGTCGAGGGTCTCGGCAATGGCGGTGGCCGGCGCGCCGAGACGGGCGGGCGCATCCGCTATGGGCCCCGAGTACAGGGCGGATTCGATGCGCACAGGGCCGGGAAGGGTGCGTGCCGACGCCGTGAGGCTCAACCCGGGCACCGGGAGGGCGATGGCCGGCGCCCCGTACACGACGGAGTGCTCGCCGAACAGGATCACCTTGGCATGCGCGCTCGCGGAGGCGAGCCGGGAATCGAGCAACGGTGACCGGCCGAGCGTGCGGGTCATGCTCTGTCTCCTGCTGTGAGTGGCTTCGCGACGCGTTCTCCCGCCACGCTCGTTAGCCGCGGCTCGTGCACAGGACGGGAGACCGCCGTGGTCGAGATATCAATCGTATCCATGCTGGCCGAATGCTTGCTGGGATGCACGCGCCTGTCGGTCGGTGCGCCGGTCACGTGTGCCGGTCACCGGCTGGGGAGATCGAGGAAGTCTCCGATCCACAGACGGACCGCAGCCATGCACTCAGCGGATGCGCGCCCGCTGACCCTCGTCAGCCGATCCCGGCTGACGGTGCGCAGCTGCTCGGTCATCGCCCATGAGTCGGTTGTGAGCCCGGTGTCGCCGCGAATGAGGATGTCATTCGGCCACCCACGATCGACTGTGGTGATCGGCACAATGATGGCAAGGGTCGTCACGGTCTCGAGGTAATCCGGGCTCGATACGACGAGCACCGGCCGATGGCCGCCCTGCTCCCGGCCTTTGACCGGCTCGAGCACCGCCCATGCCACCGAACCGGTCTCGATTTCGGGCGGGTACCCGGGCTCAGACCTCACCGGACTCAGGCACCACGACGCGACAAGTCGGCGAGCTCGGTGCGCTCCCATTCGGCGGATTCGGCCACGTGTGACGCCCGTGTCTCCGCGCAAGTCTGCGTGATGGCCTGCCGAAGCGAGTCGAAGCGCGCTCGTCGCTCGGCGAGATCCGCCAGATCGACCAGGTATTCACCGAGTGAGCGGTGCGCCGCCTTCGCCTGTGCCTTGAGGCGGTCTCGGGTGTCGGGGGACACCTTGATGGTGGTCATTGTCATACTTTTAGTATACTTCGCGTGGAGAATGCCTCCAGTCCGACGCTGTCGAGTGCGATCGCTTTGGGGTGCGGACGCGAGTGTTGCGGCTAAGGTGAGCCTCACGGGAGGCCCCTCATGTTCAAGCGTCGGCGCAGCGCATCCGCTGCCCGCTTCCGTGACGCCGCCAGCAGTCTGCCGCCGCTGGGTATCGGCGCCCTCGTTGTCGTGACCTCGCCGGCGGGCGTCGCCGACGAATGGGAGGGTCAGCCCTCCGGCGTCATCGTCGCGACCGGCGACAACCAGATCGTGGGTTACCCGGGCATGGTTCCGGTGCACAGCTGGCTCGTCGACTTCGACGAGCTTGCCTACATGAAGGATGGGCGCGGCCCGTTTCAGCGCGCAACCATCGCCAGCCGCTTCCTTTCCCCGGTTCCAGACGACGTTACGTGACGCGGCCGGCGGCGTGTGCGTCGTCGACGGCGGCGTCGATGCGGGCCCAGCGCTGCTCGCGCCGTAGTTGCACCAGGTCGACGGCGACGAGCTGGCGCATCCGCTCGGCCCGTTCGCTCTCGTAGTCAGGTTCGCGGTCGGGCGAGTATGCGCGCTTGTCGAGTTGGCGGCCGATTTCGCGCGCGACCTCCTGCCAGGCGTCGTCGCGGGCCTCCTCGACGATCGTCGAGGCGAGCTCGACGTCGTCGGCCTGCTGACGCAGGCGGGAGGCCAGCATGCGGTGCACGGTGGGGCGGCGCCGGTGCTCCTCGTCGAGGATCGCCTCCGAGTCGATCTCGATCGCCCCGGCGGGAGCGCCCGAGACAGGCTCGGCCGGAGCGAGCAGGCGATCGGCGGTCTGCTCGTTCTCCTGGGCAATCGCGCGCATGCGGCGGCGGGCGAACGAGACGAGCATCTCGGAGTCGAAGCGGCTGTCGTCGCGTAGTGCGGCCACGATCACCCGGTTCTTGACCGCCATGCGCACAGAACTCGTGGCGATGAGGGCGCCCTCTTCCACGACACGCTCAATCGGAGCGAGCGTGAACTGCCGCGGCGCCTGGTAGCGGCCGACGTCGACGCGGCCGGCATTCTTGCGGCGGCGGCGACGAAAAAGGGGCACCCTCCATTCTCTCTCGCGACAGTCCCGGCGCTTATGCCGGCTCGCGGTACGCGCTCGCCAGACCCGATATGCGCTCACCGGTCCAGGTACGCGCTCGCCGGACCCGATATGCGCTCGCCGGACCCGACAGGAGTGGTCCGAGCAGCGGATTTCGGGTCCCGGGACCCACAGTGCGTCGTGCCCCTAGTGCCCGACCGGCACGCCTTCTGGCTGCTCCGCGGGTTTGCGCACGAAGAACGCCGCCAGAATGGTCAGCAACGAGATGGATGCGCCCACCAGGAACGCCGCGCGCACCCCGCCGGCGACGGCGGCATCCGTGCCCTCACCCCCGAGCGCCAGGGTTGCACTCTGTGCCGACATGATGGTCACGAACAGGGCCGTGCCCGCCGCGCCGGCCACCTGCTGCACAGTGCCGACCACCGCGCTCGCGTGCGAGTACAGGTGGGGCCGCACCGAGCCGAGCGCCGCCGTGAACAGCGGCGTGAAGATGAACGCCAGGCCGAGGCTGAGCGTGATGTGCGCGGCGAGCAGCATGGCCACCGGCGTGTTCTCGGTGACGAACGCCAGCGACCAGAGCGCTCCGCTGACCACGATGGCTCCCGGCACGAGCAGCGCCTGCGTAGGCACCCGGTCGTACAGCCGCCCGACGAGCGGTGCGAGCAGGCCCATGACGAGCCCGCCCGGCAGCAGCAGCAAGCCGATCTGCAGCGTGTCGAGCTCGAGCACTTGCTGCAGGTAGATGGGCAGCAGAATGATGGTGCCGAACAGCCCCATCATGGCGACAACCATCATGCCGATCGAGACCGAGAAGCCCCCGGAGGTGAAGGTGCGCAGGTCGAGCAGTGCGCGATCGCGCCGCTGCAGGAAGAGCTGACGCACGATGAAGGCGGCGATGCCCACCGCGCCGACGGCGAGCGAGATCCACATGGGTGTGGCCGCCGCAGCCGCTGCCGCCGCACCGTCGCCGGTGCCCGCACCGATGTTGCTCAGACCGTAGACGAGCCCCGCGAACCCGAATGCCGAGAGCACCACGCTCACGACGTCGATCGGCACGCGGCGGGGCTCGGTGACGTTCTCGACCCAGCGCATGCCCACCAGCAGCATGATCGCAGCGATCGGCAGCACGATCCAGAACATCCACCGCCAGGCGAGCGAGTGCAGAATGAGCCCCGAGATGGTGGGCCCGATCGCGGGCGCGACCGAGATGACGATCGACGCATTGCCCATCACCCGACCGCGCCGAGAACTCGGCACGAGCGTCATGATGGTCGTCATCATCAGCGGCATCATGATCGCCGTGCCGCACGCCTGCACGACGCGCGCCGCGAGCAGCACGAGAAAGCCCGGTGCGAGCGCTGCCGCGAGCGTTCCGACCGAGAAGAACGTCATGGCGCCGAGGAACAGCGCTCGTGTGCTGAAGCGCTGAATGAGAAATCCCGTGATCGGGATCACGACGGCCATCGTCAGCATGAACGCCGTCGACAGCCACTGCACCGCGCGCGCGTCGACCTTCAGGTCGATCATGAGCTCGGGCAGCGCCACGCTCATGATGGTCTCGTTCAGAATCACCACGAACGCCGCCGCGAGCAGCAGCCAGATGACGCGTGAGTTGCGGCGCTCAAGCAGAGCGGATGCGGCGCCGGCCGACGCCGGCACCGACCCCGTACCGGCCGCCGTGCCGGCGGCCGCATCCGTGTTCAGGGCGGTGCGTTCAGTCACGCGGGGGACTCCTTTATGCGGGGAGGCGCTGGCGCCGGGCAACGGTGGGGCGCAAAGTCGATGCTTTCTCAGGGAGCGAGAACGAGAGGGTGTCGTTCACTATTCCCGAGGTTGCATCATGTGTCGATTTCAGCCTAGGGCGCACTGCTGACACGCAGCGTACCGTGGGCCGCATGCGCACCGCCACGCTCGCCACGCTCGGGGGCGACGGCTGGCTGCAGGTCGGCGAACTCATGCTGGCCTTCCTGCTCGCCTCGCTCATCGGCCTGGAGCGGGAGCTGCGTCACAAGAGCGCCGGGCTGCGAACCCAGGCCATCGTCGGCACCACGGGCGCGCTGCTGATGATCGTCAGCAAGTACGGCTTCACCGACGTGCTGATCGCCGGCCACATCGTGCTCGACCCGTCGCGCGTGGCGGCCCAGATCGTCTCGTGCGTCGGCTTTCTCGGCGCCGGTCTCATCCTCACCCGGCGCGGGGCGGTGCGGGGGCTCACGACGGCCGCCGCGGTCTGGGAATCCGCGGCGATCGGCATGGCCGCGGGCGCGGGCCTCTGGGTTCTCGCCATCGTCGTCACGGCGCTGCACTTCTTCATCACATACGTCTACACGTTCGTCATCAGGCGCATTCCGGGCACGCAGGAGACCGCCGTGCAGCTTGAGGTTGTCTACGTCGAGGGCGGGGGAGTGCTGCGTCACATCCTGGCCTCGATCACCGACGAGAAGTGGATGGTGAACCGGCTCGTGCCGCGCGAGCACGGCCACGAGGGGCTCACCGCGGTGGCGGTCGACCTCTCGGGTTCGGCGCAGCCGGCGCGCCTCATCGAGCTGCTCGGGGCGCTCGACGGGGTGCGCGGCGTGCAGTTGCTGGCCGAGGAGGAGCTCGGCTGACTGCGGCGGGAGCGAGCGAGGGTGGCCGGCATCCGCTCACTCCGTGAAGACTCGGCGCTTACGTCGCCAGCACGCCGACCGCCTCAACAGCCTCGACGACGGATGCCGCGGCCGCCGCCAGCTGCTCGCCCGTCACGTCGGGCGACCACGAGAAGCGCACCGCCGTCTGCGCGAGGACTTCCGGATACCCGAGCGCGACGAGCACGTGTGACGCCTCGTCGCTACCGGCCGCGCACGCCGAACCGCTCGAGGAGACGACGCCACGGCGCTCGAGCTCGAGCAGCACCGACTCGCCGCTCGTGCCATCGAACACGAACGAGGCGCTCGCCGGCAGCCGGGACGACGGATGGCCGGTCAGCTGCGCTGCCGGCACCCGGGCGAGCACGTGTTCGATGAAGGAATCCCGCGCGTCCCGCGCCGTCTGCGCGTTGGTCTCGCGGCCCTGTTCGACCAGCCGGGCGGCGGTCGCGAGCGCCACAGCGCCGGCCACGTTCTCGGTGCCGGAGCGGCGGCCGCGCTCCTGCCCGCCGCCGTGCAGCACGGGCTCCAGCGGAAGACGACCGCGCACGAACAGCGCTCCCGTGCCCTTCGGCGCGCCGATCTTGTGGCCGGAGACGCTGAGGGCGTCGACGCCCAGCTCGCGCACGTCGAGGCTCAGCCAGCCGGCGGCCTGCACGGCATCCGTGTGCATCGGCACGCCGCGCTCGTGGCAGACGCGGGCGAGTTCGGCGATCCGCTGCACCGTTCCCACCTCGTTGTTGGCGTACATGATGCTCACGAGGGTGGTGTCGTCGCGCAGGGCGACGGCGAGCTGTTCGGGGTCGACCAGGCCGTCGCGGTCAACGGGGAGCAGGGTCACGGCGAAGCCGTGCATCCGCTTCAGGTAGTCGACGGATTCGAGCACTGCCTCATGCTCGATCGCGGTCGTGACGATGTGCCGGCCCCGCGGGTTGCCGAGGGCGATGCCCTTGATGGCGAGGTTGTCGGCCTCGGTGCCGCCGGAGGTGAATGTGACCTCGCCGGCGCGGCAGCCGAGCCAGGATGCGACGGCCGAGCGCGCACCTGCCAGCGCACGCGCCGCCGACTCGCCGACCGTGTGATGGCTCGACGGGTTGCCGAAGTCGCCCGTCATGTATGGCCACATCGCCTCGAGCACTTCGCGGCGCACCGCGGTGGTCGCGGCCGAGTCGAGGTAGATCATGCGGGTGCCGATCGGGGGTTTCGAGGCGTCGGCTCCGCCGGCTCCTCGACCCGCGGCGTCGTCACGTCGACGTCGAGCCCGAGGTCGAGGCTTCGCACGCTGTGGGTGAGGGCGCCGACCGAGATGACGTCGACGCCCGTGCGCGCGATGTCGGCGACGGTGCCGAGGTTCACATTGCCGCTTGCCTCCACGATGGCACGGCCTGCCACGAGAGCGACGCCTGAGCGCAGGTCATCCAGGCTGAAGTTGTCGAGCATGATCGTGTCGACGCCCGCCGCGAGCACGGGTTCGATCTGGTCCATGCGGTCCACCTCGACCTCGAGGTGCGTGGTGTGCGAGAGCTGCTCGCGCACGCGGCGCAGGGCGTCGGTGACGCTGAGGCCGCTCTGCGCGGTGAGTACGGCGATGTGGTTGTCCTTCGCCATCACGGCGTCGGAGAGCGAGAAGCGGTGGTTGTGGCCGCCGCCGTTGACGACCGCGTGGCGTTCGAGGGCGCGCAGGCCGGGGGTCGTCTTTCGCGTGTCGACGATGCGGGCGCGGGTGCCGACGGCGAGTGCCACGTACTGTGCGGTGAGGGTGGCGATGCCGCTCATGCGCTGCACGAGGTTGAGAGCGACGCGCTCGGCCATGAGGATCGCGCGGGCGCTGCCGGCAACCTCAGCCAGCCGTGCGCCGGGCTCGAAGCGCTCGCCGTCGGCCACGTGCAGCGTCGTCTGGATCGCCGGGTCGGCCGCACTCATCGTTGCGGCGAAAACGCGGCCGCCGCTGAAGACGCCCGCCTCGCGCGCGACGAGGCTGGCCGTGGCCCGTGCGTCGGCCGGGATCAGCAGTTGCGAGGTGATGTCGCCCCACGGAGCGTCCTCGGCAAGCGCGGCCGTGACGACGGAGTCGATGATCTGGTCGGTCAGCATGGAACGGAAACCTCTCGTGCCCGCGAGAAATGGCGGGCGAACTCGTCTGATGTCGTCGGGTAGTCGGATCGGAAGTGCGCGCCCCGGGATTCGCGCCGCTCGAGCGCCGCGTCGAGAACGAGAGCGGCGAGCTGCCGCAGGTTGCGGTTCTCGAGTTCGGTCACGCTGAGGCCAGCGGATGCCGCGGGCGCGTCCCCGAGCTCGGCGACTCTCTGCGCGGCCTCCGTCAGGGCCGCGCCGTCGCGGTGCACCCCCGCCGCCCGCCACATGAGCGCCTGCAGCTCGCCCCGCGCCTTGAGGAGCGAGCTCTGCTCGGGTAGAAGCGGGCCCGGGAGCGAGCTCTGCTCGCGTCTCGAAACCCAACCCCTCGACGCGTCCCGCGGGGTTTCGAGACGTTCGCTTCGCTCACTCCTCAACCCGCTCAACGGGGTTTCGAGACGTTCGCTTCGCTCACCACGCCGCGGGTTGAGGAGCGAGCTCTGCTCGCGTCTCGAAACCCAACCCCTCGACGCATCCCGCAGGGTTCCGAGACGCTCGCTTCGCTCGCTCCTCAACCCGCTCAACGGGGTTTCGAGACGTTCGCTTCGCTCACTCCTCAACCCGCTCGACTCACTCCTCAACCCGCTCAGGCCGACTGTCGCCGCCCGGTGCGCGAACACCGCGCCCTCGAGCAGCGAGTTCGACGCGAGACGGTTCGCCCCGTGCACCCCCGTGCATGCGACCTCGCCGACCGCGAGCAGCCCCGGCAGCGACGTGCGCCCCCACGCGTCGGTGGCGACTCCGCCCATCCAGTAGTGGGCCGCGGGCGTCACGGGCACGGGCTCGCGCGCCCAGTCGAGTCCGTTCGCCCGGCAGGCTGCGTCGATCGTCGGGAACCGCCGCGACAGGAACTTCCCGCCCAGCTCGGTGGCGTCCAGCAGCACGGGCTCGCCGCCCTGCGCCGCCATCTCGACCGCGATGCCGCGCGCAACCACGTCCCGCGGCGCGAGCTCCGCGTCCGGGTGCACCTCGAGCATGAACCGCTCGCCGCGCGCGTTGCGCAGCACGGCGCCCTCGCCGCGCACCGCCTCGGAGACGAGAAAGCTGCCGGGCACCGCGAGCGCGGTCGGGTGAAACTGGTAGAACTCCAGATCGACGAGCCGCGCCCCCGCGCGCCAGGCCGCCGCAGCCCCATCACCCGTGGCGACGGTCGGGTTGGTCGTGTGCCGGTACAGGTGACCGGCGCCGCCGGTGGCCAGGATCACCGCGTCGGCGTAGAGGCGATCGGTGGTCGAGAAGCGAGCGCCAGCGAGCGTATCGAGACCGAGTTCCACCCCCACAACCCGGCCGCCGTCGACCTCCAGATCCACCAGAAACGCGTTCTCCACCACTCGCACAGCGGATGCGCGCACCGCCGCGACCAGCGCGTCTTCAATGGCGGCCCCGGTCGCGTCGCCCCCCGCGTGCAGCACGCGCGCATGCGAGTGCGCCGCCTCGAGCCCGCGCGCCAGGGAGCGGCCATCGCGATCGAAGGCAACGCCCCAGCGCATGAGCTCGCGCACGCGGAGGGGGCCATCCGTGCACAGCACCTCGACCGCCGCCCGATCGTTCAGGCCGCCGCCGACGCGCAGGGTGTCCGCCATGTGCTCGCTGACGCTGTCGTCGTCGAACAGCGCCGCCGCGATGCCGCCCTGCGCGTACCGCGTGTTGCTCTCGGCCAGCCGCCCCTTGGTCACGAGTGTCACGTCGTGCGTCGCGCTCGCGGTGAGCGCCGCGACGAGGCCGGCGATGCCGCTGCCGACGACGATCAGGCTGCGGGCGTCACCACGAGCATCCGCACCGGGCATGTCAGGCCGCCATCGTGGTGCCGGGCTTCGCCTCGAGCATGCGTTCGAGCGCGAGACGGGCGGGGCCGGCGACATCCGCTGGAACACTGATGCGGTTGAGCACCTCGCCGCGCACCAGCCCCTCGAGAACCCAGGCCAGATAGCCGGGGTGAATGCGGTACATGGTGGAGCACGGGCACACGACCGGGTCGAGGCAGAAGATCGTGTGTTCCGGGTGCTGGGCGGCGAGCCGCTGCACCATGTTGATCTCGGTGCCGATCGCGAAGGTCGAGCCCGCCGGGGCCGCCGCGACCGCCTTCTGAATGTAGTCGGTCGATCCGTACTCGTCGGCGGCGTCGACGGTCTCCATGGGGCATTCGGGGTGCACGATCACGCGCACGCCAGGGAACTCGGCGCGGGCCTTCTCTATTTGCGCGACCGTGAAGCGCTTGTGCACCGAGCAGAAGCCCTGCCACAGAATCACGCTGGCAGCCTGAAGAGCGGATGCGTCATTGCCGCCGAGCGGTCGGCTCGCGTTCCAGAGGGGCATCCGCTCCAGCGGCACGCCCATCGCCTTCGCGGTGTTGCGGCCGAGGTGCTGGTCGGGGAAGAAGAGCACGCGCTCGCCGCGCTCGAATGCCCAGCGCAGCACGGTCTCGGCGTTGGAGGACGTGCAGACGATTCCGCCGTGCTCGCCGCAGAAGGCCTTCAGCGCGGCGGAGGAATTCATGTAGGTCACGGGGATGACCGGAACCCGGCCATCGGCCCCCGGTTCCGTGCCGTACAGCTCCTCGAGCTGCTCCCAGCACTCGGTGACAGAGTCGATGTCTGCCATGTCGGCCATGGAGCAGCCGGCCGCGAGATTGGGCAGAATGACGGCCTGCTCGGGGCGCGAGAGCATGTCGGCCGTCTCGGCCATGAAGTGCACGCCGCAGAACACGATGGCCTCGGCACTCTCGTTGGCCCTGGCGAAGTTGGCCAACTGGAAGGAATCGCCGAGGTAGTCGGCGTACTGCACGACCTCGTCACGCTGGTAGAAGTGGCCCATGACCACGACGCGGTCGCCGAGCGTGCGCTTCGCCTCGTGGATGCGCCGGGCGAGCTCCTCTTTGCTCGCGGTGCGGTATTCCTCGGGCAGCTCGCCCTGCCGCGGCGAGTCGACGGGGATCGGGTCGGCCATGGAGGCACCGGGACCGTAGCTGGGGGCGGCCGTGTCGAAGTTCCACGGCGCGTCGACGAGTTCTGGTGTACAGATCTCGCCATCCGTGGTGCCGTCGACGATGTGCTCAATGGTGAGGTCGACCGATGCGATGATGCTCATTGCTGTCTTCTTCCGTGGATCGGGTGGTGCAGTCAGGTTGTGGCGTGGGAGTCGCCGAGCGGCCCCTGGTCGGCGAGCGGCCCTTGGTCGGCAAGGTCGATGTCGGCGTTGTAGCGGTAGAGGCGGGGCGGGCGATGCTTGGTGCCCGTGAGCCTCTTGCCGGTGTCGACGAGGGCCCCTGTGGTCTCGATGCTGCGGCGGAAGTTGGCAGGGTCGAGCGCCTTGCCGAGCACCGCCTCGTGCACTTCGCGCAGCTGGGCGATCGTGAACGTGTCGCCGAGGAATGCGTGCGCGATGCGGCTGTACTCCATCTTGTTGCGCAGGCGCCAGAGGGCGTATTCGACGATGAGCTTGTGATCGAATGCGAGCGTGGGCACCGTGTCTGCCGCGAACCAGCGCACATTCTCGCCGACGCTGACGCGCGCCGCCTCCTCGGAACGCACGAGCGCCCAGTACACGATCGAGACGACGCGGCGGGCGCCGGGGGAGCGGTCGGCGTCGCCGAACGCGTAGAGCTGCTCGAGGTAGCGGGGGGTGAGGTGCGTGGTCTCGTTGAGGTTGCGGGCCGCGGCGGTCGCGAGATCCTCGTCGCCGGTCAGGGGGCCGCCCGGAAGCGCCCACCGGCCGAGATACGGCTCGCGGATGCGGCGCACCAGCGGGATCCAGACGGTGGGCAGGCCGGTCTCGTCATCGTGGCGCAGCGCGAAGATGACGGTCGAGACGGCGAGGCTGACGCGGTCAGCGCCGACAGCGCCGACAGCGCCGACCGCGCCGTCCTCGCTACGCTGCCCTGCCTCGGTGCCGCCCATCCGCTGTCCGTTCCCCACATCGAGTAAAAGTCAATCTGACTCTAACCGTGGCTCCATCTTAGTGTCGTGTTGACCCTAAGCGCGAATCGATGACGAAGGGCTAGGCTGGCGGTGCGTCTTGGGAGAGTTGTTGCAGTGCTCGAGCGCGTGCAGTCGCAACTGAATACCGGGCCGAACGGTCGATGCGGGAGAGCCGAAGCGCAATGCGTGAGGCACCGAAGGAGCAATCCTCCCCGACAATCTCTCAGGTACTCGTACCGCATCGAACGGGCCACTCTGAAAAGCGAGTCTCGCATTGCCGCGGGTTGATGAGCGCGAAGCGCGTCTCGAAACCCGGCCGAGCTGAGGCTCCGCCCACGGTGAAAGCCGCCTTCGTGTAGCGAAGACGGCGAAACTCTCAGGCCGCATGACAGAGGGGGAGTTCTTCGACGGGGGCCATCCGGCGCCCGCCGTGGCCTTTCCCGGGCGGGCCCGGGCGAGCAGGAGAACTCCATGACCGACGCATCCGAAAACACAGAACGCTCCCCGCTGCACGACGCGCACGTCGCCGCCAGCGCCAGCTTCACCGACTTCGCCGGCTGGCAGATGCCCCTTCGCTATTCGGGCGACCTTGCCGAGCACCACGCGGTGCGCACCGCGGCGGGCCTCTTCGACCTCTCGCACATGGGCGAGATCCTCGTTCTCGGCGCGGATGCGGCCGCCGCCCTCGACTACGCTCTCGCAGGCCGGCTTTCGGCCGTCGAGGTGGGGCGCGCCAAGTACACCCTGCTGCTCGCGGCCGACGGCGGCATCATCGACGACCTCGTCGTCTACCACACGGGCGAAGACCGCTACCTCGTCGTGGCCAACGCGGCCAACCGTCACGAGGTCGCCCGCGAACTGCGCGAGCGCACCGCCGACTTCGCCGCACAGGTCTACGACGAGAGCGACGACGTCGCGCTCCTCGCGATCCAGGGTCCGAGGGCGCTCGAGATCCTGCTCGACGTGCCGGGCCTCGCCCTGGACGGCGGCCACCCTGACGGCGAAGACGTGCCCGCGGCGCTGCGGGGTCTGCCGAATTACCGTGCCATTGCGGGGGCGTTTGCCGAGCATCCGCTGCTCATGGCCCGCACGGGCTACACGGGAGAAGACGGCTTCGAACTCTACCTCTCGCCCGAGGCGGCGCCCCAGCTCTGGGACGCGCTCATCGAGGCAGGCACGCCATACGGCCTCGTTCCGGCCGGCCTCGCCGCCCGCGACAGCCTGCGCCTCGAGGCGGGCATGCCGCTCTATGGGCACGAGCTCACGCGCCAGACGCTCCCGGTTCAGGCCGGGCTGGAGCGCGTGGTCGCCCTCGACAAGCCGCTCGATTTCGTCGGCCGCGCGGCGTGCGAGACCGGGCCGGACGACAACGCACCCGTGCTCGTCGGCCTCGTCGGCGAGGGGCGCCGGGCGGCGCGCGCCGAGTACGAGGTGTACCCCTCCGACGCCGAGGCGTCGGCATCCGTCGGTCGAATCACGTCGGGCGTGCTCTCGCCGACGCTCGGGCACCCGATCGCCATGGCGTACGTCGATCTCGCATACGCCGAGCCGGGCACCCAGCTTGCCGTCGACGTTCGCGGCACACGACTGCCGTTCACCGTCACACCCCTCCCGTTCTATCGCAGAAGCAGAAAGAAGAGCTGATCATGGCCGACGCAGGCGAGTTGAAGTACACCGAGGAGCACGAGTGGGTGCGCGTCGACGGTGACACGGTGACCGTGGGCATCACGGCATACGCCGCGGACAAGCTGGGCGACATCGTCTTCGTCGACCTGCCCGAAGTGGGCAGTGAGGCCGCGGCTGGCAGGGTCATCGCCGAGATCGAGTCGACCAAGTCGGTCGGCGAGCTCTACGCCCCCGCCGCCGGAACCGTCGCCGAGGCGAACGACCGGCTGGGCAACGAGCCCGAACTCATCAACAAGGATCCCCTCGGCGAGGGCTGGCTCGTGCGCCTCACCCTCACCGGTGACCTGCCCGAGCTGCTCAGTGCCGAGCAGTACGGCGCGCTGATCGGCGAGTGAGCGTGGCAGCGTTCGCAGACCGGCACATCGGCACCGATTCCGAGGCACGTGAGCGGATGCTCGCTGCGCTCGGCCACACATCGATCGACGAGCTCATGCGCGCGGCCCTGCCCGCGTCCATCCGCACCTCCGATCCCGCTGGTCGAGGAGGTCGCGACGTGGCCGTCTCGAGGCCACCCCTTCCCGAGCCCGATTCCGCTGGTCGAGGAGGTCGCGACGCGGCCGTCTCGAGGCCACTGCTGCCCGAGCCCGCGACCGAGATCGAGGCGCTCGCCGAACTCCGCGCCATCGCGAGTGCCAACACCCCGCGCCGCTCCATGATCGGCCTCGGCTACTACGGCACCATCACGCCCGCGGTGATCCGCCGTGACGTTCTGCAGAACCCCAGCTGGTACACCGCGTACACGCCGTACCAGCCCGAGATCTCGCAGGGCCGCCTCGAGGCGCTCCTCAACTTCCAGACGATGGTGGCCGACCTCACCGCACTCGACATCGCCAACGCGTCGATGCTCGACGAGGCCACTGCGGTCGCCGAGGGGATGCTGCTGGCCCGTCGCGCCTCGAAGTCGGCCTCGAACCGGTTCCTCGTCGACGCCGACGCGCTGCCGCAGACGAAGGCGGTGTTGCGCACGCGCGCCGAGGCGGTCGGAATCGAACTCATCGAGATCGACTTCGCCCCCGCCCAAGGCGGGTTGAGGAGCCGCGTAGCGGCGTCTCGAAACCCAATCCCCGACGCAGGCGGGCCCCGGAGCCGCGAAGCTGCGTCTCGAAACCCAACCCCCGAGTCCCTCATCCCCGACTGCTTCGGCCTCTTCATCCAGTACCCCGGCGCATCCGGCCGTGTCTGGAACCCCGCCGAGATCATCGCCGCCGCCCACGAGCAGAAGGCGCTCGCCGTGGTCGCCGCCGACCTCCTCGCCCTCACCCTGCTCACGCCGCCTGGCGAGCTCGGCGCCGACATCGCCGTCGGCACCACGCAGCGTTTCGGCGTGCCCATGGCATTCGGCGGCCCGCACGCCGGGTACATGGCCGTGCGCTCGGGCCTCGAGCGCCAGTTGCCGGGCCGCCTCGTTGGCGTGAGTCAGGATGCTGACGGCCACCGGGCATATCGCCTCACGCTGCAGACGCGCGAGCAGCACATCCGCCGCGAGAAGGCGACGAGCAACATCTGCACGGCGCAGGTGCTCCTTGCCGTCATGGCGGCCATGTACGCCGTGTATCACGGGCCCCTGAGCCTCGCGAACATCGCGCGCGACGTGCATGGGGCGGCAGCCTTCGCGGCCCGTGCCCTGCGCGCGCGAGGGCTGAACGTTCTCTCCGAGAACTACTTCGACACGCTCGCGGTGCGGGTGCTCGACGCGCGAGCCTGCGCCTTCCGAGCGCGCGAGCTCGGCATCCTCATCAATGTCGTGGACGACACCACCGTCACCGTGTCGTTCGATGAGGTGTCGGCGGCTGATCCTGCCGTGGTCTCAGACCTCGTCACCGCTCTCGCTCCCGACGCCACGATCGAGCCGATCCCGCTCGACGACCCCGCAATCTTCAGCCCGGCCAGCGGCAGCCCCGCCGCCTGGTCCGCCGTCGCACCGCACTCCTTCCACGACTTCCCGCGCGAGCTCGAGCGCACGAGCGTCTTCCTCACGCACCCGGTCTTCAACACGCACCACTCCGAGACCTCGATGATGCGCTACCTGAAGCGCCTCGCCGACAAGGACTACGCGCTCGACCGCGGCATGATCCCGCTCGGCTCGTGCACGATGAAGCTCAACGCCGCCGCCGAGATGGAGGCGATCACCTGGCCCGAGTTCGCCGACATCCACCCGTTCGCCCCGGCCGACGATGTGCGAGGCTACCTCGAGCTCATCGCGCAGCTCGAGGGCTGGCTTGCCGAGGTCACGGGCTACGACGCCGTCTCTCTGCAGCCGAACGCGGGCAGCCAGGGCGAGCTTGCCGGGCTCCTCGCCATCCGCGGGTACCATCGCTCTCGCGGCGACGAGGGCCGCACGGTCTGCCTGATCCCCTCGAGCGCGCACGGCACCAATGCGGCGTCCGCGGTGCTCGCGGGCATGCGCGTGGTCGTGGTCGCGTGCGACGACCTCGGCAACGTCGACCTCGACGATCTGCGCGCCAGGATCGCCCAGCACGCCGATGAGCTGGCTGCGCTCATGGTCACGTATCCGTCGACGCACGGCGTGTACGAGCACGAGATTCGTAGCATCACGGATGCGGTGCACGCCGCCGGCGGCCAGGTCTACGTCGACGGGGCCAACCTGAACGCCCTGCTCGGTTACGCCCGATTCGGCGATTTCGGCGGCGACGTCTCGCACCTCAACCTGCACAAGACGTTCTGCATCCCGCATGGCGGGGGAGGGCCGGGCGTGGGCCCGGTCGCCGCGAAGTCGCACCTGGCCGAGTTCCTGCCCAGCCATGCCGGTCGAGGCGCCGCCCTCGGCGGCGTCTCGAGACCCACCGAATCCTCCGCCGGGCGAGGAGCCGCCGTCGGCGGCGTCTCGAGACCCACCCCCCGCATCTCGGCCGCCCCGTTCGGCAGCCCGGGCATCCTGCCCATCAGCTGGGCGTACGTGCGCATGATGGGCGCCGAGGGCCTCACGCAGGCCACGGGCGCCGCTGTGCTCGCCGCCAATTACATCGCTGCGCGCCTGCGCGACCACTTCCCTGTGCTGTACGCGGGCGAGAGCGGGCTGGTCGCGCACGAGTGCATCCTCGACCTGCGCCCCCTCACGCAGGCGACGGGCATCACGGTCGACGATGTCGCGAAGCGCCTCATCGACTACGGCTTCCACGCGCCCACCATGAGCTTCCCGGTGCCGGGCACCCTCATGGTCGAGCCGACCGAGAGCGAGGACCTGCCCGAACTCGACCGCTTCATCGACGCCATGATCGCCATCAAAGCCGAAGCGGATGCCGTTCACGCAGGCCGCTGGCCGGCAGGAGACAACCCGCTCGTGGGTGCCCCGCACACGGCGCAGTGCGCCATCCGCTCAGACTGGAATCACGCGTACACGCGCGAGCAGGCCGTCTACCCGGCCGGGGTGCCGGCGGCCAAGTACTGGCCGCCGGTGCGCCGCATCGACCAGGCGTGGGGCGACCGCAACCTCTTCTGCGCGTGCCCACCCCCCGAGGCGTTCGAGCACGCGGGTTGAGGAGCCGCGCAGCGGCGTCTCGAAACCCGACTCCGGACGCAGGTTGATCAGCCGCGCAGCGGCGTCTCGAAACCCGACTCCTCAACCCCCGGCCACGCCGAACAACGCCGGCCACCACGCCACGGCCAGCGGATACCCCACGAACGAGATCACGTCGATCAGCCAGTGCGCGACCACGAGCGGCATCGTTCTACCCCAGCGCGTGTACACCCAGCCGAACACGACCCCCATGGCCACGTTGCCCACGAACGGCCCGATGCCCTGATACAGGTGGTAGCTGCCGCGCACGAGCGCGCTCGCTACGATGATCCACCACTTCGCCCACCCCAGCTGTGCCAACCGGGTGAAGAGGTAGCCGACCATGATCACCTCCTCCTGCAGCCCCGATCGCAGCGCCGCGAACACGAGCACGGGAATGGTCCACCAGTGCGGGTCGAGCGTCGACGCGTCGACCGCCACCGTGATGCCAAGCAGCCGCCCGCCGATGTAGAGGGCGAGGCCCGGTATGCCGATCAGTGCGACGAGCCCGAGGCCGCCCAGCGCATCGCGACCGGGCCGCGTGAAGTCGAGCCCGATGCGTCGCAGTCCGCTTGCCCCGGGCCGCCACAACAGAAAGATCACGAGGGCCACGGGGAACAGATCGAACGCCGGCGCGAGAACCTGATACGTGAAGTCGAGCCATTCCCGCGGGCTTTGCGACGGGTTCAGCGTCGCGGATTGATCCGACAGTGGCACCTTCGCCGTCAGCCGGGCAATGATCGCCACGATCGAATACACGGCCGAGGCCCCCAGGGAGAGGCCGAGAACGATCGCGATCTCCCACCACAGGCGACGACGAGCGGATGCCGCCTCCGCGCCTTCCACGTCGAGTTTCTGCACGCACGCATCCTCTCACCACGCGTGCCGCCACGCGTCCCCACGCGTCGCCCGCCCCGCGAGGCGTCGCTCATCTCATCGCCCGCGCGAAAGCACGGCGATGCGCAGCGGCGCGAGGCCGCGGATCGCCTCGCGCCGGCATCCGATTTGCTCATATGAGCAGCACGATGCAAAATTGCGCTCATATCGTTACCACTGTGTAACGTTTTTGAACGTAGTTTTGCCTCAGGACACAGGGAAACTTAGTGTCATGTGTAATGACTGCGTCGCGTGACAAAACCCTTGCCGCCGGCGTTAGCACCAGCTCCCAGGAGGAAAATTGAAGATCAGACGAATTGCCGTTGCCGCGGCGATGATGGGCGCAGGTGCCCTGATTCTCACCGGCTGCTCGGCACCGAAATCGTCGGAGCTCGAGAAGAGCACGTCGTTGTCCGTTGCGTGGAACCAGCCGTTCTACTCGTACAACAACAACTCATCTACGGGTAACAACGTCACGAACGCGAACATTCGCTACCTGACGAGCTCCTGGTTCAACTACTACGACAACAAGTCAAACCTGGTCAACGACACCTGGTTCGGCACCGTCAAGAAGACGTCGGATGACCCGCTGACCGTTAAGTACACGATCAACAAGGGCGTCACGTGGTCAGATGGCACGCCCGTCGATTCGGCCGACCTCATGCTGGCGTGGGTCGCGCAGTCCGGCGTGTACAACGACAAGAACGTCGAGCCGAAGCTTGACGACAATGGCAACGTCACCAACCAGAAGGAACTCGACAACGCGGTGTACTTCAACTCCGCAGCGCAGGGCACCGGGTTGGCGAACGCTCCGACAGTCCCGAAGATCGGCGATGACGGTCGCTCGCTCACGGTGACGTACAAGACGCCTGATGTCGGCTGGGAGATCAACATGGCCGCCGACCTTCCCGCGCACGCGGTGATGGAGGTCGCTGACCCGTCGATCACCGACGCGCAGAAGGCGAAGGATGCACTGGTCAAGGCCGTGCAGACCGACGACGCAGCCGTGCTGAAGAAGGTCTCCGCCACGTGGAACACCGCGTTCGACATGAGCGGCAACCTGCCCAGCAACAAGATGCTGTTCCTCTCGGACGGTCCCTACGTGGTCACCGGTCTGAAGAAGGATCAGTACATCACGCTGAAGGCGAACGACAAGTACGACGGCGACCACAAGGCGCAGGTCAAGAACCTGACGGTTCGCTTCATTCCTGACGCGCTGTCGGAGGTGCAGGCCCTGCAGAACGGCGAGGTCTCGATCATCCAGCCGCAGTCGACGCAGGATGTGCAGAAGGCACTCGACAAGATCAAGAACGTCAAGACGTCCAACATCGGCGCGTCCACGTACGAGCACGTCGACCTGACGTTCAACAACGGCGGCCCGTTCGACCCCGCCACGTACGGTGGCGACGCCGCCAAGGCGCAGCTGGTGCGTGAGGCGTTCCTGCTCACGGTTCCTCGCGACAAGATCCTCGACCAGCTGATCAAGCCGCTGAACCCGAACGCTGTCGTCGACAACTCGCAGACGCAGCTGCCCGGCACGTCGACGTACGACGACATGATCAAGGCGAACGACTCGTCGATGTACGCCAAGACCGACATCGACAAGGCCAAGTCGCTTCTCGCACAGGCTGGCGTCACCACGCCCGTCAACGTGAAGTTCATGTACGACAACACGAACCCGCGTCGCGTGAACGAGTTCGCGCTGATCCAGGCCTCCGCGAAGGATGCCGGGTTCAACGTTGTCGACTCCGGCAATAAGAACTGGTCGTCGCTGCTCGGCAACAAGAGCTACGACGCGATCGTGTTCGCATGGCAGAACACCGGCACGAACGTGACCCAGGCGCAGGCGACATTCCAGGGTGATGCCGGTAACAACTTCAACGGTTACAACAACGCCCAGGTGAATGATCTGTGGAACCAGATTGCCAAGACTCTCGACGAGAGCAAGCAGCAGGAGCTTCTCCGCAAGATGGAGAAGATCGTCTATGACGACGCGTACGGCCTGACGCTGTACCAGTTCCCGCAGATCACCGCGTGGAGCAACGACGTGTCGGGTGTCTCCGACGCACCGCTGTCGCCCACCTACTTCTGGAACTTCTGGGAGTGGCAGACTAAGTAGTCGGCCGAATCAGGTGATTCCTCGGGTGTCAGTCCGTCACGGGCTGGCACCCGAGGGTCTGGAAGCTTCAGTCCTAGGTAGGACAACATATGTTCACATTCATTCTTCGGCGACTCGGCATCGGCCTCGTCGTGCTCTTCGTCGCCTCGTACCTCATGTACCTGCTGACGGCGTACTCGGGCGATCCGCTTGCTGACCTGCGCACGAGCACAGCGCTCAACAAAGGGCAGCTGATTGAGGCGCGCAGCGATCTTCTTGATCTGGGCGTTCCCCCGTACCTGCGGTACTTCATCTGGCTGGGCGGCGTGCTCAAGGTCTTCATCGGCCAGTTCACGCTGGGGGTCGACCCCACCGGCGCGCAGGTGACCGGCCAGCTCGGGGCGGCCATGACGTCCACGCTTCAGCTCGTGACCCTTTCCGAGTTCCTCGGCCTCTTCATCGGCGTCGTCATCGGCATCACGACGGCGCTGCGCCAGTACTCGGGGTACGACTACACCGTGACGTTCGCGTCCTTCCTGTTCTTCTCGCTCCCCGTCTTCTGGCTGGCCGCGATGCTCAAGCAGTACGTGGCCATCGGCTTCAACGACTTCCTCGCCGAGCCCGCGATACCCTGGCCGGTGATCATCGTGCTGAGCCTCATCAGTGCCGTGGTCTGGCAGGGCATCCTCGGAGGCAGCTGGGCGAAGCGAGGCCTGACCGCGGCGGTCGCGTTCGCATCCGCTCTCGTGGTTCTGTGGTTCCTCGACGCGAGCAACTGGTTCACCGACCCGAGCCTCGGCCCGATCGTCTGCGCGGGCATCGGTGTCGGCATCGCCTTCATCGTCACGGCGCTGTCGACGGGCATCAAGGATCGGCGTGCGCTGTATTCGTCGCTGGTCACGGTCGCCATCGGAATGGCGCTCTACTATCCGCTGCAGTACGTCTACGTCGACGCCAGCGTGTGGACGATCCTGCTTCTCGCGGTGATTGCGGCGGGTGTCGGCATTCTCGTCGGCTGGCTGTTCCGTGGCCCCGATCGCTGGCGCTCTGCCAGAACGGCGGCGATCACGGCGGTGAGCCTCGGCTTCATCTTCTTCGTCGACCGTGCCATGGGCTCCTGGCAGGTGTTCGCGACCAGCAGCTTCGTGCACGGACGCCCGATCGCTACGATCGGCTCATCGACGCCGCAGCTGAACGGTGACCTGTGGATCTCGGTGCTCGACTCGTACTCGCACCTGCTGCTGCCCACGCTGTGTCTCGTTCTGGTGAGTCTCGCGAGTTACTCGCGGTACTCCCGTGCCTCGACCCTCGAGGTCATGAACCAGGACTACATTCGCACCGCACGGGCCAAGGGGCTCACCGAGCGCACGGTGGTCATGCGGCATGCGTTCCGTAACTCACTGATCCCGGTGACCACGCTTCTGACACTGGATATCGGCGCGCTCATCGGTGGCGCAGTGATCACGGAGCACGTCTTCGGCTGGAGCGGAATGGGGGCGCTCTTCAACATCGCCCTCGACAAGGTGGATGTGAACTCGGTGATGGGCTTCTTCCTCGTCACCGGCGCCACCGTGATTGTCTTCAACCTGATCGCAGATGTGCTGTACTCGGCACTCGACCCGCGGATTCGAGTCTCCTGATGCCTGATAAGAACAACGACCCAGAACGAGACCGGCTCGGCCCCGTTCCCTCGACGAACCTCGAGCCGGGCATGGACGCGAACGTCACCGGCAACGAGCAGACGTCGATCGAGATGCGGGATGTGGCCGGCCTCAGCCAGGGCCGCATCGTCTTCCGCCGGTTCGTCCGCAACCGCCCTGCCATGATCGCGTTGGTCGTGCTGGTGCTCACCGCGATCCTGGCGTACAGCTCGGTCGGCATCGACGCCCTCGGTCTCAGGATCCCGGGCTGGTGGAAGTGGGGCTGGAACTCGCCACTCCCTCCGGTCAACGGGGGTGAGCCCACCATGACGCTTTGGCCGTTCTCGCTCGGGGAGCACCCGTTCGGCCAGGATCCCGTGGGCCGAGACAACTTTGCCAACGTGATGCGCGGCACGCAGCAGTCGCTTATGGTCATCGTTGTCATCGGCGTCGTCTCCACGGCGATCGGTGTCGTGCTCGGTGCCATCGCCGGCTACTATCGCCGATTCATCGACTCGCTGATCATGCGCCTGACCGACGTCGTGCTGATCATCCCTGTGCTTGTCATCGGTGCCGTCGTCGGATCGATGTCGCAGAATTCGGGTGTGAAGCTGGGGTCGTTCGGTCTTGCGCTGTTCCTCGCGCTGGTCACCTGGCCGAGCCTCGCGCGTTTCGTGCGTGCCGAGTTCCTGTCGCTTCGCGAGCGTGAGTTCGTTGATGCGGCGCGTATGGCGGGCGCCGGTGATACGCGCATCATCTTCCGTCATATCCTGCCGAACGCCGTCGGCGTGATCATCGTCAACGCGACCCTGCTCATGGCCGCGGCGATCCTGCTGGAGACCGCGCTGGACTACCTGGGCTTCGGTGTGCGGGCACCCGACACTTCTCTTGGTCTGCTGATCAGCAACTATCAGGAGTCATTCAGCACGAGCCCGTGGCTGTTCTGGTGGCCGGGCGTGTTCATCATCATCATCGCCCTGAGCATCAACTTCATCGGCGACGGGCTGCGTGACGCGTTCGACCCGCGCCAGAAGCGCAAGATCGGCCGCCGGGCGAAGGCGCAGAAGAAGGCGCTGATCCCGGTCGCGGTGCGCGAGCCGTGACGCTCCTAGAGCGCGCTGATCACGACAAGAGCGACGAGCGCCACGAGTACCGCGAGGCGCACCCAGTGCACGCGCGTGTTCGGGGCATCGAATTCGGGCCGAGCATTGTCGAGGTGTCCCGCGTCTCTCAGGGCCTCCCATTGGCGCCGGATCACGGTCGCGGCCGCTCCGGAATCCGACGTGGGAATATCGCCCGGGCGAATGGCGCCGCCGGCGTAGGCGCTCTCCGGCAGGTGCTTGAGTTCACCCCGGCTCTGGTTCATCGATGCGTAGCGGCCCGGGGCCGCCGCGGCCCACGCCGTGAAGCGGCCGTCGCGGGTGTAGACCTGCAGCGCCCACTTGGTGTCGATGCGCACGATCTGCGCCCACTCGAGCCGTACCTCGCGTACCGGGTTGTCGAGAACGACCTCGCCCGGCGAGACCCGCACGGTCGGCGCCCAGTAGAGAAACCAGCCCAGATAGCCGATCAGCGCGGGGATCGCGGCGTGTGGCAGCATCGCCACGGGGCCGATCTGGATGATTCCCGCGACGAGTATGGCCAGCCCGAACAGGGCAAGCCCCACGGAGATGACCTTTCCGCTGAGTGGGCGCAGGACGGCTTCTTCGAGCATGCACTCATCGTTGCAGATGGTGCCGTACGATCGCCGCATGGCCAGTGGCGCCGAGCGCGCCGCCACATGACCACACAGACAGGAAGAGCAGACGAATGACTGAGACGGCGCAGACTGCCGATGTGACGCAGCCGGGCGACGGACCCGTTCTCGAGGTATCTGGACTCAACGTGGAGTTCTGGGTTGAGGGCGAGTGGTATCCGGCGGCGGTCGACGTGGGCTACGAGGTGCAGGCGGGCCGCGTGATGGCCATCGTGGGCGAATCCGGCTCGGGCAAGAGCACGAGTTCGATGGCGATGCTCGGGCTGCTGCCCGACAACGCGCGCGTCAGCGGCAGCGTCAAGCTGCGCGGCAAAGAGATCCTGGGGCTCACCCCGGGCAAGCTGCGTGAGGTGCGCGGCAACGACGTGTCGGTCATCTTCCAGGAGCCGATGACGGCGCTGAACCCCGTCTACACGGTCGGGTTCCAACTGGTGGAGGCACTTCGCATCCACCTGCCGATCGGACCGCACGAGGCCGAGGACCGCGCCATCGAGCTGCTCGAGATGGTCGGAATCCCCGATCCGAAGTCATCGTTCAAGAAGTACCCGCACCAGCTCTCGGGTGGCCAGCGCCAGCGCGTCATGATCGCCCAGGCCATCTCGTGCGATCCCGCTCTGCTCATCGCCGACGAGCCGACGACCGCGCTCGACGTGACGGTGCAGGCCGAGATCCTCGAGCTTATGCGCGACCTGCACACCAGGCTCAACTCCGGCATCGTGCTCATCACGCACGACATGGGTGTCGTCGCCGATCTCGCCGACGACATCATCGTGATGAAGGAGGGGCGGGTTCTGGAGCGCGGCACGGTTCGCGGCGTCTTCAGCGACCCCCAGCATCCGTACACCAAAGAGCTGCTCGCCGCCGTGCCGCACCTCGGCGTCTCGAACAGCATGGTGCAGCAGCTCGCGCCCGAGGCCCACAACGAGGCGCCGATTCTGCAGATGCGCGACCTGGTCGTGGAGTACCCCGGCAAGCGCGGCGTTCCGGCGTTCCGAGCGGTCGACAGCGTGAACCTCGAGATCTTCCCGTCAGAGATCGTCGGCCTCGTTGGCGAGTCCGGCTCCGGCAAGACCACGCTGGGCCGCGCCGCGACCGGGCTGCTGCCCGTGACATCCGGTGACCTCACCATCAACGGGCACGACATGCGATCCGTCGGTCACAAGGAACTGCGCGAGCTGCGCCGCAAGATCGGCCTCGTGTTCCAGGACCCGGGATCGTCGCTCAACCCGCGCATGCCGATCGGTCAGTCGATCGGTGAGCCGATCCTGCTGACCGAGAAGGTCAAGGGGCAGAAGCTCGAGCGGCGCATCGAGCAACTGCTCGACTCGGTTGAACTCGCGCGCATGTACCGCAACCGCTACCCGCACGAACTCTCGGGAGGCCAGCGCCAGCGCGTCGGTATCGCCCGCGCACTCGCCCTGGAGCCGGACCTGCTCGTCGCCGACGAGCCGACCAGCGCGCTCGACGTGTCGGTGCAGGCGCGATTCCTCGAACTGCTTACGGGCCTGCAGGAGAAGCTGAAGTTCGCCTGCCTGTTCATCAGCCACGACCTCGCGGTCGTCGACCAGCTGTCGCACCGCATCGCGGTCATGTACCACGGCAAGATCGTCGAGCAGGGCACGAGCGATGAGATCCTGCGGGCGCCGAAGGATCCGTACACGCAGCGCCTGATCGCGGCCGTGCCGCTTCCCGATCCCGACCAGCAGGCGGAGCGTCGCGAGCAGCGGCGAGCCACGATCGCGGGGCACGTCAGCTAGACCGCTGAGGCCCGCTTTTGGGCCCTCAGCGTGCGCACGGGGCGCGACACGGTAGAATTGCTCGGTGGTGCTGGCAGGATGCCGCATCCGCTTCTCATTTGCAGCCGTCTCTCGCGTCGATGAACGCCGCGCACGCGCCCTGCTCACCTGACCACACTGAGGATTCCTTCATGGCTCTCGCCCATCGCCCCGACCTCCGGAACGTCGCTATCGTCGCGCACGTCGACCACGGCAAGACGACCCTCGTCGACGCGATGCTGAGGCAGACCAACTCGTTCGCGGAGCACTCGCACGTCGAAGAGCGCGCCATGGATTCGAACGAGCTGGAGCGCGAGAAGGGCATCACCATTCTCGCGAAGAACACCGCGATCTCGTACAAGGGCGTGCACGCCACGAACGGGCCCATCACGATCAACGTGATCGACACTCCCGGCCACGCCGACTTCGGCGGCGAGGTGGAGCGCGGGCTGTCGATGGTCGACGGCGTCGTGCTGCTCGTCGACGCGAGCGAGGGTCCGCTGCCGCAGACCCGCTTCGTGCTGCGCAAGGCGCTCGAGGCGAAGCTGCCCGTCATTCTGCTGGTGAACAAGACCGACCGGCCGGATGCCCGCATTGACGAGGTGGTCACCGAGAGCCAGGACCTGCTTCTCGGTCTGGCCAGCGACCTGTCGGAGGATCTGCCCGATCTCGACCTCGACGCCATTCTCGACGTTCCCGTGGTCTACGCCTCTGGGCGCAACGGTGCCGCGAGTCTGAACAAGCCCGCGAACGGCGAGCTGCCAGACAACGACGACCTCGAGCCGCTGTTCGAGGCGATCCTCGAGCACATCCCGGCGCCGACCTACGACGACGAGGCGCCCCTGCAGGCGCATGTCACCAACCTCGACGCGTCGCCGTTCCTCGGCCGCCTCGCGCTGCTGCGCATCTTCAACGGCACTCTGAAGAAGGGCCAGACGGTGGCGTGGGTGCGTCACGACGGCGAGGTGCACAGCGTGCGCGTCACCGAGCTGATGATGACCAAGGCTCTCGACCGCTATCCGGCCGAGAGTGGCGGCCCCGGCGACATCGTGGCGGTGGCCGGCTTCGCCGACATCATGATCGGCGATACGCTGGCCGACCCGGAAGACGTTCGCCCGCTGCCCGCGATCCACGTCGACGAGCCCGCCATCTCGATGACGATCGGCACCAACACCTCGCCGCTGGTCGGCAAGGTGAAGGGCCACAAGCTCACCGCCCGCATGGTGAAGGACCGGCTCGACCGGGAGCTCGTCGGCAACGTGTCGCTGCGCGTGCTCGACATCGGCCGCCCGGACGCGTGGGAGGTGCAGGGCCGTGGCGAACTCGCGCTCGCCATTCTCGTCGAGCAGATGCGTCGTGAGGGCTACGAGCTCACGGTGGGCAAACCGCAGGTGGTCACGCGTCGCGTCGACGGCAAGGTGCACGAGCCGTACGAGCACCTCACCATCGACGTGCCGGAGGAGCACCTGGGCGCCATCACGCAGCTGCTCGCCGCGCGCAAGGGCCGCATGGAGAACATGGCGAACCACGGCACCGGCTGGGTTCGCATGGAGTTCATCGTGCCGTCGCGCGGCCTCATCGGGTTCCGCACCGAGTTCCTCACGATCACTCGCGGCACCGGCATCGCCAACGCCATCTCGCACGGCTACGACGAGTGGGCGGGCACCATCGTCACCCGCAACAACGGCTCCATCGTCGCCGATCGCGCCGGTGTGGTCACGCCGTTCGCCATCATCGCCCTGCAGGAGCGCATGACGTTCTTCGTCAACCCCACCGAAGAGGTGTACGAGGGCATGGTCATCGGCGAGAACTCGCGCGGTGAAGACATGGACGTGAACATCACCAAGGAGAAGAAGCTCACCAACATGCGGCAGTCGACGGCCGACAACTTCGAGTCGATGACCCCGTCGCGCCAGCTCACGCTTGAGGAGAGCCTCGAGTTCGCCCGCGAAGACGAGTGTGTCGAGGTCACGCCCGAGATGGTGCGCATTCGCAAGGTCGAGCTCGACGCGCACACGCGTGCCCGCGCCACGGCCCGCCAGAAGAAGCAGGACTAGCAGCGCCGGCAAGGGCGGCCGCCGACCGGCGCGCCGCCCTTCCTGCACCTACGCGAACAGCCGTTCGCCGATGTAGTGGCCGGGCCTGGGTGCCGGCGGCACCGCGAAGAGCGCCGAGCCGATGTGTGCGATGTACTCATTCAGCCGGTCGGATGCGCCCAGCCGCCGCTGCAGCGCCACAAAGTGCTGCGGGTCACGCATGTACGCGATGAACAGCAGCCCGGCGTCGAGCTGGCCGACCTGACTGATGCCGTCGGTGTAGTTGTATGAGCGACGCAGGATCTTGATGCCGTCGTTGTTCTCGTGCGCGGCGAGCGCCACATGCGAGCGCTGCGGCATCACCGGCTCGCCGTGGCGCATGGCACTGAAGTCGGGAGTGTCCTTCTCGCGGCTGCCGCTGAGCGGTGCCCCCTCTGACTTGGTGCGACCGAAGATCTGCTGCTGGTCCCCGATGGGGTCGGCATCCCAGATCTCAATGTTCATCTGGATCTTGCGGACCACCTGGTACGTACCGCCCGACATCCAGCCGGCATCATTCAGCCACACGAATCTCTCGTACTCGTCGTCGCTCGTGATGTTGCGGGTGCCGTCCTTGAAGCCGAGCAGGTTGCGTGGCGTCGACTGGTGGGGGCCCGCCGAGGCGCGGCCGAATCCCATGACGGTCCAGCGCGTGTTCACCGTGCCCCGACCCATGCGGGCCAGGTCGCGAATGGCGTGGTAAGCCACCTGCGGGTCGTCGGCGCACGCCTGCAGGCTGAGATCGCCGCCGCTCAACTCGGGCTTCAGCTGGTCGCTCGGCAGCGTGGGCAGCGGGGTCAGCAGGGCTGGGCGCCGGTTGGCGAGCCCGAACCGGTCGTCGAAAACGCCGGGGCCGAAGCCCAGCGTCACGGTGAGCGCGTTGGGCCCGAGGTCGGCAGCCTCGCCCGTGTCGGCAGCCACCGCGCCGGCCCGCGCCGGCTGCACGGCCCCGATGCTCTTGCCCTGCATGAGCTGGGCGATCGCGGCGGACCAGCGCGCGAGCAGTGTCTGCAGCTCGAGCTGTGTGGTGCCGTCGACGAGGTCGAAGGTCATGTAGATGCAGTACCGCTGCGGCTCTGTGCGGATTCCGACCTGGTGAGCGCCGCCGTAGAAGGGGTACGCGCGCGCCTCGCCCACGGCATCCGCGTCGCCGGGGGTCGCATCGGCCGCGTGTGCCGCCGCGAGCGTGCCGGCCACCCCGCCGAGCGCGCCGAGCGCGACGCCGCCGGCCGCGGACGCGAAGAACCCGCGGCGGCTGAGGCCACGGCCACCGCCGGCGGCATCCGCCGCGTGCTCGGCGGTCGCGTGCTCGGCGCTCGCATGCTCCGCGGTCGCGTGCTCGTCTGGTGGGTGTTGCTCGGTCACCGGGCCGTCGCGACCTTCTCGGCGATGCGCGAGAGCGGGTCCTGCAGCGCCTGCACCGCCTGGCTCAGCCGGTTGGCGTCGGATGCTTTGAGTTCAGCTGTGTACGCCGCGTAGCCGCCAAGCGCCGCCGGGTCGCGGTAGCCGTCGAGCATCGTGCGCACGCGGTCGAACTGCGTGCTGATGGTCGCGACGAGGCCGGAGTCGATCTTCTTCAGCCCCGGCTCGAGAAACGCGAACGACTGCTGGGCACCCTCGACATTGGCCGCGAAGTCAACGAGGTCGATGTGGCTGTACGCCTCCTCCTCGCCCTTGATCTTGTTCGCCTGAACCTCCTCGAGCAGGCCGGCGGCGCCGTTCGCGAGATCTTCAGGCTTGAACTCGAGCGTCTTCACGAGAGAGTCGAGCCGGCCGACATTGGTCTTCAGCTCGCTCGAGAGCTGCCTGGTCGTCGCCGTGATCGCGCCCGCCTGGAAGAGGTCGCGCTCGACGGCATGGAATCCGTGCCAGCCGACCGCGTCATCGAGATTGGATGCGCGCATGTCGACGAGGTAGTCGAGGTTGCCGGCGTTGTCGGTGGCGTCGTGCCCGGGCAGCACGAAGCCGTCGACGTCGGTCTCGATGCGCTCGTAGAACGGCCGGGCGGCCGCGTACGCCTTCTGCGCCGCGGCGACGTCGCCCGCCTGCACGGCGTCGTCGAGCCGGCCGACGGCCTCAACCATGCCGGCGACCTGCGTGTCGACGTACGTCGCGTAGTCGCTCGCGCCCTGCTGCAGCAGCGTCTGCACGCTGCCAGCCGGCTTTGCGGCAGCCTTGCCGGTGACCGTGAACGTCTGCGTCTCCTTGACGGCGCCGGGGCAGTAGACCTGGTACGTGCCGCCGCCCAGCGTCACGGTGAAGGTGACGGGCGCGAGGCCCGGCGCCAGGTTCTCCTTCTCGCCGAGAATGCGCTCGTGGCTCTGCAGCTCCACCTCGGTGATGCCGGTCGCGCTCTCGTTCTTCACGGTGAAGGTGATGGGGCCGGCGGCCGCCGTGGCGTGATCGAGCGTGCACGTGTCTGCGTCGCCATCGTTCGCGAGGGTGATCGTGACGCGGCTGACGTCCGAGGCCCGCTTCGCGTCGGCGCCGCCGGAGGTGGCGGCGCATCCGCTGAGTGCGGTGGCCACAAGGGCGGCACCGGCCAGGGCGACGGCGACAGCCCGGGCGGGCGTGGTGCGGCGCCTGATCGTGGGTCTACTCGTGTGCATAACGGGTGCTCCTCGGCACGGGAATGGCGGCAGGGGTGGGCGGAACGATCGGGCCGTGTGGCTCGCTCGCCCGGCGGCTCTGCCTGGCGTGTCGAGTGGCGTGAACCGCGAGCACCAGCGCCGCGGCGAGAAGGGTGAGGGGCAGCCACAGGCGCCAGAGCAACAGCTCTCGGGCCGCGCTGGCGGTGGCGGTGATCGAGGCGGTCACGGCCGACACACGAGCGGATGCCGCATGCCAGCCTGCGTCGTCGGTGACCCCCAGCGAGCGGGCGGCTCCCAGGCCGCCGCCGGAGACCGTGGCGACGGTGCGAGACACGGCCCTCGCGTCGAGCAGCCCGCCGTCGGCGCTCCAGGCGGTGACGGCGATCGTGCGCGTCCACTCCGCGTGGAAGGGCCCGGGGTTGCGGGCCGCGTCGATGCCGACCGGCAGCCTGCCGCCGTTCAGCGCGACGAGCTGGTCAAGCGTGAGGGTGCGCGGGCGGTCCGCGGGGGAGTCGGTGATCGTGCGCGACCAGCGTGCGTCGGCGCCGGTGCGCGTGGTGGCGGAGCGGTCGGCCGCCGTGAAGTCGACGGTGAGCGCCCGTGCGGCGCTGCCCGAGAGTGTGAGGCGGGCGGCGGCATCCGTTCGCTCGTTCGCGGTGAATGTGCCCGCGCTGAACGTGCCCGTGCGGAATGTGACCGTGCCGCCCCCGGTGACCGGGGCGCTCTCGGGCACGTGCGCGGGCGACGCTGTCGGCACCGCGAGCACGAGTGCGGCGGCGGCCACGGCGAGGGCGGCGGCGCCGAGGAGCGGGGCACGTACCGGGTGCGGGCGGGCCGCCCGGGCCGGCCAGAGCGAGTATGCGAGCACGGGCACGAGGTAGAGCAGCCAGGCGAGCAGCTCGATGACGCGGGGGTCGGCGGGCATGCCGAGAACGCCGGTGACGAGTGCGGCCTGCACCGAGCCGTGTGGCGCGAGCCAGGTGAGGTCGAGCGTGTGCTGCTGCCCGATCGTGACCCAGCCAGCCTCGTGCGCCGTGCGGGTGGCGCTGAGAACGAGCCCGGCGGCGACGAAGACCAGGAACACGCCCGTCGCGTTGAAGAACCGGCCGAGATTGAGCTTCACGCCGCCCGTGTAGAGGCCGATGCCGACGACGACGGCCGAGAGAATGCCGATGACGGCGCCGAACGCCGCCGCGGCGGTGCTGGTGGACGCCTGGAAGGTGGCGAGCAGGAACACCGAGGTCTCGAAGCCCTCCTTCAGCACCGCGAGGAACGCCATGCCGGCCAGCGCCCAGTGCGCGCCGGAGCCGAGCGCCGCGGCCGCCTCACGTTCGAGCTCGCGCTTCATGCCGCGGGCGTGCGTCTTCATCCACGCGATCATGCCCGTCACGAAGACCACCGCGACGAGCCCGATGATCGTCTCCATGCCCTCCTGCTGCGACTGCGGCAGCGAGGCGGCGACCGCCTGCAGGGTGACGCCGACGCCGACGCTCAGCAGCACCGCGGTGCCGACGCCGAGCCACATGGGCCTCAGCGACGCGCCGTTGCGGCGCAGGAACGCCGCGATGATGCCGACGATGAGGGCGGCCTCGAGGCCCTCGCGCAGGCCGATGACGAACGTTGCGAGCACGACGGCCTTCCGTGAGGGCGAGGGGGATTTGGTAAGGCTTGCCTTAGCCACATTGAATGTAACGCGGAGAGGCGCCGCCTGTCCAGATACGATGGAAAGATGACCGCGCGCATCCTGAACTTCGCAGTACTTCTCGTACTGGGAGCCATCGTCGGCGCAGTGGGCACCGTCGCGCACCAGGCGACGATCACGATGGGCGGGGTTAGGCTCCCCTCAGGAATTGTCCTCGCGCTGCTGACCGTCGCGTGCGTCGTGACCGGCATTCGCCTGGTAACGGATGGCCGCATCCCGGCGCTCGCTTTCGGCGTCGGGCTGGTGGCGGTCATCCTGCTCTTCTCCCAGCGCAGCCCCGGCGGCTCCGTGCTCATCCCGGCGAACACGGCCGGTCAGGTGTGGGTGTACGCGCCGGTGGCCATCGCGGCGATCGCCATCGCCTGGCCGCACATCGCGCGGCGCCCGCCCGCTGAGCCCGTGGCCGCTGGCGTAAACTGAGGCTTCACGCCTTTCGCGAAGGGAATCGATACCCAGTGACCTATGTCATCGCCCTTCCCTGCGTCGACGTCAAGGATCGCGCCTGCGTCGACGAGTGCCCGGTCGACTGCATCTACGAGGGCGAACGCTCGCTGTACATCCACCCCGACGAATGCGTCGACTGCGGCGCGTGCGAGCCGGTCTGCCCCGTCGAGGCCATCTACTACGAAGACGACCTGCCCGAAGAATGGGCCGACTACTACAAGGTCAACGTCGAATTCTTCGACGACATCGGCTCGCCGGGCGGGGCCGCGAAGGTCGGCGTGATCGCCAAGGACCACCCCATCGTGGCCGCCCTGCCGCCGCAGACGCGGGCCTGAGGCGCGGTCCGACCGGTGGCTCTCGCACCCCTCCCCGAGTACCCGTGGGACCAGATGGCGCCGTACGCCGAGCGCGCCCGCGCGCATCCCGATGGCATCGTCGACCTGTCGATCGGCTCGCCCGTCGACGAGACGCCCGAGGTCGTGCGCCGCGCTCTCGCCGAGGCGACCGACGCCCACGCGTACCCCCAGACGGTCGGCACGCCGGCGCTTCGGCAGGCCATCGTCGAATGGTTCGAGCGGCGCCGTGGCGTGCCGGGCCTGACGGCGGCAAACGTGCTGCCGACCATCGGCTCCAAGGAGTTCGTCGCCTGGCTGCCGTTCATGCTGGGTCTCGGCTCCGACGACGTCGTCGTGCACCCGCTCGCCGCCTACCCTACGTACGCGATCGGCGCGGCCATCGCCGGCGCGACCCCCATCGCCTCGGACGACCCCGCCGAGTGGCCGGACGGCACGCGCCTCGTCTGGCTCAATTCCCCAGGCAATCCGGATGGCCGGGTTCTCGACATCGACGACTATCGACGGGCCGTCACCCAGGCGCGTGCCATGGGTGCCGTCATCGCTTCTGACGAGTGCTACGCCGAGCTGGGCTGGGAGGGGAAGTGGGCGTCAGCGCGCATCCCGAGCATCCTCGACCCCCGGGTGACCGGGGGAGACGTGACGGGACTTCTCGCGGCGTACTCGCTCAGCAAGCAGTCGAACCTGGCCGGCTACCGTGCGGCGTTCGCCGCGGGAGACGCGGCGCTCATCGAACGGCTTGTCACGGTGCGCAAGCACGCCGGAATGATGCTTCCCGGGCCGCTGCAAGCCGCGATGGTGGCAGCGCTCGGCGACGAGCAGCACGTCGACGAGCAGCGCGAGCGGTACCGTGCTCGCCGCGCGCTGCTGAAGCCCGCGTTGGAAGCGGCGGGGTTCCGCATCGACCGCAGCGAGGCCGGCCTCTACCTGTGGGCGACCGAGGGGCAGGACGCCTGGCAGAGCATCGCGCGGCTGGCCGACCTCGGCATCCTCGCCGGCCCCGGCGTCTTCTACGGCGACGCGCACTCGCAGCACGTGCGCGTGTCGCTCACGGCCCCGGATGAGCGGGTGCAGGCTGCAGCGGACCGCCTCGCGGCGTCGGCGCAGTGATCAAACGCGCTGCGTCAACGAAACCCGCTGCTTTGACGAAACCTCCGTGCAAACGCCCGTTCGATTGCAGATTGCCACAGTAGCCCCCGTGAGCCAATAGGCTGTAAGAGGTCGCCGCCGCACAGGTCGGTCGGCCGCGCGGCCGAAAGGCCCATCGCGAAACTTCGGCGGCTGACCCATGAGGCCACGCCGCCGCCAGACAGGTCACATCACCAGGGAGGCGTCGTGAGCGAAACCGAGACTTCAGCAGCACAGGAGTCGGCGACCCTGAGCTTCCCCGGAGGAGAAGCGACGTTCCCGATCCTGCCGAGCGTCGAGGGTGCCTCGAGCATCGACTTCTCGACACTGACGAAGCAGACGGGGCTCACCTCGCTCGACTACGGCTTCGTGAACACGGCGGCCACTGCATCCGCTATTACGTATATCGACGGCGACGCGGGCATTCTGCGCTACCGCGGCTACCCGATCGAGCAGCTCGCCGAGAACTCGTCGTTCCTCGAGGTCGCGTGGCTGCTCATTCACGGCGAGCTGCCGAGCGCCGACGAGCTGGCGGATTTCGACGAGCGCATTCGCCGGCACACGCTGCTGCACGAGGATCTGCGCAGCTTCTTCAATGCCCTGCCGCACGACGCCCACCCCATGTCGGTGCTCTCGAGCGCCGTCTCAGCGCTCTCGACCTTCTACCAGGATTCGCTGAGCGTGAGCGACCCAGAGCAGGTCGAGCTGTCGACCATCCGCCTGCTGGCGAAGATGCCGGTGATCGCGGCGTACGCGCACAAGAAGAGTCTGGGCCAGGCGTTCCTGTACCCCGACAACTCGCTGAGCTTCGTCGACAACTTCCTGCGCCTCAACTTCGGCACGAACGCCGAGCCGTACGAGGTGAACCCGGCGGTCTCGAGGGCGCTCGAGCGCCTGCTCATTCTGCACGAGGATCACGAGCAGAACGCCTCCACCTCGACGGTTCGCCTCGTGGGGTCGACTCAGGCAAACCTCTTCGCCTCGATTTCGGCGGGCGTCAACGCGCTCTACGGGCCGCTGCATGGCGGCGCGAACGAGGCGGTGCTCGGCATGCTGGGGCGCATCCGTGACTCTGGTGAGAGCGTGGCGACGTTCGTCGAGCGGGTGAAGAAGAAGGAAGAGGGCGTGAAGCTCATGGGCTTCGGTCACCGCGTCTACAAGAACTTCGACCCGCGCGCGCGTCTGGTCAAGGAGAGCGCGGATGAGGTGCTCGAGGCGCTCGGCGTCAAGGACGACCTGCTCGACATCGCCAAGGAGCTCGAGGCCGTCGCGCTGGCCGACGACTACTTCATCGAGCGCAAGCTGTACCCCAACGTCGACTTCTACACCGGCGTCATCTACAAGGCCATGGGGTTCCCGACGCGCATGTTCACCGTGCTGTTCGCGATCGGGCGGCTGCCCGGCTGGATCGCGCACTGGCGAGAGATGAACTCGGATGCCTCGACCAAGATCGGTCGCCCGCAGCAGCTCTACATCGGCGAGACCGAGCGCGACTGGCCCGCCGGCCGCTAGAGTTCCCTGTTCGGGTGCCCCGAGAACGGGGACATGTGCGCCAGCTGTGAAGAGAGCAGAGTTGTCTCAACAGCAACAGCGCTGGTGAACCCGGGGGGAGGCGGCCATGGACTTCGAAAGTATGGTCCAGGCGTTTCGCCATGAGACACCCGTCACGCCGCAGGCCGACCCGAAGCCGCGGTTCACGAGCGCACACGGGAACAGCGCGGTCGGGGCCGCTCTCTCCCTACTCGGTGACGACTGGGTCGCATTCAGGGGGATGCAATTCGGCCCGGCCTCGTCACGACTCGATCATCTCGCCCTTGGTCCAGGGGGTGTCTTCGCGATCATGTCGCGCAGGCACCCCGGGCGAGCGATCTGGGTGGAGCGATCCACCTTCGTCGTCGGCGGCCAGCGCATGCCGTATGTGCGCACGGCCGAGCACGACGCCGCCCGCGTGCAGAAGCTGCTGGCGGATGCGCTTCCGCCTGCCGTCCGCGTGACGCCGCTCATCGTCGTGGTCGACCCCGGCACGGTCTGCGTGCGTGAACAGCCGGCGGAGGCCGTCGTGCTCGATGCGCGCGGACTCGCGCGCTGGCTGCGGCGCCGGCCCCAGGTGCTCGGTGCGGAAGACGTCGCGCGTGCGGCCGCTCTCGCGGGGCGCTCGGCTGTCAGGCAGCGCGCATCCGCTGCCTGACCTCAGCGCGGGGGCGGGTTCAGCGTCAGCGTGTTCTTCGCTGCGGCGATGACCGCCTTCGGGCTGAACGGCCACGGCCGCGTCTTGTGGTGCTGCCACAGCGGCGTCTGGTCGATGTAGTTCGGGTGGAACGCGTGCCCCGATTCGCCGGTCAAGTTGATCCACGTCGAGCGGTCGAAGTCGGCGAGGTCGATGACCTGCCGCATCGACGGCACGATCGTGACCTCATAGCCGAGTGACGCGTTCCAGCCGGTCGCGTCGACCACGGCAGAGCCGCCGCTCAACTCGAACGGCCCGCGGTTGAACAGCGCCTCGATGGGCCCGATTCCGCTCGTGCCGAAGCTGGCGTTGGTGAGCGTCAGCGTGTGGATCTCACCCCATGACCAGCCGTTCGGGTCGCCGCCCATGAGTGACGACGCCTCCTTCCAGGCATCCTTCGCGGCGTATGCCAGCATCTGGTCACGGCCCGAGATGCCCAGGTTCTCGTCTGACCACCAGCCGGATTCGGGCTGTGTGCTCAAGCGGTGCACCACGTTGAACCACCGGTCCCCGCCCGTCGGCTGCGCGTCGTCTGGCAGCTTGCGCCCGAAGGCGAGGTGCAGCAGGTTCTTGAAGAAGACGTTGAAATAAGCGGATGCCGCGCTGTCGGCATCGTCGTCGCGATTCCACGTTCGCAGCAGCTCTGCGCCGCGCTTCGCGTCGCCGGTGAGCGTCAGGCGCGTCAGCAGCGGGACCAAGGTGTCTGCGTTCTGGTTGTGGTTGTCGTCCTGAATGCGCGCCATGTCGTTCACGGTCAGTTTGTGACCGGCGGCGATGGCCTTCGACAGCCGCCAGGTGATCTCGTTGGCGCGGTAGCCCGCATCCCAGTCTCGCGTGATCGCCACCGGGAACGAGGGCCCAACCGCCGCGTTGTTCGCCGTCGCGATGAAGCCCTTGGTTGGGTTCAGCACCGATGGCAGCTGCTCGAACGGCACGTACCCGCTCCAGGCGTAGGCGCTCGACCAGCCGGGCGCGGGCGTCGTGCCGTCGCTGCCCGTGCGCACCGGAACCATGCCGGGCATCTGGTACCCGATGTTGCCCTTCACGTCGGCGTAGATGAGGTTTTGCGACGGCACGTCGAACAGCCGCGCGGCCTCGCGGAACTGCTCCCAGTCGTGGGCGGCGTTCAGCGCGAAGACGGCGACGGCGGTCGTGCCGGGCGTTAGCGCCGTCCACTGCAGCGAGAGCTGGTACCCGTTCTCGGGTGCGTCCGGCTCACTCGACGCGTCGTCTGCGATGGCCGTGAAGCTCGGCATGCCGCCCGTGACAATGGGCCCGTGCGCCGTCGAGCGCACCGTGAGGTGAACGTTCTTCCCGCCGGCGACCTTGATGGTCTCCTTGCGGGTGGTGAGCGGCACCTGCTTGCCGTCGTAGAGGTAGGTGTCGCCGGTGACCTTCTCGAGGTAGAGGTCGGTGACGTCGGGGCCCGCGTTGGTGAACCCCCACGCGATGTGGTCGTTGTGGCCGATGATGATGCCCGGCATGCCGGAGAAGCCGAAGCCTGCGACGTCGAACGGGCACGATGCTCCGACGCTGCGGCAGTGCAGCCCCATCTGGTACCAGACCGACGGCTCGGCGGGCCCCAGGTGCGGGTCGTTCGAGAGAATGGGCTTGCCCGTCGCGGTGTGTGCGCCAGAGACGACCCACGAGTTGGAGCCGATGTCGGGCCCGTTCGGCCCCAGCAGCTGGGGTACAGAGGCGAGGGTGCCCTTCAACTCGGCGAGGTCGGCATGCAGAGCGGATGCTGCCGCAACGCCGCCGTCGTCCATTGCCCCCGGCGCGCCCGCGCTCTCGCCCGCCGTCTTCTTGGTGCCGGGCTTCGGCTGGCCCGGGGCGGTCGTCGTGGTGCTCGCGCCGCCCCCGAGATCTGTGATGGTCGGGTGGGCGTCGTACGGGTACTCCGGATACAGCTCGGCGAGCTCGGTGCTGGTGAGGGTGGGGGCCACGAGCGCGCGGCCGACCTCGTCGGTGAGGTTGGAACGCAGATCCCACGCCATGGCCTTCAGCCACGAAACGGAGTCGACGGGGGTCCAGCGTGCCGGCTTGTAACCCGGGTTCTGCAGCCCGAGAACCGCGTACTCGAGCGAGATGTCGGCGCCCTCGTGCCGCTTCAGGTAGGCGTTCACCCCGTCGGCGTAGTCCTGGTAGTACCCGAGGGACTTCTGGTCCATCGCCTTGACCTCCTGCTGGGCCACCTCGCGCCAGCCGAGAGTGCGAATGAACGAGTCGGTGCCCACCTGGCTCTCGCCGAAGAGTTCAGACAGCGTGCCGCCGGTCACGTGCCGGCGGAAGTCCATCTCCCAGAAGCGATCCTGCGCGTGCACGTAGCCCTGGGCGAGGAACAGGTCGTGCGGGTCGTCTGCGATGACCTGCGGTATGCCGGCGTCATCGCGATAAACCGTGACCGAGTTGTGCAGGCCGGGCACGTCGAGCGAGCCGCTTACCTGGGGGAAGGATCGCGTGACCATCCACCAGGCGAGGGCGCCGGCGACGATCGCCACGGTGACGAGCACGGCGAGCGTGACGGTCGCGGCTTTCAGGAACCGGTGTCTGCGCCCGATGCGCGGTGTGTCGACGCCCACGGCACTCCCTCGTGTCAGACCTTGTCGTCACTTCTCATCGTATCGAGCGGCGGAGCTGATTCGAGAGCCTCGCCCGACGAGAGCGACGCGGCGGATCAGAGCGGCTCGCCCGATGAGGGCGACGCGGCGGATCAGAGCGACGTGGCCGAGGGCGCGATCAGGTTCTGCAGTTCGCCGAGTACGGCGGAGGTGATCTCAGTGAGGGGCCGATTCTCGCCGGGCCGAAGCCACTGTGCGAACGCGAGCGTGAACACCGTGGTCGTCGACTCCGCCGCGAGGGTTGCCGCGGGTTCGTCCATGCCGCGCGAACGCAGGGCCTCGGCGAGCACGGTGCCGAGACCGGCGAGCTTGTGCGATTCCCTCTCCCGCAGGGCCGGGTTCTGCTCGATCACGGCCTGGCGAACGCGCGAGGCGGCTCGGCGATCGTCTGGAAAGAACTGCGAGACGGCCCTCAGCACGCGCGCAATGACGTCCGGCGTCGCAGCGTCGCGCGGTGCCCCTTCCACGGCGTCAAGGAAAACCTGAACGAACAGCTCCTGACCGTAGAACAGCACCTCGCGCTTGTCGGCGAAATGCCGAAAGAACGTGCGCTCGCTGAGCCCGACGGACTGCGCGATCTCTGCCGCCGTCGTCTGCTCGAATCCGCGCGTCGAGAACAGCTCGAGCGCTGCCGCCTGCAGCCGCTCTTTCGCGGCCGGTTCCCACCGCACCATTTCGCCAGTCTAGATGAAGACAGTCACTGTCATCTGGTGTATCGTGATGTCTGTCACTGACAACAGTGACTGACATCAGATTGTCCATACCGCTCGCGTCGACGAGCGGAGATCGGGAGAGATTCGACATGCATGTTTTCGTCACGGGAGCCTCGGGATGGATCGGCTCCGCGAGCGTCGATGAGTTGCTCGCCGCCGGCCATGAGGTCACCGGCCTCGCCCGATCCGATGCGTCGGCGGCGGCGCTTGAGGCGAAGGGAGCTCACGTTCTCCGCGGCGACCTGGACGACCTTCAGAGCATCCGGGCCGGTGCGGAAGCCGCCGAGGCGGTTGTCCACCTCGCCAACAAGCACGACTTCTCGAATCCGGCGGCGTCGAACGCGGCAGAACGAGCGGCGGTGCAGACCATCGGCGAGGTGCTGGCGGGCAGCGATCGCCGCTTCGTGCTCGCGTCGGGTGTCGCCGGGCTCGCCGAGGGAAGGCCGGCGACCGAGGATGACGCGTCGCGCGCGGTCGGTGCCCAGTCACCGCGAGGGGGGAGCGAGAATCTCGCGTTCGACTTCGTGGAGCGCGGCGTGCACAGCATCAGCGCCCGATTCGCGCCGACCGTGCACGGTGAAGGCGACCACGGCTTCGTCGCGGTTCTCGCCGCGGTCGCCCGGGAGAAGGGCGTCTCCGGTTACCCGGCCGATGGCGCGAACCGCTGGGCTGCCGTGCATCGCCGTGACGCCGCGCGCGTGGTGGCGCTGGGTCTCGAGAAGGCACCGGCCGGCGCGCGGCTGCACGCCGTCGCGGAAGACGGCATCCCGACCCGCGTGATCGCGGAGGCCATCGGCCGCGCGTTCAACCTGCCCGTCGCCTCGATCGCCCCTGACGATGTCGCGGCGCACTTCGGATGGCTCGGCACGGTGTTCGCCATGGACGTCGCCGCGACGAGCACAGCGACGCGCGAGCTCCTCGGCTGGGAGCCGCAGGGCCCCACCCTCGTCGAGGACCTCGAGGCGGGCGCGTACGCGCACCCTGCGCGAGTGCGAGGCTGACGGGGTCGCTCTGCCGCCCGGCTCAGGCGTGCAGCGCCGCGTTCAGCCGCCGCTCCCTCAACCCGCCATCATGCTCGCGGGACCCGTTGCAGGCTCGTGGGACCCATTGTGTCGGGTCCCACGAGTCGCTTTCGGGTCCCACGAGGCCATGGTCAGCGCGTGCCGACCGTGACTACGCTCGAAAACGGGAGGGGACATGAAAAGACTGCCGCTGCTGAAGATGATCGACCGCGTGGAGAACGCGCGAGCGCTCGATCCGCTGGCACAGGGAATCCGCGCCGCTATCGACAAGTTGGTGCGGCCACAGGCGCTGCGCGACGTGCTGAACGGCGTGCCCATAGGGCACCCGTTGCATCCGCTTCTCGTTCAGGTGCCCATCGGCGCGTGGACCTCGGCCGCCGCCCTCGACGCGGTGGGAGGCAACAGGCGGGCAGCACGTCTGCTCGTGGCCCTCGGCATCGCCGGGGCGCTGCCGTCGGCGCTCGCCGGTTACACCGACTTCTCAAGGCTGCATCAGCAGCAGATGCGGGTCGGCGTCGTGCATTCGAGCGCTAACGTGGTGGCGACCATCCTCTACACGGCGTCGCTGGTGCAGCGCCGCCGCGGGCGTGAGGGCAGCGGCAGGCTGCTCGGATTCGCCGGGTACACCGCGGTGATGGTCGGCGGTTACCTCGGAGGGCACCTGTCGTATCGACAGGCAGCCGGTGTCAACCACACCGAGGATGTCCCGCACCGGGTTTCCCCTGACTGGCAGCCGCTGGCGGAGCTCGAGGAGCTTACCGAAGGGAAGCTCGAATCACGCATGCTCGGAGAAGTGCCGCTTGTCGTGCTCCGGCGCGGAGAGAAGGTGAGCGTGCTCGCAGACGTCTGCAGCCACCTCTCCGGGCCGCTGCACGAGGGAACACTGACCGACGGTGCCTCTGCGTGCGTCGTCTGCCCATGGCATGGCAGCACATTCTCGCTTGAGACCGGCGAGGTCGTGCACGGGCCCGCGACGGCGGCGCAACCACGCTTCGACGCCCGGGTCCGCGACGGGCGCGTGGAGGTCTGCCTGCCCGGTGCCGGCTGATCGGTGGCAGACCGGCTGATTGCTGAGAGGCGGCTGCAGTCGCCCGCCCGGCTCAGGCGTGCAGCGCGGCGTTCAGCCGGATGCCCTCACCCGAGCGGGCGAGCACCTCGACCGCACCCGTGAGCGAGTTGCGGCGGAACAGCAGGTTCGGCACGCCCGAGAGCTCCGCGGCCTTCATGGTCTGGGGCGCCCCCGAGGCCGTCGGCGCGCCGCCGACCACGACGACCTTCGTTCCGGCCGTCACGTACAGCCCGGCCTCGACCACCGTGTCGTCGCCGATCGAGATGCCGATGCCCGAGTTCGCGCCGAGCAGAGCGCGCTCACCGATCGCGACGCGGGTCGTGCCGCCCCCCGAGAGCGTGCCCATGATCGAGGCGCCGCCGCCGATGTCGCTGCCGTCGCCCACGACGACACCCTGCGAGATGCGCCCCTCGACCATGGAGGAGCCGAGGGTTCCGGCGTTGTAGTTCACGAAACCCTCATGCATCACGGTCGTGCCCGGCGCGAGATGCGCGCCGAGCCGCACGCGGGACGCATCGGCGATGCGCACGCGCTCCGGTGTCACGTAGTCAGTCAGCCGGGGGAACTTGTCGATGCCATAGGCCTGGATGCCGGCGCGTTGCAGCGCCGGTCGCCTCCGCGCGTATTCGCCGGGCAGCATCGGCCCCGCGTTGGTCCATGCCACGATCGGCATGTGACCGAAGATGCCATCGAGGTTGAGGGTGTTCGGCCGCACCGCGAGGTGCGAGAGCAGGTGCAGGCGCAGGTAGACGTCTGAGGTCGATGCGGGAGCGGCATCCAGCTCGACCTCGACGGTGACGATGTCGACGTGAACGGCGCGCCTGGCATCCTCACCCGTGAGCTCTTCGAGCTCCGACGGCGCGATCCACTTGTCGCGGCCGGCGGGGATGCGGCCGAGCTGCGGCTGCGGGTACCAGGTGTCGAGCACGGTGCCGTCGGCGGCGATCGTGGCGAGGCCGTAGCCCCAGGCGTGCGTGGGCGCGGGCGATTGCCGGGAAACGTCGGAGGCCATGGCTCTAGATTAGTGGAATGGCTCACGGCGAACTCGATCTCAGCTTCAGCTCCATCGACCTGACGCGCGCTCTGTGCGACGTGGATTCCGTCTCGGGCAACGAGACGCCGCTCGCCGACGCGATCGAGCGCGCTCTCGCCGGCGTCGCCCACCTCGAGGTGATCCGCGATGGCGACACCATCGTGGCGCGCACCGATCTCGGCCGCGCCCGGCGCGCGCTCATCGCCGGCCATATCGACACGGTGCCCATCAACGGCAATGTGCCCACCCGCGTCGAGACCATCGACGGCACCGACTACCTGTGGGGCCGCGGCACGGTCGACATGAAGGCGGGTGTTGCCGTGCAACTGAAGCTCGCCGCCGAACTGAGCGAGCCCGCCATCGACGTCACGTGGATGTGGTACGACCATGAGGAGGTCTCCGCCGACCTCAACGGCCTCGGCCGGCTCGCGCGAAACCGCCCCGACCTCTTCGAGGGCGACTTCGCCATTCTGGGTGAGCCCTCGAATGGCATCGTCGAGGGCGGCTGCAACGGCAACATGCGCATCGAGGTGCGCACGAGGGGCCTGCGGGCGCACTCAGCGCGCGCCTGGGTCGGCGACAACGCCATTCACCGCGCTGCCGGCATCCTGAACATCCTGACCGCGTACGAGCCGCGGGTCGCCGACGTCGAGGGCCTCGAGTACCGCGAGGGGCTGAACGCCGTCGGCATCACGGGCGGCATCGCCGGCAACATCATTCCTGACGAGTGCATGGTGCACATCAACTACCGGTTCGCGCCGGACCGCTCGGCCGACGAGGCCGAGGCGCACCTGCGCGAGCTGTTCGACGGCTACGAGGTCACGGTCGTCGATAAAGCGGATGGCGCCCGCCCCGGCCTCGACGCTCCTCTCGCGCGCCAGTTCCTCGCGGCCGTGGGCGCCGACGCCCGCCCCAAGTACGGCTGGACCGACGTGGCCCGTTTCTCGGCCCTCGGCATCCCTGCCGTCAACTACGGTCCAGGTGACCCGCTCAAGGCGCACGCTGACGACGAGCGAGTAGCCCTGCACCAGATCACCGACTGCGAGGCCGGGCTGCGGGCGTGGCTCACGAGCGAATCGACCGCCGTGTGAGCCAAACGCTCCAGCACCGGCGGCCGTCGACGGCAGCCGCGCAGATCGCCCGCATGCCCTGGTGGCTGCGGGTGCTCGTCGTCTACGGCCTCGCCCGCATCGCGACCACCGTGATGCTGCTGACGCTCGCCGCCGTGCAGGGCCCGAACCCGTGGACCGGGGCGCATCCGGGTTACTTCGACTTCGCCTCCATCTGGGACGGACGCTGGTACAACATCGTTCAGGGCTGGGGCTACCCGGCCGCGCTACCGCACACCGATACCGGCCAGGTCTCCGAGAACGCGTGGGCGTTCCTTCCCGGCTACCCGTGGGTCGTCGGCGCGGTCATGTTCGTCACGCGCCTGCCCTGGCCGGTCGCCGCCGTTCTCGTCTCGGTCGCATTCGGTGCCGGCGCCGCACTGCTCTTCTACCGGATGCTGCTGCCGCGCCTCGGCGCTGGCAGCGCCCTGTTCGCGGTCGCCCTCTTCTGCGTCGCTCCCGTCTCCCCGCTCTTCCAGCTCGCCTACGCGGAGTCGATGCACCTCTTCCTACTGCTCGCCGCCCTGCTGCTGCTCATCAACCGGCGCTATCTCGCCCTGATCCCGGTGGTCGTGATCATGGCGTTCGTCAGGCCGAGCGGGTTGGCGTTCGCGCTCGCGGTGGGTCTGCACGTTGTGTATCGGTGGGCGGTGCGACGGCGCGAGCCGTTCCCGGCCCGAGAGGTGGCGGCATCCGTCACCGCGGCGATCGTCAGCGGAGTGGCCGGCCTCGCCTGGCCCGCGATCGCGGCGGCCGCGACGGGTCAGGTGAACGCGTACACGGCGACCGAACTCGCGTGGCGTGCGCCGTACATCGGGTACGGCGAGCTGCTGCCGTTCGCCCCGTGGGTGCAGGGCGCCCGGTGGTGGTTCAGCACCTGGCTCGGTCTGCCGCAGTGGCTCGGCTACGTGACGCTTGCCCTGCTGGTGGCGGCGTTCGCGGTGGCGATGTTCGTGCCCGCCGTCAGGCGGCTGGGGGTGGACATTCGGCTGTGGCTCGTCTCGTACGCGCTGTATGTGCTCGCGGTGTTCTTTCCGCAGTCGAGCACGTTTCGCATCCTGATGCCGCTGTTTCCGCTGCTCGGGGCGCTCGCGGTGGGGCGCTCGAGGGTGTACCGAGCCGCGCTGATCGTGGTGTTCCTGGCGCTGCAGTGGGGGTGGCTGCTGATCTGCTGGGGGGTCGACGGGTCCGACTGGACGCCACCGTGACGCGGAGGCTCGAAGGGCGAGCGATTTCCGCCCTCCCGCGTTCATAGCGGATAATGGAAGGACATCCACGAAAGGGGACCTGCATGGCAGCCATGAAGCCGAGGACCGGAGACGGGCCAATGGAGGCTGTGAAGGAGGGCAGGCTCATCATCGTGCGTGTGCCGCTCGAGGGCGGGGGGCGCCTTGTCGTATCGGTGAACGATGCCGAGGCCAGGGAACTGCACGACGCACTCGCGAGCGTCGTCGCGGGCAGCTGAGCAGGCGCCCTATTCGGCCAGCTTGGTGATCTGAAGCAGCCCGTCGGCGACGGGTGACAGGGCGCTGACGACGGCGCCCGATGCAGCGATCTCGGTAACGAGAGAGCGGTAGCCCGTGGTGAGGTCGTCGCGCTGGGCGGGGTCGGAGACGCGATCCTTCCACAGTGCGTGCGGAACCAGAACGGTGCCGCCGGGCCGTGCGAGCCGCAGCCCGTGCTCGACGTACTCGATGACCGACTGCGGATCGGCGTCGACGAACACGATGTCGTACGAGTTCTCGTTCATTCGGGGGAGAACGTCGCGGGCTCGACCCGTGATGAGGCGGACGCGATTGGCGGAAATGCCGGCCTCCGTGAATGCGGACCTCGCGTGCTGCTGGTGGTCGAGTTCTGAATCGATCGACGTGAGCATGGCCTTCTCACCCCCGGTGAGCAGCCAGAGACCGGAGACGCCGGCGCCCGTGCCGATCTCGACAATGGAGCGCGCATCCGTCGCCGCCACGATGACGGCGCACTGGGCCCCGATCGACGGGGCGATCGGCTCGATGCCGAGCTCGAGCGACTGCTGGCGCGCCCTCGTGATCACGTCGCTCTCGGCAACGATCTCGTCGGCGAACTTCCAGTTCGATGTCTTGTCGGCCACGCACACTCCCGTTGTCTCAGCACAAGAATACGGTGCGAGGCTGCAGCATACGCGCAGGGCGCACGCGTTAGTCTGATCTCGTGTTCAATGGGCTCAGTTTCGACAAGCTGCTGATCGTGGGGGTGATCGCGGTCTTTCTGCTGGGTCCGGAGCGGCTTCCGCATTACGCTAGGCAGCTCGCCCAACTACTGAAGAACCTGCGCAACCTCGCCGACGGCGCGAAAGACCGCATGCGTGAGGAGATGGGCCCGGAATTCGACGACGTCGACTGGCAGAAGCTCGACCCTCGCCAGTACGACCCGCGCCGCATCATCCGCGAGGCCCTGCTCGACGATGACGACGACGCGGTGCGACCCGGTATCCGGCCGGCTCGGGCCGAGGTGGCCCCCGGCCGGGCAGCGCTCGAGGTCGGCGCCACACCGCCGTTCGACGCCGAGGCCACCTGAGCGCTCGACCCTATGACCTCGCTTATCGGCAGGGATGCGGAGTTGGCTCGCATGAGGGCCGGGCTCGCACGGGCGGCTGGCGGCGACCCCGGCGTCATCGTCGTGAGCGGGCTGCCGGGAATGGGAAAGAGCAGGCTCGCAGCCGAGGCGCTGTCGCTCGCGCGCGATGCGGGCTTCGGCACCCTCCTCGGGCACGCTGACGAGTCGGCGGCGGGCATCGCCTACGCCCCGTTCATCGAGGCACTCGGGCCGTTGCTGCGCGACATGCCCGCCGACGAGCGGGCGACGCTCCTGCGGGGCCTGGGCCAGCTCTCGCTCCTAATCGGCGCGCTCGATGTGCGTGCACCGCGTCAGCTCCGCGACCCCGCACTGGAGCGTGCGCGCATCGTCGATGGCTTCGCCGTGCTGGTCGAGAGGCTCGCTCGACGTGCCCCGCTGGCGTTCATGATCGACGACGGCCATGCACTCGATCGCGAGAGCGCGGCACTGCTCGCCCACCTCGCACTCACGATCGACGACCGTGCGCTGCTTTTCGTGCTCACCACGCGCTCTGACGAGCCGCATGGCACGCGCGCACGCCAGTTGGTCGCCGGCATGTCATCGGCGACCTGGTGGCACGACCGCGTGCAACTGGATCCTCTGCCGCCCGCGCACGCTGCGACGCTGCTCGACAACGCGCTCGGCGCCCGGGCCGACCCCGAACTCGCCCGCCTCGTGCTGGATGAGTGCGGTGGAGTCCCGCTTTTCATCGAGTCGATCGCCGAGGACCTGCTCGAGGGCGGCAGGCTGACGCGGTGCGGGCAATCGGTCTCGCTGGCCGGCAGTGCGCCGCCGCTGCCCGCCGATCTCCGCAGCCGCATCGCGCTGAGACTGGCCGCGCTCACGGCCGACGATCGACGCGTCATCGAGCTCATCGCCCTCAGCGGTTCGTACAGCGAGTACTCCGTGCTCGCCGCCGTCGGAATCCCGGAGGAGCAGCTCGACGCCGCACTCGAGAGATTCGAGAAGCGGATGCTGGCGGTCTCCGCCGACGACGGCACCATCACGCTCGCGCACGGGATCCTGCAGCAGGTGGTGATCGATGAGCTGGCGCCCGCGCGGCGTCGTCGACGGCACTCAGAGTTGGCGCGAGCGCTGCGGGCGCGTGACGCAGGCGACCCGAGGATCGTGGAGCACCTCATGCGGGCGGGCTCTCTCATAGATCCGGCGCTGGCGCTCGGCGCGCTGCGTGAGGCGGCGGCGCGTGCTGGCTCGCTCGGGGCAACCGACGACGCTGTGCGCTATCTGAGGGCGGCCCTCGAGCTCTCGCAGGCCGCGCCGGCCCCGAGGTCCGCGCAGGCGGACGTGCTCGTGGAACTCGGCATCGCGTGCGTCACGGCGGGGCGACGAGGTGAGGCCGCTGACCACTGGCGGCGGGCGCTCGAGAACTATCGCCGACGCGGAGACGCGAACGGTGTCGCGCATGTGCACCGGGAACTGGCCCTGCTCGCGTGGGGCGACGGTGATGCCGCCGTCGCCAGCGAGCACTTCGAGAAGGCCGAGCGTGCCCAAGAGGGGCAGGAGCCATCGCGCGAGCACGCCGAGTTGCTGTACACGCGCATGACCGTCGCGGTGCGCGACGGTGACACGGGCACGGTGGCCCAACTGGCGGACCGGCTGCGGCCGATCGCAGCCCGCCTCGGATCGACGGAGCTGAGCATTCGACTGCTGCTTGTGGAGGCCGCGCACGACATCGCCGAGAAGCGGCTCGACGCCGCGGTCGACAAGAATACGCGCGCCCTCGACCTGGCCAGGGCGGCCGACGAACCCGCGCTCATGATGCGGGCGTACGACCAGCGCTCCGTGGCAGCGAGCATCCGCGGCGACCTCTCCGAGCTGCGTCGTGACAGCGAGGCGAGCCTCGACATGTCACAGGAGCTCGGCGCCATGAGCATGCAATTCTGGCCGCGCATGCGGCTGAGCCTGGCCGACCTGCTCGGCGGCGAATGGGATCGCGCCTTACGCACCAGTGCCGACGTGCTCGCGACGGTGGACCGTTTCGGGGAGCAACGAGGCAGGCTGAGCGCGCTGGGTACGCACGCCTGGCTGCTCGTCGTGCGCGGGCGCCTCGCCGAGGCCGCCGATACGCTCGCTCGAGCCCGGCCCCTGTTCGAGCATGGTGACGGCGCGCGCGGCTACGCCGACCGCAGGCAGCTCTCCACCGCGATGACCACGGCGTCCACCGCCCTCGCTCTCGCGCAGGGTGATGACGAGGAGGCAGCGCGAGTCGGCGCCCCTCTCGCCGATCTCACGGCGAGCTGGTACCCGTTCGCGCCCGCGATGCTGCTTGGCGAGGCGCTCGCTAGGACGGCGCCGACGCGGGCCGCAGAGCTGAGCGAGCGCATCCGCGATTGGAATACGATCGGCACACCGTTTCCGAACGCCGTCGCGAGCTTCATCGACGGCACGTGCGAGACGTCGCCTGCTGTTGCTGCCGACGCATTTGCCACCGCTGCCGGTGGCTTCGACTCGCTCGGCTTCCCGTTCCTCGCCGCCCGAGCGCGCATCGAGCGTGCCGATCGTCTTCGCGCAGAGGCGGGCGACACGGCGACGGACCTCGCCGCCGAGGCCCTGACCGTCTTCGAGCGGCTCGGTGCGCCGCGTCACGCGCAGCGCGCCCGGCAGGTGCTGCGTGCACTCGGCGTGGTTCCCTCACGGGGCCGGGCGGCGATGGCGACCGGCGTGCTGCTGAGCCCGCGCGAGCTCGAGGTCTCCCGCCTCGTGGCGTCGGGCAGCAGCAACGCGCAGATCGCCACCGCCCTCTTCATCAGTCCGCGCACCGTGACCACGCATCTCGACCGCATCTACCAGAGGCTCGGGCTCAACTCCCGCGCCGCGCTGACGCGCTATCTCGCGGACTCGGGACTTCTCGACTCTGCGATCGACGAGGCGATTACGTAGTCCTGCGTATACCTTCGGATGCCACGGCGGGGCCACCATTTCCCTGTGACCATCAGCAGTCCGAGAGACGAACGAGAGCCGGATGCGGCGGGCGGGCCCGCCGACTACGTGGTCTCCCTTGCCGGAACGGGAATCTTCGGCCGCCGCACAGGCACATCCCCCGACGCCCTTGACGTGCGTATCGGGCGCAAAGCGGCGGGCCTCGCTCGCCTGGCTCGGGCCCGGATTGCCGTGCCCGAGAGCCTCGTGCTGACCACGGAGGCGTACCTTGCCGCGGGAGCGGCGCAGACCCGCTCGGCCGGGATCCCCGTGGAAGTCGACGCCGCGATCCTGGCGATCGCCCGGCACTTCGGCGACGTGCCGCTCGCCGTGCGCTCCTCCGCCGTCGATGAGGACCGCCCCACCGCGTCGTACGCCGGCCTCTACGAGAGTGTGCTCGGTGTGCGCGGCGAAGCGCAGCTGAGGCAGGCGGTGCTTGTGTGCTGGGCGTCGGCATCCGCAGCACGAGTGCGGCGCTACGTCTCGAGCGACATGCTGTCGGGCGCACGGATGGCGGTGCTGGTGCAGCGCCAGCTCACGCCCGATGTGGCCGGCGTCGCATTCACGGCCGACCCTCTCAGCGGAGACCGCTCCGTCACTGTCGTCTCCGCGGTGCCCGGACTCGGCGACCGTCTCGCCGACGGCAGCGTCACGCCCGACCAGTGGCGCGTGTCGAACGGCTCGGCTGTCGCCGAACGCGCCACACTGCAGGCGCTCACCGCCGAGCAGGCGCTGGCGGTGGCCGAACTCGCACGCCGCATCGAGACGGTCGCCGGCGCCCCGCAGGATATCGAATGGGCGATGGATGCCGGCCGGCTGGTCATTCTGCAGACGCGCCCCATCACGGCGTTGCCGCAGCGGCCGGTCGACGAGCCATGCGACGGGGTCTGGCTGAAGGAGCTGGATCGCTATGCCGAGCCGATGACGGCGCTCGGCGCGTCGGTCGCCACGGTCGTCGTCGGTCGAGGCCTGACGTCGGTGTTCAGCCGGTACGGCGGACTTGTCGAAAGGGTCGACTGTCGTTCCGTCGGCGGCGAAATCTACCTGCGCATGATGCCCGTCGGCGGGCGCGAGCAGGGTGCGCCTCCGCCATGGTGGCTCCTCAGCATCCTCACGCGCGTCGTGCCCGACCTCCGCCACCGCATGCGTCGTGCCCGCCGGAATGCGTCACCCAGTGCGATCGCGCAGAGCATCGAGCGGTGGCGTGACACGCAGCGGGGCGCGCTGCGGAGCGAGATCGAGGCAGTCCAGGCCGTGCGGATCGACCTGCTCGATGACACGGCGCTCGCGGCGCACCTTGGATCGGTTCGCGATCTCTTCGAGAGGGCGATGGCACTGCATTTCAGCCTGAGCGTTCCCGCAGTCCTGCCGCTGTATGTCTTCACCCGCATGTGCCGGCGCCTGCTGGGCTGGGACGACGCCCGGGCGCTGCGCATGCTTGCGGGCGTCTCGCCAGCCACGTCGGAGCCGGCGAGAACGATTGCTCCTCTCGCCGCGCGGCTGCGGGAGTATCCCGACGCGACACAGGCGATTCGCGCGGGCGGCGACATCGCGTCGGCGCTGAGCGCGGTATCCGTCGACCTCGCTCGCGCCTACGACAAGTGGTGCAAGCGATACGCCTGCTCGTGCCTGAGCGACGATCCCGGCTCGGCGACTCTCGCGGAACGACCGGAGGTGCTGCGGGAACTGATTCTGATGGACGCCGGCGCCGTCACAAGGAGGCTCGACGCCGTTCGCCGCGAGGCGCTCGCGGTGATCGAGGAGGTGCGCGGGCAATTGATGCGGCGCGGACCGCGCATCCGGCGCGCCTTCGAGGCGTCCCTGGCCCAGGCGCTCACCGCATACGGATTGCGTGAGGACGTGGCGTACTGGACCGGCTCGCGCTGCGGCGGCCTGCTGCGCGACGCGGCGCTTGCTGCCGGCCGCAGGCTCGCAGCCGCCGGTCGCCTTGACCGCTCCGTCGACGCAGTGAACCTCGACATCGACACGCTCATCCGCGCCCTCGCGGGCGGAGGCGGTGACGTGAGACGGGCGGTCGCCACGGCGCTAGCCGAGCGCGCGTGGGTGCGGCGGCGTCCGGGACCGGCGGTGCTCGGAGGGGGGATTTCGCCCGTGCCGGACCTTCGCGGCATCCCACGTCGCGCGCGCACGGTGAACGAGGCGATGCAGTGGGTGCGCTCGGCGTCGCGCACGGCTGCGGCTCCGGTCGATGGGCAGCAGCACGCGCTTGAGGGAATTCCCGGCTCGGCCGGTCGCGTCATCGGCCCGGCGCGGGTTATTCACGGCGAAGCGGATTTCGGCGCCTTGCGGCACGGGGACGTGATCGTCGCCGCCACGACCGATCCGGCATGGTCGGTGCTGTTCGCCATCGCCGCCGGTCTCGTCACCGACATCGGTGGTGTGCTTTCCCATGCGGCGATCGTCGCGAGAGAGCACGGCATCCCGGCCGTGCTGGGAACCTCCCTCGCAACATCCGTTCTCGCAGATGGCGACATCCTCAGCGTCGACGGAACTCTCGGCCGGGTCACGGTCACGAAGCGAAGCGGAACGGCCGCTGCATCGCGGTTGGCCCTCAGGCAGCAGTCCTCATCACAACAGTCCGCATCACAACAGAAGGAGACATCATGAGTACGGCAATTCACAGTCAGGCAACCGCCACGCCAGCGCGAACGGTGGCGGGCTACCGTGTGGCCTGCGACGTCGCTCAGCGCTGGCTCGCCCTGCTCGGCGTCATTCTGTGCGCCCTGCAGATCGGCTTCGCGGCGCTCGGCTTTTGGGGCGCGCAGCTGAACGGTGGCAGCGAGAAGGCGACACGGGCGGCGTTCGCGCCGCACGGAATGAACGGAGAGGTGCTGCAGTACCTGGCCGTACTTCTGCTCATTCTGGGCCTCCTCGCCTGGTCGGGGTGGAAGACCTGGGTCATTCCCCTCGTCCTGGCGGTGATGCTCTTCACCGTGCAGGGCATCCTCGTGGGTCTGGGGTTCGGGGTCGGCCCGTGGTTCGGCTTCCTCCACGCCATTGGCGGCACCGTCATCACGGCCGGGTTCGTCTGGCTGACGATCGACCGCTGGCGCCATCCGCTTCGGCGCACCGCGTAGGCACCACGCCGCGGGGCGAGCAGACGTGGCATCGGTCGGGTCGGTGGGCGATAGGCTGCGGGCATGACCGCAACGGAGCGCTCACCAACCCGATCTCTGCCCGCGCGCACGGTGGTGCGCTACGCCGTCGGGTCTCTCGGCACGGGCGGCTTCTCCACCCTTCCCGGCCTTGTGCTCGTCTACTACCTGACCGACACGCTCGGCGTCGCGGCACTCGCGGCCGGCGTGCTCGTGACCGCGGCCAAGGTGTGGGACGTGGTGATCGACCCGGTCATCGGCGCGCTCAGCGATCGCGGCCTGGCGCGCCGAGGCACTCGCCGCACGGGCATGCTCATCGGATCCCTCGCGCTGCCGCTGTTCTTCATTCTCACGTTTGCGGTACCGGCGGGGACGGCTCCCGTGGCGGCGGGCCTGTGGGTACTGCTGGCCTTCCTCCTCACCGCCACCGCGTTCAGCCTGTTCCAGGTGCCGTACATTGCGCTGCCGGCCGAGCTCGCCGCCGGCTACGACCAGCGCACCCGACTGCTCACGTGGCGGGTCGTCGTGCTCACGCTGGCCATTCTGCTGTTCGGCGCGGGAGGGCCGGCGCTGCGCTCGCTTGGCGGTAACGGCTATGCGGGCTACCTGCTGATGGCCGTCGTCGCGGCGGTCGTGATCGCTCTCGGGCTCATGGTGTCGAGCTTCGTCGCGCCGGCAGGCGGCCCGGCCGCCTCGGCGACGGAGACCCCGCGTGCCTCTATCGCCGCGCACTATGCCGCCGGCATCCGTGCCCTTCGCGTGAGTCAGCCGTTCCGGGCGCTGCTCGCGGCGTTCCTGCTGCAGGGCCTCGCCACCGGGGTCATGCTCACGGGAGCCAATTACGTGGCGACCTACGTGCTGCATTCCGAGGATGCAGTGACCCTGCTCTTTGTGGCCCTCATCGGCCCGGCGCTACTCGTCACGCCGCTCTGGGGCGTCGTCTCGCGCCGCATCGGCAAGGAGCGCGGCTTTCTTGTCGCCAGTATTCTGTTCGGCATCGCCGCGCTGTCGATGGTGCTGTTGCTCTGGTGGCCCGGCGACTGGATCTACCTGCCGGTCGCGCTGGTCGGCGCGGGCTACGCAGGCATGCAGTCGCTGCCCATGGCCATGCTGCCCGACGTGATCTCGCACGACGCCAGGCGCAACGGGCCAGGCCGGGCCGGCATCTTCGGTGGCATGTGGACGGCGGGGGAGACCACCGGCATGGCGCTCGGCGCCACGGTGCTCACGCTCGTGCTCGCGATCTCGGGCTACCAGCAGCACACGGGCGGAGCGGCGATCGCGCAGTCACCCGCCGCGGTTGCCGGCATCATCGTCAGCTTCAGCATTGTTCCCGCCACCCTGCTTGGGCTCAGCCTGATTCCGCTGACCCGTTACCGACTGCGAAAGGCCGACATCGATGAAGACTGACCCGCGCGACGTGCTGCGGCGCCTGGATGACCTGCGTGCCGCGGACGCGCCCACCCACGGCGGCCACGTGCTCTCGTACGTGTACGACTCGGGGCTGGCCGAGCTCGACGAACTCGCGGCGGCGGCGATGCGCGCGGTGCAGAGCGTCAACGGGCTCGACCCCACGACGTTCACGTCGGTCGCCGTCATGGAGCGCGAGGTCGTCGGCTTCGCGCGCGAGCTGCTTGGCGGCGACGAGAACGTGGTCGGCACGGTCACGAGCGGCGGCACCGAGAGCTGTCTGCTCGCGGTGAAGACGGCGCGAGACGTGTGGCGGGCGGCGAATCCCGAGACTTCCGTTGCGCCGCGCCTCGTTGCTCCGGTGACGGTGCACGCCGCGTTCCGCAAGGCCGCGCACTACTTCGGGCTGAGGCTGGACCTCGCCGACGTGGATCCGGCGACGGGGGCGGTCGCCGCATCCGCGCTCAGTGAACGCCTCGGGCCGGATGTCGCGCTCGTCGTCGTCTCGGCGCCGTCGTACCCGTTCGCGGGGCTCGACCCCGTGGCCGAGGTGGCGGCGGCGTGCGCGGCGGCTGGTGTTGCCTGCCACGTCGACGCGTGTATCGGCGGCTGGGTACTGCCATTCTGGCCGGATGCGGCGCACCTGGCGCCGTGGGACTTTCGTGTGCCGGGTGTCAGCAGCATCAGCGCTGACGTGCACAAGTTCGGCTATGCGCCCAAGGGTGCGAGTGTGCTGCTGCAGCGCGGGCGTGACCGGCAGCGCGCGCAGTACTTCGCGACAACGGGCTGGCCGGGCTACCCGGTGGTGAACCCGACGATGCTGGGGTCGAAGTCGGCCGGACCACTCGCAGCGGCGTGGGCGATCATTCAGGCGCTGGGACACGAGGGGTTCGAGCAGCGGGCCTTCTCATGCGCGCGCTCGACCGCGGCGCTCGCCGAGACGATCGGCGCGATCGAAGGTTTGCGCGTGGTTGGGGCGCCCGTCGGGCCGCTGCTGGCCGTGGCGACGGATGAGGCGGTCGATGCGGCGCGTCGGGTCGACCCGCACCACTGGGCCGACCAGGCGCGCGCCGCCGGCTGGTACCTGCAGCAGCAGCCGGGGCTCGCGCAGGCGGACGGCACGCGGCTGCCCCGCACGACGCACCTGACGATCACGCCCGTGACCGAGCGTGTTCTCGGCGACCTCTCGGCGGCGCTGGTCCGTGCGGCGGACGACGTGCGCGGGGTGCCGCCGGTATCGGCGGAGAGCGTTCTAGGCGCCCTGCCCGCCGAGCTGCTTGGCGAGCTCACCCGAGCGGATGCGCCCCCGCTCGACGCGCAGAGCGCCTTCGCGGTGCTCACCCGGATCGGGCTCGTGGGAGAGGAGGGGGCCGGCGCACAGCCCGAGCGCATGGCGCCGTTCCTCGCCCTCATCGAGGCGCTGCCGCATGCGCTCACCGAGCGTCTGCTTACTGAGCTTCTGGCGCGCGCGGTCGAGCCCCGCTGACTGGCCCCGCACCGGCGAGCCCCCGCTGACCGGCCCTGCACCGAGCCCCGCCGACTGGCCCCGCCACCCAGCCCCGCTGACCGGCCCCGCCACCCATCGAATGGCCAAAAGTTGCCCCTATCCGCGCTGCTTAAGGGCACTTTTTGGCCGCTCACGTGGCCGATCAGGCCGGGGCCACGCCCAGGCGGCGCCCCGCGAGGTCGCGGCCGCGCGCCTCCAGGGCGTCGGCAACCGAGCGGATGGCAGCAGCCGCCGGGTCCTGCGGCGCCGAGAGCACGACCGGTTCGCCCGCGTCACCACCTGCGCGAAGCGCGACGCTGAGCGGAACCGAGGCGATGAGCGGCACGGGCGCATCCTGCCCGTCGGAAAGCCGGCGGGCTACCTCGGCGCCTCCGCCCGCGCCGAACAGCTCGAAGACGCTGCCGTCGTTCTGCGGCAGGCCCGCCATGTTCTCGATCACGCCGAGCACATGCTGGCCGGTCTGCCGGGCGACGATGCCGCTGCGTTCTGCGACGTCGGCGGCGGCGGGCTGCGGGGTCGTGACGACCACGACCTCGGCGTTCGGCAGCAGCTGGCCGATCGAGATGGCGACATCTCCCGTGCCCGGGGGCAGGTCGAGCAGCAGCACATCGAGGTCGCCGAAGTACACGTCGGTGAGGAACTGCGCGATCGTGCGGTGCAGCATCGGCCCCCGCCATGCCACGGCCTGCGCGCCGCCCGAGCCCGTCGACGTGTCGATGAACATGCCGATCGAGATGACCTTCACGCCGAACGCCACGGGCGGCAGGATCATGTCGTCGACCCGCGTCGGCTTCGCCGTGCCCTCAGGCCCGGAGAGCCCGAGCAGCCCGGGGATCGAGAACCCGTGCACGTCGGCGTCGATGAGGCCGACCGACAGGCCGCGCGAGGCCAGCTCGACCGCGAGGTTGGCCGTGATCGTCGACTTGCCCACGCCGCCCTTGCCACTCGTGATCGTGAAGACGCGCGTGAGCGTTCCGGGCCCGAACGGCATGACGCGCTCGCGGCCGCCGCGCAGGCGCTCGGTGAGGGCGGCGCGCTGCTCGCGGGTCATGACGCCTACCTCGACCGTCACATCGGTGATTCCTGGCACGGATGCTGCCGCTTCGCGCACATCCCGCTCGATGGCGCGCGCGGCGGGGCAGCCTACGATAGTCAGGCGGATGCCGACCGTTGCGTAGCCGCCGGGCGAGACCGCGATGTCGCCGACCATGTCGAGCTCGGTGATGGGGCGGCGGATCTCTGGGTCGATGACGCGGGCGAGGGCGGTGCGGATGGCGTCGGGGGAGGGCGGCGGGGTTTCGAGACGGCCTTCGGCCTCCTCAACCCGCATGGTGCTCATCCTCTCGCTGCGGGGTTTCGAGACGGCCTTCGGCCTCCTCAACCCGCATGGGGGCCGCCGTTTTCCTCAACCCGCATGGGGCCCGTCTTCCACCTTCTTGTCACGGTCGAGCTCCTCGAGCAGCGCGCGCAACTCGGCCCTGATGAAGTCCTTCGAGGCGACATCCTGCATCGCCAGCCTCAGCGCCACGACCTCACGGGCAAGGTACTCGGTGTCAGAGAGGTTGCGCTCGGCGCGCTGCCGGTCCTGCTCGATCTGCACGCGGTCGCGGTCGTCCTGCCGGTTCTGCGCGAGCAGGATGAGCGGGGCAGCGTATGAGGCCTGCAGCGAGAGCACGAGCGTCAGCGCGATGAAGCCGTAGTCGGCGGAGTCGAAGCGCAAGCCCGTCGGCGCCATGACGTTCCAGCTGATCCACAGAACGCAGAACAGCGTGAGGAACAGCAGGAACCAGGGCGTGCCCATGGCGCGCGCGATCCACTCGGTGAAGCGCCCGAATCGGTCGCTCTCACCGCGGTTGCGGCGGGCGATGACAGTGGTGCGCAGGCCCTTCGGCGCGTCGAGTCGCGACTCGGCCTTGCTAGCTCGTGCCATGTCCGACCCTCCGTCCGTTCACTATCGGAATACTGCCTGTTCCTGCCTTGAGCCGGGCGGACTGGCGCGCCTGCGCGTCGTCGCCCTCCTGATTTCGCCAATCGTCTGGCAGCAGATAGTCGAGGATGTCGTCAATGGTCACCACCCCGACAAGCCGATGGTTGTCGTCGACGACCGGCACGGAGACCAGGTCGTAGCTTGCGAGGATGCGACTCACCTCGGCCGCCGACGTGTCGGCGGTGACCGGGTCGAGGCTGGAGTCGATGAGCGTGCCGAGCCTCTCGTGCGGCGGGTAGCGCAGCATCCGCTGAAAATGCACCATGCCGAGGAAGCGACCCGTGGGCGGCTCGTACGGCGGCAGCGTCACGCAGACGGCGGCGCCGAGTGCGGGCGCGAGCTCGTGGCGCCGGATGAGCGCGAGGCCCTCGGCGACGGTCGCGTCGGCCGAGACGATGATGGGCTCGGTGGTCATGAGGCCGCCGGCGGTGTTGGGGGCGTAGGCGAGGAGGAAGCGCACGTCCTCTGCCTCTTTCGGCTCCATGAGCTCGAGCAGGTGCTCGCCGCGCTCCTCGGGCAGCTGCGCGATGAGGTCGGCAGCGTCATCCGGCTGCATCTGGTCGAGCACGTCGGCGGCGCGGTCGTCGCCCAGCTGCGTGAGGATCTGCATCTGCTCGCGCTCGGGCATCTCCTCGAGCACATCGGCGAGGCGGTCGTCGGGCAGCTCACCCGCGACCTCGAGCATGCGGCGCTCGGGCAGGTCGCGCAGTGTGTTCGCGAGGTCGGCGGGCTTCAGCTCGGAGTACGTCGCGATGAGCTGCTCGGCCGACTGTGCCTGGCCGCGCTCGGCCTTCTCGCGCACCTGCTCCCAGAAGACGAACGCGGTGGCGCCCTTGGCGAACGGCGAGGCGCTCGTCTTCGGCCGGCGCACGAACAGCTGGCCGATCGCCCACTCGCCGTGCCGGGACTGCTCGATGGCCACGTCTTCGATCGTCGCCCGGCCGGAGCCGTCGGCGAAAACGACCGTGCGCCCCAGCATCTCGGCGATGATGCGCACCTCGCCGCCGCGCTGCTCGAAGCGGCGAACGTTGATGAGACCGGTCGTGATGATCTGCCCGGCGCCGATGCTGGTCACGCGCCCGATCGAGACGAACACGCGGCGCTTTCCCGGGATCTCGACGATGAGACCGACCACGCGGGGCGGGTCGCTCTTGCGGTAGACCACGAGAACGTCGCGCACCTTGCCCACGCGGTCGCCCGCGGGGTCGAAGACGATGCACCCGGCGAGCCGGGCGGCGAAGACTCTGGTGGCACTCACAGTACTAACTTAGGCCCTCGCGCGGCCGCATCCCTGCCTCGCCGCGGCGGCAGGATTCAGGCGTCGATGGGAGAATGGCGAGTATGAGCAATCAGAGTCCGTTCGGCGGTCGCGGCCGTGTGCCCCTGCCCTCCCTGCCGAAAGGCGAGGCAGTCGCGACGTATGAAACGTACGTCGAGGCACAGCAGGCCGTGGACGTGCTCGCGCGGGCCGACTTCCCCGTCAACAAGCTCTCGATCGTGGGCAGCAACCTGAAGACGGTCGAGCGTGTCACCGGCAAGCTCACCTGGGGTCGCGTGGCGCTCGCGGGCGCGGCATCCGGCGCCTGGCTCGGGATCTTCTTCGGGCTCCTCCTCGTCATCTTCTCGCCCACCACGAACATGGGTTTCATCTTCGCGGCCGTGCTCATCGGCGCCGGCTTCGGCATGCTCTTCGGCCTCGTCTCCTACGCCATCAATCGGCGCAGGCGAGACTTCACCTCGATGACGCAGGTGCTCGCCAGCCGGTACGAGGTCATCGTGAGCCCTGATCTCGTCAACCGAGCCCGCAACATTCTCGGTACGGATGCCGCTGGCGTAGCGCCAGCGGGTTACGCGGCGTCGGCGAATTCGTCAGACCCACCACGGCCGCCCGACCGCTCGGCGGGGCAGGGCGACCCGGGCGCTGAGGCTGACGCGGGGCAGGACTCTGGATCCGAGTCGGAGCCGAGGCCGAACACCGGCGCATCGTCGCGCGACGAGCCCCCGCGCTACGGCGAGCGCAGCGAGTAGCCCGCCGCTCTGCTCTGCTCTGCTCGGGTCGGGTCGGGCTACGCCACGCCAGCCGTGCTCGAATCGGCCCACGGTACGCCAGCCGCGCTCGAGGCGGGCCAGATCGTGGGTTCCTTCGTGGAGAACCCGCAATATGCCCCGACTCGGAGCAGCGGGCCGCGCACCGACCTGTTCCGCTTTGCTCGAGGCGGGCCAGATCGTGGGTTTCCTTCGTGGAGGACCCGCAATATGCCCCGACTCGCAGGCGGAGCGCAGCCGGCGGAGCGCAGCGAGTAGAGCGCAGCCGGCGGAGCGCAGCGAGTAGAGCGCAGCCGACGAAGCGCCGGCGAGCACGACCGGGAGCCGCCCCGCTACGGCGAGCGCAGCGAGTAGCGCCCCGCCTCAGGCGAGGCGCGCCATCCATGCCTCAACGTCTTCTGCGGTGCGGGGGATATCGCCCGACAGGCGCTCGGCGCCGTCGGCCGTGACGAGCACGTCGTCCTCGATGCGCACCCCGATGCCGCGGAACTTCTCGGGCACCGTGAGGTCGTCCGGCTGGAAGTACAGGCCAGGCTCGATCGTGAAGACCATGCCCGCCTCCACCACGCCGTCGAGGTACATCTCGCGCCGCGCCTGGGCGCAGTCGTGCACGTCGAGCCCCAGGTGGTGGCTCGTGCCGTGCACCATGTAGCGGCGGTGGTGCTGGTTGTCGGCCTCGAGCGCCTGCTCGGCCGTGACTGGTAGCAGCCCCCACTCGGCCGTGCGCTTCGCGATGACCTCCATGGCCGTCGCGTGCACGTCGCGAAAGCGGATGCCGGGCTTCACGATCGCGAACGCGGCGTCCGCGGCCTCGCGTACCGCCTCATACACGAGGAACTGCGTCTCGGTGAAGCGCCCGCCGACGGGCAGCATGCGCGTGATGTCTGCGGTGTAGTAGCTCTCGGCCTCCACGCCGGCGTCGATGAGAATGAGGTCGCCGGGCACGACCGGCCCGTCGTTGCGGGTCCAGTGCAGAATGCAGGCGTGGGGGCCGCTTGCCGCGATCGTGTCGTAGCCCACCGCGTTGCCGTCGGCACGCGCCCGGGCGTTGAACACGCCCTCGACCACGCGCTCGCCGCGCTCGTGCTGCGTGATGTTCGCCATCGACGCGATGATGTCGTCGAACCCCCTGGCGGTCGCCTCGACGGCGAGCCGCAGCTGGCCGATCTCGTAGTCGTCCTTCACGAGGCGCAACTCGGAGAGGTCGCGCGCCAGCTGATCGTCGGGGGCGGCACCCTGCCGCCGCTCGTCGACCTCGCGGGTGAGCGCGGCATCCGCTTCTCGCACAATGAGCGTGTCGGCATCGGCCGCGGCCACGACATCGTCGACCTCGGCGATGCCGCGCGTGGCGAGCGCGAGGTCGGCGGCGACCTGCGCGAGCGACGGGCGCGGGCCGATCCAGAACTCGCCGATCTCAGGGTTGGCGTAGAACTCGTCCGAGTCGCGGCCGGCGCGCTCCCGGAAGTACAGGGTTGCCTCGTGGCCGTCACCCGTGGGCTCGAGCACGAGAACGCTGCCGGGCTCGGAATCCGAGCCCCAGCCGGTGAGCCAGGCGAACGCGGCGTGCGCGCGGAACGGGTAGTCGGTGTCGTTCGAGCGCTGCTTGAGCGAGCCGGCCGGCACGATCAGCCGCTTGCCGGGGTACATCGATGAGAGCTTCTGGCGGCGGGTGGCGGCGTACGGCGCCTGCTCGCGGGCGGCCGGCAGCGCGTCGTCGCGGGGCGCCCATCCGCTGCCGATGTACTCTTTGAAGCCCTCGGAGCCGGGCGTGGTCGACCGGTTCGAAGTCGCGCGCGGCTCGGGAGCGTCGCCGTGCGCCTGGCTTCCGTTCGCCTGCGCAGCGGATGTCTCGGGGTGGCTGCCCTCGGCGGGAGCATCGGCGCCGCCGGTCGCCGCCGACGAACTGACTCTGGTCTCGGTGTTCGTTGCCATGCCTCCAGTCTCCCACCCCTCTACGATGAGAGCATGGCTGAGCTGCGGGCGTTCGCTGGTCCCATCGACCTGCACACGCACTCGGCGGTCTCAGACGGCACCGAGACGCCCGGCGACCTCGTGCGATCGGCGGCGCGCTCCGGTCTCGGCACGGTGGCGCTGACCGATCACGACACGACGGCAGGCTGGGGAGACGGCGCGAGCGCGGCTCGCGACGCATCCGTCACGTTCATCGGCGGCATGGAGCTGTCGACCCGCATGGGCCACGCCAGCGTGCACATGCTCGGCTACCTCTTCGACCCGGCGGATGCCGCACTGGCCGCGGAGACCGAGCGAATCAGGCGGGCTCGCCGCGAGCGCGCCCAGGCGATGGTGGAAATAATCGGCCGCGATTACGACCTGAGCTGGGACGACGTGCTCGCCCAGACGATCGAGGGCGGCACCGTCGGCCGACCGCACATCGCGGATGCGCTGGTGGCCCGCGGACACGCGCCGGATCGCAGTGCGGCGTTCGCCGGGATCCTGCACTGGCGAAGCGGCTACTACGTGCCGCACTACGCACCGGACCCGCTGACGGGGGTGCGGCTGATCCGGGCGGCGGGTGGTGTGCCCGTGCTCGCGCACCCGGCGACGGGGCCGCTCGAGCGCATCGTGCCGGAGGCGACGCTCGCGCGGCTCGTCGACGCCGGGCTGTTCGGGCTGGAGATCGAGCACCGGCTGAACACGCCCGCGGGCAAGGAGAGGCTGCGCGAACTTGCGGCCCGCTTCGGCCTCGCCGTCACCGGATCGAGCGACTATCACGGGCAGGGCAAGCCGAACCTGCTCGGCGAGAACACGACGGTGCCCGCCGTGCTCGAGCGCATCATCGCCGAGGCCACGGGCAGCGCGCCGATCTACGCGTAGCGCCTGCCCGCGATGCGGGCCCCGGAGCCGCGAAGCGGCGTCTCGAAACCCCGGCCGGTACCAGTAGGGCCTGCCCGCGATGCGGGCCCCGGAGCCGCGAAGCGGCGTCTCGAAACCTACGTGGAGCAGGCTCAGCCGACGGCGGGCGTCGAGCCGCCGCCCGAGCGGCGACGCGTGCGACTGCGGCGGCGCGGCGCGCTGTTGCCGTCGTGGTGACCGCCACCCTGGCCGTCGTGCGTTCCTGTCGCGGCGCCGGATGCGGCATCCGCTTCGGTGCGGTTCTGGTTCTGGCCGCCTCGGCTGCGCGTGCGTGACCGGCCGCCACCCGAGCCGCTGCCGCCGCGGGCGCCTCGGTCGCCGGAGCCGCCTCGCGAGCCGCGCTCGCTCGAGGAGCCGTGCGCATCCGCTGTTCTGCTGGTGGGGCGCAGGCGGCCCTTCGTGCCCTCGGGGATGTCGAGGTCGGTGAAGAGGTGCGGGCTCGACGAGTACGTCTCGGTCGGCTCGGGCTGGCCGAAGTCGAGGGCGCGGTTGATGAGGGCCCACTTGTGCAGGTCGTCCCAGTCGACGAAGGTCACGGCGACGCCGGTCTTGCCTGCGCGGCCGGTGCGGCCCACGCGGTGCAGGTACGCCTTCTCGTCTTCGGGGATGGTGTGGTTGATGACGTGAGTGACGTCGAGCACGTCGATGCCGCGGGCGGCGACGTCGGTGGCGATGAGGATGTCTTTCTTGCCCGCCTTGAACGCCGCCATGGCGCGCTCGCGCTGCTCCTGGCTGAGGTCGCCGTGCACGGCGGCGGCGTTGAACCCGCGGTCGTTCAGCTCTTCCACGAGCTTGGCGGCGGCGCGCTTGGTGCGCGTGAAGATGACGGTCTTGCCGCGGCCCTCGGCCTGCAGGATGCGCGCGATCACCTCGTCTTTGTCAAGCGAGTGCGCGCGGTAGACGATGTGCTTGATGTTGGCCTGCGTGAGACCCTCGTCGGGGTCGGAGGCGCGGATGTGGATGGGCTTGTTCATGAAGCGGCGCGCGAGGGCCACGATGGGGCCTGGCATCGTCGCGGAGAACAGCATGGTGTGGCGGTTCGCGGGGGTCTGCGCGAACAGCTTCTCGATGTCAGAGAGGAAGCCGAGGTCGAGCATCTTGTCGGCCTCATCGAGCACCATCTCGCGCACGTTCGCGAGCGAGAGCAGGCGCTGGCCGGCGAGGTCGAGAAGGCGGCCCGGCGTGCCGACGACGATCTGCGCACCGGCCTTGATCTGCTCGATCTGGCCTTCGTAGGCCTTGCCGCCGTAGATGGAGACGATGCGTGTGCCGCGGTTCGAGGCCGCGAGCTCGAGGTCTTCTGAGACCTGCACGCAGAGTTCGCGCGTCGGCACGACGACGAGGGCTTTGACGCCGGGCTCTGGGTCGGTTCCGAGGCGCTGGATGAGGGGGAGGCCGAAGCCGAAGGTCTTGCCCGTGCCGGTCTTGGCCTGACCGATGATGTCCTGCCCGCTGAGCGCGAGGGGGATCGTCTGGGTCTGGATGGGGAACGGTTCGAGAATGCCTTTGGCTGCGAGTGCGTCGACCATGTCCTGGTCGATCGAGAGATCGGTGAATGTCACGTTATGAATGCCCGTCGATAAGGGGAAAAGAGTTCTACGCCCCGTCGTTTCGCACAGGCGTAGGGCCGTCGATCCAACGCCGGCGGCGAGACAAGCCTAGTTCACGCGCCCCGCCGCATACACTTGCCTACGTGGCTTCCTGGTTCTCTCGTCGTCGTGCACCCGTCGTCGTGCCCCGGCTGAAGCCGCGCGGAGAGCAGGCCCCGTCGACCCGTGTCGACCTCGGCGAACTGACCCCGGAGCTGCTGCCATACCTCGGTTTCAGCGCGCGTCTGCAGCTGCTCGCGTTCGAGTCGCTCTCGTCGATCGTCTCGGGCGTGTCGGACCTCGCCGTCAAGGCCGCGGTCAGCGAGGCGGCGGGCGCGGCCCTCGTGCGACATCAGGGGCTCGCGGCGGAGATCCGGCGCAGAGACGACGACCCGGTGGAGGTCATGCGGCCCTTTGCTGAGCCTGTAGAGCGGTACGGCCGGGTGATCCGCGGAGAGGGCTGGACCGAGGCCCTGCTCGGCGCCTACGTGGGGTTCGGGCTGCTCGACGACTTCTTCATCCGCCTCGCCGAGGGGCTTCCGGGCGACTTCGGCCCGCGTGCCGCGCGGCTGCTTGCCCTGGATTCGGGCGAGGAGGCCATCGCCGAGGTGCTGCGCCAGGCCATCGCCGAAGACGAGCCGCTCGCCTCGGTGCTGGCCATGTGGGGCAGGAGGCTCGTCGGCGACACCCTGCTGCTCGCCCGCTCTGTGCTGCATCACACGGGAGATCACGCCGAGCACGAGGAGAACATCGAGCCGGTTCTCACCGAGCTCATCGCGGCGCACACGCGGCGAATGGATGCGCTCGGCCTGACCGCCTGAGCGGCTGCGGGTTGAGGAGCAGCCGACGGCTGCGTGAGCGGCTGCGGGTTGAGGAGCAGCCAACGGCTGCGTGAGCGGCTGCGGGTTGAGGAGCAGCCAACGGCTGCGTCTCGAAACCCGGCCCCGAGCGACGCCCGCCTCAGTCCCGCGCGGCCACGCCCGTCTTCGTCAGGGTCGCGAGCCGCTCCTGGTCCCAGCGCCGCCTCGACATGACCAGTCCCAGGTCAACCGCGAACGTGACCAGCGCCGTAGCGAGAAGCGTGATCCACCAGATCCATCCGCCGTCCCATTTCATGCCGAGCCAGGTGAGGGCCTCCCAGAACACGGCCGCGACGGCCGCTCCGAGTGCGGGAACGAGCACACTGCCATGCGTGTTCCGCCCGGGCAGGAAGTACCTCGCGGCGAGGCCGATGATGGCGCCGCCGAGAACGACGAACATCAGTTCCATGGGTCTGCCGTCGCTCAGCCGACGAAGCCGATGCGGCGCGATTCCTCGCTGCCCAGTTCGATATATGCGAGGTTCGCGGTCGGCACCAGGTAGACGCTGCCCTTGCTGTCGGTCAGGCGGATGTGCGACGCCCCGCCGTCGAGTGCGGCCGTCACCGCGCTCGTGATCTCGTCGGTGGACTGGCTGCTCTCGAAGCTGAGCTCGCGGGGGGCGTTCAGAATACCGATGCGGATTTCCACCTGTCGTACCTTCCATTGGCCTGTGCAGAAGGGCCGAGGCGATATCCCCGGCCTGCTCGATCAGGTTACGACACAAGCCGCGGGCCAGAGGCATCGTTCTCTCTCGGCGGACTCCTGCGCGCTTCTGCCTGCCGATGTCGGAGGCGGCGGATACCGTTGCAGCCATGATCCCCGATGACGCTCAGGCGACCGTGCTTGCGCTCGCCGACGGCGAATCCGCCGTGGTCATCGGCGCGCCCGGCACCGGCAAGACGTCGACCCTCATCGAGCTCGTCGCCGACCGCATCCTGCGGCGTGGTTACGACCCCTCGTCCGTCCTCGCGCTGACGACGACACGTTCGACGGCCACCGCGCTGCGCGACGCGCTCGCCACGCGCGTCGGTCGGCCAACCAGCGGGCCTCTGGCGCGAACGGTCAACTCCATCGCGTTCGAGATCGTGCGCCACGCCGCCGCCCTGACGGGTGCCCCGGCGCCGCGCCTACTCACCGGCGGCGAACAAGACAGTGATGTCGCACAGCTGCTCGAAGGGCAGATCGACGACGGAACGGGGCCACAGTGGCCGCCTCTGCTTGAGCCTCAGGTGCGGCGCCTTCGAGGCTTCCGCACCGAGCTGCGCGAGCTCATGATGCGTGCCACGGAGTACGGCGTTTCGCCGGAGCGGCTGCGGCAGCTGGGCGCGCAGCACGGTCGGCCGGAGTGGGAGGCCGCGGCATCCTTCATCTCGGAATATCTCGAGGTCGTCTCCAGCTCACGACCGGGCCAGCTCGACTCAGCAGAACTCGTGCAGTTCGCGATCGCCGCGCTCGAGCGGGGCGACGTCTCTGAGACGGTCGCGTCGCTGCGGCTCGTGGTCGTCGACGACCTGCAGGAGGCCACGGCCTCGACGGTCGGGCTGCTGAGGGCGCTCGCGGCGCGCGGCGTGGCGATCGTGGCGTTCGGCGATCCGGATGTCGCAGCGAACGCGTTCCGCGGCGGCGAACCCGACGTGCTGGGCCGCCTCGGAAACGCGCTCGGGCTGCCCCGGCTTGCGACGCTGACGCTCTCGAGCGCGCACCGGCAACGGCCGGAGTTGCGGCAGTTGACGCGGGTGGTGACCGAGCGCATCGGGACGGCGGGCGCGGTGGGCCACCGAGCGGCACTGGCGCCGGCGGGCTCGACCGACGACGAGCTTCCGCCCATCGTGCGCATCGAGGCGGCGACCCCGAGCAGGCAGTGGGCGGCAGTGGCCCGGCGGCTCCGCGAGCACCACCTGCTCGGTGCCATGCCGTGGCGGCGCATGGCGGTGATCGTGCGCAGCGGCGCCCAGGTGCCCGCTGCCGCGCGCGCTCTTGCGCTCGCCGACGTACCCACGCGGGTCGCCGTCGGCGGCACCGCCCTGCGCGACGACCACGCTGCGCGGGCGCTGCTGAACCTCGTCGACATCGGAACGGGCCGAAGCTCGCTCACGCCCGAGGCCGCGAGCGAGCTGCTTCTCGGCCCGTTCGGCGGCCTCGACCGGCTCACCCTGCGGCGGCTGCGGCTCGCACTGCGTGCCGAGGAGCTGGCGGGCGACGGCAACCGCTCATCCGATGAACTGCTTGTGGAGGCACTCTCGGCGCCCGGACACCTCGCGACCATCGACCATCGGGTCGCGCGCAATGCCGCCAGGCTGGGTGAGACGCTCGCGGAGCTGCGGGAAGCGAGCGCGAAGGGCTCCACCATCGAAGAGCTGCTGTGGCTCGCGTGGGAACGGGCAGGCCGGCCCGGCTCGCGTCGCGAGCAGGCGCTCGGCACGGGCATCGTTGCAGCCGAGGCGAATCGCGACCTCGACGGCATCGTCGCGCTGTTCACCGCGGCCAAGCGCTTTGTCGAGCGAGAGCCGTCGTCGCCGGCCCAGGTGTTCCTCGAGGCGGTGCTCGACGCGGAAGTGCCGGAGGACACCCTGTCGCCGACCGCGGCCGCCGACTCGGTGCTCGTCACCACGCCGTCCGGCGCGATCGGCCTCGAGGTCGACGTCGTGGTGGTCGCCAGCGTGCAGGAGGGCATCTGGCCCAACCTTCGCCTGCGCGGTTCGCTGCTATACCCGCAGCAGCTCGTGCGCGTCGTCACGGGTCTCGCCGACGTCACGCTCGACGAACGTCGCGACGTGCTCGCCGACGAGCTGCGCATGTTCGCCCTCGCGCTCTCGCGGGCCCGCCGACAGGTGATCGTCTCAGCGGTCGCCAACGACGATGAAGCCGCAAGTGTGTTCTTCGCCCTGCTGCCCGCATCCGCCGTGCAGGCGGATGCCGCGGTGCCGGTCCCGCTCACACTGCGCGGCCTCACGGGGCGGCTGCGGCGGGAGATCACGAGCCTCGAGCGGTCATCGGCGCAGAGAGCGGCGGCGGCATCCGCTCTGGCCACCCTCGCGGCGGCCGAGGTACCGGGCGCCGACCCGGCCCAGTGGCACGGCCTGCTGGAGCCCTCGACGGCCGAGCCGCTCTTCGATGACGACGAGCAGGTGCCGGTCTCGCCCTCGAAGCTTGAGGCGTTCGAGCAGTCGCCGCTCGACTGGTTCATCGAGTCGATCGCGGGCTCGAACCCCAGCCCGGCCATGGGAATCGGCACGATCGTGCACTGGGCCATGGAGACGGCGACAGACACCGATGTCGACGCCATCTGGCAGGCCATCGAGGGGCGGTGGCAAGAGCTGCTTTTCGAGGCGCCGTGGCTCGCCGAACGGCAGAAGCGGGCGACCCGCATCCTGGCGGTGGGGGTGGCCGAGTACCTCGCCGACTTCCGGCGCGACGGCAAGGCGCTCGTGGGCGCCGAGAGCCGCTTCGAACTCACGATCGACCGGGCGACGCTGCGGGGCTCCATCGACCGGGTCGAGCGCGCCGCCGACGGCTCGGTTGTGATCGTCGACCTGAAGACCGGCATGCCCATCACGAACCAGCAGCAGATCGACGAACACCCGCAGCTGGGCGCATACCAGCTCGCCTACGCCGAGGGGGTGCTCGACGAGTTCCTCGCCGAGCTGGGCGAGCATCGGCCCGGCGGCGCCAAGCTGCTCTACGTCAAGAAGGGCGTGCGCGGCAAGGCGTATCGCGAGGGCGTTCAGGCGGCGCTCGGCGAGGAGCGCCTCGAGGGGTTCCGCACACGAATCCGTCAGGCTGCCATCGGCATGGCGGCGGCGGCCTTCGACGGCGTCGTGGAGCTGAACGCGTTCAACGCGGGCGATGTCGCCCGGCGCAGACTGCACAGGGTGAGGGCGGTGACCAGTGATCGGCGCGGATGAAATAGCGGATGCGCTTGGCCGCCCCCGGCCGACGCCCCAGCAGCGCGCGGTGATCGAGGCGCCCCTCGAGCCGGCGCTCGTCGTCGCGGGCGCGGGCAGCGGCAAGACCGAGACGATGGCGAACCGCGTGCTGTGGCTGCTTGCGAACGGGCACGTTAAGCCCGGCGAGATCACCGGTCTCACCTTCACACGCAAGGCGGCGGGCGAGCTCGCCGCGCGCATCCGCGAGCGCATCGCGCAGCTGTCGGCGGTCGGCCTTGTCGCAGAAGACCTCGATCCGTTCGACCCGCCGCAGGTCGGCACATACAACGCCTTCGCCAACGCCATCTATCGCGACAACGCCATCCTGCTCGGCCGCGAGAGCGACGGCGCGGTGCTCGGCGAAGCCTCTGCGTGGCAGCTGGCCAGGCGCATCGTCGTCGCGAGCACCGACGAACGCCTGCCGTTGCTCGATCGCAGCGTCGACGTCGTCACGAAGGCCGTGCTCTCGCTCAGTCACGAACTCAGCGAGAACGTGGCAGACCCCGAGGCCGTGCAGCGCATGGCGGAGTCGTTCGCGGCTCTGGCGGAGCTGCCGCCGGGCGGTTCGGGAGCGTATGCAGATGTCGCCGCGCTCGCCTCGACTCTCGGCGCGCTCCCGGTGCTCGTCGACCTTGCCGAGAGGTTCCGCGACGAGAAGCTGCGGCGCGGCTTCGTGGAGTACTCGGACCAGGTGGCGCTCGCCCTGACCATCGTGCGCACCGTGCCGCGCGTGGCCGAGGAGCTGCGGGCGCGCTGCCGCGTCGTGCTGCTCGACGAGTACCAGGACACCTCGGTCGTGCAGACCTGGCTGCTCTCCGAGCTATTCGCCGGCCAGGCGGTGATGGCGGTGGGCGACCCCAACCAGTCCATTTATGGATGGCGCGGCGCGAGCGCCGCGAACCTCGAGCAGTTCGCCGCGCAGTTCGCGTCGGGCAGCGCCAGGGAATTCGCGCTCACGACCAGCTGGCGCAACGGGCACGACGTGCTGAGGGTCGCCAACGCCATCGTCGAACCGCTCGCCGCCGTCACCCGGGTTGCCGTCGCCGGCCTCGAGCCGAGCCCGACCGCGAGCGCCGTGCCGGTTGAGGTGGGCTTCCATGAGACGGTGCTCGCCGAAGCCGACTCCGCCGCCCGGTGGCTGAAGCAGAAGATGGCGCGGCCTGCTGGCGTTCTCGAAGCCCCCACCGGAGCCATGCTGTTCCGTACCCGCAGCACGCAGGGTGTGTTCATCGAGGCGTTGAAGCGCCACGACGTCCCGTTCCACGTGCTCGGCATCGGCGGCCTGCTCGCGCAGCCCGAGATCGCCGACCTCGTCTGCGCGCTCTCGGTCGTGAGCGACCCCACCGCGGGAAGCGAGCTCATCCGCCTGCTCGCCGGTCCGCGCTGGCGCATCGGCGTGCGCGACCTGCGCGCCCTCGCCCGGGTGGCCTCGTGGCTGCGCGACCGGGACTGGGCGCAACGCCCTCTCGACGAGGGGGTGCGTGAACGGCTGCGGGCATCCGTCGCCGAGGGTGAGGGCGGCTCCATCGTCGACGCTCTCGACTTCGTCGCGCACGCCCCCGACGGCCACACGCAGCTCGCGACCTTCAGCGACGCGGGCCGTGAGCGTCTTCGCGAGGCGGGGCTACTGTTCGCCGAGCTGCGCGCACGATCTGGCCTCGATCTGCTCGACTTCGTGACCCTGGTCGAGCAGGAGTTGATGCTCGACATCGAGGCGCTCGCCAACGAGACGGCCGGTCTGGGAGGGGCAGCCATGGAGGCGTTCTACGACGCGCTTGGCGACTACCTCTCGGTCAGCGAGAACGCCGGTCTCGGCGGTTTCCTCGGCTGGCTGCGCGAGGCGGAATGGCGCGACGGGCTCGCGCCGAGACCAGAAGATCCCGAGCCGGGGACCGTGCAGCTGCTCACCATCCACGGCGCGAAGGGCCTCGAGTGGGATCACGTGGTCGTGCCGCGGCTGGTGGAAGGCGAGCTGCCCGGCACCCCGCGCGAGGGCTCCGGCGGGTGGCTGACCTTCGGCACCCTGCCGTACGAGTTCCGCGGAGACGCCGCCGAGCTGCCCGCACTCGCCTGGCGCGGCGCGCATACGCGCAAAGAGGTGAAGGACGCGGTGGCCGTCTTCAAAGACGCCGTGCGCGCGCGGCACGACCTCGAGGAGCGCCGACTCGCGTATGTCGCGGTCACCCGGGCGCGGCACTCGCTGCTCGTCACCGGGTCGTTCTGGGCGAGCCAGACAAAGCCCCGCCGCCCCAGCAGGTTTCTCGCCGAGCTGGCGGAATCCGGCATCATCGCCCCGCTGCCCGAGGCGAGCGTCGACGACGAGAACCCCCTCGGCGACGACGTCGAGATGCTGCGCTGGCCGCTCGATCCGCTCGGCTCGCGCCGCGCCGCCGTCGAGCGCGCGGCCGACGAGGTGCGGCATGCGGTGGCGGGTCAGGGCGGCGCCTGGCAGCGCGACGTCGACCTGCTGCTCGAAGAGCGGCGGCAGCGGATGCGCCCTGCCGCCACCGTCAGCCTTCCCGTGCGCGTACCCGCCTCCCGCTTCAAGGACTACGTGCACGATCCGGCCGAGGTGGCCGCATCACTGCGCCGCCCCATGCCAGAGCGCCCGTACCGCGCGACCCGGCTCGGAACGCTGTTCCACAGCTGGGTCGAGCAGCGTTCCGGCGCGGGGGCGGGCCCCGACGGATTGCTCGACGCGAGCGAGGCCCTGGACGCCTGGGCGACCGAGCGCGACGACGGCGGCATGCTCGTCGAGCAGCACGAGGCGCAGCGTCTCGACGAGCTGAAGGCCACGTTCGAACGGTCCCGCTGGGCGGAGCTGAAGCCCGTCGAGGTGGAACGCGAGATCCATCTGCCGTTCGCCGACCGCATCGTCATCTGCAAGATCGACGCCGTCTACGCCGAGAACGGGCGCTACCAGGTCGTTGACTGGAAGACGGGAAAGGCACCGACCGACGCCGCCGACCTGGAGCGCCGGCAGCTTCAGCTCGCCCTCTACCGCCTCGCATACTCCCGCTGGGCGGGCATCGACTCCAGCCTGATCGACGCGTACTTCTACTTCGTCAGCGACGACACCGTCATCGAGCCGACGAGAGTATTCGATGAGGATGAGCTGCTGCGGCTGTGGCAGGGTGCCATGGCCTGACGCGCCGCGTCACGCGCGAGACCTCAGTCCTCGTCGTCGGCCTGATACTCGGGCTCGCTGCGCTCCTCCACGGGCTTCATGCCGCCAGCGTGACCGTAGTCGTCCGCGCCGCGGTCGCCCGGTGTGCTGCGCAGCAGGGCCTCCACGTCGGAGACCGCCATGACCGGCCCCGTCTCGGTGGAAAGCGGGGCAGCCTGAGAGCCGTGCACCTGGTCGACGAGCCCATCCATCATCTCGACCGCGTCGTCGACGATGGACTGGTCGTGCGTCTCTCGCCCGTGCAGCAGCCAGCGGGCCACCTCAAGCTCGGCGTAGAGCATGGCGCGCTGCGTGAAGTGCCGATCAGTCGACACCTGGCGCGCGGCGGCATAGGCCTCAAGCGCCGCGTCCGCAGCGTCGGACGACATGGCGAGAATCCAGTGCAGATCACGGGCCGGGTCGCCGACACGCAGCGCCGACCAGCCGAGCACACCCGTCACGGTCGCGCCCTCGACCAGGAGTGAGTCGGCCGTCAGGGCGCCGTTGATCACCGTGGGCTGGAACTGCCAGCTGGCGTCGTCTGCCGCCGCCTCACGCCAGCGGTCCCGGAGCCCCGTCGGAACATGCCCGGTCGAGACGGCCGCCTCGATGAGCGAAAGCGTCGACGAATGGCACTCGGCGGCGCTGAGCGACGGCAGCCCGGCCTCGGCAATGAACGCCGTCGGCAGCCGGTGCACCGCCGCGAGAGCGCGCCCGACCGACGCGGCGAGACCGTCGTCGACCGTGATGTCATCCACCGAGACGTGCCGACCGTGCAGGAACTCGTACACGAGCGCACGCGTGCCGCCGATCGGCGTCTGCCCCAGGTACGTCGGCACGTCGAACGGCAGCCTGCCGCGCACCCCCGTCGTCAGCGCACGCAGCGCGACGAGGTCGGCGCTCTGCTCGGTCTCCGCCGCCTGGGTCGTGGGAATGCGGATCAGGTACTCGGCACCATCCCGGCTCGTGAGGAGCGCGGAATCGTAGTCACCGGCCCCCGAATTGCTGAAGCTGCGGGCGCCGGCAACGTCGAGGCCGGCGACGGCCGAAGTGGCCAACGCGGCTAGAGTGAGATGGGATCTGGCCATGACCTCTAGGTTAGGTCGACACCGGCCGCCCCATGCCGTTCGCCACGCCTGACCGCGCCCCTCGTGCACAATCGGTCGCCAGGCCGCTCGAAACGAAAGGTCGTCGATGGGCGCTCTGCCTCACCCCGGTCTCAGCCTCGCGTATCCGGCGCTCGACCGCGACGGCCAGAGCCGCAGCCATCCCGACCTCTTCGACGAGCTGTGGTCAGACGAGAGCACCCGCATCCTTCCGCTCTGGCAGGGCAGGGCGCTGCTGCGCGACGGCGAAGCCGCCTCCGACGGCGACGGCGCCCTCGGCGACAACCTTCGGCTCGACCTGCGCCGGGTCGACGACGTCACCAGCGCCCTGACCCGCGTCTACCTCGGCCGCACACGAGGCGTCCCGGGGGATGAACCAGCGGGCGCCCCCATCGTCGTCTCCACGCTGACGGATGCCGCGGCACGCGAACTCGAACCCGACGAGAGCCGCTGGGCCGGCCTGCGCGATGCCGCACCCCGCCTCAGCGCCCGCGACGCCGGAATCTTCGTGGAGGCGCTCGCCATCGTCAACTGGCACATCGCCAACACGCACTGCTCGCGCTGCGGCATGCCGACCGTGGTCGAGCAGGGCGGGTGGGTGCGCCGCTGCTTCCAGGACGACGCCCTGCACTTTCCCCGCACCGACGCGGCCGTGATCGTGGCCGTCACCGACGACGACGACCGGCTGCTGCTCGGCTCCAACCTCATGTGGGAATCCGACCGCTTCTCGCTGCTCGCCGGGTTCGTGGAGCCGGGCGAGTCGTTCGAGGCGGCCGCGGTGCGGGAGATCGGCGAGGAGGCCGGCATCCGTCTCACCGATGTGGCCTACGAGGCCTCGCAACCGTGGCCGTTCCCCGCCTCGATCATGGTGGGCATGCATGCCTCGCTCGCCTCTGGGCAGACGGATGCCGACCTGCGCCCCGACGGAGAGGAAATCCGGGAGCTGCGGTTCTTCAGCCGCGCCGACCTGTGGGCCGCGCGCGAGAGCGTGCGCCTGCCTGGCACGGCATCGATCGCGCACGCCCTCATCGAGGGCTGGTACGGTGGCCCGCTCGACGCCCCGCCGGCGCCATGATCGGCAGTGACGGCCTGCTCGCGGCGCTCGACGAGCAGCAACGCGTCGCCGCCGAGACGCTCGTGGGGCCGGTGTGCATTCTCGCCGGCGCCGGAACGGGCAAGACGCGCGCCATCACGCACCGCATCGCGTACGGTGTGGCGAGCGGCGCATACGCGCCCGGCCGTGTCATGGCCCTCACCTTCACGACGCGTGCCGCATCCGAGCTGCGTGGCCGGCTGCACGCACTCGGCGCGGCAGGCGTGGCGGCGCGCACGTTCCACGCCGCCGCGCTCAGCCAGCTGAACTTCTTCTGGCCCCAGGTCGTGGGTGGCCAGCCGCCGGCCATTCTGGGTGGCAAGGCCCGGTTGCTCGGGCACGCTGCCGAACGGCTGAAGCTCAAGGTCGACACCGCAACCCTGCGCGACCTCGCGGCCGAGATCGAGTGGCGCAAGGTCTCCGCGCTCAGCATCGAGGGGTACGCCGCCCGCGCCGCGAGCCGGCCCACCCCGAAGGCGCTGTCGGCGGAGCAGGTTCTCGCGCTGCTGCAGACGTACGAAGACCTCAAGGACGAGCGCAGGCAGTTCGACTTCGAAGACGTGCTGCTCGCCTGCGCCGGCATGATCGAGTGCGAGCCCCAGATCGCCATGCAGGTGCGTGAGCAGTACCGATTCTTCATCGTTGACGAGTATCAGGATGTCTCGCCGCTGCAGCAGCAGCTGCTCGATCTGTGGCTCGGCGGCCGCCGTGACCTGTGCGTCGTCGGGGATGCCAGCCAGACCATCTATTCGTTCGCGGGCGCGCGCAGCGAATACCTGCTCGACTTCGAACGGCGGTATCAGGACGCCAGCGTCGTGCGCCTCGAGCACAATTACCGTTCGAGCCCGCAGATCGTCGAGACGGCCAACCGGCTCATGCGGGGCAGGGCCGGCGCCCTCACGCTGCACGCACGCGCCGACGAGGCGTACCAGGGGCCGGAGCCGCGCATCCGCTCGTATGCGAGTGATATCGCCGAGGCGCGCGGCGTCGCCCAGTCGGTCCTCGGCGAGCTGGAGGCCGGGGTGCCTCCCGAACAGATTGCGGTGCTGTACCGCGTCAACGTGCAGTCTGCGGCCCTCGAGTCCGCGCTCAGCGAGGCGGGCGTGAGCTACCAGATTCGCGGCGCCACGCGGTTCTTCGACCTGCCCGAGGTGCGCCAGGCGATTCTCACGCTGCGGGCCGCCTCGGTCTCGATCTCGGGCGAGCCCCTGTTCAAGTCGGTCAGCGACGTGCTGCGCTCGCTCGGCTGGGCGCAGCAACCGCCCGAGACGCGCGGTGCCGTGCGCGAGCGGTGGGATTCCCTCAACGCCATCATGGGCCTCGTCGACGAGGCCAGGCCCGGCACGACCTTCCGCGAGTTCACCGACGAGTTGCTGCGGCGGCAGGCGGCGCAGCACGAGCCGACGCTCGCCGCCGTCACGCTCGCGACGCTGCACTCCGCGAAGGGCCTCGAATGGGATGCCGTGCACATTCTCGGCCTCAGCGAGGGCCTCGTGCCGATCAGCTACGCCACGAGCTTCGAGCAGATCGACGAGGAGCGGCGCCTGCTCTACGTTGGCATCACCAGAGCACGACGTCTGCTGTCTCTGAGCTGGGCGGAGCAGGCGCAGCGCGGCGGCTCCCGAGCACCGTCACGTTTTCTGGCAGAGCTCGACAAGCGCAGGCCGGGTGCTCCCGGTGTCGCTGCACGCTGACGCTGCCGTCCTCCACATCGATCGCGACGCTTGCCGCGTGCAGGGTACGCTCGCTACCGTCTGCCGCGACCTCGCGCACGGCGCGCACCACCCGCGCCGCGACCTCGGCGAGAACCTCCGCGGCCGTCTCTGGCGCTCGGCGTCGCAGCAGTTGCGCCGCCATCGCCGGCCAGGAGGGGTCGGCATCGGTCTTGGCGAGGTCGAGGCAGTAGAGGCACGGCCCGTCGCCGGGCGTCACGAGCGGGCCGACGCGCGCCAGCCGGTCGCCGATCACCACGGCGACATGCGGCACATCGCGCCGAAGCCACGCGCCGTACCGGGTGGGGGAGATCGCATAATCGCCCACGAGAACCGCCAGATCGACGGATGCCTCGGCCGCGTCCCCGGCGACGGCCACGACCCGATGCCCGCATCTCCGCAGCATCCCGGCGATGGCGTCGGCCGCCGGCCCGTCACCGTCGATCGCCACACTCAGGGCGTTCTCGTGCACGGGAGTCGACGGCTCGCGGCTGCCCGCTACGCGCAGCGGAAGCCGGCGGCCGAGCCCCGTCGCATCCTCGAGGAGCACGGGCGCGAGCGCGGCGATCAGAGCGTCGATCTCGGCGTCTGCTGCTCCGGCGGTGCGGCCGAGCATGGTGAGCCCGGCACGTGTGACCCCGGCGAGCAGCGCGGCGACCATCCGTTCCTGGGCGTTGGAGACGTCGAGGAGTCGCACGGCGGGGCGGTCGACGCCGAACTGCAGTTCGTGCGGCGTGCGCCACACGTGGGGAACGCGGGGATCGATGCGCAGGACCATGCAGGCATGATGCCCGAAAACGGGGTGAGGCCGCCGCGATTGTCCACAGCGGGGCGGGGGAGAAGTGCTGCGCTGGCGTGCCCCTACTGCTCCGTCGGCCGTTCGTCCGGTCCGTCGTCGCGCAGCAGATCCTCGATGGCCTGGTCGAGCTCGTCGGGCTCGGGCGACTGGCCGCTCTGCTCGGCGCGCAGCCGGGCGACGAGGGCGGCAGGGTCGTCGAGGTCGCCGGCGTCCGGCAGCAGATCGGGGTGCGACCACAGCCGGTCGCGCGCCTCGGCGCCGACCGCATCCGTCACCTGCTGCCACATGGCCGCGGCCTCACGCAGCCTGCGCGGCCTCAGCTCGAGGCCGACGAGCGTCGCAAACGCCGATTCGGCTGGCCCGCCGGCCGCGCGCCGTCGGCGCACCATCTCCGCGATCGCGTCTGACGAGGGCAGGCGAGTGGTCGCCGAGCGGGTGACCACGTCGACCCAGCCCTCGACGAGGGCGAGCATGGTCTCCAGGCGGGCGAGCGCCGCCTCCTGCGCGGGCGACTTCGGCGGGATCAGGGCGCCGCTCGCCATGATCTGCCGCAGCTCCTCGGGGTTTGACGGGTCGAAGTTCTCGGCGACCTCTTCGAGCATGCCGGTGTCGATCGAGATGCCGCGCGCGTACTCGGTGATCGAGGTGATGAGCTGCAGCCGCATCCAGCGCGCGTGGCGGAACAGCCGTGCGTGTGCCAGCTCACGTACGGCCAGGTACAGCTCCACCTGGTCCTGGGCAATGTCGAGGCCGGCGCCGAATTCCTCCACGTTCTGCGGCAGCAGCGTGGCGCTGCCGTCGTCGAGCAGGGGGATGCCGATGTCGCCTCCCGAGACGACCTCGCGCGAGAGCTGACCCACGACCTGACCGAGCTGCATCGCAAAGAGGGCGCCGCCGACCGAGCGAATGACCGACTCTGCGCCCTGCACCATGGAGCGCATCTCCTCAGGCGCCTGCTCCTGGAATACGCGAGTGATCGCGGCGGCAATGCTGAGAGCCACGGGCTCGGCAAGCTGGATCCACAACGGCATGGTCGTGCGCACCCACTCGGCGCGACTCGTGAGGGTGGGCGTGCCGCTCAGCTCCGACACGTAAGCGGCCTCGTCGAGCCACAGCGCCGCAACGTGGAACGCCTGCTCCATGGCGCTGCGCCTGCCGGGCTCGATCGCCTTCGCGCCCTCGGAAGCCAGGGTGCGTGCCTGCTCACTCGCGAGGTCCCAGTTGATCCCGCCGCCAGCGCGCATCGCATTCTGCAGCTGGGAGATGAGCCCTGCCACCGCCGCCGGATCGTTCGGCAGCCCTGCGGCACCCGCCAGCTGGCTTGCATCCATCGACGAGGAGCCCGAGAGCATTTCGCGCAGCATCTCGAGGAAGTCATCTGGGCCGTCGCCGTTCGCGCCGTCGTCCGGCCGGTCTTCGTTGTCGTCGCCTGGCATGGTCATCGCGCCTCTTTCATCATGGCAAGCTCTCAGCCGCTCAAACTACGCTAACCCGCCGGTATATAGACTGTCGCACCGAGGTGTCCGCCTGCCGCGAACACATGCAGAAGGGATGCCGTGGCGCTGTTCCGAGAAGACTCTGCTTTCGCCGAGCCCCAGGGCCCCGCACCCGTCGTGCGCCGCTCGGTCACGGTCGGCTGGGTGCTGCTCGCCATCGGCGTCGTTCTCGTTCTGATCCTCGGCCTCACTCCCGCGCCGTACGTCATCGAGATGCCGGGCCCGGTCTTCAACACGTTGGCGAGTGATCAACCCGTGGGCGACTCGGGGAAGGCCACCGGCGCGGAGCAGACCGAGAAGGCCGTGCCGCTCATTTCAATCCCCGGCCAGAAGACGTATCCCACGTCGGGAAGCCTCGACATGCTCACGGTCGCGTCGGTGGGCCGGCCGGGTGCGCTGCCCAGCTGGATGCAGGTCGTCGGCGCCTGGTTCGAGCCGAGCAAGGCCGTGATTCCCGTCGACGTGGCGTACCCGCCGTCGAGCACCGTCAAGGAGCAGGACGCCGAGAACACGGCCCTCATGCTGAATTCCCAGAAGGATGCGGTCGCAGCGGCTCTGAACCAGCTGGGCACCACGTTCCCCCAGGCCGTCTCGGTGAAGCAGGTTCTGAAGGGCACGCCGGCGTCGGGTCGACTCGAGGTCGGCGATGAGATCGTCACCGTGAACGGAACCAAGGTGGGAGGCGTCGCCAGCCTGCGCTCCCTCGTCGCGAAGAGCGGTGCGGGCCGAACGGCCGAGATCGGCGTGCTGCGTCACGGCAAGTCGAAGACGGTCGAGGTGACGCCGGTCACGAGGGACGGGTCGGTGGTTCTCGGCGTCGGCGTCGGCATGGATTACACGTTCCCGTTCGAGGTAAGGATTCAGCTCGACAAGGTGGGCGGACCGAGCGCCGGCATGATGTTCGCGCTCGGGATCATCGACAAGCTCACGCCGGGCACGCTCAATGGCGGAAAATCCGTCGCGGGCACAGGCACCATCGACAACGAGGGCAACGTGGGCCCCATCGGCGGGATCCGGCAGAAGATGTTCGCCGCACGGGATGCGGGCGCCGACTACTTCCTTGCTCCGGCATCCGATTGCGGTGATGTCGTTGGGCACGTTCCCGATGGGCTGCGCGTGTTCTCGGTGAAGACGCTCGGCGACTCGCTCGATGTTATGAAGGCGCTTCGAACCTCCGGCGACCTCGACAAGCTGCCTCGCTGCCACGCCTAGGATGGTCTAGACCCCCTTCCGACGCAGAGCACGAGGACAACAGGGTGACATCAGCTGCAGCACAACGGCCGACGACGCGGCGACGCGCCGCGATCTGGATCACGATCGGGGTCATCGTCGCCCTGGTGATCCTCTTCTTCATCTTCAGCGGGCTGTACACCGACTGGCTCTGGTACCAGCAGCTCGGCTTCCTCGAGGTGCTCACGACGCAGTGGTTCGCCGCGGCGGCGTTGTTCGGCATCGGGTTCATTTCTCTCGCGTTCCCCATGTGGCTGAGCATCCAGCTCGCGTACCGGCTGCGCCCCGTCTACGCGAAGCTGAACGCGCAGCTCGACCGCTACCAGCAGGTGATCGAGCCGCTTCGCCGCCTGGCCATGTATGGCATCCCCATCATCTTCGGACTCTTCGCCGGTGTCTCGGCCGGCAGCCGTTGGCAGAGTGCGCTCATGTGGCTGAACCGCACGCCGACGGGCAAGGTCGACCCGCAGTTCCATCTCGACATCTCGTTCTATCTCTTCGACCTGCCGTTCTATCGCGGCCTCGTCGGGTTCGCCTCGGCGACCGTGATCATCTCGCTCATCGCGGTGCTCGCGACCACGTATCTCTACGGTTCGATCCGGATCACGGGTCGCGAGGTGCGCATCGCCAAGGCGGCCCGGGTGCAGATCGCGATCACCGCCGCCGTGTACCTGCTGCTGCAGGGCGTGAGCGTGTGGCTTGACCGCTATGCGACGCTGACCGACGCGAACGTCAACGGTGGCATGATCAACGGCGCGGCGTACACCGATACGCACGCCACCATTCCCGGTCGCGCCATTCTCGCGGGCATCGCCGTGGTCGTCGCCGTGCTCTTCATCATCACCGCGCTCGTCGGCCGTTGGCGACTTCCGCTCATCGGCACGGCGCTGCTGCTCGTCTCCGCGATCATCATCGGCTCGATCTACCCCTGGGTTGTGCAGAAGTTCCAGGTGGACCCGAGCGAGAAGACCATCGAGCAGACGTACGTGAAGCGGGCGATCGACGGCACGCGCGACGCGTACGGCGTCAGCGATGTGCAGGAGAGGCTGTACAACGCGAAGACCACGGCAGAACAGGGTGCGCTTCGGCAGGATGCCGAGACGACCGCGAATATTCGCATCATCGACCCGGCAGAGGTCAGCCAGTCGTTCGCCCAGTTGCAGCAGTTCAAGCAGTACTACGGGTTCCCAGACACGCTCGATGTCGACCGCTACAAGCTCAACGGCAAGGAGCAGGACACCGTGATCGCCGTGCGCGAGCTCGAGCAGTCCGGCATCTCGTCGCGCAACTGGTTCAACGACGCGCTTGTCTACACGCACGGCTACGGCGTTGTCGCGGCCTACGGCAACAAACGGTCGCCCGACGGCCAGCCCGTCTTCCTCGAATCCGGCATCCCGGTCTCCGGCGAGCTCGGCAAATATCAGCCTCGCGTGTACTTCGGCGAGAAATCGCCCAGATACTCGATCGTCGGGGGCCTGAAGAACAAGAAGGGCGGCGTCGAACTCGATTACCCCGCCGGCAAGGACGGCGCGTCACAGACGTACACGACCTTCCAGGGCAACGGTGGTCCGAAGCTCGACAATCTCTTTAATCGCCTGGTCTACGCGCTGAAGTTCCAGGACGAGCAGATCGTGCTCTCCAATTCGGTGAACAGCCACTCGCAGATCCTGTACGATCGCTCGCCGGTCGAGCGCGTGCAGAAGGTGGCGCCGTACCTCACGATCGACTCCGACCCGTATCCGGCGGTCGTCGATGGCCGCATCAAGTGGATCATCGACGGGTACACGACGAGCGACAGTTACCCGTACTCGAAGGTGAACAGCTTCAGCTCGGCGATCGCCGATTCGCAGACGCCGAAGACGAACCCGTATGCGATGGACGACATCAACTACATTCGCAACTCGGTCAAGGCCACCGTCGACGCGTACGACGGCTCCGTCACCCTCTACGCCTGGGATACGAGCGATCCCATTCTGAAGACGTGGGAGAAGATCTTCCCGACGACCGTCAAGCCGATGAAGGAGATGAGCAGCCAGCTGCTCAGCCACGTGCGCTATCCCGCTGACCTGTTCAAGGTTCAGCGCGACGTTCTCGGCCAGTTCCACGTCACAGACCCCGGCTCGTTCTTCTCCAGGGATGACGCGTGGGTGACGCCGGATGACCCGGTGTCGAGCAATCAGAGTCTGCAGCCGCCGTACTACCTGACGATGCAGATGCCCGGTCAGAAGAAGCCGAGCTTCTCGCTGTACTCGACGTATATACCTCAGGCGACGACATCGTCGACGCGAAGCGTGCTGAAGGGGTACCTCGCCGTCGATGCGGATGCCGGCGGAACGCCGGGCAAGATCGCTTCGGGCTACGGAAAGCTGAGACTGCTGACCCTGCCGACCGACGATAACGTGCCCGGGCCCGGCCAGGTGCAGAACACGTTCGGCTCCGACCCCAACGTCTCTCAGGCGCTCAACGTTCTGCGACTCGGCAAGACCGACGTCATCAGCGGCAACCTGCTGACGCTGCCTGTGGGCGGCGGACTGCTGTACGTGCAGCCTGTCTACGTGAAGTCCACGGGTGAGACGAGCTATCCGCTGCTGCAGAAGGTGCTTGTGGCGTTCGGCGAGAAGATCGCCTTTGAAGACACCCTCGACGGCGCGCTCGACGCGTTGTTCGGCGGTGACTCAGGGGCAAACGCGGGTGATACGAACGTGGATACCGGTAACGGCCAGGGCGGCACGGGCGGCACCGAGACGCCGCCGGCCGACAACGGCACGGGCACCGGAAACGGGTCTCAGGGCGGGTCCACGGGCAGCGCGGCGAACAACGCGGCGCTCCAGCAGGCTCTGCAGGATGCGAAGGCCGCCATGCTCGCTCGTGACCAGGCGCTCAAGGCGGGCGACTGGGCGGCGTACGGCACGGCGGACCAGCAGTTGACGGATGCTCTCAACCGGGCACTCGCTGCGGAAGGCGACAGCACGACGGGCAGCGGCTCGACGGGCGGTTCGGGCAGCGGCTCGACGGGAAGCTCCGGCTCCGGTTCGTCCGGCAAGTAGTCGCGCGGAAGAGGGCGCACGCATGTCGGGAGAGTTCGAGCTGGGGCGCACACTCCGGCCTCGAACCAAGGTTCTTCCCGAACAGGCGCGCGCCCACAACCGCTCCCTGGTTCTGCAGACGCTCTACCGCGACCGTGGCCAGAGTCGCGCCGACCTGGCCAGGGCCACGGGCCTGACCCGTGTGACGATCTCAGACCTGGTCGCCGAGCTCGTCGCCGAGGGTGTCATCGTCGAGCTCGGCCAGCGCGACGAGGCCAGGCCGGGCAAGCCGGCGGTGCTGCTCGACATGAACGCCGAATACGCGCAGATCGTCGGTCTCGACCTCAGCGAAGACGCGTACTTTCGTGGTGCCGTGCTCGACCTGCACGGCACGGTGCTGGCGAGCCGCGACGTGCCTCTCGACGGTGCCACGGGCGAGCGGGCGGTCACACTCGTTCTCGAACTCGCCGACGCGCTCGCTGCCGATGCGACGGCCCCTTTGCTCGGCATCGGTGTCGGCTCTCCGGGAATCGTCGATCCGACGGGTGTCGTCGTGTCGGCACCCAACCTCGGTTGGTCCGCTCTCGAGTTGCAGCAGCGCGTTCGCGAGCACACGGGCTCTGCCGCGTATGTGGGCAACGATGCGAACGTCGCCGTGCTCGCCGAGTACGGCTTCGGCCAGGCTCTCGGCGACATGATGCTCGTCAAGGTGGGCCACGGCGTCGGCGCCGGCCTGCTCGTCGGCGGTGCGCTCGTGTACGGCAGCCGGTTCGCGGCCGGCGAGATCGGCCAGGTGATGGTGGACTCGGCGCGTGGGCCGTACGACGGGGCGCGGTCGCTGGAGGCGTCGCTCGCCGTGCCGCAGCTTCGCGAACGGCTGGGCCACGCGACATCCGCTGGTCAGGACTCTGAAGCGGTTCTGGCCGACGCCGGCCGCCGCCTCGCCATCGTGCTCGCACCGATCGTGGGCGCCCTCAACCTTGCCGAGGTCGTGCTGAGCGGCCCCGAGGATCTGCTCGGGGGAGCGCTGACGGATGCGGCCATCGCGACGCTTCGCGAGCGAACGATGGCCGGCTTCCACACCGACGTGCAGCTGCGCATGACCGCCCTTGGCCGCGACATCGTGGTGCGCGGTGCGGGCGTCATGGTGCTGTCGGGCCAGCTCGGAGTGTCGTAGACCGACGGCAGCGGGCGTCAGGAGACCGGGCGCGGCTTCACTCGCACCGGCGCGAGGCCCGCGACCAGAACGACGGCGGTGATCGCTCCGGCAGCCATGATGCCGGCGAGCACGACGATCTGAAAACGTCCGGCTTCGAGCGGGGAGACGCCGCCGAAGATCGCACCCACGAACGCGCCTGGCAGGGTTACGAGGCCGGTCGTCTTCGTCTGATCGGTCGACGGGATCAGCGCCGAGTAGACCGACGACCGCGCGATGTCGAGGGTCGATTGGCGCGGCGTCGCCCCGAGCGCCAGCCACCCCTCGACCTCCTCCCACCGATCACCGACGGCTTCGGTGAAACGCCGGCCGGCCAGCGTGGCGATGCTCATGGAGTTGCCGATCACGATGCCGCCGATCGCCAGCGCGTAGCGGGGCGAGAACTCGATCGCTCCCGTGGCGAAGACGATGCTGAGGGTCATGGCGATCCCGAGCGCCATCGCGCCCGTCACCAGCCCGGCGTGGGCAAGCGACCAGCCGAGGCGATGGGATGCGGTCGCAGCAGCCACGACGAACATGACGCCGAGCGCCACGCCGACCCACAACCCGCTCGAGATCACGCCGGTCAGGATCACGCTGATGACGGCCAACTGCAGCGTGCCTCGCAGCACGGCCAGGGCCGGCGCCCAACGGTGAGGGGCGCGGTACACGCTGAGCACGGCCGTGGCGAGCAGCACGAGTATGGCGATGCCGAGAAGGCTCGGTAGCAGGTCGGCCGACCAGGTCATGGGCCGAGTTTACGCGCGCCGAGTTCAGCTGAGCGTGGCAGAGCGGCGCACGAACTGCACGCTGATGACCGCGACGCACATCACGATGACGCAACCGAGCACGATCGAGACGGGTCCGGGGCCTAATCCGAGTCCGCCGGCGCTCGACGGCATCGCGCCCCAATCGGCGAACGAGGCGCCGAGAGGGCGAGTGAGCACGTACGCGATCCAGAATGCTGCGGTCGCCGGCAGCACGCGCAGGCGGTACGCCGCGGCAGGCAGGGCGATGAGAACGGCGAACAGTACGCCGGATTCGAGGTAGCCGAGACCCAGCGTCTTCGCGGTCATGTCGCCCGCTGCTGTGCCGAGCGCGAAGGTGGCGACGATGGTGGCCCAGTAGAACAGCTCCCGACGCCTGCTGCGGATGCTGTGGATCGACAGAGTGCGTTCGCTCACGTACCAGAGCGCGAAGATCCCGCCGAGGATCGTGAGGAACGCCGCAGTCGACACCGCGTAGGGCACGCCGAACTGCACGTGGATCACATCGGCCACCATCGTGCCGAACACACCCACCATGACGACGGCTGCCCAATACAGCCATGGCAACAGGCGCCGCGCCGCGAGCTGCAGCGCAAGGACGATCACGAAGACGATCCCCGCGCCCAGCACCGCGAGCACGGGATCAAAGCGGTGCACGAGAAAGTCCGAGGTCGTCTCGCCCATTCCCGTCGTCAAAACCTTCGTCACCCAGAACGGCACACTCGCAGCGGGCACCTTGCTGACGTCGAATGTGGGGAGGCTGGCGCTCACAGATTTGAGTTCACGTGTGCTCACGCTCTCAAGCGTTTCCCAACGCCTCTCAGAATGTCCCAAGAATTCCGCGGGCCGCCGACTGGTGCACGTTGTCATCCGCCTCGGCGGGGCGGCCGACGCCGGCGTCGCGCACCCACAGCCGCACCGTGATGCCGGTGAACTCCTGCTTGCGGGCGAGGTGGAAGTCGCGCTCCAGTGTCGCGCGCTCGCGTCGCTGGCGCGCCGACATCCCGGTAGAGCCGTCGTTGCTGAACTCCCAGACTCGTCGCGTCTCCAGCACCTCGTCGACGATCGCCGGCAGCGAGTGCTGCGTGCCGTAGAAGGTGCCGGTGCTCATGGGGGAGGCGGCGAGCGCGATGTCGTTCACATGCGAGAAGTCGCCCGGGTACGCGAGCCGGGCCAGCGATGACACCTCGGGAAGGAACAGGATCGCGTCGCCCGCTCGAGCGTGTTTCGTCACGTATTCGGATGCTGAAAGCATGTCTTGCGGATGCCCGGACGCCGTGCGCAGGGTCACTTGCAGCGGGGCCCCGGCCACGAGAATGATCGCGACGACGGCTGCGCAGACGAAGCGCTCGAGGTGCGATCCGCGGAGGGCCGGCTGCAGTCGCCGGGATATCTCGTAGGCTCCGTACCCGGCGAGCAGCGCGACGCCGGCCGAGCTGTAGAGCACGTATCGCACGCCGCCGTAGAGGGGAGTGCTGAGTGACGACTCGATGATGAGCGCGGCGCCGGGCAGCACGAGAAGCGGAAGTGCGAACTGCACCAGGGAGACGGGAGCGCGCTGCGGCCCGCTCGGCGCGAGCATCCCGGCACTCGGCGCGCGCATCCCGACGCTCTGCTTCGACCGCGCGCCGCCGACACCGAACAGGAGTGCGCCACCCACGAGCGCGCTCACAGTGGCGACGACGCCGGGTGTCGAGCCGAACAGTGTGGCGTAGAGTCGGCCGGCGGCGGCCCATCCCACCGAACCGATCCAGGCGAGCTGCGCCTCCTCGGCGTGGCTGACCACGATGAGCGGAGTCATGGCCACCGCTGCGCCGCAGGCGCAGAGCATCCATGCCCTCAACGTGGCTCTGGGAACCCGCGCCCAGAGCAGCGTCGCGCCATGTGCCAGCAGCATCAGCGTGGTCATCTCGTGCAGGTACCCCGCGAGCACGACGAGTCCCAGGTAGAGAAGCCAGCGCGGCACGGCCGAATGGTTTCCGCGGAGCGCGTGCAGCAGCGCGAGGCTCGCCGCCATCACGAGCGCGAGGTCGAGCGCGTACGACCGGCCGACCTGGGCGTACTCGTTGACGAGGGGCAGCGCGGCGAGCACCAGCCCCGACGTGAGCGCGATCACCCACCTGCCGGTCAGCAACTGCGCCACGCGAGCGGTGAGCGCGACGGCCGCGATGGCGCCGATGAGGGACGGAAGGCGAAGCACGACGGTACTGCTGCCAAGCGCGAACACACCGTGCATCATCAGGTAGTAGAGACCGTGCACGGCGTCCACATGGCCGAGAAGGTGCCAGAGCTGTGCCAGCGGCAGGTGTGCCGCCCAATAGGTGGCTCCCTCGGTGCCGTACATCGAGGTGCGGCCGAGCCCCCACGCGCCCAGGGCAGCCATGACCGCGCCCGACGCTATCGAAGGCAGCCATGCCGCCAGCCCGGAGGGCATGCGGCGACTACCCGCGGCGAGGGGCTCGCCTGCAGCCGTCAGTGTGTGCGGCCAACTCACATGCTGACGGTAGGCCGGTTAGCTGCGAGTTGCGTGACGCCGCGTCACTCAGAACCTCTGCGCGCCGAGTACGCCGAGCAGCTCGAGCTTCTCCGCGTCCGCGGACCGTGGGGCGGCGGTCAGCACGAGCAGGCATTGGCTCTGCTCCTCGTTGAAGAGGGCCTGACAGTCCAGTTCGATGGGCCCGAGCTCGGGGTGCACGATCGTCTTGTGGTCGGCGAAGCGTTGAGCGACCTCGTGCCGTTCCCAGAGTGCCGCGAACTCCGCGCTGAGCTCCTGCAGGGTTCGTACGAGTTCCCCGGCGCGCGACCGTGAGCCCATGCTGCCGTAGGTCACTCGCAGGGTCGCGACGAGGGCCCTGCTCTGTCGGTCCCGATCGTCTTCGGGGTACCGTTCGCGCTCGTTTTCCGGGTGCGCGAACCAGCGGTAGATGTCGCTGCGCTCGAATCCCGTGTACGCGGAGTGGTCCCCGAGCAGCGCCGCCGCCAGCCGGTTCTCGACCAGCACCTCGGCGAGGTTCGAGAGCACGAGCGCAGGTGTGTCGTCGAGGCGGTCGAGCACGCGCAGCAGGGCGGCGGAGACATGAGCGGATGCGCCCGCCCGCCCCGGCGCGTTGTGACCCGCCATGCGGAACAGGTAGTCCCGTTCGTCCGAGCTCAGCCGGAGCGCGCGGGCGAGCGACGTGAGCATCTGCGTGCTGGGCTGCGGGCCGCGCTGCTGCTCGAGTCGCGTGTAGTAGTCGGTCGACATGGCGGCCAGCGCCGCGACCTCCTCGCGCCGCAGGCCCTCGGTGCGGCGTCTTGCGCCTTCGGTCAGGCCGACGTCCGACGGTCGAAGCGACTCGCGCCTCGTGCGGAGGAACGTGGCGAGCTCAGCGCGATCCATACCTCTATCATCCACCGCGGCGCGCGTGGCGAGCCAGAGACTGCGGATCCCCCGATGAGGCCTCTCTGCCACAGCCGGCCGAGCGCCCTCAGGCTTGAGCCATGAACACGACAAACAACACCATCTTCATTCCGGGCGCGACGAGCGGCCTCGGGCTCGCCCTGGCGCTCTCCCTGCAGGCGAAGGGCAACACCGTCATCGTCGGCGGCCGACGGGTCGAACTGCTCGAGAGCATCGCGCGGGAGCATCCGGGCATCGATACCGTTGAGATCGACACGGCGGATGCCGCGAGCATCGGTCGGGCCGCCGAGAAGGTGCTCGCCGCGCATCCGCGCCTTAACGTGCTGGTGACGATGGCTGGCATCATGCGGGCCGAGGACTGGCACTCGCCGGCAGGGTTCGTCGGCACAGCCGAGCAGATCGTCACCACGAACCTGCTGGGGCCCATCCGCCTGATCGGCGCCTTCATCGAGCACTTGCAGGCACAGGCGGATGCTGCCATCGTCACCGTCTCGTCAGGGCTGGCGTTCGTGCCGCTCGCCGCTACGCCGAGCTACAACGCGTCGAAGGCGGCCATCCACATGCTCAGCGAGGGGGTGCGGCTGCAGCTGGCCGACACGAGCGTGCGGGTCATCGAGCTGGTACCGCCGGCGGTGCGTACGGCACTGATGCCCGGGCAGGAGCAGAGCCCAGTGGCGATGCCGCTCGACGAGTTCATCGCGGAGGCCGCCGCGCTGCTCGACGAGCGCCTCGAGGGCGAGGCGGGGGAGGTGCTCGTCGAGGGCGTGAAACTGCTGCGATTCGCCGAGACCCGGGGCGACTACGACGCGGTCGTTAGCCGACTGAACGCAACCGACCCGCACTCGAGGGCGAGCTGAGCGCTCAGCTTACCGCCGGGTTCGTCGCCTTGCCGTCGAGCCACAGGGTGTCGCTCGCGTCTCGGTGGGTGCCGGTGGTGCCGACGTGCTTCGCGCTGATCGCGGGCCCGTTCTTGATGACGTGCACGAGCGCCATGCCGTGCCCGCGCCCCAGCGCGTAGTCGGTCTTGAGCCACTCGAGGATCGCGCCCGCCTTCACGGCGGGGTCGTTGAACCCCTTCTGGTTGGCAATCTCGACGAGCTCTCGCGGGGTGAGCCCGGTCTTCTCTTCGATGGTGTCCAGATACGCCTGAAATGACATCTCGCCTCTTCCTCGTGCGCGGAGTTTCGACGAGTGTACCGAGCCCCTGTGACACGGCAGCGTTGCGGGGCGCGTGCCCGTTGCGAGGCGCGTGCCCCGTTGCGGGGCGCGTGCCCCGTTGCGGGGCGCGTGCCCGTCGCGGGACCCGAAAGCGCCTCGTGGGACCCTTCATTTCAGGTCCCGCGAGACCACTTGGGGTCCCGGGACCCGAGAGCTCGTGTCTCGCGAAACCGCCGCAACCACCTTGGCGACGTCATACCCGCCACCGTCCACGAGAATGTGCGGCTCATCCGAGGCTGGCGGCTCGAAGGAGCCGAGATGCGCTTGCAGCAGCTCATCCCGGGCGTCGTGTCGGTCGCCCGCCTGTCGATTGGCCTCCACGCGCTCGAGAATCAACGATTCCGCCGCGTTGACGTAGACCAGCACGAAGCGCGAGCTCGACCGCTCGGCCAGCCGGCGCCATCCGTCTCGCAGAAAGCGCGGTGAGCTGGTGTCGTCGACGACAACTGGGCGGCCGGCAGCGAGTGCGAGGGCGGCACGCGCATCCGCTTCGTCATTTGTGCGCGCCCACTCGTTTATCGGGATGCCCTCGCCGCCACGCAGTCCACGCTCCTCGTTGATTGCGTCCAGGCTCACGATGTCTCCGCCGAGCTCATCGGTGATTGCGCGAGCGAGCGTGCTCTTGCCCGAGAACGACCGACCACACATCAGCACGAGTAGCGGATGCGCGTCGCGTCGCTCGGCTTCTGTTTCTGCCACCACCCGAATCTAATGTGCGTTGGCCAACGAAATCGCGGAAGCCGGGAGTTTCGGACTAATTTCAGCCGCCTCCACCGCAAGGGGAACCGCATACGCAGAACGCCCGGCCTCCGAAGAGACCGGGCGTTCTGACTTTGGTTGCGGGGGCAGGATTTGAACCTACGACCTCTGGGTTACGAGTTAGCCGCGGAAACACGCGGAAGTCCGAGCAGGTTAGCGGCGCCGTGGTGACTCGGGTCGATGAGTTTCTGCGCCGCAGGGCACTGAGCGCATAACGATTAGGTAACGGGGAAATGGAGGTTCCTGCCGCATACCGGTATCACCTGCTGGCGGCGGGTAAGAGCGCCGGAACAGTCAAGCAGCGCATGGGCGATATCGAGCGCTTCTCCCGGCGCTACCCAGAACTCTTTGCGGTGTGTGCGGAAGATCTTGTCGTCTACCTGGGCGTTGGCGCCGAATGTGCCGGGTGGAAGCCGGAGTACCTGAAGAAGATCCGCGCCTCGTTCCGATCGTTCTATCGGTGGGCGCACTTGTCGGGACGCATGGCATCCGATCCGGCGTATGCGCTGATGCCTGTGGCAGTGCCTCGGCCTCTGCCGCATCCGACTCCCGAGGACGTCGTTTTGGAAGCGTTCGCACAAGCATCGTTGGCGGTGCGGGCGATGATTCTTCTGGCTGCGACCGAGGGCCTCCGCCGCTCCGAAATCGCAGCCTTGCACCCCCGTAATCGCCGAAGCAACACCATCCGGTTCTTTGGCAAAGGATCGAGAGAACGAGCAGTGCCACTCGACGAGCTGACCCGCACCACACTCGTTCAACTTGAGCACGAGCAGGGCACCGATACCTTCTACTTCCCTGGCCGATTCGGTGGCCACCTCCACTCGAGCACCGTTTACAAATGGGTGACAGAGCTCACTCGGGGCTGGACATTGCACAGCCTTCGCCATCGTGCAGCGACCATGGGCTATGCCGGCACGAAAGACCTTCGAGCGACCCAAGAAGTGCTTGGCCATTCCTCGCCTGCCACGACGCAGATTTACACGGCCGTAGCATTCGCCGATCTTCAAGCCGTGGTCAGCGCAGCGTCGCTGCCTACCCCGCGCGCCTCTCGCTCTATCGCGGGCGATCGCATGGGCATATGGAGTGGGAGGACGCTGGTGATCGACCTCGACTCGGTGAGTGTGCCGCAGCTGTTGGCCGTCCTATCCGCATCAAGGCACCAGGTGAAGGAGATTCTCACCCGTTACTAGCCGACTCGTTTTCAGCGGCGTGAGGCTAGCGCTTCACTCAACTGGTCCACAGTCGGCACCCCAGCGATTCCCGTCGGAGTGCTGTAGATCCGACACGCCAGGTTCTGCGTGCGGCCGGCTGAGGGGAAGAGGTCCGTTCCATCGACGAGGATGGTGGGTGAACCAGCGAACTGTAGTCCTGCTGCCTCATGCGCCGAACCGATAAGCACGAATGCGATGCGCGCATTCTCGTGGCCCGTCACGTCGAGTGCCGTGCGGAGCCGGTCGCCGGCTTCCGCCGTGTTCGGGCAGTCGTCGATGTGGAGGATCTCTATTTTCACGGTTGTTCCTCGCCTGGTTGGCAGCATTCGTCGGCCTCGACTGTGCGTTCACCGGTCAGCGCGGCCACCGGCACGGCACACGTGTCGCCCTTCCATGCTTCGAGCCCCTCCTTGATCGCAAAGCCTGCGATGACGAGCGCGGCGATCGAGTCCGCCCACGCCCACCCGAGCAGTACATTCAGCAGCAGGCCTACCAGGAGTGCCGCTGAGAGAAAGCTGCAAATCAGAGTCTGCTTCGAATCGGCAACCGCGGATGCCGACCTCAGTTCGCGACCGGTTCGACGTTCGAACCAACTCAGAAATGGCATGACCGCCAGACTGATCGCAGCGAGAGCAATACCGACAGGGCTGTGTTCCGCCTCGCGCAGACCGAAGATCGACGGCGCGGCATCGACGATGACGTAGGCGGCCAGGCCGAAGAACGAGAGAGCGATCACGCGTAGGGCGACCTTTTCACGCTTCTCGGGGTCGGGCGCACTGAATTGCCAGGCGATCGCTGCTGCGGAGAGCACCTCAACGACGGAATCGAGACCGAAACCGACCAAGGCGGCCGAGGATGCGACGGTACCTGCGGCGAGGGCGATGATCGCCTCAATCAGGTTGTAGCCGATGGTGACGGCGACGATCCAGCGGATGCGTCGTTGCAGCATCCACTTGCGCTGGGGTCCCAGCACCGGGGTTGAACCGTTCGTGGTGGCGGTCATGCGCCGGTTCCGCAGCATAGGGGGAGGTCACAGCTCTCGTCGGCGCAGGCTGCACCGTCATCGACAGCGAGTACCACGTCGACCAGCGCCGACAGCGCCCGCGTCAGGTGGGCGTCGGCGATCTCATACCGTGTCTGTCTGCCCTCGGGAACAGCAGCGACGATGCCGCACCCCCGCAGGCAGCTGAGGTGGTTCGAGACGTTCGAGCGGGTCAGCTCCAGCGTCAGCGCCAGTTGTGCGGGATAGCCCGGTTGCTCGAGCAGACTCATGAGAATGCGGGAGCGGGTCGGATCGGCCATGGCGCGGCCCAGCCGGTTTATGACGTCAAGTCGGGAGGCGGAGGTCAGCATAGGCTGACTATACAGCACGCGCTGACGCATCTTCACCTCGTCGTCAGGAGTCGTTGGCGCCGGCCCTAGTGTTCCGTTCCGCTCTCGTGGGCGGCATGGTTGGCTGGTTCCAGTTGGAAGGTGCTGTGTTCGACGTCGAAGTGACCGATCAAGCAGGTCTGCAGTTGGTCGAGAACCTGCGGGGCGTGGCCATCGCGGAAGCAGGTGTCGTCGAGCACAATGTGCGCCGACAGAGCGGGCAGGGCGGAGGTCACCGTCCAGACGTGCATGTCGTGCACGGATCGGACATGTTCCGGCTCCATCAGGTGGTTGAGGATCATCGACAGATCCGCGCCTTCCGGAGCGGCCTCCAGGAGAACGCGTCCGGAATCTCGCAGCAGCCCCCAGGCGGCGTGCACCATCAGCGCAACCACGATCAATGATGCGATCGCGTCGGCACGGCTGAAGCCGGTGGCCAGAATGACAACTCCTGCCACGACGGTGGCGATGAACCCGTACAGGTCGGTCAGGATGTGCAGATAGGAGCCCTGCACGTTCAGGCTGGTGCGATTCGCCTTGGCCAGCACCCACACGGCGACCAGGTTCACCGCCGCCCCGACGAGGGCAACCACGAGCACCGGACCGCCCTCGACGGGAGGTGGGTCGAGCAGGCGGCGGATGGCTTCGACCGCGACGATACCGCTGATGACCACCAACGTGATTCCGTTCACGGCGGCCGAGAGGATCTCGGCTCGTTTGAGTCCGTAGGTCCACTTTCCCTTCGCCGGACGCGCCGCCAGGCGAAGCGCGAACAGTGACGCGCCGATCGCGCCGGCGTCGGTGAGCATGTGACCGGCATCCGATAGCAGCGCCAGCGACCCGGACAGTACTGCCACGACGACCTCGACGATCATGAATCCGACGATCAATGACAGGGCGACGACCAGGTAACGCGTGTCCGCTGTAGGGGCGATGCCATGGCTGTGTGCCGAATGACTGCCAGTCGGCTCAACCGTCATGAGAGTGCGGCTTCAAATCTTCTGCTGTGGTAACGGTGCGGATGGCGAAATCGTCAAGGTTAGGCAGGTAATGGACGAGCTGGTGTTCTGCCTCATGAGCCACGGATTCCGCATGTGACAGCGCAGTGTCGGCCACCACGACCGTGGCCGCACCCTGGAGTCGATGACCGACCCACCGCAGCTGCAATTTTGATACGGACAGCACTCCCGGCGTGTGCTCAAGCGCCGACTGCGTACGGTCCACGAGTTCCGGCTCGATGCCGTCCATGAGCCGCTGGCCGATACTTCGGACCGTGCCCCACAGCAGCACGATGATCGCCGCCGAAATGAGAAGACCAACAATAGGGTCCGCTAGCGGGAAGCCCAGCATCACACCGAAAGCGCCGACAACGACAGCCAGGGAGGTGAAGCCATCGATGCGGGCGTGCACCCCGTCGGCGACGAGAGCGGCGGAGCCGATCTTCTGCCCGACCCGTATGCGATAGATCGCGACTGCCTCGTTGCCGATGAAGCCGATCACACCGGCGGCGGCCACCCACCACAGATTGTGTAGCGGTTGTGGATTGAAGAACCGGTCGATGGACTGCCACGCCGCGACCACCGCCGAGATGGCGACAACCGCGATGATGAACAGACCGGCGAGATCTTCGGCCCGACCATACCCGTAGGTGTATCGGCGGGTGGCCACGCGGCGACCGAGCACGAAGGCAACCCAGAGCGGTACGGCGGTTAGCGAGTCTGAGAAGTTGTGGATTGTGTCCGCCAGCAGCGCCACTGATCCGCTGAAGAGGGCAATGATGAATTGCACCACGGTTGTTCCCAGAAGGATGAACAGGCTGATCTTCAAGGCGCGAACGCCTCGCGTGCTCGCCTCTAGCGCGTCGTCGATCGAGTCGGCAGCGTCATGACTGTGGGGCACGAACAAGCCGTAGAAGAAACCCTTGATTCCGGCCGGATGCGAGTGGCCGCCGGGATCGTGCGAATGACCGTGTTCGTGGGGGTGCTCGTGAGCGTGTGCGTGCGCGTGCTCATGAACTTGAGGCTGCCCGTTTTCGTGACCATCCTCGTCCTGATGTGCCTGTGAAGTATTCACGTGGTCGCCTCGTTCTGGGCGTGGTGGTGGCGGGGATTGCTGTCGAGGGAGTGCTCGGCCTGGAGGATCGCGTCGGAGACGAGTTGTCGCGCGTGTTCGTTTTCGAGCCGGTAGAAGACGCGAGTCCCCTGCTGCCGAGTCGACACGATGCGGGCGAGCCGCAGCTTCGCCAAATGCTGCGAAACTGCGGCCGGTGACTTATCGACGATGTCCGCCAGATGGTTGACCGACAACTCGTCATCACGCAGCGCGAGGATCAGCCGCACCCGCGTTGCGTCGGCGAGCATCGCGAAGACCTCGACCGCAAGCTCGACGTATTGACTATCAGGTTCTCGCCCGCACACCGGCATATCTGCATCCATACGCAGATTATTGCATAGCCGGTGATCCCTGCCCGGTCTCCTGATTATCTTGTGTGGCGCCCGTGGGGATGTGGAACAGGAGTTGCTCGTTTGTCCAGCGGGTGCCGTTGCTCTGCAATCCAGGCTGGCTGATAACGAGTCGAGGAGCCGTTGGGGCTCGTCGCCCGCCTGCTGATATTCCGCCGTGACGGCCCCGCGATCGAAGGCTGCGCTCACGTCACCATCTTGTGTCACCCGTATCGGAGCAGTGTTCGCCCGCTGTCTCGGTTAGACCGTTACAAGTAATCGTGCGACAGAGTCGAGGGAACCCGGAATGAGTCGGTAGTAAGCCCAGGTTCCGCGCTTGGTGCGGCTGAGAAAGCCGGCGTCGACCAGGATCTTCAGGTGGTGCGAGACGGTTGGTTGGCCCAGCCCGAGAGGTTCGGTTAGGTCGCATACGCACGCCTCGGCATCCTCGTGTGCGGCGACCATCGAGATCAACCGGATCCGGGCCGGGTCGGCGAGGGCACGTAGCGACTTCGCCAGGTTCGTCGCGTTCCCGGCCGAGATCGCTTCGCGTGCGATCGGGTTGCAGCATGCCGTCACGTCGGTCACGGGCAGGAAGCCAGTCAACGTCATAGAGGTAGTCTCTCACCAACATTGACAAACGTCGATATCGTCGGGGAAACTGAACATCGATGACTATCGATTCTCACAATCTCGGAGACACTGTGACTGACCAGCAGACTGTGGTGAAATCAGGCAAGCTCGGCACAGCCGATCGGTTCCTGCCAGTGTGGATATTGCTAGCGATGGGTCTGGGACTGCTTTTGGCGGTGATCGCGCCGGGGCTGGTCGTTGCGTTGCAGGCGTTCACGATCGGTACGGTGAGTGTGCCGATCGCCGTGGGGCTGTTGGTGATGATGTATCCGGTGTTGGCCAAGGTGCGTTACTCGGATGCTGCGGCCGTCGCGGGCGACAAGCGACTGCTCATCGCCTCGCTCGTGATGAACTGGATCGTTGGGCCGGCGTTGATGTTCACGCTGGCCTGGGTTCTCCTTCCGGATCTGCCCGAGTACCGCACGGGTTTGATCATTGTGGGTCTCGCTCGCTGTATCGCGATGGTGCTGATCTGGAACGACCTCGCCTGTGGAGATCGAGAAGCTGCTACGTTCCTGGTCGCACTGAACTCGGTGTTCCAAGTGCTTGCATTCGCGGCGCTCGGCTGGTTCTACCTGCAGGTACTTCCCGGCTGGCTCGGTCTTGCCACCACCAGTGCCGGCTTCTCGATTTGGGCGATCACGCTGAGTGTTCTGATCTTCCTCGGGGTCCCATTGGTGGCCGGATATCTCTCGCGCCGCATCGGTGAACGAACCAAGGGCCGAACCTGGTACGAGTCAACATTCCTGCCAAAGGTTGGGCCGTTCGCCCTGCGGGGGCTGCTGTTCACGATCGTGATGCTATTCGCGTTGCAGGGCAATCAGGTGATCGCGCATCCGTTCGATGTGGCGCGAATCGCGCTGCCGCTGCTGGTGTATTTCGCGGTGACCTTCATCGTCGGATTCCTCCTGGGCAAGGCGATCCGTCTCACGTATGCCAAGACGGTAACCCTGGCGTTCACCGCCGCGGGAAACAATTTCGAGCTGGCGATCGCCGTGGCCATCGGCACGTTCGGTGCTGCCAGCGGTCAAGCGTTGGCCGGCATCGTCGGCCCTCTGATCGAAGTGCCGGTGCTGGTCGGACTGGTGTATGTCTCACTGTGGTTGCGCGGACGGTTGTTCAAACCGGCCCATGACTCTGACTCTTCTGTTCCTCAACTTCCGGCCTCGAGCCGGGCGTAATCCCACCATGTAAGGAAGACAGCATGTCCCAAAAGTCCGTCGTTCTCTTCGTCTGCGTTCACAACGCCGGCCGCTCCCAGATGGCCGCCGGTTATATGAGGGCTCTCTCCAGAGGTGCTGTTGAGGTTCGCTCCGGCGGCTCGGAGCCTGGCGAGAGCATTAACCCGATCGCCGTCGAGGCGATGGCTGAGGAGGGCATCGATATCTCCGAAGCGGTGCCGCAGCTGATGACCACCGAGTCGGTCCAGGAGTCCGACGTTGTGATCACGATGGGATGCGGTGATGCGTGCCCGATCTTCCCCGGCAAACGGTACGAGGACTGGGAACTCGAAGACCCTGCCGGCAAAGACATCACGACGGTTCGTCGGGTCCGGAACGAGATCAGGGCACGCATCGAAAGCCTGTTGGCTGAGATCCTGCCCAGCGCAGAGAGTGAAGAAAGAAGAAGACCATGAGCATCGCAGAACTGCCATTCCCCACCCTCACCACGCCGGCCACTGACAAACTGGCGGACGTTCCCGTCGCCGTGATCGGCGCCGGGCCGGTCGGTCTCGCAGCGGCAGCCGAGCTGCTCGAACGCGGCATCGAGACGATCGTCTTCGAGCGCGGCAACCGCGCCGGGGCAGCGGTCGAGCAGTGGGGCCACACCCGCCTGTTCTCACCATGGGAATACGTCGTGTCTCCGGCCGCGGCGCGGCTGCTGGAAGGAACCGGATGGGAAGCACCAGCCGCGGCGAGTCTCCCGTATGGCACCGAACTCGTCCACGACTACCTGCTGCCGCTTGCCGCGACCGACGAACTTGCCCCGCGCATCCGATACCGCTCAACTGTCGCAGCTATCTCGCGCCAGGGCATGGATCGCACCCGCTCGGCCGGCCGCGCCGAGACCCCGTTCCTGTTGCGCGTGACGAACGCGAACCGCACTGAGGATGTCCTTGCCCGTGCGGTTATCGATGCCTCGGGCACGTACTTCAATCCGAACAGCATCGGCTCGAGCGGCCTCGACCCAGTCGGATTCGACGACGTCGCGAACCACGTCAGCCATGCGCTTCCCGACGTCCTGGGACGCGAACGCGCCCGCTTCGCCGGCAAACACACCCTCGTCGTCGGCACAGGACACAGCGCCGCGAACACGCTGATCGCACTCGCCACCCTGGCCGACGAAGTGCCGGGCACGAGCGTCACGTGGGCGATCCGAAACGAAACGCCGGCGCGTGTCTACGGAGCGGCGACCGACGAGCTAACCGCCCGGGCGTCGATCGGCGCGCGAGTACACGATTTCGTCCGCAATGGCGCTATCGCTCTCATAGACCGGTTCGAGATCGACTCAACGGAGGCCGCTGAAAATGGTCGGGTCCGCGCGATGGGACGACGGAACGGTGAGACGACGACCATCGAGGCAGACACGATCGTCGGGGCGACCGGCTTCCGGCCCGATCTCGACATGCTCCGCGAGATCCGGCTCTCACTTGATGAGATCGTCGAAGCGCCGCGTGCGCTCGCTCCGCTGATTGACCCGAACCTGCACAGCTGTGGAACCGTGCCCCCGCACGGTGTCGTGGAGTTGACGCATCCCGAACCGAACTTCTACGTCGTCGGCATGAAGAGCTACGGCCGCGCCCCCACGTTCTTGTTGCTCACAGGCTACGAGCAAGTCCGTTCAATCGCGGATGAACTGGCAGGCGACAAGCAGGCCGCTCGACGCGTTCAACTCGTCCTACCCGAGACCGGGGTCTGCTCCAGCAGCGGTCCGACCGACAGCGGACACGGCTCGAACGCGTCGGTGGGCAGCTGCTGTTCCTGAGGCGGCGACGCGCATCCGATCCTCGATCGACGTCATTGAATGTCGCGTCGTCAGCACTGAGCTTGGCCCAAACATTAACCCTGAAGTAGCCGCCCTAATGCCCGCATCTTTTGAGGGCAAACACGTAACCCCTTTTTGGCGAGTCGCCATTCGCGACAAGACTTGAGCCAGACGCACGGGAAATCTAGACGATTTCGAAACTTCGTAACGGCTGGTCAAAGGGAAAAACGATGACCCGATCTCCTGTCGGAGATCGGGCCATTCTTGGTTGCGGGGGCAGGATTTGAACCTACGACCTCTGGGTTATGAGCCCAGCGAGCTACCGAACTGCTCCACCCCGCGGCACGAGAGTCAACGATAGCACAGGCGGCCGAGCGCCTCGAATCCGCCCGGATGGCTGACGCCCGCCGCACGCAATAGTCGCCATAACGCTCACATCGGCGATGATGGGTTCATGGATGCGCCCCCCGAACTCGCCGTTGCCGTGGCTCAATTCGCGCCGACCGCCGACACGCGAATCAACCTCGATGCCATGCGAACCTTGACGCGCAAGGCCGTCTCCCGCGGCGCGCGCCTCGTCGTCTTCCCCGAATACTCCTCCTACTTCGAGCAGCCCCTCGGCGAGAGCATGGTGACCGCCTCGCAGGCGGTTGACGGCCCGTTTGTCAGCGAGCTGGCGGCGCTGGCCGCATCCGAGCGCGTGCACATTGTCGCGGGATTGCTGGAGCGCGCCAACGACCCGGGCCGCTTCCACAACACCGTCGTGGCCGTCTCGCCCGCCGGCGAGCTCGTCGCGACCTACCGCAAGCAGCACCTCTACGATGCGTTCGGCGCCTCGGAGTCGCGCTGGGTCGTGCCCGGCGACCTCGACGAGCCGCAGCTGTTCACGGTCGACGGCGTGCGCGTGGGCATGCAGACCTGCTACGACATCCGCTTTCCTGAGCTGAGCCGGCGCATCACGGATGCCGGCGCAGACCTCATTCTCGTTCCCGCCGAGTGGGTGCGCGGACCCCTCAAAGAGCACCACTGGCGCACCCTGCTCACCTCGCGGGCGCTGGAGAACACCGTATACGTCGCAGCGGCCGACCACGCGCCGCCCTCCGGCGTGGGCGGCAGCGTCATCATCGACCCGATGGGCGTCGAACTCGCCTCGCTCGGCGAGCAGACGGATACGGTTCTCGCCTGGGTCTCACCGGCGCGCCTTGCCGAGACGCGCCGCGTCAACCCGAGCCTCGCGATGCGTCGTTACCGGGTCGAGCCGCGCTGAGCCTGCAACCCCGCCAACTGCGCGGCCGCGCGCTCAAGCACGTCCCTCTTCTTACAGAACGCGAAGCGGATGAGCGACGCATACGCGTCGCCATGCCGTTCGGAGACGAACGCGCTCACGGGCACCCCCACCACCCCGGCAAGCTCGGGCAGGCGTCGGCACAGATCAGATGCATCGTCGAAGCCGAGCGGAGCGGCATCCGCGATGACGAAGTAGCCGCCCTGGGGGCGCGTGACGGTGAAGCCGGCTTCGGTGAGGCCGTCGAGGAGCAGGTCGCGCTTGGCTTGTAGCTGGGCGGCCGCGTTGGTGAAGAACGAGTCGGGTAGGCGGAGGCCGGCCGCGATGGCGGGCTGGAACGGCGCGCCGTTGACGTAGGTGAGGAACTGCTTGACGGCGAGAATGGCGTCGACGATCGCGGGAGGGGCCGACAGCCAGCCGACCTTCCAGCCGGTGGTGCTGAACGTCTTGCCACCCGATGAGATGGTGACGGTGCGATCGCGGCCGCCGGGCAGGCTCGCGATCGGGATGTGCGGCGCCTCGAACGTGAGGTGCTCGTAGACCTCGTCAGTGACGATGATGGCGTCGTGCGTGTGGGCCAGCTCGATGACGAGCTGCAGGGTTTCTGCGGGCAGCACGGCGCCCGTGGGGTTGTGCGGAGAATTGAGCAGGATGACGCGGGTGCGGTCGGTCACGGCGGCGCGAAGCTCGTCGAGGTCCGGCTGGAAGTGCGGGGCGTGCAGCGGGACCGTGCGATGCTGCGCGCCGGCGAGCGCGATCAGGGCGCCGTACGCGTCATAGAACGGCTCGAGCGTGACGACCTCGTCGCCGGGCTCGAGCAGGGCCAGCAGCGTGGCGGCAATCGCTTCGGTTGCACCGGCGGTCACGAGGATCTCGCGATCGGAGTCGAGGCTGATGCCGTAGAAGCGCTCCTGGTGCTCGGCGACCGCCTGCCGCAGATCGGGGATGCCGCGGCCCGGCGGGTACTGGTTGTCGCCGCGGCGGATCGCGTCGATCGCCGCCTCGAGCACGACGTCTGGCCCGTCTTCATCGGGGAAGCCCTGGCCCAGGTTGATCGCGCCGGTGCGGGCGGCGAGGGCGCTCATCTCGGCGAAGATCGTGGCGGCGATCGTGCCGTCGGGCGCGAGCAGGCCCGCCCCTCGCGCGGCGTGCTGCCATCGACCCGGGATCGCCATGCTGCCCCTCATCTCTGCGTTGATCCCTCCAAACTACGGCAGTTGGTGGCGAGTGCACGTTCGCAGGTTGAGGAGGCCGCAAAGCGGCCGTCTCGAAACCCGAGTCGCTCTCGCCTATGCAGGTTGAGGAGGCCGCAAAGCGGCCGTCTCGAAACCCGAGTCGCTCCCGCCTATGCAGGTTGAGGAGGCCGCAAAGCGGCCGTCTCGAAACCGAGTCGCTCTCGCCTATGCAGGTTGAGGAGGCCGCAAAGCGGCCGTCTCGAAACCCGAGTCCCTCTCGCCAACGCACGCTGTGGATAAGTTCCCCGCGACGGCATGGCATTGCCCTACCGTTGGCCCATGCGCTTCGCGACCGACCGCCGCCTGCCTGCCGCCCCTGCGCGCATCGCGGCAGTCGCCCTGCTTTCGATCACGGCATTTCTACTAAGCGGATGCGCCTCCGCACCGTCGCCCGTCAAGACCCACTCGTCGAAGCCAGCCGCGACCCCCGTGTTCGCCACGAACGACGAAGCGCTCGCAGCGGCGACGAAGGCTTACGCCGAGTACCAGTCGATTGGGCAGAAAATTGCCCAAAACGGCGGTGAAGGTGCGACTCAGATTGTTTCCGTAGTAACTCCAACAAAGGCAAAGGCGGAGCTGCAAGAGTTTAAGGAATTGCGTGAGCGTGGGTATCGCCAGGTCGGCGAGTCTCGTTATACGAAGATCCAGTTACAAGAAGATCAGATCACGGACGTTGGTGGCGCTCTTTCCATCTATGTGTGCGTCGACTCATCCGCAACTGACTTTGTCGACGCCGCCGGCACGAGTGTTCTTCCGTCAGATCGCTCGCCGTTGGCGACCGTTGTTGCACAATTCAAGAGCGCTTCGGCAGAGCACCCGAAGCAATTGGTCGTTTCCAGGATTGAACCATGGTCCGGCAAAAGTATCTGTTGACGATCGCGCTGGTCGTCGCGTCTGTCGCCCTTAGTGCTCCAGCTGCGTTTGCTTCGGTTGATTGCCCGATCACTGCCACAGTGGGTGGGACATGTGGAGGCGCAGCAGCCTCCGGCGGCGGCGTCGACGTGTGGGCGAATCGCTCGGGTCCAGGGGCGGCGACGAAAGCGCCGCGTCGGTCCGTTGGCCGCACCGCCGCGGCACCTGAAGCCGAGCCCGAGGTGCCGTGGACCTGCGTGACCATGGAGCAGGACGGCGTGCCGAAGCGGGTGTGCGGCAACTTCGAGTCACAGGAGGTCGTACGCGACACCCCCTCGGCGCGATGCATCCCGTTCAGCCCGTGTGACACCCGCAACTTCACCGTGAACGCGAGCGATCTCGTCAACTTCACGCCGGCGGCGCCTTCCGCCTCGATGGAGCCGGACGGGTGGGCGATCGTGGGGCTGCCGGCGAACTTCCTCGCGCGCGCCACCGGCAGCATCCAGTCAGGAATGCTGTTGGGCTATCAGGCGCAGGTGCGCTTCACCCCGCACGCCTATGTGTGGTCGTACGGAGATGGCGCGACCAGGCGCACCAGCGCAGCCGGAGCGACGTGGGCCGCGCTGCGGGTTCCCGAGTTCTCACAGACGGCGACGAGCCACATCTACACAGCCAAGGGCGTGCATCAGGTGCGGCTCACGGTGGAGTACACCGCCGAGTATCGCTACGGGGAGCCGGGCTGGCGCCCCGTGAACGGTGTGATCCCGGCCGATGCCACCGTGGTAGCGGTGCTGGCGAGCGACGCGAAGACCGTGCTCGTCGACAAGGATTGCAACGCGAACCCCACCGGCCCCGGCTGCTGATCGACTCTCCACGCCCGCGGCGCGAACACCAGCGGCGCGAACCCCAGCGCCGCGAACGCCAGCGACGCGAACCTCAGCGCGCGGCCGATGGCGCGACAGCGCCCGCATCCGGCCTCAGGTCGAGCCGCCGAAGCAACTGCGCGTTCAATGCCACGACGATCGTGGAGATCGACATGAGCACGGCGCCCACAGACATCGGCAGAACGAACCCGACCGGCGCCAGCACGCCCGCCGCGAGCGGCACCGAGATCAGGTTGTACCCTGCCGCCCACCACAGGTTCTGGCGCATCTTGCGGTAGGCGGCGCGAGACAGCTCGATCACCGAAAGCACCGAGCGCGGGTCATCGCTCGCAAGAATCACGCCCGCCGAGGCGATCGCGACATCCGTGCCCGCGCCGATGGCAATTCCGACATCGGCCTGGGCGAGCGCCGGCGCGTCATTGACCCCATCGCCAACCATCGCGACCCGTCTGCCCTCGCTCTGAAGCTGCGCCACGGCGGCGGCCTTGCCCTCCGGCCGCACACCGGCGAAGATGCGGTCGATCCCGAGCTCAGCGGCCACCGAATGGGCCACGTTCTCGGCGTCGCCGGTGATCATGACCACCTGCACCCCGCGCGCATGCAGCGCGTCGACGGTGCGCCGCGACTCCGACCGAACCTCGTCGGCGAGCCTGAGCGCACCCACGACTGCGCCGTCGGCGATGACGTGCAGCACGGTTGCGCCGTCCTCTCGCCACTCGTCAGCCACGCCGAGTTGCACGGCATTCTGCTCGTCGAGCAGGTTCGGCCCGCCGACCTGAACGCGCACCGAGTCCACGAGTGCGCTGACACCGACCGCGGGCGACGATTCGAACTCGCTCGCGTGCGGCACGTCAACGCCGCGTCGCTCTGCAGCCCGCACAATGGCACGAGCGAGCGGATGCTCGGAGTCGGCCTCTGCAGCGGCGGCGAGCGCGAGCATCCGCTCCTCGCTCTGGCCCTCAGCAGCGGCCACTGCTGCCACCATCGGCTCACCCTTGGTGAGGGTTCCGGTCTTGTCGAACAGCACGGTGTCGACCGTGCGCATTCTCTCCAGTGCGAGCCGGTCCGTGATGAGAACACCGCCGCGGGCGGCACGCTCCGTCGCGATCGACACGACAAGGGGAATCGCCAGGCCGAGCGCGTGCGGGCAGGCGATGACGAGAACGGTGATCGTGCGGACGACCGCGGTATCCGGCAGCCCGAGGAGACTCCAGACGCCGGCGGTGATGACCCCGGCTCCGAAGGCGAACCAGAACAGCCAGGCCGCAGCCGTGTCGGCGATGCGTTGAGCGCGCGACGACGAGTTCTGGGCGGCAGAAACGAGCGAGCGGATGCCGGCAAGGGCCGTGTCGTCGCCGGTTGCCGTCACCTCGATCCGCAGGCCGGAATCGGTGGCGACGGTGCCGGCCACGACCTGATCGCCGGCGCTGCGAGTGACGGTTCTGGATTCGCCGGTGATCATTGACTCGTCCATGCTGGCGGAGCCGTCGGTGATTCGACCATCCGCCGGCACCCGGCCGCCCGGCCTGACCACGACCCGATCTCCGACGGAGAGCTCGTCGGGCGCGACCACGACGATTGTCTCCCCTTCGACGCGTTCTGCCTCGTCGGGCAGTAGCGCGGCGAGCGAGTCGAGTGCCGAGGTGGTCTGTGCGAGCGACCGCATCTCGATCCAGTGCCCGAGCAGCATGATGACGATCAGCAGAGCCAGCTCCCACCAGAAGTCGAGGTTCTCGTCAATGAGGCGCAGCCTGGCGCCCCACGAGGCGACGAACGCCACCGTGATCGCGAGCGAGATGAGAAGCATCATGCCGGGCTTGAGTGTGCGCAGCTCACTGACCGCACCGCTGAGGAACGGCCTGCCGCCCCAGACGAACATGACGGTTCCGAGGAGGGGCGAGATCCAGGTAATCCACCCCGAGGGTGGCAGCGAGTAGCCGATGATCTGCGCGAACATAGGCGAGAAGCCGACGACCGGTGCCGCGATGACCAGCATGATCCAGAACAGGCGGCGGAACTGCGCGACGTGATCGCCGTGGCCGGCATGGCCGGACATGTCGTGCCCGGAGTGTTCGGACATCCCGTGGCCCGACATCCCGTGGGCCGACATTTCGTGAGCTGACATCTCGTGACCGGCGTGTGCGCGGGCGGGCTCCATCGTGTCTTCTGTCTCGTGCGTTCGGTTCTCGTTGGGAGGGAAGCTCATCGTCTCAACTTTCGGGATACGGGGAGGGGGTATTCTCCTTCTGGTCAGCACCCTACGCCGACCCAGTATTCCCGCCCATCTCCGCCAGCGGGAACTGCTCGATGGCGAACGGGTCGATTCGCGCCCGGTAATGTCATTGGAACGCGAGAGGCTGCTCACAGTGCGTCCAAATTGAATGCTCAGGTTCAGGGCGGAAGCTGTCAGTGCTTGGAAGGAGCAGGACCATGACCGACACCCCGAACGACGCAGTGAACGACGAGTCACCGAAGGCACCTGAAGTGCGTGGCGAGAGTGCTGAGTCGGCACCGAGCGCAGAGCCTGCCACGAGTGCAGAGTCGGCACCGAGCGCCCAGGCGGCGTCCATGCCTCCTGAGCCACCGGCGGACTACGAGGCGTCAGGGCAGCAGCCCGCGGAATCGTCCCAGCCCGCTCAGCAGACGCAGCCAACTCAGCCATACGGCGCAGCCCAGCAGCAGTATGGCTCGGGCCCGCAGCAGCAGTACGGCTCAGCCCCGCAGCAGCCGTACGGCGCGGCTCCGCAGCAGCCGTATCTCGCCGCGCAGCAGCCGACCACCGCCCAGCAGGCCTACGCCGGTGAGCAGCCGTACACGAAGCCTGCCGACAAGGAGACCGCGGCCAAGAAGCGCAGCACCGGCCTCATCATCGCCTCCCTCGCAGTCGGTGCCCTCATCGGCGGCGCCGCGGGCGGCGGAGTCACCGCCGGCGTCATGGCCGCCACTCAGGGCGGCAACGCCAGCACCGTCACGACCACCGGCCCCGCCAACATCACGGTCAACAATTCGAAGAGCGCGACCGTCGTCACGGCCGTCGCCGCGAAGGCCTCGCCCAGCATCGTCACCATCTCGGTCACCGGCTCGAGCGAGAGCGGCACCGGCTCCGGCATCGTGCTGAGCAAAGACGGGTACGTGCTCACCAACACGCACGTCGTGACCCTCGACGGCGCCGAGTCCAGCGGCAAGATCCAGGTGCAGGACAACAACGGCAAGCTCTACCAAGCCAAGCTCATCGCCACCGACCCGATCGTCGACCTCGCTGTGATCAAGCTTGAGGGCGCGAGCGACATGTCTCCCGCCACCTTCGGCGACTCGAGCAAGCTCAACGTCGGCGACACGGCGGTAGCCATCGGAGCCCCGCTCGGGCTTTCCGGCACAGTCACCGACGGCATCGTCAGCGCCCTGAACCGCAGCATCAGCATCGCGTCCTCGGCCGCGCCCAAGGCCGGTGACAACACCGATAGCAACGGCGACAACAACGGCAACGGCCCGTACGACCTCTGGAACTTCGACTTCCCGGGCCAGGGCGGCAACGGGAATGGAAACGGCAACCAGACCCAGACGACCTCGACGATCTCGCTTCCGGTCATTCAGACGGATGCCGCGATCAACCCCGGCAATTCCGGAGGGGCCCTGCTCAACGACAAGGGTCAGGTCATCGGTGTGAACGTCGCCATCGCTAGTGCGGGCAGCGGCGCAAGCTCCACCGACCAGTCCGGCAGCATCGGGGTCGGCTTCGCCATTCCCTCTAACCTGGCCAAGCGCATTGCGAGCGAGCTGATCCAGGACCAGAAGGGCAGCCACGGCCTGCTCGGCGCAACGGTCTCCGACGCCTCCGACGCGTCGTCCACCTCCACGGTCGGCGCGCTGATCCACGAGATCACCAGCGGCGGCGCCGCAGCGAAGGCGGGGCTGAAGTCGGGCGACATCGTCACCAACTTCAACGGCTTCCCGATCACGAGTGCGACCGACCTCACGGCCCAGGTCCGCTACCTGGCCGGCGGCAGCACCGCAGACCTCAGCTACGTGCGCAACGGCAACACCTACAACGCCACCGTCACCCTGGGCACGCTGGCGCAGTAGCGGTACGAAGGGTACGAAACGCGGCACGGCCGCCCGGCGCATGCGCCTGGGCGGCCGTGCCGCATCCGCTTGTCGAGGCGGTCGCGAGCCGGGCAGGCGCCGACGTCGAAACGTACCCGGCTGATAGGCTCGATCGATCAGCTCACGAGTGGACAAGATGGCGACAGACCCTGACGAGAACTCGCTGCCCGGCGTCTCGTACATCATGCCTGTGCTCAACGAAGTCGCACACGTTCGCGCGGCAATCGACAGCCTGCTCGCGCAGGACTACGCGGGGCCGTTCGAGGTCACGGTCGCGCTCGGGCCGAGCGACGACGGCACGACCGAGCTGCTCGCCGAGATGAAGGCGGCCGACCCGCGCATCAGCGTCGTCGAGAACGCCGCGGGTTCGACGCCGGCCGGCCTGAACCTGGCAATCAACGCGTCGTCGCTTCCGGTGGTCGTGCGGGTCGACGCGCACTCGGTGCTGCCGGTCGATTACACGCGCATCGCCGTCGAGACCATGCTGCGAACCGGCGCCGACAACGTGGGCGGCATCATGGATGCGCAGGGCATCACGCCGTTCGAGCAGGCCGTCGCCCGCGCCTACGGCAGCCGCATCGGGCTCGGTGGCACCAAGCTGCACCTCGGCGGCGAAGAGGGGCCGGCCGAGACGGTCTACCTTGGCGTCTTCCGACGCGAGAGCCTCATGGCCGCCGGACTGTTCGACGAGGGCATCCGCCGCGGGCAGGATTGGGAGCTGAACCGCCGGATCCGCGAGAGCGGCGGCACCGTCTGGTTTACGCCGAGTTTGCAGGTCGTGTACCGACCCCGGCCGCGACTGCGCGATCTTGCGAAGCAGTTCTTCTCTACGGGGGTGTGGCGGGGCGAGTTGGCCCGGCGCTATACGACCTCCAACAGCATCCGCTATTTCGCGCCGCCCGTGCTGGTCGTCGCGCTCGTGCTCGGGCTGCTGTTCGGCATCGCGGGTGTCGCGCAGGCGCTCACCGGGGCGGCGCCGTGGATGCTGCTCGGCTTCACGGTGCCGGCCGCGTACGTGATCGGCATCGTCGTCGCGACGCTGCTCGTCACGCGCGGGCTCGGGCCGCGCGCATCCGCCTGGTTTCTGATCGTGCTGCCCACCATTCACTTCTGCTGGGGTATCGGCTTCATTCTGGGTGCGCTCTCGCTCGCGCGCGACCTCGAGAACTACACGGGCCGGTAGTCCCGCTCGGCGTTCGATCGTTGAGGTCGCCCACCGACAGTCGCGTGCGCCCCACCCGACAGTCGCGTGCGCCCCACCCGACAGTCGCGTGCGCCCGACCCACCCGATTCATCGACCGACGGCCAGCGAGAGGCCAAAAGTCGTCCTTATTCCGCTGGATGAGGGCACTTTTTGGCCTTTCGCGGTTGTTGGGCGAGGGCGTGGGGAACAGTCCTCAGCCCAGGTAGCCCTCGGCGAGCAGACGCCGCACCACGCGCTCGCCCGCGTGCCCGTCATCGCGCGGGTTGAACCGCGCGCGCCAGGCGGCGTAGCGCTCGGCGTACTGCTCGCGGTCGGCCTCGGGGCTCTGCACCCGGCGCACGAGTTCGGCGGGGTCATCGATGACGGGTCCGGGCGCCACGGGCAGCAGGTCGAACGTGAAGCCGCGCAGCCGGTCGCGGTAGTGGTCGTAGTCCGGCACGAAGAAGTAGAGCGGCTTGCCGGTGACGGTGAAGTCGAACATGACCGAGGAGTAGTCGGTCACGAGAGCGTCGGCCACGAGGAACAGCTCGGAGATCTCGGGGTAGCTCGTCACGTCGATCACGTTCTCGGCCACGACGTCGACCCCCGGGCGCAGCGTGCGCGAATGGCCGCGGATGAGCGTCACGTACCCCGGCCCCAGCTCGCGCGCGAACCGCGCCACGTCGAGGTGATCCACGGTGCCGGGCCGGTCGTCGCGCCACGTCGGCGCGTACAGCACCACAGTCGTGCCGGGCGCGATGCCGAGGCGCTCGCGCACTGCATCGCCGTCGCCGGTGAGTAGCACGTCGTCGCGCGGGTATCCCTCTTGCCAGATCGTCGAGCGGAACGCATACGCCTTGCGGAATATGCGCGCGCTGAAGTCGTTCTGCGCGAGCATGAGATCCCAGCGGGCTTGCTCCCGGAACGTCGCCAGCGCCGCGCGCGGGCGCAATCCGCTGCGCATCAGGGCGAGACGCTTCAGGGGCGTGCCGTGCCACGTCTGCAGCACGTTCTGGCCGCGATGCTTGCGATACCGCTTGCGCAGCCAGTCGTTGACCACCAACAGCCGTGCTTGTGCCCGTGCCTGCCACCACTCGGCGCTGCCCTCGATCACGCGCACGGCGCCCTCGGGTACCTCCACGGATGCGTCGGTCACCGCCCAGTATCGCGTCACCTCGGGCCGCGCTGCGGCAAGCGCCCGGTCGATGCCCCGCGGGTTGCACGACGCGTTCTGCCCGAAGAAGCTCTCAAGGAAAACCGCGTTCTCGACAGGCGCGCTCGAGCGCCGGTACTCCGCAGCGAGGCGCTTCTGCGCCGCCGCACCATGATCCTCATCCCTCAGCGGCGCCGCGATCTTCAGCGTCACGCCATTGCTGCCGGCCGCAACCGTGAGTCGAAAGAGTTCGGGGTAAAGCGCGGGCTGTGGCAGCTCCGCCGCTACCCGCACGTCGATGAGGCGTTCGTCTTCGTTGAGGATGCGCACCAGGTATTCATCCGCCGGCGGTGGCAGAAGCGGCCCCCGCCACCGAGACGACAGCAGCGGCACGCGCGCGCTCCAGCGCTCGCTCGCGAGCTCGAGATCGATCTCGCCCTCGAGGCGGCGGCGGGAACCCGCGATGCACAGCGACCGGGGGATCTCGGCGCCGAGCGTTCCCGCCAGCTCAAGCACGGGCGAGTCGCCACCGGTGATGCGGAGTTCGTCGATCGTCGTCTGCGCGACGGCGGCGCGGCCGGGCGGCGGCGCCGCGGCATCCGTTGTCGCAGGCTGAGGCGCGCGGTGCGTCGTCGCGCCGCCTTCCCTGCGCGACCTCAGCGCGAATGCCGGCGGCTCGCCCGCGAGTCGGCGCAGCACCTCGCCGTACACGCGTTCGGTATTGCGCCCGTCGTGCCACGCATGGAACCAGCGCGCCAGCCACTCGGCGTGGCCGACGAGACGGGCGTGGGTGGCGGCATCCGTATCGTTGGCCTCGAGAAGCTCGACAAGGTCGGCCCAGGTAGTCACCTCGGTGCCGCCGCTGAAGTTCTCGTATGGTTCGTAGACGCCGCGCCGGCCCGTGTACTGGCGAATGTCGGGGGCGAGAAAGAGAATCTCGCCGCCGACGAGCGCGTAGTCGAACGCGATCGACGAGTAGTCGGTGATGAGCGTGTCGACGGCGGGCAGCAGCGGCGTGATGTCGCCTACGAGGTCCGCGCCCAGGAACAGCACGCGGTCGCTGAGGTGGGCGCCCTCGGCATAGTTGCCGGCGCCAAGCGGATGCGAGCGGATCAGCAGCAGCGCGTCGGCCGCCTCGAGGTAGGCGGCGATGCGCATCCAGTCGTCACGGCTCGGGATGGAGGGGTCAACCCCGCCGTCACGCCACGTCGGAGCGTAGAGAAGGATGCGCGTGGTGCGCGCCCGCTCGTCTGACGTGAGTGTCGCCACCTGGTCGCGCGCTCGGGCGCGGCGCTCGTCTTCCGGGCCGGCGAGCAGGACGTCGTCGCGCGGGTCGCCCGTGACCGCGATCTGCTCGTTCGTCAGCGCGAATCCGCTGCGAATGCGCTCGCCCGAACGCTCCGACGCGACCGCGAAGAGGCCGATGCCGCGCCCCGAGCGCTCGTACGCCGCCCGGATCGCTCGCCGGGCCGCGCCGAATCGCGACACGATCGGCACTCGCATGGCCTCGGGCGAGTCGATGTGCACTCGTTTGAACGGGATGCCGTGCCACAGCTGCACCACGAACGCGCCGCTTGTGCCGAACCGGTTGACGTCGCCGAACCCGTGCGTCACCACGATCACCTGTGCGCGCAGCGTCTGTCGAAAGCCGCGCCAGCTGCCTCGAGGAACGGATGCGATGCCGCGTGCGCGGGCATCGGCAGCGTCGCGTTCGCTTCGCGCAAGCCAGACGAGCTTCAGCGACGGGTCGGCCTCACGCGCGAACTCGGCGAGTGCGAGCGCGCCCTCGCCGACGCCCGTGCCTGAGCCGAAGGCCCACAGCCCGGCCTGGCGCGGCACGACGCTGCTGGCGAGCCGGCCGAGCGCGTAGAGGGGGAGTGCCGCGATCTTGCGGAGGTTTCCCATGGCAAACGTGAAGCGTGGCACGGCTCACACAGTATCAGCGGTTGCCGTCGTCGCCTTGCCCGAGCACGTGCTCGGGGATGGGCACGCTCATGGAGGCGTCAAGGCGAGACTTCTCACGCACTTTCACGGTGCGCGCCTTCGCGTCGAGAGCGGGGGAGAATGTCTCGGGCGGCGGCCCGAACGCGAGCCGCGAGTTGTGCACTACCCGGCGACCCACCATGTGGTTGCCTGCGCCGCCGATCACGGCCCCGATGCCGAAGGGCACGGCCCGCCCGATGATTCCAGCGCCCCCGCGCACGGCGAACTGCCGCACGAAGGCCTTCTTGAGCCGGTCGACGAGCGGCCCGACGACGGCGCTCGGCAGGCTCGACGTGATGATCTCGCCCCAGTACGTACGCCGGTCTGCGCCGGCGCCCGTGACCTGCCCGGCCAACTGTCGCACGAGCCCCGAGCCTTCCCGCCCCAGCATCATTGCGAGAACGAGCGCCCGCGCCCGCTCGGGATCGTCGACGGCGATGCCGTGCAGTTCGCTCAGCGATTGGGCGTACAGCGCCGTGGTCTCGAGAAACGCCACCGTCTCGACGCCCGAGAGCGTCAGCGCGGTCGCGGTGCCGATGGCGGGAATGACGGCGGTCGCGCCAACGGCGGCACCGCTCGTCGTCACGGTCGTGAGGTAACGGCGCTCCAGCGACGCGGCCAACTGCTGGGGCGTCGCATCCGGGTGGTGTTTACGGATGCTGCGCAGATGCGCCAGCACGACGGGTCGCTGTACCGCGAGCGCCCTGTCGATGACGCGAACGAAGCCGGGCGGAAGCGCCCCGCCGCGCGGCGTACCCCCGGTCTCCGACACGATCGGTTTGCTCTTCCTGCCCACGGCGACGAGTCTACGTCGGCCACCCGTTTCGAGCAGACCGACCTCGCAGGGTGACGGTTTCGCGTAGCAGCAGTCGCGAAATTGCGAAACCGCCATCGGACCCAAAGGGGTGGGAAGCGGGTAGCATTGCTGGTATGAAGATTAGCGTCAGCCTCTCTGAAGAGGACGTCGAGTTTCTCGATCGGGAGGCGCTCTCTGGCGTGTATGGGTCCCGCTCGGCGGCCGTCCAAGCGGCGCTCCGATTGTTAAGGGAGAGCCAACTGGGCGATGCATACGCACAGGCTTTCGCGGAGTGGGAGGACTCTGACGATTCCGAATGGGAGCGCACCGTCGGCGACGGAATCGTCTCGCGCTCGTGAGCGGTGCCACGCCGCTGGCGAACGCCATACTTCGGCGCGGCCAGATTGTTCTCGTTGAGCTTGACCCAGCAGTCGGATCCGAGCAGGGGAAGGTGAGACCAGCCGTTATCGTCGGAAACAATGCGGCCAATGGTCAGGCGAGCAGATCGGGACGCGGAGTGATCACGATTGCCCCCATCACCTCGAACACGAAGACAGTCCATGCGTTCCAGGTGCTCGTCGGCGGCCAGGAGACAGGCTTGGCGGTCGAATCGAAAGTGCAGGCAGAACAGGTGCGTTCGATTTCCGTGTCTCGGATCGTGCGCCCTCTGGGCTGGGTTAGTGCCGAACAGATGCGTGATGTGGACGACGCGTTGCGTCTGCACCTCTCGCTTTAGCTACGCCCCGTAGTCCTTGTCGTACGCCGCGAGCACGTCGGCGATCGGGCCGTCGAGCACGAGCTTGCCCTTGTCCAGGTACAGGCCGCGGGTGCAGAAGCGCCGCAGGTCGCGTTCGTTGTGCGAGACGAAGAACAGGGTGCGACCGTTCGCGAGCATCTCTTCGATACGGCGGTAGCACTTCTCCCGGAATGCCCTGTCGCCGACCGCGAGCACTTCGTCAACGAGAACGACGGGCTCCTCGAGGCGTGAGATCACCGAGAACGCGATGCGCACCTTCATGCCGCTCGACAGGTGCTTGTACGGCGTGTCGACGAAGTCCCTGATCTCAGCGAAGTCGATGATCTCGTCGAACCGATCATCGATCTCGCGCCGGTTCATACCGTGCAGCCCGGCCGTGAGGTAGACGTTGTCGCGCACGGTCAGGTCGTCCACAAACCCGCCGGTGATCTCGATGAGTGGTGCGACGCCCTCGCCCACCCGCACGCTGCCCTCGTCGGGAATCAGCACGCCCGCAACGAGCTTCAGCAGCGTCGACTTGCCCTGACCGTTGCGCCCGACAACCCCGATCGCCTCGCCCTGCTGCACCGTGAAGCCCACGTGACGCATCGCCCAGAACTCGTCGGGCCTGCTGCGGCGGTTGCGCGACGAGAACAAGTCTTTGAAGCTGCGCCCGCGCCCGCGATTCCGTCGAAAGCGGATGCCGGCATCCGTAACCGTGATGACAGGAGTCGCTGGCATCAGATCTCCTTCAGCACGGCGCGCTCAGTACGCGCGAACACGGCGATGCCGATGACGAGAATCACAGCAGTCATGCCGATCGCCACGCCGACGGTCGGCCAATGCAGCGCCTGCGGAAAGAACGGTGCCCGGTAGAGGCTGAAAATGCCGTTGAGCGGGTTGAACATGGTGAGCTTGTGAAAGCCCCCTGGAACGTCGTTGGCCGCATAGATGATGGGCGTGCCGTAGAACATGAGCCGCAGAATGAGCTTGACGGCGCGCTCGAGGTCGCGGAAGAAGACCACGAGCGGTGCGACGATGAACCCGAGCCCGACGGTGAGCGCGATCTGCAGCACGATGGCCAGAGGGTAGAACAGCAGCGCGTCCCAGCTCACCGGCGCCCCGAACGCGATGGCGAAAATCGCGAGCACGGGAAGCGAAGCCACGTATTCGATGCCCTTCGAGAGCACGATGCGGTTCACCCAGATCGTGCGAGGGATCGTCGTGGAGCGAACCAGCTTGGCCTCGCGCAGGTACGCCCGGCAGCTGTCAGAGATGGAGCCGTTGAACCACACCCACGGCAGCATCGCCGAGAGCAGGAACACGATGTACGGGTTCTCGCCCACGCCGCCGCGATGGAAGATGTAGACGAAGACGAAGAAGTAGATGGCCGCCATCAGCAGCGGGTCGAGAATGGACCACAGGTAGCCCAGCGCGCTCGTCGCGTACCGAACTCGAAGGTCGCGCTTGGTCAGCAGCCACAGCGAGTGCCGGTACCGCTGGAACGGCGTTCGCGGTTGCGGCTTGGCCTCGGCAGTGGTCACAGGCTCTATCGTATGGGGCGCGCGCGAACGCGACTGAGCGTTTGCCGCGCGTCAGGTAGACAGCACAAAAAGGGCAGCGGATGCGGCCGCCGGCTCACGCCGGCGACCGTTCGCGCTACACGTAGAGGTTGGCGCGCTCCAGGTCTTCCGCGAAGTCGACCTCGACCGCGTACAGGTCGGAGATGTCGACCGGCTCGACCAGGATGCGGTTCTGCTCGATCGCGAGCTCGATGCCGCGCTCGAAGTAATCCTGCGCCTCGCAGCGGTGCAGCTGGCGCAGAAGCGCAGCCTTGTCGCGGCTGGAGATGTAGTTGATGCCCACGGCCTCGCCCAGACCGCCCTTGACGGTCTTCGAGATCTCGTTGATGTAGCCCTCGGCACCGGTGGTGTACTTGACCTCTTCGTCAGAGACCGAGGAGGTGTTGACCGTGACAAAGGACTGGTCGCGCGCCACCATGGCGGCCGCGCGGTCGAGCACGGCGGGGTCGAATACGACGTCACCGTTCATCCACAGAACGCCGCCGTTGCTGGAGGCCTGCAGGGCGCGCATGAGGCTCTTGGACGTGTTGGTCTGGTCGTACTGCTCGTTGTAGACATAGCTGGCGTCGGGGAACGACTCGATGATGTACTCGAGCTTGTAGCCGACAACGATCGTGACCTTGGCAGCCTTGCCGAAGGCGTGGTGGATGTTGTCGAACTGCTGCTGCATGATCGTGCGGCCGTCGTTCAGTTCGGTGAGCGACTTCGGAAGTGAGCGGCCCAGACGGCTGCCCATACCTGCGGCCAGAATCACAATCTGCGTGGTCATAATCTTCTCCTTGACGTGTGGTGCTCGCGACGAAGAGTTCTGTCGATTCCCGCGGCGATCAGCCCGATTGGGCGCGCACCCGTACTTAAGACACCCCGTTATGCCGCTTTCAGCGTAACCGGGGAGAGGGCCGTCGGGGAGGGCCGTCAGGCTCATGTTGTGGGATCGTGATCATCCTCACGGCGTACTCAAAGGTAGGAATTCGCCGTATTGAGTCGTTGGCGCAGGCGACCGTCTGACCATCTTGATACGTTATCGGGGTGACAGACGCGCCCCAGCCCCCGCAGAACGACGAGCCTGCTCGCTCGGGTGCAAAGAAGACCGCTGCCGCGAAGAAGCCCGCTCCCGCGGAGCCGGTAACGCCGGCGACAGCCGATTCCAAGCCGGCCGCCAAGAAGCCGGCAGCGAAGAAGCCGGCCGCGAAATCGCCGGCAGCGAAGAAGCCGGCCGCGAAATCGCCGGCAGCGAAGAAGCCGGCAGCGAGAAAGCCGGCGGCGAAGACGGCGGCTTCATCCGTGGTGCCGAGCATCACCACGACCTCAGGCGAGTCTGAGGGCGCGCCCAAGGCCGCGACCGCAAAGGCGGCCGCCACGACGGCAACCGACGCGACGGCGCCCGCCACAACGGCAACCGGCGCGAACGCGCCCGCCGCGAAGAAGACCCCCACGAAGCGCGCCCCGGCGAAGAAGCCGGCCGCGAAGAAGCCCGCGGCGACGAAGCAGGCGGCGCTCGAGCCGCCGCCGCCCCCGGAGCCGCCGCGGCCCGTCGTGCTCGCGGTGCGCGGCCTCGTCAAGCGGTTCGGCGACACCGTGGCAGTCGACGGCATCTCGCTTGAGGTGCGCGAGGGCTCGTTCTACGGCATCGTCGGTCCCAACGGTGCGGGCAAGACAACCACGCTCTCCATGGTCACGGGCTTGCTGCTTCCCGATGCGGGTGGCATCACGGTGCACGGCATCGATGTGTGGGCGAACCCGCAGCAGGCGAAGCGGTCGATCGGCGTGCTGCCCGACCAACTTCGGTTGTTCGACCGGCTCACGGGCGCCCAGCTGCTCTACTATTCGGGAACGCTGCGCGGGCTCGATGCGGCGTCGGTGAAGGCGCGAGCCGCCGACCTCGCCTCGGCATTCGGCATTGAGGATGCGCTGAACCGGCTCGTGGTCGACTATTCGGCGGGCATGACAAAGAAGATCGCGCTCGCCGCGGCCATGATCCATTCCCCCCGGCTTCTCGTGCTTGATGAGCCGTTCGAGTCGGTCGACCCGGTGTCGGCGGCGAACGTGATCGAGATTCTGCAGAAGTACGTGCACGGCGGCGGCACTGTCGTGCTCTCCAGCCACGGCATGGACCTCATTCAGCGCGTCTGCGACAGTGTCGCGATCATCGTCGATGGCAAGGTGCTCGCATCCGGCACGGTTGACGAGGTGCGCGGCGAGAAGAGCCTCGAAGATCGGTTCGTCGAGCTCGCGGGTGGCCGCAAGGCAGCGGAAGGCATGGAGTGGTTGCACAGTTTCTCGGACTGAAGCTGCGGCTGCTGGTCAACATCTTTCGCCGCAGCCCGTGGCAGATCTTCGGGCTCATCGTGGGCCTCATCTACGGGCTCGGCTTCACGTTCATCGCAGTGATTCTGCTGTTCGTCGCGCGCTTCGTCACCGACGTCGCGCTGCTGCACAGCATCATCGTGGTGTTCGGAGCAGCGGTGTTCGCGGGATTCCTGCTGCTCCCTCTTGTTTTCGGCGTCGATGACACGCTCGATCCGCGCCGGTTCGCGTTGTACGGGATCGACAGCAACCGACTCGCGGGCGGCTTGGCCATCGCGGCGCTGCTCGGCATCCCTTCGTTCGTTCTGAGCATCTGCGCGCTCGCCTCGATCATCACCTGGTCGCGAGACGGGTTCACCATGGTTCTCGCCGTGGTGTGTGCGATCGTTCTGGTGCCCACCTGCGTGCTCGGGGCCAGAGTGATGACCTCGGTCGCGGCATTCACGCTCGCCACCCGGCGGGCGCGCGACTTCGCCGGCGTCATCGGGGTGCTCGCCATCGTCATGATCTCGCCCGTCGTCATCATGCTCGTGAGCGTCGACTGGGCGCACGAGGGCGTGCGGGTGCTCTCCGGCATCGTGAAGTGGCTCGGCTGGACGCCGCTCGGGGCCGTCTTCTCGGTGCCGGGCGAGGCCGCGCAGGGGCATTGGGGAGCGGCGCTGCTCAAGCTGCTCATCGCGCTCGCGACGCTCGGCCTGCTCTGGCTCGCGTGGCGTGCGCTGGTCGCGAAGATGCTCGTCACCCCGCAGCGCGAGGCCGAGGCCCGCGCCTACACGGGCCTCGGCTGGTTCGGCCGGCTGCCGCACCGCCCGGCGGGCGCGATCGCCGCCAGAAGCCTCACCTACTGGGGCCGCGACGTGCGTTATTGGGTGTCGCTCGTCATGATCCCGCTCGTGCCGGTGCTCATGGTGATCGCGCTGCTGATCGCCGGCGTCGAATCCCACTACGTCGCCCTGCTGCCGCTGCCCGTCATGTGCCTGTTCCTCGGTTGGACCATGCACAACGACGTCGCCTACGACAGCACCGCCATCTGGCTGCACATCGTCTCGGGCACGCACGGTGCCGCAGACCGCTTCGGCAGGCTGTTCCCTGTGCTGCTGATCGGCATCCCCCTCGTCGTCGTCGGCTCGTTCATCACTGCCGCCGTCTACGGCGACTGGGCCGTGCTCGGCGCCGTCGCCGGCGTCGGCTGCGCCCTGCTGCTCGTCGGGGCCGGCCTCTCCAGCGTGTCGTCCGCCCTGTTCCCGTACCCCGCGACCAAGCCGGGCCAGAGTGCGTTCACGCAACCACAGACATCCGGAGGCTCCGCCGCCCTCGTGCAGTCGGTGAGCTTCCTGGCGATCCTCCTGGTCTCGTCTCCCGTGATCGTGTTCATGCTGCTCGGCATCCTGCTCGATCCCATGTGGCTCACATGGGCGTTTGTCTCCGGCATCGTCATCGGCGTTGCCGCCGTCTGGGCGGGCATCTACGTGGGCGGCATCGTGTTCGAGAGGCGGGCGCCGAAGCTCATGGCCTTCGCCACGCGCAATGGCTGAGCCCCGACCGGCAGCCGAGCCCCGCGTGAAGTTAGCTGTGACAGGCAGCCGGGGCCCCGACATACACTTGACGCATGTACCAGTCGAGCATCTCTGACCCGGGCGCGACGCCCGACGGCGGCGGCACCGCCACCCTCGACCGTGAGCTCGAGGAGCTTCTCGAGCAGGAGACCATCGAGCCAGGTGACCACGAGCGCTTCTCTCACTATGTGAAGAAGGAGAAGATCCTCGAGTCGGCCATGAGCGGCAAGCCGGTGCGCGCACTGTGCGGCAAGAAGTGGACGCCGGGGCGCGACCCCGAGAAGTTCCCCGTGTGCCCCACGTGCAAGGAGATCTACGAGCGGATGCGCGACGAGTAACGCGCTGGTCGAGTAACCCGCTGTTCGAGTAACGCGCTGGTCGAGTAACGCGAAGCGCGTATCGAGACCCCTATTCGTACAGCGTCGGCAGCACGGGGTCGCCCCGCCCGAGCCTGAACGCCACGGGCGGCAGTTCCGCCACGGATGCTGCGCGGTGCTCCCGCGCGAGCGCCGTGCCGCGCGGGCCCGTGTAACGCTGGTCGACGATGCCGTCGACCACAAGCGGAACGAGCAGCTCGCGCTCGGGGGCGGCGTCGCCGGCTGCGGCGCCGCGGGCGTCACCACCGGTATCGGCGGAGCCGACATCCGTGCCCTGGGGCTTCTCGACGTGGATCACCTCGGCCACCGCACGCCCCGACGCATCAAGACGCCGCGCCGGCCGCTTCCGGCCGCCGACCCCCCGCTTGCCCTCGGAGTTCTTCGCCACGGGGATCCAGGCGCCCGCCTCGTTGCGATGCGCAACGAGCTTGTAGACCATGCCGGATGCCGGCGAGCCCGACCCCGTGACCACGGCCGTGCCGACCCCATACGAGTCCACGGGGGAGGCGGCGAGAGCGGCGATGGTGTACTCGTCGAGGTCGTTCGTCACGGTGATCTTCGTGTTCACGGCGCCGAGGGAGTCGAGGTGGGTGCGCACCTCCTTCACCAGCGGGGGCAGGTCGCCGGAGTCGAGGCGCACGGCGCCGAGCTCGGGGCCAGCCACCTTCACGGCCAGCTCGATGGCGGCATGCACGTCGAACGTGTCGACGAGCAGCGTGGTGCCGGGGCCGAGCGCGTCGACCTGGGCCCGGAACGCGTCCTCCTCACTGTCGTGCAACAACGTGAACGCGTGGGCGGCGGTGCCCATGGTCGGCACGCCCCAGTGCCGCCCGGCCTCCAGGTTCGACGTGGCGCTGAAGCCGGCGATGAACGCGGCCCGCGCGGCGGTGACGGCGGCATGCTCGTTGGCGCGGCGCGAACCCATCTCGGCGAGCGGCCGTCCGCCGGCGGCAGAGACCATGCGCGCGGCGGCGCTCGCGACGGCGGAGTCGTAGTTGAGCACGCTCAGAATGAGAGTCTCGAGCACGACCCCCTCGGCAAACGGCGCGTCGACGACGAGAAGGGGTGAGCCGGGAAAGTACACCTCGCCCTCCTGGTAGCCGTGGATCGTTCCGCGGAACCGGTAGTCCGCCAGCCAGTCGAGTGTCGCGGCGTCCACGACGGCCGCTTCGCGTAGCCAGTCGAGCTCGTCGTCGCCGAACCGGAACTGGTCGATCAGCTCGAGCAGGCGGCCCGTGCCGGCGACGATGCCGTAGCGACGGGTTGCGGGAAGTCGCCTGGCGAAGGCCTCGAACACGCACTCGCGTTCGTGCGTGCCCGCGCGGAGCGCGGCATCCACCATGGTCAATTCGTAACGATCTGTGCGCAGTGCGGGGGAGCCGTTCACGTCGCCAGCCTACTGACCCGCGCACGCCGGCCACGAGGCGACGGCGGCGTGACGAACTAGGATTGCCTGTTGTGACGGATGCGCCAATCGGGATCTTCGACTCCGGGGTCGGCGGCCTCACCGTCGCCCGGGCGGTACGCGACCAGCTGCCCGGCGAGTCGATTCTGTACATCGGCGACACCGCGCATTCGCCGTACGGGCCCAAGCCCATCGCCGAGGTGCGCCGCTACGCGCTCGAGGTTCTCGACTACCTCGTCGAGCGCGGCGTGAAGATGCTCGTGATCGCCTGCAACACGGCGAGCGCGGCCATGCTGCGCGATGCGAGGGAGCGGTACTCGGTGCCGGTCATCGAGGTGATCCAGCCCGCCGTTCGACGCGCGGTTGCCGCGACCAGGAACAAGCGGGTCGGCGTGATCGGCACGGAGGGCACCGTGAACTCGCGCGCGTACGAGGATGCGTTCGCCGCCGCGCCCGACCTGCAGCTTTTCAGCCAGGCGTGCCCGCGCTTCGTCGAGTTCGTCGAGGCAGGGGTGACGCGTGGCGACGAGCTGCTCGATGTTGCGTCCGGCTACCTCGAGCCGCTGCGGAGGGCCGGAGTCGACACGCTCGTGCTCGGCTGCACGCACTACCCGTTTCTGAAGGGCGCCATCTCGTACGTGATGGGCGAGGACGTCACGCTCGTCTCGAGCGACACCGAGACGGCCAACGATGTGTATCGGGTGCTCGTGAGCCAGGGCCTGGAGCGAACGCAGAGCGGCCCGCCTACCCTCAGCTACGACGCGACGGGCGACGACACCGCGGGCTTTCTGCGGCTCGCCCACCGCTTCATGGGTCCGGAGATCTCGCTCGTGCAGCGGGTCGACACCGAGGCGGTCGATACCGCCGAGCTGCGGCGCGCGCCTCGATAGGCTGGCGGGATGGCAACCATTCGCGCAGACGGCAGAACCCCCGATCAGCTTCGACCCGTGACGATCGAGCGAGGCTGGAGCGCCCAGGCCGAGGGCAGCGCGCTCATCTCCTACGGCGGCACCAAGGTGCTCTGCACGGCGTCGTTCACGAACGGCGTGCCGCGCTGGCTCACGGGCAAGGGGCGCGGATGGGTCACCGCCGAGTACGCCATGCTTCCCCGGGCGACGAACCAACGTACCGACCGCGAATCCATCAAGGGCCGGGTCGGCGGTCGCACGCACGAGATCAGCCGCCTCATCGGCCGCAGCCTGCGCTCGATCGTCGACATGAAGGCGCTCGGCGAGAACACCATCGTGCTCGACTGTGACGTGCTGCAGGCCGACGGCGGAACGCGCACCGCCGCGATCACCGGCGCGTACATTGCGCTCGCCGAGGCGCTCGAGTGGGGCCGCGAGCGCAAGTTCATCGCGCAGCGGGCCACTCCGCTTCTCGACAGCGTCTCGGCAGTGTCGGTCGGCATCATTGATGGCGAGCCCATGCTCGACCTCGCCTACGTGGAGGATTCGCGGGCCGAAACCGACATGAACGTGGTGGTCACTGGTCGCGGCCTCTTCGTCGAGGTGCAGGGCACCGCCGAGGGCGCGCCGTTCGACCGTGCCGAGCTCAACGGGCTGCTCGACCTCGCGCTCGGCGGCACCGTGACGCTCGCCGGGCTGCAGGCCCAGGCGCTCGATCGATGACGCTCGAGGTCGTGCTGGCCACGCACAACCAGCACAAGGTCGAGGAGTTCCAGAAGATCCTGGGCGCCGCGATGCCGTCGTTGCGCATCCTCGCCTATGACGGGCCGGAGCCGGTGGAAGACGGCACGAGCTTCGCCGAGAACGCGCTCATCAAGGCGCGCGTCGCGGCGGCCCACACGGGCCTCATCGCGCTCGCGGACGACTCGGGAATCTGCGTCGACGTGATGGGCGGTGCCCCCGGCATCTTCTCGGCGCGCTGGGCCGGCAGTCACGGGGATGCGCGGGCGAACCTTCGCCTGCTGCTCGACCAGCTCGCCGACATCCGCGAGGAGAATCGCAGCGCCTCGTTCCACTGCAGCATCGCGCTCGTGGTGCCCGCGGGGCTGCCCCAGCGCTTGGGGGAAAGCGTCGTCGAGGGCGTCTGGCCCGGCCACGTGGCGAGCGTCGAGTCGGGCACGAACGGCTTCGGCTACGACCCCATCTTCGTGCCGGCCGGCAGCGATGTCAGCTCAGCCGAGCTCTCGCCCGAGGAGAAGAACGCCGTGAGCCATCGAGCGCGCGCGTTCGAGAAGCTCATCCCCGTTCTCTCGGCTCTCTGACGCCACGCAGCCATAGCGCCAGCGACCCGAGTCGATCTACCGTTGAAGTGACGCGAGGCGGGAGGCACTATGGCGCATGAGCACAGCCACGCTTCGCCCGACACGAGCCGGGCGCGCCTCGGCATCGCCATCGGCATCGTCGTCTGCGTGCTGCTCGTTCAGGTTGCCGGCGCCTGGCTGAGCGGCTCGCTCGCGTTGCTCGCGGACGCGGGGCACATGCTGAGCGACCTCATCGGCCTCATCGTGGCGCTCACCGCCGTGATCGTGGCGGCGCGGCCCGCGACCGACAGGCAGACTTTCGGCTACCGGCGGGCCGAGGTGTTCGGCGCGCTCGTCAACGGCGTGATCCTCTCGGTGGTGGCGGTCGCGGTCACGGTGGGAGCGATCGGCAGGCTCGTCGCGCCGGCAGAGGCGGAGGTGCAGAGCATCCCCATGCTCGTTGCCGCAGCCATCGGGCTGGTAGCCAACGCGGTGGCGCTGTTCGTGCTGCGGCCCGCTGCGCAGCACTCCATCAACATGCGCGGCGCCTACCTCGAGGTGCTCGGCGACCTGCTCGGAGCCATAGCGGTCATCGTTGCGGCTCTCGTGCTGCTCACGACCGGCTTCACGCCGGCCGACGCGATCGCCTCGCTGGTGATCGCCGCCATGATCCTGCCGCGCGCGTTCTCCCTGCTGCGAGACGTGGTGCGCGTGCTGAGCGAGGCGGCGCCGGCGACGACAGACGTCGCCGAGATTCGCCGGCACATCGCGGGCACGGCGGGCGTGGTGGCTGTGCACGACGTGCACGTGTGGGCCATCACGTCGGGCGCGCCGGTCTTCACCGCCCATGTGGTGGTCGAGGCGTCGCTTTTCCGCGCGGGTGGCGCCGGTGCCCTGCTCGATGAATTGAGCGGATGTCTCGCGCAGCACTTCGACGTCGAACACTCCACGTTCCAGCTCGAGCCGGCGGAGCACGCCGACCACGAGGGCGAGGTTCACCGCTGAGACGCTGCACCGCTGAGACGCTGCACCGCTGAGACGCTGCACCGCTGAGGCGCTGCACCGCTGAGGCGCTGCACCGCTGAGGCGCGGGTGAATGGACCTGCTACTCGACGGGAGCGTCTGCCGCATCCGTCGGTCGCGCCTGGCTCTTCTTGGCCTTGTGCGCCTCGCGGAGGTAGTGGTAGAGCGCAGGCACGAAGGTCACGACGACGGCGGCGACGAGAATGAGGTCGATGTACTTCTCGACGAAGTCGGCGACGGGCGGAATATAGCCGAGCAGGTACCCGAACAGCGTGATGCCGGCGCCCCAGATGAGCGCTCCGATGAGGTTGTAGAGGCTGTACTTGCGGTAGTTCATGTGGCCGACGCCCGCCGCAACCGGCGCGAAGGTGCGCACGATCGGCACGAAACGCGCGACGATGACGGCGATGGGGCCGAAGCGCTCGAAGAACGCGTTCGTGCGCTCGACGTTCTTCACACTGAAGAGCCCCGATTCCTTGCGCTCGAACACGCGGGGGCCGGCCTTGTGGCCGATGAGATAGCCTGCCTCACCACCGAGGAACGCGGCAAAGCCGATGGCAAGGCACACCCACCAGATGTCGATCTGGATTCCCTTGCCGTCGCCGCTCGGGTCGTGGGCGGCGAACGTGAGCAGGCCGGTGATGACGAGCAGGGTATCGCCCGGCAGAAGGAAGCCGACGAGCAGCCCGGTCTCGGCGAAGATGATGCCGCAGACGACGAGCAGAGCCCAGGGCCCCGCGGCGTCGATGATCGTCGCGGAATCGAGCCAGGGAATCAGTGAGGTGTGGATCACGCTGCTCCAGAGGAGGATCGCTGGACCGTGCCAGAACGAGGAAGTGTGGGGGCGCCGTACGACTTATGGGATGGCTGAAAGCTTAGCGAGACTGGCTGCGCGTTCAATGCGCGTTTGTCGGATGCTGCGCAAGATCATCCGGTCGATGTACGCCGCCCGGCCGACCCTCCGCTGGTGCGGAAGGGGGGACTTGAACCCCCACGCTCGAAAGCACAGGAACCTAAATCCTGCGTGTCTGCCAATTCCACCACTCCCGCGAGTGCCGTACCAGTGTAGCGAGGGGGTGATCCGGATCCGCGGCCGGGTGCGCGTGCGGGCGGGGCGCGCCGCCGTCAGGCGGCGGCATCCGCTGTGCGTGTCTTGCGGTCGGCGCGCCAGGCACGGTAGCCGAAGACGATCGAGGCGAGGATGAAGGCCCCACCCACGACGTAGGCGGCGCTCTTCACGCCGGGGATCGACGCCGCGTAGAACCCCACGAGGGTCATGCCGCTGCCCCAGGCGAGGGCTCCGACGAGGTTGCTGGTGAGGAAGCGGTAGTAGTTCATGCGGCCCACCCCGGCGATGGCGGGAACGAAGACGCGCGCCCACGGCATGAAGCGGGCGACCACCACGGCCCACCAGCCGAACGTGCGGTAGAAGTGCTCGGTGCGGGCGATCGCGGCCTGCGTGCGGCGGCCGCCGTGCCGGTCAAGGTAGCCGCGGCCGTAGCGCCGACCCAGGATGAAGCCGACCTGGTCACCGAGGAAGGCCGCGACGCCCGTGCCGATCGCGAGCACCGCGATGCTGAGGCTGCCGCTCGCTGCGGCGACGAGGCCGGAGGCGAACAGCAGCGAGTCGCCCGTGATGAAGGGGATGAAGAGGCCGAGGAACACGGCAGTGCCGGCGAAGACGAGGCCCCAGACCGCGAGGTAGAAGACGACGGCGCCTGCGCCGGCGAGCACGTCGCCGAGTTGGCCGTCGAGGGCGGCGGTGTGCAGCATCCGTTCCTTCTCTGCTTCGTGCGCCCGGGAGTGCGCGACTTAGGTAACCCTAACCGAGAATGCGGTCGCCGCGCCATCATGGATCTCCGGCGCGTGAATGTGTGGGCGCCGGGGCGTGCGAGAGAGTGGGGGGTTGCGGATCTGCGAGCGCTGCCAGCGCGGAGTGGGCGGGGTCGGGCTGTTTTGCGGGTGCTCGGCGCCTACACCCACGATTTGGCCGGAATCGTTCGTTGATGGGCAGGGTGGCCGCTACGGAGCGGGCGCTCACATGAGGCCGGTGGCGAACTGGAGGCCGAGGCTCGTGAGCGAGACGAGCAGCCACAGGCAGCCGCCGAGGATCAGCGGTCGCGCGCCCGCCCGGCGGAAGCCCGCGATGTCGGTCGACAGGCCGATGGCCGACAGCGCCATGGTGATGAGGAACACGGATGCCTGGCTCAGCGCCGGGTGTGCGGCAGCGGGGATCACACCGAGCGAGTTCACGGCGGCGATGACCACGAACCCGATGAGGAACCAGGGGACGAGGCGGAACACGTGCACGCGAGGCCGGCGGCGGGCTTCGGGGTCGAGGGCGGCGGCGCCGGGTGCGGCAGCGCGCGACGTGGCGGTACCGAGTGCGGCCTCGGTACCGGGTGCGGCTTCGGTGTGGGGTGCGGCCTCGGTGCCGGGTGCGGCAGCGGCATCCGCTGTCTCGATCATGGCGAGGCGTCGCTCCCGCCGCCCGACCAGCGCAGCAAGCCCCAGGCTGATGGGGATGATCATGAGCGTACGCACGAGCTTGACCACGACGGCGTAGTTGGCGGCCTCGCTGCCGTACGTCGTCGCGGCGGCCACCACCGAGGAGGTGTCGTTGATGGCGGTGCCGGCGAAGAGCCCGAAGGCGTGCTGGCTGAGCCCGAGCAGGTGCCCGATGAACGGGAACAGCAGCACCGCCGCCACATTGAACAGGAAGATCGTCGAGACGGCGTAGGCGACCTCAGCGCCGACCGCGCCGATCACAGGAGTGACCGCGGCAATAGCGGATGCTCCGCAGATTCCCGTGCCGACCCCCACGAGGGTGCGCAGGTTGCCCACCACTCCGAGCCACCGTCCGATGAGCCAGGCGCCGACGAGGCATACCACGAGCGTGCCGAGCATGACGGGCAGCGATTCGACGCCGGCGCGGGCGATCTCGGCGAGCGAGAGCTGCGAGCCGAGCACGACCACCGAGAGCTGCAGCACGAACTTGCTCGCGGTCTTGACGCCGGGGGAGAGCACCGGGCCCGGCTTAAGGAACAGGCCGAGCACGACGCCGATGACGATGCCGGAGACGGGCCCGCCGATGAGCGGGATGAGGTGGCCGATCACGGTGGCGACGACCGCGATGGCGGCGGCGAGGGCGAGTCCGGGCAGGCGGATTCGGAGGGCAGAGGGCATGACAGACATTCTTCTCGCCGCGCGCCGGCCTGCGGTACCCGGCGCGATGTTGGGAGGCCACAAGCGCGGCTTGTATCCTCGAAGGGTGATTTCTCGCCGTGAGTGCCGTCGCGCACCTCGCCCCATGCGTCATCGAGGCCGCGCGTGCTGAGCACCCGCATGCCCGACCTGTACGCGCTGCAAATGCTGAGCGCAGTGCACCGGCTGGGCAGCCTCTCGGCTGCCGCGCGCGAGCTCGGCGTCTCCCAGCAGGCGGTCTCCGCACGCATGCGCGCGCTCGAGGGGCTGGCCGGCGTCGACCTGCTGACGCGCTCGCCGCGCGGCGCCCGCCTCACCGCCACCGGCGCACTCGTGGCCGACTGGGCGAACGATCTACTCGCCGCGGCCGAGCGCCTCGACGCCGGCGTTGCCTCGCTTCGCACCGACACCGCGCGCCGCCTGCGCGTCGTCGCCAGCCAGACTGTCGCCGAGCACCTGCTCCCACCGTGGCTCGTGACGCTGCGCCGCGACGAAGAGGGTGTCGGCCGTGCCCCGACCGCCGTCGAACTGAGCGTCGCCAACAGCGCCGACGCATCCGAGCGGGTGCGCAGCGGCGCCGCCGACCTCGGCTTCATCGAGAGCCCGAACCTGCCGGGCGACCTCGCGCAGCGGGTGGTCGGCCGCGACGAACTGGCGGTGGTCGTGGCTCCCGGCCATCCGTGGGCCTCGCGCTCGGTACCGTTGACGCCACGCGAGCTGGCCGCGACCCCGCTCGTGACGCGCGAGGTCGGCAGCGGAACACGTGACGCGCTCGAGGGCGAGCTTGCGCGCATCGTGCCGGATGCTCCTGCCGCAGCCCCCGCGGTCGAGCTCGCGACGAGCGCGGCGGTGCGTTCCGCGATCGCGGGCGGCATCGCGCCGGGAGCGCTCAGCGCGCTCGCGGTGCGCGACGATGTGCAACTCGGCCGGCTCGTGCGCGTGGCGGTGGAGGGGCTGGTGCTCGACCGCCCGATCACCGCCATCTGGCGCCGGGCGAGGCCTCCGGTCGCGGCGGCGCGGGAACTGCTCGCCATCGCCTCCTGTGGATAACTTGCGCGCGGCATCCGCGTTTTCCTCCATCATGCTGGGGTGACCGACGCCGTACGACTCATCACCGACCGCGTGCGCTCCCGGGTGCGCGGCGATGGGGTCGACGGGGCGGATGCAGGGCTGCGCGCGGGCGATTACGTGCGTGACGAGTTGCGCCGCTACAGTGAGCGCGCCCTGGCGGGCACCCTGCCGCCCATCGACGACGAGGAGCAGGCGGCGCGCGACATCGTGGCGTCACTCACCGGCTTCGGCGCGCTCCAGCAGTACCTCGACGACCCGGACGTCGAGGAGATCTGGATCAACGCGCCGAGCCGGGTCTTCATCGCGAAGGCCGGTATCTCTGAGCTGACGCCCACCGTGCTCACCGACGCCGAAGTGCGCGACCTCGTCGAGCGCATGCTGCAGTCCTCGGGCCGCCGGGTCGACCTGTCTTCGCCGTTCGTGGATGCCTCGCTTCCCGACGGCTCGCGGCTGCACGTGGTCATTCCCGACATCACGCAGCGGCACTGGTCGGTGAACATCCGCAAGTTCACGCGGCGCATCCGTGAACTGAACCAGCTCGTGGCGCTCGGCTCCATGCCGCAGCAGGCCGCCGAGTTCCTACGCATGTCCGTTCTTGCCGGGCAGAACATCCTCGTCTCCGGCGCCACGCAGAGCGGCAAGACCACCATGCTGAACGCCCTGCTCGCGTCAGCGCGACCGCGTGACCGCATCGTCACCGTCGAGGAGACCTTCGAGCTCGACATCGCCGCGCCCGACGTCGTTGCCATGCAGTGCCGCCAACCCAGCCTCGAGGGCACGGGCGAGATCACGCTGCGGCGCCTCATCAAAGAGGCCATGCGGATGCGCCCCGACCGGCTCGTGGTCGGCGAGGTGCGCGAGGCCGAGAGCCTCGACCTGCTTATCGCGCTCAACGCCGGTCTGCCCGGCATGTGCAGCATCCACGCGAACACCGCACGTGACGCCCTCGCCAAGCTCGCGACGTTGCCGCTGCTCGCCGGGCGCAACATCGATTCGGCCTTCGTCGTGCCCACGGTCGCCGGCTGCATCGACATCGTCGTGCACTGCGAGATGGACCGCCGCGGCACCCGGCGCATCGCCGAGATTCTCGCGCCGAGCGGCAACGTCTCCGGGCAGGTGATCGAGGCGAGCCCGATCTTCGTCACTCGTGACGGCGTGCTTCGGGCCACGGGAAGCCACCCGACGAAGACGGCCAAGTTCGCGGCCGCCGGGCTCGACCCGGCCATCGTGCTGCGACAGGAGCGCGCATGAGCCTCATCCTGGCCTGCCTGTGCGCGGCGGGCGTTCTGCTCGCTGTTTCGCCTCTGCTGTGGCCGACCTCCGGGCGCGCGCCGCGTGCTGCGCGGGGCGGTGGCGCGCTCGACGGCCTGCGCCTGCGCCTCGCCCTCGCCGGCATGCCCGGTGTTCCCGTCTCCGCGTTCATCGCGGTCTCGGGCATCGTTGGTCTCACGTTCGGTGCGCTCGCGCAGGCCGCGCTCGGCGTCGTGGCGCTCGCGGCCGCTGTCACCGTTGTCGGCGCGGTGCTGCCGACCCTCGTCGTGAGCATGCGGGCTTCAGCCCGGCGGCGGGCGAACAGGGCCGTGTGGCCGGATGCCGTGGACCAGCTGGTCGCCTCGGTGCGCTCCGGTCTCGCGCTTCCCGACAGCCTGGCCACCCTCGCGCACGTTGGTCCGCCGGCCACACGGCCCGCGTTCACCGCCTTCGAACGCGACTACCGGGTCACCGGTAACTTCCAGCGCAGTGTCGACACCGTGAAGGAGCGCCTTGCCGACCCGGTTGCGGATCGCATCCTTGAGACTCTGCGAATGGCGAGGGAGGTGGGCGGAACCGACCTGACCAGGGTGCTGCGTGCACTGGCAGCGTCGCTGCGTGAGGAGTCCGCCATCCGCTCGGAGGTCGCGGCGCGGCAGTCGTGGGTGACGAACGCGGCCAGGCTGGGCGTCGCCGCACCCTGGCTCGTGCTGTTGCTGCTCGCCACCCGCCCCGAAGCCGCCCAGGCCTACAACTCGCCGACCGGCGTGACGGTGGTCGTGGCCGGGCTCGTCGTCTCGGTCATCGCGTACCGCCTCATTCGTCGCCTCGGTCGGCTGCCCGAAGAGAAGCGCTGGTTCCGATGAGCCAGGCCGAGGCGTGGGGAGTGGTCTGCGGGCTCGCGATGGGGCTGGGCCTGTGGGCCGTCGTCGGCGCGCTGCCTCGCTTCAGCCGGCCGCGCCTTGCCGACAGGGTCGCGCCGTACATCGTCGACGTCTCCGACGCGGCAGTTGCCCGCCTCGCCCGGACTCGGGCTGAACCGTTGCCGGTGATCGGCGGCCTGCTCGGGCCGTTGGCGACGACGCTTCGACGGGCGGTCTCCGACCTCGTCGGGGGCAACGAATCCATTCAGCGGCGCCTGAGGCAGGCGGGTCTTGAGCGCACGGTAGACCAGTTCCGGGGCCGTCAACTGCTGTGGGCGGTCGGCGGGCTGGGTGCCGGGATCCTCGCCGTCGTCGCGGTCGGCGCGGTGCGGGTGCTGCCGCCTCTTGTGCAGGTCGCCGTGCCGCTCGTCGCTGCCCTCTGCGCGTTCATTCTGGCCGACTGGCTGCTGAAGCGAGCAGCGGTTCGCCGGGTGGCGCGCCTCGCTGAGGAGTTCCCGACGGTGGTCGAGTTCCTGTCGCTGTGCCTGGCGGCGGGTGAGGGCATTCTCGACGCCGTAGCACGGGTGAGCCGGGCGAGCTCGGGCGAGCTGACTCGCGAGCTCGGCGCCGTGGTCCGCGAGGTGCGAACCGGCGTTCCGCTCGCCAACGCGCTGCGCTCGCTGGCCGACCGTGCCGGGCTGCCCATGCTGACCCGATTCGTCGAGGCCGTCGTCGCCGCACTCGATCACGGGTCCCCGCTCGCCGAGGTGCTGCGTGCGCAGGCTCAGGATTCGCGGGAGGACGCGAAGAGGCAGCTTCTCGAGCTCGCTGGCCGCAAGGAGGTCGCCATGATGGTGCCTCTCGTGTTCCTGATCCTCCCGGTGACCGTGCTCTTTGCCATCTACCCCGGCATCTTCGTTCTGCAGTCGGGGCTGTGACCCCGCCACGCACTCATCACTGTCCACAACGCAAAGGAGAAACACATGCTCGTACGGATGCGTCGCGCCCTGCGCGACGAGCGCGGTGACGTTCCCGGCTGGGTGCTGATCACTCTCATGACCGCGGGACTCGTGATCATCATCTGGGGCCTCGCCGGGCCCGCGCTCAGCCAGGTCTTCCAGCAGGCCATCGACCGCGTCATTGCGTTCTGACCCGGGTGGTGCCAGAGGTGAGGGCGCTGTGGCGCCATCTTCGTCAACAGAACGGCTCGGCGCCGGCCGAGTTCGTCATGGTCGGCGCGCTCCTCACCGTTCTCACTCTCTCTGTGCTGCAGCTCGCGCTTGCCCTGCACGTGCGAAACACCGTGCTTGACGCCGCGGCGGAGGGCGCGCGGTACGCCGCGCTTGCCGACAACTCACTCGAGGAGGGCCGAGAACGCACAGCCGACCTCATCAGCACCGCGCTCAGCCCGGCATATGCCGGCGACATCCGCGCCTCCACGGGTTCCTATCTGGGGCAGAGCGCCATTGAGATCACGGTGCGGGCGCCCCTGCCTCTCATCGGTTTGCTCGGAATCAGCGATGGTTTGGAGGTGACCGGGCATGCGGCACGAGAGACGCTGGGCGAGGTGGCGGGCGGATGACGGCTCCGCCTCGCTCGAGTTCATCTCACTCGGGGTTCTCCTGCTCGTGCCGATGGTCTACCTGGTTCTGGCCATCGCCGCGGTCCAGGCCGGCGCCCTCGCCGTGGAGGGTGCCGCACGACAGGCAGCGCGCGTGTATGTGCAGGCTCCGACGCAGGCCGACGCCGAGCAGCGTGCGGCCCGAGCGATCGAGTTCGCCCTCGCCGACTACGGCCTGGACGAGTCGGCCGCTCGCGTCGACATCCGCTGTTCGCCTGACCCTGCCCGGTGCCTCGAGCGCAATGCGACCGTGACGGTCACCGTGCGCGCCCGGGTGGCCCTCCCACTCGTTCCTGCCGTGCTCGATCTGGACACGGCCGCAAGCGTGCCGGTCGAGGCGACGGCCGCCGAACGCGTCTCTCGCTTCCGGGTCGCTCCATGAGAATGCGACGACGATGGGCGGATGACGAGGGCTCGACCATGCCCCTGATCATCTTCTTCGCCGCGCTCTGCCTCGTGGTGATCCTGCTCGTCACGGCCGCCACGTCGCTGTACCTCGAGCGCAAGCGGCTTTACACCCTCGCGGATGGTGCGGCGCTCGCCGCAGCGGAGTCCTTCGACCTTTCCGACGTCACGGTGACGGATGCGCGCCTGCACGCCGAGCTCACCGACGACGGCGTGCGCGACGCCGTCCGCGCCTACCTGCACGACAACCCCATCGGCCACTTCGACGATCTGGCCGTGGCCGGCGCGGGAACCGACGACGGCCAGAGCGCGAGCGTCACGCTCGGCGCCTCCTGGAAGCCGCCGGTCGTCTCACTGCTCGTACCAGACGGCATTCGCCTCGAGGTGACCTCACGCGCGAGATCGGTCTTCTGGTGAGCGTGAGTTGCTTCAGGCAAACGTGGCTGGCTCGGCGCGGCACAGATCGTTAGCGCCGGCTCGGGATATACCGCGGGATCCAGCGCACGAGCAGGCCCGCGCCGATGAGGCCGAGCACGCCCATGCCGACCGAGGCGAAGCCCAGCGAGAGAACCGCCGTGACACCCGAGACCGCCAGCGGTGCGGCGGCCTGACCGGCATCGCCGGTGAATCGCCAGGCCCCGAGGAACGGCGCGGGGGAACCAGGCGGTGCCAGGTCCGCGCCCAGGGTCATGAGGATGCCGCTGCCGATTCCGTTCGCCACCGACATCGCGACCGCCACCGCGATGAAGAACGGCTCGGTCGTGACGAACGCGAGCGCGATGTGCGCGAGGCCGAGGCCGATCATCGACGGGATGGCCGACCACATGCGGCCGTAGCGGTCCATGATCTGGCCCGAGACGTAGAAGAGGGCGAAGTCCACCGCGCCCGCAATGCCGATGATGAAGGCGGTGTTCGCGTCGCTGAGGCCGATCGCGACGGCATACAACGGCAGGATCACGGTACGAGACGACCGCAGCCCGCCGATCAGCGCGGCACCGACGCCCATGCGGCTGAGCACCTCGCGGTGGGCCACGATCGTGCGGAACAGGCCGTCGGTGCGCTGCTTCGCCTCGAGTCTGCCGACATCCGCTGGCTGGGTTCTTTGCCCCGCTACGCTCGCGCGCTGCCTCGCGACCGTTGCGCTCGGGTCGGGCACGATGATGAGCACCACGGCTGCAAGCACGCACGCCGCGATGTGCACCCAGAACACGGCATGCGTGTCGCCGAAGAGAGAGATGACCCCCGCGCTGATGAACGGGCCGACGAACCAGCCGCCGCGGAACACCCCGCCGAGCGTGCTCAGCGCCCGCGCCCGGTACTTCAGCGGCACGTAGCCGGTCATGAACGCGTGCCGGGCGAGCGCGAAGACCGCCGTGGCGATGCCGATCAGGAACACGCCGATCGTGAGCGCCCACGTCGTCGGCGACGCGACGCAGATGCCCAGGCCGATGATGCACAGGAACGACGCCCAGATCATGGCGTTGCGCTCGCCGACCCGCGCGACGACCCAGCCGCTCGGAATGTCGCCGAGCAGCTCGCCGACCATGATCATGCCGCCGATGAATCCGGCAAGCGCCAGGCCCGCCCCGAGATTACTCGCGACGATCGGGATGATGGGAATGATCGCGCCCTCGCCGATGGAGAAGATGAGCGTCGGCACGAACGCGGCAAGGGCAACGGCGCGGATGCTGAAGGGTTGCTCTTCGCTCGACATGGCGACCTCCAGCCTAAGCGACCCGGGGGTTTCGAGACGCCGGCTTCGCCGGCTCCGGGGGTTTCGAGACGCCGGCTTCGCCGGCTCCTCAACCCGCCGGCTTCGCCGGCTCCGGGGCCCTCCGGCTGATGCCAGCTCCGCGGCGCCCGGTAGGCTGGCAGCGACATGGTTGAACTTGATATCGCGGCCCAGATCGCCGACTTGCGCACGACTTTCGCCGACATCCGCTCGGTTGTCGATGTCGACCGGCTGAGAGCCGACATCGCCCGCCTCAGCGAGGAGGCCGGCGTGCCCGATCTCTGGGACGACACGGAGCGCGCGCAGAAGGTGACGAGCGAACTCAGCCACCGCCAGAGCGAGCTGGCGCGCATCACCGCCATCGAGCGGCGCCTCGACGACCTCGAGGTGCTCGTCGAGCTGGCGAATTCCGAGAACGACGACGAGTCGGCACAGGAGGCGCGCGGCGAACTCGCCGGGCTGCAGAAGTCCATCGGCGAGCTCGAGGTCACGACACTGCTGAACCGCGAGTACGACGAGCTTCCCGCCGTCGTCACGATCCGCGCCGGCGCCGGGGGAGTGGATGCGGCCGACTTCGCCGACATGCTGCTGCGCATGTACCTGCGCTGGGCGGAGCAGCACGGCTACTCGACGACGGTCATGGATACGAGCTACGCCGAGGAGGCCGGCATCAAGTCGGCCACGTTCGAGGTCTCCGCTCCGCACGCGTTCGGCACGCTCTCGGTGGAGGCGGGCACGCACCGCCTGGTGCGGATGAGCCCATTCAACTCGGCGGGCAAGCGCCAGACGAGCTTCGCGGCCGTCGAGGTGATCCCGCTGATGCAGGAGACGGGCGAGATCGAGATCCCCGAATCCGACATGCGCGTCGACGTCTTCCGCTCGTCGGGACCGGGCGGGCAGTCGGTCAATACGACCGACTCGGCGGTGCGCATCACGCACATCCCCACCGGCATCGTCGTCTCGATGCAGAACGAGAAGAGCCAGATTCAGAACCGCGCGGCCGCTCTTCGCGTGCTGCAGTCCCGCCTGCTGCTCAAGCAGCGCGAGGAGGACGCCGCGAAGAAGAAGGAGCTGGCCGGCACCATCACGGCGAGTTGGGGTGACCAGATCCGCAGCTACGTGCTCGCGCCGTACCAGATGGTCAAAGACCTGCGCACCGAGCACGAGGTCAACAACCCGCAGGCCGTGTTCGACGGCGACCTCGACGGCTTCATCGCAGCCGGCATCCGCTGGCGCGCGGGCGCGGGCAAGGCGTCGTAGCGCGCGCAAATTCGGCCCTGGCGAGTCGCTGGGCCGTATCCGCTCGAAGTCTGCTTAGGCTGAGCGGGTCATGATCCGGTTCGACAGCGTCTCCAAGAAATACTCGGGCACCACGAGGCCCGCACTCGACGACATCACCCTCGAGGTGTTACGCGGCGAGTTCGTGTTCCTCGTCGGCGCCTCCGGGTCCGGCAAGTCCAGCTGCCTGCGGCTGATCCTCAAGGAGGAGAAGCCGACGCACGGCACCATTCACGTGCTCGGCCAGGATCTCGGCACCATCTCCAACCGCAAGGTGCCGTACTTCCGGCGCAACCTCGGCGTCGTGTTCCAGGACTTCCGCCTGCTGCGCAACAAGACCGTCTTCGACAACGTGGCGTTCACGCTGCAGGTCATCGGCAAGTCCCGCGGCTTCATTCAGGAGGCAGTGCCCGACGTGCTCGAGATGGTCGGCCTCACCGGCAAGGAGCAGCGCCTTCCGCACGAGCTCTCCGGCGGTGAGCAGCAGCGCGTGGCCATCGCCCGCGCGGTCGTCAACAAGCCGCAGATCCTGCTGGCCGACGAGCCCACCGGCAACCTCGACCCCGCCACGAGCGCGGGCATCATGGCCGTGCTGCAGCGCATCAACGCGGGCGGCACGACCGTGCTCATGGCCACGCACGAGGCCGCCATCGTCGACAAGATGCAGCAGCGCGTCATCGAGCTGACCAACGGGCGCATCGTGCGAGACGAGCGCCACGGCGGCTACACCACGACCATTCCGGTCATCAGAGAAGCGGATGCGGCTGCCGCACCTGCACCCACGGTCGCCCCCGTCCCCGCCGCTGTCCCTCCGGCCCCGGTGCCGCAGCCTGCACCAGAGCCGGCCCCGCGCCGCACCCCGGCGGCGGAGCCCGAGCCGGCGCCCCAGGCCCCGCCCGCACCGCAGCCGGTCTACGCCTCGGCGCCCGCCGCCCCGGTGGACGCGCACTTCGCAACACCGCCGACGCAGCCCGTGTATCGGGCGAGGCAGGCGGCATCCGATGACCTTCGTGGCGAGCTCTCTCTCGCAGAGAAGCTGGGGCTGCGCGCTCCCGACCGCAGAGACGACGACGAGGGCGAGCAGAACGTGGGGCCGGTCAAATGAGGTTCGCACTGATCTGGTCAGAGGCGGCGAACGGACTGCGTCGCAACGTCTCCATGGTGGTCTCGGTCATTCTGGTGACGTTCATCTCGCTCACGTTCGTGGGCGCGGCCATTCTGCTGCAGATGCAGATCGGGCAGATGAAGGGGTACTGGTACGACAAGGCGCAGGTCGCCGTGTACATGTGCACCGCAACCGACAACTGCGAGGGCGGCGAGGCGAATGCCGAACAGATCGCCGCGGTCAAGGGCGAGCTGCAGTCGCCGACGCTGGCGAAGTACATTCAGAAGTACACGTTCGAGAACCACGAGCAGGCGTTCAAGCACTTCAAGCAGCAGTTCAAGGGCAACCCCGTTGCCGAGTCGGTGACGCCGGAGTACCTGAACGAGACGTTCTGGGTGAATCTCAAAGACCCACAGCAGTCGGATGTGCTCACCGAGAGCCTTTCCGGAATGGCGGGTGTGCAGAGCGTCGTCGACCAGCGGAGCTATCTCGAGCCCATCTTCCAGATCCTGAATGTGGCGAGTTACACGGCGATCGGCATCGCGGCGCTCATGCTCGTGGCGGCCGCCATGCTCATCGCGACCACCATTCGGCTCTCCGCGATCTCGCGAAGACGGGAGCTGGGCATCATGCGCCTCGTGGGGGCGTCGAACAGGTTCATTCGAACGCCGTTCATTCTCGAGGGGGTGTTCGCGGCGCTCATCGGGTCGATTCTGGCCGGAGCGGCGGTCGTCGGCATCGTGCAGTTCTTCGTGCACAACTACCTGGCGACGCACATCGGCTCGATCGCGTTCGTCGGCATCGACGCGACCTATGTGGTGGTGCCGGCGCTGCTCGGCATCGGCGTGGTGCTCGCGGCGGTCTCCGCCAATGTGGCGATCAGCCGCTACCTGCGCATCTGAGCCCACGCGGGCCAAGAGCCGCGCAGCGCCGCCTCGAAACCCACCCGCCTCCTCTTCGCTAGACTGATGGGCTGCGCGCGCTCGCGCGCACGCATCCGCTCGAAGACTTACAGGAGTACGCCGTGCCCAAGGAACGTGGTCAGAAGGTCGTGGCCACCAATCGGCGCGCCCGCCACGACTACCTCATCGAGGACACCTATGAGGCCGGCCTGGTGCTCACGGGCACCGAGGTGAAGTCGCTTCGTGCCGGGCGGGCGTCGCTCGTCGATGGCTACGCGTTCGTCGATGCGGGGGAGGCCTGGCTCGATGCGGTGCACATTCCCGAGTACGCCGACGGCACGTGGAACAACCATGCGCCGCGCCGCAAGCGCAAGCTGCTGCTGCACAAGGCGCAGATCCTGAAGATCCACAACAAGGTCAAGCAGGGCGGTTACACGATCGTGCCGCTCTCCATCTACTTCAGCGACGGCCGCGCCAAGGTCGAGCTCGCCGTCGCGAAGGGCAAGAAGGAGTACGACAAGCGGCAGGCGCTGCGCGAGCGACAGGACAAGCGCGAGGCCGACCGGGCGATCTCGACGAAGCAGCGTCTTGGGGAATGAGCGGATGAGCCAGCGTCGCATTCCCGTTCCCGGCACATACAACTTTCGCGACGCCGGCGGGTATCCCGCCGACGGTGGCCTGGTTCGAGAGGGCACGCTATTCCGCTCTGACGGTTTGCACGCGCTCGGGCCAGCCGGGCGGCGGGAGCTCGCGCAGCTCGGCATCCGCACGGTCATCGACCTGCGCGACGACTTCGAGGCACAACTCATGCCGGACGACCTCGGCGATCTCGACGTCGACGTGCGGCGGCTGCCCGTGTTCGAGGGCTCGGGCGCCTCGCAGGAGCCGGGCGTGATCAGCCTGCCCGACCTGTACCGCAAGATCGTGACGGAGCACGCGGCGGTGGTGGCTGAGGCGCTGCGCGATATCGCCGGAAGCGGCGGCGGCGTGCTCGTGCATTGCACGGCGGGCAAGGATCGCACGGGCGTCGTCGTTGCGCTGGCGCTTCTGGCGGTCGGCGTCGACCGTGAGCTCGTGCTCGACGACTACGCGCTCTCAGAGGCGAACCTCGATGGCGAATGGCTCGATGGCATGCTGGCCATGATCGCGGAGCACGGCGTCGAGGCCACACCGGAACTGCGCGTGCTCATGGGCGGTAGCCCGCGAGAGGCGCTCGCGTCGGCGCTTGACCTGATCGACGAAACGTACGGCGGCGTTCGCCGTTATCTGATGGATGCCGGCCTGTCGCTCTCTGGGCTCGCGGAACTCTCGCACGTGCTCGTCACCGCGCACGCCGGTTGAGGAGGCGCGCAGCGCCGCCTTCACGCCGGTTGAGGAGGCGCGCAGCGCCGTCGCCACGCCGGTTGAGGAGGCGCGCAGCGCCGCCTTCACGCCGGTTGAGGAGGCGCGCAGCGCCGTCTCGAAACCCGGCCGCTACAGCGTCGAGCGATACCGGTTCTCCGGCCTCCCCGCCGTTCCATACCTCGGAGACACGGAGGCGAGACCGCAACCCACCAGATGCTCGAGGTAACGCCGGGCACTCACCCGCGACATCCCGACCGTCGTGGCGACTTCGTACGCCGACAGGTCATCGGGGGAGTCTCTCAGCGTGGTGGACACGCGTTCCAGGGTCGCCTTCGACAACCCCTTAGGCAGGGGCGGCGCCATTCGCGGGGCGGGGCTCGCGATGATCTCGTCCACGCTGTGCTGTGTGAGCGGCTGGCCCAGAGAGTTGCGTCGAAGCGCCGCGTGATGCCGCGCCACCTGATCGAGGCGCTCTCGAAGGGCGGCTGCCGTGAATGGCTTCACGAGGTAGTGCCGCACCCCGTTCGCCCGCGCTTCCCGAACGCTGTCGAGGTCTCGTGCGGCCGTCACAGCGATGACCTCGACCGGTTTGCTGTGCTCGAGCCTGAGGCGACTGAGCACCTCGAGGCCTGACATGTCGGGGAGGTAGATGTCGAGAAGCACGACATCGGGGTCGAGCCGTTCGATCTGTGTCAGCGCTGTTGCCCCGTTGTGCGCCTCACCGACGACGACGAAATCCGGGCGGGTGTCAACGAGTTCGTGATGAATGAGCGCCACGCTCACGTCGTCGTCGACGACGAGCACCCTGAGTCGTTCCTGCGTCACGACGGCCTCCGCGCGTGCAGGGCTGAGCGGTCCGCTGCGACGAAGTCTGCGCTGACGAGTCGAACGGTGAACGTTGCGCCGAGATCGGGGTTGTCAGAAACCTCGACTGATCCGCCGTGACGTTCGGCGATGCGTTTGACGAGCGCGAGGCCGATGCCGCGGCCTGTCGCCTGCAGCCCGCTCGGCGCTGGTTTCGAGGAGTAGCCCGGAGCGAAGACCTTCCCACGCAGCGCGCTGGGGATACCAGGACCGTCATCGGTGACGCGGACGAGAATCTCGCGATGTTTGGGGTGAGGTTGTTGCTCGACGATCGAGATCGAGATGTGACCGCCGTGCTGGCACGCTTCGATCGCGTTGTCCAGCAGGTTCCCGATCACGATGAGCAGGTCGTTGCGTAGCGCGTCGGTGACCGGTCCGGCGGCAAGGGGCGAGAGCGTGGATGCCGGATCGATGGAGATGGCGATCCCCAGCTCTTTCGCCTGTGTCTGCTTCACGAGGAGCAGAGCGCTGATCTCGAGATCGGCGATACCGCTGGAACTCGACACGCTCGTGAGAGTGCCGCCGTTGCCGACACGCGCGATGAACGCGACGGCCTCATCGACGTGCCCGAGTTCGAGAAGACCGGAGATCACGTGGAGCTGGTTCGCGAACCCGTGCGCCTGGGCGCGCAGCCCTTCTGCGAGCCCGTGCGCTCCGTCGAGGTCGCGGAGAAGCGCGTGCAACTCGGTGTTGTCGCGAAGAATGGCAATGGTGCCAACAGGCCGGTCTCCGGTTTTCGCGACGTCACGCCTGGCGAGGAGCACGCGTTCACCCGAGAGAATGAAGCTCTGCTCGGCGTCGTCGCTCGCGAGGAACCGGGCCAGCTCTGCATCGAGCACATCGGCCGGTCGCATCCCGACCAGGTCGGCTGGCTGGTCGATCTCAAGCAGTCGGGCCGCCGCGTCGTTGATCAACGCGATGCGACCGTGCTCGTCGACCGCGACGATCCCTTCGCGCACGCCGTGCAGGAGCGCTTCGCGTTCTTCGAGGAGTCCCGCGATCTCCTCGGGCTCGAGTCCGTAGATGCGTTTTCGGATGACGGTGCTGACCCACGCGGCTCCGATGACTCCGAGGATTGCCGCGACGCCTATCGTGATGAAGAGCAGCACGGAGTTGCCCAGGTACTCGCTGCGAAGATCGGCCTCGAGCACGCCGACGGAGACCACACCGATGACGGCATGCTTCGCGCCAAAGATCGGAACTTTGACGCGCCACGAGGTGCCGAGTGTGCCGGTCTGCGTTCCCACGTACATGTGACCGGAAAGCGCAGTGGAGGGGTCGGTGGAGACGTGTTCGCCGATGAGATCGGGATTGGGGTGCGAGTAGCGAATGCCCTTGTCGTTCGCGACGACGATGTAGGTCACGTTCGACGCTTTGCGCACGACCTCGGCAATGGGCTGAATGGTGCTCGCCGGGTCTGGCTTACCGAGGGCGTCGATGATGGACGGCAGAGTAGCCACCGATTGCGCCACCGCGATCATCCGGTCTCGATACGCATTGCGCAGCTGTTGCTCCTGTAGCCAGCTTGCGACGACGCCCGTTCCGATCACGGTGACAAGCACGATCGCCATTTGGAGCAGCAGCAGCTGCGCCCGAAGCGACATCGGCCGGACCATTTCTCCAGTGTGCCGCAGTTGCAGGCTCGAACGGCCCAAAGTGGTGCGCCTCGGCGACGTACATTATGACCAAAAGGCTCGATCGCGACGAGGCGCGAATGTCGTCACTTCTCGGAGTTCGGTGTCGCGCCGATCGCCGCCCCCGACCACGCCGCGCCGAACAGGGTGATTCCTGTAGTCACGAGCACCCCTGCAGCCCCTGCGACGGCCGCGAAGGCCCCGAGAGCCCCGGGCAGAAGCGTCTGGCCGAGCCGGTTACTCGCGAGCCTCAGTGACATGGCGAGACCGCGCGTGCCCCGGGGCGCGAGATCGGAGATCCACGACATCGTGATGGGCTGGCAGGTGCCGACCGCGAACCCGAACACCGAGGAGACGACGAGTAGCCAGGGGTCCGAAAGCGGAAGGGCGAACGTTGTCAGGCTGATCGCAGAGACCACGATCATCGAGACCATGAGGGCACGCCGCCCGACCAGGGTGACCATGCGCCCGAGGAACAGTCTGGAGAACATGGAGAACAGCGAGCGCGCCACGAGCATGGCGCTGACGGTGGCGGCGGCGAGGCTGCGGTCGTGTCCGAGCGCTGGCGTGTATGCGAGAAAGAGATCGACGGACGAGAGAACCATGCTGCTGGCCAGCAGCGCACGCACGAGGCCCGGGATGCGCAGCAGCGTCCGCGCTGCTGTGAGAATGCCGACTCGGGGCTCGTCGTGCATTCGCGGGGTGCTCTGTACGAGGAACGAGATGACGAGCAACAGGCAGCCCGCCCACATGCAGATGGTGAAGATGGTGCGCACCGGTGGCGTCGCCGTGGCGGCTCCCGGCAGCGCCAGCAGGAGGGGCCCCAGCGTCTGGCCGATCGCCGTCGCGAACGTGTAATAGCCGAACCGGGAGTCGGAGGTACCGCGGCTGATGGTGTTCGCGACGAGCGCCTGCTCTCCGATCACCGAGAGCAGGTGCCCGATTCCCAGCAGCGCCGTCGCCACGAACAGCATCCAGAGGGAATGCCGAGATGCGCTGGCCAGGATCGCCGCCCCGATGAGAAACACGGCACCGACGAGAAGGGCGGACCGTTCGCCGACTCGGTCGATGGCATGGCCGGCCGGTAGCGCCAGTATCAGCGCCGGAATCGCGAATGCCGCAGACAGGGCACCGAGCAGGGCAGGCGATGCGTCTGCATCGAGCACCGCGTACGACAGGGTCGGCCGCATCGCGAAGGCGATGACCTGAACGACGACGGCGTGAGCGAAGACGAACGTGACGGCGAGTGCGGGAGGACGCCTTCTCACACCGTCATCAACTCTTGCGCCTCTTCAGACGGCACGGCCGCGCCGGGGTAGAGGAGCGCGTCACCGGGCTCGAACACCAGACGGACAGCCCCGGCCAGGCCGCTGTCCTGCGTCACGACCTGCACGACGTTCCGCCCGAGGCGCAAGTTGTACTCGTAGCGCGAGCCGACGTACGAGCACGTCAGCACCTCGGTGTTGAGCACGTTGGAGCCGGCGGCATCGCTGCGCGCCGGGGTAATCCTGAGCCGTTCGGGTCGCACCGCCAGGGTCACCTCCTGGCCCACGCTGAAGGGTGCATCGGTCGTGACTGTGACGACGTCTCCGGTGCAGTCGAGGCGTACCTGCGCCACGGTGCCGAGCGCGCCCTCGAATCGGCCTGTGAAGAAGTTGCAGCTGCCGACGAACGCGGCAACCTGCGCCGTTGCCGGCCTCTCGTACACTTCGGTTGGCGTGCCGATCTGCGCCATGTGGCCGTCGAACATGACGGCGATGCGGTCGCTCAGCGAGAGCGCCTCATCCTGATCGTGCGTCACGTACACGGTCGTGATGCCGAGATCCACCTGCAGGCGTTTGAGCCAGGCTCGGGCCTGCTCGCGCAGCTTGGCGTCGAGGTTCGAGAGGGGCTCATCGAGCAGCAGCACCGTTGGCGAGTACACCAGCGCGCGGGCTAGGGCGACGCGTTGCTGCTGCCCGCCCGAGAGCTCATGAGGGAACCGGTCCTTGAGATGAGCGAGCCCAACCTTCTCGAGCGCATCGTGGATTCGCATGCCCTTCTCCTGCTTCGGCACCCGCCGAATTGACAGCGGCATCGCGAGATTCTGCTGCACGGTCATGTGCGGCCAGAGCGCGTATGACTGGAACACCATGCCGAGGTTGCGCTCCTCCGTTGGCACGTACAACCGCCTGCTCGTGTCGACGAACGGGGTGTCGGCAACGGTGATGGCTCCCGTTGTCGGCTGCTCCAGCCCGGCGACGCAGTTGAGCGTGGTGGATTTGCCGCATCCGCTCGGTCCGAGAAGCGTGAAGAACTCGCCATCGTTGATGGTGAAGTCGATGTCGTTGAGCACGGCCGTCTCGCCGAACTGCTTCGAGAGGTGCGAGACATGTACTTCAGGCATGCGTGTGTCCTTTCATGAATAGGCTTGCGACGGCGACGAATACCGCGGTGATCGCGATCTGCAGGCTTGCGAGCGCCGCGACGGAGCCGGTGTTCCCCTGAACCCAGAGTTCGAGCATCGTCGTTCCAATCACGCCGGTGTGGGCCGACGAGAGGAAGAGTGCCGCGGAGTACTCCTTGATCATGGTGACGAAGACCAGGATCATGGCGCCGACGAAAGCCGGCCGCAGAAGGCTGCGCAGAACGCGGGAGAACACGCCGAACCAGTCGGCGCCCGACGTGCGTGCCGCGTTGTCCAGCTCATTGCCGATCTGCATGATCGCCGGTGCGATCGAACCGAACGCGGTAGGCAGGGCGCGCAGGCCGAACGCGATGATGATGGCCGCCAGAGTCCCCTGCACGATGCTGCCCCCGGGGAACAGGGCGAACGCCCAGAAGAAGCCGATGCCGACGATGATGCCCGGTATGGCCTGCGGCATGAGAGCCAGGTACTCGGCTGCGCGGCCGAACCGGAACGTGGACCGCCGGGCGATCAGCACCGCGAGCAGGGCAAGCGCACTGACGAGAACGGCCCCGATTGCGGCGACAGTCAGGCTGTTGGTGATCGACTGGATGTAGACGGGGTAGGTGAAGATGCGCTGGTAGTTCGCGAGCGTGAGGGTCTGCAGTGGGTTCTGCAGCGGCGTGAAGATGAGGGTGAAGGAGCGGAAGAACAGCCCGAGAATCGGAAGCAGCGCCCCGAAGACCACGTAGATGACGATGGCGACCGCCGCGACCCACTTGACCCAGCCGAGGTCGAGCAGGCGTGGCCGAACGGCCTTGCCCCGCACCGAAATGAACCGCTGCGCGTTCTTCAGCACCTTCGCCTGAATCGCCACCGTGGCGATCGTGACCACCAGAATGATCGTGGATGCCGCGCCGAGCACCCCGTAGTCAGGGCTGATCGATTGCAGGCCGTTCGTGTAGAGGAACGTGGAGAAGACCTGAATGCGCACCGGGGTTCCGTAGAGCAGCGGCACGCTCAGCGTCTCGAGAGACATGCTGAAGATAAGGATGGACGCGTAGACGATCGGCGGTCGCAGAAGCGGGATGACGACCCTGAAGAGAATGCGCAGCGGGCCGGACCCGCATACCTGCGCTGCGCTTTCCAGCGAGGCGTCGGCCTGCCGGAGGGCGTTCACGCAGAAGACGTACGCGATTGGAGCCAGACCGACCGCTTCGGTGACAGCCATTCCGGGAAGCGAGTACAGGTTCCAGGGCACGAAGCCGATGAGTTGTCGCACCTGCACGCTGATGAAGCCTGCTGGGCCGTACAGGGTGATCCACCCGAATCCCAGAATCAGCGACGAGACGAAGAACGGCCACTGCATGGACTGGCCGAGCACGTTGCCGAAGGGCAGCTTGGTTCGAACGACGAGCACCGCCATGGGGATAGCGATCACCAGTGTGAGCACCGTGGTGCCAACGGCGAAGATCGCCGTATTCAGGATGACCTGGCCGAAGCCAGCGTCGCTGAAGAGGTGCACATAGTTGCCGGCGGTGAACAGGCCTGCTGCGTCGTACAGCGGCTTCGTGCGAATCGACTGGTAGAGGATGGGAATGATGGGCGCGATGACGAAGATCGCGAGTACGACGAAGACGCCGTACTGCACGATGCGGCCTCGGCCGACGCCGAAGACCCGAGGGTACTTCGGCGCCGGCAGGCTCGACGTCGGCGTCGTGCCGGCGGTTTCCTTCGTGAGAAGTGATGTCATGATCGTGAGGCGCAGCAAGCGGCTACTTGCCCAGATCGCCGTTCCACTTGTCGACGAACGACGTTACGTCGCTGTCCGAGACCACCTCGTACGGCACCCGGATGATGCCCTTCTTGCCCGCGACCTTTTCGACCTCCTGATAGGTGTGGCGACCCTCGGTCAGCTTCACGTTGTCCCTGTACGAGGTGAGACCACCTTCGGCGACCGCGTTCTGGCCATCGGCAGACAGCACGAAATTGAGGAACAGCTTCGCCGTCGCCGGGTGCGGTGCCTTCGGGGTGATTCCGATTCCGCGACCGAGAACCACGGTGCCATCCGTCGGCATGACGAACTTCACGAGTCCGCCGCTCTGTGTTTGGGCGGGGTACGCGACGGCCGAGCTGATGAAGAAGCCGGCGAGGTACTCACCGGAAAGGATCTTCTCGCTCTGGGTTCCGGATGAGGTCTCTGGCCGGGCGAGAGGCAGGATCTTGTCGAGGCTGCTCCAGGCGTTCTTGTCCCCCTCGGCGAACGCGTGCGAGACGGTGAATCCCCAGGCCCCTCCGACGTCTCGAGTGGTGATCTTGCCGGCGTACGTTTTCTGGTCGGCCGCGACGATCTTTTTCAGTTGGGCAATGCTCGTCGGTGCCTTCGGCATGAGGCTTGTGTTGTACAGGATCCCGACGGGGTCGAGCGACATGGCGTAAACGTTCGGCATCAGCTGAGCAAACGACGGCAGCTTCTTCAACTCAGGGGACTGGTACGACAGAAGCGAGTCATCGGTGCCGGCGTACTTGGCCCAGGCCTGAACCGCGTTGGAGACGAGCATGTCGGCTGGCGCTTTTCCTGTAGCCGACTCGCTGAGCTGGCGCTGGAAGACCTCATCGCTGTCGAGGTTGCTCGCCGCGATGTTGGTGACCCATGGGTACTTCTTCTGGAAGTCGCGGATGATCGGCGCCCAGTTCTCCTGGTCGGTGTTCGAATAGACGACGAGGTTGCCGCCCTCCTTCTTCGACGCCGCGACGATGTCGGAGTAGTCAGAGGGGTAGTAACTCGGGAAGTCGTGCTTGGCAGCGGCGGGCGCGGCTGCCGGTGTGCCACTAGAGCATCCGGCAAGGCCCGTCAGGGCGACCGCCGCAGTGACGACGGCGGCACCGGTGAGACGCCAGCGACGCGAGCGGCTGTAGTTCGAGGAACGGCTGATCATTTTCACTCCTTTGTGAGTTGGAGGTGCGGTCTTGCTATCGCAGATGGTTTCCGGCGGGCGATCAGCGGGTCAAGATTGTGGTCGTTTAGAACGTGATTGAAAGGGAGGGAAAGCAGGAGAATCCCGTGTTCACGTGGGATCACGATTGAGTAACGCGCGGTATCGCAGCGACTTATGGACATTTCGGTCGCGATCGGTCGCAGGGCAGAATGGCATAAATGCGTGTGGGCGGGTGTTGTATGCTGATGTACTCGCTCCTTGCGAGATGCACCTTTCAAAAACTCAACAGCGCGCGACAGCGACCCGCCCGTGCCTCATGGCGCGAGCGCTCCATGGGGATGATCGGTTTCGACATTGCCTGAGTGAGTGTGAGAAGCGGGTCGAGGATCCAGGGTTATCTCGTAAACGATCTCTGGAAAACAATAAGTGCCAATTCAAAGCGCACTGACTTCGCCCTCGCTGCCTAAGCGAGCGCACTAAAGAAGTCCGTCAGACCGGGAATGCTCTCTACCCGGATCCTGGCGCCATTGAGAGAGATTGCTTTTATGTTCTGTCTTGGGGCATAAGGGGACTCAAACCAGGGCTGGGCTCGTCGGATTAGGTGCCAGTGGCAAATTCCGGGGCCGAGTAGAACGCCTGCACTGGCTACGCCCGTAGAAGGCACATGACCACAGCAGTGGACGGGGGTTCAATTCCCCCCATCTCCACCACTCGGTCGCTGTCGCGAGCTGTTGAGAGACAAGGCCACCCATCGGGGTGGCCTTGTCTCTTGTTTCGCCGTGATTCTGCTCGACTCTGAGCGGCTCGTCGACTGTAGGCGCCAGCTGCTTGTCGTCCTGATCCGCTATCGGCGGAACCGCTAAGCTGGCGGGTGCGCGCTGTCGAACTGGTCGCGCCGTTCCGTGGCGACACGGGCCTCCCCCGACGAGAGTGGACCTGACATCATGCCGCGCAGTTCTGTCGCCCCCGAGACCTCGACCACCGGAAGGGCTCGGCGAGTCGGTATGCTCGCGGCGGTCGCTGTCGCGGCCGCTGCCGTCGCGCTGGTGGTCGGCCCGGTCTCGGCCGCCCGCGCCGACACCGCGGTCGGTTCGATCGCCGAGCTCGCGGCCGCGTTCGCGACCCAGCCCTCGGGGTCGACGATCAGCCTCGGCGCCGACCTCACAGGCGATGCCGGCAGCGACGTCGTTAAGGTCCCCGCCGGCCACGCGCTGACCCTCGACCTGAACGGCCATCGGCTCATCCTGGTCAGCGACGACGAGGACCCCGTCGCGCCGGCCGGGCTCGGAGTCCCGGCGGGAACCAGCCTCACGATCATGGACTCAGCACCCGGCGGAGCCGTCGGCGCTCTTGACGCCACCGGCAGCTACGGAGACACATCGCCCGGTGGTGGCGGAGCCGGAATCGGCGGTGCCAACGGCGAAGCCGCGGGCACGATCATCATCGACGGTGGCGCCATCACCACCCTGGGCGGTTTCGACGGAGCCGGGATCGGCGGCGGGCACCTCGGTGCCGGCGGCACCACCACGATCAATGGTGGCACCGTCACCGCGACGGGCGGCGAGTTCGCCGCGGGGATCGGCGGCGGCCGCGCCCGCGACGGCGGCACGATCGCCATCAACGGTGGCACCGTGATCGCGGGAACCAGCAACGGGCAGGCCGCGGCGATCGGTGGCGGTTACTCCGGGTCCGGCGCAGCCCTCTCGATCGGAGCGGGCGCGGTAGTCACCGTCGGCTCGGGGCTCGGCGAACACGGGGTCGGCCCCGGCGACATCGCGGCGGACAGCACCAACTTCGGATCGCTGTCCAATGCCGGCACGCTGATCCTGCCGCCCTTCAACAACATCGACATCCCGGACGGGATCGTCGTGACCAACTCCGGCACGATCCGCAACGGGGGCACGCTCGCCATCGCGGGCACGCTCGCGAACACCGGAATCATTCTGAACACCCGCGTCATCCAGAACCCTGAGAACGTGACGGGACACAACGTCACGGTGCTGCTCGACGGCAATGGCGGCACGGCGCCGACCGCCCCCGACGTCGTCTACGCGAGTACTTTCCAGGACGCCCAGATCGGCTTCCCGGCAGATGCGACTCGCGCGGGCTCCACCTTCGACGGATGGTTCACGCAGGCCGTCGGCGGCGCCCAGGTAACCGCCGCCACTGACTTGGGTATCGGTGGTCCGAAGTCGCTCACCCTCTATGCGCACTGGAGCGACCCGGCAGCCGCTGCCGGTGACGGTGATAACCCGGCGGCCGCCGTCGGTGACGGAGGCAGCCCGGCGACCCTCGCCAACACGGGGTTGGACATGCTTCCGATCGGGTTTACCGGCGCATTGCTGATCCTCATCGGGCTTGCCCTGCTTCTGCGCAGACGCCGCACCGCGCACTGAGCGGGGGAGCGGCCAGCATCTCGACGACTCGGTCGCTGTGGCCAACCTGGTGATCGCGAACAACTTCTACGGTCGTCGCTTCCCCGATTTCGGTGTGCTGGTGGTTGCTGCAATGCCGGGACCGGCCGCGATGGCGATCGCGAGCTCCGGCGGCATCGAGCACGGAGCCACTTTCCGGCGGTAGCAGTAGGCCCTCTCAGCGGTACTCACGTCGACCTGCGCGTTTGGCGAACATGTCGATTGCGAGTAGCACTTCGTCGGAGCGCCAGAACGGACCGAGGTTGTGCTCCGCTTTCGACTGGACTATTCCGGCTTCCACTAGTGCCTGCATCGGCGGATAAACGTTCGGCTGCTTGATGCCTAGCTCGGCTGCGGCTGTAGCGGAGTTGAGGACGGGGCGGCGGGTGAGGATATCGAGCACCTTCCAGGCATTGCTGTCACTGCGAGCCTTCAGTCGGTGGTTCCAGCTTTCGCGGAGATCGTCGATCGTCCGCACTAGTTCGCGAGCGTTGCCGACCGCGCGCAGCGATGCGTCTGCGAATGCGCGGACAATCGGGTTGATATCGCCCGCACGATATGCAGTGAGAGCGGCGTGGTAGCCATCGATATCCGCTAAGAGACCCGCTGACACAGGGACGGCGACTGTGCGCGTGACGCCACGGTGGCGAAGCATTGACTGGGCCAGAGCTCGACCGGTGCGGCCGTTGCCGTCGGTGAACGGATGGATGGTCTCGAATTGAGCGTGTGCCACGGCGACGGACACCAGCGGGGACACATCGCTGCGCGTCGCGAATCTCACGAGATCTTCTACGAGTTCGGGGACACGTTCATACCATGGGGCGACGAATTCGACGCCGATCGGGCTATCAGAGCGAGTGCCGATCCAGACAGCCTCCTCACGCCACTCTCCGGGGGCGTGGCGTGACTGTTCGGCCATCAAGACCTTGTGCATCTGCGCGATGGCACGTGAGCTGATCTGCTCAGAAAGCCCGATGGCGGCCTGCAGCGCGAGCGTGTTCGCGGCGACCTGTTCCGCGTTGCGTCCGCTCTTGGCTCCGAGCTCGGCACTGAAGATGGCGCGCGCGGAAGCGGTCAGGTTCTCGATCTGCGACGACGAGGCTGCTTCCGAACGCAGCAGTACCGGCGCGAACGAGTTCACCCGCACACCGAGTTCGGCGTCGAATCGGCTCAGTTCACGGGCGGCTTCGTCGGCGGCCGCCGCGACTTCGGCGTCAGGAATCGGCCGTCGCGGGGCTATCAAGGGAGGAATTGAGGACTGGTACGTGGCGCGTTGCGCGCTAACCTCGGCCTGGGCACCCCAGACGGTGTTCGGCACCGACGTCTGCTTTTCCCACTCGAGTGCCGGCCAGTTCTCCGATGCCATAACCGCGGCCCTCCCGATCTATGAGCTATAAGGCTAGCCCATAAACAGCTGCCGTGGCGTTATGCACTGTCGCCACCTACAGCCGTTGCACTTCTGTCTAGCGCCGAGGTCATATCGCTGGCACGACTGACGGGTCTACACTCGCTGCATGAGCGCGGAGGCAGGGATCGCGCCCCGACGTACCGCGGACTGGTACGAGTTGTTCTTCGACCTCGTGTTCGTCGTGGTCGTCGCGATCTCCGCTCACCTCATTGAAGTGTCGCCCGGCCCCGGTACCGTGATGCTCTTCATCGCACTGTTCTTTCCGCTGTGGTGGGCGTGGGCCAACCTGATGATCGCAAACAACCTTTACGGTCGGCGCTTCCCCGTCTTCGGCGTGCTGGTCGTTGCGGCGATGCCGGGGCCGGCCGCGATGGCGATCGCGATATCCGGCGGCATCCTGCAGTATGGCTGGCTCTATGCCGCGGGGGGCGCCTGGGTGAGGCTAATTCTGCTCGTCATGTGGTTGTTGCCGTACACGAGCAGAACCATGTCTGTGTCGCTCTGGCGCGTCGTGCTCTACAACCTCACCACCGCGGTTCTCTGGCTGGTCTCGATCGTCGTGCCGCCGCCGACCCAGTACCTCCTGTGGGCGATCTCGATCGCGGCCGAGATCGTGTTGCTGGCTGTGCACGGCAGCTTCGCCAATGAGGTGTACCAGCGAGCATCGGTTGCGCACGGGCTCGAGCGAGTCGGCCTGTTCGTCGTGATCGTCGTCGGCGAGGCGGTCTACCTGAGCGTCACCGGGTTGGCGGCGCACCCGAGCGTCGAAGGCGGCGCTGCCGCCCTGTTCGGCTTCGTGGTCTGCGCTCTGCTGGCTCGGGCGTTCTTTCGCTGGGGCGCCCCCACCGCCGAGGCAGGACTCGTCGCCGCGCAGCGGGCGAGATCGTTCGGCGCGATGCGCGACGTGATCATGTATCTGCCGTTCCTGCTCGTGACGGCACTGACCCTGGTTGCCGCCGCCGTGGGCATCGCCGTGGTGGAAGCCGGCCGCCCGCTTCCGGCCTCCGTGCGGGTCATTCTGGCATTTGGCGTCTGCGGGTTCTATCTGGTGAACGCGGTCGTGGGGCTGCGGCTGGCGCGGCCGATTCGCGGGGTCATGAGCCTCCTGGCTCCCGCGATCGTGCTTCCCTGCCTGGCGTGCCTGCTCAGCGGCGGCCTCACCGCGTGGGCGGCCCTCGCGCTCGTGGCCCTGGCTCTCGTGCTCCTGGAACTCGTCAGCAGCATCCTCTCGTCGCGCTCTCATGCCCGAGCTGAAAAAGTTCTCACAGAGGCGACGAGTTCGGGAATGGATTCGCACACTCCGCGTTAAGTTGAGCCAGAAGCACTCAACTTTTGGAGAGAACCGAATGCCTACATTCTTCGGACCCGACGGTCTCGGCGAGGGATCGTTCGACGAGTTCATCGCCCGATACCTGCAGGGGCAGCGCGGCGGCGCTTCGTCGCGCTCCATCGACGTGGGACGCCTGCTCAGCAGCCGCACTCACGAGCTGCTGGCCCGCGCCGGCGTCTATGCCAGTGAGAGCGGCCGCAACGAAGTCGACGCCCTGCACATTCTGCACGTCATGACCGAGCAGTCGCCGACTACCGAGATGATCGCGCGCGTCGGCGCAGAGCCCGCCGCCATTGCCGCCGCCGTTGAGCAGCGCCTGCCCGAGGCAAGCGAGAAGACGGATGCCGCCCCGACCCTCACCGGGTCGGCGCAGCGCGCGCTGTTTCATGCGTACCAGGTGGCGCGCTCATCCGGCTCGACCTATATCGACCCCGAGCACCTGTTCTTCGCGCTCGTGCTGAACCAGGATTCGCCAACGGGCCAGGTGCTGGCTGAAGCCGGCGTGACGCCCGAATCGGTGCAGGCCGCCGCGCGGCAGCCGGTGCCCGCCGGTGCGCCGAGAGCGCAGGCGCCGAACGACGGCAGTTCCGAGACGCCCGCGCTCGACACCTACGGCATCGATCTGACCGCCCGCGCCCGCGGCGGCGAGCTCGACCCCGTGATCGGCCGTTCCGACGAGATCGCGCAGACCATCGAGATTCTCGCCCGTCGCACCAAGAACAACCCCGTGCTCATCGGCGAGGCCGGTGTCGGCAAGACTGCCATCGTCGAGGGCCTCGCGCAGGCCATTGTCGACGGCGCCGTGCCGCAGCAGCTGAACGGCAAGCGCGTGATCGAGCTTGACCTCACCGCCATGCTCGCGGGCGCCCGCTACCGGGGCGACTTCGAGGAGCGCCTGAACAACGTCATGAACGAGATCGGCGCGCACAAGGGCGAGCTGATCGTCTTCATCGACGAGTTGCACACGGTGGTCGGCGCAGGCGGCGGTGGTGAGAGCGGCGGCACGGATGCGGGCAACATTCTGAAGCCACGGCTCGCCCGCGGCGAGCTGCACCTCATCGGCGCCACCACCCTCAAGGAGTACCGCCGCATCGAGAAGGATTCGGCGCTCGAGCGCCGGTTCCAGCCGGTGATGGTGGGAGAACCGAGTATCGAGGATGCGGTGCAGATTCTGCGCGGCCTCCGCAGCCTCTACGAGCAGCACCACGGCGTCGAATACACCGACGACGCGATCCGTGCGGCCGTTGAGCTGTCGTCCCGCTACATCAGCGACCGCTTCCTGCCCGACAAGGCCATCGACCTCATCGACCAGGCCGGCGCTCGCCTGCGCCTGCGCGAAGGCGAGAAGGTCGACGTGACGGCGCTCATCGAGCAACTGGCGTCGCTCGAGGCCGACAAGAACGCGGCCGTCTCCGCCGAGAACTACGAGCAAGCCTCCGAACTTCGCGACGAGATGGAGGCGGTGCAGGCCGAGCTGGACGAGGCAACGGCCAACGGTGCGGGTCGGCGTGCCGCATCCGTCATCGGTGAGACAGAGATCGCCGAGATAATCGCGCGCGCGACTGGAATCCCCGCCAACAGGCTGACGGAAGGCGACCGCGAGCGTCTCGCGCACCTGGAGGACGAGCTGCACGAGCGGGTTATCGGCCAGGACGAGGCCGTGCGCATGGTCGCGAAGGCCGTGCGCCGCAGTCGGGCCGGCATGGGCGACGAGCGTCGGCCGGTCGGCAGCTTCCTGTTCCTCGGCCCGACGGGCGTGGGCAAGACTGAGTTGGCCAAGACGCTCGCCGCGTCGCTGTTCGGCAGCGAGGGCGCCATGGTGCGCTTCGACATGAGCGAGTTCGGCGAGCGGCACACGGTCAGCAGACTGGTGGGCGCCCCTCCCGGGTATGTCGGTTACGACGAGGCCGGGCAGCTGACCGAGCGCGTGCGCCGCAACCCGTACTCTGTCGTGCTCTTCGACGAGATCGAGAAGGCGCACCCGGACGTGTTCAACATGCTGCTGCAGGTGCTCGACGACGGCCGCTTGACTGACGGTCAGGGCCGCACGGTCGACTTCCGCAACACGGTGATCATCATGACCTCGAACATCGGCAGCGAGTTCCTCGCCAGCCGCAGCGGCGCGCTCGGCTTCGTGCCGGCATCCGCTGACGGCAACGGGTTCGGCGGCGAGAAGGCGCTGCGCGACCGCGTGTGGGGCAAGCTGCGCGAGGCCATGCGGCCCGAGTTCCTGAACCGCATCGACGAGATCGTGTTGTTCCGCACGCTCGAAAAGCAGCAGTTGCGCGATATTGTGCGGATGCTGCTTGGCGCGACACGAGGCCGGCTTGCGGCCCAGGGCGTCGAGCTCGAGGTCACGGACGAGGCGGTCGACTGGATCGCCGAGCACGGCTACGAGCCCGAGTACGGTGCGCGACCGCTGAAGAGGCTGATCCAGCGTGAGCTGGACGACCGCGTCGCGGATGCGCTGGTCGCCGGCGAGCTGGTGGCCGACGGGCGCGCGCTCGTGTTCGTGCGTGACGACGAACTCGCCGTCGCTCCTGAGCACGTTCGCGACGTGGAGCTGCCGCAGGCCGCCTGAGCGCCCCTGCTGGTCAGCCTGAGCGCCCCTGCTGGTCGAGTAGCGCGGAGCGCGTATCGAGACCTCGCAACGGGTCTCGATACGCCGACTTCGTCGGCTACTCGACCGGCGTGGCCAGCAGGATCTTGCCCATGTGGGCAGACGATTCCATGCGCCGGTGCGCATCGGCCGCCTCCTCGAGCGGGAACACGCTGTCGACGATCGGTCGCACGTGTTCCCGCTCGATGAGCGGCCACACGTTCTCGCGCACCGACGCGAGAACCGCCGCCCGTTCTTCGATCGGCCGGGCACGCAGGGTCGTTCCCCAGATGCGGCCGCGCTTCGCCATGAGCGCGCCCACCTGGAATGCGGATGGCGTGCGCCCCCGGTCGGCGATCACCATGATGCGCCCTTCCGTCGCCAGCGCGGCGATGTCGCGCGCAATGTATTCACCGCCCACGATGTCGAGCACGACGTCGGCGCCGTGGCCATCCGTTCGCTCTCGAACCGCGTCGACGAAGTCCTGCTCGCGGTAGTTGACGCCGATCGCTCCCAGGCTCTCGCAGAACGCGACCTTCTCGGCCGAGCCGGCCGTGGCGATCACGGGGGAGCCGAGCGCCGTCGCCAGCTGGATCGCCATCGATCCGATGCCGCTCGATCCGCCGTGCACAAGCAGCGTCTCGCCCGGCTGCAGCGCCGCGAACATGAACACGTTCGACCACACCGTCGCCACGACCTCGGGCAGCGCCGCGGCATCGCGCGCCGCGACCCCGTGCGGCACGGGCAGCACGAGGCGTTCGTCCACAGCCACGCGTTCGGCGTAGCCACCGCCGGGCAGCAGCGCGCACACGGCGTCGCCCTCGTCGAACCCCTCCACCAGCTCGCCCGAGGCGGAAACGACGCCCGAGACCTCGAGCCCGGGCCATGGGGGAGCGCCAGCCGGCGGCGGGTAGTGCCCGGCGCGCTGGGCGAGGTCGGCGCCGTTGACCCCGGCCGCGGCCACGTGGATGAGAACGTCCCTCGCGCCGAGTGTCGGCTGAGCAACCTGCGCCGGCACGAGCGCCTCCGGCCCTCCGGGCGATGGCACCGTCACGGCGCGCATGGAGGTGGGCTGCGGCGTTGCTGTGCTCATGGAAGCCCACTGTATGCCGGAAGCGCGTAGCGTGGCGCGGGGAGGACCTCATGACGCACACCCACCCCGTGGATCCGGCGCAGACGGCGCTGCTCATCATGGATCTGCAGCCCTCGATCCTCGAGCGGGTGCCCGACCAGCAGGCGTTTCTCGCCAGCGTGACGAAGGCGAGGGATGCTGCGCGCGCCGCCGGCCTCCATGTCGTCTACGTGCGGGCGGCCCTCAGCCGGGACGACGCCGTGCGCGTGCCGGCGTCGAATGCCGCGTTCGCGCAGGCGGCCGCATCCGGTCGTCTGGATGCAGGGCGGCCCGAGACGCAGGTCGACTCACGCATCGAGCCGACCGAGGGCGAGCTCGTGGTGTGCAAGACGCGGGTGGGCGCGTTCAGCTCGGCCTCGCTCGACGCGACTCTGCGCGAGCGCGGCGTCGACACCCTCGCGTTGTGCGGCATCTCGACGAGCGGCGTGGTGCTCTCCACCGTGCGCGACGGCGCCGACCGGGACTATCGCCTGTTCGTTCTCGACGACGCGTGCTTCGACGTCGACCCAGAGGTGCACCGCGTGTTGACGCAGAAGGTGTTCCCCAGGCAGGCGTCGGTCATGTCGGTCGCGGATTTCGAGGGGCTGCTAACGGCCGGCTGAACCGGGCCGCGGAACCGACGCTGAACTGCCGCTGAACTGCCGCCGCTCAGCGCAGGGCGTCGAGCAGCTGGTCGTGCAGCAGAGCGTTGGTGGCAAGTGAACTGCCGCCCGCCGGCCCGGGTTCGCCCGTGACCGAGGTGAACCGGCCGCCCGCCTCCTCGACGATCGGGATCAGCGCCGCGAGGTCGTAGGTCTGCACGTCGAACTCGCCGACCGCGTCGATGAGCCCTTCCGCCAGCATCATGTACGGCCACATGTCGCCGTAGGCGCGCTCGCGCCACACCCGCCGGCTCAGCGCGATGAGCTTCTCGAGGTAGCCGGCGTCGTCCCACTGGGCAATGCTCTGGAAGCTGAGCGACGCATCCTCGATTCTCGAAACCGACGACACACGGATGCTGCGCACCACCTCGTCCGCCTCGGCAAGCCATGCGCCGCCGCCCTTCGCGGCCCACCAGCGCTTGGCGAGTGCCGGCGCGCTGACCACTCCCACGACCGGTACGCCGTCGATCGCGAGCGCGATGAGCGTGCCCCAGACGGGCACTCCGCGCAGGAAGTTGGCGGTGCCGTCGATGGGGTCGATGATCCACTGGCGGCGCGTGTCGCCCTCGGTGCCGAACTCCTCGCCGAGGATGCCGTCGGTGGGGCGCGCGGCCGCGAGACCGTCTCTGATGGCGCGCTCGACGGCCTTGTCGGCATCCGTCACCGGGGTGCGATCGGGCTTGGTTTCGACGCGCAGGTCGAGCGCGCGGAAGCGGTCACGGCTGATGGCGTCTGCGGCGTCGGCGAGCCTGAGGGCGAGCGCGAGATCGTCGTCGAGCGAGGGCTGGTCGGCGGGGGAGTCGGCGTCGGTCACGCTCCTCAGGATAGCCAGCCGGGCCGATTCGCATGAGCGCCGTCGGTGATGATAATGTTGACCCTCGGTTCCGGTCATCGATTCGGAAGCCGAAACGCACCTCTAGCTCAATTGGCAGAGCAACTGACTCTTAATCAGTGGGTTCCGGGTTCAAGTCCCGGGGGGTGCACCCTTACTCCCAGTAATACTGCGGAACCGGCTACTTAGTGCTGGGTGCATTGGCATTTCTCGCTGTGCTCGTTGCCGCAGGTGATGTGCGGTAGCGGCACGGCGCGCTGGTGGCGGGCACATCTGTTCCCCGGTCGGCTGGGCGCCGAGAAACCGTCGCGCTAGACGGTGCGTGAACTCGGTCAACCTCGTGCGCAGTCGGCGAGCAGCACCATCAGCTGTGTGGCGTCGTCTGTCCTGAACAGGGTGTCGAGGGCGATGTTCTGCTCGTGCAACCTCGAGTAGGGGATTGAGATCGCGTCGTACCCGTGGGCCAGCAGTTCGCCGCTCGCCACCAGTTTCGCTGTGCGTTTGTTGCCGTCGAAGTAGAACTGGTGGCGAATCGCTGACGCGGCGTATACGAGTGCGCGTGCCCGCGGGTCTGGTTCTGTGCTCAGCCAGTCGAGGAGCTTGTGGTGAGCGGCGCGCAGGTCGGCGCCGTTCTCGCCGGTTGCCCGGCCGTCGACGACGCCCCCGTCTGACAGGCGGACGGCGCCGCCGCCGGTGACCGAACCTTCGCCGCGGAAGTTGCCTGATTCGATCGCTTCGTGCACTGCGATCATTCGGTGAACGCGGACGGAAATCTGCTTGGTCAGCTGGAACTCGTCGTGCCCCACCAGCCGGTCGATTTCGTTGAAGCCTTCGTTGAGCGCGAGGATCTGCTCCTGCTCTTCAAGCTTCTTCCCCTCGACGGTGACACCATCGAGCAGTGTCTGCACTTCTGGGAGGGTGAACGTGTTGCCCTCTAACCGTGCTGCGTCCCAGATCATGTCCGGGAACCGTGAGCGGAAGCGGGCTCGGGCCCGGTCGACATTCCGCTCACCGCCGATCGCTTCAAGGTCCACCTGATCCAGGTCCCAGGTGATTCCGCACGCGTCAGCCTGGTTCCTACGTTCGTTGCTCTGTGATAGCGACGGAAGAGCCGCCCGACGGCCTGGCCCGACGGGTCTGCCGGGCCTCTTCTGGTACTGGTTGGAGCCGACGCCCCACCGTTGCTCGGCCATTGGTCACCACCTTTCAGCAATGTTGTGGGCGGCGGCCCCGGCTTCCCCGCCGATACCGAGACTGTCGATGACAGCCTGAACGGGGCTGACGAGCGGTATCCCTTCCACGCTGGTGCTCCCTTCGAGCACGCTCTGGTGAAGGGGTGCGACGATAACGTTCGCAGCTGAGGCGACCGTTGTTCTTCTGTGCGTAGCGAGGAGCATCCCGGTGACAACGTCGGGCTTCGCCGTCCACAGCACGGTCGGTACGGTTGCCGCTATTGGCTCCACATCGAGGGCGTCCAGCGCGGCGGCGCCGGAAAGAGCCCACGCTTCCTCACTTGACAGCGCAGCCGATGCCAACCTGTCGGCGTCATGGCGCCCGATGAGTAGGATCGCTTCAGCCCTATTCTGCGGTGCAGATACGCTCGCGGCCGTCTCGGCGAGCTGCAACGGTGGTGCATCTGGCACCCATCGACGCAAACGGTCTGTCCACTCGGCGAGTTGCCTTTCATCGTCGACGTCATCGGGGGAGAGATCGCCGACCAGGACGCGTGCCGCCGCGGCAGCGTACGGGTCGCTGGCCGCAGTCGTGTCGAGGGTGATGTCGAGGCCGCAGGCGAGAGCGAGCTCTCTGAGGGTGCCGAGTTTTGCGCGGCTCGGGTCGCGGCGCAGCGACCATTCGGTGTTTCTGGACACGCCGGCTCTCCGCGCCAGCTCGGCCGGTGCGGTATCGGTCTCGTTGAGGAACGCGGTCAAACGTGTCGTATCCATCGGAGATGTCCTTTCTGAAGGACATCGTAGCATGACGTCCTGTTAATCGGACAAAATCGCTATGTACTCAGCATCCCCCCGCGGATCGCAGCAGCAGATCGCTACAGGAGCACTTGCCACGAAGAACCACCACGTTCACTTCTTACTTCACGACCGGTATCGGCGTCTGCTGATACAGCGCCAGCGTCCACGCGGAACCGTCGCGCACGTACACGCTCGACATCAGGGCCTGGAACGCAGGATCCTCGTCCTCCCGTCGTGCGATTGCCGTATACACGAGCGCTGCCACGCCCGAGTCGATCGTGATCACAGTCGGGCCGATGATCGTGTAGTCGCGCCACGGAGGCGCCTCGTTCAGCGAGGCCACGACGGCCGATCGATCGAGTACCGTTCCGTTTGAGAGCACCATCACCGCGTCGTCTCGCATGATGTCGGCGTAGAAATCAGCTCCGGAGCGGGAACACAGTGCGTCCCAGCCCCGTCTCTCAAGCGTGAGCAAGTCTTCCAGCAGCGTTGCCTTTGTCTCCGCCATGATCTCGACAGTATCAACGTCGCCGGGCGCTATCCGAGAACGGGCCAGCCGACAAGGCGAGACAGGTACGAGCTGGAACCGCCACTGCCGATTCGTCGGCAACAATAGAGTCACCATGAGAACTGCCCGCTACGGCCTTCTGTTCGTGGGCATCCTGCTCATCGGCGCCAACCTGCGAACGGCCATCACGTCGGTCGGCCCTGTGCTGAGCGACATTCGCGGGGACCTCGGCTTCAGCGGCGCTACCGCATCCATCCTCGTCGGCCTGCCCCTCATCGCCTTCGCCGTCATCTCGCCCGTCGCCCCCGTGCTCGCCACGCGCTTCGGCATGGAACGCACCCTCGGCGCCGCCCTTCTTCTGCTCGCCGCCTCGATCGTCGCCCGCTCACTGCCTCTCACGGGCCTCATCTGGGTCGGCACGGCGGGCCTCGGCGTGGCGATCGCCCTCATGAACGTCATCCTGCCCTCGCTCATCAAGCGCGATTACCCGAGCAGGGTGGGGGCGGTGACGGGCGCGTACTCGTCGGTTCAGAGCGCGGCGGCGGCCGCGGCATCCGGCTTCGCGGTACCCATCGCCTCGGTCGGCCACGACGGCTGGCGGCTCGCTATCGGGGTGTGGGCCGGCCTCGCGATCATCACCTTCGCGATCTTCCTTCCGCAGCTGCGCCGCAAGACCACACCAGCGGATGCCGCCCCCGCGACCCGTCTGCACCCCCACCGCTCTCCGTGGCGGGCCTCCATCGCGTGGCAGGTCACGCTGTTCATGGGCCTCCAGTCCAGCGGCTACTACGCCCTCATCACCTGGTGGCCGTCGATCGTGCGATCCCAGGGCGTGTCGGCAGCGGATGCCGGCTGGCACCTCTTCCTGTTCCAGATTCTCGGCATCGCGGGCAATCTCGGCTGCGCTGCCGTGCTCAACCGTGCGCGCGACCAGCGGCTGCTCGCCGCCGTCACGAGCGGCTTCACGCTCGTCGGAATCGTCGGCCAGCTGCTCTTCCCACCGCTCGCCGTGCTGTGGATCATGCTCGCGGGCGTCGGCTGCGGCTCCACCATCGTGCTCGCCCTCTCGCTCTTCGGCCTGCGCAGCGAGAACCACGTGCAGGCGGGTGAGCTCTCGGGCATGGCGCAGAGCGTCGGCTACCTCATCGCCGCCCTGGGTCCGGTGCTGCTCGGCGTTCTGCACGACGTGACCGGCACCTGGGCCCTGCCGCTCGGTGTCATGGCCGCGCTCGTACTCACGCAGACGATCGCCGGCCTGCTTGCGGGTCGCAACCGCTCTGTCGGCCTTCACCCGTAGTGTTCTCTCGATGAGGGATTATTCGACGCTTGACTACGCGCCGCTCACGGCAGCGGTCGATCAGGCGCGCCTCGCCGCGTTCCGCCGGCAGGCGAGGTCACAGGGCATCTCCGCTTCAACGGTCCTCACCTACGTTGTCTTCGCCTTCGTCGCGCTGGTGTTCCTCGCGGTCGGCGGCTCGTTCGTCAGCGCGTTCGTCGCCGTGGGCGCGACGAGCGCCGGCCCCGGCCTGCTCCTCTGGCCCATCGTCGTTCTCGTGCTGCTCGCGCTCGTCGTGTGGGCGGCCATCGCGGCCTCTCGCAGAAGCTGGCGCCGGCGATACCGCCTGCACGCCTTCGCCCTCGCCAACGGGTTGCAGGCCATCGGCGGCACCGACCGCCCCGCCTTCTCGGGCGCCATCTTCGGCGTCGGTAGCGACCGAACCGTCTACGACCGCATCCGCAGCACCGATGCCCCGTTCATCGAGCTCGGCGACTACCGATACACCACCGGCTCGGGCAAGAACCGCACCACGCACCGCTGGGGCTACCTCGCCATCCGCCTCGAACGCCGGCTGCCGCAGATGGTGCTCGATGCCCGCGCCAACAACGGACTATTCGGGGCCACCAATCTGCCGAGCCATTTCGCCCGCGACCAGGTGCTGAAGCTCGAGGGCGACTTCAACCGCTACTTCACCCTGTACTGCCCGCGCGAATACGAGCAGGACGCCCTCTACGTCTTCACCCCCGACCTCATGGCGCTGCTCATCGACAACGCCGGCACATGCGACGTCGAGATCATCGACGACTGGATGTTCGTGTACTCCGCATCCCCCTTCGACATGTGCGACAGGCGCGTTCTCGAGACGCTGTTCCGCATCGTCGACACGGTGGGCCGCAAGACGCTGAGGCAATCCGGCCGCTACCGAGACGACCGCGTCATAACGGATGCTGCCGCAGACCCCGCCGGAAGGGTCGCCCCCGGCGGCCGGCGCCTGCGCACCGGAGTGAACTGGCTCGGGGTGGTGGTCGCCGTGGCGGCCGTCGCGTACTGGGTGTGGGCGAGCATCCTGCATTGAGGTTCTGATCGAGCGGCGCACCGAGGGGCCTGCGCCTGTCGTTGCGGCGGCGTAGCGTGCGGGCATGGGCAGAACGACGACCGAGATACTGCAATCGCACCTCAGCAAGCGGCTCGCTGGCGACACCGAGAGCGATATCGAGGAGAACTTCGACGAGAACGTGCTTCTTCTCACGAGCTTCGGCGTCTACCGGGGGCACGACGGCGTACGCGCGTCGGCGGCCGAGCTGCTTCGCGAACTCGGCGGGTCGGTCTTCCACTACAACCACACGCTGATCGAAGACGACTTCGGCTTCCTCGAGTGGACGGCCGAGTCAGACGACGAGGTGGTGCGCGACGGCGCGGATTCATTCGTGGTGCGCGACGAGCGCATCGTGATGCAGTCCATCCACTACACGGCGCGCAGCAGAGACGACACAAACACCGTCAACACGAGTACGCGCGGCACGAACGAATAGCCGAGTCGCCGCGCGATCGGCGAAATCAGCGCGATCGGCGCGAACTCAGCGCGGCCGGTTGTGATTGCCGCTGTTGATCGCGTCGGCCGCGCGAACCATGGCCAGGTGCGAGAGCGCCTGAGGCGTGTTGCCCACCTGCCGCTTGCCCTCCACGTCGTATTCCTCGCTGAACATGCCCACATCGTTGGCGAACGACATGAGGCGGTCCATGAGGGCGCGCGCGTCTGCGACCCTGCCGCTGCCCGCGTACTGCTCCACGAGCCAGAACGCACAGGCCAGGAACGGATGCTCGCCGGGCGGCAGCCCGTCGATGTTCTTCTCGGTCAGGTAGCGCAGCGGCAGGCCGTCTCGAATGAGGTCTTCTTCGATGGCGGCGACCGTGCCGAGCATGCGCGGATCGTCCGGTGCGCAGTAGCCGACCTGGGGCAGTTGCAGAAGTGACGCATCCACCTGGGTGGTGCCGAAGTACTGCGTGTACGAGTTGCGCTTGGTGCTGAAGCCCTTCTCCTCGACGCTCTGCCTGGCCTTCTCGCGCAGCTCCTCCCACTTCTCCACGGGGCCCTTCAGGCCGTATTCGCGAACCGCTCGCGCGGCGCGGTCGAACGCTGCCCACACCATGACGCGCGAATGCGTGAAGTGCCTCGGTTCCCCTCGGATCTCCCAGATGCCCTGGTCGGGCTTCTCCCACTCGGTCTCGAGAAATCCCACGAGCGCGCGCTGTAGCGACCACGAGAACTCGGTCTCCTTGATGCCCGCGCGCCGCGCCTCGTGCAGCGCCACCATGGTCTCGCCGATCACATCGGCCTGGAACTGCTTGGCGGCCGCATTGCCCACCCGCACCGGGCTCGAGCCCTGGTAGCCGGGGAGGCTCGTCAGCTCTCGCTCGAGCAGGTCGCGCTCGCCCGAGAGACCGTACATGATCTGCACGTCATGCGGGTCGCCGGCGACGGCCCGCAGCATCCATTGCCGCCAGTGGTTGACGACGTCGTGGTATCCGTGGCTGAGCAGAACCGAGATCGTCAGCGACGCGTCGCGCAGCCAGACGTAGCGGTAGTCCCAGTTGCGTGGTCCCCCGAAGCTCTCCGGCAGCGACGTCGTGGCCGCCGCAACGATGCCGCCGGTCTCGTTGTGGGTGAGGGCGCGCAACAGCACAAGCGAGCGGATGACCTGCTCGCTGTAGTCGCCGGATTGATGCGTGCGCGCAGCCCAATCCGACCACCACTGCCTCGTCGTCGTGATCGCGTCATCGACCGACAGTGGGGGAGGCGGCTCCTTGTGCGAGGCGAACCAGGTGAGGCGAATGTCGACCGTCTCGCCCTCCTCTACCGTGAAGTCGGCGACGTGCTTGCGGCCGTCGGCCTTCAGCTCGGGGCCGCGCACGATGATCGCATCCGGGCCAGAGACCGCGAGCAGGCCGCGAGGCGCATCGCCCTTCTCCTTGCGCACCCAGGGCAGCGCATCCGCATACCCGAAGCGGATGCGCAGTTCCTCGTGCATCTCAACCCGCCCGCGAATGCCCCGCACCCGGCGAATGACATCAGCACGGTGGTCCCCCTGCGGCATGAGATCGACCACCTCGACCTCGCCGTCCGGCGTTACCCAATTGGTGATGAGGATCATGCTGTCCCCGTCGTACCGGCGCGTGGATTCGGCCCGCGCATGCGTCGGTGCGAGCAGCCAGCGGCCCTGCTCCTCGGTGCCGAGGATCGCGCCGAACATCGACGCCGAGTCGTATCTCGGCAGGCACAACCAGTCGATGCTGCCGTCGCGGCCCACCAGAGCTCCCGTGTAGCAATCGCTGATGAGTGCGTAGTCCTCGATGGGCAATGACATGCCCTCCATACTGCCGCGCTGCGCCGGTCGCCGCGACCCGCCGATGTTCCTGTGGGGCTTGAAAGGGGCCGGATGCGCGGGGTTACTGTGGGAGGCATGACCCAACCCGCGAACACCCTCCTCATTCTCGGCGCCTCCGGTGACCTGTCATCTCGACTACTCATGCCGGCCCTCGGCCAGCTGCTGACGAGCCAGCCGGACAGGCGACTGAACCTCGTGGGATCCGGTGTGGAGGATTGGGATGAGGATCGCTGGCGCGACACTGTCTCGACGTCGTTCAAGGCGTCGGATTCGAGCGGCGACGCTGTCGACGCCATCCTGAAGGGCACGAAATACATCCCCGCTGACGTTACGAAGTCGGAGGATCTGAAGAAGCTCCTCGACGCGTGCGACGGCGTGCCCGCGATCTACTTCGCATTGCCGCCCGCGATCACCGCACGGGCATGCGAGGCGCTCGAAGACCTGCAGCTGCCGGCGGGCACCATCCTCGCGCTCGAGAAGCCGTTCGGCACCGACCGCGACAGCGCCGTCTCGCTCAACCGACAGATTCTGCGGCTTGTACCCGAAGACCAGATTCACCGGGTCGACCACTTCCTCGGCAACTCCACGGTTCTCAACATGCTGGGATTGCGCTTTGCCAACCGCATCTTCGAGCCGCTGTGGAGCAGCGACCACATCGAGAGCGTCGACATCGTCTATGACGAGTCGCTCGCTCTCGAGGGTCGTGCCCGCTACTACGACAAGGCGGGGGCCCTCGTCGACATGCTGCAGAGCCACCTGCTGCAGGTGATGAGCGTGTTCGCGATGGAGCCGCCGGCGACGCTGGATGCGCGCGACATCCGAGACGCGAAGGGTGCGGTGCTGCGGGCCACGCGCGTCTGGAACGACGACCCGAAGAACTCCAGCCATCGCGGGCGCTACGAGGCGGGCGAGATCGACGGCAGGAAGCTGCCGTCGTACGTTGACGAGAAGGGGGTCGACCCCTCGCGCAACACGGAGACCCTTGCGCAGGTCGCCTTCGGAATCGAGAACTGGCGCTGGTCCGGCGTGCCGTTCACACTGCGGTCTGGCAAGGCGCTGGGGGAGCGGCGGCACGAAGTGTGCGTGACGTTCCGCAAGGCGCAGCACGTGCCGAACGGGCTGAAGGGCGTGGAGCAGCCGACCAAGCTGCGCCTGCGGCTAGGCCCCGACAGCATGGCGCTCGAGCTGAACGTGAGCGGGCCGGGCGACCCGTACACCATCGACTCGTCGACGCTCGAGGCGGATTTCGGGGCCGGGTCGCTGCGGGCATACGGCGAGGTACTTGAAGGAATCTTCGACGGCGATCCCACGCTCTCTGTGCGCGGTGACGCCGCGGAGGACTGCTGGCGAATTCTCACGCCCGTCATCGAGGCGTGGAAGAAGGGCGAGGTGCCGCTCGACGGCTACAAGGCGGGGTCGGCTGGCCCGTCGACCTGGCCCTCGCTCGGCTGAACGCCCCTGCCGGTCGAGTAGCGCGAAGCGCGTATCGAGACCCGCCTATCGAGACCTACGCCACCAGCGGCGGCTGCACCTGCGGAATCTCGCCCGTCACGGGCTTACGGAGATCGGCCCACACGGTGATGGGCGCGGGCTCCCAGCTGAAGGCCACGGGCTCGAGAGCGTCGGCGTCTGATCCGGCCTCGGCCTCGGCAGGCGCGTCGTCGGCCGCGACGTGCTGCGCAGGCGCAGCGGCGGGTGCTGGCGCGAGCGCCGCCTCGACCGCGGGAGCACGTGCCGGCGCCGCCTCGGCGCCCTCGAGCCTCGCCTTCGCCGCCGCGATGTCGCGCACGATCTCGCCCGAAAGCGCGTGCACCGTCACGTCGTGAAAGATCGAGTCGGTGTCGGCCTCGGTGCGGCGCGTAAGAGTCCACTCGCCGTGCGCGCCGGCGAACGCCGCAAGGCGCGCATGCACGAGCTCGAAGATCACCTCTTCACTCAGCTGCGGCGCAGGGGCTGCGGGCGGGGCAGCGGCGTGGCGCCTGCGACCAAACATCGCGGGATTCCTCTCGAGCGGTCGGACTACTGCCTACAGTCTGGCGTGTCAAGCCCCGATTCGACGCGGAGACACGCCGCCCGGCGTGCCGCTACTTGCCCTCTGCTTCGAGCTTCTTCGAATCCTGCGCCGTCGTGCCGATCGCGATCGCGAGACTCAGGCCCCAGCTCACCCACATGAGCGCGAGCTTCCAATCGCGCGGCCCCTTGGCGGTCGTGCGCACGAGAGAGATCGCTCCCGTCGCCGCTCCGATGATCGCTCCGTTGAACAGGTACTTGCGCATGCCATTCCCTCCGTCGCCCCCACGCTACGCGGTCGAGCGGCATTCGCCAGCGGCTGCTCGTGGCGCGACTGGGCGTCGACGCCGTCTCGGCAGTACAGTGAGCGAGCCGCGCGCGCTCTCGCCGTGAGACAACTCCGAGAGACAGCCCCTGAGAGAAGGTCAATGCGAACCGTAGTGGTCGGATGCGCGTTGCTGGCCGCCGGCGCCGTCGCGCTCGCGATCGGGGTCGTGCCCCCGGCATCCGCCCTTCTGCTGTGGCAGCGGGTCTGGCCCGTGCTGCTCTTCGTGGCGGCCATCACGGTCGTGACCGAACTCGCGGCGGCGGCGGGACTCTTCGATGCGCTCGCCGCCCGGGCCGCCGTGCTGGGGCGCGGCCGAGCGTGGCTGCTGTGGCTGCTCGTGGTCGCGCTCGCGGTTCTGAGCACGGTGTTCCTCTCGCTCGACACGACGGCGGTGCTGCTGACGCCCGTGGTGGTGCTGCTCGCCCGGCACGCGCGGCTCGACCCGCTGCCGTTCGCGCTGACGACCGTGTGGCTGGCGAACACGGCGTCGCTGCTTCTGCCCGTCTCGAACCTCACGAACCTGCTGGCCCTGCGCGCCATGGGCATGCCGCACGCGGTGGCGTTCGCGGCGCTCACGTGGGCGAGCGCGCTCGCGTGCATTCTGGTGCCCGTCGCCCTGATCGCGTTCGTCTGCCGGCGATCCCTCGGCGCGCACTACGAGCCAGGGCCGCCCGAGCCGGCCGCCGATCGTTCCCTCTTCGTCGTGGCCGCCATCGTGGTGGGGGCGCTGCTGCCGGCGCTCGTGTCGGGGCTGCCCGTCTGGATTCCGGCGGTCGCGGCTGCGGCCATCCTTGCCGTCGCCTTCGCGCTTCGCCGGCCCCAGGCGGTGCGATTCCGTCTCGTGCCCTGGCCCCTTCTGCTTCTGGCATGCGGCCTGTTTCTCGTGACGGATGCGGCGCATGCGCTCGGTCTGGGCCAGGCGCTCGCCGCCGTGGTGGGCACGGGAGACGCACCGCTCGACCTGCTGCGTGTGTCTGCGGCAGGCGCACTCGGGGCCAATCTCGTCGACAACCTGCCGGCGTATCTCGCTCTCGAGCCCACCGCCGGCTCACCCCTGCGGCTGGTCGCCCTGCTCATCGGCGTGAATGCGGGCGCGCTGATCACGCCGTGGGCGTCGCTCGCCACCCTGCTGTGGCACCAGCGGCTGGTGGCACTCGGGGTGGGCATCTCGTGGCGCCGCTACATGCTGCTCGGCGCAATTGCCGCGCCGCTCACGGTCGTCGCCGGCACGGCCGCCCTGCTGCTCACCGCATCCTGAGAGCCCCGGCCGAGAGCGCCCTCGACTGGTAGCCTGACGACGTGCGGCGGGCCGCAAGGCCCCCGGGATCGGATGCGACATTTCAGTGAACAACGGCACCAGTACCCCCAGCCAGAAGCACAGCGCCAGCCAGAAGAACAGCGCCGCGAGCGGCAAGCGCGAGACCTTCGACCTCGTGATCGTCTCGAATCGTCTGCCCGTCGACCGGGTGACCGACGAGCAGGGCAACGCCGACTGGCGCACCTCGCCCGGCGGCCTGGTCGCCGCACTCGAGCCGATGATGCGCGCCGAAGACGGCGTGTGGATCGGCTGGCCCGGCATCGCCGACGAGGAGCTTGAGCCGTTCGAGATCGGCGGCATCGACCTGATCCCCGTGATGCTCACCGAGAAGGATTTGCAGGAGTACTACGAGGGCTTCGCAAACGACACCCTGTGGCCGCTGTACCACGACGTGATCGCGCCGCCCAGCTACCACCGGGAGTGGTGGGATACGTATGTCGCCGTCAACAAGCGGTTCGCGCAGGCGGCGGCTGCGGCATCCGCTCATGGTGCCGTCGTGTGGGTGCACGACTACCAGCTGCAGCTCGTGCCGCAGATGTTGCGCGAGGCGCGACCCGACCTCATCATCGGGTTCTTCAATCACATTCCGTTCCCGCCATATGGCATCTACTCGCAGCTGCCGTGGCGCCGGCAGATCGTGGAGGGGCTGCTCGGGGCCGACGTGATCGGGTTCCAGCGGCTGGCCGACGCAGGCAACTTCGCGCGGGCCGCCCGCCGGCTCAAGGGCTATGACACGCGCGGCTCGATCATCGAGGTGCCGATCGATCGCGACGACCCGGATGCCGGCTCGCACCGCCACGTGACGACGAACCGGCACGGGCAGCTGGTGCGCACGGTTCTCGCCCGGCAGTTCCCGATCTCCATCGACACGCAGATGTTCCAGGAGATGGCGAGCCGGCCCGAGATCCAGGAGCGCGCGAGGCAGATTCGGCACGACCTCGGCGACCCGCAGACCATCATGCTCGGCGTCGACCGGCTCGACTATACGAAGGGTATCGGGCACCGGCTCAAGGCGTATGGCGAGCTGCTGGCCGAGGGGCGCGTCTCGCCAGACGACGTCGTGCTCGTGCAGGTCGCCAGCCCGAGCCGCGAGCGCGTGGAGACCTACCGGCTGCTGCGTGACGAGATCGAGCTCACGGTCGGCCGCATCAATGGCGACTACAGCACGATCAGCCACACCGCCATCAACTACCTGCACCACGGTTACCCGCGCGAAGAGATGGTGGCGCTCTACCTGGCCGCCGACATCATGCTCGTGACCGCACTGCGCGACGGCATGAATCTGGTCGCCAAGGAATACGTCGCCACGCGCATCGACAACGGCGGCGTGCTCGTGCTCAGCGAATTCGCCGGAGCCTCAGACGAGCTCCGGCAGGCGCTGCTCATCAACCCGCACGACATCGAGGGCCTGAAAGACACCATCGTGCGCGCCATGGAGATGCCGAAGGCAGAGCGCGGCCGGCGCATGCGGGCACTGCGCAAGCGGGTGCTGACGAATGACGTCGGCAAGTGGTCGCGGGCGTTCCTCGACGCGCTGGTGAAGACCGCGCACGGGGCCCACGCGCCGCAGCGCCAGCCGGGGCACGAGACCCGGGAGCGCGAATCCGGGCACGAGGGCGACGAGGGCGGCCACGCGGCCGGCGGGCACCAAGCCGGGCGAACGGCGGGGGAGGGCGAGTGAGCGGGGAGGCCGGCATGAGCGACGAGGCCGGCGGCGAACACAACGACGAAGCGGATGCCGCGCTGCACGCCGCGCTCGAGAAACTCGCGGCCACCGAGACTCTGCTCGTCGCGCTCGACTTCGATGGAACGCTGGCGCCGTTCGTCGACGACCCGCAGCACGCGCGGGCAACCCCGGAAGCCAGGGCGGCCATCGTCGAGCTCGCCGCCCTGCCGCGCACGATCATCGCCTACATCTCCGGCAGGCCCATCGCGAGCCTCGCCCGCCTCGCCGAGGCGGGCCCCGCCGACCTGCTGATCGGCTCGCACGGCGTCGAGACGCGCCTCGACGGCGAGCACGCCGAGCTGGCTCTGGAGCAGAGCGAACGCGAGCGGCTCTCAGACCTCGACGGCGTACTCGAGGCCGTGGTCGCGGCGAACGAGGGCGCGCACATCGAACGCAAGCCCGCGGGCATCGCGTTCCACACGCGAGGCATGCAGGCGGATGCGGCGGCGGCGGCCGAGGCCGCCGCCCGCCGGGCCGCGCAGGATGCCGGCGGCGGGTTCACCGTGCGCGGTGGCAAGAGCGTCGTCGAGTTCGCGGTGCGCGGCCAGACCAAGGGCGACGGCGTGAGACGCCTTCGGGCGCACACCGAGGCATCCGCTGTTCTCTTCGCGGGCGACGACGTGACCGACGAGGACGGCTTTCGCGCGCTGGGCGGCGACGACGTCGGCATCAAGGTAGGCGAGGGCGAGACGCTCGCCGCCTACCGTGTGGCCGACACGGATGCGCTCGCCGCCGCTCTCGCGCAGCTCGCGGCCCTCCGCCGCGCCGCGCTCTGAGCGCCACCTCGTCTCGTCTCACGCGGGAATGACACGTGCGCGGAGCCGTTTCGCTTTGGTTCTAGACTCGTTCCATGCCCGAGATCGACATCAAACCGCGCAGCCGTACCGTCACCGATGGAATCGAAGCAACCACGAGCCGTGGAATGCTTCGCGCCGTCGGCATGGGTGATGAAGACTGGGACAAGCCCCAGATCGGCATTGCGAGCTCGTGGAACGAGATCACGCCGTGCAACCTCTCGCTCGACCGGCTGGCGCAGGCGGCGAAGGAGGGCGTGCACTCGGGTGGCGGCTATCCGCTGCAGTTCGGCACCATCTCGGTCTCAGACGGCATCTCCATGGGCCACGAGGGCATGCACTTCTCCCTCGTCTCGCGCGAGGTCATCTGCGACTCGGTCGAGACCGTCATGATGGCCGAGCGCCTGGACGGCTCGGTGCTGCTCGCCGGCTGCGACAAGTCGATCCCCGGCATGCTCATGGCCGCCGCGCGCCTCAACCTCTCGTCGGTGTTCCTCTACGCGGGCTCAATCGCGCCCGGCTGGGTGAAGCTCTCGGACGGCACCGAGAAGGAGGTCACGATCATCGACTCGTTCGAGGGCGTGGGCGCCTGCCGCGCCGGCACCATGAGCCCGGAGGACCTCAAGCGCATCGAGTGCGCGATCGCCCCGGGCGAGGGCGCCTGCGGCGGCATGTACACCGCAAACACCATGGCCTCGGTCGCCGAGGCGCTCGGCCTGTCGATGCCAGGATCCGCGGCCCCGCCCGCCGCCGACCGCCGCCGCGACTACTACGCGCACCGCAGTGGTGAGGCTGTCGTCAACATGCTGCGGCTCGGCATCACGGCCCGCGACATCCTGACCAAAGACGCGTTCGAGAACGCCATCACGGTCGCGATGGCCCTCGGCGGCTCCACCAACGTGGTGCTGCACCTGCTCGCCATCGCGCGCGAGGCCGAGGTCGACCTCACGCTCGACGACTTCAACCGCATCGGCGACCGCGTGCCGCACATCGGCGACTTCAAGCCGTTCGGCAAGTACGTGATGAACGACGTCGACCGGCACGGCGGCATCCCGGTACTCATGAAGGCGCTGCTGGATGCCGGGCTGCTTCACGGCGACGCGCTCACCGTGACCGGCAAGACCGTGGCGGAGAACCTCGCCGAGCTGAACCCCGCGCCGCTCGACGGCGAGGTTCTGCACACGCTCGACAACCCGATCCACCCCACGGGTGGCCTCACGATCCTCAAGGGCAGCTTCGCCCCCGACGGTGCGGTCGTGAAGACCGCCGGCTTCGACCTCGAGGTCTTCGAGGGCCCCGCCCGCGTCTTCGAGCGCGAGCGCGGCGCCATGGATGCCCTGACCGAGGGCTCCATCAAGGCGGGCGACGTCATCGTGATCCGCTACGAAGGGCCGAAGGGTGGGCCGGGCATGCGCGAGATGCTGGCGATCACCGCCGCCATCAAGGGCGCTGGGCTCGGCAAGGATGTACTACTATTGACAGACGGTCGATTCTCAGGCGGCACAACCGGCCTGTGCATCGGCCACATAGCACCCGAAGCAGTGGACGCTGGTCCGATTGCATTCGTGCGCGATGGTGATCTGATACGGGTCGATATCGCTGCTCGTTCCCTCGACCTACTGGTCGACGAGTCCGAGCTGGCAGCCCGCCGTGAAGGCTGGGCACCGCTTCCTCCGCGCTATACCCGTGGCGTTCTTGCGAAGTACTCGAAGCTCGTGCATTCCGCTGCGGAAGGCGCGATCACCGGGTAGCTCTCGCCCCACCATTCACGTACGACCCCTTAAGGGATGTGATCTCTTCGATGCCTGCGGAAACTCCGCCTCTGCCCGCCGCCCATCCATCAAAGTCGAGCGAACCTGAGATCCTCACCGGTTCCGGTGCGATCCTGCGCTCTCTCGAGCACCTCGGTGTCACCGACGTCTTCGGACTTCCCGGCGGCGCCATCATGCCCTTCTACGACGAACTCATGTCGTCGACCGCCATCCGCCACATCCTCGTTCGGCACGAACAGGGTGCCGGGCACGCGGCTGAGGGCTACGCCTCGTCGACCGGCAGGGTCGGTGTGGCCATTGCCACCTCCGGCCCCGGCGCCACGAACCTCGTGACGGCCATCGCCGACGCGCACCTCGACTCGGTGCCGCTGCTCGCCATCACGGGCCAGGTGTTCTCGAGCGTCATGGGAACGGATGCGTTCCAGGAGGTCGACATCGTCGGCATCAGCATGCCGATCACCAAGCACTCGTTCCTCATCACCGACCCGGCCGACGTGCCCGCCACGATCGCGGCGGCGTACCACCTCGCCTCCACTGGTCGTCCCGGCCCGGTGCTGGTGGACATTACGAAGGATGCGCAGCAGAACAGTGCGCCGTTCATCTGGCCGCCCAAGATCGACCTGCCGGGGTACCGCCCCGTCATGAAGGCGCACGGCAAGCAGATCAACGCGGCCGCGCAGCTGCTCGTCGAGGCGAAGCGGCCGGTGCTGTACGTGGGCGGAGGCGTGATTCGCTCCGGTGCCTCGGCCGAACTGCTCACGCTCGCCGAGACGACGGGTGCGCCCGTCGTGACGACGCTCATGGCACGCGGCGCCTTCCCCGATTCGCATCCGCAGCACCTCGGCATGCCCGGCATGCACGGCTCGGTTCCGGCCGTGCTCGCGCTGCAGGAGAGCGACCTGCTCATCGCGCTCGGCGCGCGGTTCGACGATCGTGTCACCGGCAAGGTGAGCGAGTTCGCGCCGAACGCCAAGGTGGTTCACGTCGACATCGATCCCGCAGAGATCTCCAAGATCCGCGTGGCCGATGTGCCGATCGTCGGCGATGCCAAGGACGTCATCGTCGACCTGACCTCCGCCTACGTCGATACGGCGGCGGGCACCAAGCCGGATATCGCGGCGTGGTGGGCCAGGCTCGAGTCTCTGCGGCAGCAGTATCCGCTCGGCTTCAGCGAGCCCGAGGACGGGCTGCTCGCACCGCAGTACGTGATCAAGCGCATCGGCGAAATCACCGGGCCCGAGGGCATCTTCGCGGCGGGCGTCGGCCAGCACCAGATGTGGGCCGCGCAGTTCATCACCTACGACCGGCCGAACACCTTCCTGAACTCGGGCGGCGCCGGAACCATGGGCTACGGCGTTCCCGCGGCGATGGGCGCGAAGGTCGCCAACCCCGACCGGCCCGTATGGGCGATCGACGGTGACGGATGCTTCCAGATGACCAATCAGGAACTGGCGACCTGCACCATCAACGACATTCCGATCAAGGTCGCGATCATCAACAACTCGTCGCTCGGCATGGTGCGGCAGTGGCAGACGCTGTTCTACAACGGCAGGCACTCCAACACCGATCTGAACACGGGGCACGGCACCCGCATGATCCCCGACTTCGTGAAGATGGCCGACGCCTACGGTGCGCTCGGCATCCGTGTGACGAAGAAGGAAGAGGTCGACGACGCCATCCGGCTCGCCCTCGAGACGAACGACCGCCCGGTTGTCATCGACTTCGTCGTGAGCCGTGACGCCATGGTGTGGCCGATGGTGCCGCAGGGCGTCGGCAACTCGTCCGTTCAGTACGCCAGGGAACACGCGCCCGCCTGGGAGGAGGAGTAGACCATGAGCCACGTTCTTTCGCTCCTCGTCGAAGACAAGCCCGGTCTGCTGACCCGGGTCGCCGGCCTGTTCGCCCGCCGGGGCTTCAACATCGAGTCGCTCGCCGTGGGCTCGAGTGAGGTCGTCGGCCTCTCCCGCATCACCGTGGTCGTCGACGTCGAGGACCAGCCGCTCGAGCAGGTCACCAAGCAGCTCAACAAGCTCGTCAACGTGATCAAGGTCGTCGAGCTCGACGCCGCGCAGTCGGTGCAGCGCGAGCATCTTCTCATCAAGGTGCGCGTGGATGCTGCGACCCGGTCGCAGGTGCTCGAGGCCGTCAACCTGTTCCGCGCGCGCGTCGTCGACGTCGCCACCGATGCGGTCGTCATCGAGGTGACGGGCGACAGCGGCAAGACGCACGCGCTGCTGAAGGTGCTCGAGCCGTACGGCATCCGCGAAATGGCGCAGTCTGGCCTGCTCGCGATCGGGCGCGGCCCGAAGTCGATCACCGAGCGCGTCTTCAAGAATTGACTCCCGCCGGTCGAGTTTGCCGCGAAGCGGCGTATCGAGACCTGGCAACCGTAACCACACATAACAAGGAGAAAAACAATCGTGGCTGAGATCTACTACGACAAGGACGCTGACCTGTCGATCATCCAGGACAAGAAGGTCGCCGTCATCGGTTACGGCTCGCAGGGCCACGCACACGCGCAGAACCTGCGCGACTCGGGCGTCGAGGTCGTCATCGGCCTGAAGGAGGGCTCGAAGTCGCGCTCGAAGGCCGAGGAGGCGGGCTTCCGCGTTCTCAGCTCCGCCGAGGCGACTGCGTGGGCCGACGTCATCGTCATCCTCGCACCCGACCAGGTGCAGCGCGGGCTCTACGCCGACGACATCCGCGACAACCTCTCCGAGGGCAACGCGCTCGTCTTCGGGCACGGCTTCAACATTCGCTTCGGCTACATCGAGGCGCCCGAGGGCGTCGACGTGATCATGGTCGCCCCGAAGGGCCCCGGCCACACCGTGCGCCGCGAGTACGAGGCGGGCCGCGGCGTTCCCGTGATCGTCGCCGTCGAGGAGGACGCCACCGGCAACGCCTGGCCCCTCGTGCTCAGCTACGCGAAGGCGATCGGCGGCCTGCGCGCCGGCGGCATCAAGACCACCTTCACCGAGGAGACCGAGACCGACCTCTTCGGCGAGCAGGCGGTGCTGTGCGGCGGAGTCTCGCAGCTCATCCAGTACGGCTTCGAGACGCTGACCGAGGCGGGCTATCAGCCGCAGGTCGCGTACTTCGAGGTTCTGCACGAGATGAAGCTCATCGTCGACCTCATGTGGGAGGGCGGCATCGCCAAGCAGCGCTGGAGCATCTCCGACACTGCAGAGTACGGCGACTACGTCTCCGGCCCGCGCGTCATCGACCCGCACGTGAAGGAGAACATGCAGGCCGTGCTGAAGGACATTCAGGACGGCACCTTCGCCGCTCGCTTCATCGCCGACCAGGATGCCGGGGCGCCCGAGTTCCTCGCGCTGCGCGCCAAGGGCGAGCAGCACCCCATCGAGGCCACCGGCCGCGAGCTGCGCAAGCTGTTCGCGTGGAGCGCGTCGAACGACGACGACTACGTGGACGGCAGCGCCGCGCGCTGACCTCGGCGCGTCGCCACCGCCACCACACCGGATCGGGGCGAATCGCGGGTGTTCCGAAACGGAACCCGCGATTCGCCCCGATCCGTTTGTGTGTGGCGCGCATCCGCCGCCGTCGGGCACCTGAGGAAGCGTCATATTCCGTCATACGCGCGTAACACACGGGCGGCTCCGGCTCACCTTCGCTAGCCTCGGTACCCTTCGACCCGAGCGGAGCGAGACATGGTACGAGGGCGACCACGGCGGCAGGCGACCGACGACGCGATACTGGCGGCGGTCATCGAGCTCGCCGGCGAGGCCGGCTACGGCGGCGTCACCTTCGACGCCGTTGCGGTGCGAGCCGGCGTGAGCAGGCCCACCATCTACCGTCGATGGCCGTCGAAGTCGCACATGATCGCCGCCGCCCTGCACGCGGTCGCGCCCCGCGAGCCGGTGGCCGACACCGGCAACGGGCTCGACGACCTCATCATGATGGTCTCCCGGCTGCAGATGAGCCTCGTCGATACCGGTCTCATCGGCGCCTTCATTCAGCTCATGGCCGGCACCGCACCCGCCGCGACCCGGGATCAGGCGCGCGCACAGGCACACGCGCACGCTGGCGACGAGCCCATCAGAAACCAGTACTTCAGCCCGCGCTTCAGCACTTTCGACGAACTGTGCGCCCGTGCCGTCGCGCGCGGCGAGCTGCCCGCCGGCACCGACCCGACCGTCATGCGCGACCTGGTCCTCGGCCCGCTTGCCTACCGCTGGCTCGTCGAGGGTGCGCTTGATGCGGCAACCGTCGAGATCCTCGTCGAGAGCGCGTGGCGCGCCCTGACCACGGCGCCACCGACCCCACGAGCGGATGCCGGCGCAGCGCCACGCCCGCCCGAGCTCGCCGCCGAGCACTGACGGGGCGCTGCGCAGCATCCGCTCGTTCGGTAGTCGGCCGCACCGGCGAGACGAAACGTCCGGCGTCATCTGGTCGGGCCCGCTCACACGAGCAAGTAAACTGCGTCACAGACGCGTCCCCAATGCTGTGGCGCACGTACCCCATCCGAAACGCGACGCCCGTGTCGCACCCCACCGCGAAGGAACCGTTACGTGTCGAAACCGGTCGTGCTGATCGCTGAGCAACTCTCGCCCGCCACCGTCGAGGCTCTGGGCCCCGATTTCGAGATCAGAGAGGTCGACGGCACGGATCGGCCCGCGCTGCTCTCCGCGATCGCCGACGCCGAGGCCATTCTGGTGCGCTCCGCGACGCAGGTCGACGCCGAGGCCATCGCCGCGGCGAGCAACCTGCGCGTCATCGCCCGCGCCGGCGTCGGGCTCGACAACGTCGACATCAAGGCGGCGACGGCGGCCGGCGTCATGGTCGTGAACGCCCCCACCTCGAACATCATCTCGGCGGCCGAGCTGACGGTCGGCCACATCCTGAGCCTGGCCCGGCACATTCCGGCCGGCCACGCGTCGCTCTCGGCGGGGGAGTGGAAGCGATCGAAGTACACCGGCACCGAGCTGTACGAGAAGACGCTCGGGATCATCGGCCTCGGCCGCATCGGCGCGCTCATCACGGCGCGCATGCAGGCTTTCGGCATGAACGTGATCGCCTACGACCCCTACGTCACGAGCGCCAGGGCGCAGCAGCTTGGCGTGCAGCTTGTGAGCCTCGACGAGCTGCTTCGCACCTCGGACTTCATCACGATCCACATGCCGAAGACGCCCGAGACCATCGGCATGATCAGCGACGACCAGTTCGCGCTCATGAAGAAGACCGGGTTCATCGTGAACGTCGCGCGTGGCGGCCTCATCGATGAGGATGCGCTGCACCGGGCGCTCACCGCGGGCACCATTGCGGGCGCCGGTCTCGACGTGTTCGTCTCGGAGCCGCCGAAGGAATCCGCCCTCACGGCGCTGCCGAACGTGGTCGTCACGCCGCACCTCGGTGCGTCGACCGCCGAGGCGCAGGAGAAGGCGGGCGTCTCGGTTGCGAAGTCGGTGCGGCTGGCGCTCTCGGGCGAACTCGTGCCCGACGCCGTGAACGTGGCGGGCGGCGTCATCGACCCGTACGTGCGGCCCGGCATCCCGCTCGTCGAGAAGCTCGGCCAGGTCTTCTCCGGCCTCACCTCGAGCCCGCTCACGAGCGTCGACATCGAGGTGCGCGGCGAACTCGTCGACTACGACGTGAGCGTGCTCAAGCTCGCGGCGCTGAAGGGCATCTTCACGAACATCGTGAGCGAGTCGGTCTCGTATGTGAACGCGCCGCTGCTCGCCGAGCAGCGCGGCATCGAGGTGCGCCTCATCACCGACTCGGTCAGCGAGGAGTACCGCAACCTCATCACTCTGCGGGGCGCCCTGAGCGACGGCACGCAGCTGAGCGTATCGGGCACGCTGACCGGCACGAAGCAGATCGAGAAGATCGTCGGCATCAACGGCTACGACGTCGAGGTGCCGATCGCCGAGCACCTGATCGTCATGGTCTACGACGACCGCCCCGGCATCGTCGCGGTGTTCGGCCGCGAGTTCGGCGAGGCCGACATCAACATCGCCGGCATGCAGATCGCGCGCACGAACGCGGGCGGCAAGGCGCTGAGCGTGCTCACGGTCGACTCGCCGGTTCCCGACGAGGTGATCGAGAAGATGCGCAGCACCATCGACGCCGACCTGCTTCGCGAGATCGACATCACTGAGTAGCGTGCAGCGCCGTACGCCGCGCGCCCGTTCAGCGCGTGGCGTACGGGCGCCTGGCGTACGCGTCTACACGATCGGCGGGTCGTCGCGACGGTCGGTCTCGGCGATGCGCTCGCGCCCGGCCGAGTCGACGTTGCGGTTCGTCACGATGGTCTGGCGCTTGCGCACCATCAACGCGATCCCGATGATGACGACGATCAAGCCTGCCGCCATCAAAATCCACCCCACGAGGTGAAGGTCGATCCACGTGGTCGTCACGTTCAGCGCGAACGTGAGGATCGCACCGACGACGATCAGGAACACTCCGAAACCGATACTCATGGCTCCCTGCTTTCGTTTGGGGTCATCTGCGCACAGGCTACCCGCGTGACGCCGATGCCGCCGAGAACCGGCGAGAGGCGAGCGCATGACGAGTAATCTTGGCTTGTCACCCGTTCGACTCGTCGCAAGGAGCACCATGTCGCGCACTGTCCGGCTCGCCGTCATTCCGGGTGATGGAATCGGCCCCGAAGTCGTCGCCGAGGCGGTGAAGGTCCTCGAGGCCGCGACGGCGGCAGAAGACGTCCATTTCGAGCGCACCGAGTTCCGCCTGGGTGCGTCGCGCTTCCTGGAGACGGGCGATGTTCTGACGGATGCCGACCTCGAATCCATCGCGAGCCACGACGCGATCCTGCTCGGGGCGGTCGGCGGAAAGCCCGGCGACGAGCGCCTGAAAGACGCCAACATCGAGCGCGGGCTGCTGCTGAAGCTGCGCTTCAGCCTCGACCACTACGTGAACCTGCGGCCCACGCGCCTGCTCCCGGGCGTACCCAGCCCGCTTGCAGACCCCGGTGCGGTCGACTTCGTGGTGGTTCGTGAGGGCACCGAGGGGCCGTATGTGGGCAACGGAGGTGCCATCCGCGTCGGTACGCCGCACGAGGTGGCCAACGAGGTCTCGGTCAACACCGCGTTCGGCGTGGAGCGCGTCGTGCGGTTCGCGTTCGAGCAGGCCGAGCAGCGGCGGGGGAAGCTCACGCTCGTGCACAAGACCAACGTGCTCACGCACGCGGGCGGGCTGTGGAAGCGCACGGTCGACCGGGTCGCTGCCGAGCATCCGTCTGTCGCCGTCGACTACCTGCACGTCGACGCGGCGACGATTTTTCTCGTCACCGATCCTGCTAGATTTGACGTCATCGTCACGGATAACCTCTTCGGCGACATTCTCACCGATCTGGCGGCCGCGATCAGCGGCGGCATCGGCTTGGCGGCCTCGGGCAATATCAACCCGGACGGCACCTTCCCCAGCATGTTCGAGCCGGTTCACGGCTCCGCCCCGGACATCGCAGGCATGCAGAAGGCCGATCCCACGGCTGCGATACTCTCGGTCGCCCTTCTGTTGGCCCACCTCGGGCTGACGGATGCGGCGCACCGCGTCAACGCAGCGGTGACCGCCGACCTGGCAGGCCGCACCGGCACCCGCACGACAGGCGAGGTCGGCGACGCGATCGTCGACCGGCTGTCGGCTGTGCCGGCCCAGACAACTCATTGAGAAGCGACAGGAAGATCCCATGACCATGACCGCTACGGAGCCCGCCCTCGAATTCACCGTGAACCGCAACCTTGCCTCGCGGGGTGCGGCAGAGCGGGAAGAGATTCTCGCCAACCCCGGCTTCGGCAAGTTCTTCACCGATCACATGGTCGACCTGTGCTGGTCGGCGCAGGGCGGCTGGCACCGCCCTCGCGTCGAGCCGTACGGGCCGATCGCGCTCGAGCCGAGCGCCGCCGTGCTGCACTATGCGCAGGAGGTGTTCGAGGGACTGAAGGCGTATCGGCACGAGGATGGCTCCATCTGGACCTTCCGCCCCGAGATGAATGCGCGGCGCATGCAGCGCTCGGCGCGCCGCCTCGCGCTGCCCGAGCTGCCGGTCGAGTACTTCATCGAGTCGCTCAAGCAGCTCATCGCGGTCGACGGCGACTGGGTGCCCTCGGCGCCGGAGACGAGCCTGTACCTGCGGCCGTTCATGTTCGCCAAAGAGGCGTTCCTCGGCGTGCGGCCTGCCGAGAAGATCGCGTTCTACGTGATCGCGAGCCCGGCGGGTGCCTACTTCTCCGGCGGTGTGAAGCCGGTCTCCATCTGGCTCTCCACCGAGTACTCGCGTGCGGGCAAGGGCGGCATGGGTGCGGCGAAGACGGGCGGCAACTACGCCGCGAGCCTGCTTCCTCAGGCCGAGGCGGCCGAGCACGGCTGCGCTCAGGTGCTGTTCCTCGACTCGGTCGAGGGCAGATACCTCGAGGAGCTCGGCGGCATGAACATCGTGCTCGTCTACAAGGACGGCACGCTCGTCACCCCCGAGTCCGAGACGATTCTTGAGGGAATCACCCGTGACTCCATTCTTCAGCTCGCGCGCGACCGGGGGCACGCTGTCGAGGAGCGACGGGTGTCGATCGACGAGTGGCGTGAGGGGGCGGCATCCGGCGATATCACCGAGGTGTTCGCCTGCGGCACCGCGGCGGTCGTCACGCCCATCGCCGAGCTGAAGGCGGCCGACTTCACGATCGCGTCGCCGGTGAACACGGGCGAGCTGAGCATGTCGCTGCGCGAGGAGCTGACCGACATTCAGTACGGGCGCCGCGAAGACCGGCACGGGTGGCTGAGAAGGCTCGACTCCTGACGAGTCGCTAGGCTTTCACGCATGAAGATCGCGCGTTTCAGCCGGGCCGGCGCACTCTCGTTCGGCATTCTCGACGAAGAAGAGAACGAGTTCATCGTGCTCTCGGGCGACCCCATGTACGCGGGGCTCGATACGACGGGCGAGAGGGTGCCGGTAGCGGATGCCGCGCTGCACGCACCCGTCATTCCGCGCTCGAAGGTGGTGGCTGTCGGCAAGAACTACCGCGACCACGCCGCCGAGATGGGCGGCGAAGCGCCGGGGGAGCCGCTGCTGTTCCTGAAGCCGAACACGTCGGTGATCGGCCCGGGCGACGCGATTGTGCTGCCGCCGCAGTCGCAGCAGGTCGAGCATGAGGGCGAGCTCGCGGTGGTCATCGGCTCGATCGCGAAGAACGTGCGGGCCGAAGACGCCGACCAGGTGATCTTCGGGTACACGATCGCGAACGACGTGACGGCGCGCGACCTGCAGAAGAGCGACGGTCAGTGGGCGAGGGCGAAGGGGTTCGACACGTTCTGCCCGCTCGGCCCGCTCGTTGAGACCGAGCTCGACCTCGCGACGACCACCATCGAGACCCGCGTGGGCGGCGAGGTGCGCCAGCACGGCCGGCTCGCCGACCTCGTTCACGACATCCCCTCGATCATCGAGTACGCGTCGAGCGTGTGGACCCTGCTGCCGGGCGACGTCATTCTCACCGGCACGCCGGCGGGCGTGGGGCCGATCGTCGACGGCGACACCGTCGAGGTGGAGGTCTCCGGCATCGGCATCCTGAGCAACCCGGTGCGCCGGCGCGCGTAGCTCACGAGCGCGCCCGGTGCGATCAGCGTGCTCAGTAGGATAAGAGCATATGTCTGAGTCGAGCGCCCACCCCTTCACCACCGCCACCGGCAGCGACGTTCGCGTTCGCTTCTGCCCGTCGCCCACCGGCACGCCGCACGTCGGGCTCGTGCGCACGGCCCTGTTCAACTGGGCGTACGCGCGGCACACCGGCGGCAAGCTGATCTTCCGCATCGAAGACACCGACGCGGCGCGCGACAGTGAAGAGAGCTACGCGCAGATCATCGAGGCGCTCGCCTGGCTCAACATCGACTGGGACGAGGGCGTCAACGTGGGCGGCCCGCACGGCCCCTACCGCCAGTCCGAGCGCCACGACGTGTACCAGGCCGTCATCGAGCGCTTGAAGGAATCGGGCCATATCTACGAGAGCTTCGCCACCGCCGAGGAGATCGAGGCGCGCAACGTGGCGCAGGGCCGCGACGCGAAGATGGGCTACGACAACTTCGAGCGCGAACTCACCGAGGCCGAGAGGCAGCGGATGCGCGACGAGGGCCGCCTGCCCGCGTTGCGCCTGCGGGTTCCCGACACCGAGCTCGGCTTCCACGACCTCGTGCGCGGCGACATCACGTTCCCGGCCGGCTCGTTCAGCGACTTCGTGGTGGTGCGCCCCAACGGCAAGCCGCTCTACACGTTCGTGAACCCGGTGGATGACGCGCTCATGGGCGTCACGCACGTGCTGCGCGGCGAGGATCTGCTGCCGTCCACCCCGCGCCAGATCGCGCTGTACCACGCGCTCATCGACATCGGCCTCACCTCGTTCGTGCCGCAGTTCGGGCACCTGCCCACCGTGCTCGGCGAGGGCACCAAGAAGCTCTCGAAGCGCGACCCCGAGTCAAACCTCTTCCACCATCGCGACCGCGGCTTCATTCCCGAGGGGCTCGTCAACTACCTCGCCCTGCTCGGCTGGGGCTTCTCGGCCGATCGCGACGTGTTCAGCCTCGACGAGATGGTGGCCGCCTTCGACGTCGAAGACGTCAACCCCAACCCGGCCCGCTTCGACCTGAAGAAGGCCGAGTCCATCAACGGCGACCATATCCGCATGCTCTCAGACGAGGACTTCGCGAACCGCAGCGTCGCCTACCTGGTAGCCGCAGGCATCCTCACCGAGCCCCTCACGGTCGGCCAGCGCGACACTCTCGACCAGGCCGCGCCGCTCGTGAAGGAGCGCGTGCAGCTGCTGGGCGAGACCCCGGGCATGCTCGGTTTTCTGTTCACGGATGCCGCGGGGCTGGTCATCGAGGAAGACGCGCGCGCGACGCTGAAGGAGAACGCGGTCGAGGTGCTCTCGGCGTCGCTCGCCGCGCTCGACGGGCTCGGCGACGACGAGTGGCGCCACGAGACGCTCGAGGAGCGGCTGCGCACGGCGCTCGTCGACGGCCTCGGCATCAAGCCGCGCCTCGCGTTCGGGCCGCTGCGCGTCGCCGTCTCGGGCCGGCGCGTCTCGCCGCCGCTGTTCGAGTCGATGCAGATCCTCGGCCGCACCGAGACGCTCACCCGAATCGAGCGGCTGCAGGCAAGCCTCGGCTGATGGCGGCCTCACGCGAGCGGTACGACGTGGTCGTGGTCGGCGGCGGTCCGGCCGGCCTCTCGGCCGCCGTGAACCTCGCACGCGCCCGGCGCCACACGCTCGTGATCGACAGCAACCGCCCGCGCAACGCGGCCACGCTGCACGCGCACGGCTTCCTCACGCGCGACGGAATCTCGCCGCTCGAGCTGCGCGCGCTCGGCCGGCACGAGGTGGAGTCGTACCCGTGCGGAGCGACCCACTTCGGCCTCGTTACGGCGGTGGTGCGTGACGGAGACGGCTTTGCTGTCGACGCATCCGGTGTTCGCGGGGAACCGGACCTGCACGTGTTCGCCCGCGTCGTGCTCATCACGAGCGGGCTGAAGGAGACGCTGCCGGCGCTGCCCAGCCTGCGCGGCTTCTACGGCACGAGCGTGCACAGCTGCATGGAATGCGACGGCTACGAGAAGCGCGACATGCCGCTCGCGCTCATCGGCGAGAGCGGCGACCTGGCCGAGCGCGCGCTGCTGCTGGCGCAATGGTCGGCCGACATCATCGTGTTCACGAACGGGGTCGGCACGGTGACGGCGGATGCTGAGGCGCGGCTCGCGGCGCGGGGAATCCGCGTCGAGCGGCGACCGATCGACGACCTCGTGGGCGAGCGGGCGGGCATGACCGGGGTGCGGTTGGCCGACGGTGAGGTTGTGGCACGGGCGGGGGGCTTCATCCGCCCGTTCTATTCGCCGGCACTCGACTATGCGGCGTCTCTGGAACTTGAAACGGATGCCGCGGGCCTCGTCGTCGTCGATGACACCGGCGCCACGAGCGCCCCCGGCGTCTACGCCGCCGGGGACCCCACGGCGGCCGGGCCGCAGCAACTCGTGGTCGCTGCCGGGGCCGGAGCGGTCGCCGCCGCCAGGATCAACCGCGACCTGCTCGACTGACGACTGCGGTTGCTGGCGTCGGTCTAGACGATTGCCTTCGCGGCGCACTTCTTGGCGGCCGCGTTCAACTCGTCTGCGGTGTGCTGCTCCTGCTGCAGGTTCTCCTGGAGCAGTTCCTGCACTTCGGCGGCGCCCATGGCCTCGGCCATGGTGATGAGGCTCTCGTACACCGACATCTCGTAGTGCTCGGTGCCGAGCGCGGCCGAGAGGGCGACACTGTCGACGAGCTTCGGGTCGGTCTTGCCGATCATCGAGGAGCCCTCTTTGGCGAGACCCTTGGTGGTAGGGGAGGGCTCGGCGTTCTTCTCGATGTCGAGCAGCTCGAAGATGCGCTCGAGGTTGGCGATCTGCTGGCGGGTCTCGTCCTGGTGGTGGGCGAAGAGCTTCTTGATCTCGTCGGCCTGGGCGGCGCCCTCGAGTTCCTTGAGCATGTCGAGCGAGTCGTTCTCCATGGTCATGGTGGTGGCGAGCTGGTAGCCGAAGAGCTCTTGCGGGGTGTTGAAGTGCTCGAACACGGGGTGCGTCCTTTCGCGAGAATGGTTGGTGTGCCTTATCCGGTTCGGTTTACTCCGGCGTCTCGCGCGAAGCACCCCCTTGCGCCTTCGGATTCGCATAAAAAGCGCGCGTCTCGTATTCTTAGGGACGGCGCTTTTCGAGCGCTGATCACCCGCAGTACGGCCCCAGGCCTTGCGGAGTGGTGGGGTATGGTGTAATTGGCAACACGGCGGTTTCTGGTACCGTTGTTCTTGGTTCGAGTCCAGGTACCCCAGCCAGTTGATTCTTACTCAAACCATGGTCAAGTGAACTCGAACCTTTGCGTGGTGATTTCGACTCCTTGCTCCGTGAGCGGGGAGTTCTTGTCCTTTCTGTAGCTCGCTCGCCCCTGCGGAGGAGACGTCTAGGCGTAGAGGTCCTGCAGAACGCCAGCGAGCCGCCTGTTGCTGATGGGAGCATCGTCCCCTTTGCAACGACACCCCGACCTCGGGCGCTTTGATCACTCGGCCGGGTGGTCGCAGTCCTATTCATGATCGGCAGTTCTCCGGGACCCATCTGGTTCGTTTTTCAGGTCGCCTCGCTCGCTGTCGTTGCTTCAACGAGACACGAAATCGCGGCATAAATAAATTGAATTTTGGATTCGGTTTGAGGCATCTCCCGGCCCACGAATCACCCGAAGCGGGGACTCGGCTGTGTCGGTGCTGAACGCTAGCCTGAGAGCACACTTTGTAGATAACTAACATGCACACCTCGGTGTGGAGGAGAACATACCCGATATGACCTGCCTGATGACGAGCGAATCAACGATGGCACAAGTGCGCTCGAGACTGGTGGGCTGGTAATGGCGCGGACAACGAAGGAAGCCCAGCGCACCGAGCTACACAAGACGATCTGGCGCATCGCCAACGACCTTCGCGGCAGCGTCGACGGGTGGGACTTCAAGAGTTACGTGCTAGGCATCCTCTTCTACCGGTTCATCTCGGAGAACCTGACCGCCTACCTGAACGAGCGCGAGCATCAGGCTGGCGACGCGGGGTTCGACTACACGACGCTCAGCGACGTGGATGCCGAATTCGGCCGTAAGGACACCGTCGAGGAGAAGGGCTTCTTCATCCTGCCCTCGGACCTTTTTGTCAATGTGCGCCGTCATGCTCCGCGTGACGAGAACCTCAACGAGAGACTGGAGCGGGTCTTTAAGAACATCGAGGGCTCAGCGGTCGGCACCGAAAGCGAGGACGACATCAAGGGGCTGTTCGACGACCTCGACGTGAACTCGGCCAAGCTCGGCAACACCGTTGCGAAGCGCAATGAGAAGCTCGTCAAGCTGCTGGACGCCATCGGCGATCTCAACCTCGGCAATTTCGCCACCCACGAGATCGATGCATTCGGGGACGCCTACGAGTACCTGATGCAGATGTATGCGTCGGCGGCTGGCAAGTCCGGTGGCGAGTATTACACGCCACAGGAGGTCTCTGAACTCCTTGCCCGGCTGACGGTGGTCGGCAAGAAGACGGTGAACAAGGTCTACGACCCGGCCGTTGGCTCGGGCTCGCTGCTGCTGAAGTTCCAGAAGGTGCTCGGCCCGACCGGGGTGCGGCAGGGGTACTTCGGCCAGGAGATCAATCTGACCACGTACAACCTGGCCCGCATCAATATGTTCCTGCACGATGTGCCCTACGAGCAGTTCAACCTCGCGCACGGCGATACGCTCACCGACCCGCAGCACTGGGACGACGAGCCATTCGAGGCGATTGTCTCTAACCCGCCCTACTCGATCAAGTGGGACGGTGACGCTAACCCGCTTCTCATCAACGATGAGCGCTTCGCTCCGGCTGGTGTGCTGGCACCGAAGTCGAAGGCAGACCTGGCCTTCACGATGCACATCCTGTCCTGGCTTGCCGTCAACGGTACGGCCGCGATCGTCGAGTTCCCTGGCGTGCTCTACCGTGGGGGAGCGGAAGCGAAGATCCGTAAATACCTGATCGACAACAACTACGTCGATACCGTCATCCAACTGCCGCCGGACCTGTTCTTTGGCACCACCATCGCGACCTGCATCATCGTGCTGAAGAAGTCGAAGAAGACCAACGATGTGCTCTTCATCAATGCCTCGGACGAGTTCAAGCGCATTGGCAACAAGAACAAACTCACGTCCGACTTCCAACAGAAGATCCTCGGAGCGTTCGAGGATCGCAAGGATGTCGAACATTTCGCCACCCTGGTGTCGAACATCGACATCGCGGAGAACAGCTACAACGTCGCAGTGTCCTCGTATGTTGAGCAGGAAGACACTCGCGAAGTTGTCGACATCACTGCACTGAACGCCGAGATCGCCCGCATTGTCGCTCGGCAGGCCGAACTGCGCATCTCGATCGACGAGATCGTCGCGGACCTGGCGGGAACGTCTTGAGCGTCGATCGGTTCGGGATCCCCGACAATTTCTTCGGGGCGCACGACGAGGACCTCTTTGGTGCGCTCGGACGAATCGCAAGTCTTTCGGCCCTTGTCGAGTATCAGGCTCTCACGATCTACCAGACAATGATGAACTTGCGGCAGAATGCAGCGACACAACGCAGCGCCGGCCAACTCATTGGGCAAGCGCGCGAAGCTCTCGCCTCCGTCGGAAGCGAAGCCACGAAGGCGCCTCTCGTTCAATACTTCACTGACGTCGATGCAGTCCTACGTCAACGCAACGATTACATTCACAGCCTCTGGCCAGCTCAGCCAGGAGGGCAGCTCTTCGGCTGGCGTCCCTCGCGGAACAAGATTGCTCTCGCACACGAACCGAATCAGACGCTCACGTCCAGCCTCGCGGAGCTTAGGGCCTTCATAATCACGCTGGTGGAACTCATTCAGAGGCGCGACGCGGTTTATGGCGCGGCTCGCGCAGAACAACAGTTGAAGATCAATGCCGAGGTTACGTCGTGAGCCGTATCGACGAGCTGGTCGCTGAGTTGGCCCCACGCGGGGTCGAGTTCAAGACGCTCGGGGATGTTGGCGAGTTTATTCGCGGTAACGGTCTGCAGAAATCTGATCTAACTGACCAGGGAGCGCCTGCCATTCATTATGGTCAGATCCACACTCATTACAGCATCTGGACTGATACGACGAAGTCGTTTACCGACCCGGCCTTGGCGGCTAAGCTCCGTCGTGCCAAGCCTGGTGACCTAATCATCGCTACCACTAGCGAGGATGACGTGGCCGTCGCCAAAGCAACAGCGTGGATTGGTGTCAAGGAAGTTGCGGTCAGCGGTGATGCCTACATCTATCGCCACTCTCTCGACCCTCGGTACGTTGCCTATTTCTTCCAATCAGACCAGTTTCAAGGTCAGAAGGCTCGTCACGTCTCAGGGACCAAGGTTCGTAGAATCTCAGGGTCGTCCCTCGCAAAGGTCCGGATCCCCGTGCCGCCTCTCGAGGTGCAGCGTGAGATCGTGAGAATATTGGATCAGTTCACTTCGCTGGAGGCGGAGCTGGAGGCGGAGCTGGAGGCGGAGCTGGAGGTTCGGCGAACTCAGTACACGCATTACCGGAACTTGTTAGTTAGCAAGCAGCGCTTTGCTTCGAAGGAGTGGGTACCGCTCTCTACAGTGGCCACTATTCGCACAGGTTCCAAGCCAGAGAATATTGTGAGTCTTGGCGAGATTCCATATATCAATGCGGGTACAGAGCCTTCCGGATTCACAACCGCATCCAACGCTGCTGGTGGTGTGGTTACGATTCCCTCCCGGGGGCAAGGCGGCGCTGGCCACGTCGGATACCAAGATGCAGATTTCTGGTGCGGGCCGCTGTGCTATCAGATCGCGAGCAATTCGTCAGCTTTGTTCAATAGGTTCTTGTACTTCTTTCTCAAGAATATTCAGGATGAAATAGTCGGGCTGCGAAAGGTCGGCAGTATTCCTGCTGTCAATAAGTCTGATCTTGGCGAAGTATTGGTTCCCGTTGTTCACGTCGATGAGCAGCTGCGAATCGTCGGCATCCTGGACCAACTTGATGCGCTCGTGAACGACCTCAGCATTGGTCTCCCTGCCGAGCTTGCCGCCCGCCGCCAGCAATACGAGTACTATCGCGACAAACTCCTCACGTTCGAGGACGCTGCGGCATGAGTGAAGCTAAGGCAGTTCGCTATGATCCGATCGCGATCAGCTCGGAGAGCACGGTCGTTTCGGAGTTCATCCCTGACGCAGCGGGGTCAACCGCATATCAGTCCGAGGCTGCACTCGAGCAGGAATTCATTCGGCTGCTTCAGAGTCAGGCGTACGAGTACCTGACTATCCATTCCGAGGCGGACCTCCTCGGGAACCTCCGCGTCCAGATCGAAACGCTGAACGGTCTCACCTTCTCGGACGCTGAGTGGGAGCGTCTGCTGGCGGAGTACATCGCTGGGACGAACGATGGCGCGGTTGAGAAGACTGTGCGTATCCAGGAGAACCACATTCACGCGTTCAAGCGCGATGACGGCTCAACGAAGAATATTGCGCTGCTGGATAAGAAGAACATCCACAACAACCGTTTGCAGGTGATCAACCAGTATGAGATCGCCAAGGGTGATGGCAGTGCGGCCCGCTCCAACCGCTACGACGTGACGGTGCTCGTCAATGGGCTGCCTCTGGTTCACGTCGAGTTGAAGCGTCGCGGAGTCGATATCCGCGAGGCGTTCAATCAGATCGACCGTTACCAGCGTGACAGCTTCTGGGCGGGTTCTGGCCTGTTCGACTACGTGCAGCTTTTCGTGATCAGTAACGGCACCCTGACGAAGTACTACAGCAACACCACCCGTCGCCAGCACATCGAAGACTTCGCTGGCCGCAAGCGGGTGAAGAAGACCAGCAATTCGTTCGAGTTCACCTCCTGGTGGGCGGATGCGACGAACAAGCCGATCACCGACCTAACTGGGTTCACCAAGACGTTCTTCGCCAAGCACGCGTTGTTGGCGATCCTCACCCGGTATTGCGTCCTCACCGACGACAAGCTACTGCTGGTGATGCGGCCGTACCAGATTGTCGCGACCGAGCGGATACTGCAGAAGATCGATATCTCGGTCAACTACAAGCAGCTCGGCACCGTCGCCGCAGGTGGGTACGTCTGGCACACAACCGGCTCCGGCAAGACCCTGACTTCATTCAAGACCGCGCAACTGGCGTCTCGCCTGCCGAGCGTGAGCAAGGTGCTGTTCGTCGTGGACCGCAAGGATCTCGATTACCAGACGATGCGAGAATACGACAAGTTCGAGAAGGGCGCAGCCAACTCGAACACCTCCACCGCGGTATTGAAGCGTCAGCTGGAGACCTCCGAGTCGAAGATCATCATCACGACGATCCAGAAGTTGTCGACCTTTATTACCGCGAACAAGGGGCACGCAATCTACGACGGCCACGTCGTGCTGATCTTTGACGAGTGCCATCGCTCCCAATTTGGCGACATGCACTCCGCGATCACGAAGGCGTTCAAGCGGTACAACCTGTTCGGGTTCACCGGCACACCGATCTTTGCCGAGAACGCTGGCACCGGCGGAAACCCGCAGCTGAAAACCACGGAGCAGGCTTTCGGCGATAAGCTGCACACCTACACGATCGTCGATGCCATCAACGACAAGAACGTGCTGCCGTTCCGTCTCGACTACGTCAACACGATCAAGCTGCCCGGAGGACTATCCGATAAGCAAGTGTCGGCGATTGACACCGAGAAGGCACTACTCGATCCGGAGCGGATTCGCCAGGTCGTGTTCTACGTGTTGGAGCACTTCGAGCAGAAGACTCGCCGCACCAACTACTACGCCCACACCCGCGTTGCCAACGTTGCGGCTGTCGCGGGCGGGCGCAACCGTGTCAGCGAGGTGAAGTCCAGTGCGCGGGTCAACGGATTCAACTCGATCTTCGCCACTGCTTCGATCGACGCGGCGAAGCGGTATTACAACGCGTTCGCCCTCGCTCAGCAGGACCTACCGGAAGCGCAGCGACTGAAGGTTGCTCTCATTTACTCGTTCGCAGCGAACGAGGCTGAGGGTGGTGACTACCTCGACGAGGAAGCTTTCGATACTGCAACGTTGGATGCGTCGTCGCGGGACTTCCTCGAGGATGCAATACAGGACTACAACGACCTGTTCGGTACCAGCTACGACACCTCGTCAGACAAGTTCCAGAACTACTACAAAGACCTCTCCCTGCGGCTGAAGAACCGCGAGGTCGACCTCGTCATCGTGGTGAACATGTTCCTCACCGGCTTCGACGCCACCACACTGAACACGCTGTGGGTGGACAAGAACTTGCGCTCCCACGGTCTGATCCAGGCGTACTCGCGTACGAACCGCATCCTGAACTCAGTAAAGTCCTACGGTAACATCGTCAGCTTTCGTGACCTGGAGCAACAGACGAACGACGCCATCGCGCTGTTCGGCAACAAGAACGCGCGCGGCATTGTGCTCCTGAAACCGTACGGCGACTACTACAGCGACTACACCGAGAAGGTCACCCTGCTGCTGGCGCAGTTCCCGCTCGGGCAGTCGATCATTGGTGAAGCCGCGCAGAAGGAGTTCATCCAGCTGCTCGGTGCGATCCTGAGGTTGCAGAACATCCTGACCTCGTTCGATGATTTCGAGGGCAATGAGATCCTCAGCGACCGGCAGATGCAGGACTACCGCAGCGTCTACCTCGACCTCTACGCCGAGTTCCGTAAGGACAAGACGGCCGAGAAGGAACGCATCAACGAGGACATCGTCTTTGAGATCGAACTCATCAAACAAGTCGAGATCAACGTCGATTACATCCTGATGCTCGTCGACAAGTACCGCAAAGAACGCGGCGACGGCGAAGACAAGGAAATCCGCGCCGAGATCACCCGCGCTGTCGAATCCAGCCCGTCACTTCGCAACAAGAAGGATCTCATCGAAGCTTTCGTCGACCGCGTATCTGTCTCCGGTGAGATCGACGACGAATGGCATCGCTTTATCGCAGCACGACGCGAGGCCGAACTCGAGGAGATCATCGCGGGCGAGAAACTGCGCCCAGACGAGACTCGCGCGTTCATCGACGAGGCCTTCCGAGACGGCTCCATCCGTACTGGTGGCACGGCGATCACCGAGGTCTTGCCGCCCGCCTCACGATTCTCTGCCGGCGGCAACCACGGTGAAAAGAAGCAACGCGTCATCGAAAAGCTCGGTACATTCTTCGAGCGATTCTTCGGACTTACTTCAGGACGGGATGACTCGTGAGCGAGCGCGCCAAGATTAAGACCGCGAGCAAGCAGTTGGTCGCCATCGGCCTCGAAGGCCACGCACGGTCTGTCCTGGGTAGGTGGAGTCTGTAATGCGGGTCGCATCTGCAACTGTGAGCGGGTTCCGACTGCTTGATGGAGTCACCGTCACGTTCGAGGAGTCAACAACAATTATCGTCGGGCGAAACAATAGTGGTAAGACTTCCTTCGTTGAGGTCTTCTACAAGTTCTTGGGCTCGGACAAAGGCTCGTTCAGCCTTGATGACTTCACACTTCGTCGCCTGCAAGGGTTGGCCGAAGCCGGAGCGCTGTGGAAGCAGGCTGACCAAGCTCGTGTGGACGGAGATCCCGAAAAGGCCGCCAAACTTGAGGCCGACGCCATCGATAAGCTCCCAAGCATCACCTTGGAAGTCGAGTTTGCGTATGCGGATGAGGACTCTCTTGCGCCGATTTCGAAACTCATACTGGATCTTGATCCATTACGGCACGACGCACTCTTGGTGTGCACCCTTGGGCTGATCCGCCCTCGTGAATTCTTGAGAGCTTTCGCTGAGTCGGGGATTGACGACATCAGTGCTTTCGTTCGAAAACGGATGAGTTTCTTCGACCGCTCCTTCCTCGCCGTGGACAAAGACGATCGCTCTAATGCCCGCGAACTAAAATTGAGCGAGGTGAAGGATGCTCTTCTATGCGACTTCATATACGCGCAGAATCTGTTCGACGATACTTCGCGAGATACCGGACACGGGCTCTCGAAGGGGTTTGAGAGTTACTATCGCGCTATCGCTAACACGGATGGGACTGTCGAGAGCCTCGAAACCGCTTTGGTTGACGTTGCCACCAAGCTCGATGGCGAGTACTCGACCTTGTTCGCCTCTGTGTTTGGGGACCTCAAACACTTCGGGGCAGGCCGAATGCCCAGCCTCCAAGAACTGAAGATAGTTTCTGAGTTCCGTGCCGCCGATCTTCTCAAGGGCAGCACAAAGGTCATGTACGCCCACGATGGTGGCGCCGACTTACCAGAAGCACACAACGGACTCGGCTTCAGCAAGCTCATTTTCATTGTCTTGCAGTTCGTCGCGTTTTTTGAGAACTACCAAAAGCGCCAGCCACGCTCGGGTATGGAGCTAGTTTTCCTTGAAGAACCGGAAGCACACCTTCACCCGCAGATGCAGTCTGTGTTCATCAAGAACATCAACGAATACTTGAAGTCCAAGCCCGACTGGAACGTCCAGCTGGTCGTTACGACCCACTCGTCGCACGTCGTAGCCGAAAGTGGATTTAAGGCGCTCCGCTATTTCGATGCGGGCAAAAATGTACTCGAGATCAAAGATTTGAAGATGTTCCGCAATGAGCTGGAGTCATCTGACAAGGACTCGTTGCGTTTCCTTGAGCAGTACTTGGAATTGCGCCGCTGCGACATGTTCTTCGCGGACAAGGTGATTTTGGTGGAAGGCGCGGTCGAGCGACTGCTACTTCCCGAGATGATTCGACGTGCCGCTTCCGATCTGAGATATCAGTACGTTTCGGTCATTGAGGTGGGCGGCGCATACGCGGTGAAGTTCCGCAGACTGTTAGAGTTCCTCGGCGTTCAGACACTGATCATTACCGATATTGATTCGGCGGAGGCGAGTGGGCACCATAAGAAGACTGCCACCTCGACTCCGGGCGCGATCACGACGAATGTAACGCTTAAGGACTGGCTACCTCAGGCAGCGACCATCTCAGAACTGCTGGCAAAGCTCGATGCCGACAAGGTGGACACCAGAGTTCGTGTCGCCTACCAAGTGGCCGAGACTGCGGGTGGCGCCGTAGGCCGGAGCTTCGAGGAAGCCTTCATTCTTGCGAATGCCGCGGAACTTGTCGCTGCTACGGAGCTTGCTTCAGCCGGTGTTTTTCAGGACGGCAGCGGTGCGACCTTGGGCGTGCCTACTGTGCTAGCCGATTCCTACCGGATTGCGGCCGAGATTGAAAGCAAGTCGGACTTCGCTTTCGACATTTTGTCGCTACCGAATTGGGGTATCCCGCGCTATATCAAGGAAGGGCTTGAATGGCTAGCACCTCCGAGCAAGTAGTCGAGTGTCTTGAAGCACACCAAAGTTTTGTTGTTGAAGCGGGCGCAGGTTCCGGTAAGACCCGGACGCTCGTCGAGGCGTTGGCGTACCTTCTCGGCTCGCAAGCGCGGGAGCTGGTTACGAGGGGACAACAGATCGTCTGCATTACTTACACGAATGTCGCAGCCAACGAGATCATGTCGCGCATTAACCGAGACCCGCTGGTTCGCGTTTCAACCATTCATGACTTCCTGTGGTCTCTGATTGCTGGATTTCAAACGGAGCTGCGGTCCGGCATTCTTGCCGCAAATTCCGCCGCCGACCCAAAGAAGCAAATAGCTGACCTCAACCTTACCGGCGTTGCCATCGAGTACTGGCAATACCCAAGGAAGTGGCAGGAAGGCAAACTCCATCACGACGATGTGATATCCCTGTCCGCCTGGATGTTCTCGACCTACCCGAAGCTTGCGCGCCTCGTGGCAGATAAGTTTCCGATCATTTTCGTTGATGAATATCAGGACACACACGCATCCACGATCGATCTGCTCCTGAACGTTTTAGTTGCCAAGGATCCTGACAAACTTACGGTCGGACTTTTTGGCGACCACATGCAAAAGATCTACAACAATGGTGTTGGCAAGGTCGACCATCAAGTGCTTAAGCTCATCCAGAAGCAAGAGAACTACCGTTGTTCGACGGCAGTAATTGGCCTCTTAAACAGGCTACGGCCCTCCTTGCTGCAAGTACCCGGGAGCGAGAACGTTGAAGGCAGCGCAAGGTTCTTCTGGACGACGGCCGGTGCGACAGACCCAGCCGCCGAGATTCGGGCACAGCTTCGAACTGAAGGCTGGAACGAGGCTGACGAGAAGGTTCTAATGCTTACGCGTCGAGGAATCGCGGCCGACCTCGAGTGGCCGAATCTTCTGGCCGCGTATGCAGCACGTGGAAGTCTGAGTGTTGATGACTTTTCCCGTCGCGACGATGAGTTCGGCGAGCTGTTTGCGGACATCGAGGAACTAGCTCGGGCGTTCGAAGACGGACGATATGGCGACTTCCTGGCGCGCCGCGCACGCGGGAGCGGACCTATTCGGAAGCACGCCGACAAGGAGGATGCAGTCGCCCAGGTAAACAAGTTGAACCAACTTCGCATGTCGGGGACGGTCGGCGACGTCGTCGACTTCGTTTGGACAGACGGGCTCCTGCGCAAGCCAAGCCGAGTTACTCGTTTGGAGGAACGGATAAGGGCTGCGGAGGACCCGGATCGGGCCGTGAAGGATCAGACCTTTCTCGATGCACTCCGTGCTGTCCCGTTCGTTCAGGTAATCAACTTCGAGCGATATCTAAACGATGAGACACCCTTCTCCACCAATCACGGAGTTAAGGGGGAGGAATACGAGAACGTACTTGTTGTGCTGGATGACACCCTCTGGAATAACTACAAGTTTGAGGCCGTGCTCGCCTCGGACACTAGTAAGTCTCAGTACGAACGCAGCCTCAATCTGTTTTACGTCTCCTGCTCAAGGGCGAAGCAGAACCTCGTGGTGCTTGCCGCCTCCCCGATGGGTAGTGCCGCACTTGACGGAGCAAAACGACTTTTCGGAGATGACAACGTCCGCGAGCTTGCGTAGCCTCTGCCGCTATGTCCGGATGTCGCGGACGGGCGTTTTGGCTGATTTTCGATGGCTCGATATCCCGTGAGGTGTCGGGCACCGGTACGTGTTTTTCGACCGTCTTCTCGCCTTCGTTGGATCCCTACTTGATACGGACTTCTTGGTGGTCTCTCGCGACACAGACGCCGTCCTTGACGATGTACGCCTCCACGTAGTGCCGCCCACGATACGCGGTCGGTTCACTTCGGCTCAGGGTACCGCTGTCCTTTTCAATCTGCCCACGAATACAGTCGGCACGAATTGCCTCGTCGCCGGTGTTTCGTACTTTCCAGTAGACCTCTACTGGTCCCGGTACGTTGTGCCGGATGCGGAACTTGATGTTTGTATGCCGCGGAACGACGTTCCCGTATTTGCTGAGTTCGTACTCTCGGAACCCTCGCCGTTTCGCGACTCGTCCCGTGACGTGAACTCGATAGCGGCTGTCGAGACGAGTGCGAATGCGCCAGCGTCCTTCGAGCGTTTCGTCGGTGTTGCGCACTCCCTGCACGCTGAGATGAGCCTCTGATGCCTTCTTGACGGCCGTGTCATATGTTCCGAACTTGTCGCCGAAGAGTCGACGCCACTTGACCTTGGACTCCTCTGGGTCGCCTTCGTCGTACGCCTCTTCAATCCAACGTTGATAAACATGGATCTTGGCGCGGAAGTTGGCGTACTCGTCCTGATCCCAGCGATGGTTGTAGTTCTCGGTCGGTTCGCTTGGATCGTCGATGCTTGGCATGATCTCGTTGTCCTGCAAGTAGTTATCCAGGGTGCTGACGATGTTCTTTAGTGCAGTCGGCACGTCTGAGTACCTTGATTCATCTCCCCAGACGACTGCCTCGCTGACACTGTTACCAAGCAGAATCGAGAGAATCACCGACTTGCAGCTGAACGTGTCTTTGAAGTCGCGCAGGTACTTCATGAGCCGGATCACCTTGACGAGCCGGCCGCTCGCGAGCCTGTTCTGTGCATCGAGCCACTCGTTGTAGCCCTCAGGGTTTGTTAGCTCGAACCGATTCTCGGCACGGTTGGTGATGTAGTGCGCTCCGTGGCGCTCCATGTATGGAACGAGGTCGATGTGAAACTCGTTTGCGTAGTCAATTCGAATGCAGCGATCATGTCGGCTGACCATGTCGCGGTATGTGGAGCTACCGCGAAAGACCGTATAAAGCTCTTGGACGTAGTCCTTTGCCGCCCATTCCTCAATCTCATTCATTTCCAGGAGCAGGTCAGCATCGAACTCGTCGTTGGCGCGAACAGGATTGATAATTGCCCGGTGAGCGTAGCTGCCCTGCGGCAGGATGTCGATGAAGCTCGTCGCGAAGGCGTCCTCGCCCGTCTGAACGAAGTTTGTGATGGCCGTTACTCGTTCGTCGAGTTGCTTGATGCGGCCATCGCTCAGATTCACCTTGTTGGCGAGGAATGTATCGAAGTGCTTGATTAGCTTCATTATTTTGTCCTCATATCTTCGAGCTTCCGCATCGGCACAAACGATTCAACGGGCGTTGCGAAGAACCGCTTACGGAGAAGTGGGAGTTGTGTTCGTGCCTGATCTGCTCCAAGTGCCCTGAGCTCGGGGATGCCCTGAACTCCATCGAGCCGGTATTGGCGTTCGTCGACGGATGGTGAGACTCGCACAACATGGTCATGTCCGAGGAGAAGCACGGCTGTTCCGATTGATGCGGATGATTGACCCGACATGAACACCCTTACGATCCGCCTCGCCCAGTAATTCGCCAGGCCATGTCGTCGGGTCTGGCTCGCTTCGAAGTTTGCGGGTGCCTCTGTGCAGCCCACAGCCAAGAGCTCTACCTCACCTTTCTGCCACTCAAGGAGTCCGATTGCTTCAACTGCTGCAGCGCCCATTGGATTGTTCGCCCACGTACCGCCGTCGACGAGCGGGATGCCGTTAGTCAGGCGGTGCGTTGGGAAGTAAGTCGGGGCGGCGGCTGTCGCCATCGCTGCGTCGACCGCGAGCATCTTATAGTCACGCTCGAATCTCTCGTGATGTGCCGTCTTAAAGACGTTCACTTCGCCGGTAGATAGGTTGAGCGCCGGAATCACGAGGCGTGTCGAGCTCTCTCCTAGGCGACGAGCTCCGAAGACCTCTTCCAGTGCCGCTCTGAGTGGAGCAGGGTCGTATTTGGCGGTTACCAGTTGACGGAGCGGTCCGAGCCGCCTGCTTCCCTTGAAGATCGTTGGCCCCTTCTTCTCGTAAAAGCTGAGGATGTCTGCTGCGGGAATGCCGAGCCCGAGCGCGAGCGCGATGATGCCGCCAGTCGATGTGCCGACGATTAGGTCGAAGTAGGATGCGAGGGGCTGCTCGAGCTCGCTCTCGAGGTCAGCAAGAAAGGCCGCGGGAAATACGCCCTTGATGCCGCCTCCGTCGATGGTAAGCGCCCGTCGAGGAGTAGCCGACCTTGTTTTCTCTGTACTCATTGCGTCCTTACTTACGCGCTATTACGTCAAGTTTTGCAAGTACCACCGACAAGTCTTCTACTTGCAATCTCGGAGGAGTAGCTGGCGGCGGGAGTCGCTACGAGCTGGCAATGGAAGCGAAAGCTAAGAATGATCGGGGACGGCACTCACGCTAACTTCTGACGTGGTGCGCTGACACGCATTTCAACGCCGACTCGATGTAGCGCTCGGTGAACCGCCCCATGCGACAGCTCGTACTTTGTCTCCGGCTCCCGCATCGTGGAACCTGCTTCATATTCCTTCGCCATGTCGGCCGCTTCGTCGTCACTTACCTTCTGCTTTGAGATGGCAGCACCCCGAGAGCGCAACATGCGAGTAAGTGCCGAGTTGGCAACGTCGAGCTCCTGCGCTAACGACCGCACGCTCTCACCTGCCTCAACGCGGCACACCAGCTCAGAGACTTTCTTCTCTCCGAGGCGTTTCGACAGCGCCTGCGGTCGGTACGAAACTTGCTTGTTCACACCGTCCGGACGCTGCCTGTCGGCGGCGCTTGAATTGTGAACGTTTCCGGCGTTTGAAAAGTGAACGGTTTTGGGCAGTCTAATTGCTGGTTTCACCCGTGGTGGCGATGATGCTGGGGAGGCTGTCGATGCCGCGTCCGCGGAGCCGGTAGGAGGCGCCTTTCAGCGTGAGGACGTCGGCGTGGTGGACGATGCGGTCGATCATCGCGGCGGCGACGGCTTGGTCTCCGAAGACACCACCCCAGCTGCTGAAGGGCAGGTTCGAGGTGAGGATCAGCGACGCGTGTTCGTAGCGGGAGGACACCAACTGGAAGAACAGGTTGGCGGCGTCTTGTTCGATCGGGAGGTAGCCGACTTCGTCGACGATGATCAGCCCGTAACGCCGCAGCCTGGCAAGCTCGCCGGCCAGCTGGCCTTGCCGGTGGGCGTCGGTGAGTCGGGTGACCCAGTCGGTTGCGGTTGCGAAGAGCACCCGGTGCCCGTGCCGGGCCGCAACGATCCCGAGCGCTGTGGCGAGGTGGGTTTTCCCGGTCCCGGGCGGTCCGAGGAGGACCACGTTGCGGGCCTCGGTGAGGAACCCGCCCGAGGCCAGGGCGCCGACTTGTTGCCGGGTAGCCGGTTGCGCGTCCCAGTCGAAGTCCTCAATCGTTTTCCTCGCGGCGAACCCGGCCGCCTTGATGCGCAACTCAGCGCCGGACGCGTTGCGGGCGGATACTTCGCGTTCGAGGACCGCGGCGAGGTAGTCCTCATGGGTCCAGCCGGCATCGCGGGCCTGGTCGGCGAGCCGGGTCGCGGCCTCGATGATGCGGGGTGCTTTGAGTGCGGCGGCGAGATAAGTGATCTGCTTCACCGACTCTGGGGTCGTTGGGGTAGCGGCCATCAGATCGCCTCTCCGGTGAGCCCGAACGCGCGGTCGTAGTCCGCCAGGTCCCGGGCCAGGTCGTCGGCAGGCTGAACGGCGGAGCGGTGCTGGAACTGGCTGCGGAGCCTGACAGCGGTCTCGACATGGGCGGGATCGGTGATCGTCATCCCGCGCGCCCAAACCCGGTCATGCTCGGCAACAAGGCGCCCGCTGGCGCGAACCCGCACCCGGTCCAGATCCGCGGTCACATCAACGAGGCGGCCGATCGCGCTCGGGTCGACGGAGTAGTCGTTCGTGTCCAGACGGACGTAGTAGTCGCGACCCAATCGGATCCGGCCCTGCCACCCGAGATGCAACGGGATCGGGGGCAATGGCAGCATGCCGGCCAGGTCGGCGTCGATGAGGTCGGCCGGCGCGGCACCCAGAGTGCGCACCACTCGCCGGTTCGCCAGCTTCAGCCAGTCGGTGAACTGGCCGTTGAAATCAGCCGGTGACGCGAAGGAACGTCCGGGCATGAATGAGGTCTCGAACCAGCCGTTGCGTCGTTCCACGATCCCCTTGGACTCCGGGTCTCGTGGCGGCAGCAACACAAGCTTGGTCGCCAGCGTCCCGATGAAGGAATCGACCCCGTCCGCGTGGCGTTTGCCACGGCCGATGCCCGGCTCGTTGTCCCAGAGCAGCCGCCGTGGCACTCTCCCGAGTTGCTTGATCAGCTCCCACGAGCCCAGCACCAAGTCCTCGGTCTTCCGGGTGGGAATCATCCTCCCGAGGGCGAACCGCGAATGAGCTGGGGTGATCACCAGCACCGGCAACAACTTCGCCGTGCCATCCTCAAGCGGGATCTTCTTCGGCGGGAACCACAGATCACACTGCGCCGCATCCCCTGCCGCCCAGACCAGCCGGTCCGCCGGATCGATCCGCTGCTGCTCCGGTCGCAGCCGCTTCACGTTGTCACGGAACCACCGGATCGAACCCTCCCACCCGACCCGTTCCGCCAACACCGTCGCCGGCATGCTCGGCGTCTCGGTGAGCAGTTCCCGCACCCGCGCCTCGAACGGCGTGAACGACGTCGGGCCAGCCTTCCGCTCATAGCGAGGCGGTGACTCCGAGCTCACCGCCTTGATGACCGTGGTCCGCGAGACCCCCAACCTCGCAGCGATCCTCGCCTTCGACTCGCCCTCCGCAGCAAGCCTCCGAATCAACGCCCAATCTTCCAAAGTGATCACTCTCCAATCGTTGAGTGTTCACTTTTCAAGCGCCGATACTGTCCAGTTTTCGAGCGCCGCCGACACTGCCGTGGAACCGCCAGTTTTCGCAGTACATCAGGGGTAAAACTGCCCTGCGCAAAGTGTGAACAGAGGTCGAGAGTGCCAGCCAAAGAATCGTTGAGACTTCGTTTCCGATCAGGCTTTCTCTTCGCCCCGGTGGTCGAGTAGGCGACAAGTCGCCGTATCGAGACCGAGCACTCGTCTCCTTGCAGCAGCAGGCCGGCCTCCGCGAAAGCACCATTCGCAAATGAGGGCGCATGTCGTGCCCCACCTATACGATTTGACCATGCCCGAAACCCAAGAGATCGCGCCGGCCGCATCGAAGTTATCCCAAGCGTTGGATGCGGCGGCAAAGATGCCCGGCGTGCGGATCAACCGGGCCGCATATCTTCGTACTGCCCTCAAGCGCCACTGCACCGAGGAGCAGATTGAACGAGCGGTCGCAGAGAGTCCCGCATCAGCAGGCATCCCACTCCAGATCATCGCAGATGTTGCGAACACCTCGATCGTCTATGAGACAAGCAAGGTAACTGGGATTTCCACTCTCGCGGGCCTCCCGGGTGGGTTCTTCATGATCGGCACAGTGCCAGCCGACATGGCGCAATATGTCGGGCATATGCTTCGCATCGCTCAAAAACTCGCATACGTCTACAGCTGGCCGGATCTCTTCGTCGAAAGTGACGACGAGATTGACGAGGCGACCGAGGGAATCCTTACCCTCTTCGTCGGGGTCATGGTCGGAGTCCAGTTCGCTCAGGGCGGGGTGTCGAAGGCATCCGCCATGATTGCCGCTCAGGTGGTCAAGAAGCTTCCGCAGCAGGCGCTGACAAAGGGAGTCATCTACCCGGTTGTCAAGAAGGTCGCGGGTTTCCTCGGTGTCTCGATGACCAAGAAGCTCTTCGCGAGTGGCCTCGCGAAAGCTATTCCAGTCGTCGGCGCAGCGCTCTCGGGCGGTCTTACGCTGGGCACGTTCCTTCCCATGTCGAAGAAGCTGCAGAATCACCTCGCCAGCTTGGAACTCACTAAGCCACAGCTCCGTACTGAGGAGACCGATGTCATCGGCACTGAATGTGCCAATCTCGAGGTCATACCGGAATTCGCGGAGGATGAAGCTTAGCCCTCGTAGAGTATCGAAACGTCGGCGACAACGAGACCGATGCCGAACGGCTAGTCACCGAGTATGGGAGCTCGTTGAGGTGTGTGAGGCGGCTGGCGACGGTCGCCCAGCGACCGATCAATTCGGCCGATCTGGAGGCGTGGGCTTTCGCCTGCTGGAACTTCGGTTAGGCACTGCACACCGAACGGGCCACCGGGCAGTCGGTGATGGCAAGGCCGCCCGATAACCTCAGGCTATGGCGGATACAAAACAGACGAAGACCATCGGAGAGCATCATGTCGCGGCCGAACTGGCCCGACGTGGTTGGGCACCCGCGCTGACCCGTGACGGATTAGAACGCACCGATATCCTCGCCGTACTTACTGAAGGTCAGGACCGCCGCCTGATCGAGGTGCAGGTGAAGACGGCTCGCGGCGCCGTCTGGAACTCGATCAGTTGGCCGCTTGGCGTGAAGTCTCAGGGGCCAAGCCTGCACCAGCGCGAGTACTTCGTCATGGTTGCCGTGCCGCACGACCTCGCTCAGCCTCCCCGCAACTTCGTCCTGCCTCGTTCGCACGTCGCGGCAGCCGCGTGGATTGAGCACATGGACTGGCTCACAGATCCAGGAGCGGCACCGGGGAAACGCAACGCCCCGGTCGAGCGATCGCGAGTGCTGCTGTCTACTCTTGCTCGGTACCAAGACCGGTGGGATCTCTTGCTCGTCGACGAACCCGACGTACCGGTGCTATTGCCCCAACGTTTCCGAGCGCTCGCCCAGGACTCGCGGGTCGGGCTTCCCGAAGGTCATGCTTGGCGAGACAGTCTGCCGGAGTGGTGATGGAAGTGATACGAGTTCTGGGTCTATCAGCCTGAAGGCGTCCCTGCGCCCATCCGCTCGAGAGAGCGCCGGAGGGCGGCCAGCGCCTTGCCCGCAGCGGCGAGTTGCGCCGGCGTGAGGGCGGCCCAGAGCAACTCCTCGAGTCCTTCGTCGAAGGTGCGCTCCGCAGCATCCATGAGGGCTCTGCCCGTTTCGGTCAGTGTCAGAAGTGAGGATCGGCGGTCGGCCGGGTTCGGCACCCGCTCGATCCACCCACTGAGCTCGAGGCGGTCGCCGAGCTTACTTGTCGCGCCAATTCCGATCGCGAACTCCGCGGCAAGGTCGGCGACGCGGACGTCTGAGTGGTCGCGGACGAATCGCAGGAACTCGAACTGAGAGGTGACGATGCCATGGGCCTCCCGAAGCCGCGCGCCCAGCGCGTTGTAGAGGCGGGTTTCGCTGCGCACCAGATCGGAGAAGAACTCAGCGACGGCGCAGGCTTGCGCACCCACTTCACCACGTTCTGGAGTAGATTCCATGGCATATAGTGTAACGGCATCGTTGTGAGGAGATCAACCGTGACAGCAGAACAACGCGCCTACGTGGATGGACTGCTGCGGCGCCCTCGCCCGCAGAAATCGCAGACCCTCGAAGAACTGAGGGCGGGTTTCTCCGGCATGATGGCCAGCATGCGGGTCGACGACCACGTACGTACTTCCCACTCAAGTCTGGGCGGTCGACCTGCGCTCGCCGTCGACCCTCGCCGTAACGCCGCTCCCGGCGTGCTCCTGTACTTCCACGGCGGCGGTTACGTCTTCGGGTCGCCCGAGGATTCACTGTCGCTCACCTCCGCGCTGGTCGCATGCACCGGCATCCGCTCTGTGTCGCTCGACTACCGCCTGGCGCCGGAATATCCGTTCCCCGCGGCCTTGGAAGATGCGCTCGCCGCCTACCGAGACCTTCTCGACCGCGGCATTGAACCGAGCCAGATTGCGTTCGTCGGCGACTCTGCGGGTGGCGGCATCGCGGCGACCACGCCCCTGCTCGCGCGCGACGCAGGCCTGCCCATGCCCGCCGCGGTAGTCGCGCTGTCGCCCGTGCTTGACAGGACGATGACCGGGCGAAGCATGGAGAGCAAGGCCGGCATCGACCCGCTTTTCACGAGGGAGAGCCTGCAGGCGACCCGCGCCATGTACCTCGCCGGCGGAGATCCGGAGCACGAGTACCTGAGCCCGGCGGTGCTCGCCGACCTCGCCGGGTACCCGCCGCTGCTGTTGCAGGCGGGAGGCAACGAGGTGCTTCTCGACGACTCGACACGCATGGCAGAGCGGGCATGGATGGCCGGGGTCGACGTCGTGCTCGACGTCACCGCCGGCGTGCCCCACGTGTTCCAGTCGTTCACCGGCGTGCTCGACGAAGCCGACCAGGCGCTCGATCGCGCGGCGCTCTTCCTCACTCAGCGGCTGCGGGCTTAGATCCCCCTTTCGTTGAGGCGTGGCCCGACGAGTCAGTTGTGCAACAGGCTGTTCACAAATCCCGTGGGGTCACACAACCTCGTGCGAGAAGCGAGGGCCTTTCCTCTCCCAGCACATGCAAACGTGAGACGCAGGTGCTGGGAGAGCGTTGAAGCCGGTCGTTAGGCGAGGTTGTCGGCGATGAACCGCGCGGCCCGGTTGAGGGCGGCATCCCCTTCGTCCAAAATGCCGGCGAAGGCCTGGAAGACATGCGGAACCTGCGGTGTGACGTCGAGGATCACCGGCACGTCGTCGGCCGCCGCCTTGACCGCGAGGCGAGTGGCGTCGTCGAGCAGCACCTCACTCGAGCCCACCTGGATGAGCAGCGGAGGCAGCCCCGTAAGGTCGGCGAAGATCGGGCTGACAAGCGGGTCAACGGCCGACGCGCTCGTGCCATCGAGGTAATCGCGAGCGCGGGTGCGAATGGCGGCGGCGGTGATATTGGGGTCGGATGCCGCCTTGCCGACGAAGCTTGCTCCACTCGCGGTGAGATCCGTCATCGGCGAGAACAGCAGGGCCGCCGCCGGCATCGGCAGACCGCGCTGCTTGCCCGCAATCAGCAGTTCGGCAGCCAGGTTGCCTCCGGCGGACTCACCCGTGACCACGAGCTGCTCGGTGCCGCCGAGCTGCTCGACGAGCGCCTGGTAGGCGGCCGTCGCATCGTCGAGCGCGGCGGGATACGGATTCTCGGGCGCCAGACGGTAGTCGACCGAGATCGCGCGCATGCCGGCCTTGCGAGCGATCGTCGCGGCCAACCCCACCGATCCGCGCGCAGAGCCGACCGCGAAGCCGCCACCGTGGAAGTGAAGGATCGTGCCGCGGGGTTCGACGCCGTCGATCTCGATGGAGATGGCGGGGATGCCGCCGAGCTCGATGTCGGTCATGCGAACGTCGTCGGGCAGCGGCTGCGCCGTGAGCATCTGCTCGAGGAGGGGTCGCTGCACCACGACGTCGCCGCCGAGGTCGAAGGGGGCGTTGCGGAGAATCTGGTGAACCAGCTCGCGCTGTTCGGTGCTCATGATGTTCCTGTTCGATTGAAAGGGTGGGTGCCCGGTCGGGCGCTCATTCAGTTGCATTAGCGCTAAGATAGTTGGCGTCAAGATAATTCCCGATCGGCGTGACGGGTTTTGGCGGCAATGTTCTTTTGGCAGCAACGTGCTTTTGGCGGCAATGAGTGGAGGCGACATGTACGAGGTGCGGCAGGTGTTTGATGACCTCATTCGATTCGAGACGATGCTGTGGAACACGGTGGATGACCGCCTTCAAAACGAGGTCGGGATCTCGCTCGGCAACATGAATCTGCTGCTCGTCTTCGAGGGCACCACGAACTGCCGGGTGCAGGACATCGCACAAGCGTTGGCCATCACGGTCGGGGGAACCAGCCAGGCGGTGGACCGCCTCGAAAAGGCGGGATGGTGCGTGCGTGCGGCGCATCCGACTGACCGTCGTTCGTCGATCGTGACGCTGACTGACGAGGGTGTCGCGGTCCTGAAGCGGGCGAAGCCGGTATTCGACAGGGAACTCGAACGGCTGCTCGTTGCGCCGCTAACGGCACCTGCCCTTGGAGCTTTTACGGAATCTCTCGGGATCCTTCGCCGGTCGGCGGATAGGCGCCGTGGGGATGCTGAGAAGAAGAGTCCTGAGAAGACGTAGGAGCCGTCGGCGTGCGGATGCCGATGAACGAGACGATGGCGCCGGCGAGCATGAGGGCGGCCGTGGTGAGCGCTATCCGTCTGAAGCCGTCAACGTCGAGTGCGCCGCCGGCGATGATGCCGGCCAGCGCGATTGTCACGAGTCCGGCGACCCTCGAGACCGCGTTGTTGATGGCCGACCCGATGCCGGCCCTGGCGGGGTCGATCGAGCCGAGGATCCCGCTGGTGAGCGGGGCAACCGTGACAGCGAGACCGATGCCAACGAGAACGATGCCGGGGAACACCTGGAGCCAGTAATTGAACTCGTGCCCCGCCGTTACCATCAGCAGGAAGCCCGCGCCCGCGATGAGCGGGCCGAGCGTCATGAACATGCGGGGGCCATGGATGCCGGCGAGCTTGCCGAACCACGAGGAGAGCACGAGCAACACCAGCGTCGGCGGCAAGGTGGCGATGCCGGCGAGGGTTGCGCTGAATCCGGCGCTCTGCTGAATGAACACGATGATCGCGAAGAAGCCCAACGAGAGCGCCCCATAGATGAACGTGGTTGCGATGTTGCCGAACCCGAAGTTGCGCACACGGAACAGGGAGAGCGGCAGCATGGGGCTCTCGTGGCGGTGCTCGCGCCAGAGGAAAGCGGCGAGCGAGGCGACGCCGACGATGAGCGGCACGAGCAGAACGGGGCTGTTCCAGCGGTACCCGTCCTTCTCGATGAGCGCGAAGATGGGGCCGCCGAGACCGATGGCGCCGAGGACGGCACCGAGTACGTCGATTCTCGGCCGCTGACCCGTCGCTCTCACCGGTTCAAGGCGCGAGATCAGCCAGAGCGTCACGACGATCGGCGCCAGATTGATGGCGAAGATGAAGCGCCACGAGAGCCCGTCGACGAGAACGCCGCCCAGCAGCGGGCCGGTGATGCTGGCCGCGCTGGTCCATGCCGTCCAGGTTCCGATGGCCTTGCCCTGAGCCGCTCCGCTGAACGTCGAGATGATGATCGCCAGCGAACTCGGCACGAGAAGCGCCGCCGCGCCGCCTTGCAGCAGCCGAGCGCCAACGAGAAACGCCGCCGAGGGCGCCACCGCGCACAACACCGACGCCACGCCGAAGCCCAGAAGCCCCAGTTGAAGGATGCGCACCCGCCCGAACGCATCCGAGAGCGACCCGGCGAGCAGAATCAGCGCACCCAGCGTGAGCAGATACGCGTCGACCACCCACTGCTGCAGGGGGAGCCCGCCGCCCAACTCGTCGGCGATGGCGGGGAGCGCAACGTTCACCACTGAGCCGTCGAGGAACGCCACGAACGAGGAGAGAATTGCGATCGCCAGCACGAGACGTTGCTGCCGTGTCACGGTGCCGGCCCTTCTACCCGAAGGCCGTGCGTGAGCCGCCTATGTGAACGCTTCGAGTGCGTTCCATCTTATGGATGCGCGCCTACTTCTCCTTCACGTCGCGCAGCGCGGCCAGCGCCTTGTCGACGCGGCGGGCGCGGGTCTCGGGCGCCTTGGCATCCTCGATCGAGCGGGCGTGCTCCTTGCGGTTCGTGAACGAGAGCTTCTCCCATGCCGTCTTCAACGCGGGGTCTGTGGCGAAGGCCTCGGCGAGCTCGGTTGGCGCCGCGACCTCGCGCGGGGCAGCATCCAGCTCCACATCGACCGTGACCTTGTCGCCGACCGCGAGGCCGGATGCCGCGCGGTGGGCAGCGCTCAAACCGATCAGCGTGCGGCCGCTCATGACGCCGACCGTGTAGCTGAACGAGTAGCGACCGTCGAGAGTGACCGTGACCAGCGGGCGTTTGCCGCCGCCGAGAGCGGCCACGACATCCGCAGGTACTTCGATGCCGGCGGTGCTGCCGCCGTTACTGTGGATCGTTGCGGTGAAGGTGGGCATGGCTGCCTCCTGAAGTCTCGTCAGCTCCGACGTCTGCGCTACGGCTGAGTTAACAGTGGCGAGGTCGAGCCCGGAACGCAAGAGCGCGTCAGGTCGATGCGGTGCTGGACGTTGCGCCATTTTCGTCATACATTATTCATATGGTTTCGAGCGAAATGATCAACGGGAAACTGGTTACTGAGGAGCAGATTGCCGGCTGGGCTGCTGAGGCCGACGCTGGGTACGACGTCGAGGCGTTGAAGAGGCGGGGTCGCGGACGTCCAGGCCGTGGTGCAGAGCCTTCGCAGGTAGTCGCCTTGCGGCTCACGCTTGACGAGATCGCGACCCTTGACGCTCGCGCCGAGCGCGAGGGTAAGACCCGTTCTGAGGTTATCCGCGAAGCGCTTACTGACTCGGCAGCGTGAAAGTTCACGGCGCAGCGCTTAAGCATGGAGTGCTTCCCGAGGACGCAGTTCAGGCGTCATCGTGGCCGCTGTGGATCGAAGACCTCGATGAGGACAGCCCTTCCCGGCAACTGCGTCTCGGCTTTGACACTCAGGGACGCTTGCTGGAAACCGTCGTGCTTGTGTTCGACAGCGGCAACGAACTTGTGATCCACGCGATGAAAGCGCGACCGCAGATGCTTGAGCTTCTGCCGTGAGCATCGGCCGACTTCTATGGCCGAGATTGGATCGCGGCACAAACGACGTGACATCGGCGACGTCGCCGTCGCTTGCTAGCGTGATCGCATGACCTGGGACATCGCGGCCGTTCCTGCGGAGTCGGCGGCGGTTCCTGATCGGGTGACGGCACTGTCGAATGGCGACGAGATTCGACCCGTCTGGCGCAACGTTCTCGGCGGCATGACGTATCGGCTGGGCGCCGACACCCCGCGAGACCGGCACGTGAAGTGGGTGCCGGCCGGCACACCCGAACTCGATCTTGAGGCCGAGGCCGAGCGCCTCGCCTGGGTGCAGCCCTTCGCATCCGTGCCTCACGTGATCGACGCGGGCGCCGACGAGACCGGCTCCTGGCTGGTCACGACCACGCTGCCGCTGCGTTCCGCCGTCGACCCGCGCTGGATCGCCGACCCCCGCACGGCCGTGACCGCCATCGGCGAGGGCCTGCGCCGCTTCCACGACACCGTGCCGATCGAGCGCTGCCCGTTCACGTGGAGCGTCGAGGAGCGCATGCGACGCGTCGACGAGCGCATCGCCTCCGGGGAGCAGAGCGCGAAATGGGCCCCGGAGCATCGCGCTCTCAGCGTCCACGACGCCCGCGCGATCCTGGCCGCCCCGCCCCCGCTCGATGCCGTTGTCTGCCACGGCGACGCCTGCGCCCCGAACACGCTGCTCGACGACTGGGGCGCGTTCGCCGCCCACGTCGATCTCGGCTCGCTCGGCGTCGCCGACCGCTGGGCAGACCTGGCCGTCGCCGCCTGGAGCACCGAGTGGAACTACGGGCCGGGCTGGGAAGACCTGCTCATCTCCGCTTACGGCGCCGGGCGCGACGACGAGCGCATCGCGTACTACCGCCTTCTCTGGGATCTCTCCTGAACGCCCGCTGAGCCGCCCCTTGACGCGCGCGCGTGCGCGAGTAGACCGGCGAGCATGAGCAACGAACTGAGCGGAAAGAAGATCGCATTCCTGACGGCGAACTCGGGGGTCGAGCAGGTCGAACTCACCCAGCCATGGCAGGCAATAGCGGATGCCGGTGGCGAGCCCGCACTCGTCGCACCCGAGTCGGGGCAGGTGCAGGCGTTCAATCACGACGTCGAGAAGGGCGACACCTTCGACGTGGATGTCGCGCTCGACACCGCGTCGGAAGGCGACTACGACGCGCTGGTGCTTCCGGGAGGCACGACGAATCCCGACAAGCTGCGCATCACGCCGGCCGCCGTCGCGTTCGTGCGCGCGTTCGTCGACGCGAAGAAGCCGATCGGGGCGATCTGCCACGGCCCGTGGACTCTCGTGGAGGCCGACGCCGTGCGCGGCAAGACGCTCACGAGCTGGCCGAGCCTGAAGACCGACATCACGAACGCGGGAGGAACCTGGGTCGACCAGGAGGTGTTCGTCTGCGGCGCGGACAACCGCGTGCTCGTGACGAGCCGTAAGCCGGGCGACCTCGGCGCGTTCTGCCCGGCGATCGTCGAGCAGTTCGCGCGGTAGGAGTACCGAGTGATTGCGCCGAGCGATTGCACCGAGCAGGCGGGGGAGATCATCGCGCTCGCGGCTCGGCCACTGCAGAATAAACGCGGCGTCCACGGTGTTGACACTGGTGAACGCCGAGAGGGGGAGACCATGACGAAGAAGATCAGTCCTGAGGCCGCCGAAACGGCGAGCGGCACAGGGCACGTCGGCGAGGTGAGCTCGGGAGAGGGCGACCTGGCGACGCGCCGGGCCGACCGCATCCGCGAGGCTGAAGATTTGACCCGACTGCAGGCGGCATTCCCATGGTCTGCTGCGCTGCCTCTCGCCGATCGAGTGCGGTTCGCGCACGAGCTCGCTGACCACTCGTCGCGCCTCAGTGACCGCGACTTGGAACGCCTGCTTGGCCTGTGGCGCGCCCGAGCCCACACGTATACATCGCAGGGGGCCAGGCGAGGTCGCAGTGCCGCGTGAGAGAGTTGGCCCGTTCATAATTCAGGAGAAATGACGCGACGCGCCGTCGATCCGACTGAGCACACGGCGTGCCGCCTGATTCTTCCTGAATTGTGAAGGCGAGCCGGCGGCGAATGCCGGCGGAGGCGCTCGTCACCCCGCATCCGAGAGCGCTTCAGATCGAGTGTGTCGGCGGCTCCAGTGGCCGCTAAAGGTCGAGCGAGTCGTTCGGCTCCAGCGGGAAGAACTCGCCGCCGCCCTGCTCAGTCGCCCAGCCAATGCGCGCGTTCGCCATCTGCTTGCCCGCCTGCGAGTTCACCATCTCGTGCGTCGGGAAGCTGCGCCGCGGCGCCACCCCGAGCACGTAGTCGATGAACTCGGCCGCCTTCAGCCACGGAGCGCTCGACGGCACCGCCAGCGTGTCGACCTTCACGTCTTCTGGCACCGTGAACGAGTCGCCCGGGTAGAACAGCGTCTCATTGACGAGAACCCCCAGGTTGTCGACCACCGGGATCGACGAGTGGATGACCGCGTGCCTGCCGCCGTAGAAGCGCAGCGTGAAGGGCCCCGCCTCGACTGTGTCGCCCGCCTCGACCACCGTGACGTCGAAGTCGGATGCTGCCGCAGCGACCCCGGCCGGAGCGTAGATCGGCACGTCACCCGCCTTCTCGAGGATGCGGCGCAACTGCTCTGGCGTCCAGTGGTCGGCGTGCTCGTGGGTGATGACGACGGCGACGACGCCCGCGGCATCCGTGATCGGAGTGGTGAAGGAGCCCGGATCGATGAAGAGCTTCCTTCCGGATTCCTCGAGGATCAGGGCCGCGTGTTCGAGCTTCGTCAATCGCATACCGAGAGCTAATACCCATGTGCGGCATGCCGCAAACTGCAGCCGGCGAGAGCGCAGGCGTTCGAAACCCGTGCGCCCCCTTTTGGTGCTGCCGGCGGGGGGCGTAGTAGTGAATAATCGTCAGGCATGAGCGCTCCACTTCGGCGCATCGTCGTCGCCGACAACCCGCAGGCGGGCAACGCGTCCCGCCGCGGCGTCGGCGCGGGCGTGGGGCGGGCGCTCGCCGGTGCCGGGTACGAGGTCGAGGTCGTCACCCGACCCGACTTCGCCTCGCTTCGGGGGGAGGCCGCGGTGCGGCTCGCGCGCGGCGCCGAGGCGCTTGTCGTCGTTGGCGGTGACGGCATGGTGAGCCTCGGGCTGGGTCTCGTGGCGCAGACGCCGATTCCGCTCGGCATCGTGCCGACCGGCTCGGGCAATGACACGGCCCGCGCACTCGAGATCGCCCACGACGACACCGATTCCGCCATCCGCACCCTGCTCGAGGCCCTGCGGCTCGAACCGCGTGTCATCGATGCCGGCCGCGTGCGGCAGGCGGGAGCGACGACCTGGTTCGCCGGCGCCGTCTCGGCCGGGTTCGACGCGGTCGTCAACGAGCGAGCAGACTCCATGCGCTGGGTGCGCGGTTCGGCCCGCTACACGGTCGCGCTCGTGCGCGAGCTCGCCATGCTGAAGCCCATCACCTACGACCTCGTGGTCGACGGCGAGGCCAGGCATCTCGACGCGCTGCTCGTGGCCGTCTCCAACGGCACTTCCATTGGTGCAGGGATGCGCATCACCCCGCGCGCCCGACTCGACGACGGCGAACTCGACCTCTTCGTGGTCGCCCCCATGTCGCGACGCGCGTTTCTGCGCGTGTTCCCGCGCGTGTACTCGGGGACGCACACCGAGCTGCCGGTCGTGACGATCGAGCGTGTGAAGAAGGTGCGCATCGAGGCGGAAGGCATCGTGGCGCGCGCCGACGGCGAGAGAGTCGGCCCGCTGCCGGTGGAGATCGACGTGGTGCCCGGCGCCCTTCGCGTGCTCGCCCCGCACGCGGCGAGCGTGCCCCTCATGCCGCGTGCGACGCTCGGGCCGGAAACGGCCCCTCACGGTTTGATCACGCCATCGACGTATGGCATACTCGATGAGTCGCGCGGCCCCATCGTTTAGCGGCCTAGGACGTCGCCCTCTCACGGCGGTAACGCGGGTTCAAATCCCGCTGGGGTCACCAGCACAACGAAAGCCCTCGCATGCGCAGTATTCGCATGCGGGGGCTTTCGTCATCCGCTCTGCCTTGTCGCACTGTGCTCTCTCGCGTGGGTCGCACCGGCTAGGCTTGTCGCAGTCGAAGGGGAGTATCCCGGCGGGCGAGAGCCGCCCACGCCGACCTCGTCAGGACGGGCCGCCGAAAGGCAGCCCCGGGGCGGCGGCACCGAGAGGTGCGGGAGAGACTTTCGGGCCATACCGTGCATTGCGCGCGCCCGAATAGAAAGGTCCCCTGTGACCCTCGCTCTTCCCCTCTGGTTCGAGATCGGCTCATACGTCGTTCTCATTCTGATTCTCGTCGGCGACCTGCTGCTCGTCTCCCGGCGCCCGCACGTGCCGTCGGTGCGCGAGTCGGCGCTGTGGATCGGCTTCTACGTGGCGCTCGCGCTGCTGTTCGCCCTCGGGATCCTGCTGCTCGGCGACGCCGAACACGCCAGCCAGTTCGTCACGGGCTGGATCACGGAGTACAGCCTCAGCATCGACAACCTCTTCGTATTCGTGCTGATCATGGCGCGGTTCAAGGTGCCGCGCGCCTCGCAGCAAGAGGTGCTCATGGCGGGCATCGTCATCGCGCTCGTGCTTCGCGGCATCTTCATTCTCATCGGGGCACAACTCATCGCGAACTTCGGGTGGATCTTCTACCTGTTCGGGGCGTTCCTTCTCTACACGGCGCTCCGCCAGGCGTTCGCGCCCGACAGCGGTGAAGAGGGCCGAGACAATGCGTTGATCCGCGTGATTCGCAGGCGACTGCGCATCTCCGACGACTTCGACGGCTTCCGGCTGCGCACCACGGTCGACGGGCGCAAGGTGCTCACCCCGCTCATCCTGGTTCTGCTCGCGCTCGGCACCACCGACCTGCTCTTCGCGCTCGACTCGATCCCGGCCATCTTCGGCATCACCACGAGCCCGTTCATCGTGTTCACGGCCAACATCTTCGCCCTCATGGGGCTGCGCCAGCTGTACTTCCTGCTCGGCCACCTCATCGACCGGCTCGCGTACCTCGGCTACGGCATCGCGGTCATTCTCGGCTTCATCGGCGTCAAGCTCGTCTTTCACGCCATGCACACGAATTCGGTACCCTTCCTGAACGGGGGCAGACCGATCGAGTGGGCGCCGGAGATCGGCACCGGCACATCACTGCTCGTGATCCTGGTGGCCATGGCGGTGGCGACCGCGGCTAGTCTGCTGAAGATCCGCATAGATTCGCGTTCCGTCCCGGAGAATACCGACGGGCAGCGCAGCGAGTCGCGAGAGGAAACGAACGAGTGAGCGCAAGGGTCGCGTCAAACGCACGAACCGACGTGGGTCGCGTGCGCAAGGTGAATGAAGACAGCCTGCTCGCACGAACGCCGGCGTTCCTCGTCGCCGACGGCATGGGCGGGCACGCGCGCGGCGATGCGGCCAGCCAGACCGCGGTGCACGTTCTCGACGAGGCGATCGGCGAGGGCACGACGCCGACGGCCGACGACGTGCTCGCTGCCGTGCGGCGGGCCAACACCGCCGTGCGCCAGCTCTCCGACGTCGACGACACGGGCGTCGCCGTCGCCGGCACCACGCTCTCGGGCGTCGTCAGGGTGCGCACCGAGGCCGACGGCGAGGCGTGGATGGTGCTCAACGTCGGCGACTCCCGCGTGTACGACTGGGACGGCAGAACGCTCAGCCAGCTCAGCATCGACCACTCCGCGGTGCAGGAGCTGCTCGACGCGGGCGTCATCGGCGCAGAGGACGCGGCCGCGCATCCGGACCGCAACGTCATCACGCGCGCACTCGGCGCCGAAGACGACGTCGACGTCGACGTGTGGATCCTTCCCGCCGGCTCCTCCCGCCGGTTCCTGGTGTGCTCCGACGGGCTATGCAAGGAGCTCGACGACGAGCGCATCGCGCATATTCTCGCCGACTCGCCGACCGAGACAGCCGCCGACGCCCTGGTCGACGCCGCCCTCGAGGCCGGCGGGCGGGACAACGTGAGCGTCATCGTGGTCGACTCGCGCGAGGGCGACGACGCCGACGACCCGAACCAGACGCGGGACCGTGCCGAGCCCGTGCGCGAGTTCCTCGAAGACACGAGACCACGGGGCTAGGGCGCATGCTTCAGATTCACCAGGCGACACCGGGCTCCGGCTGGCTTGCTCTCGCCGGCGCCACGCGCGTTCTCGTCGTCAACCGGCCGGATGCCCCAGACGAGCGCGCGGTGCGTGAGCTCTGGGAGTGCGTCACAGCGCACGACGGCGTGCAGCGCTGCCTCGAGTCGCTCGCCGCGGCGGGGCTCGCGGCCACGCCCGCGTTCGCGCTCGTGGAGTGGGAGAGCGATCCGGCCGTTGCGCCCGCGGTCGCGCGTGTGATCGTGCGGGGAGGCGTGAGGCTGAGCGTCTCGGCCGACGCGCAGACGCGCGACGTCTCGGCGACGGGGGTCTCGACGTGGGTGGAGCAGATCGTCGAGAACGTGTCGCGCATCGAGATCGTGTGCCCCACAGAGGGCGAGTTGTCGTCGGCGGCCCTGCCGCTGCAGGTCGGAGCATCCTGGGTCTCGGCCGTCAGCATCGGGGCGCTCGACGGCGACGACGTGGAGGCGACCGTGGTGCTGCCGCGGCCGGCTGCGGCTCACGAGCCTGCGGCCGCGGCCGCTCCTGCGGCCGACGAGCCTGCGACGGCCGCAGCCGACGAGCCCGCGAGTCACGAGACGATCGTCGAGGCGACCCTGGTCGAGACGGAGCTGGCGGAACCCGTGCTGGCGGAACCCGTGCTGGCGGCTGCGCCATCCGGGTACGACCACCTCTTCGGCCAGACGGTCGTGCGCACCGTCGAGGACGCCGCGGTGCGCCCCGGCGGCGACGAGCCCACCGAGGAGAGCGAGCGCATCGACGTTCCCGCGTTCGTCACCGACTCGTCACCCGTGAAGACCACGGGCGACCACGACGGGTTTACGGTGGTCAGCGGAGACATCGACCGGATGCGCGCCACCGCCGGCTCGGCGCCGACCGGTTCCGCGACGCCCGACCCCGCATCGCATGACTCCGCCTCGGCCACCCCTGCGGCCGCGCCGCCCCCTCCGGCTCCGCAATTCGCGATCGAGCTCATGACGGGCGCTTTCGAGCCGCTCGATTCCACCGTGCTCGTGGGTCGGGCGCCGAGCGCCAAGGCCATCTCGAACGGCCGCGTGCCGCGTTTCGTCACGGTGGGCAACGGCGATCAGGACATCTCGCGCAACCACGTGCAGTTCGAGGTGCAGGGCGACACCGTGGTCGTCACCGACCTGCACTCGCGAAACGGCACGATCGTGGTGCTGCCGGGCAAGCCGCCGCAGAAGCTGCGCGCGGGGGAGCCCACCTCGATCATCACCGGCACGGTGGTCGACCTCGGCGGCGGGGTGAGCATGACGGTGCGGCAAGAGTGATGCGGCGCACCCCATCGACCGCGCCCGACCTGCCGGGCTACGACGTCGTGCGCCTGCTCGGCTCCGGCGGGTTCTCTGACGTGTTCCTGTACGACCAACGGCTGCCGAAGCGCCAGGTTGCCGTGAAGGTGCTGCTCATCGAGGGTCTGGGCGACTCCACGCGCGCCCAGTTCGTCGCTGAGGCCAACGTGATGGCGCAGCTGTCGGCGCATCCGTACATCGTCACGATTCATCACGCGGATGTCGCCGCTGACGCGCGCCCCTATTTCGTCATGGAGTATTGCTCGGGGCCGAGCCTGGCGGAGCGGTACAAGCGCGAGCGCTTCTCCGTCGAGGATGCGCTGCGAACGGGGGTGCGGCTCTCGAGCGCGGTCGCCACGGCCCATTCCGTGGGGATTCTGCACCGCGACATCAAGCCAGGGAACGTGCTGACGAACGCGTTCGGCTGGCCGGCGCTGACCGACTTCGGCATCTCGTCGACGCTCGAAGAGGAGCTGCCGCTGCACACCACGACCGGCGGGCGCCCGTCGGCGCACGACGAGACGGCGAGCGGAACGGGCTCGGGCCAGTCCGTGGGCATGAGCGTGCCCTGGTCGCCGCCGGAGATGTTCGTCGACAACCCGCAGCCCGATGTGCGCAGCGACGTGTTCTCGCTCGCGGCGACGATCCACACGCTGCTCGCCGGCCGCACGCCGTTCGAGGTGCCCGGCCGCTCCAACGGCACCCTCGACCTCATCGGCCGCATCGAGCGCGGCGTCATCACCCCGCTTGGCCGCGACGACGTGCCCCGCTCGCTCACGGCTGTGCTGCAGAAAGGGATGGCGGCCCGCCGCGCGGACCGCTTCTCGACGGCCGTCGAGTTCGCGAGGGCGCTGCAGCGGGTCGAGCTCGAACTCGGCTACGCGCCCACGAGCATCGAGGTGCCGAACCTCGTGGTCGCCGCCGCCGAGCGTGAGGCGCAGGATGACGACGCGACCCGGGCGCGCTCAGTCTCCACCATCGCCGTGCAGCCGCCGCCCGCCGCGCCGACCACCGCGCCGCCGGCCGCGGCATCGCCGACGACGGCTCCGCCGGCCCCGCCCGCCGAGTCGACCCGCTTGAGAGCGCCCGTCTCGGTCGAGCAGACGGTCGTGCGGCCACGCCGGGAGACGGTGCACGAGCCCGCCGACGAACAGCAGGCGGGCGGCGTTGGCGCCAGCGCGATCGACGCAACAGGCACGCCCGACGAGCCTCGACGGCGCCGCGTGCTGCCGTTCGTGCTCGGCGCGGCGGCGCTGCTCGTCGCCGCCGGCGTCGTGGCGGCCGTGCTCACCTCGCTCGGCGGCGGTACGAACGACGCGGGGCCGACAACCGCGCCGGCTGCCGGCGCAGGCATCGACGTCTCCGCCGTTCCCACGCCGAAGCTCGTGTCCGTCACGCCATCGGCCGACGGCACGTCGGCGGCGTTCGCGTGGTCCAATCCCAAGCCAAAAGGCGGCGACACGTTCCTCTGGGCGCCGTCCGAGACCCCGAACAAGGTGACCCATGTTGACGATCCGAACCTCACCGTGAGCGGTGTGACCCCGGGTTCGCGCGTCTGCATCGACGTGTGGGTGCTGCGAGACGGCCGAACCTCGGCAGAGCCCCTTCAGGCGTGCACGCCATGAAGCCGCCGAGAATCGAGTTCTGCGGCGAGTGGTTCGAGGTGGGCGAATCCGGCGAGATGACGGTGGGCCGCGAGGGCGAGCTCGCCATCGACGACAACCCGTATCTGCACCGGCAGTTCCTGCGCATCTACGAAGACTTCGGCATGTGGTGGCTTGCGAACGTGGGCAACCTGCTTTCGGCCACCGTGACGGATGCCACGGGCGCCGTGCAGGCCTGGCTTGCGCCGGGGGCCCGGCTCCCGCTCGTGTTCCCGCAGATGCACGTCATGTTCAGTGCAGGCTCGACCACGTACGACTTCACGATCCACGCGGCCGACGACTACTTCAACACGTCCGTGACGGCACCATCCGGCTCCGGCTCGACCACCATCATGCCGGTCAGCCTCACGGTGTCGCAGAAGCAGCTGGTCCTCGCGCTCGCCGAGGACGTGCTGACGCAGTCCGTTCCCGGCCGCGGAACGCTGCCGGCATCCGCTGACGCAGCCGCCCGCCTCGGCTGGAGCATGACCACCTTCAATCGCAAGCTCGACAATGTGTGCGACAAGCTCGACCGCATCGGGGTGACGGGGCTGCGCGGCGGCAAGGGCAGGCTCGCGAGCAACCGTCGCGCGCGACTCGTGGAATACGCGGTCGCAACCCACCTCGTCAGCGCCGAGGATCTGCCCATGCTCGACTGGCCGAAAGACGACGACGAGCACTCCTGATCCAGTGCGCCTGGGCCGCCGTTGGCAGCGATACGGGCGTGGTCGGCACGAAAAGCACGCGTGCTAGCGTTGTCGAGGCTTTCCCCCCACCACTACGGGGGTAGTACTGATCGTGTGTTCGAGGAGTGTGCGTGGGGGCGTTCACGTCATGGGTGTCGCGCAGGCGCAGGCTGACCACGGCCGTCGCCATCGTCGCCATCGTCGGCGTGCCCGTCACGTTCGCGCTGCTGCACCAGGGCTTTCCGCGCACCGACCCGCAGCTGAACGCGCGTGACGTCTGGGTCACCAATGGCACCGAGCTGCTCGGCGGGCGGCTCAACCACCAGATCGGCGAGCTCGACGCCAAAGTGAACGGAGCCTCGAGCCATCTCGACGTGCTGCAGGACGGCGGCGCAACCCTGCTGACCGACACCGCGCAGGGCACGGTGCAGGTCATCGACCCCGCGTACGTGTCGCTGACCGAGAAGATCTCGATCCCCGTCGGCGCGCATCTCTCGTATGGCAAAGACACGCTCGCGGTTCTCAGCCGCTCCGGCTCGCTGTGGGTGCTCGACGCATCCGAGCACCTCACGTTCGATGCCACGGCGACCAAGCCGGCCGCGAAGCTCGGGCCCGACGCGCAGGTCGTCGTCACCAAGAGCGGCGTCACGTTCGCCCTCTCGCCCTCGCAGAAGCGCCTGTACCGCGTCGAGAGGCCGGGGCAGAAGGCGACGACGGCCGACTTCCCGGTAGTGAAGCACTACCAGCTCTCCGCGGTCGGCGACACTGCGGTGGTGCTCGATACAGACGCGCAGCGGCTGCTCACCGCCGACGGAACCGACACCCGGCTCGGCACCCGCGGGCTGAAGCTGCAGCAGCCGGGCCCCGACAACGACGTGGCGCTCGTCGCCACGGGCACGGGCCTGCTCAGGGTGCCGCTCGGCGGCGGTGACACCATCGAGGTTCCGGCCGGCATCAAAGGAGCGGTGACAGACGCGGATGCCGCATCCGCCCCCGTCTACCTGGCTGGTTGCGCGTACGGGGCCTGGGCCGGCGCCCAGCGCTACCTCTACGCCTGCGACGGCGCGAAGCCCACCTCGCAGAGCATTGGGCAGCCGGTCACCGCCAGTCAGCTCGAGTTCCGGGTGAACCACGGCGTGATCGCGCTCAACGACCTCGGCAACGGCAACGCGTGGATCGTCTCGTCGAACATGCGGCTCGTGAACAACTGGGCGCAGGTGAACCCCGACCGCATCTCGAAGGACGGCCAGACGGGCAAAGAGCGACCGGTCAAGCAGTCGTTCGAGGATGCGGTGGCGCACCGCACCACCGTCAACCGCTCACCCACCGCCACGGACGACACGTTCGGGGCCCGCCCCCAGCGCACCACCGTGCTGCCGGTGCTCACGAACGATACCGATCCCGACGGCGACGTGCTCACGATCACGAGTGTCACGCCGGTGCCGGAGGAGCAGGGGCGGCTGGAGGTGATCGAGGGCGGCCGCGCGCTGCAGTTCACGCCGGCGTCGAGTGCCGCGTCATCCGTGTCGTTCCGCTACACCATCGCCGACGGGCGCGGCGGCGTCGCATCGGCCCAGGTCAACGTGTCGGTCGTGCCGGCTGCAGAGAACAGCGCGCCCGTCGCGGTTCGCTCGAGTGCGGCGTCGGTTGAGGTGGGGCAGTCGATCAGCCACAACGTGCTCACCGACTGGATCGATCCCGACGGCGACGACATCTACCTCGTGGGCGCCGAGGCGACCACGGCGGATTCCGTGACGTACACGGCGGCGGGTGACGTGACGTTCACGTCGAAGACCGGCCAGACGGGCTCGAAGCAGGTCACCTTCACGGTGTCCGACGGCCGCACCACGGCCACCGGCTCGCTCATGATCGACGTGGCCGCGGCAGACTCGCTCGACCCCGTGGCGGTTCCGGATTACGCGACGGCGTTCGTTGCGAGCGAGGCGGTCGTTCATCCGCTCGACAACGACCTGTCGCCCTCGGGGGCCTCCCTCACACTTCTCGATGCCGCGCTCGACTCGGGCGGTGCCGGCACCGTGTCGGTGAACCGCGACGACGGCACCATCTCGTTCCGCACGAACGCCGCCGGCTCCTACTACCTCTCGTACTCGCTCGCCGCCGGCTCGCATTCGACCAAGGGCATCGTGCTGCTCACGATCACGAACCCGCCGGCGAAGCAGCTGCCGCCGATCGCCGTCAAGGACATCGCGTATGTGAGGCCGGGGGAGCCGACCACCGTGAACGTGCTCGACAACGACGTCTCGCCGTCGGGTCGCGTTCTCGTGCTGCAGTCGGTGGCGAAGGGGGCGGATGCCGCCGCGCTCAACGTGGAAGTGCTCGCCGACTCGGTCGTGCGCATCACCTCGCCCACCGTGCTTGCGGGGCAGGTGCAGCTGACCTACACGATCTCCGACGGCTACGGCACCGCGAGCGCGGGCATCACGATCGTGCCGATCCCGCCGCTCGTCGACCACCAGCCGCCCATCGCCGAAGACGACGCGGCGACCGTGCGCGCAGGCGACATCGCCAGCGTGCCCGTGCTCGACAACGACCTGTCGCCGGACAACGAACCGTTCACTCTCGACGAGACGCTCGTCGACGCCTCGGGAGCGGGCGACGGGGCCGACGCGTTCGTCTCGGGCTCGCTCGTGCGGTACCAGGCGCCTTCGAAGCCGGGCACCTACAGCGTCACGTACGGCATCACCGACAAGTTCGACCAGAAGGCCACGGCGTCGCTCACGTTCACGGTCACGGCGCCCGACCGCGAGGCCGACACGGCGCCGAAGCCGCGCGAACTGACCGGTCGCGCCTTCGCCGGGGCCGCCGTCGACATCGTCGTGCCGCTCGACGGCATCGATCCCGAGGGCGACTCCGTCTCATTGCGCGGCATCGCCACGGCGCCCGCCCTCGGCCGCATCACGAAGACCACCGGCTCGTCGTTCACCTACCAGGCGTACGCCGCATCCGTGGGCACAGACACCTTCACGTACACCGTCGAGGACACCTACGGAAAGTCGGCGACGGGCACCGTGAACATCGGCATCATCCCGCGGCCGTCCACCGTGAAGCCGCCGACGGCCGTCGACGATCACGTCGAGGTCAAACCGGGCAAGACAGCCTCGGTGCCGGTGCTGCTGAACGATTCAGACCCCAACGGCTATGTGATCAGCCTCGAGAAGAAGCTGCCCGAGGTGCAGCAGCCGCTGAAGGCTCGGGTGGTGGGCGGCAACGTGCTCGTGACGGCGCCGGTGAACGAGGGTGCGTGGGTCATCCGCTACCAGATCACCAACGGGCAGGGCGGCTCGGCGACCGCGTTCATCCAGGTGGTCGTGACGAAGGATGCGACGCCCGTCTACCCGACGGCCGTCGACCACGTGATCGAACTCGACCAGCTGACCGGCAAGTCGAGCATCACCGTCGACGTGCTCGACGGGGCGCGGAACCCCTCCGGTCTCGTCGACGATCTCACGGTGGCGACGGACGGCCCGAACGCCGACGCGGCGCGCATCGGTGACGACGGCAGGGTCACGGTCACGCCCGGCCAGCACCGCATGGCCATCACGTACGCGCTGACCGACACGACGACCGGGCTGGCAGGCAAGGCGTTCATCATCGTGCCGCCCAAGCCCGGCTCGCCCGACGCGTCGACCGCGAAGCCGCGCATCAAACCGTCGCTCGCGCAGCAGGTCGTGCCCATGAACGGCACCATTTCATGGAAGCTCTCTGAGATCATCGACTTGCCGAGCGGTCGGCCGGCCACGATCACCGGGGCGAGCGGCACGACGGCCAGCAACAGCAACGGCCACTCGCCGTACGTCGACGCGCACGCGCTCACCTTCACACCCAAGAAGGACTACCGGGGGCCGGCCGCGATCACGTTCCGGGTGAACGACGGGCGTGAGCCGGGAACGGCATCCGATCGCATCACCATGCTCACCCTGCCGATCACAGTGGGCAAGCCAGACCAGACGGATGTTCCGCCCACGTTCACGCCGCCGAACCTCACGATCGAGGCGGGCGAGGCCGCGCAGACAATCGACCTGCGCGACTCGAGCTTCCACCCCAACCCCGAGGTGCTGCAGGCGCTCCAGTATCGCGGTTTCGCCGACCCCTCCAAGGACATTCAGGCGAGCCTCGCGGGCTCGAAGCTCACCGTCTCCGCGCCGTTCGGGGTGCAGCCGGGCACGACCGCGACCCTCACCTTCACCGTCGCGTACAAGGACTTCGCGATTCCCGGTTCCGTGAACGTGCGCGTCGTCTCGTCGACCAGGCCCGTCGCCACGCAGAAGAACCCTCCGCAGCAGCTCGAGTTGCGCCGGGGCACGGCCGGCGGCATCACCCTGAAGAACGCGGTGTCGAGCGACTACTGGATCAACCCGTTCCCCGACAAGCCGTTGACGATCACGGATGCCGCCTCCGTCAGCGCCCCCGCCGGCGTCACGGTCGCCCACACCGACTCGTCGATCACGGTGGTCGCGGGAACGGCCGCCGCATCCGGCCGCGTGAACGTCACGTACCGGGTTCAGGACGCCACGAAAGATCCGCAGCGCGTGCAGATCGGCCAGCTGACTGTGAGCATCCATGATGTGCCGGATGCTCCACCCGCCCCGTCGAAGGTCACCGCCACCGACCGCAAGGCCACGATGACGATCGTGGCGCCGAAGAGTGACAACGGCAAGACGATCAGCTCGTACACCCTCTCGTGGAACGGGGGAACGAAGAGGGTCGCCGCCCCCGGCACATACACCGTGACGGGCCTGACGAACGGCACCGCGTACTCGTTCGCGGTCGTCGCGACCAATGCCGACGGCAACAGCGCCTCGTCTGCGAAGAGCGCCACCGTCACGCCGTACGGCACACCAAGTGCCCCGCGCAGCGCCAAGATTACGGCCAGTTCGCCGTACTCGCCGAGCGACCTGACGCTCAGCTGGAGCGCACCGAGCGACACCGGCGGCGGCGCCGTCACGTACGAGTACCGGCTGAACAACGGCGGGTGGACCTCGGCGGGCAGCAAGACGTCGGTGAAGGCGAACAACAAGGGCGTCGGCAGCTACAGCTTCGACGTGCGCGCGACGAACACGGGCAGCGGGAACACGGGGCCGGCCGACTCCTCTGGCAGCGTCTCGGTGACGAAGAAGCCGGACCCGCCTCAGCCGAGTGTCACGCTGAGCAAGGGCGCCGGCCCGTACACGCAGGACGGCTGCAGCTTCGGCTGCTTCTACTACCACGTCGTCATCGATCACTTCTCCCCGGGCGGCCACACGGTGCAGTTCTACTGCCGCTCCCTCGACGCCCATGACACGATCACGGCTGATGGCAGCGGGCACGGTGTTCTCGACACCCAGAGCGGCGGCTCGTGGCACGGCTACTGCGGCTACGACGGCGCCTACGTGACGGTCGACGGCGTGAAGAGCAACGTGACGAGTTTCCATCCATGACCGGGCAACAGATGACGGCAGCAGAAGTGTGTCCGACGGACACGACGAGAGGATCCCGATGGCGGTAACACCGGAGCAGGCGCAGTGGTTCCAGGGCGCGTTCACGCAGCTCGTTGGCAATATCGACAAGGCCATCCTCGGCAAGCACGGGCCCATCAGGCTCGTGCTCACGGCGCTGCTCTCTGACGGGCACGTGCTGCTCGAAGACGTGCCGGGCACCGGCAAGACGGTTCTGGCCAAGGCACTGGCGAACACGGTCGACGGCACGCACTCGCGCATCCAATTCACGCCTGACCTGCTGCCCTCCGACGTGACGGGTGTCACCATCTACGACCAGTCGAGCGGCCGCTTCGAGTTCCACCCCGGGCCCATCTTCGCCTCGGTCGTGCTGGCCGATGAGATCAACCGGGCGAGCCCCAAGACGCAGTCGGCGCTGCTCGAGGTCATGGAGGAGGGCGTCGTCACCGTCGACGGCGTCGGCCACCCGGTCGGCGCGCCGTTCCTGGTGATCGCCACGCAGAACCCGGTTGAGCAGGCCGGCACGTACTCGCTGCCCGAGGCGCAGCTCGACCGGTTCCTCATCAAGACGTCGCTCGGCTACCCCGACCACGCCACGACCATCAGCCTGCTGCTCGACTCGTCGAACCGCGCGCGGGCCAGCGCCATCCAGCCCATCATCGCGTCGGACTCGATCGTCACCATGGCCCGCCTCGCGAGCGAGGTGCACGTCGACGGTTCGGTCATGGGCTACGTGAGCGAGATTCTCTCGGCCACGCGAAGCGACAAGGATGCCGCGCTCGGCGTCAGCATCCGTGGCGGCCTCGCGCTCGCCCGCGCCGTGAAGACCTGGGCGATCGCCGCCGGCCGCACGTTCGTGACGCCGGAGGATGTGCGTGACCTCGCCGAGCCCGTGCTCGCGCACCGCATCATCGTGGAGCCCGAGGCCGAGTTCGCAGGGGTGCGCGGCGCCGACATCGTGGCCCGGGCCATCGCCACCATCGAGCCACCGGCGTATCGGGCCGCCTGACACACAGACTGAGAGCATGACGCAAGCAGCAGGCACGCGGCGTTCGCAGACCCGACTGGCATTCGGCCAGCTCGGGCGCTCAGCCGTGTCTGCACTCGGCGGGGTTGGGCGGATGCTGCAGCCGGCCTGGCAGCGCACGCGCGTCTTTCTCGGGCCCCTGCTCGCGGCGGTCAGCCCGATCGGCTGGCTCGTTCTGGCCGCCACGCTCGCCTCGTTCCTCATCGCGGGCGTCCTCGGCTGGGCGGAGTTCACCTTTCTCGGCACCACGCTTGCCGCGGGCTTTCTCGTGGCGCTCTGCTTCGCGTTCGGTCGCGCCACCTACCGCGTGAGCGTCGAGCTGAATCCCCGGCGGGTCGTGGCGGGGGAGCGGGCGCTCGGCCGCATGCTCGTCGAGAACTCGGGCACGCGGGCGGTGCTGCCGACCCGCATGGAGCTGCCGGTCGGCACGGGCGTGGCCGACTTCATGATCCCGCGCCTCGCGCCAGGGGTGCAGAGCGAGGAGCTCTTCGCCATGCCGACGCATCGGCGTGCGCTCATCCTCGCCGGCCCCGCGATCTCGGTGCGCGGCGACCAGCTGGGGCTGATCCGGCGCACGGTGAAGTGGACCGACGAGATCGAGCTCTTCGTGCATCCGCGAACCACGCGGCTGCGCGCAACGGCCCGTGGCCTGGTGCGCGATCTCGAGGGCCAGACGAGTCAGGTGATCACCGACAGTGACCTCGCCTTCCACGCGCTGCGGCAGTACGAGGCGGGCGACGACATCCGCAATGTGCACTGGCGCACCTCGGCCAGGACCGGGCAGCTCATGGTGCGCCAGTACACCGAGACCCGGCGCTCGCAGCTGCTGCTGGCGCAGAGCGCCGAGGCGCGCCACTACGCCTCGGATGACGAGTTCGAGCTCGGCATCTCGGTCATGGCGTCGATCGGCTGCCAGGTGATCCGCGAGAAGACCAACCTCAGCGTGGTCTCTGAGGGGGCACGACTGCGTGATCGCAGCGTGACGGCGCTGCTCGATGATTCCTGCCGAATCCAGCAGGTCGATGACGCCAATCCCAGCCTGCGCGAGTTCCTGCGCACTGCGACGCGCATGCTGCCGGTGCCCTCCCTGGTCATCCTCGTCGTCGGCTCGGCCGTCACACCCGCCGAGATCCGCGCCGCTACCACCCTCTATGGATCCGAGACGGTGCTCGTCGCCGTGCGCGTCGACCTGGGCGCGGCGCCGTCGCTCGCGAAGGTGGGCTCGCTCACGCTTGCGACCGTCGGTTCCCTGCCCGACCTGCCCGCGCTCCTCGAGAGGACGGGCCGGTGAGCGCCGCGGGGGCAGCCGGGACCGCGGGGACAGCCGGGACCGCGGCGGGCCACCGGCCGCGTCGTCGCGCTGCGACCCGCTCGCGCCCGGCATCCGTCACGACAGCCGTTTGGGCCGACGTCAGCGTGCTCACGGCGCTCAGCCTCATCGCGATCGCCGGCTTCGAGCCCGCCTTCGGCCCGTACAACTACCTGCTCGCGGCCCTCGGCGGCCTCGCCGTCGGCACCGGCGTGGCGATCGTCTGCTTCGTCTACCGACTCAGGGTTCTCGGCAGCATCCTCATCGCGGTCGCCGCCTACCTGGTCGTCGGCTCGGCGGTGGCGATGCCCGGCCAGGCGCTCGCCGGCGTGCTGCCAACGCCGACCACGCTCGCGGGCCTGGTGCTCGGCCCGGTCTTCGGCTTCCCCGACATCGTCACCCTGCGCGCGCCCGTCGAGGCGCCGCCGTATATCGCCGTCGTGCCATACGTGGCGGCCTGGCTCGTCTCCTTCGTGTGCGTCAGCCTCGCCTGCCGCTGGCTGCCCGGCCGGCCGCGCACCGTTTTGCGCGCCAGTGTTCTGCTCATCGGCCCGACCGCGATCTACCTGACCGGCGTGCTCATCGGCACTTCCCAGCCGTATTACGCGGGTGTGCGCGGCGTCGCCTTCGCCGCCATCGCTCTCGTGTGGCTCGGCTGGCGTCGCCGGGGCGCCGCGGCCATCGCCATCACGGTCGACCCGGCCGTGCGCCGTCGCACCATCAGGGGAGTCGCCGTGCTCGTCGCCGCCGCGGTCGTGCTCGGCGGCGCCGCGGGAGCGCTTCTCGCCCCGGTATCCTCCTCGCGCTTCGTGCTTCGCGACCAGATCACCCCGCCGTTCGACGCGCAGCAGTACCCGAGTCCGCTCGCCGGCTTCCGCCACTTCACCAAGGCCGAGGCCAAGACGCGCCTGTTCACCGTGAGTGGGCTCGCCGAGGGTCAGAAGATCCGCATGGCCGCCCTCGACAGCTACAACGGCCAGGTGTGGAGCGTCGCGGGCCCCTCGACCGAGACCGAAGGCACGGGCGGGTTCGAGCTGCTGGGAGAACACATACCAGCGCCGTCGCTGTTCACGCCCGCGGCATCCTCGTCACTCACGTTCAGCATCGAGGCCTACGACGACGTGTGGCTGCCCGGCGCCGGCTACCCCTCGTCGCTGCACTTCACAGGTGCCACGGGGCAGGATGCCGCCGCCAACGTGCGCGTCAACACCGATTCCGGCAGCACCGCCGTCACGAGCGGGGTCGACCGCGGGCTGCGCTACACGATGGGCGTCGTGCAGCAGCGGGTGCCCTCAGACAAGAAGCTCGCATCGGTGCCGGCGGCGCGCCTGCCGATGCCGCCCGTGACGACCATTCCCGACGTGGTGGCCGCGAAGGCCGAGGAATACGCGGGCAGCGCCACGAGCGTGATCCAGCAGCTGCGCAACATCGAGCGCTCGCTGAAGAGCGTCGGCTACCTCAGCCACGGTCTCGCCTCAGACCCGGTGCCCTCGCGCGCGGGCAGCGGCGCCGATCGCATGACCGAACTGTTCACCAGCGAGCCCATGGTGGGCGACGAGGAGCAGTACACCTCGGCGTTCGCGCTCATGGCCAGGCACCTCGGCTACCCGGTGCGCGTGGTCATGGGCTTCGCGCCCAAGGTGAAGCAGGGGCAGAGCACCGTCACGGTGACGGGCAAGGACGTGACGGCGTGGGACGAGGTCGCGTTCGCGGGCGTCGGCTGGGTGCCCTTCTACCCGACGCCGACGAAGACGGATGCGCCCCAGGAACAGACGACGAAGCCTAAGATCGAGCCGCAGCCCCAGGTGCGCCAGCCGCCCATGACGAACCAGCGGCAGGATGAGCTGCTGACGCCCGTGAAGATCAGCGACAAGAACCCGCGCGACAAGCAGCACGGTTTCAACGTGCCCGCGTGGGTCTGGTGGACCGCGGGGGGCGTCGGCATCCCGGTTCTTCTTGTGGTGCTGATCGTGCTCGGCGTCGCTGCCCTGAAGCGCCGCCGGCGTCGACGCCGCTTCGCGAGTGGGCCACCGCACGCGCGTGCCGCCGGCTCCTGGGACGAGCTCGTCGACCGATACGCCGAGCTCGGGCTCGAGATCCCCGGCGTGGCGACCAGGCGGCAGGTGGCGCTCGCGCTCGGCGAGCAGGCGACGGCGCAGTCGCTCGCCGTGCCCGAGGCGGGGCTCGCACCGCTCGCGCTCAGCATCGACGACGCGGTGTTCTCGCATGAGGGGCCGAGCGAGCAGGCGGTCGACGCGGTGTGGCACGAGACGGATGCCGTCGTCGCCGCCTCCAGCGCCTCCGCCGGGTGGCTGCGACGCCGCATCGCCGGGTTCCGTTACCGCAGGCGCCGCTTATAGTTGTCGCGTGGACAAGCCAGGATTCATCACCCCGCCGCCCGGGCTGATCCCGTCGAAGCCAAAAGAGATCTCGGAGACCGTGCGCCTCACCGAGCGCCGCCCACCCCTGCCCGAGTTCCATCCCGCCCCCCTGCGGGTTGAGGAGCCGCGCAGCGGCGTCTCGAAACCGACCCCCATGCCGGTTGAGGAGCCGCGCAGCGGCGTCTCGAAACCCACTCCCATGCCGGTTGAGGAGCCGCGCAGCGGCGTCTCGAAACCGACCCCCATGCGGGTTGAGGAGCCGCGCAGCGGCGTCTCGAAACCGACCCCCATGCCGGTTGAGGAGCCGCGCAGCGGCGTCTCGAAACCCAGCGCCGCGCCCCCGCAGTTCAGTCTCGTCATGCACGACGGTTCGGTCATCCGCGTCTCCGGCACCCTGCTGCTCGGCCGCGACCCCGCCCGCGTTCCCGGCTGGGAGTCCGCCGGGCTCGGCCGCGTGAACGACCCCGAGAAGTCCGTCTCCAAGACGCATGCGGGCCTCGACTGCAGCGACGGCGTGTTCTGGATCACCGACCTCGACTCGACCAATGGCATCGCGGTGGTCGACCCTGCGGGCGCCGAGACCGTGCTCACGCCCGGCGTGCGCCACAGCGTCGAGGCAGGCAGCACGGTCGAGCTCGGGCGCTACCGCATCAGGGTCTACCGGCAGTGAGAAGAGGTGCAGGTGATATTCTGATGCCCATGTTGTTCGGTCTGCTTCTCCTTAGCTGCCGCGACGAGCGCTGATATCAGGCCCGGCTCGTCGCGGAGTCTGTTGTCGGCTGACCGCACTGCACACGAGGAGAACGAACACATGAGCATTGAGACAGATGACGCGCGCACGCCCCTGACCCTGGCGGAGAAGATCTGGCGCGACCACCTCGTCGTCAAGGGAGAGGGCGGCAATCCCGACCTCATATACATCGACCTGCACCTGGTTCACGAGGTGACGAGCCCGCAGGCCTTCGACGGGCTCCGCATGGCCGGCCGGCCGCTGCGCCGCCCCGACCTGACGATCGCCACCGAGGATCACAACACGCCGACGATCGACATCGACCGGCCCATCGCCGACCTGACCAGCCGCACGCAGATCGACACACTGCGGCGCAACTGCGAGGAGTTCGGCGTTCGCCTGCATTCGCTCGGCGACGTCGAGCAGGGCATCGTGCACGTTGTCGGCCCGCAGCTCGGCCTCACCATGCCAGGCATCACGGTGGTCTGCGGCGACTCGCACACCTCCACGCACGGGGCATTCGGTGCCATGGCGTTCGGCATCGGCACGAGCGAGGTCGAGCACGTCATGGCCACGCAGACGCTGCCGCTGAAGCCGTTCAAGACCATGGCCATCACGGTCGAGGGTGAGCTGCGGCCGGGCGTGAGCGCGAAAGACATCATCCTCGCGGTCATCGCGAAGATCGGAACCGGTGGCGGCCAGGGCTACGTGCTGGAGTACCGGGGCAGCGCCATCCGCGCTCTCTCCATGGAGGGGCGCATGACGATCTGCAACATGTCGATCGAGGCGGGTGCGCGCGCCGGCATGGTGGCCCCGGACGAGACGACGTACGCGTACCTGAAGGGCCGCCCGCACGCGCCCGCCGGTGACGATTGGGATGCGGCCGTCGCGTACTGGGAGACGCTGAAGACCGACGACGACGCCGTGTTCGACGCCGAGGTGTACCTCGACGCCAACGAGCTCGAGCCCTTTGTAACGTGGGGCACCAACCCGGGTCAGGGCGTCTCGTTGAGCGAGTCGGTGCCGTCGCCGGAGTCGTTCGACGACCCCAACGAACGGGCGGCCGCCCAGCGCGCGCTCACGTACATGGACATCGAGGCCGGCACCCGTATGAAGGACATCAGGGTCGACGCCGTGTTCATGGGCTCGTGCACGAACAGCCGCATCGAGGATCTGCGCGCGTTCGCCTCCATCATCAAGGGGCACACGAAGGCCGAGGGCGTTCGCGTCATGGTGGTTCCCGGCTCCGCGCGCGTGCGCCTGGAGGCGGAGGCCGAGGGCCTCGACAAGGTGTTCGAGGAGTTCGGTGCCGAATGGCGCTTCGCAGGCTGCTCGATGTGCCTCGGCATGAATCCGGATCAGCTGGCTCCGGGGGAGCGGTGCGCCTCGACCTCGAACCGCAACTTCGAGGGTCGCCAGGGCAAGGGTGGCCGCACGCATCTGGTCTCGCCGCTCGTCGCCGCGGCGACCGCCGTGCGCGGCACGCTCTCGAGCCCGTGGGACCTCACGAATGAGGCACCCGCGCCCGTGCAGGCCGCGTCTCGAAACCTGTCGGCCGCAGAGGGTTTCGAGACGGCGCCTGCCGGCGCCTCCTCAACCCGCGTAGAAGGAGCGCCTGCCGGCGCCTCCTCAACCCACGGAGGGGAGTTCTAATGGAGAAGATCTCGACCATCACCGGCGTCGCGGTTCCGCTCAAGCGGTCCAACGTCGACACCGACCAGATCATCCCAGCCGTGTTCCTTAAGCGGGTCACGAAGACCGGCTTCGACGACGCGCTCTTCCATGCCTGGCGGCAGGATCCTGACTTCGTGCTCAACCAGGAGCCGTTCCGCGAGGGTCGCGTGCTCATCGCCGGGCCCGATTTCGGCACCGGGTCGTCACGTGAGCACGCGGTGTGGGCGCTGCGTGACTACGGGTTCGCTGCGGTTCTCAGCGCGCGCTTCGGCGACATTTTCCGCGGCAACTCCGGCAAGCAGGGCCTGCTCACCGGGCAGATCACGGAGGAGGACACCGAGCGCCTCTGGGCCGCGATCGACGCCCACCCTGGCGTCGAGGCCACCGTCGATCTGGTTCAGCGAACAGCGAGTATCGGCGACCTCACAGTTGCGTTCGAGATCGACGATTACACTAGGTGGCGGCTGCTCGAGGGCCTTGACGACATCGGGCTGACACTGCGTGATGAGGCGCGGATCACAGAATTCGAATCCCGCCGCGAGTCATGGCGGCCCAAGACATTGCCGGTGAAACAAGCGTGAACACACTCGTGACGGACGCGTCGAAAGCAGGTGCCAGCGTGGGACTCGCGGGAGACAGGATCACCATCAACGGTGGGCGTCCTCTCACGGGCCGCATCGAGGTTCGCGGCGCGAAGAACCTGGTCACCAAGGCCATGGTCGCCGCCCTCCTCGGAGACACGCCGAGCCTGTTGCGCAACGTGCCCGACATCAGCGATGTGCGCGTCGTGCGCGGTCTGCTCGAGGTGCACGGCGCGAAGGTGCTCGACGGCGACGAGCCCGGCTCGTTCGTGCTCGACCCGGCCAACGTCGAGAGCGCCCACATGGCCGACATCGACGCGCACGCCGGCTCCAGCCGCATCCCGATCCTGTTCTGCGGCCCGCTTCTGCACCGGCTCGGCGAAGCGTTCATTCCCGACCTCGGCGGATGCCGCATCGGTGATCGGCCGATCGACTTCCACCTCGAGGTGCTGCGCCGGTTCGGTGCCATTGTCGAGAAGCTGCCGAGCGGCATCCGCATGTCTGCCCCCAATGGCCTTGAGGGCACGAAGGTCGAGCTGCCGTACCCGAGTGTCGGTGCGACCGAGCAGGTGCTGCTGACGGCCGTGCGTGCCCGCGGCATCACCGAGCTGAAGAATGCGGCAATCGAGCCCGAGATCATGGATCTCGTCAACATTCTGCAGAAGATGGGTGCGATCATCACGGTCGACACCGACCGGGTCATCCATATCGAGGGCGTCGAGCGCCTGACCGGCTACACCCACACGGCGCTCTTCGACCGCAACGAGGCCGCGAGCTGGGCGGCGGCGGCGCTCGCCACCAGCGGCGACATCTTCGTCGGCGGCGCACAGCAGGCCGAGATGCTCACGTTCCTCAACGTGTTCCGCAAGGTCGGCGGCGCGTTCGACATCGACGACGACGGCATCCGGTTCTACCACCCCGGCGGCGACCTGAAGCCGGTAGTCATTGAGACGGATGTGCACCCGGGATTCATGACGGACTGGCAGCAGCCGCTCGTGGTCGCCCTCACGAAGGCGCAGGGCGTCTCGATCGTGCACGAGACCGTGTATGAGCAGCGGTTCGGCTTCGTCGACGCACTCGTGGAGATGGGTGCCTCGATCCAGATTCACAAGGAATGCCTCGGCGGGCACGCCTGCCGATTCGGCCAGCGCAACTTCAACCATTCCGCCGTCATCAGCGGGCCGAGCACCCTGCACGGTGCCGACATCGAGGTGCCAGACCTGCGCGGCGGCTTCAGCCACCTCATCGCGGCGCTGAGCGCTGAGGGCACGTCGACCGTGAGCAACGTCGGAATCATCAGCCGCGGCTACGAGAACTTCATCACGAAGCTGAAGCAGCTCGGGGCCGACTTCGTTCTCGAAGGGTAGCCGGCCAGTGTCGACACCCCAGCCCGCGACGAAGCGAGCACGCTCGGAGCGCTCCAGACCCTCGATCTTCTGGGTGCTCGCCGCCATCATCCTGCCCATCGTCGGCCTCATGGCGAAGGTGCGCGTCGTCGATGGCGAGAAGCTGCCGAAGCACGCCGCGTGCGTCGTCGCGCCCAACCACTACAGCGAGATCGACCCGGTCATCGTCGGCATCGCCATGTGGAAGCTCGGTCGGCTGCCGCGATTCCTCGCCAAGGGCAGCCTGTTCCGGGTGCCGGTCGGGGGGTGGTTCCTGCGCACGAGCGGGCAGATTCCCGTCGAGCGCACCGGATCGGCGCGTGGCGGCAGCCCGCTCGATGCCGCACAGCAGTTGGCGGAGCACCAGCAGGCGGTCATCGTCTACCCTGAGGGCTCGCTCACGCGTGACCCTGACATGTGGCCGATGCGGGGCAAGACCGGTGCCGCGCGCATGGCGCTGGTGCACGGGATTCCCGTCATCCCCGTGGCTCATTGGGGCACGCAGAAGGTCATGGCGCGCTACTCGAAGAAGATCCACGTGTTCCCGCCGCGTCCGGTCACGGTCAAGGTCGGTGACCCCGTCGATCTCTCCCGCTTCCGGGGCCGCCCCGTGGACCAGGCGACGCTGCTCGAGGCCACCAACGTCATCATGGATGCCATCACGCGCCTCCTCGAAGATCTGCGGGGCGAAAACGCGCCCGCCGAGCGCTGGGACCCGCAGGCGCACGACCAGAGGGAGACCGGGCGTTTTGAAGCGTAAGCCGACGCCGGCCAGGCGCGTCACCGTTCTCGGGGCCGGCAGCTGGGGAACCACGTTCGCCAAGGTGCTCGCCGACTCCGGCGCCGATGTGACGGTGTGGGCCAGGCGGCCCGAGCTGGCCAGGGAGATCACCGAGGCCCGCCGCAACAGCGATTACCTTCCGGGCGTGAACCTGCCACGCGGCATCCGTGCCACCGCCCGCCTCGGCGAGGCGCTCGATGGCGCCGAGCAGGTCTACGTGTCGATCCCCAGCCAGTCGCTGCGCGAGAACCTCAGCCAGCTGGTGCCGCACCTGAACTCGTCGAGCATCGTCGTGAGCCTCATGAAGGGCGTCGAGAAGTCGAGCGGGCAGCGCATGAGCGAGGTGATCGCGAGCGAGCTGCCCATCGACCCTGCGCGCATCGCGGTCGCATCCGGCCCCAACCTGGCGCTCGAGATCGCCCGCGAGCAGCCCACGGCGGCCGTCGTCGCCTCGTCGAGCCTCGAGACGGCGCAGCTCGTGGCCGTCACCGCGAGCAACAGCTACTTCAAGTGCTTCGTCAACACCGACGTGATCGGCACCGAGTTCGGCGGGGTGCTGAAGAATCTCATCGCCGTCGCCATTGGGATCGTGGATGGTGTGGGCTACGGCGAGAACACCAAGGCGTCGATCATCACGCGCGGCCTCGTCGAGATGACCGACTTCGCGGTGGCGTATGGTGCGCAGCCCGAGACGCTGTCAGGTCTCGCGGGTCTCGGCGACCTGATCGCGACCTGCGAGTCGTCGCTCTCCCGCAACAACACCGCCGGCCGGCTGCTCGGGCAGGGTTACAGCTTCGCCGACGTCGTCAAGCAGATGAACCAGACCGCCGAGGGGCTCGCCTCGGTGCGCCCCGTGCTCACGCTCGCGGCGGCCCGCGGCGTCGACATGCCCATCGTGAAGCAGGTCGGCCAGGTGCTGGCCGGTACGCTCAAACCGAGGGACATCGCGCCGCATCTGACGACCGATTCCGACCGGCCGCAGGGCGAAAGGAGCCTGGATGACGCAACGAGAAGTGGTGGCGCTTCTGTTTGGGGGGCGCTCAAGCGAGCACTCCATCAGCTGCGCGACGGCGGCGGGAGTCCTGGCCGCGATTGACCGCGACCGCTACGACGTCATTCCGATCGGCATCACCAGGGACGGCGCGTTCGTGCTCGAACGTGACGACCCATCCGCTTTCGCGCTGAACCCCGATCACCTGCCCGAGGTGACCGACAACGGCAGCCGCGTGCGCTGGCCGGAATCGGCGACGAGCAGAGAACTCACGGTGACGGATGCCGGGGGCCAGACCCGTTCGCTCGGTGACGTCGACGTGGTGTTCCCCATTCTGCACGGCCCCTACGGCGAAGACGGAACCGTGCAGGGCATGCTCGAGCTCGTCGACCTGCCGTACGTGGGAAGCGGCGTGCTGGGCAGCGCGCTCGGCATGGACAAGCACTACACGAAGACGGTGCTCATGCAGCACGGGCTCGCGGTTGCGCCGTGGGTCACCGTGACGAAGCGTTCGTGGCGCGACGACCCCGCGAGCGTGCGCGCGGCCGTGAGCGAGATCGGCTACCCGGTGTTCGTGAAGCCCGCGCGGGCGGGCTCGAGTGTCGGTGTGAGCGCGGCAGCAGACGACGCTGCCCTGGATGCCGCGCTCGAGACGGCGTTCGCCGAAGACGACAAGGCGCTCATCGAGGCGACCCTCACCGGGCGCGAGATCGAGGTGGGCGTGCTCGGTGGCCGTCCCGGCGAGCCGGCGCGCGCGTCGCTGCCGGGCGAGATCGTCGTCTCGGGCCGCGGCTTCTACGACTTCGCTGCCAAGTACCTCGACGCCCCCGGCATCGACCTGGTGTGCCCCGCGCCGATGGATGCCGCACAGCTCGCCGAGGTGCGCGAGCAGGCGGTGCGGGCCTTCGACGCCATCGGGGCTGAGGGCCTCTCGCGCGTCGACTTCTTCCTCACCGACGACGGCTTCGTGGTGAACGAGGTCAACACCATGCCGGGCTTCACGCCCATCTCGATGTTCCCGAAATGCTGGGAGGCGAGCGGCGTGGACTACCCGGCGCTCATCGACGAACTCATCCAGCTGGCGTTGGCGAAGCGGGAGCCGTAGGGGAGACGGACGGCGTTGGGGCCGTCGTCGGCGCCGCGAGTGCATCTGCCGCGCCCAGGCACTTGCGGGTCTGCGGGATGGTCGTGACGGCGGGCTTCAGGTCGGCCAGCACGGTGGAGTCGGAGACCTTGGTGTGATCGATCAGCACCTCGATCGCCGGGGTGCGCCCGTAGGTCGTGTAGCGCACGGCGCGATCGTTGGCGTCGTCGACGATCCAGTCGATGCCGAGCGCCGAGACGCAACGGTCGGTCGTCGGGGGCGGGCTGGCAACCCCGCAACGCAGCAGGACCGCCGCCGGGTCGCCCCAGGCGCCGGTAGCCTGCGCATCCGTTTCTCGGCTCTTCAGGCTCGCGACGGTATCGGGCAGGCGCACCGTGACGGCGGCGCACCGCGGGTTGTTCGCGTCGGCACCAGGCGAGAGCGAGACGGTCGGCGCGCAGCCGGCGAGCAGCAGCGCGAGCGCGAGGGCGGGCAGCGCCGCCAGAAGATGGGCGGGCCGGGCGATCACAAGCATTCAGGCTACCGTTTGATGCATGACGAACGCTGAGCGTGCCCACGCAGGAACCATCAGCGAGGTGGGGGAGATCGCCGCGCTCGAGCGCATCTTCCCGCTGCTGCCGCGTGCCGATGCCGCTCTTGTCGGCCCCGGCGACGACGCCGCGGTGCTGCGCGCGGACGACGGCCGCTTCGTCGTCACGACCGACATGATGGTGCACGGGCCGGACTTCCGCTTCGCGTGGTCGTCGCCGCATGACCTGGGCTGGAAGGCGGCCGTGACCAACCTCTCGGACGTCGCGGCGATGGGTGCGCGCCCCACCGCGCTCGTCGTGGCCATCGCCGCGAACCCCGGCACGCCGGTCGCCGACCTCGAGGCGATCGCCGACGGGTTCCGCGACGCGTGCGAGGCCCTCGCGCCCGGCTGCGGCGTCGTCGGAGGGGACCTGTCGGTCTCACGCACGTTCACGATTGCGGTCACGGCGTTCGGCGACCTCGAGGGGCGGGCGCCCGTGCTGCGGTCAGGGGCGCGGGTCGGCGATGCGGTGGCGGTCTCGGGCGAGCTGGGCGTCGCGGCCGAGGGGCTTCGGCTGCTGTTCACCGAGGCGGTGAACGATGACGGAACACCGGATGCCGCGCTCGCCGCGTCCGCAGCGGCTCGGCATCCGCGGCAGATCGGGGCGCAGCGCGCACCGCGGCCTCCCCTCTCAGACGGCCCGCTCGCAGCCGTGGCCGGCGCGACGGCGATGCTCGATCTGAGCGACGGGCTCGCGCGCGACGCGGGTCGGATCGCGCGTGCCAGCGGCGTCGGGGTCGACTTCGCGGCATCCGCTCTGGGTACCGATCCGCGCCTCGCGCTCGACGGCGGCGAGGATCACGGGCTGCTCGCCTGCTTCCCGCCGGGCACGCGGCTGCCTGGCGGCTTTCGTGAGATCGGCCGCGTCATCGAGGGCTCCGGCGTGCTCGTCGACGGGCGGCCGTACACGCGCGAGAGCGGCTGGGACCCCTACGCGGGCTGGGACGGCGCCGCCGGCTGAGCGGCGGCCCACCACAGTACGGTCTCGCCATAGGCGCGGGAGCGATCGGGGGCGAGGCAGTCGGGCCAGGTCGGTTCGGGCGAGCGGCTGCTGCGTTCGACGAGCACGATGGCGCCGGGGGTGAGGCGGCCGTCGAGCGCCGCGAGCGTGCGCGTGAGTTCGGCCTCGCCGAGGTCGTACGGGGGATCGAGGAAGACGACGTCGGCCCGCGGCCCCGCCGACTCGAGCCAGGTGAGCACCGGCGACACGCGCACCTCGATGGCGGGCACCGTGCCAGGGTGGGCCGCGCCTCCGCGAGCCGCGCCTTCGCGGGCTGCGCCTCCGCGAGCCGCGCGCGTCACCGCCTCCGCATTGCGCCGGCAGACGCGGGCGGCACCGGCATTGCGCTCGACGAGAACGACGGACGCCGCTCCGCGACTCGCCGCCTCGAGCCCCAGTGCGCCCGAGCCCGCATACAGGTCGAACACCGTCGCACCGGCGAGGGAATCGCGCGCCTCGAGCGCCGAGAAGATGGCCTCGCGCACGCGGTCGCTCGTGGGCCGGGTGCCCGAGGGGGGCACGGCGAGTGAGAGGGAGCCGGCGAACCCCGCGATGATCCTGGTCACCGTGCCACGGTACCCGACCTCCCATGTCGGGGGCGCCGAATAGACTCGCAGCATGAACGCCCGCAGCGCCCCCGCGACGGCGGATGAGGCGCCGCCCGGCGGCGTCGGCCTTGATTCGCGCGTGGCCGGCGTCGTGGGTGGCCGCACCGCCAGCGCCTTGACGAAGGCGTTCGGCATTGCCACGGTCGGCGACCTGCTTGCCCACTACCCGAGGCGCTACGCGCGTCGCGGCGAGCTGACGGCGCTGACGAGCCTGCCGGTCGACGAGCAGGTCACCATCGTCGCCGAGGTGCGCGAGGCACGCGAACGCAGTATGCGGGCGCGGCGCGGCTCCATCTTCGAGGTGCGCATCTCAGACGGGAGCGGCATCCTCCTGCTCACCTTCTTCAATCAGCCGTGGCGCTCCCGTGAACTGAAGCCGGGCGTGCGCGGCATCTTCGCCGGCAAGGTCACCGACTATCACGGCACGCTGCAGCTCGCGCATCCCGACTACGAGCTCTTCGAGGAGGGCGAGGGCGTGCCGGTCGACGAGGCGGCCCGGAAGTGGGCGATGGCACCCATTCCCATCTATCCGGCGACCTCCACGATCACGAGCTGGCAGTTGCAGAAGGCGATGGCGGTGGCGCTCGACGGCCTCCACGCCCTCGATGAGGTCATTCCTGCCGATGTGCGCCGAGCACGGGGTCTACTGGGCCATCGGGACGCACTCGAACTCGTGCACCGGCCCAAGACCGACGCCGACTGGCGCGCCGCGCGCGACACGCTGCGTTTCCAGGAGGCGCTGGTGCTGCAGACGGCACTGCTCGATCAGCGCGCCGCTTCCCGAGCGGTCAGCACCATACCGAGAACGTCGACCGCCGGCGGCACGCTCGAGCGCCTCGATGCCGCATTGCCGTTCACGCTCACGGGCGACCAGCAGCGTGTCGGCGACGAGATCGCCCGAGACATGGCGTCTCACGAGCCCATGAATCGGCTCGTGCAGGGTGAGGTCGGCAGCGGCAAGACGCTCGTCGCGCTGCGCGCCATGCTCGCGACCGCCGACTCCGGCGGCCAGTCGGCGCTGCTCGCCCCCACCGAGGTGCTCGCCGCCCAGCACCTGCGCTCCATCGCCGCCGCCCTCGGTCCCGAGCTCTCGGCGCAGCTCATGCCCACGCTGCTCACCGGTCAGCTGAGCGCGTCGGAGCGGCGCAAGGCCACGCTGCGCATCGTCTCCGGCCAGGCCCGCATCGTCGTCGGCACCCACGCGCTCCTCGGCGACGCCGTCACCTTCTTCGACCTCGGCCTCGTCGTGGTCGACGAACAGCACCGCTTCGGCGTCGAGCAGCGCGAGGCCCTGCGCCTCAAAGGCTCAACCCCGCCGCACGTGCTCGTGCTCACAGCCACCCCGATCCCGCGCACCATCGCCATGACCGTCTTCGGAGACCTCGACGTCTCGACCATCGCCGAGTTGCCGGCCGGTCGTGCCGGCATCGAGAGCTTCGTCGCGCCGCTCGCCGAGCATCCCGGGTGGGAGCGGCGTGTCTTCGAGCGCGCGGCCGAGGAGATCGAGCGCGGCCACCAGGTCTTCGTCGTCTGCCCCGCCATCGACGCGAAGCACGACGAAGAAGCGGATGCCCCGGCGGCCGAGACGCCGGCCGGCGTCACGCCCGCCGGGGACCCGGCCGCACCCAACGCGCCTCGCGCCTCCGTCGAGTCCACGCTGGCGCTCGTTCGCGCGCACCCCCGCCTCGGCGCCGCGCGCATCGGCGTGCTGCACGGCCGCCTTCCCAGCGACGAGAAGGATGCGGTCATGCGCGCCTTCGCCGCGCACGACCTCGACCTGCTCGTGGCCACCACCGTCATCGAGGTCGGCGTCGACGTTCCGAACGCCTCGACCATGGTCGTGCTCGACGCGGATCGCTTCGGGGTCTCCCAGCTGCACCAGCTGCGCGGTCGCATCGGGCGAGGCAGCGTGGCGGGGCTCTGCCTCTTCGTCACGCACGCCGAGCAGGGCACGCTGGCTCGAGAGCGCGTGGATGCGGTCGCCGCGACCCTCGACGGGTTCGAGCTTGCGCAGGTCGACCTCGACCTGCGGCAGGAGGGCGACGTGCTCGGCAGCACCCAGTCGGGCGGCCGCTCGTCGCTCAAGCTGCTGCGCGTCACACGTGACGGCGCCCTCATCGCCGAGGCCCGTGAGGAGGCCCGCGCCATCCTCGCCACAGCGGAGGGTCTGGAGGGGCAGCCGGGCCTTCGCGCGGCACTGGCGCGACGGCTCGACGACGACGAGCGCGACTTTCTCGCGAAGAACTGAGCGTCACTCGTGCATTCGCCGAGCAAAGTAACGAATTGATAACCCTGTCAGGCTATTCTGGAGGTCTATGAACAGGATCGCCGTTGTCCCTGGATCGTTCGACCCGGTCACGCTGGGTCACCTCGATGTGATCGAGCGCGCGGCCCGCCTGTTCGACGAGGTGCACGTCGTGGTCGTGCACAATCCGGACAAGAACGCGATGCTGCCGATCGCCCAACGGGTGTCGCTGATCGAGCGCTCCGTCGCCGACGCGGGCATCGGAGCGAACGTGACCGTCGCCTCGTGGAGTGTGGGCCTTCTCGTCGACTACTGCACCGATGTCGGCGCCCAGGTGCTCATCAAGGGAATCCGCTCCCAGGTCGACGTGGCCTACGAGACGCCCATGGCCATCGTCAACCGCCACCTCGCCGAGGTCGAGACCATCTTCATGCTGCCGGATCCGAGCCATGCGCACGTCTCCAGTTCCCTCGTTCGCCAGGTCGCCGCGCTGGGTGGCGACGTCGAGCCGTACGTGCCGAGGGCCGTCTACGAGTATCTGCAGGAGACATGAACACCTTCGCGACGCGTGAGCCAACGGATTCCTCCGTCACCCGAATAGAGGAATCGTTCGAGATCGGCCTGGAGCAGCTGCAGCGGCACGCGGAGCAGATCAGTGCGAACATCGAGTCCGTCATCGACGGTAAGCACGAGGTGGTGCAGACCGCGCTCACGGTGCTGCTCGCCGGCGGCCACCTTCTCATCGAAGACGTGCCGGGCGTCGGCAAGACCATGCTCGCCAAGGCGCTTGCAAAATCCGTGGACTGCACGGTCAGCCGCATCCAATTCACACCCGACCTGCTGCCGAGCGACGTGACAGGTGTCTCTGTCTACGATCAGGCGTCGAGGCGGTTCGAGTTCAAGCCGGGTGCGGTCTTCGCGAACATCGTCATCGGCGACGAGATCAACCGAGCGAGCCCGAAGACCCAGTCTGCGCTGCTCGAGTGCATGGAGGAGCGCCAGGTCACGGTTGACGGCAGCACGTACGAGCTGACGAGCCCGTTCGTGGTCATCGCCACGCAGAACCCCATCGAGATGGAGGGCACGTACGCCCTGCCTGAAGCGCAGCGCGACCGGTTCATGGCGCGCATCGCCATGGGCTACCCCGACCAGGAATCCGAGCTGGCCATGCTCAACACGCGTGACACCGACAGTCCGCTCGTCTCCCTCGGCGCCATCGTGACGGCGGATCGACTGCGTGCCATGATGAGGGCTGCCCGCGGCGTCTACGCGGCCCCCGCCGTGAAGCAGTACGCGGTCGACATCGTGCGCGCCACGAGGGAAGACCACGACCTGCGGCTTGGCGCCAGCCCGAGAGCCACGCTGCAACTCGTGCGCGCCGCGAAGGCCCGGGCGGCGCTCGACGGCCGCGACTTCGTGCTGCCAGACGACATCGCCTCGCTCACCCTGCCGGTTCTCGGCCATCGCCTGCTGCCGACCAACCGGGCGCTCGGACACCACCACGAGAGCGCGGAGGTCGTCGCCGACATCCTCGAGCGCATCGTCGCGTCGGTTCCCATTCCGGCGTCTGGCGGAGCGGCGGGCGGCTGAGCGCCATGGTCGGCAGGCGGCTGGGCGGCGCGACGGGCGACCAGCGCCGTGGTGGGAAGGGCGGCTCCTCTCGCAGCGCTCGCGGCCCGAGGCCGACCGCACGCGGTTGGGGCCTCTTCGCCGCCGGCGTCATCCTCAGCTGTGCTGCGGCGTTCCTCAGTCGCCAGGACCTGCTCGTCGCCGGCCTGATCCTCGCCCTTCTGCCCCTCGCGGCCATGCTCGCTCTCGTGTTCCTCGCGCCGGGCGTCACGGTCACGCGCCGTATCGAGCCGGATGTCATCGCCGTCGGCGATGAGGCCGTGGTGACGCTGCGCATCGCGGCGGCCGGCGGCCGCATCCTCACCGCCGTTCCGTGGCGCGACAACGTGCCGGCCGGTGTCGTCGACGAGGGCTGGAGCGAACCGACGGGGTCGCTCTCGACCGCGTCGGCCCGTCGTGGCGTCGCTCACCATCGCGTTCGCGGCGCTGTGCGCGGGCTCTATGAGATCGGCCCGCTCGCGATCGACGGCAGCGATCTGTTCGGCCTCGCCCACTGCGAGTGGCCGGTCGGCGCGGCCCGCGCCCTCATCGTGACCCCGCGCGCGAGCGAGAAGCCGCCGTCCTCCCTCGCCTCGCTCGGCAGCGAGGGCAGCGAGCATCAGGTGCTGCGCCGCACGACGCCGGGCGAAGACGAGCTGACCGCCCGGGAGTACCGATCGGGCGACCCGTTGCGCCGCGTGCACTGGCGTGCGACGGCGCGCCACGGCGAGCTCATGGTGCGCCAGGAGGAGCAGAGCAGCAACCCCGAGAGCTGGATCGTCTTCGACACGCAGTCGGATGCGGGACCGCCGCGGCATCCGTCCTCCGTCCCCGCCGACGACCCGTTCGAGCGCGCCGTCGCCTTCACCGCCTCGCTTTCGCGCTGGCTGATCCAGGCGGGCCATCGAGTGACGGTGGCCGAGACGGGCCGCGGCCAGTTGACGGGCTCGTCGGCGGGCCGCTCCGGCCTGCGTGGCGGCCGGCTGCCTCGGTACGAGTCGGCGGCGGGGGAGCGTGCGCTGTTCGCCGCGCTCGCCGGTGTACAGCCGGAGTCGGCGCCCAACGCCAGGGTGGGTGGCGAGGTCGCCGCGAGCCTCAACCGTTCCGGCGCCAACGCGCCGGTGTTCGCGGTGGTCGTCGCAGCGGGGGATGCGGCGCTGACGGCCCTGCGCCAGCTCGCCCCCATGGCGGGCGTCGCCATCGCATTCGTCTTCGGCAGCGACGGCGAGGCCGCGGCCATGACGCTGGGCTCGTTCGGCTGGCGCGTCGTCGTCGTCGGCGAGGGCGTGGATGATGCGGAGGCCTGGCAGAGCGCCTCGGCGGCGATGCGCGCCGAGGCCGGGCAGCGCTCGGCGGAGGCCGAGGAAGCCGCTGACCGGCGCGAGGAGCGCGAGGAGAACGCCGCGGCAGGCGCCGCCGCCCACCATGGCGCGGCCGCACGAGGCACGTCAGCACGGGGCGCGTCATGAGCATGTCGGTGAGCGCGCGCACCCCGCCGGCCCGCTGGCGCCTGGCCTTCGTGCAGTTCGTGCTCGTGATGACGGCGATGTCTGCCATGACGGGTGTGTTCGCGGGCGTCGGCTGGTGGTTCCTCGCGGCGTTCGTGGCGGCCCTCGTGCTGTTCGGGGCGGCAACCCTGCGGGCGCTGCGTCTTCCCCCGATCGGCGCGCTCGGCGGTGCTCTCGCGCTCCTCGTCGTCGCCCTCACCGGCGTCTTCGGCGGCGGCCTCGGCTTCGCCGTGCTGATCCCGACCCCCGCGAGCGTCGGCCGCCTGCTCGAACTCGCGGGCCGCGTCGCCCCGGCGATCAGCGAGGAGTCGATCCCGGCGCACGAGGTTCCTGAGCTCCTGTTCGCGCTCGCCGCCGGCACGGGCGTCATCGCGCTCGCCGTCGATCTCTTCACCATCGTGCTCGGCATGCCAGCCCTCGCCGGCATCCCGATCCTGCTCGCCCTGTGCGTTCCGGTCGGCTTTCTCACGACGGGGGCGAACCCGCTGTGGCTCATCGCCTGCACGGCGGCCTACCTCTGGCTGCTGGCTGCCGACCGTGTTCCCCGCATGCGGAGACCCCGGGCGGCCCGAGCGGGCGTGACGGGCGCGGCCGTTGTGGCGGCGCTCGCCCTCGTCGTCGGCGTCACGGCGCCCGGCTTCACGGCCGTTGGCGCGGTGCCGCTCACCAGCAGGGGCTCGGTGCTCGGCAGCGGCGTCAACCCGCTCATCGACCTCGGCCAGGACCTGCGCCGGCCGCTGCCCGTGCCGGTGCTCAGCTACGTCACCTCGGCCAGCGACCAGTTGTACCTCACGCTCACGACGCTCGACCGCTTCACGGGCGCGACCTGGACCCACACAACGCCGCAGATGAGCAGCCTGTCGCGCAACGATGAGATCGGCGCGGTTCCCGGCCTCTCCGGCGCGGTCACGACGAGCACGGTCAACACCACGGTCTCGGTCGACTCCCTGCGCAGCCCGTGGCTGCCCGTGCCGTACCCTGCCCGCGCCGTGAGCGGCCTCACGGGCTCCTGGTCGTACTCCCAAAGCGACCTCACCATCAGCAGCAGGGATTCCAGCGCCGCCAACCAGAACTACAGCGTCACCAGCCTGCGTGTGCACCCGACGCCGCAGCAGCTTCAGGATGCCGGCGGCTACCTGCCGCCGTCGGTGCGTGGCGACCTCGACCTGCCGTCGAAGATTCCGGCGACCATCACCCGCGCGGCCCAGAAGGCGACGGATGGCGCCACCACGAACTACGAGAAGGCCGTCGCGCTGCAGAACTACTTCCGCGACGCGGGGTTCCAGTATTCGGTGCAGACCCCGCTGCGGCAGGGCTACGACGGCGACGGGCTGGCCGTCATCTCCACGTTCCTTCAGAAGAAGTCCGGCTACTGCGTGCACTTCGCCTCCGCGATGGCGATCATGGCCAGAATCCTCGGAATCCCCGCCCGCGTGGCCATCGGCTACCTGCCCGGCGCCAACGCCGGCTCCGTGGGGCAGGCGGGCTACCGCTACACGGTCACCACGAACGAGCTGCACTCGTGGCCCGAGCTGTACTTCCCGGGCGCCGGCTGGCTTGCATTCGAGCCGACCGTCGGCCGCGGAATCCTTCCCGCATACACCGTGCCGACCGCATCAGATGACTCTCCTGTCACCGAATCGACCCCGTCGAGCGAGGCCACCGCGGCGGCGTCGCCGTCATCTGCGGCGAACGCGGCAGACGCGAGCTCGCACACGGCCGCGCAGACGGCGAGGGCGGATGCCGCGGGCTGGGTGGTCTTCGCCCTGATCCTCGGGCTCGCGCTTGTGGCGCCCGCTGCCTCCCGCCGCATGATCGCGGCGCGAGGGGCACGAAGGGTCCAGCGCGGTGTGAATCCTGCCGGCGCGGCGTGGGCCGAGGTTCTCAGAACCGCTCGCGACCTCAGGCTCGGGCTGTCACCCGGAGCCACGGCCCGATCGCTCGCAGCGACACTTGAGGGGAGCCTCGCAGAACCCGAGCAGCGAGCCGCGCTCCTGCGCCTGCGCGACGCCGTGGAGCGCGAGCGGTATGCGCGCGCGGCCGGCAGCACGGCGCAGGAGCGGGAGGCGATCGCGCACGACCGCGACGAGGTCACGCGGGGGCTGCGGGGTCAGGTGTCGCAGGGACAACGCGTGCTTGCGGCCGCGCTGCCGGCATCCCTTCTGCCTCTCATCCCCTCCCGGCCCGCACAGGGGCGCTTCGCGTAGAATCGGTGCCCGTGAGCACTCATACCTCGTCGCCCTTCGTCATCGACGTTCGCGACCTCATGCACCGCCCCGGCGAGATGCGCGAGAAGCAGCTGAGCCTTCCCGTGACCGAGCCGCTGGGTGAGGGGCTGGTCAGTGTTCCCGCGGGGGAGCCGATCGCCACAGACCTGCGCCTGGAGTCGCTGCACGAGGGCATTCTCGCCAGCGCGAGCCTGTCTACGACGGCCACGGGCGAGTGCGGGCGTTGCCTGATCGACATCGAGCTGCCGGTCCAAGTCGATTTCCAAGAGGTTTTCGCGTATTCTTCTGACGAAGCTTTTGACTATGAGGTTCACGACGACCACGTGGATCTTGAACCTCTTGTCAGGGATGCGGTAGTGCTATCGCTGCCGTTCCAGCCGGTGTGCCGGCCGGACTGCCCGGGTCTCGACCCCGAGACGGGCGAGCGTCTGGCGGATCACCCGGAGAAGGAATCACCAGAGCCGGTTGACCCGCGTTGGTCTGCGCTCGCGGGTTTCCAGGCTTCCGAAGACGACAGTGTCGGCCACGCCGCCCCTGCAGAGCGAGAAGAGAGTTAGTCATGGCAGTTCCGAAGCGGAAAATGTCCCGCGCGTCGACCCGTATGCGCCGCGCCCAGTGGAAGGCGAGTGTGCCCACGCTCGTCAAGACCGTCGAGAACGGCAAGGTCACCTACAGCCTCCCGCACCGTGCGAAGGTCGTCGAGGACTCGGCGGGCACCCCGCTGTTCCTCGAGTACAAGGGCCGTAAGGTCGCTGACGTCTAGTCACGGCCTGCAGAGCGAGAAGCGCGCGCTGGGCGGGGAGAACCCCGACCGGCACGCGCTTTTCGTCACGCTCGGCGTCGAATTCGATCCTGCGCTGCTCGAGCTGGCGCTGACGCACCGCTCCTACGCGTACGAGCACGGCGGCATTCCGCACAACGAGCGCCTCGAGTTCCTCGGCGACTCCATTCTCGGCCAGGCCGTCACGGTCAAGCTGTTCCGCGAGAACCCCGATCTCGACGAGGGCGACCTCGCCAAGCGCCGGGCGAGCCTCGTCAGCACTGTTGCGCTGGCGCAGATCGCGCGTGTTATCGGGCTGGGCGACTACATTCGCCTGGGCCGCGGTGAAGACCAGAGCGGCGGCCGGTCCAAGGCCTCCATCCTCGCCGACACGGTCGAGGCCGTCATCGGCGCGACATACCTCGGGGCCGGGGCGGATGCCGCGACATCCCTCGTACTGCGCTTGATCGAGCCGCTGCTCGCCGACCCAAGCCGCTTCGGCGCCGCCATGGATCCGAAGACCAGCCTGCAGGAAGCGGCGGCAGCCCATGGCGGCTCCAACCCCGTCTACGCCGTGACCAACACCGGCCCCGATCACAACAAGACGTTCCACGCCACCGTCACGGTGCCCGGCCTCGTCTCCGCGACCGGCGCTGGCTCCAGCAAGAAGCAGGCCGAGATGGCCGCCGCGCTCGAGGCGTGGACCACCCTCAGCACCGACGGTGCCTGAACTTCCCGAGGTCGAGGTCGTTCGCGCGGGTCTCGAACCGGCTGTCACGGGCGCGCTGATCACCTCCGTCGAGGTGCGCGAGCCGCGCTCCCTCAAGCGGCACGATGCCGCGGCCGGCGCGTTCGACGCGCGCCTCGAGGGCCGCATGATCACGGCAGCGTGCCGCCGAGGCAAGTTCCTCTGGCTCCCGCTTCTCGGGCTTCCCCCTCACGGAACCCCTCGTGAAGCGGATGCCGCTCCGCGCCCCGCGCCCCGTGACGCCCTGCTCGTGCACCTCGGCATGAGCGGGCAGGTGCTGCTGCGCGAACCGGGTGCGGACGACGACCGCAACCTGCGCATCCGTCTCGGCATCGAACACGCCGAGCACGGCGAGTTGCGCGTGGACTTCGTGGACCAGCGCATCTTCGGCTCCATGGCGGTGGACGCGCTCGTACCGACGGCCGACGGCATGCCGGGCGGCCGCGGCAGCGACCAGCCCACGCTGCCCACGCAGGTGGCGCACATCGGCCGAGACCCGCTCGACCCCGCGTTCGACGACGACGCCTTCATTGCGACTCTGCGAAAGCGGCCGAGCGGCATCAAGCGCGTACTGCTCGACCAGGGTGTCGCGAGCGGCATCGGCAACATCTACGCCGACGAAGCGCTCTGGGCGGCGCGGATCCACTACGACCAGCCGGCGGCGACACTCGGTACGAAGCGGGCGAGGCTCCTGCTGGCCGAGGTTCGCCTGGTGCTCGCGAAGGCGCTGGCGGAGGGCGGCACGAGCTTCGATGCCCAGTACGTCAACGTCAACGGCGCGTCCGGTTACTTCTCGCACAGCCTCAACGCGTACGGCAGGCAGGGCACGCCGTGCGCGCGCTGCGGCACGCTCCTGGTGCGCGAACGCTTCATGAACCGTGCATCCCATCTCTGCCCGCGCTGCCAGCGCTTGCGCGTGCCCGCGCGGGCTGCGGCCATCCGTCAGGTACCGTAGTCGCAGGATTCACCGCCATGAGAGCGAAGGCAGCACCGTGTACTTGAAGAGCCTGAAGCTGAAGGGGTTCAAATCCTTCGCGCAGCCGACGACGTTCGCGTTCGAGCCGGGCGTGACGTGTGTCGTTGGCCCGAACGGCTCAGGCAAGTCGAATGTGGTCGACGCGCTCGCCTGGGTCATGGGCGAGCAGGGCGCGAAGACGCTGCGCGGCGGCAAGATGGAAGACGTCATCTTCGCCGGCACCGCCACGAAGGGCCCGCTTGGCCGCGCCGAGGTGACCCTCACGATCGACAATTCCGACGGCGCGCTGCCGATCGAGTACACCGAGGTCACGATCAGCAGAACGCTGTTCCGCAACGGAGGCAGTGAGTACGCGATCAACGGCGAGGCGTGTCGCCTGCTCGACGTGCAGGAGCTACTCAGCGATTCCGGGCTCGGCCGCGAGATGCACGTGATCGTCGGCCAGGGGCAGCTCGACGCGGTGCTGCGGGCGACACCGGAGGATCGGCGTGGCTTCATCGAAGAGGCCGCGGGAATCCTGAAGCACCGCCGGCGCAAGGAGAAGACCCTGCGCAAGCTCGAGGCGATGCAGACGAACCTCACCCGCCTCAGCGACCTCGCCGGTGAGATCCGGCGGCAGCTGAAGCCACTCGGCCATCAGGCCGAGATCGCCCGCGAGGCGCAGTCGATCGCCGCGGTCGTGCGCGACGCGAAGGCGCGGCTGCTCGCCGACGAGGTCGTCACGCTGCGCCGCGCGCTCGAGGAGCACAGCCGCAGCGAGGCAGAGCGACACAGCGAGCGCATCGTGCTGCAGGAGCAGCTCGAGCAGAAGCAGCTGCGGGTGGCGCGCCTCGAGCAGGCGCAGGTGGGCGACGCCGTCGACACGGCCAGGCGCACCGCATTCTCGCTCGAGTCGGTGCAGGAGCGCCTGCGCAGTCTCTACACGCTCGCCAACCAGCGGCTCGCGCTTCTCGGTTCCCAGGCCGAGGGCGAGCAGGCGACGCCGAGCGTGACACCCCAGATGGTCGCCGACGCGCGCGCCGAGGCCGAGCGGCTGCGCGAGGTCGTGACGACCGCGGAGCAGGCGTGGCAGCAGGCGCAGGCCGCCACGCTTCGCTCGCGATCCCGACTCGACGCCATCGACGAGGAGATCGCCGCGCAGAGCGAACTCGTCTCCCGGCACGACCTCGAGCTCACCCAGCTGCAGGGCCAGGCGGATGCGGCGGCTTCCCGGCTGGCGGCGGTCCGCGGCGGGGTGCTGCGCCAGCAGAACGCTCTCGACGCCGCGCTCGCCCGGCGCGAGAGCGCGAGAGCAGAGCTCGAGGCATACGAGAGCGAGGCCCTCGAAGCGGATGCCGGTGGCGGCGACCTCGACGAGGCGTACGAACTCGCCCAGGCCACCGTCTTCGAGGCCGAGGGCGAGATCGATCGGCTGAGAGAGGAACTGCACACGCTCGAGCGGGAGAGGGACGCCCTCGCCGCCCGCACGAGCGCGCTCTCGAGCGCGCTCGACACGAAGGACGGATCGAGCGCCCTCGTTGCGGCGGCGCGCCCCGGCATCCGCGGGCTTGTTGCCGAGCACGTGCAGGTTCGGCCGGGGTACGAGGCCGCCATCGCCGCGGCTCTCGGAACGCTCGCCGATGCGGTGCTGGCCGACGACCGTGGGGCCGCCATCGGCGCGCTCGACTACGCCAGAGGCGAGGAGCTGGGCCACCTGGAGCTGGTGCTTGCCGAGGCCGGGCACGAGCAGGCGTCAGAGGCGGGGCGGCGTGTGAGCGAGGAGCCGGGCGGGGCTGGCCTCATCCGTGCCTCGTCTGTGGTGACCGCGCCCGGCGGCGTTCTCGGGGTGCTCGCGCACGTGCTCATCGCCGACGATGTCGACGCCGCTCGTCTCGCCTGGAGCAGGCTCGAGGCCGACGACGCGAACGCGACCGTGATCACGAAGGCGGGCGACGTTCTCAGCCGGTACGTGCTGCGCGGCGGCTCCGGCGCCAAGCGCAGCAGGCTCGAGCTCGTCGCCGACCGCGACGCCGCCTCGGCCAGGCTGGGCGAGGTCACCTCGCTCATCGAGCGCGCCACGTACGCCCTGACTGAGCAGCGCGAGGTGCTGCAGGGGGCCAAGCAGGGCTCGCAGGCGGCCCTCGCCGCCCTACGCGAATACGACGCCCGTCTGGCCGAGCAGAGCGAGCGGCGCAACCGCCTCACGGTGCGGCTCGAGGCGTCGGCCGCCGAGTCCGAGCGGCTTGAGAGCGCGCTGCAGCAGGCCGCCGACGCGGTCGCTGAGGCGGAAGCCGCGGCCGAGAAGGCGAAGGCTGAGCTCGGCACGGCGCAGTCGCGGCCGCGGCCGATGCTCGATGTCAGCGCGCGCGATGCGCTCTATGCCGAACTGGAGAAGGCGAGGGAGACCGAGGTCGAGTCCCGCCTGGCGCTCGAGACCGCCAGGGAACGGGTGCGTGCCGAGGAGGCGCGCGGCGAGAGCCTGGTGCGCCGAATGGAGGCCGACCGGGCGGCAGCTGAGGAGGCCGCCCGCCGGGCCGTGGTGCGCCGCCGGCAGGTGGAGGCCGCAAGCGCCGTCATCGAGGCCCTTCCGCCCGTGCTCGACTCGGTGGACCGCTCGGTGGCGCAGGCTCGCGTCGAGCTCGCCGCAGCCGAGGCCGAGCGTGCGAGCCAGAACGAGGAGCTCGCGGCGCTGCGCCGCGAGGAGGGCGCCGCGCGCGAGCGCCTGCAGGCCATCACCGAGAACGTGCACGGCCTCGAACTGCAGATCTACGAGAAGAAGCTGCACCTCTCCGGGCTGCTCGAGCGCGCCGGCAGCGAGCTCGGCCTGGTCGAAGATGTTCTCGTGGATGAATACGGGCCGCAGGTGCCGATCTCGCTCGACGGCGAAGCAGAATCGGTGCCGTTCGACCGCGCCGAGCAGCAGGCCCGCCTGGCCAAAGCCGAACGCAAATATGCCCAGCTCGGCCGTGTGAACCCGCTGGCGCTCGAGGAGTTCGCGGCGCTCGAGCAGCGGCACAAGTTCCTCACCGAGCAGCTCACCGACCTCACGAAGACGCGCACCGACCTGCTGACGATCATCGAGGAGATCGACGAGAAGATGCAGTCGATCTTCCAGGCCGCATTCGACGACACGAAGGCCGCGTTCGCCGAGGTGTTCCCGGTGCTGTTCCCCGGCGGCACCGGGAGCATCGAGCTCACCGACCCGGAGAACCTGCTGACCACCGGCATCGAGGTCTCAGTGAAGCCGGCCGGCAAGAAGATCGAGCGGCTCTCCCTGCTGTCGGGCGGCGAGCGCTCGCTGGCGGCCGTCGCCCTGCTGATCGCCATCTTCAAGGCGCGCCCCAGCCCCTTCTACATCATGGATGAGGTGGAGGCGGCGCTCGACGACGCCAACCTGGGCCGCCTGCTCACGATCTTCGAGGACCTGCGCGAGACCAGCCAGCTCATCGTCATCACGCACCAGAAGCGCACCATGGAGATCGCCGACGCCCTCTACGGCGTCTCGATGCGCCAGGACGGCGTCTCGGCGGTCGTCGGTCAGCGTGTCGCGGTCGACGAAGAGCGCCGCTCCGCCTGAGCGTTCTGAGCCGGCCATGCCGGCGCATCCGCACCGAATGGCGCATCCGCCCCGAATAGACTGGGGCAATGGCACAACGCACCCCCTGGTCGCTTTCCGGCGCGCTGCGCGGCCTGTTCGCGAAGAAGACCATCGATGCCGAGACGTGGGACGATCTGGAGGATGCGCTGATCGGCGCCGACTTCGGTCCCGATGTCACCGATGCGGTGGTCAGCGAGCTGCGGGCCAAGGTCGACCGCTTCAAGACCACAGACCCTGCTGACCTGCAGCGGATGCTGCGCGAGAACCTCGAAGAGCGGCTCTCCCGTCTCAACCCCACCCTGAAGCTCACCGAGCGCCCCGCCGTCGTGCTCGTCGTCGGCGTGAACGGCGTGGGCAAGACCACCACGATCGGCAAGTTCGCCCGGTTCCTCGGCACCTTCAATCGCAGCGTCGTCGTGGGAGCCGCTGACACGTTCCGCGCCGCGGCCGTCGAGCAGCTCGCCACGTGGGCTGAGCGGGCGGGGGCCGAGGTGGTTCGCCCCCAGCAGCAGGGTCAGGATCCGGCATCCGTCGCCTATCAGACGGTCGAGTACGCCAAGAACAACGACATCGACGTGGCGATCATCGACACGGCGGGCAGGTTGCAGACCAAGGGCGGCCTGATGGACGAGCTCGCCAAGATCAAGCGCGTGCTCGAGCGGCAGACTCCCATCGCCGAGGTGCTTCTCGTTCTCGACGCGACGACCGGCCAGAACGGGCTCGCGCAGGCGCAGGCCTTCATCGAGCACGCCGGCGTGACCGGGCTCGTGCTCACCAAGCTCGACGGTTCGGCGAAGGGCGGGTTCGTGCTGTCGGTGCAGGAGAAGACGGGCCTGCCGATCAAGCTCGTCGGCCAGGGTGAGGGCATCGGCGACCTCACCGGGTTCACGCCGCACGTCTTCGTCCAGCAGTTGGTGGGGTAGGGCTTCATGGCGATCGAGCACGACTTCTTCGGCATTATCGATGCGGATGCCGCGGGTGCCCTCACCTGGGCCGACACCCTCGAGGTGGCCGACCAGAGCGTCGAGGTCGAGCTGAGCGCGGCCAACCAGGCGCGGGTCAGCGAGCACGCGCTGGATCAGGCTGCGGCGATGCTGCACGCGCTCGAACCGTTCGATGCGAAGGCGAGGGATGCGCTCGTCGCCGAGCTCTCCGAGCGCGGCTCCGTCACGACCGACTACGTCGACCAGCAGGTACAGGTGCTTGGCGAGAGCCTGATCGACGTGCTTGTGCACAATTCGGGGGATGTGCCGCTCGATGTTCTGCGCTCGCTGCAGCTCGTTCGCGTGCTGCTGAAGCCCGAGAACGATGACGACGAGGAGACGTTCGCCGAGTTCGAGTACTCGCTCAGCCCGGACGACACCGACGACATGATCATGGTCGGATTCAACATCGGGGGAGAGGTCGTGGCGACCGACACCCGCGAGGGCTGGAGCTGATCGGTGCGGGTGGCGGGGCGCGCGGTCAGCGCGGCCCCATCCGCTCACGTTAAACTGGCTGCACCATGGCTACTTTCGGAACCCTGTCTGACCGTCTCGCAGACACCTTCAAGCACCTGCGCACCAAGGGCAAGCTCTCGGCCTCCGACGTCGACGGCACCGTGCGTGAGATCAGGCGAGCGCTGCTGGACGCCGACGTCGCGCTCGACGTGGTCAAGCAGTTCACCGCCACGGTGCGCGAGCGCGCCCTCGGCGACGAGGTCAACAAGGCGCTGAACCCGGCGCAGCAGGTCGTGCAGATCGTCAACGAGGAGCTCGTCGGCATTCTCGGCGGCCAGCAGCGCAGGCTCGAGTTCGCCAAGAAGCCGCCGACGGTCATCATGCTCGCCGGCCTGCAGGGCGCGGGCAAGACCACGCTCGCGGGCAAGCTGGCCAAGTGGCTGGCGAAAGACGGCCACACGCCGATGCTCGTCGCGGCCGACCTGCAGCGACCCAACGCGGTCACCCAGCTTCAGGTCGTTGGCGAGCAGGCGGGGGTGCCCGTCTTCGCACCCGAGCCGGGCAACGGCGTCGGCAACCCGGTCAAGGTTGCCAAGGACGCCGTGAAGCAGGCCGAGCGGCAGCAGTACGACACGGTCATCATCGACACGGCCGGCCGTCTCGGCGTCGACGCCGAGCTCATGAAGCAGGCCGCGGACATCCGCAAGGCGACCGACCCAGACGAGGTGCTCTTCGTCATCGACGCCATGATCGGTCAGGACGCGGTCACGACCGCGAAGGCGTTCCAGGACGGCGTCGACTTCACCGGCGTCGTGCTCTCCAAGCTCGACGGTGACGCCCGCGGTGGCGCGGCGCTCTCGGTCGCGTCGATCACCGGCCGACCCATCATCTTCGCCTCCACCGGTGAGGGGCTCGACGACTTCGAGCCGTTCCACCCGGATCGCATGGCGAGCCGCATCCTCGACCTCGGCGACGTGCTGACCCTGATCGAGCAGGCGCAGGAGGCGTTTGACGAGGATGAGGCGCGCAAGGTCGCCGAGAAGTTCGCGACCGACACGTTCACGCTCGACGACTTCCTGAAGCAGATGCAGCAGCTGCGCAACATGGGCTCCCTCAAGAAGATGATGGGGATGCTGCCGGGCGCCGGCGCCATGAAGCAGCAGCTCGACAACTTCGACGAGAAGGAGATCGTGCGCACCGAGGCGATCATCCAGTCGATGACGACGGCCGAGCGCACGAACCCGAAGCTGCTGAACGGCTCGCGCCGCCTGCGCATCGCCCGAGGCAGCGGCATGACGGTGACCGACGTGAACCAGCTCGTCACGCGCTTCGAGCAGGCGGCAAAGATGATGAAGACGGTCGCCAAGGGTGGCGTGCCGAACGTGCCAGGTATGGGGCCGATTCCCGGCGCCGGCTTCGCGGGAGGCCGCGGCAAGCAGAAGGCCAAGAAGAAGGGGTCGCGCTCGGGCAACCCCGCCAAGCGCGCCGCCGAGAACGCCGCGCTGGCCTCCGGTGCCAGGACAGAGCCAGCGGATGCCGGCGGCTCCGGCTTCGGGCTTGGTTCGTCGGCGGGCAGCGCGAAGGGCGGGGCGAAGGGTGCTCCCACGGAAGAGGAACTCGCCTCGCTGCAGAAGCTGCTCGGCCGCTGACCGGCGGCGGTCGACGCGCTAGGCGGGCTTCTGCCCGACGCTCCCCGCCGACGTGCCCTTCTGCGACATGCCCTCCTGTGCCGTGTTTTCCTCTGCCGCGCCGTCCTCGCCGGGGCGCACGAATCCTGTCTCGTACGCGAGGATGACGGCCTGCACGCGGTCGCGCACCCCGAGCTTGGCCAGCAACCGCGCGATGTGCGTCTTCACGGTGGCGTCGCCGAGAAAGAGCCGGGCCGCGATCTCCGCGTTCGACAGTCCCAGCGTGAGCAGGCGCAGCACCTCCTGCTCTCGGCCGCTGAGGGCCTGGATCGTCGGTGACATGGCGGAGCCCGGTGCGGGCGACCGCACGAAGCGTTCGATGAGCCTGCGCGTGACGGATGGGGCGAGCAGCGTATCCCCGCGGGCGACCGCCCGCACGGCAGCAACCAGCTGCTCGCGCGGAGCATCCTTCAGAAGGAAGCCGCTCGCGCCCGCCCGCATGGCGTCATAGACGTAGTCGTCGAGATCGAACGTCGTCAGAACCAGCACGCGGGGCGCATCGGCGGTCGACGCGATGCGCCGCGTCGCCTCGATGCCGTCGAGCACCGGCATCCTGATGTCCATGAGCACCACGTCGGGCCGCGTCTGCGCAACACGGGCGATCGCCTGGCGCCCGTCGGCGGCCTCCGCGACGACCTCGATGCCCGGTTCGAGCTCGAGGATCAGCCGGAATCCGGTTCGCACGAGCTCCTGGTCGTCGGCGAGCAGCACCCTGAGAGTCATGCGTCACGCTCCAGCGGGATGCGCACGTTCACGCGGAAACCGCCGTCCGCGCTCGGGCCGCTCTCAAGCGAGCCGCGCACGGCGGCCACGCGCTCCGCCATGCCGATGAGGCCGTAACCGCGGGGGCCCACCCGGCTTCGCATCGTGCCGGCTCCGTTACTCACCTCGAGCGTCAGCGTCCCCCCTGCCCTCGCGATGAGGATGCGCGTTGGCGCCGGCCCCGCGTGCTTGACGACATTGGTCAGCGACTCCTGCACGATGCGAAAGACGGCGGCTTCGACGGTCGCGGGCAGCGGCTCGATGTGCCCGACGCTCACCTCGAGCTGCAGCCCGGCGTCACGGGCCGAGTCGATGAGCGCGTCGAGCGCCGCCAGGCCCGGCAGCGGATGCGCGACATCATCGTCGGTCCGCAGAAGATCCAGCATGTGCCGGATCTCGGCAAGCGAACCGCGGGCGCTCGCTCGGATCGCCGTCAGCGGGGCTCGGGCGAGTTCGGGCCGTGCGTCGAGAGCGGCCGCAGCGGCATCCGACTGAACCGCGATCACGCTCAGGCTGTGGGCCACGACGTCGTGCAGCTCCCGGGCGATGCGCACCCGTTCCTCGGCGACGGCGATACGTGCGACGTCGTGCTGATGCTGCTCCGCGTGCCGCACGCGGGAGCGCCACAACCGGCTCGCCCGCCCGAGCAGCCACAACCCGCCGAACAGCAGCACGATGAAGAGGTAGTCGACGCCGTCACGCACCCGCTCCTCGATCATCATGCCCGCGACCATCGCGACGCCGGCGACGGCCGCCTTGCCTTCCGCGTATACGGCTGCGGCCGAGTAGGTGATCACGCCGTACACGAGCAGGGACCACAGCGAGCCGGGGGGCTGCGCGAGCACCGATTGCGTGAGACCGGCGAGCAGAGCGAGAGCGACCGCGATGAACGGCTCCCTGCCCCGCCAGAGCAGGGCGAGTGCCGTTACCACTGCGACGGGCAGGGTCACCCGGACCGGCCCCTCATCCGGGTTGCCGGTGAGCACGCTGAGCACGGCTACGACGAGCATGAGCGCCGCCAGAGCGATGTCCGGCGCGGCGAACCCGGCGACGCGCAGCCGCCACAACGCCACGATGCGCTCGTGCATGCGCTCACTCTATTGCCGCGCCGCGGGCAGTGGTGTCGCCCATCCGGGTGAATTCCTCTCCTCGCCTCGGGCTACACACGCGGCACAAGGGTGAGCCGATCGAGCGCCCGGAACACCCGCCTGGCCGACGCGCCGGGGTCAGCGCCGAATCCATGCTGAACCGTGGACGGGCCACCAGCGCCCGGCACGCTCACCTCGAAAGGTCTCATCATGCACACACGTCGCCACGCGGCGCTTCGCGTCATCGGCACGGTCGGTCTCATCGCGGGGCCGGCAAGTCTCATCGTCACCACCGTCATTCAATGGGTACTGCAATCCTCGCCAAACGCCTCAGGGCCAGCGGATGTCGCGCAGGCCCAGCCTGCGCTCTGGGCCGTGGCGGGCCTCCTCGCTGTACTCGGCCCGGCCGCCTGGATCGGCGGCATGCCCGCGGTCGTCGACCTCGCACCCAATCGGGGATGGGTGATGACGGTCATCGGCGGTGTGGTGACCGCATTCGGCCTGGCCGCCGGCATCGGGCACCTCGCCCTCTTCTTCGGCCTGAGCGCCGATCTGGCCGCCGCCGGCGTCGGCGCACACGCCGTCGACGCTGTTCAGGGTGCCGACGACGCCGGTCTTCTCGGCACGGTCCTGCTCATGGTCTTCCTCGTCGCCTTCTCGGCAGGCCCGATCCTGCTCGCACTCGGGCTGCGCCGGGCGCGCAGCGTGCCGGTGTGGGTGCCGGTCGCCGCCATCATCATGACGGTCGCGAGCTTCGCGGGCGGCATCCCCGCCGGCATCATCCAGTTCGCCGCACTACTCGCCACCTTCGTGCCGATCATCGTCGCGCTCTGGCGTGCTCCGCGTCTCGCCGCGGATCCTCGCCGCCCGGTGATCGACGCCGTTGCGCAGGCATAGGCCGACGCAATCGGCGGGGGCGGCTGCACATGCCCTGTGCATCGGCCCCCGCCGGTGTGCATGCGGCCGTGAGGCGGGTACAGCTGGAGGGATCAGGCGTGCGATCAGCGCCCCCTCGGGCGCGGAGATGGAGGCTCCACATGCTGCGCACCAGTCGTGCAGTGACGATCTCAGCCGTCGCTTTGGCCCTCTCTGCCGCTCTCGTCGGCTGCACGGGGCCCGCTCAGACTCCCAGGGACACACCGATGAGCTCGGGCGGGGCGACATCGAACGGCACCTGGAACGGCGGCCCCGTGAACCGCGATCAGGCCGGCCAGATCGCCGTGAGCAAGTACGGCGGCACCGTGAAGAACATCGACAGCGACACGTTCCAGGCCGCCGAGGTCTGGGAAGTGGAGCTGCAGAACAGCAATGAGGGCCGCATCGAGGTGAAGATCTCGAAGACGAACGGCTCCATCCTGAAGACCGAGAAGGATGGCTGACGCTCAAGGCGGGCCCGAATGTCAGGCGAGGCCCGTGCGCAACTCGCGGCTGAGCGAGGCGACGACGGCCCGCAGGTCGCCGTCGTTCTCGGCCGCCGTGCGCAGCTGTCGCTGATAGCTGGCGCCCGCGGCGAGAATGTGTTCGACCTCGGCGAGTTCGTCGGTGCAGCAAAGGTCGCGTGCGACATCCGTCAGCTCGTCGAGTATGCGGCGGATGTCGTCGACCACCGGCCGCTGCGCGCCCGCCGGATCGACGATGACGCGTGCGTCGAGCCCGTAGCGGGCCGCCCGCCACTTGTTCTCGCGCACGAACCAGGGCTGCAGCATCATGAGGTCCTCGCCCGCGTCGAGCCGGCGCGACAGGTACTCGACCAGGCACTGGATGAGCGCGGCGACCGCGCCGATCTCCTCGGCGGTCGAGAGCCCGTCGCAGGCGCGCATCTCGATGGTGCCCCACTTCGGTGATGGCCTGATATCCCAGCGCACCTCGGAGAAGTCGGTGATGATGCCGGTCGTCACCAGGTCATCGACGTACTGCTCGTAGTTCGCCCAGCTTCCCAGCTGCCACGGCAGGCCCGCGGTCGGCAGCTGCTGGAACATGAGCGCCCGATTCGAGGCATAGCCGGTGTTGACGCCGCCCCAGAACGGGCTCGACGCGCTCAGTGCCTGCAGGTGCGGGTAGTACGTGAGCAGCGCGTTGACGAGGGGGAGCGCCTTGTCTCTCTCCTCGACGCCCACGTGCACGTGGATTCCCCAGATCAGCATCTGCCGGCCCCACCACTGCGTACGCTCGAGCAGGCGGTCGTAGCGTTCGTTCGAGGAGGCCTCCTGGTCGAACCACTGCGCGAACGGGTGGGTGCCCGCACACATGAGCTCAACGCCAAGCGGGTCGGTGACGGCCTGGATCTCGGTGATCAGCTCGCGCAGATCGGCGACGGCCCCGCCGACGGTGTGGTGCACCCTGCTGCCGAGTTCGATCGTGTTCAGCAGCAGCTCATGCGTGATCTGCGGATGCTCGCTGCCGTCATCCCGTCTCAGGGCGCCCAGCACGTCGTCGGCACTCTGCACGAGCGCCCCGGTCTCGCGGTCCACGAGCGTCAGTTCCCACTCGACGCCGAGCGTGGACCGTTCTGACGAGGCGAATTCGAGCTGCATCCCTCTAGGATGCCGCGGGTTCGAGATCGTCGCCGTCCCGGCGTACGACTCCGGTTGCCGCCACCGGCGCGAGCTCCGTCGTGGCGAACACGCGTGGCGAGCCCGCGCCGGGCGAGGTTGTGGCAAGGTGCGCCGCGATGCCGGCCTGGTCGAGCGGGCGGTCCGACGCGGCGATCACGACGTTGCCGCCTCGCGCCCCGTCGACCACGTCTTCAGGCGCGATGGCGGTCACGTTCGCGAAGAGCGACTGCAGGGTCACGAGCGCGTCCCTCGTGAAGTCGAGGCCCTGCGTGGTCAGCGTGTTGACGATCACCACGCCGCCGGGCGCGAGGCAGCCGCGCACCATCGAGTAGAACTCGGCCGTCGAGACGTGACGCGGTGCGACGCTGCCCGAGAAGACGTCGACGACGACGAGGTCCCATGCTCCGGCATCCGCTTCTCGTCGCGCTTCGACGACGTCGCGCGCGTCTCCGATGACGAAGTCGGTCGCGAGCGCGGCGTTGAGCGGCAGGTGTTCGAGCACGAACTCGAGCAGCTCGGCATGCAGCTCGACCACGCGCTGGGACGAGTCTGGCCGGGTCGCGGCGATGTAGCGCGGCACCGTCAGGGCGCCGCCGCCGAGATGCAGGGCATTGACGGGGCGGATCACGCTGAACGCGGCATCGACGATCGCAGCGATCGAGCGAACGTACTCCAGCTGCAGGTCGCGAGGGTTCGCCAGGTTCACGTGCGACTGCGTCATGCCGTCGATCACGAGGGAACAGCCGCCGTTGGTGCCACGCCCGGGAACGATCGACGCGCTCACGCGCTCGGTCTCAAGCCTCACCACGGCTGCACTCTGCATAGACGAACACTATTGGCTCTGAGCATCTGTCACCGCCATTGTTGCTGCGGGACGCGCCGAGGAAGCGGGCCGGCAGGCGGATTAGCAACGCGACCGGATGTCTGGCAGAATGGGACGTCGAGTTCTGCGCGCTCCGACCCTCTAATCAGAGCACGCGAAGAACCCCAAAGACCTCCTGCCGAGTGTGCCCCCACGCCCACGGCAGTCAGTTCGACTCAACACCTCATGAATCCAGGAGAATTGTGGCTGTCAAAATCCGTCTGAAGCGGCTCGGCAAGATCCGCGCACCGTACTACCGCATCGTCGTCGCCGACTCGCGCACCAAGCGCGACGGCCGCGTGATCGAGGAGATCGGCAAGTACCACCCCACCGAGGAGCCCTCGTTCATCGAGGTCGACTCCGAGCGTGCGCTCTACTGGCTGGGCGTCGGCGCGCAGCCGAGCCCGCAGGTCGAGGCCATTCTCAAGCTGACCGGCGACTGGGGAACGTTCAAGGGCGAGAAGAACCCGAAGAACACCGTCAAGGTCAAGGAAGAGAAGGCGGGCTTCGTCGCCGACGAGAAGAAGAAGCCGGTGCTGAAGCCCAAGGCCGACAAGCCGGCCGCCAAGGCCGAGGCCCCGGCTGAGGTCGCAGCCGACGCTGAGACCGCTGACGCTGCAGAAGCAGAGCAGGCGTAGCGTTGCTCGCATCCGCTCTCGAGCACCTCGTCAAGGGCATCGTCGATAGCCCCGACGACGTGCACGTAGTCAGTAAGAACTCCCCACGCGGCGAGGTTCTCGAGGTTCGTGTGAACCCCGAGGACCTCGGCCGGGTGATCGGGCGGTCTGGTCGCACCGCGAAGGCGCTGCGCACCCTGGTCTCCGCCCTCGCCGACGGCCAGCGTGTGCGTGTCGACGTCGTCGACACCGACGCCTGAGGTGGCGGCGAAGAAGAAGGCCTCGACCCAGCTTCGGGTCGGCCGGCTGACCAAGCCGCACGGCCTCAAGGGCGGAATCAAGCTTGAGCTTTTCACCGACGAGCCCGAGCGCCGGTTCGTACCGGGCGCATCGTTCTCGCTCCAGGTACCCACGGGCTCGAAGTGGCACGGCAAGTCGATTGTGATCGATGAGCTGCGCTGGTACAACGGCCACCCCGTCGGCTTCTTCCGCGGCGTCACCGACCGCAGCGAGGCCGAGAGCCTCATCAAGGCCATCCTCTGGATCGACCAGGACCCGACGCAGCTGCCCGCCGAGGAAGACGCCTGGTACGACCACCAGCTCGTCGGCCTCGTGGCGATGCGCGACGGCGACCCGGTCGGCACGGTGGCTCGCGTCGACCACCTGCCCGCGCAGGATCTCCTGGCCATCACGACGGATGCCGGTGAGGTTCTCGTTCCGTTCGTGAAAGCCATCGTGCCCGCCGTCGACATCGCTGCCGGCACCGTGACGCTCACGCCTCCGCCCGGCCTCCTCGAGGAGCTGCCCGACGGCGATGACGAGGAGTCTCCCTCCGCAGAGTGATCGCCGAGGCGCCGTCGACTCGGTTTACAACTAATCCGGCTCCGTCTCAGAGCGCTTGCGACGCTCCTCGATCTCTGCTTCCAGCTGACGGATGCGCTCCTGCGCCTCGTAGTAGGCGAACTCCTTCTCGAGCTCTTCCAGCTGCTGCTCGGTGCTGAGCCGCGAGCGCGGGGGCAACCCTGCCGGCCTCGCGTCGGGCGTCGCCACTCCCGCCGCGTGCGGCGCCGGCGCCTGGCTCGTGCCGCCGCGCCCGGCGTACTCGCGGCCGATCGCGAACCAGAGGATGCTGCCGACGAGCGGGATCAGGATCACGAGAAGCACCCAGACGATCTTCGGCAGGTGCAGCACCTGCCAGTCGGGCCGCGTGATGATGTCCGCGAGCGCCGCGATGAGAAGCACAAGAGGCAGCACTGCCAGCACGATGTACATGGCGCACAGTCTATTCACAGGTGCTCGCCAGGCCGCGAATACAATCGGGGCATGCGCATCGACGTGGTCACGATTTTCCCCGAGTACTTCGACGCGCTCGACATCTCGCTGCTCGGCAAGGCGCGCAGGTCCGGGCTGATCGACGCCCGCGTGCATGACCTTCGGGAGAGAGCGCACGACCGGCATCGCACGGTCGACGACACCCCGTACGGCGGCGGCGCCGGCATGGTCATGAAGCCCGAGCCGTGGGGCGAGGCCCTTGACGCGATCCTCGGCGACACCAGCCTCGGCGACACCATCCTCGACGCAGAGAGCATCGCGGACAGCTCCGCTACCGCACCCCTCCTCATCTTCCCGTCGCCCGCAGGCGAGGTGTTCACGCAGGCGATGGCGCGCGAGCTTGCGACCGAGAGCCACCTCGTGTTCGCGTGCGGACGCTACGAGGGCATCGATCAGCGCGTGATCGACCACGCGGCATCCGTGGCGCGGGTTCGCCTGGTGAGCCTCGGCGACTACGTGCTCAACGGGGGAGAGGTCGCGGTGCTCGCCATGGTCGAGGCGATCGGCCGGCTCATTCCGGGCGTCGTGGGCAACCCCGCGAGCCTCGTCGAGGAGAGCCACGAAGACGGCCTGCTCGAGTACCCGGTGTACACGAAGCCGGCGAGCTGGCGCGGCCTTCAGGTTCCCGATGTGCTGCTCAGCGGCGATCATGGCCGCGTGGATGCATGGCGCAGGCAGCAGCAGCTCGAGCGCACGGCACGCGTGCGGCCCGACCTGCTGGAACGCGGCGAGGGCGAGCCGAAACGCGCAGACCGCGCTCAGCCTCGGTGACTACTCTGGGCCCATGCTGCTTCGTCGGGTGATCTACCGGTGGCAGGTTGTGGCCGCCGTCGTGCTGCCGCTGTGGCTGGTCGTCGGCACCGCGATCTTCGGCAGCTCTGCCGGCGACACGCTGTCACTGCTGCTCTTCGCGCCGCTGCTCGCGCTTGGCATGCTGGCGGTCGCCGGCCTCATCTTCGCCCGCAAGTCGGTGCGTTCATCGAAAGCGGTGTCGTGGGCGGATGCCGGTGTGCTTCTCCTCTGGCACGCATCCATCGTGGCCACCGGCCTTCGGCTGCCCGGCGTTTCCTGGTACGGAGTGCTGATCGTCGTGGCGGGCCTCGCGGCGTTCTGGCTCGCCGTATGGCAACTCGTCACGGAGACGCGCCGGCGCGTCTCGGGCGTCATGGACGCGTTCACGCAGGCGGCAGCCGGTGCGGCGGGCTCCGCCGAGCACCGGTCGCCCTCGGTCGACGCCAGCGGCCCGGTGATCGTCGTCGAGGAGCATCGCCCGTAGTCGGTGCCCACCGATCCGCACGTACGCCGCGCGCTGGGGGCGCCCGCTTTGCCAAGCGGCGCGCATCCATGGCAGAATGGTCGATTGTGCCATGACTGGGTTCTGCCACAGGGGAACTATGCAGTTCGCATGAGCACCGTCTTCCTCAACCTACTGACTACACGCAGTCGACCCGTGGCGGCTGCAGAGAGCGAATCATCATGAACCACATTCTCGACCAGGTTGACGCGGCCTCGCTGCGCGCAGACATTCCTGAGTTCCGCGCAGGCGACACCGTCAAGGTTCACGTCAACATCATCGAGGGAACCCGCTCTCGTATCCAGGTCTTCCAGGGCGTCGTCATCGGCCGTTCCGGCCAGGGCGTGCGCGAGACCTTCACGGTACGCAAGGTGAGCTTCCAGGTCGGCGTGGAGCGCACGTTCCCCGTGCACTCGCCGATCATCGACCACATCGAGGTCGTCACCCGCGGTGATGTGCGCCGAGCCAAGCTGTACTACCTGCGCGAGCTGCGCGGCAAGAAGGCCAAGATCAAGGAGAAGCGCCAGGCGTAAGCCGCACAGCGCGCCCTGTCGTTTCGACCGAGCTCCCGCCACCTAGAATGGTGCGGGAGCTCGGGCGGTTAAATGACAGACGAAACGACATCGACGCGCACACGCAGCGCGCGTGACAAGCGCAAACGCAGCGCAAAACTCTTCGTACGCGATGTCGTCATCATTTTCGTCGTCGCCGTTCTCGCCTCGTTCCTGATCAAGACCTTCCTGGTGAGGTCGTTCTACATTCCCTCGGGTTCCATGGAGCACACGCTCGAGATCAACGATCGCATCATCGTCAACGAGCTGGAGCCGTCTCTCGTGCCCATCTCTCATGGCGACGTCGTCGTATTCAAGGACCCGGGCGGGTGGCTGCAGCCGACGATCGCCCCCGAGCGCAATCCAATCGTCGCGGGTGTCGATTGGGCGCTGTCGATCGTCGGGCTCTCGGCGCCCGACAGCGAGGACCACCTCGTCAAGCGCGTCATCGGCCTGCCGGGCGACCACGTGGCCTGCTGCAACGCGCTCGGCCAACTCACGATCAACGGCGTGCCGATCCGCGAACCGTACACGATCATTCCGCCCGGCGAGACGAACGCCGCCCGTGTCACCTTCAACGTCACCGTGCCGAAGGGCGAGCTCTGGGTGATGGGGGACAACCGGTACAACTCGCAGGATTCCAGCCTCAACCAGAACCTGCCAGGCAAGGGCTTCGTTCCGATCAAGGATGTCGTGGGGCGCGCCGTCGTCATCAGCTGGCCCGCCACACGCTGGACGTGGCTCGACAACTATCCCGGGGTCTTCGCCGACGTCGAGGAGAAGAGCGGCAGCAGGTGATCGTCGAACCGACCCTCACGCTCGAGACGCAGCTGCACGAGCGCGGAATCCGCCACATCATCGGGTGCGACGAGGTGGGGCGCGGCGCTCTCGCGGGGCCGGTCGCGGTGGGCATGACGGTCATCGACGTGTCGGTCGGGGCGTTTCCCGAGGGCCTGCGCGATTCGAAGCTGCTGAGCGAGAAGCGCCGCGAGCAGCTCGCGCCCCTGTGCGCGTCGTGGGTCGTGCACTCGGCGGTCGGCCTCGCCTCGGCAGACGAGGTCGATGCGCTCGGCATCATGGCGTGCCTCGGGATCGCGGGCAGGCGCGCGCTGCTCGCCCTGCACGAGGCGGGCGCCCCCATCGCCGACTCCACGATCCTGCTCGACGGCAACCACGATTACCTGAACCCGGCGCTCACGAGCGCGCTCCCGGTGATTGTGCGCGTGAAGGGCGACCGGGACTGCGCGTCGGTCGCCGCGGCATCCGTCATTGCCAAGGTTCACCGCGACCGGCTCATGATCGGCCATCACGACACCCACCCCGACTACGGCTGGGCGAGCAATAAGGGGTACGCGAGCGCCGAGCATCTGGCGGCGATCGAGCGCCTCGGGCCGAGCCCCCTGCACCGCCGCACCTGGCTGCATGCGCGGCCTGCGAGCTGAGCGGTGATCCGGCATAGACTTGTCGGCAAATGGATGAAGACGAGTTCGACGACTACGACCGCGAGGTCGAGCTGGCCCTGTATCGGGAGTACCGCGATGTCGTCTCACAGTTCAAATACGTGATCGAGACGGAGCGCCGGTTCTACCTGGCCAACGAAGTGGAGTTCGTGCGCCGCGACACCGAGCACGACTTCTACTTCGAGCTGACCATGAACGACGTGTGGGTGTGGGATGTGTACCGTTCCGACCGGTTCGTGAAGAGCGTGCGCGTGCTCACCTTCAAAGACGTGAACATCGAGGAGCTTTCCTCGAAGGACTTCGAGCTGCCCAAGGAGCTCGCGCTCGACGAGTAGGCGCTCAGCGCCCGGCGCGTACTGCGGGCCGCTCAGCGCAGCTCTTCCTGCGCCCGCTTGGGCAGGAGCCAGACCAGGGCGACGCACGCGGCGACGATACCGCCGACCACCACGATGCTCACGATGAAGGCGAACGGACCGGAATGGGTCGCCGCCTCGCCGAAATAGACCGAGGTCACGACAGCGCTCCCGATCGCCGCGGCGAGTTGCTGAACCGCGCTGAGCGAACCGCTGGCGCTACCCGCCTCCTGTGGGGCCACATCGCCGATGGCGACGTCGTAGATGCTGCTGAAGCACGAGCCCATGCCGAGGCCGAGCACGAGAATCGACGGAATCGTCCAGTAGGCGTTGACAGCATCGCCGAGGGCAAGGGTCGTGATGAAGAGGCCGGCCGCGCCGGCGAACGTGAGGGTGAGCCCGATGACGACCAGACGGCGCCCCAACGCCTCGATGAGGGGCCGGGCCAGAAACGACGCGACGATGATGCCGGCCATCAGCGGCGAGAGCGCGAGCGAGGCCTGCAGTGAGGTCAGCCCGAGGGAGAGCTGGAAGAACAGGGAGATGACGTACGCGAAGCCGTTGACGGCTGCGAAATAGCCGAGCCCCAGGATCAGGCCGGAGGTGAAGCCGCGGTTGCCGAGCAGGCTCGGCAGAATGAGCGGGTTTCTGGCCCGTCGTTGGCGAAGGCAGAAGCCGAGGAACGCAGTGACGCCGACCGCGAGGCTCGTGATTGCAAGCGTTCCCCAGCCCGAGTCGGATCCTTCGATGAGGCCGTAGATCAGCCCGAGCATGGTGAGGCCGAGAAGGCCGGCACCGACGCCGTCGACCAGCTGCGAGGCATCCGGCCGGTCCTTCGGAAGCACGCGCATGGCGGTGAGGAAGCCCGCGACGCCGAGTGCGATGTTGATGAGGAACACCGGCCGCCAGGTGAGCCCGGCGATGTCGGCGTCGATGATGACGCCGGCCACGATCGGGCCGAGCACGGCGGAGGCGCCGAGCACGGGGCCGAAGACGCTGAAGACGGTGGGCAGCTGGGAGCGGTTGAGCGACGTGATGAGGATGCTCATGCCCTGCGGGATCAGAAACGCCCCGAACGAACCCTGAAGGATGCGCGCGACGATCAGGGCGCTCGGGTCGAACGCGAGTCCGCAGGCAAGGGAGGCGAGGGTGAAGCCGGCGATGCCGATGAGGAACAGTCGGCGTTTGCCGTATCGGTCGCCGAGCCGGCCGCCGACGACGAGCAGTACGCCGAGGGCGAGCGCGTAACCGGCACCGAGCCACTTCACGAGCGATTCGCCACCGCCGATCTCGCGCACGATGGTGGGTGCGGCAATGCTCGTAATGGTCGAGTCCATGAGGTCGAGCACGTCGGCGAGGATCACGACCAGGAGGATCGCCAGCTGGCCTGCGGAAAGCCGGGATCCCGTCTCTCGCGTCGTTGTAGTCATGATGAGCCTTTCTGACGAACATGAATCGTAACGAACAACGTTCGGCAGCTTAGGACAACGGTTCTCTTCTGTCAAACGGCGTTCGTTACGTACACTGATCGATATGAATGCTTCCGAGAAACCCGAGCCGGTGAGCCGACGCAACCGCCCCGCGAAAGCGCCCCTGTCCCGTCGCGCCATCGTCGATGCCGCGCTCCGGATCGCTCGGGAGCGCGGCATCGAGGCCGTCACTATGCGCAGGGTCGCCGAGGCGCTTGACACCGCGGCAGGATCCCTCTATGTCTACGTCGCGAACCGCGACGAGCTCGTCGCCTACATGCTCGAGAGCGTGTTCGGCGGCATCGACTACGAGACCGATTCCGCCTCACCATGGCAGGATCGCGCTGTCACACTCGTCGGTCGTCAGATCGCCGCGTTCTCTCAATACCCGGGCCTCGCGCTGAGCCTGGCCGGAGCAATCCCCGTCGGCGAGAACGCCGTGGCAGCAGGCGAGCGGATGCTGTCGCTCCTCGTCGAGGCAGGAATCGAGCCGCAACGCGCCGCCTGGGGGGTCGACCTGATCGGCCTCTACGCCACCGCGGCCGCCGTCGAGTCGACCGCGCACGTGAGCCGCGACGCACACGACCTGGTGGAGCGCGACTACCTCTCGGTCGCGAGGGAGCGGTACGCAGCGATGGATCCTGAGCGGTATCCCACCATGTCGGCGATGGTTGACCTGCTGCTGAGCGGGGATGGCGAGCAGCGCCAGGAGTGGGCGGTTCGGGTGCTCCTTGCCGGGATCGTCGCCACGGCGGTCCCTGGCTCCTCCTCCACAGCCGTCACCGCCCCCGTGCCGCGCACCGATCGGCATTCGGCGCGATCCTGAGCCTGCCTGCTGCCCCACTCTCGATGTGGGAGGCAGCAGATGGCGGCGAAAGATGTGCTGGGCAGGCGCGGTGAAGAGATCGCGGCCGCGTACCTGACGGAACGCGGTTACCGGGTCATCGCCCGCAACTGGCGATGCAGGCAGGGCGAGATCGACGTCATCGCCAGCCAGGGCTCCGAGCTCGTGTTCGTCGAGGTCAAGACCCGAAGCTCGCTGGCGTTTGGGCATCCGTTCGAGGCCATCACGCTCGGCAAGGTCGCCCGGCTACGGCGTCTCGCCGCGGCATGGTGCGATCAGTCAGGGGCGCGGGCCGCGCGCATTCGCATCGACGCCATCGCGGTGATCGCACCGCGCGGCGACGAGGTTCGCGTCGAGCATCTGCGGGGCGTGTGCTGATGGCAATCGGGCGCACCTTCGCCGTCGCGCTGCACGGACTCGCCGGCTCTCTGGTCGAGGTCGAGGCCGATATCGCGAACGGGCTGCCGGCCTTCGTGCTCATCGGGCTGCCGGATACGGCGCTCGCCGAAGCGAGGGATCGTGTGCGGGCCGCCGCCGTCAATTCGGGGTGCCCGATCACGGGCCGCAAGCTCACGGTCAACCTGTCGCCCGCGGCCCTGCCCAAGCATGGTTCCGGGTTCGACCTCGCGATCGCCATGGCGAGCCTCGCGGCATCGGGCGACGTGCCGGCTGAATCCGTGCACCGCGTCGTTCACATCGGCGAGCTCGGGCTCGATGGCCGCCTTCGACCGACGCTCGGCGTACTGCCTGCCGTTCTCGGCGCCGAGAGGGCTGGCTTCAGAACCGTCATGGTGCCGACCGCGAACGCCCAGGAGGCCGAGTTGGTGTCCGGCGTGAGAGTCGTACCGGTCGACTCGCTGCGTGACGCCGCCGTGTGGCACGGTGGTGAACTCGAGCCCGCGCGCCCGGACGAGGTCTCCCACGTCACGCACGACGCGCCAGAGCCTGCCGCAGACTCGCGAGATGACGGCGCTGATCCGAACCACGTTGATGCCGATCTGCACGACATCGTCGGCAACGACGACGCGGTGCAGGCGCTGCTGGTCGCGGCCGCCGGCGGCCACCACCTCTTCATGCTTGGCCCGCCCGGCGCGGGCAAGACGATGCTGGCCTCGCGGTTGCCCGGGATCCTTCCCGACCTCGACACCGAGGCGGCACTCGAAGTCACGTCCATGCGCTCACTGACTGGCAGGCAGATCGGCGCCAGACTCTCGCGGCGACCGCCGTTCGAAACCCCGCATCACACCGCGAGTGCTGCGGCCATGATCGGGGGAGGCAGCGGGCAGATCAGGCCGGGGGCCGCGGCCAGGGCCGCGCACGGTGTGCTGTTTCTCGACGAGGCGCCGGAATTCGCAGCGGCCGTTCTCGACTCTCTGCGCCAGCCTCTCGAGTCCGGGCAGATCACCATCCATCGGGCCAACGCCGTCGCGAGCTTTCCCGGTCGGTTCCAGCTGGTTCTCGCCGCAAACCCCTGCCCGTGCGGGCAGTACGGCGCGCCGGACTCGGAGTGCACGTGCCCGCCATCCGTTCGCCGCCGATATCTCGGCCGGCTCTCCGGCCCGCTGCTCGACCGCATCGATATCCAGCTGCGCCTGCGTCGCGTGACTGCTGTGCAACTGCGGCTCGCCGACGAGGAGGGCCGCTTGACGAGCGAGGAGGCCAGGGCCCGGGTCGTCGCCGCCCGCGCTCTGGCCGGGGAGCGGCTGAGCGGCACACCATGGTCGCTCAACTCGCAGGTGTCGGGCCCGTGGCTGCGGGAGCGGAAGCGGCGACTCGGGCATGTGACCACCGCATCGCTCGACCGGGCGCTGGAGCGGGGAGGCATCACCATGCGCGGGTACGACCGCGTGCTGCGCCTCGCCTGGACCCTGAGCGATCTTGACGGTGTGGAAAGACCAGGCTCCGAGCACATTGGGGCAGCCCTGTATCTGAGAAGAGGAATCACATGACGTTGTTCGGTCTCGACCGGGACCAGGCCAGACGGCTCGTCGAGGCGGTGATGCCCCAGGAGGATGCGGGGGCGAATGAGGATGCAGGGGCGGAGGTCGATGACTCGTGGGTGGCCGACGCTTTCGCCCGGGGTGCCTGGTCCACCATCGCCGAACCGGGTGATGCGGATGCCGGCGCCCTGATCGAGTCGCTTGGCGCCGCCGGCGCGTTGTCGCAGCTGATCGCCGACGCGCGGGAGGAGGCGGTTCTCGACGCGGTGCGCGAGGTTTCGCCGGAGGCCGCGGAGCGAAGCCGAGGTGGCCTCGCCGAGGCGCTCGCGCGCTGGAGGCCGCGCGTCACATCGCCCGCGGCCGTACGCGCCTTCGAGGACGCCGCTCGTCTCCACGGCCGCCTGCTCACGCCCTCGCATCTGCTGTGGCCGAGCGCGCTCGACGACCTGGGGCTGCACCGCCCGCAAGCACTCTGGATGCGCGGCTCGCTTGCCGCGTGCGCTCAGCTGGCCAGCGCGGTCTCCCTCGTCGGGGCGCGGGCCTGCACCGGTTACGGCGAGCACGTTGCGGCGGAGGCCGCGGCGGGGCTTGTCGATCGCGGCTTCGCCATTGTGTCCGGCGCGGCGTACGGCATTGACGGCATGGCTCACAGAGCCGCGCTGGCGAGCAAGGGCACGACGGTGGCGTTTTTGGCCGGCGGCGTCGACCGGTTCTACCCGAGCGGTCACGACTCGTTGCTGCGCCGCATCGCCGAGGAGGGCGTCGTGTTCTCAGAGATGCCGTGTGGCGCCGCACCCACCCGATGGCGTTTTCTGCAACGCAACAGGCTCATCGCCGCCGCGAGTGCTGCGACGATCGTGCTGGAGGCGGGGTGGCGATCGGGGTCGCTCAACACCGCGGGGCACGCCGCCGCCCTGGGGCGGCCGCTCGGCGCCGTACCGGGGCCGATCACGAGCCCGGCATCCGCAGGCTGCCATCGTCTGATCAGGGAATACGACGCAGTGTGCGTGACCTCGCCGGCCGAGATGGCGGAGCTTGCGGGCGGAGCGGATGCCCTGCCCGGGCTGGCGCCGAGCAGGGCGCGGGCCGGCCGCACAGCCGACGAGACGCGCGTTCTCGATGCCATGTCGAAACGGGCGGCGCGCGAGGCGACCGACATCTCTCGGCGCTGCGGAATGTCCCTCGGCCAGGTCAGCGCGGTTCTCGGAATGCTTCAGCTGGATGGCGTGGTGCGCGAGCGACCGGGTGGCTGGGTGCGCCTGTCGTGAGTGCGAGCCGCCTCGTGGCAGTCTGGGCGTATGGGAACCCAGCTGAGCGCGGCGTTCGAGGAGTTCGCCGTTCACCTGCGTTCCGAACGCGGTTTTTCGCCGCAGACCGTGCGCGCATACCGTTCAGACCTTGCCGGATTCACCGCATTCGCGGCCGCGCGGCAGATCACCACGGTCGATGAACTCTCGCTCGACGTGTTTCGCGACTGGCTGTGGGAGTGCTCCAAGCAGGGGCTGGCGAAGTCGACCCTCGCCCGACGCTCGGCGACGGCACGGAGCGTGAGCCACTGGCTCAGCAGAACGGGCAAGAGCGACCTCGACGGCGTGGCACGGCTGCGGTCGCCGCGCCCCGACCGCACCCTGCCGCGCGTTCTGACGCGCGCGCAGATGGACGACATGATCGCCGACCTGCACCGGCGTGCGCACGACGCCTCCGTTTCGCCCGACATGCACGGGCGGGCGCAGGCGTTGCGTGACCTGGCCGTCGTCGAGCTGCTCTACGCCTCCGCGCTGCGCGTCTCCGAACTGACCTCGCTCGACATCGACGACCTCGATCTCGATCGACTCACCGTACGCGTACTCGGCAAGGGATCGAAAGAGAGGGTCGTTCCCTTCGGGGTGCCCGCCCAGGCCGCGATCGTGGACTACATGCGCCAGGGGCGGCCGGCGCTCGCGGCGAGCCACGCGACATCCGCTGCGCTGTTTCTCGGAGCCCGCGGAGGGCGCCTCGGCGGCAGGAGCGTGTACGAGCTGGTGTCTCGACTGATCTCGAAGTATCCCGGGGGAGGGCCCGCCGGCCCGCACGCGTTGCGGCACACGGCGGCGACGCACCTTCTCGACGGCGGGGCCGACCTTCGCGCGGTGCAGGAGATGCTCGGCCACGCGAGCCTCGGAACGACCCAGATCTACACGCATGTCTCGGTCGAGCGCCTGAAGGACACCTACGCGCAGGCACACCCACGGGCGTGAGGCCGGCGCCCGCTTCGCGACACGGGCCAGCGTCCGCTGCTCAGCACGGACTCGGGTCAGTTGCCCAGCGAGCCTGCGTGCGTTGCGCAGCGGGCGCCTGCCAGTTGTGTAAAGAGCGCCTGCGTCAGTTGTGCAACGGGAGCAGCACTGCTCGCGGCACACCCCCAAGGTAGAGAAGCGGAGAGACGTAGCGACCGTTCACGCGCACGCCGACGTGCATGCAGTGCAGGTTGCAGTGCCCGCCCGTGGCGAGTGTGCCGATGCGGTCGCCGCGGGTCACGGTGCTGTCCTTCGCCAATGCGCTCGTCACGGGCTCGAAGCTCACCAGAACGGCGTCGTCGAGCTCGAGCGTGACCACGGGTCGGCCGGCGACCTGGCCGGTGAAATAGATTGTGCCGGCCTCGGGGGCGAGCACCGCATCGCCGGGTGCCGCCATGAGATCGATGCCGCGATGCCCTGCCGAGTACCGCGTCTCGGGCGCCTCGAACCCGCGAAGCACCCGCCAGGGCGGGGCGAGTGGCCACGCCCAGCGCGCACTCGCGCCATGGGAAGCAGGAGACGGCGGCGTCAGGGTCTGCGCGTCGGCGGCTGTTTCCCGAGCATCCGCGGCGACAGCGGTTGCCGACGCGTCCGCCGCGGCCGACGGCACGCCGGCAAGCACGAACGCGACGCTGACGACGGCGATCGCCCATGCCACGCGGCGCCACGAGCGGCGACCGAGCGACTGACGCGACTGACGCGACTGACGCGGCTGACGTGGCTGACGCGGCTGACGCGACTGACTGGACATGCGGTCGAGTCTGCGCCAGCACGAGACCCGGTGGCGGCGCCCGTTCTGATCAGTGCAGGGCGGCTGCGCGCATCCGCGTGTGCAGGAGCAGAGGTGAGAAGCGGAGCCCGAGCAATGATAAGATTTACCTCGCATCTCGTTCATCGAGGTGACTACGCGTGCCCACAAACGTGCGCCGCATCCACCGGTCCCACATCTTCCGAGCCTCTCGGGAACCAGCAGCATCAGGCTGCGTGTGGGCGGATGCGGACCGGGGCACCAGGATGTGCGGGCCGACCGGCCCGTCGCAGAGAACCGAGTGATGGTGTGCGGGATGCCCGCGCGTCATCGGAACAGGAGTACGGCAATGGCCGTCGTCACCATGCGCCAGCTGCTCGACAGCGGCGTTCACTTCGGGCACCAGACCCGCCGCTGGAACCCGAAGATGAAGCGCTTCATCCTCACGGAGCGAAGCGGCAGCTACATCATTGACCTTCAGCAGTCTCTCGCGTACATCGACAAGACGTACGACTTCGTCAAGGAGACGGTCGCCCACGGCGGCACCATTCTCTTCGTCGGTACGAAGAAGCAGGCGCAGAACGCGATCGCCGAGCAGGCGCAGCGCGTCGGCCAGCCGTTCGTCAACCAGCGCTGGCTCGGTGGCCTGCTCACCAACTTCCAGACGGTCTCCAAGAGGCTTGCCCGCATGAAGGAGCTCGAGGAGCTCGACTTCGAAGGCACCACGAGCGGCTTCACCAAGAAGGAGCTCCTCATCAAGAAGCGTGAGCTCGACAAGTTGCACAAGTCGCTCGGCGGCATCCGCAACCTGACGAAGACGCCGAGCGCGCTCTGGGTGGTCGACACCAAGAAGGAGCACCTCGCAATCGACGAGGCCAAGAAGCTCGGCATCCCCGTCATCGGCATCCTCGACACGAACTGCGACCCCGACGAGGTGCAGTACCCGATCCCGGGTAACGACGACGCGATCCGTTCCGTCGCACTGCTGACGCGCATTGTCGCGGATGCTGCTGCCGAGGGCCTCATCCAGCGCCACCAGAAGCCGGAAGACGCCGAGGGCGCGGTCGAGCCTCTCGCCGAGTGGGAGGCCGAACTGCTGAAGGCCTCTGAGGGCGAGAACGCGGCCGACAAGGCGAACGCCGACGAGGCCGCAGCCGCCGACGCCGACGTGCAGACCGGGGTCGAGACCGCGAAGGTTGCGGCTCCCGCGGAGGAGGCCGCTGAGGCCGCCGAGACGCCCGCCGTCGTCGAGGTCGAGGCCGTCGAGCACGCCGCGACCGAGTCTGAGGCCGACGTTGCCGGTGCCGCTGCTGACCAGCAGGGTGACGCCGCCGCCGAGTCCAAGTAAGTCTTCGATACTCAAGGGAGTACATACGTAATGGCAAACTTCAGCATTGCCGACATCAAGGCGCTGCGTGAGCAGCTCGGGACCGGCATGGTCGACACCAAGAAGGCGCTCGAGGAGGCCGACGGCGACGTCGAGAAGGCCACCGAGATCCTGCGCCTCAAGGGTGCGAAGGGCAACGCCAAGCGCGCCGACCGCTCCACCAGCGAGGGACTCGTCGCCGCGCGCGACAAGGACGGCGTCGGCTACATGATCGAGCTCGCCTGCGAGACGGACTTCGTCGCGAAGAGCGATAAGTTCATCGCGCTGGCCGACGGCGTTCTCTACGCGGTCATCGAAGCCGGCGCGACAACACTCGACGAGGCGCTCGCGGCACCGGCGGCCACCAAGACCGTCGCGGAGGTCATCGGAGACGAGGCCGCCATCCTGGGCGAGAAGGTCGAGTTGCGCCGCGTCGCCGCCGTCACCGGCGAGAAGTTCGCGATCTACCTGCACAAGACGTCGAAGGACCTGCCCCCGCAGGTCGGCGTCGTGCTCGGCTACAGCGGTGATGACGCCGAGACCGCGCGCAGCGTGGCTCAGCACATCTCGTTCGCCAACCCGAGCTACCTCGCCCGCGAGGACGTGCCGGAGGCCGACGTCGAGAACGAGCGCCGCATCGTCGAGGAGATCTCGCGCGGCGAGGGCAAGCCTGAGGCGGCGCTGCCGAAGATCATCGAGGGTCGCCTGGGCGCGTACTTCAAGCAGGTCGCCCTGCTCGAGCAGGACTACGCCAAGGACAACAAGCTCAGCGTCAGCAAAGTACTTGCCGATGCGGGCCTGACCGTCTCGGGCTTCGCCCGGTTCAAGGTCGGCGCCTAACAGCAATGAAAGGAGTCCGGATCGCACAGCGCGATCCGGACTCCTTTTCTCTGCCTGACGGCACGGGCCGCCCGCTCCGCCGTCGGGTATCTTGAACACGATCGACATCTCACGTACGGGGGCAACAGCCAATGTCAGAAGCACCGAAACGACGCAGGGTTCTCCTCAAGCTCTCCGGTGAGGCATTCGGTGCCGGCTCCCTGGGCGTCAATCCCGATGTCGTCAGCTCGCTCGCCCGTGAGATCGCCCAGGCGGCGACCGACGTGGAGATCGCGATCGTCGTCGGAGGCGGCAACTTCTTCCGCGGAGCCGAGCTCAGCCAGCGTGGCATGGACCGAGGACGCGCCGACTACATGGGCATGCTCGGCACCGTCATGAACGCGCTCGCTCTGCAGGATTTCCTCGAGCAAGCCGGTGCTGCGACGCGTGTGCAATCCGCTATCGCCATGACCCAGGTCGCCGAGCCTTACATTCCCCGCCGAGCGGAACGGCACCTCGAGAAGGGCCGCGTCGTCATCTTCGGCGCCGGTGCAGGGCTGCCCTACTTCTCGACCGACACCGTCTCGGCCCAGCGGGCACTCGAGATCGGTGCCGACGTCGTACTTGTCGCCAAGAACGGAGTCGACGGCGTCTATTCGGCCGACCCGCGCACCGACCCGAAGGCCGTGCGCATCGATCGCATCACCTACCAGGAGGCGCTGCAGCGCGGGCTCAAGGTCGTGGACTCGACCGCGTTCAGTCTCTGCATGGATAACGGTATGCCGATGCAGGTCTTCGGCATGCAGCCGGCAGGTAACGTGACAGACGCCCTGCTGGGCCGCGAGATCGGCACGCTGGTCTCCAACTAGACTGGGCCTGACGCAGGCCGCGCCCGAAGACGAACCACGACTGACGGCGAATCTGTTCGAGCAGAAGGAGTACTTACGTGATCGCCGATGTGCTTTCCGAGACGACCGAGCGCATGACGAAGACCGTGGAGAGCGCGAAGGAAGACTTCAGCACGGTCCGCAGTGGTCGTGCGAACCCGCAGCTGTTCCAGAAGGTCCCCGTCGACTACTACGGCACGCCTACTCCGCTCGGCCAGCTCGCGTCGATGCAGAATCCCGAGGCGCGCATGATCATTGTCACGCCATACGACAAGTCGGCGCTCAAGGACATCGAGAAGGCCCTCGTCGCCGCGCAGAACCTGGGCGCCACGGTCGGCAACGACGGGGAGATCATCCGGGTCACCCTGCCCGAGCTCACAGAGGAGCGACGGCGCGAATTCGTGAAGATCGTGCGCGGCAAGGGTGAAGACGCGCGCGTGGCGCTGCGCAACATCCGCAGAAAGGCGAAGGACGACCTCGACGCGCTCAAGGGCGAAGTAGGCGACGACGAGATCGCCCGGGCTGAGAAGGAGCTCGAGCAGATCACGAAGACGCACGTCGACCAGGTCGATGACGCTCTCAAGCGCAAGGAAACGGAACTCCTCGAGGTCTAGGGGCCCGCTCGACATGCAGCAGGATCCCTCAGACCACGAGCCGCAGGCGGGCGGCCCGTCGAGGCGCCGCCACGAGCGCGGAGATCTCGGCGCATCGATGAAGGCCACCCGGCAGGACTTCGAGCGCCAGGTGAAGGCGACGCGCGGCGATATCGAGCGCCAGATGCAGGCGACGAAGGCCCAGTTCGACGCCACCAGTGAGCGCATACAGGCCCGAACCGGCCGCAACCTGATTCTTGCGATCCTCATCGGCGTGGGCCTCGGGCTCCTCATCGTCGCGAGCCTCATCATCGTCAAAGAGCTCTTCCTGGTGCTCGGCCTCGCTCTTCTCGGCTTCGCCTCGTTCGAGCTCGCCGGTGCACTGCGCGGGGCCGGATGGCTGGTTCCGCGCATTCCCACGGTGGTCTCCGCCCTTGCTGTGGTGCCCGCCACCTATTACGGCGGATCCACCGGCCAGCTCGTCAGTGTGGGCGCAGGCATCGTCTTCGTGTCGCTCTGGCGGCTTGCCGAGCTCACGATGCGATCGCACCGCGCATCCGCTGCCTCTGTGATGCGCGACCTCGGCGCGGGTGTGCTCATTCAGATCTATGTGGTGTTCCTCGGCAGCTTCGCCATTCTGCTCCTCGCCCAGGAGCACGGACAGTGGTGGCTGCTGGGTTCACTGATCGTGGTCGTCGCGGTCGACACGGGCGCATACGTGAGCGGGCTGCTGTTCGGCAAGCACCCCATGGCGCCGGTGATCAGCCCGAAGAAGACCTGGGAGGGCTTCGCGGGCGCCGCCGTGGCGAGCATCATTGCGGGCATCCTGCTGGCGACACTCATGATGGGCGAGCCGGTCTGGTTCGGGTTCATCCTGGGCCCGGTTCTGCTGCTGACGGCGACCATGGGCGATCTTGCCGAGTCTCTGATCAAGCGCGATCTCGGGATCAAGGACATGAGTTCCTGGCTGCCGGGCCACGGCGGGTTCCTCGATCGGCTCGACTCGATTCTGCCCTCTGCCGCCGCCGCTTTCGCCCTCTTCGTCGTCTTCGCCGGTCTCAAGGTTTGACACAATGGGTGACGTGAGCACGTTTCCAATCGCACGCAGGCCCCGGCGAGGGTACGACATCGACGACGTCGAGGCGTTCCTCGCGCGGGCCAGGAGCGCGTACGACGGCGAGTCGGGCGGCAGCCTGAGCGCCGAGGAGATCAGACACACGGCGTTCACGCTTCGCCGGCGCGGCTACGTCACGTCCGCCGTCGACGCGGCGCTCGAACGGCTTGAGGATGTCTTCGCCGCCCGGGAACGGGAAGAGGCGGTGCGTGAGCTCGGTCGCGATGGCTGGCTCGAGCAAGCCCGTACGACGTCAACCGAGATCGTGGCCCGCCTCGAGAGGCCGGAGCACGCGCGGTTCGGCCGTGTCAGCATCCTGAGCCATGGTTACAGCGTGGGGGAGGTCGACGCCTTCTGTGACCGGCTGCTCGACTATTTCCGCCAGGGCACCACGTTGACGACGACGGATGTGCGAACGGTTGTCTTCACGCCGAAGCGGGGCGGCTATCGCGAATGGCAGGTCGACGCAGTGCTCGACTCTGTGACCGATGTCATGCTGGCCGTTCGCTGAATCGTCAGGTCGTGCCTTGGTCTCACGGCCATCATGCGTTATCGTTTTGTGATCGTGGGTAGGCATTCGGGAGTCATCGCGCCCCTCACACCGGCTAATCCGGTGGGGGTGACACGCAGAAGACCCCGGGTGCGGTCTCGAATTTCGCTCGTCTTGTTCTCGTTCTTCGCAGCGAGCGCGTTCCTGCTCGTGAACGTCGTCGATCCGTACGCCGGAGCCACGGCGTCTCCCACTTTTGACGCGTCGACCCGCTTCGGCGGGGCCGAGACGCAGAGCTTCGTCGCCGGTGACGACCTTCAGGAGCCCGTGGTTTCCCGCGAGGGCTACACCATGAAGGAGGCCCCGAAGCCTCCGCCACCGCCGCCCGCGCCCGCCGCACCGGCGAAGGCCACCCGCGCCGCTCCTGCCGTCGGCGCGCCCGACCCCGGCAGCGCTCAGGCGTACGCACACGACCTGCTCGCCTCGCGCGGCATGGGGGAAGACCAGTACGCGTGTCTGGTGGCGCTGTGGAACCGCGAGTCGCACTGGAACGTGTACGCGTACAACGCCAGCAGCGGCGCATACGGGATCCCGCAGGCGCTGCCCGGCAGCAAGATGGCCTCGGTCGGTGCCGATTGGCAGACCAGCTATCAGACGCAGATCACGTGGGGTCTCAGCTACATCGGACGCTGGGGCGACCCCTGCGGCGCATGGGCGCATTCGGAGCGCACCGGCTGGTACTGATCCGGGCCGAGCGGCGCGCATCCGCTTAGGCTGTCCGTGTGGAATACGCGGCGGTAGGGGTATTCGCGATCGTCGTCATCGTCGCGGTTTCAGCGTTCTCGAAGCAGCTCGGCATCGCCGCGCCCCTGCTGCTCGTCGTCGCAGGCCTCGGCTTCTCCTTCATTCCGGGTGCGCCGACCGTCGACATTCCGCCCTGGATCATTCTCGACGCGGTGCTGCCGCCGCTGCTCTACGCGTCGGCCGTTCAGGTTCCTCTCGTGGACTTCCGGCGCAACGTCGGCAGAATCAGTGCGCTCTCCGTGCTGCTTGTCATCGTCACGTCGTTCGGTGTCGGGTTCGTGATGTATGCGCTCATCGGCGGCCTCGACCTGGGGGCGGCCATCGCGCTCGGCGCCGTCGTGAGCCCGACGGACGTCGTCGCGGCGACGACCATCGCCAGGCGCCTTGGTCTGCCGGCGCGACTCATCACGACGCTCGAGGGCGAGGGGCTCGTGAACGACGCCTCGGCGCTCGTCATGCTGAAATCGGCGATCGCGGCGAGCGGCGCGGGCCTCAGCCTGCTGAGCGTGGCGGGCGAGTTCGCGCTCTCGGTCTCTGTGGCCATCGTGATCGGCCTGGCGGCCGGTGTGCTCACGGTGTGGGTGCGTTCCACACTGCGTGACCCGATTCTCGACACCGCCATCTCGTTCACGGTCCCGTTCATCGCCTTCATCCCCGCCGACATGCTCAACGCTTCCGGCCTGCTCGCCGCCGTCGTCGCCGGCATCTACTCGGGCCATCGGGGTGCGTCGCTCTTCACCGCACAGACGCGGCTGAGCGAGCGGCTCAATTGGCGAACAGTGCAGTTCCTGCTCGAGAACGGCGTCTTCTTGCTCATGGGGCTCGAGCTGAAGGCCGTGATCACGAAGGTGCCGGATGACGAGTTCGGCATCGGCCTGAGCGTGCTTTTCGGCTTGCTCGTGTGCGTAGTGCTTCTCGTGGTGCGCGCCCTGTTCGTCGTGCCCATCGTGCTGCAGCTGCAGCGGGCGCAGCGGCGGGCGAGCCGCAACGACGGCTTGATGAATGCGTGGCTGGGGCGCATCCGCAGGCGGCCTGACCCCACCGATGACCGGGGGCGGCGACGAGCACGGCGAAGCCGGCGTTTCGCGGCACGGCGCGAGGCGGACAACGAGAGCCTGCAGGCGGATTCGGTGGACTGGCGCGGCGGCGTCGTACTCACGTGGGCCGGCATGCGCGGTGTCGTTACGCTCGCAGCGGCGCAATCGCTGCCCGCCGACACCCCGTATCGCCCGCAACTCGTGCTGATCGGGTTCACCGTGGCGGTGTTCACGCTCCTTGTTCAGGGCGGAAGCCTGCCCATGCTCATCAAGCGCATCGGAATCAGAGGCTCGGATGTCGCGGCCGACCGCCGCTCTCTCGCCGCCCTCGTCGACGAGATGAGCGCCGCTGGCCTCGCCGCTCTCGACGAGGAGATTCCCGAGAACAACGACGAGAAGGCGGACCCCGAGGTGATCGAACGTGTCAGGCAGGACACCCTCCTGCGCAGTGCCGCCGCCTGGGAACGCGCCGAGCGCGCGGAGTCGGACGACCCCGAGGCGGGCCCCCATCACCAATACCGAGCACTGCGGATGCGCGTGCTCGCTGCCGAGCGCGAGGCCGTCATCGAGGCGCGAAGCCGCGGCAGCTACCCGTCGCGGGTGCTGACCCGTGCGCAGAACCTTCTCGATGCCGAGGAGGCCCGCGTCTCCCAGGGCGTCGACGGAGCGTGAGCCGGGCGTCGGGCCACGGCGCACGTAGACTTGATGCCATGCCGCGCAGCAATCGACCCCGGGGCCGCCGCGCGCCTGGCCCGACCGAGGAGAGCGCCCTCGAACACGCTCTGACCGGCTGGCGGCGCACCGAGGAGCGACGCGGCGGTACCTGGAACGTGCAGCCCGTCTCGGTCGTGCAGGCCGTCAAGACGTACCAGTGCCCCGGCTGCGGCCTCGAGATCGCGCCCGAGACCGCGCACGTCGTCACGTGGCGCGCCGACGGGCTGATGGGCGAGGCCGCCGACCTCGCCGCCCGCAGGCATTGGCACACGCACTGCTGGAAGATCGGCGGGGGACGGTGAGCGTGCACATCGCGAACGAAGACGACGGGAGCGTGCCGATCCGCGGCGGCGTCGAGCTGCCCGCCAGGCGCGAGGACATCGAACTGCGCACCGGCGACGGCCTGACGCTCGTGGGCGAGCTCGCCCTCCCACTCGATGCAGAGCCGGTGGCCACCCTCGTCACGCTGCACCCGCTGCCGACCGGCGGCGGCTTCATGGATTCGCACATTCTGCGCAAGGCGGCCGCGCGCCTGCCTGCCCTCGCAGACCTGGCGGTGCTGCGATTCAATACGCGCGGCACGCACTCGCCCCGCGGCACGAGCGAAGGCCGCTTCGATGAGGGCGTGGGGGAGCGGTACGACGTGGCGGCGGCCATGCAGTTCGTCGCCGAGCGGCATCTGCCGCATCCGTGGCTCGTTGGCTGGTCGTTCGGCACGGAACTCGCCCTCAAGTACGGGCTGGAGCACCCGATCGACGGCGCGATTCTGCTCTCGCCGCCGCTGCACAGAACGACGGATGCCGAGTTGGCTGCGTGGTCGGGTTTCGGCGGGCCTCTCGTCGCCGTCATCCCCGAGTTCGACGACTATCTGCGACCGCCCGAGGCGCGTGAACGTTTCGCGGCGGTGCCGAATGCGCGGCTCGTCGAGGTCGCCGGCGGGCGGCACCTGTGGGTGGGGGAGAACCTCACGCGGCGAGTGCTGACGGAGATCGTCTCGGTCGTGAACCCCGGCGCGCTGCCGCTGCCGACGGAGTACACGGGGTAAGGCCGGGGCGTCTGGTCTCGATACGCGCGCCGCAGTGTGGGGATGCCGGTCTCGATACGCGCGCCGGAAGGGCGCGCTACTCGACCCGAATTGCAGAAACGATGCACTGCATCGTTTCTACAATTCGTTCTGGTGGGGGATCACGACCTGCTTGATGATGAGCAGCACGGCAGCGGCGACGGGAATCGCGATGAGTGCGCCGAGGATGCCGAGCAGAGAGCCGCCCGCGAGGGCGGCGATCACGACGAGAGAGCCCGGGACCTGAACGGCGCGGTTCATGATGTTCGGGCTCAGGATGTACGCCTCCACCTGCATGTAGATCACGTAATAGATGGCCGCCGCGATGGCGGTCGTCAGCGTGTTCTCGTGCAGGCCGGGGAACGGGATGAGACACGTGAGAACGATGATGACTGAGCCGGTCAGCGTACCGACGAGCGGCAGCAGCGAGAACAGGAACGCGATGAAGGCGAGCACGGCCGTGAACGGGGCGTGGATGATCGACAGGAAGATGAAGCTCAGGACGCCGTTGCAGAGGGCGAGCGCGAACTGGCCCATCACGTAGCGACCGACGGACTTGGAGATCTGCTCGGCGAGATCGGCGAACCGCGCGCGCTTGGTGGCGGGCACCAGCTGGTAGAGGCCGCGCTTGATCGAGGGAAGCGACGCCGTGAAGTAGATGGTCAGAATGCCGATGATGATCGCCCCGAACACCCCGCTGATCACCGCGAAGCCGACCGCGAGCACGCCGTTGGCGAGGCCTGTGATCTTCGATGGGTCCGTGACGAACGCCGTGACGCTGTCGATGAACGACGAGACGTTGGCCGAGCCGAACTGGTTGTTGAGCGCGCCGATCCAGTCCTGCTTCTGAATGGTGTTGACGATGCCGGGGATCTGCCGCACGAGCTCGGAGACCTGGGAGGTGATGATCGGCACGATCGCGAAGACGATGCCGACGACGGCCCCGATCACAACGACGAGCACCGTGACGATGGCTGCCCAGCGCGGAAAGCGGAGCTTTTCGAGCAGTGTCACGGCCGGGTCGAGCCCGAGGGAGAGGAACAGCGCCGCACCGATGTACGTGATGATCGTCGAGAGGCTGACGATCGACGCCAGAATGAGGATGCCGAGCCCGACGCCCAGGGTGCCGACCAGACCGAGCCGGAACGCATTCTGGATCTTCATCTGGTGGTCCCCCTACCCGGCTGTCTATTCCGGCTCTGCTGTCACCTTCTCGGCCTGCGTGAGCACGCCGCGCAGGTTCTCGAAGTACCCGGCGACGGCGTCTCGCTCGATCCTAATCTGGGCGAGGCGATCCTCGGCGTCCGCCACGAGCTCGCGTGTGCGTTCCTCGGCCTGCTCGATCAGTTCGGCCGCACGGTCCTCCGCCTCATGCACGATGCGCGTGGCCTCGTCTTCGGCCGCCTTGCGGGCCGTAAGTACCTCGGCACGAGACGCCTCCCGCAGCGAGTTCGCCTCTTCTCGGGCCGCCGTGGCCTGACTCTGCGCCTGCGAGAGCTGCTCGCCGGCCTCGTCGAGGTACTTCTGCATCTGCGCGACGGCCTCCTGATGCTTGGCCAGGTGCTCCTTCTCGGCTTCGTCGCGCCGCGCCTTCAGCTCGATGTCCAGATCGATGCGTGCCTGTTCGGCATCGCGCTGCTGCTTGTCGACCTCATCGAGCACCGTCGTGCGCCGCGTGGCGAGTTCCTCGTCGAGCGCGTGGCGCGCTTCGGCGCTCGAGCGCTCGAACTCGGTTCGTTCCGTATCGATCTCTGAGGCGAGCGCGGCGCGCGCCTCGTTCATCTCTGCCGCGAGGTCGGCCCTGGCCTTGGCGGCCTCGGCCGCGAGGTCCGCGCGGGTCTGCTCGGTCTCGGCCGTCAGCGCGGCGGTGCTCTGCTCGCGCTCCGTGGCCAGCGCGGCCCGCGCCTGTTCCGTCTCGCTCGAGACGGCGGCTCGCGCCTGCTCCGTCTCGCTCACGAGATCGGCCCGGGCCTGTGCGATCTCGCTCGCGAGATCGGCCCGGGTCTTCGCCGCTTCCTTCTCGAGGTCGACACGTGTCTGCTCCGCGTTCTTCTCCGTGTCCAGACGCGTCTGCTCCACCCACGCAGCCAGGTCGTTTCGTGCCTTCTCCTGCTCGGTTTCGAGCTGGATGCGCGACTGCTCCGACTCGTGAGTCCATTGCGAGCGGGCCTCGGCGAGTTCGCGCTCGACGCCGGCACGCACCTGTTCCGTCTCGCGGCCGAGGTTCTCTGCCTCCTGGCGGGCGGCGGCGGCTTCGCGGGAGGCGACGACGGTCATCTCCGCCGCCTCGCGCTCGGCCTCGGCGCGCAGCGCCGCCGCCTCTCGCTTGCTCGTCGCCCGCAGCTCCGCGGACTCGGTGGCGACGGCGCCGCGAATCGAGGCGGCCTCGCGGACCGCATCCTGAATCAGCGCCTCCTTCTCGGCACGCGCTGCCTGAAGCAGTTCATTCGCCTCGATGCGCGCATCCTCGACCGTGGTCTCCGCGCGCGCGTTCGCGTCGGCCATGACCCGCCTGGCCTGGGCGAGCGCCGTCTCGCGGATCTTATCGACCTCGGCGCCCACCTGGCTGCGCAGCTTCTCGGCGTCGATGTCGGCCTTCGCGATGAGACGCGTTGACTGCTCCTCGGCCACGCGAAGCGTGTTCTCGAGCTTGGTGCCAAGCCCCGAGAATGTGGGGCTGCCCACCTCTTCGATCTCGGCGTTGAGCTCGTCGATGCGCGCGCCGAGCCGCTTGATCTCCTTCGCTGATTCGGCGTTCTGGGTGTTCGAGGCGATCAGCTCACGGCGCAGATCCTGCACGGCACGGTCGACCTCGTCTTTGTCGTACCCCCGGAAGACCTGGGTGAATTCTGCGTCGTCGGTAGCCACTGTCTCTCCGTCGTTCGTGATGCAGGCCACGGTGTCTTGCCTGCAAACCTTCTTGATTTTAGTCGGCACGGATGCTCGGGCGCGCGTTAAGAGGTGCAGCGGGCGGGCGCTCAGCGCGTTTAGGAGGCTCTCAGGCCTGCCGAGTAGTGTGGAATGTCTTTGTCAGCAAAGAAAATCCACGAAGGGTTCAGGTGCGTTTCGTCCTCGCAATCGTGGCGTTCGTCGTCGCCGCGGCCATGATCGTCCTGGGCATAGCCCAGCGAACCGTGTTCGCGCCTCCGAGCAGCCTCAGCACGTCGACGACGGTGCGGGGCGATGCGGCGTTCACCGTCATCGACGGGGCGGTTCTCAACGCGCATCCCAATCAGCAGACGCTGAAGGTGAGCGGCTCGAAGCAGGTCTTCGTTGCATACGGCCGCACGGCAGACGTGCGCGCCTGGCTGGGAAGTGAGCCATACGCTGCGCTGCACTACGACCAGAAGGCGAACCGGCTGACGTCAAAGGTCGTCACTGCGAAGGCCAACCCCGGCGCCGGTGACGCACCGAAGGCAACGTCGACGCCGAAGGCGACGTCGACCGCCTCGCCGGCGCCGACGACGAGCCCCACGACCGCCGAGAAGAGCTCTGGCGCGTCGTCGACGGCGACGAGCGAGAAGAAGGCCGGGCCCGACCCCGTCGGCAGCGACCTCTGGCTCGAGGAATACACGGGACCCGCCGCCCGTACGGTGCACCTGGGTGTCCCGAAAGACGTGAGCGTGATCATCGCAAGCAACGGAACGAACCCGGCGCCCGCCTCCATCTCTATTCGCTGGCCGCTCAGTCAGGGCACGCCCCTGGCCGGTCCGCTCATCGCCGGCGGCATCCTGCTTCTCATCCTGGGCATCGTGCTCTACATTCTCGGCTTGCGGCATCTGCGCCGATCCCGCGGCCCCCGCCGTCGCAGCGGCCCCAAGATGCCCAAGCTGCCTAAGGCGCCCAAGTTCAGGCCGAGCCGCCCCGTCGAGCCGGCCAACCGCGGGCGTCGGGCCATCCGTCGTCGTGTGGTGGCAGTCGTGGGAGCGTTCGCGCTCACCTCGCTCGCCCTGACCGGGTGCTCTGCTGAGTACTGGCCCGATTTCTCGTCTGGCGCGGCTCCGGCGCCGACCGCGACGGTGCTCAACAGCGACGTGGCGAAGCTGGGTAAAGACGTGGTGCCGCCTGCCGTGACCCCGGCGCAGGCGCAGATCATCGTTGCGAAGATCTCGACCATCGCCGCGAAGGCCGACGCCAACCTGGACGCCTCTGAATTGGCGCCGCGGTTCACCGGGTCCGCGCTTGCCCTGCGCACGGCCAACTACGCGCTGCGTAAGGCCGACCCGTCGGTTGCTGCGGCGCCGATCATCAGCGCGAACATCGAGCTCACGCTTCCGCAGGCGACGAAATCGTGGCCTCGCACGGTCGAGGTAGTCGTCACGAACCCCGGAGCGAAGAAGCAGCCGCCGATTCTGCTGGTGCTCGAGCAGAAGAGCCCACGCGCGAACTACATGGTGAACTACGACGTGCAGCTCGAGCCGGCCGCGCAGATCCCGGCCGTCGCGCCGAAGACCATCGGCACATCGCTCGCACCACCCGATTCGAAGCTGCTGAAGCGCGCCCCCGCCGACATTCCGGCGGCGTATGCCGACGTGCTCCTGCACGGCAGCGACAGTAAGTACTACTCGCTTTTCGACGAGTCCAAAGACAACCTCATACCCAAGGTCGGTGCGAAGACGAAGGCGCAGAAGGTGCAGGATCTCTCGAGCACCGCGAGCCTCGAGTTCAGCGGAAAGCAGGGCGACGGGCCGCTTGTGGCCATGCCGACGAACAACTCGGGCGCCCTCGTGACCTTCGACCTCAGCGAGACCGAGACGCTCAAGGTGGTGCAGGGCGGTGCCGAGGTCACACCCGGGCCGACCGCAACCGTGCTCTCGGGAGTGAAGACGAGCAAGACCGGCGTGGTCTCGACATACGCATACCAACTGGTCTTCTACGTGCCGCCCAGCGGATCAGACAAGAAGATCACTCTCCTGGGATACAACCAGGGGATGGTCACGGCCTCGGAGTTGAAATGAGTCAGGTTCCCCCGTCAGCAGCCAGCCTTCGTGGTGCCGTCGACCTCTCGGCGCTCGTGAACCGTCCGGCCGACGGCGCCGCGGCACAGCCGGGAGCCGGTGCGGTGCAGGGTGGTGCCTCCGGCAGCGTTCCCGTGCCCGGCCTCGTCTTCGAGGGCACAGACACGAACTTCACCGAGTTCCTCGAGTTGTCGATGACGGTGCCGGTGATCGTCGACCTGTGGGCGACCTGGTGCGAGCCGTGCAAGCAGCTGTCTCCCGTGCTCGAGAAGCTCGTTGCCGAGTACGCCGGCCGCTTCGTGCTCGTCACGATCGATGTCGATGCGAACCCGCAGCTCGCACAGGCGTTCCAGGCCCAGTCGGTGCCGACGGTCGCCGCCATCATCGGCGGACGCCCCGTCGGCCTGTTCGCCGGAGCCCTGCCAGAGCAGCAGGTTCGCGACGTGTTCGAGCAGGTGCTGCAGCTCGCGGCTCAGAACGGCGTCACCGGAACCGCCCAGGCCCCGGGTGACGATGAGACGGATGCCGCGGCCCCCGCCGATGCCGAGGAGGCCCCTGCACCGCTGCCCCCGCACCACCAGGAGGCATACGACGCCATCGATCGTGGTGACTACGAGGCCGCCATGGCCGAGTACCGCACGGCGATCGCTCAGGACCCGCACGACCGGCTCGCCGTCGCCGGGCTCGCCCAGGTGGGGCTGCTCGCTCGGCTCTCCGGCCACACGGCCGAGGAGATCCGCGACGCCGGCGCGGCCGCACCGCGAGACGTCGACGCCCAGCTGCGCGTCGCCGATCTGGACCTCTCCGGCGGCCACATCGAGGACGCCTTCGCTCGCCTGCTCGACGCCTTCAGCGCCGCGGATGTGGCCGGACGCGACCAGATCCGCCAGCGCCTGCTCGACTTTTTCGAGATCGTCGGAGTGGATGACCCGCGCGTGATCTCCGCCCGGTCTAGGCTGGCCTCGCTGCTGTACTGACAGCACGAGAAGCGGCACGAGCATCCGTCGCCGTTCTTCGAATCGCACCCACCAGGGAGGTTCTCGGCTGTGACGCGCATGCTGATCGTCGGAGGCACGGGCAGGGTCGGCACGGCGGTCGCAGCGCAGGCGGTCGAGCGCGGTCACGAGGTGGTTGCCCTCAGCAGGCACGCGCCGGCCGAGGGTTCTGCCATCCCCGGCGTGCGCTACGTGCAACTCGATCTGCTCACCGCCGTCGACTTCGATGAGGCCATGGAGGGCGTCGACGTTCTCGTCGACACGACGGACGGCGTCAGCCGCGCATCCGGTCGCGTCTTCACACAGGGCTCGGCCAACCTGCTGCACGCGGCCGCGCGCTGGGGCATCGCCCGTGCCGTGCTTCTCTCCATCGTGAACGTCGACCGTTGCAACCTGCGCTACTACCGCACGAAGACCGCTCAGGAGAGCGCCTACCGCGAGTCGGTGCTCGAGACGCGCATCGTGCGCGCGACGCAGTTCCATGACCTGGTGACCGGCGTGTTCCGCACCGGCGCGAAGGGGGGCATCGTGCCCGCGTTCGGCGGCGTGCGGCTGCAGCCGATCGCCATCGACGACGTCGCGAGCATTCTCGTCGACACGGCCGAGGGAGCGGGCAGAGCCGAGACAACGTTCACCGTCGGCGGCCCCGAGGTGCTGTCGTTCCGCGAGATGGCCGCGCAGTGGAAGGCGGCGACGGGCTCGCGCGGCCTTGTGCTGCGCCTGCGCATGCCGGGCGCGATCGGCGCGTTCTGGCGTTCGGGCGGCGCGCTCATCCCCGAGCACGCCGTCGGCCTCATCACCTATCGGCAGTGGCTTCAGGCGCGCGAACGAGCCTGACCTATCGCGGGTTCGCCGGCGTCAGCCAGAGAGCCCCGAGCGGCGGCAGCGTCAGCAGAGCGGATGCCGGCCTGCCCGCCCATGGCTCGTCGGTCGCCGTGACGCTCCCCATGTTGCCCACGCCGGAGCCGCCGAAGGCGGCGGCATCCGTGTTCAGCAGCTCGGTCCACTCGCCGGCCTGGGTAAGCCCGACCCGGTAGCCCTCGTGCGGAACTCCCGCGAAGTTCACGACGACGACGAGAGGAGTGCCGTCGTCACCGCGGCGCAGGAACGAGACGACGTTGCCTCGGGCGTCGCCGCCGTCGATCCACTCGAAGCCGGCCGCTTCGTTGTCGAGCTGCCAGAGCGCCGGGGTGGCCCGGTAGAGACGATTGAGCTCGGTGACGAGTTCGAAGAGGCCGCGGTGGATGGGCTGCTCGAGGATCCACCAGTCGAGCCCGCGTTCCTCGCTCCACTCGCTCGGCTGGCCGAACTCCTGCCCCATGAACAGCAGCTGCTTGCCCGGGTGCGACCACATGAATGCGAGGTAGGCGCGGATGTTCGCGATCTTCTGCCAGTGGTCGCCCGGCATCTTGCCGAGCAGAGAGCCCTTGCCATGCACGACCTCGTCGTGGCTGATAGGCAGCATGAAATTCTCGCTGAACGCATACGCGAACGAGAATGTGATCTCGTTGTGGTGGTACGAGCGGTACATCGGGTCCTCGTGCATGTACTGAAGCGAGTCGTGCATCCACCCCATGTTCCACTTCAGGCCGAAGCCGAGGCCGCCGCTCGAGGTGGGTGCCGTGACGCCCGGCCAGCTCGTGGACTCCTCGGCGATCATCACGGTGCCCGGGTTGCGCTTATATGCCGTCGCGGTCACCTCCTTGAGCAGCTCGATCGCCTCGAGATTCTCGCGGCCGCCGCGGATGTTCGGCTCCCACTCGCCCTCGGCCCTCGAGTAGTCGAGGTAGAGCATCGATGCCACGGCGTCGACCCGCAGGCCGTCCACATGGAACTCCTCGAGCCAGTACAGTGCGTTGGCGACGAGGAAGTTGCGCACCTGGCGCTGGCCGAAGTCGAAGACGTATGTGCCCCAATCCTGGTGCTCACCGCGCCTCGGGTCCGGATGCTCGTAGACCGCCTCGCCGTCGAAGCGGGCCAGCGCCCAGTCGTCCTTGGGGAAGTGACCGGGGACCCAGTCCATGATCACGCCGATTCCCGCCTGGTGAAGTCGATCGACCAGGTAGCGCAGGTCGTCGGGGTGACCGAAGCGGCTGGTCGGCGCGTAGTAGCCGGTGACCTGATAGCCCCACGATCCGCCGAACGGGTGCTCGGCCAGCGGCAGGAATTCCACGTGCGTATAGCCGAGTGCGCCCACGTAGTCGACGATCGCATCCGCTGCCTCGCGGTAGCCCAGGCCGGGCCGCCAGCTGCCCAGGTGCAACTCGTACACGCTCATGGGGCCGCGGTGCGGGTCGCTCGCGGCGCGCTCGGCCAGCCACGCGGCATCCTGCCACTCGTAATCACTTGTGCCGATAACGGATGCGGTGGCCGGCGGCACTTCGGTGTAGCGCGCGAGGGGGTCGGCCTTGCGCACCCAGCGCCCGTCGCGGGTGAGCAGCTCGAACTTGTACGCCCCCGAGGTCACGCCGGGCACGAAGAGTTCCCAGACGCCGCTGCCGCCCATGGAGCGCATGGCGTGGCGCGCGCCGTCCCAGTCGTTCAGGTCGCCGATGACGCGCACGGCGCGTGCGTGCGGCGCCCAGACCGAGAATGCTGTGCCCTCGGCTGTCGCCTCGACGCCACGCTGCTCGACGACGTGCGCGCCGAGGACGCGCCAGAGCTGTTCGTGACGGCCCTCGCCGATGAGGTGCAGGTCGAGCTCGCCGAGCGTCGGCGGATACCGGTATGGGTCGTCGGCAACCCACTCCGTGCCGGCCTCGTAGCGAGCCTCGAGCACGTAGTCCTGGGGGCCGAGAACGCTGACGCCCTGCCATATGCCGTAAGCGACATGTGCCAGTTCGATATGGGCGCCCGTTGCCAGAACGGCTCGCACCGCGAGCGCGAGAGGGCGCAGCGCACGGATGACCATGACGCGATCCTCGACGCCGTCGGCCGCCACCGGGTGCTGCCCGAGCACCGAGTGCGGGTCGTGGTAGGTGCCGGCAGAGACCGCCCGCAGCACGTCATCGGTCACGGGAGCGGCAGCGATGGCCGCGTCTCCCTCGGGAATCCCGCTCATCGTGGCTCCTCCTTCACGTGCAGAATGTGCACGGGTTCGCCGAACGCGTCCAGGCGCACATAGTTGTCGGCGCCCCACTCCCAGACGGCGCCGGTGACCAGTTCCTCGACCGTGAATCGACTCTCGGGCGCCAGCCCGAGCGCCTCGAGGTCGAGGTGCACGATCGTCTCGCGCACCGAATGCGGGTCGACGTTGGCGACAACGATGATGGTATCGGCGGCTCCCGTCTCGCTGACCTCGGCATCGAGATGCTTCGAGTACACGAGAACCGCGTCGTCGTCGCTGGAATGCAGCACGAGGTTACGCAGTTGGCAGAGCGCCGGGTGCCGGCGACGGATGTGGTTGAGCAGGCCGAGGCCCTGCGCGAGCGAGCGCCCTTCGCGCTCGGCGGCCGCCCAGTCGCGCGGGCGGTACTCGAACTTCTCGTTGTCGATGTACTCCTCCGCGCCGTCGCGCGCGACCGACTCGAACAGTTCGAAGCCCGAGTACACGCCCCAGGTCGGCGCGGCGGTGGCGGCGATCGCCGCACGGATCCAGAACGCCGGCGGCCCACCGAACTGCAGGTACTCGGTGAGGATGTCCGGCGTGTTCACGAACAGGTTGGGCCGCAGGAAGTCTGCGGTCTCGTTCGCCAGCGAGTCGAGGAACTCTTCGAGCTCCTCCTTCGTGTTGCGCCAGGTGAAGTAGGTGTACGACTGCTGGAACCCGACCTTGGCGAGCGTGTGCAGAATGGCGGGCCGGGTGAACGCCTCGGCCAGGAACACCACGTCGGGGTGATCCCGGCCCACCGTGTGGATCAGCCACTCCCAGAAGTCGAGCGGCTTGGTGTGCGGGTTGTCGACGCGGAAGATGCGGATGCCGGCGTCGATCCAGTGCCGCACGATGCGCAGCACCTCGGCGCGGATTCCGGCGGGGTCGTTGTCGAAGTTGACGGGGTAGATGTCCTGGTACTTCTTGGGCGGGTTCTCGGCGTAGGCGATCGTGCCGTCGGGCAGGGTGGTGAACCACTCGGGATGCTCGGTGACCCAGGGATGGTCGGGGGAGGCCTGCAGGGCGAGATCCAGGGCGACCTCGAGACCGGCCTGCTTCGCCCGGCCGAGGAAGAGGCGGAAATCCTTCGTGTCGCCGAGGTCAGGGTGGATCGCGTCGTGCCCGCCCTCGGCCGCGCCGATCGCCCACGGCGAGCCGGGGTCGAGCGGGCCGGCATTCAGCGTGTTGTTGGGGCCCTTGCGGCCGGTGCGCCCGATGGGATGGATGGGCGGCAGGTACACCACGTCGAAGCCCATCGCGGCGATCGCGGGCAGGCGCTTCGCCGCGGTGCGGAAGGTGCCGGACGTCCACGAGCCGTCGGCCGAGCGCACCGCACCCTCGGAGCGCGGGAAGAACTCGTACCAGCTGCCCACTCCGGCTAGCTGGCGTTCCACCCGGATCTCCAGCGGCTTCGAGAGCGAGTCGGGGCCGGCGAGGGGGCGCACGCGCGCGATCTGCCCGAGGCGCGGATCGTCGATGAGGGCCAGGCGGGCGGCGGCGTCGCCACCGGCATCCGCCAGCGCAGCCCCGATCTCCGCGAGGGTGCGGCGTTCGGCGGCCGGGCGCGATCGCTCGCGTGACGCCTTCGCCAGCAGGTCCGAGCCGATCCGGTACATGAGCTCGACGTCGACGCCGGCCGCGACCTTGATCGCCGCATCGTGCTGCCACGTCGTGAGCAGGTCTGCGTAGGCCCGGATGCGGTACCGCCAGGTGCCGGGCGCGTCGAGGCGCACCGTCGTGCGCCAGCGGTCGTCCCCGGGCTGCGTGAGGGTGAGCGGATGCCGCGTGACCGCTCCCGTCGGATCGGTGAGCAGAAGCATCACGCCGATGAGGTCGTGCCCCTCGCGGAAGGCCGTGGCCTCGAACGGGACGACCTCGCCGGCGAACGCCTTCGCGGGCCAGCGGCCGCCGTCGACTGCGGGCGACGGGGCGAGCACGGGGATGCGCCCGATGCGTGGTTTCCAGTCGTCGTCGTTGCTGCTCACACCCTTGACCGTAATGCCCCGGCGCGCGCTTGGCATCCCGCAGCGGGGCATCCGCGTCGTGAAGAGCGCCGGGCTTCCGCATAGGCTGAGTGTGTGAAAGCGATCCGCACATTCACCGTCCGCGCCCCGATGCCCGAGCGCCTCGCCGGCCTCGCCAAGCTGGCGGGCAACCTGCGCTGGTCCTGGCACGAGCCGACCGCGCGGATCTTCGCGCAGATCTCACCGGAGGTCTGGGAGGGCAGCAGGCAGGACCCTGCAGCCGTTCTCGCCTCGGCCGACCCGAGCAGGCTCGCCGAGCTGGCCGCAGACGACGACTTCGTCGAGAGGGTCGACGCGCAGGCCGCCGACCTCGACGACTACCTGACGAAGCCGCGCTGGTACCAGACGCTCGACACCGAGAGCACGCCGACCTCTATCGCGTACTTCTCGCCGGAGTTCGGCATCGCATCGGCGCTGCCGCAGTACTCGGGCGGCCTCGGCATCCTCGCCGGCGACCACCTGAAGAGCGCCTCCGATCTGGGGGTGCCGCTCGTGGGCATCGGCCTGTTCTACCGCGCGGGCTACTTTCGCCAGACCATCTCTGCCGCCGGGTGGCAGGAGGAGAGCTACCCGGCCCTCGATGCCGCCGGGCTCCCGCTCGCGGAGGTTCGCGAGACGGACGGCTCGCGACTGCGCGTGGCGCTCGCCCTGCCTGACGGCCGCACGCTGAACGCCCGTATTCTCGAGGCCGCCGTCGGTCGAGTGCCTCTGCTGCTGCTCGACACCGACATCGAAGACAACGACGCCGACCTGCGCGACGTGACCGACCGGCTGTACGGCGGCCAGGGCGAGCACCGGCTGCGGCAGGAGCTGCTGCTCGGCGTGGGCGGCGTGCGGGCCCTGGCGGCGTGGTGCCGCATCAGGGGCGCCGAGTGGCCGGAGGTGTTCCACACGAACGAGGGCCACGCCGGGTTCCAGGGGCTCGAGCGCATCGCCCGGCTCATCGGCGACGGCCACGCGTTCGACGAGGCGCTGCAGCTCGTGCGCGCCAGCACCGTCTTCACGACGCACACGCCGGTGCCGGCCGGCATCGACCGCTTCGAGCGCTCGCTCGTCGAGACCTACGTCTCCGGCGACATGCTGCCCGGCGTCGGCGCGGCCCAGGTGTTGCCGCTCGGCACCGAGGACTACGAGGGCGGCTCGCCCGACGTGTTCAACATGGCGGTCATGGGCCTGAGGCTCGCGCAGCACGCCAACGGCGTCTCCCGGCTGCACGGCGAGGTCTCGCGCCGCATGTTCGGCGGACTCTGGCCCGGCTTCGACGAGAACGAGGTGCCGATCGACTCGGTCACCAACGGCGTGCATCCGCCCACCTGGACCGACCCGATGCTGCGCGCGCTCGCCTCAGAGCGCCTCGGCACCAGCGACACGAGCAGCGCGCCGTGGGGCTCCGGCGAGGTCACCGACGCCGAGCTCTGGGAGGTTCGCGGGCGGATGCGCCGCCAGCTGGTCGGCGACGCCCGCAGGCGCGTTGCGGCCGCGTCGCTCGAGCGCAGCGGCATCGTCCCCGCGTGGGTCGACGAACTGCTCGACGAGCGCACGCTCACGATCGGCTTCGCCCGCCGCGTGCCCACCTACAAGCGCCTGACGCTCATGCTGCACGATGAGGAGCGGCTGCGCGCCATCCTCACCGACCCCGAGCGCCCCGTACAGCTCGTCATCGCAGGCAAGGCCCACCCCGAGGACGAGGAGGGCAAGCGCCTCATCCAGCAGGTCGTGCGCTTCGCCGCCGACCCTGTGCTGCGCACGCGCATCGTGTTCCTGCCCGACTACGACATCGGCATGGCCAAGAAGCTCTACCCTGGCTGCGACGTGTGGCTGAACAACCCACTTCGGCCGCTTGAGGCCTGCGGCACCTCTGGCATGAAGGCGGCGCTCAACGGTGTGCTCAACCTCTCGGTGCTCGACGGCTGGTGGAACGAGTTCTACGACGGCGAGAACGGCTGGGCGATCCCGTCGGCGGTCGCCGCAGACGCCGAGGAGCGCGACGCGCTCGAGGCAGGCGCCTTGTACGACCTCATCGAGCAGCACATCGTGCCCCGGTTCTATCACCGTGACGCCGAATCGGTGCCGGTGCGCTGGGTGCAGGCCATCCGGCACACGCTGGCGACGCTGTCGCCGGTGCTGAGCGCCGACCGCATGGTGCGTGAGTACCTTGAGCGTCTGTACCGGCCGGCGGCCGTGCTGTCGCGCCGGCTGCGCGAGGACGACGCTCAGCCGGCCGTCGCTCTGGCGGCCTGGAAGCAGCGGGTGAGCGCGGCATGGCCCGGCGTCGAGGTGCTCGACGTCGAGTCGAGCGGGGCGGATGACGGCAGACTCGGCGACAAGATCCGTGTGCGGGCCCGGGTGCGTCTCGGCGACCTCGCCGCCGACGACGTGGTGGTGCAGGCGGTGTACGGGATCACGGGTGCCGACGGCCTTCTGCACGACGCCCACGTGCGCCGGCTTCAGGTCGTGCCGGACAGCGAGTTCCCCCCGGGATCCGGCGAGTTCGCGTTCGAGGGCAGACTGCGGCTGCGTCATCCCGGAACGTTCGGTTACACCGTGCGCGTGCTGCCGGCAAACGAGCTGCTCGTGAGCCCGGCCGAGATGGGGCTCGTCACGCTTGCGCAGTGACGGTGCGGTAGAGCTGCATCGACGCACCGGCCACCTCGACCGTGGTGCCGGGCGCCAGCTGCGCCCCCTCCTCGAGGTTCGGCTCGTCGTCGGCGCTGTCCCACACGAGCGAGTACGACGCAACGCCCGGCGCCGCCGGCAGCGTCACCGTCACGTCATCCTCGATGCCGTGCACGATGAGCAGCACGCGGTTGAACTCCTCGTCCTCCGGAGTGCTCGCCACGAGGTACTGCAGCGTGCGGTTCTCGGGCGAATCCCAGTCGGCGGGGTCCATGGTGCCGCCGCCCTGGTCGTACCACGTCATCTCGCTCGCGCTCGGAACGCTCTGCCCGGCAACCGCGTACCGCTTCGGTCGCAGCGCCGGGTTCGCCTGACGCAACGCGATGAGGCGCTTCGCGTGCCGCTGCAGCTGCTGCTGCTCGCGGCTGAGCAGCCAGTTGATCCACGTCAGCTCGCTGTCCTGGCAGTAGGCGTTGTTGTTGCCGCGCTGGGTGCGCCCGAACTCGTCGCCGGCCGTGATCATGGGCACGCCCGCCGAGAACAGCAGGGTGCCCATCAGGTTGCGCATCGACCGGCGGCGCGCCTCATTCACGACCTCGTCTGAGGTTCCGCCCTCGACCCCGTGATTGAACGAGCGGTTGTTGTCTGTGCCGTCGCGGTTGCCCTCGCCGTTGCCCAGGTTGTGCTTGTGGTCGAACGCGGTGAGGTCGGCGAGGGTGAACCCGTCGTGCGCCGTGACGAAGTTGACGGAGGCGAGCGGCCCGCGCTCCGCGGCGAAGGTGCCGGCCGAGCCAGCCAGGCGCGTCGCGAAGCCGCCGATTCCCGTCGGAGCGTCGCCCGTGTGCCTGGCCTGCGCAATGTCGGTGAGCCAGAAAGCGCGCACCCGGTCGCGGTAGCCGTCGTTCCATTCCGAGAAGCCCGCGGGGAAGTGCCCAGTCTGCCACCCGCCCAGCCCCACATCCCATGGCTCGGCAATCATCTTGAGGCCCGAGAGCGCCGGGTCGTGCAGAATGCCCTCAAGCAGCGGATGCTCTGGCGTGAACTCGGCGTTCGCCCCGCGCCCGAGCGTGGTCGCCAGGTCGAAGCGGAACCCGTCCACGTGCATCTCGGTGGCCCAGTAGCGCAGTGAGTCGAGCACGAGCCTGACGGGGGCGGGATTCGCGAAGTCGACGGAGTTGCCGCATCCGGTCACATCGATGTATGCGCCGTCGTCCTGCTGACGGTAGTACGTGGAGTTGTCGATGCCGCGGTAGTTGTACAGCGGGCCGCCTGGACCTTCCTCGGCGGTGTGGTTGTACACCACGTCGAGAATGACCTCGATGCCCGCCTCATGCAGCAGGCGAACCATGCCCTTGAACTCGCGCAGCACCGCCTCCGGTCCCTCGGCGCGGGCCGCTCGCGATGCGTACGCGCCGTGCGGGGCGAAGAACGCCAGCGTGTTGTAGCCCCAGTAGTTGGTGAGGCCCTGCTGGGTCAGCCGCTGCTCGGAGACGAACGCCTGAACGGGCAGAAGCTCGAGCGCGGTGACGCCGAGTTCGGTGAGGTGAGCGATGGTGGCTTCATGCGCGATCCCGGCATAGCTGCCGCGCAGATGCTCGGGCACATCCGGGTTCAGCATGGTCATGCCCTTGACGTGCGCCTCGTAGATCACCGTTCGGTCGAGCGGGGTCGAGGGCCTGCGTGAGTCGCCCCAGTCGAAGCCGTCCTCCATGACCACCGAGAGCAGGTCGGAGCCGTGACCCGGCACGAGGCCCTTGGTGTACGGGTCGATGAGGAGCGCCTCGGGGCTAAAGGCGTTTCTGGCGCCCTTCGGACCCGAGGCGCGGATCGCGTAGCGGCGGCCGGGAGTGAGCGAGCGCGAGCGCCCCACCCACACGTCGCCGCCGTCGCGGTGCATCGGCACGGTCTTCACGAGCCAGTTGGGGTCGGCATCGTCGTAGAGGCAGAGTTCCATCGCGTCGGCGCTCGCCGAATAGACCCGCAGCTCGCCGCCGTTCTGCGTCAGATGCACGCCGAGGTTACGCAGAGGATCGGCGGCGGGCATGCGATCTAGAGTAATTGAGTGCACGGGCGGCGCATGACCGCATCGTGTGCCCAGTCAGGGAGGCATCGTGACGGTCTATCTCGACCACGCAGCGACGACACCCATGCTGCCGGAGTCGATCGAGGCGTACGCACGGGCGATGGCGCTGGTCGGCAATCCCTCCTCGATCCACAGCCAGGGCCAGCAGGCGAGGCGCATGCTCGAGGAGGCGAGGGAGCGCGTGGCGGCCACGCTCGGCTGCGACGCGATCGAGGTGGTATTCACGTCGGGCGGCACCGAGTCGATCAACCTGGCCGTCAAGGGGCTCTACTGGGCGCGTAACCGCGCGCAGCCGGGCGTATCGAGACCCCGCATCCTCGCACCAGGCGGCGAGCACCACGCCACCCTCGACACCGTGACGTGGCTGGAGCAGTCCGAGGGCGCCGCGGCCGAGTGGCTGCCACTGGACGAGCTGGGGCGCATCCGTCTCGATGCGCTTGAAAGCGCCCTGGAGCGCGAGCCTGCCTCGATCGCGCTCCTCACCCTGTTGTGGGCGAACAACGAGGTGGGAACGATTCAGCCGGTCGAGCGCATCGCGGCGCTCGCCGCCGGGCGCGGGGTGCCGATGCACGTCGACGCGGTGGCGGCGTACGGGCATGTCGGGATCGACGTGCGACAGCTGCGCGCGGCGAGCGGTCCGGGCGCCGCGGGGCTCGTGGCCCTCAGTGTCTCGGCGCACAAGATCGGAGGGCCCGTGGGCATCGGCGCGCTCGTGCTCAGCCGGCAGGCGAGCGTTGTGCCGCTGCTGCACGGGGGCGGCCAGCAGCGGCAGGTGCGCAGCGGAACCCAGGACGTCGCCGCCGCGGTCGCGTTCGCGGTGGCCGCCGAGGCGGCTGAGGCCGCGCGCGAGGCCGAGACGGCGCGGCTGGCCGCCCTGCGGGACCGGCTGGTGGCCGGCGTACTGCGGGCGGTGCCCGAGGCGCGGCTGAGCGGCGTTGGCGACGGGGGCGCGGATGCGGCATCCGCTCGGTTGGCGATGAACGCCCACTTCACGTTCCCAGGGGCGCAGGGGGATTCGCTGCTGTTCCTGCTCGACGCGGCCGGGGTGTCGGTGTCGACGGGTTCGGCGTGCCAGGCGGGCGTGCCCGAGCCGTCGCACGTGCTGCTGGCGATGGGCAGGAGCGAGCGGGATGCGCGCAGCGCCCTGCGCATGACGCTGGGGCGAACGACGACCGATTCCGACGTGGATGCGTTTCTGGCCGCGCTGCCGCAGGCGTACGCGAGGGCGTCGCGCGCCGGACTCTCGGAGCGCACCACGCGCCTCGGCGCCCGCTGACGGGCGAGCGTTTTCGGATCTGGCCCCTCTGGCGGGCCGCTGCCGGCCCCGTTCTGCGCACAACTCCTGCAGTTTGCCCGGCGTACGAGCCCGGCGCTGCGGGACGAGGCGGCCCCCGGCACGCCGCTCCCGGGGCAGCAGGAGTTGTGCGCACGGCTCACCGCCGAATCGGGTTGTGGAGCCCGTGCGTCACGTGTAAGGTCTGTCTTACGGGTGTAAGGGTGCGAGAGGGGTCGGCCGATGAATGCGACGCAGCTGATCGCTCGCCTCAGCGCCATCGCCAGCCCGCACCGCTTTCGCATCATCGCGGCACTTGCGGGCGAGACGCTGCACGTGAGCGAACTCGCGCGCCGTCTGCAGATGTCGCGTGCGCTTCTCTACATGCACCTGCAGCGGCTCGAAGAGCAGGGGTACGTCAGTGGGCACCTGGAACTCTCCGACGACGGGAAGGCGCTGAAGTTCTTCGAGGTCGTGCCGTTCGACCTCTCCCTCGACGTTCCCGCGATCGTCGCGGCCGTCGAATCGGAGTCCCAGTTCGAGGCCCAGCCCGAAGCCGAATCTCGGTCTGACGCCGCATCCCGATCCGCATCCCGGTCTGATCCCGCATCCCGGGCCGCTGTGAGCCACGAACCCGAACCCGAATCCGAATCCGGTTCGGCCCCTGAATCCCGATCCGCATCACCCACCTCAGAAAGCAGGAATTGACATGGACTGGTGGAATTCTCTGTATGTGCTCGTTCCCGTCGTCGCGATAGCGGGCGGCATCACCTACTCGATCATGAAGGCGAAGTACCGCGCGATGGAACGCACCGCGGAGTTGAGCGGCGCATCCGACCTCAAGGCCGTTGTCGAGCAGAACACCGCCGTGAATCGCCAGCTGCTCGAGAAGCTCGAGGGCCTCGAGGGCCGGCTAGCGAATGTCGAGAAGACGCTCAACGAGATCCCGTAGCGCGTGCTCGCCCGCCGAGCGCTCCCGCCGAGCGCTCCCGCCGAACGCTCCCGCCGAGCGCTCTCGCCGAACGAAAACGACGGAGAAAGTGCGCGATTGAGTCGATTCCCACGGGGGAATCACGATTTCGCTCGAAATGACCGTCGTTTTCGTTCGCGCGGGGCGGCGCGGGGCGGCGCGGGGCGGGCGTCGGCCTCGACCTAGACTGGAACGCATGAAGGTTCTTGCGGCAATGAGCGGCGGTGTCGACTCGGCGGTGGCGGCGGCCCGAGCGGTCGACGCCGGGCACGAGGTGGTCGGCGTGCACCTGGCGCTGAGCCGCATGCCGGGCACCCTGCGCACGGGCAGCCGCGGCTGCTGCACCATCGAAGACTCCATGGACGCCCAGCGCGCCGCCGACCTCATCGGCATCCCGTACTACGTGTGGGACTTCTCCGAGCGCTTCAAGCTCGACGTCGTCGACGACTTCATCGCGGAGTACTCCGCTGGCCGCACCCCCAACCCCTGCATGCGCTGCAACGAGAAGATCAAGTTTGCCGCGCTCATGGAGAAGGCGCTCGACCTCGGCTTCGACGCCGTCTGCACGGGCCACTACGCAGACATCAGAGCGGATGCCGCGGGTCGCCCCGAACTGCACCGTGCAAGTGCCTGGGCCAAGGACCAGTCGTATGTGCTCGGCGTGCTCACGGCTGAGCAGCTCGAGCACGCCATGTTCCCGCTCGGCTCCACGCCGTCGAAGGCGGAGGTGCGGGCCGAGGCGGCCGAGCGCGGGCTGAGCGTCGCCAAGAAGCCGGACTCGCACGACATCTGCTTCATTCCCGACGGCGACACGCGCGGCTGGCTGGCCGAGCACGTGGGAACGGCGCCCGGCGAGATCGTCGACCGGGCAGGCAACACGGTCGGCACGCACGAGGGGGCGCACGCGTACACGGTGGGGCAGCGGCGCGGCCTCCAGTTGGGTGTGCCGGCACCGGATGGCCGCCCCCGCTTCGTGCTCGAAGTGCGCCCGGCCGAGAACCGCGTCGTGGTCGGCCCGAAGGAGGCGCTCGATATCGCGCAGATCGCGGGACGGCGCTTCACCTGGGCGGGGGCCGCGCCCGAGCATCCGCTCGAGGAATTCGCGTGCGACGTTCAGATTCGCGCGCACGCCGACCCGGTGCCCGCCCGGGCCGTCGTCGCGGCCGGCGAAGACGGAGTCGACGAGCTCGTGATCACGCCCGAGAGCCCGTTGAACGGCGTGGCGCCCGGCCAGAGCGCCGTCGTCTACGTGGGCACGCGCGTGCTCGGGCAGTGCACGATCGATCGCACGGTGAGCGCCGTGCCCGTGCCGGCCTGAGGTCGCACCGTACCCACTGTCAGTGTCGGTGGCGCTCCCTAGACTGAATTCGTGGCGCACGACGACGAGACCGTTTTGGAGCACGAGAATCCGACGCTGACCGAGGCCGCGGCGGAGGCCGAGCGGCTGACGGTGCGCATTCTCGACCTGCGTGAGGCGTACTACGAGAAAGAGGCGGCGATCGCCTCGGACGAGGAATACGACCGCCTCGTGCGCCGGCTCGAGAAACTGGAGCGGCGCTTCCCCGAACTGCAGAGCCAGGACAGCCCGACCCAGACCGTGGGCGGCCGCGCCCAGACCACGCTGTTCGACCCGGTGCAGCACGCCGAGCGCATGCTGAGCCTCGACAATGTCTTCTCCATCGAAGAGTTCGAGGAGTGGGCGGCGAAAGTCGAACGTGATGCCGGGCGGCACGTCGACTACCTGTGCGAGCTGAAGATTGATGGGCTGGCCATCAACCTGCGCTACGAGAACGGCGCGCTCGTCACGGCGGCGACGCGCGGCGACGGTGTCGTGGGGGAGGACGTGACGGAGAACGTGCGCTACATCCCGTCGATACCGAGGCGGCTGTCGGGCAGCGGGCATCCGGCCATCGTGGAAGTTCGGGGCGAAGTCTTCTTTCCCGTCGAGGCGTTTCGCGACCTGAACGCGAGACAGGCGCAGAACGGCGAGAAGGTGTTCGCGAACCCGCGCAACGCGGCGAGCGGCTCGCTGCGGCAGAAGGCGGAGGGCAAGAACGCGGCGCAACTGCAGCTCATGCGCGACCGCATCGGCCGGCTGCAGATGCTCGTGCACGGTATCGGCGCGTGGCAGCAGCCGCCCGTGGCCAGCCAGTCGCAGACGTACGAGCTGCTCGCCTCGTGGGGGCTGCCCACGTCGCCGCATTACAGGGTCGTGGATTCGGCGGCCGGCGCATCCGACTTCATCCGCTACTACGGCGAGAATCGCGGCAATGTCGAGCATGAGATCGACGGCATCGTCGTCAAGGTCGACGAGCTTTCCCTGCACGACGAACTCGGCGCAACCAGCCGGGCGCCGCGGTGGGCGATCGCGTACAAATACCCGCCTGAAGAAGTGCACACGACGCTGCTCGACATCGTCGTGAGCGTTGGGCGCACCGGCCGGGCGACGCCGTTCGCGGTGATGGAGCCGGTGCGCGTGGCGGGCAGCACCGTGCGGCAGGCAACGCTGCACAACCAGGACGTGGTGAAGGCCAAGGGCGTGCTCATCGGCGACACTGTCGTGCTGCGCAAGGCGGGCGACGTGATTCCCGAGGTGCTCGGGCCCGTGGTCGAACTGCGCGACGGCAGCGAGCGGGCATTCGTCATGCCGACCACGTGCCCGGAATGCGGCACGCCGCTCGCTCCGTCCAAGGAGGGCGACGTCGACCTGCGATGCCCGAACGCGCGCGCATGCCCCGCCCAGGTACGCGGCAGAGTCGAGCACATCGGTTCGCGCGGGGCACTCGACATCGAGGCGCTCGGCGAGGTGGCCGCCGCGGCACTCACCCAGCCCACGCGGCCTGCGACACCACCGCTCGTGACGGAGGCGGGGCTGTTCGAGCTCACGCTCGACGACCTCGTGCCCATCGAGGTGGTCGTGCGCGACGCGGAGACCGGGCTCGTCGAGGAGCCGGACGGTGAGGGGGATGCTGCCGCGCCCGTCGGAAAGCTGCGCACGCCTTTCCGGCGCAATCCGACCCCGGAGGAGAAGAAGCGCGGCCTCACCGGTCCGCAGCCGTCGTCGAGCGCCGTGACGCTCCTCGCCGAGATCGAGAAGGCGAAGACGAAGCCGCTGTGGCGCATCCTCGTTGCCCTCAACATTCGACACGTGGGGCCGGTGGCGGCGCGTGCGCTCGCGGGCTACTTCGGCAGTGTCGACGCCATCCGCTCGGCAGGGCGCGAGCAGCTGGCCGAGGTCGAGGGCGTCGGCGGCATCATCGCCGACGCCGTGCTCGAGTGGTTCGAGGTCGAATGGCACCAGGAGATCGTGGAGCGCTGGCGCGCCGCGGGCGTGCAGTTCGACACGCCCGGGCATCCGGGGCCGGGTGCTGCCGTCGCCGCCGGGGGAGTGCTCTCGGGGCTGACCGTGGTGGCGACCGGTTCGCTCGAGGGCTTCACCCGCGAGGGAGCGCAGGAGGCCATCGTCTCCGCGGGCGGCAAAGCGGCCTCGAGCGTGTCGAAGAAGACTGATTTCGTGGCCGCCGGGCCGGGCGCAGGTTCCAAGCTCGCCAAGGCCGAACAGCTCGGAATCCGCATCATCGACGCCGACGGGTTCCGCCGACTGCTCGAGGGCGGCCCCGACGCGGTGTGACCCTCGTTCAGGCAGCACTCGCCGAGGGAGTAGAACGACGTGAATATCCCTCGTCTTTGGGGTAAGATCGACACGTTCGCGCCCGCCGGGTGTGATCACGATAGTGCCTTGTCGTCACCCTCGAAAGGGACCCTGTCGGAGTGCTGGTCGGCGTTGCGGCGATACTCGCGGTGACCTCCATAGTCGGAGGCGCCGTCGAGACCCCAATTGCGCCCTCAGACCTGTCCGCCAGCACGCAGATCGTCGCCTCCGCCGCCTCGTCAGCGCTGCTGCCGCTCGACGCCGCCGGCCACATCGTCGCCCTCGACCCCGGTGCCCAGGCGCACGCCCTCGCCGACCCGTCGATCGCGGGCGGCGGCGACGCCACCTTCAGTTCCAAGACCATGCTCGGAATCCTCGGTCAGCTCGACCCGGCTCGCGTCTCCGGTTATGTCGCCGCTCACGAAGAGGCGGTCTCCACGCTCATCACCGCGCCGCCCGTTGCGACCTCGGTCACGGCGTATTGGTCCGGCATGAACTCTGACCAGCAGAAGGCGCTCATCGACGGCGCCCCGCGTCTCATCGGCAACCTCGACGGCGTGCCCTTCCAGGCGCGCAGCCGCGCCAACCGGCTGCAGCTGACCCGGGCCATCTCCGACACGAGGGCGCGGCTCGCCGGTCATGCGGGCAAGGGCGTGAAGCTGCAGCTTCGTCACACGCTCGACACGCTGCTGCGGGTCAAAGAGGCCCTCAAGGCACCCGCGGGCAGCCCCGAACGTTCCCTCGTCATTCTCGACGTCGGCACGAACACCCGCGCGGCCATCGCCGTGGGCGACGTCAGCACGGCCCGCTATGTGAGCTATCTCGTGCCCGGCATGTACTTCTCGGTCGACCAGCAGCTCGACGACTGGGTCTCGACGGCAGAGAACCTGTACACCGAGCAGCGCCAGTGGCTTCGCCGGTCATTCGGATGCCGGGCGTGCGCCGGCACGCCCGGTGTCGCTGCCGTCGCCTGGATCGGCTACCAGACCCCCGAACTGCTCAACGTGGGCGGGCTGGCCCTTGCGCAGGAGGGGGCGGACTACCTCGAGCACGGTCTCGAGGGCCTGCGTGCCCTGCGCGCGGGCGATGAGCCATACGTGACCGTCATCGCGCACTCCTACGGATCGACGGCCGCGCTCATGGCGCTGCAGCGTGGTTCCGTGTCCGTCGACGCGCTGGCACTGGTCGGCTCGCCCGGCAGCGCGGCGCAGTCCGTTCACGGTCTCGATGTCGCCGGCGGCAACGTGTACGTGGGCCAGGCCGGCTTCGACCCCGTCGTGCACACGGCCTTCTTCGGCAGCGACCCCGGAGCATCCGCCTATGGTGCAATCGCTTTCGGGGTGGAGGGTGCGAAGGATCCATTCGGCGGCGCAGCCCTCGCCGGCTCCACCGGTCACAACGGCTACTTCACGGCGGGCAGCGAGTCTCTGCGCAACCTCGCCCTCATCGGCATCGGGCAGGGTGGCCTGGTGACGCCCGCCACGGGCAGCGCGACGCAGCTGGCCGCCGGCCGCTGAGCGCTCGCGAATGGCGCCGGTCGCTGAGCGTTCGCGAATGGCGCCCGGCGTTCGCGAATAGAATTGGGGCATCCCACCCGCTGACACGACGGAGACGCATGCCTGAGATAAGCGCCGAGCAGGTCGCGCATTTGGCCGAACTCGCCCGAATCGACCTGAGCGCAGACGAGATCGAATCGCTCACGCGAGATCTGGGCCAGATCGTCGACTCGGTGGCGAAGGTGAGCGAGGTAGCCGGGGACGACGTGCCGGCGACAAGTCACCCGGTTCCTCTGGCCAACGTCTTCCGCGACGACTCGCCGCGGCCCTCACTCACCGTCGAGCAGGCGCTCTCAGGGGCTCCCGACCGCGAGGGCGACCGGTTCAGGGTGCCCGCGATCCTGGACGAGGAGTGACCATGACCGACCTGACCAGCCTCTCGGCCGCCGACCTCGCGGCGCTCCTCACCTCGCGCGAGGTGTCCTCCGTCGAGGCCACCCGCGCGCACCTCGACCGCATCGACGCGGTCGACCCCGACATCCACGCATTCCTGCACGTGGCGGCAGAGGGCGCGCTCGCGAGCGCTTCCCGCGTCGATGAGCGCAGGGCGGCGGGCGAGAGTCTCGGCGAGCTGGCCGGCGTACCCATCGCCATCAAAGACGTGCTCACGACGAACGACATGCCCTCGACCGCGGGCTCGAGAATCCTCGAGGGCTGGGTGCCGCCGTACGACGCGACCGTCGTGCGCCGGCTGCGCGAGGCGGACCTCATTCCGCTCGGCAAGACCAACATGGACGAGTTCGCGATGGGCTCATCCACCGAGCATTCGGCCTACGGCCCCACGCACAACCCATGGGATCTCGACCGCATCCCGGGCGGCTCCGGTGGCGGCTCGGCCGCGGCCGTCGCCGCCTTCGAGGCGCCGCTCGCCCTCGGCAGCGACACCGGCGGTTCCATCCGCCAGCCCGCCGCCGTGACGGGCTCCGTCGGCGTCAAACCCACGTACGGCGCGGTCAGCCGCTATGGCGCCATCGCCCTCGCGTCGTCGCTCGACCAGGTCGGCCCCGTCTCGCGCACCGTGCTCGACGCCGCCCTGCTGCACGATGTCATCGCGGGCCACGACCCGCTCGACTCGACGTCGCTTGACGAGACGTGGCCGTCCATGGCCCAGGCGGCCCGCGCGGGCCGCACCGGCGACGCGCTGAAGGGCGTTCGCGTCGGAATCGTCAGGCAGCTGGCGGGAGAGGGCTTCCAGGCCGGCGTGAAGCAGCGCTTCGATGAGGCGGTCGCCCTTCTCACCGCTGCGGGCGCCGAGGTCATTGAGGTGAGCGCGCCCAGCTTCGAGTACGCTGTCGCCGCTTACTACCTGATCCTGCCCGCCGAGGCCTCAAGCAACCTGGCGCGCTTCGACTCCGTTCGCTTCGGCATGCGCGTGATGCCCGCCGACGGCCCGGTCACGAGCGAGCGGGTCATGTCCGCCACGCGCGACGCTGGCTTCGGCCCCGAGGTCAAGCGCCGCATCATCCTCGGCACGTACGCCCTGAGCGCCGGCTACTACGACGCCTACTACGGCAGCGCGCAGAAGGTGCGCACGCTCATTCAGCGCGACTTCAACGACGCGTTCGGCAAGGTCGACGTGCTCATCAGCCCGAGCGCGCCGACCACGGCGTTCCGTCTCGGCGAGAAGCTGAACGACCCGATGGCGATGTACCTGAACGACATCACCACGATCCCGGCGAATCTCGCCGGCATCCCGGGCATGGGTCTGCCCATCGGCCTCGCGCCGGAAGACGGCCTGCCCGTCGGCATGCAGATCATGGCGCCCGCCCGGTCGGATGCGCGCCTGTACACGATCGGTGCGGCCCTCGAGCGGCTGCTGGAGGAGACGTGGGGCCACACGCTCATCAGCCGTGCCCCCGACCTGACGGCCACCGAGATGTTCGCAAGTGAAGAGGGAGCGATCTGATGGCTGCCAAGGCCGCGCTGATGGATTACGAGAGTGCCCTGGCGAAGTTCGAGCCCGTGCTCGGCTTCGAGGTGCACGTCGAGCTCAACACGAAGACCAAGATGTTCTGCGGCTGCGCCAACGAGTTCGGCCAGGGCGCCAACACGAACACGTGCCCCACGTGCCTCGGGCTGCCCGGCGGGCTGCCGCAGGTGAACGGCAAGGCGATCGAGTCGTCGATCCGCCTCGGCCTCGCGCTCGGCTGCGAGATCGCCGAGAGCTCGCGCTTCGCCCGCAAGAACTACTTTTACCCCGACACCGCGAAGGACTTCCAGACGTCGCAGTACGACGAACCCATCGCGTTCGAGGGGTCGCTGACGATCGAGCTCTCCAGCGGCCGTCAGGTCACGATCCCCATCGAGCGCGCGCACATGGAGGAGGACGCTGGCAAGCTCACGCATGTCGGCGGCGCCACGGGCCGCATCCAGGGAGCCGAGCACTCTCTCGTCGACTACAACCGCGGCGGAGTCCCGCTCGTCGAGATCGTCACCAAAATGATCGAGGGCGGCGAAGCGGATGCGCCGGAAATCGGCCGTGCCTATGTCGCCGCCGTGCGTGAGATCGTGAAGGCGCTCGGCGTCTCGAACGCACGCATGGAGGAGGGCAACGTGCGCTGCGACGCCAACGTGTCGCTGCGCCCGCGCGGCTCGAACGTGCTCGGCACCCGAACCGAGACCAAGAACGTGAACTCGTTGCGCTCGGTCGAGCGGGCCGTGCGATACGAGATCCAGCGCCAGGCCGCCATCCTCGACGCCGGTGGCACGATCGTGCAGGAGACCCGGCACTGGCACGAAGACACGGGAACCACGAGCGCGGGCCGGCCGAAGAGCGACGCCGACGACTACCGGTACTTCCCCGAGCCGGACCTCGTGCCCGTCGCGCCCAGCCGCGAGTGGGTCGAGGAGCTGCGCGCAACGCTTCCCGAGCCGCCCGCCCAGCGCCGCGCGCGTCTGCGTGAGGCGTGGGGCTTCACAGCCCTCGAGATGCAGGACGTCGAGAACTCGGACCTGCTCGATGCGGTCGAGGCGACGGTGGCGCAGGGGGCGAGTGCGGCATCCGCTCGCAAATGGTGGACGGGTGAGATCGCCCGGCTGGCCAACGCGCAGGGTGTCGCTGCCGAGGCGCTCGTGGCGCCGAAGCACGTGGCCGAGCTGGTCGCGCTCGTCGACGCCGGCACGCTGACCGATCGGCTGGCCCGCCAGGTGCTCGAAGGCGTGATCGCGGGGGAGGGATCGCCCGAGCAGGTCGTCGCCACCCGCGGTCTCGCCGTCGTCTCGGACGACGGGCCGCTCATCGCCGCGATTGACGACGCCCTCGCCGCGCAGCCGGACGTGCTCGCCAAGATCCAGGACGGCAAGGTGCAGGCCGCCGGCGCCATCATCGGAGCCGTCATGAAGGCGATGCGCGGGCAGGCGGATGCCGCACGGGTTCGCGAGTTGGTGCTGGAGCGTGCGGGGCAGCAGTAGCGTGACGCTCCGCGACGTGCACGCCGACGCTCCGCTTCTCGCGCGACTCGCAGACGACCTGCGCGCCGCACGGTTCACGGTGGACGGCCTCGCCGAGCTGTGGGGAGCCGAGGCGGGTGCGGCGCTGCATCGCGGCAGGAGGCTGCCCGCGGTTCGCGCGCTCGAGGCCGCCCGCGATGGGCATGGGCGCCTGGGTTCCAGGGCGGCCCTCGCCGCGCTGTTCGTGCTCGGCATCGCGGTCGACCGGGTGGAGGCCGAGGCCGCGCTCGCCTCGCTCGGTGTCGACGGCGCCGCGGAACTCGGACTCCTCACGCTCAGCGAGGGCAGTTCGGTGGCCGCCGCGCTCGACCTGCGACCGTACGCGTTCACGGATGCCGCGGGCAGCGCCGAATGGTGGGTCGCATCAGACCTGGGCGAACTCGCCCTCGGCCGCGCCATCGAGACCGGGCACGTTCTCGGCATCGGCGGCGCCTCGACCACGCTCGCCGGCCTGCTCATGCCGACACCGGTGCGCACGGCGCTCGACCTGGGAACGGGCTGCGGCATCCAGGCCATGCACGCCCGCCGCTTCGCCGAGCGCGTGGTCGCCACCGACATCTCCGCGCGGGCCCTCACGATCGCCCGCTTCAACGCCCGGCTGAACGGCATCGACGGCATCGAGCTGCGCGCTGGCAGCCTGTTCGAGCCGGTGGCCGGCGATCGGTTCGACCGCATCGTCAGCAACCCGCCGTTCGTGATCACCCCGCGCGTCGCCGGCGTTCCAGCGTACGAGTACCGAGATGGCGGCATGACCGGCGACCAGCTCGTCGAGCGGGTGCTGCGTGAGGCGGCCGACCACCTGAACCCGGGCGGCGTCGCGCAGCTGCTCGCGAACTGGGAGTACCACCCGGGCGAACCCGGCCTCGACCGCGTGCGCGGCTGGCTCGGCGCCTCCGGCCTCGATGCCTGGGTCATCGAACGCGAACTGATGGATGCGCCCACGTACGCCGAGACCTGGATCCGCGACGGCGGCACGCGAGACGACGCCCCCGAGTTCGAGCGCCTCTACGCGGCGTGGCTCGACGACTTCGAGGCGCGTGGTGTCGAATCCGTGGGGTTCGGTTACGTGACGCTGCGGCGGCCGGTGGCAGCTGAGCAGGGCCCGCCCGCGAGAGCCGCCGAAGGCGGCGCATCCGCTCGCCTTCAGCGCTACGAGAGGCTGCACGGTGCGCTGGGCGGGCACGACGCCGGTCTCGGCGCGCACATCGAAGCGGCGCTCGCGGCCCACGACTGGCTCGCTGCGCGGGACGATGACGCCCTGGGCCGCGCCACTCTCGCCGTCGCGCCCGATGTCACCGAGCATCGGCACTACTGGCCGGGCAGCGACGACCCCACCGTGATCGAGCTGCGCCAGGGCGGCGGGTTCGGGCGCACCGTCGACGCCGACACCGCGCTGGCGGCGCTCGTGGGCGCCTGCGACGGCGAGCTCACGGTTCAGGCCATCGTCGCCGCGCTCGCGGACCTGCTCGAGGCCGACGCGTCTGCGCTGCGCGACGCCCTGCTGCCCCGGGTGCGCGACCTCGTGGCGTGGGGCATCCTCACGCCCTGACTCGCAGAATCTGCGGGCAACGCTACCGCGACTCCCATGACTCGGGCCGACTTGCGGGTTCTCCGGGTCCTCGCCCACGATGTGGCCCGATCCTCGCGTGCGGTCGGCGTGCGTGAGCGCGCCTCAGCCGAGGCCCGCGATGAGGTTGATCGTGGTCGCCAGCACGACGACGCCGAAGAGGTAGCTGAGCAGCGTATGGCCGAACACGGTCTTGCGCATCTCGGTTGTGCGCAAGGCGGTGTCTGAGATCTGGTAGGTCATGCCGAGGTCGAAGGCGACATACGCGAAGTCGGTGTACTGCGGATCCTCCGGCTGGTTGAAGTCGATGCCGCCGACGGGGTGCTGGTAGTAGAGCCGGGCGTAGCGCAGCGTGTAGAGGGTGTGGATGAGCGCCCACGACAGCGCCACACTGGCCAGTGCGAGCGCAGCGACCCCGGCCCGGGCGGGCCCGTTCTCGGCCGTCGCTCGCACGAGCACGATACCGACCGCGGCGAGGCTCACGACGCTCGCGGCGAGCGCAAGAGCATCGCTGACGGCGCGGTTCGGGTCCTCGCGGGTGGCATGCTGCCGCGTGGCGCGGGAGTCGAGCCGCCACACGATGAGCCACACCCACACCAGATAGGTGAGGCAGGCGGCGGCCCATCCGGCCACGGGCGCGTACCACCACGAGGTGAGCAGGCCGGTCACGAGCGCGACGACGACGCCGGCCACCGCCATTGCGATGAGGCGGTGCTGGGAGCGGGTGCCGAGGCGCGGGGTCGATCTCACATGATGATCGTGCCACCCGGCATCCGCGTACCCCTGCCGACGCTCCGCAGCGCACGTAGGCTGGAGGCATGAGCGATGACGAGGCTGCCCGGCAACCAGGCGGCACGTCGGCAGGCGACGCCTCGGCAGGCAGTCGCGTCGTCACCTGGCAGGATCCGTTCGCCGGCGCCCGGCTCATGCCCGCCATGACCGGCCTCGAGTTCGTGCGCGGCATGATCGACGGTTCCACGCCGGCCCCCGCCATCGCCGACCTGGCACGGATGCGCGTTGTCGCCGCCGACGTCGGCAGCACCACGTTCGAATGCGACCCGCACATCTCGCACTACAACCCGATCGGCACGGTGCACGGTGGCCTCATCGCCACCATCCTCGACTCGGCGGTCGGTTGCGCCGTGCACACCACCCTGCCGAAGGGGCAGGGCTACACCTCGGTCGACATCCGTGTCAGCTTCCTGCGGCCCGTGCGCTTGGAAACGGGCACGCTCACGTGCACGGCCACCGTGACGAAGGCGGGCAGGCGCGTCGCCTTCGCCGAGGCCACGCTGACGGATGCCGCGGGCACGCTCTATGCGACCGCGAGCAGCTCTCTGCTCGTGCTCGACCTCGACACAGCCGGCGAGACGGTCAGCGGCGCCGACTCGGCGCGATAGCGCGACAGCCTGCGCCGCTACGCCTCCTGCTCGTCGGCGAGCAGCAGGTCGCGCACCTGCCTGCGCACGACCTTGCCGATCATCGACTTCGGCAGTTCGTCAAGCTGCACCACGCGGCGCGGCGCCTTGTACGCCGCCATCCGCTCTTTCGCCCATGCGCGGATCGCCTCGGCGTCGAAGGAGGCGCCCGGCTCCATCACGACGGCCGCCACGACCTCCTCACCACTGTGCGGATGCGGCAGGCCGACCACGCTCACATCGGCGATGCCGTCGTACCCGCGCAGCTCGTCCTCCACCTCGCTCGGCGTCACATTGAAGCCGCCCGTGATCACGAGATCCTTGATGCGGTCGACGATGGTGACGAAGCCGTCCTCGTCGACGCGCGCCACGTCGCCCGTGCGGAACCAACCGTCGTCGGTGAGGGCCGCCCGCGTCTCGTCCGGCCGCTTCCAGTAGCCCTGGAACACCTGGGGGCCCCGAGCGATGAGCTCGCCCTCCTCACCCGGGCCGCGCACGATATTCGGGTTCTCCGCGTCGACGACCCTCACCTCGGTGCTCGGTAGCGGCAGGCCAACGGTACCGGCCCTGCGCGCGTCGCTCACCGGGTTCGCCATGAGCACGGGTGAGCACTCGGAGAGCCCGTAGCCCTCGACGAGGTAGCCGCCGGTAGCCTGCTCCCACGGCTCCACGAGGTCGGCCGGCAGCGGCATGGCACCCGAGATGCCGATGGCAACACCGGCAAGGCTGACCTTCTTCTCGTTGGCTGCGGCGAGCAGCCTGGCGCAGATGGGCGGCACGGCGGGCAGGAACGTGGGGGGCCTCTTCCGGAGCACGGGCAGCACCAGGTCGGGATCGAACTTGGGGAACAGCACGAGCCGCGCGCCCATGCTCATTGCGAACGTCAGGCACAGCGTGAGCCCGTACGCGTGGAACAGGGGAAGCACCGCGTAGACCACGGAGGTGCCGCGCGGGATCTGCGGCACCCACGCGCGGGCCTGCTCTGCGTTGGCCGTGAGGTTCGCGTGCGTGAGCACGGCCCCCTTCGGCGCGCCGGTGGTGCCGCTCGTGTACTGGATCAGCGCCACGTCGTGCGGCTCGGGCCTGGCGACGGAGCGCTTGATGCGCCGGCTTTCCACCAGCTTCTGCCACGCCACGGTGCCGCGTGCCGGCCTGGTCAGCTGCTTCCTGGCCCGACGCGCGGCCGGCACTGGCAGTCGCAGGGCGAATCGCTTGCCCCACGGCATGGCCCGCGTGATGTCGACGCCGACGACCGTGTCGACGGCCAGATCCGAGGGCAGATCCTGCACGGTCGGTGCGACCTGGTCCCACACGATGGCGATGCGCGCCCCATGATCCTCGAACTGGTGCCGAAGCTCCCGCGGCGTGTAGAGCGGGTTGTGTTCAACCACGATCGCGCCGAGACGCAGAACGGCATAGAAGGCGACCACGTGTTGCGGGCAGTTGGGCAGCACAAGCGCCACCCTGTCGCCCTTGCGCACCCCGAGCCGCCGCAGCCCCTCCGCTGCACGCTCGATCTGGTCGCCAAGCTGGCGGTAGGTGGTCGTCGCACCGAAGAACTCGAGAGCGACGTGCGAGCCGTATTGGTGTGCCGATTCCTCGATCAGGTGTGCCAGAGAGGCGGTCTGCTGCCCGATGTCGTGCGGTACGGATTCGGCATAGCTCGCCAGCCAGGGGCGATCGTTCGTGCTGCTCACCCTTCGAGCCTACGCGGCGATGCGGTCGTCCCTGCCGGTCAACGCGAGCAGGCGCGTCTGCAAGGGCGCGTCGTCGGTCACCGCGACGGGCGAGGCGAAGAGCCCGCTCGCCTCGAGCGTGTCCTTCTGCGGTTCGAACAGGGTCCAGGCCGCCTCGACGAGCGCGGCGGGCAGCGCCTCATCCGCCCCCATCGCCCGCGCGAGATCCCACGTATGCACGATCACGTCGGACGCCTGTTCGCGCAGGTAGTCGAGCGCCTCGACCGTATCGTACGAGAGCTGCACCTTCTCGCCCAGGTCGACGCGTGACCATGCGTCAAGGGCGATGGCCGAGTAGCGCTGCCACTCGGCGACGAGGTCGGGGCCCAGGCGCAGGATGCGCAAGCGCGCCTCGCCCACGCTCCGCCCGTCGAGCAGCAACGGAACCCACTGCTGCTCCTCGATCACGTGCGAGACAAGCGCGCGCACATCCCATTCGGTGTCGGGCGTCGGAGCCTCCCAATCCGTGACCTTCTCGACGCGCCGGGCGAACTCGGCGTGCGCGTCACGCTGCACGTTCAGCCAGTCGATGCTCACAATGGTCTCCTCACGTTCGGTGGGTGGGGGCAGGCGCTCAGCTGATCGTTCGCAGCTGTGTCACAACCAACGCACGCGGTCGCCGCTCTGTTCCCGGCTCTGCACGCCATGCGCTGCTCGCGGGCCGTGTCACCGCGCCGACTTCGATACCTGCTGCCAGAGTGCCTCGGCGATGGGAGTGTTCCCGCTCGTCGCCTCCCAGCACCGGCCCACCGTGTCGGCCTGGTCGAGGGCGGCAACGATGAGAGCCGCGACGTCGGCGCGGGGTATCGAGCCGCGAGCGACGTGAGCGCCGAGCTCGACATGCCCCGTTCCGGGCTCGTTCGTCAGGGTGCCGGGGCGCAGGATCGTCCACTGCAGACCGCTGGCGCGCAGCTCGGCATCCGCATCGCGCTTCGCCTCCACGTATGCGCGCCAGACCTCGTCGGCGTCGTCTGCGACCGGCTCGTCGACACCCCAGGCCGAGACCTGCACGAATCGATGGATGCCGGCGGTGCGCGCCGCAGCCTGGGCGAGCACCGATCCGCCGAAGTCGACGGTGCGCTTGCGCTCGACGCCCGATCCCGCGCCGGCGCCCGCGCTGAAGACGACCGCGGTGCAGCCCGCGAACGCGTCAGCCAGCTCGTCCGCAGTCGCCTTCTCGACGTCGAGCACGACGCCGCTGCCGCCCAGACGGTACACGTCGTCGGCATGTTCGGGGTTGCGCACGATGCCGACGAACTCGTCGAAACGGTCGTAGAGCACGCGCATGAGCTGTTGGGCCACCAGGCCGTGGGCGCCGACGATCGCGATGCGAGACATGACCCCATCATGCGCCCGAGCGGGTGCGGGCGTCGAGTGCGGGCCCGGCCGGTGGTAGCGTCATCTCGAACACGCCAGGAGAGGACCGCTCGTGCTGCTGCACCTTGAGATGCTGCTGCGTCTCGTCAGCACCGCGGTCGACGGCGCCCTCACGCTCGGCCTGCCTGGCAGCATCCTCGCCCTCGCCTCCCTGGTCGGCGCCGCCTCTCTCGTGGCCGTCGCCGTGGTCATCGCGGCCCGCTCCGTGGCGGCGCTCGCCGCGGCCCTCGCGCTCGCCGGCCCCGCACCGCGTGCGGAATGCGCCGCCGACATCGGCCAGCTTCTTGCCCAGAGCGACCCGGATGCCGCGGGCCGCCCCCGCCCTCGAGCCCCCTCGGCGATCCCCTCGGCCGCGTAGCCACGCCCGTCGCCGAACCCGCCCCGCGGGCGGAACTCGTCGATCCGCGCTGCCCACCTCAGCGGGCAGCGCCTCGTGCCTCACGGCCATACGTCACCCATTTGACGCGTATGACACAAGGGATCACCCATGGACTTCTTCTCGTTCGGGCCGATTGCCGCCGTTCTCGGCGCGGCCTATTCGTTTCTTACGGCGCTCAGCGCCATGCTCACCCCGCTGTTCGGCACGGCCGCAGCGGCCGCTTCGATTGTGGCGCTCACCCTGCTGGTGCGTGCCGCGCTCATTCCCGTCGGCGTCTCGCAGGTGCGCGCCGAGAACACCCGGCGCCGCCTCGCGCCCAGGCTGGCCGAGTTGCAGCGACGGCATCGGGGCAATCCCGAGCGGCTGCAGCGCGAGACCATGGCTCTCTACAGGCAGGAGAACGCGTCGCCGTTCGCCGGTTGCCTTCCGCTTGTGCTGCAGGCGCCTGTGCTCTCGATCGTGTACGCCCTGTTCCTGCACCCCCAGATCAACGGGAGTGCGAACGCGTTGCTCGCGCAGCACCTCGGGCCGGTGCCGCTTGGTGCGAGCTTCATACACCTGCTGGGAACCGCTGGGGGCGCAGCGGGCGGAACCGTGGGGCCCGTCGGACTGATCGTCGTGGGCGCGGTGCTCGCGCTGATCGCGGGTGTCGCCGCGGCATCCCGTCGCCTGCTTGCCTCTGCTGCGACTCCGGGGCTCTCGCCTGCCCCGGTGCCCTCGCCCGCTGCGGCGACGCCCGGCTCCGCTTCCGCCCCCGCCGGTCTTGCACGCGTGCTCTCGTTCCTGCCGTTCCTCACGGTCGTGTTCGCGGCGTTCGTGCCGGTGGCGGCGGCGCTCTACCTGCTGACCACGACCTCGTGGACCCTGGCCGAGCGGCTCGTGGTGCGCCGTGTACTCGCCCGCGGCGGGGCGCGCGGCTGACGCGGTGCGATGGCACGCGGCTGACCCGCCGCGACGGCGCACGGCTGACCCGCCGCGATGACGCACGGCTGACGCGTCGCCGTGTTGGCGTTCTGCTCAGAACCGCCTGGCGAACGGCTGCGGTCGGCGCATGCGGACGAGCAGCAGGATCGGCAGCAGCACGTACGGCACGTTGAACGCGAGGAACTTGCCCGGGTTGGGCGTCACCCATTGCGCCTCGCCGAAGAACTCGACACCGAACACGACGATGCCGGTGATCGACGCGATCATGGTTGCGTAGATGACGGCGGGAAGCTGGATTCCGTTCCAGCCCCGGATGAGCGCGACGACGAGCACGACATAGAACGGCATATAGACGAATGCCGAGAGGCCGGTCACGATGCGCATCCAGGTCGGCGGCGTCATGAACAGCGGGTCGGTGTCGTGCGCGTACCACCAGTTGGAATTCACGAAGAAGTTCGACGACGCGTGCGAGATGTCGACACCGAGCGTCGGCAGCAGGTCGCTGATGAGCGACGTCACGGTGAACGCGCTGAACACGACGATGAACACGATATCGATGGGGCGGCTCTTCAGGGGCAGCGTGCGGGTGGCGTCCATGGCGCGACCACTCTAGCGGCCGCGCAGGGCGGCTTCTATGCTGACACTATGTTCGTCGAGGGCACCCTTCGATGGCAGGTCACAGAAGACTGCCCATGGGACCTGCTGATGGCGCTCTGCCTGCGCGACCTGGCCGGTATGACGGATGCGGGCGAGCCGCCGCTGCCGGCCGTCGCGCCCGCCGTCCTGCCGTCCAGCGCCGGCGCCCTCGCACGCAGCACACTCGCCTCGAGCGTGCAGACCGACACGGCCGAGCTGAGGGCGCAGTGGGGTGCCTGGTGGCGGCGAACCGCCGTGCGTGAGTCGCGACCCGTGGCCTCGGCTCTGCGGCCGCCGCACTTCGCCGAGTTCGACCGCGAGCTCGCCCTGCAGGATCTCGTGGAGAACAACTACGAGGCGGCGTACGCGTGGAGCGCCGCCCGTTTCGATGAATACACCGACTCGCGAACGCGCCGGCACGCCAGTCTCACGGCAGACGTCGTTGACGTCGTCCGCGACCGAGAGCACGCCCTGAGACGCCAGGCCGGTTACTTCAGGCTCGACTTGCTCGTGCTGCCCCTCGCGTCATCGGGGGCGTGGGTGGTCGCCCCGCACACCGTGGCCATCAGCCAGAGCCTTCGGGACGACTCCTCGGCGTTCCGTCGCTGGCTTCGCCCCATCGTGCACGCGCTCGTGTAAACGCGGTGGTCGAGTAGCCCGCGCTACAGGGCCTCAGCTCGGCCGCGACTCGGGCGAGACGGTCTTCGTCGGGTCCGTCTCGGCGAGGCCGCCGAGCGCCTCATCGATGCGCGCGAGCACGGTCGCATCGAGCGTGACACCGGCGGCCTGCGCGTTCGACACGACCTGCTCGGGCCGGGAGGCCCCCACGATCGCACCCGCGACGTTGGGGTTGGCGAGCACCCACGCGATGGCGAGCTGTGCCATCGTGATTCCGACCTCGTCGGCGATCGGCTGCAGCTTCTGCACGCCCTCAAGCACGTCGTCGCGCATGAACCCCTTGATGGCGCTCGCGCCGCCCTTCTCATCCGTCGCGCGCGAGCCGGCGGGCAGCTCGGCACCTGGCTTGTACTTGCCGGTCAGCACGCCCTGCGCCACGGGCGACCACACGATCTGCGAAATCCCGAGCTCTTCCGAGGTGGGTATCACCTCCTGCTCGATGACCCGCCACAGCATCGAGTACTGCGGCTGGTTCGAGATGAGCTGAATGCCGAGATCCCGCGCGAGCGCTCGCCCGGCGCGCAGCTGGTCGGCGTTCCACTCGCTGACGCCGATGTAAAGCGCCTTGCCGGCACGAACGACGTCGGCGAACGCCTGCATCGTTTCCTCGATCGGCGTCTCGTGGTCGAAACGGTGCGCCTGGTAGAGATCGACGTAGTCGGTGCCGAGGCGGGTGAGCGAGCCGTCGATCGACTCCATGATGTGCTTGCGAGAGAGGCCGCTGTCGTTGTGCCCGCGCGGCCCGGTGGGCCAATAGACCTTCGTGAAGATCTCGAGCGAGGCCCGCCGCTCGCTCGCCAGCGCGGCGCCGAGCACCGACTCCGCGGCGGTGTTCGCATAGGCGTCCGCCGTGTCGAACGTGGTGATGCCGGCCTCGAGGGCGGCGCGCACGCACTGCGTCGCGACGTCGTTCTCGACCTGCGATCCATGCGTGAGCCAGTTGCCGTAGATGATCTCCGAGATTTTGAGTCCGCTGTTGCCGAGATACCTGAATTCCATCCCCTCAGAGTACGCGCGGAAGCCCACTGCTTTCGCGCGCGGCGGATGTCGGCGGCCGATGCGAGACTGGGGGAGTGGGGCGAACAGACGGCAGCGATCGGCGGGTGACGACGTCCCCGGTCGACGACTCCGGCGCCGGCATCCTGCACGTCGACATGGACGCGTTCTTCGCCTCCGTCGAGCTGCTCGATCACCCCGAACTGGTCGGCAAGCCGGCCATCGTCGGGCACGCCACCGGGCGCTCGGTCGTCACCAGCGCAACGTACGAGGCAAGGCGTCGCGGTGTGCGCAGCGCCATGCCGGTCTCGCAGGCGCTCCGGCTGTGCCCTGACGCCGTGGTGCTCACACCCCACATGCAGAAGTACCGCGAATATTCTGCGCGGGTCATGCAGCTGTTCGGCGAGGTCACGCCCGTCGTCGAGCAGGTGAGCATCGACGAGGCGTTCCTCGATGTCTCGGGCGCCCGACGCCTTCTTGGCTCCCCCGCCGACATCGGTGCCACGTTGCGGCGTCGCGTGCGTGAGCAGACGGGCTTGCCCTGCTCCGTCGGCATCGCCGGCACCAAGTTCGTCGCCAAGCTCGCGTCGGGCCGGGCCAAGCCAGACGGCCTGCTCGTCGTGCCGGTGGCCGAGACGCTCGCGTTCCTGCACCCGCTTCCCGTCGGCGCCCTGTGGGGCGTGGGCCCGAGCACAGAAGAGTCCCTGACGCGCCGCGGCCTGCGCACGGTGGCCGACATCGCAGCGACCCCGCTCGAGGTGCTGCAGCGCTGGGTCGGTGAGGCGGTTGGGCGCAAACTGCACGAGCTTTCTCATGGTGTTGACCCGCGACCGGTCGCATCCGCTTCTCGCGAGAAGAGCGTGGGCCACGAGGTCACGTTCGAGCACGACGTGACGGATGCGGCGGTGCTGCGCCGTGAGCTGCTTCGCCTCGCCGGGCAGACGGGTGAGCGGCTGCGCCGGGCGGGTCTCGTCGGCCGCACGGTGTCGCTCAAGCTGCGCTACGGCGACTTCCGCACGGTGACGCGCTCGCGTACGCTCGCGGAGCACACCGATGTGGGGCGACGCGTCTACGACGAGGTCGCCGCCGTCTTCGACGCGCTGTGGGCGCCGGGCGACGCGATTCGTCTCATCGGCGTTCGCATGGAGCAGCTACAGCCGGGCGGCGAGGGCGGGCTGGCGCTCTGGGATCCAGACGAGGAATGGCGCGACGCCGAGCGGGCGCTCGACGAGGTCGCCGCCCGGTTCGGCGGTGGGGCGATCGGGCCGGCGTCGCTGGTGCGAACGCGGCCACGACGTGTGGGCGACACCTCCAGCATCCGCTCGTCAGGGCTGTTGCCGCCCGCGCGCGACGGGTAGCGTTGCCAGCATGGCGAACCTGGCAGCACGTCTGGCGGAAACAGTGTCGAAGCTCGGGGTGAAGAGCTCATACGGCGACCCGGTTGAGGTGAACGGCGTCACGGTGATCCCCGTGGCGCTCGTGCAGTTCGGCTTTGGGGGCGGCAGCGACGCGGGCGAGGGCGAATCCGATGCCGTCGCGGGCGGTGGCGGCGGGGGAGGCATGAGTATTCCGTTCGGCGCATACGTGCGTGACATCAACGGATTCCGGTTCGAGCCGAACCTCATCACGCTCGTCGCCGTCAGCATCCCGTTCGTCTGGCTCGCGGGTCGCGCCGGGGCCAGGCTTATCAAGGCGCTCAAGCGCTAGAAGCCCTATACTCGTCACTTGAACACGGGAGTCCGGTGAGCCGGGCTGAGAGGAAACTTCTCCAAGTTTCGACCGTCGAACCTGATCTGGGTCATGCCAGCGCAGGGAGGCATCCACACTCTCCGATCCCCGGCACCCGCCGGTGATCGCACCCGTGCCCTCGTTACATCACGTGAAGGGGCACGAACAGTGCACGCAACAATCGCATCAGCATCAACCCGGGTACGGGCGAGTCCTCGCTGGCGGGTCGTCGACATCGTCACGGCGAGCGTCGTGGCCGTCGCCAGCGGCGTCATCTTCTGGCTGTGGGATCAGGCCTCGAATCCCATCGGCGCGCCCATCGAGGCCGCGCTGCCCGGTCTTCAGGGCATCATCAACGGACCGTGGCTCTTCGCGGGCGTGCTTGGGGCTCTCATCGTGCGCAAGCCGGGCGCGGCGCTGTTCACCGAGCTGGTCGCCGCCGTCGTCTCGGCGTTGCTCGGCACGGCGTGGGGGCCGCTGACGCTCGTCTCCGGCCTCGTGCAGGGCGTCGGCGCCGAGGTCGTGTTCGCCTGTTTCCTGTACGCCAACTGGCGAGTGTACGTCGCGCTCATCGCGGGAGCCGGCGCGGGCGTCGCCGAGTCGGTTCTCGACCTCACGGTCTGGTACCCGGGCGCCAAGGCGTCGTTCGCGATCGCGTACTCCGTCTCCACCATCGCCTCGGGCATCGTCATCGCGGGTGGCCTCTCCTGGCTGCTCGTGCGTGCTCTGGCTCGCACAGGGGCGCTCGGCCGATTCGCCGCCGGCCGCGAGGTCACTGGGCGGGTGTGATCGTGGACGTGTCCTCTCCCGCGTCCGTGCGGGCATCCGGCTGGGGCTGGCGTTACGCCGGCAGGCAGGCGTGGGCCGCGCGCGAGATCGACGTCTCGATCGAACCCGGTGAGCGGGTGCTGCTCCTCGGTGCCTCCGGGGCGGGCAAGAGCACGGTGCTCGCGGCCCTCGCCGGTGTGCTCGGCGGCAGCGATGAGGGGGAGAGCACCGGCAGCCTCATGGTCGGCGGTGCCGATCCCGCCCGCGTACGGGGCGCGAGCGGCCTGCTCATGCAGGACCCGGATGCGCAGGTGATCCTCGCGCGGGTGGGCGACGACGTGGCGTTCGCGGCCGAGAACCTGGGGGTGCCGCGTACCGAGATCTGGGAGCGGGTGCACGAGTCGCTCGATGCGGTTGGCCTCAGGCTGCCGCTGGAGCACCCGACCTCTCGGCTCTCCGGTGGCCAGAAGCAGAGGCTCGCGCTCGCTGGTCTGCTCGCGATGCGGCCCGGGCTGCTGCTGCTCGACGAGCCGACGGCGAACCTCGACCCTGCGGGCGTCGAGGAGGTGCGCGATGCGGTCGGCGACGTCCTGGCCAGAACCGGCGCGACGCTCGTGGTGGTGGAGCACCGTGTCGACGTGTGGCGCCCGCTTATCGATCGCGTGATCGTACTCTCGTCAGAGGGCGGCGTACTCGCCGATGGGCCGGTCGACGCGGTGCTGTCAGGCCAGGCGGATGCGCTGGACGCCGCCGGTGTGTGGCTGCCGGGGCGCGATCCCGCCCCGTTCTCAGCCCGCCCGATCCCGCCGGGGGACCTGCTGCTCGCCGCGCGTTCCCTCTCGCTCGCTCGCCCGGGCTCTCAGCCACTTGGCCTGCACGTATACCTCGACGTGAGCGCCGGGTCGGCCACCGCACTGACGGGCGCCAACGGGGTCGGCAAGTCGACGCTCGCACTCACGCTGGCGGGCCTGCTGAGGCCCGCTGGCGGTGAGCTGCGCGCTCGTGAGCAACTGGCCGCCGGCATCGGCTCGGCCCCCGCCGCGTGGAGCTCAAGCCAACTGCTGACCCGCATCGGCAGCGTGTTCCAGAACCCGGAGCACCAGTTCCTCGCCTCGAGTGTGCGGGCCGAACTCGCCATCGGGCCGCGTGCTCTCGGCGTGCCGCCCACGCAGGTGGCGAGCATGGTCGACGAGTTGCTCGCGCGACTGCGGCTCGACGGGCTCGCCCAGGCGAACCCGTTCACGCTCTCGGGGGGCCAGAAGCGGCGGCTCTCGGTCGCCACAGCGCTGGCGACCCGCCCGCGCATCCTCGTACTCGACGAACCGACCTTCGGGCAGGATTCCAACACGTGGCGCGAGCTTGTGTCGATGCTGCTCGAGCTGCGCAGCCGGGGTCACGCCATCGTGGCGGCAACCCACGACGAGGCGTTCGTTCGCGCGATCGGCGCGACGCCGCTACGGCTAGGCGACAGCCGAAGAGCGGATGCTGCCGCCGACCGCTCCGGCCGTGCGCCTGCGGCGGGGCGGCCCTCGTGACCGTGCTCGCCGCGGTTCGCACCGGCCCCCTCGCCCGCATCAACCCGGTGGCGAAGCTGGGTGCCTCGCTCATCATCGCGGCCGTGCTGCTGCTCTCCATCGACTGGGTCTCCGCCCTGGTCGCGCTCGTCGCCGAGCTGGTGTTGCTGTGCTTCGCCCGCCTGCCGCTGCGCACGCTCTGGCTGCGTACGCTTCCTGTGCTGATCGCCGCGCCCCTCACCGGACTCACGACCCTGCTTTACGGCCGCACGTCGGGCACCGTGTACTGGCACTGGCTCTTCGTCGAGATCAGCGATGGGTCCATCGCGCTCGCCATTGCGACCGCCTTGCGCGTGCTGGCCATCGGCCTGCCCGCCGTTCTCCTGTTCCTCACGATCGACCCCACGGACCTTGCCGATGGGCTCGCCCAGGTGCTGCATCTGCCGGCTCGTTTCGTGCTGGGCGGCCTCGCGGGCCTGCGCCTCGTCGGCCTGTTCATCGACGACTGGCGGGCGCTCTCGCTCGCCCGGCGCGCACGCGGCGTGGCAGACCGGGGCCGCATTCGCCGCCTGCTCGGCCAGGCCTTCGCGCTGTTCGTGCTCTCGATCCGCCGAGGCAGCAAGCTCGCGACCGCCATGGAGGCCCGCGGCTTCGGCACCGAGCACCGGCGCACGTGGGCGCGCCCCTCCGCATTCGCCGGCCGCGACTGGGTGGTGCTCGCCCTCGGCGCGGCCGTCGGCGTTCTCGCCGTTGCGGTGTCGCTCTACACGGGGGACTGGAACTTTGTCGTCCGATCCTGAGGCGTTCGTTCGCGATGCCGTGCAGCGCGTGCTCTCGGGCGTTCGGGACAGGGCCGCGGCCCGGTGTGCAGGGGCCGCGCCTGTTCAGGCATCCGTGCGCCCTGTCGTCGTTCTCATCGACGGGCCGAGTGGCGCGGGGAAGTCCACCCTCGCAACCGCACTCGCCGCCGCCTGGCCGGCATCCGCCGACTCAGCGCGCCCGGCCGGGACCGCCGCACCCGCTTCCCCCACCGTGGTGCGCCTCGACGACATCTACCCGGGCTGGGACGGCCTCGAGCAGGCCAGCGACCACATCGAAGCCGAGCTGTTGCGGCCGTTCCGCGACGGCGGCGTGCCCCGGTGGCGGCGCCACGACTGGGTCGCCGACGCGCCCGCGGAGTGGCACGGGGTGGCGCGGGCGCATCCGCTGATCGTCGAGGGATGCGGCGCGCTCACGCGAGGCACCGCGCCGCTCGCCGACCTGCGCGTGTGGGTCACCGCCGACGACGCCGTGCGTAAGCGGCGTGCCCTCGCCCGCGACAACGGCGGCTTCGACGCGCACTGGGAGGGCTGGCAGCGCCAGTTCGAGCGATTCCTGGCCCGAGAGCGCCCGCTCGAGCTCGCCGACTTCGTCATCGACGCAGGCTGAGTCTTCGCGCCGGGCGGCTGCGGCTCTTCAGGAAGAATCGGCCGCCACGCCGTTCTCGCGCCGGGTGCGCGCGGCGTGTCGCGCGAGAACTCCTGCTGAAGCGCACACCGGATGCTGGTGGGCGCGCCGGGTCACCGATGCGCCTCTGCCCCTGTCGCCCCGCGTTCGCACGACTACCGTGGGCGGCATGAGTGATGCAGCGCAGAATCCCAACGAATACGTGGTCGAGTACATTGACGGGCCGTTGGAGGGCCGCACCGAGCGCATGGTGCTCGTCGACGGTTCGTACGACGAGCGGGTGAGCGCCCTGGTGGCGGTCGAGGGCATCGAGACGACGCTCTGGTACAAGGCCGTCGACGCGCGCACCGTCGCCGGCGAGCAGCACGTGCGCTACACGTTCGACGAGAACGACAGCGACACCATCAACGAAGACCGGCTCGACGGCAGCGGCAACATCGCCAACGAGATCTAAAGCGAGCGCTCGCGGGCGCGCTACCCGAACAGCTTCTGCCAGAACGCGCCGATCACAGGCACGGGATGGCTAAGCCGCCAGCCGAGTCCCGGATCAGGCAGCGCCTCCGCCAGAACCAGTGGCACGCTCTCACGCACTCCGGGCACGGATGCCACAACCGACCCCACCACGCGTCCCTTCCCCGCCGTGGCCGGTGCCTCCACCCGCACCCGGTACTGCGGTTTCGCCGCGCCCCATCCGAGCGTCATCACGCTGTCGTCGGCCACCGCGGCGACGCGCGTGCCCGCGGCGCTGGTGACGCGGGCGAACCGGTCGCCGGCGCGCACGAGGGTGATCTCGCGCACGGAGGTCGCGGCATCCGTCGTCAGCGTCTTCACTGCTTTTGTGAGCGTGGGGTAGTCGGGCTGGCCGAGAATGGCCCCGTAGTACGTGAACGGCTTGCCGGCGACCCGCTCGCTCGCGGCGAACAGCAGGCACACGCCGGCGTAGTCCGTGTAGCTGCGCGAGAGCCCGGTCAGGCCCAGCTCGGGATGAAACGGCGTCGCGTTGGTGAGCACGCGATCGTTCACGAGCGTCGTCGGCGGATGCGCAATGATGTCGGCGATGGCCGCGTTGCCGAATGCGAGCGCGGCGATGCGGGCGGCGTCGGCCGCGGTGCCGGTGTCGTCGGGGCTGAGTCCGGACGCGTCGGCGACGTGCGTGTGCGTCAGGCCGTGCCGCGTCACCCAGGCCCGCGCGGCCGCGAGGTAGCCGTCGATCGAGCCGAACGCCCAGCGGGCGAGCGAGTCGGCGTGGTTGTTGCTGGAGCCGAGCAGCATCGCCTCGAGCATCTGCCGCTCGGTCCATGCCTCGCCGGGGGAGACGACCACCGCCATGTCGCCCGCCCGCACGTGCGCGGCGTAGAGGGCGAGGTCGGCATCCGTCATGGTGATGAGTGGCCCGGAGCGGCCGGCGCTGAGCGGTTTGGCGTCGAGCACGACGAGCGCGGTGATCGCCTTGGCCGCGCCGGCGAGCGGCACCGCCTCGGCGGAACCGGCCGTGCTGACGAGCTGTGGCGCATCCGCTTGGCCTGGGGTGGTGGCGATCGCGCTGGCACCGGTTGTGGGCAGCACGGGGGCGGATGCGCCAGCGCCGCCGCTCGGCAGCGTGACGTCGGCGTGTGAGCCGGGCAGGGGGCCGGCGAGCGTCGCGGGGCCGTAGAGTCCGACGACGAGGATCACGATCGTGCCGGCCGTGACCCACAATGCGCGGCGCACCGGATGCCGGTTGATGGCGCGAGAGCTCATGCCCAGCCCAGCTCGTGCAGGCGCTCGTCGTCGATGCCGTAGTAATGGCCGATCTCGTGCACGAGCGTCACGTGGATCTCGTGTCGCAACTCGTCGACGTCGGCGCACGCGTTGAGCAGCGGCTCGCGGTAGAGCACGATGCGGTCGGGCATCTCGCCGAAACCGTAGGTGCCCCGCTCGGTCAGCGCCACGCCGTCATAGATGCCGAGCGTATCGAGCGAGCCGTCTTCCGGTCGGGCCTCGGTCACGATCACGACGTTCTCGAGCCCGTCGACCATCTCGTCGCTCAGCGCGTCGAGTTGCTCGGTGACGAGGGCGTCGAAGTCGTCAGGGGAGAGGTCGAGCATGGCCTCAGCCTCTCATGGGCCATTACGCTCAGGAGCACGACACGATGGCGAGCGGGGGATGGCGGCGACAATGCACTCACCGATAGCAGGGCCCGGCGCGGCACCGCACGAGTCGACACAGCATGGAGCGGCACCAGCCGATCACCGCATCGCGATCATTGGTAGCGGCAGTATGGGCGCCGCGCACGCGGAGGCGTGGTCGAGCCTCGGTCTCGGCGATGCGATCGCGTACATCTGCGGGCCGCACCCCCGGCCGCTGCCGCACGCTCCCGTCGCCAGCCTCGTCACTGATCTCGAAACCGTCATAGGCGATCCTGCCGTCTCGGTCGTTTCCGTCTGCACGCCCACACCCACGCACGCCGAGATCGCCATCCGCCTGCTCGAAGCGGGCAAGAACGTGCTGCTCGAGAAGCCGATTGCGCTCACCCTTGAAGACGCGGGCGCGATAGCGGATGCCGCGGCCCGCTCTCGCGGCATGCTCATGGTCGCGCATGTGGTGCGCTTCTTCGCCGGCTACGCCGCGCTCGCCGACCGCGTCGCCGCCGGTTCGCTTGGCGAGGCCAGGGTCGTGCGCGCCCAGCGGCTCTCCTCGCCGCCGCGCTGGGCTGCCTGGATCCTCGACGAATCCGTCTCCGGGGGTCCGCTCGTCGACTTCGCGATCCACGACTTCGACCAGCTCAACCTGCTGCTCGGTGAGCCGGTGAGCGTGTACTGCCGGGCGACGCCCGACGCCGCATTTTTCAGTACCGCTATCGAGTACGCGGATGGCGGCATCGGCGAGGTCCTCACCAGTTGCGCGCTGCCCGACGGGTTCGCATTCACGAGCTCGATCGAGGTCGCGGGCACAGGCGGGGCGGCAGTGTTCCGGCACCCGAGCGGCGAGCCGGACGCGCCGTATGCGGCCCAGGCCCGGTACTTCCTCGATTGTCTGGTCTCCGGCGAGGCGCCTGAGCGCAGCACCGTCGACGGGGCAATCCTCGCGCTGCGTGTCGCGCTTGCAGCCCGCCGCTCGCTTGCGGAGGGCGGACCTGTGCGGCCCTGAGGCCTCGACACGTGTCCGGCTGGCGACGAGTGTCGAAGCTATGGCCCTGCTCTTCGCCTTCGCCGTGCTGCTGCTCGTCGCCGTTCTGATCTCCGGTTTCGCGCGTGGCACAGCATTGTCGACCGCCGTGTTGTTCCTGGCGGCCGGGTTCGTGCTCGGCCCTGGTGTTCTCGACGTCATCGGAATACATCCGGGTGACGACATGGTGGGCACGGTGTCGAAACTGGCGCTGTTCGCGGTGCTCTTCACAGACGGCCAGCGGCTCGCCGCGCATGAGTTGCGGGCTACGTGGCGCCTTCCGGGGCGCGCGCTGCTGTTCGGACTGCCGCTCACGTTCGCGATTACCGCCGTGCTCGCCATGGTCATCGTTGGCCTGCCCCCGCTCGAGGCATGTCTCGTGGCCGCCGTGCTTGCGCCGACCGACCCTGTGTTCGCGTCGGCGATCGTCGGTCGCGGCGAGGTGCCACAGAGGCTGCGAAGGCTGCTGAACGTCGAGTCGGGCCTGAACGACGGTTTCGCGCTGCCCGCCACGCTCGTGCTGATCGCGGTTTTGAAGGGCAATCATGCGGGATTCCTCGAGGTCGTCGGCGAACTGCTGCTCGGCATCGCCATTGGTGTGGTGGTGCCGCTCATCGTCGCCGCGCTCCTGCGCCTGCGCTTCATCTCGGTCACGCCGGTCTACGCCGCGCTGACGCCCGTCGCAATCGGCTTGATCGTCTTCGCTGTGTCTGGGGTGACACACGCCAACCTCTACCTTGCGGCGTTCAGCGCGGGCATCACCATTGCCACGGCAGCACCCGAGGTGCGCGACTCGTTCCACCGATTCGGAGAGCTAGTGACCGAACTGCTCAAGCTCCTCGCGATCCTCGTGTTCGGCACCCTCGTCACGCCAACTCTCCTGGTCGATGCGCGCCTGCCCGGTTACGCGTTCGGGCTCCTGGTGCTCGTGCTCGCCCGCCCGGCTGCCGTCATGCTCGCGCTGATCGGCAGCCACCTCCATCTCGATGAACGCCTGAGCGCCGCCTGGTTCGGCCCGAAGGGTTTCTCGTCGGTCGTCTACGCGCTGATCGTGCTGGGCAGCGGCGCCGGGAACGCACCCGAAATGTTCACGCTGATCGTCGTGGCCATCGTCATGTCGATCGTGGCCCACTCATCGACCGACGTGCCGATCGCCAAGTACTTCGGGCGCGCGAAGGCCGAGGCCTCGGCCCATCAGCCTGATGGATGAGTTCAGAAACGCCAGGGCTACGAGAGCGCTGACCGCAACGGCGGCGATCCGCAAGGCGGCGCTGATTTCGGCGCTGACGCTGTCGCTCGCACCGTCTCCGGTGCCACTCGGCAGAGAGAAGGCCAGCCAGATCGCCTCGGCAGCGAACAGGGCGGCGAGCACGAAGCCGGCTCTCGGTCGCTCGCTCAACCGCCACCACGGGCGGGGTGCGTGCGCATCCTCACTCTCTCCGCGAAAGACTCTCGTGAAGAAGACCACGGATGCGACAAGCAGCAGCAGTGCCGTTACGGCGCCTGCCACCGCCCCAGCCGCAACCGCCACACACACGGCGGCGGTGGCGCCGAGCGCGTAGGTGAGCACGACGCTTGTGACCTTGGCCTCGGTGGCTGTCACCCGGATCCTCATGCGCGCTCGCTCTCTGCTCATCGCAGCGTACCGAGTCTCGCGAATAGAGCGCACGTGAACAAGTCGGCATCTCGGGGGACCGACCCCGGCGACGTGCTCGTTCGGCCGCCGCGCACAGCGGCAATTGGGGTGAGTAACGGGGCTTGAACCCGCGACCTCCTGGACCACAACCAGGCGCTCTACCAGCTGAGCTATACCCACCATGTTCGCGTCGAACGCGCTTCGGCGCGATCAAGGCAACGACAAGGATTCTATTACATTCGCGCGGCCCACTCCGACACGACGGATGCCGCCGTCTGCTGCACCTGCTCGCTTGTCGGGCCGGGCTCGGGTACGAAGGCGGCGCGGCGGTAGAACTCGAGCTCGCGGATCGACTCGAGGATGTCGGCGAGCGCGCGGTGGCCGCCGTCTTTCGCCGGGGCGTTGAAGTAGATGCGCGGATACCAGCGGCGTGCGAGTTCCTTGATGGATGACACGTCGACGTTGCGGTAGTGCAGGTGCCCATCGACCCGAGGCATGAATTTCGCGATGAACGCCCGGTCTGTGCCGATCGTGTTGCCGGCGAGCGGAGCCTGCTTGCCCTCAGGCACGAACTTCAGAATGTACTCGTGCACCTGGTACTCGGCGTCGGCGAGGCTCACGCCGTTCGGGATCTCCTCGATGAGCCCGCTCGTCGTGTGCATCTGGCGCACGAAGTCGCCCATATGCGCCAGCGCAGTGTCATTCGGTTTGATGACCACGTTCAGCCCGGGGTCGAGCACGGTGAGGTCGAAGTCGGTGATGACCACCGCGATCTCGACAAGCTCGTCGACCTCGAGGTCGAGCCCGGTCATTTCGCAGTCGATCCAGACCAGTCGATCCGAGGAAGATGCCATGCGAGAAGTCTACTTGCCGCCTCGGACACTCCTGTCGGGGCCCGCGAATCTGCTGCACAGCGGTGCGCACGGGGCACCTCTCCGCAACGCATGCCTCCTGTATCGTGGAGACGTTGTTCGGCCCCGATAGCTCAATGGATAGAGCAACGGCCTTCTAATCCGTAGGTTGCAGGTTCGAGTCCTGCTCGGGGCACAACGGCTGCCGCTGGGCGTCTCTAGCCTCGGGGGCCCGGAGCCGCCGACGGGCGGCGACGCATCCGCCCCATCATGCCGCCGCGGCCGCGCTGAGGCACACGCTGGCGGCTCGCGGTTCGTGCCACGCGCACCTCCCGCTGCTGCCGGGGCACGATGCGTACGAACGGGTCGCGGCGCTTCAGGCTCACGCGGATGCCGAGGTGCCCGCGCCGGGCGAGCGCGACGGCGATCACGATTGCCGCGACCGCCGGCAGTGCACCGGAGGCGAACATGGCCGCGTGCGGTCCGAACTGCTCGACCGCCCAGCCCATGACCGGGCCGCCGAGAGCCTGGCCGCCCAGCAGCACCAGGATGTACAGCGACATGACGCGCCCGCGGATGCGCACGTTCGACGACATCTGCACGAGCGAGTTGGCGCCCGTGATGAACAGCAGGTTCGCGAACCCGTTGGCGATCAGCACGACCGCGAATGTCAGCTCGTTGGGCGCGAGCGCCGCGACGAGCTGAATGACGCCGAGGGCCGCCGCACCCAGAATGATGGTGCGCAGCCGAATGGACAGGCGCCTCGTCGAGGCGAGCGCCCCCACGAACGCGCCCGCGGCGACGAGGGCGTTGAACATGCCGTAGCCGCCCGCGCCCACGTGGTACACGTCGTTCGCGAACGACGTGAGGAACACGGGCATGCTGAACGCGAAGACCGAGAGGAAGGCGACCATGAGAATGGTCCAGAAGATGGCCGGCTTGCTGCCGACGTATCGCATGCCCTCGACCAGCTGCCCCTTGGCTCGCGGCGCCACCGGCCCTACATGCAGTTCGGATGTGCGCAGCCTGAACAGATTGGTCACGACCACCGCGCAGCCCACGGCGTTGATCGCGAAAAGCCAGCCCGCGCCCACGAGCGTGATGAGCACACCGCCGACCGCCGGGCCGAGCAGGCCGCCCAGTTGGAAGATGGAGGAGTTGATGCTGATCGCGTTGCGCAGGTAGCGCGGCCCGACCAGCTCGTTGACGAACACCTGCCTAGCCGGGTTGTCGACGACGGTCGCCATGCCCTGCAGGAGCGCGATGATCCAGATCTGCCACACTGCGATCATGCCTGTCAGTGTGAGCACGGCGAGCGCGGCGGCGAGCAGTACAGCGGTGCTCTGCGTGCCGATCAGCAGGTTGCGCTTCGGGAAGCGGTCGGCGATGACACCACCGAACAGGCCGAGGCAGAGCATCGGCAGGAACTGCATGAACACGGTGATGCCGACGGCCGTGGCGCTACCGGTGAGCTCGAGCACGAGCCAGTCCATCGCGATGCGCTGCATCCACCCGGCCGTGTTCTGCACCAGGTTGGATGACGCGAACAGCCGATAGTTCGGCACCCTGAGGGCGACCAGCGTCTCGCGCCACGGCGGGCGGGCGCTGAGAACCGGCATGGGGGCGGTGGCGGCGGCGTCGATGGGCGGGGGAGTCACGTAAGGTTTCCTGGCGAAGAGTGTCGTTGCGTATAGAGGTGTCGTACTGTCCGTGCAAACCAACGCTACGGCCCGACTCAGTATTCCTGAATGAAATTCGCGCTATAACTATCATTGGGTTTCGTAATGAGCCGTTTCGTGCTGAAGGGAGGCCGCCGTGTTTGATCCGGTGCTGCTGCGCTCGTTTCTGGCGCTCGCCGACACTCGCAGTTTCACTCGCGCCGCCGCGCAGCTCGGCATCAGCCAGCCCACGGTGAGCCAGCACGTGCGTCGGCTCGAAGACGCGGCGGGCCGCCTTTTGGTCACCCGCGACACCCGCGAGGTGCGGCTGACAGATAACGGCGACGCGATGGCGGGGTTCGCCCGCACGATCCTCGCCGCACACGCCGAGGCCGAGAGCTACTTCAGCGGTTCGGCCATGAAGGGGCGCCTCAGGTTCGGAACCGCCGACGACCTCGCGATCACGCAGCTGCCGCGCATCCTTCGCCATTTTCGGCAGCTGCACCCGCAGATCAACCTCGAGCTCACGGTGGGTCAGAGCGGCCCGCTGCAGCGCAGGCTGAAGGGCGGCCAGCTCGACCTCATCTTCATCAAGCAGGGGCCGAGCCCCACCGAGGGCACGGTGGTCAGCCGGGACATTCTTGTGTGGGTCGGCCAGGAGAAGACCCTGATCGAGGATGCGGCGCCCGTTCCATTGGTTGCCTACCAGGCGCCGAGCATGAGCAGGCAGACCGCGATCGACGCGCTCGAGGGCGCCGGCCGCACGTGGAAGATCACGTGCAACACGCGCGACGTCAACAGCACGCTCGCGGCCGTGAGGGCGGGGCTCGGCATCGCGGTGTTCCCGCAGACCCTCATTCCCGACGATCTCGTGAAGGTCACGCGCCGCTTCGGCCTGCCGGATCTCGGCGAGATCACGTTCAGCCTGCTCGCGAACCCGTCGGCACCGAAGGAGCCGATTGAGGCTCTGACCGCGGCGATCATCCGCCGCGACCTGCGCCGCCCGGGCTGAGGCCGTGGCTGCCGCCGTTCGGTACGCTGCAGGCATGCGCGAAATCCAGCAGAGAATCATCAGCGACCTGCATGTGGCACCGAGCATCGACGTGGACGCCGAGATCGAGTCGCGTGTGCTCTTCCTCGTCGAGTACGCGAAGAGCGCGGGCGCCCGCGGCTTCGTGCTCGGCATCAGCGGCGGCCAGGATTCGACGCTCGCGGGCCGGCTCTGCCAGCTCGCCGTCGACCGCATGACCGAGGCGGGAGCGGATGCCGAGTTCGTCGCCGTGCGGCTTCCCTACGCGGTGCAGCACGACGAAGACGATGCCAAACTCGCCCTGGACTTCATCTCGGCCTCGCGGGAGATCACGTTCAACATTCAGCGCGGCGTCGACGGCATCACGGCCGAGTTCGCCGACGCCGTCGCTGAACCGATGCGCGACTTCACCAAGGGCAACGTCAAAGCACGCGAGCGCATGATCGCCCAGTACGCCATCGCCGGCCAGCTCGGCCTGCTCGTCGTGGGCACCGACCATGCCGCCGAGGCGGTCACCGGCTTCTACACGAAGTACGGCGACGGGGCTGCCGACATCACGCCCCTCGAGGGCTTGAACAAGCGGCAGGGCCGCGAGCTGCTGAAGCGGCTCGGTGCCCCGGAGCGCCTCTACCTGAAGGTGCCGACGGCCGACCTGCTGGATGCCCGGCCCGGGCAGACAGATGAGACCGAACTGGGCATGCGGTACGACGACATCGACGACTTCCTCGAGGGGCGCGAGATCGAGACGACCGCCGCTGCCGCGATCGAGGCGCGTTACCTCGCGACACAGCACAAGCGACGGACGCCGGTGGCTCCGTCGGACACCTGGTGGCGCCCCGCTGCGGGTTGAGGAGCGCGCAGCGCGTCTCGAAACCCAGATGCTCGACGGGGTTTCGAGACGGCCGTTACGCGGCCTCCTCAACCGGCCTTAGTCGTTCGACGGGCCCGTCGGCCGCAGTCCCGGGTTCGCGGATGCGGCGGAGACGGGCTCGGGCACCGGCGCGACGGCGGTGTAGTCGGTCGCGGCGGGCGCCGCATCCGACTCGTACTTCTGGTGGTGCTGTTGGGCGACCCACGCGTCCTGCTGGGCCAGCAGCGAGCGCTCGGTGTCGGTGTTGTCGTAGCGCCACCGGTCGAGGTCGGCCTGGAACACGCGGCGGGCCTTGGCCGGGCGCATCTGCCAGTCGATGAGTCGCTCGCGGAACTCGGCGATGGCCGGGTCGAGCTGGTAGCCGAACGTGGCGGAGTTGCGCTTCATCTCGGCGAGCTGGTGCGACGCCCAGTTCGCCGCCGTGCCCGCGCCGCGGATGGGCAGCAGGCGCACGAGCGTGTCCGCCTGTCCCACGGCGCGGTCGGAGAGCACCTGCTCCTGTGGTGTCAGCGAGTTCCAGACGGACGCCTCGGTCGCCGCGTCGACCAGCGTCGCGATGGCCGACGCCTTCTGCGCCCGTTCGGTGTGCGCGAGCATCGAGCGCACCGTGCCGCGGGAGATCCAGGCGGCAAGGAGCCCCGAGACGATGATCGCGACGGCCAGCACCACGGCGCTGAAGACCACGGGCTGTGCGTCGGTTGAGGTGAACCAGTCGAAGAAGTCATTGAGCCACTGCATGGCGGCATGCTAACCCGGCCGAGCACCTGCGGTGCCGCGCGTCGTGCGCGCGTTGCGAAACCCGTCTCACGAGTTTCGCAACGCGGCGCGGCGCCCTGTCAGTTGCGGCCGGTGCCGTCGATCGCGAACCGGTCGATCGCCGCGATCTCCTCGTCGCTGAGCGGCTGCGCCTCCAGCGCCGCGACGTTCTGCTCCAGCTGCGCCACGCTCGAGGCGCCGATGAGTGCACTCGTGATCTGCGGATGCCGCAGCACCCATGTCAGGGCGAGCTGTGCGAGCGACTGGCCACGCGCATCCGCTATGTCGTTCAGGCCACGCGCGCGCTCGAGGTACGTCTCGCTGATCTGTGACTCGTTCAGGAACCGGCTTGTGGCCGCGCGCGAGTCGGCGGGTACGGATCCGCTCAGGTAACGGTCGGTGAGCAGGCCCTGTGCGAGCGGCGAGTAGACGATGCCGCCCGCACCGACCTCGTCGAGCACAGGAAGCAGGCCGTGCTCGACGTGGCGGTTGAACATGGAGTAGCTGGGCTGGTGGATCGTCAGCGGCACGTTGAACTGCTTGAGCGCGGCTGCGGCTGCCCTCGTCTGCTCGGGGCTGTAGTTCGAAATGCCGACGTACAGGGCTTTGCCCTGCTGCACGGCACTGGCGAGGGCGCCCATGGTCTCTTCGATGGGCGTCTCGGGGTCGGGCCGGTGCGAGTAGAAGATGTCGACGTAGTCGAGGCCGAGTCTCGCGAGGCTCGCGTCGAGCGAGGCGAGCAGGTACTTGCGTGAGCCGAAGTCGCCGTACGGGCCCGGCCACATGTCGTAGCCCGCCTTGCTCGAGATGATGAGCTCGTCGCGCCATGGCCGCAGATCTTCACTGAAGATGCGCCCGAAGTTGGTCTCAGCGCTCCCGGGAGGCGGGCCGTAGTTGTTCGCGAGGTCGAAGTGGGTGATTCCGAGGTCGAACGCGCGCCGCACGATGGCTCGTTGCGTGTCCACGGGCCTGCCGTGACCGAAGTTGTGCCACAGGCCGAGTGAGAGCTCAGGTAGTTTCAGCCCGCTCCTTCCGGATCGGCGGTAGGTCATCGTCTCGTAGCGGTCGTCGGCGGGAACAAATGTCATTCCCACATCGTAGGAGCATGATGAGTCATAGAGCGAAAGGGCAACATATGCAGACCTTCTATCTCGCCGGCGGATGCTTCTGGTGTCTCGACGCCGTCTACCGCGTACTTCGTGGCGTCGACGACGTTGTCTCGGGCTACACAGGCGGAACCGTTGCGAACCCCGACTACGAGACCGTGTGCACAGGCCGCACGGGGCACGCCGAGACCGTGGCCGTCTCGTTCGACCCCGAGCAGGTGCCGGCCGAAGTCGTTCTCGACGTGTTCTTCACGCTGCACGACCCGACCCAGCTGAACCGGCAGGGCAACGACATCGGAACCCAGTACCGGTCGGCCATGTTCTACACGGACGAGGCACAGAAGGCGCTGTTCGAGGCCGCGCGCGATCGTGCCGCCGAGTGGTGGGAGGGGCAGCTCGTCACCTCGATCGAGCCGCTCGGCGACTTCTACGCCGCCGAGGAATACCACCAGGACTTCTTCGCCAAGAACCCCGGCCAGGGCTACTGCATGGCCGTGGCGCTGCCGAAGGTCAACAAGATCCGTAAGGCGTACTCGAAGTACCTCGCAGCGTAGGCCCCGGTCGCCGTCGCTCGGCTGCAGCCGGCGCGCCTTCTCCTCACCAGCGCCATCGACCGCGCGCGTTATGCACAGATCAGCGGATGCCGTCGGCGGGCCCCGCGCGCTCGGACACACTCGAGACACGGGGCCCGCCGGCAATCACCCAACGCACTGGCACACGAGCCGAGCGGGCCCCGCCCCCAGGCAGAGCGCCCGGGCGAGAGTGAGGAGACAGGCATGAGTGACACAGTGACGGTGACCGGCGTGGTTGCAAGCGACGTGAGTCTGACGGTGGCGGGTGAGGGGCTGCACATCGCCCGCTTCCGGCTCGCCTCAACGCAGCGCAGGCGCAACAAATCGAGCGGTGAATGGGAGGACGGGCCGACGAACTGGTACGGCGTCAGCGCCTTCCGCCGACTCGCTGACAACTCGGCGACGTCGCTCGTCAAGGGCGAGCGTGTGGTCGTGACCGGCCGCCTGCGCGTTCGCGAGTGGGAGACCGAAGGAAGGAAGGGAACGGCGATCGAAATCGATGCCGACGCCATCGGGCACGACCTCAATTGGGGCACCACGGGCCTGACGAAGTCGAAGCCAAAGGGCCAGAGCGACGCCGGCGGCTCTGACGACGGCAGCCCAGTCGCTGACGGCGCGCTCGATGACGACACTGAGGAGGCAGAGGCCGACACTGGCGTCTCAGGCGGCGACTCCTTCCTGCCGCAGGGCGACGCGTCGGGGTGGGCGGTCACCGAGCCTGTCGCGGCCGGGTCCTAGACTCGACTCGCGCCGTGTGGCAGACGCCGCGCGCGGAAAGGGATCGAGCGATGCCACGTGTCCGTGTAGTCGCGGCGCTCGCCGCGGCCGCCGTCGCGACGCTCGCCCTCTCTGCGTGCACGGGTTCCGGCGAACCGGCTGCCTCTCACACCGCCACGGCGCCGGCGAGCGAGGGTGCGTCCGCGCCCACCTCCACACCAGCAGCCGAGGCGCAGCTTCGGCCCCGGCTGAGCGCCGAGGAGAACCTGGCCTTCTTCGACCAGGTGAACAGAGGCGTCATCGCCGCCGATTCCGCGCCGGGGGGCAGAGATTTCGTCGATGCGCTCGTCTCCGCGGGGTTCGACAAGGAAGACATGCAGGTGACGCCCGATCGCACGACGATCGACCTCGCGGTGGGCTCCGTTCAGTTCTCGGTGCGGTTCAATGGCGATTGCCTCATCGGGCAGTACGGAGCCGACGGGGTCGGTTACCACAGCATGGTGACGCCGCTGCTTTCCACCGGCAACTGCCTGATCGGCAAGACGCGAACCATCGACTGGTGACACTCCGTGGTCGCCCCTAACGCCCCGGCACGGCGCGATCGCCGCTCGATGAGGGCCGCCGCCTGCGCCACGTAGACTGGGGCGCATGGCCGAATACATTTACTCGATGGTCCGCGCCCGAAAGGCAGTGGGCGACAAGCTCATTCTCGACGATGTGACCATGTCGTTCCTGCCCGGTGCAAAGATCGGCGTCGTCGGCCCGAACGGTGCCGGTAAGTCGACGATCCTGAAGATCATGGCAGGGCTCGACACCCCGAGCAACGGCGAGGCCAAGCTGACGCCGGGTTACTCGGTGGGGATCCTCATGCAGGAGCCTGAGCTCGACGAGTCGAAGACCGTGCTGGAGAACGTGCAGGAGGGTCTCGGCGACATCAAGAAGAAGGTCGACCGCTTCAACGAGATCTCGGCGGCGATGGCGGAGCCTGACGCCGACTTCGACACGCTGCTGGCCGAGATGGGCACTCTGCAGGAGGCGATCGACGCCGCAGATGCGTGGGATCTCGATTCCCAGCTCGAGCAGGCCATGGACGCGCTGCGCTGCCCGCCCTCCGATGCCATTGTCTCCGTGCTCTCGGGCGGAGAGAAGCGCCGCGTCGCACTGTGCAAGCTGCTGCTGCAGAAGCCCGACCTGCTGCTGCTCGACGAGCCCACCAACCACCTCGATGCAGAGAGCGTTCTGTGGCTCGAGCAGCACCTCGCGCAGTATCACGGCGCTGTTCTCGCGGTCACCCACGACCGGTACTTCCTCGACCACGTCGCCGAGTGGATCGCCGAGGTCGACCGCGGTCACCTCTACCCGTATGAGGGCAACTACTCGACCTACCTCGAGAAGAAGCAGGAACGCCTTCAGGTGCAGGGCAAGAAGGACGCCAAGCTCTCCAAGCGGCTGGCCGATGAACTCGAGTGGGTGCGCAGCAACTCGAAGGGCAGGCAGGCAAAATCCAAGGCCCGCCTCGCCCGCTACGAGGAGATGGCGGCCGAGGCCGAGCGTACGAGAAAGCTCGACTTCGAAGAGATCCAGATTCCGCCGGGCCCGCGCCTCGGTCAGGTCGTGCTCGAGGCCAAGAACCTGCAGAAGGGCTTCGACGGCCGCCAACTGATCGATGGCCTGTCGTTCTCGCTGCCGCGCAACGGCATCGTCGGCATCATCGGCCCCAACGGCGTCGGCAAGACCACCCTCTTCAAGACCATCGTCGGCCTTGAACCGCTCGACGGTGGCGACCTGAAGATCGGCGAGACCGTCGAGATCTCGTACGTCGACCAGTCGCGTGGCGGCATCGACCCGAAGAAGACGCTGTGGGAGGTCGTCTCCGACGGTCTCGACTACATTCAGGTCGGCAAGACCGAGGTGCCGAGCCGCGCCTACGTCTCCACCTTCGGCTTCAAGGGCCCCGACCAGCAGAAGCCCGCAGGGGTGCTCTCAGGCGGTGAGCGCAACCGCCTGAACCTCGCGCTTACCCTGAAGCAGGGCGGCAACCTGCTGCTGCTTGACGAGCCCACGAACGACCTCGACGTCGAGACACTCTCGAGCCTCGAGAACGCGCTGCTCGAGTTCCCCGGTTGCGCCGTGGTCATCACCCACGACCGGTGGTTCCTCGACCGCATCGCCACGCACATCCTCGCCTACGAAGGCACGGAGGAGAACCCGGCGAACTGGTACTGGTTCGAAGGCAACTTCGAGGCGTACGAGGAGAACAAGGTCGAGCGGCTCGGTCCGGATGCCGCGAAGCCGCACCGCTCCGCGTACCGCAAGCTCACGAGGGGTTAGGCGCTCACGGTGACGCGACTGCACGTGCCCATCCCGCTGCGTTGGAGCGACTTCGACGCGTACGGGCACGTGAACAACGCCGAGATGCTTCGGCTGTTCGAGGAGGCGCGCATCCATGCCTTCTGGGCAGACGAGGAAGGCGGCGACCCCGGCGCAGACGCACTCGGCACCCCGCTGACGACGCGCGTGCTCGACGGCAGGCCCGGCGCCGACACGCTCACCCTCATCGCCAAACAGACCATCGAGTACCTGCTGCCGATTCCGTACATGACCAGGCCCATCGACGTGCAGCTGTGGCTGGGCAGGCTGGGCGGGGCGAGCCTCGAGGTCTGCTACGAGGTGCACTCGCCGGTCGGCTCGGACGACGACCTGCTGTACGCGAAGGCGTCCACCACAATCGTGCTCGTCGACGCGCAGAGCCAGCGGCCGCGGCGCATCACCGAGATCGAGCGGGCCGCCTGGCAGCCGCACGTGGGCGAGCCGGTGCAGTTCTCCCGGCGCTGACTCGCCGCACTATTTCGAGACGGTCACGGCCGTTGTCACAAGATCTCCCTCGACCGAGATTGTGAGCGGATGCAGCGGGGCCGGCGCCGGCCCCTGAATGACCGCGCCCGTGGCCGCCCGGTACCGGGAGCCGTGGCACGGGCAGTCGAACTCATTGCCGGCGGGCGCGACCACGCAGCCCTGATGCGTGCAGATCGCGCTGAACGCCACCACGGTTCCCTTCTTCGGCTGCGCCAGAAGCAGCGGCGCGCCGTTCAGGCTCGCGCTGATCGAGCCGCCCACCGGAATGTCGGAGACCTTCGCCAGCACACTGCGGCCGTCGGTCGTGGTGGGATTCGGCGTCGGGGCGCTGCCGCCGGCATCCGCTGTGCTCTGGCCGCCGTCCGGCGTGCACGCGGCGAGAGTGAGAACGCCGACACCGAGGGCTGCTGCCCCGGTGGAGGCGAGAACGGCGCGCCGCGTGAGCGCGGGGGATTCGGGCATGTGGGCTCCTCGTCGAAGTGCTGTCTGAACCCATCTTCCTCGTCTTGATGTGAGGGAAGTGATGAATCCGCTGCGAGGGTAGCGTGGGAAGGGGAAGGGGCATCAGGGTGCTGGGCAGAAGAGATCCGTTCACCGAGTGGGATGCCGCGTATGTGCTCGGTGCTCTCACGCCTGCGGAGCGCCGGGACTACGAGGAGCATCTCTCGGGCTGCGTGCGCTGTGCCACGGCCGTCGCCGAGCTCGCGGGAATGCCGGGGATGTTCGCCCGCGTGCCGCAGGACGACGGCCGCCGGCCGGCCGTGCCCGCCGTCTCGGCCGAACCGCCCGCGCCCCGGGCTGCCTCGGGCCCCGACCAGGCGGCCCTCTCGCGAATCATCGCCACCGCGCACCGCCGACGGGTGCGCCGCCGCATCTGGGCCCTGACGGTCGGTGTCGCCGCGGCCGCGCTCGTGGCGGCCATCGCGCTGATTCTGCCGACCATGGCCGGCTCGACCGCAGCACCGACACTCGTGGCGATGAAGACCGTGCACGCCTCACCGCTGACCGCGGAGGTGCGCCTGGTTGCCGAACCCTGGGGAACCCGGATCGAGGCCACCTGCTCCCTCGCCCGCAGCGCGCTCGCCCCGGCGCCGACGGCTGCCGCCGTCGCGACCGCACCGCCTGGGAGCGCCGGCGCATCCGCTGCCCAGGCCGCAGCAAAGAGTGTTGGGGATTACCGCATCTCCGTGACGGATCGCGCGGGCAAGCGCACGCAACTGGCCACGTGGCGCGAGCGTCCCGGCGTCACCGCGACGCCGACGGCGACGACGAGTCTGAAGCGGTCTGAGATCGTGTCGATCGAGATCGACACCACCGGGGGAACGGTGCTGCTGCGTGGTCGGATGCCCTGAGCGGTGAGCGGTGAGCGGTGAGCGGTGAGTGGTGACCGGTGAGCGCTGCCGCTGAAGCGCTGAACCGTTGCTGAAGCCCCTAAGGCTAAAGTCGGCGCTCCGCTACCGCGGCGCGGCGAGGCGCAGCATGCCCTCCTGGGCGACGCTGGCGAGCAGCAGGCCGTCGCGGCTGTAGAGCCGGCCCAGCGAGAGGCCGCGGCCGCCGCCCGAGCTCGGGGACTCCTGGGCGTAGAGCATCCATTCGTCAACCCTGCCGAAGCGGTGCCACCACATGGCGTGGTCGAGGCTCGCGGCCTTGAGGCCCGGCTGCGACCAGGCGATGCCGTGGCGGCGAAAGATCGACTCGAGAATGGAATAGTCGCTCGCGTAGGCCAGCGCCGCACGGTGCAGGTTCTTGTCGTCAGGCAGCCGGTCGATAGCCTTGATCCACACGGCCTGGTGCGGCACGTGCTCGCCCTCGACCTTCAGATAGATGGGGGAGTCGACGTGGCGCATGTCGAAGGCGCGCCCGTCGGCCCAGTAGCGGGCGACCGGATGCTCCACATTTCCCAGCGCCTCGGCCGCGCTCGGCAGATCTTCGGGCTGGGTAAGGCCGGCAGGCATATCGAGCTGGTGCTCAAGGCCCTCATCCTCGGTCTGGAACGACGCGATCATCGAGAGGATCGGCAGCCCCTGCTGATACGCCTGCACCCGTCTGGCCGAGAACGAGCGGCCATCATGAATGCGTTCGACCGAGAATGTGATGGGCTGCTCGACGTCTCCGGCCCGCAGAAAGTAGCCATGCATCGAATGAACGACGCGATCCTCGTCGGTCGTGCGCATGGCGGCCACGAGTGACTGCGCGAGCACCTGCCCGCCGAAGACGCGCCCCTGCGGCATCCACTGCGACGGCCCCGTGAAGATGTCCTCGTCGGTGCGAGCGCCCGTGTCGCTCAGGTCGAGTGCCCTCAGCAGTGAGGCGACAGGGTTCTCCATGCATCATCTCCATCGTCGGTGGCGTCCTTGGTAGTTTAGAGCGGACATGAATCAGTCCTTCTCCCTCATCGACCCGCTGGCGGTATCCGACCTGAAGGTGTACCTATCGCGGGCCTCGCGGGTCGAAGACGGCTCGGTCAGGCTCATCGCCGGCTCGGGAGTGCTCGCGGCCTACACCGCCATCCTGTACCCGCACGGGCTGCTCGACCGCATGCCCACGGTGCTCGGCCTGCGCACCTTCGCCACCGATACCGGTGCCGCGTTCGACGCCGTGGTGCCCGTGCGCTCCATGCTCGACCGGCTCGCACGCGTCGAATCGACGATCAAGGACCAGGCAGCGGATGCCGGGGGCGAGCCCATCGGCATCAGACTCCCGCTCGAGGTCAGCACCGTGACCTGGGCGGGCATCTCGCCGCCGCGCAAGGGCTGGCGCCCGGTGGGGGAGACCGCCTCGGAAACGCTGGAGGCTGCCGCGCGCGCCGGCATCGGGGAGGTCGCCGCCGACATTCCGGAGGGTACCGGCGAGCAGATCGTGCAGCGCGTGCGGGCCGAGGTGTGGGGCAGACCCATGGACGGGCTCGAATACGTTCCGGCCGGGGCGGGCTTCGCCGCATCCGGCCTGGGATTCATCGCGGGAGACGAGAAGGTCGCGGTGTACGAGACCGGGCCGTGGACGCGTCTCACGCTGCGCCGCGGGCACGTTCTGGTGCGCCGGCAGGCGTGGACGCTCAAGCCGTAGCTGCGGTCGAATCGGGCCGGCACCGACAGGCGCTCGCCACCTACAGGCGCTCGCCACCGACAGGCGCTCGCCACTTACAGACTCAGACCGCCTGCGCCATCGCCCGCCCCGCCGTGCGCCCCGAGAACAGGCAGCCGCCGAGGAACGTGCCCTCGAGCGAGCGGTAACCGTGGATGCCGCCGCCGCCGAAGCCGCTGGCCTCGCCCGCGGCGTACAACCCGGGAATCGGCTCTCCGCCGGCACCGAGCGCGCGCGAAGAGAGGTCGGTCTGGATACCGCCGAGCGACTTGCGCGTCAGAATGTGCAGCTTCACGGCGATGAGCGGGCCGGCCGCGGGATCGAGCAGCTTGTGCGGGCTCGCCACCCTGATGAGCTTGTCGCCGAGGTAGGCGCGCGCGCCGCGCAGGGCGGTGATCTGGGCATCCTTCGTGAAGTCGTTGTCCAGCTCGCGATCTCGCTCGCGGATGTGGCGCTCGACCCGCTCGGTGTCGAGCTGCGCGGCGCCGAGCCCGCGCATGCCCGCCAGCAGTTCGCCCAGCGTGTCGGCGACGATGAAGTCGGCGCCCTTCTGCTTGAACGCCTCGACCGGCCCAGGTGCACCGGGCGTGACGCGTTTCGCCAGCAGCCGGTAGTCCTTATTGGTGAGGTCGGGGTTCTGTTCGCTGCCCGAGAGCGCGAACTCCTTCTCGATGATCTTCTGCGTCAGCACGAACCAGCTGTGGTCGTACCCGGTCTTCATGAGGTGTTCAAGCGTGCCGAGCGTGTCGAAGCCGGGGAACAGCGGCGCGGGCAGCCGCTCGCCCGCCCCGTCGAGCCACAGTGAGGACGGCCCGGGCAGAATGCGAATGCCGTGCCTCTCCCACACGGGATTCCAGTTCTCGATGCCCTCCACGTAGTGCCACATGCGGTCGCCGTTGACGAGTCGGGCGCCGGCCCGCTCTGCCACGCCGAGCATGAGCCCGTCGACGTGGGCGGGCACGCCAGAGAGCATGTGCGCGGGCGGTGTCCCCAGGCGTTCCGGCCAGCTCTGGCGCACCAGGTCGTGATTGCCGCCGATGCCGCCGCTCGTGACGGCGACGGCCGGGGCCCGCAGTTCGAAGTCGCGCACGACCTCCCGGTTGCTCGCCTCGCCCCTCAGCGCGTCGTCGTCGGCGAGCACGGACCCGCGGACACCGACGACGGCACCGGACTCAACGATGAGCTCGTCGACGCGATGCCGGTTCAGGATGCGCGCCTGCCCGGCATCCACACCCTCCATGACGCGACGCACGAAGGGTGCCAGAATCCCGGGGCCGGTGCCCCACGTGATATGGAAGCGTGGCACGGAGTTGCCGTGGCCGCCCGCGGTGTAGCCACCGCGCTCGGCCCAGCCGACCACGGGGAAGAAGCGCACGCCCTTCTGCCTCAGCCAGGAGCGCTTCTCGCCCGCCGCGAACGCGAGGTATTCCTCTGCCCAGCGGCGCGCCCACGCGTCGTCGTCGCGGTCGAAGCCGGCGCTGCCGAACCAGTCCTGCCGGGCCAGCTCGATGCTGTCGTGCACGCCGAGGCGTCGCTGTTCGGGGGAATCAACGAGGAAGAGGCCGCCGAACGACCACCACGCCTGCCCGCCGAGGGATGCGCGTGGTTCCTGCTCGACGAGGGTGACCCGTTTGCCGGCATCGAGCAGCTCGCTCGCGGCCACAAGCCCGGCGAGGCCGGCCCCCACGATGATCGCATCGGTCTCGGGCGCGCTCTTCGGCATCGTGTGGCTCCTTCGTCACGTCGGCTGCTGCCCCCAAGCGTATCGAGGGCGCAGCGCCAGTGACGGTCAGTCGTCGAACGTGTTCACGAGCGCGTGCGCGGCCCGCTCGAGGTAGCCCCAGAGCGTCTCGTCCTGCAGCGGCGGCAGTTCGAGGGTGTCGATGGCGTGACGCATGTGTGCCAGCCACCGGTCGCGCGCGTCGGGGTTCACCTTGTACGGCACGTGTCGCATGCGCAGCCGCGGGTGCCCGCGCTTCTCGCTGTAGGTCGACGGCCCGCCCCAGAACTGCTCGAGGAACATGCGCAGCCGCTCGGCGGCCGGGCCCAGGTCTTCTTCGGGATACATCGGCTTCAGCACGGGGTCGGCCGCGACGCCGCGGTAGAACTCGTCTACCAGGCGCTGGAACGTTTCGTGCCCGCCGACCTGCGCATAGAAGGTGTCGCCCAGCCCTTCTCCGGTCTCGCTGCCGCGGAGGACGACGGGGCTCGGGCCGACGGGGCTCGCTGCGGCGCTCGTGGTGTGGTCCATGTCAGCTTCCTGCACGTCAGGCTCCTGGTGTGGGGTTGTCGTCGCGCATCCCGGGCTTTGCGCCGGCGTCGCGAAGCGTGATGGCGTTCGGGTTGGTCAGGGAGCCCTTCTGCTCGCGGCCACGGCGGTTCTTCTTCGCCGGCTCCACGACGGTCACGGGCTTCGTGCGCGGCGGCCTCGCGCCGGCGACGCTCATGGCCCCGTCGAACCCTGTGAGCACGACGGTGTTGAGTGAGGGCAGCGTGACGCCCAGCTCGTCGGTGGCCTTCTTCAGCCTGGTGCGCAGCTCACGCGCCACGTCGTCCTTCGCGTTCGCGCGCGTCTTGAGCACGACCCGGATCACCAGCGCATCGTCTGAAATGGACTCGAGACCCCACAGCTCCGCCTTGTCGAGCACGCGCGAGCGCCACTTGGGGGTGGTGGTGAGGCCGTTCGCCGCCTCGAGCACGGCCGTCTGCACCGCGTCGACGTCGGTGTCGTAGGGGATCGCGAGGTCGATGATGACGCGCGACCAGCCGTGCGACATGTTGCCGACCCGCAGGATCTCGCCGTTGCGCACGAACCAGAGGGTGCCGTTGACGTCGCGCACCTGGGTGATGCGGATGCCGACCTGTTCGACGACGCCCGTGGCGGGGCCGACGTCGACGACGTCGCCGACGCCCAGCTGGTCCTCCACCACCATGAAGAGCCCGTTGAGCACGTCCTTGACGATGTTCTGCGCGCCGAAACCGAGGCCGGCGCCGAGTGCGGCCGTCAGGAGCGCGAATGAGCCGAGAACGTTGGGGTTGATGATGGTGATGGACAGCAGTACCGCCACGACCGCCACGATCACGTTGATGATGTTGGAGAGCACCGTGCCGAGGGTTCTCGTGCGCTGCACGACGCGCACAGCAGCGAGTGGCGAGGCGAGAAGGGCCTGGGTGTCCTCGACGTTCTGGTTTCTCTTCACACCGTTGACGATGCGGTCGACGACGCGGCGAATGACGATGCGCAGCAGCCAGCTGAGCAGGATCGCGCCGGCAATGACGGCCGCGACTCCAATGAGACGCCAGCCGGCAGAGATGACGAAATGCAGAACGTCCCGGCCGATGTCGCCCCAGAAGGTCGATGGCTGGCTAGCGCTCACGGCGATGCTCAAAGTGACCATATGCAGCCGAGTTTATCCGGCGCCCGCTGTACGACCTCTGCGGAGGCGCTGATGGTGTCGTTCGTCAGGAAGAAACCGGCGACATGCCGTCGCCCCAGTGTGGGCGGGCGGCGCGCCGGCCGATTTCTCCTGAATAGTCGCAGTCAGCGCGGCCCGGCTACACGTCTCGTCGCTTGGTGAGCAGCGCCCCGACAATGCCGAACACAACGACCCACGCGATCAGCACGAGCAGGCCCTCGGTGGCGTTGAGGGAAACGATGCCAGCGGGCGGCTGGGCCTGCTGCGCCGCATCCGGAACATAGGCGAAGATCTTGCCGCCCGCATTCGAGGGCGTGAACGCTGCCAGGTTGGTGATCCAGTCGGCCCGTGTGAGCGCGCCGAAGATCTGGAGCACGACCGGCACGACGAGCACGAGACCGAGAACGCTCGCGATGCCGCCGGCGCTATTGCGCACGATGGCGCCGAACGTGAACGCGAGTACCGCGATCAGCGTGAGGTAGACGGCGCCTCCGAGCAGCGGCAGCAGTACTGAGCTTTCGCCGAGCTGCGCGTCGATGCCCTTCCCCGAGAGGATGGGTGCCGTGACGAGCGCCGTCACCGCGATCGACACGACACTCACCACGAAGGTCGTCACGGCGAGCACGAGCGCCTTGGCGAAGTACGCCGAAAGGCGGCCGGGTGCTGCGGTGAACGTCGAGCGGATCATGCCCGTTCCGTATTCGCCGCTGATCACCAGCACGCCGAGCACGGCCGCGATCAGCTGCGTGAAGTTGACGCTGAGCGTCATGCCCTGCACCGCCAGGCTGTTCTGCGTCTCGACTGAAATGTCGGAGGACTCGCTCACGGTCGCCGAGTAGAGCAGGCCGAAGCCGATCGTGAGCAGAATGATGAGCCCGTAGCACCACATGGTGGAGCGCACCGAGCGCAACTTGATCCATTCCGAACGCACCAGGCCGGAGAAGCCGAGTCGGATACCGTCAAGGGCGCGCGGCGCCGCGGGGGTTGTGGTGGTCATCGGGCTGCCTCCGAGCGGTATTCGACGTCGTCCTGGGTCAATTCGAGGTACGCCTCTTCGAGCGAGGCGCCCACGGGTGTGAGCTCGTGCAGCGCAATGCCTGCCTGGGCCGCCGCGTCGCCGATCTGCTCCGCGCCGATGCCCGTGATCTCGAGCGCGCCGTCGTCGAGTCCCGTCACGTTCACGTCGGGGCCGCTGATGCGGTCGACGAGAAGCTGCGCCTGCGGGGTGCGCACGCGCACGAGCTTGCGGGTTCCGCCGGCGATGATGTCGGCGATGGGGGCGTCGGCAAGGATGCGGCCGCGACCCAGCACGATCACGTGATCGGCCGTCTGCGCCATCTCGCTCATGAGGTGCGAGGAGAGGAAGACCGTGCGGCCCTGGCCGGCCAGGTAACGGGTGAGCTGGCGCACCCACAGAACGCCTTCGGGGTCGAGGCCGTTGACCGGCTCGTCGAGGATGAGCGTCTGCGGGTCACCGAGCAACGCCGCGGCGATGCCGAGACGCTGCCCCATGCCGAGTGAGAAGCCGCCGACGCGCTTGCCCGCCACTGCGGCGAGGCCGGTCATCTCGATGACCTCGTGCACGCGGCTCTTCGGAATGTGGTGTGTCGCGGCGAGCGCGAGCAGGTGGTTGTACGCGCTGCGGCCGGTGTGCACCGCCTTGGCCTCGAGCAGCGCCCCGACCTCGTGCAGGGGGTCGGCGTGCTTCACGTACGGCTTGCCGTTCACGAGCACGCTGCCTGTCGTGGGCTTGTCAAGCCCCACGATCATGCGCATCGTGGTGGATTTGCCCGCGCCGTTCGGCCCGAGAAAGCCCGTTACGATACCCGGTCGAACGGTGGCACTGATCCCGTCTACTGCAAGCTTGGAACCGTATCTCTTGCTGAGGTTCTGGATTTCGATCACCAGAACACCCTACGCACCCGACAGGCTCGGTAAATCACTCTTGCGACGGATATCGTTGTGGAACCCGGTGCTGGGTCCCGGCTCGCGTTCAGCCGCGCGCGTCGCGCTCCTGCGCCGCGAGAGCCCGCTCGATCCCTGCAAGGTTCTCGACCACGAGCCGTCTCAGCGCCGCTGGCTCCGGGTTCGCCTCGAGCCAGGAACGCGTGGCGTCGACCAGCGCCTGGTTCGCGAGCGGCGCCGGGTAGAAGCCGTCGACAAGGTACTCCGCGATCTTGTACGAGCGGGACTGCCACACGCCCTGCAGCGCGTCGAAGTACCGCGGCACGAATTCCTCGAACACGCCGGTGTCCGCGGCACGCTGGAACCCCAGCCCGGTGTAGCGCACGATCGTGTTCGGCAGGCCGTCGTCGTCGAACACGCGGCTGAACGCGGCTCGCTTGCCCTCGACACTCGGGGCCGCAGCCGCCGCCTGGGCGGCGAACTGGGCGCCGTTCGCGGTGTTATCCGCGGCCTTCGCCTCCTCGATCTGGGCCTCGCCTGCGCGCCCGCCAGCCACGAGGGCGACGAGAAGCTCCCACGACAGGTCGGTGTCGATCTCGAGTCCGTCGAGCGTGGTCGTGCGCTCGCGAAGAGCCTGGATCGCGTCCAGGTGCTCGTCGGTCGAGGCGAGCGCCGCGAAGAACTTCACGAACTGGAATTGGGCGTCACTTCCCGCCTCCGCCTGCTGCGCGAGACGCCACAGAGCGGATGCCGCCCCCACGGCGGTCTGCCGCTGCTTCTCGGGCGCGACATACGCCGTCGCGGCGAGCACCAGCTGGTTGAGCGTCGTGCGCAGCGTGGTGGACTCGGTTTCGCTCGCGATATTGCCGAGCACCAGCCGCACGTAGTCGCTCGGGCTCGTCTCGGCGTCGCGGGTCGAATCCCACACCGAGCCCCACACGAGCGAGCGCGCGAGCGGGTTCTCGATGGTCGACAGGTGCTCGATCGCGACCGTCAGTGAGGCCTCATCGAGGCGGATCTTGGCGTAGGCGAGGTCGTCGTCGTTGAGGAGCACGAGGTCAGGTCGCGGCTTGCCCACCAGCTCGGGGACCTCGGTGCGCTCGCCGTCCACATCGAGCTCCACTCGCTCGTCGCGCACGAGTTTGCCGTCGCGCAGGTTGTAGAAGCCGATGGCCAGGCGGTGCGGGCGGATCGTGGGGTAGTCGGCGGGGGCGGACTGCAGAACAGCGAACGACGAGATGGTGCCACCGGCATCCGTCTCAATGTCAGGCCGAAGCGTGTTCACGCCCGCGGTCTCGAGCCAGAGCTTCGACCAACTGGTCAGGTCGCGGCCGCTCGTAGCCTCAAGCTCGACGAGCAGGTCCCGCAGCTCGGTGTTGGAGTACTCGTGCTTGGCGAAGTATTTGGCGACGCCGGCGAGGAACTGCTCCTGCCCCACCCAGGCGCCCAGCTGCTTGAGCACCGAGCCGCCCTTGGCGTAGGTGATTCCGTCGAAGTTGACCTGCACGTCTTCGAGGTCGTTGATGGTCGCGACGATGGGGTGCGTCGAGGGCAGCTGGTCCTGGCGGTAGGCCCAGCTCTTCTCCATGGCCGCGAAGGTGGTCCACGCCTCTTTCCACTCGGTGGCCTCGGCGGTGGCGAGAGTGGAGGCGTACTCGGCGAACGACTCGTTCAGCCACAGGTCGTTCCACCACTTCATGGTCACGAGGTCGCCGAACCACATGTGCGCCAGCTCGTGCAGGATCGTGACGACCCGGCGCTCCTTGATCGCGTCGGTGACCTTCGCCCGGAACACGTACGTCTCCGTGAAGGTGATGGCCCCGGCGTTCTCCATGGCGCCCGCGTTGAACTCGGGCACGAACAGTTGGTCGTACTTTGCGAACGGATACGGGTAGTCGAACTTCTCCTCATAGAACGCGAAGCCCTGCCGCGTCTTCTCGAAGATATAGTCGGCGTCGAGATACTGGGCGAGGCTCTTGCGCGCGTAGACGCCGAGTGGGATCACCCGGCCGTCGCGGCTCGTGAGCTCGCTGTGCACGCTCTCGTACGGGCCCGCGATGAGCGCCGTGATGTAGGAGGAGATGCGGGGGGTCGGCTCGAATGCCCACGTCGTGGCGGCATCACCGGCCTCCTTCGACGCAATCGGAGAGTTGCTCACGAGAACCCAATGCGACGGCGCCGTCACCGTGAACGTGAAGTTCGCCTTGAGGTCAGGCTGCTCGAACACGGCGTACATGCGGCGCGAGTCGGGCACCTCGAACTGGCTGTAGAGGTATACCTCGCCGTCGACCGGGTCGACGAAACGGTGCAGGCCCTCGCCCGAGTTGGTGTACATGGCGTCGGAGACGACCGTCAGCTCGTTCTCGGCGGCAAGATTGCGCAGCTGGATGCGCACCCCGTCAGAGACCTCGTCGACGTCGAGCGCCTCACCGTTCAGAGTCACCGAGTGCACGCGGCGCGTGATCGCATCGATGAACGTGGAGGAGCCGGCCCTCGCTGCGAAGCGCACGGTCGTCTCGCTGCGGAACGTCTCGTCGCCCTGCGTGAGGTCGAGTGTGACCTCGTAGCTGTGCGTCTCGATGAGAGCCTTGCGCTCCTGTGCTTCGACTCTGGTGAGGTTGTCTCCGGGCAACGGGCACTCCTTTGGCGCTGTTGGTTGTGAACGGCGACTCGTGATCGCCGCATTCAACCTTAGTCGGCACTTACACGCTCAATCAGTGCTGATCGGTGGTGAGATGGAGGCATGAGCACTGACGAAACGAACACCGGATCCACCGTCGTTGATTTCTGGTTCGACCCGTCCTGTCCCTGGGCGTGGATGACGAGCCGCTGGGTGGGTGAGGTGGCGAAGCATCGCGACCTCGAGGTCACATGGCACGTCATGAGCCTTGCCGTGCTCAACGAGGACAAGGACGTCACCGACGACTACCGGTCGTTCTTTCCCCGGGCTCTTCGATACACGCGGCTCGTCACCGCGGTCGCGGAGCGGCACGGCCAGCAGTACGTGAAGCCGCTGTATGACGCGCTCGGCACGCGCATTCACCCGGGAGGCAGCAAGAACCCGGACGAGGTGATCCCCGCGGCGCTCGCCGAGGTGGGCCTGCCCGCCGACCTCGCCCGGTTCGCGGACAGCGACGAGTACGACGCCCAGATGCGCGCGAGCCACTTCGATGGCATCGAGCGCGTGGGTCAGGACGTCGGCACACCGGTCATCGCGGTGAACGGCGTGGCGTTCTTCGGTCCCGTCATCTCGCCCGCCCCGAAGGGTGAGGAGGCGCTGCGGCTCTGGGACGGCGTCGTCGCCGCGGCGTCGTACGACGGCTTCTTCGAGCTGAAGCGCAGCCGCACAAGGGAGCCGATCTTCGATTGAGCACCGCACGGGCGCTGCCCCCGCAGCGGCCCGCCCGCGCATCCGCTCTGCCTGCGCGCTCTCAATAGAATCGACACCATGCGCATTCACATTGCCACCGACCATGCCGGGCTGGAGTTCAGCAGGCACCTCATCGCCCACCTGAGCGCGGCAGGACATGAGGTCGTCGACCACGGGCCGGCGCAGTACGACCCGCAAGACGACTACCCGGCGTTCTGCATCAACGCGGCGCAGGCGGTCGTGCGCGACCAGCAGGCGGGCGTGCAGGCGCTCGGCGTGGTCTTCGGCGGTTCGGGCAACGGCGAGCAGATCGCGGCGAACAAGGTGACGGGCGTGCGCGCGGCCCTCGTGTGGAACCTGAGCACGGCCCTTCTCGCTCGCCAGCACAACGATGCGAATGTCATCTCCATCGGCGCCCGCCAGCACACGGTCGATGAGGCGACGGGATTCATCGACGCGTTCATCGCCGAGCCCTTCTCACAAGAGGAGAGGCACGCCCGCCGCATCGCGCAGCTCGCCGAGTACGAGGCCACCGGCGACATTGCCGGCAAAGGCGTCGACCACTGATCGGCGGCAACGCGCATGCCTGAAGGCCACTCGGTTCACCGAATCGCCCGCCAGTTCGCCCGCAACTTCGTCGGCGAGACGGTTGCCGTTTCGTCGCCGCAGGGCCGCTTCGCCGAGGGTGCGGCCCAGCTCGACGGCCGCGAGATGACGGATGCGCGTGCGGTCGGCAAGCAGATGTTCCTCGAGTTCACGGGCGGTCTGTGGCTGCGCGTGCATCTCGGCCTGTACGGCGCGTGGGATTTCGCGGGCGAGATCACGACGGATGCCACGATCCGCTCGGCAGGCGGGCGCATGGGGCAGACGAACCAGCGCGGCACGAGTCTCGATGATGCGGATGGCGAGGACTCCGTGCGTTCCATCGGTGCGCCGCGCAGGGCACGCCTGCGCATGGCCGAGTCGGAGAAGGAAGACGACAGTGACTTCGTGTTCCCGCCGGAGCCGGTGGGGCAGGTGCGTGTGCGGCTGCTGACCGACACGGCCGTGGCCGACCTGCGCGGGCCGACGGCGTGCGAGGTCATTCTCGCCGAGCAGGTTCAGGCCACGGTCGACAGGCTCGGCCCCGACCCGCTGAACGACGATTCGCCCGAGGCGGGGGAGCGGTTCGTCGCCGCGGTGCGGCGCAAGCCCACCCCCATCGGCCTGCTGCTCATGGACCAGTCGGTCGTGAGCGGCATCGGCAACGTGTATCGGGCCGAGCTGCTCTACCGCTCACGGTTGAACCCGCACACTCCCGGCAAGCAGGTGCCGGCGGAGACCGCCGCAGCGCTGTGGGAGGACTGGGCGTATCTGCTGGGGCTCGGCGTGGCCACGGGCCAGATGATGACAATGGACGGCCTCGACGACGACTCCTACGCGAAAGCGATGTCGAGTCGCGCCGACCGGCACTGGGTGTACAAGCGCGAGGGGCTGCCGTGCCGCGTGTGCGGCACGAACATCGCGCTCGAGACCATAGGCGCCCGCAAGCTCTACTGGTGCCCCACCTGCCAGGCCTAACGCCGGCGCCCCTTACTACTCGCTGATGTGCGCCGCGAGGAACCACCGGTCCTTGTCGAGTCCGCGCGCGATCTCGATCGCCACGTCCTGACTCGTCTGGTCGAGCTCATCGAGCTCGGCGACGGCGGTGTTGACGCTCGCGAGCGCCGCATCCAGCTGGGCGATGACCTCGACGATCGTGTCCTGGTACGGCCGGAAGCCTGCTGTCAGCGGCTGGGTGGTGGTCTTCTCGGCAACCGTGTGCAGGCGGGCGTCGATGGGCAGGCCCAGGGCGATGATGCGCTCGGCGGCGACGTCGGCCCACTCCTGGGCGTGGTCGACGATGGTGTCGAGAAGCTCGTGCACGCCGATGAAGTTGGCGCCGCGCACATGCCAGTGCGCCTGCTTGCCGTTGACGACGAGAGCGGTCAGGTCGATGACGACCGGGCTGAGGAACTGCGCGACGCCGGCGGCCACATCAGGGTTCGAGACGCTCTTCGGGGTGGATACGGTGCTGGTCATGACAGGATCCCTTCGCTCTCTTGAAGCTCAACCGTACGCGTCGCCCGCTATTCCGCAAGCAAGCTGAGGCTGCGCTCACCCGCCCGCCGCCGCTGGTCGAGCAACCCGCCGCGCGGGCGTATCGAGACCTCGCCCGTTCGGGATAACCCCCTCCCCGATTCGGATGCTCCCCGGCTACGGCCGCGCTCCCGCCGCCGCGAGGCTTGAACCATGCTCGAACGACACGCGCCCCGGCGGCCACGCGCCACCCTCGCCGCGGCCTCGGTCGCCGTCCTGGCGACCGCATCCATCGCCCTTGCCCTGGCGGGCTGCGGTTCAGTGTTCGGCGGCGGCACGATGAACACCGCCGGCAAGGTTCACTTCGACACTCCGTTACCGATTCCACCGGTGGCGAAGGCGACGACGGATGCCGCTGGCGAGCGCGTCTTCACCCTGGCCGCCTCGGCCGGCAGCACCGAGTTCCGCCCGGGCGAGCGCACGACCACGTGGGGGTACAACGGCTCGTACCTGGGGCCGACGATCGTCGCGAACCGGGGCGATGCGGTGCGAGTGGACGTGACGAACCGGCTCACCGTGCCCACGACCGTGCATTGGCACGGCATGCACCTGCCCGCCGCGATGGATGGCGGCCCGCACCAGATGGTGTCGCCGGGTGAGACGTGGTCGCCGCACTGGAGAATCGACCAGCCGGCCGCGACACTCTGGTACCACCCGCACCCGCACGGCGAGACGCTGCACCAGGTGACCATGGGTCTTGCCGGCATGGTGATCCTGCACGACGAGGCCGAGGAGGCGCTGAACCTGCCGCGCGAGTACGGCGTCGACGACATCCCGGTCATCGTGCAGGACCGCCGCTTCGACGACGGCGGCCAGTTCACGAACAGCACGAGCGGGTTCATCGGCCCCATCGGCGACACCGTTCTCGTCAACGGCGCGATCGGCGCCTACCTGCCCGTCACGACCGACGTGGTGCGACTGCGGCTCCTGAACGCGTCTGCCGCCCGCATCTACGACTTCGGCTTCAGCGACCACCGCTCGTTCGAGCTCATCGGCACCGACGGCGGGTTGCTTGCCGCGCCGGCCGCCATGACCGGCATCCGTCTCTCACCGGGGGAGCGCGCCGAGGTGCTGGTGCGCATGGAGCCCGGTGAGCGCGTCACCCTGCGCTCGACACCGCCGAAGCTCGGCGTGCCGGATTCGGTCGCCACCATGAACGCGGGCCGCGACACACTCGACATCATGCAACTGCGTGCCGCGGATTCCCTGACCAGTCTCGGCCCCATGCCCACCGAGCTGGTACCGATGGCGCGCTGGGACGCGGCAGACGCATCCGTGACCTGCACCTTCGACATGCACGGAACCCGCATCAACGACCAGAGGATGCAGATGGACCGCATCGATCAGACGGTCGTGGTCGACACGCTCGAGAAATGGGTCGTGACCAACAGCCAGAACGAGCCGCACAGCTTTCATGTGCACGACACGCAGTTCCAGGTCGCGAGCGTCGGTGGCGCCCCGCCGCCACCCGAGCTCGCGGGGTGGAAGGACACCGTCTACCTGGCGCCCGAGACTGCGTACGTTCTGCTGCTGCGCTTCAGCGACTACACCGACCGCAACATCCCGTACATGTACCACTGCCACCTGCTGCGGCACGAGGACGGCGGCATGATGGGCCAGTTCGTCGTCGTGAAGGCCGGCCAGAAGGCCGGAACCCCGCCCGAAGACAGCACCGAAGACCGAAGCGGCTACGGCCCGAGAGAGAACGAGACGAACCATGAGCACTGAATCCCACGCCACGTCTGCCACGCTTGAACATGTGAGCGAACCCACGGATGCCGCCGCGGCCGGCCGCGCCGGTACCGCATCCCGCCGATTCGGCTACGGCCGGCTCTGGGCGGGCGTGCCCCGCGAGCTGGGCTTCCTGCTCCTGGGGCTGCCTGTCGCGATCACCGGCTTCGTCGTGCTCAACGCCGTGTTCTGGGGCGGGATCGGTACGGCCGTGATCTACGTCGGGCTGTTCCTGCTCGTCGCCGCCCTGTACATCGCCCGCGGGTTCGGCACTCTCGAACTCGTGCGCCTGGGCTGGGCGGGCCGAGGAGCGATCGTGCGACCAGCCTGGCGGCCGGAGGGGAGGCCGGCCGGTTTCCTGCGCGCCACCTTCGGCCCGTTCGTGAACGGCCACTACTGGCTGTACCTTCTGCACAGTTACGTCATCAATCCGATCGTCGGCACGGTCACGTGGGTCGTCTCCGTCGTCTGGCTGGCAAGCGGGCTCGGCGGGGTCACGTACTGGTTCTGGGGGCGGTTCCTGCCAGCTGACGACCAGAACGTGTGGTTGCACAGCGTCGTGCTGGGGTTCTTCTTCCCCGGCTACCGCACCGGCGGTGACCCGCTCGCAGGCGAGGCAGTCTTCCTACTCGTCGTCGGGCTCCTCTTCCTGGCGACGCTCCCGTTCGTCACGCGCGGGCTGACGTTGCTGCACGCGGTCATCGCGCGCGGAGTTCTCGGCGCCTGGCGCTCGGAGGCCCTGCAACGCGAGGTCGCCGACCTGAGCGCCTCACGCGGCGCGGCCGTGCTCGCCGAGGACTACTCACTGCGGCGCCTGGAGCGTGACATCCACGACGGCCCGCAGCAGCGGCTGGTGCGCCTTCAGATGGATCTCGCCACCCTTGAGCGCAAGCTCGATTCCGACCCGGATGCCGCCCGCTCGCTCGCGGTCGAGGCCCGCACGCGGGCTCACGACACGCTCGAGGAGCTGCGCGCGCTCTCCCGCGGCTTCGCCCCGCCGATCCTTCAGGATCGTGGGTTGGTCGCCGCACTGGAATCGCTCGCGGCTCTCAGCACCGCGCCCGTCACGGTCGAGATCGATCTGGGCGACGCATCCCAGCTTCCTGGGGAAGTCGAGCGCAGCGTCTACTACCTGGCGGCCGAGCTGCTCACGAACGTGTCGAAGCACTCGGGGGCGACGGCCGCCCGGCTCGTTGCGAGGGTTCGACCCGAGCCGACGACGGGCGGTCGGGTGCTGGAGGTGTGGGTGACCGACAACGGCGCCGGCGGCGCTCGTGTGACCGGCGGCCACGGACTCAGCGGCCTCGACGAGCGCGTACGCGGCCTGCGTGGGACACTCGTTCTCGACAGCCCGGCAGGTGGCCCGACCAGCATCGGCGCCGTCATCCCGCTCTGATGTGAACGCGGGTTGAGGAGCAGCCGAAGGCGGCGTCTCGAAACCCATCCGGCTATAGGGCAGGGCTTCGAGACGCCGCTTCGCGGCTCCTCACCCCGCAGCCGCCGTCTCCCGTAGCCTTGTCTGCATGCCCGAGACTGCGCCTGCCGACCGCCCGCTCCGCATCGTGATCGCGGATGACTCCGTGCTGCTGCGCGAGGGGCTCGTACGGCTGTTCGACGAGGCGGGCTTCGAGACGGTGGGTGCGTTCGGCGACGCCGAGAGCCTGTTCGCCGAGATCGACGAGCTCGCCCCGGATCTGGCCGTGCTCGACGTGCGCATGCCTCCGTCGTACCGCGACGAGGGGGTGCAGGCCGCGCTCGCCCTGCGACGGCGAATGCCGCGGCTCGGAATCCTTCTCCTCAGCCTGTATGTCGAGGGAACGTACGCGCACGAGCTTCTGGCGGCGGGGCAGGGCGGCATGGGCTACCTGCTGAAAGACCGCGTCGCGTCGCTCGACGACCTCACGGATGCGGTCACCCGCATCGCTGCCGGCGGCACGGTGCTCGACCCACAGGTCGTGCGCGAGCTGCTCGGGCGCCAGTCCAACCCGCTCGCGGCCCTCACCCCGCGCGAACGCGAGGTGCTCGAGCTCATGGCTGAGGGCCGCACCAACGCGGGCATCGCCGAGCGGCTCGTGATCGGGGTGGGTGCGGTCGAGAAGAACGTGACCTCCATCTTCCAGAAGCTCGGCCTGCAGGACTCGGGCTCCGACCACCGTCGCGTTCTGGCGGTGCTCGCCTGGCTGCAGCGCTGAGAACAGCACCCTCGGGCGCCCTCATCGCAGCTGCGCGAGGCCGATCGCGAGAGTCTTCATGTCTCGAATGCGCCGCTCGTACGTGGCGGCGAGCGCGATGAGCAGTACCCCACCGATGCCGAGCCACACCCACCAGTCGACCGAGGCGTAGAGCGCGGCGATCCAGGGCCACAGCTGGGCTACCGCGTGCACGAGCAGCACCGCGGCACCGAGAATGAGCGGCGCCTGCAGGCGACGCGCGGCACCGACGACCACGGCGAGCACCGCAACGACACCCAGCCCGACCACGCGCCACAACTCGTTCGCGCCGATGTCTGCGGCGAGCGACGGCACCAGCAGTACGGCGCAGGCCGGCCCCAGCTGGCTCCAGCTTCGCGCGCTGTCTCGAACGGCGAGTCGATAGGCCCCGGCAGCGCCGAGTGCGATCCCGACGGGCACCGTCACGAGTTCGAGCGGATGCGCGTTGCCGCCCGCGAGCGCAAGCACGCCGACGATCACCATCGACCCCAGCGCGAGCCACCCGATGCGCCGAGTGAGCGGAAGTGTGCCGGCCGATGCCGCGCCCACGTACACCGCGCCGAGCACCGCGAGGGTGACGAAAGCGCGCAGTGACGCGTTCGGGGCGGCCAGGACCGCGGCCGTCTCGACGCTCGCAAGGCTCGTGACGGCCACGGCGACCAGCGCCTCGGCAGCCCAGGCGGGGCGCTGGTCGCGGGCTGACCACAGACTCGCCGCGACGACGGTGACGAGCACCGCGGGAATGGCCCATACCTCGGCGGCGAGGGGGCCAGGCGACGAGCCCTGCAGCCCAGAGAACCCACGGATCACGCCCGCGCCGAGCGCAGCCGCTGTGCCGGTGATGGCGAGTACGGGTGGCAGTCGAATACCCGCGACAACCGCCGGCGACATCGGGGCAGCGATCAACGCCAGTGCACCGCAGGCGAGCAGGACGGCGGGCCGAATGGCGGCGCCCGTCTCGACGGAGAGGAGGCCAGGGCCGACGATGAGCGCCAGCGCCGTGGCCGCCAGGGCGGTTGCAGCCGCCCGCCGCTCTCGATGACCGCCCGAGCGAACGCCGACGGTGAGCGCGATCACGCCGATCCCCAGCGCCCCCGGCAGCGTGAACGGCTCCGGCGCGCTCGAATGCCCCTGAGCCAAAGCCGCCGCCAGTGCGGCGATGGCGAGCGGCGCCCCGAGCCAGGCGAGTCGCCTCAGCCGGCGTGCTCGGCCGAGCGCGGCGGTGGCGAGCAGCGGGAGCGGGGCGAGCAGCATGAGGGCCACCGGCAGCTCGGCGCCGGCCCTGGCGCAGGCGAACACGAGCACGGCGAACGAGGCGAGTGCCGTCGACGACCACCACACGGCGCGCGCGAGAGCATCGATGCGCAACGCCGTGATGGCGAGCGCAGCTGCTGCCGAGAGCACGCACGCGAGCGGCGCGAGAGCGGCGAGCGCGAGCGAAGTGTGCAGGAGCGCGCCGCCAAGCAGGGAGAAGAAGGCGACGAGCGCGAGTGGCGCAGTCGCAGCAGCAATCCGTCGCCACGCCTCGGCACGTGGGCGCCTCGACGATGCCGCGAGCAGGCTCACGAGGGCCGTTGCACCGAACACCGCCGCTGTCGGCCCGGTCTGCAGAACGCTGCCGCTGGCGAGTACGGCGCACACGATCAACGCCGATCCCACGATGCGTGCGGCGGACACTCGCCCGAGCAGCGTCAGCGTGGCGCCCGCACCGATCGCACCGATCAGGATCGCCAGCATCCCGGCCCAGTTCGGCCCGCGCTCGCCAAGTGCGTCGCTCACGAATTCCTCGAAAGGCGAGAATTCGAGAGGGCCCGAGGGGGCTGCCAGCGTGAGGAAATAGGAGGCGATCGCGCGGGACACCGAGGCGAGAAGCGTGAGCGCGGCGACGGCGGCGATCGGCCACAGCGACACGCGGACCGCTTCTTCAAGACGGGGGCGACCGGCCAGGCGCGTCAACCACGCGGCGGTCACCATCAGCAGGGCGGCGGCGGCCGCGATGGGCAGCCAGGCCGCCGCGGCGGTGTCGGCGAGCCCGGTGGCCGCAACGGTGGCCGCAACTGTGGCCGCGAGCGCCGTAGCGAGCCCCGCTCCGACCGAAGAGGCGCGACGCCACCCCGTCGCTTCACGCCGGCCCTCAGGCGGCCCCGCGGCGGCGAGAACATGGCTTGCCCATACGACAGCCGTGATGAGGAGCAGGGCCGCTCTCGTCCACCCGCTCAGGTCGAAATCGAGTGCGGCCAGCGGCAGCGCGAGCGTGAGCGCGGCAAGCCCCATCGCTCGCAGAAGGGACGGAGCGAGGCGCCCGCGAACGAGAGGTGCAATGAGACAGAACGCGCCCGCGGCGACGAAACCGGCCCACGCGGCGAGCATGGTGTTCAACGGCCAGAGCGCGCCGAACACGAGAAACATGACTCCCGTCGGGCACAGCGCAGACCACGCCAGCTCCAGCACTCTGATTCTGGAACTGGTCGCCGCGAGGGCGCTCACCGCCCCGATAACGAGCAGGCCACCACCAGTGAACGTCGTCGCATCAACGCGGTCGCTGCCGAAGGCGCCGCTGCCCCGCACCTGCCACACATCGAGCAGCAGCAGGATGACGGCCACCGCGGCGAGGGCCTCCGCCGTGCCGGGCAGCCGGCGCCCGCGCAGCAGCATCGCCAGCGCGAGCACGAGTGCGGCGGCGAGAGCGGTCAGCTCGGCGAGCGCCTCGGCGGTCGCGCTCACGATGGCGATGAAGAGGAAGAACGCGGCCGCCACTGAGACGAGCACCACGCCGAGAACGAGGAGGAGCACCTGCAGGCCCGACCGGCGCCGCACCGCGGTGGCCGCCGAAGCGGTCGCGCCAAGGGTAGGACGGGGCGCGTCTGCGGCGGCAGGGGGAGCGTCGGCGGCAGGGGGAGCGTCGGCGGCGGCAGGGGGAGCGTCGGCGGCAGGGGGAGCGTCGGCGGCTGCCGACGCCGGGTCGAGCCCGCGGCACGCGGCGAGCGCCTGCTCGCCGCGCATCCGCTCGATGGTGCGCTGACGGTGCTCTTCGAGCTGCACCAGCTGTACTCCGAGCGCGAGGAGCTCGGTTGCGGCGGGCGTGCGCAGGTCAAGACCGCAGACGGTGCATGCGGGCTCGGCGAGGCTCGCGAAGCAGGAGGGGCAGCGGTTCGTGTCGGCGAAGGCGGCAGGGCTGGCAGGCCACACACGCTGGTGCCGCGGCACACGGGAGTCGGTCATGCAGAGACTCTGGCAGAGAGCGGGTGGTGGTCGGATCGGCGACGCGAGATCTGTGGAGAAGCGGGAGGAGCAGAGGGCAGGGCGGAGCGGAATCGACCGGGGTACCGTGCAAAGCACAAGAGAAAGGTGACGTCAGATGGCTGATGAGCCCACCATGCCGAGTGAGGTGTCCGAGCACGTCGGCGCGTTCGACAAGTTCGCGGAGGGCGCCTCAAAGCTCGCCAGCCGCGCCTGGTTCTTCTGCTTCTGCGTGCTGCTCGTGGTGCTGTGGGCGCCGTCGATCATCGTCATCAAGACGATTGACACGTGGCAACTCATCATCAACACGCTGACGACGATCGTGACCTTTCTGCTCGTGGCCCTGCTGCAGAACAGCCAGACCCGTTCCGACCTGGCGGTGCAGCACAAGCTGAACGCCATCGCGGACGCGCTGAGCGACCTCATGGAGCAGAAGGACCAGCCCAACGACGCGAACGAATTGCGCCGCGCGGTCGGTCTGGAGGAGCACGAGAGCACCAGCAACAATGCTGAGGGCTAGCGGCAGTCTCGACTGGCTCTGGGGCGTCGATTGGAAGACCGTCTTCATCCCCGACACGCCGCTTCTCGAGATCTTCGTTCGCGGAACGATCACCTACTTCGTCATCTACATGCTGCTGCGCTTCGTGCTGAAGCGGCAGACCAGCGGCGTCGAGATCACCGACGTGCTCGTCATTGTTCTCATAGCGGATGCTGCGCAGAACGCCATGGCGGGCGAGTACAAGTCGATCACTGACGGTGTGCTGCTCGTCGCCGTCATCATCGTGTGGGCGGCGGTGATGGCGATGCTGGGCTGGCGTTTCCCGGCCGTGGGGCGCATCCTGCACGCCAAGCCACTCCCGCTCATCAGGGACGGTGAGATGCTGCACAAGAACATGGCTCGCGAGTTCGTGACCGACGACGAGTTGATGAGCCAGCTGCGCATGCAGGGCATCGAAGAAGTCGGTGAGGTGGAGCGCGCCTTCATGGAGCCGGATGGCCAGATCAGCATCATCAAGCGCAAGAAGGGCGGCGAGGCACGCCGCAAACGCGGCCGCACCTTCTGACCGAGCCGGCGGTATCAACCGACGCGGGTTGCGAAACGGAACGCGCCTCCCGGTCGCCGAAAGTGCGTGTTCGCGACGAGATCTGCAGGAGGAACTCCCACGCTCGTCGCAAACTCCCGCTTTCGCCGCGGAGGGGATGACGGGAATCGAACCCGCGTAATCAGTTTGGAAGACTGAGGCTCTACCATTGAGCTACATCCCCGCAAGCGCCTCATCGGAGGCGTGCTGACCAATCCTATACATTAGACTTGCCAAGGTCATTTCGCCCCGGGCACGCGTCACGCGTTCGTCCTGGTGTCTGACCACGCGGGTTGTGGCAGTCGATTCGGGGCGTAGCTCAGCTTGGCTAGAGCGCCCGCTTTGGGAGCGGGAGGTCGCAGGTTCAAATCCTGTCGCCCCGACCAAGCCCATCCCGCATACGGGAAAGTCCAACAAGCAGGAGAACCCAACAACGTGAAGACCACGGTCGAGAAGCTCAGCCCCACGCGCGCAAAGCTCACCATTCTGGTGACGCCCGAGGAGCTGAAGCCGAGCATCACCCACGCCTACGGGCACATCGCCGAGCAGGTGAACATCCCGGGCTTCCGCAAGGGCAAGGTTCCGCCGCCCATCATCGACCAGCGTGTCGGTAAGGCCGCCGTGCTCGAGCACGCGGTCAACGAGGGGCTCGACGGCTTCTTCCGGCAGGCCGTCGACGAGCACGACCTGCGCCCGCTTGGCCGGCCCGAGGCCGACATCACCGAGTGGCCGAACGAGAAGGACTTCTCGGGCGACCTCACGGTCGTCGTCGAGGTCGACGTGCGCCCCGAGGTCACGCTGCCCGACTACTCCGCCATCGAGGTCACGGTCGACCCCATCGAGGTCACCGCGCTCGACGTGACCGACGAACTCGACCGCCTGCGCAGCCGCTTCGGCACGCTCGTCACGGTCGACCGGCCCGCCAAGACGGGCGACTTCGCCCAGATCGACCTGGTCGCCACCATCGGCGGCAACGAGGTCGACACCGCGAACAGCATCTCGTACGAGGTGGGCAGCGGCGACCTGATCGACGGCATCGACGAGGCCCTCGACTCGCTCAGCGCGGGCGAGACCACCACGTTCACGGCCCCGCTCATGGGCGGCGACCACGAGGGTGAAGACGCCGAGATCACCGTGACCGTCAGCGCCGTCAAGGAGCGCGAGCTTCCCGAGGCCGACGACGAGTTCGCCCAGATCGCCAGTGAGTTCGACACGATCGACGAGCTGCGCGACAGCCTGCGCGGCCAGGCGCAGCAGGCAAAGGCGCTCGAGCAGGCCAACGAGGCACGCAACAAGCTCGTTGACGCCCTTCTCGAGGCCGTCGAGATCCCCGTGCCCGAGCAGCTCGTCGAAGACGAGGTGCACCGCCACCTCGAGAGCGAGAACCGCCTCGAAGACGATGAGCACCGGGCCGAGGTGGCTGAGTCGAGCGAGAAGACGTTCCGCACTCAGATCCTGCTTGACGAGGTCGCGCAGGCCGAGGGTGTCCAGGTCAGCCAGGACGAGCTCACCCAATACCTCATTCAGGGCGCCTCGCAGTACGGCATGGAGCCGAACGAGTTCGTCAAGATCCTCAGCGAGAGCAACCAGATTCCGGCCATGGTCGGCGAGGTCGCGCGCAACAAGTCGCTGGCGATCCTGCTCGGCAAGGTCTCGGTCGTCGACACGGCGGGCAAGCCCGTCGACCTCTCCGACTTCATCGCGGTCGCCGACGAGAACGCTGCGCCTGAAGGCGACGGTTCCGAAAGCGACGACGCCGTGAGCGCCGACGCGAACGACGAGGCAGAAGCGGATGCTGCTGCCGCCAAGCCCGCGAAGAAGAAGGCCCCGGCCAAGAAGCCTGCCGCAAAGAAGCCTGCCGCCAAGAAGGCGACGAAGAAGGATTCGTAACGCGTAGCGAGTGACCTTCCGTCACATGAGGGGCCGGGCGCGAAGGCGCTCGGCCCCTCATGCATCCGTCTCAACGTCTCGCCACATTCCTCCCGCACACCCGAGTCGGGGCAGATCGTGGGTAGGGTGCGCTCGGACTGCAGATTTGGCCCGCCTCGTGGCGGGAGCGACGGCGGGGCCGATCTGCCCACGGCGAACATCACCGGCCCAGGTGCGCGGCCTCCGATAGATTCGAAACCAAGCGACAACGAAACGGAGCGACACATGGCCGAAGCGACACTGCAACCCAGTGTTTTTGACCGACTGCTGAAAGACCGCATCATCTGGCTGGGCTCCGAGGTGCGCGACGACAACGCCAACGAGATCGCGGCCAAGCTGCTGCTGCTCGCCGCGGAGGACCCGAAGCGCGACATCTCCCTGTACATCAACTCGCCCGGCGGCTCGATCACGGCAGGCATGGCCATTTACGACACCATGCAGTTCGTGCCGAACGACATCGTCACCGTCGGCATCGGGATGGCGGCCTCCATGGGCCAGCTGCTGCTGACGGCCGGCACGAAGGGCAAGCGGTTCATCACGCCGAATGCGCGTGTGCTGCTGCACCAGCCCCACGGCGGATTCGGCGGAACGGCCAGCGACATTCAGACGCAGGCGCAGCTGATTCTCGACATGAAGCGCAGGCTTGCCGAGATCACGGCGGCCCAGACCGGCAAGACCGTCGAGCAGATCAACGCCGACGGCGACCGCGACCGGTGGTTCAACGCCCAGGAGGCGCTCGAGTACGGGTTCGTCGACCATATCCGCGAGACGGCGCTCGACGTCGCCGAGGTCACCGCCGGCCAGGCCGGCAAATAGGCGCGAAGGACACAAGGAAGAACGACATGGAAACCCCCAACTTCACCGCCGCGCGAGCCCTTGCGACCCCCGGCGCCCGCTACATTCTGCCGAGCTTCGAGGAGCGCACGGCCTACGGCTACAAGCGGCAGGACCCGTACGCGAAGCTCTTCGAGGACCGCATCATCTTCCTCGGCGTGCAGGTCGACGACGCATCGGCCGACGACGTGATGGCGCAGCTGCTCGTGCTCGAGAGCCAGGATCCCGACCGCGACATCGTGATGTACATCAACTCGCCGGGCGGCTCGTTCACGGCGATGACGGCCATCTACGACACCATGCAGTACATTCGTCCGCACATTCAGACGGTCGTGCTCGGCCAGGCGGCCTCCGCTGCGGCGGTGCTCACGGCAGCCGGTACGCCCGGTAAGCGCCTCGCGCTGCCGAACGCGCGCATCCTGATTCACCAGCCCGCCGTCGGCGAGGCAGGGCAGGGCCAGGCGTCTGACATCGAGATCCAGGCGAACGAGATCATGCGCATGCGCACCTGGCTCGAGGAGACACTGTCGAAGCACTCCAACCGCAGCATCGAGCAGGTGAACAAGGACATCGACCGCGACAAGATCCTTGGCGCAGAAGAGGCTCTGGAGTACGGGCTGATCGACCAGGTGCTCACGAGCCGGAAGACGATTCCGGCGGCCATCACGAAGTAGGGCGCATCGCGTGGACGCGGCGGAAGACTGGCTGTACGACAGCCGGCCCATCCGCCGCGTTTCGCGTTTTCGGGACATCGAGCCGGACTTCTCGGCGTGGCCGGCGTCCATCCCAGCCGTGCGTCAGGTGCTCGACGAGGGTCTCGAGTTCCCTGCCGGTGTGACGTTCATCGTGGGGGAGAACGGCAGTGGCAAGTCGACGCTCGTCGAGGGCATCGCCGTCGCGGCTGGACTGCCGGCAGAGGGCGGCAGCAACCAGGGGTCGCATGCGACCCGCGCGAGCGAGTCGCCGCTCGGCGAGTGGCTGCGCGTCGAGCGCAGCCCATCCGGGCCCCGCTGGGGGTTCTTTCTGCGTGCCGAGACGATGCACGGCTACTACACATGGTTAGAGCAGTTGGGTGGCCCCGATCGGATGCTGCACGAGCTCAGTCACGGAGAGTCGTTCAATGCGCTCCTCGACGACAAGCTCGACCATCCGCTCTTCGTGGCAGGCCTCGCCTGCCTCGATGAGCCCGAGGCCGCGCTCTCGTTCACGTCGACGCTGAAGTGGCTCGCATCGTTGCAGCACATGGTGGACCGGGGAACGCAGGTGATCTGCGCGACGCACTCCCCGGTTCTCGCGTCGCTGCCGGGCGCGCGGATTCTCGAGGTGGGGGAGTGGGGTATCCGTCGCTCGGAATGGGAAGACCTGGAGCTGGTGCGCAACTGGCGGTTGTATCTGGAGGCGCCGGGTCGCTTCCTGCGCCATCTGCTGTGAGGGTGAATCGCCGGCCCACGGCACGCCGCAGCGTCATTCGCCGCGCCCTGCGACATGATGTCGGGAGCACAAGCTAGGCTCGTAGAAAGCGTTCTGTTCAGAAGGAGTGTGAGAGTGGCTCGCATAGGAGAAAGCGCGGACCTGCTCAAGTGTTCCTTCTGCGGAAAGAGCCAGAAGCAGGTGCAACAGCTCATCGCTGGGCCCGGCGTCTATATCTGCGACGAGTGCGTCGAGCTGTGCAACGAGATCATCGAGGAGCGCCTTGCCGAGTCCGGCGAAGAGGCGAACCACGAGTTCGACCTGCCGAAGCCGCGTGAGATCTTCGACTTCCTCGAGGAGTACGTGATCGGCCAGGAGCCCGCCAAGCGTGCTCTCGCCGTCGCCGTGTACAACCACTACAAGAGGGTGCGTGCACGCGCTGCGATCGGGCCGGCCGACGCCATCGACGATGTCGAGATCGCCAAGTCGAACATCCTGCTCATCGGGCCGACGGGCTGCGGCAAGACGTACCTGGCGCAGACGCTTGCCAAGCAGCTCAACGTTCCGTTCGCGGTCGCGGATGCGACGGCGCTCACCGAGGCAGGCTACGTCGGCGAAGACGTGGAGAACATTCTTCTGAAGCTGATCCAGGCCGCCGACTACGACGTCAAGCGGGCCGAGACCGGCATCATCTACATCGACGAGGTCGACAAGATCGCCCGCAAGGCCGAGAACCCGTCGATCACGCGGGATGTCTCCGGTGAGGGCGTGCAGCAGGCGCTGCTCAAGATCCTCGAGGGCACGGTCGCCTCCGTTCCTCCGCAGGGTGGGCGCAAGCATCCGCACCAGGAGTTCATTCAGATCGACACGACGAACGTTCTGTTCATCGTGGCCGGCGCCTTCGCGGGGCTCGAAGACATCATCTCGCAGCGCGCGGGCAAGAAGGGCATCGGCTTCGGCGCCCCGCTGCACGCGAAGAACGACGACATCAACCTGTTCAGCGAGGTTCTGCCTGAAGACCTGCACAAGTTCGGCCTGATCCCCGAGTTCATCGGGCGGCTTCCCGTCGTGACCACCGTGGCGCAGCTCGACCAGGTGGCACTCATGCAGATCCTCACCGAGCCGAAGAATGCGCTCGTGCGGCAGTACCAGCGCATGTTCGAACTCGACGGCGTCGAGCTCGAGTTCGAGCCGAATGCGCTCGAGGCCATCGCCGACCTCGCCGTGCTGCGCAAGACCGGCGCCCGCGGCCTGCGCGCCATCATGGAAGAAGTGCTCGGGCCCATCATGTTCGAGGTGCCCTCGAGCGACGAGGTTGCGCGCGTCGTCGTCACGCGTGAGTCCGTGCTCGAGAACGCGGCCCCCACCATCGTGCCGCACCGCCCCCGCCGCGCCGAGAAGTCCGCGTAGGCCGGGGTCTCGATACGGCGGCACTGCCGCCTACTCAGCAGCTTCATCCTGTTCGCGCGCCTCGCGGGACCCGATAGTGTCTGGCGGGGCCCGTTGTTTCGGGTCCCGCGAGGCGCTTTGGGGTCCCGGGACCGGAGGGCCGGTGCCCAGCGCCGACGGGGATCAGTCGGCGAGGCCGCGGCGCTTCAACAGAGGCTCGATCACCGCGTCGCGGCCGCGGAAGTCGCGGTACGCCTCCAGCGGGTCTTTCGAGCCACCGACGCCGAGCAGGCGGGTGCGGAACCGCTCGCCGTTCTCGCGCGTGAGCCCGCCGTTCTCGCGGAACCACTCGACCGTGTCGGCATCCAGCACCTCGCTCCAGATGTAGGAGTAGTAGCCGGCGTCGTAGCCGCCGGCGAAGGTGTGCTGGAAGTACGTGCTCGAGTACCGCGGCGGCACGGCGGGGTTGTCGAGTCCGACCGCCGCGAGCGCGCTCGACTCGAATGCGTCGACGTCGGTCACGGTGTCGTCGGCCGTGATGGAGTGCCACGCCTGGTCAAGCAGCGCCGCGCCCAGGTACTCGCTCGTCTTGAAGCCCTCATTGAACGCCTCCGACGCACGCAGCTTGTCGACCAGTTCCTGCGGCATCGGCTCGTTCGTGCGGTAGTGACGGGCGTAGTTCGCGAGAACGTCGGGCCACAGCATCCACATCTCATTCACCTGGCTCGGGAACTCCACGAAGTCGCGAAACACGTTCGTTCCCGCGAATTTCGGGTAGGTGACGTGGGCGAAGAGCCCGTGCAGCGCGTGGCCGAACTCGTGGAAGAGCGTGTTGACCTCGTCGTACGTGAGCAGGGTCGGCTCGCCCGCCGCCGGCTTGGGCACGTTGTGGTTGTTCACGACGACGGTGGGGGAGTCGAGCAGCGTCGACTGCGAGGTCAGCGGGTTCATCCATGCCCCACCGCGCTTCGAGTCGCGCGTGTACAGGTCGTACAGGAACAGGCCGAGGGCGCTGCCGTCTTCGTTGAAGACCTCGAAAACCCGCACGTCGGGGTGGTAGGCCGTCAGGTCGTGTCGCTCGGCGAAGGTCAGGCCATAGAGCTTGCTGGCGGCGAAGAAGACCCCGTCGTGCAACACGCGCTCGGCCTCGAAGTACGGCCGCATGGCGGCGGTGTCGACATCGTAGGCCGCCTTTCGCGCAGCCTCGGTGTAGTAGGCCCAGTCCCATGCCTGCACCTCGGAGTCGTGCCCGGCCGACTCTGCCTGGTGCTGCAGCTCCTGCTGTTCGGCGCGGGCGTTGCGCGCGGCGGGCACAGCAAGACGGCCGAGCATGTCGGCGACCGCCTGCGGATTCTTTGCGGTCTCATCCGCCGTCACGTACTCGGCGTGGGTGGCGAAGCCGAGCAGCCGCGCCCGTTCGGCGCGAAGCCGGGTGATCTCGAGCACCACCTGCCGGTTGTCGTGCTCATTGCCGCGAGCCGAGCGTGAGCGTGAGGCGGCCATTACGCGCTGCCTGAGATCGCGGTTCGTGAGAGAAGCGAGAAGCGGATGCCCCGTCGGCAGCACCAGCGTGATGAGGTACTTGCCGTCGAGCCCTCGACCGCGGGCGGCCTCGGCAGCCGCCGAGACCTGCCCGTCATCGAGGCCGTCGAGCTGCGAAACGTCGTCCACGACGACCGCGAGATCGTTGGTGTCGGCGAGCAGGTTCTTGTCGAAGCGGGTCGTCAGGCTCGACAGCGCCTCGTTGATCTCGCGCAGTCGTCGGGCACCCTCGTCGTCTAGCCCGGCGCCAGCGAGGGTGAACTCCGTGTGGTACCTCTCGAGCAAATATCGCGATTCAGGGTCGAGGTCGAGTGCGTCGCGCTGGTCGTACACGCTTTCGATGCGCGCGTAGAGGTCGCGGTTCAGCGTGATGGCATCCTGGTGCGCGGCCAGCCGCGGCGCGATCTTCTCTTCGAGTGCATTGGTGAAGTCGGTCGAATCGGCCGAGCTCTTGTTGAAGAACACCTCCGCCACGCGCAGTAACGTCTGCCCGCTGCGTTCCAGCGGCAACAGCGTGTTCTCGAACGAGGCCGGCTCGGAGTTCGCAGTGATTGCGTCGATCTCGGCAAGCTGCTCGGCGAAGCCACGCTCGAAGGCGGGCTCATAGTGCTCGTCGGCGATCTCGGCGAACGGGGGCAGCTGGTACGGGAGCGGGCTCGGAGTGAAGAAGGGGTTCGTTTCGGCCATGCCTCAAGCCTAGGGCGGCATGCGCGCGGTGCAAACACCCCGTTGCAAACCAGCTGTTGCAAAGAACCAGTTGCAAAGGATCCTTTGCAACTGTAACATTGGTGTTATGGAAGAGGAGTACACGCCCAAGGCGGATCGCAACATCGACCTTGAGTCGCTCAAGGCGCTGGCGCATCCGCTTCGCGTGCAGATCGTCGACGTTCTCGCGCAGTATGGGCCGCACACCGCCAGTGGTCTGGCGGCCCGACTGGGGGAGTCGAGCGGCGCCACCAGCTACCACCTGCGCCAGCTGGCCAAGCACGACTTCGTGCGCGAAATCGTCGGCCGCGGCACATCCCGCGAGCGCTGGTGGGAACGGACGCCGGGCGGCCTCAACCTCGATGCCCGCACGCTCGCCGATACCGAGGCGGCCCGTGCTGCCGCCACCATGGTGGTGCGGCAGTGGCAGCAGACACGCGAGCAGCAGCTGAACGCGTTTCTCGACCGGGGCCTCGATGTGCTGCCTGGCGCATGGATGGATGCGTCGGTCATCTCGACCTCGAACGTGCGGGTGACGGCCGAGCAGCTGCACGAATTCACCGAGCAATGGCAGCGCCATGTTGATGCATTCGCCGAGAAGCATCGCGGGCAGAACCCCACCGGGTCGCGGCCCGTGCAGATCCAGTTCAACGCCTTTCCCCTCATCGACGGCCAGGAGACCCCCTGATGACGACAGTGACCATACGGATGACGGGCCGCCGCCGGCGCCCCAGCCCCTTCGAGGCCGCGGTGGCCCGCGTCGGCCTCGCCCTCGTACGCTGGGCCGGCCACAGGGCGGAGCGCCGCGCCGAGGCCGCGAACCGGCCGCGCCTCAGCGCGGCAGCGCGCTCCGCGGCGATAGACATGCAGCGTGAGAGGTCGCTACGCGCCTACGGATTCGGGCCGCGCTAAGCGCGCGAGCTATCGAGCTATCGAGCTATCGAGCGATCGATGCGGCCCTACTCGTCGTCCTCGTCGAAAGGGTCGGGCACACCGTCGGCCGGCTGAGTGATCGTCGCGCTGTCCTCGTGCGGGTTGTAGCGGATCACGGTTCCATCGTCGAGCTCGATGACGGGCTTGTTCTCCAGCCACGTCAGCGTCCAGCGCCAGTTCGCAGTCTGCGCGTCGACGGCCGCGAGCTCCTCCTCGGCGGCGTGCACGGCAAGCCGCACGACCTCCGGGAGGTTCGCGGGCGGCTCGTCGCCGACGGCCCATCTCGTGCCGAGCTGCATGGCGCTACAGCCTGATCTCGTAAGTGACCGCGGGTGAGCGCGTGCCCAGCGTCTCGTACAGCGACGCCGCCGGGTCGTTCTCGCCGCTCGAGGCCCACTGCACCACCCCGAAGCCCTTCTCGGCGGCCAGCCCACGCACCGCCTGAATCAGTGCAGTGCCCGCGCCCTGCTCGCGCGAGTCGGGCGCGACGTAGAGCTCGTCGATGAACATGCCGTGGTCGTTGGCGAGCGGCCGGGCGAATTCCCGGAAGTGCGCGAGGCCCACGAGGCGACCGTCGTCAGCGGCAGCGACGATGGCCTGCTCCTCATGCGATGCGTCACTGAGCCACGTCCACACGCGAAGGGCGCGGGTGTCATCCAGGGGGGTGTCGAACGTCTCGGCGTAGCCCTCGTAGAGGCTGAGCCACGCGAAGAAGTCGCCCTCGGCGAGTGGTCTGATGGTGATCGACATGGCGGCCTCCTGTTCACTGACACTACCCGGCGTCGCGGCGCCCGGCGATGGGTGGGCGCCGCTCACGACTCGAACGTCACGGAGACGCTCAGCTCGTCGCCCTCGACGATCTCGAGCGTGTCAATGCGGCCGACGGCCTTCAGATCGTCCGCGGCGTCGGCCAGCGCATCGCGCAGGTCGGCCGGTGCGGCGATCGTCGCCGAGGCTACCGGAGTCTTCTGCGACACCTTCGCATCGGTCTTCGCACGACGGATGCCGGTGAGAGCCGCACTCGCGGCCTGCAGCACCGCCGTGCGTCCTTCCGCCGCCGCGACCCCCGCCGCTTCCGGCCACGGTGCCGCGTGCACCGACCCGTCGTGCGACCACGACCACGCCTCTTCTGTCGCGAACGGCACGAACGGGGCGAACAGGCGTAGCAGTGTCGCCAGTGCGATGCGGAGGGCCCGCACCGCGGAGGCGCGGCCCTCGTCGTCGCCGTGCTGCCCGTATGCGCGCTCCTTGACGAGCTCGAGATAGTCGTCGCAGAACGTCCAGAAGAACGTCTCCGTCGTCTCGAGCGCACGCGCGTGGTCGTACTCGTCGAACGCCTTCGTGGCCTCCTGCACGACGCGCGCGAGCGCGGCGAGCATGCTCGCGTCCAGGGGACGCAGGCCGCTGTCGGCGGCGTTCGCGCCCGCGGAGCCGGGCGCATCCGCTGCGTCGCCCGCTGCGTCGCCGGCTACGCCGTCCGCTGCGTCGCCCGCTGCCTCGTCGCCGGCTGCATCGATGCCCGAGGCGTCGAAGCCGAGGATGAACTTCGCGGCGTTCAGGATCTTGATGGCGAGCCGTCGGCCGATCTTGATCTGTGTCGGATTCTGCGGGTCGAAGGCGGCGTCGGTGCCGAGCCGGCTCGAGGCCGCCCAGTAGCGCACCGCGTCGGAGCCGTGCTGCTCAAGAATGTCGGCGGGCGTGACGACGTTGCCCTTCGACTTCGACATCTTCTTGCGGTCGGGGTCGACGATGAAGCCCGAGAGTGCCGCGTTCGCCCACGGCGCCCGGCCATGCTCGAGCTGAGCGCGGAGCATGGTGGAGAACAGCCAGGTGCGAATGATGTCCTGGCCCTGCGGGCGCAGGTCGAAGGGGAAGACCGCGTCGAACAGCTGCGGGTCGCGCTCCCAGCCGCCCGCCAGCTGCGGGGTGAGCGATGAGGTCATCCAGGTGTCCATGACGTCCACCTCCCCGATGAAGCCGCCCGGCACACCGCGCCGACTCTCGTCGTAGCCGGGAGCCGGGGCGGAAGACGGGTCGACCGGCAGCTGCTCCTCGCTCGGCAGAATGGGCTCCTCGAACACCGGGTTGCCGTCGGAATCCAGCGGGTACCAGACCGGGATGGGCACACCGAAGAAACGCTGTCGCGAGATCAGCCAGTCGCCCGAGAGCCCGCCCACCCAGTTCTCGTAGCGCACGCGCATGAAGTCGGGGTGCCAGTCGAGCTCGCGGCCGAGGTCGGTGAGGCGCTGCTTGAGCGCATCATCCCTGGCGCCGTTGGTGACGTACCACTGACGGGTCGAGACAATCTCGAGGGGCTTGTCACCCTTCTCGAAGAACTTAACCGGGTGCGTGATGTTCTTCGGCTCGCCCTCGAGGTCGCCGGAGCCACGCAGCAGCTCTACCATCTCCTTCTTGGCCGAGAACACGGTCTTGCCCGCGAGCTGCTCGTAGGCCGCCCGGCCCGCCTCGGACGTGATCCACTCGGGGGTCTGACTTACGAGACGGCCATCGAATCCGAGGATCGCCCGGTTGGGCAGGTCGAGCTCGCGCCACCACACCACGTCGGTGATGTCGCCGAACGTGCAGATCATCGCAATGCCGCTGCCCTTGTCCGGCTGGGCAAGGTGGTGCGCCAGGACGGGCACCTCGACGCCGAAGACCGGCGTCGTCACGGTCGTTCCGAAGAGCGCCTGATAGCGCTCGTCATCCGGATGCGCCACCAGCGCCACGCAGGCAGGCAGCAGTTCCGGCCGGGTCGTCTCGATGAAGACGGGGCCGGTCTCGCCGTGGAACGACACCCGGTGGTACGCGCCGGGGGCGTCGCGGTCCTCGAGCTCGGCCTGGGCGACGGCGGTGCGGAACGTGACATCCCACAGCGTCGGCGCCATGGCCTGGTATGCCTCGCCGCGCGCGATATTGCGCAGGAACGCCAGTTGCGAGGTGCGCAGCGATTCGTCGCCGATGGTGCGGTAGGTCTGGCTCCAGTCGACCGAGAGGCCGAGGGCACGCCACACGGCCTCGAACTGCTTCTCATCCTCGACCGTGAGGCGCTCGCACAGCTCAATGAAGTTGCGCCGCGAAATGGGCTTCTGGTCGGCGGCCTTGGTGCTCTTGTTGTCGCCGCCCTCGAACGGCGGCGTGAAGTCGGTCTCATACGGCAGGCTCGGGTCGCAGCGCACGCCGTAGTAGTTCTGAACGCGACGCTCGGTGGGCAGGCCGTTGTCGTCCCAGCCCATCGGGTAGAACACGTTCTTGCCGCGCATGCGCTGGTAGCGGGCCACGACATCCGTGTGCGTGTAGCTGAAGACGTGACCGATGTGCAGAGAGCCGGATGCCGTCGGCGGCGGCGTATCGATCGAGTAGATCGCGTCGCGCTCAAGCCGGCCGCGATCGAAGCGATACGTGCCCTCGGCATCCCAGGTGCCGCCCCATTTTGCTTCGAGGCCCTCGAGTGCGGGCTTGTCGGGAATGTCGGGGCTGGTCATGGCTCTGCTCTCGGTTCGATATATGCGGCACCGCGTCCGTGAAGGTGCCTGAGTGTGGGATCGCTCAATCTTAAGCGACGCGTCGGGGCATGCACCAAAGCGAGCGCGGGCCCGGCCGATGTGGCCAGGCCCGCGCTCCCATTAATCGAACTGTTCTCAGTGCCCCTTGCGAGGCTTGATGAACTCGGTGTCGCTCTTCTCGCGCTTCTGTGCGCGCTTGTCCTTCAGCGACAACTGCGGTGCCTTTTTGGTCTTGTCTCCACGAGGTGATTTACCGGCCATGATCCACTTACGCTCCCTTGTCAGATTGCGTGCTTGCCCTGACCATAGCCCAGTATCCGAAGGAATGGGCTGACAGTTGCCCGACACGCTCACCTCTCGAAAGGAGAGGTTCCGGCGAACTCCGCGAGACTGAGGAGGTTGCCCTCCGAGTCCATGAACCATGCGGCTTTCATGGCGCCGGTGTCCATGATCTCCCCGCGCACGGTGACGCCTCGAATGTCATATCGCTTGAAGCACACACCCGCGGTCTTGAGCCGCGTGACCTCGGCCAGCAGATCGTCAACGACAAGTCCGACCTGGTCGTGCGTTCCCGAGGGGCTTCCCGTGCTCGGGAAGATCATGAAGTGGGCGCCGTTGACGTCAAAGTAGAGGTGATTGTGGATATCGGCGAAGGGCACGAGCCCGAGCGTCTCCTGATAGAACCGCCGGGCCCGCTCGAGATCCTGCGCGGGGAGCTTGGCATAGACGTCCCGTATCCCCCCAGCTGTGGAGACCGCACTCCGCCACGGAAGCACGTCTCTGCCGCTCAGCGCGATCAGTCGGTCCTGCAGGCTGTCGCTGGGTGCTGGCACTTCCGGGCCGAAGGCGGTGCCGCGCGGTCGAGTGCGAAACCGTTTCTCAGCGGTCCGCAGCGCGGTCTCGGCCACCTCCCGAGGCCACACGGGAGCGAGCTCGAGCGAAACGGCGAGATCCCAACCATGGATCAGCGAATCCATCTGATTGATGGCCGCCGCGGCCTCTGCCGGGAAGTCGCCAAACGACAGCGAAAGCACGGCAGACGGGTCGGCGAGGGAGGCCCATGCCGCCACATTTCGCTCGACGGCCGCGTCGAAGCGCTCGAGAGCGGTGCCGACCGCCGCGTCGGGATCGCTTTCAGCAACCGGCGCGCTCCGAGTGCCCCCGCCGGCCGCTCTGGAGAACATGTCGATCGTGTCGACGACGTGGTCGAACACGTCACGGACAGTCCATTCCGAGCACGGGGTCGGCTGACCCAACACGGCGTCGTTGATGCGCGCGATGGGCTCTCGCACGACGGCGTATGTGCCGGCAAGCAACTTTGGCCAGTCATTCATCACGGTTCCCTACACCTTCAGATTTCTTCTTGGGAACGCTTCAATCACCGGAGCGCTCCAGTTCAGCAACTCTCGCTCGCTAGAGTACGCTCTAGCTGATACTCTAGTCAACATGGCGGCATCGGGGACTCGACGGGAGCAGGCTGAGCGTACGCGGGGACGCATCAGCGCTGCAGCCCAGCAGTTGTTTCTCGATCGCGGCTACAGGGCCACAACGATCATGGACATCGCCAAGGCGGCAGATGTCGCCCATCAGACCGTGTACTTCACGTTCGGATCGAAGGCGGCCCTGCTGTCGGCGATCATGGATAGCGAGATCGTGGGCGATTCGCTCGCTGTCCCGCTGCTCGAGCGGCCACAGATCGGCGAGATCGCGCGGGTCCCCGACGCGGCCGAGCGGCTCGAGCGCATTGTCGCCGTCACGTGCGATATCACGGCGCGGTTGGCACCGCTGTATGAACTGGTGCGAAGCGGCGCAGCTGACGAGGAAGTGCGCCTTCTGCTCGACCGCCATGAGGAGCAGCGGTGGCGAAGCCTTCGTGGCCTCGTAGGTCTCCTCGACGGCGAACTGGCTGCGCACCTGAACCTCGACCGGGCGGCCGACCGCCTGTACGCCACGCTGAGCCACGAAGTCTTCTGGCTGCTCGTTCGTCGCCGGGGGTGGGGGCGTGCTCAGTGGCAGGAATACGTCGCGCAGCAAGCCGTGCGAGAGATCCTGCCTGCCGGGATCAGGTGACGTTCCTGCTCGTTCCGGCTGTCAGGATTGCCGTGGCGTGAGGTCGCGACGATGCGGGACGGCGGTGAGTAGCCGTCTGGTGTATGGATGCCGGGGGTCGCTGAACACGGTCTCGGTCGCTCCCGTCTCCACGATTCGCCCCTCGGACATCACCGCGACGCGGTCGCTGATATGCCGGATCACGCCCAGGTCGTGCGAGATGAACAGGTAGCTGAGGTTCCGCTGCTCCTGCAGCTCGTCGAGGAGGTCGAGCACCTGGGCCTGCACCGAGACGTCGAGCGAGGAGACGGGCTCGTCGCAGATGAGTACGCGCGGGCCCGGCGCGATCGCGCGGGCGATCGAAACGCGCTGGCGCTGACCGCCTGAGAGCCCGTGCGTGCGCCGCCGCATGAGGTCAGGGTTCAACCCGACCGATCGCAGCAGCGCCGCTACCTCGTCTTCATACCGGCGAATGCTCCTGCTGGCGCCGCCGGTCAGAGCGTCGGTCAGGATGCCACCGACGCTCCAGCGCGGGTCGAACGAGCTGAGCGCGTCCTGGTACACCGCGCCGAGCAGATGGCGCCGCGGCCTCCGTTCGCGCTCGGGGAGCGGCGCCCACTCCTGGTCGAGGAGGCGCACCTGCCCGGCATCCGGCGCGAGGAGACCGAGGGCGATGCGCGCGGTGGTCGACTTCCCCGACCCCGACTCGCCGACGAGCCCAAGAGTGGTTCCCGGCTCAAGCCTCAGCGAGACGTCGCGAACTGCCTGCAGCGTGCCTGCAGGGGTTCGGAATGCCTTCGAGACGTCGGTGATCTCGAGAGCGGCGCTCCCGTGAGCGTCGTCCCGATCGGTGACCGCTCGCGTCTCGGCTGCTGCTCGCGCCTCCACGGTCAGCCGGGTTCCCCGCGCCTGCGACCACGGAACGGCCGCAAGCAGCGTCTTCGTGTATTCCTGCTGCGGGTCGCCGAGCACGGCTTCGGTCGCACCCGTCTCCACGATGCGTCCATCCCGCATGACCGCCACGCGGTCGGCGACGCGCGCGACAAGCGAGAGGTCGTGACTGATGAGCAGCAGCCCGGTTCCGCCCGCCCGCAGCTTCTCGAGCAGCCCGAGCACCTGCTGCTGCACGCCCACGTCGAGCGCGGTAGTCGGCTCATCCGCAATGACCAGCGACGGGTTCAGCACCACGGCCGAGGCGATCAGCGCACGCTGGCGCAGCCCGCCGGAGAGCTGCCCGGCGCGCTGGCCGGCGCGAAGCGCCGGGTCCGGCACGCCGGCATCCGTCAGCGCGTCGATCACACGGCGGTGTCGGTCCGCCGCGCCGAGCCGGGTGTGCAGGCGAAGGGCGTCGTCGATCTCGCGGCCCACTGTGCGAAGCGGGTCGAGCGAGACGAGGGCATCCTGCAGCACGAACCCGATACGTGCCCCGCGGATGCGCCGCCACGCCGCCGCACTCGCCGACAAGAGCGGCGCACCGTCGAAGACGAGCGACTCCGCGCTCACGCGGGCATCGCCGCCGGTCAGCCCCACGAGGGTGCGCGCGGTCACCGACTTGCCTGAGCCCGATTCGCCGACGAGCGCGAGGCACTCGCCCGGACGGATCTCGAACGAGACGTCGTCGACGACGGGTGGCGCGGTTCGCCCGAAGCGCACGCTGAGGCCCGAGACCGTGAGCAGGGCAGGCGAGGGCGCCGCGGCGGACGCGCGATCGGCCGCGGAGTGGGAGGTCGTTTCGCTCATGAGCCGCGCACCCGCCCCTGGATGGTGCGGCCGAGCACCGTGGCGGCGGCCGCACTGGCCACGATCACAAGACCGGGGAAGAAGGTGAGCCACCACGCAGAGTCGATGTAGGTGCGGCCCGCCGAGAGCATGGCGCCCCACTCGGCGGTGGGCGGCTTCGCGCCGAGGCCCAGGTAGCTGAGTGAGGACGCCCACACGATCGACTGGCCGACACCGAGGGTCACGAGCACGAAGAGCGTCCCCGCGACGTTCGGCAGAATACTGCGACGAAAGCGCCACAGCGGCGGCCTGCCGAGCACGACCTCCGCCTCGATATACGGCGCGCCGCGCACCGCGAGCATCTGGCTGCGCACGATACGCGCGTATCCCGGCGCGGTCGCGAGCCCGACCGCCACCGTCGACGTCGTGATGCCGGGCCCGTAGATCACGATGAACAACAGCGCGAGCAGCAGCCCGGGGAACGCGAAGAGCACCTCGAGCAGCCTGCTCGTGCCGAAATCGAGCCAGCGGGGCCCGAGCCCCGCCAGCGTGCCGAGCGCGACGCCGAGCACGATCCCGATCGCGGTCGCGGCCACGCCGATGAGCAGCGACGGCCCCGCGCCGTGCACCACCCGCGTGAACACGTCGCGCCCCGACTCGTCGGTACCGAACCAGTGCGCGAGCGACGGCGGCTCGAACCCCTGCAGCGGGTGGATGGCCAGCGGGTCTCCCGGCGCCACGAGCCCGGGCGCCACCGCGCATGCCAGAAGCCAGAGCACCACGAGGGCGCAGACAACGAGAGCCACACGAGGCCCAGCGGATGCCGCCCGCCTCATCGCGGCGACTCCGCGAGCCGGGGATCGGCGACCCGATCCAGCACCTCGCTCGCCACCGTGACCAGACAGTAAGCGAGGGCAACGACGAGCACGATGCCGGAGACCAGGGGAACGTCGCGTTCCTGCACCGCGCGCAGCAGGGTGCGGCCGATGCCGGGCCGGGCGAAGATGGTCTCGACCACGACGGCGCCACTGACAAGCGAGCCGAATGCCCAGCCGGAGAGACTGATGGCCGGCAGGGCGGCGTGCCGAAGAGCGTGCCGAACGAGCACGCCAACCTCCGATTCGCCCCGTGCCCGTGCGGAGAGCACGAAGGGGGAGTGCAGGGCGTTCAGCAGCGACTCGCGCATGACCTGGCCGAGGAATCCGGCGAGCGGTACGGCGAGAGTCACGACGGGCAGAACCAGGCCAACGGGGCCGGGCACGTTGATGGCGGGCAGCCATCCGAGCGTCGAACTGAAGAGCAGGATGAGCACGGTCGCCAGCCAGAAGTGCGGGACGGCGGCAGAGACGATCTCCAGCCCGTTTCCCACGGCCCAGGCCGCCCGACCGGCCCGAACCGAGAAGACAGCGACGGCCAGCGCGAGCACCCACGCGACCGCCAGCGACGCGACAGCGAGAACGAGCGTGCCGCCCAACTGCTGGCCGATCGCTTGTACGACGCTCTCATGCAGCGAGTACGACGTGCCGAAGTCGCCGGTGACATAGCGCCCGAGCTGTCCCAGGTACTGCAGGATCAGCGGCTGGTCCAGCCCGTATTCGGCCCGCGCCTGCGCCAGGGCCGCCGCGCTCGCCTGCGATCCCGGCCCGCCGAGGATCGCCTGCGCCGGGTCGCCCGGAATCAGCCGGATGGCGAAGAAGGTGAGGGTCGCGGCCGCCCACAGTACGAACAGGAGACCCGCGAGGCGCGTGGAGAGCCAGCGAACCGCGCCACGGCCCGAGCGCCGAGTCGAGGCCGCGCTCTCCAGCGCCGCCTCGACCTCGGTGCCGGGGCCGAGCGTCACCGATCCAGCCAGGTGTCGTAGAACAGCGGCGTGGAGACGCTCGGCAGGGCGCGCAGGCCCACCACGTCGTTGCGTAGCAGGTAGTGGTTCTGCTGGTCGTAGAGCGGCAGGATGTAGTAGCCCTCGAGAATCGTCTTCTGCGCGGTCTCGTAGAGCGCGGAGCGCTCTGCGACATCCGACACCTGGGCCGCCTTCTCCAGCGTCGCGTCGAGCGAGGGAATGTCGACCTGGGCGAGGTTGGCGAAGTAGCCGCTCGGCGCCGGCGTGATGCTGGCGGAGTCGTAGAGGATGCGCAGCACGTCAGGCCCCACCTTCGTGTACGGCGCACTGACCGCGTCGTAGTCGTTCTTGGCGAGGGCGGCGTACCAGCTGGAGAGGTCCATGGGCTCGAGCTTCACATCGAAGCCCACCTTCTTCGTCGTGGCCTGGATCTGCTCGAACAGGGACTGCTCGGCGGGGATCGACTGGTTCGTCGAGACGGGGAAGACGACGGTCAGGCGGGTGCCGTCCTTTGTGCGGTAGCCGTCCGCGTCGCGCGTGGTGTAGCCCGCCGCATCCAGCAACTCGTTCGCCTTCTTCGGCTCGTAGCCGAACAGGCCCGGCTCGGAGTAGCCGAGCGGCTCGACGCTCGACAGCGCCGAGTACGAGCGCTTCGCCGTGCCGAAGAACAGCGTCTTGATGCCGTCGTTCACGTCGGCCGCACGAATGAACGCCTCGCGCACCTTCTCGTCGTTGAACGGCGCCTTGCCGGAGTTGAGCTCGATACGATTGGATGCGCCCGGTCTCGGCGCATTCAGTTCTGTCAGCGACTTGGTCTTGTGCGCGGCCACGATGGTGTCGGGCTGGGCGTTGTCTATCACGTCGACCTCGCCGGCCTTCAGCGCCGCATAGCGGGTGGCCGAGTCGGGGATGAACCGCCACACGATCTTTGACAGGTACGCGGGGCCGTGGTGCGCCGCGTCAGCGGGCGGCGACGTGTAGCCCGCGTTGCGTACCAGGGTGATGGAATCCTGCTTCTTCCACTGCTTCACGATGAAGGGACCTGTGCCGACCGGGTGGGCGCAGTTGACGTCTTTACTGCGCTTCAGCGCGGCGGGCGACTCGATGGCGAGCCACGGCTGCGTCAGCGACTCAAGCAGTGCGCTGTCGGGCTGGCTGAGCGTGAAGCGGATGACGCGGGGGCTCACGATCTCGGTCGAGGCCACCTTGCCGAGCGCGAGGTAGCCGGTGGAAGACCCCGTCGCGGGGTCCTGGATGTGTGCCACGTTGGCCTTGACGGCGGCGGCATCCAGCGGCGTGCCGTCGGTGAACTTCACGCCGTCACGCAGCGTGAAGTCCCAGCTGAGGCCGTCCTTCGACTCCGTCCACTTCGTGGCGAGCCAGGGAATGATCTGCCCCTTGGTGTTCTTGGAGACGAGTTCCTCGAGGTACTGGGTGGCGACAAGGGCCTGCGGGTAGTTGCCGCCGACGTGCGGGTCGAGGCAGGTCGGCTCGGCGTCTCCGCTCGCGTAGGTGAGCGTGCCGCCGCGCACGGGGGAGTCGCTCGAGCCGGCGCCCGTCGACGATTGCGGCGTGCAGGCGGCCAGAGACAGCGCGAGCGCGCCGGCCGTTGCAAAGGCGATGATGGTGCTGCGGATCACAGGGCGTACGGGCATGAGTCCTCAAGGGTTAGGGACGAATCGAAAGCTGCACGAGCGGAAGCGGCTGTGGTCCATGCTCGGGCGGGCGTGCATTATTGTACTGAGACCAATAATAGCCACGATGGGATACAGATGACGGCACATGAAGGTCGCGTCGGCCGCAGGCGCGCGTCGTCGCGGGCGATGCTGGAGGAGGCGGCATGCGAGCTGTTCCTCGAGCAGACGTACGCCGGAACGACCATCGAGCAGATCACGCAGCGTGCGGGCGTGAGCCGGAACACCTTCTTCAACTACTTCGCGGCCAAGAGCGACGTTCTCTGGTCGGGTGTCGACGACAGCGTCGAGACTCTTGCGCGAGAACTGTCGAACCTGCCTCGAGGCGCCCATGTGATGCTCGGTGTGCGCGACGCCCTTCTCGCCACCGCGACGCAGCTCACCCCCGGCGCCATCCCGCTCGCCATCACCCAGTGGGAGACCATGGGGGTCGCCGAGGAGCTGCAGTCCTCCGGGCTCGCCCGCTTCCTGCGGCTCGCGAGCGTTCTCGAGCGGCACGTTGCAGCGGCGCAGCTGGGGAGTCCAGCCCGGGTCCCGGCGCAGCCCGCGGCGTTCGCCGTGATCGCTGCCGCCGCGTCGGCCGCAGGCGCATGGGCTCGCGCCGGCATCGGCAGAGATCCGCTCGTCGACTACGTTGCGGCGGCCATCACGCCGGTGTGCAGCGGATTCGAGCAGGTGCTGGGCTCAGCGAGCCGTTAGTATTGAGGAAGCGACATTGATCCGGCCATCACCGGGGAGTCTTCGGAAGAACGATGCGGTTGCCGTTCGCGGCAGCAGCGCCAAGTAGAACCGAACGGGGCTGGCCCGTCACAGCCAAAGAACGAGCGGCCGTGGTTTCACGGCAAGCGGGGTGGTACCGCGGCATCCGCAGTTCATGTGGGTGACGTCCTCGTGCAGAGTCTGCAAGCTGCCAGGAGAGACATGCCGTACCCGAAGTCGAATTCCGGCGATGCCGGTGTCACACCGTCGCCCAACTTCCCCGCGGTCGAGAACGAGGTGCTGTCGTTCTGGGACAAGGACGGCACGTTTCAGGCGTCCATCGAGAACCGTGAGGGATGCGATGAGTGGGTCTTCTACGACGGCCCGCCCTTTGCGAACGGACTGCCGCACTACGGGCACCTGCTGACCGGGTACGCCAAGGACCTCTTCCCGCGCTACCAGACCATGCGCGGCAAGCTCGTGCACCGTCGATTCGGCTGGGATACTCATGGATTGCCCGCTGAGCTTGAGGCCGAGCGGCAGCTGGGCATCACTGACAAGAGCCAGATCGAGAGCATGGGCATCGGCGCCTTCAACCAGGCGGCCCGCGACTCGGTGCTGCGTTACACCGCCGAGTGGCAGCAGTACGTCACCCGGCAGGCGCGCTGGGTCGACTTCGACAACGACTACAAGACCCTCGACACCAGCTACATGGAAAGTGTGATCTGGGCCTTCAAGCAGCTCTACGACAAGGGCCTCGCCTACGAGGGCTACCGCGTTCTGCCGTACTGCTGGCGAGACCAGACGCCGCTGTCGAACCACGAACTGCGCATGGACGACGACGTCTACAAGATTCGGCAGGACCAGACGGTCACCGTCACTTTCCCGCTCGTCGGCGAGAAGGCCGAGGCCATGCAACTGACCGCGGTGCGCGCGCTGGCCTGGACGACGACGCCGTGGACCCTGCCCACCAACCTGGCTCTCGTGGTCGGCCCCGAGATCAGCTACGCGGTTGTGCCGGCCGGCCCGCTCGGCGCCGCCGACGGGGAGCGCGAGGGCAACGACGAGCGAGATCTCTCTGGCGAATACCTGCTGGCGGCCGACCTGGTTGCGGCGCACGCGAAAGACCTCGGGTACGAGAGCGGGGATGCGGCGGTTGCCGCCATCCGTCGCACCATTGCCGGTGCCGAGCTCGAGGGCGTGCAGTACGACAGGCTGTGGGACTACTACGCCGACGCCGAGACGTACGGAACGCACAACGCGTGGCGCGTGCTCGTCGACGACTACGTGACGACCACCGAGGGCACGGGCATCGTACATCAGGCCCCCGCGTACGGCGAGGACGACCAGAGGGTGTGCGAGGCGAACGGCATCCCGGTGATCATCTCGGTCGACGAGGGAGCGCGGTTCCTGCCCGCTGTCACCGACGTGGCAGGGCTGCAGGTGTTCGAGGCGAACAAGCCGCTCACACGCCTGCTGCGGGAGAAGGGCCGCCTGCTTCGCCAGGCGAGCTACGAGCACTCGTACCCGCACTGCTGGCGCTGCCGCAACCCGCTCATCTACAAGGCCGTCTCCAGCTGGTTCGTGCGTGTGCCTGAGTTCCGCGAGCGCATGGTCGAGCTGAACCAGCAGATCGACTGGGTGCCCGAGAACGTCAAGGACGGCCAGTTCGGCAAGTGGATCGCGAACGCGCGCGACTGGTCGATCAGCCGCAACCGCTACTGGGGGTCGCCGATCCCCGTATGGAAGAGCGACGACCCTGCCTACCCACGTATCGACGTGTACGGTTCGCTCGCCGAGCTCGAGCACGACTTCGGCGCCCTGCCGGTGAACGACAGCGGCGAGCCCGACCTGCACCGACCGTACATCGACGCTCTCACGCGGCCGAATCCGGACGATCCGAGCGGCCGCTCCACCATGCGCCGCATCACCGACGTGCTCGACGTGTGGTTCGACTCCGGCTCGATGCCGTTCGCGCAGGTGCACTACCCGTTCGAGAACCGCGAGTGGTTCGACACGCATAACCCGGCAGACTTCATCGTCGAGTACATCGGCCAGACGCGCGGCTGGTTCTACCTGCTGCACGTGCTCTCGACCGCACTCTTCGACCGGCCGGCGTTCCGCAATGTGATCAGCCACGGCATCGTGCTCGGCAACGACGGGCAGAAGATGTCGAAGTCGCTTCGCAACTATCCCGACGTCAGCGAGGTCTTCGACCGCGACGGCTCGGATGCGATGCGCTGGTTCCTCATGGCGAGCCCGGTGCTGCGCGGCGGCAACCTCATCGTCACAGAGGAGGGCATCCGCGAGGGCGTACGCCAGGTCATGCTGCCGCTGTGGAGCACGTGGTACTTCTTCTCGCTCTACGCCAATGCGTGCGGCTACGAGGCCGAGTGGCGCACCGACTCGACCGACGTGCTCGACCGCTACCTGCTCGCCAAGACGCACAATCTCGTTGCCACCGTCACCGCCGATCTCGACGCGCTCGACAGCACGGTGGCCGCCGCGACGCTGCGCGACTTCGCCGACGTTCTCACGAACTGGTACGTGCGGCGCTCCCGCGACCGGTTCTGGGTGGGCGTCGGGCCCGACGGCTCCAACCGCGGGGCGTTCGACACTCTCTACACCGTGCTCGAGACGGTCACGCGCGTCGCCGCGCCCCTGCTGCCGCTCGTCACCGAGCGCATCTGGAAGGACCTGACCGGCGGGCGCAGCGTGCACCTGACCGATTGGCCGGATGCGTCGGCCTTCCCGGCCGACGACGCGCTGGTCGCCGCCATGGACCAGGTGCGCCTGACCAGCTCAACCGCGCTCTCGCTGCGCAAACAGGCCGGGCTGCGCGTGCGCCTGCCGCTGGCGACCCTCACGGTCGTCGCTGCGGGCGTCGATCGTCTCGCGCCATTCACGGAGATCCTGCGCGACGAGCTGAACGTGAAGCAGGTTGTGCTCGTCGAGCTGGGAGACACGAGCGCCGAAGAATACGGCATCACTCGCCGGCTCACGGTCAACGCGAGGGCCGCCGGTCCGCGCCTCGGCAAGCAGGTGCAGTCCGTCATCACGGCGGCACGCGCGGGCGACTGGATTCAGGCCGACGGTGGCGTCACGGTCGGCGGCATCGAGCTTCAGCCCGCCGAATACGACCTCGTACTCGACGCGGCGGGAGCGAACGGCGCGCTCGCGCTGCTCGACGGCGGCGGTTTCGTGCTGCTCGACACCGCCACCACGCCCGAGCTCGAGGCTGAGGGCCTGACCCGCGACGTGATCCGCGCCGTGCAGGACACGCGCAAGGCGGCCGGCCTCGACGTCAGCGACCGCATCCGCCTCAGCATCCGGCTTGAGGACGAAGCGGATGCCGCAGCCCTCGCCCGCACGACCGATGTCGCCCTCGCCGCGGAAACCCTCGCGGTCGAGCTCATCATCCTCGGCCCCGGGGACCCGGAACGGGCCCCGGATGCCACCTTCAGCCAGACGTTCGACGCCGGGCAGTTCGCCAACCGCGGCTCCTTCGTCGTCACGCTTTCGCCCGTACAGGAGGCCGTCGATGCCTGACACCCCACTCGACTCAGAGACTCCAGAAGACGACGCCTTCCGTGAGGCGGGTGACGCGGTCTACGCCGAGCTCCTCTCGCGCCTCGGCGAGGCCGAGCCCCAGCCGCGCCTGCACGCCACCCGGAGGGCCGTCGAGACCCTCGGCGACCCGCACCGCGCGTATCCGATCATTCACATCACGGGCACGAACGGCAAGACCTCGACGAGCCGCATCACCGCGAGCATCCTTCGCGCCCATGGCCTTCGCGTCGGACTGTTCACGAGCCCGCATCTCGTGCGCTTCAACGAGCGCATCGTGATCGACGGCGCACCCATCAGCGACGAGGCCCTTGTTCGCAACTGGGTCGACATCAGGCCATACATCGAGATGACGGATGCCGCCCTCGTCGCCGAGGGCGAGCCGCGGCTCACCTTCTTCGAGACCATGACCGTGCTCGCCTTCGCCAGCTTCGCCGACGCCACCGTCGACGTCGCAGTGATCGAGGTCGGCATGGGCGGCGAATGGGATTCGACTAACGTCGGCGACGGCCAGGCCGCCGTGTTCACGCCCATTTCGCTCGACCACATGGCGCGCCTCGGCAATACGGTGGCCGAGATCGCCCGCACCAAGTCCGGCATCATCAAGCCGGCCGCCGACGTCGTCTCGGCCGCCCAGACCCCCGAGGCGCTGGCCGAGCTGCGCCGGGCGGCCGAACTGACCGAGTCGACACTCGCCGTGCAGGCCGACGCGTTCGACGTGACCTCCACCGCCGTCGCGGTCGGCGGCCAGCTGGTGACCATCCGCGGCATCGCGGGCACATACTCCGACCTGTTCCTGCCGCTCTATGGCGACCACCAGGCGCAGAACGCGGCCGTCGCCGTCGCCGCCGTCGAGACGTTCCTCGGCCGCGGCAGCCAGACGATCCCGCGCGACATCCTGGAGGAGGGCTTCGCGACGGCCACCTCGCCGGGGCGCCTGCAGCTGATCGGCACCGAGCCGACCGTCATCGTGGATGCCGCGCACAACCCGAGCGGAGCCGCCTCGCTCGCCGCCGCCCTCACGTCGTACTTCGACTTCGACGAGATCGTCGCGGTGCTCGCGATCGTCGCTGACAAGGACATCCACGGCATCATCGACCAGCTGGCCCCCGTCGTCTCGCGCTTCCATGTGACGCAGTCCCAGTCGTCGAGGTCGGTGCCGCATGACGAGCTCACCCGCGACGTGTCGCGGTGGGCACGGCCCGACGAGGAGATCGTCGAGTACGACGAGCTCTTCGACGCGCTCGACGAGGCTCGCGCCTGGGCCGCGTCCGCTCCGCGCCGCGCCGTTGTCGTCACGGGCTCGATCCTGCTCGTCGGCGAGGCGATGGCCATCGCTGACGACCGCGGCTGGAAGCAGAGCTGATGCGTTCCGCGCAACGCAGCCTCGCGCAGATCGTGCTCGGCTTCGAGCTCGTCGTCGTGTTCCTCGGCGCCCTCGTCGTGTTCGGCCTGAAGGCGGCGCCGGCGGCCTGGGCTCTCGGCGGGGGAGCAGCCCTCATCGTCGTCATGGCCGCCACGATCGGCCTGCTCCGCTACCGCTGGGCCTACGTGATCGGCTGGCTCGTGCAGCTCGCGGTGATCGCCGGCGGAATTCTCGTGCCGATGCTCTACATCGTCGGCGTCATCTTCACGGCCATCTGGACCTGGTGCATGATCACCGGCGCCCGGCTCGACCGGCAGACCCCCCATCCACCCAACGAAACGGAGACACCCGCATGAGCACCACTGTCGAAGAGACCCTCGTTCTCGTCAAGCCCGACGGCGTCGCCCGCAGTTTGACCGGCGAGATCCTGCGCCGTATCGAGGCGAAGGGGTACCAGATCGTCGACATCCGCATGCTGCAGGCCGACCGCGAGCTGCTGGCCCGTCACTACGAGGAGCACCAGGGCAAGCCGTTCTACGAGCCGCTCGTGGAGTTCATGGAGTCCGGGCCGATCGTCGCGGTGCGTCTCGCCGGTGATCGTGTGATCGAGGGCTTCCGCTCTCTCGCCGGCACCACCGATCCCACGACTGCCGCGCCCGGCACGATCCGCGGCGACCTCGCGCGCGACTGGGGCCTCAAGGTGCAGCAGAACCTGGTGCACGGCAGCGACTCGCCGGAGTCGGCCGCTCGCGAGCTCGCTCTCTGGTTCTGAACTGGCGGAAGACTCAGATGCGGTGCAGCCAGTCCAGCTGCACCTGCGCCACGATGGCGACGAACGCGTAACAGACGATCGTGATCAGCGGCACCCAGGCATAGAGAACAGCGGATGCGCGGCGCACCCCCGCCGGCACGGGAATGTTGCCCATCTTCAGGTTGTACAGCGTGACCGCGAAGAATGTGGGGATGGTCACCGACCAGGTGACCATGCACCAGGGGCACAGCACGAACAGTGCGTACACGCTCTGCCAGATGAGCCAGCCCACGAGCACGATGGCACCGAGCACGCCGAGGTTGAAGAGCATCCAGAACCAGCGGGAGAACTTCGCCTCGGCGAGGATGCTGACGCCGACGGCGATGACGGCGGGCCAGCAGGCGATACCGATGAGCGGGTTCGGGAACCCGAGTACCGCACCCTGAGGTGAGGAGAGGTTGGTGCTGCAGCCGATGAGAACACTGAAGTTGCAGCTCAGCTGGGCCTTCGGATGCTCGAGCAGCGTGAACTTGTCGAGCGTGAGCAGGAAGGCGGCGGCGAACCCGATTGCCCCGGCGATCACGAGGAACACTGCCAGAACGGTCGGTCGCTTCTCGGGTGCAGTCAGGGACACCCTCGGATTATGGCACAGCGTCGTAAGCGGCTCCCCACAGCCGGGCGTGCGATAATGGGGGGCAAGTCATCGCCGGCCGCGCCGGTGAGACGCCAAAGAAGGCTTTACGGGCGAACTTCGCCCAGTGCCCGCATCGAAGAAACGATCGGGAGAACATCGACCAGATGATGATGTGATCAGAGCCACAGGGCCGGTCGCATCACGTGAGAATTGGCGGCAGCCCGCACCGGCGGGCCCGCTCGAGAGAGTAACCGGACGGTGGCGCGGCCCCCATCCGGTCGAGGAGTGCACCAGAGATGGTGGAAGACGACAACACGAACAATCAGGCAGCAGACAATACGACGGGGGAGACGAGGAAGCGCGGCAGGCTTTTCGGTTCGCGGCGAGCGAGCCGTAAGCCGGAGCAGGCCGAGGTCGAGGTCGTCGCTGAGGCGACCGCACCCGCCGATCCCTCCGCTGGTCGAGTAGGCGCCAACGGCGCCGTATCGAGACCCGCCCACGAGCACGTCGAGCCCGCGGCCGAGCCCCCGCAGGCGGATGCGCCCGCACAGACGGTCACGGCAGAGTCGGCCGCCGAGCCCGCGCCGGCACCCGAGGTGTCGGCCGCGCGCACCGGCCTGCCATCCACATCGATACTCTTCAAGGCGCCAGACATCGTTCCGCTGCCACCCCTGCCCGGAAACGAGCGCGAGGAGCGCGACGACCGCGGCGACGAGCCCGAGGAGGGCACCCGAACGCGCAAGCGCCAGCGCCGCCGCTCGGGCGATTCAGGTGACGAGTCGTCGTCACGGTCGCGCCAGCGCGAGGCGCCCGAGCCCATCACGGAGCCGCAGCGCATCAAGGGTTCTACTCGGCTCGAGGCGAAGAAGCAGCGACGCCGGGATGGCCGCGACGCCGGCCGTCGTCGCCCCGTCATCACCGAGGCCGAGTTCCTCGCCCGCCGTGAAGCCGTCGACCGCACCATGATCGTTCGCGAGAAGAACGGGCGCATCCAGATCGGCGTGCTCGAAGACAGCGTGCTCGTCGAGCACTACGTCGCCCGCTCGCAGGAGGCGTCACTCATCGGCAACGTCTACCTCGGTCGGGTGCAGAACGTGCTGCCGAGCATGGAGGCGGCGTTCGTCGACATCGGACGCGGCCGCAACGCGGTGCTGTACTCCGGCGAGGTCGACTGGGAGGCGGCCGCGGAGAACGCGGGCGGCAACCAGGCCCGCCGCATCGAGCTCGCGCTGAAGCCGGGCGACAAGGTTCTTGTGCAGGTCACGAAGGACCCGGTCGGCCACAAGGGTGCGAGGCTCACGAGCCAGGTCTCCCTGCCGGGGCGGTACCTCGTCTATGTGCCGAACGGCTCGATGAACGGCATCAGCCGCAAGCTGCCCGACACCGAGCGCGCTCGCCTGAAGAAGATCCTCAAGGAGGTTCTGCCCGAGAACACCGGCGTCATCGTGCGCACGGCCGCCGAGGGGGCGACCGACGATCAGCTGACGCTCGACGTCAACAGGCTGCGCGCCCAGTGGGAGGCGATCAGCGCGCAGGCCGAGAACGGCCAGGCGCCCGCCATGCTGCACAGCGAGCCCGACCTGCTCATCAAGATCGTGCGCGACGTCTTCAACGAAGACTTCCACCGCCTCGTCATCGAGGGCGACGAGGCCAGGGAGACCATCGAGCGCTACCTCTCGCAGGTGGCCCCCGACCTGCTCGAGCGCGTCGAGCGCTACGAGGGCGCGAAGGACTCCTTCGACGAGTTCCGCATCACGGAGCAGATCGAAAAGGCGCTCGAGCGCAAGGTGTGGTTGCCGTCCGGCGGCTCGCTCGTCATCGACCGCACGGAGGCCATGACGGTCGTCGACGTCAACACCGGCAAGTTCGTCGGCAGCGGCGGCAACCTCGAAGAGACCGTGACGAAGAACAACCTCGAGGCCGCGGAAGAGATCGTGCGTCAGCTTCGCCTACGCGACATCGGCGGCATCATCGTGGTCGACTTCATCGACATGGTGCTCGAGACCAACCGCGACCTCGTGCTTCGACGCCTCGTCGAGTGCCTCAGCCGTGACCGAACGAAGCACCAGGTCGCCGAGGTCACCTCGCTCGGCCTCGTGCAGATGACGCGCAAGAAGCTCGGCCTCGGCCTGCTCGAGACCTTCAGCGAACCGTGCGAGGTGTGCGCGGGCCGCGGCGTGGTCGTGCACCACGACCCTGTGGCCAAGCACCGCTCATCGTCGAACTCGTCAGAACGCCGCCGCGGCAAAGGCGGGAACGGCGGTGGCAACGGTGGCGGCAGCAGCAACGCGCCGGCCGTCGCGCCGCACGCCATCACCGATGACGCCAAGAACGCGCTCGCCCAGATCGCCGCAAGCACGCTGGCCGCCCACGCGGCCGATCTCACGACCGAGCACGGCCAGGAGATCACCCAGGCTCGCATCGACGACGTGATCGCCGAAGAGAAGACCGAGGAGAACGCATCGGGCCGCACCGGCAAGTCGAGCCGCGGCCGAAAGCGTGACACCGGTCGCCAGACCGCTGAGCAGAATGCCGAGCAGCGCACGGAACAGGCCATGGAGCAGAGCACCGTCGCGATCCTCGACATCCCCATTGAGCCGGCCCCCCGCGCCCGTCAGCGCGCGAAGAGCAGCGAGACCGAGCACCTGCTCGACTCGGTGCTCGAGGCGCTCCCACAGCCGAAACAGCCCGGCCACGGCCGTTCCCGCAGCCGTCGGGTGACGACGGCTGCTCTCACGGGTGTCGCGGTCACGCCCGAGAGCGCGGGCGAGACGCACCAGGCGTGAGCGACGCGAGCGGGCGGTGGCCACGGCCGAGTGCGCTCCCGAGGCGAGCGAGTGGATGCGGCATCCGCTCAGCGTCTGCCTTCGTGAGGCGCTCGATCGCGGCCGCGCACCCGCAACCCGCTGGCGCGAAGACGCACGACCAGCTCCCGTCCCGTGACCGGCAGAGCGCCGGCCACGACGAGGCTGTCATAGCGCGCGGCGGGAACGTCGTAGTGGTCGAGGTCGAACGCCCGCGGCGGAACCCCGTTTGCCTCGGCGAAGGCGTGCAACTCGTCAAGCGAGTGGTCGCTGACCAGGTGCGAGAAGAACGTGCCATGTGCCGGCCACGCGGGCGAGTCGATGAGCACGGTCATGTCTCGAGCCTATTGCCGTCTCGGCTCGAATTGACCGGCGCCCTCGCCGTCGAGTAAACTCGACCGTTGGTGTGTGTCGGCCCTTTCGGCCGCACGAATTCCCACAAGATTCCCCCCAGAGAATAGGTACGTGAAGTGGTTTACGCAGTTGTGCGCGCCGGTGGTCGGCAGGAAAAGGTCGAGGTCGGCACCATTGTGACGATGGACCGGATCAAGGCCGACAAGAACGGCAATGTCGAGCTGCCTGCGGTGCTGCTTGTCGATGGCGAGAAGATCACGTCTGACGCATCGTCGCTCGCCAAGGTGACCGTCACGGCCGAGGTTCTCGGTGACCTTCGCGGCCCGAAGATCGTGATCCAGAAGTTCAAGAACAAGACCGGCTACAAGAAGCGCCAGGGCCACCGCCAGGAGCTCACGCGCGTCAAGGTCACCGGCATCAAGTAGTCAGCTTCGAGGAGAGAAACCCATGGCACACAAAAAGGGAGCGAGTTCCACTCGCAACGGTCGCGACTCCAACGCGCAGCGTCTCGGCGTCAAGCGCTTCGGCGGCCAGGTCGTCGGTGCAGGCGAGATCATCGTCCGCCAGCGCGGCACGCACTTCCACCCCGGCGTGAACGTCGGTCGTGGCGGCGACGACACCCTGTTCGCCCTTGAGGCGGGTGCGGTCGAGTTCGGCCAGAAGGGCGGCCGCAAGGTCGTCAACATCGTCGCGAGCGCCTAGCAACTTCCGCGGCACAATATCGGCGTGGGCGAGCTTCGGCTCGCCCATCCGTGTTTCATCAGCACATCGGCACCAGAGCCGGCAACCCACCGGCATCTGCACAGCGTCAGGAGCGCGAGCATGGCGACATTCGTCGACAACGTCACGCTGCACCTGCGCGCAGGCAGCGGCGGCAACGGCTGCGTGTCCATTCGACGCGAGAAGTTCAAGCCGCTCGCCGGCCCTGACGGCGGAAACGGCGGCAACGGCGGCGACATCGTTCTCGTCGCCGACCCCCAGGTGACGACGCTGCTCGGCTACCATCGCAGCCCGCACCGCTCAAGCCCCAACGGTGGCTTCGGAATGGGCGACCACCGCAGCGGGACGACGGGTGAAGACCTCGTTCTGCCGGTTCCCGTCGGCACGGTCGTGAAGGATGCCGACGGCACCGAACTCGCTGACCTCGACGAGGCGGGCATGCGAATCGTCGTCGCGCCGGGCGGCCAGGGCGGCCTCGGCAACGCCGCCCTCGCCTCCACCAAGCGCAAGGCGCCCGGTTTCGCCCTGCTCGGCACGCCGGGCTGGGAGGGCGATGTCGTCCTGGAGCTGAAGACTGTCGCCGATGTGGCGCTGGTCGGCTACCCCTCCGCAGGCAAGTCGAGCCTCGTGGCCGCGCTGTCTGCCGCGAAACCGAAGATCGCCGACTACCCGTTCACCACCCTGCACCCCAACCTCGGCGTCGTTCAGGCGGGCGAGTCCCGGTACACGATCGCGGATGTGCCCGGCCTGATCGAGGGCGCAAGCGAGGGCAAGGGACTCGGCCTCGAGTTCCTGCGGCACGTCGAGCGCTGCAGCGCCCTGCTGCACGTGCTCGACTGCGCCACGCTCGAGCCCGGGCGCGACCCGCTCACCGACCTCGACGTGATTCTCGGCGAACTCGAAGCGTATCCGGTGCCCGACGGCCAGCTGCCGTTGCTCGAGCGGCCGCAACTCGTGGCGCTCAACAAGATCGATGTGCCCGAAGGGCGCGACCTCGCCGACATGGTGCGGCCCGAGCTCGAGCAGCGCGGCTACCGCGTGTTCGAGATCTCCTCGGTCAGCCACGAGGGGCTGCGTTCGCTCTCGTTCGCCCTCGCCGAGGTGGTGGAGAGGCAGCGACGGGAACAGGCCGCGGCCGACGCGGCCAGGCCACGCATCGTGATCAGGCCGGCATCCGTCGACGACAGCGGATTCACGGTGCGCGTGGAGGGGGGAACCTACGGCCCCGTCTACCGCATTCTCGGCGCAAAGCCGGAGCGCTGGGTAGCGCAGACCGACTTCACCAACGACGAGGCGATCGGATTCCTCGCGGACCGTCTGGCGAAGCTCGGCGTCGAAGACGACCTGTTCAAATCGGGCGCGGTCGCGGGGTCGACCGTCGTGATCGGCCGCGGCGACGGCGTCGTCTTCGACTGGGAGCCCACGCTCACCTCGACCGCCGAGCTGATCACAGCCCCGCGTGGCACCGACACCCGGCTGGGCGAGTCGCACCGCCCCACCCGGAATCAGCGGCGTGAGGAGTACTTCGAGCGCATGGACGCGAAGGCCGAGGCGCGCGCCGAGCTCGAGCGGGAGCGCGAGGCGGGCCTGTGGTCGGGCGAGTCGAGTGAGAACGAGGAGTAGGCACGCACGATGACGATCCGCGATCGCAGTCAGGTGCCGTCGGCTAAGCGCGTCGTCGTGAAGGTGGGTTCGTCGTCGATCAGCGGCGAGAACGCCGGCCAGATCCCTCGCCTGGTCGACGCGCTTGCCGAAGCCCACGGTCGGGGCACCGAAATCGTGCTCGTCTCCTCCGGCGCCATCGCAACGGGGGCGCCGTTTCTGGCTCTCGACGAGCGGCCGACCGACCTTGCGACGCAGCAGGCCGCCGCGGCGGTGGGACAGAACGTGCTCATCTACCGTTACCAGGACAGCCTCGACCGGTATGGCATCGTTGCGGGGCAGGTGCTGCTGACCGCGGGTGACCTCGACAATACGACCGCGAGAAGCAACGCGCAGAGGGCCATGGAGCGCCTGCTCGCGCTGCGCATCCTGCCCATCGTCAACGAGAACGACACGGTCGCGACACACGAGATCCGCTTCGGCGACAACGACCGACTCGCGGCGCTCGTCGCCATTCTGGTGCGGGCAGACCTGCTCGTGCTCCTTTCCGACGTGGATGCGCTCTACACGCGCCCGCCCGACCAGCCCGGGGCGACACGCATCGATGTTGTGCCCGCCTTCGACGATCTCGACGGTGTCGAGGTCGGCGCAACAGGCAGCAGTCGCGTCGGCACAGGCGGCGCCGTGACGAAGGTCTCTGCCGCCCGGCACGCGGTCGAGGAGGGCACGGCCGTGATCTTCACGTCGACGGCGCTCGTCGAGGCGGCACTGGCGGGTGAAACAGTGGGCACCTGGTTCGAACCCGCCGGATAGACTGGCGGCATGTCGCTGCCTACCGTCGCTCAGACGAGCCTGACAGAGCGGCTTGCCGCCGCCCGAACCGCCTCACGCGCTCTCGCGGGTGCCACGACCGACGTGAAGAACCGGGCACTCGCCGCCATTGCGGACGGCGTGCGCGCACACGCGGGCGAGATCGTCACGGCCAATGAGCTCGACCTGGCCAACGGCCGCGAGAACGGCCTGACTGTCGGGCTCCTCGACCGACTTACGCTCACTGAGGCGCGCCTGGATGCCCTTGCCGACGCTGTGCTTGAGATCATCGCTCTGACCGACCCTGTTGGCCAGGTCGTGCGCGGCAGTTCGCTGCCGAACGGCGTGAAGATCAGCCAGGTGCGCGTACCGTTCGGCGTTGTCGGCGCCATCTACGAGGCGCGGCCGAACGTGACCATCGACATCGCGTCCCTGGCGATCAAGAGCGGAAACGCCGTCGTGCTGCGCGGCGGCAGCGCCGCGCTCAACTCGAACCGGGTTCTCGTGGGCGTCATCCAGGCGGCGCTCGAGTCTGTTGGGCTTTCCGGCGATGCCGTGCAGACGATCGACGACTTCGGTCGTGATGGAGCCAGGAAGCTCATGCGGGCCCGCGGGTACGTTGACGTGCTGATTCCGCGCGGCTCCGCCGAGCTCATTCAGACCGTCGTCACCGAGTCGACCGTGCCCGTCATCGAGACCGGGGCCGGGGTGGTGCACATTCTGCTCGATGAGAGCGCGCCGCTCGACTGGGCGGTCGAGATCGTGCACAACGCGAAGGTGCAGCGGCCCAGCGTGTGCAACGCCGTCGAGACCGTGCTCGTGCACGAGGGCGCGGCCGAGCGGCTGCTTCCCTCCGTACTTCAGCGGCTCGCGGCATCCGGTGTCACGGTGCATGGTGACGAGCGCACGCGCGCCCTTTGGCATGATGCGGTGCCGGCGACCGAGGAGGATTGGTCGAGCGAGTACATGAGCCTCGACGTCTCCGTGCGCGTGGTCGACTCCCTCGACGAGGCGATCGAGCACATCCGCCGCTATTCGACCGGGCACACCGAATCGATCGTGACGAACGACCTGCAGCGGGCCGAGCGCTTTCTCGCCGAGGTCGATTCCGCGGTCGTCATGGTGAACGCGTCGACACGGTTCACCGATGGCGGCGAGTTCGGCTTCGGCGCCGAGGTGGGAATCTCGACGCAGAAGCTGCACGCGCGCGGGCCGATGGGGCTGCCCGAACTGACGAGCACGAAGTGGATCGTGCGCGGCACCGGCCAGGTTCGCTCGTAACAGGCTGAGCGGCCGATAGAATCGTAAACCGGCGCCTGCGCCGACGAAAGGAAGAACCACATGTCACTCGTGACGGCCGTACTGGCCGAGGCCGAACACGCACTGCCCGCTCCCACCTGGGTCTTCGGCGTCGTGCCGCTCGTTCTCTTCGCGGTGCTCGCATTCGTGCTGTGGACCTACCGCGACGTGGCCAACCGCCACGTGCACAAGGCCGAGGCCGCCGCCTCTGACCACGCAGGCTCGCCCGGCGCGACGAGCCACGGCGACGGCCACCCAGGGCACGGCCACTGACCCGCGCCTCGCAGATGGTGCAGACCGAGAAGCGTCGCCCACGCGTTGGCGTGATGGGCGGCACCTTCGATCCGATTCACCACGGCCACCTCGTGGCCGCGAGTGAGGTCGCCCAGTCGTTCGACCTCGATGAGGTCGTCTTCGTGCCGACGGGAGAGTCCTGGCAGAAGGCGGAGGTCGATGTCACGCCCAGCGAGCATCGCTACCTCATGACGGTGGTGGCGACCGCGTCCAACCCGCGCTTCACGACCAGCCGCGTTGACATCGACCGCGGCGGGCCGACCTACACGATCGACACGTTGCGTGACATCCATGCCCAGAGGCCGGATGCCGAGCTGTTCTTCATCACCGGCGCCGACGCGATCGCCCAGATTCTCAGCTGGCACAACGTCGAGGAGCTCTGGGAGCTGGCACATTTCGTCGCTGTGAGTCGCCCGGGACATGACCTGACTATTTCTGAATTGCCGAGCCGGGACGTAAGCTTGTTGGAGGTTCCGGCCCTGGCAATCTCGTCGACGGACTGTCGGAGCCGGGTGAGAAGGGGATACCCCGTCTGGTACTTGGTTCCGGATGGCGTGGTTCAGTACATCTCCAAACACCATCTGTATCGGAGTGTGGCATGACTGTGTGGCAAGATCGGCCGCCACAGACGCGGCGAGAGGCACGAGAGCGCGAGCGTCGTGAAGCGCTCGACTCCTCGGGCGGTTCGCGCCGTGCCACTGCCACTGAGCCGACGCAGGCGGGCGAGGCCCCGCAGCTCTCCACGCCGTTCATCCAGGTACGCCCCACACGTGAGGGCGACGAGTCAGAGGTCGAGCGCGAGCGCGAGACCGTGCCCGCTAGTTCGTTCGCACCGCCCACGCGTCCGCGCCTTCCCCGGTACGACGGCCCGTTCGACCTCACCTCGCACGACGGTCAGGACGACCTCGAGAAGACCCTGCCGGGCGTCACCAACCACCGTGCCCGCCCGCAGAACCCCGACTTCTATCGAACCGGCCGCGACGATTCCGAGCCGGAGCCGGTCACGGTGCCCGTCGCCCTCGTTCCCGGCCGTCAGCCGGGCAGGCTCTACCCGCCTGAGACGGCCGACGAGTCCGACACGCACCCGCCGCAGGACGACGACGCGGTGCCCGAGCGCACCCTGACCCGCCGCGAGCTGCGCGCCATGCTGCAGGCGCAGCAGGCGAACGAGCAGGCACGCGGCGACGAGGAACACCCCGAGCAGGGTGAGGCTCATCCGCTCGGCGACGATAAGCCGCTCGGCGACGATAATCCGCTCAGCGACGACCACGACGGCGCGCCTCGCGCCTCGGCTGAGGCCGCAGAGAGCGACCACGGCCCGTCGGCGGTTGCGGTGGCCCCACCCGCCACCGTGGCGCTGCAGGGCGGCTCGACACAGCGCGATGAAGCGGATGCCGCATCCGCTCCTGTCGCGGCCAGACCGGCACCCCGGCAATCCTCCTTCGACGATGTGTTGGCCCAGAACACCGACAACGGCGGATCGACCACGGCATCGAACGCGCTGATCCTGCCCGTGGTGCCGTCGGCGCCCGACGCGACCGGCCCGCTGACGAGCACGGGAGAGATTCTCGTGACCGGCACCATCGACCTGCCGCGCAGCCTCGGCGCGACCGGGCAGCACCCCGACCGCTACGACTCGTCCGAGATGGATCGGCTCTTCGACCAGGAAGCCGACCCACGCACCTCCGACGTGGCGCCCGTGCGCGCGAGTCGTGCCGTGAGCACGCACACCTCCACCCGCGGCATGATTGCCCCGCCGAAGAAGCGCAGCTCTCGCCTGCCTGTCATCCTTCCGGTCACCGCCGCCGTGCTTGCGCTGGCTGTGATCGGCCTCGTCATCGCAGGCGTCGTCTTCAAGGTCTTCTGATCGAGTGACGGCAACAGAACGAGCCCGCGAGCTCCTCGCTATCGCCGCGAAGGCGGCGGATTCTCGCGGTGGCGAGGACGCGGTTGCGCTTGACGTTTCCGGACCTCTGCCGCTTGCCGACATCTTCCTGCTCGTCACCGGCACGTCGGAACGCGCCGTGGCCGCGATTGCCGACGGAGTCGAAGACGCCCTGATCGCGGCCGGCGTGAAGCCGCTGCGACGCGAGGGCCGGGCCGAGGCGCGTTGGGTGCTGCTCGACTTCGGCGACCTCGTGGTGCACGTCTTCCACGAGCAGGACCGCATGTTCTACTCGCTCGAGCGGCTCTGGAAGGACTGCCCGGTGGTGCCGCTCGCGGTGGAGGCAGACCGCCGCGCCGGCTGAGTCGGGCTCGCCCTGAACGGGGCCTCCTCGTGAGGGCCGCTCGGTTTCAGGGAGCCGCCGGTCATGTAGTACTCTGTTCAGGTTGCTTCCGCGAGGAAGAGACGGGGCTGTGGCGCAGTTGGTAGCGCACCTGCATGGCATGCAGGGGGTCAGGGGTTCGAATCCCCTCAGCTCCACCAATCCTGTCGTCCTCCCGCGGCTTTCGAGCGGCTCTCGGTGCTACCGTCGCTCCATGACATGGCGCGCGCGACACGTTTCCCAGCCGATCGAGCGGGATACGGCGGCTGTCGCCGCCTTCGCGGGGGACCCCCGTAATCTGCCGCTCTGGGCCGCGGGGCTGAGCGCCGGCATCCGTCTCGAGGGGCAGCGATGGCTGACCGATTCGCCCATGGGCGTCGTGGAGGTCGCGTTTGTCGGTCCGGTGGAGCACGGGGTGCTCGATCACGACGTCGTCATGCCCGATGGCACGCGCGTGCACAACCCGTTGCGTGTGCTGCGCAACGGCGATGGCAGCGAGGTCGTCTTCACGCTGTTCCAGCGCCCGGGGATGTCGGAGGCCGATTTCGAGCATGACGCAGAGATGGTACGAACGGATCTGGCGAGGCTTCGAGAGCTGCTCGAGCGCTGAGGCTCGGCTCTGGGTTTCGAGACGCGCCTTGCGGCGCTCCTCAACCCGCCTGCGGCGCTCCTCAACCCGCCTGCGGCGCTCCTCAACCCGCCTGCGGCGCTCCTCAACGTGCCTGGAGCGCTCCTCAGCCCACGTGCCGCGGGGCGGCGGTACTGCTGCGCACGACAAGGCGGGTCGGTGCCACGACCATGCCCGGCGTCGTCTCGCCGCGCTCGATTTCGGCAAGCAGGATCTCGATGCTTCGGCGGCCGACCACGTCGAAGTCCTGGTGGATCGTGGTGAGCGGCGGCCAGAACGAGTCGGCCTCGGCCATGTCGTCGAAGCCGACCACGCTGATGTCGCCCGGCACGTCGATGCCGCGCTCGTGGAACGCGCGCAGCGCGCCGAGCGCCATCTGGTCGTTCCCGGCGAAGACCGCGGTGACGCCCGCCACGCGGGAGAGGTCGAGCCCGGCCGCGTAGCCCGAGGCCGTTGACCAGTCGCCGCGAACGGCATCCGGTACCTGGCGCCCTGCCTGCACCAGCGTGTCGCGCCAGGCCTGCTCGCGGCGGGATGCCGAGTACGACGTCTCGGGACCGGCGACATGCCAGACCGTGTCGTGGCCGAGGTCGAGCAGATGCTGCGTGGCGAGACGCGCCCCCTGCATCTGGTCGGTGTCGATGACGGGGTAGTCGTCACGCTCGGCCGAATCGATCACGACGACCGGCAGCCCCGGGGGCAGCTCGACGTCTGCCTTGTCGACGATATGAGCTTCGATGACGATGACGACCCCGTCGACGGCCTGTTCGATGAGGCGGGCCAGGGCGACACTGACATCGCTCTGCGTCGTGTGCTCGACGGGAACGAGCGTGATGGAGTAACCGGCCCGTGCTGCGGCGACCGCGATGGCGTCGAGGGTGCGCATGTTGCCGAACGACGAGAGCGTGAACATGATGACGCCGATGTTGCGGAAGCGGCCCAGTCGGAGGGCCCGCGCCGCCTTATTCGGGCGATAGCCGAGGGTGCGCATCGACGCCAGGACACGCTCGCGGGTGCCCTGTTCCACGTTCTGCAGGCCGTTCGCCACGCGCGAGACGGTTTGGGTCGAGACGCCCGCATGGGCCGCGACGTCTCCCATGGACGGGCCGCGAGAGGCGGAGCGCGCAGGTAACACTTCGGTCATGATCGGCTCTCCTTTGGCCCGGGCCACTGTTGCATGGTGACGTGAACATGTTATTGTGCTCGAGCAGATGTTGACGTAAACATTCCCTCGATCGTGAAAGCAGTCATGACGACGACGTCCCTGAACCACAGCGGCACAGGCCGCACGCTGCGACGTGAACGCCGCGACTGGCGCGGCTGGGCGTTCGTCGCCCCGTTCATGATCGTCTTTCTCGCCATGATCATCGCTCCTGTGCTCTACGCGCTCTGGCTCAGCCTCTTCCGTGACCAGCTCATCGGCGGCAACGCCTTCGTCGGTCTCGAGAACTACGCGGATGCGCTGAAGGACAGCAAGTTCTGGGAGTCGCTCTGGCGGGTCACGCTGTTCCTCGTGGTCCAGGTGCCGATCATGCTGGCGTTGGCCCTGGTCGCCGCACTCGCCCTCGACAGCGCGCGCCTGAACGGCAAGAGCTTCTTTCGCATCGCGATCTTTCTGCCGTATGCCGTGCCCGGAGTCGTCGCCGCGCTGATCTGGGGCTTCATGTACGGCGACCAGTTCGGCCTGACCGCGAGCATCAACGACCTTCTCGGCTCACACATCGTGAAGCCGTTCAGCAGCAGCTGGATACTGCCCTCGATCGGCAACATCGTCACGTGGGAATTCATGGGCTACAACATGCTCATCTTCTACGCGGCGCTGAAGGTGATCCCGACCGAACTGTACGAAGCGGCAGAAATCGACGGGGCGGGCCAACTGCGCATCATCGCCAGTATCAAGATCCCCGCGCTGCGCGGTGCGCTCGTGATCACGACGATCTTCTCGATCATCGGCAGCTTCCAGCTGTTCAATGAGCCCAACCTGCTCAAGTCGCTCGCGCCCAACGTGATCACGAGCTACTTCACACCGAACATGTACGCATACAACCTCTCGTTCGCCGGGCAGCAGTTCAACTACGCGGCGACCATCGCCATCGTGATGGGCGTGATCACCGCGGTGATCGCCTACATCGTTCAGTCCCGCGGCTCGCGAACGGAGGACTTCTGATGACGACTCTCACCCGGTCCGCAGCGCCCGTCGTAGTGAAGCCCGGCGCGACGAAGCGCTCACGGCGGCCGCGTCGGCGCCGATCCGTCGTGCTCATGATCATGATGATCGTGTTCACCGTCTACTCGGTGTTCCCGCTGCTGTGGCTCATCATCAACGCCACGAAGAGCCAGGCCAGCCTCTTCTCGTCGTTCGGCCTCTGGTTCGGCGACGGCTTCGACCTGTTCAGCAACATCGCTCAGACGTTCAGCTACGACAACGGCATCTTCCTGCACTGGTTCGGCAACACGCTGCTCTACGTGGTCTTCGGGGCGGGCGGTGCGACTCTGCTGGCAACGGTCGCGGGCTACGGCCTCGCCAAGTACCGGTTCCCCGGCAGGCGCGCCGTCTTCGCGGTCGTGCTCGGCGCCGTGGCGATCCCCGGAACCGCGCTCGCCGTGCCGACGTTCCTGATGTTCAGCTCGATCGGGCTCACGAACACCCCGTGGGCGGTCATTCTGCCCTCGCTGATCAGCCCCTTCGGTCTCTACCTCATCTGGGTCTTCGCGACGGATGCGGTCCCCTCAGAGCTGCTCGAGGCGGCGCGCATGGATGGAGCGAGCGAGTTCCGCACCTTCTTCACGATCTCGCTGCGGCTGCTCGGGCCCGGCATCGTGACCGTATTGCTGCTCACGATCGTGGCCACCTGGAACAACTACTTCCTGCCCCTGATCATGCTGAGCGACCCCACGTGGTACCCGCTGACGGTCGGCCTCGGCCAGTGGAGCGCGCAGGCGAGCGGCGTCGGCGCGCAGCCCATCTTCAACCTCGTCATCACCGGCTCGCTCATGACGATCGTGCCGATCGTGATCGCGTTCCTGTTCCTGCAGCGCTACTGGCAGTCCGGTCTCGCCGCGGGAAGCGTCAAGCAATGAGTGGCAGCGCACGTGCGACCGACGTGCCCCGCGCATCCGACTGACCTGCACCACCAACCCCCAATGAAGTGAAAGGTTGACACATGAAACGCAGCACTCGACCCGCCGTTCGCCGGCTCGTCACGGCGCTCGCCGCGGGCGCCATGATCGGCGCGACCCTCGTGGGATGCTCGAGCGGGGGCGGCACGACATCCGGCTCCGACGCGAAGACGGGCATGGCCGCCGTCGACGCCGCTCTCAAGAAGGGCGGCACCATCACCTACTGGACCTGGACGCCCGCCGCCAAGGCCCAGGTCGCCGCCTTCGAGAAGAAGTACCCGAAGGTGCACGTCAAGCTCGTCAACGCGGGCACGAACACCACCGAGTACACGAAGCTGCAGAACGCCATTAAGGCGGGGTCAGGGGCACCGGATGTCGCGCAGATCGAATACGGGGTCATTCCCCAGTTCGCGCTCGCCAAGTCACTCGTTGACCTGAAGACGTTCGGCTTCGACTCGCTGAAGAAGGACTACGCGTCGGGCCCCTGGGGTGACGTGACGGTCGATGGCGGACTGTGGGGCCTCCCGCAGGATTCCGGGCCCATGGCCATGTTCTACAACAAGACGGTGTTCGACACGTACGGCATCACGGTGCCGAAGACGTGGGATGAGTACGTCGCCGCAGCCAAGAAGCTGCACGCCGCCAACCCCAACGCCTATATCACCAGCGACACGGGCGACCCCGGCCAGACCACGAGCATGATCTGGCAGGCCGGCGGCACGCCGTTCTCGGTCAAGGGCACCGACATCACCATCAACCTGCAGGATTCCGGCACCAAGAAGTACACCGAGATGTGGAACCCGCTGGTCGAGGGCAAGCTCGTCGCCCCGATCCCCGGCTGGAGCGACGACTGGTACAAGGCGCTCGGCAACGGCACGATCGCCACGCTGCTGACCGGCGCGTGGATGCCCGGCGTGCTCGAGTCGTCGGTGAAGGACGCCTCGGGCGACTGGCGCGTTGCCCCGATGCCGACGTATGACGGCACGCCCGTGAACGCCGAGAACGGCGGCAGCTCGGAGGCCGTCATCAAGCAGAGCAAGAACCAGGCGCTTGCTGCCGGGTTCCTGCGGTGGCTGAACGACAGCAAGCAGAGCGTGTCGATCTTTGTCGAGGCCGGCGGCGGGTTCCCGTCGACGACCGAGGCTCTCAACTCGTCCGAGTTCCTCGACGCCGCCCCGGAGTACTTCGGCGGCCAGAAGATCAACCAGGTTCTGGTCGAGGGTGCCAAGAACGTGCTGCCCGGTTTCAGCCTGCTGCCGTACCAGCTGTACGCGAACAGCATCTTCGGCGACACGGTCGGCAAGTCCTACGCCGCGAACAGCGACCTGAACGCCGGCCTGAAGTCATGGCAGAAGCAGCTCGTCGACTACGGAAACCAGCAGGGGTTCACCGTGACCGGCAAGTGAGAATCGAGCGCAACGACGCGTGATCCCTCACGCGCTTCGAACAGCGGATGCGTGTGGCCGGCCCCAGGCGGCCGGCCACACGTGCGCTCCGCACCCCTCCCGCAGCCACCCCACACCGGAGCCCCCTCAGTGACCACCTTCTCCATCGCCGGCGACGACTTCGTTCTCGACGGGCGGCCCCACCGCATCCTCTCCGGTGCCCTGCACTATTTCCGAGTGCACCCAGGGCTGTGGGCCGACCGGATTCACAAGGCCAGGCTCATGGGGCTCAACACCATTGAGACGTACGTTCCGTGGAACCTGCACGAGCCGCGAGTCGGGGAGTGGGTGAGCGACGGCCCTCTCGATCTCGGCGCGTTCCTCGACGCCGTGGCCGCCGAGGGCATGCACGCGATCGTTCGGCCCGGCCCGTACATCTGCGCCGAATGGAGCAACGGCGGCCTGCCGGCCTGGCTGTTCGCCGACGCCGGCGTGGGGCTGCGCCGCAACGAGCCGCAATACATGGCGGCGGTCGAGCGGTACCTGACGCACGTGCTCGAAATCGTGGCGCCGCGCCAGGTCGGCGCAGGCGGGCCGGTCCTCCTCGTGCAGATCGAGAACGAGTACGGCGCGTTCGGGGACGACGCGGAGTACCTGCGCGAACTCGTGCGCATCACGCGCGCGTGCGGCATCACCGTGCCGCTGACCACCGTGGACCAGCCACGGGCGAGCATGCTCGAGAACGGCTCCCTGCCCGAGCTGCTGAAGACCGCCTCGTTCGGCTCACGCGCGACGAGCCGCCTCGCCACCCTTCGTGCGCACCAGCCGAAGGGCCCGCTCATGTGCTCAGAGTTCTGGGACGGCTGGTTCGACAGCTGGGGCGAGCACCACCACACCGCCGACGTCGCCGAGTCGGCGGCAGAGCTTCGCGCGGTGTTGGGCGCCGGCGCATCCGTCAACATCTATATGTTCCACGGCGGAACGAACTTCGGCTTCACCAACGGCGCCAACGACAAGGGCGTCTACAAGCCCATTGTGACGAGCTACGACTACGACGCGCCGCTCGACGAGGCGGGGAACCCGACGGCAAAGTATTGGGCGTTCCGCGAGGTGATCGCCGAGTTCGCGCCGGTGCCCGCTGAGGTGCCGCGGGCGGCGGCGGACGCGCCGCGCCCCTCGTCCCGGCTGGATGTCACGGTGCCGCTCGCCGACGTTCAGGAGCGACTGGGGGAGTGGAGTGAGCACGTTGACCCCGCCACCTTCGACGAGCTGGGGCATGACGGGCCGTTTGCGGTGTACGCGACGACGATTGACACCGCGGTTGATGCCGTTCTCGAGTTCGGTGAGGTTCGCGACCGCGCCCAGGTCTTTCGTGACGGATGCCGCGTGGCCGCACTCGCCCGCGACCACCACGAGCGCGCCGTGACGGTGCCGGCCGGCAGTGCCTCCATTTCGGTGCTGGTCGAGGATCTCGGGCGTGTGGACTACGGGCCGCGTCTCGGCGAGGCCAAGGGGCTCATCGGCCCGGCGCTGCTCGACGGCGAGCCGCTCCGACGGTGGCGCGTGCTGCCGCTCGACCTCACGCGGCTCGACGTCATCGATGCGGCGCTGGACGCCGGCGCGCCCGCCACGGCGACGCTCGTGGGCCCCTCTTTCGCACGGGGCCAGTTCGTGCTCGAGGAGCCGGCCGATCTCTTTCTCGACACCGGAGCATGGGGCAAGGGCGCGGTGTGGGTGAACGGCTTCGCCCTCGGGCGCTACTGGTCACGCGGCCCGCAGCGCACGCTCTACGTTCCAGCGCCGGTGCTGCGCGAGGGTGCCAACACGGTGCTCGTGCTCGAGCTCGAGGCGGCGCGCTCCACGGCGATCACCTTCGCCGCGTCTGCCGACCTCGGTCATCTCGAGTCGTAGAGACGCTCGATCGCTCAGGTGGGGCGGGTGAGCACCATGAGATCCATGCGGCCGGACTGCACCGTCTCGCCGCGCTGATTGGCGAGGCTCACCCGGCGCTCGATGATGCCGTTGCGACCGTTGCTCGTTGGCCGCGTCGACAGGATCTCGACCGTGCACGTGACGGTGTCGCCGATGAACACCGGCGCAATGAATCGCCACTCGTCGATGCCGAGGAGCGCCACCGCGCTGCCCTCGAACACCCCGGTGCGGGCGATGAGCCCGAGGCACAGCGACGCGCCGAGCATGCCGTGCACGATGCGCTGCCCGTAACGCGTCTCGCGGGCGAACTCGACATCGGTGTGCACCTGGTTGTTGTCGCCCGTCCACGCGGCAAACGACACGACGTCGGCCTCCGTGATGGTGCGGCCGGGCGTGACGATTCTCTGGCCGGGGTGGAGGTCTTCGAGGTAGAGCGGCACGGGGCCAGTATTCCACGGCAGGGCCGGTTCGTGCCGGAAGCCGATTCCACGCGCATCCGCTTGCCGGAATACCCGGGAGGGGTATGCTGTTGCTGGCTGTGACGTGTAAGTCTGACGAAGGAGAACCGTAAATGACGACGACCGAATTCACCGTGACGGGCATGAGCTGCGGGCACTGCGAACGCGCGATCCGCGACGAGGTCACGGCGGTGCCGGGCGTGACGGGCGTCGAGGTGAGCGCTGCCACCGGCACGCTGCAGGTCACAAGCGACGTTGCCGTCGACGACCGCGCGGTGCTCGCCGCCGTGGATGAGGCGGGCTACAGCGCCGTGAGGTCCTGATGGCGGGCACGACGACCGCGACGCCAGCAGCTGCCGGAAAAGGGCCGCTGACGCAGCTGGATCTCGCGATCGGCGGCATGACGTGCGCGAGCTGCGCCAGCCGCATTGAGAAGAAGCTCAACCGTCTCGACGGCGTCGAGGCGAGCGTCAACTTCGCGACCGAGAAGGCGCGGGTCACGGCGCCCGCAGGGATCGACCCGCAGCTGCTCATCGACGAGGTGGCGCGCACCGGGTATACCGCGGCCCTGCCGGCGCCCGCGGCCGAGGCCGCGGCATCCGCTGATCGGGATACCGAGCTGGGTCGCCTGCGTCTACGCCTCATTGCGGGAATCGTGCTGGCCGTGCCGGTAGTGGCGCTGTCGATGATCCCGGCGCTGCAGTTCGCCGGCTGGGCGTGGGTCGCGCTCCTTCTCTCGACGCCGGTCGTGCTGTGGTGCGCGTGGCCGTTCCATCGCGCCGCGGCGGTCAACCTGCGGCACGGCGCCGCGACCATGGACACGCTCATCTCGGTGGGCACCCTCGCGGCGTTCGTCTGGTCGGTGTACGCGCTCGTCACGCCAGGCGATGGCCTGCACGTGTACCTCGAAGTGGCGGCGGGCGTGACGGTGTTCGTCCTCGCGGGCCGCTACATGGAGCGGCGCACCACCAGGCGTGCGGGGGCCGCGCTGACCGCGCTGCTCGAGCTCGGGGCGAAGGATGCGGCGGTCATGCGAGACGGCGTCGAGACCCGCGTGCCGATCGACGAGATCGCCGTGGGCGACGAATTCGTGGTGCGGCCGGGTGACAAGATCGCTGCTGACGGTGTGGTCGTCGAGGGCGCCAGCGCGGTCGACGCCAGCATGCTCACGGGGGAGTCGCTGCCCGTCGACGTTGGCATGGGCGACCGGGTCACCGGCGCCACCATGAACGCCGGCGGCCGGCTTCTCGTGCGCGCGACGGGCGTCGGCGCTGAGACCCGGCTGGCGCAGATGGCGGCGCTCGTGGAGAACGCTCAGGCGGGCAAGGCGCAGGTCCAGCGCCTGGCAGACCGTATCTCGGCCGTGTTCGTGCCGATCGTGATCGGACTCGCCCTCGCGGTGCTGGCGGGCTGGCTGCTCGCGGGCGCCCCCGCGGCCGACGCGTTCACGGCGGCGGTCGCCGTGCTCATCATCGCCTGCCCCTGTGCGCTCGGCCTCGCCATGCCCACCGCGCTCCTGGCCGGAACGGGCCGCGGCGCCCAACTCGGCATCCTCATCAAGGGGCCCGAGGTGCTCGAGAGCACGCGCCGCGTCGACACGATTGTGCTCGACAAGACGGGAACCGTCACCACCGGCCGCATGACACTGACCGACGTCGTCGCCGCGCCCGGCGCCGACCGGGACGAGCTGCTGCGGCTTGCCGGCGCGCTTGAGAGCGGCTCCGAGCATCCGATCGCCCGGGCAATAGCGGATGCGGCGGCGCACAGCGCCGGCCCCCTTCCCGCTGCCGAATCGTTCGTGGCCACTGCCGGCCACGGCGTCAGCGGCGTCGTGCAGGGCCGCGCCGTGCGCATCGGCCGGCCAGAAGAGCCGCTCACGCAGGAACTGGCTGACGCCCGGGAGAGGGCAGAGGCCGGCGGCGGCACCGTCGTCGCCGTGATGCTCGACGGCAGCACGCGCGGCATCCTCGTGGTGGCCGACCGGCCCAAACCGACGAGCGCCGAGGCGGTGCTCCAGCTGAAGCGCGCGGGTCTTCGACCCGTGCTGCTGACCGGCGACAACGCCGGCGCGGCGCGGCGCATCGCCGACGAGGTGGGCATCGACGAGGTCATCGCAGGCGTTCTGCCCGAAGGCAAGGTGGATGCCGTGCGGCAGCTGCAGGCCTCGGGCCGGGTCGTCGCCATGGCGGGCGACGGCGTCAACGACGCGGCGGCGCTCGTGCAGGCGGATCTCGGCATGGCCATGGGCGACGGGACCGACGTGGCGATGGAGGCCGCGGACATCGCTCTCGTACGCGGCGACCTTCTCGCCGCCGTCGATGCGATCCGGCTCGCGCGCTCCACGTTCAGCACCATCAGGGTGAACCTGTTCTGGGCGTTCGCGTACAACGTCGCAGCGATCCCGCTTGCGGCCGCCGGCCTGCTCGATCCCATGTTTGCGGGGGCGGCGATGGCCCTCTCGAGCGTGCTTGTCGTGGGGAACAGCCTCAGGCTCCGCACCTTCCGGCCCCTGGGCTGAGCGCCTCACGCCGGCGGCGTCACCAGGAAGTGCCAGGCCAGCCACCACCAGAACAGCACGAGCGTGATGCGGGCGGCGCGCGAGAGCATGACGTCATCGAGCAGGCGACCGAACGGCACAACCCGATTGCGGTCGCGGCGTGAGGCGATGACGAGCACAAGCATGGCGAGCGCGCACAGCGCGAAGCCGGCGATGGTGACGACGCGCATCATGATGATCGACCCCGGCGCAGCAGCGCGAAGCCGCCGATGAACCAGACGGCCACACACAGCGCCCGACCAGCCACCGAATCGAGCAGCGGCCCGACGATGTCCGACAGCGGCGGGTGCGCGAACTCCGCGGTGGCCGAGGGCAGACCCAGGAAGTAGGCGGAGAGCTCCCACAGGCAGCCCGCGACCCCGACGATCGACCACAGCACGCCCGTGCGCCGAACCGAGCGCCGAGTATCGAGCGCCTGCTCCGCGACTCCCGTGCCGTCGTCGGTGGGCAACCCCGCGGGCTCGGGCCACACGAGCACCAGGGAGGCGACGCCGAGGGCGGCCAGGGTCACGGCATCCGCTGGGCTGTAGCGCGGCGCGAAGACGAGAACGAGGCCCGCGACCACGGCGACCGGTGCCGCCACGCGGCCGGTGAGCACGGCCCCGCTACGGGGCGCGCCGAGCAGGCCGGCGGAATCCGCGAGAACGGCGAGCCCTGCGGCCACGAAGATGACGCCGTCGGCCGGCACGCCGCGATAGAAGTGGAAGCCACCCGTCAGAAGAAGAATGCCGGTCCACGGTGCTCCCGTGCGCAGTGCGCGTGCACGTGCGGCGATGGCGGCACGGCTGAGCGATCGCTGACGGTTGTACATGGCCCTCCTTTCAAGGCTACGCGCGGCGATCGGCTACGTTTGTGATCGATGTCAGGCAAACCGAGAGCTGCCGACGGCGAGGGCGCGCCGGCAGCAGACGACCGCAGCGTCGCGGCGCGGCTCTTCGCGGTCATCGACGCGTTCGGCGGCCCGGCAGCCGGCCCGTCGCTCACGCTCACGGCCATCGCCCGCCGGGCGGGCCTGCCGCTCTCGACGACGCATCGGCTCGTCGCCGAATGGGTGCGCTGGGGCGGCCTCGACCGGCAGGAGGACGGCCGTTACCGTCTCGGCATGCGGCTGTGGGAGCTCGGCGTGCAGACGCCAACCGCGCACAACCTGCGCACCATCGCGCTGCCCTACCTCGAAGACCTCTACGAGGCCACGCGCGAGCACGTGCACCTTGCAGTGCTCGACGGGCACGACGCGCTCTACCTCGAGAAGCTCTCCGGGCACCGGGCCGTGCACGTCATCTCGCGCGTCGGCGGCCGCCTGCCCCTGCACACGACCGGCGTCGGCCTCGTTCTTCTCGCCTTCGCGGCGCCCGAGACCATCGACGAGTACCTGGCCTCGCCTCTGCAGAGATTCCTGCCCGGCACCGTGACGTCGCCCGAGCAGCTGCGCCGCCGGCTCGCGGCCGTTCGCTCGGGCGGCCTGGCCCACATGCGCGAGGAGATGACCGTGGGCTCCAGTTCGATCGCCGCGCCCATTCGCGACCGCGCGGGCAGGGTGGTCGCCGCCGTCTCGATCGTCACCCGAACGACGCCCCGAGCGGATGCGGCGCACGAGCACGCCGTTCGCCAGGCCGCGCGCGGGGTGAGCCTCGCGCTCGGCTACCGCCGAGCCGACTGACGACGCAACTTCCACTGGGTGGAAACGCCGGGGACAGCGGCGGCGCGAATCGCCAGACTTGACGAAACGCCCGTCACCGTCGCTGGGAGGAACATGCCCTCACTCAAGACCCGCGTCGCCATCGTCGGCGCCGGGCCCGCAGGCCTGCTCCTCGGCTGGGCGCTTGGCGCATCCGGCATCGATTCGGTGATCGTCGAGCGGCGCCCGGTCGACTACATTCTGGCCCGCGTGCGTGCCGGCGTGCTCGAGCAGGGCTCCGTTGAGACGCTGACCGAACTGGGCCTCGGTGGCAGGCTCGCGGCCGAGGGTCTCGTGCACCGCGGCATCTACCTGCAGTTCGCGGGCGAACGCCACCACGTCGACTTCGCCGATCTCGTGGGCCGCACGGTCACGGTGTACGGGCAGCAGGCCGTGGTTCGCGACCTCATCACGGCGCACGAGGGCGCGGGTTCCCGCATCTTCTACTCCGCCGACGATGTGGCGGTGCACGACATCGCCACGACGCCGCGCGTGTCCTTCACCCACGACGGGCAGCCGCACGAGATCGAGGCGGACTTCATTGTCGGGGCCGACGGCTTCCACGGGGTGTGCCGCCCGGCGATCCCCGCCGACGCACTGACGGCATACGAACGCGGCTACCCGTACGCCTGGCTCGGCATACTCGCCGACGTGGCGCCGTCCACCGACGAACTCATCTACTGCCTGCACGAAGACGGCTTCGCGATGCACTCCATGCGCTCGCCCACCGTCTCTCGCCTGTACCTGCAGGTGAACCCCGACGAGAAGATCGAGGACTGGTCTGACGAGCGCATCTGGGATGCCCTGCACGCGCGCCTCGGCATCGACGGCTGGCGACTCAACGAGGGCCCGGTGACCGAGAAGTCCATTACGCCCATGCGCAGCTTTGTCGTCTCGAGCATGAACCACGGCCGGCTCTTTCTCGCCGGCGACGCAGGCCACATCGTTCCGCCGACGGGAGCCAAGGGGCTCAATTCGGCCATCGCCGACGTCACGCTGCTCGCTGACGCCTTCGCGCGCTACTACGCGGGAGACGAGGCGCCGCTGGCCGGGTACAGCGACGCGGTGCTCTCGCGCCAGTGGCGAATCCAGCAATTCTCGCAGTGGATGACGCGCATGCTGCATCGCCACCCGGGCGACGCCGGCGAGCACCGCTTCGACTACTTCAGCCAGCTCGGCGAGCTCGATTACACGACGGGCTCGGTGCACGCGATGCGGTCGCTCGCCGAGCAGTACACGGGGCTGCCGCTTTCTCGACATTCCCTTTCACGACAGGAGCACGCGGCATGACGACGCAGCCCATCACTCAGCCCACTCAGCCCGAGATCACGAAAGAGATCAGGGACATCGAAGCGGATGCGGCCCGCGCCGCCGCCGCAGGGGGCCGCCCCGAACGGCACGCCCGCCGCGACTACGCGCCGTACCGCAGCTCGGTACTGCGCCACCCCACCCACGAGCTCGTCCGTGTGGATCCCGAGGAGGTGGAGCGCTTCTCGCCCGCCTTCGGCCACACCGACGTCGACGTGCTCGAATCCGACCTGACGATCCAGCACTCCGGCGAACCGCTGGGCGAGCGCATCACGGTCTCCGGGCGCGTGCTCGACGGCGAGGGCCGGCCGGTGCGGCATCAGCTCATCGAGATCTGGCAGGCGAATTCGGGCGGTCGCTACGTGCACAAACGCGACCAGCACCCGGCCCCCCTCGACCCGAACTTCACGGGCGTCGGCCGGGCAGTCACGGGCGATGACGGCTCGTATCGATTCCAGACGATCAAGCCGGGGCCGTATCCGTGGCGCAATCACCTCAACGCCTGGCGGCCCGCGCACATCCACTTCTCACTGTTCGGCTCGGCGTTCACCCAGCGGCTCGTGACGCAGATGTACTTTCCGGGCGACCCGCTCTTCGCGCTCGACCCGATCTACCAGTCGATCACCGACCCGGCCGCGCGTGAGCGGCTGATCGGCCAGTACGACCATGACGAGAGCGTTCCCGAGTACTCGCTCGGCTACGTGTGGGACATCGTGCTGACCGGCCCGAAGTCGACGCGGATGGAGAGCGAGGAAGACCATGACTGAGCGTGAATACCTGCAGACGCCCTCCCAGACGGTCGGGCCGTTCTTCGGCTACGCCCTGCCATACGAGGGCGGCGGCGAGCTCATCGCCGCGCACCGGCCTGACGCCATCCGGCTGCACGGCACGGTCTTCGACGGCAACGGGCAGACGGTGCCAGACGCCCTCATCGAGCTGTGGCAGGCCGATGCCGACGGGTCGATCGTGCAGCGCCAGGGCAGCTTCCGCCGCGACGGCTACACCTTCACCGGTTTCGGCCGTGCCGCCACCACCCTCGCCGGTGACTACTCTTTCACCACCGTGAAGCCGGGCGCCGTCGGCTCGTCTGCCCCGTACTGCTTCGTCACGGTCTTCGCGCGCGGCCTTCTGCACCACCTGTTCACGCGCGCGTACTTCCCCGAAGACTCCGAGGCGCAGGCGACGGATGCTGTGCTCGCCGCCGTGCCGGCCGAGCGACGATCCACCCTCATCGCGGCCCTCGACGGGCCCGGCTCGTACCGCTTCGACATTCACCTGCAGGGCGAGAACGAGACCGTGTTCTTCGACTTCGACGCATGAGCGCACCCGGCGGATCCCTGCTCGATCCGCTCGGCGTGACGAGCGACGCCGAGCACCTCGTCGGCGACGACGCGTGGCTGAGAGCGCTCGTGGACGCGGAGCTCGCCCTCGCCCGCGCACTCGTGGCAGCGGGCCTCGCGCCGCAGTGGATGAGCGGCGTATGCGAGGCGATTGCCGACGCCTCGTCGCTCGATCTCGCTGCGATCACACGCGAGGCCCGCGGCGGCGGCAACCCCGTGATCCCGCTCGTGAAGCACCTCGCGCGCGAAGCCGAGTCGGTGCGGTCGGGCGCATCCGATCACCTGCATGTGGGGACAACGAGCCAGGACATTCTCGATACCGCCGCCATGCTCGTCGCCACCCGTTCCGGCAAGGAGGTCGTCGAGGTGCTCGGCCGGCTCGGCGACACACTGGCGGCACTCGCGCAGGAACACCGGGCGACGGCGATGGCCGGGCGCACGCTCGGCCAGCAGGCGACCCCCACGAGCTTCGGCCTCGTCGCCGCCGGCTGGCTCGGCGCCGTGACCGACGCGCGTGCGCGGCTCGCCGGCGTGGTCGACTCGCTGCCAGCCCAGCTCGGCGGTGCGATCGGCTCGCAGGCAGTTCTCACCGAGCTCGCCCGCTCGCGCCGGCCGGATGCCGCCGCAGATGAGGTGGTCGCCACGGTCACGCGGGCCTACGCCGCCGAGCTGGGCCTCGCGTGCCCCGCCCAGGCGTGGCAGACGAACCGGCTGCCGATCGTTGCTGCCGGGGATGCGTTCGCGGCGGCGACGGAAGCGGTGGGTCGCATCGCCCTCGAGGTCACCGTGCTCGCACGAACCGAGATCGCGGAGGTCAGCGAGCGGCTGGGCAAGGGCGAGGGCGGGTCGTCGGCCATGCCGCACAAGCGCAACCCGGTCACGGCCGTGCTCATCGTGGCCGCAGCTCGGCGCACGCCCGGCCTTGTGGCGACGCTGCACGCCAGCATGCTCGCCGAAGACCAACGGCCAAGCGGCGCCTGGCACGCGGAGTGGGAGCCGCTGCGTGAGCTGGAGCGGCTCGCGCTGACCGCGGCCGGTGCGGCCGCATCCCTCGCCACGCGCCTCGATGTCGACGCCGAGCGCATGCGCGCGAATCTGGAGCTGACAGACGGGCTCATCTTCAGCGAGATGGCGACGACCGTGCTGGCCGAGGCGCTCGGCAAGCGGGCGGCGTTCGACCTCGTCGAGCAGTCGTCGAGGGAGGCGGCTGAGACGCGTCGGCCCCTTCGCGTTGTCCTTTCCGGCAGACTGAGTGCAGACGGGCACGACGACATGCTGCGCGAGCGGGTGTGGGACGCCTTCGATCCCGCTCGAAACCTCGGCCAGGCGAACGCCATCGTCGCCCGCGAGGTCGCGAGGCACACCGGCGACGACGCCGCAGAGAGGCAGGCGAAACCATGACCGTACCGTCCCTGAAATGCTCGATCGCACCCGTGCAGGCCTCGGCCCCCGGCGCGCAGTTGCTCGTGTTGGGCCCGTCACTCGGCACCACGAGCGAGCTGTGGAGTGCGGTACTCGAGCAGCTCACCGGCGACTATCGCGTGCTGCGCTTCGACTTGCCGGGGCACGGGTTCAGCCCGGCAACGCGCGAGCCCTTCACGGTTGGCGAACTCGCCGACGCCGTAGTCGAGCTGGTCGATTCCGTCGGCGGCGGCGCGTTCCACTACGCGGGCGTCTCGCTCGGCGGGGCGATCGGCCTCGAGGTCGCGGCGCGGCATCCGTCTCGCGTGCTCAGCCTCACCGTCTTCTGCACGGGTGCGACGATCGGCACTGCCGAGTCGTGGCGCGAGCGCGCGGCCCAGGTTCGCGCCAGCGGCACCGCCTCGCTCGTCGCCCAGAGTGCCTCGCGCTGGTTCGCCCCAGGCTTCCTGGATTCAGAGGCGGATGCCGGTGGCGCGACCCTGAATGCGCTGCTCACCGTCGACGACGAGTCGTACGCCCTCTGCTGCGAGGCTCTCGCCGAGCACGACATGACGGCCAGGCTCGGCGAGATCGCGGCACCGACCCTGTGCGTGGCGGGGGAGCACGACCAGGCGACGCCGTCAGAGAAGCTCCGCGAGCTTGCTCGCGGCATCCCGAACGCGAGCTACCAGCAGGTCGCCGGTGTCGCCCATCTGCCGATGCTGGAGCGGCCGCGCAAGGCAGCCGCGCTCATTCTGGAGCGAACGGGCGCCCGCGGGCACGCGAGCCCGCCCGCCCGGCCCGCCGACGCGCACGAGCAGGGAATGAGCGTGCGGCGTTCGGTGCTGGGAGACGCGCACGTGGACGCGTCGATCGCGAAGACCACGCCGGAGACGGCCGATTTTCAGGATTTCATCACCCGCTACGCGTGGGGCGAGGTGTGGAGCAGGCCCGGGCTCGACCGGCGCTCGCGCAGCCTGCTGACGCTCGCGGCGCTCATCGCCGGCGGCCACGAAAACGAGCTGGGCATGCACGTGCGCGCGGCGCTGACGAACGGGCTCACCAGAACCGAGATCAGCGAGGCGATTCTGCACACGGGGATCTACGCCGGCGTTCCGGCGGCCAACTCGGCGTTCGCGATCGCCCGTGAGGTCTTCGCCGCCATCGACGACAAGCCAGTGAAGGGGTAACGCATGGACAAGACGTATCGATCGGCCGCGGAGGCGGTGGCGGATATCGCCGACGGCTCGTCGCTCGCGGTAGGGGGATTCGGGCTCGTGGGCGTGCCCATCGTGCTGATCCGCGCGCTGCTCGCGCAGGGCACGAGCGATCTGCGTGTGGTATCGAACAACTGCGGCGTGGATGGCTGGGGTCTCGGTGAGCTGCTCTCCGAGGGCCGCATCAGCCGCGTGATCGCCTCGTACATCGGCGAGAACAAGGACTTCGCCAGGCGCTACCTCGGCGGCGAGCTCGAGGTTGAGCTGACGCCGCAGGGAAGCCTGGCAGAACGGCTCCGCGCCGGAGGCGCGGGCATCCCCGCCTTCTTCACCGCAAGCGGGGTGGGCACGGCGGTCGCCGAGGGCGGGCTGCCGTGGCGCTACGGCCCTGATGGCGAGGTGGCCGTGAAATCGCCGCCAAAGGAGACCCGCGTCTTCGGCTCGCTTGGCCATGAGCGCGAGTACGTGCTCGAGGAGGCCATCGTGACCGACTTCGCCCTCGTGCGCGCGGCGCGCGGCGACCGGTACGGCAACCTCGTGTTCGAGAAGGCCACACGCAACTTCAACCCGGTGGCGGCGATGGCCGGCCGCATCACGATCGCCGAGGTCGATGAGCTGGTGGAGCCCGGCGAGATCGACCCGGACGACGTGCACCTGCCCGGCATCTACGTTCACCGAGTGATCCAGCTGACCAACGAGCAGAAGAGAGACCTACCGATCGAGAAGGTCACCGAGCGACCGCGGCCCGCACAGGCCCGCGAGGAGGCATGACATGGCGCTGACACGCAACGAGATGGCCGCGAGAGCGGCGGCCGAGCTGAGGGACGGCGAGTACGTGAACCTCGGCATCGGTCTGCCGACGCTCATCCCCAACTACATCGAGCCCGGCGTGCACGTGGTGCTGCACTCGGAGAACGGGGTGCTCGGCGTCGGGCCATACCCGTGGCAGGGCGAGGCGGACCCGAAGCTCATCAACGCGGGCAAGGAGACCATCACGGTCGGCCCCGGTGCCGCGTTCTTCGACTCGGCGACGAGCTTCGGCATGATCCGCGGCGGCATGATCGACGTCGCCGTTCTCGGCGGCATGCAGGTCTCGGCCACGGGCGACATCGCCAACTGGGCGGTGCCCGGCAAACTCATCAAGGGCATGGGCGGGGCCATGGACCTCGTGCACGGCGCCGCCGACGTCATCGTTCTCATGGAACACGTCACCAAGAGCGGTGAGTACAAGATCGTGAACGGATGCTCGCTGCCGCTCACCGGCAAGGGTGTCGTCACGCGCATCATCACCGACCTCGCCGTCATCGACGTGACGAGCGAGGGCCTCGTGCTGCGCGAGGTGGCGCCCGGAGTGAGCGTCGAGGACGTTCAGGCGAAGACCGAGCCCACGCTGATCGTCACAGGCGACGTGCCGACGATCCACACGATGCTGGATGGCGCGGCGCAATGACCGAGCTGCGCGATGTCGTCATCTGTGAACCGCTGCGCACGCCCATCGGCCGTTTCGGCGGCGTGTTCACAGCGGTGCCGGCGGTCGACCTCGCGTCGACCGTCATCCGTGCCCTCGTCGAACGCACCGGGATCGACGGCGGCCTCGTCGACGACGTGATCTTCGGGCAGGGCTACCCGAGCGCGGAGGCGGCGCCCATCGCGCGCGTGGCGGCGCTCGATGCCGGGCTGCCCGTGACCGTGGGCGGTGTGCAGCTCGACCGGCGGTGCGGCTCGGGGCTGCAGGCGGTGCTCGACGCGGCCATGCAGGTGCAGGTGGGAGCGAGCGACGTGGCGATCGCCGGCGGCGCGGACTCGATGAGCCAGGCACCGCTGTACACGGTGGAGGCGCGCTGGGGAATTCGCGGCACGAACGGGCTGCAGCTGCGCGACGCGCTTGGCCGGGCCAGGGAGACGGCGGGCGGCCGCTACCACCCGGTGCCGGACGGCATGCTGGAGACGGCCGAGAACCTGCGCCGTGAGTACGGGATCGGCCGCGAGGAACAGGATGAGCTCGCGCTGCGCTCTCAGCAGCGCGCCGTGCGGGCGGCGGCCGACGGGCGGTTCGCCGACGAGATCGTGCCGGTGACGGTGCCGTCTCGCAAGGGCGACCTCGTCGTGACGGAGGACGAGACGCCGCGGGCGGACACGTCGGCCGAGGCGCTCGCGAAACTGCGTCCGGTGCTTCTGGCGAAGGACCCCGAGGCGACTGTGACGGCAGGCAACGCATCGGGACAGAACGACGCCGCCGCCGCGTGCCTCGTGACATCGAGCGAGCGAGCGGCCGAACTCGGGCTCACGCCCATCGTGCGCCTTCTCTCGTGGGCTCGTGCCGGCGTCGACCCCGCCCGAATGGGCATCGGACCGGTGCCCGCGACCGCGAAGGCGCTCGCGCGTGCCGGCCTCACGCTCGCCGACATGGATCTCATCGAGCTGAACGAGGCGTTCGCCGCGCAGGCGATCGCCGTCACACGCGAGTGGGGGTTCACCGAGAAGGACTGGGAGCGCACGAACGTCAACGGATCGGGCATCTCGCTTGGTCATCCCGTCGGCGCGACCGGGGCGCGCATTCTGGCGACCGGCGCACGTCAGCTTCAGCGTGACGGTGGCCGCTACCTTCTCGAGACCATGTGTATCGGTGGTGGCCAGGGGCTGGCGGCGGTCTTCGAGCGCGTGTGAGCGCCTGAATAGCGCCGGCGCACCGTACTGAACGCCGCTGCCCGGGCCGCGCATCGCGACCCGGGCAGCGTTCGTGCGTCGGTTCAGCCCTGGCCGTGGCGGGCGAACGGGTTGACCAGCTGGTCCTCCGTGCCGGGCAGCACGCCCTCCTCGGTCGCACTGGGGCCGTCGGCGGGCGGGAACGACTCCGTCATCGACATCGGCATCTGACCGTTGCGATAGAAGTTGTTCGAGCCCTGGGCGGGGTGCCACTCGTATGGCTCCCAGTCGGGTACGTAGTTGCGGTAGCCGCCCGTGTTCACCTCGACACGGAACGTGGAGGGGTCACGGAAGTAGAGGAAGTTCTGCTCGCCGATGCCGTGGATCGATGGGCCGTATTCCATCGGCGTCCCGTTCTCCATCAGGATGTCGGCCGCCCGCAACAGGTCTTCCCGGGTGTCCACCCAGTACGCGAAATGGTTGGCCCTGCCCGCGCGGCTCGAGCCGTCGAGAACGACACCCAGGTCGTGCGACTTCTCGTTCGTGGTGAGCACCGTGAACACGCTGATGCCGCCGTGCTCGAGCGTGGTGTGCGCCATGATGCGGAATCCGAGGGTCTCGCTGTACCACGCGGCGAAGCCGCGCACGTCGCTTGCCGCGATCGTCACGTGGTCGAGGGTGCGCGGGGCGACGCCGTCGCGGCTGCGCCGCGCGGGCCGGTCGGGGTAGGTCGAGGCCTCCTCGCCCTCGCCGTGGTACCGGTCGAGCTCCCACACGAGCTCCATGGTGTGCCCGTACGGCCCCGTGAAGCGAAATGCGCGGCCGTGTGCAAGCCCACCGGTAATCCACTCGCCGGAGATGCCGGTGGCCTCGATGCGTCGCACCGCCTCGTCGAGCGCGGCGTCGCTCTCGGTGCGCCACGTCATGACCTCGAGCGCGGGCTCGTCGCCAGGGGCGATCACGAGGCTGTAGCGGTAGTAGTCGCCCCAGTTGCGCAGGTACACGGCGCCGTCGGCGCGGTCGGTGACCGTCATGCCGACCTGCTCCACATAGAAGCGAACGGATGCGTCGACATCCGGCGTCGTCAGGCGCACCGAGCTGAGTTGGTTGAGCAGTTTGATCATCGTCGATCCTCCGAGGGAAGTGGGTCTGTACGACTACTGTCGCTCGCGGAGGCGATATAGGGAACGCTTATTTCCTGATACTGCACATAGCGCGCATCTATATTGCGGGTGTCAGGCCGGCGCGTTCGACCGCCCGCGGGAGCAGAGAGCGGAACCAGACGTGTTCCGGGTCGCGCTCGTGTACGGCGTTCCACCAGAAGCTCTCGCGAAGCGGGACCACGTCGAACGGGCACTCGAGAACGCGCACGGAGCCGGCCCGCAGCATCTGCTGAGCGAGCGAGCGTTGCACGAGCGCAATGCGCTCGCTGTCGGCGATGAGAGAGGGCAGCGCGAGAAAGCTCGGCGTCACGACTTCGACGCGCGGCTCTATGCCGAGCAACTGCATCTGCTTCACCGCCGGCGTGTACTCGCTCTGCCCGCTGTAGGTGATCGCCCAGGGCAGCTCGGCGAGATGTTCGAGCTGCAGGCTCTCGCCGACCCGGGGATTGCCCGGGGCGACGATGCACACCCAGCCGTCCATGAACATGTCCTGATGGGGGATGTCGAGGTAGCCGTGCGGCATGAACAGCCCGTCGTCGTCGCGCAGCGAGTCCGGCGCGTTAACGACGGCGTTCGTCGACATGTTGTGAAAGCGCACGCGGGCGAGGGGAGCGGCTTCGCGCAGCACGTCGGTCAGTGCTCCGCCCAGAACGGCCATGCCGTAGTCCGAGCTGAAGACGGCGAACTCGCGTGTGCAAGCCGAGGGTTCGAATTCGGCCTGTGCCGAGAACACGCGGTCAAGGCTCTGTGCGGCGGAACGCGATCGCTCGAGCAGCTGCGCGGCGAGCGGCGTGAGTTCGTAGCTGTTGCCCCGCCGCTCCAGCAGGTCGTCCCCGAAGTGCCGGCGCAGCCTCGCGAGCGCGGCCGACAGCGCAGGCTGGCTCATGTGCATGCGCTCGGCGGCCCGGCTGACGCTGCGTTCCTCGAGGAGCGCCCGCAACGGGATCAGCAGGTTGAGGTCCACGCTCCGCAGTTGCATGCGCACACGCTATCACTCAGGCCGATATCCACTATCAGAAACATTGGCTTGAAGAATACGGGCGGCGCAGGCAGAGTGAGCAGTGCGGCCTCGGCCGCACGCATCCGTCATTCGCGTCGGTAAAGGAGCCACGAACCATGACCGACCCTTCCGAATGGGCACTCGGGTACTTCTCATCAGCTGACGGGCCGTTCGCGGGAATCGTTGTCGGTGACCGCGTGCGCAACCTGACCGGCGACGCGGCCGAGCTGGGCGGCATCGATGCCGCCTCGCCCGAGGCGACCCGAGTGCTTCTCGAGAGCTGGGCGACGCATTGTCCCACCCTGGCGACGCTCGCGGCGCAGTCGGATGGCGGTAGCTGGCTGCCCCTCGATTCGCTCGACGCCCTCGCGCCGCTCGCGCCCCGGCAGATCCTGCAGGCCGGCGCCAACTACCGAAAGCACGTCGTCGATCTCGCGGTCGCCCACACCGACATCGCGGCGGGTCGCACCGAGGCCGAGGTGCGTGCCGACGCGACCGCCATGATGGACAAGCGGAAGGCCGAGGGTGTTCCGTACATCTTCATCGGCCTGCCCTCGGCCATTACCGGGCCGCTCGACGAGGTGACACTGCCGGCGTATTCCGAGCGGCACGACTGGGAGCTCGAGCTCGCGGCCGTGATCGGCGCCACGGCATACCGCATCTCGCCGGAAACCGCGCTCGAGCACGTCGCGGCCTACACGATCGCCAACGATCTCACGACGCGCGATCTCGTCTTCCGGCGCGACATGCCCGAGATCGGCAGCGACTGGTTCCGAGCGAAGAACGCGCCGGGCTTCCTGCCGCTCGGCCCCTGGCTCGTGCCGGCTGAGTCGGTGAGCGACCCACAGGCGCTGACCCTCACACTCACGCTCAACGGCGACGTCATGCAGAACGAGTCGAGCGCAGACATGCTGTTCACCGTCGCCGAGATCGTCTCGGCGGCATCGCAGACCACCACGCTGCTGCCCGGCGACCTCATTCTCACGGGAAGCCCCGCGGGCAACGGTGCGCACTGGGGCAGACTGCTGCGCGACGGCGACATCATGGTCAGTACGATCACCGGGCTCGGCCGCCAGCGCACGCTCGTGAAGGCCGAGGCGCGTCATGAATGACTCTCCCACCATGAATGACTCTCCCACTATGAGCGAGAAGCCCGCCCACCTGGCGCCGCTCAACCCGGCGGACCCGGATTCCGCCGTGCAGTCCGCCGCTGCGGCGTATCGAAATTGGGGCCGCTGGGGGGACGACGACGTCTGGGGAACGCTGAACTTCATCACCGACGCCAAACGCGTCGAGGCCGCCGCCCTCGTGCGCCGCGGCGCCGCATTCTCGCTCTCACAGCTCTTCGACGGCAACGGACCCCAGAACGGTTGGCGGCGGCGCGTCAACCCCGTGCACACCATGCTCGACACGGGCACGGATGCCGCGCGCGGAAACCAGGGTTTCCCGCACGGTCTCGGGGGAGCCGACGACGTCGTGTTCATGCCGCTGCAGGCGTCGACCCAATGGGACGGCCTCGGCCACATCTTCGATCGCGGCCGCGCGTGGAACGGCCGCGACGCCGGTGAGGTCGTCACCGGTGAGGGCGACCTCGTGACGGGCATCGAGACGACGCGCGACCGGTTCGTCAGCAGGGGAGTGCTGCTCGACGTCGGTGCCCGTTTCGGTGAGGGTGGCGAGCTGCCCGACGGTTTCGCGATCACCCCGGAGCATCTCGATGAGACCATCCGCTCACAGGGCGAGAGTGCGCGTGTGGGAACCGGCGACATCATGCTCGTGCGCACCGGGCGGCTCGCACGGGCGAGGCGCGAAGGCTGGAAGGACTACGCGGGCGGCCCATCCGCTGGCCTCTCGTTCACGACGGCGGGCTGGCTGCACGAGCACGAGGTGGCCGCCGTCGCCACCGACACGTGGGGGTTCGAGGTGCGCCCCAACGAGTTCGATGTGGCGTTCCAGCCGCTGCACCAGATCGCGATTCCCAACATGGGTCTCTTCATCGGTGAGCTGTGGGATCTCGACGCTCTCGCCGCCGACTGCGTTGCGGACGGCCGCTACGACGTCTTCCTCACGGCCGCGCCGATCCCGTTCACGAACGCGGTCGGCGCCCCGGTCAACCCCATCGCCGTCAAATAGGTCCAAACCTGTGACACCGTCGTGTCACGCCACTCGAAGGAGAGTGCAGATGCCCGCAGTCAGCTCAGTCCTCATCGTCGGCGCCGGAGTCGCCGGAACCGCCGCGGCCATCCTCCTGGCGGAAGGCGGTGTCGACGTCGACCTCATCGAGCAGAAGAGCGAGGTGACGGCGCTCGGCTCCGGCATCACCCTGCAGGGCAACGCGCTGCGAGTGTTCCGCCAGCTGGGCGTCTGGCCCGAGATCGAGCGGCACGGCTACAGCTTCACAACGCTGGGGCTGCGGGCACCGGATGCCGCGGGGTCGCTCATCGTCGAGATGCCGGATGCCCGCACGGGTGGCCCGGACCTGCCGGCCACCGTCGGAATGCCGCGGCCAGAACTCGCGCGGATCCTTGTCGAGCGCGCCGCGGAGGTGGGCGCGCGCGTGCGTTTCGGCGTTCGACTCGACGGGCTCGAGCAGCAGGGCGAGACGGTGCAGGCCACCTTCGACGACGGCAGCACGGCGCGCTACGACCTCGTGATCGGCGCGGACGGCCTGCACTCGCGCGTTCGCGAGGCCATCGGCATCGATGTGAAGCCGCAGCCGACCGGCATGGCGATCTGGCGCGTGTTCACGCCACGGCCGGCGAGCGTCACGCGCACCGACCTCACCTATGGCGGCCCCTGCTATATCGCCGGCTACTGCCCCACCGGCGAGGATTCGCTCTACGCGTACCTGGTCGAGCCGGCCGACCCTGCCAACTTCGAGTTGAGCGGGCCGGAGCGGGTGGCTCGCATGCGCGCTCTCAGCGAGGCGTATCACGGTCCCTGGGACGACATTCGGCCTTACATCACCGACGACCGAGGCGTCAACTACACGTTCTTCGAAGCGCATGTGGTCGACGGCCCGTGGAACCGGGGGCGGGTGGTCATCATCGGCGACGCCGCGCACTCGTGCCCGCCGACCCTTGCCCAGGGAGCGGCGCAGTCGCTCGAGGATGCCGCGGTGCTCGCCGAGCTTATGCTCAACGCCGACGAGCTCGACGACGGCCTGTGGCAGCAGTTCACCGGGCGGCGCCTGGGGCGCGCACGGGAAGTTGTTCAGGCATCCGTGCAGCTCGGGCAGTGGATGATCGACCACGATCAGAGCGCCGACGTGCCGGGGTTGATGGGGCGCATCGGCGCGCTCGTCACGGAGCCGGCATGAGCGCGGCCGGCGCGGGCGTGAGCGCGGGCGGCGCGGGCATGACGGGTGCGGGCGTGGGCGCGGGCGGCGCGGGCATGACGGGTGCGGGCGTGAGCAGTGCAGCGCCGGTCGTCGATGTGCACGCGCACGCGATCTTTCCGGAGCTGCAGCGGCTGGTCGCGACGGGCGATCCCGAAGGTTTCGAGGCTCACCAGCGGCTCGAGGCCCGGCGCAACGGCGCCGCCTCGCTCGAGGTCTCGGGGGCGATGGTCGGTGCGCGCATACCGCAGCTGACCGTTCTCGAGCGGCGACTGGCCGACATGGATGCCGCGGGCATCGACGTGCAGCTCGTCTCGCCGTCACCGTCGCACTACTATCCGTTCCTCGGCTCGCGGCTGGCGGCCGAGGTGGCCCGCGCGGCGAACCGCGCCGTGGCGTCGCTTGTGAGCCGGGCCCCGGATCGGCTGGGCGGTCTCGGACTGGTGCCGCTGCAGCATCCGCAGCTCATGGTCGAGCTGCTGGAGGACGCGGTCGTGACGTGCGGCCTGCGGGGCGTGGAGATCTCGTCGTTCGCGCCGGGAGTCGAGCTGTCTGGCGAGCGGCTCGAACCGTTCTGGGCGCGCGCGTCCCAACTCGGAGCGGTGCTGTTCCTGCACCCGTTCGGCTGCTCGCTCGACGAGCGGCTCGACCGCTACTACCTCTCGAACACGGTCGGCCAGCCCGTCGAGAACGCGGTGGCGCTCTCGCACCTGATCTTCTCGGGCGTGCTCGACCGGCACCCGGCGCTCACGCTGGTCGCGGCGCACGGCGGGGGATACCTGCCCACCTTCCTCGGCCGAAGCGACCACGCATGGCGGGTGCGACCCGAGGCGCGCGAGTGCGCCGAGGCGCCGTCGAGCTACCTGCGCAGGCTGTACTTCGACTCGCTCGTGCACACGCCACACGCGCTGCGGGCGCTCGCGGCGGCCGCGGGCGCCGATCGGGTGCTGCTCGGCAGCGACTACCCGTTCGACATGGGCGTGGACGACCCGCTTGAGCGGCTGCGGGCCGCGGAGCTGGGCGAGGCGCAGACCGCGGCCATCGCGAGCGGTACCGCGGCGGCGCTCGGCATCGGCGCCGGGCTCGGTATCGCCGCATCCGAACGGAGGAACGCATGAAGATCGCAACCTGGCTGCACGGCGACGTGCGGCAGTCGGGCTTCGTCGAGGGGGATCGCGCATACCCGCTTGAGGCGGGCGTGACGGTGCTCGACCTCGCGAACGCGGGGCTGGCATCCGCTCTGCAGCGCGGCCGCGAGACGATCGACGCCGGCGACGGCGTGCCACTCGACGCGGTTCGGCTTCTGCCTCCGCTGACGCCGCCCGCCATGCGCGACTTCGTGGCCTTCGAGGAGCACGTCGAGGGCGTGGTGCGCAGCGTCTCGGGCGAGGCGGGAGGCGTCGCGGCCGAGTGGTACGAGGCGCCCACGTTCTACTTCACGAACCCGCACACGTTGCGGGCGACGGGGGAGGAGATCGCGATTCCGGGCGGCAGCCAGGCGATGGATTTCGAGCTCGAGGTGGCGGCGGTCATCGGCCGGGTCTCGGGCAGTGACGGGGCGAATCTGTCGCCGGCGGAGGCGCGGCAGCACATCTTCGGTTACACGATTCTGAACGACTGGTCGGCGCGTGACCTGCAGCGGCGCGAGATGAAGGTGAATCTCGGCCCGTGCAAAGGCAAGGATTTTGCCAGCACGCTCGGCCCGTGGATCGTCACGGCCGACGAGTTCGAGGCCCTGCACGACGACGAGGGCTTTCTGCCGCTCGTCATGACAGTGTCGATCAACGGCGAGGAGTTCGGGCGCGACCTGCTGTCGAACATGGGCTGGCCGTTCGCGGAGCTGGTGGCGTATGCGGCGCGCAACTCGCGCGTGCTGCCGGGCGATGTGCTCGGATGCGGCACCGCCGGGGGCGGTTGCCTTGCCGAGGCGTGGGGCAGAAACGGCGCCCAGACTCCCAGCCCACTGCGGGCTGGCGACGTCGTTCGTATGGAGGTCGAGGGCATCGGCGCGATCGAGAACCGGCTCGTCGAGGGCGTCACGCTGCCGCCCGTGCCGCGCGCCCGAGTGCGCACTCGCGCCCGCGCCCGCTGACCCGCCCGTCGGCTGACTGGCCGCCGGCTGACTCGCCCACCGGCGCCTGCACCTGCTGACCCGCCCGTTGACTCGCCCGCGACCCCGCTCACCGCGCCGACGCGAACGAAAACGACGGACATTCTGTCTCTTCCATGCCGAAAATGGCATATTCGGGGAACGAGACTGAGAATGTCCGTCGTTTTCGTTCGGCGGGCCGCCGTGGAGCTAGGGGCAGCTTCGCTGCGGGGCGCGGTGCTCCCAAGCCACGTCGCTGTAGGGCGCGCGCGGCACTCCCTGAGCGGCGCGGATGCCGCCGCTCAGGCGGCCGGGGCAGCCAGCGCGGGCTGCGGGTTGCGGGTGAGCACGATCCACATGACAACCGTGGCCACGAGGCTGAGCACCCCGATTACGGCGATCGCGAGCGGCAGCGTTCCCGTGGCGGAGGTCAAAGCGAGCACGATGAGCGGGGTGATGAACTCGCCGAAGAACAGTGCGGCGGTCCACAGCCCGGTACCTCGGCCGCGCTGCTCATAGCTCAGCCGGGTGATCGCCCAGGTGAGCATGGTGGGCAGCAGGATGCCGGTCCCGAACCCCGCGATCACGGCGCCCACGATCGCGCCCGCGACAGACCCGGTGAAGGCGACCACGAGCATCCCGATACCGGCAAGCACGAATGCCAGTGGCAGCAGAACGCGGACGCCGTGGCGCGCGAGCCAGCGGAACAGGAACGCCCCGATGGCCGTCGCGAGTGACGCCAGCGCCGTGGCGACACCGATGGTGGCCGTCGAGGTCACCCCGAGGCCGTCGAGAACGTACGGCAGCTCGACGATGAGCGTGTAGAACACCAGGCCACCGAAGATCGTCACGCCGGAGGGCAGGAAGAGCGAACTCCACCGGATCGGCTCGAGCTTCTCGGCGGCCTTCTCGCCGCCGTCATCCGACTGCTGAACCGGCCAGATCGCGAAAACCATGGCGACGGCCACGATCAGGCTGGCGGCGTAGAGCCAGAAGGGCGTGCGCCAGCCGGCCGAGCCCATGGCCCCACCGACCGCGAAGAACACGGTGGCGGCCAGGGCCGTCACCATGGCCTGCAGGCCCAGGTACCGATTGCGGCGGTTACCCGAGAAGTAGTCGGCGATGAGCGTCGTGCAGCACGTCATGATGAAGGCCTCGGTGATGCCGACTCCCACGCGGCTGAGCACGATCATGCCGAGCGTCTCGAGCCACAGCGGCATTGTGCCGAGAACGGCGTACGCGAGGAGGGCCCAGATGAGCACCCGCTTGCGGCCGACGCGGTCGACGATGGCCCCGGCGAACGGCGCGAGGATCGCGATCATGAGCGCCGGGATCGTGAGGATCAGCGGAACGAGGGCGTCCGCGCCGGGGGCGGAGGCGAACTGCTTGCTGAGTATCGGCAGGATCGGCGCGAGCAGCACCGCCCCGAGAACGGGCAGACAGCTGCCGATGAGGAGCAGAATGCCCTGAAGCTTTCCCGCGGGCCTGCCCGTCTTCGGGTTGATCGTCGCCTCGTTCAGCACCTGCGGTGCGCCGAGAGTGTCGTTCGTCATTGAACACCTTCCCTGAAATCACGGCGCGGCGTCCTGTTCGTTGCGAGGTCGCCAAGCGGCCTCGACGCCGCGATTGCTGCAACTCTCGCGGCACGCGGCCTATAAGGGAAGCCGGGGTTGCTTATAACCGATATCACGGTGAATGATGATCGCGTCTCAGCGGAATACGCAGGACGCGTGACGGATGCCGGGCGCAGGCTGTCGGTGCTCGTGCGTCACGACCGCCGACAACGAACGGGCCAGGTGCTGCCATGAACGACGCCGTCACGAATGACGCAACCCGATCGTCCCACGACAGGCCAGCGGATGCGCGTGGCGCGGCCCGCCCGCCCCTCGCCCTGCCCGGGCTCGCCGGCAAGACGATCGTGGTGACGGGCGCCGGACGCGGCCAGGGCCTCGCCGAGAGCGCTGTGCTCGCGGCGAGCGGCGCGTCTGTCGTCGCCGCCGATCTCGCGCCGGCGGCGCCGCCGGCCCTGCTCGAGGCGGTCGCCGGTCTTCCCGGCGAACTGATCTATCGCCGTCTCGACGTGACCTCGTCGGCCGACTGGGCTGACCTTGCCGACCGGCTCGCCGCACGGGCCCAGGGAGTGCACGGGCTCGTCAACAACGCGGGCGTCGCGTTTCGCGCCCGGCTCGGCGAGATCGAACGCGCGGACTGGGATCGCGTGATCGGCATCAATCTCACCGGCCCCATGCTCGGCATGCAGGCGCTCGTTCCGCTCATGCACCAGGGCTCATCGATCGTGAACATCGGAAGCGCGGCAGCGCTGACTCCACACCACACGGCGGCGTACACCGCGAGCAAATGGGGGCTGCGCGGGCTGAGCTCAGCTGCCGCGACGGAGTTCGGCGGGCGCGGCATCCGTGTGAACCTCGTGCACCCTGGTTACATCGAGACGCCCATGATGGCCGGCGCGCCCGCCGTGATGGCGCAGGCGCAGCGGGCGCTGACCCCGCTGGAGCGCACGGGCGAGGCGCACGAGGTCGCCGCCGTCGTGGCGTTCCTGCTGTCGGATGCGGCCTCGTATGTGACGGGCGCCGAGATTCCGGTGGACGGCGGGTTCACGTCGTCGATGGGCGTCAAGTACATGTCGGACGCGATCCGGCGGGCCACGGCTGAAGACACGGCTCGCAGCTGAAGACGCGGCTCACCGCTGAAGACGCCACTCGTCGCTGAGGATGCGGCTCACGCGAGCATCGAGTGGCCCGCCGTCGCGAGCATGACCACGGCGACGAGGGCCGAGGTCATGATGAGTCGCATGAGCAGACGCGTCGGCCGAGACGTGAACGTGAGAACGACCCCGAGCACGGTCAGCACCGCGATAGCGGCGAGGCCCGCCCAACGTACCCAGGTGAACCCGTCATCGGGCTGTGCGCTCGTGCCCGCCGTGATGAGCGCGGCGACTCCGGCAAGCGCGACGAACGCCGCCAGCCCCGACACGCGTGCCCCGAGTGCGTGCGGCAGCCCGCGCACGCCCGTCAACCGGTCGTCGTCGAGGTCGGGCAGCACGTTCGTCAGGTGCGCTGCCGCGCCGAGCAGCGCCCCCGCCGCGACGACCCACCACGTCGGCAGCCGGGCGGCAGGCAGCCCGAGCGTCGCGACCGCCGGCAACAGGCCGAAGCAGACCAGGTACGGCGCGATCGAGGCGAGTGTGTTCTTGACGCCCAGGTTGTACACCCAGCCCATGCCGAAGCACACCAGATTGACCGCCGCCGCGGCCGGCCCGAGAAGCAGAGCCAGCAGAGCGGATGCCGCTGCCGCAACCCATGCGGCGGCGCGGATCGTGCTCACCGCGATCGCGCCGGTGGCAGCGGGCTTGTCTGCGCGATGCACCGCCGCGTCACGCGCCGCGTCGAGCCAGTCGTTCGACCAGCCGATCGAGAGCTGGCCCGCCAGCACGACGGCGGCGAGGATCACCAGCCGGCCCGGCCCGTAGCCGAGCCCGATCCCGAGCACGGCGGCGACGGCGGTGACGACCACGGTGGGCCCGGGGTGGCTCGCGCGGAGCAGCGCGGCGAGGTTCAGGCCCATCCGCTCATGGTAGAGGCTCGCGGCAGAGGCTCATGGCAGAGGCTCGCGTTACGCGGCCCTCAACCGCGGTACGCGATCCTCAACCGCGGTACGCGACCCTCAACCGCGGTACGCGACCCTCAACCTCCGACTCGCGCCGCACGCTTCTGCAACACGTGCGCTTCTGCAGGAGGAATCGACCGACACGCGGTTACCCCATGCCTCCGTCACGGCGCGTCGCCCGATTTCTCCTGATAGAGCGCCGCCGAGGTTTCGAAGCGACGAGGCCGACGGCCTAAAGCGACCGTCGCGGCGAGCCGCACCTCGACGCCTGTAAATAAATTGCACGCGCTTGCGCGTTCTTTACGTAGAATGGGCGGCATGTCACGACGACTGGCCGAAGTTGCCCGCAAGGTGGGTGTGAGCGAGGCGACCGTGAGCCGCGTACTCAACGAGAAGCCCGGCGTCTCGGATGCGACGAGGCAGGCGGTTCTCACGGCCCTGGACGTGCTCGGTTACGAGCGCCCCACCAAGCTGCGCGGCGAACGCGCCCGGCTCGTCGGCCTCGTTCTGCCCGAGCTGCACAACCCGATCTTCCCGGCGTTCGCCGAGGTCATCGGCGGCACGCTCGCTCAGAACGGCTACACGCCCGTGCTCTGCACGCAGACGGCCGGCGGCATCTCGGAATCCGACTACGTCGACCTCCTGCTGCAACAGCAGGTCTCCGGCGTCGTCTTCGTCGGCGGCCTCTACGCCCAGGCGGATGCGGCGCACGACCACTACGCGCGCCTGACCGACGTCAACCTCCCCACCGTGCTCGTCAATGCCCCCGTCGCCTCGCTCACGTTCGCCACGGTCTCCTGCGACGACGCCGCCGCCACCGAGCAGGCGATGAACCATCTGCGGCAGCTGGGACACACCCGGATCGGCCTTCTGCTCGGCCCCCGCGACCATGTGCCGTCGCGCCGAAAGCTCGCTGCGGCACGGGCGATCAGCGAGCGCTGGGGCGAGCCGCTCGATGACCGCCGCATCGTGCATTCGCTCTACTCGCTCGAGGCCGGGCAGTCCGCGGCCGCCCGCCTGCTCAAAGAGGGCGTCACGGCCATCGTGTGCGCAAGTGACCCCATGGCGCTCGGCGCGATCCGGGCCGTGCGGCGCGAGGGCATGAGCGTGCCGGGCGACGTGTCGATCGTGGGGTACGACGACTCGGCCCTCATGAACTGCATCGAGCCACCGCTCACGACCGTGCGACAGCCCATCGAGCCCATGGGCCGCATGGTCATTGAGTTGCTTCTGCGCCAGATCTCCAGCGATTCGGCGATCACCGACGAGCTCTTCTTCGAGCCCGAGCTGGTGGTGCGCGCCTCCACGGGGCCGGCCAGGGAGTGAAAGTCGTCGCAATTCTGCGCAAGCCGATTGCGAAAAGTTTAGTTCTTGCATCATTCTGTCGAGTTGGCTACGTTTTCGACAACGACACCGGTGCCGCCTTCCTGAGGGTTTCGGTTCGTTGCCCGCCAGCCACCGAGCACGCTTCATGAGGAGTCGTACTCGCCACACAGAAAAGCGACCCGCCCGTGGACCACTTCGCGACCTCGACCTCGACCGCGACCCCGCAGCTCACCCAGCCGACTGCCCAGCCGACTGCCGGGCCGGCTGCCGAGCCGACTGCCCAGCCGACGGCCGAGCCGACTCCCCAGCCGACGGCCCAGCCGGCGGCATCCGCAGTTCGCTCCATGGTGCCGAACGACGACCCGCTCTGGTGGCGCAGCGCCGTGATCTACCAGGTGTACACGCGCAGCTTCGCCGATGCGAACGGTGACGGCACGGGCGACCTGGCCGGTGTGCGGTCGAGGCTCGGCTACCTGCGCGACCTCGGCGTCGACGCGCTCTGGTTCACCCCGTGGTACGCCTCTCCGCTGGCAGACGGCGGCTACGACGTGAGCGACTACCGCCAGATCCACCCGGCGTTCGGCACGCTTGCCGACGCAGAGGCGCTGATCTCCGAGGCGCTCGCATACGGCATCCGTACCATCATCGACGTGGTGCCGAACCACATCTCCGACCGGCACCCGTGGTTCCAGCAGGCACTGGCCGCCGGACCCGGCTCGCCCGAGCGTGAGCGGTTCTGGTTCCGCCCGGGCGGCGGCGCGAATGGCGAGTCGATGCCGAACAACTGGGTCTCGAACTTCTCGGGCGACACGTGGACGCGCACGACGAACCCCGACGGCACCCCGGGGGAGTGGTACCTGCACCTCTTCGCCCCCGAGCAGCCCGACCTCAACTGGAACCACCCCGATGTGCGTCGCGAGCACGAGGAGATCCTGAAGTTCTGGTTCGACCGAGGCGTGGCCGGCGTGCGCATCGACTCCGCCGCACTTCTCGTGAAGGATGCGGCGCTCCCAGAGGTTCCCGAGAACCCGGGGCCGGGCGAGCATCCGAACACCGACCGTGACGAGCTGCACGACATCTATCGCAGCTGGCGGCGCCTGGCCGACTCGTACCCGGGAACACGCATGCTCGTCGGCGAGATCTGGCTGCCTGACATCGAGAGGTTCGCGAAGTACCTGCGGCCCGACGAGCTGCACACCGCCTTCAACTTCGACTTTCTCGCGCGCCCGTGGGATGCCGCAGAGCTGCGGGCGTCGATCGACGCAACCCTCGCCGCGCACGCGCCCGTCGGGGCGCCTTCGACCTGGGTGCTCTCGAACCACGATGTGACCAGGCCCGTCACGCGGTACGGCCGCGCGGACAGCTCGTTCGCGTTCGCCACCAAGCGTGCGGGCACGCCGACGAACCTCGAGACCGGCCGGCGTCGCGCCCGGGCCGCCGCACTTCTGACGGCCGCGCTGCCCGGCAGCCTCTACATCTACCAGGGCGACGAGCTCGGCCTCCCCGAGGTCGAGAACCTGCCCGCCGAGCTTCTGCAGGACCCGATGCACTTCCGCTCGGGTGGCGTTGACCCCGGCAGAGACGGATGCCGCGTGCCGCTGCCGTGGCGAGGCACGACGCCGCCCTTCGGCTTCAGCCCCGCGGGCGCGAGCGCCGCACCCTGGCTGCCGCAGCCGGCCGAGTGGGCCGCGTTGAGCGTGCAGGCGCAGCAGAGCGACCCGTCGTCGATGCTCTGGCTGTACCGCGAGGCGCTTCGGGTGCGCCGGCAGCAGCCGGGTCTCGGCGACGGGCCGCTCGCGTGGATCAGCGGGCCAGACGGCGTGCTGGCCTTCGCCCGCGGCACCGCGTTCGTCAACGTCACCAACCTCTCGGAGCGCGACGTCGCCCTGCCAGAACACCTGAGCATCCTGCTCAGCAGCGCCCCGCTGCACGACGGGATGCTTCCCCCCGACTCCACGGTCTGGCTCCGCACCCAGCATGAGCCTCCGGAGAACGCGCCACGACACTGACGCGGCACGAGTACTGCATCACATTCCGAAAGAGACACCGAAAGGAACACGACAATGAAGTCCCTGAATTCCCGAAGCACACGGCGCAAGGCCGTCGCTCTCGCCGTCGCCGTGGCGGCTGGCACCGCCATGCTGAGCGGGTGCTCATCGAGCGACGCCGGCACAGCGGATGGCAAGGTCAACCTCGTGGTCGCCCCCGTGCTGCCCGGCGCGACCGCAGACGCCCTGACGGCGCTGGCCGACCGCGTGAAGCAGTTCGAGAAGCAGAACCCCGACATCAACGTGAAGGCCATCGAGTACCAGTGGACGGGCACGACGTTCGCCGCCGAGCTGGCCGGTGGCACGCTTCCCGATGTCTTCAACGTGCCGTTCACCGATTCGAAGACGCTCGCCAACAAGGGCCAGCTCGCCGACATCACGGCCGACTTCAAGAAGACAGCGTCGGCTGACAAGTGGAACAAGGCGGTGCTCGACGTGGCCACCGGTGACGACGGCAAGATCTACGGCATCCCCTGGGGGCCGTACGCCATGGCGCTCTCGTACAACCGCGAGCTGTTCACCAAGGCCGGCCTCGACCCGGACAAGCCGCCGACGACGCTCGACGAGATCGAAGCGGCGGCCACGACCATCTCGCAGAAGCTGCCCGGTGTGGCGGGGTATATGCAGATGACGAACGGCAACAACGGCGGCTGGGAGCTGACGACGAACACGTACGCCCTCGGCGGTCGCATGGAGAAGGTCGCCTCTGATGGAAAGGTGACGGTCACCGCCGACAACGCGCAGACCAAGCAGGCGCTGCAATGGCTGCACAAGCTGCGCTGGGATGACAACGTGATGGGCAGCAACTTCCTGTGGGACTGGAGCGGCATCAACCAGGGATTCGCCTCGGGCAAGATCGCCATGTACATGAGCGGTTCCGACGTGATCGGCTCGCTCATGCAGGCCAACGGGTTCGACCAGTCGAAGTACGGTGTCACCACCTTCCCTGTTGACTCCTCGAACGCGAAGGCCGGAATCCTTTCTGGCGGCAACGTCGACGTCGTCAACGTCAAGGACACGCCGGAACAGATCGCGGCGGCCGTGAAGTGGATCGACTTCTATCGCACCCAGCCGACCGAGGACAAGGCAGCGGCCATCAAGAACGCGAAGACGCTGAAGGCCGGAAACCAGGCCGTGAACGCGCCGACCCTGCCGGTCTTCGACAAGGCCACCTGGGAGCAGAACCAGGGCTGGGTCAAGCCGTACGCCAACATTCCCGCAGGCAACATCAAGCCGTTCACCGATGGAATCTGGGACCAGAAGATCGTGCCTGAGCCCTCGCGGCATACACAGGACCTGTACGGTGCCCTCGACTCCGTGGTGCAGGCGGTGCTGACAGATAGGAACGCCGATGTCGACAGCCTGCTGAAGGGCGTCAACACGAAGATCCAGGCACTCATCGACGCCGACCAGAAGTAGCCGCATGCGACCATGGGTCGCCGGGGTGCGTTTCCCGGCGGCCCACGGTTGCGGCTCCAACGAAAGGTGACGTTCCATGTCCGCCTCGACGAGCAGCCTCGCTGCACCGGCGTCCCCGCCTTCCCCCGCGCACACCGCGCCGCCCGACCAGCGGGCACGCCGCCGTCACAACCCGATCACGTGGGTGCAGCGCGGCGGCCTCACCACGCTGCTGTTCATGCTGCCGATGCTCATCATCTTCGGCGTGTTCTCGTGGTCGCCGATCGTGCAGTCCGTGATCATGAGTTTCCAGAAGACGAACCTCGTCACGGCCCCCACGTTCGTGGGCTGGGACAACTTCGCGGCTGTCTTCCATGACCCCCTCTTTTACACCGCCATCCGCAATACCGGGTACTTCGCGCTGCTCGCCATGCTTTTCGGCTACCCGATCCCCCTCGTGGCCGCCGTCATCATGAGCGAGGTGCGGCGCATGAAGGGCCTGTACAGCGTGCTCGCGTACCTGCCGGTGGTGATCCCGCCGGTCGTGTCGGTTCTGCTCTGGAAGATCTTCTACGACGCGAGCGGCGGCGGCGTCTTCAACACGATCCTGGGCTGGGTGGGCATCCCGCCTCAGCCCTGGATTCAGGATGCCGCGACGGCGATGCCGTCGCTCGTACTGCAGGCCACCTGGGCGGGGGCGGGCAGCACGATCATCATCTACCTGGCGGCGCTCACGGGCGTCTCGCCCGAACTCTACGACGCTGCCGAGGTCGACGGCGCGGGGATCTGGAAGAAGATCTGGCACGTCACGATGCCGCAGCTGCGCGGCATCCTCTTCATCACGCTCATTCTGCAGGTGATCGCGACCGCGCAGGTGTTCCTTCAGCCCTACCTTTTCACCTCGGGCGGGCCCGTGAACTCGACGACGACCATTCTGCTTCTCATCTACCAGTACGCGTTCACCAACAGCCTGGGCGGCGCGTACGGGCAAGCGACGGCGCTGAGCCTGATGCTCGCGGTGTTCCTTGCGATCCTGTCGCTCGCCTATTTCCGCCTCACCGCCCGTTGGAGCGACAAATGACCACCACGCTGCCCACGCACGAACCGCCGGTCGCCGAGGCCCCGCCGGCGCCCGTCGAACCCTCCCGGCGGCGCCGTCGCCGAGACCGCGGCACGGCGGAAGCCGACCGCGGCATCCTGACCGGCGCAGACTGGCGCAGGCCACGGGTGCGCGTCACAGCCGGCACCCTGCACATCGTGATGCTGGTCGTGCTGCTCGCGGTGGGGCTGCTGCCCCTGCTGTGGCTCATGAAGTCGGCGATCACGCCCACGCAGGACACGCTGACGAACCCCATGGGGCTGTTCCCGCACGGTTTCGCCTTCTCGAACCTCGCCAAAGCGTGGAACGACGTTCACATCGGCGACTTTTTCTTCAACACCATCGCCATGGCGGCGGGTGAGTGGGCCGTACAGCTGATCGTCGCGACCACAGGCGGCTTCGCCCTGTCGGTGCTGCGACCCAAGTACGGCAGGATCGTCAGCGGCCTCGTGCTCGCGACGCTGTTCGTGCCCGCCGTGGTGCTGCTCGTGCCGCTCTACCTCACGATCCTGCACCCGCCACTCATCGGCCACTCGCTGATCAACACGTTCTGGGCGGTGTGGCTGCCTGCCGGTGCGAGCGCGTTCAACGTGGTGCTCGTCATGCGCTTCTTCGACAACCTGCCGCGTGAGGTCTTCGAGGCCGCGCGCACCGATGGGGCAGGTACCTTCCGGCTGTTCTTCTCCATCGTGCTGCCCATGTCGAAGCCCATCATCGGTGTCGTGTCGGTCTTCGCCATCAACGCCGCGTGGGCGGACTTCCTGTGGCCGAACCTCGTGCTCGCCGACATTCGCGTGCAGCCGCTGTCGGTGCGGCTGCCGCAGATCCAGTCGTCGACCGATCTCGGCGTGTATCTCGCAGCGCTGGCCATAGCCACGCTCATTCCGGTGGTGATCTTCCTCATCTTCCAGCGCACGTTCCTGCGCGGCGGCGGCCTCGGCGGCGCCGTGAAGGGGTAGGCACGGCCAGCAGAGCGGATGCCGGCGGCTCGTGCTAGTCGCCGACGATCTCCTCGCGCACCCGGCGCAGGTCCTCCATGAGCGAGCCGATCAGGATCCAGTGCGTCGAGCGCGGCGGCCCGATGCTCAGCGGCGCGGTCAGGGCGGGCAGCTCGGCGGTGGTCGCGGGCGGCTCGTCGCCTTCCCGTGCGTCGCCGCGCCTGCCCGAGCGGCCGGCCGCCCGTTCCGTCTCTTTCGCGAGCAGCCGCAGGTCGTGCGCCGCGCGCCCCAGCTCGCTCGCGATCCCGCCTACGGCCGGCTCGTCCAGCAGCGACACGTCGTAGTGGTCGTGCAGCGCCCTGGTCATGCCGAGCGCGCGCGTCACGAGCGGCCCGAGCCGCACAAACAGCGCCCGGTCGGCCTCGATCAGGTCGCGCACGCGCGAGCGCCGGGGATTCAGTCGCAGGCTCTCCTCGCCCTGGGTGAGCGCGGCATCCGCTTTGGCCTGCATGGGGCGAAGCAGCCGGGCCGTGAGCAGCATCTCTTCGAGCTGGGCGTTTGTGCGAGGGGTCGAGAGCGTCTCGGCGAGACGGTCGAGGGTCGCCGCGATCTCGTCGGCCAGCCGCGTGACGGCCTGATGGGCGGGCGCGAGCAGCACGGGCGGCACGATCGCCACGTTGACGATCACCCCGATGAGGGCGCCGATGACGGTTTCGATGATGCGGTCGAACGCGTAGTTGGGCGTGGCGGCGCCGATCGAGAGAACTAGCATGGCGCTGATCGGCACCTGGTTGGCACTGCCCGGAGTGAGTTTGAGCGCCCAGCCGACGAAGATCGCGACGACGATGGCGGCCAGCACGATCCAGGACTGCTGACCGAACACGAGGCCGACGCCGTAGGCCACGAGAACGCCCACGATCACGCCCAGGGAACGCTCAACGGCCTTGCCGAACGACTGGTTCACGCTCGGCTGCACGACGAGAAGCGCGGCGATGGTGGCGAAGATGGGCAGCTGCCCCGGCAGCAGCACGAGGCAGATGAGCCAGGCGGCAACGGTCGCGATGGCGACCTTCACGACCTGGATGATCGGCACTCTGCGCGCACTGCGCACGGTGGTCGTCAGCCGCATTGTTCCAGCGTAACGATTCGCCCGCCGCCGCCGCCGCGGCCGCCGCCGCTGCTGCCGTTACCGCCGCCGCTGCTGCTGCCGCTGTTACTGCCGCCGCTCAGCTGAGCAGCCCGAGCTCGACGAGCTGGTCGCTCAGCCCCGCGCCGTCAGGTGCGAAGACCCAGGGAACCGCGCCGGTGTCCTCGCGATCCTCGGGCTTCGAGCGGCCACCGGCCAACACGGCTTCGCCTGCGGAGAGCTGGCGGATGGCGACCGCCGCCACGTTGTCCGGGTGTTCGCGCGCGAACTCGCCGTAGATCCGCTCGTCGTGCTGACCGTCGTCGCCGACGAGCAGCCAGTTCACGTGGGGGAACTCGTTCGCGAGCCGGGCGAGCGCGGTGCGCTTGTGGTCGACGCCGCTGCGGAAGAGCCGGTCGTGCGTCGGCCCCCAGTCGGTCAACAGCAGCGGACCGCCGGGGTACAGGTTGCGCGAGAGGAACCGGGTGAGGGCGGGTGCGACGTTCCAGGCGCCGGTCGAGACGTAAAAGACCGGTGTGCCCGGATGCTCGGCCGCGAGCCGCTCGAGCAGAACCGCCATCCCGGGCGTCGGCACGCGCGCGTGCTCGTCGAGCACGAACGTGTTCCACGCGGCGAGCAGGGGCCGGGGGAGTGCCGTGACCATGACGGTGTCGTCGACGTCGGAGATGAGCCCGAAGCGCGCCTCAGGATCGACCACGAAGACGGGTGCCTGCCACGAGCGGGACGACTCGCCGCTCGACAGGCGGGCGGTGTGCCAGCCGTGCTCGAGCTGCACGGGGATCACGGCGTCGATGACGCCGCCGCGGTCCGGATGCACGGTGTGCACGGTGCCGCCGAGCTCGACCCGAACATCCGCATCGTTCACGGGCACGCTGAAGAAGCTGCGCCAGCCTCGCACGCTCTCGCCACGCTTCGCCTTGCGCCGCGCGGCTCTGCTGCCGGGCTTCGGCTGCTTGACCAGCAGTACTCGTCCGAGCACGCGCACCCAGGTGGTCGAGCCGTACCCGGTGTACGGCACGACCGTCGTGACGTCGCCGCGCTTGCGTGCCCGTCGGGCCAGGAAGACGTGGACTGCGTCTTCGATGCGGGCCGCGCGATGCACCACGGGAGCCGAACGCGCGCTCGGGTCGGTGGATTCGGCCATTGACTCAGTCTGTCACGGACACGGCAGCAGGGCGTGCCGGGTGGCCGGCGCGGAGGATTCGTCAATTAATACTGAGGATTACTTAACGCCACGCCGAAGCTGCCGACAGTAATGAGGGAACCTCCGAATATGATCCGAGCAGCGGCCGATGACTGTCCGCAGGCCTCGGGTCCCCCATTCGGGACGTAGAGTGGAACAGCGTTTCAAAAGGAGTAGCCCCGTGCCGAAGAACAAGACCGCCGCTGCCGAGCAGACGTCTGCGGCCCCCCTGGTCAGGACTGAACCGATCCAGGAGCGCAGTGCGGCGCGCATCGACGCGCTTCTCGACGCGGCTGCGGCCGTCGTCGATGAGATCGGTTTCGACCGGCTCACGACCGCCATGGTCGCCGACCGCGCCGAGGCGTCGATCGGTACCGTTTACCGGTACTTCCCCGACCGCATCGTGCTGCTGCAAGCCCTGCGCGATCGCGCCATCGAGCGGTACCGGCAGGCGATCGTGGAGCGAGTGACGGGCGAGACGCCGGAGACATGGGTCGAGGCGGTTGGCAGCGCCATCGACGCGTTCGTCGGCATGTTCCGCACCGAGCCCGGCTTCCGCATCATCCGGTTCGCCGACGCGGAGCGTGGCCCCGTCAACCGCGACGAGCCGCCCCGGGTCGGCTTCTTCGCACTGCGCTTCGCGGATATCCTCGCCGCCGAATACACGCTGCCAGACGACGAGGCCCTGACGTTCCACCTCGAGATCGTCGTCGAGCTCGTGGACGCGCTCATCAACCGCGCGTTCCTCATCGACATGGCGGGAGACGAGCGGTTCATCGCCGAAGCCCGCACGGTCGTACGCGAGTACCTTGAGACCCGGTACCCCGCCGCCGCGTAGCGATTCGCACCGAATTCTGCTTGGCTGGTGTTCCACGCCGCCCCACACGGAATGAGCCGAGCAGATGATCGAGTTCCGATCGGTGACCAAACAGTTCCCCGACGGCACCGTGGCCGTCGACGACTTCAGTCTGATCATCCCGTCGCATAAGACGACGGTGCTCGTCGGCTCCTCGGGCAGCGGCAAGACCACGATCCTGCGCATGATCAACCGCATGATCGACCCCACGCACGGCTCAATCCTCATCGACGACCGCGACGTCGCGGGCCTGAACCCCGTGGCGCTGCGGCGCAGCATCGGGTACGTCATGCAGAACTCGGGCCTGCTGCCGCACCGCACGGTGGCGCAGAACATCGCGACGGTGCCACGGCTGCGGGGCGTTCGCCGCGCATCCGCTCGCTCTCAGGCTCTCGAGCTCATGCAGACGGTCGGGCTCGATGCCGAGCTCGCCGACCGCTACCCGAGCCAGCTCTCCGGCGGCCAGCAGCAGCGTGTCGGCGTGGCGCGCGGGCTCGCCGTCGACCCCAACATTCTGCTCATGGACGAACCGTTCGGCGCCGTCGACCCGCTCGTGCGCGCGGAGCTGCAGCACGAGCTGCTGCGGCTGCAGGGCGAGCTCGGCAAGACGGTGGTGTTCGTCACGCACGACGTGGACGAGGCGCTTCTGCTCGGCGACCAGATCGTGATCTTCCGCCGCGGGGGCGTCGTCGCTCAGAAGGGCACGCCGGCCGAGATCCTGGCGTCGCCCGCCGACGAGTTCGTCGCGAGCTTCGTGGGCGCCGACCGCGGCAAGCGCGCGCTGCACGTCGAGCACACGCGCGGCGGTGACATCGTGGTCGACTCCGACGGCAACGCCGCCGGGGTGCTCGCGGACGAGAACGCGGCGTCGTGAGCTGGTTCATCGCGAACCTGGGCCTCATCTGGCAGCTCACGCTCGATCACATCGCGCTGAGCGTGCCGCCCATCGTGCTGGGGTTCGCGCTGTCACTGCCGATCGGGTGGCTCGCGAACCGCCGCCGCCTCGCGCGCGGCGGCATCCTCTCGGTCGGTGGAATTCTCTACGCCATACCGTCGCTTCCGCTGTTCGTGCTGATGCCGGCGCTCATCGGCACCAAGATCCTTGACCCCGTCAACGTGGTGATCGCGCTCACGATCTACGCGCTCGCGCTCATGGTGAGAACGAGTGCGGATGCGCTCGCCTCCGTCGACCGCGACGTGCTGCAGTCCTCGACCGCCGTCGGGTACTCGGCGTGGCAGCGCTTCTGGGCCGTGGAACTGCCGCTCGCGGGCGGACCGCTGCTGGCCGGCCTGCGTGTCGTGTCGGTCAGCACGGTGAGTCTCGTGAGCGTGGGCGCGGTCGTGGGCGTGAACAGTCTGGGTTACCTGTTTCTTGACGGGTTCAATCGGTACTTCCCCGAGGAGATTCTCGTTGGCATCATTGGCAGCGTGATTATCGCGCTCGTGTTCGACGGGATTCTGGTGCTCATCGGGCGCCTGCTGATGCCGTGGACCGCGCGCACGACGCCACGGTGGAGCCGGGGCCGGGCCGTGTCAGCATTGGCGCACGGCGCATGAGTTCGTTCATCGCAGCCTTCGGCTGGATCTTCGACCCCGCGCACAACGTGGGGCCGGATGGAATCCCCGCGCGCCTCGGCGAGCACATGCTGTACACGCTGCTCACACTCGTGATCGCCGCGGCCGTCGCGGTGCCGATCGGGTTCCTGATCGGGCACACGGGGCGGGGGCGCGGACTTGCCGTGCAGATCTCGGGCGGCCTGCGCTCACTGCCCACTCTCGGCCTCGTGATCCTGCTCGCCCTGCTGCTCGGCATCGGCCTGATCGGCCCGCTCATCGCGCTCGTCGTGATCGCGATACCGCCGCTGCTGGCGGGCGCGTACGCCGGCGTGGAGTCCGTGGATCGGGCGACGGTCGATGCTGCGCGCGCGGTGGGCATGACCGAGTGGCAGATCCTGTGGAAAGTCGAGGTGCCGATCGGCCTTCCGCTCATCGTCGGCGGCCTGCGCTCGGCGGCGCTTCAGGCGATCGCGACCTGGACCGTCGCCGCGTACATTCCCCTCGGTGGTCTCGGCCGGTACCTCTACGACGCGCTGCCCCTGCGCGACTATCCGCAGATGCTGGCAGGCGCGATCCTCGTGATCGCTCTCGCCCTCGTCGTCGACGGACTGTTCGCCATCGTTCAGCGCCTCGTAACGCCGCGCGGGGTCAGCGAGGGGCGGGTGTCCGAGGTGCATGACACGATGCGTTCGGCCAGTGGCCGAGGCGCGGTGCTCGCCGACTGACACACTCAGAAACATGTGAATAAAGTGCGAGGCAACGCCGTTATCCCATCACGCACGACCACGCAGCATGAAACAGCACTGCCCAACCGGTAAGCGACCAGGAGAGTGAGAGAAGACATGACCGCACGAAGAAGAGGCCTGCTCGCGGCGGCCGGAGTCGTCGCCGCAGCGGCACTGACGTTGACCGCGTGCTCCTCAGGCAACCCGCTCGACAGCTCGAGCAAGGGCGCCTCCAACGGCTCGTCCGGCTCGTCCACCGTCATCGTCGGCTCTGCGGCGTTCCCCGAGAACGAGATCATCGCCGAGGTGTACGCGCAGGCCCTTCAGGCCGCGGGGGTGAAGGTCAAGACGCAACTGAGCATCGGGCAGCGAGACGTGTACCTCGCCGCGCTGAAAGACGGCTCGATCGACCTGATTCCCGAGTACTCGGGCAACCTCATGCAGTACTACGACGCCGACTCGAGTGCCCAGACCAGCGACGACGTGTACGCCGCGCTCAACGACGCGCTGCCGAAGGGCTTCGAGGTTCTCGACCAGGCCAAGGCGCAGGACCGCGACTCGTACAACGTCACCAAGGAGTTCTCCGAGAAGTACGGCGTCACAAGCCTCGCCGACCTGAAGAAGGTCGACATCCCGCTCACCGTCGGCGCCAACGCCGAATTCAAGACCAGGCCGTACGGCATCCCCGGGCTCAAGAAGGTCTACGGCGTCGACGCGACGCTCAAGCCCATCAGCGACAGCGGTGGCCCCATCACGGTCGGTGCCCTGGAAGACGGAACGGTGCAGCTCGCCGACATCTTCACCACGACGCCGTCGATCAAGCAGTTCGTCACGCTGAAAGACCCCGAGCACCTGATCATCGCCCAGAATGTCGTGCCCCTCATCAACTCGAAGAAGGCGAGTGAGAAGGTGCGCACGGTGCTGAACAAGGTGCAGGCGAAGCTCACCACCGACGACCTCATCTCGTTCAACGAGAAGAGCAGCGGCGACGCGAAGGAATCGTCGGCGGACATCGCCAAGCAGTGGCTGAGCGCCAAGGGTCTCGACTGACACTCTCGGCGGCATTCGACTGGGTGGAGCCGGCCCGGCTCTTCCCAGCGCTGTTCCCCGCAGACGAGAACGCCGTGTGGCTCGAAGCCGGGGTGGGCGACGCCGCGGGGCAGACCTGGTTCGGCACGGCCTCGGCGTCGTCGTGGGCCGTGACCGCCCGGGCGCTCGAACGCCAAGTGCGAGTGAGCCGCCCCGACGGCGGTGCTGCGTTCGAGCGGCCGGGCGGCATCCTTGAAACCCTTCGTGGGCTCGCGGGGCCGCCGTCGACAGCGGCGGGTGACGTGCACCTCGGCTGGGCGGGCTGGCTGGGTTACGAGGTCGGCGCGGTCCTGACCGGTGCGCCCGTGGCTGAGACACGGGGGCCGGATGCCGCGCTGCTGCTCGTCGACCGCGCCGTCGTGTTCGACCACAACACGAGGGTGGTGACGGCCGTCGCCGGCGAGCGAGCGAGCCCGGACGCGTGGTTCGCTGCGGTGGCCGCCGCCGTCGAGGCCTCGAGGGGAGGGGGCGGGCGGGCCGCGCCGGCCGCTTCGGCCGCTCCCGAGCCGATCCACCCGGCTCAGAACACCGGCGTCTCCCGGCCGGTCTCGTCCGTGCGCTGGCGGCACGACGATGCCGCGTACGTGGGGCTCATCGCCCAGTGCCAGGAAGCCATCCGCCGTGGCGACGCTTACCAACTGTGCCTCACCAACCAGGCGCACGTGGCCGGGCGCTTCGACCCGCTTGAGGTGTGGAACGCCCTCAGGCGCACGAGCCCGACCGGCAGCGGCGCTCTCATCAGAATCGACGGAATCAGCCTCGTCAGCGCCTCGCCCGAGCGGTTCCTCACCGTATCGGCGAGCGGCCACGTGAGCACGCGGCCGATCAAGGGAACGCGCCCGCGTGGCGGCACCGCCGAGCGGGATGCCCAGCTTCGCTCCGAGCTGCTCGCCAGCGCCAAGGAGCGCGCCGAGAACATCATGATCGTCGATCTCATGCGCAACGACCTGAGCCGCGTGTGCGAGCCGGGCTCGGTCACGGTCACGCAGGCGCTCGACGTCGAGACATACGCCCAGGTGCACCAGCTCGTCAGCACGATCGAGGGGCAGCTCGCCGCTGGCGCAGACGCATACGACGCAGTCGCGGCGTGCCTGCCCGCGGCCTCGATGACTGGCGCGCCCCGGCTCGCCGCCATGCGCCTGCTGCACGAGCTCGAGCGGGGCTCGCGCGGCGCATACGCCGGATGCTTCGGCCGATTCGGCCTCGACGGCAGCGCCGCGCTCGGCGTCGTCATTCGAACCATCGTGCTCGAGGAGGGCGGCGCGTCCGTCGGCACGGGCGGCGGCATCACGGCGCTCTCCGTGCCCGACGAGGAGGTGCGGGAGATGCAGCTGAAGGCCGAGGCGCTGCTGGCCGTGCTCGAATCCGCCTCCCACCTGCCGAATGGGTAATCTTGTCTCTTGGGCGCTTCGCCCGCTTCTTCCTCCTTCACGAATGAGAGTCACGTGACGAACGAGCACGACACCGGCCGGTCTGACGAGGCGCGCTACGACTTCCGCGCCATCCAGGAGAAGTGGCTGCCGGTGTGGGAGCAGCTGAAGCCGTTCGCCACGAACGACGTGCCGGCCGATCGCCCGCGCAAGTACGTGCTCGACATGTTCCCGTATCCATCGGGCGACCTGCACATGGGGCACGCCGAGGCCTACGCTCTCGGCGATGTCATTGCGCGCTTCTGGCGCCAGCAGGGCTTCTCCGTGCTGCACCCGATCGGCTGGGACGCATTCGGCCTGCCGGCAGAGAACGCCGCGATCAAGCGCGGCCTCGACCCCCGCGGCTGGACCTACGACAACATCGCCCAGCAGAAGGCGAGCATGCGCCGCTACGCGCCGAGCTTCGACTGGGATCGCGTCATCCAGACCTGTGACCCTGAGTACTACCGCTGGAACCAGTGGCTGTTCCTGAAGCTGTATGAGAAGGGGCTCGCTTACCGTAAGGCGAGCCTGGTCAACTGGTGTCCGTTCGATCAGACGGTGCTGGCGAACGAGCAGGTCGTCGGCGGTCGCTGCGAGCGCTGCGACAACCTCGTCACCAAGAAGAAGCTGACGCAGTGGTACTTCCGCATCACGGAGTACGCCGACCGCCTGCTCGATGACCTCGCCGGGCTCGAGGCGACGTGGCCGTCCAAGGTCATCAGCATGCAGCGCAACTGGATCGGCCGCTCGACGGGCGCCGACGTCGACTTCCGCATCGAGGGGCGCGAGCAGCCCGTCTCCGTCTACACGACCCGGCCAGACACGCTCTACGGCGCGACGTTCATGGTGGTCGCCCCCGACGCCGACCTTGCCGCCGAGCTGGTCGAGGGCTCCTCCGCCGAGGTGCGCGAGCGCTTCGACGCGTACCTTGAACGCGTGCGCGGCACGACCGAGATGGACCGCCTCAGCACCGAGCGCGAGAAGACGGGCGTCTTCCTCGAGCGATACGCCATCAACCCCGTCAACGGTGAGAGACTGCCCATCTGGGCCGCAGACTACGTGCTTGCCGACTACGGCCACGGCGCCATCATGGCGGTGCCCGCCCACGACCAGCGCGACCTCGACTTCGCGCGTGCGTTCGGTCTGCCCGTGCGCGTTGTGGTCGAGACGAGCAGTGGTGCGGATGCGGATGGCGTCTCCCGCGACCCGCAGGCGACCGGCGAGGCGCTTGCCGGCGACGGCGTGCTGGTCAACTCGGGCGAGTTCGACGGGCTGAGCAAGGCCGAGGCGATCCAGAGCGTCACGGCCAGACTGCGTGAGCAGGGCCTGGGCGAGCCCGCCACCAATTTCCGGCTGCGTGACTGGCTCATCTCACGCCAGCGCTACTGGGGTACGCCCATCCCGATCATTCATTGCCCTGCGTGCGGCGAGGTTCCCGTTCCTGAAGACCAGTTGCCGGTCGAGTTGCCGTCGGCCGAGGGGCTCGACCTGCAGCCGAAGGGCACCAGCCCGCTCGGCGCCGCCGAGGAGTGGGTGAACGTGTCGTGCCCGTCATGCGGGGGAGACGCCAAGCGCGATACCGACACCATGGACACGTTCGTCGACAGCTCGTGGTACTTCCTGCGGTTCCTCTCGCCGCACGATGACACACAGGCGTTCGACCCCGCCGAGGCGAAGAAGTGGGCGCCCGTCGACCAGTACGTCGGCGGCGTCACGCACGCGATCCTGCACCTGCTGTACGCGCGGTTCGTCACGAAGGTGCTGAACGATCTCGGGTATATCGACTTCGGCGAACCGTTCACCGCGCTGCTCAACCAGGGCATGGTGCTCATGGACGGCTCCGCCATGAGCAAGTCACGCGGCAATCTCGTGCGGCTGTCGGATCAGCTCGACGAGCACGGCGTCGACGCGGTGCGCCTGACGATGGCGTTCGCCGGGCCGCCCGAAGACGACATCGACTGGGCAGACGTGTCTCCCGCCGGCAGCGCCAAGTTCCTCGCGCGCGCCTGGCGCGTCGGCGACGACGTCACGAGCGCACCCGACGTCGACCGGACCACGGGAGACGCCGCCCTGCGACGCGTCACGCATCATTTTCTGGCGGATGCCCCTTCGCTGGTCGAGGCGTTCAAATTCAACGTGGTCGTCGCCCGGCTCATGGAACTCGTGAACGCGACCCGCAAGGCCATCGACACCGGCGCGGGCGCGGCAGATCCGGCCGTCCGTGAGGCCGCCGAGACGATCGCCCTGGCCCTCAACCTCTTCGCCCCGTACACGGCGGAGGACATGTGGCAGCGCCTCGGCTACGAGCCGTCGGTCGCGCTCGCGCAGTGGCCTGCGCCGGATGCGTCGCTGCTCGTGGAGCAGTCGGTCACCTCGATCATCCAGGTCGACGGCAAGGTGCGCGACCGCCTCGAGGTGTCCCCGCGCATCGACGCGGAAGAGCTTGAGGCGCTCGCCCGCGCATCCCAGGCGGTGCAGCGCACGGTCGCGGATCGCGAGATCGTGAACGTCATCGTGCGGGCGCCGCGCGTGGTGAACATCGCCACCCGGCCGCGGGCGTGAGAGGGGCCGCTCTCCTGCACGCCGGCACCCGCCGGGGGCTTCTCCCCACCTGAGCCGGCTTCGGCGCAGCGGGCGCATGGCGTCGCCCTAGTCTTCCCGGGTGGATGCGCAGCACGAGCCCGATGACCTGGCATCGCTGGCGGCCGGCGCCAGAAGGAGCTCGCCCCGGGTGCGGCTTCGCCTCGGCATCGGCGCGGCCGTCGTGCTCCTCATCGCGTCGCTCGTCGTCGCGGCCGCCGTCACCGCGTTCAGCCCGTCGGGCGGCACCGAGCGCGTGACCGCGGTCACGGCCGCGACGGGGGCGCCGGGCGTGGCCTCGAGCGATGCGCCGCACGGGCCGACGGGCGCGGCCGGCTCCGGCTCGACGGGTGAGGGCGCGAGCGTGCAACTGTACGTGCACGTGCTCGGCGCCGTCGCGAAACCGGGTCTCTACCGGCTCCACTCGGGCGCCCGGGTGGTCGACGCCATCGCTGCGGCGGGCGGCTTCGTCGCCGACGCAGAGCAGGGCGGCGTGAACCTCGCCCGAGAACTGGCCGATGGCGAGCAGCTTGTCGTGCCGCACATCGGTGAGGCAGCGGATGCCGCCGCCGCGCCGCCCGGTGCCCCGGGCGTCGCGGGCGGCGGTTCCGCGGCGCCTGCCGTCGTCAACCTCAACACGGCCACCCTCGACCAGCTGGAGTCGCTGCCGCGCATCGGGCCATCGATGGCGCAGCGCATTCTCGACTGGCGCACCACCAACGGGCGCTTTCGCAGCGTCGAGGATCTCATGAACGTCAGTGGGATTGGCCAGAAGACCTTCGACGGTCTGAAGGATCAGGTGACAGTGTGAGGGTTGAGGATGGGGCCGCCGGGTGAGCCTCGACCTGCGCCTGGCGGTGGTCGCCACCGCCTGCTGGCTCGCGTGCGGCATCCTCATTGCGCTTCCGGGGGCGGCCATGTGGGCCGCCATCGGGATGTGGGGTGGGGCCGTGGTCGTCGTCGCGGCAGGGCTCGCGCTGCGCAGCCGCCGCAGCCTCGCCCGCTCCCTGGCTCTGCTGTGCGTGTGCCTGGCCGTCTCGGGAGTGGGTGCGGCCGCGATAGCGGTTGTCGCGCCTACTCGCCATCCGCTCGCCCTAGCCCAGGTGGCGCGCGGCGCCCGCACGGTGACCGCTGAGATCGCCGTGCAATCCGCCCCGCATGCGTCGCACGGCGATTCGCTCGGCGCCACCCAGCGCGAGCAGTTCACCGGCACCATGCGGCGGGTCGAGTATGCCGGCACGCTGTACCGACTGTCGGCTCCCGTGCTCGTGTTCGTGCCGGCAACCGGGGGAGCGGCGCTGCAGATCGGCGATGTGGTCGAGGTGCGCGCGACCGTCGTCGCCCTCGCCGACGAGGAGGAGACGGCATTCCTCGTCATGGCGCCAGAGACGCCCACCGTTTCTCAGGCGGCGCCCGCATGGCTGGCATGGGCGAACGGCCTGCGCGAACGCTTCTCCGAGGCGACGGCACGGCTGCCTGGCGACGGGGGAGACCTGCTGGCCGGGCTCGCGATCGGCGACGTGCGGCAGGTGAGCCCGGTGCTCGACGCCAACATGAAGGCCAGTTCGCTGAGTCACCTCACGGCGGTCTCCGGTTCCAATTGCGCCATGATCATCGGCATCGTGATGCTTGGCGGTGCGGCGCTTGGGCTGCGCAGGGGCGTGTGGGTGACGCTCGCCCTCGTGTCGCTTGCGGGGTTCGTGATTCTCGTCACACCCGGCCCGAGCGTGCTGCGAGCCGCGGTGATGGCCGTGATCGTGGTCGCCTCCGCGGCGGCCGGTCGGCCTGGCCGTGGGGTACCTGCGCTCGCCGCCGCGGTGATCGCGCTGCTCGTGGCGGATCCCTGGATGTCGAGGAACTACGGGTTCGCTCTCTCGGTGCTCGCGACCGCCGGCCTGCTCGTGTTCGCCCGACCGTTGGCCGGCACTCTGGCGCGGCTGTTGCCGCGCACGCTCGCGACGGTGATCGCGGTGCCACTGGCGGCGCAGCTGTTCTGTCAGCCCGTGCTCATCATGTTGAACGCCACGATCCCGCTCTACGGGGTCGCCGCCAACATGCTTGCAGAGCCCGCTGCGCCGCTCGGCACCGGATTTGGGCTCATCGCCTGCCTGCTGATGCCCGTGCTGCCCGGCGTGGCGTTCGCGTTCGCTCAGGTCGCGTGGGTGCCATCGGCGTGGATCGCCGCAGTTGCCCGCGTCACGGTCTCTCTGCCCGCCAGCAACCTGCCCTGGCTGGGCGGCGCGGCCGGTGTGCTGGTGCTCACGGCTCTCACCGTTCTCGTGCTCATCGTCGTCTTTGCGCGCAATCATCCCAGGGCCCGCACGCTCGTCACGGCGTCGACCGTCATGCTTCTCGCCTTCTCGGGGGTCTACGCGGGAACGCTCGTCGGCGCCCCGATCGGCCAGGCGCGGTCGATCCCTTCTGACTGGCAGATCGCCGCCTGCGATATCGGCCAGGGCGACGCGGTGCTGGTCCGAAGTGGGACTTTGCACGCGCTCGTCGACGTGGGGCCGGACCCCGTTCCACTCGCTGCGTGCCTGAAGACGCTGGGCATCGCGCGCATCGACCTGCTGGTGCTGACGCACTACGACATGGACCACGTCGGCGGCCTGCAGGCCGTGATCGGTCACGTGGGAACGGCGCTCGTGGGGCGGCCGGAGACCGCGAAGGACGAGAGGAAGGTGCGGGCACTCGTCGATGGTGGCGCACACGTCGTGGGCGCTGTGCGCGGCGATCACGGAACACTTGGCGCCCTGACGTGGCGAGTCCTCTGGCCTCGAGCCGGCTCCCGCCTCATGCAGACCGGCAACGAGGGGTCGGTCACGGTCGCATTCGAGGGTGCCGGCATCCGCTCGATCTTTCTCGGCGACCTCGACGAGCGGGCGCAGGAGGCGCTGCTCGCTGCGGGCGGCATCGGCCACGTCGACGTGGTGAAGGTCGCGCACCACGGCTCGGCGGACCAGAGCGAGCGGCTGTACGCCGCGCTGCGCGCCACGCTCGGCGTCATCTCGGTGGGCGCGGACAACACGTACGGTCACCCGACACCGCGGCTGCTGGGGATTCTGCGTACGGTGGGCACGCGCGCGCTTCGCACCGATCTTTCGGGAATGGTCATGATCGCGCCGGCCTCGGGTGGCAGTGGCGAGGCGCTGACAGTGTGGACGCAGCGCTCGGCGTCCATCTCGCCGGCACCGTCGGTCTCACCGACACCGTCGGCCTCACCGTCGGCGGTCGCCGATAGCGTGACGATCGCGCGGATAGGCTTGTCCGGCGACGGCTTATCGCGCGACGAAGGAGGAGCGTGGCAACACGAACGAGCGGCAGGGCGAGGCCGGCCGCCAACGCCGCGGGCAAAGGCAAGGTCGCCGTCGCGATCCCACAGCTGTCATGGGATGCGGTGCGTCCCGCACCGGTCGTGCTGGTCTCCGGCACCGAGCAGGTGCTCGCCGATCGTGCCGTTCGCCTGCTGCGCGACGGCCTGAAACGTGACGACCCGAGTCTCGAGGTCAGCGATATCAGCGCGAGCGACTACGCACCGGGCGAGCTGATCACCATGGCGAGCCCGTCCCTGTTCGCTGAGCCTCGGCTGATCCGCGTGGAGGGTGTGGAGAAGTGCACCGACGCGTTCATGACCGACATGCTGGCCTACCTCGAGGAGCCGGCAGACGGAGCCGTCGTGCTCCTTCGGCACGGCGGCGGCGTGCGCGGCAAGAAGTTGCTTGACGCGGTGCGGGGCGGCCGGGGCGGCGGTATCGAAGTGGTGTGCGCCGAGCTGAAACGCGAGAGCGAGAAGTACGACTTCGCCAGGGCCGAGTTCGCCCGCGCGGGCAAGAAGATCGCGCCCGCTGCCCTGAACGCCATCACGGCGGCCTTCGCGGACGACCTCGCTGAGCTCGCCTCGGCCTGCCAGCAGCTCATCGCCGACTCGAGCGAACAGATCACCGAGGCGACCGTCGACAAGTACTACGGCGGCAGAGTGGAGGCCAACGCCTTCCGAGTGGCCGATGCCGCCATCGCCGGTCGGCACGGCGAGGCGCTGATCACCCTGCGCCACGCGCTCGCCTCGGGTGCGGACCCCGTGCCCATGGTCGCCGCGTTCGCGAGCAAGATCCGTACGATGGCGAAAATCGCGGGTGTCCGCGGCGGTTCCGGCCAGCTCGCCTCCCGGTTCGGACTCGCACCCTGGCAGGTAGAGCGCGCTCAGCGTGACCTTCGTGGGTGGGACGAGGCGGGGCTCGCCCGATGCATCGAGGTGCTCGCGGCAACCGACGCCGAGGTGAAGGGCGCGGGTCGCGACCCGGTCTTCTCGCTCGAACGCCTGGTGCGCGTCGTCGCCGCCCACGGCACCGTCTGACACGCCGGCGCCGTCTGCCGGGCCGTAACCACCCGAAACGTTGGAACCGCCCGACACGCCGGAAGGGCCCTCACCGTGATGGTGAGGACCCTTCCAGCGATGTGCGGCGAGCTAGAGGCTCGAGACCTGCTTCGCGATCGACGACTTGCGGTTCGCGGCCTGGTTCTTGTGGATGACGCCCTTGCTGACGGCCTTGTCGAGCTTCTTGCCGGCAACCGTCAGCGCGCTGGCGGCCTTGTCCTTGTCGCCTGAGGCGACGGCCTCGCGCGTGGCGCGGATGGCGGTCTTGAGCTCGCTCTTGACGGCCTTGTTGCGCTCCTGCGCCTTCTTGTTCGTACCGATGCGCTTGATCTGCGACTTGATGTTTGCCACGGGTGATTGCTTTCGTTTGTAGTGATCTTCGGATTCACCGCCGAGCGAGAGAGGGCGCCGGGCGGCAGTCGTGCGGACGGAACCGACACGCAAGCCAACAAATGACTCTACCAGCGGCCAGGCGTCAGGCAAAACTCCACATCAGGCCAGGTTCCACATCAGGCACTACCGAGGCTCAGGCCAGACCCTGCCGCGACGCGTAGCCTCCCGAGGAAATCTCCTCGACGAGTGTCGGCTGATTCGGCTCCCAGCCGAGGTCGATGCGCGCCTTCGACCCGCGGGCCTGCTGATCGAGCAGCAGGGCATCCGCGAGCGCCTCGCCGATCCTGGCCCGGGTGTCGCCGACGCTCTGCGCCGTGACGCCCCGTGCGCCGACAGCGGCCTGCGCCGCCTCGGCCAGTTCGCGAACCGTCGGGTTTCCCCCGCTCGCCCCGATGTACACGCCGCCGCGATCGCCCAGTTCGAGGGCGAGCACGTAGAGCGCGGCGAGATCATCCACGTGCACGGTGGCCCAATGCTGCGATCCGTCACCGATGAGAACGAGCTCGCCGTCCGCGCTGCGCGGTGCCCCGGTGACCACGTTCGCCAGCCCGTCGCCGTGCCCATACACGATGGAGGGCACGACGACCATGCCGCGAACGCCGCCGGCGGCGAGAACCCTGGCCTCGTTGTCAGCGCGCCAGGCGGTCAGCGCCGGCGCCTGATTCGGCGCATCCTCGGTGATGTCGTCGTTCGATCCGTATGACCAGATTCCACCGGTGTGCACGAAGGGCTTGCCCGACGTACCCAGCCCGCTCAGCACGGCGTCGATCAACGCCGGATCGACATCTTCCGCGGACGCGAGGTGGATCACGCCGTCGCTCGTGCCGGCGGCCTCTGCGACGAGCGCGGAATTCGTCGCGTCGCCGATGAGCACCGTGGCCCCGGCCGCTCGTACGCTCTCCGCCTTCGCGTCGTCGCGCACGAGGGCGGTCACTGCGTGCCCCTGCTCGAGCAGGGCCGTGAGAACAGATGATCCGATGTAGCCGGTCGCGCCGGTCAGAAGAATGCTCATGATCGGTTCAACCGATGCGCGCGCACCCTATTCCGTTGGCACCAGAGCAGAGCACGAGCCCTCGGGCACGCGGGCACCCGAGCACGCGCGCGGCGGGCGCCGCCGTCGTAGTGTCGAAAGCATGAGTTCTCGCGCATCCGTCGCCCTTGTCAACGCCTACATCGTTCCCGTCTCGTCGCCGCCCGTCGAGAACGGCACGATCGTGATCGAGAACGGCGTGATCACTGCGGTGGGTCCCGGCGTCGAGCCGCCCCAGGGAATCGAGGTGATTGACGCGGCCGGCAGGTGGGTGCTGCCCGGTTTCATCGAGGCGCACGGCCACGTCGGCATCGACGAGGAGGCGCAGGGCTGGGCCGGCGACGACACCAATGAGATGACCGGCCCCGACATGGCGGCGGTGCGCGCGATCGACGCGGTCAACATCGACGACGAGGGGTTCCGCGACGCGCTGAGCGGCGGCGTCACCTCGGTGGTCGTCAAGCCCGGCAGCGGCAACCCCATCGGCGGCCAGACGGTGGCGATCAAGACGTGGGGCGGCCGCACCATTGACGAACAGGTCATCAGCGACGCGGTGAGCGTCAAGTCCGCGCTTGGCGAGAACCCGAAGCGCGTCTACGGCGACAAGAAGCAGACCCCGAGCACGCGCCTCGGTGTCGCCATGATCATCCGGCAGGCGTTCCGGGATGCGGAGGACTACGTGGTGGCTCGCGACAAGGCGGCGGCCGACGGCAGCGCGTTCTCCCGCGACCTCGGCAAGGAGACGCTCGCCCGCGTCCTGAGCGGCGAGCTCGCGTGGGACCAGCACGTGCACCGCCACGACGACATCGCCACGGCGCTGCGCCTCGCCGACGAGTTCGGTTACCGGCTCGTCATCAATCACGGCACGGATGGCGCCAAACTCGCCGATGTGCTCGCCGAGCGCGATGTGCCCGTGATCTTCGGCCCCATGTTCACGACGCGTTCGAAGGTCGAGCTGCGCGACCGCGCGATCGCGAACCTGGGGGTGCTCGCCGCTGCCGGCGTGCGGGTGGCCATCACGACGGATCACCCGGTGGTTCCCATCAACTTCCTCGTGCACCAGGCGTCGCTCGCGGTCAAGGAGGGGCTCGACCGCACGATCGCGCTCGAGGCGCTCACCGTCAACCCCGCCTCCTTCCTCGGCCTCGGCGACCGCGTCGGCGCGCTGCGCGAGGGCCTCGACGGCGACGTCGTGGTGTGGTCCGGCGATCCGCTCGATGTCACCTCGCGGGCCGAGCGCGTCTTCATCTCGGGCCGCGAGGTGTACACGTGGCGCGACGGGCACGGGGTCGTCGTCGAGCGCTCGGAGCGCTTCGCCTGAGCCGAGCCGCCGCAATGGCGTGAGCGCGGCGTCGGGTAGCCGCGTTGCCCTCTCAAGCATGGGAGAATTGCCGAACCATGTCACCACGAGCTCACACGGCCCTCGAGCCCGCCGCGACCGCCCCCGCGCTCATCCGCAACTTCTGCATCATCGCGCACATCGACCACGGCAAGTCCACCCTCGCCGACCGCATGCTGCAGATCACGGGCGTGGTCAGCGATCGCGAGATGCGGGCGCAGTACCTCGACCGCATGGACATCGAGCGCGAGCGCGGCATCACGATCAAGAGCCAGGCGGTGCGGATGCCGTGGAGCGTCGACGGCGAAACGTACGCCCTGAACATGATCGACACGCCGGGCCACGTCGACTTCACGTACGAGGTGAGCCGGTCGCTCGCGGCATGCGAGGGCGCGATTCTGCTCGTCGATGCCGCGCAGGGCATCGAGGCGCAGACGCTCGCCAACCTTTACCTGGCGCTCGAGAACGACCTCGCGATCATCCCCGTGCTGAACAAGATCGACCTGCCGGCCGCCGACCCCGACAAGTACGCGGCCGAACTCGCCGGCCTCATCGGCGGCTCGCCCGACGACGTGCTGCGCGTTTCGGGCAAGACGGGCGAGGGCGTCGAGGAACTGCTCGACCGGCTCACACGCCTGGTGCCGGCGCCCGTCGGCGAGCCGGACGCGCCGGCGCGCGCCATGATCTTCGACTCCGTCTACGACGCCTACCGCGGCGTCATCACGTACGTGCGCATGGTCGACGGCCGGCTCGCGCCGCGTGAGCGCATCCAGATGATGTCGACGAAGGCGACCCACGAGATCCTGGAGATCGGCGTCAGCTCGCCGGAGCCCTCACCGAGCAAGGGTCTCGCCGTCGGCGAGGTCGGCTACCTCATCACGGGCGTGAAAGACGTGCGCCAGTCCAAGGTCGGCGACACGGTCACGACCGCGGCGAAACCGGCAACGACCGCGCTGCCCGGCTATACCGAGCCGCTGCCCATGGTCTTCTCGGGCCTGTACCCGATCGACGGCGCCGACTACCCCGAACTGCGCGAGGCGCTCGACAAGCTCAAGCTCTCGGATGCCGCGCTCAACTACGAGCCCGAGACCTCCGTGGCGCTTGGCTTCGGCTTCCGCTGCGGCTTCCTCGGGCTGCTGCACCTCGAGATCGTGACGGAGCGGCTGGAGCGCGAGTTCGGCCTCGACCTCATCACGACGGCGCCGAGCGTGATCTACCAGGTGGTCACGGAAGACAAGAAGACCATCACGGTCACCAACCCGAGCGAGTTCCCCGGCGGCAAGATCGCGAGCGTGCGCGAGCCGATCGTGACCGCAGGCGTGCTCGCCCCGAAGGACTACGTCGGCGTCATCATGGAGCTCTGCCAGGGCAGGCGCGGCACCCTTCTCGGCATGGAGTACCTGGGTGAGGATCGCGTCGAGATCAAGTACACGATGCCGCTCGGCGAGATCGTGTTCGACTTCTTCGACCAGCTGAAGTCGAAGACCGCCGGCTACGCCTCGCTCGACTACGAGCCGGCCGGCGAGCAGGAGGCCGACCTCGTGAAGGTCGACATTCTGCTGCAGGGCGAGCAGGTCGACGCGTTCAGTGCCATCGTGCACCGCGACAAGGCGTATGCGTACGGAGTGCTCATGACGGGCCGGCTGCGCGAGCTGATCCCGCGGCAGCAGTTCGAGGTGCCCATTCAGGCCGCGATCGGCGCACGCATCATCGCGCGCGAGTCCATCCGTGCCATGCGCAAAGATGTGCTGGCCAAGTGCTATGGCGGCGACATCACCCGTAAGCGCAAGCTGCTCGAGAAGCAGAAAGAGGGCAAGAAGCGCATGAAGATGGTCGGCCGGGTCGAGGTGCCGCAGGAGGCGTTCATCGCGGCGCTCTCCGGCGACGTCGAGAAGAAGGACAAGAAGTAGCTCGGCGGATGTCGGGCGCATCCGCCGAGCTGGGCGAGGCTCAGGCGGGCTGAGCCGTTCGAGACGGGGCTGCGACCACGGGCTCTCCGAGCCAGGCCTGCCTCGGGGCCCGCACCAGGCGGACCGCGATCCACGTGCACGTCACCGCGAGCAGCGCGTCGGCGATCAGGGTGGTCAGCATGATGCCGCCCACGAAGTTCAGCACGATGCCCAGGGCGACCGGGATGAGCACCCAGAAGCTGATGAGCCTGGCACGAATCAGGCCGGCGATCACCAGAACGATTCCAGCCTGGCCGGCGAGTTCCAGGGCCATCGTCACGGTGCCTATGGTCGACATGATGTCGCTCGACATGAGCGCCTTTGCGGTGTCGTAGGCAACCTTGTGGTCGGGCAGCGCGGCCAGGGCAGGAAGCGTGAAGCCGTTTGCGTTCGACATGCTGAACCCGACGATGCCCAGGATCGAGAGGGCGGCGCCCCAGGTTCCGAGCGCACCGCCGCGGTGGCGCAGGGCGTGGGCGGTGCCCGCCAGACACGCGAGCACGATCATGAAGCCGACACTCTCAAGCAGTGCCTCTGCCACGATCAGGGTGCCGCGCGTAGCCATGGCGTCGAACTCGGCCTGCATCGAGTCGGCCGGCGCCGTCAGGTTGATCGCGACAGACAGCACGAGCAGCAGCGGGCCTGCGATGAGGCCGGCCACGACGATCCGTCGTCGTGCCGTGTCGGTTCGTGTCCAATGCATGGTGGTTCCTCCTTGTTGGTCGGCTCGATTGCCGAGTGGAAACACGTTCACGGTAGGGCGCGGCGGTGGCCGGGCGCGTCTGCCGTCAGGCCAGAATCGGTCTGTCGAACGGGGGAGGCGGCATATCTGTCGTGAGACGGATGCCGCCGGGCTCGCCGGTGCACTACCGTGAGCACATGCGCGGCTGGCGTTGGGGATGGCGGAATCTGCTGTACGACGTCGCGCCTCCGGTCGTGCTGCTCGCCCTCGGACTCATCGACGTGTTCACCGAGTCGCTGGCGATCGTCGTGGGCTCGGCGCCGGCGGTCACCGCGATCCTGCCTGGCGCGATCGCATGCCTCGCCCTGCTGATCCGGCGCTACCGGCCCCTGACAACCGTCGTCATCATTCTGCTCGCGGTGCTGCTGCCGCCCCTGGTGCTGCCAACCAGCCTCACGTACTGGGACGAGTTCATGACCCTGGTCATCGCCGTCTACTCGTGCGGCCGCCACCTTAGACGCGGCTGGGCCTTCGTGGGTCTCGGCGTCGCCGCCGTCGGCATGGCGATCCTGCCGTTCGAGTTCGCCGACATGCGCAACGCCGGCGATATCCTCTACAACTCGCTGATGCTGGCCGTCGCGTTCGGCATCGGCCTGCTCGCCCGCAGCTGGACCGGCTACCGCGAGCGTTCGCTGCGCGAGGCGGCCGAGCGCGCGGTCGCCGAGGAGCGGGCGAGCCAGGCCGAGCGGGCGCGCATCGCCCGGGAACTTCACGACGTCATCGCCCACACCATCACGGTCATCGTCATGCAGGCGGGCGGCGCCCGGCTCGCCTCCGCCACTGATCCCGCCATCGCGGCGTCCACGCTGGCCCAGATCGAGGAGTTGGGCCGCGCATCCCTCGCCGAACTGCGCACGCTGCTTCCCCTGCTGCGCGCCGACGGCGAGGCGACGAGCATGCCACCGCAGCCGACGCTCGCCGACGTCACGGCATTATGCGAGCGGATGCGCGGGCTCGGCCTCGCGGTCGAGCTCGTCACCGACGGCGACACCTCCGCCCTCCCGCTCGGGCTGCAACTGACGGCGTACCGCGTCGTGCAGGAGGGACTGACCAATGCGATGAAGCATGCGCCTTCCGCCGAGACGGGGGTGCGCATCCGGCATATCCTCGAACCCGCGCTTCTGACGGTCGACGTCTCGAGCACGGGGCCGGCCGCGCCCTCGCCGCTGCCCGGCGCCGGCCGTGGGCTCGCGGGCATCAGGGAGCGGGTGCTGCTCGCCGGCGGAACGTTCGGCGCCGGCGCGCACGCCGCCGGCTTCCTGCTGCATGTCGAGCTGCCTCTCGAGCGGGAACTCGCATGATCTCGGTTGCCATCGTCGACGACCAGCCTCTCATCAGGGCGGGCCTGCGCATGATCGTCGAATCGCAGCCGGACCTGCGCGTGGCGGGCGAGGCGGAGGACGGCGTCGCCGCGGTGGCGCTCGCACGCGACAGGCAGCCCGACGTGATGCTGATGGATATCCGCATGCCGGGCATCGACGGGGTCGCCGCGGCGGGCTCGGTGCTGGGCGACAGCCCGCACACCCGGGTGATCATGCTCACCACCTTCGATGTCGATCGTGTCATCTACGACTCGCTTCGGGCGGGCGCGAGCGGGTTCCTCTTCAAAGACGTCACACCTGAGCAGCTCATCGCCGCCATCAGAATCGTCGCGGCGGGCGAGATGCTGCTCGCCCCGAGCGTCACGCGCAGGCTCGTCGAGAGTTTCGCACGGCGTCCCGCCCTGATTGCCGATGCCGACGCCGCGCTCGGCGCGCTCACCGATCGAGAGCGGGAGGTGCTCGGCCAGCTCGCGCGGGGTCTCAGCAACCTCGAGATCGCCGTGCGCCTGCACGTCTCCGAGGGCACCGTGAAGACCCACGTGAGCCGCGTGCTCGCGAAGCTGGGCCTGCGCGATCGTGTTCAGGCGGTCATCGCGGCCTACGAGTCGGGCGTCGTCGCGCCAGGCGGCGCACCGCGACCGCCCATGAGCCCGCCGTAGACTTGGCGCATGCGTCGATCCACCTTCACCGACCGGCCCGTCTCGTACGGTGCGATCGGCGCGACGCAGGCTCCCGACCTGCTTGGCTACCCGCCGAAGGGCTACCGGCCCACCGAGCGATCCATTCGCATCGGCAGCGGCTCCGAACGCTTCGAGACGGCCGGCCGCTCCCTCATGTCGTGGGGCATTCAGCGTGCAAGCGGCATGCGTGTCACCGACCTGCACGAGGGCACGGGCGAGCAGTACGCGGGCGTGCGCTTCAACGACGACGGGTCGCCGGCCGAGCTGCAGGAGCACCGCGAGAGCGAGCAGGTGTTCGCCGACGACGGCACCCCGTTCATCACGAACGGCATGTCGGCGACGCTGCACGTGCGCACCGGCATCCTGAGCTTCGCGGCGCCCGTACGGGTCGTCTACGTGATCGACGAGGAGCGTCGGGTGGGCTTCGCGTACGGCACCATGGCCGGCCACCCCGTGAGCGGTGAGGAAGCCTTCGTGCTCGAGCACCGTGACGACGACAGCGTGTGGCTCGTCATCCGCTCCCTCTCCCGCCCGGCGACCTGGTACTACCGGCTCGCCTCCCCTCTCGTGCGCATCGCGCAGCGCCGTATCGCCACCCGGTACCTGCGGGCCCTCCTGCCCGCGCGCATCGCCTGATGCCGTCGGCGCTTCCGCTCGGCGAGAAGGCTCCGGAAGACGGGCGGCTGCCGGCATCCGCTTCTGAAGGGGCCAACGAGCGCACCTTCGGCGTGTACCTGCATGTGCCCTTCTGCCGGGTGCGCTGCGGCTACTGCGACTTCAACACGTACACCGCCACGGAACTGCGCGGCGCGAAGCAGAGCGACTACGCCGACGAGGCGAGCGCCGAGGTGCGCTTCGCCGCCGACGCATTGGCCGCCTCTGGCGTACCGGCGCGCCCGGCATCGACGGTCTTCTTCGGCGGGGGAACGCCCACGCTGCTACCGGCACGCGACCTCGAGCGGATGCTGCGCAGCGTGCGCGACGCCTGGGGCCTCGCCGACGGGGCCGAGGTCACGACGGAGGCCAACCCGGACTCGGTCGACGCCGCGTACCTCGCCTCGCTCGCGGAGGCCGGATTCACGCGCGTCTCGTTCGGCATGCAGTCGGCCGTGCCTCATGTGCTCGCGACGCTTGAGCGCACGCACGATCCGGAGCGCATTCCGCTCGTGGTGCGGTGGGCGAAGGAGGCCGGGCTCGACGTGAGCCTGGACCTCATCTACGGCACTCCGGGTGAGAGCCTCGACGATTGGCGCCGCTCACTCGAGGTCGCGATCGCGCAGGAGAGCGACCACCTGAGCGCGTACAGCCTCATCGTCGAGGAGGGCACGAAGCTCGCCAGGCAGATCCGGCGCGGCGAGGTGGCGCCGGTCGACGACGATCTCGCCGCCGAGCAGTACGAGCTGGCCGATGAGCTGCTCGCCTCGGCCGGATTCGGCTGGTACGAGGTGAGCAACTGGGCGCGGGGCACCGAGCATCGCTCGCGGCACAACCTGGCCTATTGGCAGGGGCAGGACTGGTGGGGCGTCGGCCCCGGGGCGCACAGTCACGTGGGCGGCGTGCGCTGGTGGAACGTGAAGCACCCGGCGGCGTACGCGGGCCGGATAGCGCAGGGCACGTCACCGGCGGCCGGGCGCGAGCTGCTGGACGAGCAGACGCGGGCGATGGAGGCGGTGCTGCTCGGCACGCGCCTCGCCGACGGGCTCGCCATCGACGCGCTGGGCGCATCCGCTCGTCTTCAGGTTGCGGGTCTCATTGCCGAGGGCCTCATCGACGCGAAAGCCGCCCTCGCGGGCTCGATCGTGCTGAGCCTGCGAGGGCGGCTGCTGGCCGACGCGGTGGTGCGCCGGCTGACGTAACGTGAGCGGCGAGCGCTCAGCTGACGAACTTGATCGACATCGGGTACGTGTACGCCTGGCCCTGGTTGGCCTTGACCGCCGCGATGATACTGAAGATCAGAACGACGATGCCCACCGCGATGACGATGAAGATGCCGACGATCACGATGATCAGGATGGAGCCGATGATGGATGCGATGGCCATCGTGATCTGGAAGTTCAGCGCCGTCGCCGCGTGCTGGCGGATAAACGGGCCGCGGTCCTTCAGCACGAGGTAGCCGATGAGCGCGGGAATGAACGAGAAGAAGATGCCGCCGATGTGGATCAGGGTGGCCCACAGCTTCTCGTCAGACGGGTTCAGGGGCGCGTTCGGCTGGTACGGGCCGGGCGGTGGGGGAGGCGTTGCGTTCGACATTTCTCTCCTAGACGTCGGGCCATGCGGCCGTGTGTTGACGAGCCAACCTTAGAGCACGCTGTGCGCCCATGTCATCAGGCGGCGCCGACGCGTGTTGCGCGAGCGGCGCCGGATGGGGTGAGCGCGGCGAGGCGGGTGCAGCGAGGCGGCGTGCTACTTGATGAACCTGAATGTGAACGGGTACCGGTAGCTGCCCCCGCTGTTGACCTTCATGCCGCCCATGACCGAGAAGATCACGTTGATGATCCACCAGGCGAATGGCACGAGACCGATGAGGAATGTCAGGCCGAAGAGCGGAGTCAGCCACAGGGCGCTGTTGATCACGCTCACGGCGATCCACAGCACGATGTAGCCGATAGTGAAGGTGATCTGCCAGTTCAGCGCCTCCTTCGACTCCTGCGCGGTGCGCGGCCCGCGGTCCTTGAAGACGAGGAAGATGATGAGCGAGGGCAGGAACCCGATGATGCCGCCGATGTGGGACCACATGGCCCACTGCTTGTCCTGCTCGGCGGTGAGGGGCGCGCCGGGTGCCGCTGCGGGCTGGTTCGGCGTGGGCTGGTAGGGCGATTGGGCGTTGGGGTCGGTCATCATCGTGCCTTTCAGACGTATGGTGATCTGCGCGCCGGGCGCCAGATACACGTCGCCGAACGACGAGTGCTGCATGCGACCGTGCGTGCAATTACCCATAAGGTACTGCTCACACGCGAGCGGGTGCAATGCTCGTCTCTGGTCGTCGCACGGTATGATTAGCACTCAGGTGCAGTGAGTGCTAACCCCTGTGCCGAGCGGGCAGTGCCGGGCTGTTCGTGAACGACGGTGAGGAGAGGTGCAGGCACATGGTCTCCGAACGCGGTCTCGACGTGCTGAGGGTCATTGTTCACGACTACGTGGCCTCCAAGGAACCGGTCGGATCCAAGCGCATCGTGGAGCGGCACGACTTCGGCGTCTCGGCTGCGACGATCCGCAACGACATGGCTGCGCTGGAAGAGGAGGAGCTCATCGCGGCGCCGCACACCTCATCCGGCCGCGTGCCGACCGACAAGGGGTATCGCCTCTTCGTGGACCGCCTGGCCGACGTGAAGCCGCTCACGAGCGCGCAGCGCCAGGCCATCGAGGCGTTCCTCGGCCAGTCGTTCGACCTCGACGATGTGCTCGCGCGAACGGTGCGCCTGCTCTCGCAGCTCACGCACCAGGTGGCGCTCGTGCAGTACCCCTCCATCTCCCGCTCCCGGGTGCGGCACGTGGAATTCGTCATCCTCGCTCCCCGCCGCATGCTCTCGGTGCTCATCGCCGAGACCGGCGCGGTGGAGCAGAGAGTGCTCGACACCTCGCACGATCTCGACGCCGAGCTCGTCGCGCGCATGCGCACCGTCATCAACGAGCTCACCGTCGACCTGCCCCTGGCCGACGCCGCGGGTGCGCTCGCAGGCGTCGAACAGCGGTTCCACGCGGCTGACCGCGAGACGGTGCGCCAGGTGATCGACACGCTCATCGATCAGATCGCCGCCAACCGGCAGGACAAGCTCGTCATGGCCGGCGCGGCCAACCTGGTGCGCGGCGAGCACGACTTCACCGGCAGCATCTACCCGGTGCTCGAGGCGATCGAGGAGCAGGTGATCCTGCTGCGCCTGTTCGGCGAGATGGCGGCCGACCAGCACGGCGTCTCGGTGAGCATCGGGCGCGAGAACGCGTCGTTCGGCCTCGCCGAGACCTCCGTGCTGGCGAGCGGATACGCCTCGCAGGCGGGCTCCACCGCCCGCGTCGGCGTGCTCGGCCCGCTGCGCATGGACTATTCGAGCAACATGGCGGCGGTGCGCGCCGTCGCCCGATACCTCTCCCGCCTGTTCGGCGAGAGCTGACCTGACCGAAGAACGAAGGAAGCCTGGCCTGTGGCCGACCATTACGAAGTCCTCGGCGTCGATCGAGACGCCTCCGCAGAAGAGATCAAGAAGGCGTACAGACGCCTCGCCCGCGAGCTGCACCCCGACGTGAATCCGAGCCCGGATGCGTCGGAGCGGTTCAAGCACGTCACGCACGCCTACGACGTGCTCAGCGACCCCGAACAACGCCGCAACTACGACATGGGGGGCGCAGAACAGGGCTTCTCCGGCGCCGGCTTCGGCGGCTTCGGTGACATCTTCGAGACCTTCTTCGGCGGTGGCGGCGGCACGCGCGGCCCCCGCTCTCGCCGCGAGCGCGGCCAGGACGCGCTGCTGCGCGTGGAGGTCGACCTCGACGAGGTCATCTTCGGCGCTCACCGCGACATCGAGGTCGACACGGCCGTGGTGTGCGAGACCTGCAACGGTTCGTGCTGCCAGCCGGGCACCGCCCCGGTCACGTGCGACATCTGTCACGGCACCGGCCAGATCCAGCGTGCCGTGCGTTCCCTGCTCGGCAACGTCATGACGTCGTCACCATGCGGCACGTGCCGCGGCTACGGAACCGTCATCGCAACGCCCTGCGCCACCTGCCAGGGCCAGGGTCGGGTGCGCGCCCGCCGTACCGTTCCGGTCGATATCCCCGCGGGCGTCGACACCGGGCTGCGGCTGCAGATGCCGGGAAGCGGCGAGGCGGGCCCGGCCGGCGGCCCCAACGGCGACCTCTATCTCGAGATCAAGGTGCGTCACCACGACGTCTTCAGCCGAGACGGAGACGACCTGCTGTGCACGCTCGAAGTCGAGATGACCGATGCCGTTCTCGGCACCAACGCCACGATCAAGGCCCTCGATGGCGACATCGACGTCGAGCTGCGCCCGGGAGTGCAGAGCGCAGAGATCATCACGGTGAAAGACCGGGGCATCACCCACCTGCGCGGCAGCGGCCGCGGCGACCTGAAGATCGGCGTGCAGGTGATCACGCCGACCAAGCTCGACCACAAGGAGCGAGAGCTCATCGCAAAGTTCGCGACGGGTCGCCGGCAGCAGGAGCCCACGCTCGCGCAGTTCCAGCAGGGCCTGTTTGCGAAACTCCGCGACCGCTTCCTTCGCGTGTGAGATGAGTTCCCTCTACCTGCGCGACGATCTGGAGGCCCCGGGCATCGGCGACACGATTGCCCTGACCGGGGCCGAGGCGAAGCACGCCGCGAGCGTCAACCGCCTCCGCCGTGGCGAGAGCGTTCTGGTCGGCAACGGGCGCGGCCTGCTGGTCACCGCGGTGGCGACGGCCGTCTCGCCCTCGGTGGTCGAGCTCGAGGTCACCGCCAGCCGAACCGAGCCGCAGCCCTCCCAGCGCGTCACACTCGTGCAGGCCCTCGCCAAGGGTGGGCGCGACGAACTCGCCATCCAGGCCGCCACAGAGCTCGGCGTCGACGAGGTCGTGCCGTGGGCGGCGGCGAGGTCGGTCTCCCGGTGGGAGGGCCAGAAGGTCGAACGCGGCCGCGAGCGCTGGGCAACGATCGTGCGCGAGGCGTCGAAGCAGTCGATCCGCTCGTGGGTGCCGGCGGTCGGCCCGCTTGCCCACACCGGCGACCTCGTCGCCTCACGGGCATCCCGCGTTCTCGTTCTCGAGCCGACGGCGCTGACGCGGCTGAGCTCCGTCGAAGCAGACGGGCGAAACGTGACGCTCGTGGTCGGCCCGGAGGGCGGCATCGCCCCGAACGAGCTGAGTGCGCTGACGGATGCCGGCGCCGAAGCCGTGCGCCTCGGTGACACCGTGCTGCGCACCTCCACGGCGGGACCCGCCGCGCTTGCCCTCATCAGCGCCGTACTCGGCCGCTGGTGACCAGACGATTAAGATAGAGGAATGGCAGACGACGAGCGTTCGGTCTTCACGAGGATCATCGCGGGCGAGATTCCCGCTGACGTCGTCTATGACGACGAGCGGTTCATCGCGTTCCGCGACATCAACCCGCAGGCGCCGGTACACCTGCTCGTCGTGCCGAAGACGAGCGAGTACCGCAACGTGACCGAGCTTGCCGCAGCCGATCCGGCGCTGCTCGCCGGGCTGGTCGGCGTGGCGCAGCAGCTGGCCGACGAACACTGCGGCGGCGAGTTCCGGCTCATCTTCAACACGGGGGCGGCAAGTGGCCAGACCGTCTTCCACGTGCACGCCCACGTGCTCGGCGGGGGCCTCGAGGAGGGAACACTTGGCCGACGATGACCAGCCGGGTGGCTACGTGACCGTCACCCTCCATGTCGACGGGGTCGAGATGGTGCGGTTGCTCGGGCCGCAGGACCGGCTACTGACGACGATTGAGAAGCAGTACCCCCGCGTCTCGGTTCACGTTCGAGGCAACGAGATCTCCCTGATCGGCGATGCGGAGCAGGTGCGTGCCGCCGAACGACTGGTGACCGAACTCCAGGAGCTCGTGCGCGGCGGACAAGACCTGGACGCGGTTCAGGTGGCCTCCTCGGCCCGGCTCATCGACTCGGGTGCATCGGGCCTCGCCGATCTGTTCGGCGCGCCCATTCTCACCTCCCGCGGCCGATCGATCCGGCCGAAGACGGCCGGGCAGAAGCAGTACGTCGACGCGATCGATGAGAACACCATCGTCTTCGGCATCGGCCCCGCGGGCACCGGAAAGACCTACCTCGCCATGGCGAAGGCGGTGCAGGCCCTGCAGCGCAAAGAGGTCGACCGCATCATCCTCAGCCGGCCTGCCATCGAAGCGGGCGAGCGGCTCGGCTTTCTTCCCGGCACCCTCACCGACAAGATCGACCCCTACCTGAGGCCTCTTTACGACGCCTTGAACGAGATGATGGATCCCGAGATCGTGCCGAAGCTGCTGGCCGCAGGCACCGTCGAGGTGGCACCGCTCGCCTACATGCGCGGGCGCACGCTGAACAGCTCGTTCATCGTGCTCGACGAGGCGCAGAACACCACGCCCGAACAGATGAAGATGTTCCTCACGCGTCTGGGATTCGGCTCGAAGATGGTCGTCACCGGCGACGTGACGCAGATCGACCTGCCGAGCGCGGCAAGCGGTCTTCGCCTCGTCACCAAGGTGCTCGCCGACATCGACGACATCCACTTCACCACGCTCACGAGCGACGACGTGGTTCGGCACAATCTGGTCGGCCGCATCGTCGACGCATACACGGAGTACGACGCCAGGCGGCAGGCCCAGCACTACGAGCGCGCCGAGGCGCACGAATTCGCGAACAGGGCAGAGCGGCGAGCGGCGACACCGCGCGACCGGCTGCCGAAACGGGGGCGCTGAGCCATGTCGATCGAAGTCAACAACGAGTCGGCGATCTCCGTCGACGAGGCGGCACTGCAGCGGCTCGCCGGCTTCGCGCTCGAGATCATGCATGTTCACCCCGACGCGGAGCTTGCGATCGTGCTGGTCGATGAGGCGGCCATGGAGCAGCTGCACGTGCAGTGGATGGACGAGCCGGGGCCGACCGACGTTCTCAGCTTCCCGATGGACGAGCTGCGGCCCGGCACCGAAGACGACCCCACCCCGGCCGGCCTGCTCGGCGACATCGTGCTGTGCCCGCAGGTCGCCAGAGCGCAGGCGGAGACGGCGGGCCACAGCATGATGGACGAGCTTCAGCTGCTCACGGCGCACGGCCTGCTGCACCTGCTCGGCTTCGACCATGCCGAGCCCGACGAAGAGAAGGAGATGTTCGGCATTCAGCGCGACATCCTCATCGGCTTCGCCATGAACGAACGACGACGATAGGGCGCGTGAGAAAGAACATGCCCCCGACCGTCAACGCCTAGGCGTCATGCTCGTCACCGTCCTCTTCATCATCGCCCTCGTGCTCGTGGCAGCGGGAGGCCTGCTGACGGCGCTCGACGCGGCCATCACGGTGCAATCGCGTGCCGACATCCTCGACCTCGCCCAGGGCGCGCGGTTCCCGGCGTCGCTTCGAGAGATCAGCGCGGATCCCGGCGCCCATCTGAACGCCATGGCGTTCCTGCGCATCACCACCGAGACCACCGCCGCGGTGCTCGTCACGCTCGCGTTCTCAACGCTGCTCGACACGTGGTGGCTGGCCCTGCTCATCTCGGCCCTCATGATGACGGCGGTCTCGTTCGTGCTCGTCGGCACGAGCCCACGCAGCGTCGGGCGGGCCCACGCGCGGGCGCTGCTGCGACCATCCGCGCCCCTGATCCACGCCCTGCGCGTGCTGCTCGGCCCGCTCGCCGACGCTCTCGTGGCGCTCGGCAACCGCGTCACGCCCTCGCGTGCTCGCTCCGCTGCCGTCGACTCCGAGGAGCAGCTGCTGAGCATCGTCGACGAGGCGACCGCGCTCGACGTGCTCGAGGAGGACGACAGGGAGCTCATCCACTCGATCTTCCAGTTCAACGACACCCTCGTTCGCGAGGTCATGATTCCCCGCACCGACATGGTCACGATCGACGCGTCGGCGACCCTGGAGAGCGCCATGGGGCTGCTGCTCGCGCGAGGCGTGTCACGTATCCCCGTCGTCGTCGACGGCGACGCAGACGAGGTCACGGGCGTTCTCTACCTGCGCGACGTGGCACGCAGCAGCTTCGAGTCACGAGCGGATGCCGGTGGCCTCACCGCCGCGGAACTGGCCCGGCCCGCCCTCTTCGTTCCCGAGTCGAAGAAGGCGGACGAGATGCTGCGCCAGATGCAGCTGGAGTCCAACCACCTCGCCATGGTCGTGGACGAGTACGGGGGTATCGCCGGCCTCGTCACCCTCGAAGATCTGATCGAGGAACTCGTGGGCGACATCTCAGACGAGTACGACCGGGAGGTGGCCATGGTCGAGGAGCTGGGCGATGGCCGCTTCCGCGTCAGCGCCCGGCTCGCTGTCGACGAACTCGGCGAGCTGTTCGACCTGCAGCTCGACGACGAAGACGTCGACTCGGTCGGCGGTCTCGTGGCGAAGCTGCTGGGGCGCCTGCCGGAGCGAGGGCAGGTCGCGCAGACGCGCGGGCTCACGCTCACGGCGGAACGCACCGAGGGCAGGCGCGGCAGGCTCAGTACGGTGATTGTGGAACGAGAGGGGCGCCAGCAGCCATGAAGGACTATCGCGCGGGATTCGTGTCGTTCGTGGGGCGTCCGAACGTGGGCAAGTCCACGCTCACCAACGCTCTCGTCGGTGAGAAGGTGGCCATCACGAGCTCGAAGCCGCAGACGACGAGACGCGCGATCCGTGGCATCGTGCACTCCAAGAACGGCCAGCTCATCCTCGTCGACACCCCGGGAATACACCGACCGCGTACGCTGCTCGGCGAGCGGCTGAACACGCTCGTGCAGTCCACTCTGGCCGATGTCGACGTGATCGGCATGTGCGTGCCGGCGAACGAGCGGCTGGGGCCGGGCGACCGGTTCATCAACGAGCAGCTCGACGCGTTCCCGCGCGCGAAGAAGGTGGCGATCGTCACGAAGATCGACGCGGCGTCTCGGCCGGCCACGGCCGAGCAGCTGCTGGCGGTCTCGCACCTGCGCGACTGGGAGGCGATCGTTCCCCTGTCGGCGACCAGTCGCATCCAGCTCGACACGCTCAGCACGGAGCTCATGCGCCTGCTCCCGCCGTCGGACCAGCCGCTCTACCCGTCAGACGCGATCACGGACGCGTCGCTCGAGGATCGCATCGCCGAGTACGTGCGCGAGGCGGTTCTTGAAGACGTCAGGGACGAGCTGCCGCACTCGCTCGCGGTCACGATCGACGACATCATCGAGCGCGACGACAAAGACCTGGTCGAGGTGTACGTGAACCTGTTCGTCGAGCGCGACAGCCAGAAGGCCATCGTGATCGGGCGCTCTGGCGGGCGGCTGCGTGAGATCGGCGTGAAGGCGCGCGCCCCGATCGAGCAGCTTCTGGGGCGTCACGTGTTCCTGTCGATCCGCGTCAAGGTCGCGCGCGACTGGCAGCGCGACCCCAAGCAGCTCGGCCGCCTCGGCTTCTGACAGATGTGGCTGCATACACCTGCAGAATGATTTCGCCGCCGCGATGAGCGGATGACCCGCCCCCAGCACATACGGTTGAGGGGTGTCTGAGGCTCTCGTGAAGTACCGCTGGGTACTCGAGCCTGCGCTCGGCGTGCTCATTCTGCTCGGCTGGATCGTGGCCGCGGGTATCGGAACGAGCGCCCGCATCGGTCTCGGCGGCGCCGTCGTCACCATGGTGGTTCTCGCGGCGGCCCTGGCGCTCTCCCGCATCGCGCCCGCCGCCGCCCTTGCTCTTGGCGCCATCGGCGCCGGCCTCGACGTGCTCGACACCAGCAGCCTGCATCGCGTGGGCCAGTGGCCCGCGTACCTGCTGCTGATCCTCGCGGTCGTCGGCATCGCGGCGCACGGCCGCGCGCTCACGCGGTGGCTGTGCCTGGCGGCCGCGATCCTTGTCGGCCCGCTCGGCGCGTTCCTGTCGGTGAGCGACCTTCCGCTCAGCGAATCGACGAGTAGATCGGCCGGCGCGGGTGGTGCGGTGGGCGTGGTGCTCGTCGCGCTGGTTCTGACTATCGGGCAGACGATGGCGTGGCTGCTCGGGTTCATGATCGGCCGCATGCGGCGCGACATGACTCTCGCCCGGCCCTCCGTGCTCGTGTGGCTCGCCCAGCCGGAGAGCGCTGCATCCGCCGACTCCGAGAACCCGCTCGTGCGTCGGCTCACCGCACGCCAGCGCGCCACCGACATGCTCGTCGCGGCCGCCTTCTTCCTGCTCGTTGCGGTCGCCGGCTACAACCTGACCTCGGGCGCGGGCGTTCTGGTGATTATCGGCTTCGCCGTCGCCGTCGCCCTTCGCCGGCTTTCGCCTGCCATCTCACTCGCGTTCGCCTGGTTCGCGGCGATCGGCCAGATGCTTCTGCTGCAGGGTGTGACGCCGGCCGACATCGCCGTGCTCGCGGTGCTGTACGCCACCGCGTCGTATGGCGACCGCGCCACGCGCTGGGCGGGCCTCGTCTCGGCCGGTCTCGGCTCCGTGGTCGCCGCCCTCTATCTCACGCTGGCAAACGGCATCTCGGAGCTCTACTACCAGGCGTTCTCGGCGCGCATCGGGCAGCTGGCGCTGCAATTCGTGTTCCTCGCCGTCGTCTCCGCGACGGTCCTTGGCCTGTCGTGGGTGCTCGGCCTGCTGGCGCGCACCTGGCGCAACGCCCGTGCGAGCCGCCAGGCGCAGATGCTGGCCGAGGAGGAGCACCGTCGCGCCGAGCAGGCCGTCGTCGTGGAGCAGGAGCGCAACCGCATCGCCCGCGACATGCACGATGTGGTGGCACACTCGCTTGCCGTCGTCATCGCCCAGGCGGATGGCGCCCGCTACGCGCGCGAGAGCGACCCGGATGCGCTCGACGCCGCGCTCAAAACCATCTCGAGCACCGCGCGCGAGGCGCTCGGCGACGTGCGGCTGCTGCTGGCCGAGCTGCGCCACAGCGAGGGCGGCGGCCCCCAGCCGGATCTCGACGACCTTCAGCGGCTCGTGGAGCAGCTGCGAGCGGCGGGTCTGCCCATCCGCTTCACCGAGCAGGGGGAGCGCGCGGCCCTCGCCGCCGGCACGCAGATCGCCGTGTATCGCATCGCGCAGGAGGCTCTCACGAACGCGCTGCGGCACGGCGACACCACGCAGGGTGCAACGATCGCCATGGCGTGGAGCGCCGACGGTGTGAAGATCGAGGTGACGAACGCCGTGAAAGCGCCCGATGCGGATGCTGTGGCCGGTGCCGAGCGAAGCAGCGACCGGCCGGGGCACGGCGTGCCGGGCATGCGCGAGCGCGCGAGCCTGGCGGGCGGATGGCTCAGCATCGACGAGGGCGAGAGCGTGTTCACGATAACCGCATACCTGCCGGCGGCGCCGGCGCGAGGGGAATGAGAATGAGCGAAGCACGCATCCGCGTGGCACTCGTCGACGACCAGGCGCTGTTCCGGGCCGGAATCCGCATGCTCGTCGGATCTCAGCCCGACCTGGAGTTCGCCGGCGAGGCGGGCGACGGGCTCGCCGGCGCCGACCTCATCGAGCGCAGCTGGCCGGACGTCGTGCTCATGGATATCCGCATGCCGGTCATGGACGGCATCGCGGCAACCGAGCGCGTGCTCGGCACGGCGGCCGAGCGCGGGGTGAGGGCCCCGCGCATCATCGTGTTGACAACGTTCGACCTCGATGAGGCGGCGGCACGCGCGATCCGCGGGGGCGCGAGCGGGTTCGTGCTCAAGGATGCCGAGCCGGAGTTCCTCCTCGCGGCGATCCGCACGGTGCACGCGGGCAACGCGGTGATCGCTCCGGGCGCGACACGGGAGCTGTTCGAACACTTCGGGCCCGGGCGCGTCGAGCGCCCGGCATCCGCGCCTGTCGCCTATGGAGCGCTCACCGCCCGCGAACGCGACATCTTCCTGCTCGCCGCGCGCGGCATGAGCAACGCCGAAATCGCCGCGGGGGAGTACCTGAGTGAAGCGACCGTGAAGACGCACATCAGCCGCATTTTGAGCAAGCTGACGCTGCGCGATCGAGTGCAGCTCGTGGTGTACGCGTTCGAGCACGGGCTGGTGGGCTGACGGCGCGGCACGCGCGGATCATTCGGCAGGATGACGCCGATCATCATCGGGCCCGATTCGCGCCGTGCGAGCGTTTTCTAGCGTTGGGGCATGGACATCTCTAGCACTGACCTGGGGCTCGTCGCGCGCGTCGCGAACGCCACCAAGACCTTCGGCGCCGGCTCGAGCGCCGTCACCGCCCTCGACGACGTCTCCATCGGCATCCGCTCCGGCGAATTCACCGCCATCATGGGGCCGAGCGGATCGGGCAAGTCGACGCTCATGCACATCATGGCCGGCCTCGACAGCGTCACGAGCGGGCGGGTCTGGCTCGGCGACACCGAGATCACCGCGCTCGGCGACCGGCAACTGACCGTGCTGCGCCGGCGCCGGGTTGGCTTCGTCTTTCAGGCGTTCAACCTGGTGCCGACGCTCGACATCCGCGGCAACATCGAGCTGCCGTTCGAGCTGGACGGCAGGCGCCCCACCAGCGCAGAGCGCGAGTGGATCGACCACCTCGTCAGCTCCCTGGGGCTCACGGATCGGCTGCGGCACCGGCCGCACGAGCTCTCGGGCGGTCAGCAGCAGCGCGTCGCCATTGCGCGTGCCCTTGCGACGCGCCCCGACCTGATCTTCGCAGACGAGCCGACCGGCAACCTCGACTCGCGCTCGGGCCGCGAGGTGCTGGCACTGCTCGCGGCCGCGAGCCGCAGCTACGGGCAGTCCATCGCGATGGTCACCCACGACCCCATCGCCGCAGGCTTCGCAGACCGAATCCTGTTCCTCGCCGATGGCAGGGTCGTCGACGAACGCGCGCGATCGAGCGCCGAGGAGATCTCGGCGATCATGCTCGGGATGGAGCAGCGCGCATGAATTCCGTCACGTTCCCGGCGCGCGAGCATCGCTCGAGCGTTCTCGTCGCCGGTCTCAGCTCGGCGTTCGGTGTGGCGCTGCTGGAGGCGAGCGCCGTGCTGGCCGCCGCGATCGGTCGCAACAGCGTCTCGGAGCACCGTTCCGTCGGCATCATGCTCGCCATCGTGTCGGTCGTCTTCATCGTCATCGCCATCTACGTCGGTACCATCGTGACCACGAACACGTTCGCCACCATCATCGCCGGGCGCACGCGCACCATCGCCCTCATGCGGCTCATCGGCTCCAGTGCCGCCTCCCAGCGCCGCGCGGTCGCGGGTGAGGGGCTCATGGTCGGCATTGTCGGCGCGCTCGTGGGCGCGGCGATCGGTGAGGCCTGCGTGCTCATCGGCGTAGGCTCCTTCGTCGCGGTCGGCGTGCTGCCCGCCATCGACTACCCGTACTTCTCACCCGCGATCGTGCTTCCCATCATCGCCGTGATCCTGACCACGTGGCTGGCGTCGTGGCTGGGTTCTCGCCGCGTTCTCGTCGTCACGCCCATGCAGGCGACGGGCGCCGCTGAGGAGCCGAGCCTCGACGAGGGGATGCGGCGTCGCGGTCGCAACGCCGTCGCCATCACGCTCATTGCGCTCGGTGTCTTCCTGCTCGTGCTCGGCGTGCTCGCGGGCCTCGTCAGCCCGTTGGGAGTGCTCATCGGCCTCGTCGGCGGAATCGTCTCGTTCACGGGGCTGGTGCTGGCCGCGCACCTGATCATGCCGCCCGTACTGAGGCTCACCGGCCGGCTGTTCGGCGCATCCGCCCCCGCCAGGCTGGCCGCGGCCAACGCCGTGCGCTACCCGGTGCGCTCGTCGCGCACGACCATCGGCGTCGTCATCGGAGTCACGCTGATCACGATGTTCGCGGTCGCGACGCAGACGTATCGCGACATGATCACCGCGGCGCAGCAGTCGCATCCGGAGGAGTTCCAGGGCGTGGAAGAGATTCTGAACGTCACCGTCACGGTCTTCAGCGTTCTGATCGGCTTCGCCGGCGTCATCGCCGCGGTCGGCCTGGTGAACAACCTGTCGCTCAGCGTGATGCAGCGCACGCGCGAGCTCGGGCTTTTGCGGGCGCTCGGGTTCAGCTCGGCACAGATCCGCGGCATGATCCTCGCCGAGGGCGCCGCGCTGACCGCCGCGGCTGTGCTCACCGGGCTCGTGCTCGGCGTCTTCTACGGCTGGGCAGGGGCGCAGGCACTCCTCGGCTCGATGCTCGGCAGTCCGGGGATCGTGGTGCCCGGCGTGCCGTGGGCTCTCATCGTGGCGGCCGTGCTCGCGGCTGCGGCGCTCGCGCTCGTCGCCTCGGTGGCGCCGGCCCGTCGGGCTACGCGCCTCTCGCCCGTCGCGGCCCTCGCCGTCGAGTAGGGTCGGCCGCGGCTTCGTGTGCGCTTCGTGCGCGGCTTCGTGCACGGCTTCGTGCGCGGCTTCGTGCGCGGCGTCGTGCGCGGCTTCATGCACGGGTCGGGGCGTATTGCGGGTGTTCTCGAACAGCACACGCACTCTGCCCCGAACCGATGAACCGGGCGACGACAATCGGCGCACGGCGAGCGGCGAGCGGCGCACGGCGAGCGGCGAGTGGCGCACGGCGAGCGGCGAGCGGCGCACGGGGAGCGGCGCACGCCTACACGAGCACGCCGTCGGCCAGGTGCAGCCTCTGGTCGGCCAGGTCGTGCAGGGTCGTGTCGTGCGTCGAGATGATGGCGGTGGTTCCCTCGGTGCGCACGACGGTGCGCAGCAGGTCCATGATCGAAGCCCCGGTCTCGGCGTCGAGTTGGCCCGTCGGCTCGTCGGCGATGAGCAGACGCGGCGAGTTCGCCAGGGCGCGGGCGATCGCCACGCGCTGCTGCTGCCCGCCCGAGAGCTCGCCGGGCCGCTGCTCGGCGTGCGCCGTGAGACCGACCAGCTCGAGCAGCTGTGCCACACGCTCACGCCTGGCGGCATGAGGCAGCCGCCGCATACGCAGCGGCAGGCCCACGTTCTCGGCCGCGGAGAGCATCGGCAACAGACCGAAGGTCTGGAAGACGAATGACACGGTGGATCGGCGCAACGCCGTGCGCCCCGCCTCATCGAGCGCCGTCACGTCCGCGTCGCCGATCGTCACCCGCCCGGCACTCGGCCGGTCGAGGCCGCCGACACAGTTGAGCAGCGTCGTCTTGCCCGAGCCGGACTTGCCAACCAGCGCCGCGAGCGTACCGGGGGCGATGCGGAACGATACGTCACGCAGGGCGTGCACGGCGCCCGCGGCGGACGGGTAGGTGCGGCTCAGCCCGTCGACCGCGACCATCGCGTCATCGTTCATCGGAGACCGCCTCTCTGGCCTCGCCCGGCCACACTCCCACGTGATCCTCCTCCAGCTCCAACCGAACCCGCCCGCGCAGCCCGAGCGCCGATCGATACCCCGCAGGCAGCTGCAGCCGCCCCGCCCGGTCGAGCACCGCGTACTCGCGTGCGATCACCGACGCGTCTCCCCACTCGTCGACCTCCTCGTGCCGCAGCACCTCTGATGCGGTTCGCCCGTCGCGGATCGCCACCGTGCGCTGAACCTGCGACGACACCTCGGCGTCGTGCGTCACGATCACCACGGTCGTGCCGAGCTCGGTGTTCGCCGAGCGCAGCGCATCGAACACGGCGCCCCCGGTCTGGCTGTCGAGCTCGCCGGTCGGCTCGTCGGCGAAGAGCACCTGCGGGTCGTTCGCGAGCGCGACCGCGATCGCCGCCCGCTGCTGTTCGCCGCCGGAGAGCTCCTTCGGCCGACGGTGCGCCTTGCCGCCCATGCCGAGCACCTCGAGCAGGTCGCCGACCCGGCGACGGCGGTCGGCCCGCGGCATCCGCGCGTATGACATGGGCAGAGCCACGTTCTCGGCGACGCTCAGGTACGGCAGAAGGTTGCGGGCCGTCTGCTGCCAGATGAACCCGACCATGCTGCGCCGGTACGCGAGGCGTTGCTTCGCCGACATGTCGAGCAGGTCCCATTCGCCCACACGCACGCGGCCCGCGGTCGGCGCATCGAGCCCCGAGAGAATGTTCAGCAGCGTGGACTTGCCCGAACCGGAAGCGCCGACGATGGCCACCATCTCGCCCCGGTCGACGAGCAGGTCGAGCCCCTGCAACGCCTGCACCTCGATCTTCTCGACCTGGTAGATGCGAACCAGGCTGTCGCAGACGATTAGCGCCTCGTCGCCGTATGCGGTCATGGCGTTCCTCCCACTCGCAGAACTTCACTCAATCGGTCGCGGCGGTGCACGGCCACCTCCACGGCCATCGCCACCGCGAGCATCAGCACAGCGGATGCCGCCACGCCCGCGATCAGCCAGCCGTTCAGCACGGGCTCACCTGCCGCGCCTGGCGCGCTCGCCCCGCCGAGCGTGGCGAGGCCGAGCGTCGGCGCGACGAGCACGACGATGCCCACGCCCGCCGCGATGCCGCCCACGAGGGCCGCGGCAAGCACAGGGGCCGTCTCGGCGAGCGCCAGCCACCAGCCGTGCCGCACGCGCAGGCCGAGCGTGCGCAGCAACGCGAGCGACCGCCCGCGCTCACGGGCCGAGGCGAGCACCGACGCGATCAGGGCGAGCAGCGCGAGCGCGGCCACCGCGGCGACGGCCATGGTCGTGATCTGGTTCACGCCGGCCACGAGGGCCGAGTGCTGTTGCGCCTGCAGCCACGCGTCTCGCGCGTGCACGACGGCGTCGTCGGCCGACACCCCGCGCCCAGCGGTGGCCGCGCCCGGCCCCACCAGCAGCAGTGTGGTGGCTGCCGTGGTCTCGGCGGGCAGGTTGCGAGCGGCGAGCGCCGCCAGGTCGACGTACACGAAGGGGCCGTCGTGGTAGCCGCTCGGCCCGCCCGAGACCGTGCCGATCACGTTCAGGCGAACGTTGTGCGTGCCGAGTCCCAGCACGAGCTCGTGCGAGGCGAACCGCGACGCGAGCCGACTGTCGAGAAGCGCGGGCAGCCGCTCCGTGGGCGTCACGCCAGCGGATGCCGCCGCAAGCCGCCTCAGCGCGGCGGCGTCCCGCGCGTTGCCGACCCCCGCCTCGTGGTGCAGCGCGTCGACGACACTGGAGTACCGGTGGTCGACCGCGAGAGCGGAGACGAGCATGCGCAGGGGCCCATCGCTCAGATCCACCTGGTCGTGTGCGGTGAAACTCGCGGCCGCCCGCACCCCGGGCGCCTCGGCGGCGCGCGCGACGTCCGCGGCGCTCACGTGTGCCTCGACGCGCGCGTCGGCGCCGACGCGGCTCCACGAGGCGTCGACCTGGGCTGCCCGCACGGTCTCGACGATGAGGCCGCCGGAGACGACGAGCGCCACCGCCAGCGTGAGCGCGAGCACCGGCAGAACCCTCAGGGCGCGTGCCGCGTGGGCGGATCCGAGCACACCGAGGGCGCCGCGGGATCGCCGGGCCAGGGCAGCGGCGGCACGCACGGGCCACGGGTACACGCGCAGCAGGATCACCGCGATGGCGAGAGCGAACAGCAGCGGCGCCGCGGAGACGAGCGGATCGGCCCGGCCGGTGGGCACTGTGCCGAGCCCGCGCACGCGAAGCGAGAGAACCGCTCCCGCCGCGAGAGAAAGAACGAGCACCTCAAGCGCGAGGCGGCGAAGACGCGCCGTGCGCCGGCCCGCGGCACGCTCCGCCCGGCTCAGCCGGCGGCGACGGCCGGCCCACAGCGGCACCGTTCGAACGAGAACCAGCGCCGGCATCGCGACGAACGCCGCCAGCGCCACGATCGAGGCGGCGCCGATTCCCGCCGGCTCGATCGGGGCGACGAGCCGCGCCGCACCCGCGCCGAGTGCCGCCCCTACGGCCGTGAGAAGAGCCGACTCCGCCGCCGCGAGCCCCACGAGGCGGGGGAGCGAGGCCCCTCGAGCACGCATGAGCGTTGTCTCGCGCATGCGCCCATCGACGACGAGGCCGGCGAGCAGCACGAGCACGGCGACGCCGGCACCCAGCACGCCGGCCTCCATGAGTGACATCTGTGCGTTGGCCGCCGACGCCTTCTCGCCGTATCCCTTCAGCGCGCTTTCGAATTCGCTTCGCACCGTGAGCTGGCCGCGGAAGTCGCCGGTGATGAGGCTGAGGTGCAGGTCGAGGGCGGGCAGTTCGCGCATCAGGGCGTCGACCCGCTCCTGCGTGAACGCGGCCGCCTCGAGGGGCAGCCGCAGGCGCCTCGTCAGCGATTCCGACGTGAGCGCCTCGACGCTCGCCACCTGTTCTGGCGCGGTGAGCACCGTGATCTCGGGGGCACGGCGGGAGCCCGCGGCATCCGTCGGCCGCCACATGCCGGGCATGTCGGCCCAGAGGGCGTCGGTTGCGCGTTCCGCACCCGGCGCCCGGGCGACGATTCCGACGAGGCGAAGCGCGAGCGGGGTTTGCTCCTCGGCGCCCGCGGTCGGCTCGAGCATGATCACCGAACCGACATGAGCGGATGCCGCGCGCGCCCCCGCCGCCGACATCACCACGTCGACCTCGCCCGGCGCACCCGGCCCGATCGCGGCCGTCCCTTCGAGGGCCCGCAACTGCTGCGTCTGCTGCGTCGTCGCCAGGCCGACCTGAACCGACAGGCGCGAGCCGGCGCCGGTATCGGCGACCCCGCTCAACGCGGGGCTGAGCACGGTGACGACGGGCTGCCCGGTGGTCTCGCGCACGATGCGCGGCAGTCGCGCCGGAAGCTCGCGGGCCAGGGTGAGCAGGTCGTCCACGGATGCGCGCGGCACCGATCCGTTTGGTGAGCCGACGTCGGTGGCGAGCACGATGTCGGCCGCACGGCCCGCGTGCGACACCGCCTCGGCGGCGCCGTCGTCGATGGCCGTCTGCGCACGCGCGGGCATGAGTGCGGCGAGCAACACCGTGAAGCCGACGAGGGCGACGAAGGCGGCGAGCATTCCCGCATCGCGCCTGGCCCTGCGGAAGCCGATCCGCGCCCCGCTCATTGCTCGCCCCCTTCCCGCAGCAGCTCGGCGGGGCGCACCGTGCGCTGCAGCTGGGCGATGAGCGCCACGAGCGCCGCGAGCACGATGGCGATCTCGAGCGCGAGCATGCCGATCTGCGCCCACGGTGTCGCGATCACGACAGACGGAACGGTCGGCGCCCCGGTGGGGGAGACGGCGACGAGCGGCCCCACCAGGTTCACGAGCAGCAGGCCGAGGCCCACGCCGAACACGGTGCCGAGCACGCACAGGAGTGTCGCCTCGAGCGCGACGAGGGCCGTGAGCGCCCGGCGCGAGAGCCCGAGCGCCCGCAGGTGCCCGAGCTCGAGCCGACGGGTGCGCAGCGACTGCGTGGTGTGCACCATGAAGCCGATGGCGGCGAGCACCGCGCTCGCGATCACGCCGAGCCACAGCGCAGCCTGCGTCGCCACCCGCAGGGGCGCCTGCTGCAGCGCGAGTGCAAGCCCGGCGGCGCTGGCGGCGGCGGGCGCATCCGTGCCCTGTGTGTGCGCGTGCACGTACGCTGTGGCGTGGGCGGCGGGAACGTCCACCCACCATTCGTTCGCCAGCGTCCCGGTCACGCCGGCCTGCGCGAGCGCGCGAGCTAGGGCGACCTCGTCGACGACCACGGTGGCGCTGGGGCCGGACGAAGCGCCGGCTGACGCCGTCTCGCCCGCAAGTTCGGCCAGCGTCGCCGCGCCGGGTATGTGCGCCGCAGTTCCGGCCACCCTGATCGGCAGCTCGCGGCCGTGCACGAGCAACGTGAGGCTTTCGCCCGTCGTCAGCGACAGGCTCGAGGCGAACGCGTGCGGCACGACGGCCCTCAGCATTGTGGAAGGCTCCCAGCCTGCGAGAACCACGGTCGCCCCGCGCGCGCCGACGCCGCCGGCCAACTCACCCTCGATCGCGTACTGCCATCCCGGTGGCGGCGGCGTCGCGCGCACGTCGCGGCTCAGCACGCCGTCCATCGTCGCGTACCAGGGCGACGCGTCGCCCACCGTCAGCACACGAGCGGATGCCTGCCCCGCGCCGCGCACGCCGAGGTCGCCTACCGTGATGCTCAGCTTCGCCGCGGAGCCGCCCGACTCGCCTGACGTCGTCGCGAGCTCCGCCTGGAATCCGACGATGGCGCTTGCGGGCGGTCGTGCCGCACCGGCCGCCTCCGTCGCCGTGGCGGCGTCATCGGCACCCGCCGGAATCAGGGACGCCGACACGTCGTACGCCGAACCATCGGCATCCACCGCTCCGAAGTCCACCGTCCGAAGCAGCCCATCGACATCCTCGACGATGGCCCGCACGTCGGCGGTCACCCCGTCGAGGCGCGCAACGCTCACTCTCGCCGTGATGGCGCTGGCATCGGAAGGCAGAGCAATGCGGCGCGATCCCTCGCTCGATGCGTGCAGCGTTGAGGCGATTCTGGTGCCTCCCTCGGCGCCGACCCTGCCGCGATCGAGCATCGCGCGCGCCGGCTCGGTGAGCCCGAGCACGCGCACGGCGACGCCGGTGGAGCCGCCGTCACCCGCGTCGGCATCAGAGCCGGCCACGCGCCCCGCATCGTGGATCACCGGTTGCGGGGCACGGGCGGCACCGACGGCGAGCCGCGCGGCTTGACGGCTTGCCTCGGCCGGGTCGGCGGCGACGCGAACGGGCGCGCCGACCGCGAGCGCCGCCTGGTCGAGCTGCGACTGCTTCCAAGTGGCGAGGAACGAGAGGCAGAACGTGCCGACCGCGAGCGTCAGGCTGAGCAGCAGCACGGCCGCCGTGGCGCGCCTGGCGCGCCGGCCGATCTCCCACGCCGCGAGCGGCAGCACCGCGCCCCGTACACGAGAGCCGAGGCGGTCGGCCAGCACAGACACGAGCGGAATGAGCCGGGCCGCGATGAGGGCCCCGGCGAGAAGCAGCAGCGCCGGGCCGAGCGCGAGTACCGGGTCGACGCCGAGCTCGCCCTCACCGCGCACGGGGGACCGGTAGAGCTGTAGCTGCCAGTACGCGAGCACGGCGAGGGCGAGCACGCCGACGTCGAGGCCCGAGCGCATGAGGGGCGAGAGACGCTGCCGTCGGTCCGCGCCGCTCTCGGCCTCGCCACGGGCACGGAACAGCGGGAGCAGCAGCACGAGAACGAATAGCGCGGCGACCCCGAACGCGCTGAGCCAGGTGAGCGGCGTGGGCGCGGCATCCGCCGGCATGCCGGCAGCGACCATCGGCGGCTGCGCGGCGAGCGCACGGTAAACGAGTGCGGCGAGCGGCGCCGCAGCCAGAGCCGTCACGACGCCGATCACGCCCGCCTCGATCGCGGTGAGCGCCACGATGTCGCGCGTCGACGCACCCCGCGAGCGCATCAGGCGGCGCTCGCTCTCGCGCGCATCCGTGTACACGCGCGCCATCTGTGTCATTGCGGCCACGGCGAGCACGATGAGCAGCAGGCTCACGACGGTCACGGTGGCCCTGGTGACGACGAGGCCCGAAACCACGCCACTGACGGCCGTGTCGATGCTCGAGCTGTAGTAGATGCCGGAGGCGATGTTGCCGGCGTACCGCGCGATGTCGACATCGGCCGAATCGAGCCTCGCCATCAGCGGCGCCAGCTGGTCGACCGTGACCGCCTGGAACCGAGGCGTGGCACTCACATCGACGACGGATGCCGCGATGCCGGCCTCGTCGAGGCCGCCTGGCGCGGTCACGAGCGGCCCGAACGCGTCGATCGGGTCGCCGAACGATGAACCAGGCCTGGGCAGTACCGGGTTCTCGCCGTCGCCGTGCAGAACGTCGCGTGACCAGTACTCGCCTGCGGCGTCGGTGGCACGGTACACGCCGACGACCGTCGCCGTCGTTGTCGTGCCGTCGGCGTTGGCGACGGCCACCGTTTTCCCCACGGTGAGCCCGAACACCTGCGCCGCTGCCTGCGGCAGGGCTACCGGAAGCGGGCCCCTCGCGTCCGCCGAGCGTGGCCAGCGGCCCGCGATGAGGGAGGCGTGGTCGGTAACGTCGTCGAGCTCACCGAAGTACGCGAACGTGTCTGCCCCGCTCGAGGCGGCGATGGGAAGGGGCGCCGTCACCTGGGTCGGTTGCGAGAACGCGAGCGCCCGTGAATCGGCGGTGCCGGCATCGCCGAGCACGCGCCCGACCGCCTTCTCGAGTGAGGTTCGCGTGTGTTCCACCGACCCGCTTGGCTTCAGGATGCGCACGTCGAGCGCACTCTGACCGGCATCGAGGGCGGCGAGCGAGCCGCGCACCCCGGCCCGCTCGCTCGCCGTGACGAGCAATCCGAGCGCGGTCACGAGAGTGCAGGCGACCAAGGCGACCAGCGTGACCGCCACGATCAGCCGCCATTGCGTGCGCCAGCGGCGCAGCGTAAGACCGACGAGCCAGGAGCGCGGCAGGCGGGGCGCGGCGGCCTCATGGCCCGCCTGCGCCTCTCGTCTCACGTAAGCTCCTCCGTTCGTCACGCGGCAGCCGTCGCGCACGTGCTTCGAGCATGCTATCGGCAGAGTGCTATTCTGAATTCGTGCTGCACGGTCTGCTCCTCCTTAGCTGCCGCGACGAGTCCTAATCCCAGGCCTCCCTCGTCGCGGAGTTTTGTCGTCGGCTGAAAGCTTTTGCGAGGAGGAGAGAAGAAGACCATGAAGAACAACCAGCAGCCCAGTTCCCTGCCGATCCACAAGTATCGGCCGTACCACGAGCAGTTGCGCGTCGAGCTGCCTGATCGCACGTGGCCAGATGCGCGCATTGCTGCCGCTCCGCGCTGGTGCGCCGTCGACCTGCGTGACGGCAACCAGGCCCTCATTGACCCGATGAGCCCCGAACGCAAGCGCATCATGTTCGACCTGCTCGTCAAAATGGGCTACAAGGAGATCGAGGTCGGCTTCCCGAGTGCCAGCCAGACTGACTTCGACTTCGTTCGCAGCCTGATCGAGCAGAACGCCATTCCCGACGACGTGACCATTCAGGTGCTGACCCAGGCGCGCGAGCACCTGATCGAGCGCACCTACGAGTCGATCCGGGGCGCGAAGCAGGCCATCGTGCACCTCTACAACTCCACGAGCGTGCTGCAGCGCCGCGTGGTGTTCCGGCAGGACAAGCAGGGCATCATCGACATCGCCCTGAACGGCGCCCGCATCTGCAAGCGCATGGAGCAGAGCGTGCCCGGCACCACCGTGTACTACGAGTACTCGCCCGAGAGTTACACCGGCACCGAGCTGGAATTCGCAGTCGACATCTGCAACCAGGTGCTCGAGGTCTTCGAGCCGACGGCAGAGCGCAACGTCATCGTCAACCTGCCATCAACGGTGGAGATGGCGACACCCAACGTGTACGCCGACTCCATCGAATGGATGAGCCGGCACCTGAACCACCGCGAGAACGTCATTCTCTCCCTCCACCCGCACAACGACCGGGGCACGGCCATCGCGGCCGCCGAGCTGGGCTACATGGCCGGCGCCGACCGCATCGAGGGCTGCCTGTTCGGCAACGGCGAGCGCACGGGCAACGTCGACCTGGTGGCACTGGGCATCAACCTGTTCACGCAAGGCATCGACCCGCAGATCGACTTCTCCAACATCGACGAGGTCAAGCGCACCGCCGAGTACTGCAACCAGCTGCCCGTGCACGAGCGCAGCCCCTGGGCGGGCGACCTGGTCTTCACGGCCTTCAGCGGATCGCATCAGGATGCGATCAAGAAGGGCTTCGAGGCCATGGCAGCGGATGCCGCGGGGCAGGGCGTCACGGTCGACGAACTCGAATGGGCGGTCCCGTACCTGCCCGTCGACCCGAAGGATCTGGGTCGCAACTACGAGGCGGTCATCCGCGTCAACTCGCAGTCGGGCAAGGGCGGCGTCGCGTACCTGCTGAAGACGGACCACGCGCTCGAGATGCCGCGCAAGCTGCAGATCGAGTTCTCGGGCGTCGTTCAGGCGAAGACGGATGCGTCTGGCGGCGAGGTCACGAGCGACGAGATCTGGGCGATCTTCCAGGACGAGTACCTGCCCTCGGCCCAGCCCGGTGAGAAGTGGGGTCGGTTCGAGCTGACCGGCATCCGTACCGCGAGTGCGATGGACGGCACGCTGGCGCTGAGCGTCGACCTGCGTGACGGCGACGAGGCCACGGTGATCGAGGCATCCGGCAACGGCCCGATCGACGCGTTCCTGGGGGCCATCAACGCACGGGGCGTCGCCGTGACGCTGTACGACTACGCCGAGCACGCGCTCTCGGCCGGCGGCGATGCCGTGGCCGCGGCCTACGTCGATCTCGACGTCGACGGCAACCGGCTGTGGGGCGTCGGCATCGACGCCGACATCTCGACGGCGTCGCTGAAGGCGGTCATCTCGGCGGTGAACCGCGCGGTGCGCGCGTCGAGCGGCACGAGTGCGCCAGCGAGGCAGCCCGTCGGGGTCTGAGTCGGCGTGTGTGCGGCCACGCGCATCCGCTGAAGGGGATAATCGTCAGGTGCCCGTCTACCGTGATGAAGGTGTCGTGCTGCGCACGCACAAGCTCGGCGAGGCCGACCGCATCGTCACCCTGCTGACGCGCCAGCACGGCAAGGTGCGCGCGGTCGCGAAGGGCGTGCGCCGCACGGGTTCCAAGTTCGGCTCGCGGCTCGAACCGTTCATGGTCGCGGACCTGCAGCTGTACGAGGGCCGCAGCCTCGACGTCATCACGCAGGCGGAGTCGCTCGGCTCGTACGGTGCCGAGATCGCGGCCGACTATGCCAGGTACACGGCGGCGAACGCCATGGTCGAGACGGCGGATCGTCTGAGCGAGTCCGAGGGGTCACTGCAGCAGTATCTGCTGCTCGTCGGGGCGCTGCGCTCGCTGGCCCGTGGTGAGCACGATGCGGGCATGACGCTCGACTCGTACCTGCTGAGGGCACTGTCGATGGCGGGGTGGGCGCCGAGCTTCCTCGACTGCGCCCGCTGCGGAACGCCGGGCCCGCACGAGACGGTGGTGGTTCAGCTCGGGGGCGTGGTGTGCGCCGAGTGCGCGCCGGCGGGTGCGCCGCGGCTCGACGCGTCGACGATCGGCTACCTGGGCGCTCTTCTTGCTGGTGCGTGGGCGCAGGCCGAGGGGTCCGACCTGTCGACGCGGGCGAAGGCGACGGGAATCGTCGCCGCGTACGTGCAGTGGCACCTCGAGCGGGGACTGCGCTCGCTCGCGCACGTCGACCGCCGGCCCCAGGGAGCCGGTGCATGAGCCCCAAGCCATACACGCACCGGGATGCGGTGCCGTTCCGCCCGCTCGACTGGACCGGCCTCTACCCACCCGCGCTGCCGGCCGGTGCCGTGCCGAACCACGTCGCCATCGTCATGGATGGCAACGGGCGCTGGGCCAACCGGCGGGGCCTGCCCAGGGTCGAAGGCCACCGGGCGGGGGAGGCGTCGCTTCTCGACGTCGTCGCCGGTGCCGTGCAGATTGGCGTGAAGCACCTGAGCGTCTACGCCTTCTCGACCGAGAACTGGCGCCGCTCGCCCGACGAGGTGCGCTTTCTCATGGGCTTCAACCGCGACGTGCTGCATCGCCGCCGCGACCAGCTGAACGAGTGGGGTGTGCGGGTGCGCTGGGCCGGCCGCCGGCCGAAGCTGTGGGCATCGGTCATCAAGGAGCTGCAGTACGCCGAACAGCTCACGGCCGGCAACAGCACCATGACGCTCACCATGTGCGTCAACTACGGCGGGCGAGGCGAGATAGCGGATGCCGTTCGCCGCATCGCCGAGGAGGTCGCGGCGGGCCGGCTCAAGCCCTCAGCCGTCGGGGAGCGCGCCATCCAGAAGCACCTGTATGCGCCGGACCTGCCCGACGTCGACCTGTTCGTGCGCAGCTCGGGGGAGCAGCGCACGAGCAACTTCATGCTGTGGCAGAGCGCGTACGCCGAGATGGTGTTCCTCGACCGGCTGTGGCCCGATTTCACGCGCGAAGATCTGTGGCACGCCGTCGAGCTCTACGCGGGCCGCAACCGTCGCTTCGGCGCCGCCGTCGACACCCCCGACGCCCCCCACGTGGGTTGAGGAGCCGCAAAGCGGCGTCGCGTGGGTTGAGGAGCCGCAAAGCGGTGTCGCGTGGGTTGAGGAGCCGCAAAGCGGCGTCTCGAAACCCATCGCCCGACGCAGGTTTCGAGACGCGGCCTTTGGCCGCTCCTCAACCAGCTCGACGACGGGAATGCCCGGCGCACGCTGCGGGTTGCACCCAGCATGAGCAACCCCATCAAGGTCGACGTCTGGTCAGATATCGCGTGCCCGTGGTGCTACATCGGCAAGCGCACGTTCGAGGCGGGTTCCACCGCCTTCATGGCGGGCGGCGATGGCCGCGAGGTCGAGCTCGAGTACCACAGCTTCGAGCTCTCCCCGGACACGCCCGTCGACTTCGACGGCTCCGAGACCGACTTCCTCGCGGGCCACAAAGGCATCGCCCCTGACCAGGTGCAGCAGATGCTCGACCGTGTCACGCAGATGGCCGAGGGCGTCGGCCTGCACTACGACTACGACGCGCTGCAGCACACCAACACCGTGAAGGCGCACCAGCTGCTGCACTACGCGAAGGCGCACGGCAAGCAGCTCGAGGCGACCGAGCGCCTGCTCTCCGCCTACTTCACCGAGGGCAGGCACGTGGGGCGCATCGCCGAGCTGGCGGATCTCGCGGCGCAGGTCGGCCTGGACCGGGATGACGTCATCCGCTCGCTCGAGGAAGATGAGTACCTCGCCGATGTACGCGCCGACCAGGCGCAGGCCACCGCGTACGGCATTCAGGGCGTGCCGTTCTTCGTCGTCGACGGCGCGTACGGTGTCTCGGGCGCACAGGCCGCTGAAACCTTCACGCAGGTGCTCGAGCAGGTCTGGAGCGAACGCGAGGCAGTCGCATGAGGGCGACGGATGCCGCGGCGAACGCCTCCGTCGACGCGGACACCCCGCTCACCCCGCCCCGGGCCGGCGGGCTCGCCATGCTCGGCGGCGACGCGGCCGCCTGCGAGGGCGACGCATGCGTGATCCCCGCCACCCAGCCGGGCGCGAGCGAATAGGCAACCTGCGCTGCTCCGGCCTGCGCTGCTCCGGCCTGCGCTGCTCCGGCCTGCGCTACTCCGGCTCGCTGATGTCGGCAATCGTCGCGCCCAGACTCTCGAGCAGTGCCGCGCCGGTCACGATGGCGCTGTAGCCTACCTCGCCTGCGCCCATTCCGACGCGGCCGGGCGGCACGCGCGAGTCCGCGAAGACCGGCCACGCCGTGCTGCTGCCGAGCGGCGTGATGGCGCCCCGCGGGTAGCCGGTCGCGTCGAGGGCGATGGCGGCATCCGGCATGGAAAGCTTGTTGACCCCAACGACCGCACGCAGCTTGGGCCACGAAATGCGTCTGCCGCCGGGCACGAGGGCGAACAGGAAGCTGCCGTCGCGGCGCTTCACGACGAGCGATTTGACGATCTCGCCGGGGGTGAGACCGAGGGCCGCCGCTGCCTCATCGAGGCCGTGCGCGTGCGGGCGGGAGATCACGTCGATGCTCAGGCCGCGCCGTTCGGCGTCGGCCACGGCTCGCTGTCGCCCGCCCGGTTCCACAGTGCCATTCATGCCCGCGCCCGCTTTCTGGGAGAATTGAGACACACATGACTCCCACGACGACGATAAGCCCTTCCCCCCAGCTGGCCATCGGCCCGCTGGCCCTCGACGTTCCCGTGGTGCTCGCGCCCATGGCCGGCATCACCAACACGGCGTTCCGCCGACTGTGCCGCGAGTTCGGTGCGGGGCTCTACGTGAGCGAGATGATCACCTCGCGCGCTCTCGTGGAGCGCACACGCGAGTCGATGCGGCTCATCACACACCACCCCTCTGAGACCACCCGCTCGATCCAGCTCTACGGAGTCGACCCGAAGACCGTGCGCGAGGCCGTCACCATGCTCGTCGCCGAAGACCGCGCCGACCACATCGACCTGAACTTCGGCTGCCCCGTGCCCAAGGTCACGCGCAAGGGCGGGGGAGCCGCGCTGCCGTGGAAGCTCGGGCTGTTCCGCTCCATCGTCGAGGCCGCCGTCGACGCGGCCGGCCCGCTGCCGCTGACCATCAAGATGCGCAAGGGCATCGACAGCGACCACCTCACCTACCTCGAGGCCGCCCGGGCCGCCGAAGGCGCCGGTGTCTCCTCGATCGCCCTGCACGCGCGCACGGCCGCCGACTTCTACTCCGGCCAGGCCGACTGGTCGGCCATCGCGCGGCTGAAAGAGACGGTCACGAGCGTACCGGTGCTCGGCAACGGCGACATCTGGTCGGCCGACGATGCCATTCGCATGGTCGACTCCACAGGCTGCGACGGCGTCGTCGTCGGCCGCGGCTGCCTCGGGCGCCCGTGGCTGTTCGGTGACCTGGCCGCCGCCTTCCACGCCCGCGCCGGCATCATCGACGCGGACGCCGCATCCGCAGCCCAGGCCAGGCCCACCCTCGGCCAGGTCGCCGCCGCCTTCCGCCGCCACGCGGAACTGCTCGTCGAGTTCTTCGAGAGCGAGGAGAGAGGCTGCCGCGACATCCGCAAGCATGTCGCCTGGTACTTCAAGGGGTACCCGGTTGGCGGCGACCTGCGGGCGAGTCTCGCGACGGTGCAGACGCTCGAGCAGCTCGACGAGTTGCTCGACACGCTCGACGGCGACCAGCCGTACCCCGGCGAGGGCGCCGAGGGCCCGCGTGGCCGTGCGGGAAGCCCGAAGCGAACGGCGCTGCCTGACGGCTGGCTCGCGAGCCGAGACCTTGTCGGCGACCAGCGCTCGAACCTCACCGAGGGCGAGGGCGACACCAGTGGCGGATGAGGCGGCGTCGCCGGCGACCGATTCCGGCCGGGCCGCCACCGTCACTGCCGGCTACACCGACGACGACAGGCAGCGCTGGCTGGGCGAGCAGCACTCGTCGAGGCGCAGCGACTTCGCCCGCGACCGTGCCAGGCTCCTGCACTCGAGTGCGCTTCGCCGCCTCGCCGCGAAGACGCAGGTTCTGAGCCCCACGGCCGGCATCGACTTCGCGCGCAACCGGCTCACGCATTCGCTCGAGGTCGCCCAGGTCGGGCGTGAACTCGCCACGAGCCTCGGCCTCGACCCCGATGTCGTCGACACGGCGTGCCTGGCGCACGACATCGGGCATCCGCCCTTCGGGCACAACGGCGAACGCGCGCTCAACGCCTGGGCCGAGCGCATCGGCGGCTTCGAGGGCAACGCCCAGACGCTGCGCCTGCTCACCCGGCTCGAGCCGAAGGTTTTCGGGCCGGACGGCCGCACCTACGGGGTCAACCTCACCCGGGCGAGCCTCGACGCGAGCTGCAAGTACCCGTGGCCGGCCTCCCACTCTGTAGCCGACCCGAGCGGGCGCGCCAAGTTCGGTTTCTACGCCGACGACGAAGCCGCGTTCCGCTGGCTGCGCGCCGGCGCTCCCGAGCGCGTTCGCTGCATCGAGGCCCAGGTCATGGACCTCTCCGACGACATCGCCTATTCGGTGCACGACTTCGAGGATGCCGTCGTCGGGGGCTACATCGACGTGACGGCGCTCGGCTCCCGCATCGACCACGGCGACCTCGTCGACTCGATGTACGAGTGGATCGGCGGCGAGTTCGACCACGACGCGCTCATCGCCGCATTCGACCGGCTCGCGGCCATGACGGTGTGGCTGACCGAATGGGATGCCGGCAGGCGAACCCAGGCGCGGTTGAAAGACCTCACCAGCCAGCTCATCGGCCGCTTCGCGGGCGCGGCAACCCGGGCGACCCGGCAGGCGTACCCGCACGAGTGCCTCACCCGGTTCGCCGCGAGCGTCGTCGTTCCCGAGGAGATCCGCGCCGAGATCGCCGTGCTGAAGGGCATCGTCGCCACCTTCGTCATGTCGCGCAACACCCGCCAGCCCATCTACGCCGAGCAGCGGGACGTTCTCACGGGCCTCGCCGACGTTCTGTACGCGCGCGGTGCAGACGCGCTCGACGCCGGATTCGCCGAGGACTGGGACGCCGCAAACGACGACGAGGGCAGGCGACGCGTCGTCGTCGACCAGGTCGCAAGTCTCACCGACCAGTCCGCACTGGCATGGTACGACCGACTCGTGCGCGGATAGGCTGGGCTCATGAGCGGTACGACGCCCGACGATGCCGGCGCCCCTGAGGGCGCGGGCGCCCCTAAGAATCACGAGGCCGTCGACGACGAGGCCGGGGCCTACCAGGCTCCCCTTTCGCCCGCGGCGGCCTTCGCCGACCGGCTCGACGAGGGCGGCTTCTTCTCCGCGCTGTTCGATGTGACGTTCACGAAGTACGTCACCCGCCGGCTCGCCGGCCCGGTGTACATCGTGGGCCTCGCCGTCATCGCGTTGAGCGTCATCTACGGCCTCATCGTGAGCCTGGGCGCCGCCGTTGCCACGCACACCCCGTGGGGAGTCCTGCTGTTCCTCTTCGGTGTGGTGCTGACGATCGTCGGCGCGATGCTCGCGGTGCTGCTGCTGCGCGTCGCCATCGAAGTGTTCGTTGCGATCGTCGCCATCGCCGAGAACACGCGGCCGCGACCCGCGCGCGCCAGGCGCGAGACGAAGCGTCGCTAGACGAAGCGTCGCTAGACGAAGCGTCGCTGGACGGCGGCTCCATCTAGACTCGTGGCATGGCCGGCCGTATTCGTCAGAGTGATGTCGAAGAGGTCAAGGCCCGCACGAACATCGGCGACATCGTCGGCGACTATGTGAGCCTGCGCTCGGCCGGCGTCGGCTCGCTCAAGGGGCTCTGCCCGTTCCACGACGAGCGCAGCCCGAGCTTCCATGTGCGCCCCCAGGTGGGGTTCTATCACTGCTTCGGCTGCGGCGAGAGCGGCGACGTCTACACGTTCCTGCAGAAGATGGATCACGTCACGTTCGCCGAGGCCGTCGAGCGGCTGGCGGCGAAGATCGGCTATGCGCTGACCTACGAAGACGGCGGCCCCGCCGAAGACCGCGGCAACCGCGCCAGGCTCATCGCGGCCAACGCCGCGGCCGCCGAGTTCTTTGTGGACGCCCTCGGCGGGGGCGAGGCGGAGATCGGCCGCCGCTTCCTCGGCGAACGCGGGTTCGACCGTGACGCCGCCGACCGCTTCGGCGTCGGCTTCGCGCCGAAAAGCTGGGACGCCCTGACGAACCACCTGAAGGGCCGCGGCTTCAGCGCAGAGGAGCTCGCGGCGAGCGGCCTTGTCTCCACGGGCGACCGCGGCGCATACGATCGCTTCCGCGGCCGACTCGTTTGGCCGATCAGGGATGTCACGGGCCAGACCATCGGCTTCGGCGCCCGCCGCCTCACCGACGACGACAAGGGCCCCAAATACCTGAACACGCCCGAGACGCCCATCTATCACAAGGCGCAGGTTCTGTACGGCCTCGACCTGGCCAAGCGGGACATCTCCCGCACCCACCGCGTCGTCGTCGTCGAGGGCTACACCGACGTCATGGCCTGCCACCTCGCCGGCATCACGACCGCGGTCGCGACCTGTGGCACAGCCTTCGGCGCCGACCACATCACGGTTCTGCGCCGCGTGCTGGGCGACGACTCAGGCGAGGGCGAGGTCGTCTTCACGTTCGACCCGGACGCCGCCGGCCAGAAGGCGGCCATGCGCGCGTTCGCCGAGGAGCGCCGGTTCTCCGCCCAGACCTACGTCGCCGTCGGGCCGGAGGGCCTCGACCCGTGCGACCTGCGACTGGCGCACGGCGACGGTGCCGTTCGCAGCATGATCGAGAACAAGAAGCCCATGTTCGAGTTCATGATCCGCCAGGTGCTCGGCCGCTTCGACCTCGACACGGTCGAGGGCCGCGTGTCGGCGTTGCGCACCGCCGCGCCCCTCGTCGCCGAGATCCGCGACGCATCGCTGCGCCCCGGCTACACGCGCGAGCTCGCCCGCATGCTCGGCGTCGACCTCGCCGAGGTCACCCGCGCGGTAGCGGGCGGGGCCAGGCGAGCGGATGCCGCCGGCACGCGCACCCGCACCCCCGAGCACGGCGCCGCGCAGGCGCGTGGCGGCCGCTCGTCCGACGGCGCGCCCTCCGGCGGTGACGCCGCATCCGTGGCCGCACCCCCGCCTGCATCGATCGTGACGCTGCCGGTGGACCCGGCCACGCGCCTGGAGCGCGATGCCCTGCAGGCGCTGGTGCAGCATCCGACGCTCGTGGGGCGTGACCTGGCGGCGCGCGCCGTGCGCTCCGGCATGACGAACCCGGCCCTGGCGGTAGTGCGAGACGCCATGGCGGGCGCCCTCGACGCCCTGGAGGCCGCCGACTGGATCTCGCGAATCATCGCCGAGGCGCCGGCACCGTTCACGGGCCTCGTTCAGGAGCTGGCGGTCGCGCCGATACCGGAGCGCAGCGAGCGAGAGCTCACGATGTATGCCAGAGGCGTCGTCTCGGGTCTCATCGACAAGGATCTGCTGCACCGCAAAGCCGAGCTGCTCGGCCGGCTCCAGAGGGCAGACTCGGCGGATGCCGCCGCCTACCGGGCAATACAGCAGGAGCTGCTCGCGGTCGAGACCGAGCGGCGCAGGCTGCGCGAGGAGTAGCGCTGCTCTTTCGTTGCATTCGCATAAACTTTCACGACTTCGTGGCAGACTGGCCCGGCCGAGAAGGTCCCGTGTGTTAGGACTGTGAACAATAACGTTGGCGCTGCACTCAGAATCGATCGCAGCCGACGTTTTTCTCCATCAGGAAGAGGTAAGAATGAGACCCGTTTCCGTGACACGCCGGCGAGTTGCCGCCGTCACCGTGGCCTTCGCCACCACCGCGTTGGTGCTTGCCGGCTGCTCGGCGAGCCCCAAAGGTTCCACGTCAGGCGGCACGCTGACGATCGGCACGACCGACAAGGTCACCACGCTCGACCCCGCAGGTTCGTACGACAACGGCTCGTTCGCCGTCATGAACCAGGTGTTCCCGTTCCTCATGAACACGCCGTACGGCAGCCCCGACGTCGAACCGGACATCGCGACATCCGCGAGCTTCACCGCGCCGAACGAGTACACCGTGAAGCTCAAGAAGGGCCTGAAGTTCGCCAACGGCCACGACCTGACCTCCTCCGACGTGAAGTTCACCTTCGACCGTGAGGTGAAGATCAACGACCAGAACGGCCCGGCCTCGTTGCTGGCCAATCTCGACAGTGTCTCGGCGCCGGACCCGCTGACGGTGGTCTTCAAGCTCAAGAGCGACAACGACCAGACGTTCCCGCAGGTGCTCTCGAGCCCCGCCGGTCCCATCGTCGATGAGCAGGTGTTCTCGCCAGACAAGCTCACGAGCGACAAGGACATCGTGAAGGGCCACGCGTTCGCCGGCCAGTACGACATCACCTCGTACGACTTCAACAACCTGATCTCGTACAAGGCGAACCCCAACTACCAGGGGCTGCTGGGCAAGGCGAAGACCGAGACGATCAACGTCAAGTATTACGCAGAGTCGTCGAACCTGAAGCTGAACGTGCAGAAGGGTGACATCGACGTCGCGTTCCGCAGCCTGTCGGCGACCGACATCGAGAGCCTGCGCAAGGACGACAACGTGAAGGTCGTCGATGGCCCCGGCGGCGAGATCCGCTACATCGTCTTCAACTTCAACACGCAGCCGTTCGGCGCGAAGACGGCCGACGCCGACCCGGCGAAGGCGCTTGCTGTTCGCCAGGCAGCGGCCGACCTGATCGACCGCGAGGCCATCGCCAAGCAGGTCTACAAGGGCACCTACACGCCGCTGTACTCCTATGTTCCCGCGGGCCTGACGGGCGCGACCGAGTCGCTCAAGCCGCTGTACGGCGACGGCGACGGCGGGCCCAGCCTCGAGAAGGCCAAGGCGACCCTCCAGGCCGCCGGCGTGAGCGTGCCCGTCAAGCTCGATCTGCAGTACAACAACGAGCACTACGGCCCGTCGTCGTCTGACGAGTATGCACTGATCAAGGACCAGCTGGAGAAGGGCGGACTGTTCACGGTCAACCTGCAGCAGACCGAGTGGGTGCAGTACTCGAAGGATCGCGTCGCCGACGTGTACCCGGCCTACCAGCTCGGCTGGTTCCCGGACTACTCCGACGCCGACAACTACCTGTCGCCGTTCTTCGTCAAGGACAACTTCCTCGGCAACCACTACGACAACCCGAAGGTGCAGGCGCTGATCGACCAGCAGCGCACGACCACCGACGCCGCAGCGCGCACCAAGCTGATCGAGCAGATCCAGGACACGGAGGCGGCCGACCTGTCGACGCTGCCGTTCCTGCAGGGCGCGCAGGTTGCCGTGACGGGCAAGGACGTGACGGGAACGCAGGACACGCTCGACGCGTCGTTCAAGTTCCGGTACGCGGCACTCGCCAAGGGATAAGCAGGCGAGCCGGTAGAATCGGCTCACCCTGGCACGAGGGGGCGGCTCGCTTCGGCGGGTCGCCCCCCTCGATGCCCGGGGTCTTCAAGCGTTAGGTAGTTATGACAACGACGGTCACGGGCGCGAAGGCGCCGACGGGTCCGGAGCCATCGGCTCCGGCATCCGCCAGAAGACGCAGACGACGCTCGTCGGGCGGTCTCGCGCGATACATCGTCATCAGGGCAGTTCTGATCCTGCCGACGATCTTCATTCTTGTCAGCCTGGTCTTCTTTCTCATGCGGTCGACCGGCGACCCCATCACGGCGGCTCTGGGTGGCAGGCTCACTCCCGACCAGCTGGCGGTGCGCATCCATGCCGCAGGCTACGACCGGCCGCTGCTCGTGCAGTACTTCGAGTACCTCGGCCAGATCTTCACGGGCAACTTCGGCACGACCCTCAGCGACAACCAGCCCGTGACCGAGATCCTCACCCACTACGGCAGCGCCACGCTCGAGCTGGCGTTCTATTCGCTCATCGTGGCCTTCATCGTCGGCATTCCGCTCGGCATGGTCGCCGCATACTTCCGTGACCGCGGCAGGGATGCTGCGCTGCGCGTCTTCGCGATCCTGTGCTACGCGACGCCGGTGTTCTTTGCGGGCCTTCTGCTCAAGCTGATCTTCTCGATCTGGCTCGACGTGCTGCCGGTGGCCGGCCGCGCCTCCACGGGGTCGGAGCTGCAGATGGAGCTGCTGCCGCACAAGACCGGGATCTACCTGATCGATGCGTTCCAGACCGGTTCCATGGCGGTCGTGGGCGACGTGCTGCAGCACGCGGTGCTGCCGGCGGTGGCGCTCGGCCTGCTCACGGCCGGCGTGTTCCTGCGTCTCGTGAGAACCAACGTGATCGGCACGCTGTCGACCGACTACGTGGATGCGGCCCGCTCACGCGGGGTGGGCGAGTTCCGGCTGGTGCGCAAGCACGCCTACCGGCCGGCGCTGATCCCGATCATCACCGTGATCGGCTTGCAGATCGCGCTGCTGCTCGGCGGCGCCGTGCTGACTGAGACGACCTTCGAGTGGAAGGGGCTCGGCTTCGAGCTCGCCCATTACCTGCAGGCGCGCGACTTCGTCGCGGTGCAGGGCATGGTCGCCCTTCTCGCCGTGATCGTCGCCGTCACCAACTTCGTGGTCGACATCATCGCCGCGCTCATCGACCCGAGGGTGAGGTACTGAGAATGCCCACGGTCTCCGTCTCCCGCAAGCGACCGCTGCTCTCGCGCATCCCCGTGGTGCATCAGGTGCGGCAGAGCGTCGGCCTGCAGCGCGGCATGCTGCTCGCCGGCCTCGCCATCACCGGCATCTTCCTCATCGCCGCGTTCTTCGCGCCGGCGATCGCCCCGTACGGCTTCTCGCAGTTGCACGATGCCTCCGGTTCGTTCGGCGCCCAGCAGCCGCCCAGCCCCGCGCACATCTGGGGAACGACGGTCGGCGGCTACGACGTCTTCTCGCGGGTCGTCTGGGGCTCGCAGACGGCGCTCGGCGTCATCGTCGTCTCGGTCGTGCTCTCGATCTTCGCCGGCATCTTCCTTGGCCTCGTCTCCGGGTACTTCGGCGGCTGGCTCGATCGCGTGCTCGTGGTCGTCTGCGACGCCGTCTACGCGTTCCCGTCTCTGCTGCTCGCCATCGTCATGTCGATCGTGATCAGCGGCGGCCAGTCGAAGCTGTGGGGCGGCATCTTAGCGGCGGCCATCTCGATCACGGTCGTCTTCATTCCGCAGTACTTCCGCGTGATCAGGGCAGAAGCGGTGCGCATCAAGGCGGAGGCCTATGTGGAATCGGCCCGCGTGGTGGGGGCAGGCAACGGGCGCATCATGTTCCGGCATGTGCTGCGCAACGCGACCCGCACGCTTCCGCTGATCTTCACGCTCAACTCGTCCGAGGCGATCCTCACGCTCGCCGGGCTCGGCTTCCTCGGCTTCGGCATCGAGCCGACCGCGGCATCCGAGTGGGGTTACGACCTGAACAAGGCGCTCTCCGACGTGACAAGCGGAATCTGGTGGACCGCGCTCTACCCCGGCCTCGCCATCGTCCTTGTCGTGCTCGGCGTGACGCTCGTCGGCGAGAGCCTCAACGACCTCGCTGACCCGCGCCTGCGGGGTCGCCGCGCGGTGGCCAAGGCGTCGGGGGATGTCGCCGAGACATCCGTCGTGCCCGGCGGAACGCTTGCGGCACCCGGCGGCGTCGGCGAGCTGGAGGGCGCAGGATTGCTCGGTGACGACGGAATCGAGGTGCGATCGTGACGAACGTGGTCGAGATCGAAGAGCTTGGCGTCTCCTTCGCCACAGACGCGGGCGCCGTCAAGGCCGTCGACGGCGTAAGTCTGACGGTCGCCGAGGGCGAAGTGCTCGCCATCGTCGGCGAGAGCGGCAGCGGCAAGACCGTGACGGCGAAGACGATCCTGGGCCTGCTGCCCGAGACGGCGACGGCGTCTGGCGCCGTGCTGCTCACCAGCCGCGACAACCAGTCCACCACCGACGTCATCGCCGTGAGCAAGCAACGCCTGCGCGAGGTGCGCGGTCGCGACGTCGCCATGGTCTTCCAGGAGCCGTCGACCGCGCTGAACCCCGTCTATCCCGTGGGCTGGCAGATCGCCGAGGGGCTGCGCGCACACGGCAGCTACAGCCGCTCCGAGGCGCGCGAGCGGGCGATCGAGGTGATGCGGCTCGTCGGCATTCCCGAGCCCGAGGTGCGCGTGAAGTACTATCCGCACCAGTTCTCGGGCGGCCAGAAGCAGCGCATCGTCATCGCGATGGCGCTCGTGCTGAACCCCGGGCTCATCGTGGCCGACGAGCCGACCACGGCGCTCGACGTGACCGTGCAGGCGGAGATCCTCGACCTGCTGCGCCGATGCCGCGACGAGTTCGGCGCCGCCATCGTTCTCATCACGCACAACATGGGTGTGGTCGCGGACCTCGCCGACCGCGTCGCCGTCATGTACCAGGGCAAGGTCATTGAGCAGGCCGACTCGCGCACCCTGTTCAGCGCGCCGCGCGAGGAGTACACCAAGCGCCTCCTTGCGGCCGTGCCGCACGTCGGCCAGGGCCGGGCGATCACGCGCGAGCGCGCGGACACCCGTGCCGAGGGCTGGAGCGGTCAGGCGCCCGTCGTCGAGGCGAAGGGCCTGCGCATCCAGTACCCCGGGCGCCTCGGCAGGCCCGGCTTCGTCGCCGTCGACGACGTGAGCTTCCAGATTCTGCCCGGCGAGGTGCTCGGGCTTGTGGGTGAGAGCGGATCCGGCAAGACCACGACGGGGCGGGCCATTGCGGGCCTCACCCGGGTGACCGGCGGCTCCCTTCGGGTGCTCGGTCACGAGATGAACGGAATCCGGGAACGGGAGTTCAGGAAGTCTCGCAAGGACATCGGATTCGTCTTCCAGGATCCGGCGTCGAGCTTCAACCCGCTGCTCACTATCGCGGAATGCGTGGCGGAGCCGCTCATCGTTCACGGCCGCGCGCGCGATCCGCAGGCCGCACGTGCGCGGGTCGACGAGCTGCTCGAGGCCGTGCAGCTGCCGCGGGCGTACGGCGAGCGGTTCCCACACGAGCTGAGCGGCGGCCAGCGACAGCGTGCCAGCCTCGCCCGCGCCCTGGCGCTCGACCCGCAGCTGCTGATCGCCGACGAGCCCACCTCGGCGCTCGACGTGTCGGTTCAGGCCCGCGTGCTCGAGCTCTTCGCCGAGTTGCAACGCGAGCTGGGCTTCGCCGCGCTCTTCATCAGCCACGATCTCGCGGTGGTCGACCTTCTCGCCGATCGCATCGGAGTGCTGTATCAGGGCAGGCTCGTTGAGGAGGGCACGGGCGAGGCGGTGCTGGAGTCGCCGAAGGACCGCTACACCCAGCGACTGCTGGCGTCGCTCCCGGTACCGGACCCGGCAGTGCAGGCGCAACGGCGCCAGAGACTGCACGAGCTGAGGGCGCCGTTGGCATGACCGACGCCACGACCGCGCAGCAGGAGCCCGTCGTCGGCGTGAGCGACCTGTCTGTCGAATACGCCGCACACGGCGCGAGCGCGGCCTGCGTCGCGCTGCACGGAGTCAGCTTCGATCTCGAGCCGGGGGAGACGCTCGGGGTTCTGGGCGAATCCGGCTCGGGCAAGAGCACGCTTGCGCGCCTGCTCGCCGGGCGGGCCGATGGCGGAGGCCGAGCGGTCAACGCGCGCATCACAGGCGGCGACGCGACCGTCTGCGGCTTCCGGCTGCGTCGTCTCAGCGCCCGCTCGAGGGCCCGCCTCACCTTCCATGTGGGTTACCTCGCCCAGGATGCCGCCGCGACGCTGCCCGCGGACCGCACGATCGGCGAGATCGTCGCCGATCCGATCTTCGAGCGGGACCGGCACTACAACCGCCGGGCCGCCGGCCAGCGCGTCGCGGCTCTGCTCGAGGCCGTGCTGCTTCCGCTCGGCCTGCTCTCGTCGTTTCCCTACGAGTTGAGCGCGGGGCAGCGCCAGCGCGTCGCGCTTGCCCGTGCACTGGTTCTCGGCCCTGACCTGCTCATCGCCGACGAACCCACCACCGGCATCGATGTCACGGTGCGGCAGGCCGTCATCGACGTGCTGGCCACGCTCGGTCGTCAGAACGGGTTCTCTGCGATCCTTGTGAGTCAGGATGCGCCGCTGCTGCGATCGGTCACCTCGCGTGTCGCGGTGCTGCAGGCGGGGCGCCTGGTGGGGCTCGGGCCGCTCGATGAGCTGCTGCGGGACCCGCCGCATCCGTATGTCGCCTCACTCGCTCGCGCCTTCGCGCCGGGGCCGAGCGCCGACGACGGTGGCAGGATCGAAGCATGACGATTCACCGATCCTCTCGCCAGCATCGTGCCGTGCTCTCCGCGCCGGCGGTCGCTCTGCCGGAAGGCGAGCGGCCCGAGGCCGGCCCCATCGCGCTGCTGCCCAGACCAAAGGAGGCGTTCGCCGACGCGGTCGCTGCCGGTGGCGGCGTTGTCGAGGAGCTCTCCGAGCGCACGCGAGGGCTGATCTGGCTGTCGTCGAAGCATCCGGAGCAACTCGCCGAGGCGCTGCGCTCGCACCCCGGGATCGGCTGGGTGCAGCTGCCGTGGGCGGGAGTCGACGCGTTCGCCGACGTCATCGCGGCCGAGGCGCGGCCCGGGCTCGTGTGGACGAGCGCGAAGGGCGCGTATGCCGAGCCGGTCGCCGAACACGCGCTCACGCTCGCCCTCGCGCTGCTGAGGGTGATTCCGACCCGCGTGCGCGCCCGCAGCTGGAGCACGGTGGCCGAGGGCCGGTCGCTGTACCGGCTGAATGTCACCATCATCGGCGCGGGCGGCATCGCTCTTGAGCTGCTGCGCCTGCTTACGCCCTTCGACGTGACGACGACGGTGGTGCGCCGCAGCGCGTCGCCGGTCGACGGCGCCGACGTGACGGTCCAGGTCGACCGCCTGCGCGAGGCGCTTGCCGATGCCGACGTCGTCATCGTGGCGGCGGCGGCCACCGATGCGACGGCACAGCTGATCGGCGAGCGCGAGCTCGCGGCAATGAGGCAGGATGCCGTGCTCGTCAACATCGCCCGTGGCAGCCTCGTCGACACTGCCGCGCTCGTTCGCGCGCTGGACGACGGCCGCATCGCCGGGGCGGGCCTCGATGTCACCGACCCGGAGCCCCTGCCCGACGGCCACCCGCTGTGGAGTGAGCCCGCATGCATCATCACGCCGCACAGTGCCGACACGCCGGACATGACCGCGCCTCTGCTGGCCGAGCGCATCCAACTCAACGTCGAAGCGCTGCTCGGAGACGGCCGGTTCGTCGGCATCGTCGACCCCGTCGCCGGGTACTGACGGATGCGGGGCCGTGCGGCCCCGTCCGCCCGTTGATCACCGTGCGCGCCCGACGCGCCGCTCGGCGGGTCGCCGCCGATTTGGCGAGGCGAAATCCTTTGATAAAGTTGCTACGCTGAACACGCATTCCTCGATAGCTCAATTGGCAGAGCAGCCGGCTGTTAACCGGCAGGTTCTTGGTTCGAGTCCAAGTCGGGGAGCGAAAAAGCCCCCAACTTCTGCGGAAGTTGGGGGCTTTCTTGTTCTCTGCGTCAGCTGGCCTTCTCGGCCAGGGCGGCGAAGCGGGCGAGGTACAGCGGCCAGCCGGCGTCGTTCGCGATGCCGTTGCTGACGGCTTCCCAGCCGGGGCCGTGCCGGTCGATGTTGCGGTGTTCCAGCTCGACGCGGGTGCGCTGCGGCGCTTCGGCGACAAATCGCACTTCGACCTCGCTGGTGGCCTCATGGTCTGTCTCGAGCTGCCATTGCGGTCCGATATCCCAGCTGAACACGACACGATCAGGTGGTTCGTACGCGAGGACGCGAGCCCATCGGCACTCGCTGCCGTCGACGCCCCGATCACAGATGTAGCCGCCGACCTTCGGGTCGAACACGGTCTCGGCGATCGGCACGTCGAGCAGGTTGTGCTCGGGCGGTTTGAAGTCGCCGAATCGTTCGGTGAAGACTGTAAAGGCGCGCTCGATCGGTGCGTCAACCACGATCTCCCTGCGGACGACCGCGGTTGCTGTCTTGGTCATGATCTCTCCTTGGTTGGTTGTTCGACGACACTCTTGTATGCGATCAGCGCCCGGTCCCAGAAGGTGTCGAGCTGGTCACGCAGCGCGCTTACCCCCACCGGATTGAGCCGATAGATGCGACGGGTACCGACCGCACGCTCGATGACCAGCCCGGCATCCTTCAGCACTTTCAGGTGCTGAGACACAGCGGGACGACTGACCGGCAGCTCAGCGGCGAGTTCACCGACGGGTCTCGGCCGCTCGGCCAGGCATTCGATAATGCTGCGTCTGGTTCGATCGCCCAGAGCTTCCCAGCCGCGATCGGTTTGGTAAGTGTCCACGAACGGTAAGTTAGCCCTTACCATGAGGTGTGTCAAGGCCTACTCCGACGGGAGTACCCGCCGTCGGTTCCCCGGGCCCACGCCGGGCGCGTCGTCGCTGGCTAGCATTGGGGGATGCCGATGAACCCCGAGCCGCCGTGGGCTGGCGCCGGTCAGCCGCACGGCGCGGAGGAACGGCAGCGGCGGCGCCGCGTTCAGCGCTGGATCCCGGCGGTCGTCGCGGCCGTGGCGCAGCTGCCGGCGCTGGTGATCGCGGGAGCGCGGCACGCCCCGCTGCCGGTCGTGCTCGCGCTCGTGCTGGCCTTCGCGGCGTCGTTCGCGCTTCTCTTCGTTCGGCGCAGGCCCGTCACGGTGCTCGCGACGATCGCCGTCATGATCCTGCCCGCCATCGCGCTGGTGGGCGGGCCGCCGGCGCCGGCATTGCCGCTGGCTATCGCCATCGTGATCGCGGTCGTGCACGGCCTCCGGCTGGCCGTGTGGGTGACCATCGCCTCGCTCGCTGTGGCGGAGCCTCTCGTCGTGATGGCCGTCTCCGGGGCCCGGCTGTCGATCGTGCGCGTGCTGGCCATCGTCCTCGTCCTCTCGCTTCTCGTCGGCATCGGCGAGGCGATCCGCACACGGCGTGAGCGCTTCCGCGAGATCTCGCGCCGCATCGCCGTCCAGCGTCAGAGCGAAGCAGAGGCCGAGCGCGTGCGCATCGCCCGAGAACTGCACGACGTGCTCGCGCATTCCCTCTCGCAGATCAGCGTGCAGGCCGGTGTGGGCCTGCATCTCTTCGACAGCCAGCCCGAGCGCGCGAAAGAGAGCCTCGAGTCGATCAAGACCACGAGCAGACAGGCGCTCGACGAAGTGCGCGGCGTGCTCGGCTTCCTTCGCGAGGAAGGCACCTCGCCAACCCGTACGCCCGGGCCGGGCCTTGCATCGCTGCCGGCGCTCGTGGAATCGTTCGCCTCCACCGGGCTCACCGTGAGTGTGCTCAACGAACTGGGCGACGACGTGCCGCCCGCGGCGCAGCTCGTTCTCTACCGCATCGTGCAGGAGTCCCTGACGAACACCGCCCGGCACGCGGCCACCGGCCGCGCCGAGGTCGTGCTGGCAGCAGCGGATGGCTGGTACGAGGCCACCATCATCGACCATGGCGGCGGGCCCCCGACCGGCGGCAGAGAAGGCCGCGGGTTGCTCGGCATGCGCGAGCGTGCCGAGCTCTTCGGGGGAACCCTGGAAGCCGGGCGCGGCGACAACGGCGGGTTCCGGGTGCACGCGCGCATCCCCTCGCGACCACGCACCCGCGACGACGGCTTCGGCGCATGATCCGCGTCGTACTGGCCGACGACCAGCAGCTCGTGCGTGCTGGCTTTCGCGCGCTCCTGGAATCCGAGACCGACATCGAGGTCGTGGGGGAGGCCGCGACAGGGGAGACCGCGGTCGCCGTGACCCGCTCCGAGCATCCGGATGTCGTTCTCATGGATATCCGCATGCCGGAGGGCGACGGGCTGTGGGCCACCGAGCAGCTCGTCGGCGACCCGCAGCTCGCCGCGACCCACATCGTGATCGTCACGACCTTCGAGCTCGACGACTATGTCGTGCAGGCGATCCTGGCGGGCGCCAGCGGCTTCCTGGTGAAGGACACCGAGCCGACCGAGCTGATCCGCGCGGTGCGGGTCGTGGCGGCGGGCGACGCGCTGCTGTCGCCTGGCGTGACCCGGCGCCTGCTGGCGCGTGTCTCCGACGGCATCCGGCAGCCCCAGCAGACGAGCGTGCTCGAGGCGCTGACGCCGCGCGAGGTGGAGGTGCTGCGCCTCGTCGGCCAGGGCCTCACCAACACGGAGATCGGCGTGGCGCTGTTTCTCAGCCCGCTGACCGCCAAGACGCACGTGTCGCGCATCATGACGAAGTTGGGCGCCCGCGACAGGGTGCATCTCGTCGTGGTCGCGTACGAGACCGGGCTCGTGACACCGGGCTGGCGGTAGCCCACGGCGGGCGGCCGGCCACCGCGCCGGCTACTCCGCCGGGCTTAGCCGCATTCACTCCCGGCGGCAGATTCGGCGCCGCCCCGCATCCGCGATTCTCGTTCTGAGGGCGCGACAGTGGCGCCCGTCACCGACGAGAGGATCCTCATGCTCACCGCATTCTCATCAGCCATCGCACCGGCCGTTGCCGTCGCCCACTGGGGCGGTCCCTGGGCGGGCGGATTCGGCTGGCTCTTCCTCGTGATCCCCCTGTTCTGGATCGCGTTCTTCGTGCTGCTCTTCACCTTCATTTCTCGCAGGCGGATGCGGGCCTTCGGCCCGGGGTACGGGCCCGGCTTCGGCCCGGGCGTCGGCTACGGCCGCGGTGACGGACGGCCGCACGACCCCACGCGCTCGGCAGAGCAGACGCTCGCCGAGCGCTTCGCCCACGGCGACATCGACGAGGTCGAGTACCGAGCGAGGCTCGAGGTGCTGCGCGCCAACCGGCCGTCGGGCGAATAGCACCGTCAGCGGCACGCGGTAGAGTCTCCTCTCGGGAACAGGCCTCTGGCCACGCCCGGGAGGAGACGTTCGTGAACGGCTGGCTGCAGGAGAACTCGGGCGCCCTTATGATCGGTCTCGTCATCGCCGCGACCGCCCTGCTCGTGACGACCGTGTTGTTCCTTGTGCTGTGGCTGCACGCCCGGCACGCCCGCCGCCGCCTGGCCGACGACCGCACCGAGACGGAGTGGACGCGCATCGACCGCGAGCTCGACCTGGCCGAGCAGCAGGGTCGGCTGCGCATCATCCGCGAGCTGCAGGATGTGGCCGTGCAGTCGCTCTCGCGGCTGATCACGCAGGCGGAGGGCGCCAGGTACGCCGGCGAGAGCGACCCCGAGGCGGGGATTCGCGCATCCGCTGCCCTGGTGGAGCGCGGTCGGGTGGCTCTCGGCGACATGCGCCGCGTGCTGACGGTGGCGCGTGAGGGGGAGCAGATCTCGGCACCGCGTCCGTCGCTTCAGTCGGCGCAGGACCTGTTCCAGGTGATGCGGGAGGCGGGGCTGGAGATCAGCTTCGAGGAGACGGGCGAACGCTTCACGCTGCGCCGCGGCGCGGAGCTCGCGGTGTTTCGCATTCTTCAGGGCACGCTCGAGAACGCGCTCAAGCATGGCGGCACCGGCACCCGTGTGCGCGTCGGCTTCACGTGGACGCGGGAGGGGCTGCAGTTGGGCGTCGACGACGACGGCATCCGGTCGGCGGCGCGCCGACGCGGCCTCGATCGCGAGGAGATCAACCGCGAGACGCAGTACACGATCGACGACGACTTCAAGGCGCTCACCGAGTCCATCACCGGGGCAGGCATCACCGAGATGCGCGAACGCGCGGCGCTGTTCGGGGGAGCGCTCGACGCGCACCCGGTTCCCGGCGTGGGCTTCACGGTGTCGGTGGCGTTCCCCACGCTGCGCTTCCACAACGGCGTGCATGGGGTCGACCTGAGCCGCTGAGACGAGGGCACTGAGACGAGGGCGCTAAGACGAGGCCGCTGGGACGAGCCTCGAGTGCCTCAGTCCTCCAGGTGGTCCCGGCCCGGCAGCCAGCTGTTGCCCTCGGCGCCCCATCCGTTCTTGCGTGCGGCCTTCGCGGCCGCCTTGGCGAGCGGGTACTCGAGCCGGTCTACGTAGATCACGCCGTCGAGGTGGTCGTACTCGTGCTGGAAGATGCGGGCCAGCCAGCCCTCGGCGTGCACCTCGAACGGCTCGCCGTCCTCATCGACGGCGGTGAGGATGGCGCGTTCCGCGCGTCGCAGCGCGAACCTTTCGCCGGGGAACGACAGGCACCCTTCCGCCTCGTCCTCCTCGTCGGCCGCACCGGTCGGTACCGGGCTGATCCACAGTTCGGGGTTGATCGCGACACCCTCGTGCCGCACCTCGTCGTCGTCGCTCCAGCCGTACACGAACAGGCGCAGCGGCACGCCCACCTGCGGCCCGGCGAGCCCGACGCCGGGGGCGGCGTGCATCGTGTCGTTCATGTCGGCGACGAGCCTCTTCAGGTCGTCGTCGAACTCCGTGACCTCCGCTGCACGCTGGTGCAGCACGGGGTCGCCGGAGATGAGGATCGGAAGCACGGCCATGCGCTCAAGAATATCGGCCAGAATCTCGGTAGGGTTCTCACGTGAACGGGCAATGGGGGCAGGCGTTGGCCGATCTGACCATTCAGCCGCTCGAGGCGAGTCAGTTCCTCGGCATCCCCATCGCGCTCATCGGCGCAGTCTTCCTCTCGATCGGCGCCCAGCTGCAGCATCGCGGCGTGGCGCGGGTGGGCGAGAACACGGCGGCGAGCGACGGCGGCCTGAACGTCGGCCAGCTGCGGCTGCTGCTCGCGAGGCCATCGTGGGTCATCGGCACACTCATGCTCGGGCTCGCCATCGTGTTCCAGCTCGCCGCCCTCGTTCCCACGCCGCTCATCGTCGTGCAGCCGCTCGGGGCGGTCTCGCTGGTGCTGACGGCCATCGTGAACGCGCGCGTCAGCCGCATCCGGCTCAACCGCAACTCCATCATCGCCATCTGCCTCTGCGTCGGTGGCGTGGGTGTGTTCGTCTTCACCGCGGCGTTCACGGCGCGTGATGTCGTCGTGAGCGACGACGCGCTCGTCGAGGTGCTGCTGATCCTCCTCGGTGTGCTCATTCTGTTCGGCGTGCTCTTCGTCACGCTTCGCCACCGATTCAAGGCCGTCATGTACATCGTCGGTGCCGGCGTGCTCTATGGTTTCGTCGCCACGCTCGCCAAGGTCGTCATCTCGCGCGTCACGCACGGCGACGGCAGCTGGATGCTCGTGCTGTGCATTCTCGGAATCCTTCTCGGCGTCGTCGCCGGCGCCTACTTCGTGCAGAACGCGTACGCCTCCGGCCCACCAGACCTGGTGATCGCGGGCCTCACCGTGATCGACCCCCTCGTGGCCGTGACCATCGGCATCGTCATTCTGAACGAGGCAACGCAGGCCCCGCTCTGGGCCTCGATCGTCTTCGTCGTTGCCGGCCTGCTCGCCATCTGGGGCGTGTTCCTGCTCGCCAAGCACCATCCACAGGTGAAGTGACGCGCGCGGCCGCAATCAGCGCCCCTCGGGCCCCACGGCATAGACTGAGCCGCGACATTCTGCACACCCCGATCGGGTGGCAGCGAGGTCACCGAGCCGGGCATTCGACGCCGGCGGCACACACGTCCACGACACGTAGGGAACACGCCTCTTGACCGACTCGCGCGGCCCCGACAGCAACAGGCCTCTGACCATCGTCATCGGCGCCGACACCTTCTCGCCCGACGTGAATGGTGCCGCCCGCTTCGCCGAGAGGCTGGCGGCGGGGATGGCGGCACGCGGGCACGACGTGCACGTCGTCGCGCCCGCCGCATCCCGCAAGCACGGCACCTGGAAGGAGACGTACGAGGGCCAGACGGTCACGGCGCATCGCCTGCGCAGCTGGCGCTGGTACCCGCACGACTGGCTTCGCTTCGCTCTCCCGTGGCGCATCAAGCAGAACAGCGCACGCATCCTCGACGCGGTCAAGCCGGACGTGGTGCACTTCCAGTCCCACATCGTCACCGGGCGGGGGCTCTCGGTCGAGGCGGAGAAGCGCGGCATCCGCATCATCGGAACCAACCACTTCATGCCAGAGAACATGCTCGAGTTCACGGGCATCCCCAAGCCCATGCAGGAATGGGCGATCGGGCTCGCCTGGCGTGCGGCCCGGCGCAGCTTCGCCCGGGCCGAGGCGGTCACGTCGCCGACGAAGAAGGCGGCGGAGTTCCTGGAGAAGTACACGGGCCTGAAAGGCGTGCACGCCATCTCGTGCGGCATCGACGCAGACAAGTACACCGCCGACTTCTCGCCGCGAAGCGAGAACCGAGTCATCTTCGTCGGCCGGGTGACGGGCGAGAAGCAGATCGACGTGCTGCTGCACGCCATGGCGTTGCTGCCGCGTGAGCTCGACGCGAAGCTCGAGATCGTGGGCGGCGGCGACCAGAAGAAGAATCTCGAGCACCTGTCGGAGACACTGGGGCTCGGCGATCGGGTCACGTTCGCCGGGTACGTGACCGAGCAGGAGCTTCGGGCGGCATATACCCGGGCGACGGTGCTCGCCATGCCCTCGATCGCCGAGCTGCAGTCGATCGTCACGATGGAGGCGATGGCGAGCGGGCTGCCCGTCGTCGCCGCAAATGCCATGGCGCTGCCGCACCTCGTGCACGACGGCGAGAACGGCTACCTGTTCACCCCGGGTGACGCGGCCGAGCTCGCGGCGAAGCTCGAGCAGGTGTTCCGTGCGCCCGCTGACCAGCTTGAGGCCATGAAGCGGGCGTCGCTGCGCATCGTCTCCGCGCACGATATCCAGACCACGCTGTCGACGTTCGAAAGCCTGTATCGTGGTGAGCCGGTGGTGGACCCGGAGACGGAATCGCCCACCACGGCCGCCGACGAGCGGCGCAAGGGGCGGTAGCTCAGCTGGTTAGAGCATCGGACTCATAATCCGCCGGTCACGGGTTCAAGTCCCGTCCGCCCTACCGGTTCGAAGGCTCGCGCAGGCGAGGTGCAACGCCCGCATCACACCACCATTGGGGGCGCGTCGCCTCTCCACATCGGCTCTGAAGCCCTCTACAGTACAGATGTAGTTCTGTCAGGTCCACAGGGAGTATGAATGTCCGAGCCGTACCGCGTCCTCGTCATCGAGGACGATCTCGACGTCGCTCTCTATACCAAGACGGTGCTCGAGAAGCGCATCGGATGCGAGGTTCTCGCGCTCTCCGACCCGTCGCTCGTACGCGCGGCCGTCGAGAAACTGCGCCCTGATGTCGTCATCACCGACATCGAGATGCCCGGCGCATCCGGCCTCGATCTCATCGCTGAGATCCGCACGCAGCAGCCCGGCACGCCCGTCATCGTCATGACCGCACACGTCTCCGTCGAGTATGCCGTCACGGCGCTACGCAACCAGGCAGACGAGTTCCTCACCAAGCCCGTCTCCTCGGCCGACCTCGTCGCCCACGTGAGCCGACTCGCGGATGCCGCGCGCGCCGAGCGCGCTCGGGTCGGGGCTGGCGAAGTCGTTCTGGCCATCGGTGCGCACCCCAACGACGTCGAGATCGGCGTCGGCGGCATCCTCGCCGCCCATCGCGCCGCCGGGGACCAGGTCACGATCCTCACGCTCTCCAAGGGCGACCGCGTCGGCGGCATCCGCGTGGCGTGGAACGAGGGCTCGGCATCCGCCGAGATCATCGGCGCGACGCTCGTTCTCGAGGACAGCGAGGAGAAGGCACTCACGCCCACCGAGCCGACCCTGGGCGTCATCCGCCGCGTCGTCGAGGAGCTGTCGCCCACGACCGTGTACGTGCACAGCCGCAACGACCGCAGCCCCGATCACCGCGCCGTGCACGAGGCCGCGCTCGAGGCGTGCGGCAGTGTGCGCACGCTTGCGTGCTACCAGTCGTCGACGGCGACCGTCGACTTCCGGCCCAGCCGATTCGTGTCGATTGACGGCCACATTGACGTGAAGGCCGCCATGCTCGACTGCTTCGCCACCGCGGAGAAGCGCCCTCGATATCTCGAAGGCGGGTTCGTGAAGGCCGTGGCGCGCTACTGGTCCCGGTTCGGCACGGGAACGTTCTGCGAGCCGCTCGAGCTCATACGCGATGCGGCCGACGTCGCATGAGCGCGGCCACCGCTGCAGACGAGAAGGTGAAGGTGCTCGTCGTCGATGACAGCGAAGACCTGCGCGTTCTGCTGAAGGCGCATTTCGAGCACGCGGGCTGCGAGGTCACGCTGGCCGCATCCGCCGAAGACGCGATCGAGGCGTACGCGACGGCGGAGCACGACCTCGCCGTCATCGACCTGATCCTGCCCGGCATGAACGGCTGGGCACTCACCGAGCGCATGCGTCTGGAGCGCCCGCACACCGCGGTCGCCATCACGTCGGTGCTCGATTCACGCGACTACCCGCAGTCGAAGGCCGTGCTACCCAAACCGGTCAGCCGAGCGAGTGTTCGCGATGTCCTGATGCGATGTGTCCCAAGATGGGTGGCGCCATGAATGAACCCGAATCATCCCTGCGCATCGTGATCGCCGACGACGACCCGGATATCCGGGCCCTCGTCTCGATTGCGACCAAACGTGCCGGCCTCGAACTCGTCGATGCACTCGGCGACGGCGAGAGCGCCTGGGCGGCGATCCGCGAGGCGAAGCCGGACATCGTGCTGCTCGATGTGGCGATGCCCGGTATGACAGGTATCGACGTCACCCGGTTGATCAAGGCGGACGAGACACTCGATCGCACGCGCATCCTGCTGCTGTCCGCTGCCGTGTCGGAACGCGATCAGGCGATCGGGTACGAGGCGGGAGCCGACGAGTACCTCATCAAGCCGTTCAGCCCTCGAGGCCTGAGCGAAAGGCTGTCGCAGTTCGCCAGGCAGGATGAGGCGTCGGTGTGACCCTCGGATCTCTCACTCACCGTTACACGCTGGGTGAGGTCTCGCCGCTCGCGAAACAGGCGCCAATGGCCGCGATGTTTGTGATCGCGATCACGCTCGGAGCGCTCGAGAGCGGCCTTGTCGTTCACGAACTGTACTCGTTCGTGGTCAGCGGCTTTCTCGCCGCCGCCGCAACCGTTCTTGCCGCGATCTTCTCAACTCGGCCATCGCTCTGGCATTTTGCGCTCATCGTTCCCTCCGTCGATTTCATCGCGCTCGGATTCCTGCGCTATGGAACAGGAGGTCCCGGATCGGCGTTCGCGGCGTACGTGATCCTGCCGGTGATCTGGTTCGCCATGGAGGACGGCAGACAGAACGCGCTTTACGCGATGATCGGCACCGCGATCGCGCTCTTCCTCCCGCTCATCGTGGGCGAGAATTTGCTGCACGATCCCTCGGAATGGCTGCGAGCGATTATTAGCCCGGTCACCTTCGGTCTCGCGGCGGCTATCGTCAATGAGGTGTCGCGTCAGGCACGATATCGGCTCGATTCGATGAGGCAGCTCGCGGCAGAACGCGAAGAGATGCTCGACGAGACCCGGGACCACACCCGTGCCCTCGCGGCAAGTGAAGCGCATCTTCGCGAGCTCGAGGGCCTGATGCGCAACGTGTGGGAGGCAGCGACCGAGCAGATCGTCGTCGGTACCGACCTTACTGGCCTCATCGACGTGTGGAACCGCGGTGCCACACGCATCCTCGGCGCGCACATCGACCCGCTCGCGGAGGCACGGTATATCGAGGAATTTCACCTCACGACCGAGCTTGACGAACGCGCCGAGGCGCTTGATTTCCCGCTGTGGGAGACCGTTGCAAACCCCCGCTTCGCGGCCCTGATCGACCGGGCGCGACAGGGCGACCCCGACGCCGGCGAGTGGACCTACGTCCGCGCCGACGGCAGCACGTTCCCCGTGCACCTTTCGGTGACGCCGCGCATGGACGACTCCGGCGTTCCCGTCGGGTACCTGTTCATCGGCCGTGACCTGACTCGTGAGCGTGAGGTCAACCGGCTGAAGGACGAGTTCATCGGGCTCATCTCGCACGAACTGCGAACGCCCCTCAGCTCGATCCTCGGCTACCTCGAACTCATGCGCGACGACGACGAGACCGAGCTGTCGTCGAACCAGTTGCAGTACCTGAGCGTCGCCGAGCGCAACGCCAACCGGCTGCTTCGCCTCGTGGGTGACCTTCTCTTCACAGCGCAGGTTGACTCCGGCAAGTTCCGGGTCGACAAGAGCGAGGTCGACATGTCGGCGATCATTCGCGCGTCGATCGAGACGTCGCGTCCGGTCGCCGCGAACGCCGGCGTCACGGTTGAAGGCGACGGAATCCCGGAGAAGATCGTGCTCGCGGGCGACAGCGTGCGCCTGGGCCAGGCGCTCGACAACCTCATCTCGAACGCCGTCAAGTTCACCCCCCGGGGCGGCACCGTCACCGTGGGCATCTCGACGGATGCGGGCAACGCCTGCATCTCGGTTTCCGACACCGGCATCGGCATTCCCGCGGACGAGCTCGACAAGCTCTTCGGTCGGTTCTTCCGTGCGACCACTGCGACAAAGAACGCCGTGCCGGGAGTCGGCCTCGGCCTCGTGATCACGCGCGCAATCGTCCACGCCCATGGCGGGGAGATGGCGGTGCGAAGCGAGGAGGGCGTCGGCACGACCTTCGAGATGACGCTCCCGCTCGCGGTCGGCGCCCTCGTCGAATAGCCTGCCGTGGGTTGAGGCGTGCCCTTGTGGGTTGAGGCGTGCCCTTGTGGGTTGAGGCGTGCCCTTGTGGGTTGAGGAGCCGGCGAAGCCGGCGTCTCGAAACCCTATCCGAGCGCCCCGCGCAGCGTCACCGCGCACAGCTCTGGCTGCACGAACGGCTTCAGCGACGCATCATCCACGTCGTTCCCGAAATGCTCAAGCGTGCCCCGAATGAGACCGCGGTGCACGGAACAGACTACCGCCGGGTGATCGAGAGCCGCCTCGCGGAACGGGCACGCGAGCAGACGAATGGCGCGACCCGCGCTCTCGCCCGGGGCGGGCAGAGGCGGCTGCGCGTCCAGCTCGGGCTCGAAGCCCACACTGTCGAGCACGCCCATGAGCGGAGCCAGGGCGTCGCGGTCGTCGCTCTGCGCTGCCTGCTCTGCGCCTGCCAGCAGGTGTTCGGCCCAGTCGCGCCCGGCGTCGATGGCGCGGGACTTGCCGCCGTCGGCGTCTGAGGCGAGGGCGCCGGCGAGCACGTCGATGAGCTGACGGTTGGCCTGGCGCTCGTGGTGAACCGCTGCTGCCGCATACACCACGCGGGGTCGACCGCGTCGGCCCTCACGCTCGATGTTGCGGCGAATGAGGTTCGCGGCTTCGAGCTGGTCGAGGTGGAATCGCACGGTGGTCACGTGCAGGCGCATGCTGTCGGCGATCTCCAGCGCACCGAGGGGTGTCGGCGATGCCGCGATCGCCTCGAGAATCTCGCGCCGGGTGCGTGAGGCGAGGGCTGCATGCTGGCTCTCGCTATTGCTCACGGTTGTCATTGATTAAGACTAGCCGCTTCCGGTTAAAGCGCGCGAGCGAATCGTCGCATTGCGGCGACGAGGTAGACGGATGCTGCGCCCGGCCCTCAGGGTCAGGCTGGCACCAGGTTCTCGATCGGCACGTCGACGTAGTCGAACGCGCTGCCGAAGTACCCGACGGAGCCGGGATACCCGACGTGGCCCGGGTAGATGGGCGCCCCCGGGTATCCGGGGTTCACGCGGTAGTGCGGCTCGCGGTAACGCAGCAGCCTGTTCTCAACGACAGTGCCGAGGTATTCGCCGTCACGGTCGACGGCGTCTTCATCTCCCCACGGGAACCAGCCGAGCCATTCGCCATTCGTGTCGAACAGGTATTTACCGTCGAACGTCGTGCGAAAAGCAATCCAGTTGCCCGCGAGGTCATAGAGGTGTGTGATCACGGTTCGGGTCCGCCCTCTCATCTCCTGCCTCACAGTTAACTGAATCATCCTCGCATTATCGGCCGAAATCAAGAATGTCGGCCGGTGCGGTGAGAATGAGGGAGTGCTCATTTGTGTCGCGGCGGCTCCCGGAGGCGTCATTGAGGCGACCCGCGTCAGTGAGCGAGGCGCGCCGACCGGCGAGGCGCGGCGGGTGCCGGCGGCCACGTTCGCGGCGTACGTGCGCGACGAGGAGCGCGGCGACATCCGCTGGGTCTGGCACGACACGACCGCGTGGTACCCGGCGCTGCTGCGCCAGGGAGTGCGGGTCGGCCGCTGCGTCGACCTGCGGCTGTGCCACGCAATCCTGCGCCACTCGTCACTGAGCGCAGGCTCTGAGCTGGCCCTGGCACCCCCATGTCGGTGGGATGCGCTTTCGCCCGCGGGCGCCGAGCCCATCGGCGGGCACGAGGCGCTGTTCGAGGTCGACGATGCCGCCGAGATGACGGATGCCGCGGGCACGCTCGATCCGGTCGCTGAATTCGCCGCCCAGTGTTCCGCCGTTGCCGGCGCATCCCAGCCCGCGCGCCTGCAGCTGCTGCTCACGGCGGAATCGGCGGGTGCGCTCGTCGCCGCCGAGCTGCGGCACGCGGGGCTGCCGTGGCGGCACGAGGTACATGAGGCGTTCCTCGCCGACACGCTCGGGCCACGGCCGCGAGCGGGTGAGAGGCCGGTGAAGGTGGAGTCGCTCGCGAACGAGGTGCGCACTGCGCTCGGCGCGCCGCAGCTGAACCCCGACTCGCCGGCCGAGGTGCTGAAGGCACTGCGCGTAGCCGGGCTCAACGCCACCAGCACCCGCTCATGGGAGCTGAAGAAGCTGGAACACCCCGCCATCGCTCCGCTGCTGGAGTACAAGAAGCGTGCCCGCCTGCTCAGCGCGAACGGGTGGGCCTGGCAGGATGCGTGGGTGCAGGGCGGTCGCTTCCACGCGGAGTACATGCCAGGCGGCGTCGTCACGGGTCGCTGGGCGGCGCGGGGCGGGGGAGCGCTGCAGCTGCCCAAACAGGTGAGGCACGCGGTCGTCGCCGACGAGGGCTGGAAGCTCGTGGTCGCCGACGCGGCCCAGCTCGAACCCCGCGTGCTCGCCGGGCTCGCCAGCGACGAGGCGATGGCGGCCGCGGGGCGTGGACGCGACCTCTACACGGGAATCGTCGAAAGCGGGGCGGTCGCCGAGCGCGCGCACGCGAAGGTGGCAATGCTCGGCGCCATGTACGGGGCGACCACGGGGGAGAGCGCTCGGCTCATGCCGGCGCTCACACGCGCGTTTCCCCGGGCGATCCGCCTCGTAGAGCAGGCGGCCCGCGCCGGTGAGCGAGGTGACGTCGTGACCTCGAGACTGGGGCGAAGTTCACCGCGGCCCGGCGCGAAGTGGGTCGAGGCGCAGTCTCGGGCATCCGTTGAATCGTCGAGGCCCGACGACGAGCGCCGCGCCCGCAGCCAGGCCAGGGAGTGGGGGCGTTTCACCCGCAACTTCATCGTGCAGTCGAGCGCGGCCGAGTGGGCGCTGTGCTGGATGGCGCAGTTGCGCATGCGGCTGGCCGACATGGTGCCGGCCGGTACGCCCGTCGAGCAGGGGCCGCATCTGGTGTACTTTCTGCACGACGAGGTCATGGTGCACACCCCGGAGGTTCTGGCCGACCGAGTGGCCGAAGCGGTTTCACAGTGCGCGGCTGCGGCGGGCAGGCTGCTCTTCGGTGGCTTCCCCGTCGAGTTCCCGGTGACTACCGCGATCGTCGATTCGTACGCCGACGCCAAATAGCGGCTGGCTCGAGCACGACCGCGATCCGTGACGACCCAGGCCGTGCCGCCATGACCATGCGTGTCGAGTTGTCCGATGTCGGTGGCCTGACAGAGGATGGATCCCATGACCGAATCCACCGCTACGACCACCGACCCCGCCGCGCTCCTGGCGGTCTACAGAGCGCGCCGCGAGCTTGCGGTCACGCAGCCGCAGGGCAACCTGGCGCTCGTGAACACGCAGTGGATCACCGGCGATGCGGATGTCGCGGGGCAGGCCGTGTGGGGCGTTCCTGGTCTCTGGTCGCCGCTGCCGGAGGGCCGGTCCGGCCTGAAGGTGACGGCTGCGGCATCAGACAACATCGTGGTCGACGGTGAGGTCGTCGATGGCGAGGCGGTTGTTCGGGGCAAAGACGATGCGGCGCCGAGCAGCGTCGTCTTCAGCGACACGGTCACGGGCTTCGTCATCCACGGCGACGAGGGCTATGCCCTGCGTGTGTGGGATGCCGCATCGGAAGACATCCAGAACTTCGGCAGCATCGACACCTTCGACTACAACCGCGAGTGGGTCATTCAAGGGCGGTTCACGCAGAACCCCGAGGGCACCACCATCGGCTTCGAGCACCTGAAAGATGACGGCAAGACGCGCGAGATGGTGATTCCGGGCGAGATCACGTTCAGCAAAGACGGCGTCGACTACAACCTCGCCGCGTTCAAGGCGGGCCGGGCCCTGCAGCTGGTTTTCGCGGATGCCACGAGCGGCGACACCTCGTACTCGGTCGGCCGCTTCCTCTTCGTCGCTCCGAACGCCGACGGCACGATCACGCTCGACTTCAACCGCGCCGTGCTGCCGCCGTGCGCCTTCAGCTACAACTTCAACTGCCCCATGCCCCCGCGCCAGAACCGCTTCGCGGTCCCCATCGAGGCCGGCGAGAAGAACGTGCTCAACACGCAGGGCGCTCTCCTGCACCCGTAAGCGGGTTGAGGAGCGGCCACCGCAGGCTATTTGCCACCGCCCGGTCACTCGATGGCGGCCCGACGAAACTCCTGCCCGCCCCGCCCGCTGAACACCCACGTGCCGGCGCCGATTACTAGCGGCATCAATACCGCCGTTGCCACGATCTGCAGCCATGGCGCGGCGAACGTCGTCTGCGATCCGGGCAAGGTCAGCGCGAGGGCTGGAACAAGGCCGACCGCGGCGCCGAGCACCGAGCCGACCCCCGTCAGAATGATCGCCTGCCAGAAGCCGAAGCCTCGCCGCACGAAGGGACTCGCTCCCACTGCCGTGAGCGCCGCCTGATCCTTTCGACCGTCCGCACGCGCGAGACCGATGGCAACAGCGGCAGCTCCGATCGCGACGACTCCTGCCAGCGCGAGCAGGGCCCAAGCGAACCCGCTCGCCATCGACGATGGCCCCCTCTCGACATTCGTGTAGTAGCCGCCGGGGATGCCGGTCACGGTATCCATGGCTGCGTTCGTCGCGTCGATCTGTTCCTGCGTCGGGGGAGAAGCCGTCGACGCGAGCACGAGCTCGTTCTCATAGTGCAGGCCGAGCGCCTCGGCGGTTTTCGCCGAGATGAAGACCCCATACGGCAGCGAGTGGTCGGTCTTCTGGAGTACGCCATTGACATGCGCTGTTCGCGCGGCGGCCGGATGTTTTGTCAGGTGCTCGGGATCCTGCCAGTACGCCATGGCGCGCCACTCGAGTGTGATCCGGCCATTCTCAAGGTACTGCGGGTGCAATGCGACGGCGTCGCCAGCGGCGAGAGCCGCGCGGGCTTCCGCGCTCGGCTTTGCCCCGATGACGACGGCAAGGTCTGCGGCGGTGCCGACCCAAATCTGCCCGTCTCCGTCGGTCCACGACCCCTGCAGGGCGTGCCGATCCTGGCACCGCCAGTCGGCGAGCGCCTTCGCATTCTCTGTAGTGCCGTTCTCCGCAGCCGCCATGTCGTAGTTGACGGAGCCGTAATCCAAAGCGCATTGATTCGCGTCAGGGATCGCGAGCGACGGCACGAGAGTCTTCGGTGTGGCTCCCTCGGGCAATTCACCCTGTGACGCCATTGTGCGGGGGTCCGAGACGGCCTTCAGCGTCGCGATAGCGTCCACGTCCATCCCCGTGCGCACAGCCGAAACGGCGTCAGCCGCGTCGATCGGCTTCACCGTGTTCTCGTCCCAATAGATCAGTCGCATACGAACCTGATCGATCTGCGCCTGGTACTCGTAGTTCGCTCTGCCGGTGACCTCCGTGCTGCTGATCATCGCCATCGCGAACACGGCAACGAATACCGTCGTCATGACGACGGCGAGCGCGGGAACGCTGCGCCCCGGGTTGCGCGCCGCATCACGCGCGGCGAGGCGGCCAGAGACGGCACCGCGGGTGAACACGCGGGCGAGCACACGCAGGATGAGGCCACAGCAGAGGATCAGCCCCAGCTGGATGATGATCGGGCCGCCCACCAGCGCGCCGACCGATGCCCAGCTGAGGAGTGAGTTGCCCTGGTTCTCTCGGTTGGCCACGAGCAGGAGACCGCCGCCGGCCAACGACACGGCCACGCCGAGTGCCATGAGAACCACTCCGACGATCGGGCGACGGCGCCGAATCGGCGACGGCCGCCTGGCGCCCCGCAGCGCAGCGACGATGTCGATGCGTGAGGCACGCACAGCGGGAACAAGGGCGCCCAGCCAGCCGATCGCGACGGCGGCGAGCGCGACGCCCGCCATGATGGGCCACGAGAGGTGGTAGCCCCAGTAGCGAGTGGCACTGCCGTTGTCGGTCATGGCCATGAACACGGAGCCGATCCCGATTCCCGCGCCGACGCCGACGACTCCGCCGACCGCCCCGAGAACGAGACCATTGCTCGTGATGATCGAGAGCAGGGTGGAGCGGGGAGCGCCGACGCTGGCGACGGTTGCGAGCGAGCGTTCCTGCGCCCGGGCGCCGACCATGAACGCGGCACCCGCGAGCAGCGTCACTTCAAGCAGAGCGAAACCGATGATGATCGCGGCCATCAGCAACTGGCTGCCCATGCCGCCATCGCCGGAGGACATGTTGTACTCGCCAGGCTTCGGCGGATGAAACGCGACATGGCGCGAGACCGCGACGGCGCCCTGCGTATTCAAGTGCTTGACGGCATCCCAGTCCAGCACCGTGTTCGGAAGGTACGCGCTTGATTGTGGGTCGCTAAGCAGGTCGGCCTGGTCGCCGAATGCGGCAGGCTGGCCGAACAGTTGCTCCATCGACGACGGTCGTGCCCGGTCATCCAGCACGCCGACAACCGTCACCTCTCGCGCGACAGGTGCGATGAGATCGACACGACCGCCCACCGTGGCGCCGAGTCGCTTCAGCGCGCCCTGGGTCGCGAGGATCTCGTCGGCGCCTTCTGGCGCGCGGCCAGTGGAGAGTTTGTACGCGCCACGTAGCGTGGGGCTCCAGGTCTCGCCCTCGGTGACGTTCATCACCCCGACGCCGGCCTTGGTGCGCACGGTGACGCTGCTTTGCCGCACGGGAATCATCGGCGTGCCCGGGGCGAAGAGCTCATCGAGCGTCTTCTGTTCTGAACTCGTGCCCTGTTCCCCGCTGCTGCCCCACCCGGTAGAGAACGGATCCTGCTCAACGCCGCTCCCGGGCGAGCTGACGACCTGAACGTATGCCTGCGTCTCGCCGAGCTGCACCCGCACGCGCTCGGCAGTCGTCGCATGTGTGCTCGGTAGCACGAGCATGACGGCCGCCATGCCGGCGACGGGAAGGGCGATCAGTGCGACGATCAGGGCGCTGCGGCCTGGCGCGCGTCTGCTCGACCGCCGCGCGATTCGCAGGGCGATGCGCAGGCGCGAGACGGCACTCATGCGGTGTGCTTGCCGGCGAGCAGTGACTCGGCGGTGTCAGCGGTGCTGTGGTCGACAATGCGGCCGTCTCGAATGAAGACGATGCGGTCGGCCCATGCCGCGTGCCGTGCATCGTGGGTCACGAGGATGCCGCCTGCTCCGGCATCCACTCTCGTGCGCAGCATGCGCAGCACGATCTCGCCGGTCGTCGAGTCCAGCGCGCCGGTGGGCTCGTCAGCGAGGATCAGCCGGCGCGTGCCGACGATCGCTCTGGCGATCGCGACACGCTGCTGCTGACCGCCGGAGAGATCGTCGGGAAACCGATCCGCACGGTCGTCGAGTTCAACTGCGGCGAGTGCGTCGAGGCCGGCCGAGCGGGCCTTGCGGTGCGGCCATCCGTCGAGCTCGAGGGGGAGTGTCACATTCTCGAGCGCGGTGAGGGCGGGAATCAGATTGAAGTCCTGAAACACGAACCCGAGGGTGCGCCGACGCAGCATCGCGATCTTCCACGCGGGCATGTCCGAGATCCACTGCCCCTCGATGATCACCTCGCCGCTGGTGGGCGTGGTGAGCCCGCCGGCGATGGTGAGCAGCGTCGATTTTCCCGAACCGGATGCGCCCATCACCGCCACGAGTTCGCCCCGCGACACGGTGAGGTCGATTCCCGCGAGTGCGGTGACCGACGTCTCGCCCTTGCCGTAGTGCATGGCGACGCCGTCAAGCCGCAGCAGTTCGTCACGTCCGTCGGGGCGCGGCGACGCCTCGTCGGCGGGAGCGAACGTCGCTCGCCTGGCGCTCATCGCTCGCCGCCTGCCGGTCGAGGCTCGACCGATTTCACGGGGCGCCCGCGCTTGGGCGTCTCGGTGCTCAGCGGCAGGGCTCCGGCGACGCCGGCCGCGACCGCCCGCGCCAGCGTCGACTCGGAATGGTCAAGCCAGCGCACCTCGGCCTCGGCCTGGAAGATGAGCGAGTCGATGATGAGGAGGCCAGCGAGATCGTCGGCCGATTCCGGCTGGGTAACGGCGTTCTTCGCTTTGGTCAGGTCCTGCAGCACACGCAGGCTGGCAGCGCGCTGAACTTGAATGACGTCCGCGATGTCGACACCGGGCAGCGTAACCGCGATCGCGAGCTTGATGGCGAGTTCGTCGCGGGTGTTGCCGGCACGCACCACGGGAGAGCCGAGCCAGCGGACGACATCTGCTCTGCCGGCATCCGTGATCGCGTAATACACGTGGCCCGCGTCGTCGGTGTTGGCCTTCTCGACGAGACCGTCCCGCTCGAGACGATCAAGCGTGTTGTAGATCTGACCGACGTTGAGCGGCCAGGTCGAGCCGGTGCGCCGATCGAACTCGGAGCGCAACTGGTAGCCGTAGCACGGGCCCTGATCCAGTATGGCGAGCAGGCTCTGGCGGATCGACATCGTGCCTCCGTAAAAATGAATGCCCAGTAAATAGGTACAGGGAATTGATATACCCGACATGCACTCGAGTCAAGGATGCGCGGTGCGCGTGTCGTCGCCGTGACCCGCCGAGGCACTACAGTGTTGTGATTTCAAGGCTCGCTGCGGCATAATGCAGGTAACGACGTCAGTCGTGACAATTGCATAACAGTTGCCGTGAGGTTCCGGTCATCGGGTCGTAGGGGAAGACGCACCTGATCGAACGGAGGAAAACCATGACGGCACAGACAGCGCGAGGGGTGCTTTACGTGCACTCCTCTCCTCGCGCGCTCTGCCCACATGTTGAGTGGGCTGCAGGGCGCGCTCTCGGGCGTGCCGTGAATTTCACGTGGGAAGAGCAGCCCGTTCTGAAGGGCGCCCAGCGCACCGAGTTCTACTGGGAGGGCCCCGCCGGAACTGGCGCCTCCATCGCCTCCGCCTTGCGAGGGTGGGAGCACCTTCGCTACGAGGTGACAGAGGATGCCGGGCTCGGCACCGACGGCGCTCGCTGGGTGCACACGCCCGACCTCGGCATCTTCTACGCGCAGACCGACACGGCCGGCAATCTCGTGATCCCGGAGGACCGGGTGCGCTACGCCATGGAGGTCGCCGGATCGAACGCGCTGGAACTGCATCGAGAGCTTCGCCTCGCCCTCGGCCAGGCCTGGGACGACGAGCTCGAGCCCTTCCGTTATGCGGGCGATGACACGGCGGTCGTCTGGCTGCACAAGGTCGGCTGACTCTCAGCCCGTTCAGCAGCAAAGCCAAGGAACGCGAGGAACACTCAGAACAACACACAGACTCAAAACGATGGCAATATGGCGCGCAGCACGCGAGTTGGATGGCTTCCCGGCCGCGAGCAGCCGAAATCACCGTCGTTTTGGAACAAGAAGAGATCCCGACCGGTGGCTTCCCGGTCGGGATCTCTTGTGTTGGGGCATCGGGTTTCGAGACGGCGCTGCGCGCCTCCTCAACCGGCGGCGCGGGTTGCGGGGCCCCGCGACGGCGTCAGGCTGTGCGGAACGCGGCGACAGCGTTGTGGCCGCCGAAGCCGAACGAGTTGCTGATGGCGAGCAGGTCGCCCGACGGCAGCGCACGCGGCGACGTGACGACATCAAGCGGGATCGCCGGATCCTGATCGGTCAGGTTGATCGTCGGCGGTGCCGTGCGCTCGTGGAGTGCGAGGATCGTGAAGATGGCCTCGAGCGCGCCCGTGCCGCCGAGCAGGTGGCCGGTGGCACCCTTCGTCGCAGAGACCGGGATGTCGTGCAGCCGATCCCCGAAGGCCACCTTCAACGCGGCGTACTCTGCCACGTCGCCCACGGGCGTGCTGGTGGCGTGCGCGTTGATGTGTGCGACGTCGGCGGGACTGGCTCCCGCGTGGTCGAGCGCGAGGGCAATAGCGCGGGAGGCGCCTAGCCCCTCGGGGTCGTTCGCGGTGATGTGGTACGAGTCGGCCGTGATGCCGCCACCGGCGAGTTCGGCGTAGATGCGCGCCCCGCGGGCGAGCGCGTGCTCCTCGGTCTCCAGCACGATGCTGGCGGCGCCCTCGCCCATGACGAACCCGTCACGGTCGACGTTGTACGGACGTGAGGCTGTCTCCGGCGAGTCGTTGCGCCTCGACAGCGCCTGCATCGACGAGAACGCCGCGAGGGTGATGGGGTGGATGGCGGATTCGGTGCCACCGGCGATGATGACGTCGGCGAGACCGAGCTGCAGGTGCTCGTACGCGTTCGCAATGGACTCGGTGCTGGATGCGCAGGCCGACGCCACCGTGCGGGCAAACGCGCGCGCGTGGAAGCTCATGGAGATGGCCGCGGAGGCCGCGTTGGGCATGAGCATCGGCACCGTCATGGGCAGCACGCGACGCGGGCCTCGCTCGCGCAGGGTGTCCCAGGCGTCGAGGAGGCTCCAGAGGCCGCCGATGCCGGTCGCGTAGTCGACGCCGAGTCGCTCAGGCTCCACGTCGGGCTCCCCGGCATCCGCCCAGGCCTCGCGCGCCGAGATGACGGCGAACTGCGATGAGGGGTCGAGCCGCTTCGCCTCGGGTCGGGCCAGGACCTCCTCCGGGCGCACCTTCGCCTCGGCGGCGAAGGTGACGGGAAGCTCGTACTGGTCGATCCAGTCGTGCGTCAGCGAGCGAACGCCGGACTCGCCGGCGAGCAGCGCCTTCCAGGTGTCGGCGACGTTCCCACCGAGCGGAGAACTCGCACCCAGCCCGGTGACGACGATTTTCTTGGGGGTCATGACGGCAACTCTCCGTGGTCGAGCAAGAAGCGAACGTTATGGCGATCGTGCGAAAGACACGCGACGTCCGCCCGGGCGGCCCGGACGGACGGCGCGGATCGAAGGTGGTTAGGCCTGGGCCTTGACGATGAAGTCGACGGCGTCACCGACGGTCTTGAGGTTCTTAACCTCGTCGTCGGGAATCTTCACGTCGAACTTGTCCTCGGCGTTGACCACGATGGTCATCATCGAGATCGAGTCGATGTCGAGGTCGTCGGTGAACGACTTGTCCAGCTCAACCGTGTCGGTTGCAATGCCGGTCTCGTCGTTGATGAGTTCGGCCAGGCCGGCAAGAACTTCTTCGGTGGACAATGCCATGTTGTTTTCTCCTTGGATGGTGTCGAGTGACCGTTGATTATCTTACGGGAGGACTACTACCTGCGCCCCGAACACAAGGCCGGCGCCGAAGCCGATCTGCAGGGCGAGGCCGCCGCTCAGCTCCGGATGCTCCTCGAGCAGGCGGTGGGTTGCAAGCGGTATGGATGCGGCTGAGGTGTTTCCCATCGTCTCGATATCCCGCGCGCGCACAACAGAATCCGGCAGCTTGAGCTGCTTGGCAAGCTCATCGATGATGCGCATGTTCGCCTGGTGCGGGATGAAGGCGGAGAGGTCGTCGCTCGTGATGCCGGCCACGACGAGCGCCTGAGCGGCGACCTTCGCCATGTCCCATACGGCCCAGCGGAAGACCGTCTGACCCTCCTGACGCAGCGTCGGCCACTCGACCTCGCCACGCCGGAACTCCTGCAGCGTGCCGTTCATGCCCACGGCATCCCACTTGGAGCCGTCGGAGCCCCACACGGTCTGCGAGATGCCCGGGGTCTCGCTCGGGCCGATGACCGCCGCGCCCGCGCCGTCGGCGAGCAGGAACGAGATGCTGCGGTCGGTGGGGTCGATGATGTCGGACAGCTTCTCGGCGCCGACCACGAGCGCGTAGTTGGAGACGCCCGCCTTGATCAGCGCGTCGGCCTGCGCGGTCGCGTACGCGTAACCGGCGCATGCCGCGCTGATGTCGTACGCCGCCGCGGGCGCCGCACGCACGCGCTCGGCCAGGAGCGACGCCATCGACGGCGTCTGCATCGAGTTGCTGATGGTGGCGACGATCACGAGGTCGATCTCTTCCGGGCGCACGCCGCTTCGCTCGATCGCCTCGAGCGAAGCCTCGGTGGCGAGGTCGACCGCGAGAACGTCTTTGCTCGCCCGCTTACGGCTGATGATGCCGGTGCGTTGGCGGATCCACTCGTCAGACGAGTTGATGGGGCCGATGATGTCATCGTTCGGCACGTCGATGTCGCCACGTGCGGCGCCGAGGCCGAGGATGCGGGTGTGCCGAGCGCCCTCGCGCGCGTGGATCTGGGGCTGGTTCATGGCCTTCTCTCTGTGCCTGTCGTCTGGGCTGCTCACTACGCCTACGCCTACGCGTCGAGCAGTTCGAGCGCGGCAGGCAGGTCGTCCGGTGTCTTGATGGCGACGGTCGGCACGCCCTTCAGCCCGCGCTTGGCGAGCCCGCTGAGCGCACCGGCCGGGGTCACCTCGATGAGCCCGGTGATGCCGGCAGCCTGGAACGACTGCATGCACAGATCCCAGCGTACGGGCGAAGACACCTGGCCGACCAGCAGATCGACGAAGCGGCGCCCGTCATCGACGACGGTGCCGTCGTGGTTGCTCCAGAGTCGCACTGTCGGGTCCTGAACAGGCAGGGCGGCGGCGAAGTCGCGCAGCCCGTCCACGGCCGGCCTCATGTAGCGGGTGTGGAACGCACCGGCAACCTGCAGCGGGATGACGCGGGCGCGCGCAGGCGGCTCCTCAGCCAGCGCAGCAAGCGAATTGAGCGCTCCCGCCACCACGATCTGGCCGCCGCCGTTGTAGTTGGCGGGGGAGAGCCCGAGAGCCGCGAGTTTCTCGAGAAGCTCGGCCTCGTCGGCGCCGATCACGGCGCTCATGCCCGTGGGCTCGAGAGAGGCGGCCTGTGCCATGGCGCGCCCGCGCTCGCGCACGAACGCGACGGCGTCGTTCTCGCTGAGCACGCCGGCTCCGGCCGCGGCCGTGAGCTCGCCGACCGAGTGCCCGGCGATGCCGCCGACGCGCTCACGCCTGCCGTCCTCGAGGAGCACTCCGAGCGCCAGGAGGCCCGCAGCGACGATGAGCGGCTGGGCGACGGCGGTGTCGCGAATGGTGTCGGCGTCGCTCGTGGTGCCATGGGCGATGAGGTCGAGCCCGACCGCATCCGATATGGAGGAGAGCTGGTCTTTGAACCTCTCTTCGGCGATCCAGGGGGAGAGGAAGCCGGGAGTCTGGGAGCCCTGACCCGGGCAGGCGATGACGATCACGCCCTCTAGTCTGCCAACTGATCGGATGCCGCCGGTGTCGACACTGCACGAAGAATGCGGCGAACGTTTGTTCGTGCCCCACAGGAGGCGGGTTGAGGAGACCGCGAAGCGGCCGTCTCGAAACCCAAGGCGGCGTGAGCGGGTTGAGGAGGCCGCGAAGCGGCCGTCTCGAAACCCAGTGCGGCGACGGGGTTTCGAGACGAGGCCTGCGGCCGCTCCTCAACCTGCTCAGCGGCGGCGGGGGCGTGCGGGGCCGTCGGGGTCGTTGATGGAGCCGACGATGAGCGCGGTCTGCAGAATGAGCGCCTCGCGCGCCCCCGTCGCATCCCAGCCGATCACGTCGGAGACCCGCTTCAGCCGATACCGCACCGTGTTCGGGTGCACGAAGAGCTCGCGGGCAGTTGCCTCGAGCGAGCGCCCGTTGTCGAGGTAACACCACAGGGTGGTCATGAGTTCGGTCGAGTGCTCATGCAGCGGGCGATAGATGCGTCCCACGAGCGTGCCGCGGGCGAGCGGGTCGCCGGCCAGGGCCCGCTCGGGCAGCAGGTCGTCGGCGTGCACGGGCCGCGGACAGTTGCGCCAGGCGCGTGCGACCGCGAAGCCCGCCAACGCGGCCTTTGCGCTCTTGGACGCGTCGACGATGTTCGGCACCTCGTGGCCGAGCACCAGGTGGCCGGGGCCGAACCCGTACTCGAGCTGTCCGGCCATCTCGAGGAAGCTCACGAGCGGCTCGGCGCCGATCGTCTCATCCGGCTCCTCCTCGCTCGGGCGGGCGCGGCCGATGACGAGCACGAGACGGTTGCCTTGAACGCCGATCAGCACGTCGGCCGACATGTGTCGGGCCGTGCGCCGCAGCTGGTCCACGTCGAGCACGGGCGGTGCCGTGCCGACGAGCACGCTGACCTCGCCGTGGCCGTGCCAGCCGAGCGCGGCGATGCGGCTCGGCAGCTCGTCGTCGTATTCGCCGGTGAGGATCGAGTCGACGACGAGCGCCTCCAGGCGCGCATCCCACAGTCCGCGTGCCTCTGCGGCGCGCGCGTACACGTCTGCCGAGGCGAACGCGATCTCGCGAGAGTAGAGCAGGATGGCTTCACGCAGCGGCTCGCCGCCGTCCTTGACGCGCTCCTCGACCACTTCGACGACCACGCGGATGAGTTGCAGCGTCTGCTGCAGGCTCACGCTGCGCAACAGTTCTCGCGGCGCCGCACCGAACACGTCGGCGGCGATCCACGGAGTCGAGCGGGGGTCGTCGAACCACGAGATGAACGACGAAATGCCGGCCTGTGCGACCAGGCCAACGGCCGAGCGCCGCCCCGGCGGCATGTCGCCGTACCAGGGCAGCGTCTCCTCGAGCCTCTTCAGGGTCGTTGTCGCGAGCTCGCCCGAGATCTTGCGCAGCCAGGCGAGCGTCTCCTCTTTGGTCTTCGGCACGGTCGTCGCGGGAATCAGCTCTCACCGCCGGCGGAGCCGGTCGTGCCGGCGTTCACGTCGTGCAGCCGGTACTTCGCGATCGCCTCAGAGGGCACGGATGCCGCAACCTGACCCCGAGCGGACAGCAGCTCCAGCGTGCGCACCACCATCGATGGGCCGTCGATCGTGAAGAAGCGCCGTGCCGCGGGCCGCGTGTCCGAGAATCCGAAGCCGTCGGCGCCGAGCGTCGCGTAGTCGCCCGGCACCCACGCACGGATCTGATCCGGCACCGCATGCATGTAGTCGGTCGTTGCGACGAAGGGACCGGATGCGCCGGCAAGCTTCGTGGTCAGGTACGGCACCCGCGCCTCGGCATCCGGGTTCATGAAATTGTGCTGCTCGGCGTCGAGCGCGTCGCGACGCAGCTCGGACCACGAGGTGACCGACCAGACGTCGGCCGAGACACCCCAGTCGTCGGCGAGCAGTCGCTGCGCCTCGAGCGCCCACGGCACTGCGACGCCGGAGGCCATCAGCTGCGCCTTCGGGCCGGTGGTCTGGCCCTCGCTGAGCCGATAGATGCCGCGCACGACACCGTCGACGTCGAGCCCCTCCGGCTCGGCGGGCTGCACCATGGGCTCGTTGTACACCGTGAGGTAGTACATGACGTTGGGGTCGGCATGCTGCCCGCCGTACATGCGCTCGAGTCCACTGCGCACGATGTGGCCGATTTCGTACCCGTACGCCGGGTCGTACGCGACGACGGCGGGGTTGGTGGACGCCAACAGCGGCGAATGGCCGTCTGCGTGCTGCAGCCCCTCGCCCGTGAGCGTGGTGCGGCCCGCGGTGGCGCCCATGATGAAGCCGCGCGTCATCTGGTCGCCCGCGGCCCAGAGCGCGTCTCCGGTGCGCTGGAAGCCGAACATGGAATAGAAGATATAGACGGGGATGAGCGGCTCGCCCTGCGTCGAATACGACGTGCCGACGGCGGTGAACGCGGCGGTCGCCCCCGCCTCGTTGATGCCGACGTGAATGATCTGCCCCTGCTCGCTCTCCTTATACGCGAGCAGCAACTCCCGATCGACCGACGTGTAGTGCTGGCCGTTCGGGTTGTAGATCTTGGCGTTCGGGAAGAACGCGTCCATGCCGAACGTGCGCGCCTCGTCCGGGATGATCGGCACGATGCGGTGGCCGAAACCCTTCACCCGCAGCAGATCCTTCAGCAGGCGCACGAACGCCATCGTGGTGGCGATCTCCTGCGTGCCCGACCCCTTCTTCGAGATGGCGTAGGCCGAATCCTCGGGCAGGGTGAGCTGCTGGTAGCGCACCCGCCGCTCGGGCAGGTAGCCGCCGAGCGCACGCCGGCGCTCGTGCAGGTACTCGATCGCCTCGTCGTCCCGGCCCGGGTGATAGTAGGGCGGCAGGTACGGGTTCTCTTCGAGTTGAGCGTCGGTGATGGGCACGCGCATGGCATCGCGGAACGTCTTCAGGTTGTCGAGCGTGAGCTTCTTCATCTGGTGCGTCGCGTTGCGGCCCTCGAACGACGGGCCGAGCCCGTAGCCCTTGACCGTCTTTGCGAGGATCACGGTGGGCTGGCCCTTGTGCTCGGTCGCCGCCTTGAATGCCGCGTAGACCTTGCGGTAGTCGTGGCCGCCGCGCTTGAGGTTCCAGACCTGCTCGTCCGAGTAGTCCTTCACGAGCTCGAGAGCGCGCGGGTCGCGACCGAAGAAGTTCTCACGGACGTAGGCGCCGCTCTCGGCCTTGTACGTCTGGTAGTCGCCATCCGGTGTCATGTTCATGACGTTCAGCAGGGCGCCCTCGGTGTCGGCGGCGAGCAGGGAATCCCACTCGCGGCCCCAGATGACCTTGATGACGTTCCAGCCGGCGCCGCGGAAGAAGCTTTCGAGCTCCTGGATGATCTTGCCGTTGCCGCGCACGGGGCCGTCGAGACGCTGCAGGTTGCAGTTGATGACAAACGTGAGGTTGTCGAGGCCTTCGTTGGCGGCGACCTGTAGCTGGCCGCGGCTCTCGACCTCGTCCATCTCGCCGTCGCCGAGGAACGCCCATACGTGCTGGTCGCCCGCGTCCTTGATTCCGCGGTTGGTCAGGTACTTGTTGAGCTGCGCCTGGTAGATGGCGTTGATGGGCCCGATGCCCATGGAGACGGTGGGGAACTGCCAGAACTCGGGCATGAGCCGCGGGTGCGGGTAGGAGGGCAGGCCGTGCGGCGCATGCGACTTCTCCTGGCGAAAGCCGTCGAGATCCACTTCGCCGAGCCGGCCCTCGAGGAAGGCGCGAGCGTACATGCCGGGGGAGGCGTGGCCCTGATAGAAGACCTGATCGGCGCCGCCCGGGGCATCCGGCCCGCGGAAGAAGTAGTTGTGGCCGACCTCATACAGAGCGGCGGAGGACGCGTAGGTCGAGATGTGCCCGCCGACGGCGATGCCGGGGCGTTGCGAGCGGTGCACGGTGATGGCGGCGTTCCAGCGGATCCAGCGGCGATAGCGGCGCTCGATCTCCTCGTCGCCGGGAAAGTCAGGCTCGTTCTCGGGTGCGATCGTGTTGACGTAGTCGGTGGTCGGCACCATGGGCACGCCCAGGTGCAGCTCCTTGGAGCGCTTGAGCAGGCTGAGCATGATCTCGCGCGCACGCTGGCGCCCGTGGGCGGCGACGAGGGCGTCGAGCGACTCGTTCCACTCGGCGGTCTCGTCGGGATCGGCGTCGATGTTGTCCACCGAGTAAGGGTCCTGGTCGTTGACGGTCACCCTCGACCTCTTTCTGTGCGTGGGAACGGGTCGTCCATCGGCCGCCGGCGCCGGGTTGCGACTCGCGAGCCATCGTCAGCCTAGCGAGTGCATACGTGCGTCGCGGACATTGGCCTTGTCGCGCATCCGGTCTATGCTTTGTGACCGTGCCTGCGCGTCGCCACCGTGCGCGGGCGAGGAAAGGGAAACACCTCATGGCGCTGGAGAACGACACCCAGGCTCCGGACTTCGAACTGCTCAGCCAGCATGGCGAGACGATTCGCCTGAGCGACTTTCAGGGCAGGCGGGCGGTCGCGCTCGTCTTCTTCCCACTGGCCTTCTCGGGCGTGTGCACGAGCGAGCTGTGCGAACTGCGCGACCACATCGACCTGTTTCGCGCCGACGGCGTGGAGCTCATCGGCATCTCGGTCGACTCGAAGCACACGCTGCGCGCCTGGGCCGAGCAGGAGGGCTACGACTTCACGCTGCTCGCCGACTTCTGGCCGCACGGCCAGGTGGCGAAGGAGTACGGCGTGTTTCTCGAGCACAAGGGGTTCGCGAACCGGGCCACGTTCCTCATCGACGCCGGCGGCGTGATTCGCGCGAGCTTCATCACGGCGCCGGGGGAGCCGCGCCCGTTCGCGGCATACCGCGCCGCGCTCGAGAGCCTGCAGCCCGCGGCATAGGCGCATCCCGCTACTATTGCAGGGCATCGCTTGCGCGATGGGCCTTTAGCTCAGCTGGTAGAGCGCCACGTTTACACCGTGGATGTCGTCGGTTCGATCCCGGCAGGGCCCACCTAGTTCTCCGATGTCGCATCGGTGGCTCGCTCCCGCCCGGTGATGATCGGAGGCTCCATCAGCCGCGCACGTCGTAGCCTTGAGCCTGTGAAACTGCGCGGCACAATTCGATCGACGAAGAGCTGGACCAACGAGGGCAGCGGCCTGACCGCATCCGAGGCACGAGCGGTGGCGATCAGCGGCATGCCCGACGGCTATGAGTTGGTCGACGTCACGACCGTGAGCGCGAAGCCCGGCGAGCCGGTCACGATGCGTGCCATCGCACGCAGCGGCGACGTACGCGACGTCGAGGCCGACGGCGTCACGCAGACGGAGGCCGCGGCGGCACTGCGCGCTGCCGTTCCCGAAGGGTTCCTCCTGCTTCAGCAGGTCGCCGTGGACGACGCGTAGCCTTTCCCCTCCTCTACCCAGCAGGGGGGTTACGGGTTCTCGCGGCCAGGGTTACCGTGACGGCCAACCGCGACACGGAAGGAACCGCCATGACCACCGCGAAAGACATTATGACCCCGGGCGTCGAATGCATCGGCGAGAACGAGAGTCTCGAGGCCGCAGCGAAGAAGATGCGCGACCTCGACGTGGGCGTACTGCCCATCTGCGGAGACGACAACCGGTTGACGGGCATCCTCACCGACCGCGACATCGTCGTGAAATGCCTCGCCGACGGCGGGGACCCTCGCGAGACCAGCGCGGGCAGCCTCGCACAAGGCAAGCCCGTGACCATCGGAGCGGACGATGAGATCGAGGAGGCGCTTGACACGATGAAGCAGCATCAGGTGCGACGCCTGCCGGTCATCGACGGGCACGATCTGGTGGGAATGGTGAGTCAGGCCGACATCGCCTTGAACATCGACGACGACCGGGTAGGCGAGTTGCTGGAGAAGTTGTCGCTCTAACGGCTCGCGGGCGCGTTGGCGCGCGCTGCCGGGGCAGCCGGCGCGCCCGCACGATGCCATACTTGAGGCATGGACATCGTCATGTGGAGCATCATCGGAGCGATCGTCGTCATCGGTGGCGTCGAGCTCATCGCGGCCGGGCGCGCGCTCGCCAAAGCACCCTACCGCGACGACAAGTAGGCAGGCGGCAGCAGTCCGTCAGGAGCCTCAGGCCGTGCGCGCAGCCAACTCGGCACGCAGCGGCCACGCATCCGATTCGAGAATCACCTGCGCCGCGGCGCCCGTGTGCACATTGACCACAATGGGCGCGCGCTGATTGACCGTGATGCCGTCTGCGCCGGGGTTCGCCACCACGAGCAGCAGAACGTCCTCCGGCGCCTTCACGTCGATGGCGTCGCATTGCTCGTCGGTCAGCTCGGGCGTGTAGTCAGGCAGGTACTGGCCGGCATCGAGCACGAAGAGGCGGATGCCGCCCTGATCCTCGGCCCGAAGCGAGAACAGTCCGGCGCTCCCGGAGACCTCGGTGAGGGTGAACGCCGTCGTCGGCTCGAGGCCGAACGGCGGTTCCACGAACGCGAGCGTCGCGCTGAGCGGCGCAGAGTTCTGCTGGTCGGTCACGGTCGCCGCGCTCAACTGAGGAAGTCCATCAGTGTCGGCTGCAGCACACGCGCCGTCGTGGCGAGCGCCGCCTGATACGTCGTCTGCTGCGTCTGCAGGTCGAGAATCGACTTCGCAATATCGATGTCTTCGACACCCGACCTCTGCGCCTCGAGCGATGTTGCCTTCTGCATGTTCGCCTCCTGGGCTCGATCCACCTGATTCTGCCGCGTGCCGACCGAGGCCTGCACCGTGAGCATGGAACTCATGCGGTCGTCGATCTGCGTGAGATAGCCGCTCACGTTGGTGCCGGCGCGCAGATCCGTGGTGATCTTGTCGATCAGAGCGAACACCGACGCGTCGCCGTCGCCGTAGACTGCCGAGCCGTCCGCGTCGACGCGCACCGTCGTCGACGCGTCGATGCGGCGCTGCACGGTGCTGCCCGAGGCGCCCGTGTAGGTGTAGTCCGGTGCGAATGCCGCGCCAGCCGTCGAGTTGCCCGCGAAGATGTTGCGGCCCTGCAGCGAGGTGTTGGCCTGGCCGAGAAGCTCGCTCTTCAGGCTGTCGAGCTCGGTGGCGATGTCGTTCTTGGCGCTCTGCGACATCGAACCGTCGTTGGAGCCGCGCACGACGAGGTCGCGAACCCGGTGCATCACGGTGGTGCCGGCCGAGATCGTTGAGTCGACCATGGTGAGCCACGAGTCGGCATCCCCGATATTGCGCCCATACTGTGCGTTGGCGCTCTGCTGAGAATGGATGCTGAGGCTCGCCGCCGTGCCAAGCGGATCGTCCGACGGCAGCTGGATCTGCTTGTGGCTCGACGCCTGCTCCTGCAGCTTGGCCAGCGCAACCATGTTCGCCTGGAGGTTGCGGTGCGCCGAGCTCATCAGCATCTGGTTCGTCACGCGTGTGATCACGTTGTTACCTTCCGACCAGTCCGGTCTTGTTGATGAGTGTGTCGAGCAGTTCGTCGACCGCGGTCATGACGCGGGCGGCGCCCTGGTAGGCGTGCTGGAACATGAGCATGTTCATGTTCTCCTCGTCCATGTCGACGGACGCATTCGAGAGCTGCATGCTGCTCGCATTCGTCGAGGCGAGCCCGGAGAGAGAGGCCTGCTGGCCGTCGGTCTTCGACGCCACGCCGATGCCGGTGACGATGGTCGACCACAGGTGGTCGGGGGAGTCTTTGGCGACGCCGAGCTGGGAGATGGCGTCGGCGATGCTGCCGTCGAGATTGCCCGCGGTGGGGTTGGCGATGGCGATCTGGTCGGCCGAGGTCGGAACGACGCTCAAGCTGAGCGCCGCGTTGGCGGGATCGTAGGAGAAGAAGTCGCCGCCTGCCGTGCCCGTGGACGTCACGCCGGTCGAGTGCACCGCGTTCACCTGGTCGGCGATCGTCTTCGCCAGCGTGTTGTACGACTCGGCGGCCTCGGCCAACGCGCCACCGCTTCCGCCGGAAGCCGGCGCCAGCAGCGAAATGCTCCCGGCGATCGTGCCGCCGCTGAGCTCGATGGCGGTGCCGGGGCGGTCCGCCCACTCGAGGTGCACGGGGTCCGTTGCGGCCCCTGCCAGCTCCTGGGAGCCGACCGCCGTGATGCTGCGGGCCCGGTCGCCCGACACGAGGGCGTTGCCACCCACGAGCACATCGACGGTTCCGTCGCCGACGTCGCGCACCGTGCCACCGACGAGGTTCGCAAGCGAGGTGGTCAGCAGGCTGCGCTGGTCGAGAAGCTCGTTGACCGAGCCTCCCGCCGCCGTTGTCGATCGAATGCGTCCGTTGAGGTCGGCGATCTGCGCCGCGGCCTGGTTCACCGAATCGGCGAGGCTCGAAACCGTCGTGCGGGTCTGGGACCATTGGTTGGTCACCGCGGTGTAGCCCTGCGCGATCTGTGCCGTGAGCACGGAGGCCTGCTGCAGCACGACGCCGCCGCTCGCGGGAAGCGAGGTGTTGTTCGACAGGTCGCTCCAGGCAGACCAGAAGTTCTGCAGCTGCGTCGAGATGCCATTCGATCCGGGCTCGTTGAGGCTTGTCTCCAGCGTCGTCATGCCGCTCGACCGGGCGCTCCAGTACCCATCGGCGGATGCTGCGGTGCGCACCCGTGCATCCAGGAATCCGTCGGCAAGCCGTGTGATGCTGTCGACCGAGACGCCCTGGCCGGGAGTCACCCCGGCCGAGAACAGGCCCGTGCTGGCAACCGGGCCGATCGCCGAGGTGTTGACGCGCTGCCGGGTGTAGCCGGTGGTCGACGCGTTGGCGATGTTCTGGCCGACGACGTCGAGGCCCTGCCGGGCCGCAACGAGACCCGTGTAGGCCGTGTTGAGTCCACTGAATGTACTCATGACGTTTACAGCCTGGCGTCAAAGAACTGGGCGCGGCCGCCGACGAGCTCGCTCGTGCCGTGCGCGTCATAGGTGCGCGCCTCGCTCTCGGCGCCGGCGAGCGCCTCCTGCGTCGAGCGCACCGCGGCGCGCAGGTACTGCTCGTTCACATCGCGCAGCTGCTTGATCTCGGCGGTCAGGCCGGTCATCGCGGAGAGGTGTCCGTTGAAGATCTCGGCCCACGGGCCGGCGGGGGCGTGTGAGACGAGCTCGCGCAGGGTGGCGCCCTCATCCGTGCCCCATTCGGTGGCGACCTGCGCCACCTCGACCGTGCGAGCGAGACCGGTCACCCGAAGGCGCTCCATGACCTGTTCGACCTCGCGCGTGGCGTGCTGCACCCAGCGCGTGCGCCCGGCGGTGAGGAGCAGCTGCTCCTCCTCGAGTTTGAAGGTCAGCAGTTCGAGCAACTCACGCTCTCGCCAGAGCAGGGCTGACAGCTCTTGCGCGCCCATGGCTCCTCCACTCGATTCTTGACGGGACGGTGACGGCGGAAGTGCCGGCGTCGTTCTTCAGACCACTGTCGGCACCCTCGCCGCCCATGTTAGGGGGACACCCGATGCGTTGCCCGAGAATGTGCAGGCCGCGCGGGCTGAAACGATGCACCCCCGTACTGGGGGAGCGGACACACCCTTAGTGGGGGCGCGTCTACCCTCCATATCTGCTGAGAGTTTGAAAAGGTAAGTCATGAGCGGCAGAGATGCCCGATCTCCTCGCTCACAACACCCGAGCACCACCGCACCACACCCGAGCAACACCTAGCGTTCCACCCGAGTTTCACCTGTTCCAAACAGCTTGCCCTCACTGAGTAATTCCGCCTACGAGCGTCCAAGAGGTCCTGCCGTGAATCGAACCGAACGCAATGCACTGGTCGTCGAGAACCTGCCCCTGGTGGGCTACCTCGTCTCAGATCTGTGTGCCCGGGCCACGCACCTGTCGCGCGACGACATGGCGTCTGCCGGATCGATCGCCCTCATCACTGCCGCCGAGGCATTCAAGCCCGAGCTCGGGATTCCCTTCGGCGCGTATGCGCGCAAGCGCATCATCGGCGCCTTCGCCGACGAGATGCGCGCGGAGGACTGGGCCACCCGCTCGGCTCGCAAGCGCATCAAGGAGACGCTCGCGGTGCAGGAGACGCTGACCGCCGCTCTTGGTCGCACGCCCTCGGTCGACGAGATCGCGAACGCGCTCGGCGTCGAGCGCAGCATCGCGACCGATGCCCTAGCGGATGCTGCCAGGACGCTCACGACGCTCGATGAGACCACCTCGGAGTTCCTCGCCTCCACCACGCCGCTTCCGGAGGAGACGCTGCTCGAGGGCGAGCAGCTGCGCTACCTGCGCACCGCCGTCACGGCACTGCCCGAGAAGATGCGGTATGTCATCGAGCAGATCTACTTCGAGGACCGTTCCGTCAAGGAGATCGCCGAGGAGCTCGGCACCACGCACTCCGCGGTCTCCCAGCAGCGCTCCGAGGCGATCCGCCTGCTGCGCGACGGGCTCGGCACGCACTACGCAGACGTTCCCGAGGCCGACTACGCGCCGCAGTCGCGCATTTCGCCGGTGAGCCGCGAGGCGTACCTGGCCCGGGTGGCCGAGCAGGCCGCCGCCGGTCTCAGCCGCATGGCGCGCCCCGCGATGGCGCAGGCGCCGCGCGTCGGCGTCGCGGTCGGCCGCGCCGGCTGACGCTGCCCTCGTCCCGCGCCGGCCGCAACACAGCCTCCTGTTTTCGTCACGGCGCCTAACGCACGGATGCGGGATGCCGATAGCTACCAGTGTCAGGCCATGGATGGCCGACTTAGGACCCAGTCACGGAGGAATTCATCATGGGTATGACAATCAACACCAACATTTCGGCACTCAACACGTACCGGAACCTGTCCAACACGCAGAACGACCTGTCGAAGTCGCTTGAGAAGCTCTCCAGCGGCCTTCGCATCAACCGCGCGGCGGACGACGCAGCAGGACTGGCCATCTCGGAGGGCCTGAAGTCGCAGATCGGTGGCCTCACAGTCGCCGCCCGCAACTCTCAGGACGGCATCAGCGTCATTCAGACGACTGAAGGTTCGCTCACCGAGGTTCAGTCGATCCTGCAGCGCATGCGCGACCTCGCTGTTCAGGCCGGTAACGACTCGAACAACGCGGATTCCCGCAAGGCGATCAGCACGGAGGCCAGCGCGCTGAACGACGAGCTCACGCGCATCTCGCAGTCGAGCAACTTCAACGGCATCAACCTGCTCGACGGCACCGCCGGCACGAACGGCAAGCTCGCCTTCCAGGTCGGCGCGAACGGTACTGCGGCAGACCAGATCACGGTCGACCTCAGCAGCGCGAACGTCGCCACGATCGCTAGCGCGCTCGGAGTCGGCAACACGGGTGGCAACTTCACCGCTGCGCCCGCCACCGTTGCTGGAGCTCAGGCGTTCAGCGTCGCGAACGGCGACGGGTCCGTCACGGCTGTGACGACCGCTGCGCTGAGTGGCACGTACGCGACCGCTGGCGATGTCGCCGACGCCCTGAACGCCGACAAGACGTTCTCGGCGAACCTCATCGCGACCGTGAACGCCGCCGGTGACCTCAACGTGAAGTCACTGACCGGCGGAACCGTCTCGGTCGCCGCGGCACCTGGTACCGGCCTCACCGCCGCGACCACGCAGCCGGCCGCAGCAACGGGTGGTCTCGACTTCACCAGTGCTACGGGCGCCCAGGCAGCCATCAAGCTGCTTGACACGCAGATCACGAAGGTCTCGACCGCTCGTGCGCAGCTCGGTGCTGACCAGAACCGGTTCGAGCACACCATCAACAACCTGAACGTCAGCAAGGAGAACCTCTCCGCGTCGTCGTCGCGCATCACCGACACCGACATGGCTTCAGAGATGGTGAACTACACCCGCGCGAACATCCTGTCGCAGGCCGGCACCGCGATGCTCGCTCAGGCGAACCAGTCGAACCAGGGAGTTCTGCAGCTCCTGCGCTAGTCGTCACTGACTGACGCACGGTGAAAGCCGTCCGACGGCGGCCGAGGGGGAACTGGACCTCGCTCTCGGCCGCCGTCGGTCATTCACCGCCCGATCGCAAAACCAGCACCATCGCAAAACCAGCACCACCCCGAAGCACCGCCCAGCATCACCCCGAAGCACCACCCCGAATAACCGCCCCGCACCATCCCGAACCGCATCACCGCTATCCCGAACACCAGCTCAGCGCCTGACACGCCCCGCGAGAGGAACCGATCATGACAGTGGGAATCGACGGCCTCGTCAGCGGGCTCGACACCACGAGCCTGATCAACAGCCTCATGCAGGTCGAGGCGCAGCCGCAGACCATGCTGAAGAACAAGGTCTCGACCACGCAAAGCCTGGTCTCGGCCTTCCAGAGCCTGAACACCCGCGCCGCGACGCTCGGCTCGCTCGCCGACGCGACAGCCAAGCCCGGTGCCCTCGACCTCTACAAAGCCTCCAGCAGCTCAAGCGCCGTGAGCGTCACCGTCGCGGCGGGCGCCAGCGCCGGCCAGATCGACCTCACGGTGGGCCAGATGGCGCAGCGCCAGGTGAGCGTCACCGCGACGATGAGCGCCTGGCCCGTTGACCCGCCCGTGCTCACGGTCGTCGGCGCCGACGGCACCACGACCGAGGTCACTGCCGCGAGCACCGCTCTCGATGACGTCGTCACCGCGTTCAACGCGGCCGGCTCGGGGGTGACGGCCATGAAGGTCGCCTCGGGCACAGACGGCGCCGGCAATCCGCTCTTCCGTCTGCAGTTCAGCTCGAAGGAGACCGGCGCGGACGCCGCGTTCACGGTGTATCAGGGCTCCAAGGCCGACGTCACGGCGGGTACCGCGACCGACCTGAGCACGGTGGCAGGATCAGCCACGATCAAGAGTGCCCAGGACGCCACCGTCACGCTGTGGGCCGGCACGGCAGCCGAACAGCAGATCAGCTCGGCAAGCAATACGTTCACCGACCTCTTCCCCGGCGTCTCCGTCACCGTGAACTCGGTGAGCGCGACACCGGTCACCCTCTCGATCCAGCAGGACACCGCCGCGGTCTCGAAGAAGGCCAGCGACCTCGTCGACTCGCTCAACGGCATCTTCGGCTACATCACCCAGCAGACGGCGACGACCACCTCCACGGATCCCGACACCGGCCGAACGGTCGTCACGGGTGGCGTGCTCTCGGGTGAATCGATCGTGCGCGACGTGAACCAGAAGATGATGACGGCGGCAACCATGCCGATCAACGGGCACTCGCCCTCCGAGATCGGCATCAGCATCGCCGAGGACGGCACCATCGCGTTCGACTCGGACAAGTTCGCCGCGGCCCTCGCAAAGGATCCCTCGTTCGCCCAGAGCACGCTCCAGGCGATTGCACAGCGGGTAGCGGATGCCGGCAAGGTCGTCTCCGACCAGTACAACGGAACGCTCACCGGCACCATCAAGGGCCAGCAGTCGCTCATCACCGACTACAACAAGCAGATCAGCGACTGGGACCTGCGCCTCGCCGACCAGCGCACGGCTCTCGAGAAGACGTATGCGACGCTCGAGGTCAACCTGAGCAACCTGCAATCGCAATCCAACTGGCTGACCGGCCAGCTCGCCGGCCTCTCCACGGGCGGCTGATGACGATGACCATGGCAAACACCACCCTCCGCTCTCAGTACGCACGCGATGCGGTCCTCTCGGCAAGTCCCGCACGCCTGCTGACGATGCTCTACGACCGGCTGCTGCTCGACCTCAACCGGGCAGAAGAGGCCCAGTTGGGCGCAGACTGGCCGCTCGCCAACGAGAACCTGCAGCACGCGCAGGCCATCATCGCCGAGTTGCAGACCTCGCTGCGGCCCGACGCCTGGGACGGCGCCGAGGGCATCATGGCCCTCTACACGTACCTGTCGACCGCCCTGATCAACGCGAACATCCATCGGGATCCGGCGCGCACCCGCGAGGCGATCGACCTGCTCGAACCCCTGCGCCAGGCCTGGCACGAGGCGGCCAACTCGCTGCCCGTCGCCGCTGCGCAGAACAGCGGAGGGGAGCTCGGCGTTGCCTGAGTACGAGACACAGACCGACGAGAAGGTCCTCGGCGAATGGGAGAGCATTCTCTCCGGCCTTGAGCGCGACCTCACGCTTCTTCAGACCAACGGAGCGGATGCGGCCACGACCGCGCGCCTCGCCTTCCCGGCCGGCGCGCTTCCCCGCGTCTCCGGCCCGATTCCGGCGCACCTCGTGGCACGCGCACAGCGGGTGCTCGACGCACAGACTGAGGCCCTCACGCACCTGCAGCAGGCGCTGGCGTCGACCAGCCGGCATATCGCCGCTGTGCGCTCGGTCCCACAGGTCAGTGGCCGTGGCGCATCCGTGTATCTGGATGCCGTCGGCTGACGCATCGCTTCGAGGAGTATCCCGGCCGCTCCAATACGGTGCGTTGCCTAACGAAACCGTCGAGCATGCCGAGAGGTTGTAGCGAGCACGGATCGCTCGACTCTTGAGGCCACGGATCGGCCAATCACACTCTTCGTGAGGGGACGGCCGTCGTGCTTGAATCCGTGACGTCTGCCGCACTGACGAGCGCGCTCGACGCGCTCGCCCTGCGCCAGCGGACCATCGCAGACAACATCGCCAACGTCAACACGCCGAACTACCACGCCAAGCGCGTGCAGTTCGAGGATGCGCTTGCCGCCTCGGTCAAGGCCGGAGACGGCACAGTCGCCGCCACCACCGCGAACTCACTCGAGCCGACCCGCCTCAACGGCAACAACGTCAACCTCGACACCGAGACGCTCTCGAACATCGACACGGTGCTGCGGTACCAGTTCGCCACCCAGGCTGAGGGCAACCTCTTCAACGGCGTGCGCGCGGCGATGAGGACGGCCTGATGACCTTCGACGCGATCGGCATCGCCGGAACCGGCCTGACCCTGCACCGCAAGTGGCTCGACGCCATCAGCGACAACCTCGCCAACGCCAACAACGCCACACGCACGAGCGACGCGGCCTTCCAGGCCCGCTACATCGTGGCGCAGGCAGGGGAGGGGACCTCCGGCGCCTATGTGGCCGGCGTCGCGTACGGCGACGCGCAGGGCGTGATCGTCAACGACCCGAACAACCCGCTTGCGGACGCCGACGGCAATGTGCGCTACCCCGACGTCGACATGGGCGAGCAGATGGGCGAGCTCATCATGGCCCAGCGCGGATACCAGGCCAACGCCGCCGTCGTCGACCGAGCCAAGACCACCTACGAAGCCGCACTGCAGATCGGACGCTGATCATGCCGATTCCCGCTCTCGGAGCCATCCAGTCGATCGCCGGCACCGCCGCGACCCAGGCCACGACCGCCACGAACTCCACCGACGGTTCCGGCTTCGCGACCGCGCTCGGCGGCGCGGTCGACAACCTGCAGCAGTTGCAGTCGACCTCGAACACCCTGGCGATCAAGGCGGTCACGGGTGACCTCACCGACATTCACGACGCCACGATCGCGGCAACGAGGGCGCAGGTCACCCTCGAACTCGCCGCGGCCATTCGTAACAAGGCCGTTGACGGGTTCAACGAGATCATGAGGATGCAGGCCTGATGCCCGCTGCAGTCACCTCCGTGCTGTCGCGCCTCGGCGCGACCATCCGCGGGTTCAGCATTGCCCAGCGCACCATTGCGATCATCGGTATCGCGGTCGTCGTGCTCGGCGCCATCGCGCTCACGAGCTGGCTCGCGAAGCCCTCGTACACGCCGCTGTTCTCGGGCCTAAGCGGTTCCGACGCGAACGCGATCGTCGAGCAGCTGCGCACCGACGGCGTCTCGTACGAGCTCGCCAACGGCGGCGGCACGGTGCTGGTGCCGGAAGCGTCGGTGTACGACGAGCGTCTGAAGGCGGCGGCCGCGGGCCTGCCGTCGTCGAGCACGGGCGGCTACGCGCTTCTCGACAAGATGGGTGTCACCTCGAGCGAGTTCCAGCAGTCGGTCACGTACAAGCGGGCCATCGAAGGCGAGCTCGCCAAGACGATCTCGGCGATGAAGGGCGTTCAGACGGCATCCGTGCAGCTGGCGATTCCGAAGGAGACCGTGTTCACGTCCCAGAAGACGGACCCGACGGCATCCGTGTTCATCGAGACCCAGGCCGGCGTGAGCCTGACGACCGACCAGGTGCAGGCGATCGTGCACCTCACCAGCGCATCGATCGACGACATGAAGCCCACGGATGTCGCGGTCATCGACTCGCGCGGAACCGTGCTCTCGGCCGTCGGCACCGGAGTCAACGGCTCGACCGACCAGCAGGCGGGTGACTACCAGGAGCGCGTGCGCACCGCGGTGCAGAGCATGCTCGACAAGGTGGTCGGCACCGGAAATGCGACCGTCGTGGTGGCGGCCGACGTCAACCAGGAATCGGCGACGAGAACCGAGACGAGCTACTCGCAGCCGACGAGCGCGCCGTCGATCAACGAATCCACGACGAAGGAGACATACTCGGGAACCGGCGCCGGCTCGAGCGGCGTGCTCGGCCCCGACAACATCGCGGTGCCGAACGGTTCGACCTCCGACGGCTCGTACAACTCGGAGAGCACGACCAAGAACAACGCGATCGACCAGGTGACGGAGACACGCAACATCCCGTCCGGCGCCATCGCGCGGCAGACCGTGTCGGTCGCGGTCGACTCGGCGGCCGCCAAGGGGATCAACGTCGCCGACCTGACCTCCCTCGTCTCGGCCGCCGCCGGCGTCGACACGGCACGCGGAGACAAGGTGTCCGTGAAGGTCGTCGACTTCAGCCACGCCTCGGCAAAGGAGGCGGCGAAAGCCCTGGACGCCGCGAAGGCGCAGGATGCCGCCGACCAGTTCGCCGGCATTGTGAAGACGGTCATCATCACCCTCGGCATCCTCATCACGCTGGCACTCGGGCTCATCCTGTACGCACGCCGCTCGCGCAGGCAGCACCGCGAGACGGTGGAGGACTGGACGCTCACAGAGGCCGTGCCGTCTCTCGCCTCGGGCGCGGCGACTCTGCCGCTCACGGCGCCTGCCGCGCAGCCCGCCGCCGTTCCTGCCGCTCCCACTCTTCCGAGCCTGGGTGAGGCCTCCGACGTCGAACGTCGCCGCGCCGAGATCGGCGCCCTCGCAGAGCAGGATCCGTCGCGTGCCGCCGACTTCCTGCGCAGCATGATGGATGAACGGCAGAACGCATGAGCAGCGGGACCACCGTGCTGACCGGCACGCAGAAGGTGGCCGTCGTACTCATGAACATGTCGCACGAGCGTGCCGCGCAGGTCATGCGCGAGTTCAGCGAGACCGAGGCTGAGGAGATCGCGGCAGAGATCGTGCGGCTGCGCAAGGTGGACAAGGACGCCGCTGAGGCCACCCTTCTCGAGTTCCACGAGCTCACCCTGCAGGGCGGCTGGAGCCCGCGCGGCGGCCGCGACTTCGCCTCCGGCCTGCTCGAGGCGTCGTTCGGCGCCGAGAGAGCGGCCGGCGTGATGAGCAGGGTCGCGTCATCGATCGCGGGCCGTGCCTTCGAGTTTCTCGACGGCGCGGAATCGGGCCAGATCTCCAGCCTGCTCAACGGCGAACTGCCGCAGACCATCGCTCTCGTGCTCGCGTACCTGCGGCCCGACCAGGCATCCGCCGTGCTGGCGAGCCTCGAAGACCCGCTCCGCACCGACGTCGCCCAGTGCATCGCGACCATGGGCACGGCGACGCCGGAGGCCGTGAGTGTCGTGGCCGACACGCTCAAGGCGCGCGCCGGTGCGGTCGTGACAGCGCGCGAGTCGAGCGAGGTGATCGGGGGAGTGCAGCCGCTCGTCGAGATTATCAACCGCTCCGATGTCGCGACCGAGCGCGCCCTGCTCGACGGCCTCGACGAGCGCGACCCCGAGCTTGCCGAAGAGGTTCGCTCGCGCATGCTGACCTTCGCCGACATCGTGAAGTTCGAGGCGAAGGACGTGCAGCAGGTGCTCCGTGGCATCGACGCCGCCATTCTTGCCCTCGCGATGAAGGGATCGGCCGAGACGGTCGTCGAGACCATCCGCACCAACCTCTCCGAGCGCAACCGGGAACTCCTCAACGAGGAGCTCGAGGCGCTCGGCCCAGTGCGCGTCAGCCAGGTGGAGGAGGCACGCGCGGAGGTCGTGCGCTCCATCCGCGACCTCGAGGCTCAGGGCACGATCACCCTGCAGCGCGGAGACGAGGAGGAGTATGTCTACTGACACTCGCTTCTCGGGCCTCAGCTTTCCCGCACTGAACGACGCCCGCCGCGACGACATCGAAGCGCAGGCTCGTGTGCAGGGCCACGCAGCCGGCTATGCCGCCGGGCTCAAGGCCGCGCAGCGTCAACTCGACGAGCGCCGCGCTGCGCTTGAGCACGAGTTCAACACGGCGCGAGCGGCAGAACAGGTTCGAGTCGCCGCGGCTGTTGCCGCTCTCACCGCCGCACGGGCGGCTCTGGATTCGTGCCTCATCCCGGTGCTCGACGACGCGCAGGACTCGCTCGCGGCCGCCGCTGTCGACATCGCCGAGGCGATTCTCGGGCGCGAATTGGCGGATGGCGCCGACTCCGCCCGCTCGGCGCTGCGTCGCGCGCTCGACCACGCCGAGGCCGACGATGTCATCGCCGTGCGGCTGAACCCGGCCGACCTGGCGGATCTTCGCTCCCTCGGCGACGAGGCGACCGGAGCCCTCAGCATCCCGTTGCAGGCCGACCCTGCTCTTGCCCGCGGCGACGCCATCGCCGAGCTGCCGGCGGGGTATCTCGACGCCCGCATCACGAGTTCGCTGGCACGCGTTCGTGCCGCGCTCGGCGAGGGGGCGTAGATGAGCAACGTGAGCGCCACGCGGCCCCGAGCCGACCGATTCGGCAATGCGCTGAGGGCCGCGCGCCCGCAGCGGGTCGGCGTCGTCTCCTCCGTCGTGGGTCTCGGCATCGAGATCGACGGCCTCGACTGCGCCATCGGCGACATGGTTCGCGTCGGCGAGCACCCCGGAATCGAGGCCGAGGTCGTCGCCGCGACGCGCGACGGCATCCGCTGCATGCCCCTCGGTACGCTCGGCGGACTACGGGCGGGGGCGCCTGCGCGCTCTACGGGAACCCCCGTGCTCGTGCCGACCGGTCACGGGCTGTTCGGTCGCGTGCTCGACGGGCTCGGTCGCCCGATCGACGGCAAGGGGCCGCTCGAGACGTCCGCGATGGTGCCGCTCGATCATGCCGCGCCCTCTGCCATGCACCGCGCCCGCATCGACACCCCGCTGCAGTTGGGCGTGCGCGTGCTCGACACGCTGACGACCGTCGGCAAGGGGCAGCGCATGGGCCTCTTCGCGGGCTCGGGCGTCGGCAAGTCCTCCCTGCTCTCCATGGTGGCGCGCGGCACCGACGCCCAGGTGTCGGTCATCGCACTCGTGGGGGAGCGCGGCCGTGAGGTGCGCGAATTCCTCGAGGACGACCTCGGCGAGGAGGGCCTTGCGCGCTCAATCGTGGTCGTCTCCACCTCGGACGAGCCCGCACTCATGCGGCTGCGCGCCGCCTTCGTCGCCACGCGCATCGCCGAGTCGTTCCGTGACGAGGGCGCCGACGTGATGCTCATGATGGATTCGCTCACGCGCGTGGCCATGGCCCAGCGTGAGATCGGCCTCTCGGTCGGCGAGCCGCCCGCGACGCGGGGCTACCCGCCCTCGACCTTCTCGGTTCTCGCCAAACTGCTCGAACGGGCAGGCACGGATGCGCGTGGCTCTGTCACCGGCGTGTACACGGTTCTCGTGGACGGCGACGACCACAACGAGCCCGTGGCCGATGCCGCCCGGTCCATTCTCGACGGCCACGTCGTGCTCGACCGCAAGCTCGCCGTCGTCGGCCACTTTCCCTCGGTCGACGCGCTCGGCTCGGTATCGCGCGTCGCCTCGCGCGTGAACCCCCGGGAGCGAACCGCCCTCGCCAGCGCTCTTCGCCGCGTGCTTTCAGCCCGCCGATCGGCCCAGGACCTGCTTGATGTCGGCGCTTACCAGAGCGGCACGAACCCGCTCGTCGACGCCGCCATCGAGCACGAGCAGGCGATCGACGCGTTCCTGCGCCAGGGCATGGATGAGCAGGTCGATGCGGAGACGTCGTGGGCGACGCTCGCCGCGCTCACGACCGCAATGGGGGTGGCCTGATGGCGCCGCGCTTCTCCCTCGCCGGTCTGCTGCGCCTGCGCCACCTGCAGCAGGACCAGGCCGCCGCATCGCTCGGCGCCGCACACGCACTGCTGCGCGAGAACTCGGAGCGCCACACGCGTGTGCGTGCCGCGCTGCGCGACACCGCCAGCGACCCGACGAGTGTCGCGGCGCTCTCGGCGATCGCCGCGGCGCGTGCCTCGACGCTCGGCATGGTGCAGGAGCTCGGTGCGCTCGGCCGGGTGCACGAGAGTGCCGTCGCCGACGCGCAGGAGACCTACGAGGAGGCGCGCTCGCGCTCGATCGGCCTCGAGAAGCTCGAGGCGAAGCACGACGCGCTCGTGGTGCACGAAGAGCTGCGCGAGGAGCAGGCCGTGATCGACGAGATCGCCTCGACATCGTGGCACAGGAAGGAGGGCGAATCATGAGCGTCACCGACGCGGTCGGTTCGATCCAGCAGATCCAGTCCCGGCTCTCCGAGCTCTTCGGCCCTAAGACGAGTGCGACCGACAGTACCTCGGACACCACCTTCGCCTCCGCCCTCGCACAGGCGAACGGCCTCGCCGGCGCGAGCGCCGTCTCGTCGTCCACCGGCGTCGCCAACCCGCTGGGCGCCACCGGCGCCGACGTGGTGGCCGATGCCCGCAAATACCTGGGCGTGCCCTACGTGTTCGGCGGGGAGGACGCGAGCGGCATGGACTGCTCCGGGCTCGTGCAGCGCGTCTACGCCGACCTCGGCATCACGCTGCCGCGTGTCGTGCCGGACCAGGCCAAGATGGGCGTCGAAGTGCCCTCCCTCGCGCAGGCGCAGCCGGGCGACCTCATCGTGCTCAAGGGCGAGGATCACATCGTCATCTACGCGGGCGACGGCAAAGTCATCCATGCGCCGAGCGCCGGCCGCAACGTGCAGGTGGCCAACGCCTGGATGAACGACAGCCAGATCGCCACGATCCGGCGCATCGTGCCGTCGGCGTCCGACGCGGCAGCGTCCACCGGTCTTGCGGGCCTGTCGTCGCTCGCCGGTTCGAACAGCACCACCCTCGCGAGCCTGTCGTCGCTGGCCGGTTCGAATAGCACCACCCTCTCCGCGGCGCTGCGCGCCGCACTGACGAGCGGAGCCACGTCATGACCATGCAGATCTCCACGCCGCCGCCGGCACCGGCTGCCACGCCGGGGCGAGCGGCACACCGTTCATCTGACGCCGGCGGGTTCGATTCCGCCATGCGCGGCGCGGTCGACCGCCTCGCGCCGCGCGGTCCATCGTCAGACCGCTCGGCGGACGGGCCTGCTGACCGACCCGCGGATGCGGGCGAGCGGCGCCGCTCCGACGGTGCGCCAGCGACCGCCAAAGGCCACGCGAGCGCGGCCACGCGCGGCGACCACAGGCACACGCACGACGACTCCACTGCGAACGCCGCGACGACCGCCGCGACCCAGCAGGGCGCCACGACCGACGCGAGCGGCCCGTCGACAGACGCCGCCCAGGCATCGACGAGCGCCGCCACGACGCCCCAGGCGCAGAGCGGCACAGCGGATGCCGCCGCCGCATCGTCCTCGCAGGCGACGACCGGCGCCGCGGCCGCTGTCTCGGCGGCCACCGCCGCCGCCGCCGCCATCTCTGTCTCGGCGACCGGATCGCCTGTCGCGACGGCGACTGCTGCCGCTACCGCAGCGGCGACCGTGCCCGTGACCGGAGCGTCCGCCACGATCACGTCGACGGTCGCCGGCCACGCCGCCGCCGCTTCCGCATCATCGCCGACGACCGGCCAGTCGCCCGCGGCCACCGCCGCCCAATCCGCCACCGCCCCGGCGAGCGGCAGCACACCGTCATCGGCACTTCAGGGCGCACAGGCCGGGGCGACCGCACCCGCGACCGCCGCAGCCGTCGCCGCCGCGCCCCGTCCCGCTCCCTCGACCGGCGCCGCCGCCTCGAGCGCACGCGCCGCCGCAGCAACGCCCGGTACCGCAGCAACGCCCGGCACCGCACAGGCCGCCGGAGCGGGGGCAACCACCGTGCCGACAGCGGCCACGAACGCCGTCGCCACGACCACGGCCGGCGCTGCCGGTGCCGCGACGGCAGCGACCGGAGCGACGACGGCGACCCCGAAGGCGGGGGAGGCGGCGGGCGGGCTGCACGCGGCAGCGTCCGCGGGCAACGGCAGCGTCGTCACGACAACCACGAACGGTGGCGGCGCGAACGCGAACGGTGCGGGCGTGACGGGCGACGCAGCGGCGTCGGCCGCATCCGCTTCTGGCTCACCTGCGGCGCCGATTGCCAAGGCCCTCCCAGTCGATGGCTCGGCCATGCCCCAGGCCGCAGTGCAGGTGACCCAGGCGCCCGCAGCACAGGCTACCGCGCCGACCGCGGCCGCGCAGCCGGCTCCCCAGGCTCCCGCGCTGCCGCTCGCGGCCCAGCTCGCGACGCCCATCTTCACCCTCGCCGGTGCCAAGCCGGGCGAGCACACGCTCACGCTCAACGTCACGCCAGAGAACCTCGGACCGGTCACGGTACGCGCGCACGTCACCGCGGCGGGCATGCACGTGGAGCTCTTCGCCCCGACCGACGCCGGCCGCGACGCCCTGCGCACGATCCTCGGCGACCTGCGCCGAGACCTCTCCGCCACCGGCGCAAACGCTCAGCTCGACCTGTCATCGCAGAACCAGCCCGCGGATGCGCAGGCCGACGGCCGCCAGTCGCTCGCACCCCGAACGGAGCGCGCCTCGGGCTCACGCACCGACCTTGCGGTGGGCGACGAGAGTGAGCGAACCCCCAGACCGCGCCACCTGGCGACATCGACCCTCGACCTGCTCGTCTGAGAGAAGGAGAACACCATGCCGATCGACACCGTGGCGAGCGCGTCCGGAGCGCTGTACGCGACTCCGCCGACGCGCGCGCCCAAGCAGACGCTCGACGCCGACGCGTTCATGAACCTGCTCGTGGCCCAGCTGAAGAACCAGGACCCGAGCTCGCCCATGGACACGGGCCAGATGATCTCGCAGACCACGCAGCTGGCGATGATGGAGCAGATCACCAAGCAGACGACCACGAGCAACGAGAACTTCTCACTGCAGATGCGCATTGCCGCCGCGGGCCTCGTGGGCCAGCAGGTGAGCTACACGAACTCCGATGGAGACGCGATCAGCGGCATCGCCTCGTCCGTCTCCTTCGCCGGGCCGGTGCCGCAGGTGACCGTGGACGGGGTCGAGGTCGCCCTCGACGCCATCAGCGGCATCCGTACCCCGGCGAGCACCACACCGACCGCCACCTCAACCTCTTCAACGTCAACCACCAACTGAAAGGCGAGCATCATGCTTCGTTCTCTGTACTCCGGCATCTCGGGCCTCCGGTCGCACCAGACCATGCTCGACGTGACCGGCAACAACATCGCCAACGTCAACACCATCGGATTCAAGTCGTCGTCGACCCAGTTCCAGGACACGCTCTCGCAGATGCAGAAGGGTGCGAGCGGGCCTCAGGCCGAGGTCGGCGGCACCAACCCCGCGCAGGTCGGGCTCGGCGTGCAGGTGGCGGGCATCGCCACCAACTTCACTCAGGGGTCGGCGCAGGCCACCGGCAAGCCGACCGACATGATGATCTCGGGCGACGGATTCTTCACGGTCAAGGTCGGCAACGAGACGCTGTACACGCGTGCGGGATCGTTCAGCCCCGACCCGCAGGGGCGTCTGGTGACCCCGGATGGCGCGATTCTGCAGGGCTGGCCAGCCGTGAACGGCGTGGTGAATTCCGGCGGGGCCATCGGCGACCTGTCGCTGCCGCTGAAGGCGGTCTCGCCCTCCGCGCAGACCACCACAGCCACCGTGACCGGCAACCTGCCCGACGACGCCGCGGACGGCACGGCGCTCACGCGCGACATCAAGATCTATGACGCCTCGGGCAACGCCTCCAACCTCACTCTGACCTTCACGAAGGATGCGGCGCCGGCGCAGAGCTGGACCGTGACCGACGAGGCCGGCGCAACGGTGGCGAGCCTTCCGTTCGCCAGCGGCGCGCTCACGACGCCTCCTGGACCGATCAACATCGGCGGCGTGGATGTGAACATGGATTCCCTCACCGGATACGCGGGCATCACGAGCGTCAGCATTGCCGACCAGGACGGCCGCGCCGCCGGCACGCTCGACACCTTCACCCTGTCGAAGGACGGCACGCTCATCGGTACGTTCAGCAACGGCGACACCGAGCCCATCGGCCGCATCGCGCTGGCGAACTTCATCAACCCGGGCGGCCTCGAGAAGGCGGGCTCGTCCGAGTACCGCGCCACGGTCAACTCGGGAACGGCCGCCCTCGGCAGCGCCGGCTCCGACGGCCTCGGCCAGCTCACCGCGGGCAGCCTCGAGATGTCGAACGTGGACCTCTCGCAGGAGTTCACCAACCTGATTGTCGCCCAGCGTGGTTTCCAGGCAAACGCGCGCATCATCACCACCAGCGACGAGGTGCTGCAGGAGCTTACTAGCCTGAAGCGCTGATAACGCACAATCGCTCGGCCTGTCGGCCGTTCCCGATGCCTAACGCGCATCCGGGAGCGGCCGACAGTGGTGTGTGAGGAGCCTATGGATGGGATCCGCAAGCAATCATCAGGGATGAGTCATGATCGTAGTCACGCGGCTTAACGACAGCCAGTTCGCGGTCAACCCTGACCTGATCGAGCGCATACACGCCCATCCCGACACCACTCTCGTGCTTGTCGACGGCTCCACCTTCATCGTGACAGAGTCGATGAGCGACGTCATCGAGATGATCGCTCAGTATCGCGCGCATGTGATCTCGCTCGCCAACGCTCAGCCGTCGGCGCCGGTGCACCCGGGCGCCCAGCGGCTCAGTCTTGTCACGAGCGAGGACGACACCAGCGATCAGGCGCCTCGGAACACGGTTCCCACCGCGCCGCGGGTAGGGAAGAACTGATGGATCCGGCTACCATCATCGGCATCCTCATGGCGTTCGGCGCCCTGGGTGCCATGATCGTCATGGACGGCGCAAGCGTGACCGCCCTGCTCATTCCCGCCCCCATGGTGTTCGTGCTCGGCGCCACGATCGCCGTCGGCATCGCGAGCGGCACCCTGAAGGATGCGGTGCTCGCCGTCAAGGCAGTGCCGCGTGCCTTCAAGGGCAAGGTGAGCCCTCCGCAGGAGATCATCGACCAGGTCGTCTCCCTCGCCGAGAAGGCCAGGCGCGAAGGGCTGCTGGCGCTCGAGCAGGAGGCGGATCAGGTCGACGACCCGTTCCTGAAGGAGGCGCTGCAGAATATAGCCGACGGCACGGACGCCGACGAGCTGCGCATGCTGCTTGAGGACAAGATCGCCACCCAGGCACGCACCAACAAGGTGGCCGCCAAGTTCTTCGCCGCGATGGGCGGCTACGCCCCGACCGTCGGCATCATCGGCACGGTCGTCTCGCTGACGCACGTTCTCGAGAACCTCGACAGCCCGGCCACCCTCGGCCCTGCCATTGCGAGTGCGTTCGTCGCCACGCTGTGGGGGTTGCTGTCGGCCAACTTCCTGTGGCTGCCGATCGGCACGCGGCTCGCGCGGCTCAGTGAGCTGGAAGTGGAGCGCATGACGCTCCTGATGGAAGGCATCCTCGCCGTTCAGGCAGGGAGCCAACCCCGCCTGGTGGGGGAGCGGCTGCGGGCGATGGTGCCGTCGTACGCCCTGCCGCAGGCCGCATGAGCACCCGGCCCCGTCGCCGCAATCTCGGCGAGGGCGAACCGGAGCACGACACCAGCGAACGGTGGATGGCGTCGTACATGGACATGGTCACCGTCATCATGTGCATGTTCATCGTGCTGTACTCGATGTCGGTGGTCGACAAGGACAAGTTCCAGGAACTCAAGAACTCGCTCGCCACGGGCTTCGGCACGACGAAGACCGAGAAGATCGACTCGGCCCAGGGTGTCGTTCTGCCCAAGGACCTTCTGAACAAGGACGCCCAGGGCTTCACGAAGGTCGAGCAGAAGGCGATGACGGATCGCGAGCTCGCCGAGCAGGAGCTCGACTCCCTCGCCGCGCTCGAGCAGAAGATCCACGATGCGTTGGCCGCCCAGCAGCTGGCGAGCTCTGTCGACCTCAAGCTGGACGAGCGCGGCCTCACGATCCGGCTCATCGGGTCTGAGACGTTCTTCGCGACCAACAAGATCGATCTGAGCAACAAGGCCGTGCGTGTGCTCGACGCGGTCGCGCCGCCGCTCCGCGAGACACCGTACTCGATCTCGGTCGAGGGCCACGCGGATGCGCGCAGCGCCGCCTACCCGTACCCCACAAACTGGGAGCTCTCGTCGGGACGCGCCACCCAGGTGCTGCGGCACCTGGTGGAGCAGGACGCAATCGTGCCGACCCGCATCTCCGCGGTGGGCTTCGGAGACACACGCCCGCTCTCCACCGGTACCACTCCGGCGGACCTCGCCAAGAACCGCCGCGTCGACATCGTGGTGCTCTCGACGCAGCCGGAGGAGGTGCGGGCCCTCATCCCGGGCATCCTCCAGGAGCGCCAGGCAGCGGCAACCGCGGGGGTGGCCTCGAGCGGACCATGACGATGTAGCGGTGAAAGGTGATGGCGCCCGGCCCAGGCGTGCCTAACGCACGGCCGACGGCGGCCGATAGTGTGCTTCGTGACGGTCCAGGAACACACGGTGTCTCGCGCGCCCTCAGCGGCGGCGAAGTCCGTTGAGCTGTATGACTTCCGCCGACCCACCACGCTCGCCCGCGAACACTCACGCGTGCTCGAGCTCGCGTTCGAGACGTTCGCCCGCCAGTGGGGCACCCAGCTCACCGCGAAAGTGCGGCTCGTCTCCCAGGTGACCTGCGAGCAGGTCACCATGGTGACGTACGACGAGTACGCCGCCGGACTGCCTGCACACACCGCGATGGTGCTATGCGAACTCGCCGACACCGAGCCGAAGGCCGTCATCCAGTTCCCCACGACGGCGGCGTTGTCGTGGGTGACGCACATGCTGGGTGGCAACGGTGCCGCTCACGACCTGCCTGAGCGCAAGTTCACCCCGCTCGAGCAGGTGCTCGTGCGACGCCTGATCGACGACGCGCTCGAAGACCTGCGGTACTCGCTCGGCCCGCTTCTAGTCACGGGAATCGGCGTCAGCGGCATCCAGTACAACTCGCAATTCGCTCAGGCCGCGGCCACCCGCGACCTCATGATCGTCGCGTCCTTCACCATTCGCATGGGCGACGAGATCGCACCAGCCACGCTCGCCATGCCCTCCGAGGTGCTTCTGCCGCAGCTTGGGGCGGCCAGCCCGACCAAGAGCGCCGCGAACGTGCGGGAACTGCTGCACGACCAGCTTGCACAGGTGCCCGTCGAGGTCGCGCTGCAGGTCACGCCCGCCATGGTGCGGCCGAGCACCATCCTTTCGCTCGCCGCGGGCGATCTCATTCCGCTTCCGCACCCCGCACACCGGCCGTTCGCGCTGATTGTCGACGGAGTGCAGCTGGCTCGCGCCGCGGTCGGATCCAACGGGTCCCGACTCGCCTGCGTCGTCGTGAACACCGAGGAGAACCCATCATGACCACCGTCACGCAAGACCTGCACGCCGCCAGCGTCGACGCACTCGTCGAGCAGCTTCCCACGGCGCAGGCGCTACACGCCGAACGCATCTCCGACGGGGCTGCCGCCCCCGAGACGGCCGCCGTCGTGGCGGCGTTCGTGGGGGCGACCTCGGCAGACTTCGCCATCGCGCTGCTCGACGCCGAGGCCCTCGCGCCCGCCGGCGGAGACGCTCCGCAGGTGTCACTCGTCGACGTGCTGCGGCCCGCGCTCGAGGCCGCGACCGGCCCGCTCGGCAGCGGCGTGCTCGGCGAGGGCAGGCTCGAGGAGCGTTCGTCGCTCTTCTCCGACGCCGACGCCGTTCGCTTCCGGCTGCTCGAGGCCGACGGTCGCCTTGCGGGCGAGGTCGCGGTGCGCATCCGTCAGAACGGCACGGTCTCGGCCGACCGCGATGTCGACCGCTCGGTGGTCGGCAAGCTCGGCCGCATCAGCAACGTCGAGATGGCTCTCGCGGTCGAGATCGGCCGCACTCGCATGTCGGTCCGCGACCTGCTCGCGCTCGAACCGGGCGCCGTCGTCGAGCTCGACCGCTCGGCGGGCTCGCCCGCCGACATCCTGCTCAACGGCCGCCTGATCGCGCACGGCGAGGTCGTCGTCGTCGACCAGGAGTACGCGGTTCGCATCACCCAGATCCTCGACGTCGCGGACGGCATCGCCTGAACATGGACACCCTCGTCCTCGCTCTTCGCGTCGTGCTGTCGCTCGCGGCGGTGCTCGCGCTTCTGTGGCTTCTGCGCCGCAAGCTCGAGCGTCGCCCGCGCCGGCGTGCGCGCACGAACAGCATCCAGGTCGTGGGTCGCCAGGCGCTCAGCCGCCGCGCTTCCGTCGTCATGGTCGAGAGCGACGGCAAGCGTCTTCTGCTCGGCGTTACCGAGCAGTCCGTGAACGTGCTGCACAGCGAAGACATCGGCAGCACCGTGCTGCGCGCCGACGAGTTCTCGCGCACCCTGGAGAACGCCCGTCGCGAGGGCATCGCGCTCGAGGGCACCCAGGTCAGAGGCACGCAGGCGACGGATGCTGCGCAGCACGCGCCGGCATCGCAGGGCCCGCAGCACGCCGCCCTCGAGCCCGCCCCCGTCGCCATGCTGCGTCCGCGGCGCGATCGCGCCCCGCAGGGCAAGCTCGGCGGATCCATCCTCTCGCCCGCGACGTGGAAGCAGACCGGCGCGGCGCTTCGGCAGGGGCGGTGAGTCCAGTGGCTGCCACGGCGACGGCGGCGTCGCCCCGCTGGGTGCGGCCGGCCATCCTCACCGCCATCGGCGTGCTCACCGTGGTCGTGATGGTCTGCGTCGCGACGACGGCCGCGCACGCCGCCCCGACCCCGCCCACCCCGGTGCCGACCCCCACCGCGCCGACCGACTCCGGCGACCTGACCGTGAGCATCAACGGGCCGGACGGCACGCCGTCGTCAGCCGTCGTGACCCTCATCGGCATCACGCTGCTGTCGGTGGCCCCGGCCGCGCTCATGATGATGACCTCGTTCACGAAGATCTTCGTGGTGCTGGCCATGACGCGCAATGCGCTCGGCCTGCAGTCGATTCCGCCCAACCAGGTGCTGGCGGGCCTCGCGCTGTTCCTGTCGCTGTTCATCATGGGCCCGGTGCTCACCGATATCAACACGCACGCGGTACAGCCGTATCTTGCCGGTCACATGACGTTCGACGCGGCGATCCAGGCCGCCTCCGGCCCCCTGCGCGGCTTCATGATCGCGCACACCCGGCAGGAGGACCTCGCGCTCATGACGCGCGCGGCGGGCCTGCCCAACCCCAAGGATCCGGCGAGCGTCGGCATCACCACGCTCATCCCGGCCTTCATGATCTCGGAGCTGCGGGCCGCGTTCATCATCGGCTTCGTCATCTTCGTGCCGTTCCTCATCATCGACCTCGTCGTGTCGGCCGCCCTCATGTCGATGGGCATGATGATGCTGCCGCCCGTCATGATCTCGCTGCCCTTCAAGGTGCTGCTGTTCATCCTCGTCGACGGCTGGGGCATCATCATCACCGCCCTCATCCAGAGCTACGGGAGCGGCTGATGGATACCAACATGGTCATGGACATCGGCATGCAGGGGCTCATCGTGGCCGCGAAGCTCGCCGCGCCCATTCTCATCACGGCGCTCGTCGTCGGCTTCGCCGTGTCGCTCCTGCAGTCGATCACCCAGATCCAGGAGGTGACGCTGTCGTTCGTGCCGAAGGCCGTCGCCGTCGCGGTGGCCCTGCTGATCGCCGGCCACTGGATGATCTCCGAGATCGTCACGTTCACGAACGAGATGTTCGACAAGATCCCGATGCTGCTGGGCGGTGGCTCATGAGCTTCGACATCGACCAGTCGTGGATCGAGGCGGTCATGCTGGCGGCCGTGCGCATGACGGCGTTCGTGGTCATCGCGCCGCCGTTCTCGTACAACGCGTTTCCGGCCCGCGTAAAGGCAATGGTCGCGATCGGGCTCGCCCTCGCGGTCTCGCCGGCGGTCACCCACGACTTCCACGCACCGGATACGGCGGGCTTCCTTCTCGCCCTCGTTCTCGAGGCCGTCACCGGTGCCGCCCTCGGCTTCCTGGTCATGCTGGTGTTCTCGGCCATCCAGTCGGCGGGAACGCTCATCGACCAGTTCGGCGGCTTCCAGCTCGCCCAGGGCTACGACCCGCAGGCCATGGTCAACGGCGCGCAGTTCACCCGGCTGTTCCAGATGACCGCACTTGCGCTGCTCTTCGCTTCCGACGGCTACCAGCTGGTGCTCGGCGGCCTGACCCGCAGCTTCACGGCGTTGCCGCTCGGTGCGGCCATCGACACGGGCCATCTCGCCGAGGCCGCGCTCACCGGGGTCACGCAGATGATGCTCGCCGCCGTGCAGATCGCCGGCCCGCTCATCGTCGTTCTCTTCCTCGCGGATGCCGGGCTCGGCCTCATCACGCGCGTCGCCCCGGCGCTCAACGCGTTCGCCCTCGGCTTCCCGCTGAAGATCCTCCTGACGGTCAGCCTCGCCGGCGTGGTGTTTGTGGCCCTGCCCGGCATCATCGCCGCCCTCACCGGCCAGGCGGTCGGCCTCGTTTCGGGGGTGAACTGATGTCAGACGCGGGCGAACGCACCGAACAGGCGACCGACAAGCGCATGAAGGAGGTGCGCTCCAAGGGCCAGCTCAGCAAGTCCAAGGACCTGACGGCGTGGCTCGGCGTCGGCGCGGCGGCCATCATGATCCCCACCACCATGACGGCAGCAGCGGATGCCGGTGAGCAGCAGTTTGCGGCCGTGCGTTCCGCGATCGCCACCGCCGACACCGGGGTCGCTCTCGCCGCCTTGGGTGACGGACTCGCCTCGGTCATGGCAACCATGACGCCCATGCTTGTCGTCGTGGTCATCGCCGTCGTCGGCGGATCGGTGGTGCAGGGCGGACTGCATGTCAAGAAGTTCAAGCCATCGTTCGAGCACTTCAACCTTGTGAGCGGCCTGAAGCGCACCTTCGGCATGAACGCGCTGTGGGAGGGCGCGAAGGCCCTGCTGAAGACCGTTGTCGTCGGCGCGGTGCTCTACGCGGTGGTCCAGGGACTCATCCCGGTGCTCACCGCCTCGGGCGGCATGTCGGTCTCCGCCGTTCTCGACGAGGCGGGGGAGGGCATTGCGAATATGCTGCGCGTGGCCGTCGCCGCGGGCCTCGTCATTGCCGGCATCGATGTCTTCGTCATCCTGCGTCGCAACCGCAAGAAGACCCGCATGACCAAGCGCGAGGTCAAGGACGAGCATCGCAACTCGGACGGCGACCCGCTCATCAAGTCCCAGCGCCGATCCCGTCAGATGGCCATGAGCCGCAACCGCATGATCGCCGCCATCGCGAGCGCCGACGTCGTGGTGGTCAACCCCACGCACATCGCCGTCGCGCTCGTCTACGAGCCGGGCAAGTCGGCACCCCGCGTCGTCGCCAAGGGGCAGGGAACGATCGCCACGCGCATCCGTGAACAGGCCGAAAGCGACCGTGTTCCCATGGTTCGTGACATTCCGCTGGCACGTGCCCTGCACGCGCAGTGCGAGATCGGCCAGGAGATTCCCGTCGAGCTGTACAACGCGGTCGCCCGCGTGCTGGCGTTCGTCATGGCGCTGCGCACGCGCGGCGCCGCATACGGCACCCACACGATGGCCCCCGCGGCCGCGTGAGAAGAGAGTGAACTGACATGAAGACACGCAATCTGTCGAAGCTGGCGGTGCCCGTCGGCGTCGTCGGCATCATCATGCTGCTGATCATGCCCGTGCCCGCGTGGCTTCTCGACGTGCTCATCATCGTGAACATCCTGTTCGCGCTCGTCATTCTGCTGACGACGATGTTCGTGAAGAAGCCGCTCGACTTCTCGGTATTCCCCTCGTTGCTGCTCGTCGCGACCCTCTTCCGGCTTGGCCTCAACGTGGCCTCCACCCGGCTCGTGCTCGGCGACGGCTACGCGGGCCAGGTGATCGCCTCGTTCGGCCACGTCGCGGTCGGCGGCTCCATGATCATCGGGGCGGTCGTCTTCCTGATCCTCGTCGTCATCCAGTTCGTCGTCGTGACCAAGGGCGCCGAGCGTGTGGCCGAGGTGGGAGCGCGCTTCACGCTCGACGCCATGCCCGGCAAACAGATGGCCATCGACGCCGACCTGAACGCCGGCCTCATCACCGACACGCAGGCGCGCGAACGCCGCGCCGCCGTGGCCGCCGAGGCCGACTTCTACGGGGCCATGGACGGCTCATCCAAGTTCGTCAAGGGCGACGCGATCGCCGGGATCATCATCATCATCATCAACATCGTCGGCGGCATCGCCATCGGCATGCTCCAGCGCGGAATGGATATCGGCGACGCCGTCGGCACCTACACGCTGCTGACCATCGGCGACGGCCTCGTCACCCAGATCCCGGCGCTCTTGATGGCGGTCTCCACGGGCATGATCGTGACCCGCTCGAATGTCGACACCGACATGGGCTCGAGCGCATCCGCTCAGCTGACGCAGTCGCAGACGGCGCTCACCATTGCGGGCTGCGCAGCCATCGTGCTCGCACTGATCCCGGGCATGCCGATGATTCCGTTCATTCTCATCGGAGGCGCGCTGATCCTCGTCGCGCAGCGGCTCAAGGCGAACCGCAAGGCGCAGGAGGCGAGCGAGACGGCGCTGGCGGCGCAGGGTGCGGCGACTCCGGGCTCGGAGACGACGGACGATCTCATCGAGCAGATGCGCGTGCAGGCGCTCGAGATCCAGCTGGCGCCGGACCTGGTCGACCTGGTCACGGGCGCCTCCGACGACCTGCTCGGGCGCGTGCGAGCCCTGCGGCGCAAGATCGCCATGGAACTCGGCATCGTGGTGCCGCCGGTGCGCACGAGAGACAGCGTCGAGCTGCCCGCCGCCACCTACGTCATCCGTATCGCGGGGGTGGAGGCAGGTCGCGGCATTGCGCCGAGTGGCAAGGTGCTCGCGCTCGGCGACAACCTCGATGCGCTGCCGGGATCGGCGGTCGTTGAGCCCGTGTTCGGGCTCAGCGGCAAGTGGGTTCCGAGCGAGCTGCGCCACGGGGCAGAGATGGCCGGCGCCACCGTGATCGACCGCGTGTCGGTGCTCGTCACCCACCTCTCCTCGATCGTCTCGACGAACGCGGCCCGGCTGCTGAGCCGTGAAGACGTGCGCGTGCTCACCGAGGGCGTGAAGCAGGTGAACCCCTCCGCGGTCGACGAGCTCGTTCCGAACGTCATGTCGCTCGCCGAGGTGCAGCGCGTGCTGCAGGGGCTGCTCGCCGAGCAGATCCCCATCAACGACCTCGGGCGCATCTACGAGGCTCTGCTGTTGCGCGCCAAGGTTTCGGCAGACCCGGAAGGGCTCGTCGAGGCGTCCCGGCAGGCGCTCGGGCCCGCGATCTGCGCCCTGTATGCGGAGGATTCTGTGCTGCGCGTGATCATGATCGATCCTCTGCTCGAGCAGAGCCTGCTCGAGGGCCTGCGCCAGGGCGAGAACGGCAGCCAGATCATTCTCAGCCCAGAGCGACTCGACGCCATCGTGGCCTCGCTGCGCGAGTCGGTCGCGCGCACCGAGGCGAGCGGCCTCACGGCCGTTCTCGTATGCGCACCGGCGCTGCGGGCGGCCGTGCACAAGCTCGTGGCCGCCCAGCTCGGCACGCTGCCGGTGCTGTCGTACCAGGAGGTCACGAGCGCGAACGTGAACATCGAGACGGTGGGGGTGGTCCGTGTCGCCGAGATTGCTGCGGCTTGAGGCGCCCTCGCTCATCGAGCTGAGGGAGCGCGTGCTGGCCGAATACGGGCCGCGAGCCCGCGTCGTGCAGGCGGAGAAGGTGACCGTCGGCGGCATCCGCGGGTTCTTCGCCCGGCACCACTATGAGGCCACCGTCGAACTCGACGAGCCGTCGCCGCCTGCCCACGTGCTCTTCGACGTGCCCGCACGCGTCGGACTCGCCGCGCTGCTCGACGAGGCGGATGCGGAAGAGGCCCACTTCACCGGCGCGAACGAGGCGCGCCCGGAGCCGTCGGTGTCGACCCAGGAGCCGAACTTCGCGGCCATCATGGACGACCTCATCTTCAACACCTCCGACGGCCAGGAGCAGGCCGGAGCACCGCAGGCACCGCCTCGCCCCGCCGCTCCAACGCCGGCCGCGCCGCCGCTCGTTCGACCAGGCGATCTCATCGTCGTCGCGGGCATGGCGGACGACGCGGCTCGCATAGCGCACTCCATGTCGAACACGGCGGTGTACGCCGAGGTGTTGCTCTCCGGTGCGCTTTCGAAGGAGACGGATGCGGTCTGCGATCGCCGAACGGCGAACGCAGCCCGAGCGCACGGGGTGCAACTGGAGGCATGCGTCATCGTGGCATACGGGCTCGGAAGCGGGCTCGGGATCTCCCGCTCGGCGATCACCGCGCTCACGCGCATCGGGGCCGACCAGCTGTGGCTCGCGGTCGATGCCGGGCGCAAGAGCGAGGACACCGCACGCTGGGTCACCGCCATCGCCGCAGCCACACCGGTGCATGGCCTCGCCGTGGAGGGAACGGACATGACGGCCAGCCCGGCGAGCGTGAACGACCTGCAGATTCCCATCGGCTGGCTGAACGGCTTGCCGTCACCCACGGCGCGTTTGTGACAGGCGCCTGCGATAGGGTAGCCACGTGCTGGTGCTGACACGCAAGCCGGGGGAGAAGATCCTCATCGGCGACGACATCGTGATCACGCTGCTCGACTCTCGCGGAGACGGTGTGCGCATCGGCATCGACGCTCCGCGAGGCATCACCATTCAGCGCGAAGAGGTCGTTCGGCAGGTCGCCGAGGCGAACATCCAGGCCGCCTCCGCCGACGTCGAGGCCGAGCGCCTGCTCAAGGAGCGCCTCGGCATCGCCACGCCGCCGACCGAGTAGCGCTCCCTCCGGTCGAGTAGCGCGAAGCGCGTATCGAGACCCTCTACCCGACCGCGCTCTTCTCGAGGCGGCGCCATCGGTAGCGAACGCCCGAGCGAGACTCTCGCCACACCCCGTACCCGTCGCCCTCGACCTCACGCCACTCCGGTCCGATCACCGGCGCATGTGTGTCGCCCTCCACCGCGACCTCCACGTCCGTCACCTCGAGCCGATCGGCCAGGCCGATTGCCGCCTCGTACAGCTGCTGCCCGCCGATGACCCATACATCGCCGGGCACGCTCAGGGCGTCGTCGAGGGATGCCGCGCGCTCCGCGCCCGTCGCCGTCCAGTCCCGCTGCCGGGTGAGAACCACGTTCCGTCGGTCGGGAAGCGGGCGAAAGCGCTCCGGCAGTGAATCCCACGTGCGCCGCCCCATGACCACGGTCGAGCGGGCCGGTGCGGGACCCGCGCCTTCTACCGAGCCGGTCGTGAGCGCCGAAAAGTGAGCCATGTCCTCCGGCACGCGCCATGGGATCGCGCCGCCGGCGCCGATGACGCCGGTGGGGGACTGGGCCCAGATGAGACCGATCACGCGCGGGGCCCGGGCCATCCGCTCATCGTGGTCGGCATAGCGCGGCCAGTGCTCACACCGGGACCAGCGCTCACACCGCGACCGGTGCCGAAATGGCGGGGTGGTGTTGGTAGCCCTCGACGACGAAATCGTCGTACTCGTAGTCGAAGAGGCTGGGGCGCCGTGTGCGGATAGTGAGCGTCGGCGGCGCGTACGGCTGCCGGCTCAACTGCTCGGTGACCTGCTCCACGTGGTTGTCGTAGATGTGGCAGTCGCCGCCGGTCCACACGAAGTCACCGGGCTCGAGGCCGACCTGATCGGCGACCATGAGCGTGAGCAGGGCGTAGCTCGCGATGTTGAACGGCACGCCTAGGAACAGGTCGGCGCTGCGCTGGTACAGCTGGCATGACAGCCGGCCGTCGGCGACGTAGAACTGGAACAGGGCGTGGCAGGGGGCAAGTGCCATCTCGGGAATATCAGCAACATTCCATGCCGAGACGAGCATGCGTCGCGAGTCGGGGTTCGAGCGAAGGGTGTCGATCACTGAGGAGATCTGGTCGATGTGCTCACCGTTAGGGGCGGGCCAGGAGCGCCACTGCACCCCGTAAACCGGGCCGAGATCTCCGTTCTCGTCTGCCCATTCGTTCCAGATCTTCACGCCGTGCTCCTGCAGCCAGCGCACGTTGCCGTCCCCACGCAGGAACCACAACAACTCGTATGCCACGGACTTGAAGTGCACCCGCTTGGTCGTGATCAGCGGGAACCCCTCCGCCAGATCGAAGCGAAGCTGGCGGCCGAAGACGCTTCGGGTGCCGGTGCCCGTTCGATCGGTCTTGGGCGTGCCGTTCTCGAGCACGTCGCGCAGCAAGTCCTCATATGGGGTGGCGATCACGCGGCTCTCCGCGCGTGCACCCGCCGTCGTCTCAGTCATCCAGACGATGCTACGACGAACCGTGCGCCGCCGGGCCGAACGGGCCCGTGAGCCGCTAAACTCGTGGCATGCAGACGGATGAGGCGCCGCCCGAAGGCGTCGCCGTACCCGCGGAGGAGTTGCTGCCCGCACGGCGACGCTCGACGTACCGCCCGCCTGCCGACGGCCCGCGCGTGCTGCCCGAGTTTCTGCTCGCGGGCGCGGACGTGGCTGACGAACCGGCGGACGACGCTGCTGACGAACCGGCGGACGACGCTGCTGAACCGGCAGGTGACGCTGCTGCTCCGGTCTCTCCGCTGACCTTGGCGGCTGAACTGGCGCCCGACGTGAGCGACGACGAGCTGGCCCGCGCTCTCGCCGACGAACTCGCACACCGCACGTCCACGCTCGACGCCATCGAGCGCTTCGAGCAGGCCCTCGCAGTGCGCGCCGCAACGGGAGCACTGCCCATCCCGCAACCGCCCGCGGTCGAACGGACAGTTCTCGAACCCGAAGTGCCGGAGCAGCCGGTCCTCGAGCACCCCGTGCCGCAACCGCCCGCGCCCAGAGCGGAGGAGCCGGGTCTCCCTGTCTGGCAGGCCGCGCCTCGACCGTCATTCGACAGCCTCATCACTCAACCCGTCGACACGGTCGATGCGGCTGCGTTCGACGGCACGCCGGGCAACGACCGCGGGGCCGATCAAACTGCCGCACGCGCGCGTCCCCCGGGGGCCGTTGTTGCCTGGTCGATTATTCTCGTCGTGGTCCTGGGCGGCGGCGCAACCGCAGGCTTCTGGCTGCTCGCGCACTGAGCCGGCGCTGCTCGGGCACTGAGCCCGCGGCACTCGGGCACTGAACCAGGGCAATACCCGCAACGCCGGTGATGTGCCCGACCGTGAGGCCCCGGCATCCGTCAGCAAGTAGGCTCGTACGCGTGCAGTACACGCTCTCCGAAGTCCGCGCCGTGATCGAGCGGCTCTGGCCGTTATCCGGTGCAGAGGGGTGGGATGCGCCCGGGCTTCTCTCCGGCGACCCGGCGGCGCGCATCTCCTCGATCCTGCTCGCCGTCGACCCCGTCGCCGATACGGTCGACGAGGCGGTAACGGTCGGCGCAGACCTGCTGCTGGTGCACCACCCGCTGCTGCTTCGCGGGGTCACCTCCGTGGGCGAGGACCGGTACAAGGGCGCGCTGCTTGCGCGCCTCATCCGCTCGGGCTGCGCCCTCATCGCCGCCCACACCAACGCCGACGTCGTCGATGACGGAACAAGCGGCGTGCTCGCTGGCCGCCTCGGCCTCACGGAGACCCGCCCCATCACACCGGGCGGCGCCGAGGGCGAGGGCATCGGCCGCGTCGGTACGCTGCCCGAACCCACCACCCTCGGCCGCCTCGCCCGCACGCTCGCAGAAATCCTGCCGCCCACTGCCTCCGGCGTGCGGGTTGCGGGGGAGTACGACGCCCCCGTGCGCACGGTCGCGCTGTGCGGTGGGGCGGGCGACTCGTTGCTGGGTACGGCGGAGGTGGCGACATCCGATGTCTACATCACCTCGGATCTGCGGCATCACCCGGCCTCCGAGGCCCGCGAGCAGGCGCGCATCGATGGCGGGCCCGCCCTCATCGACGTGTCGCATTGGGCGAGCGAGTGGCTGTGGCTGGAGACCGCGGCCGGCGCTCTTCGGGCGGAACTGCCGGGCGTGACGGTCACAGTGAGTGAGCTGCGCACCGACCCCTGGGACTTCCAGGTCGTACAGTGAGCGCCGACACCATTCTTCGAACCCCCATCCAGGAGCACACGTGAAAGCATCGCCCGCCGATCAGAGTGAACTGCTGCGGCTGCAGGAGATCGACAACGGCCTCGCCCGACTCGATCACGCCGAGGCGAACCTGCCGCAGAACGGCGAGCTGAAGGCGCTCGCCCCGGAGCTGAAGGAGGCTCGGGCGCAGCACGTCGCGCGCACGGGCGAGCTCGAGGATGCCAGGGCCGAGCTCAAGCGGGCGGAATCCGATGTCGAGGTGGTCGAGGCCCGCATCGCTCGTGACACCGCTCGCGTGCAGCAGACGGCCTCGGTCAAGGACATCCAGGGTCTCGAGGCCGAACTCGCGTCGCTGCGCAAGCGACGCGGCGATCTCGAGGAGATCGAGCTGAACGTCATGGAGCGCATCGAGGAGCTGGAGGCGGCGCTCGCTCAGGCCGAGGCGCGTCGCGCCGAGCTGCAGGGCCAGGCCGGCCTGCTCGAGGATGCGCGTCAGACTGAGCTGACAGGCATTGAGGCGAAGCGGCGCGCGTTGGCCGCGGATCGCGTGACAATCGCGAACACCGTGCCGGCAGACCTTCTCGGGCTCTACGAGAAGCAGCGTGCCAGGTACGGCATCGGCGCGGCGCTGCTGCAGCGCGGCGTGTCGCTCGGCAGCAATACGGCACTCAACCCGACGGACCTCGACGCGATTCGCAAGGCCGCGCCCGACGACGTCGTGCTGTGCCCGGAGAGCAGCTGCATCCTCATCCGCGACGAGGAATCTGGGCTCTGAAGCGACCCAAGTAGACTGTGAGGCGCGAATGGGCCGGCAAGACGGTCGCGTCGCCTGTCTCAGCTCTCGCCAGCCGGAACGGGCGCCGAGGAACGTCCGGGCTCCGCAGAGCAGGACGGTGGGTAACACCCACCCGGGGCAACCCGCGAGACAGTGCCACAGAAAGCAGACCGCCTCAGGCGAGACCTTCGGGCCGCGCCTAAAGGTAAGGGTGAAACGGTGGTGTAAGAGACCACCAGCGACCGGGGTGACCCGGTCGGCTCGGCAAACCTCGTCCGGAGCAAGGTCAGACAGGGAACTATGAGGCTGCTCGTCTCGTTTCCGGGTAGACCGCTAGAGGGCTGCGGCAACGTAGTCCCGAGAGAGATGGCCGTCCAGCGCTTTCGAGCGTGAACAGAACCCGGCGTATCAGCCGGCCCATTCGTTACATCATCACGCACTGCCGAACGCACTGCCGAACTCACTGCCGCCGGCTGCACGCTGGCGCGGGGACGTATTCGGCGAGAGGATGGCTTCACAGGCATCAGCAGGCGCCTGCGCCCCTCTCTCAAGGTCGAACGATGGAAGCGTCGCCACCCGAACCCGCGTTGGCATTCCCCAGCATGGAAGCGGCGAGCCTGCGCGCTCAGCTCGACGTGCTCGGAGCGATGGCGATCGATCTCGCCGGCCAATTTTCTCTGGAGCCACTGCTCGAACGCATCCTGCGGCACAGCATGGAGCTTCTCGATTGCGACAGCGGCTCGATCTGCACCGTGGACGAGGCGGCGGGCACCTACCGCAAGGAGATCGACCTCGGAGTCGGCTGCCTCTCGGGGCAGACATTCCCGCTCGACGAGGGTGTGACGGGTGAGGTCGTCTGAGCGCGCAGCGCGGTGGTCTTCGACGACTATTCGCAGGTGCGGGGTGGGCATATACCGGAGGGCGAACGCGAACAGGTGCATTCCGTCATCGGCGTGCCCATTCGGTGGAACGGCAGCATCATCGGCAGTTGCGTCGTCTTCTCCCGGTCGGTGCAGCGCCGGTTTGGGCCGGCCGATACCGCCCTTCTCGAAATGTTCGCCACGCACGCTGCGATCGCAATGACGAACGCACGATTGCACGCCTTGGCCGCGGAGCGATCGGCCGAGGCCGCGATCATGGTCGAGCGTGAGCGCTCGGTGCGAGACGTCCACGATTCCGTGGGCCGCGGCCTTGCCGCGCTTTTGCTTCGCCTGGACCGCGCTGAGGCGGAGCACGAGGCTGGCCGCGACCCTCGAGAGGCGATTTGTCTTGCGAGAGCCGACGCGCGTTCGGCTCTCAGCGAGACGCGCCGCAGCGTCCTCGGCCTCGGCCCGGCCATGCTCGACGGCCGTTCGCTGACAGAGGCAGTCGCTTTGGAGCTCGCGTGGGTCGAGTCGACCTCAGCGGTGAAGACCAGGCTGACCGTACTCGGCGAGCACCAGCAGGTCGAGCCTGAGGCTGCCCGTCAGCTTTTCCGCATCATCCAGGAGGCGCTCGTCAATGTGGTCGAGCACGCGCGAGCCAGCCATCTGCGCGTGGGACTCGTCAGCGGCAATCGCGGCATAACGACCATCATTGAGGATGACGGCCGCGGCTTTGACGTCGCCGAATTGAGAACGCGCGCATCCGACCCCGCCACTCGCCCACTCGGCCTGCAGGGGTTGATCGCTCGCGCTGAGCACCTGGGCGGTGCCGTGCACATCGACTCGACCGTCGGCTGGGGAACCAGGCTCCGAGTCGAACTGCCGTCGGTGCCGGCCGGGCTCGCCCCGCGGGAGCTGCCGCGCTGGAAGGTGCTCGTGGCACACGAGAGCGCCGTCGTTCGCGCGGGCCTGGTTCGCATGCTGGACCTCGCCGAACCCGACGTGCAGGTTGTTGGCGAACTCGGCGATTCGGCGCAGGTCGTCGACGCCTACCAGCTGCTGCGCCCGCATGTCGTGCTAGTGCACCTGGGAATGCCGCACATCGATGGCGTACGCCTGACGTCATTCCTGCGTGCCGCCGATCCCGCCGCAGCGGTCGTGCTCCTCGTCGACTCACCAGCGGACGATCGGGTGCGCCACGCGGCGCAGGGTGGCGCAGTGGGCTTTGTAGGCAGTGATACGGATGCCGCGGGCCTTGCCCGCACCGTCATTGCCGCAGCCCGGGGCGAGTCTGTGATGACGTCGCAGCTGTTCAGCAGCATGAACGCGCTCGATCTCGATGTGCCGTCGGCAGCTGGGTTGACCGCGCGTGAACGGCAGGTTCGCGCGCAGCTCGAGCAGGGGCTGCCGGATAAGGCCATCGCGCTGATTCTCGGAATATCGGTCAAAACCGTCGAGAAGCACGTTGGCTCGATCCTGCGCAAGACAGGAGCGGCCAATCGCACGGCTCTCGCGGTGCTCGCCTCGCTGCACGACTGACGCTCGCCTGACGCTCGATTGACGCTCAACGTGGAGGGAATCCCTACCGAGCGGTGGGGGAAATGCGCATGGTGGTCGCGCCTCGCACCTGCCTAGGCTTGCCTCGGGTCAACAGGGAGGTTGCCGTGCCGGTGGTGTCGCTGAAGGAGATCGTCGATCACGCGTTCGACGAGCGTTACGGTGTTCCCGCGATCAACATCGTGAATGATCTGACCCTCGAGGCCGTTCTCGCCGGTGCGGTTGAGGCGAACTCGCCGCTGATCGTTCAGACATCGGTCAAGACGGTGCGTTCGATCGGCTCCGGTGTGCTCTTCGCCATGTGGCAGGGCATGACCGCGGGCATCACGGTGCCGGTTGCGTTGCATCTCGACCACTGCCCCGACCGTTCCGTGATCACCGAATGCCTCGAGCGGGGCTGGAACTCGGTGCTCTTCGATGCCTCGACACTCGACGTCGCAGAGAATCAGCGCCAGACCGTGGAGGTCGTCGCCGAGGCACGCCGATACGGTGCCCATGTGGAGGGCGAGATTGAGGCGATCCGTGGGGTGGAAGACGGCATCGGTTCCGACACGGCTTCGGTGCGGGCGAGCCTGGACACCGCGGTCTCGTTCATTCGCGAGACCGGCGTGGACGTCTTCGCCCCCTCCATCGGCAACGCCCACGGCGTGTACTCGAGCACCCCCGACCTCGACTTCCAGAGGGTCACCGACATCGTTCAGGCCACCCGTACTCCCATCGCGTTGCACGGCGGCAGCGGAATGACCGATGCCCAGTTCGCCGACCTGATTGCGCGCGGCTGCGCCAAGGTCAACATCTCCACTGCCCTCAAGATTGAGTTCATGCGGTCAAGCCTCAGCTACCTCACGGGGGCTGAGGAGCGAGACCATTGGGATCCGCCCTCGCTCTTCGCCGAGGTGCGCGAGCACATCATCGGCCTCACGACGGGGCTCGCCCGCACCTTCGGCAGCGCTGGCAAAGCGTGGTGACCGTGCCGCACCTCATCTTCGACTGCGACGGAGTGCTCGCCGACACTGAACGAGGCGGGCATCTGCCGGCCTTCAACCAGACCTTCGCCGAATACAACGTGCCAGTGCAGTGGAGCGATGCTGACTATGCGCAGAAGGTGCTCATCGGTGGGGGCAAGGAGCGCATGGCGAGCGTGCTGACTGCGGCCTTCGCCGCAGAGCACGGGCTACCGGCTGACACGGAGGCGCGGCGCGCGTTCGTCGCAGAGATGCACCGCCGGAAGACCGCGATCTACACCGAGATGGTGAACGCGGGAGCGCTGCCGCCGCGCCCCGGCATCGCCCGCCTCGCCGGGGAGGCTCACGCAGCGGGATGGGGGCTGGCCGTCGCCTCGACATCGGCGCCTCCGTCGGTGCGCGCCGTGCTGCAGCACGCCGTCGGTGACGCTCTGGCGGCGCATTTTGACGTGTTCGCGGGCGACATCGTTGAGCACAAGAAGCCGGCGCCGGACATCTACGAACTGGCGCTGACCCGCCTTGGCATCAGCCCGGAAGACGGCGTCGTCATTGAGGACAGTGGCATTGGCGTGCGGGCAGCCATCGGGGCGGGCCTCCGCACGGTGGTGACCGCGAGTGCCTACACCGGCGGCGACGACTTTTCCGGGGCCTCGCTCGTCCTCAGTTCGCTCGGGGACGATGGCGAGCCGGCCACCGTGATCGAAGACCCGCTTGGCGTGCATCCCGCCGCGATCGTCGGGCTCGATGACCTGCGAGCCGTGCTTGAACGGCCCCGTCCTTTCAGCACTACCGAGGAGAACCGATGACGACCCCCAGCTTCGCCGCAGTCGAATTCGTCGTCAGAACGATCGCGCAAACTGCCGTAGACAACGAGAAGGCGTTCGGCGAATTGGACTCCGTCGTCGGTGACGGGGACTTCGGGTTCTCGCTTGCCCGCGGGTTCGAGATCGTCCTCGCCGACTGGGAGAGCTACGACCGCAGTGACATCGGCACGTTCCTGCAGAAGATCGCCGTCGTGATCACCGGCCGCATCGGCGGCACGTCCGGGCCGATCTGGGGAACCGCGTTCTTGCGCGCGGCCGCTATCGCCAAGGGGCACGATACGGTCTCGGGCAGCGATGTCGTGCGGATGCTGCGCAGCGCCATCGAGGGAATCAAGGCACGGGGAAACGCAGAGCTCGGTGACAAGACCCTGCTCGACGCGCTGGCCCCGATGGCCGACGCCGTCGAGGCGGCGCTCGCGCGAGGGGACGATACAAACGCGATCATCGCCGCTGCCGCCGTGAGCGCGCGAAGCGCGGCCGATGCCACCGTCTCGATGCAGGCGCGTCGAGGCCGCGCCGCGTACACGGGAGAGCGCAGCATCGGCTCACCGGACCCGGGCGCCGTCGCGGTCGCGGTGATCCTGGAACGTCTCGCCGAGGGCTGGGGGAGTCGCTCTGCGACGACCTGACGGGGGAAGCCCGTCGGGACCGCTTGACACGCATCCGTGCGTCGAATTCGAGGAGAGCAAGAGACATGAAGAAGTTCGTCAACGACCCGCTGAACTACGTTCCGGAGATGCTCAAGGGCATCGCCCTGGCCAACCCGGACACGCTCCGATACGTGCCCGAGTACAACCTGATCATGCGGGCGGACGCGCCGCACGACGACAAAGTGTCGATCATCCAGGGTTCGGGCTCCGGCCACGAGCCCGCTCACGTGCTCACGGTGGGCAAGGGAATGCTCGACGGAGCATGCCCGGGTGACGTCTTCGCGGCGCCGCCCATGGATTACGTCTATGAGACCACCAAGCTGCTTGCCTCGCCGAAAGGCGTGCTTCTGCTGGTCAACAACTACACGGGCGACCGTATGGCCTTCGATATGGCGCAGGAGATGAGCCTGGCGGATGGCGTGAAGGTCAAGACGCTCTTCATCGACGACGACGTCTCTGTGAAGGACTCGACGTACACGGTCGGGCGACGCGGCGTCGCCGGCAACTTCTTCGTCATGAAGGCCGTCGGCGCGGCGTCCGAGGCCGGGGCGGAGCTCGACGAGATCGTGCGCATCGGCGAGAAGGTCAACTCCGTCACCCGCACCATGGGACTTGCCCTCAGCGCCTGCACGCCGCCGGCGAAGGGCGCTCCGCTGTTCGAACTCGGCGACGACGAAATAGAGATCGGCGTCGGCATCCACGGCGAGCCAGGGCGCCGCCGCGCCACGATCGCCCCGGCGAACGATCTACTCGATGAGTTGCTCGAGCCGGTGGTCGCGGATCTGCCATTCGAAAACGGAGACCGGGTGGCGCTCATGATCAATGGACTTGGCGGTACTCCGATCAGTGAGCTGTACATTCTGTACGGCCGCGCACACGAGCAGCTCGCCGCGAAGGGCATCACCGTCGCACGCAGTTACGTCGGCGAATACTGCACATCGCTCGACATGGCCGGAGCATCACTCACGCTCGTGCGTCTCGACGACGAAATAGAAGACCTCCTGGCCGCACCTGCGGAGATCGGGGCGCGCATCTTCTGATCTGAAGCGCCGAGCCGATGTAAAGCACCGAGCCGATGTAAAGCGCCGAGCCGATGTAACGCATCAGAGCGGATGGCCCCCGCGCCCGCGTACCGGCGCGTCGTTTGCGGCAAGCGCGGCCGCCCCGAGAATCCCCGCGTTGTTGCGCAGCACCGCGGGCAGAATCGGGGTCTTCAGGCTCAGCAGCGGCAGGAACTGGTCGGAGTGCTTCGAGACGCCGCCGCCCACGATGAAGAGGTCGGGTGAGAGCAGCTTCTCGAGAGCGGTGTAGTACTTCTGCAGGCGCTTGGCCCACTTCGACCAGCTGAGGTCGTCGCGCTCCTTCGCCGAGTACGCCGCCTTGCGCTCAGCGTCGTGGCCGTCGAGCTCGATGTGGCCGAACTCCGTGTTCGGCACCAGCACACCGTTGTAGAGCAGCGCGGTTCCGATGCCCGTGCCGAGAGTCGTCACCATGACGACGCCCGGCTGGTTGGACGCGGCGCCGAATCGTGACTCGGCGTAACCGGCAGCATCCGCATCGTTGACAAACTGGATGTCGACGCCGAGCGCCTTCTCGAAGAGCTTCTCGGCCTCCAGCCCGATCCAGGCGTCGGACACGTTCGCGGCCGACATGGTGCGCCCGTTCCGCACGACGGCAGGAAAGCAGATGCCGACCGGCACATTGGTGGCGATGTCTGAGAGCGTCGCGAGAATCTGGCTCGTCACCTCGACGATGTCGTCCGGCTCGCCGTGCTCGGGAGTCGCGAGCTTGACGCGCTCACTCACCAACTCGCCGGTGGCGAGGTCGACCACGGCCCCCTTGATGCCCGTTCCGCCGATGTCGATTCCGATGGCCGTCGTTCCAGGGGTCATAGCTCCCCAATCTATCGTCACGGGAGGGTGAGGATCTCCGCGCCGCGCTCGGTGACCACGAGGGTGTGCTCGAACTGCGCGGTCAGCGACTTGTCGCGCGTCGTCACGGTCCAGTCGTCGTCCCACATGTCCCACTCGATGCCGCCGAGCGTCAGCATGGGTTCGATCGTGAAGACCATGCCGGGCTGCATGACGGTGTCGTAGACGGGTGCCGAGTCGAAGTGCGGAATGATGAGCCCGGAGTGAAACGCCTCGCCGACACCATGGCCGGTGAAGTCACGCACGACGCCGTAGCCGAAGCGCTTCGCGTACGACTCGATCGCACGCCCGATCACGTTCACCTGACGTCCCGGTGCCACGGCACGGATGCCGCGGGCGAGCGCCTCCCGCGTGCGATCCACGAGCTGGGTGACCTCGTCGCTCGCCTGTCCCACGACGAAGGTCTGGTTGCTGTCGCCGTGCACCCCGTTCTTGTACGCGGTGATGTCGATGTTGACGATGTCGCCATCCTCGAGCACGGTGTCGTCTGGGATGCCGTGGCAGATCACCTCGTTCACCGAGCTGCAGATCGACTTCGGGTAACCGCGGTAGCCCAGGGTCGAGGGATACGCATCGTTTTCGACAAGATAGTCGTGACCGATGCGGTCGAGCTCCTCCGTCGTCGCTCCGGGCTGCGCCGCCTCGCCGACCAGCGCGATCGCCCGCGCGGCGATGCGCCCGGCCTCGCGGATCAGCTCGATGCTCTCGGCCGGGTAGATGTTGTCGCCGGTGTAGGCGCGCGGCCCCGGTCGGCCGACGTATTCCGGTCGCTCGATCGAGGCGGGCACAGGCCGCTCGGGCGAGACGGTTCCGGGTACCAGGTGGCCGTGAGAATCCTTGGGCATAGGATCAAGCTTATGGCCGAGGACATCGAGCATCAGTACTGGTACAACCAGAAGACCGGCGAGGTGGAGCAGGGTTTCCAGTCACCGTCGATCGATCGCGTCGGGCCGTTCGCCACGCGTGACGAGGCCGCACACGCCCTTGACACGCTGCGCGAGAACAGCCGGCGCTGGGCCGAGGACGACGCGGCGGAAGACCGCTAGCAGAAACCGCGAAGCCGCGCGCCAGCGCTACTCGTAGCTGTGTTCAGAGCTCGGGTACTGCCCACTCGTCACATCCGCCTTGTACGCCGCTGCGGCATCACCGAGAACCTGCCGAAGGTCGGCGTACTTCTTCACGAACTTGGGCACGCGCCCGGTGGTGAGCCCGGCCCAGTCGGTCCACACGAGCAGCTGCCCGTCGACATCCGGCCCGGCACCGACACCGATGGTCGGGATGCGCAGCTCCTTCGTCACCAGCGCCGCGCTGGCGGCCGGCACCATTTCGAGCACCACAGCGAAGGCCCCGGCGTCTTCGACGGCGTGCGCGTCAGCGAGCAGCTGCTCGACGCCCGCGCCGCGGCCCTGGATGATGTGCCCTCCGAGTCCGTGCTCGCTCTGCGGGGTGAAGCCGATATGCGCCATCACGGGGATGCCGGCGTCGACGATGCGCCGGATCTGTTCGGCACTGCGAATACCGCCCTCGAGCTTGACCGCGTGGGCGCCGGTCTCCTTCATGAAGCGCACCGCGGTGTGCAGCGCCTCCTCCTGCCCCGTCTCGTATGAACCGAACGGCATATCGGCGATGACGAAGGCGCGCGTGACGGCGCCGGCGACCGCGCGGGCCAGTGGGATGAGTTCGTCCACGGTGACGGGAAGCGTGGTGTCGTAGCCGAGCACGTTGTTTCCGGCCGAGTCTCCCACGAGCAGGAAGTCGATGCCGGCGTCGTCGAAGATCTGCGCCGTGAGCATGTCGTAACTCGTGAGGCCCGTGATCGTGATTCCCTGATCCTTGGCCGACTGGAAGTGCCTGGTTCGCACCCTCTTCAACTGGGGCAGCGACGGTGCGGCAGACGTGTCTGACATGCGGACAGTCTATGGCGCGAGCCACTAGCCTAGAGAAGGCCGGAAAGGGGACCGATGGACAAGCAGCGGGACTTCGTTCTTCGCACGATCGAGGAACGCGGAGTCAAGTTCGTCAGGCTGTGGTTCACCGACGTCGTCGGCACGCTGAAATCGGTGGCGATCGCCCCCGCCGAGGTCGAGGGCGCCTTCGCCGAAGGCGTCGGCATCGACGGCTCGTCGGTCGAGGGCCTCACGAGATCCTACGAGGCCGACGTGCTGCTGCACCCGGACCCCGCGACGTTCCAGATCCTGCCGTGGCGTGGCGAGATCGACCCGACCGCCCGCATGTTCTGCGACATCACGACGCCCGACGGCCAGCCGGCCGTCGCAGACCCGCGTAACGTGCTCAAGCGCACCCTCGCCCGCGCTGCCGACCGTGGATTCACCTGCTACACGCATCCCGAAATCGAGTTCTACCTCTTGAAGTCGTCGAAGCTCGACGTCGACGGCCATCCGACGCCGGTCGACTCGGCGGGGTACTTCGACAACGTGCCGGGCGGCACGGCCCACGACTTCCGCCGGCGTTCGGTGCGCATGCTCGAAGACCTCGGCATCTCGGTGGAGTTCAGCCACCACGAAAGCGGCCCCGGCCAAAACGAGATCGACCTGCGCTACGCCGATGCGCTCACGACCGCAGACAACATCATGACCTTCCGCACGGTCGTCAAGGAGGTGGCGATTGAGCAGGGCGTGTACGCCACGTTCATGCCGAAGCCGCTCTCCGGCCAGCCGGGCAGCGGCATGCACACCCACATGTCGCTGTTCGAGGGCGACCACAACGCGTTCTTCGAGCCGGGAGCCCAGTACCAGCTCTCGCGCACGGGACGGCAGTTCATTGCCGGTCTGCTGCGGCACGCCCCGGAGATCACGGCCGTCACGAACCAGTTCGTCAATTCGTACAAGCGGCTGTGGGGCGGCGACGAGGCGCCCAGCTTCGTGTGCTGGGGCCACAACAACCGCTCGGCTCTCGTGCGCGTGCCCCTGTACAAGCCCAACAAGCAGCAGAGCTCGCGCGTCGAGTATCGGGCGCTGGACTCTGCCGCGAATCCGTACCTCTCGTTCTCGCTCATGATCGCGGCAGGGCTGCGCGGCATCGAGGAGGGCTACGAGTTGCCGCCCGAGGCCGAGAACAACGTGTGGGCGCTGAGCGACTCCGAACGGCGGGCCCTCGGCTACAGCCAGCTGCCCGCGAGCCTCGACCACGCCGTCTCGATCATGGAGGGCTCCGAGCTCGTCGCCGAGACGCTGGGGGAGCAGGTGTTCAACTACGTTCTGCTCAACAAGCGTCAGGATTGGCACGACTACCGGGCGCAGGTGACGCCGTTCGAGCTGCGCACCAACCTGCAGGCGCTCTGACGCCCGCCCCGACCCGCTTGGAGGCACGGCATGGCGCGTGAGCAGACAGCCCTGAGCACGCTTGCCGCCGCCGGCTTCGCCCGGCTCAGTGAGGTGCGCGAGCGGCTCGCTGAGCTCACCCGCCTCACCGACATGCCCCAGGAGCGCGCCCTCGAGCTGTTCCGCGTCGCGGCAGACGCCGATCAAGCCCTCGACTGGGTGCTGCAGTTGCTGCGCTTCGACCACGACGCCGTCGCCGTCCGGCTGGGGCGTGAGCCGCAGGCGAGCCGGCTGGTGCGCCTTCTCGGCGCATCCGATGGCCTTGCCGAGTTCCTCGTGCGCCACCCGGACGAGCTGGCGGCGCTCGACGAGCCGCTGACCGGCACAGCGGATGCCGCCGACCTGCGCGCCCAGCTTCTCGACGCGGTCGGCGTCGACGACGTGGCCGCCTCCGCACCCGTGGCCGCGCTGCGCGAGGAGGAGGCGTGGTCGGCGCTGCGCGTGCGCTACCGGCGTCTGCTCACGCAGCTCGCGGTCTTCGACCTGGAACAGGACGATCAGGTAGAGGGCGTCGACCTCGTCGCGCGTTCTCTTGCCGATCTCGCGGCCGGCGCCATGGAGGCCTCACTTGCGGTGGCCAGGGGCGACGTGATCGGAGCGGGCCCTGGCCACTTCAGCGCGCACGAGGTCTCGCACACGAGATTCGCCATCATCGGCATGGGAAAGGCAGGCGCCGGCGAGCTCAACTACGTGAGCGACGTCGACGTCATCTTCGTGGCGGAGGGCGACGAGGAGGCCGGGCTCTCCAACGCCCGCGCGGTCGACGTTGCGACGCGACTGGCCGTGCTCACCATGCGCGGACTCAGCGCGGCCGCCATCGAGCCCGGGCTGTGGGAGGTCGATGCCAACCTGCGACCCGAGGGCAAGGACGGCGCCCTCGTGCGCAGTCTCGAGTCGCATGTGGCGTACTACGAGAGGTGGGCGAAGAACTGGGAGTTCCAGGCGCTCATCAAGGCGCGCGGCTTTGCAGGGGACGCCGAGCTCGGCCGGCGTTACGTCGACGCGCTCGCGCCGCTCGTGTGGGACAGCTCGTCGCGCGAGAACTTCGTCGATCAGGTTCAGCGCATGCGCGAACGCGTCACCGACAACATTCCCGACGACGAGCTCGACTACCAGCTGAAGCTGGGGCCCGGCGGCCTGCGCGACATCGAGTTCACGGTTCAGCTGCTGCAGCTCGTGCACGGCCAGACCGACGACGCGGTGCGCCAGCGCTCCACCCTGGGTGCGCTCGACGCCCTCGCCGGCCAGGGCTACATCGGCCGCAGCGAGTCGGCCGAGTTCGATCGCGACTACCGCACGCTGCGGCTGCTTGAACACCGGCTCCAGCTGCGTTCGCTGACCCGCACGCACCTGATGCCGCGCGACGAGGCGGATATGCGCGTGCTCGCGCGTGCGACGGGTCTGGCCGTCAATGCCGCCGGCCTCACGTCGGTGTGGTCGAGTATCAAACAGCGCGTGCGAGGGCTGCACGAGCGCCTGTTCTACCGGCCGCTGCTCTCCGCCGTCGCGGCGACCCCGAGCGAGGAGTTCAACCTCACAAGCGCGCAGGCGGAGGCGCGACTCGCCGCGATCGGGTTCCGGGATCCGGCCGGGGCGCTGGTGCACATCCGCGCCCTGACCACCGGGGTCTCGCGTCGCGCGTCGATCCAGCAGCACCTTCTGCCCGTCATGCTGCAGTGGTTCGCCGACGGGGCCGACCCCGACTATGGGCTGGTCACGTTTCGACGCCTGAGCGAAGACCTGGGTTCGACGCATTGGTTTCTGCGCATGTTGCGGGACTCGAGCGGCGCGGCGCAACGCCTCACGCGGGTGCTCGCGGGCTCGCGTTTCGTGGGCGAGCTGCTCGGCCGCATCCCTGAGGGCGTCGCCTGGCTCGAGAGCGACGCCGACCTGCGCCCGCGTGCGCGCGAGGTGCTGAGCGACGAGGTGCGCGCGCTCCTCGCCCGCCACCATGAGGCGGATGCCGCCGCCGCGGCTCTGCGCACGGCCCGCCGCCGCGAGGTGCTGCGGCTCGCGTTCGCGGCCATCCTCGGCTCGTGCACCGTTGAAGAACTTGCGCGCGGCCTCACCGACATCGCCGAGAACGTGATCTCCGGCGCCCTCGCCGTCGCCCGGCGCACCGTGCCGGGAGCCGACGCCCTGCAGTTCGCCGTCATCGGTATGGGGCGCCTCGGCGGCAGGGAGCTCGGTCTCGGCTCCGACGCCGACGTGCTCTACGTCTTCCGCTCGTCAGACGGCGACGCGCAGACGGCGGCCCCCGTCGCCAACGCGATCGTCGCCGAGCTCGTGCGGCTCACGGCCGACCCCGCGTTGCCCCTCGACCTCGACGCGGGTCTGCGCCCCGAGGGCAAGAACGGGCCCGTCTCCCGCTCGCTCGACGCGTACCGCGCCTACTACAGCCGCTGGTCGCTCACGTGGGAGGCCCAGGCGCTCCTGCGCGCCCGCGGCATCGCCGGCGACGACGACCTCAGGCGCGACTTCGAGTTGCTCGCCGACTCGGTGCGCTACCCGGAGGGCATCGATGATGCGGCCGTGCGCGAGGTCAAGCGCATCAAGGCCCGTGTCGAGAGCGAGCGGCTGCCGCAGGCCGCAGACCCGTCTCGCCACCTGAAGCTCGGGCGTGGATCGCTCAGCGACGTCGAATGGCTCGTTCAGCTGCAGCAGCTGCAGCACGCGTGGCGGCAGCCGGCGCTGCGCACGCCCTCGACGCTCGACGCCCTCGCCGTGTGCGTCGAGAGCGGCCTGATCCGAGCCGACGACGCCGACCGCCTGCGCGAGGCGTGGATCTTCGCCTCACGCGCGCGCTCCGCCATGACCCTGTGGACCAATAAGACAGCGGATGTGCTGCCGGTGGACCGGCAGCAGCTCGAGGGTGTCGCCCGTCTGCTGGAGTACCCGCCCGGCTCCGCCAGCCGTCTCGAGGAGGACTATCTGGCCGTCACCCGCCGCGCCCGCTCCGTCTTCGAGCGCCTCTTCTACCCGGAAGTCGTGACGCCATGACCGCACCCAACATTCTCATCGTCATGGCAGACCAGGTGGTCCCCTTCCTCACCTCGCCGTACGGCGACCGCGTGGCGAAGACGCCGGCCATGCAGCGGCTCGCCGACGAGGGCGTCACGTTCGAGGCCGCGTACACGGCCGCCCCGCTCTGCTCCCCGTCGCGAGCGGCGCTTGTCGCCGGTCGCTATCCGTCCTCCATGGGCTGCTTCGATAACGCGTCGGTGTTCCCCGCCGACCAGCCCTGCCTCGCGCACTACCTTGCGGCCGCAGGCTATGACACGCTCGCGAGCGGCAAGATGCACTTCGTCGGTCCGGATCAGCTGCACGGATTCGACCGGCGGCTCACGACCGACGTGTTCCCCGCCGGCGTCGACTGGGTGCCCACCCTCGACGAGAACGGCCGCTTCCCGGCGGGCGGCCACGCGCGGCACTACGTCGACCCCGATCCCGGCGTGCGCGACTGGACCATGTTCATGGCCTACGACGAGGAGACCCAGTTCCGCGCCCTCGAATACCTGCGCGAGCGTCACCGCACCGACGCCCAGCAGCCGTTCGGCATGGTCGTCTCCTTCCACCACCCGCATGACCCGTTCCATGTGCAGCAGGAGTACTGGGATCTGTACGACGACGCCGACATGCCGCTGCCCGAGTACCCCGACGACCTCGAGCAGACGTACTCGGCGATGGACCGCTGGGCGAACGACGCGCACGAGACCGACGTGTACGACGTGCGCGATGAGCAGAGCATGCGCCACCTTCGGCACGCCTACTACGCCGCCCTCAGCTACGTGGACCGCAAGCTCGGCGAACTGCTCGACACCCTCGCGGTAACCGGCGCGCTCGAGAACACCGTCGTGCTCTTCACAAGCGACCACGGCGACATGCTGGGCGAGCGCGGCATGGTGCAGAAGCGCGCGTTCTACGAGTGGTCGGTGCGCGTCCCCCTTGTCTTGCGGATGCCGCAGGCCGCCCTCGCGGCAACGCGCGTGCCGCAGCCGGTCTCCCTCGTCGACGTGCTGCCGACGCTGCTGGATCTCGCCGGTGTCGCGCCCGCGGTGCGGGCGGAGCTGCACGGCCGCAGCCTCGTCGGCCTCATGGACGGCGCCGCAGCCGAGCCCGGTGTCACGCCAGACACCGTCCCGGTCTTCTCCGAATACCACCTCGAGAAGGTGCACGCGCCGTGCTTCATGGTGCGCCGAGGGCGTCACAAGTACATCTACATCCACGGGCACGACGAACGGCTCTTCGACCTTGAGAACGACCCGGGGGAGTGGCACGATCTCGCCGTCGATCCGGCGCACGCGGGCCTCGTTGCGGAGCTTCGTGCGCTCATTTTCGACCGCTTCGACCCCGAGGCACTGGCGGCGCGAGGCGCTGCCAGCATCCGTGACCGTGTCATTGTGCGCGACGGGATGGCGGCGAACGGCACGCACTGGGACTACCAGCCGCGCACCGACGCCACCTGGCAATACGTGCGCTGAGTCGAAGCCCTACACGCCGTAGTAGAGCTCGTACTCGAACGGGTGCGGGCGCTGCGCGAGCGGTTTGATCTCCTTCTCGCGCTTGTAGTCGATCCACGTCTCGATCAGCTCGGGCGTGAACACGCCGCCGGCCGTCAGGAAGTCGTGGTCTGCCTCGAGCGCGTCGAGAGCCTCGCTCAGCGTGCCAGGAAGCTGCGGGATGTTCTTCGCCTCCTCGGGCGGAAGCTCGTACAGGTCCTTGTCGACCGGCTCGTGCGGCTCGATGCGGTTCTTGATGCCGTCGAGACCGGCCATGAGCTGGGCCGCGAACGCGAGGTATGGGTTGCTCGAGCCGTCCGGAACACGGAACTCGATGCGCTTCGCCTTCGGGTTCGTGCCGGTGATGGGAATGCGGATGCACGCCGAGCGGTTGCCGGCCGAGTACACGAGGTTCACGGGCGCCTCGAAACCCGGCACCAGACGGTGGAACGAGTTCACGCTGGGGTTGGTGAACGCGAGCACCGCCGGGGCGTGCTTGAGCAGTCCGCCGATGTACCAGCGCGCCAGGTCAGAGAGGCCGCCGTAGCCCGCCTCGTCGTAGAACAGCGGCTTGCCGTCGTTCCACAGCGACTGGTGGGTGTGCATGCCCGAGCCGTTGTCGCCGAACAGCGGCTTCGGCATGAACGTGGCCGTCTTGCCCCATTCCTCTGCCGTGTTCTTCACGATGTACTTGAATTTGAGGATGTCGTCAGCCGCATGCACCATCGTGTCGAACCGATAGTTGATCTCGGCCTGCCCTCCCGTGCCCACCTCGTGGTGTGCGCGCTCGAGTTCCAGGCCGGCGCCGATGAGCTTGAGGCTGATGTCGTCACGCAGATCGGCCTGCTTGTCGACGGGGCTCACGGGGAAGTACCCGCCCTTGTACGGGGTCTTGTTCGCCAGGTTTCCGCCCGCCTCGGTGCGGCCGGTGTTCCAGGCGCCCTCCTCGGAGTCGACGGCGTAGAAGCTGGAGTGCTGGTTGACCTCGTAGCGCACGTCGTCGAAGATGTAGAACTCCGCCTCGGGCGCGAAGAACGCGGTGTCGGCGATGCCGGTCGAGGCCAGGTACTTCTCGGCCTTCTTCGCGACCTGGCGCGGGTCCTTGCCGTAGACCTCACCATTGCGCGGGTTGTAGATGTCGAACACCATGATGAGTGTGCGCTCGGCGCGGAAGGGGTCGACGTACGCCGTCGAGACATCCGGGATCAGCTGCATGTCCGACTCGTGGATCGACGCGAATCCGCGAATGGATGAGCCGTCGAACAGCTGCCCGACCGTGAAGAACTCCTCGTCGACCGTCGAGGCCGGGATGTTGAAGTGCTGCTGCACGCCAGGCAGATCGGTGAAGCGGATGTCGAGGAACTTGACGTCCGTCTCCTTGATGAAGGCGAGCACCTCTGAGGAATCGCGGAACATGTACATGTCTCCCAGTGATTGAGTTGATTTCGAGACCGGCGTGCGGCTCGCCCCTGAGCGTACGACGCGAGAATTTCCCGACCGTATCACCGATGTTTCCGGCATGTTACGTACAGTGGCTGCTCTTAGACTCTACGGGTGAGCAGTACCAGAGCGTCAAGATCCAGCGCCGCCATCGCACCGAGCAGCTACCCAGGGGAGCGGTTGGGCCTGCCCGATCACGGCCGCCATTCGATCGGCCGCGCGGGCAGGCGCATCGCAGCGCTCGCGATCGACTGGGCGATCGCAACGGTCGTCTCGTTCCTGTTCTTCTCGAACCGGTCGTGGGCCGACCTCGATTCCTGGGCGACGCTGCTCGTCTTCGCCGCGCTCCAGGTCGTCTTCATTCCGACCATCGGCGGTGGCATCGGGCACCGCATCGTCGGCCTTCGCGTGGTGAACGTGCGCGGCGGCTGGGTCGGCGTGTGGCGGCCGGTCGTGCGAACGGCGCTTCTGGCGATCGTGATTCCCGCGCTCGTGTGGGATTCCGACCAGCGCGGCTTCCACGACAAGGTGGCGGGAACGGCGCTGATCCGCGGCTGACCTGTGCGCTTCGCAGCGCAGACAGGCTCTCGGACGCAGGAGCCGAGCAGCGGGCCCGGTTCAGGCGCGCTTGGCGCGGACCTTACGGGGGTCGATGCCCTTCGGGATCGGCAATTGCTTGCCCGGCAGCGACTCGAGCCGGTTGCTCACGGCGAGCACCTCGGTCTTCGTGAGCTGGGGCTTGATCTTCGCGAGCCGGCGCGCGACCTTGTGCAGCGGCACGGCGTCCGCATCCGGCCCGACGCTCAGCGTCGTCACCTGCACGTTCGGCAGAACCTTTGCGACACGGCGTCGCTCTTCGTCAACCATGCGGTTCGTGCGGCTCGCCGGACCCTCGCCGATCAGCACCACGCCACCGCGGCCCACGGCCCGGTACACGGCGTCCTGTGTCTTGCCGTTGACGGCGACGGGCATTTCGCTGCCCCGCCAGCCGCGCTTCAACGAGCTGCGCAGCACGGCGCCCACCGCGCCCGGCTTGCCCTCGATCTGCGAGTACGCGGCCTTCTCGGCGCGCCGGCCCAGAATGATGAGGGCAGCGAGGATTCCCGCCATGACGCCGACGAGCACCCAGAGCACCACGTTGAGCACGTTGCCCTCGGAGAAGAAGAGTGCGAGCAGCACGCCCACGATCACCGGCCCGAAGAATCCTGCGGCGATATACCAGATGGCGCGGTTGTCGTACCGCCGTGTCATCTGGAAGACCTGCCACATCTGCTTCAGGCGGCCGGGCTCTTTCGTCGCAGACGTATCCTTACGTGCCATGGTCACAAGGATACCGGCTGCGGATGGCCCCCATGTCGCACGTTCGCCCTCAGGAGACGGCCTGGTTGAACCCGGTTGTGGCGTCGGCGAGCGGGCGGAGCTCACTCGGGATCTCGCGCCCCGAGGCGACCATCGACTGCGCCCAGAGGCGACCGGCGCGGTATGACGAACGCACGAGCGGCCCGGCGAGCACGCCGAGGAACCCGATCTCCTCGGCCTCCGTCCGGATCTCCACGAACTCCGCGGGCGGGAGCCAGCGGGCGACGGGCAGGTGTCGCGGCGAGGGTCGCAGGTACTGGGTCACGGTGATGATATCGGTGCCTGCGTCCCGAAGATCCCGCAGCGCCTGGCTGATCTCGTGCCGCTCCTCGCCCATTCCCAGAATCAGGTTGGACTTTGTGATCAGCCCCGCCGCGCGCGCCTGCCCGATCACGTCGAGCGAGCGTTCGTAACGGAACGCCGGCCGAATGCGCTTGAACAGCCTCGGCACCGTCTCCACGTTGTGCGCGAACACCTCGGGCCGCGCCTCGAACACCTCATTCAGCAGCTCGGGCTTGCCGGAGAAGTCGGTGGCGAGCAGCTCGACACCCGTTCCCGGATTCCGGGCATGGATGCGCCGCACCGTCTCGGCGTGAAGCCACGCGCCCTCATCGGGCAGGTCATCGCGCGCCACGCCCGTGACCGTCGCGTAGCGCAGCCGCATCGCGGCCACCGACTCCGCTACGCGCCGAGGCTCGTCTTCGTCGAACGCGGCGGGCTTGCCGGTGTCGATCTGGCAGAAGTCACAGCGGCGAGTGCACTGGGCGCCGCCGATCAGGAACGTGGCCTCCCTGTCCTCCCAGCACTCGAAGATGTTCGGGCAGCCGGCCTCCTGGCATACCGTGTGCAGGTTCTCCGTGCTCACCAGCTCCTGAAGCTGCCGGTACTCCGGACCCATGCGAGCACGCGTCTTGATCCACTCGGGCTTGCGTTCGATGGGGGTCGACGCGTTGCGAATCTCGAGCCTCAACAGTTTGCGGCCGTGCGCCACGGCACCTGCACCCGTGCTGCTCGTGCCTGCGCCGGTCATGCCTGCCCCGGTCATGCCTGCGCCGGTCATGCCTGCCCCGGTCATGCCTGCCCCGGTCATGCCTGCCCCGGTCATGCCTGCCCCGCCCGAGCCTGCGCTGTTGCTGCCTGCGCTGGTGCTGCCTGAGCCGCCGCCACCTGCCCAGCCGACACCAGCGCTCCGGCCGTATACGCATCCCAGGCCTTGGCGAAGACGCGCCGGAGAACCGGTGCGACGGCCCAGGGCGATACGGGCCTGCCCCGTTCAACGCTCATGGTGGTCGTGACCGCATCCGCGATCCCGCAGGCCACGATGTTTTCGTACGGCTCGAGGGAGTTGTCGCAATTCAGCGCGAAGCCGTGCATCGTGACGCCTCTGGCCGTGCGGATGCCGACGGCGGCGATCTTGCGGTCGGGGCCCTTTCCGGTGATCCAGACGCCGCTTCTGCCCTCGACCTGCGTGCCCGCGATACCGAACTCGCCGAGCACGTCGATGAGTACCCGCTCAAGCAGTCGCACGTAGCCGACCACGTCGACCGGCTCGGGCAGCTTCAGAATCGGGTAGCCCACGAGTTGGCCCGGCCCGTGCCAGGTGATCTTGCCGCCGCGGTCGACGTCGATCACCGGTGACCCGTCTCGGGGTCTTTCCGAATCCTCGGTGCGTCTGCCCGCGGTGTAGACGCTGGGGTGCTCGAGGAGCATGACGGTGTCTGGCGCCCGGCCCTCGGCGACGGCGGCGTGCAGGGCACGCTGCTGCTCGAGGGCCTCGATGTACGGCACGGAGTTGGCGCTTAGCCCCGTGACGACGAAGTCGACCACCGTGCAAGCCTAACCGAGCGCTCACTCTGCACGACGGAATGTTTCGTCCGCGCATCCACAAACCGGGCTCTGCGCGGGTTGCGGCCGCGTCAGCGCACAAGACTGTCGCCTGTGAGACGACGACCGCGAGAGCAACCTGAGACGGCACGAGGCGAGACGACGGATGGCGCCGACGGCGCATGGCTGGCCGGCTATCGCGTGCTGCGTCGCCTCGGGGCCGGCAGCCGCGCCACCGTGTACCTCGGTCACGCGGGGGAGTCGAACGACGCCGCGCCGGCGCAGGTGGCGCTGAAAGTCTTCTCCGAGCGGGCGGATCGCGGCAGCATCGACGTGGAGCTCGAGGCGCTCGACCGCGTCGAGAGCGAGCATGTGGTCAAACTGATCGACGTGGACTCCGGCCCCGAACGGCCGACCTGCCTTGTGCTCGAGCGGCTCGACGCGACGCCCGTGGCGGCGGTGCTCGGCTCACGCACGCTGCTGCCCGGTGAAGCGGTCACCATCGCGATCTCGGTGTGTCGCGGCGTCTGCGACCTCCTCGACGCCGGGTTCAGCCACGAAGCGCTTCGTCTCGGTTGCGTCTTTCTCGCGCACGATGGCAGACCCGTCGTCGCCGGACTTGGTCATGCTGCGGCACTCGGCCGGGGCCGCTCGGAGCAGCACGACGCAGAACGCCGCTGCCTCGCCGCTCTCGCTGAACTGGTCGACGACCTCGCCCTGTTCCTCGCGCCCGGCGATCGGGCCCACTTTGCACGAACGGTGGCATGGATGCGCGCACTCAGCAGCACGGCAGTACCACTGCCCGGCGACTGGCGGGCAGCGCTGGAGGAGCGTCTGTTCTCATCGGCGGCGCCACGTGCGCTGATCGATGCAGCACTCGCCGTACCGAGAGCGTCGCCGGAGCGCGTGCGCTACCGCACGGCCGTCGCGGGTGAGCCCGCCGCACCGCTCGAACAGCCGCCGTCGAGGAAGGCATTGCGGGAACCCGAGCCGGGCATGATCGCGTCGGGCATACGGCGTGTCGCCAGCGCCGCGCACGGGCTGCTCGAGGGTCGTCCGCTGCTCTCCTCAGTGCGCGCCTCGCTGCTGCGACGCCTGGCCGCACGGCGCCGTCCACTCATCGTCGCCTCGATCCTCGGCGGCGGGCTCCTGGTGCTCGTGCTCGCTCTCGTGCCGCCGTCTGCAGCGCACGAGAGCGCACGCGGCTCGGCATCCGCTCGCGCCGCAACGCCTGCGCCATCGGTGTCCGGGGGTGCACCTGCCCGAACCTCCGGGTCGAAACTCACAGCGCCCCCTCGCCCCGGCCCTACCGCGAACCCGGCCATCGCCGCCGACGATCCGGTCGCGGCCGCCACCGCTCTGTTGGGAGAACGGCGCGCCTGCCTGAGCAGGCAAGACGCCGCGCTCGCCTGTCTCGACGGCGTCGACGACGCGCTCTCACCGCTCCTCGAGTCGGACCGCCGCTATCTGGGTACGCGAGCAGCGCAGACCGCGCGTGGCAATGAGCCCGGCTCAGCGGTGACCTACGACGGCTACGCCGTGTCCCTCATTCAGCGCACGGGCGGCTCGGCGCTGATCGAGCTCGCGCCACCGGCATCCGACGCCCCTGGCAGGCAGACGCAAAAGCCGGCCTCGCTCCTGGTGATCCAGGGCGAGACCGGCTGGCGTCTTCGAGAGATCTTCGCCGATTGAGCGGCGAAGGCGTGATCAGATGCCGAGATTCTCCTCGAATGCGGCCTGCTCGAGCCTGGTCTTGACCGCGCCGAGGAACCGGGCGGCATCCGCACCATCGACGATGCGATGGTCGTACGACAGCGCAAGGTACACGGTCGATCGCACGGCGATGGCGTCGGTACCGTCAACCGACACGATGGCCGGCCGCTTCGTGACGACGCCAGTGCCAAGAATCGCGACCTGCGGCAGGAATACGACGGGCGTGTCGAAGAGCGCGCCCCGCGATCCCGTGTTCGTGACCGTGAACGTGCCACCGGAAAGCTCGTCGGGCTTCAGGCGGTTGTCGCGTGTGCGCTCGGCGAGGTCGGCGATCTCTGTGGCGAGGTCAGCGATGGTGAGGGATGACGCGTCGCGGATCACCGGCGTCAGCAGACCGCGCTCGGTGTCCACGGCCATGCAGACGTTCTCGTGGTCCGGGTACACGATCGAGTCCCCGTCGATCGTCGCATTGATCACGGGATAGGTCTTGAGCGCCTCGGCGGCAGCAAGCGTGAAGAACGGCAGGAACGAGAGCTTGGCGCCGGTCTTCTCACGGAACTGCTCCTTGACCCGGTCGCGCAGGGCAGCCACGGCCGTCACATCCACCTCGACCACTGTCGTGAGCTGGGCGGACGCCTGCATCGAGGCCACGGCGCGTTCCGCGACGACCTTGCGCAGGCGGGACATCGGCTGGGTCGTGCCGCGCAACGGCGAGACTTCTGCTTCCGGCGCGTGCGCAGCCTGCGCAGCGGGGGCCGATGCGGCGCTCGCACTGAGGATGTCCTCCTTGCGGATGCGACCGCCCACGCCCGTGCCCGTGATCGAGGCGAGGTCCACGCCCTGCTCATTGGCAAGCTTGCGGACGATGGGCGTCACGTAACCGGTGCCGCTGGAATGCGAGGGTCCGCGGGGCGCGGCGGGCTGCTGTGCATCCGGCTGCGAGGCCGCGGGCTGTGCTGCCTCCGCCTGGGCCGGTGCCGACTCCGACGGCTGCTGCGGGGGGGCGGGCGGAGCCCACTGCTCTGACTGCTGCGGGGCGAGCGCGGCGGCTTCACGAGGGGCCTGCTGCTGCTCCTCCTGCTGCGTCTGCTGCTGCACCTGCGGCTCAGCCGGCGAAGCAGGTGCGGGCGCCGCGGCCGCCGGCGCAGGAGGAGTCGCGGGCGCCTCGGCGGCAGGTGCCTCGGTCGCCGGCTGCGCGGGTGCCTCGGTCGAGGGAACCTCGGCCGACTGCGGCTCGGCAACCGGCGCCTGCTGCTGCTCTGGTGCCTGCTGCTCCGGTGCCTGCTGCTCGGCTGCCTGCGGCTCCGGCGCCTGCTCGGCGGCGGACTCCTGAGCGGGCGCGGAGCCCTCCTGGCCGGCGCCCGAGCCGTCGCCGATGCGAGCAAGAACGCTTCCGACGTCTACCGTCTCGTCCTCCTGCACGAGGATCTCCTCGAGAACTCCGGAAATGGGAGACGGAATCTCCGTGTCGACCTTGTCGGTCGAGACCTCAAGCAGCGGCTCATCCACCTCGACGCGATCACCGACATTCTTCAACCAGCGGGTGACCGTGCCCTCCGTGACACTCTCGCCGAGTGCCGGGAGGCTGACGGATTCGCTCATGAGTTCGTCTCCTTTAAAGATCTCTTGACAATTAGCCTAGTGCAGCGTGCGGTCGTCTCAGCGGGCGGCTACAGCGTGTGCAGCGGCTTGCCTGCGAGGTATAGGAACGCCTCGCCGAGAGCCTCGTTCTGGGTCGGGTGAGCGTGGATGAAGGGCGCGATGTCCTCCGGGTACGCCTCCCAATTGACCACGAGCTGCGCCTCGCCGATGAGCTCTCCTACGCGACCGCCGATCATGTGCATTCCGACGACGGGGCCGTCGTTGACACGCACGACCTTCACGGAACCGTTCGTGCCGAGAATCTCACTGCGACCGTTGCCCGCAAGGCTGTAGTCGTAGCTCGACACCTTGTCTGCACCGTACTTCTCGACCGCCTTCGCCTCACTGAGGCCGACGGAGGCGACCTCGGGGTCGCAGTACGTGACCTTGGGAATGTTGACGTCTTCGACGATGATCGGGTTCAGCCCGGCGATCTCCTCGGCAACGAAAATGCCCTGCTGGAAGCCGCGGTGTGCGAGTTGAAGGCCGGGAACGATGTCGCCGACCGCGTAGAGTCCGGGCACGCTCGTCTCGAGGCGCTCGTTCGTGAGAACGAATCCGCGGTCCATCTTCACCCCGGCCTCTTCATAGCCGAGGCCCGCCGTCACGGGGCCACGGCCCACGGCCACGAGCAGCAGCTCAGCCTCGACCGTCTCGCCGTTCGTGAGCTTGACGACGACGCCGTTGTCATCCTGCGTGACCGACTCGAATGGCGTGCCAAGACGGAAGTCGATGCCGCGGCGGCGGAACGCACGCTCGAGCGACTTGCTGATCGTCTCATCCTCGTTCGGCACGAGATGGGGCAGCGCCTCGATGATCGAGACGTCGGCGCCGAACGACTTCCAGACGCTGGCGAACTCGACGCCGATCACGCCGCCGCCGAGCACCGCGACCTTCTTCGGCACGAAGTCGAGCTGGAGCGCCTGCTCGCTCGTGATCACGCGGCCGCCGATCTCGAGGCCGGGGAGGCTCTTCGAGAACGAGCCGGTCGCGAGGATGACGTTCTTGCCGACGTATGTGTCGTCGCCGACCTGCACGGTGGTCGCCGAGACGAGCTTGCCCTCACCGGCGACGGTCGTGATGCCGCGCGCCTTCACCAGCCCCTGCAGGCCCTTGTACTTCTTCGCGATCACGCCCTCGCGGTACGCCGTGACCGCCTGGATGTCGATGCCCTCGAACGTGGCGGAAACACCGAACTTCGAGGAGTCCCGGGCGTAGTCGGCGACCTCTGCCGCGTGCAGCAGGGCCTTCGTCGGGATGCAGCCGCGGTGCAGACATGTGCCGCCGACCTTGTCCTTCTCGATGAGAGCGACGCTGAAACCGAGCTCAGTGGCCCGAAGCGCCGCCGCGTAGCCCCCGCTTCCCCCGCCGAGAACGACAATGTCAAAGTTCTGTTCGGACACCCAGCAACTCCCTTGCCCCAAAAGGTTGTGTCACGCGCATTCGAAGGATTCGGTTACCCGCGAACGCGGCATGATCGGCAGGCTTTTCCCGCCCATAAGACCTTACTACCGCAGGGCGAATTCCTCGGCCAACGCGAGCAGCGCCCGCACCGTCACGCCCGTCGGGCCCTTGCCCGTGAACCCGAACGGAGCCGACGGCGTTTTCGCCGGTCCGGCGATGTCGAGATGTGCCCACGGGATGCGCGGCGAATCCTCGTCGTCGCTTCGCGTTCCCACGAACTCCCTCAGGAACACGCCGGCCAGCAGCATGCCGCCGGCCGTGTTGCCCGGCGTGGCATTGGCGATGTCCGCGGCATCCGTGTTGAGGCTCGCGCGCAACTCATCGGGCAGCGGCATGGGCCACAGCAGCTCGCCTGACGCCTTCGCGGCCGCGAGCACGCGCTCGACCAGCGCATCCTCGCCCATGACCGCCGCGTACCGGGTGCCGAGCGCCACCATCGCGGCGCCGGTCAGCGTAGCGACGTCGACGATCGCGTCGGGCTTCTCTTCGCTCGCGGCGGCGAGCCCGTCGGCGAGCACGAGACGCCCCTCCGCGTCGGTGTTCAACACTTCCACCGTGCGGCCGCCATGAATGCGCAGCACGTCGTTTGGCCGCATCGCGCTGCCCGACGGCATGTTCTCGGCGATGCAGAGCCAGGCGGTCACCCGCACAGGCAGGTCGAGGCGTGCGCATGCGAGCGCCACAGCGAGCACCGTGGCGGCGCCCGTCATGTCGTACTTCATGCCGACCATCGGCACCGGCGGCTTCAGCGAGATCCCGCCCGTGTCGAACGTGATTCCCTTTCCGACCAGGGCGAGGTGCCGCGCCGCGCCGGCGGGCTCGTACGAGACCTTGACGAGCCTGGGCGGCCGCACGGAGCCGCGCCCGACGCCGAGGATGCCGCCGAATCCGTCCTCTTCCAGTCGCTTCTCGTCCCAGACCTCGACGGTTACGGGGAGTCCGTCCGCCTCCTCGGTCGCCGCCTGCGCGAGCGTCTCGGGGTAGAGATGCGATGGCGGCGTGTTCACGAGGTCCTTCACCAGCGCGACGGCCTGTGCGGTCGCCGAGGCCCGCGCCACGAGAGCGGATGCCGCTCCGTTCGCCGCAAGCACCGTCACCTCCTGCACGGGCCGCAGCTCGGCAGGGCGCGGCCTGGAACGTAGCCCCTCGTATGCGTACGAGCCGAGCGCCGCGCCTTCCAGTGCGGCCAGGATCGCCGCGTCGTCGTCGAGGGCGAACCGGATCGCCACATGGCGAACGCCCGCGAGTTGCCGCACGGCCGAGCCGGACGCGTAGCGGATGTCGTCAGTGCTCGGCGTGGAGGAGATGCCGATCACGGCCACGCCTGCAGCGCCCTCGGCGCCGGGCAGTCGCACGAGTTCGTCCCGTCTTCCACCGAACCCGATCGAAGCGAGTTGCCGCGCTAGGTCGCCGTTCTCATCGCCTGCCCACACCGTGAATTCGCCTGCCGTCACGCTCGCGGCGACGAGCACGACATCGGCGTCGGCGGGTTCGGTTCCGAGGTTCAGCTGCGCAGGTTTCATGAGGCGAATCTACTTGTTCGCTGCCGTTTCGACGGTGTTCGCTCTCGGCATGGCAGCGCCGGGCCGTTCTCGCGGCATGCGTCGGGGTGCGGCGATTAGAGTTGAGGCATGCCTGACAGCGGTGCTCTGTACGAGCTGAATCCGTCCCTCGGCGATGTGCCGGAGGGGCTGCATCTCGTGGCCGGCCTCACGGGGTTCGCCGACGCGGGTGCCGCGGTCACCCAGCTCAGCGCGCACCTGCTCGGCACCCTCTCGCACACGGTCGTCGCCACCTTCGATGCCGACGTGCTTCTCGACTACCGGGCGCGCAGGCCGACTGTCTACTTCGACCAGGACCACCTCACCGACTATTCGGCGCCGGTTCTGAAGCTCTACCTCGCGAGGGACGAGCTGCACCAGCCGTTCCTGCTGCTCACGGGGTTCGAGCCGGACTTCCGCTGGGAGGCCTTCGCCTCCTCGGTGCTCGGGCTCATCGACCGGTTCGCCGTCAAGAGCGTGACGTGGGTGCACGCGATCCCCATGCCCGTGCCGCACACGCGGCCGATCGGCGTCACTGTGAGTGGCAACCGCCAGGAGCTGATCGACCGCATGTCGGTGTGGCGGCCGCATACGCAGGTGCCCGCGAACGCCCTGCACCTCATCGAATACCGCCTGCAGCAGCAGGGATCGCCCGTGGCGGCGTTCGTTCTGCTTGTGCCGCATTACCTCTCAGACACTGAGTACCCGGCCGCCGCGGTGCGTGCGCTCGAGAGCGTCAGCGCCGCCACCGGGCTTATCTTCCCGACGGAGACCCTGCGCGGCGAAGATCGGGAGTTCATCGCGAACATCGACTCCCAGGTCGCCGCGAACGCCGAACTCGGCAAGCTCGTCGGCGCGCTCGAGGAGCGGCACGACAGCTATATGGAGGACAGCCCTTTGAATTCTCCGTTGGCGGATGTCGACGGGTCGCTGCCGTCCGCCGACGAGATCGCGGCCGAGCTCGAGAACTTCCTCGCGTTCCGCAGACATGGTGACGACGAGGGCGGCCAGACTCGCTGAGGCCGGCTGACCGGAGGCTGCTGAGCGCGGCACGGCTCGCCGTCAGCGGTTAAGGTTGGAGGAGTGAACTCCCGTCGCTCCTGGCTGATCTTCTCGATCGGGGTGTTCGGCTATCTCGTCGCGGTGATGCAGCGCACCACCATCGGGGTCGCGGGTGTTGCGGCGACCGACCGGTTCCACAGTTCCGCATCGGTGCTCTCGACGCTGGCCGTGCTGCAGCTGGTGGTCTATGCGGCCATGCAGGTGCCGGTCGGCGTGCTCATCGACCGCATCGGGCCGCGCTGGCTCATGACCGTCGGTACCTCACTGATGGTCATCGGGCAGGTCACCGTGGCCGTCGCGCCGACCATCGGCATCGCCATTCTCGGCAGGATTCTGGTGGGCGCCGGAGACGCCACCGTGTTCACCTCGCTCATGCGTCTGACGAGCTCGTGGTTCTCGGGTCGTATTGTGCCTCAGCTCTCGCAGTGGATCGGCAACATCGGGCAGCTGGGCCAGGTGCTCTCGGCCGTGCCGTTCGCCATGCTGCTGCACGAGGCGGGATGGACGCCGGCCTTCCTCTCGGCGGCGGGGCTGTCGGTCGTGGCGCTGGCCGGGATCGTGCTGACCATCACCGATCGCCCCTCGGCATCCGTCGAAGGCCCCAGACCTGCGAGCTGGCGCGAGGCCATACGCCTGCTCGGCATCGCCCTGAAACGCCCCGGCACGCAGCTCGGCTTCTGGTCGCACTTCACCACGCAGTCATCCGGCACCGTGTTCAGTCTCATGTGGGGCTACCCGTTCATGGTCTACGCACTCGGTTACGCGCCGCAGGACGCGGCGTCGCTGCTCATCGTCATGGTTGCGGCCGGTGTGGTGATCGGACCCATCCTCGGCCTGCTGACGGCACGGTTCCCGCTGCGTCGCAGCAACCTGGTGCTCGGCGTGGTCGCGGTGATGGGCGTGGTGTGGGCCGTCGTCCTCGCCTGGCCGGGCATCCCGCCGTTCTGGCTCATCCTCGTGTTGCTGGTCGCGATGGGCATCGGCGGACCGGGCTCCCTCATCGGGTTCGACTACGCGCGCACGTTCAACCCGATGCACAGCCTGGGCTCGGCGAACGGAATCGTGAACGTCGGCGGATTCCTCGCGAGCTTCGTCATGATGTTCCTCATCGGCGCGGTGCTCGACACGGTGCACTCGCTGCATGTCGCCGGCGGGGGAGCGGACCGCCTCTACAGCTTCGACTCGTTCCGCATTGCGTTCCTCGTGGAGTTCGTCGTCATCGGGGTCGGCGTCATCGCCCTCGTGCGGGCCAGACGGCGAACCAGACGCCAGCTTTCTGACGACGAGGGAATTCTGGTTGGCCCTCTCTGGGTTGCACTGATGGGGAGTTGGCGCAGACGGCGCCGGTCGTGAGCCAGACGGCATCCGAACTCAAAGCATGCAATAATTAACGTTGGACCCGTTCATATCCTCTTGGGCTCGGCACGGCGCGATTGAATCCGCGTGCGGCCGCTGAGGACTTGACATGGGTCTTAGTAATGTCCGCAAACAACCTGAGCCAGGCATCGGCGACTCGTTACGAGACCACTTCCGCCCGGCACGAAAGGTTTTCCATGGCAACCCGAGCTACCACATCTGCACCGTCCGAGGAGGCTGAGACGACCACCGCCACGACGAAGACGAGCACCGCGAAGAAGGCGGCAGGCGCCGCGGCAGGCAAGACCGCCGCGAAGAAGACGGCGGCGCGCAAGCCTGCCGCGAAGAAGACGCCGGTGGCCGAGGCGGCCCCGAAGGGCCGTGGCAAGAACAAGAAGGGCGCTGCTGACGACGAGGCCGACGACGAGGTCGAGCTCGAAGAGGGTGCAGACGAGACGGAGACCGTCGACGAGACGGCCTCGGACGAGTCGGGCGACGACACCGACGACGACGCAGAGCAGCCCAAGGGCAAGAGTGCGGATGAGCCGCTGCCCACCGGTGCGCTCGTGCTGCGCGCCGTCGACGAAGACGACGACGTGCCCGTCTACTCGACCACCATCACCGGCGCCACGGCCGACCCCGTCAAGGACTACTTGAAGCAGATCGGCAAGGTCGCCCTGCTGAATGCGGCCGAAGAGGTCGAGCTGGCCATGCGCATCGAGGCGGGCCTGTTCGCCGAGGACAAGCTGGCCAACACGCCGAACATGACCAAGGAGCTGCAGCGCGAGCTGAAGTGGGTCGCCCGCGACGGCCAGCGCGCCAAGAGCCACCTGCTCGGCGCGAACCTGCGTCTCGTGGTCTCGCTGGCGAAGCGCTACACGGGGCGTGGCATGCAGTTCCTCGACCTCATCCAGGAGGGCAACCTGGGCCTGATCCGTGCCGTCGAGAAGTTCGACTACACGAAGGGCTTCAAGTTCTCCACCTACGCCACGTGGTGGATCCGCCAGGCGATTACTCGCGCCATGGCCGATCAGGCCCGCACCATCCGCATTCCCGTTCACATGGTCGAGGTGATCAACAAGCTCGCCCGCGTGCAGCGCCAGATGCTGCAGGACCTGGGCCGCGAGCCCACCCCGGAAGAGCTGAGCCGCGAACTCGACATGACGCCCGAGAAGGTCGTGGAGGTGCAGAAGTACGGCCGCGAGCCCATCTCGCTGCACACCCCGCTCGGCGAAGACGGCGACAGCGAGTTCGGTGACCTCATCGAGGACACCGAGGCGGTCGTACCAGCCGACGCCGTGGGCTTCACCATGCTGCAGAAGCAGCTGGAGAGCCTGCTCGACTCGCTCTCGGAGCGCGAGGCCGGCGTGATCCGCATGCGGTTCGGCCTCGGCGACGGCATGCCGAAGACGCTCGACCAGATCGGCGACACGTTCGGTGTGACCCGCGAGCGCATCCGCCAGATCGAGTCGAAGACCATGGCCAAGCTGCGTCACCCGTCCCGTTCGCAGTCTCTCCGGGACTACCTTGAGTAGGCCCGGCAGGGCACTGGTATTTCCCATCATCATCGGCCGCCTCGTGCGGCTGGTGACGCGGCTGCGCGGCGGCGGCTCGGCATTCCCCGGCTGGGTCGTGCGCAAGCTCCGCCCCCGCTTCATCAGCGAGGTCGTCGCGCAGTTGCCGCACGGCATCGTCGTGGTGCTCGGCTCGAACGGCAAGTCGACGACCACCAACATGGTCACCGGAATCATGCGGGCGCACGGCCTGCGCGTGTTCACCAACCCGTCGGGCGCCAACCTGCCGCAGGGCATCGCGTCGTCACTGCTCGCCGAGGCGTCGCTCACGGGCCGTCTCGCGGCGGACGTCGGCGTGATCGAGGTCGACGAGGCGTTCGGCCGGGTGATCTGCGACGAACTGCACCCGCACGCCGGCGTGATCCTGAACCTGCAGATCGACCAGATCTACCGGTTCTTCGAGCCCGAGCGCGTCGCGGGCATGTTCCGCGACATCGCGGCGACGATCAGCACCAGCATGGTGCTGAACAGGGACGACCAGTTCCTGCGCGGTCTCGGCCGCGAACTGGAGGCGGAGGGCCGCCTCGACGTCTCGTACTTCGGGGTTGCGGCCGACATCCTTGCCGCAGCCCCTCACGGTCTGGTCACGGCCACCGACTACGGAAATGAGACGACGGATGCCGCGGGCGTGCCCCCTGCGCACGTCGTCGCCGAGATCACGGCCCTCGCCGGGCGGGATGCGACGATCGCGACGCATGGCGCCGAGCATCCGCTTCGCATGCCCACCCGCGGCCTGCACTACGCGGTCGACACCGCGGCCGCGCTCAGCCTGAGCGAGAAGACGCTCGGCGGTGACTTCAGGCTCGATGTCGCTCTCGAGGCCCTGCAGTCGTCGAAGACGGTGTACGGGCGAGGCGAGATCCTGCCGCGCGACGACGCGCCCATCGAGATCCTGCTGCTCAAGAACCTCGCGAGCCTGCAGATGAACCTCGACTACCTCGAGCAGACGCCCGATTCCGTTCTGTTCGCGCTCGACGAGGGCAGCAAAGACCCGTCGTGGCTGTACGCGGCCGACTTCTCGAAGCTGCGTCATGTCGACGTGATCTCGGGGCCGAAGGCGTCGTTCATCGCGCTGCGCCTGGCGTACGCGGGCGTCACGTTCGACGTTGTCGAAGAGGACATCGAGAAGGCCGTGAAGCTCATGCTCGACAAGCCGGTGCCGCCGAGCGGCCAGCGCACCTTCATCCTCGATTACGACCAGATGATTTTGACGCGCCGGATGCTGGGCTATCGCGACCTCGAGGCGGGCGCAGCATGAGCGGCGCACTTCAGCTCGTCGAGCTCTACACGCGCCATCTCGCGATCAACGGCGACATGGGCAACACGCTCGTTCTCACCGAGCGCGCGCGCCTCGCCGGCATCGACGTGGAGGTGACCCGCTACAACCCGGGCGACGAGCTGCCCGAGCAGGTGGACCTGGTGACGATGGGATCAGGCCCGTCCTCTGCGCTGCGGGCCGTCGCCGACGATGTCGCCCGCATCGCCGGCACCGTTCGCGGCTGGGTCGACTCGAACGTGCCATTCCTGGCGATCGGCGGCGGCTACCAGCTCAGCGGCACGAGCATCACCGGCCTGGGCGCCGAGCCGATCGAAGGCCTCGGCGTCTTCGATGCCGTGACGGATGCCGCGGCCTCCCGCGCCGTCACGGCCTGTTTCGTCGTCGACAGCGACCTCGGCCGGCTCGTCGGCATCGAGAACCACGGCTCCGTCACCGCGCTGGGAGCGGGCGAACGGGCGCTCGGGCGCGCGGTCACCGGCCGTGGAAACGACGGAGGCGGCTTCGAGGGCGCCAGGGCGCACGAAGCGATCGGCACGCACATGCACGGCCCAATGCTCGCCATGAATCCCGCGGTCGCCGACCACATGCTGAGCGTGGCCGCCGCCGCACACGGCCTCGAGTACGTCACGAACGACGCGCACGCACGACTCGACACGCTCGCCGCCGCGACGCGCGCCCACCTCGACCCGTCCGGCGCGGTCGCCCGGGCCCGTGGCGAGGCCTGAGGCTCAGCCCGGGGCGGCGTCCCCGGGCGAGAGCGGGGGCAGGGAGGCGTTCGTCGACACGCGTGCCATCGCGCGCAACCTCCTGACGCTGCGCGAGGCCGCCGGGATGCCGCGCGTTCTCGCCGTCGTCACCGGCGACGCGTTCGGACACGGTGCCGTGCCGGTGGCCCTGGCGGCGCTGGAGGCGGGGGCCGAGGCGCTCGTGGTTGCGCGGCTCGCCGAGGCCGAGCCGCTGCGCATGGCCGGCATCACCGCCCCGATCGTCACCTGGCAGCACGCTGCGGATGAGGACTTCGTCGAGGCGGTGCGGCTGGACGTCACGCCCGCCGTGAACTCGGTTGCGCTCGCGCGCGCCGCGGCCGCCGCCGGCGTGCGCGCGGTCCAGCTGGTCCCGGAGATCGGGGGAGAGCAGCTGGGCATCCCCGACGACGCGTGGCCGTCACTGTGTGCCGAGCTCGCCGAGCGCGAGCACGCCGGGGGCCCGAGCGTCACGGGAATCATGGCGACCGTCCCCGAGCGTGACGACGCCGCGTTCGCCCGCATCGACGCGGCAGTCGCCCGCGCTCGCGAAACCGGCCTCCGCCCGGAGCTGGTGCACGTGTGCGAGTACGAGCCCGCTCGCGGGCTCGAGCACGACGCGGCATCGGCGGTCCGTCTGGGCGCTGCGCTGTACGGGCTGAGCGCATACGAGGCGCACGTCGGCCGGCATGCGGCCGCGCATCCGCTTCATGACGTCGCGGCGCTAGAACCCGCGCTCACCCTGACTGCGCCGGTGCTCGGGCTGAAGCACGCGCCAGCGGGTGTGGGCGTCTCATACGGCTACACGCACGTCACCGAGCGGCCGACGACGCTTGCGCTCGTGCCGCTTGGCTACGGCGACGGCATTCCCCGGCGCAGCGGCAACCACACAAGGGCGGGCATCGGAGGCGTCAACAGCCCGATCATCGGCAGGGTCGCCATGGACGCGCTTGTCGTCGACGCCGGAGCAGCCGCCGAGGCCGGCTCTGCCACGGTGAGCATCGGCGAGCCTGCGCAGCTGATCGGCTCGCCCGACGCCGGCGCGTGGAGCGCGGAAGACTGGGCGGCGGCACTTCAGACCAGCTCGCTCGACATCGTGGCCCGGCTCACGACGCGTGTGCGCAGGGTCATCGCATGAGCGGCCTCACGGCGGCCGCTCTGACGACCGCACACATCGATCTCGGCGCCCTGCAGCACAACATCGGAGTGCTGCGCGAACGCGCGGCACCAGCCGACTTCATGATCGTGCTGAAGGCGGATGCGTACGGCCACGGCGCGGTGCCCGTTGCGCAGGCGGCCGCGGCCTGCGGGGTGCGCAACTTCGGTGCACTCGACATCCCCAACGCACTCACGGTGCTGGCGGCGGGGCTGCCGAGCGACAGCGCCGTACTCGCCTGGCTGCACATGCCGTCCCAGGACTTCACCGAGGCCGTGGACGCCGGCATCGAGCTCACGGCGTCGACGGTGGCCGAACTCGACCGCATCGCCGGCTCGCGCTCATCGCGTGTTCCCGTGGTGCAGTTCAAGATCGATACGGGGCTCAACCGCAATGGGGCGACGGCCGAGACCTGGCCAGCGCTGATGAGCCGGGCGGCCGTGCTGGAGGCGGCAGGCCGCATCCGTGTCAAAGGAGTCTGGACGCACATCGCCGAGGCATCGGAAGATGAAGACACGCTCGCGATGCGTCGCTTCGACGACGCGATCGCGGTGGCAGCAACGCACGGGGTCCACTTCTCGGTGCGCCACCTGGCGGCGAGCTCGGCGGCGTTCCGTCGGGCCGACGTGCGCTACGACATGGTACGCATCGGCGGCCACTGCTGGGGCATTCCTTCGTTCGACGGCGTGACGCCGGCCGACATGGGGCTGATCCCCGTGATGACCCTTGTCAGTCGTGTCACCGCGGTGGCGGAGCGAGCCAGCGGTGTGCGGCTGGCCGAGATTGCGGCCGGCTTCCTCGACGGGATTCCGCGAGAGTCACGAGGGCGGGTGTCCGTGGCCATTCGCGGTCGCCGCGTCGGCCTCGATCGCGAGATCGGCCACAGCTCGACGCTCGTCGAGGTCACGGGCAGTGACATTGCGGTCGGCGATGAGGTGTACCTGTTCGGCACGGGGGAGCACAGCGAGCAGACCGTGCGCGAGTGGGGCGACCGCACGGGCACCCTCGGCGACGAGATCGTCAGCCGGGTCGGTGCGCGCGTGCCGCGCATCTACTCAGGCACGAACTGACCCAGCCGCGAACTGACGTGGCCGCTACAGAGCACGGCGCGAACCGGGCCAAGCCCGAATAGGGCTACGCGCGCTGTTCCTCGAACAGTCGAGCGGTCTCGTCGTGCCAGCTGGTTGCGATGGCCGAGAGCTTCTCCTGGTGCTTCTTGGCGTGGTGCGCGCAGAACAGAAGCTCGCTGTCGTTGACGACGGCTCGCACGTAGGCCTGGGCTCCGCACGCGTCGCAGCGGTCTGCAGCCGTCAGCTGCTGCTCGGTGGGGAACTCGTCGACGGCATCGTTCCTGGCGGTAATCGTTGACATGAGTCCTCCTCCTAAATGCTCGATCAACCGGTGCGGTTACCTTCAGTCAAGCACGTTCCGGCCCTGCGTACGTGCGAACGGCCGCCTTTTTCGCTGTACGCGTAGCAATGCGTCGGCACCTCCCCCCGACCGGGTGTCGGTAGCCGGGGCGAGTCGTTGAGCCAACTACGCTTGAGAGGCGTCACGGGCGCGTCCCCGTCCCGCGCCGAACCGACGTGAAGGAGAATCAGTGGCCAGCTCGGACTATTCAGCTCGGCATCTGTCCGTACTCGAAGGTCTGGAGGCCGTGCGAAAGCGGCCCGGCATGTACATCGGCTCCACCGACTCCCGCGGCCTCATGCACTGCCTGTGGGAGATCATCGACAACTCGGTCGATGAGGCTCTCGGCGGGTACGGCACCAACATCGACGTGGTGCTGCATGAGGACGGCAGCGTCGAGGTGCGGGACACGGCCCGCGGCATCCCTGTCGATGCCGAACCCAAGACCGGTCTCAGCGGTGTCGAGGTCGTCTTCACCAAGCTCCACGCCGGCGGCAAGTTCGGCAGCGGCTCGTACTCATCATCCGGTGGCCTGCACGGCGTCGGCGCCTCCGTCGTCAACGCGCTCTCGGAGCGGCTCGACGTCGAGGTCGATCGTGACGGCAAGACGTGGGCCATGTCGTTTCATCGGGGCGAGCCCGGCGTCTTCACCGACACCGGCGAGCCGAGCCCGGACGCGCCGTTCACACCCTTCGAGAAGAAGAGTGAATTGCGCGTGGTCGGCAAGACGAAGAAGGGTGTGACCGGCACGCGCGTGCGCTACTGGGCCGACCGCCAGATCTTCACCAAGGGCGCCGAGTTCCAGCTCGAGGATCTGCTCGGCCGGGCGCGACAGACCGCCTTCCTTGTTCCAGGGTTGCGGCTGAAGATCAGCGACCAGCGCACGGGCGAGCACGGCGTGACCGAATTCGGCTACGACGGCGGCATCTCGGAGTTCGTCGATTTTCTCGCGCCAGACACGGCCATCACCGACACGTGGCGCCTGAATGGCGAGGGCGAGTTCACCGAGACAGTGCCCGTTCTCTCGCCCACCGGCGCCATGGTGCCGACCGAGCTGAGCAGGCGCTGCGAGGTCGACATCGCACTGCGCTGGGGCACGGGGTATGACACCGTCATGCGCAGCTTCGTCAACATCATCGCCACGCCGAAGGGCGGCAGCCACCAGGCCGGGTTCGACGCCGGCCTCGTCAAGTTCCTGCGCAAGCAGGTCGAGGCGAACGCCCGGCGACTGAAGGCGGGAAGCGACAAGCTCGAGAAGGACGACATCTTCGCCGGCCTCACCGCGGTGCTCACGGTGCGGCTCCCGGAGCCGCAGTTCGAGGGCCAGACCAAGGAGGTGCTCGGCACCCCGGCCGTGCGTGCGATCGTCTCCCAGGTCGTGGCGAAGGCCATGGGAGAGCGATTCGCCTCGAGCAAGCGCGACGACAAGACGCAGTCGGCCCTCGTGCTCGACAAGGTCGTCGCTGAAATGAAGTCCCGCATCTCGGCGAGAGCCCACAAGGAGACGCAGCGGCGCAAGAACGCGCTCGAGACATCGTCGCTGCCGCCGAAGCTCGTCGACTGCCGCTCCAGCGACGTCGGCAACAGTGAGCTTTTCATCGTCGAGGGGGACTCGGCACTCGGCACGGCCAGGCGTGCGCGCGACAGCGAGCACCAGGCGCTGCTGCCGATCCGCGGCAAGATCCTCAACGTACAGAAGGCGTCGGTCTCCGACATGCTCGGAAACGCGGAGTGCGCCTCCATCATCCAGGTGATCGGCGCGGGCAGCGGGCGAAGTTTCGACATCACCCAGGCGCGCTACGGCAAGATCATCATCATGAGCGACGCCGATGTCGACGGCGCGCACATCCGCATCCTTCTTCTCACCCTGTTCTTCCGCTACATGCGGCCCATGATCGAGGAGGGGCGGGTGTTCGCCGCGGTTCCGCCGCTGCACCGCGTGGTCGTTGTGAACCCGGGCACGAAGCCGAACGAGACGATTTACACGTACTCCGAGGCCGAACTGAACGCCGTGCTGGCCGGGCTCAAGAAGTCGGGTCGGCGCTACCAGGAGCCGATCCAGCGCTACAAGGGCCTCGGCGAGATGGATGCGGACCAGTTGGCGGCGACCACGATGGACCGCCGTCACCGAACCCTGCGCCGCGTGCGCGTCTCCGACGCCGAGCAGGCCATGAACGTGTTCGAACTGCTCATGGGAAACGACGTTGCCCCGCGCAAGGAGTTCCTGGTGCAGAGCTCAGACCAGCTGAGCCGAGAGCGCATCGACGCATAGAGTCGCCCATCGCGGCACTCGCGGTCAGTCCAGCGCGGGGACGGCCACTCCCACCGCGCCGACGACCGCGTCGAGAGGCTGACCGGATGCGTCGCGCCGCGCGCCGCCCTCCGGCAGCGCCCGGCCGGCGCCGTCCGGCGCCACCGCGAGCGGAGGAATCGGCCCGACCCAGGCGAGCTGAAGGTGGTCTTCTCCCTTCAGGAAGCGCTGCGCACGAACGCCGCCCGTCGCCCGCCCCTTGGCGGGGAATTCGCTGAAGTCGCTCACCTTCGCGCTGCCCGGATCGGTGCCCTCGAGGGTCTGACTCCCTGCTGCGATGCTGACGACGCACGTCGAGTCAGCCGACGACGCGGGCACTCGGCCGAAGAACACCGCGCGGGCACCGGCGGAGAGCTTCATGCCGGCCATGCCGCCAGCGGCGCGGCCCTGAGGGCGCACCGAGGAAGCCGCGAAGCGCAGAAGCTGCGCATCCGACGACACGAACACGAGCTCGTCGTCGTCGCGCCCCTCGGCGGCGCCGACAACCTCGTCGCCCGGCTTGAGCGAGATGATCTCGAACTCGGGCCTGTTGGCCCAGTCGCCGGGGGTGACGCGCTTGACCACGCCGGCGGCGGTGCCGAGCACGATCGGGGCTTCCGCCGTGAGCGAGACGACCGCGAGCACCTTCTCAGCGCGATCGGCGAGCCCGACGTAATCGGCGACCCGCACGCCGGCACCCAGCTGCACTGAGTTTGCCGGCATGACCGGCAGATCGACAGGGGAGAAGCGCAACAGCCGGCCGCGAGACGTGATGGCGCCGATCTCGGTGCGGCTCGTCGTGGTCAGCGCGCTGCGCACCGCGTCGTGCTTGCTGCGCCTGCCCGGGGTCGCGATCGACTGCAGCGCGCCGGACTCGTCGCGCAGCAGGTCGACGCGTGCGATGCGACCCGTGGCGCTCAGGAACACGCGGCACGGCGCGTCCGCGACCTCGAGCGCCGGTTGGCCCTTCGCGCTGCCGAGCTGTGCGATCGAGGGCTTCGCCTCGGTCAGGAGTGTACGTCGCGGCGTGCCGTACTTCTCGGCGACCGCGAGCAGCTCGTCGGAGACGGCTTCGCGAATGCGGGCCTCGCTCGCCAGCAGGGCGGTCAGCTCCTCGATCTGCGTGCGAAGCGCGTCACGCTCCGCCTCGAGCTCGATGCGTTCGAAACGGGTCAGGCGCCTCAGTCGAAGCTCGAGGATGTACTCGGCCTGCACCCGGGAGAGGTCGAACACCTCGATCAGGCGTGTTCTCGCCTGATCCGTGTCGTCGCTCGAGCGGATCACCTGAATGACCTCGTCGATGTCGAGGATGGCGACGAGCAGCCCCTCGACGAGGTGCAGGCGCTCCTTCTTCCGCTCGAGCCGGTAGCGCGAGCGACGCGTCACGACCTGAATGCGGTGGTCGACGTAGACCTGCAGCAGCTGCTTCAGCCCCAGTGTCTGCGGCCCGCCCTCGACAAGGGCGACGTTGTTGATGCTGAAGCCGTCTTCGAGGGGGGTGTAGCGATACAGCTGTTCGAGCACGGCCTGCGGGCTGAACCCCGTCTTGATGCCGATCACGAGCCTGAGGCCCCGCGTCATGTCGCTCAGATCGGTGACGTCGGCGATCCCGCTGAGCTTCTTCGACGTGACGCCGTCCTTGATCTTCTCGATCACCTTCTCCGGGCCGACCATGTATGGCAGCTCGGTGACGATCAGCCCGCTTTTTCGCGCCGTGATCGGCTCGATCGCCACCTTCGCGCGCGTCTTGAAGCTGCCGCGCCCGCTCTCGTAGGCGTCGCGCACACCAGAGAGACCCACGATCGTTCCGCCGGAGGGCAGATCGGGGCCCGGCACGTACTCCATGAGTTCGTCGAGGCTCGCGTCGGGGTGCACGATGAGGTGCCTGGCAGCGCCGACGACCTCGATCAGGTTGTGCGGCGCCATGTTCGTGGCCATGCCCACCGCGATGCCGCTGGCACCGTTCACGAGCAGGTTCGGAAACGCGGAGGGCAGAACCTCCGGCTGGGTGAGCTGGTTGTCGTAGTTCGGGACGAAATCGACGACGTCTTCGCCCAGGTCTTCCGTCATGGCGAGCGACGGTGCGGCGAGCCGCGCCTCGGTGTAGCGGGCAGCGGCGGGGCCGTCGTCGAGCGAACCGAAGTTGCCGTGGCCGTCGATGAGGGGCACACGCAGCGTGAAGTCCTGCGCCATGCGAACGAGCGCATCGTAGATGGCGCTGTCGCCGTGCGGGTGCAGCTTGCCCATCACCTCACCTGTGACACGCGCCGACTTCACGTGGCCACGGTCGGGGCGCAGGCCCATCTCGCTCATCTGGTAGAGGATGCGCCGCTGAACCGGCTTCAGGCCGTCGCGCGCGTCCGGCAGCGCCCGCGAATAGATGACCGAGTACGCGTATTCGAGGAACGAGCCCTGCATCTCGGCCGTGACATCGACGTCTTCGATGCGTTCGGTGGGCGGCAGTGAGGTGCTTTCGTCTTTCGGCATATGGGCATTCTGTGCGGCACTGGGGTGCGGACGGGTTCGGCTGAAGGGGTCGGGCGCGCGGCCTGTGGCAGACTGTGCCCGATGGATCCCATGCTACCGGCGGCGTATGGCGGCCCCGTGAGCCTTGCCGATGTTCTGCCAAGTTGCCTCGCGGCCATCGAGCATGAGCCGAACGCACTGGCACTGAGCGGGATCGACCGCGCCATCGTGGTGCTCGTCGACGGGCTCGGCGCATCCGCGCTGCGTGCCCGCGCCGGCCACGCCCGCTTCCTCAGCCCTCGCCTTGGCCGCGCCTCGACGATGACGAGCGGGTTCCCCACGACGACGGCGGCGGGCATCGCGAGCCTCACGACGGGTGCCAGGCCGGGCGCGCACGGGCTTGTCGGCTACCGGGTGCGGGACATCGCTCGGGACCGCATCGTCAACCAGCTGTCGGGGTGGGATGCCGACATGGTGCCGGAGGTCTGGCAGCGTCGCGAGACGGTCTTCGAGACGGCGCGCGGTCGCGGGGTGCCGACGTTCGCGATCGGTCAGACGCGCTACCGCGATTCCGGCTTCACCCGCGCGGTGCTGCGCGGTGCCGAATACGTCGGCGCCGACCGCATGGGGGCCCGGTTCACGCAGGCCCGGCGCGTTCTCGCGCTCGGCGGCCGCTCGCTCACCTACCTCTACGTGCAGGAGCTCGACGTCGCCGGGCACGCCAGTGGATGCGAATCGGATGCGTGGCTCACTGCACTCGAGACGCTCGACGCCGAGCTGGCCGCCCTCGAGGCCGGGCTTCGGCCGGGTGAGGCCGTCATCGTCACGGCCGACCACGGCGTTCTCGATGTGCCCGCGCACGCGCATGTGCTGTTCGATGCCGTGCCCGAGCTGATCGACGGAGTGCGCCACGTCGGCGGAGAGCCCCGCTGCCTTCAGCTCTACCTCGAGCCGTCGGCCACGGCGAGCGATGCAGCCGGGCTGACCGCCGCCTGGCGCGAGCACGAGGGCGACAACGCCTGGATCGCCACGCGGGACGAGGCCATCGCCGCCGGCTGGTTCGGCGAGAGCGTCGACGCCGAGGTACGGCCGCGCATCGGCGACGTGCTGGTCGCCGCGCGCCGCCGCGTGGCCTATTACGACTCCCGAGCGGATGCGACCAGCCGCCGCATGGTCGGCCAGCACGGCTCTCTCACGCCAGAAGAGACTCGCGTGCCCCTGATCCGCCTCGGCGCCGCCGCCCGCTGAGTGCCCGGGCCCACGCCCTTACGCCGGGTCGTCGTCCGTGCGCGCCCCGAATACGATCTCGTCCCAGCTCGGCATCGATGCGCGGCCCTTTCGACGCCCCGACGATGCGGGGTGCTGGGCCGGCTGCGCCTGAGCGGGCGATGGACCCGCGCCCGGTGCCGATCCGGCGCCCGACGCGGCGCCACCCGCGACCTCGTCGTGCGTGTCGAACGTGTCGAGCGGCACGTCGACGAGTCGAGGCGTCTGGCTGCGATCCACGGTGTCGTCAGCAGCATCCGCGTCGGAATACGACGCCGCCTCTCGCTCCCCGCGTCTCTTCCGCAGAGCCTCGAGCAGGTCTGCCGTCTGGTGGTTCTCGCCCTGTCCGTCGTCCGTCGAGCGCTTGATCGCCGTGACGGCGATGGAGTTACTGGCGACCTGGCCAGGCCGGCTCGACGCGATCTTCTCGAGAATCGGCCCGCTGCGGTGAGTGTCGTCTCCGCCCTCGACGAACGTGAAGGCGCCGCTGTCGAAGCGCGAGTCGTCCGGCTCGCTCGGGCGGGGCGTGACGACGCGCAGGCGCGGGATCAGCCCACCCTGCAACTCGCCCTGCTGGGAGAGCGTGGTGGCCTCGGAGTTCGCGGGAGTCAGCGCATGCCCACGCGGGTCGTACGACCATCTCGCGTCGTGGTCGATCTCGTCGACCGTGAAGGCCAGCTTCACGATCCAGCCGCCCTCCTGCTCCTTCCAGCTGGCCCAGCGTTCCCCGCTGGCGGCGAGCGAGGCGAGCCGTTCGCGGATCACCTCGCCGAACGTCGCCTGTTCGCCGAGGGGGTCGACATCCGCGCTCGCGCGCACTGGCACGCTGAGCGCCGACGCGACGATGTGCTCCCGCTCGGCCAGAATGGGGCCCTCGTATCGGGCAATGTACTCGAGGTCGGCACCGGTGAGGCTTGCGACATCGGCCGCCGACATGCCGGAGCGGATGTACGCCTGCACTTCGCGCGGCGACAGCTTGGGCGCGCCCGTGCCGCTCTCGGACCTGCTCTGGCGCAGCCGCGATTGCAAAACCTCGTCGATGGCGATGCGATAGCGCTCACCGTCGTCGCTCGCCGCGAGTATGGCGCCGTTCTCGACCCCGATGACCGTCAATTCCTGCATGCTCGACACGCCTCCGCCGCTGCTTCCCGTACGAGGCAAGAGTCTCATGAGACGCCCGGTTTCGCGGGGAATACTGTGGGCGCGTCACAAGTTGACGTGCGCAGGCGATGGTGAGCGATTGAGGCCGCCGAAGCCGCCGCGAATGAATGGTTTGCTATTCGTCGCGGATTGATGCAAACTATGGCCGCCGATCGCGAAGAATCGGCAGCCGGACGAGAAGTGGATGGGCATGGCAACCGATTACGACGCACCGCGTAAGACCGACGACGACTCTGAGTCGATCGAGGCGCTGAAGGAGCGGGTTCCGGACAAGATGTCCGGTGTAGTCGACGTCGACGACGCGGACAATCCCGGTGGCTACGAGCTGCCGGGCAGCGACCTCTCCGACCTCGATCTCGACGTCGTCGTTCTTCCGCCTCAGGCGGACGAGTTCACGTGCGTGAGTTGCTTCCTGGTGAAGCACCGCTCGCAGATCGACCACGAGTCCAAGCTCGGGCCGATCTGCCACGAGTGCGCAGCCTAAAGGCGCTGCTGCACCCGACGACGCCCCTCATCGAGAGCCCGGACCAACTTGTCCGGGCTTCTTGATGAGATGAGCCAGTACGGCGCGGGATCTTCCGCGTCGAGCACCTCGACCTTCACGACGGGCTTGACCCAACCCCGGATCAGCAGCCAGGCACGCGCGTCGAGCAGTCTGCCTCGTTCGAGGACGGCGTGCTCGCCGTCGAACCCCGTCGCCTCGCCGACGAATTCGAGGCCGATGTGTGCCCGCCCCGCACGGAGTTCCCGCTCCGTGACCTCGATGACGGGAGACGAGGCGATGAGCATGGCAACGATGCCGCCGTACAGCACGAGCGCCGTGATGATGCCCACGATCTGGTTGATCGGCAGAAAGACGAGCAGGCACGCCGGAATGACTAATGCGGTTGCGATGTACAGCCACGGGGCGGCCCACAGCCGCTCTCGATACAGGTCCATACTCCCTATTCGATCAGAATTCTGCACTACCCTCGACACGTGACCGATTCCGTCAAGGTGCCGATCGTTGCGCCGATGTCGCCCGCATACGCGCATCCGGGCGACGCCGGGGCCGACCTCTGTGCGGCCGAGGCCGTGCAACTGGGTCCGGGCGAGCGCGCGACGATCCCCACGGGGGTCTCCATCGCGCTGCCGGAGGGCTACGCCGGTTTCGTGGTCCCGCGCAGCGGCCTCGCTGCCCGGCACGGGCTCACGATCGTCAACTCGCCCGGAACCGTCGACGCGGGCTACCGTGGCGAGATCCGCGTGACGGTGCTGAACACCGATCGCAATCAGTCGTATGACATTGCGGTGGGCGACCGCATCGCCCAACTGATCGTCATGCCGGTGGCGCGGGCGACATTCGTGCCGGTCGAACGACTTGAGAACAGCCAGAGAGGCACGTCGGGCTTCGGCTCGAGCGGCTACACCGTCTCTCAGACAGGAGAACACGCGTGAGTGATGTCGGAAGCGACGACGCTGCCAATTGGGAAAAGTCCGCCCCCGCCGACCGGGCCGAGGAAGGGCCGCTCGACGAGAACGAGGCAAATCCCGTGCGGCCGTACGTCGATCTCGGCGGGGTGAAGATCCTGCCTCGCGAGGGACTGCATCTGCGTCTCGAGGTTGAGGAGGAGAGCCAGCGCGTGGTTGCCGTTGGCCTCGACTACGCGAACTCGAGCCTGCAGGTGCAGCCGTTCGCGGCGCCGCGCTCCAGCGGCCTGTGGCACGAGATCCGCGCACAAATCGCCGACCAGGTGGAGCGGCAGGGCGGCCGCGCAACCGAGAGAGACGGCGTGTTCGGCCCGGAACTCCTGGCAGAGATCCCTGTCGCACAGGCTCCAGGAGGGGCGACGGATGCGCGGCTCGCGCGATTCATCGGTGTCGACGGTCCGCGCTGGTTCCTGCGCGGCGTCATCGCCGGTGAGGGAGCCGTCTCGCCCGACGCGGCCTCGGCCGTCGAGGATCTCTTCCGCAGCATTGTCGTCGTTCGCGGCAACACGCCCATGCCTCCGCGCGACCTGATTCCGCTTCGGATGCCCTCCGGCAGCGGCCCCGCGGCCCCAGAGCAGATCTGACTGAGCGCCGAATGACGGAGACATACCGGAACGGTGACGGCCGGACGCACGAGGCCGACGACAGCGGCACACCGGCGCTCGGGCAGCCCGTAGCTGACCAGCCGGCAGCCGACCAGCCGACAGCCGAGCAGCCGTCCCTGTCGGCGGCGCTCGGCCAGTCGCTCGCGTCCGCCGCCCGGCGAAGCGGCATCGGCACCCTCGCCGAAGACGAGACCCCGACCGGGCGTGCCATGCTTCAGGCGCTCGGCGGAGTGCGTGGCCTGGCCGAGACCATCCTGCCCGGCCTCGTCTTTCTCGTTCTGTACACGTTCACGAAGAACGTGCCGATCTCCCTCGCCGCGTCCGTCGCCGTCGCCGCCGTGTTCACGATCGTCAGGCTCATCGGCCGCACTCCGGTGACGCAGGCCGTCGCCGGCCTCATCGGCGTCGGCGCATCCGCCATTCTCGCCCTGATCACCGGGCGCGGCGAAGACAACTTCGTGCCCGGGCTGATCACCAACGCGGTCTTCGCGCTCGCGCTTCTCATCTCGATGCTCGTGCGATGGCCCCTGATCGGCCTCGTCGCTGGATTCCTGATGGATCAGGGCACGGCCTGGCGCGAGCACAAGGGCCCCATGCGCGTCATGCAGCTGATCACGTTCGTCTGGGTGCTGATGTTCGTCGCGCGGCTGGCCGTCGAGTTCCCGCTGTACCTTGCCGGCAACATCGAGGCGCTTGCGATCGCCAAGCTGCTCATGGGCATTCCGTTGTACGCGCCGCTTCTGCTGCTGACATGGCTGGCGGTTCGCGCGGTCTTCGGCAAACGGACCGAGGCGCCGGGCAGCGACTGATAGAATTATCTCGACGTCAAGATAGTTTGGGAGAGGGCATTGTGGCTGCACGAGACAGTTTCCACGCGAAGGACACGCTGAAAGTCGCCTCGCGCGACTACGAGATCTACCGCATCGACGCGGTACCGGGCCACGAGAAGCTGCCGTTCAGCCTCAAGATTCTGCTCGAGAACCTTCTGCGTACCGAAGACGGCGCCAACATCACGGCCGAGCACATCTCGGCCATTGGCAATTGGGAGAGCGACGCCGAGCCGTCGACCGAGATCCAGTTCACGCCGGCGCGCGTCGTCATGCAGGACTTCACGGGCGTGCCGTGCATCGTCGACCTCGCAACCATGCGCGAGGCCGTCGCCGAGCTCGGTGGCGACCCGAACAAGATCAACCCGCTCGCCCCGGCCGAACTGGTGATCGACCACTCGGTCATCGCCGATCTCTTCGGCCAGGCCGATTCCTTCGAGCGCAACGTCGATATCGAGTACGAGCGCAACGGCGAGCGATACCAGTTCCTGCGCTGGGGTCAGAGCGCATTCGAGGACTTCAAGGTCGTACCGCCCGGCACCGGAATCGTGCACCAGGTCAACATCGAGCACCTCGCACGTGTGACGTTCACGCGCGAGCTCGACGGCGTCGTGCAGGCGTACCCCGACACGCTCGTCGGCACAGACTCGCACACCACCATGGTCAACGGGCTGGGGGTTCTCGGCTGGGGCGTCGGCGGAATCGAGGCCGAGGCGGCCATGCTCGGCCAGCCTGTCTCCATGCTCATCCCGCGCGTCGTCGGCTTCAAGCTCTCCGGTTCCATTCCCTCCGGGGTCACGGCAACCGACGTGGTGCTCACGATCACTCAGATGCTGCGCGAGCACGGCGTTGTGGGCAAGTTCGTCGAGTTCTATGGGAACGGTGTCGCCCAGGTGCCGCTCGCGAACCGTGCCACCATCGGCAACATGAGCCCGGAGTTCGGTTCCACCGCCGCCATCTTCCCGATCGACGACGTCACACTCGAGTACCTGCGCCTCACGGGTCGCACCGAAGAGCAGATCGCGCTCGTCGAGGCGTACTCGAAGGAGCAGACGCTCTGGCACGACCCTGCCGCAGAGCCGAACTACAGCGAGTACATGGAACTCGACCTCTCCACCGTTGTGCCATCCATCGCCGGGCCGAAGCGCCCGCAGGACCGCATCGAGCTCACCGAGGCCAAGTCGCAGTTCGAGCGCGACCTCGTCAACTACGCGCAGGTCGACCACGACCTGGTCGACCTGACGATCTCCGAGTCCTTCCCGGCATCCGATTCGCCTGAACTCAGCCCGGAAGACGCGCACAGCCACCACGAGCACCACCACCGCAGCCACGCGCCTGCATCGGTCTCGACGCCGACCGACGTGACGCTCGCCGCGGGGGATCACTTCACCATCGACCACGGTGCCGTCGCGATCGCGGCGATCACGTCGTGCACCAACACGTCGAACCCGTCGGTCATGCTCGCTGCGGGCCTGCTCGCCCGCAACGCGAGCAAGAAGGGCCTGAAGGTCAAGCCGTGGGTGAAGACCACGCTCGCGCCCGGCTCCAAGGTCGTCACTGACTACTACGACAAGGCGGGCCTCACCGACTACCTCGAGGATCTCGGCTTCTACCTCGTCGGCTACGGCTGCACGACGTGCATCGGCAACTCGGGGCCCCTGATCGACGAGATCTCGCAGGCGGTGCAGCAGAACGACCTCGCGGTCACCGCGGTGCTCTCGGGCAACCGCAACTTCGAGGGCCGCATCAACCCCGACGTCAAGATGAACTACCTCGCCAGCCCGCCGCTCGTCATCGCGTACGCGCTTGCCGGGTCGATGAACTTCGATTTCGAGGTCGACCCGCTCGGCAAGGATTCCGACGGCAACGACGTGTTCCTGAAGGACATCTGGCCCGACGCCGGTGAGGTGCAGGCCACCATCGACTCGTCGATTAACAAGGAGATGTTCGAGCACGAGTACGCGAGCGTGTTCGACGGCGACGAGCGGTGGCGCTCGCTGCCCACGCCGACCGGCTCGACGTTCGAGTGGAACCCCTCCTCGACGTATGTGCGCAAGCCTCCGTACTTCGAGGGCATGACGATCAACCCCGAGCCCGTGAGCGACATCTCGGGCGCGCGCGTGCTCGCCACCCTCGGCGACTCCGTCACGACCGACCACATCAGCCCGGCGGGCGCGATCAAGGCAGACAGCCCGGCCGGGCACTACCTGGCCGAGCACGGCATCGCCCGTAAGGACTTCAACTCATACGGGTCACGTCGTGGAAATCACGAGGTCATGATCCGCGGCACGTTTGCGAACATCCGCCTGCGTAACCTGCTCCTCGACGACGTCGAGGGCGGCTACACGCGTGACTTCACGCAGCCGGACGGCCCGCAGTCGTTCATCTACGACGCGTCGATGAACTACCAGGCCGAGGGCACTCCTCTCGTGATCCTCGGCGGCAAGGAGTACGGCTCCGGCTCGTCGCGCGACTGGGCGGCGAAGGGCACCACGCTGCTCGGTGTGCACGCCGTGATCGCCGAGAGCTTCGAGCGCATTCACCGCTCGAACCTGATCGGCATGGGCGTCGTTCCGCTGCAGTTCCCGCAGGGGCAGAGCTGGCAGTCGCTCGGGCTCGACGGAACCGAGGTCATCAGCATCACTGGCCTCGAGGAACTCAATGCGGGCACGACGCCGAAGACCGTTCATGTGGTCGCCGAGCCGAGTGCGAACTCACCCGAGGGCGCGAAGAGGATCGAGTTCGACGCCGTCGTGCGCATCGACACCCCCGGAGAAGCCGATTACTACCGCAACGGCGGCATTCTGCAGTACGTGCTGCGCTCGCTCGCTGCATGACGGATGGCACGCCCGAGCGGCGCGCCTAGACTCGAGCGCATGACGATTCTCGAGACGATCCACGGTCCCCGTGACCTCGATCGGCTCTCGAAGCGGGAACTCGCCACGTTGGCGGGCGAGATACGGGAGTATCTCGTCGCCAACGTGGCGAAGACCGGCGGGCACCTCGGCCCGAACCTCGGCGTGGTCGAGACGACCATCGCCATCCACCGGGTGTTCGACTCGCCGCGAGACGCGATCGTGTTCGACACCGGTCACCAGTCCTACGTGCACAAGCTGCTCACCGGCAGGCAGGACTTCAGCGGCCTGCGGCGTCGCGGCGGGCTCGCCGGCTACCCGCAGCGATCCGAGTCTGTGCACGACATCGTCGAGAGCTCCCACGCCTCAAGCTCGCTCTCGTGGGCCGACGGTATCTCCCGCGCGTTCACCATGACGGGGCAGACCGATCGCCACGTCATCGCGGTGGTCGGCGACGGTGCCCTCACCGGCGGCATGACCTGGGAGGCACTCAACAACATCACCGACGACAACTCGCGCAAGCTCATCATCGTCGTCAATGACAACGGCCGCTCCTACGCCCCGACGATCGGCGGCATCGCCCGGTTCCTCAACACCGTGCGGACGAAGCGGGGGTACCGCAAGCTCTACCATGGCAGCCGTCGCGTCTTCGACCGGCTCGGCTCGCCCGGCCGCGCCTTCTATCGCGGGGTGCGCGGCGGCCTGCACGGGTTCCTCAGCAGGTTCAGCAACAACGAGGCCCTCTACTCGAACCTTGACATCAAGTACATCGGCCCGGTGCACGGACACGATCTGGAGGCCATGGAAGAGGCCCTGCGTCAGGCGAAGGGCTACGGTGCACCCGTCATCGTGCACGCCATCACCCAGAAGGGCCGCGGGTACGAGCCGGCCCTGCGCGACACAGCTGACCAGTTCCACTCCGTCGACCGGATCGACCCGGATACGGGCGAACCGCTGACGAAACCTGGCGGGCACTCCTGGACGAGCGTCTTCTCGGACGAGATCCTGAGGCTCGCGGGCGAGGATGAGCGCATCGTGGGCATCACCGCTGCCATGCTGCGACCCACCGGCCTGCATCGCTTCGCCGAGAGGTTCCCCGCGAGGGTGCACGACGTCGGCATCGCCGAGCAGCACGCCGTCACGAGCGCAGCAGGCCTCGCCTTCGGCGGCCTGCACCCCGTCGTCGCCATGTACGCGACATTCATGAACCGGGCGTTCGACCAGATGATGATGGATGTCGGCCTGCACCGCGCCGGAGTGACATTCGTGCTCGACCGCGCCGGCGTCACGGGGCCGGATGGCGCGAGCCATCACGGCATCTGGGATCTCGCGATCCTGCAGGTCGTTCCGCACATTCGCATTGCGGCCCCGCGCGACGACGCGCGTCTGCGTGAGGAGCTCGCGGAGGCCGTACGGGTCGATGACGCTCCCACGGTGCTGCGCTTCCCGAAGGGTGCGGTCGGTGAGGACATCACCGCGCTGCGCCGACTCGACGACGGCGTCGACATTCTGCACGAGGCGGCCTCACGCGACGTGCTCATCGTGCCCGTCGGCGCGATGGCGCCGCTGGCCCTCGAGGTCGCCGCCGGGCTTGAGGCCCAGGGCATCGGCGCCACCGTCGCCGACCCGCGTTGGGTTGTACCGGTTCCCCGGAGCATCATCGACCTCGCCAGGGAGCACCGAATCGTCGCGACCATCGAAGACGGCATTCGGGTCGGCGGCATCGGCACCCGTGTGCGACAGGATCTGCGCGCCGCCGGCGTCGACACCGCTGTCGACGAGCTCGGCCTGCCCGACGAGTTCCTCGAGCACGCCTCCCGCGAGGAGATCCTCGCCGACGCCGGGCTCACCTCCCAGCAGATCACCCGGGATCTCGTCGCCCAGGTTCTCGGAAGCAGGGTGCCGAAGGCCCGACCGCTGCCCGACGAGGCGCGCATCGGCAAGTAGACCTCTCTGCGGTCGAGTAGCTCGTGCACGCGAGCGTGTCGAGACCCCTCGCCGGGTCTCGACACGCGCTTCGCGCTACTCGACCACCGGTGCCTACTGCACGCCCGCGATCGGCGGTGTGTGAAACGTCGAGCCGAAGACCCGCTCACTCGCGCCCACGCGGTCAAGGTAGGGCGTGACTCCGCCCATCTGGAATGGCCAGCCCGCGCCGAGGATCATGCACAGGTCGATGTCCTCCGCTGCGTGCACGACATCGTCCTCGAGCATCCGATGGATCTCATCCGCGAGGCCGTCCTGCACGCGCCGCAGCAGCTCGTCCTCTGACACGGGGTCCTTGCCGACGGTGATCGCCTTCAGGGCGCCCTTATCGATGCCCTTGACCTTGCCCTTCGAGTCCTTCTCGAGCAGCGTGCCGTGATCCGCGAGCTTATGCAGGTTCTCTGAGCGGTAGAACCGATCCGGGAACGCGGCGTGGTGGGTGTCGAGCACGTGCGCACCGACCTTCAGCCCGACGAGGTCGAGAAGGACGGATGGCGACATGGGCAGTCCAAGCGGCGCGAGGGCCTTGTCGACCGACTCGAACGGCGTACCGAGGTCGACCGCGCGCATCGCCTCGCCCAGCAGCTTGGCGAGAACCCGGTTCACCACGAAGCCGGGTGTGTCCCTGGTGATCACGGCGTTCTTCTTCAGGTTCTTCGCCGTAACCATGGCAGTCGACAGGGTAGCCTCGTCGGTCGCCGGCGCCTTGACGACCTCGATGAGCGGCATCACCGCGACTGGGTTGAAGAAGTGGAAGCCCACGAGACGTTCCGGGTGCTCGAGCCGCGCGCCGATCTGCTCGACAGAGAGTGACGAGGTGTTCGTGGCGAGGATCGCCTCCGGCGAGACGTACTTCTCGATCTCGGCGAACACCTGCTGCTTCACGCCCAGTTCCTCGAAGACCGCCTCAATGACCCAGTCGCAGTCCGCGAAGAGGTTCTTGTCGGTCGTGCCGGTCACGAGCGCACGCAGCCGGTTGGCCTCGTCGCCCGAGATGCGCCCCTTGGCTTGAAGCGTGCCGATCTCGTCGTGGATGTAGGCGACACCCTTGTCCACGCGCGCTTGGTCGAGGTCGGTGATGACAACCGGCACCTGCAGGCGCCGAACGAACAGCAGCGCGAATTGGCTGGCCATGAGGCCCGCCCCGATCACGCCGACCTTGCTCACGCGCTTGGCGAGCGACTTGTCCGGCGCGCCGGCCGGCCGCTTCGCCCGCTTCTGAACGAGGTTGAACGCGTACACGCTCGCCTGGAACTGGTCGCCGGAGATGAGGTCCGCCAGGGCCGCATCCTCGCGCTCGAACCCCTCGGCCTTCGTGCCGCTCTTCGCCGCCTTGAGCAGGTCGAGCGCCGTGAACGGCGAGAGGGCGATTTCGCCGATACGCGACGCGACGGCCTTGCGGGCGATCGCGATGGCGGCATCCCACTTCACGGCGCGCTCGAGCTTGCCCGGCTGGTTGGGTCGCTTGACCTGGATCGATCCGCCGAGCACCGCGTCGGCCCAGAGGATCGACTCCTCGAGGAACCGCGCTCCGGCGAAGCCGGCATCCGCGATGCCGAGTTCGAGCACGTCAGGCCCGCGCAGCGTTCGGTTCATCTTGAGCGGGTTCTCGATGACGACCTTCAGTGCGTTCTCGATACCGATGAGGTTCGGCAGCAGGTAGGCGCCGCCCCAGCCGGGAATCAGGCCGAGGAAGACCTCGGGCAGGCCGATGCCCATCGCCGTCAGGTCGACCGTGCGATAGTCGGCGTTGAGACCGATCTCTAGGCCGCCGCCGAGCGCGAGGCCGTTAATGAACACGAACGACGGAACGCCCAGCTCGGAGAGTCCGCCAAGAACATGGTGGCCGAGTTGCGGCAGCAGCGCCGCCACCTGCCGGTTGGGGATGTCGCTGACCCGCGACAGATCGGCGCCGGCCGCGAGAATGAACGGCTTGCCCGTGAGCGCGACCCCGTCGATCTCGCCAGCCGAGGCGCGCCGTCGCAGCTCGCCGAGCGTGTCGCGCAGTTCGAGCAGCGTCATGGGGCCGAGCGTGTTCGGCCTGGTGTGGTCCCGCCCGTTGTCGAGGGTGATCAGCGCGAGCGTGCGCCCGCTCGGCAGCGCGACATCCTTCACGAAGGAGTGCGTCACGACCTCGTCGCTCGAGACCTCGATGAGCGGAGTGAAATCGATGGTGCTGTAGTCCGTCACGTGCCTACGCCTTTCCGTTCCAGTTCGGGTTCTCCCAGATCACGCTGCCGCCCTGGCCGAGGCCGACGCACATGGCCGTGAGCCCGTAGCGCACCTCGGGGTGCTCGACGAACTGCGCCGCCAGCTGGATCATGAGACGAACACCGGATGCCGCCAGCGGGTGCCCGATCGCAATGGCACCGCCCCACTGGTTGACCCTGGGGTCCTCATCATCGATGCCGAAGTGGTCGAGGAACGACAGCACCTGCACGGCGAACGCCTCGTTCAGCTCGAACAGGCCGATGTCGTCGATCGTGAGCCCGGCGCGGCGCAGCGCCTTCTCGGTCGATGGCACCGGGCCGAGGCCCATGATCTCGGGTTCGACGCCGGCGAATGCGAAGCCGACCATGCGCATCTTGGGCGTGAGGCCCAGCTCCTTCGCCGCATCGCCGCTGGCGAGCAGGCTCACGGTGGCGCCGTCGGTCAGGGGAGAGGCGTTGCCAGCCGACACCCGGCCGTGGGGGCGGAACGGCGTGCGCAGACTCGCCAGGCCCTCCATCGTGGTCTCGGGCCGCATGCCCTCGTCACGCGTGGCCAGGCCCCAGCCCGACTCGCTGCGAATCGCGACGGGAACGAGATCCGGCTGGAACTTGCCGGCCTCGTATGCCGCGGCGACCTTCTGCTGGCTGCGCATTCCGAATCGGTCAGAACGTTCCTTGGTGAGGTGCGGGAAGCGGTCGTGGATGCGCTCGGCGGTGATGCCCATGTTCAGCGCGTCGCCGCTCACAAGCTTCTCGGCGAGGAATCGCGGGTTCGGGTCGGCGCCGAAGCCCATCGGATGACGGCCCATGTGTTCCACACCACCCGCGATGCCGAGGTCGTACGCTCCGAAGCCGATCCCGCTGCCGATCGTGGTCACGCTGGTCATCGCCCCGGCGCACATGCGGTCGATGGCGAACCCCGGCACTGACTTGGGGAGGCCGGCGAGAAGCGCGGCAGTGCGGCCGAGTGTCAGGCCCTGGTCGCCCTGCTGGGTGGTCGCCGCGATCGCGACATCGTCGATTCGCTCCTTCGGCACGGCCGGGTTGCGCTCCATGAGCCCGATGATCGCCTTGACGGCGAGATCATCGGCCCGGGTGTTCCAGTACATGCCCTTTTCGCCTGCTCGGCCGAACGGGGTACGCACCCCGTCGACGAAGACGACGTCAGCTCTCTCGGCCACTCTGCCTCCTACGTGTTTCGGATCTTCTTCGATCCTAAGGAGGGCGAGAGGCCAGACGGAATCGTTTGCCTGAACCTACGAAGCGTCTTCGGCGGGCTCCGCAGCGCTTTGGCTGGCTTCGACAAACGCCTGGCTCAAGCGTTGCGCACACGCCTCGATCTGCCACGGACGAGCGTCGTGCTCGCGCATCGCGTCCGCGAGAGCAGCGGGCGTCAGCTCGGCCGGGGGAGACCAGCACAGGCGGCGCACGGCCTCCGGCAGCAACAGGTTCTCCACCGGAATCGACCGCTCCTCGGAGATGGCGGCAAGCGCGGCGCGTGCATGCTTCAGGCGCTCGTGCGCCTCGGGATTGCGCTCGGCCCACGCCCGTGGGGGCGGCATCGTGTCGGCGTGCGGGCGCAGCACCGGCAGGTCGTCAGTCGATACGCCTTCTTCGATGGCCGCCCACCACCGGTCCAGTTCCGTGCGGCTGGCGCGGCCGCTGAATGCCTTCAGTGCGGCAAGGTCACGCTTGGAGGCCGGCATGGCGATGGCTGCCGCGGTGAGCGAGGCATCCGGCACAAGGCGCCCCGGCGAGACGTCGAGTTCGCGGGCAAGCTGGTCACGCGCCTCCCAGAGCGAGCGGGCGACGGCGAGCGAGCGCAACCCGCGGATCGAGTGCACGCCTGAGAGCCGGCGCCACGGCTCCGCCCTGGCCGGTTTCGGCTTCTTGTCGAGCTCGGCCTGGAACTCCTGCGCCGCGATCTCGGCCTTGCCCGCGGCATCCAGCATCTCTGCCTCGATGTCGCGCAGGTCAACGAGCAGTTCCACGTCGAGAGCGGCGTAGGTCAGCCAGGACTGCGGCAACGGCCGTGTCGACCAGTCGGCTGCCGAATGCTCCTTGGCGAGATGGATGCCGAGCAGCTCCTCCACAACAGTGCCGAGGCCCACGCGCGGCATGCCGAGCAGCCGAGCCGAGAGCTCGGTGTCGAAGATGGTGTGCGGGTCGAGCCCGACCTCACGCAGGCAGGGGAGATCCTGGCTTGCGGCGTGCAGAACCCACTCGTCGCCGCCGATGACGGCGTTCAGGTCGTCGAGGCGGCCCAGTGCGGGAGGGTCGAGCAGGAACGTGCCGGAGCCTCGGCGGAAGATCTGAATGAGGTAAGCGCGTTGGGAGTAGCGGAATCCGGAGGCGCGCTCCGCGTCGACGGCGAGCGGCCCGTGACCCGAGGCCAGAGCCTCGATCGCGAGGGCGTACGCCTCGGGTGTGTCGACGACGTCGCGATCAGTCACGCGCGCTCCTTCGGGTCTTCATCAGACTCACCCCCTCGGTCGTGGGTGGCAGGCCTGCGAGCATACACAGCAGTTCACCCCAGCCTGCCACGTGGGCCGAGACATCCGCCTCAAGGGGGGTCCAGGATGCGCGCAGCTCAATCTGCGCCCCGTCACCCTGGGCGGCCAACTCACCGAAGCCGGTCGAGATGATCTTCGTGGCGGTGCCGGACGCCGAGCTGTACTTGGCACCGCGCTCCTCGAGCGCATCGACGAGCCATGACCAGGCGACATCGGCAAGGAACGGGTCGAGCCCGATCTCCGTCTCCAGTGGTGCCTGCGCGAAGCACACCACGCGAAAACGACCGCCCCACGCCTCCTGCCCTTCGGGGTCGTAGAGCAGCACGAAGCGGCCGGTGCCGAGGTCGGAGTCGGTGCCGTGGTGCGAGGGGCGCACGTCGGCAGAGAGCGCCGCGGAGTATGGTGCGAGCTGGCCCGGCGCCGGAATCTCGGTGATCGCCAGGTCGTCTCGCGACTCGGTTCGCCTGATCGACTCGAGCGCGGCGGCGAACTCCGCGGGTACGTTTGGCGCTGACGGTGAATTCGGCACGTATCGAAGACTAGAGTTCTACGGCGACGGATCGGCTGAGCCACGCCGCCACGGGGCGCTGCGGGTGCGCATCGGGCGATGCGGCACGAGGGGAGACACGCGGGTGAGGCAGCTGGCGAGAAGCGGTCGGGCGGGCACGGCGAGGCCGGGTGTGCTCGTCGCTCTGGTCTCCACGCTCGCCATCGTGGGCGCGGCGACGCTGGCGATCGGCGCCGTCATGGTGCGGGTCGCCCGCATGGTCACCATTCCCGCCAGGCGGCGTGACTACGACATCGACGTTCTCGATATCGACACGGATGCCGGTGAGATCACCCTTTCCCGCACGGCCGACACCGTCGTGCCCGGCCGCTATGGGCTTCTGACTGCGGGCGAGGCGGCATACGCCCGCATCGGTGGCGTACGGCGCAGCACGGGGTCATCGGTGACGCGCACGCTCGAGCGCGTCGAGCGCGGGCGCATCCACGCCGGGGACCGCGCCCACTGGTGGGGCTATTACTACCGCTCGCCCTCGGAGCTGGGCCATCCGTATGACGATGTACGCATCGAGGGCGAACTCGGTGAGGCGCCCGCGTGGTTGATCCGGCAGCCTGCCGGCGCCGACGTGTGGGCGATCGTCGTGCACGGCCGCGGGGCCACGCGTGAGGAAGGGCTGCGCGCCGTGCAGCCGCTGCTCGAGTCGGGCTGCAGCGTGCTGCTCGTGTCGTGTCGCAACGATGGTGAGGCGCCCGCGAGTGCGGACGGCCGCTACGGCCTCGGCGAGAGTGAGTGGCACGACGTCGAGGCCGCGATCGAATACGCCGTCGCGCAGGGCGCCACCGGCGTCGTGCTCATGGGCTTCTCGATGGGCGGCGCCATCGTTCTGCAGACCGTCATGCGTGCGGCGAACCGCGACGCCGTGCGTGCCGTCGTGCTCGACTCGCCGGTCGTCGACTGGGTCGACACGCTCATATTCCAGGCGCAGCTGATGCGCCTTCCCGCCCCGGTGACGCGGGGAGCGATGCGGCTGATCGGCTCGTCGTGGGCGCGGCCGCTCACCGGCCAGAGCGCCGTCGTCGACCTGCCTGTTCTCAACTTCGTCGCGCGCGCCGACGAGTTGTCGCTGCCCGTGCTCATCATGCACAGCGACGACGACGGCTACGTTCCGGCAACGGCCTCGCACCTGCTGGCAGCACTGCGGCCCGACATCGTCACGCTCATGACGTTCACGACCGCCAGGCACACTCGGCTGTGGAACTACGACGCGCAGAGATGGAGCTCCGGCATCCGTGATTGGCTGTCACAGCAGCTCTGACGGCACGGCACCTCTGACGGCACGGCACCTCTGCCAGCACAGCGCAGCATCGCCGGCGTCAGGAGAGTGCGGCGGCCTTCACCGTGACCTGGCGCTTCGTGCGGCCGAGCATGCCGCTCATGCCCCGCACGCGCAGCGGCGAGACCGCCTGCGCGAGGCCGAGCATCTGCGGGTAGTCGTCGGGAACGGCGAGAACCTCTTCGACCGTGAGACCGCTCAGCCCCTGCACGAGGATGGACGCGAAGCCGCGCGTCGTCGGCGACTCACGGGGTGCGGTGGCGTACAGGTGTACCACGCGGTCGTCGCCCACCTCGACGAAGAGGTACACGGGGGACTGGCACTCCTCGACCTTCTCGAGCAGGTCAGGGTGTTCGCGGTACGTCTCCGGCAGCTCGGGCAGCTCGTTCGCGAACTCGAGCAGCAACTGCAGCCGTGTCTGCAGTTCCAGCTCGAGAAAGTCGTCGCGAATCTGCGCGAGAGTGGGCGGCAGGTCTCTCTCAGTCATCGTCTCCAGTATTCCACCGGATGCCGCGAGCCCTCAGCGCCTCGGCGCCTCGCCGGGCTCGCTTCCCAGCGCGATCGGCACACGAACGGCGCTGCCCCACTCTGTCCACGACCCGTCGTAATTGCGCACGTTCTCGAAGCCGAGCAGATGGGTCAGCACGAACCACGTGTGGCTCGAGCGCTCACCGATTCGGCAGTATGCGATGACGTCGTCGCCCTCCTTCAGACCAGCGTCGCCGAGGTAGATGCCCTCGAGCTCCTCGCGCCGCTTGAATGTGGCGTCGGGGGCCGCGGCCCGCGCCCACGGAACCGAGGCGGCGGAGGGGATGTGGCCGGGGCGCAGCGCGTTCTCGGTCGGGTAGCCGGGAATCTCGGTGCGCTCGCCGCTGTATTCCTCGGGGCTGCGCACGTCGATGAGCGGCTTGCCGAAGTGGGCGAGCACGTCCTCCTTGAAGGCCCTGATGACGCTGTCGTCGCGCTCGACGACGGGGTATTCGACGGGCGTGGGGGTGGAGGCCTCCGTCGTGATGGCGCGGCCGTCGGCGATCCACTTGTCGCGTCCGCCGTCGAGCAGGCGCACGTCTTCATGGCCGAACAGGGTGAAGACCCACAGCGCGTATGCGGCCCACCAGTTGTTCTTGTCTCCGTAGATGACCACCGTGGCGTCGCGGGCGATGCCCTTTGATCCCAGCAGACGCGCAAACGCCTCACCCTGCACGTAGTCGCGCTCGACGGGGTCGTTGAGGTCGGTGTGCCAGTCGATCTTGACCGCCCCGGGAATGTGCCCCGTCTCATACAGCAGTACGTCTTCGTCGGACTCGACGACAACCAGAGACGGCGCGCCGAGGTTCGCTTCGAGCCAGTCGCCGCTCACCAGACGTTCCGGGTGCGCGTACTGTGCGAACTCCGGCGACGGGTCACGATCAACGGACATCTTCTACCTCCTGCGCCCCGTGGGGCGGATGTGTGTGGCTGGTCTCGGATTAGGCTTTGACTGCCCGGATCCACTATCGACCATACGCACCGCGCCGACGCGCGTGCATGGATCCGTAAGACTACGACACAAAGGTACCGCCGCATCCATGACCGAGGCCGCCATCGCCCGCCCGACGCACCTGACCGAGATTTCTCCCCGCATCTCCGGCACCGCGATGGCGAAGGAGCTCGTGCCGCCGCCGCAGTTCGCCCACGCGAGCTTCGAGAGCTACCGCCCCGATCGTGACTACCCATCGCAGGCCGCCGCCGTGGCGGAGCTGAAGGAATTCGCGGCGTCGTGGCAGCCTGCCAGGCCGTCGGGGCTCTTCAGCTGGGCCCGGCGCCGGGGCGATGACGACCGGCTGCCGGGCGTGTACCTCGATGGCGGTTTCGGGGTCGGCAAGACCCACCTGCTCGCCGCGCTGTGGCATGCGGCGCCGGGCCCCAAGTTCTACGGCACGTTCATCGAGTACACCGCCATCGTCGGCGCGCTCGGGTATGCGGGCGCCGTCACGCTGCTGACCGGCTCTACCCTCATCTGCATCGACGAGTTCGAACTCGACGACCCCGGCGACACCATGATGATGACCAGGATGCTCGGCGAGCTCGTCGCGTCGGGGACCCGTGTCGCGGCGACCTCGAACACGCCGCCGAACGCGCTCGGCGAGGGCCGGTTCGCGGCCGCCGACTTCCTGCGTGAGATCCAGGCGCTCTCCTCGAACTTCACGACCATCCGCATCGACGGCCTCGACTACCGCAGGCGCGACACTGAGTCGGGTGCGCACGCTGTCGGCGATGACGAGCTGAACCGCACCGTCGCCGCGCTGGCCGAGCGTGGCGAGAGAGTGAGCACGGATGCGTTCGCCTCCCTCATCGCACACCTCGCCTCCGTGCACCCCGCCGCGTACGCCGGGCTCATCACCGGCCTCGACGTGATCGCCCTGTCTGACGTCACCGTTCTGCACGACCAGACCGACGCGCTGCGGCTCGTCGCCTTCATCGACCGCGTCTACGACGCCGAGATCCCGCTCATCGCGTCCGGCACGCCGCTCAGCGACATCTTCGACGCAGAGATGCTGCAGGGCGGCTATCGCAAGAAGTACCTGCGGGCCGTCTCACGCATGATCGCCTTGACGAACGGAGAGATTCCCCCGCACGATTCGTAACGAGCAGGAAACACCGGCGTAGGAGGAGCGAAACGCGCCGCGGGCAGACTGACGGAACCGGCGGGGCGCATCCGCTGAGCAATTGATCGGTACTGCAGACGCAAGGGAGATCCATGGTGTTACACACAGCATCCGAAACGGCTTCGGTCGGTCTCGACTCGCTTTGGCTCCTCGTCTCGGCCGCGTTCGTGCTGCTGATGACGCCGGGCGTCGCCTTCTTCTATGGCGGCATGGTGCGCGCGAAGAGCGTCGTCAGCATGATGATGATGAGCTTCGGCGCCATGGCGCTCGTCGGCGTCATCTGGGTCGTCTACGGCTACGGTCTCGTGTTCGGCAAGCCGCTGATCCCGCACTGGCTCGGCGATCCGTTCTCGGCGATCGGGCTGCAGAACCTGGTCGGCGGGCCGAACGGCCCCGACCTGAACGGGCTGGCCTTCGCCGGGTTCCAGGCGACGTTCGCGATCATCGCGGTCGCCCTGATCTCGGGTGCCATCGCCGACCGGGCCAAGTTCGGAGCGTGGCTGGTCTTCGCCGGCATCTGGGTGACGGTGGTCTACTTCCCGGTCGCGTACTGGGTCTTCAATCTGGCAGACGGATGGGCAGTCTCTCTCGGCGTCAACGACTTCGCGGGCGGTACCGCCGTGCACATCAACGCCGGGGCCGCGGGGCTCGCCCTCGCCCTCGTGCTCGGCAAGCGTGTGGGGTTCCGCAAGGGCTTCGACAAGCCGCATAACGTGCCGCTCACGCTTCTCGGTGCGGCGCTGCTGTGGTTCGGCTGGTTCGGCTTCAACGCGGGCTCCGAGGGTGCCGTCGACGGCATCGCGGCGCTCGCCTGGATCAATACGCTCGCGGCACCGGCCGCGGCGACGCTGGGCTGGCTCATCGTGGAGAAGATCCGCGACGACAAGCCGACCTCCATCGGCGCGGCCTCAGGGGCCGTGGCGGGTCTCGTCGCCATCACGCCCGCCTGCAACATCCTGACGCCGCTATGGGCCATCGTGCTCGGGGTGATCGCGGGTGCCGTCTGCGCCCTCGCCATCGACCTGAAGTTCCGGTTCGGCTTCGACGACTCGCTCGATGTCGTCGGCATCCACCTGGTCGGCGGCCTCATCGGCACCATCTACATCGGAATCTTCGGCACCGGCATCGGCCTCATCTACACGGGCTCGCTCGTGCAGCTGTGGGTACAGGCCCTCGCGGCCTTCGGCGTCATGATCTACTCGTTCGGTATCGCGTGGGTGATCGGGGTCGTCATACAGAAGACGATGGGCTTCCGCATCCGCAATGAAGACGAGCTGGCGGGTGTCGACACGGCCGTTCACGGCGAGGAGGGGTACGTGCTCGACCGGGTGTGATCCCGACCTGCCACGTTCCGTGAGGGCGCGCCGCCGCGGCGGGGCGCCCTCACGCATCCGTGCCCGTGCCCGTGTTCGGTGCTTCAGCCGCCGAACCCGGCGCGGTCCACTCGGCGGTGGTAGCGCATGCCGGCGAGCCCGCCGACGATAGCGCCGACCAGGCTCGCGATGGCGACCAGAACGGCCGTGATGACGCCGAGCGTGGTGAGCGTGCCCTCGTCGATCGGGATACGCGGGAACGCGTTGACCGATCCGAGAATGTTGTACTGCGCGCCGCCGATGGCGCCGATGATCGCCACGATGATCGCCACGGCGACGGCCCACAGCCAGACCGTGAAGCCCTGGCGGATGCCGTTGAAGCGGGCCATGCGGCCGGCCACGTAGCCGCCGCAGTAGTACGCGATCAGCGCGATGACGATGAGGGCGATGCAGCCGCCGATGCCGACCGAGGCGGCATTGTCGCTCGCGGCTTGGCCCGCCTTGTCGCTGTTGCCGTTGTTGGTACCGAGGGCGACCGCGACGCCGGTTGCGGCCACGAGGGCGGCGAGCAGCACGGCGATGCCCATGGCGGCGAGCCAGCCGAAGAAGGCCGAGCCGACCTTGACACCGCCGAAGCGGGCCTCCTCGCGGGCGACGACGTCTTCGCGAATCGCGGCCCCCGATGGCACGGGCGCCGCGGCATGGCGGTGGTCTCCGGTGTCTACGGTGTCTACGGTGTCGTCATCGCGCGAGTCCGCCACTCGCGCGTCGGCTGCCCGTGCGTCGGCCGCCCGTGCGTCGGCCGCCCGTGCGTCGGCCGCCCGTCGCTCCGCAGGGTCACGCTGCTCCGGTGTAGTCATGGGATCTTCCCCTCTCGTTCCTGCCTCCAGTCAAGGCGTTCTGGCGCCGACCGCAAGGGGTGCGGGGACGGCTGGCATACTCGAGAGGTGAGTGGAGCATCCGCCGTAGCGTCACTGCGAGAGGCCGTCACGCGCCTGCCCGCGGGCTCGTTCGCGTTCGTGATGGCCACCGGAATCGTCTCCACGGCGCTCAACACGGTGGGGGCCGGCGTGCTCTCGATCGCGCTGCTCGTGGTGGCCGTCGTCGGGGGAGCGGCACTGGCGATCGCGTTGGCATGGCGGGCGGCGATCGCCCCGGCGCGCCTGCGAGCCGACGTGCGAAGCCCGTCGCGGGCGTTCGGGTTCCTCACCATCGTGGCGGCCGTGAACGTGGTCGCGGTGCGTTTGCATGGGGCGGATGCCGCGGGTGCCGCCATCGCCCTGACACTTCTCGGCGTGCCTCTCTGGCTGTTGCTCGGCTACGGCGTTCCGGCGACGCTGATCCTGCAGCGGCGCACACGCTCGGCCGTGGCATCGGCGGACGGCAGCTGGTTCCTGTGGGTAGTGGCGACGCAATCGGTCGCGACCGCGGTCGGCACGGTGGCCGTGCATGACGACGCGGAGTTCCTCGCCGCGTTCGCGGTCGCCCTGTGGGGCATCGGCGTGATGCTGTACCTCATGCTGGCCACGCTCGTGATCCTGCGGCTGCTCGCGGCGTCGGCGTCACCGGGGGCGCTGAACCCGTCGTACTGGATCTACATGGGTGCAACAGCCATCACCGTGCTGGCTGGTTCGGTGATCCTCACGCTGCCCAGCGACCTGCCCATCGTCGCCGCCACGCGGTCTGTGGTCTCGGGGCTCACCTACGTGCTGTGGGCGTTCGGGCTCTGGTGGATTCCGCTGCTCGTCGTGTTCGGCGTCTGGCGGCACGCCGTGCGGCGAGTGCGTCTGCGCTATGACACGTCGCTGTGGAGCATCGTGTTCCCGCTCGGCATGTTCGCGGTCGCGAGCATCCACTTCGGTCGCGTGGAGCACCTGCCGCTCATGGTAGGACTCGGCACCGTCGGCGCCGGAGTCGCCGGCATCGCCTGGCTGCTGGTGTTCGGCGCGATGGCGGCGCGCGCCGTTCGGTCGCTGCTCCGTGCACCAACGGCAGTCGGATGACGCGCCAGCCGAGCCGATGGCCGGTGCACGAGGCGCGGCATGGTCGCCCGTACCCCCGGGAGATGATGATGATGATGATGATGATGATGATGAGGGTGGGCGATACCGGACTCGAACCGATGACCTCTTCCGTGTGAAGGAAGCGCGCTACCAACTGCGCCAATCGCCCGTCTGCGCCATCCGCTCGGTGAGCCGAGGCGCGTGTAGATACTAGCCGAGGTTCGTGTCGTCGCGCACATCGATGCCGGGCTCACGCGCGCCCCTTCGGTCGCCTCGGCCGAGCGTTCCAGAGGCGGCTTCGCGAAAACTGGGAGGCTGCCGAAATGACGCCCGTGTCGGTTTGAATATGGCGTGGGCAATCGGCTAGAGTCTCAAAGCACGCAGAAATGCGCGCAACGCGGATGTGGCGCAGTGGTAGCGCATCACCTTGCCAAGGTGAGGGTCGCGAGTTCGAATCTCGTCATCCGCTCGAATGGAATCGCACTCTCGGGTGCGGTTCTCTTCATTTGGTGGTGAACCCAACACGGTGGATTGGCCGAGAGGCGAGGCAGCGGCCTGCAAAGCCGTATACACGGGTTCGAATCCCGTATCCACCTCCATTCCCGGCAACATGTACTGTTCGGGAAATGGGCGATTGGCGCAGCGGTAGCGCGCTTCCCTGACACGGAAGAGGTCACTGGTTCGATCCCAGTATCGCCCACCACAAACTTGTACCGAACCAGCGTGAGCGCCAACAGGCGATCGCGTTGCTCTTTCCCAATCGCACGCGCTCGTTCGCGGGTCTTGTGACGCTTCCGTGCCCTGCGGTTGCTGCTGCCGGCTGGAATGTCGGTGGTGGGGTGTTGGATTGGTTCATGGACGAGATCGAGGAGTTCGATAGCGAGGCCGAGGCGGTCCCGCCGATGGACTGCGATCCGGCATCTCGTATCGATCTGTGCCTGGCCCGGGCCGAGTACTCGGCCGCCGCGGCCGCACGCCAGACCGCGAACCAGCTCGCCGCCCTCGATGACGCCCTGCACGAGGCGGCCGAGAACCCGGGCGTGTTCATCGACACGCGCGCGTGCTCGCCACGGGACGCTGAAGCGTCCCGGGTTTGATGCCGCATCCTTTTGAGTTGAAGGATGTATGTCATGCCTAAGAAGATCGATTCTGCGTTGCGTGAGCGCGCTGTCCGGTTGGTGCGGGAGCACCGGTCGGAGTATCCG
>NZ_JAPMIT010000003.1 GCF_026410545.1 Microbacterium sp. STN6
CAACACTCGTAGGCTTCACTCGAGCCTCGGCTACGTTCCACCCGCCGAGTACGAGCAAGCCCACTACGCGACCCTCAACCGAGAGCCGCAACCCGCATAGGAGCGGCAGGAAACCTGAGGCGCTTCATACTCGCCATCGCCGACGACAACGAAATCACCGTCCTCGACCTCATCACCGGCGAGGTCCTCTCCACCCACCTCATCCAGCCCGACCGCACCTACTGGCGCAACCAAACAAAAGAGCCCGGCCGATGGCCGAGCCCCCAAAAAACGTAACCAATGACGCGACTCATATGTCACCTATGACGCGACTCAAGACATTGTGCGCCCGAAGGGATTCGAACCCCCAACCTTCTGATCCGTAGTCAGATGCTCTATCCGTTGAGCTACGGGCGCAGTCGGCACTTCAGGCGAACCCGAAATACCCGGTTCGCGGCACGGTCACCCGCTCGCAAACCACAGTAGAGACTATATCAGCGGGGCCGGGGGCGCCAATCCCGCTGGCGGTTCAGGGTGTGTGCGCATCCAGTGGCGCAATCTGGCGGTTCAGGGTGTGTGCGCATCCAGTGGCGCAATCTGGCGGTTCAGGGTGTGTGCGCATCCAGTAACGCAATCTGGCGCTTCAGCGCGACCTGCCGGTACGACGTCTCGAGCAGCTCACGCAGCTCGACCCAGTCGGTGCGGGCACCGACGTCGATTGCGAGCCAGCCGCCGGGCCCGAAGTACGGGGGCGAGAAGAAGCGCGCGTCTTCGATGAGGGCGCGGCGCTCCTCTGAATCGGGCTTGAAGATGACGGCATGCGGGCGCTCGAGCCCGGCGCCAGCAACGGCAAAGATCTTCTTCGAACCTGCACGAAACGTCGGGCGGCCCCACGCGTGCACCTCGGTTGCCTCGGGAAGCGCGAGGCAGAGAAGACGCAGTCGCGCAACCAGGGGGTCGTCGGGCTCGAACAGCGGCGGGTGCTCCATTCGGGGAGACTACCGGCTGCGGGTGACAGCGGCGGGTCGTGGGTCTCGATACGCTGCGCTACTCGACCTGCAGGGGTGCGCTACTCGAGCGGGGGGTGAGACCGCTGCGGGTGCGCTGGCCTTCCAGCGCCGAGGGCGGATAATGGATGCATGAAGATCGTCATGTTCGTCGTCTGCTTCGCCATCTTCCTCTTCGGCCTGTGGCTCATGAGCGTCGCCGACGTGGTCACCGGGTGGGAAGCCCTCACCTTCCTCGGCGGCATCCTCGCCGTCGCGCTGTCGGTCGCGATCCCCGTGCATGTGCTTCCGAAGTTCGATTGACGAACGCCTTCTCCCTTCGCGCGGCCACCCACGCCGATGCCGCCTTCCTGCAGCGGATGCTGCTGGTCGCCTTCAACTGGGACGGCGCCGAGCGCTTCACCCTCGACCGCATTCTGGCGATGCCGGAAGGTGCTCATTACGTCGACGACTGGCCACGAGCGGATGACTTCGGCGTGACCGCCGAAGACGACGACGGACCGATCGGTGCGGCGTGGGCGCGGTTTCTCACAGCGGCAGATCCGGGCTACGGGTTCGTCGCGCCCGACGTTCCCGAGCTGACGATCGGGGTGGAGGCGCGAGTTCGCGGCCGCGGAGTCGGGCGCGCCCTGCTCGGGGAGTTGACGGCGCAGGCGGAGGCCCGCGGCATCCGTGCCCTGAGCCTCAGCGTCGAAGACAACAACGGCGCCAGGCGACTGTACGAGCGTGCCGGATTCACCACAGTGGGCCGCAACGGCGGCTCGGATACCATGCTGCTGACGCTCAGTTAGTTCCTTCGGGAACGATCGCGAGGCCACGCGCGCGGAACGCCTGGTGGCCGGCCGAGAGAGACGCGATGAGGCGCTCGTTCGTTCCGCGCACGTGCTCGGTGACCAGCCGGGCGGCCTCGTCGGCGTTGCGTGTGGCAACCGCCTCGAGAATGGCCGCGTGCTCGCGCCATGCCGCCTCGCGGGCCTTCGCCGTGCGCACCTCGAGCCACCGGGTTCGCGCGAGACGAGTCATTGCCGCCTGCACGCCCGCGGTCAGAAACTCGTTGCCCGAGAGCCGGGCCAGCTCGCTGTGGAAGTCGCCGCCCGCACGCACCCCGGCCTCCTCATCGGCCGGACGCGCCGCCTCGAGCAGCGCCCGCACCGCGTTGAAATCGGCCGCCGACGCGCGCTGCACCGCGAGCCGGACGGCCGCAGCCTCGAGCACCTCGCGGTACTCGGCGAGCGCGCGGATCTCGCCGAGGTCGATGGGCGAGACGACCCAGCCGCGGCCTGAGCGCTGCACGAGGCCCTCCCCCTCGAGACGCGCCAGCGCCGCGCGTGCGGGGGTGCGGGATGCGCCGAACGCCGACTCGAGCCCGCGCTCCGAGAGCGGCCGGCCGGGCTCCAGCTCAAGCGCGAGGATGGCGGCGCGCATCCGCTCGTAAAGCTGCGAGGTCTGGTTCGTGGGGGCTCGCGCCTCATCGCTCGACACCGTCGTCTCAGCCATGGCCACCCTCGTCACGCTCGCTTGCATTTTGGTATACCGCGTTGGTATACCAGTATCGCAGGGAAGCGGAAGCCGAGCAAGCCGCGGGAAGCCGGGGCACGCCGAGAGCACGACGAGTCGCAAGACCAGAGCACGACGAGTCGCAAGACCAGCGCACGACGAGAGGCACCACATGCGAGAGACCGTCACGGATGCCGCATCCGCGCCACCGACCGTCGGCGTGCCGCCGCGCGCCTGGACCATGCTCGGCCTCGGTGTCGCCGCGCAGGCAGCGGGAACAGTCTTCGTCAGCGCTCCCGCGTTCCTGATCCCACTGCTGCACACCGAGCGCGGCATGAGCCTGGCGCAGGCCGGGCTGCTCGCGGCTGTGCCGACGCTCGGCATGGTGCTCACCCTCATCGCCTGGGGCGCCCTGACCGACCGCGTGGGTGAGCGCTGGGTGATCGCCGGCGGCCTCGCCCTCACCGCCCTTGCGGCCCTCGGCGCGGTGCTCGTGCAGGGCTACGTGATGCTCGGCCTGTTCCTGCTGCTGGGGGGTATGGCGGCGGCGAGCACCAACGCCGCGAGCGGGCGCGTGGTCGTCGGCTGGTTCCCGAAGCATCGCCGGGGGCTCGCCATGGGAATCCGGCAGATGTGCCAGCCGCTCGGCGTCACGATCGCCGCGCTCACGATCCCGACCATCGCCTCGTCCGCGGGAGTCGGCGCCGCCATCGCCGTGCCGCTCGTCATGACGGCGGTGCTCGCGGTGGCGTGCGCGATCGGCATCGTCAACCCGCCGCGGCCCGGTCGAGCGCGGGACGCGACCGCCTCCGACACCGCCGCCACCGCCGCCACCGCCGCCGCCACCGCCAGCACCGCCTACGACACCGCCTCCGACACCGCCACCGCCACCGCCACCGACAGTCCTACAGCCCCCGCCCCCAGCAGAGCGGATGCGCCGGGCACACGCCCGGCCAACCCGTACCGAGCGAGCGGGTTTCTGTGGCGCATCCATGCCGTGTCGGTGTTGCTCGTGGTGCCGCAATTCACGCTGTCGACGTTCGGCCTCGTGTGGCTGACCGCCGAACTGCATTGGCCGGCGCTCGCGGCCGGCGTTCTCGTGGGGGTCGCCCAGTTCGTCGGGGCGCTCGGGCGGCTCGCGGTGGGGGTGCTGAGCGACCGGGTGGGAAGCCGGGTACGGCCGCTGCGCTGGGTGGCGGTGGCCGCATCCGCTTCGATGCTGCTGCTTGCCGCGCTCGACACTCAGCACTGGGGCGCCGCGGCGGTGGTCTTCGTGATCGCCACGACGATCTCGGTCGCCGACAACGGGCTCGCGTTCACCTCGGTCGCCGAGGTCGCGGGCACACAGTGGGCCGGGCGCGCGCTGGGAGCACAGAACACCGGGCAGTTCCTGGCCGCGTCGGTTGTCGGCCCCGCTGTGGGCGGTCTGATCGGGCTGGTGGGGTATCCGCTCGCCTTTGCCCTGGTCGCCGCGTGTCCCGCACTGGCGGTGCCGCTGACCCCAGCTGCGGATGCGGAGCACGACCGGCTCTGAGGAGGGCCCTATGCCCGCCGCCGCACGCAGCGCAATCCCTGTCTCCGAGCGTTTCGAACGCGTTAGAGTGACTCGTTCGCTGACGTAAAGTGTTCCTGTGGCGGGAGCGTGCCGCCTTTACAAGGGGGAGAACTCTGGATGGGCAAGTTGACGTACGACTCGACGCTGACGATCGATTTCGACGACCGCGTTCTGGCACATCTGCAAATGGTCATCGGAGCGAAGCTGCGGCGCAATGAGGCGTTCTACTTCAGCTGGAAGGACGACACGGCGATCGGCGACGGCCGCAGCACGCTGTGGATGCACCCCACGATCCCCATTTATTTCAAGTTCGCGGGTGGCAAGCAGCCGAGCATCAACCGGCGCTGGGTCGACGCGCTCATGATGACGGCGAACAGCCCGTCGGGCCTGCAGCTTGTGCCCGAACCCGCCTCCAATGGTGAGGGCGAGTTCGACGGATGAAGCGTGTCGACATTCTTTACGCTGGCAGCCACTATTCGGTGGGGCAGGAAGACCTCGAGGCGCTCAAGCGCGAGATCCTGAACGCCACGCGAGACGGCCAACCGCGCTGGTTGACTGTGAACCATGGGGAAGGCCGGCCGCAGAAGGCCGAGATCCTCATCGGCCCCGGGATTCCCATTGCCCTGATGCCGGTGCCGGCTCCGGAGTCCGAGCGTTTCGATGACGAGCACGGAAACGGCAACGGCCGCGACCACTACGACGACTTCGATACCGCGACGCACACTGACAGCTGACGGCGCACAGCGGCAGCTCGACGCACACTGACAGCTGACGGCGCACACCGGCAGCTCGGCGCAGCACGCCGACAGCTCGGCGCTACTGGCCCTCGTCGTCCATCATGCGTGTGAGCTCGAAGTCATCAGCCTCGAGATCGGCGTCGCGGTCGGGAGTGACATGCCCGATGCCGAGTCGCGCCGTCGCGGCGCGAAGCCATGCGACGAGTTCGTCGTCGGTGACCTCGGGAAAACGACTCGTCTCGGTCTCGCTCGCGAGTTGACTCGCCGGGCCGATCAGCAGCTGCGCCCTGCCGATACTGCCGTCCTCCTGACGCACCGGAATCTCAACGGAGTCAGACGCGTTGCGGTGCGCAAGGGCCGCGGCGTACTCGACAAGAGCGTGCGCGATCTCGCCGCCCGTCAGCAGTTGGTCACCCGAGTAGTAGATGCGCTCCATGTAATAGAGGAGTACTCGCCACCGCCACGTCGCGCCAATGGCGTCACGAATGCTGGGGCATTATCAGCAACCGGAGCGCATCCGTCAACCCCTCGGCCGTACGGCGCTTCGGCTTGACAGCGCCGGCGGCCGCGCAAAGAATAAAAGAGAACGGTCGTTCTGCACCCCTGTTCAGGTGTCAGGCCGCAACGGTGCGGCCCGACGCGGGGGTGAGACGGCGGTGAGGATCACGAGGGGGATCTGCTGTGGAAGAGACACTGTTCAAGGCACCGGTGGCGTCGATCGAAGCTGCCGAACTCGCGCTGCCCACGCTGGAAGACCTTGACGTTCGGCTCATCTCGCCAACGGAGTGGCGCGTGAGCGACAGCCGGTTGAGCGACGACGACGCGCGCAGCGTTCTGGGGTTCGTCGAGAAGTCGGACGAGCGATTCAACGCCATGCGCATGACGCACGGCCACGGTGTGACATGGAGCACGTTTTGCACCATGGAGGACGCGCTCGCGAGCTTCACGCAGGCAGTGACCGCGGTCGCGGCCGCATAGGCCTCCGCGCCGGCCCGCTCAGAAGAATCCACGCAGTTCGCATGCGACGACGTCTGGCTGCGCATCGTGGGTCTGGCCGGGCAAGGTGCGGTAGACAGCGTCCGCCAGCGCATGAGCCAGGTTCTCTGACGCGTCGCGCAGGAAGGGCGGGCTTGCCTCCCCCGCCATGACGAGGCAGGGCTGCATGACGCGCCGCACAGTGTCGGCGGGCAGAGTGCCGTCGCCCATGAGCGCGTCGTCGTAGGCGAGCGTCGGTGCGAGCGCTTCGGTCTGCGGCCAGGTCGGCGAGTGCCGCATGCCCTCGATGCCCTGCTCGGGAACTCCCACTCGCCGCATGAAGAGGGCGAGCGCGTCGCTTCGAGCGCCGGCAGCGAGCAACTGCGCCAGCTTCGCCGTGTAATCGGATGCTGTCGGGTCCGGCCCTGCCGAGAACGGCGGCTCGTACAGGGCGAGCCCCGCAATCGCGTGGCCGAACTCGGCCGCAGCCAGCAGCGCGAGCGCTACCCCCGACGACAGCGCGTACAGGTTCGCCCGGCCCCCTGCGGCGTCAATGAGCGCGGCCAGGTCGTCGACCTCTCGTACCGGCTCGTACGGCGGAGTGTCGCCGCTCTCGCCCCGCCCGCGCCGGTCGTAGCAGATGACGCGCATGTCGCGCGCAAGTTCATGTGCGAGTGCGCGCATCGGGCCGCCGCCGCGGAAGCACATCGCCCCGTCGATGAGGATCACCGGCGTGCCGTCGATGCCGCTGCCGTGGGTTTCGTAGGCGATGCTCGTGCCGTCGGTGGAGATCACACGCCGTGTCGTAGTCACGTCGTTCATCATCCTCCGTCATGTCCCGCGCGTCGCGTTTGTGCGCGTCAGGTGCGGTGGCATCGCGTGCAGAGGCGGCCGGGCCGCCGATTCGGGACGACTTATGTTGCCGGCTACTTATCGTGTTATTATTTGTGTAGCCGGCAACATACCGGCTTCATGAAGAGGAGCAGAAGATGAAGGTTCTGGCTGTAGGAGCCGCGGGCACGTCCGCAGGGCTCGTGACGCGGGCGCTGGCCGCACAGGGCGTCGAGGTTCGTGGCCTCGTGCATTCGGCGGCGCGCGAGGCGGCAGCGCGCGCGAACGGCGCGACCGAAACCGTCGTGGCAGATCTCGACAGCAGAGAGGAGCTCGCGGCGGCCCTCGACGGTGTCGACGCCGTGTTCCACGTCGTGCCCGCGTTCGTGCCCGATGAAGCAGCCACGGGCCTCGTCATGGTGGAGGCGGCGAGGAAGGCGGGAGTGCGACGCCTGGTCTTCTCCAGCGTCTACCACCCCTCGCTTCTCACCCTGTCCAACCATCGCGACAAGCAGCCGGTCGAACAGGCCATCTACGACTCCGGCCTGGAGTTCACGGTGCTGCAACCAGCCATGTTCATGTCACAGCTTGACGGAATTGCGGCGAGTGCGATCGAGCATGGGGTGATCGCCGGACCGTACTCCTCAGAATCGAAGATGGCGTACGTCGACTACCGTGACGTCGCCGAGGCAGCCGCGCAGGCTCTGACCACCGACCGCCTCCTCGGCGGCACCTTCGAGCTCGCCGGCGCGGGCGAGTACTCCCGGCACGAGATCGCCCGCGAGCTGTCGAGCCTGCTCGGCCGCCCGTTGCGCGCAGAGGGCGCGGAGCCCGCAGAACTCGACCCGCGGATGCCTGCGCATCTGCGCGAAGGACTGGCCACCATGTTCCACCACTACGAGGTCGCAGGGCTGCGTGGCGGCAATTCTCTCGTACTCGACACGATCCTGCAGCGGCCGGCCGCGACCGTCCCGACGTATCTGCGCGAGCTGGTGGCTCGCGCGTGAGCGCGGTCTGCGACCGGGCCCTGTCATCGTCACGCGCCGAAAGGGGCCGATGGTGACCGACGAACGCCATCCGCCTGCCGAGGCCACCGAGCTCGAGGAGGCGTTCCCTGTCAGCTACTCGATCTTCGCCATGGCGCGCACCCACCGTGCCCTGGCGGGGGCGGAACTCGCACAGCTCGGCCTGTTCCCCAACCAGGAGATCATGCTCATCCAGCTCGCCGCATCCGACGGGCTCTCACAGAAGACGCTCGCCGAAACCCTGAACGTCAACCATGCCACCGTGGCGAAGACCGTCGGGCGCATGGAGAAGGTTGGGCTTGTCGAACGCAGAGTCTCGGAGCGGGACCGGCGCATCAGCCTCGTCTACCTGACGCCCGCGGGCCGTGCCCTGCACGAGCGGGTGATCGCAATCTGGCGCCACCTGGAAGAACTCACCGCGGGCGACCTGACAGAGGCAGAACGGAACGCATTTCTCCGCGCTGCCGGAAAGATTCGACTCACGATGAGCCGCGGTGCCGCCGAGCGGGCCGCCGACAGTACCTCAGTGGTCGCGTAGAAGCGGACGTCATCGAGGAACTCGGCCTCCGCCTCCGGGTGGACGCGACGCGCTGGCGGAGGGTCACTTCCGCAGGTCGTCTAAGAGCGCCCGGGCCTTGCGACGGGTCTGCTCGAAGGTGCTCAACTCGACTCGGCCGTTCAGGATGTCGTCGACACGAGAACCGATCTCGTCACGCCAAGCGTCGTCAATCTCCGACTGCGGTGCGTCATCCTCCGGGTGCAGGCTGGCGAGGAGGCGGTGTACGACGACGGTGCGCTCGTCCAAGTCGAGTTCGAGACCCGCCTGATACACCTCGTCCGCCTTGAGGACCATGTGTCGAGTGTACGGCGGCGCGCTGTGTTTACGGGCTTCTCTAGCTTGCCATCTAGAACCACGCCACGCACTCGATGCACCCCAAAATCGGCCCGAAACGGCACCCTCGGGGGGCTCGGGGTCAGCTGGGGGTCGCCTGGCGGACGTTCCCGAGAGCACTGGCCGCATCAACCTGTTACAGTTATTGCAGTTAGATAGATGGAGGTGGACGATGATCGATGTACTGACCCGTGACGCCAATGCCCTGCATCGTGCGCTCGACGGCAAGGGCGCTGAGGTGAAGCTCAGCCTGTCGCGAGAGACCGCGGAGTGGCTCGCGCGCATCGTGGATGCCCGCACTCGCGGCCAGGAGGTTGTCTTCACGCGCACCGGTGGCGAGGTGACACCAACCGAGGCCGCCGCCCTGCTCGGGGTCTCCCGCCCCCAGGTTCGCAAGTTCATGGACGAGGGCAAACTTGAGTTCCGCAAGGTGGGTACGCATCACCGGATCACTGTCGAATCGCTCCAGGCCTTCCGTGAGCAGGAGCGGGCGCGCAGGCGTGTGGCGATGGAAGAACTGTCCCAGCTGCAGAACGAGCTGGGCCTGCTTGAGTGAGCTCGTCCACCGACACTGACCGCGCCCCGATTCGCGTCGTCCTCGGCGACGCGAACGTTCTCTACTCCCGCGTGCTTCGGGACTATCTCCTCTACGCGGCGGACGCCGAACTCATCAGCATCCGATGGAGCGCCGCGATCCTCGCAGAGGTTATCGAGCATCTCACCGCGAACCTGCCAACCTTCGACACGGCATCCGGGCAACGGCTCATCACAGCGATGACCGCTGCCTTCCCGGACGCAGAGATCGACATCGATGACACCGACCGCGAGCAGGTCGCACCCTTAGCGCTCCCCGACGAGGACGATCGGCACGTTCTTGAAGCAGCCGTCGCAGCGGAAGCCGAGATCCTCTGCACCGACAACATCAAGGACTTCCCCGCCGAGGCAATGAAGGCAGTAGATATCCAGGCGCTCACCGCCGACGATCTGCTGTCATTGCTCGTCACCGAGTACCGCGACGAAATGCGAGCCGTGCACCAGACGGTCGTCTCGCGCTTGCCTGGCGCGACCGACGAATCGACGCTCGCAACCATTTATCGCGCGGGCGCGGTACGGACGGCCAATCTCATAGAGAACCTACTCGATGGCTGAATCCTTGCGGAGGCGGCGAGTTGGGCTCGACATGATCGAAACGTGCCGAAGAGACTACGAAATCGCGTGAATCACGACACGCCCATACTTTTACGCCGAATACCTCGGCGACGGAGCCCGCACCGGCCTCGCCGTCTACGCACACATCCTCCGCGAAGGACAACGCCGTGACTTCGTTCGCCGCCTCGCCACCTCGCCACCTCCGAGAGTATTGATATCGGTGGGGGCCAGCTGGGGGTCAGCCAGAAGGTTTCGGGCATCGAATTCTAGCCGAGCCACAGGAATCAGACTCACGAATGAAAATCGCGTCTGACCGGGGGTTTTTAGAGCGGAGACGGAGGGATTTGAACCCTCGGTCCCCTTACGGGGACTCCACCTTAGCAGGGTGGTGCACTAGGCCGAACTATGCGACGTCTCCAGCGCATCCGACTGGCGAATGCACGTCTGCAATCATATCTGCCACGGCGCAAAACCCAAGTCGTGCCAAAATGTGGACATGCCGGTCATGCTGCAGGTTTCGCGCATCGAACGCGCACACCGGTGACGCGGCGGATCGCCGTCAGACTCGTCGTTGTTCTCGGCGCCATGATTCCAGCGGCGGTGTTGGCGGCGATCGGTGCGGTCATCGCGGGGGCGGCGGCGAAGAACCCGGCCCCGCCGATCATCGTGTCGCTTGCCGTGGCGCTCATCGGCTCCGTACTCCTCCAGAGTGTTGCCTCGCTCGTCGCTTCGTCGGCGTGTGGGCTCATCGAGGGTGTGATCAGGGCGCGCCTCGCAGCCAAGGTCGTGCACGAGCCGCTCGCCGTGCTCGAGCAGCAGGGTGCCGGCGAACTGATCGACAGGGTGGACGACGATCCGGCGCAGCTCGCGACCCTGCTGCGCGGCCCTGGTCTCTGGCTCGCGCAGGGGTCGCTCGGCGCACTCACCAGCTGGATCTTCGCCGGTATCACCTGGTGGCCGGCGTGGATCCTGTTCCCCGTCGTCGGCGTCGCCACCGTGCTCATCGTTCGGCGTCTCGCGCCCGAGGTGGCCAGGCTCAAGGTGGCCGAGGAGACGGCCTGGTCCGCCCACGGCTCCCAGTTCGAGGAGTCGGTGGCCGCGAGAAAGGACCTGATCGCGGCCTCCGGACAGGCCTACGCCCTCCGCCGGTTCGCGGAACTCGGCCATGACGTGCTCACCCGCGTGAAGTCCGCTGCGCGCGGTGGTGCGCGCGTCTCGGCCATCACCTCGATCGTCATCAACTCCCTCGCCGCACTGCTCGCGGTCGTCGGAGTGGTGGCGGTCGGCGCGGGATGGCTCAACCCCGGCCAGCTCGTGACCCTCTGGCTGCTCATCGCCGGCTTCGTCGGTGCCCTCGGTGCCCTCGCGGCGCATCTACCCGATATCCAAACCGGAATCGGTGCGTACCAGCGAATTCGGCAGCTGCTGGGCGCGCCCCAGGACCCGGCCGGCGGAGCGCCCGTTCCCGATGGGTCGCTCGCCATCGAACTGCGCACACTCACCTTCCGCTACCCTGGCGGCGGCGGCATCGACGGCGTCTCGCTCACGGTTCCAGCCGGCACCACCACCGCGCTGGTCGGCCGCACCGGCTCGGGCAAGTCCACGCTGGGCAAGCTGATCAGCCGATCCGTCGAGCCGGAGCAGGGCATGCTCTACATTGGCGGCGTCGACGCGGTCTCCATTGATCTTGACGAACTGCGTGACGCGATCGGCGTAGTGAGCCAGCGCACGGAGCTGCTGTCGGCGACGCTCGTGGAGAACGTGACCCTGTTCCGCAACATTCCACGGGAGCGCGTCGGCGGCGCATTCCATGAGCTCGGCCTCGACGCGTGGGTGCGCGGGCTGCCGAGGGGACTTGACACCGTGCTGGGCCCCGGTGGTGTCACACTCTCCGCCGGCGAGGAGCAGCTTGTCGCGTTCGCACGATTGCTGGTGCGCGATGTTCGCGTGGTCATCCTCGATGAAGCGACGGCGCGCATGGATCCACACACCGCCACATATGTGGACAAGGCATCCACGCGTCTGCTCGCAGGACGGACTGGAATCGTCATCGCCCACCGTGCACAGGCCGTGCGGCACAGCGATCAGATCGTCGTGCTCGACGCCGGGCGCATCGTGCGGCACGGCTCACGCACCGAATTGGCGGATGCCCTCGGTCCGGAAGTCCCGCTGAGCGTCGAGGCGCGAAGCGAGCGGGAGAACCTCGCGCACACGGGCTCCGCGCACGCCGATGCCGATCCCGCTCCCGGCGGCGAAGCGCCCTTTGATGCCGCGCCCACTCGTCACTCGCACGGGCGGGCGGAGATCACCGAGGATCCACGCCCCCGCTCGGGCCTCGCGGGTACCGTGACTCGCCTCATGCTCGCGCATCCGCGATGGGGTGTCTCGGGTGACCTGCTCTGGCTGCTCGGCACCCTGTTCAGCATCTCTGGTGTCGCGACCGGTCTGCTCTGGGGGCGCACGGTCGCGTCTCTACAGGCCGGAGGCACGCCGTGGGTCGAGGCGACGCTGGTGGCGCTCGGTCTGCTCCTCTCCCCGCTCGGACTCGGCTATGCGGCCGCGTCACATCCGCGGTGGCTGGCCGGCATCACCCTGAGGCTGCGCGCGGCGATTCTGCGGGGACGCCTCGGCAACCACCGTCGCGGTGATGAGCCGGCGGCCGAGGTCACCGTTCGCGCCCTCGACAGCACCCGCCTCACCGCGTATGTCGACATCTGGATCGGCGTGTTTTACGGTGTTGTCCTCGCGATCGCCACGGGGATCGCGGGCGGCGGATTCGTGGCGTTCGGCGTCGCTGCCAGCGTCATGGTGCTCTCGGCGCTCGTCTCGATCTTTGCCATCCGGCCGCTGCGCGTCGCCGGCGAGCGAGCGGGCGACGCTCGCGCGCGGTTCGGTCGCACCCTCGGGACCACCGTCGACGCGATCGCGTCGATCAAGCTCGCGGGCGCGGCGAAGGATGCCCTCGCCCGCGTACACGAGACGGACACGAGCCGCATCGCGCTGTCGATCCGTGAAAATCACGTGAGGAACATCTTCTGGTCGGTACCCGGCCTGCTCGTGCAGCTCGGCGTCGTCGCCGCATGGGTGCTCTACGCCGCGCACGTGTGGGGCCTCGCATCGACGTTGCTGATGACGACCGCTCTCGGCACGTTCGCATGGAACGGTTTCACCGCCGGCTCCGCGGTCAGCGGCTACGGCACCGCACGCACCTGGCTCGACATCGCCACGAATCTCGCCGACACCGACAAACTTGTCGCCCGGCCGCGCGATCTTGATGTTGTCGCCGGCATGGCGCATGCGCCGGCGCCGGACGAGCGGGTCCCGCTGCGCCGCCTCGACGTGTCGGGGATCGACGTCGTGCATGACGACGGAACGATCGCGGTGCGGGGCGCGGAATTGAGCATTCTGCCCGGTGAACTTGTCGTCGTGATCGGACGGGTGGGCTCGGGCAAGTCCAGCCTGCTCTCAGCAATCGCCGGGCTCACCGACATACGCGGAACCATCGCCTGGAATGGCTGCCCGGTCGAATCGACCCGCGCGTTCCTACGGCCGCATCAGATCGCGTATGTTTCGCAGACGCCCCGCATCGTCTCAGGATCCGTCGCGGACAATATCGCACTCGACCACCCAGATCGGGACGAGCATGCCGCGGCTCGTGCCGCTGAGCTGGGGCCGGATTTCGCGGCGAACGGCATAGACGCACCCGTCGGGTTTCGAGGCAATCGCCTCTCCGGTGGCCAGGTGCAGCGCGTTGCCCTGGCGCGCGCTCTCGCCATCCGTCCGGAGTTGCTGATCGCTGACGATCTATCCTCTGCTCTCGACCCGCGCACGGAGGCGAGCATCTGGAGACGCCTTCGGGACCAACGGCGCACGATGCTGGCCTCCACGTCTCGTCGTTCGGTCGTGGAGCTCGCCGACCGCGTGCTCGTGATGGAGCACGGCCGCATCGTCGACACCGGCCGATGGTGCGATCTCACGCGTCGCTGGAGCCACCTGGCGGAGTGAAGGGCTCGCGTCGACCTGCCGCGCAGCCGTTTCGAACCCGTTCGCGGTCCGTCTACTGCTGGCGCAGGGTTCGACCGTTCGAGCAGGTGACCTGCGCCGATGTCTGGCCCGTTACCGAGTCGGGAAGCTCGACGGCACCCGCCGCGTCGGTTGTCGTTCCGGTGCCGGTGTCGGTCGTGGCCGGCGGCGTTGTCGAGCTGTCAGCAGAATCGGTCGCGCTCGGTGAGGGCGTCTCCACAATCGATCCGATCTTGCCGGGCGCCGTGCCACCGGTCAGCTTGACGGGCTGGTCATTGCCGATCGCCTCGAACAGAGCATTGGCCGCATATGTGATCGGCACCACTCCACCGTCCACGATCTTGGTCGGGTACTGAATGAACACGACCTTGTCGAGGTCGATGTCTTTCAGCGCCAGGGCGATCTGAACCATCGTGTTGACGTTGTTGAGACTCTCCGACAGCACCATGTTGTTCACGGCGGCTTTGGCCAGACCGTACAGCTTGGTCGGGTTCGTCAGCGTGTCCGAGCTCTTCGCCGTGCGCACGAGCGACGACATGAACACCTGCTGGTTGCTGATGCGGCCAAGGTCGCTGCCATCGCCCACGCCGTGCCGCGTGCGAAGGAACTGCAGCGCAGCGTTGCCCATGAGCTTGTGCATGCCAGGGTCGAGGAAGGTCCCGGTGTAGCGATCCTCGATCTTGTCGGCCACGCAAACCGGAACGCCGCCGACCGCGTTCGACATGGCGATGACGCCATCGAACGAGATCTCCGCCGCGAACGGGATGTCGAGGCCGGTCAGCTTCTCGATCGTCAGCACGGTGCACGGCAACCCGCCGTAGATGAGCGTCGAGTTGAGCTTCTGCGATGTCATCGACGAATACCGGCCCTTGCCGTCGGCCCTCGGGCATGACGGAATCGGCACGAACGTGTCGCGGGGAAAGCTGACGACCTCCACGTTGCTGTGGTCCTGCGAAATGTGCATGAGCATGGTCACGTCGTTGAGCCCCGCACCCGAGCTGCCGTCCAGCTGGTCCTTGGTCGAGAACTCGCCGCCCTGTCCCGTTCTCGTGTCGGTGCCGACGAGCAAGAGGTTGACGCCGCCGTCGATCGCTCCGATCTGTGGGACGGGCCCCTGCACCTTCTTGCCGTCGAGGTGCTCGAGCTGAACCGACGGCTTGCTGCTGCGCGCGACGTCCCACACGGCGACGCCGGCAACGGTGACCGAGCTCACGAGCACGACCGCGACGACGGATGCGAGCACCTTGGCGATGCTGGCAAGCGGGTGGGTCGTCTTCAGTCGCCCATGGCGCGCGATGCCTTCGCGCATCCTGCGGCGCCGACGCGAGCCGAGGTCACTCATGCACTGCCTTTCGTGGGTTGCGCCTTCGTGGACTGCGCGGAGGGCGTGGGATTCGAACCCACGAGACATTTCTGCCCACCAGTTTTCAAGACTGGCTCCATCGGCCGCTCGGACAGCCCTCCCCACGGGCTACCGCGAGCGCACGGCGGCACTCGCGCGAAAGCTCCGCGCGGCGCAATTCTAACCGACGATCAGGTTGACATCAGCGCACTCAGCCGCTGAACGGCTTAGAGCACGTGTACTCGCTCGCGGTCTGCCCGTGCACGTCGCTGGGCAGAGCGACACCAGACGACGAGTCGCCTGCGCCCGAGGCGCTGCCGGAGCCTGTGGCACCTGGCGTGCTCGATGAGCCCGCGGCATCCGTGCCCGCTGATGCGCCAGAACCCGATGTGCTGCCCGCTGGCGCGTTCGGGTCGACCACCGATCCGACGCCCGTGTTGCCCGTGAGGGTAATGGGCGTGTCGTTCTTCAGCGCCGTGAAGAGTTCGTCGGCGGCGTCGGTGGTCGGCGCGACCCCGTCGGCCACGTAGTGGTTCGGGTACTGCACGAACACGACCTTGTTCAGGTCGATGTTCTTCAGGGCGACCGCGATCGAGGCGATGGTAGGAATGTTGAGGGTGTCAGAGAGCGTCATATTGCTCACTGCCGCCTTCGCCAGCGCGTACACCTTGGTGGGGTTCGCGAGTGTGTCGGCGCTCTTGATGGTGCGCACGAGCGACGACAGGAACACCTGCTGGTTGCTGATGCGCCCCAGGTCGCTGCCGTCGCCGACGCCGTGCCTGGTGCGCAGGAACGCAAGCGCCTGGGACCCCTCGAGCACGTTGTTTCCCGCCTTCACGTTGAGGCCGGTGTAGGGGTCACGGATGTCGCCGGCCACGCACACGGGAACACCACCCACGGCGTTCGACATCTCGATGACCCCGTCGAACTGGATCATGGCGGCATAGGGAATGGTGAGCCCGGTGAGCTTCTCGACTGTCAGCACGGTGCACGGCAGCCCGCCGTAGGTGAGCGTCGTGTTGATCTTCTGGTAGCTCATGGCGCTGTATGAGCCACCCTTGGGCGACGGGCACGAGGGGATGGAGACGAACATGTCGCGGGGGAAGCTGACGACGGTGGCGCTCTTGTGGTCGGCCGAGACGTGCAGCAGCATCGTGACGTCGTTGAGGTTCTCGCCGCGCGAGCCGTACGCGGGGTTGCCGTCGCCGCTGTCGCTGCCGGCGAGCAGCACGTTGACGGCGCCGTCGACCGCGCCGATCGACGGGATCGGGTCGCCCTTCGCGTCGACCAGGTGCACCGATTTCTTCGCGCTGGAGACGACATCCCAGGCAGCGAAGGCCGCCACGCTCGTCGTACTGACCACCAGCACGGCGACGACAGCAGCGAGCGTCGTGAGAATGGTTCGCAACGGAGTCGAACGGCGCAGTCGGCCGTGCCGGGCCACCGAGTCGCGAAGGGTCGAACGACGGCCTCGGCGTGCGGCCTCATGTCGTCGCGATTCGCTCATGTGCTCTCTCCCCGCGCGTTCACACAACAACGCAGGCTTATCAGCGTGCCATTCGCCCCTGTCAGAGTTCTGCAGAGAAACTGGGAAACAGGCTTAAGAGATCGACTCGAGCAGGCGCGCCACGCCGTCATTGTCGACGGATGCGGTGACCTCACTCGCCGCGCGCTTCACCTCGTCGGGGGCGTGCCCCATGGCGACGCCACGACCGGCAGCGGCAGCCCACCGCAGCATGTCGATATCGTTGCGGCCGTCGCCGACGGCGACGACACGCGTGTTCGGGATCTCAAGCCAGCCGCGCACCCGCTCGAGGGCGGTGGCCTTGTTGACGCCGTCTGGCGCGATGTCGAGCCAGGCGGTCCAGCCGATGGAGTAGCTGACCTTGTGCAGGCCCATGCGTTCGACGATGTCGAGGAACTCCTCTTCGTCGTGCTGCGGCGAGACCACGACGACGCGCGTGGCCGGGTGCACGGCGAGCTGCTCGAACGGCACCTGCTCGGCGTGCGTGAGTTCCCAGTCGGTCATGCCCTCGGTATAGCGGCGGAAGCCGGTGGCGTCTTCGACCATGAAGCTGCCCGTCGGCAGGGCGGGGCGGATGGTTTCGAGCACCTCGGTGGGGTCGAACGTCTCGACGTGGTGGCGCCGGTAGCCGTCGGGTTCGTCGGCGTCGCGCTTCATGGTGAGCGCGCCGTTCGCGCACACCACGTACTCGGAGTCGAGGCCGATGCGCTGCATGATGGGGCCGGCCGACTCCCAGCTGCGCCCGGTGGCGAGCATGATCTCGTGGCCGGCCTCGCGTACACGCAGAACCTGCTCGACGACGACCTCGCTGATCGACTCGTCCTCGTGGATGAGAGTGCCGTCGACGTCGATCGCGATCAGCTGGCGCGGCGCCGCCACGTCAGGCCACCGGCTCGAGCCGCTCGAGCCCTCCGAGGTAGGGGCGAAGCGCCTCAGGAACGACGACGGAGCCGTCAGCCTGCTGGTGCGTCTCGAGAATGGCGACGAGCCAGCGCGTGGTGGCCAGCGTGCCGTTCAGGGTCGCGACGGGTGCGGTCTTTCCGCTCTCGGTGCGGTAGCGGGTCTCGAGTCGGCGCGCCTGGAACGTCGTGCAATTGGAGGTGGAGGTGAGCTCGCGATACGCGTCTTGCGTCGGCACCCACGCCTCGATGTCGAACTTGCGCGCCGCGCTCGAACCCAGGTCGCCCGCCGCGACGTCGATGACTCGGTACGCCAGCTCGAGCGAGCCGAGCATCTGCTCCTGCCAGCCGACCAGGCGCTCGTGCTCCGCCTCGGCCTCCTCGGGCAGCGTGTAGACGAACATCTCGAGCTTGTTGAACTGGTGCACGCGGATGATGCCGCGCGTGTCCTTGCCGCCCGAGCCCGCCTCGCGCCGGTAGCACGTGGACCAGCCGGCGTACCGCAGCGGCCCTGCCGAGAGATCGAGGATCTCGTCGGCGTGATAGCCGGCGAGCGCAACCTCGCTCGTGCCGGTGAGATAGAGGTCGTCGGCCGGCAGGTGGTAGATCTCGTCGGCGTGCGCCCCGAGGAACCCGGTGCCCTGCATGATTTCGGGCTTGACGAGCGTGGGCGTGATGAGTGGCGTGAATCCGGCCGCGAGCGCCGTGTCGAGCGCGTAGTTCATGAGCGCCAGCTCGAGCCTCGCGCCGACGCCCTTCAGAAAGTAGAAGCGCGCTCCCGAGACCTTCGCCCCGCGCGCCATGTCGATGGCGTCGAGGGCCTCGCCGATCTCGAGATGGTCGCGTGGCTCGAAGTCGAAGCTCGGCTTCTCGCCCACCGTGCGCAGCGTGACGAAGTTCTCCTCACCGCCGGCCGGCACGCCCTCGATCACGGGGTTGCCCAGTCGGCGGATCGCCTCGCCGAAGCGGCTCTCGGCCTCGGCGGCGGCCTGCTGCGCATCCTTCACCTGTGCGGCCAGCTGCTGCGCCTCGGCGACCAGCTGCTTCTTCTCGTCTTTCGGCGCCGTGGCCACGCGCTTACCGAACTGGTTCTGCTCGGCGCGCAGGGCTTCGAACGCGGTGATGGCCGCACGCCGCTGAACATCGGCGGCGAGCGCGTCGTCGACAAGAGCCACGGACTCGCCCCTGGCCTCCTGCGAGCGGCGGATCACGTCGGGGTCTTCGCGGAGCAGAACGGGATCGATCACCCTGCAAGTCTATGGGCGAGCCGGGGCCGCCGCCGGGTAGCGTGAGAGCGTGAGAGCGCAGCCCGACAGCAGCAACCGGCACGCGGCCGTCGTCTACAACCCCATCAAGGTCGACCTGGGCCGACTGCGCGACGCGATCGAGCGTGAGGCGATGCGCGCAGGCTGGTCTGCGTCGAGGTGGATCGAGACCACGACTGAGGATGCCGGGCAGCAGGCTGCCCGGAACGCCGTCGCCGGTGGCGCCTCCGTCATCATCGCCGCCGGCGGGGACGGCACCGTGCGCGCGGTCGCCGAGGGTCTGCGAGACTCGCGGGTGCCGCTCGCGGTGGTCCCCGTCGGCACGGGCAACCTGCTCGCGCGCAACCTCGACATGCCTCTGTCGAGCCTGGATGCCTCGGCCGCGATCGCGTTCGGCGACGCCGAGCGCTCGATCGACCTCGGCGTGCTGACCGCGATCGGCGGCAGCAGCGACAACGGCGGCAGCAGCGACAGCAGCGACAGCAGCGACGAGCGCCAGTACTGCTTCCTCGTCATGGCGGGCCTCGGCATCGACGCCGCGATGATGGCGAAGACGAGTTCCGCGCTGAAGGCGAAGGTCGGCTGGCTCGCGTACGTGGATGGTGGCGTGCGGTCGCTTCCCTCGCTCGAGAAGGTGCGCATCCGCTATTCGATCGGCGACGGCGAGCCGCGTACCGCGCACGTGAGCACCATTCTCGTCGCCAATTGCGGCAGGCTGCCCGGCAACATCGAACTGTTCCCCGACGCGCTCGTCGACGACGGCGAGCTCGACATCGCGATGCTGCAACCCAAGACGCTCTTCGGCTGGCTGCTGATCTGGCGGCGTGTGGTGTGGGAGAACCGGGTGCTGCGCCGCTCCGCCCTGGGGCGGAGCATCATCCGCTTCTCTGGGCCCGATAAGCGGCGCACGATCAGCTACCTGCGCGGGCCGAGTGTCGAGATCAGCGTGGGCGAGGCGCAACCGTTCGAGCTCGACGGCGACGCGGTGGGCGAGGCAACGACGCTGCGATTCACGGTGGATGCCGGAGCCCTCATCGTGAAGGTGCCTCAGCCGGCGGTCGCGTCGAGCGCGCCCTCCGTCGAGACGGCGAGCGCGGCGTCAGACGATGCGCGCACGACGAGCACCGGCTGACTCGAGCGGCGGTGCGTCGGCGGCAGGCCGTCGAGCACGTCGAGCAGACCGCGGGCGGCGAGCGCGCCGTAGGCGACAAGATCTCGCGCGGTCGCCGTCAGCGGCGGGCTCGCGAGCTGGCACTGAATCGAGTCGTCCCACGCGATGACGGCGATGTCGTGCGGCACGGCCAGGCCGGCTTCGCGCATCACCGTGACGCCGGCGAGCGCCATGACGTCGTTGTCGTAGATGACGGCGGTCGGCCGGTCTGCCAGCGCGAGTACCCGGCTCGTCGCGGAGGCACCACCGTCCGCGGTGTAATCGCAGGCGAGCGTTGTCACGCGCATCCCGAGCCTGGCCGCCTCGGCGGTGAATTCGGCGTCGCGCTCGCGCGTGTGCAGGAACGTCGGCGGGCCGGTGACGCGGGCGACCGATTGGTGCCCGTGGGCGGCGAGGTGCTCCATGACAAAGTGCATGGTCATGGTCGCCTCGGTCGACACGGTGGCAAGGTCAGCGGTGAAATCGTCAGGCGCGAGCAGCAGCGAGGGCAGGCCGAGCTCGCGCAGCACGGGCAGCCGGCCGTCGTCGTCGACGAGGTCGGCCACGATCACCCCGGCGATCTGCCCCGTCTCGCGCCACCGACGGTACGTGGCGATCTCCTCGTCGAAGTCGACGACGACCTGCAGCGTCAGCGAGAACCCGCGGTCGGCGAGCACCCTCTCGGCGCCGCGCATGAACTGGGTCCAGAACGGTTCGAGCGGCACCCGACGACGCGGCCTGTGCAGGCACAGCCCGACCGCGTGGGCGGCGGCCACACTACGCGGTGACGAGGTCATTGACCGAACATAACACTGGGAATGCGAGCAGCCGCTCGGGCTCGAGAGCGGCGTCGCTGGTGACGACGAACGTGTGCGTCTCGCCCGCCTGCAGCGTGATCAGCGCGCTGTCGACCCGGGCGCGCGGGTCGAGCCGGTCGGCCTGCAGCGTGAGGTCTTTCACGAGCGAGCGAGCGGTGACCCTCACCTCGTAGCCGGTCTCGGTACGACGAGCGGATGCCTGAAGCGCGTCCCGCAGCCCGGCGAGTTCGAGCTCGGGGTCCTCCACGAAGAACCACCACGCGGGGCCGCTGCCGTCGTCGGCGCTCGCCCGAAGGAGCTCGCGGCCGGCGTCGGCGGCGGTGGCGGCATCCGCCTCGATCACGATGTGGGCGATGCCGCGCGGCGGGGCGTCGAGCTGCACCGTCTGGGTGGCGAGCGAGCCGGTGCCGTCGACGGCCCGGCGCTCGATCGTGACGGTGGCGCGCCAGGGCGCATCCGCGTCGTTGTGGGCCACGAGCGCGAGGCCGGCATCCGCTGGCTGAATGGTGAGGAGCCGGTCGGCATAGACCCGGCGCAGGGCATGCCAGAGCGGTTTGCGGTGGCCGTGCGAGTCGACGGCGGCCCACGAGACGACGGGCCAGTCGTCGTTGAGCTGCCACACGATGGCTCCCTGGTTCAGCGGGTAGAGCGAGCGGAAGTGCTCGATGCCGAACGCGACCGCTCTCGCCTGGTTGAGCTGGGTCGCCCAGTGCCACTCGTCGAAGTCCCGGGGCTGGGGCAGGTGAGCGCCGAGGCCGCGCTCGAGCTTCAGGTTGCCGTCGGCCGCCTTCTGGTGCACGAGCAGCTGCGGGCCGTACGGTTCGAGCGGCTCGTCGTGCACAACCTCGGTGAGGGTCGAGTACGCGGGCGGGCCCTGGAAGCCGAACTCGGAGGCGAAGCGCGGCCGGTAGTCGCCGTACACGCTGTAGTCGCGCTCGTTCCAGACATCCCAGATGTGCATGGTGCCGAGGCGTTCGTCGTTCGGATGCGCGTAGCGCGTGAACGAGAAGGGGCTGCCCGGCGAATACGGCCGGGTGGGGTCGAGCTCGGCGACGAGCGAGGGCAGCAGGTCGACGTAGTAGCCCTCGCCCCACGTGCGGCCGGCGAGCTGCGGGCGCCAGCCCCACTCGAGGTAGCCCCAGATGTTCTCGTTGCAGCCGTTCCAGAGCGCCAGGCTCGGGTGCGCGCTGAGGCGGGTGATGGCCTCGCGCGCCTCAGCCTCGACCTCGGTGCGAAGCGGGTCTTCCTCGGCGTAGGCCGCACACGCGAACAGGAAATCCTGCCACACGAGCACGCCGGCCTCGTCGCACGCGTCGTAGAAGTCGTCGCTCTCGTAGATGCCGCCGCCCCACACGCGCAGCAGGTTCATGTTCGCGTCGACGGCGTCGGCAATCGCGCTGCGATAGCGCTCGCGGGTCATGCGCGTGAGGAACGCATCGTCGGGAATCCAGTTGGCCCCTCGCACGAAGACGCGTTTGCCGTTGACGACGAACGTGAACGCGCTGCCGTGCTCATCGGGCGCCGTGTCGATCTCGACCGTGCGGAAACCCACGCGCCCCCGCCACACGTCGTCGGCGACAGCGACCTCGACCGGGTAGAGCGGCTGGGCGCCGTGGCCGCGCGGCCACCACAACTCGACCGCGCCCGCCTCGACCCCCACGACGACGGATGCGTCGCCCGCGAGCACGCTCGCGGTCGCCGTCTGCCCCGCCACCGTGACGGTCACGCTCTGCCCGCCCGCGGCAGGGCCACCGGCGGGTCGCTGCCGAGTGTCGGGGGCCGCCGCGGAACCGGCGCCGGCGCGGCCGGTGCCGGCATCCGCCCATTCGAGGCCGACGTGCGCCGTCAGCGTGCCGCTGCCGCCCTCGACCGCGATGAGCGGGCGAACCGAGGCGATGCGCACGACGCTCCACGACTCGAGGCGCATCGACTTCCAGATGCCGCTTGACGAGACGTCGATGCCCCAGTCCCAGCCGAAGTTGCTCGCCATCTTGCGAATGGCGTTGAACGGGTGGTGCATGACGGTCGGCAGCGCACCGAGAACCTTCTCCTGCTCCCGCGCGAACTCGATGGGTGAGCGGAACTCGACCACGAGCTCGTTCTCGCCGTCGACGAGAAACCCGCCCACCTCGAAGCGGTAGGAGCGGTGCTGGTTCTGCGTGCGCGCCACCTCGCGACCATTGAGGCGGATGCTCGCCGCCGTGTCGAGGCCGTCTGCCACGAGATCGTGGCGGGCCTCGCCGTCGGCGTGCCAGGTGAAGGTGGTGCTGTACTGCCAGTCGCAGTAGCCGATCCACGCGGTGCGGCTCTCGTTGTCGCCGTCGAAGGGATCGGGGATCAGCCCGGCCGCCATCAGGTCGGTCTGCACCTCGCCCGGTACCGTCGCGGGCACGGACTCTGCCATCAGCGACGCCAGCTCGGCAGGCACCGGGCCGGCCGTCGCCCGCAGGCTCCAGGTCGTTCCGGCGTCGGAATCGAGGGACAGAACACTCACGCGTGCACTCTCTTTTCGGGGTTGGGGGCCGCTTCGGCCAGGAGCTTGGTGTATTCGTGCTGCGGGTTCAGGATCACGTCGTCTGCGGGGCCGTGCTCCACGATGCTGCCCTTGAACATCACGAGGATCTCATCGGAGAAGTGCCGGGCGGTTGCCAGGTCGTGGGTGATGTAGAGCACACCAAGATCCTCCTCCCGCTGCAGGGAAGCCAACAGGTTGAGCACCCCGAGGCGAATGGAGACGTCGAGCATCGAGACCGGCTCGTCAGCGACGAGGATGCTGGGCTCGGGCGCGAGCGCCCTGGCAATGGCCACGCGCTGGCGCTGCCCGCCGGAGAGCTCGTGCGGCCGGCGGTCGATGTACGACTCGGCGGGCGTCAGCTGCACGCGCTCGAGCAGGCCAAGCACGCTCTCACGCAGCTCCTGCCGGGTGCGCGCCTTCTTGTGCAGCAGCAGCGGGCGCGCCAGGTGGTGGCCGATCGAGTGGAATGGGTTGAGCGAGGCGAACGGATCCTGGAAGACCATCTGCACATGCCTACGGTAGGCGCGGAGGCCGGAGCCGTGCCGGCGGATGGGTTGGCCGTCGAGCAGGATCTCGCCCGAGGTGGGGCGCTCCATCTGCATCAGCAGCTTGGCGATCGTCGACTTGCCGCTGCCCGACTGGCCGACCAGGGCGATGGTCTTGCCCGAATCGAGGCGGAAGCTGACGTCGTTGACCGCCGTGAGCGTTGACCCGCGCCAGCCGCCGCGCAGCGTGTACTCCTTGACCACATTGCGGAATTCCAGGGTGCTCATGCCGCCCCTCCCATCGAGCCGGTGCGAATGAAGTCGCCGCGTTCCCCGGTGAGGCTGGGGAACGATGCGAGCAGCTGCTTGGTGTAGTCGTTCTTCGGGTTTGTGTAGAGCTCGACCGATTCATTCAGCTCGACGATCTCGCCGGCCCGCATCACCGCGATGCGGTCGCTGATCTCCAGCAGCAGCGGCAGGTCGTGGGTGATGAAGATGGCCGCGAAGCCGAGCTCCTCGCGCAGGCGGGTGATCTCGCGCAGGATCTCGCGCTGAACGACGACGTCGAGGGCGGTCGTCGGCTCGTCCATGATCATCACCTGCGGGTCGAGCGCCATCGCCATCGCGATCATCACCCGCTGGCGCATTCCCCCCGAGAGCTCGTGCGGAAACGCCCGCAGCCGGGAGCGATCGACGCCGACCCTCTCCAGCAGGTCGCCGCAGAGCCGGTGGCGCTCGGCCTTCTTCATCTCTGGCCGGTGGGCAGTGAAGATGTCTGCGAGCTGCGCCTCAACGTTGATGACCGGGTTCAGCGAGTTCATCGCTCCCTGGAACACCATCGAGATCTTGTCCCAGCGGAACGCCCGAAGGTCCTTGCCCTCCAGGGAGCCGAGGTCGATGGTGTACCCCTCGCGAGAGTGGAAGTGCGCGCTGCCGCTGGTGATCATGGCTGGCGGCTTCAGCAGGCGGTTCACGCCGTACGCGAGAGTGGTCTTGCCGCATCCGCTCTCCCCCGCCAGCCCGAGGATCTCGCCTCGGCCGAGCGTGAGGCTCACGTGCTTGACCGCATGCACGGTTGTTTCCGCGAGGTAGTCGACGCTGAAGTCGTCGATGGTCAGCACCGGGTCCGCTTCGTGTCGGGGGATCACCGCACGTCCTCCTGTTCGATGGCCTTGAGCTGGTCGCGCGTCAGGTTCCAGCGCTTGCGCGCCGAGCGGGTCTGGTCGCGAAGCTTCGGGTTGATGATCTCGTCGATGGCGAAGTTGATCAGCGAAAGCGCACAGCCGAACAGCGCGATCACGAGGCCCGGTGGAACGAACCACCACCACGCTCCCTGCGTGAGGGCGAGGTCGTTGTATGCATGGAACAGGATCGTGCCGAGCGTGAAGGTGCCGCTCGCGCCGAGACCGAGGAACGACAGCCCCGCCTCGCCGAGGATCGCGAAGATGACGGCGAACACGAATTGCGAGGCCATGACGGGGATGAGGTTGGGCAGGATCTCCACAACGAGGATGCGCCAGGTCTTCTCGCCCGAGACACGTGATGCGGATACGTAGTCTCGGTTGCGAACACTCAGCGTCACCGCCCGCAGGACACGTGCAGACCCTGCCCAGCTTGTGATCGCCAGTACGACGGCGATGAGGAAGAGCCCGCGCTGGCTCTCGGGCACGTAGTTGCCGATCACGATCACCAGCGGCAGGCCCGGGATGACGAGGAACACGTTGGTGAAGAGGGAGAAGCCCTCATCGATCGCCCCGCCGATGTACGCACCAAGCACCCCGAAGATCGCGGAGAGCACGGTGGCCATGATGCCGACCGCGAAGCCGATGATCAGGGAACCGCGGGTGCCGTACGCAAGCTGGGTCCAGACATCCTGCCCCGTCTGCGTGGTGCCGAGCCAGTGCTGACCGTTCGGAAACGCGAACATGTTGGTACTGATCGCGTTCGGGTCGCCCACCAGGAACGGCCCGACGATCGCCCACAGCACGATCAGCGCAGCGAGGGCGAGGCCGACCACGAGCTTCGGTGAGAGGCTCGGCAGAACCCCGTTGAGCCTGCGGCGGCTCGCCGGGCGCTCCTCGATGGGCGGCCGGGTCTCGGACGCCGGTTCGTCGAGTGAGACTGTTGTTGTCGTCACGTTGTCATCACTCCTCATGTCAGGAACGCGCTCGCGTTCGGGGGTCGATGATGCCGTACAGAACGTCGACCACCAGGTTGGCGGCCAGCACGGAGACCGAGATCACCAGGAATGTTCCCTGCATCAGCGAATAGTCGTTGTTGGTCACGGCCGTGAACAGCAGCTGGCCGATGCCGGGGTAGCTGAACACCTGCTCGGTGACGATGGATCCGGCGACCACGAACCCCAGCGAGATCGCAAAGCCCGAGAGTGACGGAAGCACGGCGTTGCGCGCTGCGTACGTCATGCGAACCCGTCGCGGGTTGAGCCCCTTCGCCTCGGCCGTGACGATGTAGTCCTCCGACAGCGTGGAGACCATCATGTTGCGCATACCGAGCATCCAGCCACCGATCGACGAGATCACGATGGTGAGCGCAGGCAGCGTGCCGTAGTAGAGGGCGCTGCCGATGAAACCCCACGAGAGTCCCGGCATCGTGGCCGCCACGTCGTAGCCGCCCGCGTACGGGAAGATCGAAACGACCCGGGTGAGCACCAGCACGAGGATGAGGGCGAGCCAGAAGTACGGCACCGCCTGGAACATGGTGGTCACGGGGATCAGGTTGTCGAGCCACGAGCCGCGCTTCCAGCCGGCGAACATGCCGAGGCCGACCCCGAGGATGAAGGAGATGACGGTAGCCAGCCCGACCAGCGCGATCGTCCACGGCAGCGCCTGGGCGATGACCGAGGTGACCTTCTCGGGGTAATCGACCAGCGAGACACCGAGGTTGCCGTGCAACAGGTTGACGATGTACTCGCCGTACTGGGCGAAGACGTTGCCGCCGCCCCCGCCGCCCAGTTCGACCTCAAGGGCGTGACGCGTGCCGGACGTGACCGGCTGCCCCGCCGCGCCCATCTTCGAGATGATGACGTCGACGGGATTGCCCGGCATCAGCCGGGGGATGACGAAATTCAGCGTCACGGCCGCCCAGAGGGCGACGACGTAGAACGCGATCTTCTGCAGGTAGAACCGCATCTTTCCTCTGCTCTTCCGTGAGCGGGTGGCCGGGCGGTTTGTGCTGCCGCCCGACCACCGCGTCTCTCGCGGGCTACTTGACCGGTCGAGCCGACTTCAGCACGATTCCGACACCCCAGTTGCCACCCCACGGGAGCGGGAAGGCGTACTGGTTGTCCTGGCTAGGCCATCCGGTTGCACGCGAGTTGTTGTACTCGGCGAGCGCCTGGTTGACATAGATCGGAATGTAGGGCATCTGCTTGACGATCGTGTCCTGGATCGTCTTGTATGCAGCCTGCTGCGCCGATTCGTCATTCGTCGTTGCCAGCGTGTTGATCGCGGCGTCGACAGCCGGGTCGGAGAACCGGGAAACGTTGGTGGTGGCGGAGCCACCGACCTTCGCGGTCGCCGAGGAGGCGAGGTAGCTGCTGTACTGGAAGTACGGGTTCGAAGAGACGCCCATGTTGATCGAGTTCAGCGAGAGCTGGTACTTGCCGGAGATCTCGGCCTGAGTCCACGAGTTCTGGGCCGTCTGGTTGACCGAGAGGTTGATTCCGGCCTCCTTGAACTGGCCCTTCAGCAGCGTGCACACCGTGTCATAGTCGGTCCAGCCCGAAACCACGTTGATGCTCAGGTCGAGTTCCTTGCCATCCTTGGTGAAGTAGCCGTTCGAGCCCAGACTCCAGCCGGCGTCCTTGAGGATGCTCTTTGCCTTGTCAGCGTCGGCCTTCTGCGGCACGGTCATGTAGTCAGGGCTGGTGATCTGGCTCTTGTTCACCGTGTTGAGGATCAGCGTCGGGGAGGCGGACAGGCCGAATCCCTTCAGCGCCTGGGTGTTCAGCTGTGTGCGGTCCATCGCGTAGTACATCGCCTGGCGCACGGCAGGATCCGTCTGCGGCCCCTCGCAGCCCATCGAGGCGTTCGCGCACGTGAAGATCGCGGTGGTCGCCTGCGGTGAGTTGGAGTAAGAGAGGTTCTTGTGCTTGGCGACGATGTCCTTCAGCGTGGGCAGGAAGCCGCCCATGTAGTCGACCTGACCAGACTCGAGAGCCGAGGTCGCGGCATCCGCGTTCGCCAGGGAGATGTAGCGAACCTGGTCGACCTTGGGGGCGGTGTCGCCCGTGCCCCAGTAGTACGGGTTCTTCTCGAGCACATAGCTCTGCGGCGTGTAGCTCTTGAGCATGTACGGGCCGGTGCCGACGGGCTTCGTGTTGGTCGTCTTGGTCGGGTCGGAGATGTTCTTCCAGATGCTCTGCGGCACGATCGGCTCGTTGCCGAGCACCTGAGGCTCAAGGGTGAACGAGGTGGAGGGGAAGTCGATGACGACGGTCTTGTCGTCGACCTTCTTCGCGGTCCACTTGATCCCTGACGTGTTCAGGCCAGGGTTGTTCGAGACGAGGTTGAGGCTGTAGACGACATCGTCGGCGCTCTCGGGCTTGCCGTTCGACCACTTGACGCCCTGACGAATGCCCACCGTGAGCTCGGTGCCGTCGTCGTTCCATTTGAAGCTGGTGCCGAGCAGCGGAACGGGCTTCTCCGCGCGGGCCTTGTTGTAGTAGAAGAGCGGCTCATAGAGCACGCCGTTGGTGGGAGACAGGTAGCTGCCGGTGTTGTTGAGCGGATTGAAGTTCTCGGTGAAGTTGCCGACTCGACCGTCGAACACCGTCACCGACGTTGTGCCCTTGCTGTTGTTCTTGCCGCTGGAGCCGGCCGAACACCCTGAGAGGGTGAGCGCGCCGGCTGCCACGACCGCGACAGCTCCGATGAGGAGTTTCCGCCTTGATCTGAGAGACATCTTTGACCCTTCGTCATCATGCATGCAGGAATACAAACGGCCCACCTCGTCGACCTGGTCTGGAGATGTGCTGAATCTTTCTTAGACGACTTTATTATCTCGGTCAAGTTAGTTATCGAATGTTTACCATTGATGGCGCACGGGAAGCTGCGCGAAGGCGGGCCGGCCGCACCTCGGTCGAGCGGGCGCAGGTGGGCTGGCCATGCACCTCAATCGAGCGCGCGCAGGTGGGCAAGCGCCGCGTGCTCCGCGCGCAGCGGCGGCACAGGCAAGCCGGCTTCGGCCAACGTCCGCCCCGTGAGCACGATGCCCTCACCGCTGCACCACGCGGGAGCTGCGCCGTCGAGAGCGAGCGGCGTGCTCCCGCCCACCACGCGCACGCGATAGCGGCGCTGAGCGTCGAGCCCAGGGATGCGCGCGAGCCCGGGCGGCCAGCTGCCCGGCCGCGCAAGCATGGCGAAGGAGAAGAGGGCTTCGTCGCGCTCGGGGGCCACGATGCCGCTGACGAAGAGTTCGTCGCCTGGCTCGTCGACGCGCACGACCGTGCCCGTATGCAGCAGCGGGCGGAGGCGTTTGTATAGCGCAATCCACTCGGCCAGTTCGCGACGCTCCTCGTCGGTGGCCGAGGCGATGTCCCACTCGATTCCCAGGTGGCCGAAGAGGGCGGTCGCCGCCCTGAACGAGAGGTCGTGCGTGCGTCCCGTCGTGTGCGAGGTCGGCGCACCGATGTGGCTGCCGACGAGCTCCGGCGGCAGCAGCTGTGCACTCCAGCGCAGAATCTGCTGCCGTTCGAGCGGGTCGATGCAGTCGCTCGCCCAGACGCGGTCGGTGCGCTGCAGCACGCCCAGATCCACCCGAGCCCCACCCGACGAGCACGACTCGATCTCCAGAGATGGTTGAGCGGCGCGCAGCGCATCCATCAGCCGATAGACCGCGAGCGTCTGCTCATGCACGGCCGCACGGCCGGTGAGCGCAGAGCCGGCTTCGAGCAGGTCCCGGTTGTGGTCCCATTTGATGAAGTCGATGGCATATTCGTTGACGAGCGACGAGATGGCGTCGAAGATGTGCTGCCACGCCTCGTCGATGCCGAGGTTCAGCACCTGCTGATGGCGAGCCTCGAACGGCAGCCGACCCTCGGGCTGCATGATCCATTCCGGATGCTCGCGGGCAAGCGTCGAGCGCGGGCTCACCATCTCGGGCTCGAACCACAGCCCGAACTGCATGCCGTGCTCGCGAACCCGCCGGACCAGGGGATGCAGGCCCTGCGGCCAGACGGTCGTATCAACCACCCAGTCGCCAAGCCCGGCGGTGTCGTCCCGGCGGCCAAGGAACCAGCCGTCATCGAGCACGAAACGCTCGACACCGACCTCGGCGGCGCGATCCGCCAGCGCCAGCAGGGTGGGCAGGTCGTGGTCGAAGTAGACCGCCTCCCAGGTGTTCAGCACCACCGGCCGAGGGCTGCGCGGATGCCGCTCCCGCGCCCGCAGTTCGGCATGGAAGCGAGCCGCCTGACCGTCGAGCCCCGCGCCATAGGCGAAGGAGATCTCCGGGGTCGCGTAGCGCTCGCCCTGGCTGAGTGAGACCTCGCCTGGCAGCAGGAGTTCGCCGCCGGAAAGCAGGGTGATCCCCTCGGAAACTCGCTCGAGCGCATGCACGTGATTGCCGCTGAAGCCCACGTGGGCGCCCCACACCTCGCCGGTGCGGAACCCGAAGCCGGCGGTACCGGCGGTCAGCACCGTGGCGGCGTCGGCCCCGGTGCGGCCGCGGCGGCTCTCGCGCAGGTGCGTGCCCACCGTGATCGCGCGGCGCTGCGGCACGCGTTCCTTCGACCACCGGCCGGCCAGGTCGAGCAGCTCGCTGGCCGCGCCGGGTACGGGCAAGGCAACGCAGAGCCGCGACAGGTCGTAGGCGTCTTCGCGCGTGTTCGTCAGCTCCGCCGAGGCGGCCACGAGGCCCGAGGTGCCCAGGCGCATCCGAATGGAAAGCGCGAGTCCCGCAACCGGGTCGACGGCCTCCGCGGCAACCGCTCGCGCCACGGGGTCTATGCGGTAGCGCGTATCGCCGAGGCGCGGGGACCAGGCCGCGCCGCCACGGCGGTGCCCCTCCAGCCCGGGCCGGCCCGACCATCCGCGCCCGTTCTCGGGAACGACGCCCACCTCGACCGGAACATCCAGGCCCACCTGCAGGCCCGGGCCCGCGTTCGCTGCAAGCGCCACGAGGTCTTCGTCGCTCAGCTCTCCGAGGTCGCCGCCCCAATGCAGCACGACGGGAAGACCGTCTGGTGGCAGCCGGAGCGCGAGGCTCACGCCCGCGGCACGAAAATGAACAAGCTCCACGTTTTCGGATCGCACCGGCCCAGCGTAGTGCGGCTTTATAAAGCGGCCCAAGTTAGTCTTGCCGTATGGCCACGCCGACAAGACGCCCCTCCTCGCGCGGGCGCGTGCTCGATCTCATCCGGTCTGCCGGCCCCATCAGCCGTGTCGAGGTCGCCGAGACAACCGGGCTCACGCAAGCGACCATCTCGACCGTGGTGCGCGAACTCCTCGACGACGGCCTGGTCGTCGAAGCGGGGCGGGCCGAGTCGACGGGCGGCAAACCACGCGTGCGGCTCGAGATCAACCCCGCATCGCGCCTCGGGATCGGTGTGAACCTGAGCCTGGAGAGCATCACCTACGTCGTCGCGAACCTCGCTGGCACCATCGTGGGTCGCCAGCGGGTGGCCGGCGCGGGCTCCGACGGGCCGATCAGTGTGGTGCCACGGATGGCCGCTGACATCGCTTCGCTCATCGAGCGGCTGGGTCTGGACCGCGACGCGATCGTCGGGATCGGCCTTGCCGCCCCCGGCCCGATCGACCGCGAACGCGGAACGATTACGATGGCGCCAGCCCTGCCGGACTGGAACGGCTTCCCGGTACGCTCGGCGCTGTCGACGGCCACCGGATACCCCTGCACGCTGGACAACGATGCCGACGCCGCCGCCCTCGGCGAGTACTGGCTCGGCGCGACGGAGGGCCACTCGGTGTACGCCTCCATCTACATGGGAACGGGCATCGGCTCGGGCATCGTGATCGACGGCACCATCTACCGCGGGGCGAGTTCGAACGTCGGCGAGCTCGGTCACCTGACCGTCGACGCGACCGGCCCGGTGTGCACCTGCGGCAATCGCGGATGCCTCGAGCTCTACGCGACGCCGGCGCGTGTCGTCGAGGCCGCCGTGCTGCGCGCCGCCGAGGGCGAACTCTCCCTCAGTCTGACCGGCGATGTGGCCACCGATTTCGCGACGATCGCGACCGCGGCCGCTCACGGCGACGCCGTCGCCACGGAACTCATCGAGTCGTCCGCCCAGTACCTCGCGGCGGCCGTCGTCTCGCTGGCCAACCTCTTCGACGTCGAGCTCATCGTGCTGGCCGGCAGCGCGTTCGCGGCGGCGGGCGCGGTCTACGTGCGCTACCTGAGCGACGCGCTACGCACACGCGCGCTCGCGCGGCTCACGCATCCGGTCGAGGTGCGCGCCTCGGTCAACGGGTACGACGCGGCGGCGATCGGCGCAGCCACCCTCGTGATGCAGGACAGGCTTTCGCCCCGCAGCCTTCGGGCCGTCACCATGACCTCCGCCTGATCGGGCGGTAGGGAGGTCGGGAGGTCAGCAGGTCAGGAGGTCAGCGGGCCAGCGGGCCAGCGGATGCTGCGCAGGCCCCCTGCTGCCGACGGGTTCGTCAGCCGGCATCCGCTCGGATCTCGGCGAGCCACCGGCGCGCGTCGGTGAAGACCTCGTCGCGGTAGCGCTGGTCGAACTGCACCGCCTGATGATCGGCGCGCGGATACGACCCGAGGAAGATCACGTTGGGGCTGAACCGCCGCAGGCCGAGCAGCGCGTCAGCCACCCGCTCGTCGTGGATGTGGCCGTCGAGGTCGATGACGAACCGGTAGCGGCCGAGCGCATCGCCGATGGGGCGCGACTCGATGAGGCTCATGTTGACCCCGCGCGTCGAGAACTGCTCGAGCAGGCCGAGCAGCGTGCCTGGCGCGTCCTCCGGCAGCTCGACGATGATGCTCGTCTTGTCCGCGCCGGTGCGCGGCGGCAGCGCCTGCGGGCGCCCCACGAGAACGAAGCGGGTCATCGCGTTGGCGTTGTCGCCGATGCCGGTGGCGAGCACCACGACGTCGTGATGGTTCACGATGCTGGGGGGCGCGATCGCGGCATCCGCTCTGCCACCCGGCGCCGACTCGTCGCTCAACGCGGCGGCGGCGGCCACGTTGCTCGTCGCCGGAATGTGCTCGTGCCCCGGCAGGTTCGCGTCGAGCCAGCGGTGGCACTGAGCATAGGCGACCGGATGCGCGTTCACGGCCCGCACGTCGGCAAGACTCGTGCCTGCCCTCGCCACGAGCACGAAGCTCACCGGTACCAGGTACTCGCCGATGATGCGCAGGTCGGGGATGGTCGCCAGCGCGTCCTGCGCCACGGAGACCCCGCCCTCGATCGAGTTCTCGATGGCGACCATGGCGGCGACGCTGCGGCCCTCGATCACGTCGGCGAGCGCCTCGCCCACGTTGTTGACCGGGCGCCATCTCTTGCCCGCCGCCTCGGGCACCTGGGCGAGCGCGGCCTCGGTGAACGTGCCGGAGGGGCCGAGGAAGCTGTATGTGGCGGCGGCATCCGGGCTGAGATCCATGCCCCCGAGCTTAAGGCACCGCCGCCGCACCCAGCTCGCGTGCAACTGTTCAGGAGGAATCGAGTGAAACGCCGGCCGGGGGCGCGCGCTGACGGCATGTCGCGCGATTCCTCCTGCTGAAGCGCGCGCCCCTCCGCGACCGCGACGCCCGTTCCCCACCGCCCGCGCCCCACCCCCTTCCCCGGGCCCGCCGCGGTGCCAGACTGGGCAGCATGAACGATCGCGCAGGCACCCCAGCACAGCCCTCCGACCTGGTCGACGTCGAGGCCCTCGTACGCGCCTACTACGAGCTGAAGCCCGACGTCACCATCGCCGAGCAGCGGGTGGTGTTCGGCACCTCCGGCCACCGCGGCAGCTCGCTGAACACGGCGTTCAACGAGCACCACATCGCCGCCACCACGCAGGCCATCGTCGAGTATCGCGCCTCGCAGGGCGTCGACGGCCCGCTCTTCCTTGGCGCGGACACGCACGCACTCAGCGAGCCCGCCCTCACCTCGGCCCTCGAGGCGCTCGCCGGCAACGAGGTGCACGTGCTCGTCGACGAGTTCGGCGACTACGTGCCGACGCCCGCGCTCTCGCACGCGATCCTGACATACAACAACCGAGCGGATGCCGCCGGCTCGCACCGCAAGCGTGCCGACGGCATCGTGGTCACCCCCAGCCACAACCCGCCCGCAGACGGCGGCTTCAAGTACAACCCCCCGCACGGCGGCCCGGCCGACAGCGACGCGACGAGCTGGATTGCGAAGCGGGCGAACGAGATCATCGCCGACGGAATGCGCGACGTCATGCGCTCCGAGCCGAGCGCCGTCGACACGTACGACTTCCGGGGCCACTACGTCGACGACCTGGCCAGCATCATCGATATCGAGGCGATCAAAAAGTCGGGCATCCGTATCGGTGCAGACCCCCTCGGCGGCGCGAGCGTGCACTACTGGGAGGCGATCCGCGACCGTTACGGCCTGAACCTCGAGGTCGTGAACCCGACGGTCGATCCGCAGTGGGGCTTCATGACACTCGATTGGGACGGCAAGATCCGCATGGATCCCTCAAGCCCGTCGGCCATGGCCTCTGTGCTCGCGCGCAAGGACGACTTCGACATTCTCACCGGCAACGACGCCGACGCCGACCGGCACGGCATCGTCACGCCAGACGGCGGCCTCATGAACCCCAACCACTTCCTCGCGGTCGCGATCGACTACCTCTACCGGCGCCGCACGGGCTGGCGCGACGACGCTGCGGTGGGCAAGACCCTCGTGTCGTCGTCGATCATCGATCGGGTGGCCGCCGCGCTCGGTCGCCGGCTCTGGGAGGTGCCGGTCGGCTTCAAGTGGTTCGTACCCGGCCTCATCGACGGCTCGGTCGGCTTCGGCGGCGAGGAGAGCGCGGGCGCGAGCTTCCTGCGCATGGACGGCACCGTGTGGACCACCGACAAAGACGGCATTCTGCTCGCCCTGCTCGCGAGCGAGATCAGGGCGGTCACGGGGAAGAGCCCGAGCGTGCTGTATCGCGAGCTGACCGAGAAGTTCGGCGACCCGGTCTATCAGAGAACGGATGCCGCGGCCTCCCCCGAACAGAAGGCGCGTCTCGGCAAGCTCGACGGCGATGCGATCGGGGCGAGCGAGCTGGCAGGCGAACCGATCACGGCGGCGCTCAGCCGGGCGCCCGGCAACGACGCGGCGGTCGGCGGCGTGAAGGTCGTGACCGAGAACGCGTGGTTCGCGGCGCGGCCGAGCGGCACCGAGAACGTGTACAAGATCTACGCGGAGTCGTTCAAGGGCGCCGAGCACCTGCGCGAGGTGCAGGCGCAGGCGCGCGAGATCGTCGACGCCGCCCTCGGCTCGCACGCGGGTTGAGGAGCCCGCGCAAGCGGGCGTCTCGAAACCCAACCCACGCGGGTTGAGGAGCCCGCGCAAGCGGGCGTCTCGAAACCCAACACCCGTACGTGCAACCGGGGTTTCGAGACGCGCCTTCGGCGCTCCTCAACCCGCAGAGGCGCAACCTCGGTTTCGAGACGCGCCTGCGGCGCTCCTCAACCCGCAGAGGCGCAACCTCGGTTTCGAGACGCGCCTGCGGCGCTCCTCAACCGGCGTTCGCATAGTCGCCTCCGGTCACCCCGAAGAACTCCTCGAGCGTCTGCGTGCCGGTTGCGTGCATCTCGGCCGCCAACTGCGTGCCGACGTACCGGTAGTGCCACGGCTCGTACGTGTACCCGGTGATCTGCTCCTTGCCCTCGGGGTAGCGCAGCACGAACCCGTACCGATACGCGTTGGCGGCGAGCCACGTGCCCTGCGGCGTTCCCGCGAAGCAGGCCTGCAGGGTGCACGACGCCGGGTAGGCGCTGAGGTCGACCGCGAGTCCCGTCTGGTGCTCGCTGAACCCGGGACGGGCCGAGCTCGTGTCCGCGGCGGCGCGCCCGGACGACGCCACGATCGCGTTGTACACGCTCACCTGCGTGGCGTACGAGCGGTATCCGCTCTGCAGTTGGAACTGCAGGCCGCTCTGCGCCGCCGCCGCCAGCATCTGCGCGAGTGCCGGCGCGATCACCTGCCGCACCGGCTGACCGTTCACGTTGCGCATGTCGGGCCGCACCAGGTCGGTGGGCGCGTAGTCGGCGGGTTGCAGCGGGTGCTTCTTGTTCGCGATGACCCAGATGCTCGTGGGGTCGCTCGTCGAGTGGGCGTCGCGGCGGAACGCGGGCGTCGTCGGGGTCGGCGTCGCAGAGTCGGGCGCCGCGGGGGCCGTGCTCTGCACGGCGGCCGAGGAGTGTGCGGCGGGCGACGGCGGCGTCGCCGCGCATCCGCTCAGGAGAAGCGTGGCTGCGAGCGGCGCGACAACGGCGAGACGACGATTCACGACCACAAGACTATGAGGCCGAGCGGATGACGCCGCGCGGCGACCTCGATGCGTTCGCCCTCCACCGGCGGCGATTTCGCTGAGAGTGAACGCGCCCGCGACTCCTCGATTAATGGCACTCGGCGTCGCCGGTTCGGTGTAGCTTGCACTCTGCGCAATATTTTCTGACCCCCTGTCGCGACCGGAGCTGCCCGCGGCATCCTGTGCTCTATATCGACGTTTCGAGGACGCATGACACGCGACGACTCCGCAAGCCACCAGTCGGCCACCGCCGGCGCCGTCATGACCCACCGCCAGATCCTGCTGGTGATCTTCGGGCTCATGGCCGGCATGTTCCTCTCGGCGCTGGACCAGACGGTGGTCGGCACGGCGATCCGCACCATCGGCGACGACCTGCACGGGCTCGAGCTGCAGGCGTGGGTGACCACGGCATACCTCATCGTTTCCACTATCGCGACGCCCATCTACGGCAAGCTGTCGGACATCTTCGGGCGGCGCCCGCTCTTCATGTTCTCGATCGCCGTGTTCATCGTGGGGTCGCTGCTGTCGAGCTTCTCCACCTCGATGTACGAGCTGGCGGTGTTCCGCGCGATCCAGGGTCTCGGTGCCGGCGGCCTCATGTCGATGCCTCTCGCGATCATGGGCGACATTCTCGCGCCGCGTGAGCGCGCCAAGTACCAGGGCTATTTTCTCGCGGTGTTCGGCATCTCGAGCGTTGTGGGCCCGCTCGTCGGCGGTCTCTTCGCCGGCGCCGATCAGATTCTCTTCATCTCGGGCTGGCGGTGGGTGTTCCTCATCAACGTGCCCATCGGGCTGCTCGCGCTCGGAATGGTGCTGCGCTTCCTGCACCTGCCGAAAACGTCACGACATTCGGTGCGCATCGACTGGTGGGGTGCGGCGACCGTCATCGTTGCGCTCGTTCCGCTGCTCATCGTGGCCGAACAGGGTCGCGACTGGGGCTGGGCGTCGGCCGGGTCGATCACGTGCTACATCGTGGGTGGCGCCTCGGCCATTGCGTTCGTGTTCGTCGAATGGGCGATGAAGGATGACGCCCTGATCCCGCTCAAGCTCTTCAGTTCGGCGACCTTCTCCATGGCCACGGTGCTCGGCGTTCTCGTGGGCTTCGGCATGTTCGGCGCCATGCTGACGGTGCCGCTGTACCTGCAGCTCGTGCTCGGCTCGACCCCGACCGAGAGCGGCTACCAGATGCTGCCGATGATCCTCGGGCTCATGATCGCGTCGATCACGAGCGGCCAGATCATCGGGCACACGGGCCGGTACCGCATGTTCCCCATTCTCGGCACGGGCCTCATGGCCGCGGGCTTCTTCTACTTCACGTTCCTCACGGCCGACAAGTCGATCTGGTTCATGATGGGCGGCATGCTGCTCATCGGCCTCGGCCTGGGCCAGCTCATGCAGACGCTGACGATCGCGAGCCAGAACTCGGTGCGCCTGCGCGACATGGGCGTAGCCACGAGCGCCTCGACCTTCTTCCGCCAGATCGGTGGAACGCTCGGCACCGCCGTGCTGTTTTCGGTGCTGTTCGCGCGCATCCCCGAGACCATCAAGGATGCGTTCAGCGACCAGTCGATTGCCTCGAGCGCGTTCAAGGCCGCCGCGAACCCCGCGATCGCGGGAGCGCCCGAGAACAAGGGCATCATGTCGTTCTACAAGCCGATCCTCGAGGCCCTTGCGGGCGGCAAGAAGCCGAGCGTCTCGGGTGGCGGCAACCTCGCGAACTCGCTCAACGGCGACACCTCGTTCCTCAACGGCGCCGATCATCGCCTGTCGGAGCCGTTCCTCGTGGGATTCTCGAACGCCGCCGTCACGGTGTTCTGGGTCGCGTTCATCGTGGTGGCGATCGCGTTCGTGCTCAGCTGGTTCTTCAAGACGCCGCCACTGCGCATGAAGTCGGCGCTGCAGGAGGCCGCCGACGAGGCTCACGCAGCCGACCAGGCTCACGCCGCCAATGAGGCTGATACGGCCGACGAAGAGACCCGCGCGGCGCTGCGCCTTCAGGGCGCCGCCGACCAGATGGGCGCCCTGGTGGAACCAGGAACCCGCACCTCTGACGTACCGATCCAGCGCCAGCCACCCAAGTAGGAGTCTCGAAGGCTCCCGCTCGGTCACAATTTGATCACGGATGCCGCGCGCCCACCTTCCTCATTTTGTACCCCATTCGCTGGCATCACGACACGTGTGCTGTCGGCGCGCTCTCCCCTCGCCGCCGGTTCAAGCCGCCGGCAGCCCGCCCATTACGCGACCGAACGAAAACGACGGACATTCCGTGCGGCTTGAGGGGTAAGGGGCCGAGAACCGGCCAGAATGGCCGATTCTCCGTCGTTTTCTACTGTCTGGAGCGGGGGCGCCGTGCATCGGCAGGGGCGCCGTCCGTCGGCGCCGGTTGTACCCCGATTGGCACGGCCCGGTGGCGCGCGAGAGTGGCCACGAGAGCGGCGCGCAGCGACGCCATCCGCTCGGTCTTGACTTTTGCTGTGGAGACTCCGTAACCTTTCCTCAATCTCGTGAGAGCGCTCTCACGAACGAAAAGAGAGCGCTCTCACGAAATCGAATCACCCGAAACACCTGAAACAAACAACCCACATTGTCCACGCACACAAGGGAGTGACCGTGAAGTCTTCACGCCGCACCAGGGTCGCCGCCGTCATCGCCGGCGCGGCATCCTTCGCCCTTCTCGCCACCGGATGCGCTGCCTCAGACAGCGGATCGGGAACCAAGAACGAGAAGATCACGCTGACCGTCACGACGTTCGGCACCATGGGCCTCGACGGCCTGTACAAGAAGTACGAGAAAGCCCACCCCAACATCACGATCAAGGCGACGAACATCGACACCGGTGACAACGCCAAGACCGACTGGCAGACGAAGCAGGCCGCGGGCGCGGGGCTGCCCGACGTGCAGGGCGTCGAAGAGGGCTGGCTGAGCGCCGTCATGCAGGTCTCGGACCAGTTCCAGGACCTGCGCGACTACGGCATCAACAAGATCAAGGACCGTTGGGTCGACTGGAAGGTGAAGCAGGCCACCGACAAGGACGGGCGCATCATCGGCTACGGCACCGACATCGGTCCCGAGGGCCTCTGCTACAACTCGAAGCTGTTCGCCGCGGCGGGCCTGCCCAGCGACCGCGACGGCGTCGCTGAGCTGCTCGGCGGCAAGAACGCCACGTGGGACGACTACTTCAAGGTGGGCGCCCAGTACACGAAGGCGACCGGCAAGCCGTTCTACGACCAGTCCGGCTTCATCTGGAACGCCATGGTGAACCAGCAGGATGAGGGCTACTACACCAAGGACGGCAAGCTCAACGTCAAGGACAACTCGACCCTGAAGTCGCTGTGGCTCAAGCTGGCCGACGCGACCGAGTCCGGCCAGTCGTCGAACCAGACCCAGTGGGACTGGGGTAAGGGCAAGGCGTTCCTCGACGGCAGCTTCGCCACCATGGTGTGCCCGGGCTGGATGCTCGGCAACGTCAAGGGCGGCGTTACGCAGGGCGGCGGCGACGCCACCAGCGGCTGGGACTTCGCCGACGTGTTCCCCGGCGGCGCGGCCAACTGGGGCGGCAGCTTCCTGACCGTTCCGAAGCAGTCGAAGCACCCGAAGGAGGCTGCGGCGCTCGCGCAGTGGCTGACCGACCCTGCACAGCAGGTCGCCGCGTTCCAGGCTGCCGGCACGTTCCCGAGCACGCTCGAGGCGCAGACCGACCCAGGCGTGACCGGACCGAACGAGCTCTCGAAGTTCTTCAACAACGCGCCCGTCGGCAAGATCCTCGCCTCGCGCGCCGAGGGTGTCGTGGCCCAGTACAAGGGCCCGGACGACTCGGTGATCCAGTCGCAGGTCTTCGGCCCGGCGGTTCAGGAGATCGACTCCAAGAAGGCGAACGGCCAGCAGGCATGGAATGACGCCATGAAGCTGCTCGACCAGCTCGTCGTCAACAAGTAGCACCGAGAAGCACCAGCAACACCCAGCAACACCCACGTAACACCCTCCACGCCAGGCCCCCGGGATCACCCGAACCCGGGGGCCTGGAACTCCCAGGAGAAGAAGCATGACCTCTACACTCACGCCGCCCGAGCAGGCGACGAAACCGTCTCGTCCGCGCGCGACGCGCACCGAGGGCCTCACGCTCAGGCACCGCCTCGGCCGCCTCGACGTGAAGTACTCGCCGTACATCTATGTGGCGCCGTTCTTCATTCTGTTCGGGCTCATCGGCCTCTTCCCGCTCGTCTACACGTTCGTGGTCTCGCTCAACCACTGGAACCTGCTCACCGGGCCAGGCGAATGGGTCGGCTTCGACAACTTCGTGACCGAGCTCAAAGACCCGTTCTTCTGGAACTCGCTCTTCAACACCATGAGCATCTTCCTGCTCTCGGCCATCCCCCAGCTCATCGCCGCCACGTTCATCGCCGCGATCCTCGACCAGAACATTCGCGCCAAGACGTTCTGGCGCATGAGCGTGCTGCTGCCTTACGTCGTGACGCCGGTCGCTGTGACCCTCATCTTCTCGAGCGCCTTCGACGAGAAGTACGGCCTCATCAACAACCTGCTGACGGCCATCCATCTCGACCCCATCATGTGGAAGACCGAGGTCTTCCCCTCGCACATCGCCATCGCCACCATGGTCAACTGGCGCTGGACCGGCTACAACGCCCTCATCCTGCTCGCCGCCATGCAGGCCGTGCCGCGCGACGTGCACGAATCCGCGGCGCTCGATGGCGCCGGGTCATTCCGCCGCTTCTTCTCGATCACGCTGCCCTCCATCCGCCCCACCATGATCTTCGTGATCATCACGGCGACCATCGGCGGGCTGCAGATCTTCACCGAGCCCAAGCTGTTCAACGCGACCAGCGCCACACCCGGCGGCCCGCAGCGGCAGTACCAGACCACCGTGCTCTACCTCTGGGATCTCGCCTTCAACCGGCAGGACTTCGGCCGCGCCTCCGCCGTCGCCTGGCTGCTGTTCATCCTCGTGGTGCTCATCGGCCTCATCAACTTCGAGCTGTCGCGCCGCATCGCCTCGAGCGAGGCCCGCGTCTCCAAACGCAGGGCGAAGAAACGGCTGGCGGCCTACAACGCCGACAGGCCCACAGGCGCTCAGACACAGAGAGCGGATGCGGCCGACGCCGCCTCCACCACCGCCGCACCCGGCGCACACACGCAGGAGAAGGACTCATGAGCGCGACCATGACGCAGAAAGCCGAGGCACAGAAGCCCGCGTCGGCCCCCGCGGGAGCGCGTAAGCCGAGACGCAGGGCGCTCGGCATCGACCGCCGGCCCGGCTGGATCACCTACGCGTGCCTCGGCGCCATCTTCCTCGGCGGGGCTTACCCGCTGTGGTGGTCGTACATCGCCGGCAGCAGCCCGAGCTCGGTGCTCAGCTCGCAGTGGCCGCCCCTGCTTCCGGGAGGCCTGTTCTGGAAGAACGTGGGCGAGGTGCTCGACACCGTGCCGTTCTGGCTGTCGCTCGGCAACAGCCTCATCGTCTCCAGCATCATCACAATCTCGGTCGTGTTCTTCTCCACGCTCGCCGGCTACGCGTTCGCCAAGCTGCGCTTCCGCGGCCGCGAGGGCCTCATGGTGTTCGTCGTCGCCACGCTCGCCGTGCCGACGCAGCTCGGCATCATCCCCCTCTTCATGGTCATGAAGCAGTTCGGCTGGACCGGCACGCTCGGGGCGGTCATCGTGCCCACGCTCGTGACGGCGTTCGGCGTGTTCTTCACCCGGCAGTACCTGGTCGACGTGATTCCCGACGAGCTCATCGAGGCGGCGCGCGTCGACGGCGCGAGCATGATCCGCACGTTCTGGCACGTGGGCGTTCCGGCGGCGAGGCCCGCCATGGCGATCCTCGCGCTGTTCACCTTCATGACCGCGTGGACCGACTACCTCTGGCCGCTGCTCGTCGTTCCGCAGAACCCGACACTGCAGGTGGCGCTCAGCCAGCTGCAGTCGGCGAAGTACGTCGACTACTCCATCGTTCTCGCGGGCGCCGTCATGGCGACCATCCCGCTTCTCGTTCTGTTCATCCTCGCCGGAAAGCAGCTCGTCTCCGGCATCATGGCCGGCGCAGTGAAAGGCTGACACGACTCGTGACCGAATACGCAACGACCTGGCCGAAGGGCTTCCTCTGGGGCTCCGCCACCGCCGCCGCGCAGATCGAGGGTGCCGCCCACGAAGACGGCAAAGAGGATTCGGTGTGGGACCACTTCGCCCGCGTGCCGGGAGCGGTCGCCGGCGGCGACACCCCAGAGCGGGCCGTCGACCACTACCACCGCATGCCCGAAGACGTGGCGCTCATGAAGCGCCTCGGCCTCGACTCCTACCGCTTCTCGACGAGCTGGGCGCGCATCAAGCCGGGTGACCGTGAGGTGAATGCCGCCGGCCTCGACTTCTACAGTCGCCTCGTCGACGAGCTTCTCGACGCCGGAATCCTGCCCTGGCTCACGCTCTACCACTGGGACCTGCCGCAGGCGCTCGAGGAGCGCGGAGGCTGGGCGAACCGCGACACCGCGTACCGCTTCGCCGACTACGCGAACGCCGTCTATGACGCGCTGGGCGACCGGGTCAGCCACTGGACGACGTTCAACGAGCCGCTCTGCTCCTCCCTCATCGCGTACGCTGCCGGCGAGCACGCCCCCGGTCGGCGCGAGCCGAACGCCGCCCTCGCAGCGGTGCACCACCAGCACCTGGGGCACGGACTCGCCGTCAGCGCGCTGCGGGAGCGGGCCGCGGCATCCGCTCGTGACATTCAGCTCGGCATCACGCTGAACCTGACCAACGCCGTGCCGAACGACCCGAGCGACCCGGCCGACCTCGAGGCCGCGCGGCGCATCGATGGCCTATGGAACCGCATGTTCGTCGAGCCACTGCTTCTCGGCGCCTACCCGGAGGACCTGCTGGTGGACGTCGCGGGGCTGGGCCTCTCCGACGTGATTCGCGACGGCGACCTGGCCACCATCGCGCAGCCGATCGACTTCGTCGGCGTCAACCACTACCACGACGACAACGTGAGCGGGCACCCCGCGCCCGCCGACGCGGAGCCCGGCCTGCAGCCGACCGACCGGCCCAAAAGTTCACCGTTCGTGGGCAGCGAGTACGTGTCGTTCCCACCCCGCGACCTGCCGCGCACCGCCATGGGCTGGGAGGTCAATCCCGACGGGCTGCGCACTCTTCTCGTGCGCCTCGGGCGCGAATACCCCACGATCCCGCCGCTGTACGTGACCGAGAACGGCGCCGCCTATGACGACCTGGTGTCTGCGGATGGTGCGGTGCACGACCCCGAGCGCACCGCCTATGTGGCGGCGCACATCCGCGCGGTGAACGAGGCGATCGCGGCCGGCGCCGACGTGCGCGGCTACTTCGTGTGGTCGCTGCTCGACAACTTCGAGTGGGCGTGGGGGTACAACAAGCGATTCGGCATCGTGCGCGTGGACTACGACACGCAGGTGCGCACCGTGAAGGACAGCGGGCACGCCTACGCCGGCATCATTGCCGCGGCGCGGGCGGAACGCGGTGGCGCGACCGCGGGCGACGGTCAGGTGGGTCAGGACGGCACGGGCGTGAGCCCCGCCGCCGTGAACGCCTAGCATGGAGGTCGTGACTGACGAGCCCGCGGCGCCGACGCCGGATGCAGCGGGAACGGCAGTCCCCACGCTGGAGGCGGTCGCGGCCCGAGCAGGCGTGTCACGTGCCACCGTCTCGCGGGTGGTGAACGGCTCGACGCGGGTCAAGCCTGAGATCATCGAGGCCGTCACGGCGGCCATCGCCGACCTCAACTACGTGCCCAACCGCGCCGCCCGCTCGCTCGCGAGCCGGCGCACCCAGGTGATCGCCCTCGTCGTGCCCGAAAGCACGGCGCGCGTGTTCGCCGACCCGTTCTTCGCCTCGATCGTGCAGGGTGTCGCGCTGCACCTGGCCGAGACGGACTACACGCTCAACATGGTCATCGCCTCCGAGATGAACCCGGACAAGACCCGCCGCTACCTCATGGGCGGCAACGTCGACGGCGCGCTCGTGGTCTCGCATCACTCCGGCGACCACTCGTACGCGCGCCTCGGCGCCACGCTGCCCATCGTGTTCGGTGGCCGCCCGCTCGACGTCGGCGACGAGGAGAACGACACCTACTTCGTCGACGTCGACAACGTTGCCGGTGCGGCCGAGGCGGCGCGGCACCTCATCGCGCGCGGGCGGCGATCCATCGCGGTCATCGCCGGCCCGCAGGACATGCCGCCGGGCGTGGACCGGCTCACGGGGTGGAGGCAGGCGATGGAGGAACAGGGGCTGGACGCGTCGCTCGTGGAGTACGGGGACTTCTCACCGGCATCCGGCACCGCGGCCATGGGCAGGCTGCTGAAGCGGGGCGGGCCCATCGACGGCGTGTTCGCGGCCAACGACCAGATGGCGGCAGGTGCGTACCTGGCCATTCACGAGGCGGGGCTGACGATCCCAGACGACATCGCCGTGGTCGGCTTCGACGACGACTACTTCGGGCTCACCGCGACGCCGCCGCTGACGACCGTGCACCAGCCCTCGATCGGCCTGGGGGTGCGGATGGCGCAGACCCTGGTCGCGCGCATCGAGGGCACGCACGTCGAGCGCGTCACGACGCTCGACACCGAGCTGGTGGTACGCCAGTCCACGTGAGGCGGGCTGCGCGACACCCTGCGCGCCAACGCCGTGCGTCCCACTCCCGCACGCGCTCGCCTCGCGCCCCCACCCAGTTCGTGCTCCCACCCCTTCCCACACACCCCGCGCTCCCACCCCTTCCCACACACCCCGCGCTCCCACCCCTTCCCGCACACCCCGCGCTCCCACCCCTTCCCGCACACCCCGCGCTCGCACCCCTTCCCGCACACCCCGCGCTCCCACCCCTTCCCACCCAGCTCGCGCTCCCACCCCTTCCCGCACGCCCCGCGAGAGGCCAAAAAGCGCCCTCATTCTCGATTTTGAGGGCGGTTTTTGGCCTCTCACCGTGACGCGAGCGCGAGCGCGACGCGAGCGGACGTGTGGGGAAGTGGGCGGGCGAGGAGCGAGGCCGCTCAGCGCAGCCAGCGGAACAGCATGACGCCGGCCCACGCGAGGGCGAGGCCGATGGCGGCGATCGCCGCCACCCCGCCCATATAAGCGATGAAGCGATGGTTCGACCCCACCGCGAGACCGCCCGCGGTGACGACGAAGCCGAAGCCGGCCGCGACCGCGCACAGCAGCGCCCCGATCGCGAGCGGCAGCGCGCGGGTTCGGCTCGGCCGGGCGGCCTGCGCTGAGGCGCTGGTCGCCAGCACGAACCCGGCGCCACAACCCCAGAACGCCACCACGAGCAGTGCGGCGATGACGTCGCTCGGTCGGTGCCACTGGTTCACCAGGGTCGCGGCGCCCGCCACGATGGCGAAAAGTGAGCCGATCGCGGCGGCGACGGGGCGCATCCGCGGGCTGGCGATGAGGAACACGGCCAACGCAGCGGATGCCGCTGCCGTCGTGTGCCCCGACGGCAGCGAGTTGGCGAGGCCCTCGGCGACGCCCGTGTCCGGCCGGTCGAGAATTGCGTACTTGAGCAGCTGCGTGCTCGCGTTGGCGGCGAGCGCGGCGGCCGCCGCGGCGATGAAGACCGTTCCGTTGCGCCGGATGATGCTGACGATCACCATGATGACGAAGGCGAGCCCGACCGAGATGGCCGGCAGGGCGTTCAGCAGCCAGGATGCCGGGCCACCGAGGCCCCCGCGCCAGAGAGCGGCCCCCTCGAACGAACGCTCGTCGATGAGCTGGCCCGTGTGGGTGCGCACGAAGAAGACGTAGACGCCAGCGAACGCGGCGGCGAGCACGAGGGCGCCGAGCACGAAGGGGGCGCGCTTCGGTCCGGTTGCGCTTCGCATGGAGAAAAGCCTCTCACGCGATAGCTGGGAGAGCCTGAGCGAGCCCGAGGCGGGTTGAGGAGCCCGCGAGGCGGGGGTCTCGAAACCGGCGACTGGGTTTCGAGACGCGCTGCGCGCTCCTCAACCCGCTGCACGGGCGCGCTCCTCAACCCGCTGCACGACGCGCTCCTCGACCCGCTGCACGACCGGCGGGACGCGCTACGCGAAGTCGACTGCGTCGAGCGACGCGAAGCGGGCGCGCATCACGGCAACCGCCTCCGGGTTCTGCTCGACCAGCAGAAAGCGCCGACCGAGCGCCGCCGCCGCAGCACCGGTCGTGCCACTGCCAGCAAAAAAGTCGAGCACCCAGTCGCCCTCGCGACTCGACGCCTGCAGCATGCGGCGCACGATCCCCTCCGGCTTCTGCGTGGGGTACCCCGTCTTCTCGCGCCCGGTGGGCGAGACGATGGTGTGCCACCAGACATCCGTGGGCAACTTGCCGCGCGCCGCCTTCTCGGCCGTGACGAGCCCGGGCGCCATGTAGGGCTCGCGATCGACGGCGGACGAATCGAAGTGGTAGCGCGCGGCATCCTTCACATAAACGAGGATGGTGTCGTGCTTGGTGGGCCAGCGGCTGCGGGACTTCGCGCCGTAGTCGTATGCCCAGATGATCTCGTTGAGAAAACACTCCCGGCCGAAGAGCGCGTCGAGCAGCACCTTCGCGTAATGCGCCTCGCGGTAGTCGAGGTGCAGGTAGAGCGTGCCGTCGTCGGCGAGCAGCCGCCACGCCTCGATCAGCCGCGGCTCGAGAAACTGCCAGTAGTCGTCGAACCGGTCGTCGTAGCGCAGCAGGTCGCCCTTGATGCGCTCATACGTCTGCCCCTTGAAGCCCGTGATCGAGCCCGTGCCGCCCGCATTGCGCACGTGACTCGTCGCCTGCCTCGCCTGCTGGCGGCCCGTGTTGAAGGGCGGGTCGAGATAGACCACGGTGAAGGATGCCGGTGGCAGAGCCGGCAGCACGTCGAGGTTGTCCGCCTGAATCACGCGACTGGAGCCGTCGGGCGTCCAGTCGGCAAGCATGCTCCTATTATCCGACGACCGCAGGGAGGTCTTGCGAGGCCGCAGGGGTATACAAAGGTAAGGGTTACCTAATAAGGTCGAGGGAACCCGCGAAATGGAGAACCTCATGTCGGTCGTCATCCCGTTCTCACAGGCCGTGCGCGAACGCACCCAGGCCGTGCACACCGAGACCGAGGGGTCGGCCTTCATCGGCGAACTGCTCGGCGGCAAGCGCAGCCGCGAGGACTACATCGCGCTCGTCGCGCAGCAGTATTTCGTCTACGAGGCGCTCGAGGCGGTTGCACTGACGATGGCGAATGACCCCGTGGCATCCGTGTTCGCCTCCCCTGCGCTCACGAGGGTGCCGGCCATCGAGGCTGACCTGGAGTTCCTGATCGGGGCGGATTGGCGGGATTCGGTCACGCCCCTGGCGGCGACGTCGCGCTACGTGGCGCGCATCCGTGAGATGGCGAACTGGGCCGGCGGATTCGTCGCCCACCACTACACGCGGTACCTGGGCGACCTGTCGGGCGGGCAGATCATTCGCACGCTGATGCAGCGGCAGTTCGGGTTCGAGACCAACGGCGTCGGCTTCTACGTGTTCGACCAGATCGCGAAGCCGAAGGCGTTCAAGGAGACGTACCGGGCGCAGCTCGACGCGGTGGCGTGGGAGGACGAGGAGCGCGAGCGCGTGATCGCGGAGGTGGCGCGGGCGTTCCGGCACAACGCCGAGATGTTCGATGACCTGGCGCGGGCGACGGAGACCACGGCCGCGTAAGAGCGCGCCCTGCAGGTTGAGGAGCCGCGGAGCGGCGTCTCGAAACCCGAGCGGATATGCGGATCTGGGTTTCGAGACGCGCCTTCGGCGCTCCTCAACCCGCACATTTCGAGACGCGCCTTCGGCGCTCCTCAACCCGCACATTTCGAGACGCGCCTTCGGCGCTCCTCAACCCACACACTTCGAGACGCGCCTTCGGCGCTCCTCAACCCGCCACTCAGGGCACGCGGTTCAGCCACTCGGGGGTCGAGAACTTCTCGGCCACGAGCTTCTCGGCCTGCGCGTACTCGTCGGCGGTGATGTCACCCGGCGTCGCGCCGTACATGCTCGTGAAGGTCTGCTTCATGCGCTCGATGATCTCGGCCCGGCTGAGCCCGGTCTGGCTACGCAGCGGGTCCACCCGCTTGGCCGCCGAAGCGATGCCCTTGTCGCTCAGCTTCTCACGCCCGATGCGCAGCACCTCGACCATCTTCTGGCCATCCATGTCATAGCTCATGGTCACGTGGTGCAGCACGGCGCCGTTGCCGAAGCGCTTCTGGGCGGCGCCCCCGATCTTGCCCTTCGAACTTGCGATGTCGTTCAGCGGCACGTAGACGGCGTCGACGCCGAGTGAGCGCAGCGCCTCGATGGCCCACTCGTCGAGGTAGGCGTAGCTCTCGGCGAACGTCATGCCCTGCACGAGTTCGGCCGGCACGTAGAGGGAGTATGTGACGATCGACCCCTTCTCCATCATCATGGCGCCGCCACCCGAGATGCGGCGCACGACGTCGAAGCCGTACTTCGCGGCGCCCTCGGGGTCGACCTCGTTCTTCACCGACTGGAAGCTGCCGATGACGACGGCATTCTGGTCCCACTCCCAGATGCGCAGGGTCGGCTTTCGCCGCCCCGCTCCAACCTCGTTCGCGAGCACCTCATCGAGCGCGAGGTGCGTGACGGGCGGCACGGCCTTCGAGTGCACGAGCTGCCAGTCGTAGTCGCTCCAGCTGGTTGCCCGAGCCAGGGCCCTGCGCACCGTGACGCCGACTGCCTCGGGCGAGAAGCCGAGGAGCGCGGCATCCGCGGGGAGGGCGCCGCGAACGGCCTTCGCGATGGTGGCGCCGTCCGCGGTCTCGGGCAGGCCGTTGACCGCGCGGTCGATGGCCTCGAGCGCACTGTCTGGCTCGAGGAAGAAGTCGCCCGCGAGGCGGAAGTTCGCGATGACGCCGTCGAGGACGTCGAGATCGACCACGACGAGCTTGCCGCCGGGCACCTTGTACTCACCATGCATGCATCCAGCCTATTGCCGTCGTCTGCGGCCGCGGGCGGGGGTGGTGCCGCGCTGCGGGGCGGGCCGGCGCCTCGAGAACCTCTCAAGAACCTCCATGGGTCGGGGCAAAGCGCTGGTTCTCGCGCAGCGCACCCAAGAAATCGCCCGACCCGCGGCACGCTCGCTCATCCCACCTCGCACCATCGGGGCAAAACGCGGGTTCTCGCGCAGCGCACCCACGAAATCGCCCGACCCGCGGCACGCTCGCTCATCCCACCTCGCACCATCGGGGCAAAGCGCGGGTTCTCGCGCAGCGCACCCACGAAATCGCCCGACCCGCGGCACGCTCGCTCATCCCACCTCGCACCATCGGGGCAGAACGCGGGTACCGCGCCCGGCGGACCCGCACAATGCCCCTACCCGTTCTCGCCCTCCGGTGCAGGTGCCGGGCAGTCTCGCCCTCCGGCGCAGGGTGCGGTCGGCCTCCGCTTCAGCCGCGCGGCAGGGCGTGGCTTCAGCCGCGCGGCAGGGCGGGGCTTCAGCCGCGCGGCAGAGCGTGGCTTCAGCCGCGCGGCGGGAAGCGCTGGTCGAGCCAGCCGATCAGGTCGGCGACCACCTCGTCGCGGTTGGTCTCGTTGTACACCTCGTGCCGGGCGCCCGGGTAGACGCGCAGCGTGACATCCGCGAGGCCGGAACGCCGGCGATACGCCTGCTCGAGCCGCTCTGCGCTGCGCCGCCCGCCGACCGGGTCGTCGTCGCCCACCTGGATGAGCAGCGGCAGCGAGGCCGGCAGCCCGCGCGCCGGCCGCCCGAGCATGCGCAGCGTGTCAGCCGGACCGAACAGCTTCTTCAGCGGCGTGAGCGTGGTGAGCGGGTCATCGACGAACGCCTGGGCGACGGCCGGGTCGCGGCTGAGCCACTCTGCACCGGTCGTGCCGAGGTGCTTGTGCCTGGCGTTCAGGTCGCCGCCGTTGAGCGAGCCGAGCATTCGGTACGCGGTGCCCGAGAGCACGAGGCCGTCGTAGTCGGCCGCGTTCTCGTTCACGATGCGCTGCGCCATGAACGAGCCCCAGCTGTGCCCGAGCAGAACAAGCGGAACAGACGGATGCCGCTGCCGCACCACGCCCGTGAACTGATGCACGTCGCGCACGGCGGCCCGCAGGCCGCCGACCCCCAGCCGGCCGAGCTTCGAGGCATCGCCGCCCCACTGCTCGAGACCGGTCTGGCCGTGGCCGCGATGGTCATCGGAGTAGACGGTGTAGCCGGCGCGGTTGAGGTCTGCGGCGAGCGCCGCGTACCGGCCGGAGTGCTCGCCGACGCCATGCGCGAGCTGGATCACCGCCCGCGGCTCGATGACGGGCCACGAGAAGTAGGTGATGGCGACGCCGTCGTCGTCGATGAACCGGGGCACGCTGTGATTCTGGCACACGGAGGCGACGCCGAGTGGCGTCTGCGGGCGGCGCGTAACTCCTGCAGGAGTCGCGAGCATCCGTTAACTCGTTAGCAAGGCTAATTTGATAGGCTAACGAAGTATGCCAAACGACCAGCCGCTCGAACCCTTGACGCGCCTGAGCGCGGAGATGCGCATCGCGGTCGCGCGCCTGGCCCGGCGCCTGCGCGCCGAGAAGGCCGACGACGAGATGAGCGCGGGCCAGTTCTCGGCCCTCGCGCTGCTCGTGCGCGAGGGTCCGCTGACGCTGCGAGAGCTGAGCGACCACGAACGGGTCACTCCCCCGTCGATGAACCGCACGGTGAACACGCTCGTCGAGGCAGGCTACGTGGCGCGCGATGCGAGCGAACTCGACGGGCGCAAGGTCGTGTTGACGACGACCGAGGCCGGCTCCGCGCTCGTGGCGGCCACGCGACGCAAGCGCGACGCCTGGCTGTACCGGCGCATCATGGCGCTGCCACGCGAGGAGCGCGAGGTGCTTGCGAAGGCGACCCGCATCATCCGCGAGCTGGCCGATTCATGACGAGCACCACCTTCCGCTCGCTCGCCGGGTTCAACTACCGCATGTGGGCCGCCGGCGCGCTCGTGTCGAATGTGGGCACCTGGATGCAGCGCACCGCCCAGGACTGGCTGGTGCTCACCGAACTCACCCACAACGACGCGGTCGCAGTCGGCATCGTGATGGCGCTGCAGTTCGGTCCGCCCATTCTGCTGCTGCCCGTGACCGGCTACGTCGCCGACCGGTTCGACCGCCGCAAGGTGCTCATGGTGACGCAGGCGACCATGGGCGTGCTTGGCCTGCTGCTCGGGATCCTGACGGTCACCGGCCTCGTCGCACTGTGGCAGGTGTACATCTTCGCGCTGCTGCTCGGCTGCACCGCCGCGTTCGATGCGCCCGCTCGCCAGGTCTTCGTCTCGGCACTGGTCGAGCGCGAGAACCTCTCGAATGCGGTCGCCCTCAACTCCGCGTCGTTCAACGTGGCGCGCATGATCGGCCCCGCCGTCGCCGGCCTCTTGATCGCCGCCGTCGGCACCGGCTGGGTCTTCCTCATCAACGCGGCAAGCTTCGCCGCCGTACTCACCTCGCTCAACCTGCTGCGACGCGATCAGTTGCACTACTCCGCGCGCTCTGCGGTAGGGCGCGGCAACCTCATCGAGGGGTTCCGCTACGTGCGGCATCGCCCTGACATCATCGTCATCCTCGTCATCGTCTTCATCATCGGCACCTTCGGCCTCAACTTCCCCATCTTCACCTCCACCATGGCCACGGTCGTCTTCCACAAGGGAGCGGGCGAGTACGGCATCCTGTCGTCGATCATGGCGGTGGGATCGGTGACAGGGGCCCTGCTCTCGGCCCGCCGCGCGCATCCGCGGGTCGCCTTGCTCTTTGTGGCCGCAGCCATTTTCGGTGTCGGATGCGCCCTCGCCGCCCTCATGCCCGGCTACTGGGCGTTCGCGCTCTCGCTCGTGGTCATCGGCATCTCGGCGCAGACCCTGACGACAAGCGCGAACAGCGTCGTGCAACTCTCGACCGACCCCCTCGTGCGCGGGCGCGTGATGGCGATCTACATGGCAATCTTCATGGGCGGCACGCCGATCGGGGCGCCCATCGTGGGCTGGGTGGCGAACGCGTTCGGGCCGCGGTGGGCTTTGGCGGTCGGCGCAGCGAGCGGATTCGCGGCGGCGGCCGTCGGCGTGTACTACCTGGTGAAGTACCGCAGTATGCGGGTGCGGTACGCCAGGTGGCGGCCGTACCTCACCTTCGGCGGCCGCGACCAGGCCGAGAGCGACCTGGCGACGAGCGAGATCGAGATCCAGCGCGGCGGGCCGGTGTGAGGCGCGGGGAGGACACCCGCGCCTCCTGCATAAATCAGGAACTTTCGCTCACGCTACGGCGTGTCGACTGTGTCAACACGGTGTGCCGCGCAATTTCTCCTGCCTACTGAAGCAGTGCAGTCAGTACGCCCCAATCTGCGGCCACCGAAGTGTGACACCGGCGCGCTGCAGTTCACTCGTGAACGCCTCAAGCCGATCATCCGCCTCCTGCACCTGATGCGGGGCGAGTCCCGAATCGAGACAGTGCGCCGCGAGCGCTCCCGCGGCCTCGCCTATATTCCATTCCACCGGGTGCAGCCGATAGCAGCCGTTGGTGATGTGGGTCGTGCCAATGTTCTTGCCCGCCGCGAGCAAATTAATCATGCGCTGTGGCAGCAATGCGCCGAGCGGAATCTCGAATGGCGTCGAGGACACGTCCAAATAGTTGTCGCCCGTCGTACTCGGGTGAAGGTCGAGCCTATACATGCCGACCCCGACACCGTCTCGATAATGCACCGCGCCACGCTCAGCACGGGTGGCAAATGACAGATCCTGTTCCACGACGGTTGTGACGGCTCGAATACGGCGCGACTCTCGTATATACGGAGCCTGTGCGAGGCCGTCGACCGTCCCGGTCACGTCGGGTCGCAATCGCAGCCCCGGCATACCGGTGCCGCCGTCGCCACGCGGCGCATCGGTCTGCAGCCAGTAGAGGAGCGAGAGGGAGAGCTCCCGTGCTTCGGCGAACGCGAGTTCGGCTTCTGAAGCTGGAACGTCGATGATGTTGCGCTCGAAGTAGTCCATCTGCGGCCAGTTCACGAGCGTGATATCGCTGTCGTAGAACCCGTCGGCAAAGAGTTTGCGCGCGGCGATGCGACGAAAAGTCCAGAGGTTGGGCCCGCTCGGCACCTTGGACTGGTCGGCGACGATAGCGAGCGGGTCCTCGGGCGGATTGGCGTCGACGCGGCCGTTGATCACCCCGAGCGTGCGTGGATCGGGGTAGCTGAACGAGAGCATGGGAGCTGGCCACACGGCAGGCCAGTATGACCGCCACCTGTCGTAGCCAGCAGGGCGATCGATCGTGTGATCGCCGTCAACGTGATCGAGGGCGAAGCACCACGAGATCCCCTGCATGTTCTGTGGGTTTGCCACGCCAGGAGCGCTGGGCTCCCCCGTCTCGTCACGGCTCTCGGCCCCCGTCACGTACTCGGCATTCGCCAGGGGCAGAAGGTCGCCGGCCTCGGTAGCATCGAGCACGTAGTGGCCGGTCACATCGCAGACCCGGCCGTCCACCGGATTTGTAAAAGTAACAGCATGGATGCGGTCGGCGTCAACATCGACCGCCGTAGGCTCGAAGCCGCGCAGAATCACGAGGCGGCCAGCGCTGACGTATGGAGCGAGCATGCCCTCAATCACGCGAGCGAAGATCTTGGGCTCGGCGCACAGCTTCGAGACCCAGCCACCGCCGGGGTTCAGCTCCCGGGCACGTCGCGCGGAGTCGGTCAGCGGAAAGTCTCGCCGGTATACGTCGCGCACGCCGTCGCGCAGCGCACGGTAGCTGGCGTTCAGGCCGAACTCCTCGATCCACGGGTGCTCGTCGGGCGGGACAGCCTGGCTCGTGAACTGGCCCCCCAGCCAGTCGTATCGCTCGCTCATCACAACCCGACGGCCACGGCGCAAGGCGGCAAGCGCGGCAGACACGCCGCCAGCCCCGCCTCCCGCAACGATGATCTCGGTCGAAAAAGCGTTCATGTTGGTGCTCCTCGTATCATTCTGAATGCCGGTGGGGAAGAATGGGTGACATCATGGCGACAATTGACACATACGTGGACGAGACGGCGGAGACCGGCCGTCATCTCGTGAAGTCGGCGGAGCGCACCGTTCGAATACTCGAGACGCTTGCAGCGAGCGGAGAATTCCGCTCGCTCGCCGAGCTGCAGAAGCTGACCGGCTATCCCCGCTCCTCGTTGTATGAACTGCTCCAGACGCTGCGCGCGCTGAGGTGGATCGACACGGCGGACGACGGCCTTGCGTTCGGCATTGGACCGCATGCCCTGCTCGCAGGCACCGGCTATCTCGATCGTGACCCAGCACTTCCGCTGGCAGTGCGCCAACTCGAACTGCTGCGAGCCGAGCTGGGTTACACGGCACATTTCGCACGTCTCGACGGTGCCCACGTCATCTATCTCGCAACTCGAGAAACGCTCGAACCTCGGCAGGTGGTCTCGCGCGTCGGACGCCAGTTGCCGGCGCACGCGACAGCGCTTGGCCTCGCCCTGCTCGCGGAGAAGACGTCGACCGAGGTCGACGAGGTTCTGCCCGAGCAGCTTGCGGCTCTGACGGCAAAGACGACTACGAGCCGCGAAAGGTTGGAGGTCGAACTGTCGGGCGTACGCAGCGCCGGGTACGCGGTTGAGCGCGAACAGAACACGCTCGGTATCTCGTGCGTCGCCGTCGCTGTGCCGTACCGCATCCCGGCGACAGACGCCATTTCGTGCTCTCTCCCACTGGCGAGCGCGACCGACGACGAGATCGAACGCGTTAGTTCTGTGATGATGAGGCACGCAGCAGAATTGAGTCGCACTCTCAAGCACAAGGGCATTCGCTGAACTCACCGGGCAATCACGTGGCCCGAGAGATTTTCGACGCCGAGCAGCAGGGCGGAATGATCGAGGCTGCCGTGATCGCGCTCGCGTGCAGACGCCATAAGTTGCGCGACCAGGGAACCCAGCGGAATAACCGACCCGCTTTCTCGGGCGGCCTCAAGCACGATTCCGAGATCTTTGTGATGCAGGTCAATGCGAAAGCCTGGCTCGAATCGATGCGCCACCATCGACTCGGCCTTTCGGTCGAGCACGCGATTGCCCGCCAAGCCTCCGGCAAGCACTCGCACTGCCGACATCAAATCAACATCATGCTTGTCGAGAAACACCAGGGCCTCAGAGACGAGTTCAATGATGCCGGCAACTATCAACTGGTTTGCGGCTTTCACGGTCTGCCCCGCTCCGGGCGGTCCGACGTGCACGACAGTTGATCCAACAACCTCGAGGAACGGGCGAGCTGCCTCAAAGTCAGAGGCCTCGCCGCCGGCCATCACCGAAAGCGATCCTTCAATCGCGCCCTGCTCACCGCCGCTAACCGGTGCATCGACCACCCGGGTTCCGTGAGCGGCACCCACCGCAGCGATGTGCCGCGCGGTTTGAGGAGAGATCGTGCTCCCATCTACGAGCAGGGTGCCGGGGCGCGCGTGGGCGAACACGCCCTCGGGGCCGAGAGCGACCGCCTCAACATCAGGAGAGTCGGGCAGCATCGTAAAGACAACATCCGCCTGGGCGACCGCCTCACTCACGGTGGTGGCGCCCTGACCACCCGCGGCGACGAACGCGTCGATTTTGCCGGGACTACGGTTTACAGCGATGACTCGATGGCCGAAGGTGAGTAGGTTGCGCGCCATCGGCGCCCCCATGATGCCAAGCCCAATGAATGCGACGGTCGTCATGCCAGTTCCTTTCGTCGAGATCCTGATCAGGAGGCGGTCTCGAGGGCCCGCATAGTGGCGATCGACTCCACGGCAGTCCTGGCTCGTCCAGCGACGCCATCGAACTCACCGGTCGCAAGGCTGTCCCCGAAGAGCGCACGGCTGATGCCGACGGCGACTGCGCCGGCGGCGAGATATGCGCCGACCTCCGCAACCTCGACGCCGCCGGTGGGGATGAGTGGTATTTCGGGCAGTGGCCCGCGCAGCTCGTTCAAATACCTGATGCCGCCAAGAGGTCCTATGGGCGAAACCTTCACTGCCTGCACTCCGAACTGCCACGCGGAGGCGATCTCGTTCGGCGTAAGCGATCCGGGCACGAACGGAATCCCAAAATGAGCAGCCGCCTGCGCAACTCGGCGATCGAAAAGCTGGCTCACCAAGAACATCGCACCCGCTTTCGCGGCCTCTTCAACCTGCTCGACGGAACGCACTGTGCCCGCGCCAACGACGAGTCGCGGTTGAACCAACCGGAGCGCGGCAATTGCCTCTGCAGCCCCGGATGTGGACATGGTGAACTCGACAACCCCAATCCCCTGGCCATGGACGATCTGAGCCGCCTCAACAAAGTGGTCGGCATCGTCGGAGCGCAGAACCGCGATCACGTTCCGTCGCGTGAACAGGTCGAGCAACTCAGTCATGTCTGTCTCATTTCCTTCGTGATGGAGCACGTTCGCGTTCACGCCCGTGCCAGCGCCTCGGAAGCCACGCGCACTCGCGATAGCTCTGCAAGTCCGAGATGGTAGAGGTGCAGCCTGCCCGCGCCGGCAACCATAAGGCTGTCGAAGAGCTCGCGCAGCCGATCGACTGCTGGGAGATTCCCGCCCGCGATGCTGACGAACGATCCCATTGCGCAGCCGAGTGCCGAGGTTGCCAACGCGCTCATGTTGCCTACGGCACGCCGCTCGTCCCAACCGGAGGCGACAAGCTCGAGAGCGACGCTTCTCGTCAGCACCGCCAGATCTCTTGATGCGAGCGCAGTTGTTCCCGAACCCGACGGAAATGGCGCCGCGCTCGCATGGAACGCAATTCGGTCGACGCTGAGCGCGTGCGCCTGTTCGACGACGGCAGTCCAGACCTCGCGACTTGCACGTGCGCGAACGGCAAGCACCGCTTCAGCAGCATCACCTAGTGCCTGGCGAGCGTCTTCAGCACGCGCGAATTCTCCACGGACGCGCGTGGCCAAACTCACGGCGTCGGCGCCGCTCCGACGGTAACCGGCCGAGCACCCGGGACAGAAGCATACGGAAAGCAGATCCTGCTGGGGGCGGGAGAAGCCTGCAGCATCCGTCTTCTCATGCGTTCCTGCGTGACCGAAGGGCATCGGGCCGGCGGCCTCGATGATGAGACCGTCCGGTCGCCCGAGCTCGATGACCTCACGAGTCACCCGTCTCGCATACTCAACGACATCGGGCTGCGACGGGCACAGCGCGTGCGAGTAGGCATCACCCCACGCGTTCGTGACCCTCAGTTCCGGAGCCGCCTTCAACCCGTCGACGTGAGCCAGCACAATCCAGGCGTCCACGGCAAAACCGCCGGCCCGCAGCCCTGCAGCGGCCGTCACGAAGGCGTTCTCGCCGCCTGCCACCAGCTTCGCCGCCTGGGGCGCGAGTGCGGCATCTGCCCATGCCTGTTCGCGCACCGGAACGAAGAGGCTCGTGACGGGCGACGAAACGACACGGTGCCACGGATGCGCGGGAGTTGCCGCTCGCACGCCGTGATAGCAGGCGGCGAGGGCAACGCGATCGGCTCCGACCAGACGCAGCCGCTGCAGGACGTCCGGATCGCCCACGACGTCCCATGGATACAAATACGCCGTGACGGAGGCCATTTGACGAGCGCTCACCAGCGTGGCACCGTCGGGTTGAACCCAGGTTCCCGAGTTCTGCGATAGGCGGCATCGCTACGCAAATGCGACTTGCGTGAGAGGTAGCGTTCATGCAGCTCGGCGAGCTTTGACTCGACAAGTTCGACACCCAGGCCGGGAGCGGCGGGAACTGCCACCGCTCCGCCTTCGAAAACCAGCGCGCCGGGCCGCACGAGGTCCTCGGCGGCATTCCATGGGTAGTGGGTGTCGCAGGCGAAGGTGAGCGCGGGCGTGACCGAAGCGAGGTGGGTCATGGCGGCGAGACTGATACCGAGATGGGAGTTGGAGTGCATTGCGAGGCCCAGCCGCCACGTCTCACAGATGCGGCCAAGTTGCGCAACGCGGCGCATGCCGCCCCAAGCGTGGTGATCACCAAGCACGATCTGAATGGCGCGGCGGTCGATTGCCTGAGGGAGATCGTCGAACGCGGTCACGCACATGTTGGTGGCGAGCGGCAGGGGCGACGAGGCTTGCACCGCAGCCATTCCCTCGATTCCCGGTGTCGGATCTTCGAGATATTCGAGCATGCCATCCAGTCGCCGCGCGCTCTTAATCGAGGTCTCCACACTCCAGGCGCAGTTCGGGTCGAGTCGCAGGGGGAACTCGGGAAAGGCATCGTGCAATTGCGCCACGTGGTCGATTTCGGTCGCGGGGTCGAAGACGCCGCCCTTGAGCTTGAGGGATCGAAACCCGTACTCGCTGATGAGCGTGTGAGCCTCAGCGACAAGTCCGTCGGCGTCCAACGCTTCGCCCCACTCGTCAGAGTCGCCATCGTGCCCAGCCCACTTGTAGAAGAGATAGGCGCTGTACTCGACGCGGTCGCGCACGCGGCCCCCGAGCAGATCGCTTACGGGAAGCGCGAGCGCTTTACCCTGGGCGTCGAGGCACGCCACCTCGAGGGGTGCATATGCAGCCAGGCGTTCTCGCACACCGACGCCTGCCAGAGCGCTGTGCACGACAGCCTCGATGCGTCCGAGATCAAACACGCTGAGCCCAACCACGTGCTCACGAATCTGCATCAATCGCTCGACCCGACTCGCGCCGCCCGGTGCCTCGCCGAGGCCGACGATCCCCTCATCTGTCGCAAGTTGAAGCACGACGCGGAGGGCAGTCGGCTCATGTGTGCCCCAGACGTTCAACAGCGGAGGATCGGCAAAGGCTATGGGCGTGATGATGAGGTCTTCGATGACCATGATCTCCCCCTCTGGTCGCCGTAACGCCATCCCGCATTATTCACACTTGTGAATGCCCGCCACATGGGCGAACATCGTTACTGTATGCACCACGCTTCTCGCGTGTCAAGCAGGCGCGACTTTGCCACGGCGGGCCGTCAGAGAAGATATATCGAGGTCGACCGAGGGGAGCACGATGGCACGCATCGCAATGACGGGCGGCAGCGGAGGCGTCGGCTCGCTCGTGCGTCCGATACTTGCCAGGCAGGGACACGAAGTCACAGTGATTGACTGTAAGGCACCAGATCGCATGTATGAGAACGAAAAATTCATCTCGGCGTCGGTCACCGATCGAGAGGCGATGGCACGAGCGCTCGTCGGTGCCGAACTCGTTGTGCATCTTGCTGGCTTTCCACGGGAACGTCCATGGAACGACATCGTCGCCGTGAACATTCAAGGCGGATACGCGGTCCTCGACGGCGCACGCCACGCCGGCGTCCTACGCGTGCTCATCGCAAGTTCGGTGCACGCGGCGGGATTCCTACGAGTCACCGAAGCCGGAACAGCAGATCCCGCAATCATGAGGCCGGACACGTTTTACGGGGTCGGCAAGATCGCTGTCGAGGCGCTTGCTTCGCTCTACGTGGATCGCTTCGGCATGACAATCGTTTCGGCCCGCATTCTTACTGCCAGCGCCAAGCCGACCACGACACGGGCTCTCGAGTCGTGGCTTTCGCCAGCAGACTTCGTGCGGCTCATCGACGCGGCGGCAGCCCTTGGCGAGCCCGGCCATCACACCGTTTGGGCGGTTTCGCGCAACACGCGATTGCGGGTGGACCTGGGCCCGGCCGAGGCAATCGGCTTCCATCCCGAGGACGACGCCGAGAGGTTTGCGGAGTGGGCAAGCGAGACCGAGCCGGGCGCTGGCGATGCACTGCTTGGCGGCCCGTTCCTCGACGACCGGCATCCGCTTGGAGTCGATTGGAGCGACGCTTGACCGTAGGAACACATACGGCTACTCTCGGACAATATTCACAAACACATACGTCGTTCACGTATGTGAACACAGCGTCAAGGGAGTCGCCCATGAGAACCACACGTCGCCGCCGTCTGGCGGCGCTCGCGGCCGCCGCAGCAGTGGCAACACTGCTTGCTGCATGCTCGTCAGCAGCGCCAGAGAATTCCTCGTCACCGGATGGCGTCAAGGGTAAGAAGATCACCGTCTGGTTCCCTGGGACGAATCAGACCGAGATTGACCTCGTCGAGAAGACCATCGTTCCCCAGTTCGAGAAGAAGACCGGCGCCACGGTCGACGTGGCCTACTACGACTGGGGCGATCTCTCGACGAAGCTCAATGCCGCCTTCGCTGCGGGCACTGCGCCGGACGTCTTCGGCCACGGACCAGCGGCCGTGGCCGATTTCGTCACCAACGATCGACTCGAGCCGCTGACCAGATACGTAGCGGCAATGCCGAAAAAGGACCGCGAGGACCTCGCCTCCGCGCTCCCTGGCGGGCAGGTTGGCGGCGTTCAGTACCTCATGCCACTCTCGATGCAGGGCACGTCACTCGTCTATCGAGCGGCGGATTTCACCGCAGCGGGCCTCGACCCCGACAACCCTCCCACCACATGGGAAGGCGTCTACAAGGCTGCCGAAAAGCTCACCAAGCGCGATGCCTCAGGCAAGATCACGCACTCGGGGCTACTTCTTCCAAGCCAGGCGACAGGGCGTCAGCAGACCTTTGCAGCACTGATCATGTCGGCAGGTGGCAGTCAGGTGAGCACGGACATGACTAAGGCGACCTTCGACTCTGCCAAGGGGGTGAAGGCGATGAATTTTTTCACCAAGGTCTACAACGGCAGCGACGCGGTCGCGGCCGGGCTCGGCAGTGATTACAGTGATGCGCCCGCCAACCAGCAGCCTCTCGTTCTTGGCACAGCATCCATCGCCATGCAGACGGCAGACAAGACTATGCAGATGATTGAGGCCAACCCCGATCTCGACCTGCGCGTGATGACTCCCCCGAAGTTCGAAGGCGCCAAAAAGGGTTACGGCCTTGGCGGTGCCGGTTCGGGCCTCATGATCAATGCCGACAGTACGCACAAGAACCTTGACTGGACTTTCATCAAGTACATGATCTCGGCGAAGGTGAATGCGCAGTACACCGAAGGCATCGGTAAGATCCCAGCGCGTACATCGGCGATCAAAACCGACTATGTCAAAGGCAGCCCTATTCTTAGCGCGTTTGTGAAGATCGGAAGCGACATGCGGCCGAATCCGAACGTGCCTGGGTGGGTGCAGATTCGCGACACCATGGACAAGTACATCGAGCAGGGGTTGCATCAACAGCTACCCGCTGAGGACGCGCTCAGCCAAGCAGCCGATGAAGCAAACAAGATCCTGAAGGCGAACGGCTGAGACCGCTTCGTCGATCCTGGAGAACCATGACAGCAACGGCAACATCGCCGGGGGTGGCAGCAGCCGCCGCCCCCGGCACTATCCAAGGTGCAAGGCCCCCACGCGCAGGCAAGCCCAAGCGGCGCTGGACGCGCACTTCAATCTGGGGCCTGCTCTTCACGCTCCCAGCCGCGCTGTACGTGCTGATCTTCCACGTCATCCCAGTCATCTACGGCTTCGTGCTCAGCTTTACCAAGTACAGCCCGCTCAGCCGATCGGGCCCTGAGCCCATTGGCCTCAAGAACTACACGACCCTCCTCTCGGATCCTGATTTCGGCAACGCCCTGCTCGTCACTGGCCGGTATGTACTTCAGGTGTTGCCGATCACGGTGATCATCGCGCTCGCCCTTGCGCTGCTGGTTAACCGTCCGTTTCGCGGGGTAGGCCTCTTCCGCAGCGCTCTTTACATTCCGCACATCGTCTCGCTCACAGCCGTAAGTATGATCTGGCTCTGGATGTATTCGCACAACGGCCTCATCAACGACGTATTCGCCTTCTTCGGCCTGCCGGACCAGTCGTGGCTGCTCAACAAGGGCGCCGCACTGAATGCCGCGAGCGCCATGCGTATCTGGAAGGCCCTCGGCAGCAACATGGTTCTGCTGCTCGCCGGGCTGCAGTCCATTCCGAAGGAGCTCTACGAGGCGACCCGCGTCGACGGCGCCAACCGCTGGCAATCGTTTCTGTACGTTACGATTCCCGGCATCCGCCCGATGCTCGTTTACGTCGTTGCAATGGACATCATCTACCTCGCGCAGGGATTCGCCGAGATCTTCGTGCTGACCCAGGGCGGGCCACTCGGCAGCACGACCACCGTCAACTACCTCATCTATACGCAAGCGTTCCAGTACAACCAGTTCGGCTCCGCGTCGGCCATGGCCTTCGTGCTGTTCGCCTTTATCGTCGGATTCTCGCTGCTCTCGATCCGGGGGCTCATGGGGAGGCAGAAGTGACCGCACCCACCGCCACGCTGCGCTCCAGTGCCGTACGCTCCAAGCGTCGGGGCATGAACCCGCGTCGCAACCGCGTCGGCATGGCTGTGGCACTCGTGCTCGCCGCCCTCGCCGTGTTGCTGCCGTTCTTCTGGATGATCAGCCTCGCATTCACACCGGAGAAGGATGCCTTCCGCTCGGTCAGTCTCGTTCCCGCCAACCCGACGCTCGAAAATTTCGGCACGGCGTTCATCGACGCGAACCTGTTGCACGCCCTCTATAACTCCGCCATCGTCGCGTTGGTGGCAGTCATCGCCAACTGCATCATCCCGGTGCTCGCAGGCTATGCGTTCGCGATGATGCCCTTCCCCGGCAGCACCGCGATGTTCTTCGGGCTCGTCGCAACGAGCGCGATCCCCGTCTCGGTGACGCTTATCCCCCTGTTCCTCATGGCGAAGGGCATTCCGCTTGCTGGTGGCAACGATATCTTCGGCCACGGCGGCAGCGGGCTGCTCGACACGCTCGGCGGCATCATGCTGCCGTACCTCGTCGCACCTATGAACATTTTCCTTGCGCGGCAGTATTTCAGCACGGCACCGGCCGAACTCGCTGAGGCTGCCCGCATCGACGGCGCGGGCGAGCTTCGCATCTTTTTCAGGGTCTATCTGCCGCTGGCGCGCCCGCTGATCGCAGTGGTCGCGATCTTCGCGTTTACGGCCGTTTGGGACGACTTCCTGTGGCCACTCGTGGTCACATCCTCGACGGAAATGCAGACCGTACAGCTGGCGCTCGCACGGTTCCTCGCTAGTGGGAATGTTCAATACGCGCCATTGATGGCTGCGTCGGTGATTGTAACAATCCCTGTGTTGCTCGTCTTCCTATTCAATCAACGCAGCTTCATCTCTGGGCTGTCGGACGGCAGCGTCAAAGGCTAAAGCCCCATCTGTCGGGCCAACTTCTCGGCCTAAGGTCATGGGCACGACCGTTACCAGCGTCGCGACTCGGGCCTGCGCGGATCGTCTGCCGCCGCACGGTACGCGCAGGTGAACCGGTGGTGACCGGCTCCGACTTCGGCGACCGAATCCGAAGCGTCGGGCAGCGTGACGACCGCGTGCAGCCCGGCGGGAATCTCGACGTCGAGCGTGAACGCGTCGCCGTCCCGCCGCCATGACGAACCCACGTAACCGTAGGAAGAAAGCTGTCGCATCGAGGCGTGAGAGAGCCCGCCGCCCGGTCGTGGGCGAATTCTGATCTTCCGCTCGCCCGCCTTCGGTAGCTCAAGGCCGGCGACGACACGATGCATGAAATCGGCGACCGCTCCAAGAGCGTAGTGGTTGAACGATGTCATGCCGCCAGGGTTGATCGACCCGTCTGGGAGCATGCTGTCCCACCGTTCCCAGATCGTCGTCGCTCCCATCTCGACCGAGAATAGCCACGAGGGAACCTCGTCTTGGAACAACAGGTGGTATGCCTCGTCGACACCACCGGCGAGAGCGAGTGCGTCGCACACAATCGGAGTCCCGACGAAACCCGTACTGATATGGAATCCGGAACCCGCGACCAGCTCGCGCATGCGCTCACCCGCGTGCCGCGCCTGCTCCTCTGTAGCGAATAGGTCGAAGACAAGGGCCAGGGCGATCGCCGTGACGGTGTCACTGACCAGCCGACCGCTCGGCGAGACGTACTCGGCCTGGAACGCCGCGACCGCCTTATCGGCTATCGCCGCGTACCGCTTGTGGTCGTTTGCCTCTCCCAGGATCTCGGCCGAAGCGGCCACGATCCGGGCGGTGTGAGCGTGATACGCGGTGGCCACCAGGTACTTGTCGGTGCGCGAATCTGCGGGGTTCTCTGGCGGGGCGGTCGGGTCCAACCAGTCGCCGAGCTGGAAGCCTGAGTTCCAGAGACCCGAGTGGCCTGTAAGGCTGTCGACCAGATCCACCCACGCCTTCATGCTCTCGTACTGGTTTTCGAGCACCCTTCGGTCGCCGTCGTTCTGGTACATCACCCACGGCACGATGACGGCGGCGTCGCCCCACGCAGCGGTCGGAAAGTTCGGGAAACCGCACTCGATCCATGGCACAAAGTTCGGCACATGCCCGTGCACCTTCTGCTCGGCGGCAAGGTCTCGGAGCCATCCGGTGAGCACCCCGTTGGCGGTGAACAGCGAAAGCGCGGTCGGTGCGAAGACCTGAATGTCTCCCGTCCAGCCCATCCGCTCGTCGCGTTGCGGGCAATCCGTCGGAAGATCAACGAAGTTGTCCCTCATGCTCCAAACGACGTTCTCGTGCAAACGATTCAGCGAGTCGCTCGATGAGTCGAACCATCCCGACCGCATCATGTCCGAATGCACGACCAGCGCCTCGACATCCACCGTCTCGACTCCGCCGGGCCAGCCCTCGAGCTCGGCAAAGCGAAATCCGTGGACGGTGAATCGTGGCGCCCACTCCTCAGTGTCTCCTCCAGCGAGCGTGAACGCGTCGACCGATGTTGCCGTTCGCAGCGGCCTGATCCCGAGCTCGCCGTTTTCAAGCACTTCTGCGTGGTGCACTCGAACCACATCGCCCGCTTGCCCCGAGACTCGAATGCGAAGCTTTCCTGCGATGTTCTGCCCGAAGTCGAGTCGGATGCGCCCGCTCTCGACCAGCCGCACCTCGGTCGGCCGAATCGTCTCGGTCACGCGAACCGGAGGACCGGTCGGAGCCTCGATGACCGCCGGGAAACGGTCGATGGGCAGCGCTTCGGGACGGAACCACCGCTCGTCCTCGGTAAAACCAGGAGCGCTCCAGCCTTCGGGCAGCAGCCGCGAGTCGTAGGCCTCGCCCTCATACAGCCCCACCGCGGTGATCGGCGAGAGGGATGCCGCCCAGCTACTCGCGAGCGGAACGTGCCGTACCTCCCCGCTCGACAGGGTGAGTTCCAGCTGTGCCAGAAGAGACAGATCGGTGCCGTAGTTGTCCCACTCGCCGCCGTCAAAGCCGATTCGGCCGCGGTACCACCCGTCGGCCATCCACGCGCCAATGACGTTCCCGCCAGGACGCAAGAACGCGGTGATGTCGTACGTCTGATAGCGGATGCGGTGCGAATAGCTCGTCCATCCCGGTGCAAGTTCTTCGTCACCGACTCGGGAGCCGTTCAGTTCAAGCTCATACAGTCCGTGCGCAGTCGCGTAGATGCGGGCACGGCTGACCGCACCGAGGTCTACGCCCAGCTTGTCGAGGTTCACCTCGTTTCTCAGCAGATAGCCGGGTCGCAGCACACCCTGCGGCGCACTCGGTGAGGGTGACACAAATGGCTCAGCCCAGTCCGAACGCTCGAGCAGGCCGGCTTCGATGGCAAGCGGAGAACTCCATGCGCTCTCCGTGCCGACCTCGTCCACCACGCTGACCCTGACCTCGACCCGTTCGCGTGACGACAACGGCTCAAAAGGCCACTCCACGAACTGTGAGCGGTCAGTGCGCTCGGTGTGCGTGCGGCGACGGCCACGCGCATCCGTCATCTCGATGCGGTACGCGCTCTGAGACCGGGCTCCCGTGATCATCCAGGACAGACGGGGATTGCGCTCATCGATGCCGATGCTCGGCGCATCGATGCGATTCTCAAGCCAGATTCGGCTCACCGCTAGCGTGGTTTCAGGGGTGACGGTCACGAAGGGTTCTCTCTCGTTCGATGCGATGTAGATGCCTGCGCTGCGCATGCTCAGCCCTTGACCGAACCGGCCGTGAGGCCCTTCATGACGCGCTGGTTGAGGATGAGATAGATGATCAGGGTTCCGAAGACGCTGACGCAGATGGCGGCGAAGAGCGGGCCGTACGCGACCTGACCGTAGTTCCCGGTGAAGTTCAGCAGACCCACCTGGATCGTCTGAAGGCTCTGGCTGTTCGTGAACGTCAAGGCAATGAGGAGGTCGTTCCACAGGAAGAAGAACTGCACGAGCGCCACCGTGAAGACGGCGTTGCGAACCATGGGGAACCCGACCGACCAGAACGACCGGAAGATGCTCGCGCCGTCGAGAGTCGACGCCTCAAAGATCTCCCGCGGGATCGCGCGGAAGTAGGTCGCCATCATGAAGACGGTCAGCGGCATGCCGGTTGCAGTGTAGGTGATGATCAGCGGCCAGAGCGTGCCCGTGAGCTGGGTCTGGAAGTAGATGGTGAAGAGCGGCAGAAGGATCATCTGGCCCGGGATCATAATGCCGGCGAGGAAGATGAGAAGAACGGTTCCGCGCCCCTTCCACACCATCACCTCGAGGGCGAAGCCTGCGGCGACTCCGAAGAGAATGATCAGCGCAAGCGAGGGGAAAACCGTCAGCACGCTGTTCTGAATGTACTGGCCCATCTGGCCGGTGGTGAACGCGTCGACGTAGTTGGAGAACTCAAGCGTCGTCGGCAGCTTCCAGAACGGATCACTGAGGAACTGCGCCTGCGTCTTGAACGAGCTCTGAAGGGTCCAGAAGAGCGGGTAGATCTCGATGATGAGAACGAACGCGATCACGATACGCAACGGCAGGCGGCGCAGGAATCGGGTGACGGCGGCAGCGGGGCGAGGAGGCGCCGTGGTCGTCGTCTCCGGACGGCCGGATTCAGTGATGATGTCGGTCATGGCCCTCATCCCTTCGTGAGATCGCGTCGCGTCGAACGGAAGATGAAGATGGTCACAACCAGACACAGCAGCGTGAGCATGAATGCGATGGTGCTTCCGTAGCCGTAGTCGCCGTACGTGAACGCGGTCTGGTACATGTACAGCGTTAGGGGTGTCGTCGCGTTCCCTGGGCCGCCGTTCGTGAGCGCCAGCACCGAGTCGAAGACCTTGATGGTCCCGTTGATGCTGAATATCACGGAGGAGAGAAGGACTGGCAGCGAGAGCGGGATGACGATGCTTCGCACAAGTCGCCAGCCGCTTGCGCCGTCGATGCGCGCCGATTCGATGATGTCGTCGGGTATGTCGACCAGTCCCGCGTAGAGCAGCACGGCGTAGAAGCCCATCGAGCGCCAGATGTCCATGATCACAATGACCCAGAAGGCCGAGTCCGCATGGCCGAACCAGTCGACGCTGGCGATTCCGAACGCGTTCAGCAGGCCGTTGACCGGCCCGGTCTGCGGTGCCGACTCGAAGAACTTCTGGAAGAGCAATGCCACGGCCACGGTTGGCAGCACGACGGGAAAGAAGACGAGAGTGCGGATCGTGGCAGAACCCTTGCGTAGCCAGAACTGGTAGAGCAGCGCGAAGAGGTAACCGAGTACGACCTGGCCGACGGTGAGAACGACCGCGTACTTGATGGTGAAGCCGAACGCCTTCCAGGCGGCGGGATCCAGCGCAAACTTCACGAAATTGTCGAAGCCGGCGAAAGTGAACCCGGTGACGATGCTTCCATTGAAGAAGGTGTAGCCAAGAGACCAGAAGATCGGAACGAGGATGACGAGGCTGTATACCAGCAGCGCCGGCCCGACAAGGATGACGATCGCGCGTTTGTCCCCGAGGACGCTCTTCATATATTTACAACTTTCGGATCAGGGCAGAGTCGGTGCCGGGGCGGGGCGGTTTCGCCTTCATCGCCCCGCCCGGGCACCTCCGCGGTGAGAACGTGTGCGGTCTACTGCGCGTCCTGAACGAGCTTCATGAACTGCTCTCCGCTCAGGCTGCCCGAGACGAGCCCGGCCGCATTGCTCTGGCTGACCTGCGTGCGCTTAGCGGAGAACAGCGCCTCGAACCACAGCACGCTCGACTTCGTGTCAGAAACCTTCTGCTGCACGAGCTTGGTCAGATCCGACAGATTGTCCGGGACCTTGGTCACCTTGAAGCCGGAGACGACGCCGCCGTTCGCAAGGGCGAGGTCGCCGTAGTTGTTCGCGATGCACTTGATCCACGCTTGCGTCTTGGGGCCGTACTTCGACTGCGAGAACATCACGGGAATACCGATGTTCGAGGGAATGTCGTCGATACTGCCCTTGCCGCCGGTGACGGCCGGGAACGGCATGAAGCCGATGTTCTCTTGACCGATCTGATCCTGTTTCGGGTCGGCGAAGTTGGTGAGAGACCAGCTGCCGTTGTACATCATGGCCGCCTTGCCGGTCAGGAACGTGTTGAACATGCCGTTGTAGTCGATGGAACCGACGGATGAGCCGAATGCGCCGTCCGCACCGAGCTTTGCTACGGCGTCTGCCGCCTTCACGTACTCATCGTCGGTGAGCTTGGCCGAGCCGTCAGCGACCTTCTGCATGGCGTCAGTTCCAAGGTCGCGGTACAGATAGCCGCTGATGAGCCGTGTGATCGGCCAGCCGTCCTTGCCATCCGTTGAAATGGGCTGAACACCGGCGGCGTTGAGCTTCTTCGACACGTCAACCAGCTCATCCCAGGTCTTCGGGATCTCGATGTTGTTCGCTTGGAAGATCTTCTTGTTGTACCAAATTCCTTCGATGTTGAACTCCGTCGGGAAGACATAGGCGTCGTCGGTTCCGTAGAGCTGCTTGATGGTCGACATCGCTGCAGGCAGGATGCTGCCTGAGTCGCTGCCCAATGCCTTGGTCACGTCTACGATCTTGTTCGCCTTGATGAACTGCTTCATCAGGTCGGGCGTGCCGGATGCCGTCGACATCGTAGGCAGGGCGTTCTGGCCGGCGAGGAGCTGGAGCTTCTGATCGACGGTGGTGCCAGGCGTTGTCGATATCTTGAGCGGCTGCGCCTTCTGCTCAGCGGCGCATTGATTCTTACTGACGATCTTCAGCACGGTTGAGATCTGCGTGTTCGTGTCAGAGCTGAGGTACGCGAACTCGGCGCTTTCCTTCTGAGAGCCGGATCCGCCGCCGGACGAGCACGCGGAAAGTGCGAGAGCGCCGACTCCGATGAGCGCAAGCGTTGGGATGAGGCGACGGGAGCGCCTCTTTGCTGCTGTGGTCACAATTCCTCCTTGAACGGCGACGCCTCCGGGTTGTGAAGCGTTTCATAGAGGAGAATCACATATACGCTTGGGGTATGTCAACTGTCGTTTGGTAACAATTTGAAGCGCTTCATGAATGTCGGCATGATTTGATCAGGAAAGGCCGGTAGATGCCGTGATGCACGAAGCGGCCTTCCGGCGGGAAAAGCAGACGTCATGTGCGAGCATTTCCACAGCAGAGCCGGCGGCGAAGATGGCCGCCCTATGAACGAGGTGCAGAGATGTCCGACGCGACCCGCAAAGGCACGGGACGTGCGCAGCCGAGCATGTCAGACGTTGCCAAGCTGGCCGGCGTCGCCATCGGAACCGTATCCAATACGCTGAACAGCCCGGAGAAGGTCACTGAGGCGACCAGAAGGCGGGTCATGGCCGCCATCGCCGAGCTCGGCTTCGTGCGCAATGATGCGGCTCGCTCGCTCGCTGCCGGCACAAGCACCACCGTCGGCCTCGTTGTTGCGGATCTCGGCAACTCGTTCTTCGTGGATATCGCACGAGGCGCGGAAGCCACGGTGCGTCAGCACGGAATGAACCTGCTCATCGCCAACAGCGACGTCGATCTCGCCAAGCAGTCGAACAACCTCGCTGTCTTCGAGCAAGCGCGAGTGGCGGGCGTGCTGCTCGCGCCCCTTGACACCCCATTCGTCGAGGTGTCCGCCCGCCTGACATCCAACACACCGCTCGTGCTCGTCAACTACGAGTCCCGCCGCAAGCTCTATTCCGGGGTGGTCGTCGACGAGCGACGCGGTGGATTCCTGGCGGCCCGACATGTGCTCGACCTCGGCCGACGGCGACTACTTTTCGTCGGTGGGCCCCTGAGTCTGCGCGCCGTTGCCGAACGGTACGAGGGCGCCCAGCGCGCTGTCGCTGACGTCGCGGACGCCACGCTGGACCTCGTCGAGACGCACGGTCAGAACATCCGGCATGGGAAACAGGCAGCACGCGAGCTCGTCGCTCGCAGCAATCCGATCGCCATCGATGGAATCGTCGCGGCCTCCGATCTCCTCGCCATCGGAGTCATTCAGGTGTTCGACGAACTCGCTGACTTCGACGTGCCCGGGGATGTGGCCATCGTCGGGTATGACAACAACCACTTCGCCTCAGAGAGCAACGTGCCCGTCTCGACCGTCAGCCAGCCAGGCGAGGAAATGGGGCGCCTGGCAGCCGAGCTGCTCTGTGAGGAGATCGCGGGAACTGCGGCGCGCGACAAGCAGACCGTCGTACTACAGCCCCACCTTCTGCCGCGCCGAAGCAGTCTCGGTGATGCGTGGCGCCGCGATTGAGAGTCAGCCGGTCGACGCGAAATTCAGACGTAGTCCTCCACGCGCCACTCGTCGACCCATTCGATGAACGCGCGTTCACCGTCGAAGCGCAGCGGAAGCCACACGTAGTCAGCCCGGGAGGTGTCCGGCTCCGGAACGCCAAGATCCTCCCATTCGCCCGTGGATTTCCGCCCCGGCCGAAATTGGTTCTCGAAGATCTTGGCGATGTGCGACAGATCCTCGGGTGCGTCGACGGCCCATCGGTCGGCCAAGGCGATGTAGAGATCGTCATGCACCGGATGCTTGAACACGGATGAGATCTGGGACCGATACGAGGTACGCGACGCATCCGCTGGGTGAAGGTCGCCGAGCACAGTCCACGGTCCGTGGTAGCTGCGGGAGACCGCGACTTCGGAAGGGTTAGGGAAGTAGCCGGTCGTACCCGAGGTCAGCAAGTAGTGCAGGCCGTTTCGCGAGAAGTGTGCCGGCGCCTCGCGCACGAACGGGGGCTGGATGAGTGGAAAGTGAGTGGAGTAGTACCCGGTCACGTCAGTGAAATCGTCGCTCAGGTCTGCGCAGATCATCTCGCTGTGCACGCGTTCGAAGTAGTAATACCCCTTGCCGTCCACCGGGTCGACGACAAGGTCGAAGTCACCCGCACTCATTCCGAGGGGCCGAAGCCCCGTGCGTACTATCTCGTAAGGCCCGAGAACACTGTCTGCCGTGAGAACAGTCGACGCCTGCGTGCCGTCGCGGCGGTCCATGATCTTCAGCCAGCAGACGTACTTGCGGCTGCGTGGATTGAAGATGATGTGCGGGCGATCCACGAGCGACGAGGGATGCAACGGATGCGACTCGTCGTGAGGAACCGGCGGGATAATGAGGCCGAGGTCCTGCCAGTTGTAGAGGTCCGTCGAGGAGTAGCAACGGACTCCCCAGTGCCAAATGCCGTTCCCCGGCGCCGTCTTCTCCTTGTTCTCTCCGTACCAGTAATACGTTCCATCTACGACGATGATCGATCCGCCGTGGGCATGGATGCGCTTGCCCTGCGTATCGAGCCAGGGAGCCCCCGGTCGGATGCTCGTGCGAAACTCATTGCCCTGATGCGCCTTCGTGCGATCCACCATCGTCAGCCTCTCTTTGTGTCTTCATCGGGACCCTAGCCTCCGAATTGACCCGGGTCAATACGGTAGCGTCATGAACGGGAGAATGATGATGTCAGAACTACCAGGCGGCACCGAACGATCCAGGGTCACGACGGCGGACGTGGCGCGAGAAGCCGGAGTCTCGCGAGGCACGGTGAGCTACGCCCTCAACGGCGACCCCGATTCGAGGCTCCTCGAGGCGACGAAACAGAAGGTGCTCGACGCAGCCGAGCGGTTGGGATACCGCCCTTCGGCTGCTGCTCGGCTGCTCGGCGGAGGCCGCAGCCGTACGATCTTGTTTCTGTCATCGACCGATGACGCGATCAACCCGCTGATGACCGCGTACGCCGAGGAATTGGCCAGAGAACTGGCCACTCTCGGCTACGGCCTCCTTTGGCAACCTGCCTTCGTGGGCCTGCCTCGGCCTGCGAACGAAATGTCGCCGGCTGTGGTCATCACGTCGCCTACTGAGAACGATCCGGAGTTCGCTGAGCTCGCCACCGGATTTCGCGTACCCGTCGTCACAGCGCTGCCCGGTCGCGACGAATTCATCGCTTCGGCAGCAACAATTCAGGTCGAGTTCCTGCTGGGAAGGGGCTACGAGGCGCTCTACTTTGCTCGTCCCGACGGCACGAACGACCGGATGGTCGAGCTGCGCCTCGCTGCCGCCCGGCGGGCCAGCAGCGCGCCGGTTCACGACGTGCCGTGGCCGGGCGACAGGGCGAAGGCCAGCCGTCTGGCGGCGCGGCTCGCCGGCTGGGCGCGTGTTCCCTTCGCCGTCTGCGCGTATAACGATGACGTCGCCCTTCAGGTTCTGGCGGCAGCAGCAGACGCAGGAATCACAGTGCCGGACGCCTTCGGCGTCATTGGCGTCGACGACACATTCGCGGCACGATACTCAACACCTGCCCTGACGAGCGTTTCGTCGAGCCTTGCGCACTTTGTTCCCGAGTTCGCCCGCCACCTGGCTGCGCTGGCACACGGAGCGATCGCGTCAGAGGTGCGCCTTCCGCTGAACCGTGAGGTCGTGGTCCGAAGCAGCACCCGCTGAGAACCGGTCAAGCCAGTCGGCGATGCGGGCGATGCTGCGCTGGGCCTCGGGCGTATGCGGGCGGTCGAGATGCCCGTGCGTGCTGCCGGGCTCGACGGTGACGTTCACCGGAACTCCGGCATCCATCGCCTGGCGCGCGAACTCCTCACCGGAGTAGCGATGCTCGTCGCGCTCGGAGTTGAGAATGAAAAGCGGCGGCATTCCCGCCAACTGCGCGTGACCCGCGTAGGCGTATGGGTCGCCGGCGCTCTGCTCGGCGCCCAGATAATTAGCGGCAATCGCGCTGACCAGGCCCTGCGGAAACCGCTCGGCCGGCGGCAGGGTCTCGGCCGCCGCTCGCGCTTCGACCGAGGGCTCAGGCAGTATCTCGTGAACCAGTGGGTACACCAGCACGAGCGAGGCAGGCAGAGGGCCCTGGCCGTCGCGCAGCCGAACGCCGACACCCGCCGAGAGATTGCCGCCGGCGCTGGCGCCGCCCAGGTGCATCGCACTAACGCTCACACCCAGTTGGTCGACGGCCCAGTTCCAGGCGTCGAGCAGGTCGAGAGACGGCACGGGAAAATGCACCCCGAACAGCGCCTTGGTGTACTCGACCGACAGCACGGCGAATCCGCGTGCGGCCAGGGCGAGGGAGACCCAGTTGGCCTCCGGCATATCGAGGTTGCCACCGATGAAGCTGCCGCCGTGCGCCCAGACGAGCGCGCCTCGCGGTGCGCCCGTCGGCAGGTAGAGCCGTGCGGCGATGTCCCCGTGACGCACCGGCACGCGGATGTCGCTGAGCCGCACCGTGCCGAGCTGCGGATAGCGCGCCGCAAGCGACGCCGTGTCGACATCCGTGCGTGGATCGGGAGCGGAGGTGCCGCTCTCGAGGCTGTTGATGACGTCGGCAAAGGCGGCAGCAGCATCCGTAGCGTTCATCGTTCTCCCCTATCGATGTCAAGAGTAGAGGGCGGGCCATCAGTGTCGATGGCCCGCCCTCGTGGGTTCGCAGCGCGAGTCAGCGGCGCCCTACTTCGCCGTGGCCCAGTCCTCGGTCCACTTGCCCTGCACCGCCTGCTCCTTGCTCCAGGCGATGCCATCGTCATTCAGCTTCTTCAGTTCGTCTTTCAGCGATGTCGTGCCGAGGAGATAGCCCTCGTACTTGTTCTGTGCGGCGATCGCTGCGGGCGCCTGGAAGAGTCCACCCTGGCCGAGGGGAGGAACGGTGGCCCAGTCCCCGGTGCTCATCGCTTCGAGTCCGGGAGGGGCCGTCAGGCCGGTCACAGCGGGGATGCCGCCGGTCTTGTTGAGCCAGGACTGGATCTTGGGACTCGAGACGTACTGCAGGAACTTGATTGCTGCCGCCCGCTTCGCACCCTTGATGTATGCGGGGATCATGTAGGCGGTTCCACCGGCGGTGACGCCGAACTTGGCCGGATCCCCTGTTGCGAGGCTGGAGTCGCTCTGTGAGAGTGTCGGGAAGGGCAGCGTGCCGAACTTGAAGCTCGCATCGGCGAGCCCGGTGGTGGCGAAGTTCGTTCCCCAGGCCATCGCGGCCTTGCCGCCGGTGAAGTCCGTGCCACCGGTGAAGGCGCCCTGCGACTTGATTCCCGACCAGTTCGGGGTTGCACAGGCGTCGTAGAACTTCTTCATCAACTTCAACACCTCGGCCGAACCCGGATCGGTCGTGACGTTGAGTTCACCCGTGAGGTAGGCGTGAGCGATGCTCTTCTTCGTCACAATATCGGCCTTGCCGGCGCTGCCGTCCGCGGCGAACTGGTTGACCTTCTCTGCTTCGGGGTTCAGCAGCATCGAGCCCAGCGCGACGTATGTCCAACCGGCGGGCAGGTTGCCATTGTCCGTTGCGAGCGGCGCGAAGCCCGCGCTCTTGATCGCGGAGCAGGCACTGAGGAATCCATCGAAGGTCTTGAGATCCGAGGCATCCACCTTCGCCTTCGCGAGAATGTCCTTGTTGAAGTAGATGCCGACGGCGACCAGGTTGAACGGAATCGCCTCGTGGTGACCGGCAACGTTGATCAGCTGGGTGGAGTCCTTCCAATACTGCGGAATGAAGTCGTCGTTCCAGGACTTTCCGCTGTCGGAGAAGGGGTTCTTCTTCTTCAGAGCGTCATCGAGCGAGAGAACCTGTTCTGGGGTGTGCGTCGTCTGGTTGAAGATCAGCTCGGGGGCCGTGCCGGCCGTCAGTTGGGCAGCGGATGTCTGCGCCCACGACGTAAGCGGCAGCACGTTGGTCTTCAACGTGATGTCAGGATTGTCTTTTTCGAAGTCGGCGACCAGCTTTTCCCAGGCCGGCCCGAATGTGTTCGCATCGCTCGTGAACTGATTGGGTCCGGAGAGGGTGATGGTCACCTTTCCCGAGTCGCTCGCGGCCGGCGAGCACCCGGCCAGCGCCGCCATCGTGCCGAGCGCGGCAATGGATGCAACCGCTGCAAGCCGAACTCGCCTGCGCCGCAACGCCTTCGTTGTAACTAGCATGCTTCCTCTTTTCTTGGTGTGATTCGGGATTTCGTGTGTTTCAGGTAGATCAGTAAATCGTTTCATTTTCAGCCAGAACAAGGGCCATCCGACTCTGCGCGAGCGCGGCTCAGTGAGCGCCGGGTACGCCCCCTTGCACTCCGGCGAGAAAATACTTCGACAGGAACGTGAAGAGAAGAACGAGGGGGAGGCTTGCGAGCAAGTAGCCGGCCATGAGCGGACCATAGTCCGTGACGTTCTGACCCTGGAAGAACTGCAGGCCCACCGAAACGGTGCGCAGGTTGTTATCCGAGATTACGAGCAAGGGCCAGAAGAAGTCGTTCCATACCTCGCTCACGGTGATCAGCGCGATCGTGCCGAGTACGGGCAGCGAGAGGGGCAGCATGACCGAGCGGTACATGCGCGCCCCGCTCGCGCCGTCCAGGCGCGCGGCATCGAAGAGCGTCTGCGGTATGCCCTCCACGAAGTTGCGGATGAGAATCGTGCCGAGCACGACACCGCCGGCCGTGTACGGGATGACGAGAACGATGTAGGTGTTGAGCAGGCCTAGGTCTTTCATGATGATGAAGAGCGGAATGAGGTTGGCCAGCCCCGGCACCATCATGAGCACGAGCACCGCGCCGTAGATGAAGCCCCTACCCAGAAAGCGGTAACGCGCGAGCACGAAGCCGGAGATCGATGCGATCGCCAGAATGAGCACGATGGAGACCACGGCGACGACGGCGGTGTTGAGAAGATACGGCGCGATCTGCTCCCATGCCACTGCATAGTTCTCGAAGTGCAGTGGAAACGAAACCTGCCAGAAGCTGTCGGCGAACTGCTGGTTCGTCTTGAACGAGGTGACGACCATGAACAGGTACGGTGCGAGAGAGACGACGGCGAGAATGATGAGAATCGTCTTCAGCCCGACCTGGCGAGACGCGCGCGATCGACCGTCGGGCCGGGTAACGGATCGAGTGGTGGTCACCGTGCGGGCTTGGATCGTGGTCACATTGCACCTCCGTCGGTCGTTTCCGAACCGCGTTTGCGCGCCAGCACGACAACCGCGCTGATCACGATCGTGATGAGGAACAGGGTCGTCGACAACGCCGCTGAGTAGCCCCAGTCGCCGCCCGAGAAGGCCACGTTGATCATGCGCAGAATGGGAACCATCGTCGCGTTGTCAGGGCCGCCCTGCGTCAGTACATAGGCGACGAAGCCGTACTGCAGTGTTCCGACGACCGCGAGGAACAGCAGGATGCGAACCTGGCTGGCCATGAGCGGCAGATCGATCTGCCAGAACCTGGCGAAACGGCCCACACCGTCGAGCTGAGCCGCCTCGAGCACCTCGGTCGGAATGTTCTGCAGGCTGGAATAGAAGATCAGGAACGGCAGGCCGGCGATGAAGGGAAAGCCGACGAAGAGCAGGGAAAGCAGCGCCGTGCTGTTCTGTCCCGTCCAATTCTGGGCAAGCGCCTCGAGCCCGAGCGCCTTCAGTGTCTGGTTGATCACGCCGTCATTGGGGCTGTAGAAGAAGCCCCAGACCAGGGCGGTGACCACGCCGGGAAAGGCCATCGGAATGATGAGCAGAGTACGCATCGTGAACTGCCAGCGCAGGCTCTTCAGCGATATGAGAAGTTCTGCGGCGAGCAAAGGCAGTACCCAGGAGACAACCGCGAAGACGAAGATGAAGCCGAGATTTCGGAAGGACGTCCACCAGATCTGGTCATGGAGCATCGTGACGTAGTTGCCGAATCCGAGAAACGTCGATTCTGCCGCGGGCTGCCAATGGAAGAACGACCAGAAAATGGCAGAGACGGCGGGGTAGTACGCGAACCAGCCGATGATGACGGCCAACGGAAGCAGAGCGAGATAGATCCACCAGCGCACCGACGGCCTCCGCTGCGCCCGCGCGGAATTCTGCGTATCGCCGGAAGGCGAGACCACTCGTGACGGAGCATCGAGCGTAGCCACCACTATGGGCACCTCACCGTCGAGATCGCTGGGATAAAACGTTTCATCATAATGACGCATGAAGCGGCACCTGTCAACGGTTCGGCCGGAATAAATCGATTCACTAGTTCTTCCTCACCACGTACGCTTTGCCGTGCTGAACCCGACTTCACCGAGGTGAAACGCCGAACGGAGGTCGCTTTGGCTCGGGTAGACCGCCAAGGCGTTCTCCGCGTCTTCCTCGCCGTATTCCAGCCCCACCTCGATCGCGACCACCGTCGCGTCTTCGGCGATTCCGCTGGTGTCGACTGCCACTCGATTCCACCCGGCGGGCCACGCCGTCGACGAGCTCGTCATGGTGTCTCCGTTGCTCAGCTGGAGACGGAGAAGCGGCCTGGCGGATCGGTTCGGCCCCTCCATGCACTGATCGACAAATGCGTACACGAAGCTGGTGCCGGCCAGGGGAAGTGGAACGCGCGGCGTGATCATGATGGTCGGGGCATCGCCATCCGCGCCTCTCGTGCTCACCACTTTCAGCACCGAGTTCTCAGGCTGCTCGTGCGGGATCGGCATGCACGCGAGCACCTCGAGCGTTTCGATCAGGGGATCGGCCCGACCTGGAACGACCAGGGCGTCGGCGAGCAGATTTCGCGAGCCTCGTACATCGTCCGCCGCGAGCGTGCGGGAAGGACGCCCTGCGAGCCCCTGTGCCGGCGGTGTCGGCGACCCGATGCCCCTCACCTCGACCTCACGAGTGTGCCTGCCGGATGCCAGCACCGCCTCCTCGTGACCACCGATCTCCAGAGTGCACTCGCTACCCGGAGGCACGGAGATCTCGAGCCGCGCATGTTCTCCGACCCGAGAATACGAGAATGAAACCGGGCCGCGGACCGTCTCGGTGCGCAAAGCGAGTTGCGTGACCCCGTCGACGAATTGGGGCGACAGCCGGAATCCGGAGTACCCAGGCGCGGTCGGTCGAAGCCCGGCCAGACCCTCCCATGCCCACGCGGCGAAGGGGCCACCGAGGCCCACGTGGTTCAGGGACCCGGTGCCCGTGTTGGTCGGGTCGATCCACCAGCATTCCCAAAACGTGCCGGGCCCCGAGCGCAGCATCGCGCCGACCCCGGGAGATTCGGGCTGGAGAAGAATGTCGTGGACCACGTGTGATTTGCCCAGCATGGTGAGCGCCCTCACGACGGTACGAGTGGTGGCGAAGCCACTGGACACGCGGTTGCCGCGTTGCCGAATGAGTGCGACGAGGCGCTCTCCAGCAGCATCCGCTTCCCGGCCGGTAAGGATGCCCGCCTCGACGGCGACCGCGTACGACCCCTGCGAGCCATTGCCGAAGGTCCCCGTGAGCGGGTCGAAGAACGCGTGACGGGCGGCGGAGCGCAATTCGGCCGCCGACTCTCGGCGTTGCGCTGCTGCGTGCGCATCGCCCGTTGCCTCCTCGAGATCGGCGAGCGCCAGCAGGCAGTCGATCACGGCCCCGGTGTGATGGATAGGTGGCGGGGTCTGTTCGAGGGCCAGCCAGTCGTGGCCATAGCTGATCGGCGAGCGTGAGATGACGCCGTCACCGCCGGTGCAACTCAGTTGGAAATCCGCCCAGCGACGCAGCGTCGGAAGCGCGCGTCGCACGAGCCGAAAGTCGCCATAGTGCAACAGGTGGCCGAGCAGCACTCGATGCAGTGCCGAGCCCCAGACCGGGTCGGAGGGCATGCGGGTCGTATGCAGGTCCGGGGAAACCGCCGGCAATTGCCCGTCTGGTTGCTGACTTGTCTCGAAGTCGGCCATCCATTTATCGAGAAATGCCGCGCTGTCGAAGGCAGCCAGTTCGTACTCGGCGACCGATGCTGTGTCGCCGGTCCACGCGGCCTGCTCACGCGTCGGGCAGTCCTCGGGCACGCCGTGCACATTGTTCAACAGCGTTCGCGATGCGGTAGCGAGCAACCTGTCGATCGTCGGGCTGTCCGTCGAGAGGGTTCCTGATGCGGCGAGGTCTGTGTGCATCGAGTACGCAGTGACGGTGGCGATCGCGTCATCGGCAAGACCGCGCACCTCGATGTATCGAAACCCGAAGTACGCGAACCACGGCTCATGCGACTCCCCCGCGACTCCGCCTGCCACGTATTCGACCACCTGGCGCTCGCGGCCGTGGTCGTACGGCATGGTCAGGTTCGTCGTGTCGATGTGGCCGTCGCCGCCCACATGCTCACCGTGCAATACGCGAACAAGCGTTCCCGCCGATACGTTCGCGTGAAGCACCAGTTTCGACCGACCTGCAATGTTGGTTCCGACGTCGAAGAGACGAGAGCCGGGAGAACGACCGATCTCTTTCAGACCGAAGGTCTGGACCTCCCGCAGCGGCGGCGTGGGATCAGACGTGACGTTGGTAGGCGCGGTCGCCGCCGAGGCGGGCACTCGCACCGCGTTGACGGCGACCGGAGCCTGCGGCGGAGGCAACTGCGGCGCACGAGATCGCGCATCATGCCGTTCGAGGTAGAACGGTTCATCAATGGTGACCGTCGAAGGGGTGACGGTGGAATGCGGGCCAGGCACTATGCGCGTGACCGAGCCGCCCTTGTGCCAGACGACCAGTTCAGCGAGCAGCCGAGGAGCCCTGGCAGTTCGGGCCCAATCACCCAAGCCGACGACGAAGGCGAGCGAGTTCTCACCGATCGCGAGCAGATCAGTGAGGTCGTAGCAGCGGAAGAGCGCACGAGCGAAATCGGTACGGGTCGGATCCATTCTGTCCGGATTAATGACGGAGCCGTTTGCCCAGGCGCGAACGACTCCCTGGCCCGTGAGGTAGAGCCGGGCCCGCTCGACCGGCCGCACAAGGCTGAACGGTGTATCGATTCGGGACAGGTGAGCGACGTCCAGCCACTGCGCCGACCAGTCGGCAAACGTGATCGGTCCCGTCTCCAGTTCCGACGTGGCCCAGGGAGACCACCGCGTCGCCTGATCCGAAACGCGCACTCGCCAGGTGTAGAGCGAGTAAGAAGACAGGTCGCGGCCGACCGTGACGTCGGTCGCGCCTGACCACACCCGTCCGGACTTCCACACCGCACTGCCGGAGGGGTCGTACACCTCAACCTCGAAGCCGAGGGCGCCCGAGTCGCCGAGCTGCGAAGGGACCTTCCAGCCGAGCACCGGCGAGCGGGATACCACCGTCGGCACGAGACGCTCGTCGCCCACGAACGCGGTGGGACGCCCGTCCACGACAAGCGCGAACGGGGCAGCGACCGCAGACGCATGATCGCTCTCCCGCGCGACGCTGTCACGTGAGTCACTCACGCTCGGTTGAATCATTTTTCGGCGAGTTCCTCATCGTTTGACATCGTCGTCACATTTCCCGTGATTCGGTGAAACGTATCACAGTTTTGGCCATTGAGACTGCGCTCTTTTCCCGGATTTCACACCGTCTCCGCGTGATTAATCGATATGATTCCGGCAGAGCATGGCCCTTCTGACCAACAGGAGTTCGGCCGGGACACAGAGGTGGCGCAGTGGTCAGCATTCGGGACGTCGCGATGCGGGCGAGCGTTTCCATCGGCACGGTATCCAAATACTTGAACACGCCGCATCGCGTGGCGCCCGACACCAAGAAGCGCATCAGAAAGGCGATCAACGAGCTCGGGTATGTGCGGAACGAGGCTGCTCGGCAACTGCGCGCGGGCGAGAGCAAGACTCTGGCCTTCGTCGCTCTCGAATTGAACAACCCGTTCTTCGGCGAGTTCGCAGACGCGATGGAACGGCGAGCCGCCGAGAACGGGCTCTTCCTCTTCATCGTCGGCAGCAACGGCGACCCCGAGCGCGAGGGGCAGTACATCGAGATGTTCGCGCAGCAGCGCGTATATGGCGTGATCCTGGCGTCGGGCCTGACTCGACAAAAGGAACTGGACCTGCTGTTCACCAGGCGCATACCGACCGTCCTCGTCGATGCGTATGCCGCGACCGACCGGTTCTCATCCACCTCCGTCGATGACTTCCTGGGTGCCGAGCGGGCAGTCACGCACCTGATCGAACAAGGCTGCCGCTCCATCGCCTTCATCGGCGGCGAGATCCAGATTCATCAGATCGCCGAGCGCCTGCGCGGTGCTCGGTCCGCGGTTGACGCTCACCCCGGCGTACGACTCGACGTGATTCCCACGGTCGAGCGGTCGGTGCCGGCAGGTCTCGCGGTCGGCGAGCAGCTGCTCGGCAGACCACGCGCCGAGCTGCCCGATGGGATCTTCGCGGCAAACGATTCGCTGGCAATGGGAATCATGCAGGCGATCTCGTCTGAATCGGAGCTTCGCATTCCCGAGGACGTCGCCATCGTGGGTTACGACGACATCGACTACGCGTCATCCGCCGGTGTGCCGTTGTCAACGGTTCGGCGGCCTCGCGAGGTCTTCGGCAGGAGCGCCGTCGACCTTGTGCGCGACCAGGCCGAATCAACGGAATCGCTGCCCGTACGCAGAATCGTCATTCAGCCGGAACTGATTATTCGTCAGAGCTCGCAACGGTAGTCGACGTCGACGCGCGCACGATCAGTTCCGGCTGAAAGACCACCTGTTCGTGCGCGAAGTCGCCCGTCGTCGCCGCCTCACGCAACAGAAGGTCGACGGCCGTCGAACCGATCAGGGCGCTCGGCTGGCGGATCGATGAGAGCGGCACGACCGATGACGACGCGAACGCGATGTCGTCATAGCCGATCAGGGCGATGTCTTCCGGCACCCGGATGTCGCTCAAGATCATGAGACCCTGCAGCAGGCCAACGGCGAGCAGATCGTTGGCCGCAAAGATGGCGTCGGGGCGCTCGCTCTTCGGCCTGGCTCGGATGGCCTCGCCGACGGCCCTGCCCTGAAGAACCGTCAGGGACTCCGTCTCGATGACCTCGATCGTGACGGTGGAATGCTCGGCAAGCGCGCGCCTGGCGCCTTCCAGGCGATCCGAGACCTGACGGATGCCGGCAGGGCCGCCGACGAAGGCGATACGCCGCCGCCCGATCTCAACCAGATGGCTCACCGCCATGTGCCCGCCCGCCACGTCGTCTACGGCCACCGACGAGAAGGTGGCGTTCTCGGCCTGCCGGTCGACGAGCACGGTGGGAGTGCCGCGCTCCCTCAGCCGCTCAAGACGCGGAACAACGTGACCGACCGGTGTGATCAGGAGGCCGGCGACCCTCTGTTCCTCGAAAAGCTCGAGATAGGAGCGCTCGCGCTCCGCATCCTCGTCACTGTTGCCGAGCAGCACAGCGAGCCCATCACGCAACGCCCGCGCCTCGGCGCCCCGAGCGAGGTCGGTGAAGAACGGGTTGCCCGCGTCGAGAACGACCAGGCCGATGCTGCGACTGCGGCCGGCGCGAAGCTGGCGGGCCGCATCGTTGCGCACGAATCCGAGTTGCTCGATGGCCTCGCGCACGCGAACGACGGTGGCCTCGGTCACCTTGTCTGGCCGATTGAGAACGTTCGACACGGTACCGACCGAGACTCCGGCGAGCGCCGCAACCTCTCGAACACTTACCGACACGCTCGCTCCACTTCGCCCTGACTCGATCGCTGCTCGGCATGTGAGGCGAACGTGACCTCATTGTAAGGATTCAGCGTCGTATCCACACGCCGCCGATTATGATACGTTTCACCCTAACGCGACGAGCGCCTCGAATCGTGTCCCACCGACACGGGGTGTTCGCGCAGCAGCGCAACGCCCCTTCATCGGTGAAAGGTCGACAAGGTGACGAGAGCCGCCGACGCCTCCCCGGTGCCTACGAACCTCCGCGCGCATGGCCTGCCCCCGTCCGCTGCGCACTCGCGTGTGCTCAGCGTCGTCGGCACGAGGCGGCCACCGCTCTCGTGGGTCGTTCCGCTTGTGCGAAACGGCCAGGCCCAGTCCGCCTACCAGATTCGGGCGTCGTCACACGATCGTCCTCACGAGGATGCCGACCTGTGGGACAGCGGAATGATCGACTCGGCCCGCAACAGCGGCGTCGCCTGGGGCGGCATTGCCATTCCCCCGCACACCCGTGTCTGGTGGACCGTGCGCACCCAGGACGAGACCGGCACCACCTCGGAGTGGGCGCAGCCTGTGCCCATCGACAGTGCCGCCTATTCCCTTGCCGACTGGCACGCGCAGTGGATCGGCGTTGCGCCGACGCGTCGGGCACGCATCGACGTTCCCGCCTTCCCCTCAGTGGCAGCGGCGCGAATCTCGGTTGCCGGCTGGGGGCCGACACGCATCTCGGTGAACGGCACCGTCGTCAACCCGGACGATCTGGGTCCAATCGACTCGTCGCTGCAGCGCGCCACCTCCCGCAGCTACGACGTAACCGACCTGGTCGCGCAGGCGCATGGGCCCTTCGAGCTGTCGATCGCGGCATCGCTCGGCCACTACAGGCTTGTGCTCGAGCAGGCGCGCGTGCTCGCCGAGCTGCGGGTCACCCTCGCCGACGGGCAGCAGCGGGTCATCGGCACCTCCGGCGACTGGCTCAGCTCGCCGAGCGGAGTCACGACCGATGATCCGTTCTATCTCGAAGAGCACGATCCGGCCTCCCCGTCTCGACCAGGCGAACACGCTCCGGTCGTCGTCGTGCCGCCCGACGCCTCACCCCCGCCGCCCGCGATCGTCGTGCCCAACGTCGGGCCCCCGGTGCGCGTGGTGCGCGTCGCGAAGGCGACGCTCCTCGCGCAGCCGGCCCGAGGCATCCGCGTCTTCGACCTGGGCGAGAACGTGGCCGGGCGCGTCGCCCTCCAGCTCGACGGCGTCAGGCCCGGGCAGCGCGTCACGTCGACGCAGGGCGAGAAGCTCACACCGGATGGCCGAGTGGATACGACGAACATTCGGCTGCCGGCCGACCGGGAGCGGGAGCGGCAGGTCTTCGCCGTCGTCTGCGACGCCGAGCACGTCGAGGCCAGCCCGTGGTTCGCTGTTCACGGGTTTCGCTACGTCGAGGTTGGCGGGCTCGATGACGACGCGAGCGTGACGGTCTCGGCGCGCGTTCTGCACTCCGACGTCGACCGGACCGGAAGCGTGACCACGAGCGTTGCCGAACTGAACCAGCTCGTCGACTACGCCGTTCGCACCCAGCTCAACAACACGCACGGCCTTCCCGAGGATTGCCCCACGCGCGAGCAGGGCGGCTGGACCGGCGACGCGTCTGTCTCGGCAGAGGCCGCCCTGTCGCATCTCGACATGTCGGGCGTCTACCGCAACTGGCTCGCGGATGTCGCACTCGACGCCGGAGCCGATGGCGACATTCCGGGCATCTCGCCGCACCTGCAAGGCGAACACGGACGGCAGCCCGCCGACCCGGTGTGGGGCTCGGCCATGACCGAGATTCCGTGGCAGCTATGGCGAGACACGGGCGACACCTGGCAGATCGAGCCGCTGCTGCCGACCATGCGCCGCTGGGCCGACTGGCAGCTGACGACACTCGTCGACGGCGTGGTCAGGAACGCCCCCATCAGCTTCGGCGCCGACTGGCTCGCCCTCGAGCAGACTCCCCCGGTCGTGCTTCAGACCGCGGCGGTCGTCGTCTCGCTTCGCGCCCTCGCCGACCTCGAAGAGGCTGTCGGCAACGCGGATGCCGCGGCAGCACGCCGCGCGCAGGCCGACGCCGTCGTCGCCGCCGCCCGGCGAGCGTTGCGCGATCCCGTCGAGGGTACCTGGGGCACCGATTCCCAGGGATCGAGCGCCGTCGCGTTAGTTTCGGGCATGGCCGACGAACGCGACGTCGACGGACTCCGTGCGCGGCTGCGCGCTGCCGTGCACGCGCGGGGCGACCGGCTCTCGAGTGGATTCGCGGCAACCAGGGCCGTGGTTCGTGCGCTCGCCGACGCCGATGGCGGCTCGAGCCTTCTCGCCGCCGTGCGGCAGAGAGAGCAGCCGGGAATCGGCGCGATGCTCGTCGACGGCCCCGGCACGTTCTGGGAGACGTGGTGGATCGACAACGAGAACGTGGGCGTCGCCTCGCTCGACCACATCGGTCTCGCCGCGCCGTTCGCCGCGTGGGTGTGGCGCGATGTCGCCGGACTTCGCACCCTCGAGCCGGGCTTCAGACGGTTCGCCCTTGATCCGCGCCTGCTGAATGACGTATCGAGTTGTGAGTTCACGCGCGACACCGCTCGCGGAAGAATCGCGGCATCCTGGCGGCTCGACGACGGCGTCTACCGCGCCGAGCTTGCCGTGCCGGTCGGCAGCATCGCCGAGGTGACGTGTGCCGGCCAGGGCCCGGTCATGGTCGACGGCGGTCGAGTCGCGACCGAAACGGATGCCTCCGGCAGGCGGTACGTCACCGTAGCGTCCGGGCAGCACACCGTGACCGTCGAGCACGTCGCACCCCGCCCGGCTGTAGAACCGCGTCAACCACGACCGAAGCGAGCGGATGTCGGCGACATCTGGCTCTCAGACGGCAACACGAGCCGGTGGATCCCCCGCGACTCCCGCCTCACGGTGACGGTCGCCGACACCGATGTCGTGTGCGCTCCGGTCTTCCACGAGCCGATACCGGCGCCGACTCTGGATGTCGGCATTCCCGACTTCGAGGCGAACGCGACGCAGTGGCTCGTTCTCGAGCACGATGGACCCCTCGATCTCTCGCGCGCCGCCTTCGCCTTCGCGAGCTTCGACGTCGACAACCCGCAGATCGTCGGCCGAGCGGTGCGCATCGCGATGCGGTTGACCAGCGAGACCGGCGAGTACCGTGAAGCGCTCGCCCGCCCGCTTCCTATCGCGTGGAACCGGGTGGCGGTCGACCTCGAGGGCTGGCCGGGGCGCTCCGCCGTGAGCGAGGTCGCGGTCGGCATCCGCTGGAGCGATGAATTCGACACGGCACTCGGCCCTCCCCTGCCTCTGCCGCCCCCACCGCGCCCGTTCTCGTTCCGCCTCGGCCGAATCGGCTGGACGAGCGCCCCACGAACATGGTGATGACACCAAAAGAAAGTGACGACATGACCCCCGCTGAACGGCCGCTACGGCTCGGATTCGCCGCACCGATGTTCGCTGCGCCCGGCATCCCGACCCTGCGCACCCCCAGCCTCGAGCGGCTCGACTGGGCGCAGACGCTTGCTGCCATACGCGAGGCCGAAGCGCTCGGCTACGACTCGGTCTGGTTCTCCGATCACCTCTTTCACGGGCGGGGCGGCGAGTTCCTGGAGAGCTGGACGACGCTCGCCGCCGCGGCGGGAGCGACCGAGCGCATCCGCCTCGTCAACAACCACCTGGGCATCAACTACCGACCCGCGCCGCTGCTCGCGAAGATGGCGGCGACCATCGACGTGATCTCGGCCGGCCGCTTCGAACTGTTCGTGTCGCACGGCATGCGCGAGCGCGAGCACACCAGCTACGGTTTCGGTTGGGAGCCGGATGTCGCGCGGCGGGTGGCGAAGCTCGACGAGGCCATCGAGGTGATGCGGTCGCTCTGGTCGGGCAAGCCGGTCGATCACGACGGCGAGCACTACCGATTGCGGGGCGCGCTCAGCACCCCGGTGCCCGCGCATCCGATCCCCCTCTGGCTGGGCGGCCCCCTCAGCGATCCCGTCGCCATGCTCATCGCGGCGCGCGCCGACGGCTGGAACGCCCTGCCTGCCTCGCTCACCGAATACGCCGCGCAGGCCGAACGCGTCGACGCCGCATGCCGAGCCATCGGCCGCGACCCGAGCACCCTGCGGCGCAGCCTCGAGACGCAGGTGCTCATACTGGGCGACGACTCCGAATGGAACGAATGGATGCTGCGCTGGGCCGAGTTGCGCGAGAGCGCCCCGCTCGGCTTCGCCACCTCGGACATGTTCCCGAACGGAACCGCCATCGACGATCCTGCCGCGCTCACGGCCGCCTGCGTCGACACATTCATCATCGGAACCCGGCGGGAGGTCGCCGCGAAGCTCGCCGCGTACCGCGACCTGGGCGTTGACGAGGTCGTGTGCTGGTTCATGGACTGGCCGGTGGGAGACTCGCTGCGCTCTCTGGCAGAGGACGTTCGAGCGATGGTGAAACTTGCGTAGCAGAATCGAAACGTTTCAGATAGCATGACTGCATCATCGATGATCGCGAGGAGGCGACGGTGCACAGGCTCGGGATCGCGCTCGTGGGAGCGGGCTTCATGGGTACGCGTCATGTGCACGGTTATGCCGCGCTGCAGGCCGCGGGAGTGGCCAGGTCAGAGGTTGTCGCGATCCTCGATCTGAACCAGGAGGTCGCCGAGCGCGCGGCCGACGAGGCGCAGCAGCTGCTCGGTCGACGACCCCTCGTCTACACCGAACTCGACGCCCTCCTCGGCGACCCGGCGGTCGAGGCGGTCGACATCGTCACAGACCCGCGAACGCATGCGCCTATCGCGATCGCTGCGATGGAGGCCGGCCGCCACGTTCTGTGCGAGAAGCCGCTGGCGCTCACGATCCGCGGCGCCCGCGCCATGGTCGATGCCGCACGGCGCACGGGCGTGGTTCTCGCGACCGGCGAGAACTATCGACGCGGCGGCGCGAACCGTCTCGCCCGCGCCGTGCTCGATGCGGGCCTGCTCGGCACCGTGCACCTCATGCGCGAGGTGCGCATCGGCGGCGACAGCGCCGTCATCATCAGCAAGTGGCGGCACATGAAGGCCAGCGGGGCCATCGGTCTCGACATGGCGATTCACTACGCCGATATCGTCGAGTACTTCCTCGGCCCCGTCGAGACGGTGTGGGGCCGGGGCATTATTGCGGAACCGCTGCGGTTTCCCGCAGACGGCGGCGATGCCATTGTTCCGGATGGCGAGGACTCGATCATCGCCTCGCTGCGTACGCGCTCAAACGTCGACGTGCAGCTCGCCTACCTGCCCTCCGGCCCCGGCACTCGCTTCAGCGAACGGACCGTGCACGGCACCGACGGCTCGATGACCGTGCCGCCGGACCGCACCGACGGCGAGGTCGTCGTCACGCTGGGAGACCGCGTGCTGCGCGGCCCAGACCTCGTCGAGGCGGTGGGCGTGCATCTGAGCCTCTCGAAAGCGACCGTCGCGGTTCTGGGAGCGGACGGAACGGGTGGCAAGGGCGCGCTCTGGTCGGTCGTGGACTCCGGATACCTCGCCGTCGAGATCGATGACTTCGCCGACGCCGTGCAATCGGCGCGGCCCCCGGAGGTCGATGGCGTGGGCGGTATGCGCGCCCTCGCTGTCGTCCTGGCCGTGCTTGAATCCGGCACAAGTGGGCGCGCGGTGACGGTCGACGAGGTTCTCGACGGTTCGGTGCACGCCTACCAGGACTCGATCGATGCGACACTCGCGGTGAGCTCGCGATGACGCTGCCGCTGACGCTGCCGCTGCGTTTCCATCAGACCGCGTTCGTGGTCCGCGACCTCGACGCGGCCGTTCGGCACTGGGCCGATGACCTCGGAATCGGGCCATGGAACGTGTGGACGATGCGGCCGCCCGAGCTGCACGACACCGTGTACCACGGCGAGCGCGTTGCGTTCGGCCTTCGTCATGCCATGGCGTTCTCTGGCGACCTTCAGATCGAACTCGTGCAGCCGCTCGAGGGCCCGAGCATCTTCACCGATCAACTCGAGACGACCGGCGAGGGAGCCAACCACATCGGCGCGATCGTCGACGATCATGCCGCGGCCAGCGCAGACCTGATCGGGCGCGGCTTCGTGCCGCTGCAAAGCGCGAGGTTCGGCGCGAGCGAAGACGGACTGTTCGCCTACTTCCAGCCTCCCGGCATCCCGACCATCGTCGAGCTCATTCGCCCGCCGACCGAGCGCTTCGCGCCAGAAGACACGTACCCGAAGAGCTGACATGCCCGAATCCATGCGCATCGCCCAGGTCGAGATGTTCGCCTCGAACTCCTCCGTCTTCGTGCGCCTCACCACGGAGTCGGGAATGACCGGCATCGGCGAATCGACCGCGTTCGCGTTCCCCCTCGCCGTGGTCGAGGTCGTCAAGGCTCTCAGCGGCTACCTGGTGGGAGCCGATGGCATGGATGTCGAGGCCCACTGGTTGCGCATGTACCGCGCTCTGGGCTGGCGCGGAATCACCCTGGGCGGCGCCATCAGCGCCATCGACCAGGCGCTCTGGGACCTGCGCGGCAAGCGCTTCGAGGAGCCCGTGTGGCAGCTGCTCGGCGGCCGATCCCGCGCGGGAGTGCGCGCGATGAAGGTGGTGAGCACCGGCACGACGGATGAGGTTGTCGCCGCCTCTCTCGCCGCCCAGAACGATGGTTACACGGCGATCAAGGTGCTGCTGTTCCAGCACGAGCACCACCGCATGCGGCATGCCGAGCGCGTCGCGGATCTCGTCGATCGGTTTGCCGCCATCCGCGACGCTGTCGGAAATCGAATGGATATCGGCATCGAACTGCACCGGAACATGCAGCCGGGAAACTCCATCGCCCTCATTGCAGAGCTCGCGCCGTACCGGCCCCTCTTTGTCGAGGATCCGATTCCCCCCGACAGCGCTCTCGCCTTCGCAGAGGTGTCGGCGAAGGTGAGCGTGCCCATGGCCGCCGGGGAGCGCAATACGACCATCTACGAGTTTCGCGAGTACATCGAGCGGGCCGGGATCTCGTTCGTTCGCCCCGATATCGGCATCGCGGGCGGCTTCACCCACATGCGTAAGATCTGCGCGATGGCGGAGGCGCACCATATGGGCGTGATCCCGCATTGTGTGCCGTCCGGGCCGGTCGCGACCATGGCGCACGTACATCTGGGTATCTCGACTCCGAACTGGGAAGTGCAGGAGCACGTGGAGCAGAACGTGGAACCGGTGGTGTCAATGGTGGATCGCATCACGCCCCTGGCCGACGGCTATCTCTACCCCTTCGACGCCCCCGGGCTCGGCATGGCGCTCAACGATGCGGCGCTCGAGGATGCGCCCGTCAGCACCTTCCCGGTCGCGCCAGCGCTGCGCGAAGACGGATCGGTGGCGTACCGATGACGACGACACTCAGGGTCGGCATCGCCTGTCGACCCGAGCTGCGTGACCAGTACCTCGGCGCCGCAGATCTTGCCCGTCTGGGCCGCATCGCCGAGATCAGCGTTGCCGACTTCGACGTGCCGGGCGATACCTGGGGAAGGATCCCTGTCATCGCTGAATTCGAGGACCGCCTGGCGGACTTCGCCTCAGACAAGCACGTTCTTCTCGTGTTCCACGGCGCTCCACGGGTGACCGAACGCGTGTTCGCTGCGGCAGGCGAGCTGCAGGTCGTCGGCGATATCGAAGGCGACCGCTTCGCCGGCCGTATCGATGTCGCGGCCGCGCACGCGGCGGGCGTGCTCGTCGTGGACACGACGCACGCCTCGTCATGGCCCGTTGCCGAGTGGGCCCTCGCCCTGATGCTGATCGGGCTGCGCAAGAACGCGCACTTTCGCCAGATCATTGCGGGCCGCCAGATGAGCCAGAGCGAGTACCGCACGAATCCACCCGGTCGCGAGCTCACGGGCAAGACGGTCGGCCTCATCGGCTTCGGCCATATCGGCTGGCGCCTTCGCGAGTTTCTTGTTCCGTTCGGGTGCCCGATCATCGCGTACGACCCGTATGCGCCACGCGAGCTCGCGGATGCGCAGGGCGTCGACTTCGGCTCGCTCGAGAGGGTGATGGGGTGCGACGTCGTCGTCTGCCTCGCTCCGGCGACACCGCACACGATTGGCATGATCGGCGAGCGCGAGCTCGCGCTTCTGCGCACCGACGCCGTCTTCATCAACGTCTCGCGTGGCACTGTCGTCGACGTCGGCCCTCTCATCGCCCGCGCGGCGCGCGACGACGCCTGGTTCGGGCTCGACGCACACGATCCGGAACCGATCGCCGTCGACTCGCCGCTCCGCGGCATGCCGAACGTATTCCTCTCGCCGCATATAGCAGGGGTGACCGAGGAGGCGCAGCCGCGCTTCTTCAGCCTCATGGTCGATGAGCTCGAGCGATTCGCCTCCGGGCTCGAGCCGCGGGCGCAGATCACCGACCGCGTCGTCGCGGGCAGGGGAGGTGCGTGACATGCTTCTCGACGCGCACTGTCACGCCTGGCGCCGCTGGCCGTACGACACGGCCGTGCCCGATGCGGAGGGCCGAGGGAGCATCGAGGCCCTGTTGTACGAGATGGACACGCACGGGGTGGAACGCGCGAGCGTCGTCTGCGCCCGCATCGGCGGCGGCGCCGGGGGAGTCGGCTTCGCGAACGACGACAACAACGACTATGTCGCCCGCTTCGCCTCGACGCATCCCGATCGCATCGCCGCGCTCGTCGACGTCGACTGCGTGTGGCGAGCGGAACACCACACCGCCGGGGCAGCCGACCGTCTGCGAGCCGAGGTCGAGCGCACGGGCGCGATCGGCTTCACTCACTACGTGGCGGCGACGAACGACGGCTGGCTTCGAGGCGACGACGCCGCCCAGCTGTTCCGCACCGCCGCGGCGATGGGCCTTCTGGCCTCCCTGGCCGTGCCCGCCCCCTGGTTCGACGACCTTCGCGGCGTCGCGGCGGCGAACCCGAGCCTGCCGATTCTGCTGCACCACATGGGCCAGCCGAAGTCGAGCGCCGAACTCGCTGCCCTTCTCGACCTCAGTGAGCTGCCGAACATCGGTGTCAAGATCTCTGGCTTCAACTACAACGCCTCCGACTCCTGGGATTTCCCCTACCCCCAAGCGCAGCACGTCTTCCGGGCCATCGCGGAGAGGTTCGGCACGAGCCGGCTGTACTGGGGAAGCGACTTCCCGGCATCCCGCGACCAGCTCACCTATCGACAGGCGATCGAAGTCGTTCGCTCGCACTCGGCCTTTCTCACGCCCACCCAGCGCGACGCAATCATGGGCGGCAACCTCGCCGCGCTGCTTGCCCGCCCCACCAGAAAGTGACAGAACCATGACCCTGGCCCTCATCGCCCGCTACCACGTCGTTCCCGGAAACGCCGCTCTCGTCGAGCAATCACTTCGCGAGATGGCCCAGCACGTGGCGGCCCACGAGCCCGCCTGCCTCGTGTACAACGCGAACGTCGACCTCGAGAACGAGAACCTGTTCTGCCTCTACGAGGTCTATACCGACGAGGATGCGGTGGCCGCCCATCGCGAGACGCCGCACTTCAAGCGCTTCATCGAGGGGACCATCGTGCCGGTGCTCGAGAAGCGCGAACGAGAGCTGTACCGGAGGGTGATCGGGTGAGACTCGTCTCGTTCGAGACAGCGGGCGATCAGGGTCGCACCGCTCATCTCGGCGCTCTCGTATCCGGCGACGCCGATTCCGGGGAGCTTATCGACCTGACGGCGGCGACCCGCGCCCTGCTCGCCCGCGGAACGGCGACCCACGAGGCCGCGAAGCGCATCGCCGCAGCACTTGTGCCCGCCTCGCTTCTCGGCTTCATCGAAGGCGGCGCGCGTGCCAGAGACCTGGCAGACGAGGCCGTCTCGGCGACGCTGGAGCGCGGCTGGGAGGAGGATGCCGGCGGCAGGCGCATCCGCTATCGCACCGAGCAGATAACCCACCTGCCCGCGATCACGGGGCCACCCCTGCTGCGGGACTTCATGGCGTTCGAGAAGCATCTCGTCAACGTGTTCCCCCGGCTCGGGCGGGAGATTCCCGACGAGTGGTATCGGCGACCGGTGTACTACAAGGGCAACCCGTCGGCGATCGGCGCGCATGAACAGGATGTTGCGGTTCCGTCGTACGCCGAGCGGCTGGATCTCGAATTCGAGTTCGCGGCGATCATCGGCGTCGGTGGCGTCGACATCGCCGAGGAAGACGCTCCCGGTCACGTCTTCGGCTACACCGTGTACGACGATTTCTCGGCGAGGGAGATCCAATCGGCCGAGATGACAGTGGGGCTCGGCCCGGCGAAGGGCAAGGACTTTCTGGGCGCCCATGTGCTCGGCCCCGTCGTCGTGACGGCGGACGAGCTGGGCGATCCCTATGCGCTCGGCATGACCGCGCGCGTCAATGGCGAAACGTGGGCGAACGGCTCGAGTTCGGCGATGCACTGGCGCTTCGAGCAGATGATCGCGTACGCCTCACGCGACGAGCTCGTGCGGGCCGGCGAGGTCTTCGGCTCGGGGACCGTGGGCGACGGCTCCGGCGCCGAGCAGGACAGATGGCTCGAGGTCGACGACGTGGTCGAACTCACGGTCGAGGGCATCGGAACACTGCGCAACCGCGTCGTCGCGACGCGCGAGCCATCGGAGACGGGAAAGACATGAGCACGCAGACGAGACAGTACGCCGGGCACCTCGCCTCTGGCCCACCGCACGACGTCATCGACCCAAGTGACGGCTCGAGCATCGAGTCGATCGCCGCGTCGACCGAGGCCGACTGTGCCGACGCGGTGAGCATCGCAGCCGAGGCGTTCCCCGCCTTCGCGGCGCTCGCGCCCCGCGTGCGGGGAGAGATGCTCCGCAAGGCATATGAGTTGATGACGGCCGAGAGCGAGTCGCTCGCCCGGCTGGTCTCACGCGAGAACGGCAAGATTCTGGCTGATGCCCGCGCCGAGATCGGCTACGCGGCCGAGTTCTTCCGATGGTTCTCTGAGGAGGCGGTGCGGGTCTCCGGCGACTTCCGCCTCGCCCCCAGCGGCGACAAGACCATCGTGGTGACACACGAACCGGTCGGCGTCTCTCTGCTCATCACACCATGGAACTTTCCCGCCGCCATGGCGACTCGCAAGATCGGGCCCGCCCTCGCCGCCGGCTGCACCGTCGTGCTGAAGCCCGCCATGGAGACGCCGCTGACCGCTCTCGCCATCGTCGACCTGCTCGCTCGGGCAGGGGTTCCCGCCGGCGTCGTCACGGTCGTGACACCGGTAGCGCCCGGCCCCGCAGTGTCGCGGATGCTCGGGGACCGGCGCGTACGCAACCTCTCGTTCACGGGGTCGACCGAGGTGGGCAGGATGCTGCTGAAGCAGGCCTCCGATCGGGTGCTTCGAACCTCCATGGAACTCGGCGGTAACGCGCCGTTCATCGTGCTCGATGACGCCGATCTCGATGATGCGGTAGCGGGGGCGATCCTCGCCAAGCTGCGTAACGGCGGTGCCGCCTGCACCGCCGCCAACCGCTTCTACGTCTCGCGATCGATCGCCGACGAGTTCTCGCGTCGCCTCACCGAGCGCATGTCTGCGCTGCGCATGGGGCCGGGGCTCAACGACGGTGTGGAGCTCGGTGCCAGCGTGTCGATCAGGGAACGGGACAAGATCGCCGACCTGGTCGACGCATCCGTCTCGCATGGTGCGCGCGTACTGACGGGCGGCACGCGCCCCGAGGGAGCAGGAGCCTTCTACCCGGCGACCGTGCTCACGCTTGAGGCGGACAACCCCATTCTGGGCGAGGAGGTCTTCGGCCCGGTGGCCCCCGTCGTGGCCGTGGACTCCGACGACGAAGCCATAGCGCGGGCCAATGCAACCGAGTTCGGCCTGATCTCCTACGTCTACTCGGGCGACCTGGGTCGCGCGATGAGCGTCGCGCGCCACCTCGAGGCCGGCATGGTCGCGATCAACAAGGGCGTCATCTCAGACCCGGCCGCACCCTTCGGCGGCTACAAACAGAGCGGCCTCGGCCGCGAGGGCGGATTCGCGGGAATCCACGAGTTCCTCGAAAGCAAATACATCGGCGTCACCATCTGACAGACGCCGACGGTTGGGAAATCGTGACCTGAAAGCCACGATCGCCCATTGACATCGGAAAGGAGCAATGCAACACTCGGTACATTCTGAAACGTATCAGAACGCACCGAACCACCGAGCATCACTGCTCGACAATGGGGTCCCCTCGGATCCTGATCTGCAATGACAACGGGAAAACAGGAAGGTTGACATCGTGGTCACCAAGAAAAATGTCATCGCCCGGATAGCAGCATTATCCGTCGCAGCGATGCTCGCAGCAGGCCTTGCGGCCTGCAGCGGCGGCGGCAAGAGTGGCGACAGCGGCGACAAGGCGGGCAAAGACATCCTCATCGGGATGAACTCCGGCCTGGTTCCGCAGTTCCAGCGCTACGCAAAAGAGTTCGAAAAGACCCACAAGGGCTTCAAGGTCACGGTCAAGGCAGTGCCAGACGCGCAGCCGGACTACATCCAGCAGCTCGTCACCCAGGGCCTCAGCAAGTCACTGCCCGACATCATCTTCAACTACGACACGCTGAACCAGACGCTCAACGCGAACCACCTGCTCTACGACATCAAGCCGTGGCTCGATGAGGGGCATGACGGACTCAAGGCTTCCGCCTTCATTCCGGCCTTCCTCGACCAGTACAAGGTGGGCAAGACGATCACCGGCCTCCCGGTGAGCGCGGACACCGGCGTCGTCACCATTCACAACACGCTCTTCGAGAAGTACGGAGTTCCCGTACCGACCGCCGACTGGACCATGGATGACATGTACGCGGCGGCGAAGGCGATCACCGACAAGTCGGGCGGAAAGGTGTTCGGCATCAAGACGCCCATCGGTGATGGGAGTGCCGTCTTCACCTTCTACCCGACGCTGATCGCGTACGGGAGCAACCTCTACGACCCCGACACGAAGAAGTTCATCTTCGCGAACGAGGGCGGCCTGAAGGCCTGGAAGGAACTTCTCCTGCCCTACACCGAGAAGTTCGGCACGCCGTACTCCCTCGCGACGAACACCACCCTGTTCGAGAGCAACCAGGACGCGATGGGCGTCGGCTCGACGGCTGGCATTGCCGGGCTGCGCGCAAAGATGACGGACGCGTGGGATGTGCTCCCCATGCCGACGGTGAACGGCAAGTCGGGCACGGGCGGCGGGTCATACTCGCTTTCCATCAGCGCGAAGTCGGACAATAAGGAGGGCGCATACCAGTTCATGGCATGGTTCTACTCGACGGATGGCGGCATGAAGACCGCGCAGCCGGACGGCGTCATTCCCCCGACGAAGGAGGGCATCTCGGACGGCGCATGGATGACTGAGGCCCCCGCCGTTCCGCCGAGCTTCGTGAAGACGATCAAGGCGTCGGTTCCGAAGGCGATCCTGCCGAACACGATCCCGGACGACGTTCAGCCGAAGGTCGTTCCCGCCCTGCAGACAGCACTTCAGCAAGTGGTGCTCAAGGGCGAGTCGATCGAGAAGGCCTACACGGCGGCCCAGGACCAGCTGAACGCGCTGCTGAAGTAGAAGATCTTGACCGTCCTCGAGACCAAGCGGGGTGTCGGCGCCGAGCGCCGGCACCCCCGGTCATCACCCCGCACAAAGTCCACGTATAGAAAATCGGATGCCGTCTCGGCGTGGCTCCTGCTCGCGCCGGCGCTGATCCTCTTCATCACCTTCATCATCATCCCCACGATCGTCGGCTTCGGACTGAGCTTCTACGAGTGGAACTTCTTCGACACCCCTGCCTTCATCGGCGTCGCGAACTTCGTGAAGCTGGCAACCGACTCGGCGGCGTGGGCGTCGCTCGGAGTCACGCTCATGTTCGTGCTTCTGGGCGTCATTCCCACCATTGCCATCGGCTTCATGCTGGCCGTTCTGATCAACGCCAACATGCCGGGGGTCGGCGTTCTGCGCGTGCTCTACTTCGTGCCCGTCGTGCTCTCGGTCGCGGTCTCCGCCGTGCTGTGGGCCTTCATCTACGACCCGCGGCAAGGGCCGATCGGGGCGCTGCTTCGCGTGCTCGGCCTGCCGCCGGTCGACATCCTGAACAGCGACACGCTGGCCCTGCCTGCGCTGGTGATCATGATGATCTGGCTGGCCCTGCCGATCGTGATCATCCTGTACCTGGCCGGTCTGCAGCGCGTGCCAGAGGACATCTATTCGGCCGCCGCGCTTGACGGGGCAGGTCCGTGGCGCACGCTGTGGCAGATCACGTGGCCGAACGTCGCATCCACGACGTTCGTGGTGGCGATCCTGCAGATCGTCAACTATGTGGCCAGCTCGCTCGACGTCTCGCTGATCATGACGAACGGCGGCCCGCTCGGGGCGACGACCGCGTTGAGCCTCTACGCCTACCGCCAGGCCTTCTCCAACCAGGATGTCGGCTACGCGAGCGTGCTCTCGGTTCTGCAGCTGGTCATCATCGTCGCCATCATCGGCCTTGGCCGCCTCGTCACCAGGAGGTTCACACGATGAGACTCGCCCGCCTGCGCATCGGCCGATACTCGACGATCATCCTGTTCGGTCTCGTCATCGCGTTCCCCATGCTCTACCTGCTCTCGGGTTCGCTCATGTCGTTCAGGGATATCGCGCAGTACCCGCCGCGACTCTTCCCGACTACGCCGATCTGGGACAACTTCATTCAGGCCTGGGCCTATCTGACCCCGCGCACCATTCTGAACACCTTCATCTTCGTGTTCGGGGTGCTGTTCCTGCAGCTCGCCATCTGCCTGCCGGCGGGTTTCGCGCTGTCGAAGATCAGGTTCCGCGGTTCCTCGGTCGTGTTCGCCCTGTTCCTGGTTCCGATCCTGATGCCCACGAACCTGATCCTGATCCCGACCTTCGTGGTGACGCTTCAACTCGGTCTCGTCGGCACTTTCCTGGGGTTGATCCTTCCCATCGCCGGGCAGGCGTCGGTCGGGGTGCTGCTCTTCCGGCAGTTCTTCTCCACGCTCCCCGACGGCCTGATCGAGGCGGCTCGCATTGACGGCGCCAATTGGTTCCAGACCTTCTTCCGCATCGCTCTGCCGCTCGCGCGCCCGATCGTCGCGGCGTACTCGGTGGTCACGTTCCTCACCGCCTGGAATCTCTACATCTGGCCGCTGCTCGTCGCGCCGGGCGAACAGACCAGGGTGCTGACGCTCGCGCTGGCGCCCCTGGCCACGACGCAGTTCTCAAACATCTCGCCATCCGTCGGATTCGCCGCCGCCGTCATCGCAATGGTGCCCGTGCTGATCGTCTTCGTGGTGTTCCAGAAGTGGTTCACCCGCGGCATCGCCGGTACCGGGCTCGAGTAGGCGCGTCGTGAACAGTGACACCGCGGGTCCCGCGGCTCGCGCCGATGTGCGCATCGACGAGCCGATCCGTTTCGAGCAATCCGCCGCATCCGCTCCGTCCGTGCCGTCCGCTCCGTCCGCTCCGCCCGCCTCGTCCGCCCCGTCCGCCTCGTCCGCCCCGTCCGCCTCGCCCGCCTCGCCCTCCCAGGCAGGTGGAGAGTCGGCGGTCACCTTCGTCGGCTCATCGTCGCCTCGCCTCAGCTGGCGTGTCGCGTCCGCCCCCGCCGGCTGGCGGCAGCGCGGCAGCGAAATCGAGATGCGATTGCCGGACGGCCGCGTGCAGCAGAGGTCCATCGACGGTGCTGGCCAGATTCTCGTCGACTGGCCTTTCGCACCGCTCGAATCGCGAGCGCGAGCCGAGCTTCGCGTGCGCGTCGAAGGCGACGGCGGCTGGAGCGACTGGAGCCCATTCGCGTCAGTCGAGGTCTCCCTCGTGCACGAGCAGGACTGGCAGGCGCGCTGGGTCACGCCAGCCAGTGCAGCGGATGCCGGCGGCCCGGCCCCGATCATCGGCACTCGCTTCGATGTGCGCCCCGGCCTCACCCGCGCTCGCCTGCACCTGACCGCGCTCGGCATCGTCTCCCCACGCCTCAACGGGGAGAGCGTCTCCGGCGACCACTTCGTGCCCGGATGGACCACGTACGACAGGCTCATCCGCTTTCGCAGCTACGACGTGACGGCCCTGCTGCACGAGGGCGACAACGAGTTCCGCGGCCTTCTCGGCAACGGCTGGTACCGCGGCCGCATCGCGTCACTGCCCATCCACCGCGGGCAGGTCTACGGCGATCGGCTCGGCCTTCTCGCCCAGCTCGAGCTCGACTACGCCGACGGGAGCCGCGTCACGATCGGCACGGATGAGAGCTGGCGCACCGCCGATTCCCGCATTCTCGCGAACGACTTCTACGACGGGCAGACCACAGACCTGCGGATGCCGGAAGCCCCGCCGCTCGACGGCCCGGCCGAACGGCTCGACGCCAACGTCGGCCGGCTCAGCCTCGCCACGGCCCCGCCGGTTCGCGAACTCGAGACTCTGGCGCCCTCGACACTCATCAGGCGCCCGTCGGTAATCATCGCGGATTTCGGGCGAAACCTCGTCGGCTGGGTGCGGCTGCGCGTGACGGCACCAGCGGGCACCACGGTCACGGTGCGCCACGCCGAGGTTCTCGACGGCGGCGAACTGGCCATGCGCCCGCTTCGTTCCGCCGAAGCGACGGACCGCTACGTGCTCGCGGGCACCGGCGATGAACGGCTCGAACCGTCGTTCACCTACCACGGCTTCCGCTATGCGGAGATATCGGGCCTGCCCCCGGGCGCCGACATCGAGCTGGAAGCGGTGGTGCTCGGCAGCGCACTCACGCGAACCGCATGGTTCAGCTGCTCGGATCCCGCGCTGACCCAGCTGCACGAGAACGTCGTCAACAGCATGGTCGGCAACTTCCTCGATATCCCGACCGACTGCCCGCAACGCGACGAGAGACTCGGGTGGACGGGCGACATCCAGGTGTTCGCTCCGACGGCGGCGACCCTATTCGACGTCTCGGCATTTCTCGGTGGCTGGCTGGAATCCCTCGCCCTCGACCAGCTGCCTGACGGCACGGTGCCCGCGGTGGTGCCGCGCGTGTTCCCGGCGGAGGCGACCCTCGCAGGCTGGGGGGATGCCGCCGTCGTCGTGCCGTGGACCCTCTACCAGCGCTACGGAGACCGTGAGGTTCTGCGCCGGCAGTACTCGAGCATGGTGTCGTGGGTGGAGCGCGTGCGCTCCCTGGCCGGCCCCAACCTGCTCTGGCGCGGGGGCCAGCAGCTCGGCGACTGGCTCGACCCGCTCGCGCCTCCCGACGATCCGGCGGCGGCGCAGGCCGACCCTGACGTCGTCGCGAGCGCCTACTTCTTCCACTCGGTCGACCTGCTCGCGAGGTGCGCCGGTGCGCTCGGGAGGGCCGAGGAGGCACTGCACTACGCGCGGCTCGCGGAGCGCATCCGCTCGGCATTCTCAGCCGCGTATGTAAGTGAAGACGGGCGCGTCACGAGCGACTGCCAGACGGTGTACGCGCTCGCGCTGGCCTGGGAGATGATCGCGGATGGGGCGGTGCGGTTCCGCGCAGGCGAGCGACTGGCCGAGCTCGTCGAGTCGCAGGGCTTCACGGTCGCCACCGGGTTTCTCGGCACGCCGGTCGTGCTGCACGCCCTCACCCTCGCCGGCCACACCGACGACGCGTACCGCATGCTCACGACACGGGCGTTCCCCAGCTGGCTCTACGCCGTCGACCTCGGTGCGACGACGATCTGGGAGCGCTGGGACAGTCTGCTCGCGGATGGCACCGTGAACCCGGGCGAGATGACGTCGTTCAATCACTACGCGTTCGGTGCGGTGGCCAATTGGATGCACCGCACGATCGCCGGGGTGACCTCGCTCACCCCCGCCTGCCGCACCATTCGCGTGGCACCCGCGCTCGGAGCCGGGCTCACGAGCGCCGACGCGCACTACGATTCGCCGTACGGCACCATCGCCGTCGCCTGGACTCTCACCGACGGGCGGTTCGACCTCGAGCTGACGATTCCGGTCGGCGTGACCGCACGCCTCGAGCTGCCAGACGGCACGGCGATCGCGGGCATCGAGCACGGCCGATACTCCTACGCGGTCGACGTGCGGCTCGCGACCTCGCCTGCCATGAGACTCCCGAGCCCCTGATGGCGCACTGTGAGCTCGGCTCGCCGGTATGCTGCTCCATAATCCCCACGATCGAGCTGACACCCATCACATGAGAACCAACGTAGGCATCCGCGACGTAGCCCGGGCCGCAGGCGTCTCTGTCGGCACCGTTTCGAACGTGCTGAACTACCCGGATCAGGTGAGCGCGAAGACGCTCGCCAAGGTGCAGCAGACGATGCAGTCGCTCGGCTTCGTGCGCAACGACCTCGCCCGCCAGCTTCGCATGGGCCGGGGAACGGCCATCGGCTTCGTCGTCGTCAACGTGGCCAACCCGTTCTTCGCCGACCTCGCCCACGAGCTCGAGGCCGCGGCGGAGCAGGCCGGTCACACCGTGGTCGTGGGGTCAAGCGACCAGAATGCGGCCAGGGAGCAGCGATACATCGACCTGTTCGACGAACAGCGCGTACGCGGCCTGCTCATCGTGCCGCAGCAGGGCCTCACCCCGCGGCTGAGCCGGCTGCGGGCGAGCGGCACGCCGGTCGTTCTCTTCGACGGCAACATCGACTCGACCAATGTCTGCTCCGTTGGGCTCGATGGTGAGGCCGGCGGGTACATGGCGGTGCGGCACCTCGTGGAGTCGGGCCGCCGCCGACTCGCGATCGCCGGCGGCCCGCTCTCGCAGATCGGCGATCGCATGTCTGGCGCATCCCGAGCGGCACAGGAGACACCGGGCGTGAGCCTCTCGATCATCGAGACGAGCGACCTCACGGTCGAGGAGGGGCGGCAGGTGGCCGAGCGCATCCTCGCGCTCCCCCAGAACGAGAGGCCGGATGCCGTGTTCGCCGCGAACGACCTGCTCGCGATCGGGCTGGTGCAGGCCCTCATCCTGGATCGCAGGCTCGCGGTGCCGCACGACATTGCGATCGTGGGCTACGACGACATCGACTTCGCGGCATCCAACGTCGTACCGCTCAGCACCATCCGGCAGCCGCGGGAATCGCTGGCACGAGCGGCGCTCGAACTGCTCGAGCAGGAGGTCGCCGGCGACGAGAACCACACGCACGGGCGCCATCTGCTGCAGCCCGAACTGATCGTGCGGGCGAGCAGCGGCTGACGCTCAGCACGCCGCGGGAACTGCTTTAGCGCGCCTCAAGAACTGCTTTAGCGCACCTCAGGCTGAGCGAGGTTTTCTCTCGACCAGGCGATGAGCTCATTCAGGGCGGGCATGAGCGCCAGCCCTCGGTCGGTCAGCTCATAGCGCACCGCCACGGGCGGCCCGTCATCGACCGTGCGTGAAATCAACTCGCAGTGCGTCAGTTCGGACAGCCGCTCGGACAGCACAGTGTCGCTGATGCCTCCCAGCGATCGCCGCAGCTCGGAGAATGAGGCCGACCCTCCTGCGAGCGCCGCGAGAAGCAAGCCGTTCCAGCGCTTACCGAGCACCGAGAACGCCGCAACAAGGGCCGCGTCACAGGTGATCGCTGCATCCGGTGTCACGACTTTCATACCTTCATCATAACCGTGCTACGTTAAACGTGTTCGCTACGGAAAACTGAGTAGATAGGAAATCCAATGACATTGTTCCGCCTCGATGCAAGCATCTTCCCGAGCACGTCCGTGAGCCGCGAACTCGCCGACATCGTCGAGGGCGAGTGGACGAGGGCGCATCCGGGAGAGCAGGTGATCCGCCGCTCGATCGGCTCGAACCCCCTCCCCGCAACGGCCTGGGCCGACGCCGTCGTGGGTCAGCAGCTTCCGCCCGACGCGCGATCGGTCGAGCAGCAGGCTGCTGTCGAGCTCGCGACAACGCTTGCCGACGAACTCCTCGCCGCAGATGAGCTTCTCTTCGCCATTCCTCTCTACAACTACGGCGTCTCTCAGCACATCAAGACCTGGTTCGACGTGCTGTACACCGACCCTCGCATCACCGAAGGCGGGCCCTCGCTCCTGGATCGGCCGGCGATCTTGGTGACGGTGTCCGGCGGCAACTACAGCCCCGGCACGCCGAAGGAGGGCTGGGACCACTCCACCGCCTGGCTCCAGCGCATCCTGGTCGACATCTTCGGCCTCGACCTCACGACCGTCGACCGTCGCTTCACGCTCGTGGGAGTGAACCCGGCTCTTGACCGGTTCAAGGACATCGCGGATGAGTTGCGTGTCGAGGCCGTGCGTCAGGCCGAGCTTGAGGGCCTCAAATTCGCCCAGCGTCGCACAGACAAAGCGGCCTGAGGTTCACATGCCGAGACTCTCCCCGCCATCAACGTAGAGGTCGTGCAAGGCGATGTGCGCGGCCTTATCCGAGAGCAGAAACTCGATGGCGTTCGCCACATCGTCGGGCGTAGCCACGCGGCCGTCCGGAATGCGCGGTCGCCATGTCTCGAGTTCGCCCTCCCAGAGCTGGATGCCCGTGTGATCGGCGGCGAGTTCGGCCATCATCGGCGACTGCGTCGGGCCGGGCGCGACGAAATTGATGCGAACACCGTGCTCGCGCACCTCGAGCCCGAGCACCCGAAGCGCTTGGCGCATCCCTGCCTTCGATGCACTGTACGCGGCCTGGCGCAACCGGGGCATTCGGGCGGCGATCGATCCGATGGCCACGATGGAGCCGCCGCCGTTCTGGATCATGGCCTCGGAGAACTGGCGCGCCACGTCATACGCTCCGACGAGGTTGACGCTGAGGATGCGCATGAACTGCGCCGACTCAAGTTCACGTGACGGGCCCGCACAGAAGGCCCCGGCGACGATCGCCAACCGTGTGGTCTCCGCCTCCGCTGCCACGAGCGCCGCGACGGAGGCGGGATCCGTGACGTCGACGCGGCGCGCTCTCGCCTCGGCACCGCCGGCCCTGAGCTCGGCGGCCAGCTCGGCTGCGGCATCCTGCTGAATGTCGGCGAGCACGACGGGACCGGAGCGGGCCAGGGTGCGGGCGACCTGCGCGCCGATTCCCTGGGCCGCTCCGACGATGACGGTGAGTGGCGCCTGTGCCATTACGGCTCCTTGCTGACGTGGACCGCTCCGCGAGGAACCTGGACCGGCCGGTGTTCTGCTGCCGAGATGTACGCGGCTTCGATGAGAGCGACGGATGCCGCGGCGACATCCGCCGGCGCCGGATTCGCTATCTCGCCCCGCACGACGCGCGCGAACGTCGGCACCGGCCGCGACAGCGCGTATGCAGGCTGGTCATGCGGGTTCTCGATATGACGGATGCCGCCACCCGCCTCGAACAGCCAGGCCTCCGCCGTGAGCAGATCGTGCTCGAGAACCGCCCGTGTGCCGTGATAGCGAATGCGGTGACGCACCGCCGACCCCTCGGGGGTCGTGCCGGTCGAGCTGGCGGTCCCGATGGCGCCGTCGTCAAGCCGGAACGTCAGCGCGTCGACGACATCGACCGCGAGGCCGCGGTTGTTCATGTACGCGAAGACCTCCCGCGCCTGTTTTCCGGTGTTCCACAGCAGGTTGCCCAGCAGATGCGTCAGCTGCGTCTGGCCCTGGCCGCCACCGGAGAGCCGCGGATCGGCGTAGCTGACCCCGTGCGGAACCGAGGGGTCGTCCAGATGCGCGGCCGCAGGATCGGCCGTGCCGAACAGGCCCTCGGTCTGGGATGAGAATTCGGCGTTGACGCACACGAGCTCGCCGATCCGGGTGGCCACGATCTCCCGCACCTGCGCGGCGGTCTCCGCGTATTGATAGGTGAGCCCGACCGAGAGCGTGCGACCCAGCTCACGGGCGAGTTCGACGAGCGACCAGGCGTCGTCGGCGGTCGTCGCCAGGGGCTTCTCGACCAGCACGTCGACCCCGGCGCGCAGAAGCGCTTCGACGATGGGGCGATGCGTCGTGTGCGGCGTCGCGACAACGGCGCAGTCGATCTCGACCGCATCGATCATGGCCGCGACATCCGTAAAGGCAGCGGTGGCGCCGAACTCGCGTGCCGCCGCATTCGCGCGAGACTCATTCGGGTCGCACACGGCGATGAACTCGATGCTCGCGTCCGCGGCGAGAGCGGGAAGGTGCGCCCGATGTGCCCACCATCCCGCGCCGACCATGGCGAAGCGAAGGGGCGCGGTCATGCGTACTCCTCGAGCTGCTCACGCGTGACGGGGCGCACCAGCTCGAACTCAGGGTTGAGCTCGAGGCCAAAGCCCGGCGCCGACGTCGGCGCGATGCGACCATTCGCCGGCAGCGGCTCGCCCAGCAGCAGCGGGCCCTGGAACGGCACGATCGTGTCGCCCATGCCCACCATCACCGGGAACTCGGCGAAGGTCGCCTGCGGATACGCGCTGAGAAAGTGGTAGCTGTAGACGCCGCCGACGTGCGGAATGATGCGCTTGCCGTATGCGGACGCGACGGCCGCGATGCGCTTCAGCTCCGTGACACCGCCGCACCACATGGGGTCAGGCTGGATGATGTCGACGCCGGCCTCGCACAGCAACCGGAAGCCGGCGGCAGTGTACTCGTGCTCGCCGGTGTTCAGTGTCATGGATGCCGGCATGCGACGCCGCAGCTCGGCGTGGCCCGCATAGTCGTCCGGCCGCAGCGGCTCCTCGAGCCAGCGGAACCCGAGCGGCTCGATGGCCTGCGCGAGTCGAACCGCGTAGTCGACGTTGAGCGACATCCAGCAGTCGAAGTAGAGAGGGAAGCCGTCGCCGACCGCCTCACGCGCCCGCGTCGCGCGCTCGACGTTGCGCCGGAATCCCTCCTCCCCCTCACTCGGCCCGTACGTGAGGGGAAGCTTCGCGCCAGAAAAGCCGAGCTTCTCGATCGGGCCCGCGAGCGGACCCGTTGCATACATGGGGATATCGGCGGATGTCGGGCCACCGAGGAGCTCGAAGACGGGCTGGCCGGAGAGCCGCCCATGCAGATCCCAGATCGCGAGGTCGACGCCGGAGATCGCGTGCAGCACGACGCCCTTGCGGCCGTACGCCAGAGTGCTGGCGAACATGCGATCCGAGATGGTCTCGTGCGCGTATGCCGACTGGCCCTCGACGATGTCGGCCAGGTGCAGTTCCACGATGGCGCAAGCCGCAACGCCGCCGTTCGTCATGCCGATGCCGACATCGCCGGATGCACTTTCGACCCGCACGATGACGGTGCGGCCGGAGTCACGGCCCGTCGCCGAGGGGCGGTCGTCTCGAAACTCAGGGTATGCAGTCATCGGGTTGGCGACTTTGCCGCGTCGCCAGTCGCGCACATCCTCCGGCGCATCGGGCACCGGCTCAGCCACACGCTTGGGCGACCGCACCACGTACGCCCTGACAGAGACGATGGTGTCGTTGCGAGGCATTGCGCCTGGCCTCTCTTCGTTGAGGATCGCGGCCGGAATGCAGAGCGATATGAAAGCTTTCAAGAAAGCTACTCGCCCCATCGGATCGGGTCAAGGTGCCCCGAGGTCGGTGCAGCCGCGGGTAGCGGATGCTGGGGTGCTCCACCGCGCACCGTGAGCCCTTGACAGCCGCCGCACTCTGTGAATATTCTACCTGAAACGATTCAGTCAGCCAATGGAGGCTTTCAATGAGCATGAGCAGCGGTCGTTTCACCACGAGCAGGCGTTCCTTTCTCAAAGGGGCGGGCATCGCCGCCGCTGCAGGGGCATTGAGTCGCCCCATGCGGGCCGCGGCAGCAGAAGCGCCGACGGCTGCGACATACCATCTCGAAAACGGCTTCATCCGCGTGGCGGGCGCATACGGCAAGCTCACCGAGTTCGGGTGCGACCCGAGCGGAGCCGGCCACTACGAGAAGACCTCGTTCAGTTCCGTGTTCCTCGGCAAGGCCGACTACTTCGACGCCGGATTCAACGACGGGGTCACCTTCACCACGAAGGGGAGCACGCTCAGCCTGGCCGACATCCAGATGCCCTCGGCCGCCGATCTGACGCAGCCGCAACTCAACGCACCGATCCCGCTCAGCCCCGGCCACACTCTCGGCCAGGCGTTCACGGCGAGCGCATTTCGGTTCACGCGCGTCGGGGGACAGTTTCCGACCTGGAGCAGCTCAAGCGCATCCATGACCCTGTCGCTGTATTCCGGGACCCCCGCCACCGGCCTCACCCTGGTCGGCAGCAGCGAGCTGAACCCTCTGAAGGACAACGGATGGGGATACGTCGACGTGCCTCCGCAGCCGGCCGGGGTGTACTACCTGGAGGCCTCCGACGCCGCCGGCACTCCGGGCTGGTGGGGGTACAGCGGCACCACGACCGTCGACGTCGGCGGCGCGTCATACGCCGATCGGCAGGCTCTCACGGGGCGAAGCATGACGATCGACGTGGCGGGATTCAACGTCGACGGCGTCGCCTCGTGGGATCTCACGCTCACGGGATCTCAGCTCGCCATGTCGTACGAGATGCACTGGCAGGGTGAGGCGCGCGCCGACTTCGGCATGTCGTTCAACACGTCGTGGGTCAAGGACGGGTATTCGATCGACTACGCGGACGGTGTGCTGTTCAGCCGCTTCGTCGGTGATGGCGGCGACTACATTCCGTCACAGCAGTTGAAGCGTCGCTCCTCGTGGACGAACACGGTCTCGGGGGCGAAGTGGGTTGCCGCGACAGGCACCGGCCCGTATGACCTTCGGATCACGGCGGCGCAGCCCATCCTCACCGGCGCCATGACGAGCGACACGCTCGCGCTGACGCTGAACACGGGCGCCACCACCCCGGCACAGGTCGTCTCACGCTCGATCGCGATCGATATGCAGGCCCATTCCGATGCCCTGCCCGAGATCTTCCCGATCTTCACGGCGTCGGACCAGGTGCGGGCGACCCAGCTGTCGACGTTCTACTGGGAGCGAGCGCTGAGCTTCCGGTTCAGCGGGCACGCCGCGGACTGGGCCGACTGGAACGGCCGGATCCTCGACTGGACGGCCACGGAGGGCAGAGCGGCCCAGGCCGACAGCCTGCTCAGCACCAAGCAGGACGACGACGGCTACGTATGGTCGTGGCCGGACTCGCAGGGGTGGCCGTTCCCCGACCCGACGATCTACGACGCCAGGCACTTCACCTCGAACGCGATGTACATACTCGGCGCCTGGCGCTACTTCTCGTGGACCGGGGACTCCGCGTTCCTCACCACGATGCTGCCTCGGCTCAGGAAGGCAATGGACTTCTATCTCGACACCCTTGGCGGCAGCAGCGGGATCGTCACCATCACCTCACCGGATCACAGCGGCCGCGACGGCGCGGTGAGCTCGAACTACTGGGACGTCACCTCGTTCGGCTACCGCGATGCCTATCTCAACGCCTACTTCTACGGCGCCCTCGACGCCATGGCACAACTCGAGAGACACGTGCACAACATGAAGCGGGCGAAGCAGCTTCAGGACCTGCGGCCGGCCGTGCAGAAGCGCTACAACGAGCTGTTCTGGAACGAGAGCGCCGGCCGATACGTGGAGTGCATCGACGCAGACGGCGTCGCCCACGATTACGGCTCGACCTACGTCAATCTCGAAGCCACGTCGTTCGGGTTACCCTCTGCGGCGCAGGCCGAGCGAATCTTCACCTGGCTCGACACGGGCAATACAGAACTGCAGAAGTCGGTCGTCCTCATCGAAGGCGGCGGGCTGGCGCCCATGATCAAGCCGGGCCACACCCTGGGAACGAGCTTCACCGCCAACGCCGCGTTCACGAGCGTGGCCGCACGGTTCCCCACGTACGGCGTGCGCGGCGCCGCGTTCACGATGGCCCTCTATCAGGGCGTGCCCGGCGACACGACACCGGTCAAAGTGGCCGAGAAGCAGTTCAGCGACTGGGGCGACGGCAGCGTCGCGCACATCGACGTGCCGAAGCAGGCGCCGGGCGTGTACTACCTGGAGGTCTCGAACGTCACCGGCACGCTCGCGTGGTGGTCGTCGATGACCGTCGCACCAGGCGCGCTCGCGTACGCCGACGGCGTTGCCGACCCCAGTGCCCGCTCGCGATTCGTCGTCGCGATCGGCGAATACTTCGACGGCCCGGCCGATATCTACTCGAAGTGGATCTACGCGCCACGCGCGACGACCCGGCGTAACAACTACTGGTTCTTCCTCGAGGAGCTCACGACGCCCTGGGGAAACCAGGTGCAGGACGGCGGCGCGATCCTCTACACCTCAGGGTTCGATGTCATGGCCCGCGCCCGGTACCGGGGCGGCGACGACGCATGGCAGCGCATGACGACGATCCTCGACCGCTGGAAGGAACCGGACCATCTGTGCGGCGGCACCCCGCTTTTCCGCGGCGAGAGCACCGTCGACAGCGGAACGGCGAGCACGTCGGTCGGAACAGACATCCCCTTCCCCGAGAGCGGGTTGGCGCCGGCAAGCTTCCTCTACGCGTTCGTCGGGGTCGAGGCCGAGCCGGACGCGCTGGTGTTCACGCCCGCGCTGCCGTCGACGCTGAGTGAGGCGGGCGTGCGCAATCTCTCCTGGCACGGCAAGAAGTTCGAGATCGTCGTGACGCGCAACCGCATCAACGTCAGCGGCAGCGGAGTCTCGATCTCGCGACCGTACAAGCCGGGCAAGCCGGTTCGCCTGAACTCGCACCAGCTCTCGCACTGAGATCAGCGCCGCCTGGCGGATTGACCGGCGCCGCGTTACGTCATAGTCTTATCACGACGGTGTTGAAACGATTCACGATTGCACGATCGCAGCCGTGGCTTCCGCTTCGCATCGCCATGACATCGCCGACTCATCAAGAGAAGTGACAGACCAATGACGACCTTCGCCTCCATCGCTCCCCTGCTCGCCCAGCAGGCCATCGAGCTCCCCTCGTGGGCCTTCGGCAACTCGGGCACCCGGTTCAAGGTCTTCGGCCAGGCGGGCGTGCCCCGCGACCCATACGAGAAGATCGCGGATGCGGCCACGGTCAACGAGGTGACCGGGCTGGCGCCATCCGTTGCCCTTCATATTCCGTGGGACACCGTTGACGACTACGCCGCCCTTGGCCGATTCGCCGAAGACCACGGTGTGGCGCTCGGCACCATCAACTCGAACACGTTCCAGGACGACGCGTACAAGCTGGGCTCGGTGACGCACAGCGATCCGAAGATCCGCCAGAAGGCCATCGACCACCACCTGGCCTGCATCGACGTCATGAACGCCACCGGCTCACGTGACCTGAAGATCTGGCTGGCCGACGGCACCAACTACCCGGGGCAGGACGACATTCGCGCCAGGCAGGACCGCCTGGCCGACTCGCTCGCGACGATCTATGAGCACATCGGAGAGAACCAGCGCCTCGTGCTCGAGTACAAGTTCTTCGAGCCGGCGTTCTACCACACCGACGTTCCCGACTGGGGTACCAGCTACGCCCAGGTCGCCGCCCTCGGCGAGCGCGCCATGGTCTGCCTCGACACGGGGCACCACGCGCCGGGCACCAATATCGAGTTCATCGTCGCCCAGCTGCTGCGCCTCGGCAAGCTCGGCTCGTTCGACTTCAACAGCCGCTTCTACGCCGACGACGACCTCATCGTGGGTGCGGCGGACCCGTTCCAGCTGTTCCGCATTCTCTACGAGGTGATCCGCGGTGGCGGCTACGGCGCCGATTCTTCCGTGGCGTTCATGCTCGACCAGTGCCACAACATCGAGAAGAAGATCCCGGGCCAGATCCGCAGCGTGCTGAACGTGCAGGAGATGACCGCACGGGCGCTGCTCGTCGACACCGAGGCGCTGACGGCCGCGCAGAACGCCGGCGACGTGCTCGGCGCCAACGGAATTCTCATGGACGCCTTTTATACGGATGTGCGCCCCGCCCTCGCCCAGTGGCGCGAATCGCGCGGGCTGCCTGCCGATCCCATGGCGGCCTACGCAGAAAGCGGCTACCAGGAGAAGATCGAGGCGGAGCGCGTGGGAGGCACGCAGGCGGGGTGGGGAGCGTGAGCCCGATGGCGGGCACGGCCGACGTGACCGTCGCCGACCGCGCGCTCGACGGCCCCCACGGCCGGCTGCCCGTGCGCATCTACACGCCCGTCGACGCGCCCGGCGACGCGCCAGCCGTCACGCCCGGCGGCACGCAGGCCGACGCGCAGGGAAGCAGAGCGGATGCCGCACCCGCACCCGCGCGGTCGGGGGCTCCCGGCCTCGTCTGGGCCCACGGCGGCGCGTTCTTCGCGGGCGATCTCGACATGCCGGAGGCCGACTGGGTCGGCAGGCAGCTCGCGGCGCGCGGCATCCCGGTGGTCTCGCTCGACTACCGGCTCGCCCCACTGCCCGATCTCGCGGCGATCGGCGGCGAGCCCCCTGCGGACGCCCCGCCGCTGCGCGATGTCGAGCGCTCGCCGTTCCCGGTGGCGAGCGAGGAGATCGCGTGGGCGTTCGGTTGGGTGCATGAGCACGCGGCCGAGTTCGGCATCGATCCCGAGCGCCTCTCGCTGGGCGGCGCGAGCGCGGGCGGTAAACTCACCGCCGGCGCGTCGCTGCGGCTGCGCGACGCGGGCGCGGTGCAGCCGCGCTCGATGATGCTTGCGTACCCGCTGCTGCACAGCGACATGCCCGAGCCTTCGGCGGAGCTCGCGGCGAAGATCACCGCGCTGCCGCCCGAGCTGGCCTTCCCGCGCGAGGTCACCGACATGTTCAACATCAACTACGTCGGCGACGCGTCGCTGCTCGCGAATCCCTATGCCTTCCCCGGCACTGCCGACCTGCGCGGCTTGCCGCCCGCCTTCATCCTCAACTCGGACGCCGACACCCTGCGCGCCTCGGGCGAGGCATACGGCGCCGCTCTCGTGGCGGCCGGCGTCGACACGCTCGTCATCCGCGAGGAGGGCACCCGCCACGGCCACCTGAACGAGCCGCAGAATCCCGGCGCGCACCGAAGCATCGAGCGGATGGCCGCCTGGCTCTCCACCGGCCCCCTGACGGGCTCCCCCCACCCCGACGCGGGTTGAGGAGCGCAACCCACCAGCGGGTTGAGGAGCGCGAAGCGCGTCTCGAAACCGCGCAAGCGGGTTGAGGAGCGCGAAGCGCGTCTCGAAACCCACCACCCCCCAACCCAGACGACCCAAGGACCCACCCCATGCCGATCAACCCCACCGTCGCGGAGCTCATCGCCCGCTCCAACCGGCTCGGCGCCGACCCGCGCAACACCAACTACGCCGGCGGCAACACGAGCGCCAAGGGCACCGAGACCGACCCCGTCACGGGCGAGCCCGTTGAGTTGCTCTGGGTCAAGGGATCGGGCGGCGACCTCGGCACGCTCAGCGAGAGCGGCCTCGCCGTGCTGCGCCTCGACCGTCTGCGCGCCCTCACGAACGTCTACCAGGGCGTCGAGCACGAAGACGAGATGGTCGCGGCCTTCGACTACACCCTGCACGGCAAGGGCGGCGCGGCCCCCTCGATCGACACCGCTATGCACGGCCTCGTCGACGCCGCGCACGTCGACCACCTGCACCCCGATTCCGGCATCGCGTTCGCGACGGCGGCCGACGGCGAGCGCCTGACGCGCGAGGCGTTCGGCGGGCGCGTCGTGTGGGTGCCCTGGCGCCGCCCCGGCTTCCAGCTCGGCCTCGACATCGCCCGCATCAAGCAGGAGAACCCCGAAGCCATCGGCTGCATCCTCGGCGGTCACGGCATCACCGCGTGGGGCGACACGAGCGAGGCCGCCGAGGCGAACTCGCGGTGGATCATCGAGACCGCTGCCGACTACATCGCCGAGCATGGCCGGTCTGCCCCGTTCGGCGCCGCCCTCGACGGGTACGCCCCGCTCGCGGAAGCTGAGCGCCGCGCGAAGGCGGCGGCGCTGGCGCCCGCCATCCGCTCGATGGTTTCGACAGACAAGCCTCAGGTCGGGCACTTCACGGACGCGGATGTCGTGCTCGAGTTCCTCGAGCACTCTGAGCACCCACGCCTCGCGGCGCTGGGCACGAGCTGCCCCGATCACTTTCTGCGCACCAAGGTGAAGCCGCTCGTGCTGGATTTGCCTGCCGATGCGTCGGTGGAGGAGTCGGTGACGCGGCTGCGGGAGCTGCATGAGGCGTATCGGGCCGACTATGAGGCGTACTACGAGCGCAACGCCGATTCCGACTCGCCGGAAATGCGGGGGGCTGACCCTGCCATCGTGCTCGTTCCCGGGGTTGGCATGTTCAGCTACGGCAAGGATGCGCAGACCGCGCGCGTCGCCGGCGAGTTCTACATCAACGCCATCAACGTGATGCGCGGCGCCGAGGCCATCTCGACGTATGCGCCGATCGACGAGCGGGAGAAGTTCCGCATCGAGTACTGGGCGCTCGAGGAGGCGAAGCTGCAGCGCGCACCCAAGCCGAAACCGCTCGCCACGCGCATTGCGCTGGTGACGGGTGCGGCATCCGGCATCGGCAAGGCCATCGCCACCCGTCTCGCCGCCGAGGGCGCGTGCGTCGTGATCGCCGACCTCGACCTGGCGAAGGCGCAGGCCGCGGCGGCCGAGATCGGGGGCAGCGACGTGGCGGTCGGCGTTCAGGCGGACGTGACGGATGCCGCGCAGGTGCAGCGCGCCGTGGACGATGCGCTTCTCGCGTTCGGCGGCCTCGACCTCGTGGTGAACAATGCCGGGCTCTCGATTTCGAAGCCGCTGCTGGAGACGACCGAGAAGGATTGGGACCTGCAGCACGACGTGATGGCGAAGGGGTCGTTCCTCGTCTCGAAGGCGGCGGCAAAGGTGCTGATCGAGCAGGGGCTCGGCGGCGACATCATCTACATCTCGTCGAAGAACAGCGTGTTCGCGGGGCCGAACAACATTGCGTACTCGGCGACCAAGGCCGACCAGGCGCATCAGGTGCGGCTGCTCGCGGCCGAGCTCGGCGAGTACGGCGTGAAGGTGAACGGCATCAACCCGGATGGCGTCGTGCGCGGTTCGGGCATCTTCGCCGGCGGTTGGGGCGCCAAGCGCGCCGCGGTCTACGGGGTGCCCGAGGAGAAGCTCGGCGAGTACTACGCCCAGCGCACGCTGCTGAAGCGCGAGGTGCTGCCCGAGAACGTGGCCAACGCCGTGTTCGTGCTGTGCACGAGCGACCTCGACCACACGACCGGCCTGCACATCCCCGTCGACGCGGGCGTCGCCGCCGCGTTCCTGCGCTGAGTGTGTGTCGCGTGTTCTGCAGCCTGCAGCGTTCGTCTTCGCTTGCGCCCTCGCCCCCGACCTCGCCCTCGCCCTCGCCCTCGCTTCCACTTTTGCCGAGAGTGGGTATTCGCGACGAGAACGCCTGTTGCTCCACCCACTCTCGTCGCGAACTCACACTCTCGGCGACGTATGCGCGCCGAAGTGTGGCTCGCAGGGAGACGAACTGATGAGCGGTAGCGGCACGGTTGCCGCCGTCGATCTGGGGGCCACGAGCGGGCGCGTCATGCTCGGGCACGTCGGGCATAACGAGCTCGCTCTGCGGCCCATCGCGCGGTTCCCGAACAACCCCGTGCGCGTGCACGAGGGGTCGGCGAGCGGCCTGCACTGGAACATCCTCGAGCTGTACCGCAACGTGCTCGCCGGGCTCGCGACGGCGGTCCGCGATGAGCCCGGGCTGCGCAGCATCGGCATCGACTCGTGGGCGGTCGACTACGCGCTCATGAGTGGCGGGCGGATGCGCGGCACTCCCTACCACTACCGTGACGAGCGCACGGCGGCCGGCGTTCGCGCGGTGCACGAGCGTGTCGACCACTCGTCGCTGTACGCGCGCAACGGGCTGCAGTTCCTGCCGTTCAACACGCTCTACCAGCTGGCCGTGGACCGGGAGGCCGGCGCGCTCGACGGCGCCGAGCGCATGCTGCTGATCCCGGACCTGCTGGCGTACTGGCTCACGGGCCGCGAGGTCGCGGAGCGCACGAACGCGTCGACGACGGGCCTGCTCGCGCTCGACCCCAGCGGGCCCCGGAGCGCCGAGCGCGACCCCAGCGGGCCCCGGAGCGCCCAGCGCGACCCCAGCGGGTTGAGGAGCGCGCAGCGCGTCTCGAAACCCAGCACCCCGCCCGACAAGGGTTTCGAGACGACGCTTCGCGTCTCCTCAACCCGCGTGGCGGAGGGTTTCGAGACGACGCTTCGCGTCTCCTCAACCCGCGTGGCGGGGGGTTTCGAGACGGCTGCAAGCGGCCTCCTCAACCCGCACCAGGGCTGGGACGACGCCCTCATCGCGCAGCTCGGCATTGACCGTGGCCTGTTCCCCGAGCTCATCGGGGCGGGCGAGCGTATCGGCGGGCTGCTGCCGACGGTTGCCACCGAGCTGGGCGCGGGTGCGCGACTCGAGGTCACGGCCGTCGGGTCGCACGACACGGCATCCGCTGTGGTGGCGGTGCCCATGCAGGGCACGGATGCCGCCTACATCTCGTGCGGCACCTGGGGCCTCGTCGGGGTCGAACTCGACGCGCCCGTGCTCGGCGAGGACGCCCGCGCGGCCAACTTCACCAACGAGGGCGGCGTGGATGGGCGCGTGCGGTTCCTGCACAACGTGATGGGCCTGTGGCTGCTGAGCGAGTCGGTGCGCACGTGGCAGCGAGCGGGCCTCACGCTCGAACTGCCGGAGCTGCTCGCGCAGGCCGCCGACGCGCCCGCCTGCCCGGCCGTCTTCGATGCGAACGACGCACGGTTCCTGGCGCCGGGTGATATGCCAGCGCGCATCCGCGAATGGTATGCCGAGAGAGGCATACAATCGCCGGCGACGCCAGTTGAGACGGTGCGGGCGATCGTGGAGAGTCTCGCGCAGGCGTTTGCCGATGCCGTGCGAACGGCCGCGCGGCTGAGCGGGCGGCAGGTGAGCACGATCCACGTGGTGGGCGGCGGCTCGCAGAACGCGCTGCTCTGCCAACTGACCGCGGACCGCAGCGGACTGCCCGTTCTCGCCGGTCCCGTTGAGGCCACAGCGATCGGCAACGTTCTCGTGCAGGCCCGGGCGCAGGGGCTCGTCACGGGAGATCTCGAGAGCCTGCGCGCGCTCGTCACGGCCGCGTATCAGCCCGTTCGCTACGTGCCCCGGGCACACTGACCACAAGGGCCGTCGTCGCCGACAGCCACTCGACAACCCCGACACCCCGACACCCAGGAGAGCCGTGAACACCACACCCGCAGCCGACAACCGCAACCCCGCGCCCGCGAGCGCCACCCCGGCAACCGCCACCACCGTGACCGGCCTGAAGGCCGAGCGTCGCACCGACGGCCCGTTCGTCGCCACGGCGCAGCCGCGGCTCAGCTGGAAGACCGTGACCGCGGCGGCCGACTGGGTGCAGCAGCGTACCGAGATCGAGCTGGTCGAGGGCGAGGGCTCCGCCGACGGGCGCACGGCGATGCTCGAGGGGGCGGCATCCGTCTTCGTGGCCTGGCCTTTCGAGCCCCTGAAGCCGCGCCAGAGCGTGCGGGTACGGGTGCGCGTCACCGGCACAGACGGCGGGGCCTCAGAGTGGAGTGACCCACTCATGATTACCGCCGGCTTCCTCGGCGACGGGGAGTGGGTCGCGCGCATGATCGGCGCGGCCGACCCCGCCGAGCCCGCCCAGCCGGCGCTGCTGCGCCACGAGTTCGACGTGGCGCGCGAGGTGCGCCGAGCGACCCTCTACGCGACGGCGCACGGCGTCTATCAGGCCGAGCTCAACGGCACCCCGGTCGACGACGAGATCCTGAAGCCCGGCTGGACCTCGTACCAGTTCCGCCTCATTCACGAGACGACGGATGTCGCGGCCCTCCTCACTCCCGGGCGCAACGCGATCGGCCTCTCACTTGCCGGCGGCTGGTACACCGAGAAGTTCGGATTCATGGATGCCGCGGCGCACTTCTACGGCGAGCAGCCCGCGGCCGCCGCGCAGCTCGTGCTCGAGTACGCAGACGGCACCATCGAGACCGTCGCAACCGACGGCAGCTGGCGCGCGACCGCAGGGCCGATCACGACGAGCGGCATCTACGCCGGCGAGTCGTACGACGCCACGCGGGAGCTGCCGGGCTGGTCGACGCAGGGCTTCGATGACAGCGGCTGGTCTGCCGTGCGCAACGACGGCGAGGCGCCGCGACCCGAGGCGCGCACCTCCCCCGCCGTCCGCGCCATCGAGGAGCGAGCGGTCGAGCGCGTCATCACGACGCCGAGCGGGGCAACCATTCTCGACTTCGGCCAGAACCTCGTGGGGCGGCTGCGCATCCGCGTGCCTGAAGGCGAACGCGGGCAGAGGCTCACGCTACGACACGCTGAAGTGCTCGAGAACGGCGAACTGGGCACGCGCCCGCTGCGCAACGCGGCGGCGACCGACCACTACACGCTGGCGGGGCCCGGCTCCAGGCCCGGCGGCGGCGCCTGGGAGCCCCAGTTCACCTTCCACGGCTTCCGCTACGCCCAGATCGACGGATGGCCCGGCGACCTCGATCCCACCGATGTCACCGCGGTCGTGATCCACAGCGACATGCCCCGCACCGGCTGGTTCGAGAGCTCGAGCGAGCTCGTCAACCGGCTGCACGAGAACGTGGTCTGGGGCATGCGCGGGAACTTCCTCTCGCTGCCGACCGACTGCCCGCAGCGCGACGAGCGCCTCGGCTGGACCGGCGACATTCAGGTCTTCAGCCCGACCGCGTCGTTCCTGTACGACAGCGACGCGTTCCTCGCCTCCTGGCTGCGCGACCTCGCCCTCGAGCAGCGGGCAGCCGGCGGGGTCGTCCCGTTCATCGTGCCTGCCGTGCTCGGCGGATTCGGCGGCGCCGCGGCCGCGTGGGGCGACGCCGCCACCGTGGTGCCGTGGGTGCTGTACGAGCGATTCGGCGACCTCGAGGTGCTGCGCGCGCAGTACGAGAGCATGAGGAGCTGGGTCGACACGGTGCTCGAGATCGCCGGCGAGCGTCATCTCTGGGAGGGGCAGTTCCAGTTCGGCGACTGGCTCGACCCCGACGCGGCGCCCGACAGTCCGGCCGACGCGAAGACCGACTCGGACATCGTGGCAAGCGCCTACCTGTTCCGCAGCGCGAGCATCGTTGCCCAAGCCGCCGCGCTGCTCGGCGCCGCGGATGACGCCGAGCACTACACGCGCGAGGCCGACGCGGTGCGGGCCGCGTTCCAGCGCGAATACGTCACGGATGCCGGACGCATGATCTCCGATGCCCAGACCGCCTACGGCCTCGGCATCATGTTCGGGCTGGCGCGCGACGAGGCCGAGCGCCACGCCATGGGTGACCGGCTCGCGTTCCTCGTGCGCAGCGCCGGCTACCGCATCGGCACCGGCTTCGTCGGCACCCCGCTGGTGACCGACGCGCTCACCGCGACCGGCCACCTCGACGTCGCCGCCCGGCTCATCCTGCAGACCGAATGCCCGTCGTGGCTCTACCCCGTCACCATGGGCGCGACCACTGTCTGGGAGCGCTGGGATTCCATGCTGCCCGACGGCTCCATCAACCCGGGCGAGATGACCTCGTTCAACCACTACGCGCTCGGCGCGGTCGCCGACTGGCTGCACCGGTCGGTTGCCGGGTTGGGGCCGGCCGAGAGCGGGTATCGCGCGCTGGAGGTTGCGCCGCATCCGCTGCCCGGTCTCGCTCATGCGCGGGCCGAGCTCGAGACGGCGTACGGGCACGCGGCGGCGGGCTGGCGGCGAGGCGACGACGGCACGCTCACGATCGAGGCGGTCGTGCCGCCGAACTCGACCGCGCGGGTCACGCTGCCGGGGGCGGCCTCGCCGATCACGGTGGGATCGGGCACGCATGCGTGGGTGGTAGCGGATGCCGCGCCGGCGCTGCGCCCCGGCCCGGTCTCGCTGGGCACGCCGCTCGCAGACATCATCGATGACCCCGAGGCCTACGAGGCGCTGTGGCGCACGATCGCGTCGCACAGCGAGGAGGCAGCCGATCGGTTCCGCGCGAAGACCAAGTGGAAGCCGGGGCATCCGCTCGCCAGCGCGCTGTTCCAGCTGCCGCAGGAGGCCAGGGCGAGCATCGACACGGCTCTCGCCGAGCTGAACGCGCGCCGCGCGTCGTAAGGCGGCCGTCAGCCTCCCGTCTCGGTCCCGCTCCCGATCCCGACCTCGATCCCGACCCCGCGCGCCCGGCACCTCGATCCCGATCCCCGCGCGCCGCGCACCTCGATCCCGATCCCGCTCTCGGTCCCGATCCCGCGCGCCGCGCACCTCGAGAGGCCAAAAGTCGCCCTCAAAACACTGAATAAGGGCAACTTTTGGCCTCTCGGTGCGGAGAAGCAGGTAAGCGAGCGGTGATACGCTGTGGTCAGACCACATGAGGCGAGGAGGCGAGGAGGCGACGTGATGACAGGCGAGACCGAAGGCCCGGCCGGCTCCGGAGTCGGCTCTGCGCCGTCGCACCCTGCACAGCGGCAGCAGCAGCAGGAGGAGGAGCAGGAGCAGGAGCAGCGGCAGCAGGAGGAGGAGGAGGAGCAGGAGCAGCGGCAGCAGGAGGAGCAGGAGCAACAGCAGCAGCGGCAGCAGGAGGAGGAGCAGCAGCAGCAGCAGCAGCAGCAGCAGCAGCAGCAGCAGCAGCAGCAGCAGCAGCAGCAGCAGGCTACGCGGGCCTGGGAAGTGGTCCTCCAGTCGATCGAGCGCACGCTGCTCGATGGCACGCTGCGCCCCGGCGATCACCTTCCCCCCGAACGCCAGCTGGCAGCAGACCTCGGCGTCGGGCGGTCCTCGGTGCGCGAGGCGGTGCGCGTGCTCGAGGTGCTCGGGCTCGTACGCACGGCGACCGGTTCCGGCCCGAGCGCCGGCGCCATCATCGTCTCGACCCCCTCCGGCGGCATGAGCGCGCTGATGCGCCTGCAGGTCGCCGCGCAGGGATTCCGCGTGACCGATGTCGTGAAGACCCGCCTGCTGCTCGAGACCTCGGTCGTCGCCGAGCTCGCGCGGACGGCGGCAGGGCTTGCAGAGTCGGCGACCGCAGATCCAGAGAGCACAAGATCAGCGACCGCCGAGTCAGCCACCGCAGAGTCAGCCACCGCCGAGTCGGCGACCGCGCTGCCTGCGGTGAGCAGCCGCGGCAACGCCCTCGCCGCGTCCCGCCACCTCCTCGACGCCATGGATTCCCCCGGCCTCACGGTTCCCGAGTTCCTCGCCCTCGACGCCCAGTTTCACGTCTCGCTCGCCGAGGCATCCGGAAACGAGGTCGTGGCCGCCATGATGGCGGGGCTGCGCGATTCCATCGAACGCTATGTGCAGGAAGGCGCCGCGACGCTGCCGTCGTGGGCGCAGACATCCGCTCGCCTGCGTGCCGAGCACCACGCGATCCTCGCCGCGATCGACGAGGGCGACCCCGCAGCCGCCAGCACGCGCGTGCACGAGCACATCACCGGCTACTACGCGGAGTCCGCCCTCACCGACAGGCCCGATCCCACCCTCACCGACCCACTGACAACCGAGCACCGTCCACACGCTCACTGACCACCCTCTGACCCGCCACCCACCGACCCACCACTCTGCTGACCCGCCACCACCACCCCACTCCCCACCCACCGACCACCACTCACCGATCACCGATCACCGAAGAAGGAACCCCATGGTCCAGCGACGAATCCCCAAAGTGCGCGACCTCGCACCCCTCATGCAGTTCAAGAAGCCCGAGCTGAACGCCCGCAAGCGCCGCCTCGACGCCGCCTACACGATCCACGACCTGCGCGCCATCGCCAAGCGCGTCACGCCTCAGGCCCCCTTCGACTACACGGATGGCTCGGCCGAGCAGGAGATCTCGCTGGCGAGAGCCCGCCAGGCTTTCGAGGACATCCAGTTCAACCCGTCCATCCTGCGCGACGTCTCTACGGTCGACACGAGCCGCGAGGTGCTGGGCGGCCCGGTGGCGCTTCCGTTCGGCATCGCGCCCACCGGGTTCACGCGCATGATGCAGACCGAAGGCGAGATCGCTGGGGCTTCGGCGGCCGCGGCCGCCGGCATCCCCTTCTCTCTGTCGACGATGGGCACGGCGTCGATCGAGGACGTGAAGGCGGCGAACCCGACTGGGCGCAACTGGTTCCAGCTGTACATGTGGAAGGACCGCGAGCGCTCCATGGCCCTCGTTGAGCGCGCCGCGAAATCGGGCTTCGACACCCTGCTCGTCACGGTCGACGTGCCGGTGGCCGGTGCCCGGCTTCGCGACAGCCGCAATGGCATGACGATTCCGCCGTCGCTCACGCCGAAGACGGTTCTCAACGCGATCCCCAGGCCGGCCTGGTGGATCAACTTCCTCACCACAGAGCCCCTCGCGTTCGCCTCGCTCGACCGCTGGTCGGGCACGGTGGCGGCGCTGCTCGACAGCATGTTCGACCCGACCGTCACCTTCGACGACCTCGCCTGGATCAAGGATCAGTGGCCCGGCAAGCTCGTCGTCAAGGGCGTTCAGAACATAGCGGATGCGCGCAAACTCGCCGACATGGGCGCCGACGGCATCGTGCTCTCGAACCATGGTGGCCGCCAGCTCGACCGAGCGCCGATCCCGTTCCACCTGCTGCCGCACGTGGTGCGCGAGGTCGGGAGCGACACCGAGGTGCTGCTCGACACGGGCATCATGAGCGGCGCGGATATCGTAGCGGCGATCGCGCTTGGCGCCCGCTTCACGCTGGTGGGACGCGCGTACCTGTACGGGCTCATGGCGGGCGGCCGCGAGGGCGTCGACCGGGCGATCACGATTCTTCGCACGCAGGTGGAGCGCACGATGCGGCTGCTCGGGGTGGCGTCGCTCGACGAGCTGAACCCGTCGCACGTGACGCAGCTGCAGCGGTTGGTGCCGGTGGCGGGGCAGGGCGCGAGCGCGGCGCTGCAGCCGGTCGAGTAGGGCGGTCGGCTGCCATGCCGTCGTACCGCGTGACGATCACGATCGGGGCGCTGCGCCCCGGCGTCAGCCCGCAACAGGTGCTGCCCGCCGCGACGGATGCCGCCGCCGAGCTCACCACGGCCGAGGCCTCGAACGTCGCGGTCGTGCGCGGCGAGGCGCGGCTCACCGTGCGCTTCGCCGCCGATGACGACGAGCTCGCAGCGCAGATCGCGCAGCACGTCGTCGAGACGACCGCGACACTCGCTGAGCCCGCCGCATGGCAGATCACCCGACGCTCCCAGAACCGGTGGCTGACGCTGAAGCGCGCCTGAGGCGTTGCCCAGCATCACATGCATTCTTTTGCGGGCATGCGCCGCGCGCGGTACGTTCGGCGCATGCGCCCCCGCTCCGTGCTGATCGTCGTGATCGTGGTCGCGCTCGTCGTGGCGGGCGCGGTCGCGGTGGGGGTGATGGCGTTCGGCGGCGGCCAAGCGCCGGCGGGCCGAGCCCCGGGCGCGGGGCGGGCGACATCCGTGCCGACACCCGATAAGACCGCCGCGCCGAAGCAGACGCCGACCGCCGCACCCACTCCCACACCCGCCGAGCTCGCGGCACCCTTCAGCGACTACGTCTCCATCGGCGACTCCTACGCGTCGGGGGTTGGCGCCGGGCCGACCCACGGCAAGTGCATGCTGAGCGGCAACGGCTACCCCGAGCTGCTCGAGGCAGACGGGTTTCCCCTCACCGACAACGGCGCCTGCGGCGGTGCCACCACGCGCGATCTGCTCGCGAGCCAGCTGGGCGCGCTCACCATCGACACCGACCTCGTCACGGTGACGATCGGCGGCAACGACCTGAGCGCCATCCAACTGGGCGACGATTGCATGGATGGCGTGAACCACCGCTGCGAGCGGCAGTTCACGCGCTCGCTGAAACTTCTGAAGGAGATGCCCGACCGGCTCGACGAGACCTACAGCGCGATCGTCGCCGCCGCGCCGAACGCGCACGTTGTCGTGACGGGGTATCCGGATCTGTTCGTGCTGCCCGCCGCCGACGACCCTGCGTTCTCGACGACGGCCGTCATCAACGCGGCGACCGATTCGCTGAACAACATGATCCGCGACGCGGTGGGGCGCCAGCGTAAGGCCGGTGCAGACATCGCCTTCGCGCCTGTCGATTTCGGCGGGCACGGCATCGGCACGCGCGATCCGTGGATCAACGCGAACGGGCGCGGGGCGCTGCACCCGAACTCGAAGGGGTACCTCGCATACGCCAACGCCGTGCTGGCGTCGCTGCAGAAGAGCGAGGCGGCTGCGGCCGCCGCCGAGTAGGCGGGGCCGCCACGCCGTCCCACCTCTGAGCCGTGCCACCTCCGCGATCGTCACCTCCCCACTGAGTCGGGGCATATCGCGGGTCGCATACGAGAACACCCGCGATTCGGCCCGACCCACGCGGGGCTGGCGTGACGCCGCGGGCGCCGCGGGCGCTGGGGCCGCTGGGGCCGCCGCCGCGTGCTGGCGCCCAGCACGTCCTGCCCCCGAAGTGGGTCGAGTGCGCGGCGGCACCGGCGCGGTATGGTCGCAATCGGCATGCAGACGGTCGGCCCGGCATGCACCAACCCGAACACACCCGAAGTTTTCCATGCGGATTCCGCGTGAAGGGCAAGACCCAAGAATGAACGTCGATCAGCTCACCCAACCCCCGACGGACCCGCAGCCCATCGTGACGACGTCGCCCGCGACCGAAGCGGCGGAAGCCTCCGAAGCGACGGAAGCGGCGGAAGCGACCGAAGCATCGGAAGCCGTGCAAGCGGCCCACGCGGCGGAAGCGACGGCCGCCACTGCCGCACGGCGCCGGCCCGCGCGCCAGGCCGTGCGCCGTCGCGGGGCGGCGACGCTGCGGGAGAGGCCACCGGCATCCGCTGTCATTGCTGAATGCCTGAGTCGGCAGTCGGCTGCCGTGCCGCGCACCCGCACGGCCCGCTTCTTCGGTCGCACTCCCCTGCACCCAGAGGCCCGCAGCTGGTATGCGGGCGCGATCGGCGAGCTGCACGTCGCTCAGCGACTCTCACGCCTCGGCCCCGACTGGAGCGTGCTGCACTCCGTTCCGGTGGGGCGCGGCAGCCGCGACATCGACCACATCGCCATCGGCCCGGCGGGAGTGTTCACCATGAACGCCAAGTTCCACGACGGCGCTCGGGTCTGGGTCGGGCACCGCACCATGCTCGTCAACGGGCAGCCGACCGACCACATTCGCAACTCGCGGCACGAGGGGTCGCACGCGGCCAAGCTGCTCAGCGACGCCGTCGGAACCGCGGTGCCCGTGCAGCCGCTCGTCGTGCTGGTCGGCTCCCGCGAGATCACGTTCAAGCAGCGCCCCAAGCACGTGACGGTGCTGAGCGATCGGGCGCTCGTGGGGTGGCTGCGGCGCCAGCGGCCGGTGCCCGGCTTCGACGCGGCGGGCGTGCGGCATGTTGCGGAGCATCCGTCGACCTGGCATGTCAGGGGGGCGGATGCGGCCGCCAACCCCGACCTGGCCACCTTCGCCGCGTTGCGTCGCGAGGTGGCCACGGCCCGGCGCACCCGAGGCATCTGGGGCGCGGGCGTCATCGCGCTCTCGGTGCTGGCATGCTGGGCGATCGTGGAGCCCGCCCTCGGCAGCGCGTTGGGCTGGTAGGGGAGGCCGCTGCCGCCAGTGGTGCGGCGCGCGCTTGGCCTGCTCGCGCGGCCGGCGCTGCGCTGAGCCCGCCGTCAGCCGCTCGTGGGAGCATTGACGCATGCCGCCGCACGCCTTCCCCCTTGTGGACGCCGGCGACATTCGCCGCCTCGTCGGCACCGGCGCGTTCGAGCGGGCTCGCCCGTATGCGCGCAACGGCGCGGTGCTCGCCCTCGACTGGGATTCGGGTGCCGGAGTGCTGCGCGGCGAGGTGCAGGGCGGCGATGTCAACACGTACCAGTGCCGCATCACCCTGAGGCCGGGGCGCCCGGGATTCCACCTGCCCGACGAGGCCGTCTGCTCGTGCCCGGTGCACCGCGACTGCAAGCACGCGGCCGCCGTGCTGCTCACGAGCAACGCGAAGCACGTGGTCGAAGAGACCGGTGGCGCGAGCGCCGGCTGGGGCCCGGCAGGGGGTACGGATGCCGCGGGTCGCGCCAATGCGGTGCGTGGCATCGGTTCGGCGGGCGATGCCGCGGGCCGCGCTGCCGCGAGCCACGATGCCGCTGGCGGCGAGGCAGGGGCGGATGCCGCGGGCGGGCTCGCGCGCAGCGCGGCCGGCCCCGCGGCGACGTGGCGAGCCGCTCTCGGGCCGTTGGCGGAGGCGGCGCGGGGCGCATCCGCTGGCAGGGTCATCGGCGAGGGCAGGCCCGGCGACGACGCTCCCGCGGCGCTCGCCCTGCAGTTCGAGGTGCGCGAGAAGGCGCGCGTCGCCCGCGGTCGGTGGCAGCGCGCGGGTGCGACGACCGTGCCGGCGACCGTCGACTCGGTCGGCCCCCTGCGCATCACCATGCGGCCGGTCAAGCGCGGCACGAGCGGCCGCTGGACGACGAGCGGGCTGAACTGGTCGACCCTGCCGCACCAGCTCAACCGCATGAACCTCGACCCCGCGCAACTGCGCTGGTTCAGCAACATCGCCGCCCTCGCCAGAACACAGCCGGGCCTCTACTTCGGCCAGGACCCCGACCGCATCATTCTCGACGACTTCCCCAGCCCCCTGCTGTGGCGCCTTCTCGCGGACGCGCCGTCTCTCGGCATCGAACTCGTCAGCAATCGCAAGGATGGCCGCATCGCCGTCGCCTCCGCCGCCTCCGTCGGGCTCGACGCCTCGTACGGGCCCGCTGCCACGGCGGGCCCCAGCACTGCTGCGGGGGCCGCTGCCGGGCCCGCTGCCGAGGCTGACCCCGGCGCCGAAGCCGCTGCCGCACCCGACCTGCCGTCGGCATCCGCCGCTCTGCGCCTGCGCACCTCGGTGCAGCTCGACGGCGCCGACGTCGAGCACACCGCGGTCTCACCCATCGGCGACCACGGCCTCTACATGGTCGTCTGGCAACCCGAGCCGCTGCTCACGCTCGCGCCCGTGACGACCCCGCTCACCGACGAGCACCGCCGCCTGTTGCGCGGCGACGTGATCGAGATTCCACCCGACGACGTCGACGAGTTTCTGGCGGAGATCTACCCCTCGCTCCGCCGCGCCGTCGCCGTCACGAGCGCGGATTCCTCCGTCGAGTTCCCCGAGATCGCTCCGCCCACCCTCGTGCTGACCGCTACATTCCAGCCGAAGCATGTACTCAGGCTCGAGTGGCAGTGGGAGTATCCGCGGGGCCGCTCCAGCATCCGCGTCTCGCTCACGCCGCAGCGCGGCGAGCGAGTCGCCCGCGACGACGATGCCGAGCTGGCCGCACTCGCCTCCGCCACCCGGGCCCTCGAAGGCCAGGCGCCGATCGCCCTGCCCGCGACGCTCAACGACATCGCCGCCGCCGAATTCACCGAACACGTGCTGCCCCGCCTCGAGAACGCCGACGGCGTGCGCGTCGAGATCGTCGGCGAGCGTCCCGACTACCGCGAGCTGCACGAGACGCCGACGCTGCGCGTCTCCACGGTCGAGACCGACCAGAACGACTGGTTCGACCTCGGCGTCATCGTGCATGTCGAGGGCCGCGAGGTGCCGTTCACCGACCTCTTCGCGGCGCTCTCCCGCGGCGTGCCGAAGCTCATGCTCATCGACCGCACCTACCTGTCGCTGCGCCAGCCCATCTTCGACAAGCTGCGCGAGCTCATCCTCGAAGCGCAGGCGCTCGGCGAGTGGGAGACGGGCGCGCTGCGCATCAGCCGCTACCAGGCCGACTTCTGGGAGGAGTTCGAAGACCTCGCCGAGCAATCCGAGCAGGCGGTGCGCTGGCGCGAGAGCGTCGGCGGCCTTCTCGAACTCACACGAGCGGATGCTGTGCAGACACCCCCTGCGCTTCCGGCTGGTCTCGACGCCACCCTCCGCCCGTACCAGCTCGACGGGTACGCCTGGCTCACATTCCTCTGGCGGCATGCGCTCGGCGGCGTGCTCGCCGACGACATGGGCCTGGGCAAGACGGTGCAGACGCTGGCGCTGATCGCGGCAGCGCGGCAGGGTTTCGAGACGCCGGCTTCGCCGGCTCCTCAACCCACCTACGCCGGTCGAGGAGGCCCGCAGGGCCGTCTCGAGACCTCCGCGCCCGGTTTCGAGACGCCGGCTTCGCCGGCTCCTCAACCCACCTACGCCGGTCGAGGAGGCCCGCAGGGCCGTCTCGAGACCCGCCCCGCCGACGCCCCATTCCTCGTCGTCGCGCCCTCCTCCGTCGTGTCGAACTGGGTCTCGGAGGCGGCACGTTTCACGCCAGGGCTCGCTGTCGCCGCTCTCACCTCCACGCTGGCGAAGGCGCGCATCCCTCTCGATGAGGCCATCGCTGGCGCCGACATCGTCGTCACCTCGTACACGCTGTTCCGCCTCGACTTCGAGCACTACGCGGCGCAGCAGTGGGCCGGCCTCATTCTCGACGAGGCCCAGTTCGTCAAGAACCACGCGTCGCGCGCGCACCGCTGCGCGAAGGAGCTGGACGCGCCGTTCAAGCTCGCCATCACCGGCACGCCCATGGAGAACAACCTGCTCGAGTTGTGGTCGATGTTCGACATCGTCGCGCCCGGACTCTTCCCCTCGTCGCGCCGCTTCACTGAGGAGTACGTGAAGCCCATTGCCGACGCGGCCAGCCCCGCGAAGGCTACACCGGCCGCGCACGGGGCCGAGCTGCTGGCGAGGCTGCGCCGCCGCATCCGCCCGCTCATGCTGCGCCGCACCAAGCAGCTCGTCGCGCCAGAGCTGCCCGAGAAGCAGGAGCAGGTGCTGCAGATCGAGCTGTCGCCCAAGCATCGCAAGCTCTACGACACCGTGCTGCAACGCGAGCGGCAGAAGCTGCTCGGGCTCATCGACGACCTCGACCGCAACCGGTTCATCGTGTTCCGCTCGCTGACGCTGCTGCGCATGCTGAGCCTCGACGCCACCCTCGTCGACGCCGAGGCCTACGCCGGCATCGCCTCAAGCAAGCTCGACGCGCTCTTCGACCAGCTCGAAGACGTGCTCGCCGAGGGCCACCGGGCGCTCATCTTCAGCCAGTTCACGAGCTTCCTCGGCAAGGTCGCGGCGAGGCTTGAGGAGCGGGGTGTCGAGTTCGCGTACCTCGACGGGTCGACCACGCGCAGAGCATCCGTCATCAAGAAGTTCAAAGAGGGGTCTGCCCCGCTCTTCCTCATCAGCCTGAAGGCCGGCGGCTTCGGCCTTAACCTCACCGAGGCCGACTACGTGTTCCTGCTCGACCCCTGGTGGAACCCGGCGACCGAGCAGCAGGCCGTCGACCGCACGCATCGCATCGGCCAGACGAGCAGCGTCATGGTCTACCGGCTGGTCGCCACGGGCACCATCGAGGAGAAGGTCATGGCGCTCAAGGAGGCGAAGGCGCGGCTGTTCAACGCGGTTCTCGACGCGGATGCGGCGTTCAGCGCAGCGCTGACCGCCGACGACATCCGCGGCCTGCTGGAGTAGTGGCGCGCTAGAACCAGATGCTCAGGCGCGGCGGCACGCTCGAGCGGAACGACGCGTCGATGGCTGCCGCAGACCCCGGCACCATCTCGGTGACGCGCCCGGCGCGCGCGAGCGTCGACGCCGAGACCCCGCCCAGGTAGAGCGAGCTCAGGTCGGCGACGTTCAGCGCGACGGAGGGCACCCCGACCGGGGCGTCGCCGGCGAGGGGCGACACGTGCGCGAGCCCGTCGGGGTCGATGTCGACGAGAATGCGGCCATCCGCGAACCCGAGCAGGTCGGTGATGTCGAACGCGAGCGTTCCCGGCGCCGCGTAGCGTCGTGCCTCGAGCGCCGCCGTCACGTCGATGATGCGTGCCCACAGGTGGTCGGTCGGCCGGGCGTGCACCGCGCGCATATCGGCGACCTGCCAGCGCACCGGCTCGTCGACCGACTGCAGCTCGGCCGTGACAGTGCCGACCAGGTCGAGCTCGATCAGGTAGCGCCAGAGCCCAGCGTAGGCATCGTCGGTGGCGGCACACACGTACTGCACGCTCGCCGTGTGCCGCGTGAAGTCGTCGTCGCTGCCGTCGACCCGGTACAGCGCGAACCCCTGCGGCTCGCCGCCCGCGTCGTCGTAGCGCACGGCCCGCAGGTGCTTCGCCTCATCCTTCGGGTCGCCGACGAGACCGCAGAGCCGCGCCCACAGGTAGTCATCGAGCTCGATTTCGCCCGGCACCGCCCGTCGCGCCCTTTCCATGAGTCCGCGCAGCTCGTCGTGCACGTGCTGGGGCGTCACGAAATGCGCTCGACCGGATGCCGCGGGTCCGGCCCAGCCGGTCTTACGCGTGTCGAGGCGCAGCGCCGCCGCCATCGCCGCCGGACCGAACCCGTAGCGCGAGTAGATCGTCGCCTCCGACACCGTGAGAATTGCCAGAGGGATGCCGCAGGCGTGCGCCGTGCGCAGCTCCGACTCGAGCAGGGCCCGGGCGATGCCGCGGCGCCGGTGCGTCGGCGACACCGTGACCGAGCTGATCGCCCAGGCGTCGAGGCTCTCGCCGCCTGGCAGGCTGAGCGGTGTGGTCCAGCTGCTCACAGTCGCAACAGGCGTTCGCGGCTCGGGTGCGGTGTCGTCCCACACGCCCGTGGTGCGGCGGTACGCATTGTGGTGCAGCTGCTCGTCGAGCTCGCTCTGGGTGACGCGGGGACCGTGGAAGCCGCGCGCATCCGCCTGGAGCCAGGCCGCGAAGGCCTCGCGGTCGGAGGTATCGACGAGCGCGAGCCGCAGATCGTGGCCGCGGAGGCGCTCGGCGGATTCTGAATCGATGGGTGCATCGTTGAAGGCCATCGCTTCAGGCTAGTCGCGCTGGCGGTTCTCCCCACCCCGTCGGCGCGCCTCACCGCTCGCCCGCAGTCGCCGCCCACCCCGGCGGCGGTTCCGCGAGAATCAGCTGCGGGGGCGCAGCCCGTCGACGAGCAGGCCGAGCAGGCGGGTCACCTGGGCGTCGTCCTGGGTGTCGCTTGTCGCGAGGAACACCCCGACGAGTGTGGTCGTGACGTCGTCGGCCAGCGCGTCGCTGCGCAGCAGACCCGACTCACGGCCCTCGCGCAGAAACCCCTCGATCGCCTCGTTCACGCGCTCACGTGTGCGCGCCGTTATCGCGGTGGCGGTGAGGGCGCCTGCGCGCATCGTCTCCGCCATGCCGCGCTTCGCGGAGACGAACGCGGCGTACCGATCGATCCAGGCGCGGAAAGCGGCATCCGCTGGCATTCTCGCTCGCAGCTCGGTTGCAGCGTCGACCACCGCGTCGAGTTCGGTCGCGTAGACCGCCGCGATGAGGTCTTCGCGCGTCGGGAAGTTTCGGTAGAGGGTCCCGATGCCGACGCCGGCGGCTCGGGCGATGGCTTCGAGCGAGACCCCCGCTCCCGTCGTGGTGAATGCGTGGCGGGCGGCATCGACAAGGGCCGTTCGATTGCGCTCGGCGTCTGCTCGGGGAGCACGAGATCGGCGGGTCTGCGGGCTGGGGGATGCCAAAGCGGAGGTTCCTCCGTATAGTGGGACTGCGAAGCGGAGGCACCTCCGCCCACTGTCGAGTATAGGAGAGAGCACGGATGACCGGCAGCACTACCGCACACCCCGGAGGCACGTACCGCCTTGGCAATCACCACGTTTCCCGCATTGGCTTCGGGGCGATGGCGCTCGAACGCCTCGAACACGACCGCGCTGCCGGGCAGCGATTGTTGCGGCAGGCCATTGCCCTCGGTGTCGATCACATCGATACGGCAGACTTCTACGGCGACAGCGTGGCGAACGAGATCATCCGCAGCGCGGTTCTGCCAGGCGAGAACGTCGTCATCGCGACAAAGGTGGGCGCGGTACGGAGCGCCGGCGGCCCGCTGCCGCTGCGCCCGGCGCAGCACCCGCATGAGCTGCGTGCATCCGTCGAAGACAATGTGCGCACGCTCGGCCGTGACCGGCTTGACGTCGTCAACCTGCGCAGGCTCGATGACGCACGGCCCGGGCGAGGCATGAGGGCGGAAGGAGATCAGCTCGTCGACCTCGATGACCAACTCGCCGTCATGGTGGCCATGCGTGACGAGGGCCTCATCGGCGCGATCGGCGTTAGTGGCGTCGATGCCGCGGGGCTGCGCCGGGCGATTCCTGCGGGCATCGTGTGCGTACAGAACGATTTCAGCCTGGTCTCGCGGCACAACGAGGATCTGCTCGAGATCTGCACTGCGGAGGGCATTGCCTGGGTGCCGTTCTTCCCTCTCGGCTCGGCGTTCCCGCACCTGCCGAAGGTGGCCGAGCAGCCCGAGGTTAAAGCCGCGGCCGCGCGGCTCGGCGCGACCCCATCACAGATCGGGCTCGCCTGGCTGCTTGGCCACGCACCGAACACGCTGCTCATACCGGGCACCAGCAACGGCGAGCACCTGGCCGAGAATGTGGCCGTGGGTGAGATCGTTCTCGATGCGGAGACGACGGCGGAGCTCGACGCTCTCTGGTCACGCCGCTTCGAGGAGTGACGACGCGCCACGACAGCAGCCGGGCGCGCCGCCTCGCCGGGTGACGACCCCGCCACACACGCAGCTGGGCGCGCCGCCTCGCCAGGTGACGGCCCCGCCACACACGCACCTGGGCACCCCGCTCGCCGGGCAACTGCCCCGCCACACACGCACCTGGGCACCCCGCTCGCCGGGCAACTCCCCCGCCACACACGCACCTGGGAGCGCGATACGCAGTCGTGGGCACGCCCGTCATTGCCTGCTGACCGCGCTGAGCAGGCGGGTGACGGATTTGGTGGCCGGCTTCCATTGGCCGCTGGGGTTGAGCCACGGCGGGGCCTTGATGTGGGGTGTGCCGTGGTGCATACGAACGTGCCAGCCGGAGGTGTCAATGGTGCGATGGTGATACCAGCACAGGCAGACGCCGTTGTCCGTGTGCGTCGGGCCTCCCGCGCGGTCGGGGGTGACATGGTGGATTTCGGTCCAGGCGGCGGGTACGTGGCAGCCGGGGATAACGCACCCGCCGTCACGTAGTTCGATGCCGCGGCGCTGCTTGGGGGTGAAGCATCGTTGCGGGCTGCCGAGGCCGGTGATGCGACCGGTGTCGTCGAAGTGAATGGGTTGGATGCCGCCCGTGCAGGCGAATTGTTTCACCGTGGTCATCGAGACGGGGGTCTCGGAGCCGTCGATGTGGCCGATGCCGCGGCCGGTGGCGAGGTCGCCGGCGCGCACGCTGACGAGGACGGTGGGTGCTGCGCCACCGATGGTGGGTGCGTCGGTCGCGCGGGCGGCGGCATCGATCATGGCGGCGAGCACGTCGTGGCGTTGCTGGTCGAGACTGCGCGGATCGCGTTGCTGATCGAGGCTGCGCGGATCGCGCTGCCGGGCGTCCAAGTCGCCCTCCCGCGCTGAGCGCGCAGTGCCTTCGTCGTCGGCCAGGAAGGCGGGACCGGTTCTGGGCGTGAGGTAGGCATCGAAGAGGCGGGCCATCTTCGCGGCGATCTCGGGCATCAGGGCACCGCTCAGCGGGACGACGCCGTCGCGCGGCCGGCCGAGGCGAACGCCGCGGCGGGTGAGGGCCTTCTCTTCCTCGCGCAGGACGCCATCGGGGTCCAGTGCCGCCGCCCACACCTGCGCCTGCAACCGGATGTCCTCGGCCGTCGCCGGCGCCGGGCTTTCGGGCGCAGCGCCGGTGGCGGCGGCGACAAGCTCGCTTTCGGCGGAGGCGATATGGGCGGGATGCGCCGTGTTCAGCACGGGCCGCAGAGCGGCCACGATCGCGGCGGCCGCATCCGCCCCCAATGTTCCATCGGCGACCGCGGAGGCGACGGCGGGGAAGAGCGCGGGCGCATCGGCCCCGGTCAACGTGGGGCGGCGGCGCAGGCACGCGCCCAACCGCATCCGCATCTCGACCGTGGAGGGGCCGGCGAGGGTGAGACGTTGCAGCAACTCGTTCGGATTGCGGCAGCCGCGGCGGGCGGCCAGACCCTCACCGGCAAGCTCGCGGCGGGAACGATGGGCGATCTCCGCCGCCAGTACCAGCCGGCGCGCATCGACGAGCCGGCCGAGCTCTTCGACCGCCACCGTTTCGGCGATCAGCTCGTCGTCGGTCAACGCGCGGGCATCGGCTGAGCGGCCGTCACCGCAGCGCAGCAGCTGCGTCGCGTCGCTGAAGCCGCTCGTCGTGTTCATGGTTCAAGTGTCCCAGCGGCCACCGACATTGGACGAGGACAAAGCCCCGGTCAATGCCTCTTTCCTGTGGAGAGCCACTGACCGACGCACCCTGTGTAGGAGAAGCCCGGGTCAGCAGGAAGATGAGGGCCAAAGCGTTCCCCACCTCTCGGCGACCGGCCCTGACGCTGTTGCATTCATCGACCGTCACCTATAGCATGCCTAATCGTAGTTACTCGTGTAACTCAGGGGCGAAAATGATTGCATCAATGAGGAGCAACAATGAAGAAGGTTTGGCTCATAAGCGCGGCGGCCATCGTCGCGTCCAGCACCCTCGCTCTCGGAGGCTGTTCGAGCGGCGGCTCCGGCGGCGCATCCGGTGGCTCCGGCCACGCCACAATTGAAGTTGAGACCGACATGGGCTCTGGCACGCCAGAACTCAAGGCGCTCACCAGCATCGCAAAAGAATTTGAGAGCACTCACAAGAACATCACCCTGAAGCTCGTCCCGGGGACCGGTGAGACGAACTACGAGGCAGCCATCAAGGTCCGCCTCGCGGCTCACAACCCACCCGACATCTGGATGACCCACGGATGGTCCGTCCTGCGCTACGGCCAGTTCCTGGCACCCCTTCAGGACGAGAGCTGGGCCAAGAACCTTAACCCTGCGCTCAAGCCCGCCATGGTCGATGAGAAGGGGAATCTCTTCGCGTTGCCCACCGACATCGACGTTTCGGGGATCATGTACAACGCCGACGTGCTGAAGGAGGCCGGCATCGACCCTGCCTCCATCACCAGCTGGAGCGCTTTCGATGCGGCGTGCGCGAAGCTCAAAGCCGAAGGGATCTCTCCGCTTTATGTCGGCGGCAAGAGCATGGCGGCCGCAGTCGCTGACCGCCTTCTGCCCGGCGGCTTTTCAGATTCCGCGCTCAAGAAGATGAAGTCCGGCACGTTTGTTGCCAAGGACTTCGCCAAGACGTTGAAGCTCATCGCGAACTGGAAGCAGGCGGGATACCTCAACCCCGACTACTCCTCCGCCAACCAGACGACCATGGGAGACGCCTTGGCCCGCGGCCAGGCGGCATTCGAAATGGGACCGACCTCGATCGTCAACACCGCGCACTCCACGAACCCGAAGGCGCAATTCGGCTTCATCCCGATTCCGTCGATCGACGACAACGACACCTTCCTCGTCGCCGGTGAACGAACCGCGTTCGGCGCGTCGAAGACAGGAAAGCACCTCGCGCAGGCCAAGGAGTTCTTGACGTTCCTCGCTCAGCCGGCAAACGAGACGGCAATGTCCGCTGCCACCGCTTCGGCGCCCGGGCTGACCAACGCCAAGGAAACCAAGGGCATCCTGAGCTCGAGCTTCGCCACGTACGTCACCGAGAAGAGCACGCCGTCCGTGCCCTATTTCGATCGGGTGTACCTGCCGGACGGTGCGTGGGTGCCTCTGGGCAACGCGATCGATTCGGTCATCACCGGGCAGTCGAGTGTCGATGCGGCGACGCAGATGATGCAGCAGACCTATGAGAGCCTCTCGGCGCAGGCGAAGGCCAACTCCTAGTTATGCCTCAACCTTCCCTCACCCTGCGTGGCGAGTCCTCGAACCTCGGGACTCGCCGCGCAGGGTCACGCCCACCAGGCGGTCGCCGTCGACGCAGGCCCATGCGATCAGTCCCGCTGCGCGCAAACCTGCTTTACGTGCCGGCGCTGATCATCTTCGCGATCTTCATCGCCTACCCGCTCATCCGGGGATTCGGAATCTCCTTCACCAGTTGGGATGGCTTCAGCCCGCAAAAGCATTTCATCGGCGTTGACAACTACCTCCGCCTCTTCACGGACAGCACCTTCGGCCATGTCGTGCTCAACACGTTCATCTACGGCGTTGGCAGCACGGTGCTGCAGCAGGTCTTCGGCCTCGGGCTGGCGCTGATTCTGCGCAAGCCGACACGTCGCAGCGGGATCCTCCGCGCCATCATCTACCTGCCGGCCCTGGTCTCGCCGGTGATCATGGGCACGATGTACTACCTGCTCTTCCAGTACAACGACGGCGCCCTCAATGACCTTGTCGGCCTCTTCGGCGCCGACAAGGTCGCGTGGCTGAACAACGCGACGGTCGCCATCATCATCATCGTTCTGGTCAACAGCCTGCAGTTCATGGGCATCTCCATGGTGATCTACCTTGCGGGCCTGCACTCGATCCCGGCGATGTACTACGAGGCGTCCACTCTCGACGGCGCCGCCGGATGGAAGCAATTCCTGCACATCACCGCTCCACTCCTTTGGCCGGCGTTCACCGCAAGCGTCGTTCTCAACCTCATCAACGGGCTGAAGCTCTTCGACGTCATCACCGTTCTGACCGCGGGCGGCCCGGGGTACTCGACGAACTCGGTATCGACCCTGATCAGCATCACGTACTTCGACAGCCAGAACGCCGGATACGCGGCCTCCATGGGCGTGGTTCTCTTCGCCATCATCGTCGTGTTCGCGCTGATCGTTAACTCGAGCTTCAGCCGTTTGAATCCGGAGGCCGATTGATGCCGATGTTCACCAAGCGTGCCAGCAAAATCGTTCTGGGTGTGCTGATCGCGGTCGCTGTGATCGCGCAGCTGCTGCCCTTCTACATCTCCCTGACCACCGCGTTCAAGAGCCGAACAGACCTGTCGTCGCGGCTTGTTCCGCCGCACACGCTTTACCTCGGGAACTTCGCGGAGGCCATCAACGACGGCGGCATCTTCCGCGCCATCCTCAACAGCCTGATCGTGACCGGAGGCGGCACGCTGCTGGTGCTCGTGTTGGGCGCGCTCGCGGCCTACCCTCTGACGCGGTTGCGTACCAGGACGAACCGTATCGTTCTGGCGCTGATTCTCGTCATGATGATGGTGCCGCCCTTGAGCATCCTGGTTCCGCTGTACTCCATGCTCGTCGACATCGGCGGCATCAATACCTATTGGGGGATCACGCTCACCCTCGTCGCCGAACACCTTCCGCTGGCGATCTTCATGTACAGCGCGTTCCTGGGCAGTGTGCCGTATTCCTTGGAAGAGGCGGCCGCTCTGGATGGTGCCGGACTGTTCCGACGCCTCTACAACATCGTCTTCCCCCTGCTCAAGCCCGTCACCGCCTCCGTGGCGATCCTCGCCGGCGTGCCCATCTGGAACGAATTCGCACTGTCGGTCTACATCCTCAACGATCAAAGCGTCAGAACGATCGCCCCCACCGTGAGCACGTTCTTCTCGCAGTCGACCAGCAATCTCGGGGCCGCATCCGCAGCGTCACTTCTCGCCTTCGTACCCATCCTTCTGGTCTACCTGTTCCTGCAGCGGTACTTCATGGAAGGAGCGGCTGCGGGTGCCATCAAGTGATCGGATAGCGAAAACCGCGCCGATGGGTCAAAAGCTACTCCGCCGCAGTGACGTCGGTTCCGTGGAAAGGCAATGCACTATGAGTCGAACTCCCAACATTTTGCTCATCACAACCGATCAGCAGCATTACGCTGCGATCGGCAGGAAGACCGAGCTCGTGAAAACCCCGGCGCTCGACCGGCTCGCAGATGAGGGAATGCTGTTCGACCGCGCATATTGCGCCAATCCGCTGTGCTCCCCCTCCCGTGCGTCCATCATCACCGGGCAATACCCGTCGATGCACGGGTGCTGGACGATCGGTACCAAGCTCGACGAAGACCGCCAGACTGTGGGACAGCTGCTCACTGAGGCGGGGTATGCAACGTCGCTGATCGGTAAGGCCCACTTTCAGCCATTGAGTTCCTTGCCGGACCAGACATCTCTCGAGGCGCCGCCCACGCTGCGCGACCTTGACTTTTGGCGCGGGTTTTCCGGACCGTACTACGGCTTCGAGCATATCGAGCTCGCACGCAATCACGGTGACGAATTTTGGGCCGGGCAACACTACGCCATCTGGATGGAGGAGAAGGGTCTGAGCAATTGGCGCGACTACTTCCAGGACGAAAGTGAGACAGCGAGCCGTCTGCACTCATGGGACCTGCCGGAACAATTCCACTACACGACCTTCGTCGGAGAGCGCAGCGTTGCCGCCATCGAAGCGGCAGTGGATGCCGACACGCCGTTCTTCACGTGGGCGAGCTTCCAGGACCCGCATCCGCCATATCTCGTTCCTGAGCCCTGGGCCAGCATGTACGACCCGGCGGACATTGAATTGCCGCATATGGAACCGGGCGAGTTGGACCTCATGCCCGAGTGGTTCAGGAAGACCCAGGAAGGCGCGCCCGACTTCAGCGCGTGGCAGGAGACCCCATTCCAGAACCACGGGTTCGAAAGCCATCTCATCGACGAGCAAGCCCTCCGCAAGAACATTGCCGTCTACTACGGCATGATCTCCTTCATCGACCACGAGATCGGCCGGATCCTGGACCGGCTTGACAGCTTGGGAGTGGCGGAGAACACACTCGTGGTTTTCACCTCAGATCACGGCCATTTTCTCGGGCAACACGGTTTGATCGCGAAGGGCCCCTTCCACTATGAGGATCTGGTGCGAGTGCCGATGCTGGCGCGCTTTCCGGGCAGGATTCCCGCCGGAGTGAGTACGACGGCCATGCAGAGCCTGGTCGATCTTGCCCCGACTTTCCTGCAGTTCGCCGGGCTCGACATCCCCCTCGACATGCAGGGCATCAGCCAGGTATCTACGTGGAAGACCCCTTCCACTCCGGCACGCGGCCACGCCATTGTCGAGAACCGCCATCAGCCGACCAAGGTGCACCTGAGAACCTACGTCGACGAGCGGTACAAGCTGACCCGATATCGAGACCAGCCGTACGGAGACCTGTTCGACCTGCTCGACGATCCCGGCGAAACCCACAACCTCTACGACGACCCCTCGAAACGTGCGCTGCGCGGGCAACTGGCAGAGGACCTGACCAACGCAGAGCTCCGCCGTGAGGTGAGCAAGTATCCTCGCATTGCCCGCGCATAAGGTTCTCGAGATTGTCCCTGCTCCCGCGCGCAGCTCGCGTGAGAGAGTGACGGTAAGAATGGGAGCGTGACGATGCCTGCAGAGCGATCGGCCGTGACGAGAACAGACGTCGCGAAGCTGGCCGGTGTCAGCGTCGCCGTCGTGAGCTACGTCGTGAACAGCTCACCCAAGTCCGTAGCGCCTACGACGCGCGCCAAGGTTCTCAACGCCATCGATCAATTGGGCTACCGCCCGAATGCCGCAGCCCGTGCGTTGAAAAGTGGTCGTAGCCGACTGCTCGGCTTGATCATCCCCGACAACACGAACCTCTACTTCGCCGAGATCGTCGCGAAAGTGGAAGAGTACGCGAGCCTCAGTGGCTACGACGTGCTCTCTGGAAGCTCGTCACGATCCCTGGCGAGAGAGGCGGCACTCAAGCGGCAGATGCTGCTCCGCCAGGTCGACGGTCTCCTCCTTCTCAGCAACGAATCTCGCCCAGATGTCTCCGACTTTCAGAATGCCAATGTTCCCGTCGTCCTCTTAGGGCGACAGGAAGGCTTCGAAGGAGCCATCGCTGTCGGCGATGACCACCGAGCGGCCTCGTACGCCGCAGTGACGCACCTGATCGCCCACGGCCACGACAACATCGCGATGCTCATCGGTGACTCGCCTTCGGGCGGCAGGGAGCGCGGCTGGGAGGACGCCTTGGCTGCCTCGCCGGGCACACGCGGCATCGTCATTCGGCGGCCGTTCACACGAGCCGGTGGCTATTCGGGCGTGGACGAACTCCTGTCTGGTGCCCACGATCATCCGACGGCGTGCTTCGTCGGCTCTGACATCCAAGCGGTCGGGCTGCTCCGAGCTCTTCACGAGCGAGCGATCCGCATTCCCGACGACATGGCCATCGTGTCCTTCGACGGCGCAGAGGAGTCGGAGTACTGCTGGCCGCCGCTCACGGCGATCCGCCAGCCCGTCAGTCTCATCGCCGAAACCGCGGTGGCCGCCGCGATCGAACGTCGAAGCGACGATTTCATTTCCTACTCAGCCGAATTGGTCATTCGCAAATCATGCGGATGCGATGGTGCGGCAGCCTTTTAGAAACGCCTGCCCAGTACAACGCCAGCCTGCATTTCGCATGCACCCCCTGTAGACTGTTCTCATGCCTGTCAACATCACGATCCGAGCGGTTCCCGACGACGTGCGCGACGAGCTAGCGGCGCGCGCGGCACGTGATGGCCGATCGCTGCAGGAGTACCTGAGCAGGGAGCTCGTCGAGCTCGCGGCGCGACCGAGCGCGACCGAGGCCATCCTTCGCGCCCGCATGAGAGCAGCGCACTTCCCATCCGTGGATGCCGACGCGATCCTCGACGATGTCGCAGCCGACCGCCGATAGCCCGCGGCCCTACCGCGAGACGGTCGTCGTCGACGCCTCCGCGATGGTGACCCTGCTGATCGATCCCGGCGACGTCGGCGACGCAATCGGTTCCCGGCTCTCGGGCGCGACGCTCATCGCGCCGACGCACCTGCTTCTCGAAGTCACCAATGTCCTTCGACGTCAACGAAACGCCGGCCTGCTTACGAACGATCACGCTGAGGCGGCCCTCGGCTCCCTCAGCGAACTGCCCATCGAACTCTGGCCATGGGAGCCAGTCGCAGCGCGCTCGTGGCAGCTCGGCAGCAACCTCAGCAGTTACGACGCCGCCTACGTCGCACTCGCGGAGCAGACCGGGTCGGTGCTGATCACGCGCGACGGCCGTTTGGGCAGGGCCCCCGGCATCCGCTGTGCTGTTGAACTGTACTGAGGGCGACACTGTCACGACGCGACTCGAGTTCCCCTCGACTACCCTTGGCCCTATGGCCCGCGCACTTCTCGTCACGATCGCGGGGCTCATCGTCTCCGCGTGGATCGGCTTCGGTCACTACCTCTTCGGCATCGCCGGCGCGCTCACCCCGCTGTACGTGTTCATCGGCGTCGTGCTCTTCGTGCTGCACGTGTTCCTGGGCCGCGCCATCGTGCTCACGAAGCGCAACGGCTACCGCACGCGGCCGCGCACCCTCGTGATCGCCGGGCTGTGCTGGGCCTGCGGCATCATCTGCGGCCTCACCCTGCCCAACACGACCGCGGGCGGCGGCCTCACGACCATCCTCACCGGCCCCCACGAGCCATCGCTCGGCATCGCGATCGGCGTCACAAACCCCGCCGGAATCATCTGCCTCGGCCTCGCCGTCACGGCCCTCGTGCTCGCCTACATCGATGTGCGCGGCGGCAAACCCCGCTACGACGAAGACGCGATCCTCGACGCCCAGGAGAGGGCGGCCCAGCAGTAGGAGCGTCAGCGGGTTGAGGAAGCCGGCGAAGCCGGCTGTCTCGAAACCCTTCGGGCACTGGGTTTCGAGACGGTCGCTGCGCGACCTCCTCAACCCGCACACGGTCGCTGCGCGACCTCCTCAACCCGCACACGGTCGCTGCGCGACCTCCTCAACCCGCACACCGCGGGAGTGCCGCGACCCCCTCACCAGCGGATGGCGCAGTCGCCAGCGCACGCACCTTCCCCAGACGCTGCGGCGTCACCCCTCGCGACGAGCGAGCACCACCGTGTCGGTCAGCTCGCCGTGCCGCCCATCGGGCCCGGTCGCCTCGCGCGTGCGAAGCTCGCCGATCAGCACCTGCCAGCCTTCCCGGGGCAGGCCGAGCCCGTCGAGCTCCTCCTCCGGCGAGAGGAAGCGGTGATCGCACGCCGCGCTCGGGTCCATCCACGGCGGCGGCCCAGCGTGGCCGACCACGAGCAGAGCGCCGCCCGGCGCAACGGCATCCGCAGCCCGGCGCAGTACCTCCTCCCGGGGGAACCCGTCCACCGGCGAGTGCAGGAAGCACGCCGACACCAGGTCGTAGGCGTCGTCGGGGCCCGGCTGCCACGCCGCGAGATCCTGCTGCACCCACGTAATCGAGGCGGCCGGCACGCCCCGGGAGGCGGCGAGCGCGGCGGCTCGCTCGAGCGCCGTCGGGGAGATGTCCATGCCGGTGACGCGCCATCCGCTCTCTGCGAGCCAGACCGAGTCGCCGCCTTCGCCGCAACCGAGGTCGAGCGCGCGACCCGGCTTCAGCGAACCGACCACGTCGACGAGCGTCGCATTGGCGCGCCCGCTCCAGATCTGCGCGGATTCACGGTACCGCCCCTCCCAGATGCTCTGCGCGTCGCCGTGCTCAGTTCCGTGACCGGTGCCTTGCCCTGCGCCGTGCCCGGCTCCGGCCCCATGCTCATGGTGGTCCATCTGATCCTCGTTCCCTGTCATTCCTTCTTGCGTCTCATTCGCTCGTCGCGTCACCGTCAACGTAAACCCACGCGCCGTCGACCCGCTCGAACCGGCTGACCTCGTGCAGCGAGCCGCGCTCGCCGCCGACCCTGAAGTACGCGCGAAACTCCACCGTGCCGCTCTGCTCGAGCATGCCCCCGCCCTCGGTGCGCAGCACGTCGAGCCGCCGCCACTGCTGGTCGGCGTCGAGTTCGAGCGCGCCCGGCCTGGTTCGCGGATGCCACGTGGCAAGCACGTAGGCCGCGTCACCGACCGCGAATGCCGAGTACCGCGACCGCATCAGCCGCTCGGCCGTGGGCGCCGTCGCCTCGCCCCGGTGGAAACGCCCGCAGCACGCGGCGTACGTCTCGCCGCTCAGGCACGGGCAGCGGTCGGAGTCCGCGATCACCGGCCGCTTCTTCCCGAAGGGCCCAGCAACGCGCCGTGCGCCGCGTCCATCGAGGACGATCTGTACCTGAACAGCTTCATTGCCTCTCCCTCCCCCTCAGTTCTATCGCCTTTACGCCGCGCCCAGAGCGACCTCCACCCGTGGCACGCTTGCGACCACCGCCCGTAGCGCTCCCGCGCGACCTCCACCCGTAGCGCCCTCGCGGGACCCCATAAGGGTTCGCGGGACCCCATATAACGGGTCCCGCGAGCGCACGTCGGGTCCCGCGAGAGCCGTGACGCCCCTTGCGAGGCTACTTAAACCGGTTTAGTGTGCCGGGCAAGAGGGCCAGCGAGCGTGCAATGGCGAAAGACGGGGAGCCTTGTGAAGCAGAACGAAGCGGATGCCGGCGCGGTCGCCCCGACGCCGGCGGGCTCCCGCGCATCCGCACCCCCCGCGACCGCAGCGGCACCCCGCGCATCCGCACCCCGCCGCGCCGCCGCCCAGCACCCCACCATCTCGGACGTCGCGCACGCCGCCGGCGTCAGCAAAGGGCTCGTCTCGCTCACGCTCAACGACCGCCCAGGGGTGGCGCAGCAGACGCGCGACCGCATCAACGCCGCCGCCGAGCAACTCGGCTGGCGGCCCAACCCCGGCGCCCGCGGGCTCACCATGCGGCGGGCCTACTCCCTGGGGTTCGTGCTGCGCCGCGACCCCATCACGTTCGAGGTCGATCCGTTCTTCGCGGCGTTCGTCGCGGGGGTCGAGCAGGTGCTCTCGGCGCGTGGGCAGGTGCTCGTGATCAGCATGGTGCACGACCAGGAGGCCGAGATCGGCACCTACCGCCGACTGCACACGGACAACCGGGTCGACGGGTTCCTGATCACCGACCTGCTCGGCCATGACCCCCGCATCGACCTCGTCTCCGAGCTCGGCAGCGCGGCCGTCACCCTCGGCCGGCCGAGCACGCCCTCGCCGTTCCCGGCGATCACGCGCGACTACGACCGCGGCATCCGCGACCTGGTCGGTCACCTCGTCTCCCTCGGCCATCATCGCATCGCGCACGTGGCGGGCGACGGTCGCATGCAGCACGCGCACGGCCGCATGGAGCGCTACGTGCAGGTCGCGCGCGATCTCGGCATCGAGCCGCTCATCGAACCGAGCGACTTCTCGCCTGAGGCAGGGGCGAAGGCCACCCGCCGCCTGCTCGACCGACCGGAACCCCCCACCGCCATCGTCTACGCGAACGACCCCATGGCCGTCGCGGGCATCGCCGTGGCGCACGAGCGCGGGTTGCAGTTGCCCGCCGATCTCTCGATTGCCGGCATGGATGGCGCCGACCTCGGCCGCTACGTGTACCCCACCCTCACGACCCTCGACAACGACCCGCTCGGCTGGGGGCGCGCGGCTGCGACCACGCTGCTCGCGCTCATCGACGACGGGTCGGCCCCCGACCTCACGCTGCCGCCGGCCGCTCTCATCAGGCGCAATTCGACGGCGGCTCCGCGCACAATACGCAGCACACGCACCACCAGCACCACATCGAACAAGGAGACATGATGCAACGACGCACGCGACTCGCGACCGCGGCACTTCTCACGGTCGCCACTCTCGGCCTCGCCGGCTGCACAAGCGGCGGCGGCAACAACAACGGAGGCGACGCCACGAAGGCGCACGGCCCCATCACAATCTGGTATTCGAACAACGAGCAGGAGGTCAGCTGGGGCAAGGCCATGGTCCAGGCCTGGAACTCCGCGCACCCGAAAGAGAAGATCAAGGGCCAGGAGGTTCCCGCGGGCAAGAGCACCGAGGAGGTCATCGGCGCCGCCATCACCGCCGGCACCACGCCCTGCCTCGTGTTCAACAACCTGCCGGCCGCCACGGGCCAGTTCCAGAAGCAGGGCGGCCTGGTCGACCTCTCGAACTTCCCCGGCGCGAACAACTACATCGAATCGCGCAGCGGCAAGAAGGTCGCCGACCAGTACAAGTCGTCCGATGGCGACTTCTACCAGATGCCGTGGAAGTCGAACCCGGTCATGATCTTCTACAACAAGGACATCTTCGCCAAGGCGGGCCTCGACCCCGACAACCCGAAGCTGTCGACCTACGCCGACTTCCTCGACACGGCGAAGCAGATTGTCTCGAGCGGCGCCGCCAAGTACGCCATCTACCCCTCGCCGACAAGCGAGTTCTTCCAGCCGAACTTCGACTTCCTGCCGCTGTATGCGGCAGAGTCGAACGGCACGTCGATCATCGAGAACGACAAGGCCACGATCGACAGCCAGGCGGGCCTCGACGTCGCCACCTTCTGGAAGAGCATCTACTCCAACAACCTGGCGGGCAAGGAGCCGGTGCAGTCCGACGCCTTCGCCAGCGGCACGTCCGCCATGGCCATCGTCGGCCCGTGGGCGATTCCGGTGTACAAGAAGATCAACTGGGGTTCGGTTCCGGTTCCCACGAAGAACGGCACGAGCGCAGATAAGACCTACACGTTCCCTGACGCGAAGAACATCGGCATGTACACGTCATGCAAGAACCAGGGAACGGCGTGGGATGTGCTGAAGTTCGCGACGAGCAAGGCTCAAGACGGCAAGTTGCTTGAGACGACGGGCCAGATGCCCATTCGAACCGACCTGCCGACCACGTTCGCCGACTACTTCACCAAGAACCCCGCATACAAGGAGTTCGCGAACCAGAGCGCCCGCACGGTCGACGACCCGACCGGGCCGAACACCATCGCCACCCTGCAGGATCTGCGCAACTTCTACACGAAGTCCGTCATCTCGGGCCAGGGCAACCTGAAGAGCGATCTCGCCCAGGCCGCCAAGAAGATGACCTCGGAGTGGAACAGGAAGTAGCGCCGTGAGTGCCACGACAGGCAGTGCCCGGCAGAGCGGCGCCGGCCCCGGCACCGGCAGACGAGCGGATGCCGCGGGCGCGACCCGACGGTCGGGCACCGGCCCGCGGCATCCGCTGAACATCAGGATCTTCGGGCGAAACCCACTCGGCTGGCTGTTCAGCGCTCCCTACCTGGTGTTCGTCATCGCGATCTTCGCCTACCCGCTGGGCTTCGCGATCTACATGTCGTTCTTCGACTACTTCTTCGCGGCGCCCGGGGCGCACGTGAACCGGCCGTTCGTGGGGTTCGAAAACTTCGTGCAGGTGTTCCAGGACCCGCAGGTGCTGCAGTCCTTCGTGAACGTGGGCGTGTTCCTCGTCATCAACGTGCCGCTCACGGTGGTGCTCTCGCTCGTGCTGGCGACCGCGCTGAACAAGGTGGTGCGGGCGCGCACGTTTCTGCGTGTGAGCTACTACGTGCCGTACGTGACGGCGAGCGTCGCGGTCGTGGGCGTGTGGCTGTTCCTGTTCAGCCACGACGGACTCGTGAACCAGATTCTCGGGCCGCTTGCGCCGCATCCGTCCTGGCTGTCGAATGCGGCGCTGGCGATGCCGACGATCGCCATCTTCGTCACGTGGAAGCAGCTCGGGTTCTACATTCTGCTGTACCTGGCCGCGCTGCAGAACGTGCCGAACGAGCTGTACGAGTCGGCGGCGACCGACGGGGCCGGGCGCGTGCGCGCGTTCTTCTCTGTGACGGTGCCGGGGGTGCGGCCGGCGACCGTGCTGGTGCTTCTGCTGTCGACCGTGGTGGGCGCGAATCTGTTCACCGAGCCGTACCTCTTGACGGGCGGCGGAGGGCCGAACGGGGCATCCGCTTCGCCTGTTCTCGTCATGTACCAGCAGGGCATCGAGCAGGGGCACCCCGGGTATGCGGCAGCGATCGGGATCGTGCTGGTGATCGGCGTGCTGATCATCGCGTGGCTGCAGAACCGGTTCGCGGGCGGGAGGGAATCATGAGCCGCAGAAACCGCCGCATCGGCACCGACCTCAGCCGCGGGCAGTCGGTGCTGCGCGGCATCGTGCTCACCATCGGCGCGATCGTGTTCCTGTTCCCGTTCTATTACATGATCATCGGATCGCTGCAGTCCGAGCCAGACACGACGCTCGCCGGCGCGTTCCCCAACCCCGCCAACCTGACCGGCCACAACTACGCGGCCATCAATTCGCGCATCAATCTGCTGAGCGGCCTCGTGAACTCCGGCATCTTCACGGCCGGTGTGCTCATCGGCACGGTCGTGTTCGGGCTGCTCGCCGGCTACGCGCTCGCCGTGCTGCAGTGGCGCGGGCGCGGGGTGACGTTCGCGCTGGCGCTGCTGGTTCAGGTGGTGCCGTTCCAGCTGCTGCTGATCCCGCTGTATGTGCTGATCGCCCGCAACTACGGGCTGGCCGACAACTACCTGGGCATGATCCTGCCGTTCGCCATCAACTCCACGGCGGTGATCATCTTCCGGCAGTACTTCCTGCAGGTGCCCAAGGAGCTGTTCGACGCGGCGCGCATCGACGGCGCCGGCGAGTTGCGGCTGCTGTGGCGGGTGGCGATCCCGCTCGTGCGGCCGGCGCTCGTCACGGTGATCCTCATCACGTTCATCGGCCCGTGGAACGAGTTCCTCTGGCCCTTCCTCGTCACCAAGGAGGCGAGCATGCAGCCGCTCGCGGTGTCGCTGGCGAACTACATCAGCAACGTGGCCTCCTCCACCGCCAACCCGTTCGGTTCGGTGCTGGCCGGTGCGGTAGTGCTCGCCGCGCCGGTCGTGATCCTGTTCATCGCGTTCCAGCGCTACTTCATCTCGACCGACATCGGCTCCTCGGTGAAGGGGTAAGCGGGCCGACACTCATGAACGAAACAGAGCGGATGGCGCCATCATGCACCCCCTGACCACCGACGCGCTGCGGGCCTCCTACGCCGAGGCCATGCGGCACGAGAACCCTGCGACGGGCGCCCTCTCGACCGGCCAGTTCTCGGCCTCGTATCCCGAGCGACCCGACTGGGCGATCGGGCCGTTCGCGCGCGACGAGGCGTTAACATTCCGGCCCACCGGCCAGTGGCCCGACCCGACCGACGTCGGCTGGACGAGCGCGTCCATCATCAACCCGAGCCTCATCGAGAAGGACGGCCTGCTGCACCTCTTCTACCGGGCCTCCCCGGTGAAGGAGTCCCTCGCGAGCCGCATTGGCCACGCCGTCTACACCGCGCACGCCGGCTGGCACGACGACCCGCGCAATCCCGTGGTCTTTCCCACGTTCGACAACGAACTGCTCGGCTGCGAGGACCCGAAGGTGTACTCGGCCGAGGGCCGCTACTACCTGTTCTCCAACGGCATCTGGCCGCTCGCCGGCACTGCCGAGGTCGAGCAATACCCGTCGCCCGGCTGGCCGCTTGGCGAGGTGGGTTGCGACATCAACCTCGCGGTCAGCGACGACCTGGTGCACTGGCAGCACCTCGGTCTGGCGGTGCCGCACGAGGTATCGCGGCTGTGGGCGAAGGGCGCCGTCGTGCCCACCGACGAGCGGGGCGAGGCGGTGCGCTTCGGCGGCGAGTACCTCATGTTCCTCTCCGAGGGCTGCAACGGCGAGGCCACCGTGGGCCGCTCGAGCGACATGGAGCACTGGCAGTTTGAGACGCAGCCGTATCTCGACATCTCCTCGCTCGGCCACCTGCACGAGGTCGCCTGCGCGGCCGTCGTCGGCGACACGCTCGTGCTCGACTTCTTCTACAGCGACCACGACGGCGCGTTCGCGGCCGGGCAGGCGCGGTATGCGGCATCCGACCCATTCACGCAGCGCGAGCTGCACCGCGGCGGCTCGCTTGCGTGGGGCGGTCTGCGTCGCTGGCGCGGCTCGTGGGTGTTCGCCCAGGGCTGGGATGCGCCACCCGGCGAGCGCGCGCTCTACCTGTACCGATCTGCGTGAGTCGGCGGCCGTGAGGCCGGCGCATCCGCTTGTTTCATCAATGTTGGGAGTCACCTCATGACCACCGCCTTTCCGTACACCCTCACCCGCCTCGGCGTGCTCATGGAGCCGCTGCCGGGCGACGAGATGGAGGCCGAGGGCGTGCTCAACCCGGCCAGCGGCAGAGGGCCGGATGGCGAGTTGTATCTTCTGCCGCGCCTGGTAGCGGCCGGCAACGTCTCGCGCATCGGCCTCGCGCGCATCGTGCTCGAGCACGGGGTGCCGGCGTCGGTCGAGCGGGAAGGAGTGGTGCTGCAGCCCGAGCGCACCTGGGAGCAGGGCGCGCAGAACGCCGGCGTGGAGGACCCACGCGTCACGTTCGTCGCCGAGCTGGGCGTGCACGTGATGACGTATGTGGCATACGGCCCGCTCGGCCCCTACACGGCGATCGCCGTGAGCGAGGACCTGCGCTCATGGAGGCGGCTGGGCCCGGTGACGTTCGACTACGACGACGAGCTCGATGTGGACCTCGGGCTGTACCACAACAAGGACACGGTGTTCTTCCCCGAACCGATCACGGCACCGGATGGCACGGCAAGCCTCGCCGTGCTGCACCGGCCCACGTGGGATCTCAGCGGAATCCGCCCGGGCGAAACCGCACGGCCGCCGGCCTGGCTGCCCGACGAGCGCCCGAGCATCTGGATGAGCTTCGTGCCACTGGAGGCTGCGCTGGCTGATGTGCGCGCCCTCACCCGCTGGGGCCGGCACCGCGTCGTCGCCGCGCCGGAGTACCCGTTCGAGGAGCTGAAGATCGGCGCGGGCCCGGCGCCCGTGCGCGTTCCGGAGGGCTGGCTGCTGCTGCACCATGGCGTCACCGGCGAGCTCGTGCCGGGCGTGGCCCAGCAGCAGAACGTGAACTACGCGGCAGGCGCCATGCTGCTCGACGCCGCCGAGCCGTGGCGCGTGCTGCAACGGACCCCTTCGCCGCTGCTCTCGGCCGACACCGACGACGAGCGCAGCGGAATCGTGCCCAACGTGGTCTTCCCGACGGCCATCGAGTCGGTGGACGGCGTGCGCTACGTCTTCTACGGCATGGCCGACTCGAAGATCGGCGTGGCCCGCCTCGAGCGCGCTACCGCTCCCGGGACCTAAAGTTCCCTCCGCGGACCCCATACAACGGGTCCCGCGAGCGACTTCCGGGTCCCGCGAGCGGGCTTTACCTCACCGAGCAGCGTCCACTCGGCGAGTCTGACGCACGGGCCCGAGTCCGACGGGCACCTCGGCCTGGCGCACGCCCACGTGGCTCAGCTCCCCAGCGAAGTGGCAGGCGACGTGCCGGCCGGGCGCCAACTCGATCAGCGGCGGCTTCTCCGTGGCGCAGATGGATCGTTCAGGGTTCGCCATCGGCCCGATCGGGCAGCGTGTATGGAACCGGCATGCCGCCGGCGGGTTGATCGGCGTGGGGACTTCGCCGCTGAGCACGATGCGTTCATGGGTGCGTTCACGCACCGGATCGGGCTCGGGCACCGAAGAGATGAGGCTGGCGGTGTACGGATGCAGCGGCTCGGCGGCGATCGCCTCTGCTGGCCCGCTCTCCACGATCTCGCCGAGGTACATGACCATCACACGGTCTGAGACATGGCGAACGGTGGCGAGGTCGTGCCCGATGAACAGGTACGAGAGCTTCAGTCGCTCCTGCAGTTCGCGCAGCAGGTTGATCACCTGGGCCTGCAGCGAGACATCGAGGGCGGCAACCGCCTCATCCAGCACGATCAGACGCGGGTTCACGGCCAGCGCTCGAGCGATCACAATGCGCTGGCGCTGCCCGCCCGAGAACTCGTGCGGGAACCGGTCGACCACCGCCGCATCCATGCCGACAAGGTCCAGCAGCTCGAGCACACGCTTGCGCGCGGCGGCACGGCTCTCCCCGGCGAGCCGCAACGGCTCTCCGATAGCGCGGCCGACAGTCATGCGCGGGTTGAGGGAGGCCATCGGGTTCTGGAACACAAGCTGAACGTCGCGGTTATAGCGGCGCAGGCGACTTCCGGTGAGACCGACGACCGAGCTGTCGCGATACTTGATATCGCCCTCGGTCGGCGGCTCGATGCCGAGAATGAGGCGGCCGAGGGTCGACTTTCCACAGCCGGATTCGCCGATGAGTCCGATGGTCTCGCCGACGTTCACGGTGAGGCTGACACCGTCGACGGCCCGGAGCGTCTGTGTGCGGCGGCCGAACAGCGTTCGCCGGCCCGTCGAATACTCGCGGCGCACGTCCTGGACGTCCAGAAGCGCCTCCGTACTCACCGGCTTCTCAGCGAGCTCGGCCGTGGCTTCCAGCTCCCGCGGCGGCACTCCGTCAGCACCCGTGTGCAACCAGCAGGCACGGGAGTGGCCCGCGGCATCCGTCTGCAATTTCGGGTCGTCGACCCAGCACCGGTCGAACGCTCGAGGGTCTCTCGGGGCGTACGAACACCCGACGATAGGGGTGCGCATCGATGGCGGCCGGCCCTCGATGGCGACCAGCGGCAGCGAGCGCGGACGATCGAGTGAGGGTGTGGCGCCGAGCAGATCACGCGTGTATGGATGCTGCGGTGCCGTGAAGATCGTGTCGACCGCACCATGTTCCACGATTCGCCCGGCATACATGACCGCCACGCGCTGGCAGACACGCGCGACGATGCCGAGGTTGTGGGTGATCAGGATCACGGCCGTGCCGTTCTCGCGGTTCAGTTTGGCCAGAAGCTCAAGGATCTGCGCCTGAATGGTGACGTCGAGCGCAGTCGTCGGCTCGTCGGCGATGATCAGCTTGGGCCGGTTGGCCAGCGCCATGGCGATCATCACGCGCTGCGACATGCCTCCGGAGAAGGCAAGAGGGTAGTCGGCGAGGCGCGCCTCGGGGTCGGGGATGCCGACCTCGCGCATCAGCTCGACGCTACGCCGGGCCGCCTCTGCCTTGCTCACCGGATCATGGGCGCGAATCGCCTCTGTGAGCTGGTCCCGCACTCGCATAAGCGGGTTGAGCGAGCCGACCGGGTCCTGGAACACCATGCCGATGCCGCCGCCGCGAACGACCCGCAGATCCTTCTCGCCGAGCGTCAGCAGGTCGCGTCCCTCGAACTCGACGCTGCCAGACTCCACCGAGCCGGGGCGGCGCACCATGTTGAGGATCGACAGTGCGGTGACCGACTTGCCCGAGCCCGATTCGCCGACGATCGCGAGAGTTTCCCCTGGCATGAGGTCGAAGCTGACGCCGCGCACGGCGTTGACCGGCCCGGACTCGGTGTGGAAGGTCGTGACCAGATCCCGCACCCGCAGGATCGGCTGGGCCGCCTCAGCGCCGGCTGCCGAGCTCATCGGAGCCGCTGGCGTCTCGGGTATCATCGCGCTCATCGTTTCAGGAGTCCTTTGTTCAATCCGTCGCCCACCAGGTTGAAGGCGAGCACGAGTGCCGTGACAACGACCATGGGAGCGACCGCATAGAGAGGAGAGCGTGAGAGGAAGGTGATGCTCGTGCGCAGCAGCGAACCGAGCGAGGGGTCGGGCGGGCGCACGCCGATGCCGACGAAACTCATCGCGCCCTCAATGAACACGGCCAGCGAAAAGCTCAGGGCGGCCTGAACGATCAGCGAATCGAGGGCGTTCGGCAGAACATGGCGGAACAGCACACGCAGCGGCGGCGCCCCGACGATGCGCGCCGCCGTCACATAGTCACGCGAGCGAAGGCTTCGCACGGTGTTCCGGGCAAGACGGCCGAACAGCGGCACGTTCACGAAGCTCACCGTGATCAGCACCGCGGCGAGCCCCGGCCCGATGATCGCAGCCACGGTTACACCCATGACCAAGCCGGTGAAGGCAAGGGTCACATCGAAGAACCGTTGGATGATGACGTCGAGCCATTTCGTGGCGACGCCGATCGTTCCCAGCAGCGTGCCCACGACCGCGCCGATGGGCACCGCGATCACGCCGACGATGAGATCCTGCCGAGCCCCGTAGATCACCCTGCTGAGCAGGTCGCGGCCGTATTCGTCGGTGCCGAGCCAATGCGTGCCGGAGGGCGGCAGGAACGCATCCGGCCCTTGAGCGGTCGGCGAGTATGGCGAGATCAGAGGCGCCAACAGTCCCGCGCCGAAGATGATGACGATAAGCACGATGCCCACAATCGCGCTCGGTGTGGTGAAGCCACGCATGAGACCGGAGTGCCCAGCGCGAGCACGCCGGGCGGGGGCCAGAGCGAGTGCCGTGGTGGTCGGTGTAGCGGTCATGCTCGCTCCAATCGGATGCGGGGGTCCATCGCAGCGTCGACGATGTCGGTGATGAGCTGCACCACGATGAAGACGAGAACGGCGATCAAGAGGAGATCTTGGGTGAGCAGGTAGTCGCGCCCGGTGACTGCCTGCAGCAGCAATTGCCCGATGCCGGGCCAGGCGAAGATGGTCTCGACGATGATCGCGCCTCCGAACAGCTGCCCGATCTGAATACCGAGAACGGTCAGCACGGGCGGCAGCGAGTTAGGCACCACGTGGCCGATCATGAGGCGCGATGGTCGAATGCCCTTGGCGATGCCCGTCTGCACGAAATCCTGATCGAGCGTTTGGCGCATGGAAGCCGAGAGGAATCGCGCGATGGTGGCGCCCGTGGGGAGGCTGAGCGCGATGGCGGGCATGAGCAGGTACTGCCAGCCCAATGAGAAGTCACGGATGCCGGGACCAATGCCGCCCGCCGGCAGAACGCGCCAGCCGACCGCGAACAGCAGGATGAGCAGCACGCCGGTGACGTAGGTAGGAATCGCGATGCCGAACGAGGTCAGCGCCGACAGCGTCGCCTGCGACGCTCTTCGCTTCGCGATGCCCTGGAAGTAGCCGATCAGGCCGCCGCCGACGATCGCGAACACGAGGGCGCCGATCGCCAATTCCGTCGTGTTCATGAGGCTCTCAGAGATGAGCTGCGCGATCGGCGCGTGAAGAATGTATGAGTTGCCGAGGTCACCCGAGAGAATCCCGCGCAACCAGATCAGGTACTGGGTGATGAGCGGCTGGTCCAGCCCGAGCTGATGCCTGATCGCTTGCACGGTGGCGGTGCTGGCATCGGGACCGGCGAGCGCAGCGGCCGGGTCGCCGGGCGCCAGCCGCAGAATGAAGAAGATCACGACCGATGCGACGAACAGCACCACGACCGCTGAAGGCAGGCGCCGCAGCGTGTATCGGAACATGAGGCTCCTGAGGGGTCAGGATGCCGGGCGACCGCTCGGCGGCCGCCCGGCATCGGGTCACTTCTGGATGTAGGTCGAGTCGAGGTCGAGATAGTCGAGCATCGTCTCCGAGAGTCCCTTGACCTTGGACGAGATGGCGAACGTGTGGGTGCTGAGCACAAGGTCGCTGACGAACTGCTGGTCGAGCAGGAAGCTGTTCATCTTGTCGAGGGTCGCCTTGCTCGGCACCCCGTTGGAGAGCCAGAGCTCGTTCGCCAGCTGCTTGTACTCGGCGTTGTCGAACGACGACGCGTTCGCATCTGCGTTGAACGGGAACGCACCCTTCACGAGCGTCGCGGGGTTCAGCTGACCGAATCCGTGACCGGTCAGGAACATGCCGTCAAAGCCGCCGGTGCGCAGCTTGTCGAGGAAGTCACTGGCCTGTAGCGGAATCAGATTGGGCTTGAGGCCCACCTGAGTCAGGTCGAACTGTGCGATCTGCGCGATGCCCGTGTTCGGCTGGAATCCGGCGTCGTAGTAGATGTTCACACTCTTGCCGACCGCATCCGCTTCTTCGAGCAGCTGCTTGGACTTCGCGAGGTCCCTGGCGAAGTGGTCCACCAGGCTCTTGTCGTAGGCGGGCGAGCTCTCGGCCCACGGCAGCGACGCGACAGAACCGATTCCACCGTCGACCTGCTCGAGGATGCGCTTGCGGTCGATCGCGTAGGAGATCGCCTGGCGCACCCGCTTGTCGGAGAGCAGCGGAACGGTCACGTTGGAGGCGATGTACTGCACGGAGTCATTGGCGTCGGAGAGTTCCAGTTCGTAGCCGGAGGTGTCCTTCAGCGATGCCGCATCCAGCGGCGCCAGGTCCATGGCGAGATCCGCCTGACCCGACTTCAGCTGGGAGAGCATCGACTGTGAGTCGCGCACGACGGTGATCTGAACGCCGTCGAGATACGGCGCACCCTTCTTCCAGTAGTCGTCGTAGCGCTCGAGAGTGAATCCCTGCCCCGGAGAATACTGCTTCACAGAGAACGGGCCCGTTCCCATGAAGCTCTTGCCCGCGAGCGCGTCATCGATGGCGGCGGCCTTGATTATCGGCGTCATGAGGAACAGGTCCATGGTGTTGCTCATGGCCTGACTAAAGGTGATGACCACCTCATGGTCGTTGGGAGCCTGCATATCCGAGATGGCGGTGGCGACGGATTTCGTCTGTGACGCGACCCCGGGGCGCTGCACGGCCTTGAGACTGGCGATCACGTCCGCTGCCGTGAAGGCGCTGCCGTCGTGGAAAGTGACGCCTTTACGCAGCTGGAACGTCAGAGCCTTGCCGTCGTCCGACATCTTCCACGAGGTCGCGAGTTCCGGCTCAGGCTTGAGGTCTTTGTGGTTGTAGTCGATGAGCGAGTTGAAGACCGTACGCGTCAGCGAGAAGTTCGGGTTGTTCTGGGCGAAAAGGGTGGCCGGCTGCACGTCGGCCGCCTGCACGATGTGCAGGATCCCACCCTTGGTCGGGCTGTTGCCGTCGGGTGATTCCGCCTTCTGGACCGCGGAGGTGCACCCGGTGAGAACGACCGCGGACGCGACCGCGATGGTGGCCAGGGAGAGCATACGCGAACGTCGCATGCGGCGAGCCATGTGTAAAGGCATGCTGTGACTCCTTTGTCTGCGTCGCCGGCTTCTCCGGCGACCCACGATCACTATAGTTACCGCCTACAACTTAACGCAAGCGACCGAGATCAGACCGTGATCTTCGGCTCGAAGGCGAGCGGGTCGTGGAAGAACGCATCCAGCAGGAATGACGCGGAGGCGACCGTTGGCGCGAGGTCACCGAACGCCGAGGTTACGACAGGCGTGAGGGCCGCCTGCTGAGTGGCGGATGAGAAGGTGGAACGGAACGCCTCAAGATAGCCGGGTGCCGTGGTGACCAGCCCGGCGACAACGACCATTCCCGGGTTGACCAGATCGACCATGAGCGCGGCCGCTCGGCCGAGCTCTCGCGCCCTGGCCCCGATGAGTTCATTCGCCTGCCTGTCGCCATCGCGCGCGATCTCAAGCAACGTGCGCATCGATCCGCCGGGTCTCAGTATCCCCTCGGCCACGGCGGCGTCGGTGATGGCGCTGTCGGTGGCAACGGTGCCGAGGCATCCGGTGCGACCGCAACTGCATACCGCCCCTTCGAGGGCGGTTGGAAAGTGGTCGATTCCTCCCGCACCGCCGCGCGGCCCCCGCCGCAATACTCCCTCTGAGACGAAGGCGGAGCCCAGGATGTTTCCGCTCCAGATCTCGAGAAAGTCTGAGCTGCCCTTGGCGGCCCCAAACATGCTCTCTGCCAGAGCCAGGCCCCGCACGAGCTGGTCGAAATACCGCGGCAGCCCGTCGAAGTCTGGCAGTAGCGATGGGAGCGGAACGTTCTGCCACTCCAACGGAAGGTATTCGACGATCGTCTCCCCCGAAGGATCGATCCAACCACCGATGCTCGCGCTCAGGCCGAGTAGACGGCCCGTCGCCGACGAAGCTTCGAGTGCCTCATCGAGGCCGGAAGCGATGAGCTCCGCAACGCTCTCCGGATCGTGCTGGCGATAGGGATGCCGCTGTTCCAGAAGCACCTCACCGCGAATGCTGACGATCCCGATGCGGATCTCGGTAACGCCGAGATGCACCGTGGCGGCGACGCGCTCGGAGTCGCCGAGTTCGAGCGGAATCATCGGCCTTCCGGTCGCCGCCCGGCGCGGCTCGCCTTCGCGCAAGAGCCCGGCCTCCACGAGCTGGCCTGCCACACGCGTGATCGTGGCCCGGGTCAGCGCGAGCCTGTCGGCGAGTTCGGCTCTGGCTTGTGGCCCTCCGACCAGGACCGCCCTGAGTACGGACGCCGCATTGCCGCGGCGGAGGTCGTCTGAGGTGGTCAGGGAAGGCGGCCCGCTGATCCGCAGACCTCGCACATCGGAAAGCGACATCCGCATTCTCCTTCCCCATTCGGCTTATGCGTCTGGCACCGGCGCGAGTATAGTTACTGCCAGTAACTTTACCCCTGACGAGGAAAACCCACGAAGGCGAGGGCCCGTGCGACCGAATGTGCTGTTGATCGTAGCCGACGACATGGGCTATTCCGATCTCGGATGCTACGGCGGCGAGATTCCCACTCCTGTTCTGGATTCTCTGGGACGCCGAGGGGTACGTTTCTCGCAGTTCTACAACACCGCTCGATGCAGCCCCTCCCGGGCGTCACTGCTGACCGGTATGCACCCGCATCAGACCGGCATCGGCGTACTCACGCGCCCCGACCTTCCTCATGGTTACGCGGGCACGCTCGACCCGCGCGTGCCGACAGTGGCGGAGATGCTGCAGGACGAGGGGTACGAAACGGCCCTCTTCGGCAAGTGGCACCTGGCCGCCGACACTCAGAAGCCCAATGCCTCGTGGCCGACCCGCCGTGGCTTCGGCGAGTTCTTCGGAACGCTGGCGGGATGCTCAAGCTACTTCGATCCGCAGACGCTCACGGCCGGCGAGCGTCCGGCGTCCGACGCAAAGGACGACCCGGAGTTCTATTACACCGACGCGATCGGCACGCGGGCGCGCGACTGGGTGCAGGGGCGCGGCGAGGGCGCGCATCCGTTCTTCATGTATATGGCATTTACCGCGCCGCATTGGCCGCTGCACGCTCTGCCAGCCGATATCGAGGCGGTGCGCGGCCTGTTCGATGAGGGCTGGGACGAGCTGCGCACGCGTCGCCTCGAGCGTCTGGAGGCGGAGGGGATCCTGCCTGAGGGCACGAGGCTGAGCGAGCGCGACCCCAGCCAGCCGGCCTGGGACAACGCGGCGGACCGCGACTGGCAGGTGCGCCGCATGGAGGTGTATGCCGCGCAACTCGTGGCTCTTGATCGTGCCGTCGGAGGCGTCGTTGAGGCGCTGCGTGCGCGCGGCGAGCTGGAGAACACCCTGATCCTGTTCCTGTCTGACAACGGGGCGTCGGCCGAAGAGCTGCCGCTGGACGACCCGGGCGCCTTCGTCCAGAAGGACGCGGCGATGCGCACCGGCACGCGTGACGGGCGCCCACTCGCCATCGGCAACCGCCCCGAGGTGGTTCCCGGGCCCGAGAACACATATGCCAGCTACGGGGTGCCGTGGGCGAACCTCTCGAACGCTCCATTGCGTCGCTACAAGCGTTGGGTGCACGAGGGCGGCATCTCCACCCCGCTGATCGTGAGCTGGCCGGATGGCGGCCTGGCAGAGGGCGCGGTCGTCGAAGAGCCGGCCCAGCTGGTCGACGTGGTGCCGACCATCCGCCAGGCTCTCGGCCTGGGCCAGGTGGAGGCTCCGGAGGGCCGCTCGCTACTGCCGCTGCTTCAGGGGACGGATGCTGCCGGCGCGACCCAATTCTGGGAACACATCGGCAACGCCGCCGTGCGCCGCGGCCGTTGGAAGCTCGTTCGTGACTATCCGCAGCCATGGGAACTGTACGACATCGATGCCGACCGCACCGAGCTCGACGATCTGGCTGCCGCCAACCCCGAACTCGTTACCGAGCTCTCTGCCGCCTGGCAGGAGTGGGCCGATCGCGTCGGGGTTCTCCCCTGGGACGCCATGCTCGAGCGCTATCGCGCTGAGGGTCTGCCTGAGTGGCTCACGGAGGAGTAGAGGGCCTCCACCCGCGAGGTGCTGTGTTCACTCAGCGCCCGGCAACTGCCTCGTCGAACTCCTCCTCGATCAGATCCATGTTCACCATGCCGCCGGCCATCGCCCCCGCGGCGATCGCGAGCGGCACCGTCGCCCCCGCCACGCTGAGGTTGCCCACGGCCCACACTCTCGCGTTGCTCGTGCGCCCGGTGCCGTCGACCGAGAGGAAGCTGCCCACCGGCGTCTCATCCCGCTTCAGTTCGAGCCCCGCCAGGTACTCGTCATTGGGCCGCATGGTGCCGGCGGTGAAGATGGCGTCGAGCGCCACCACGCCTCCCCCGTCGACCCGCACACCGGTGAGCCGCCCGCCCGCGACCACGACTTCCCTCACCGCCCGGTCGTCGACCCGCACTCCGCGCGACGCCAGCCGGTCCCTGAGCGGCTCGTCCACCTCAACACCGGCGCCGTCGCCTGCCCCCGCAGCAAAGAACACCACGTCGTCGCTCCACTGCCGCACGAGCTGCGCCTGGTGCGCCGCCATCGCGTTATTCGCGATCACCCCGAATCGCTGGCCTCGCACCTCCCAGCCGTGGCAGTAGGGGCAGTGCAGCACGTCGATGCCCCAGCGTTCGGCGAGTCCTGCGATCTGCGGCAGTTCGTCGCGCAGGCCCGAGGCGGCGACGAGGCGGCGGCAGCGAAGGGTGCGGCCGTCATCCGTCGTCACGGAAAGCCCACTGCCCTCATTTCGAACGGATGCGGCCTCCGCCCGCCGCACCTGAACCCCGTACCCGGCGACCTCGGCTCGGGCGCGCTGAAGGAACTCGGCGGGGTCGGCGCCCTCGTTGCCGAGCACGCCGTGCATGTGGGCCGCGAATCGGTTGCGCGGCTGGCCGGCGTCGAGCACCAGCACCCGGCGGCGGGCGCGACCCAGCATGAGGGCCGCGCTCAGGCCGGCGGCCGAACCACCGACAACAATGACATCCCACTCTTCTTCACTCATGCCTCAAGCATTCATGAGATACTGCTGCTTCTACAAACCACTTTGCAGGAACAGCAAGCTGAGGAGGCCCGATGAGCGACCCGGTACTCGAGGCGATCGGACCTCGCCTGCGCGCCGCGCGCATGGAGCAGAAACTCACCCTCGACGACCTCGCGTCGCGCGCGGGCATCTCGGTCTCGACCCTCTCGCGGCTCGAGAGCGGCAAGCGGCAGGCGAACCTCGAGTTGCTGCTGCCGCTGAGCCGGCAACTGCAGATCAGCATGGATGCGCTGCTGCAGCCCGTCGCCCGGGACCCTCGCATCACGCCCGCCCGCACCACGGTGAACGGCGTTGCGATCGTGCGCCTGTCTGCGGCGAACTCGCCCATCCACACGTTCCGTATGACGTACCCGCCGCGCGCGACGATGCCAGCCCAGCGCTCACACGACGGCCACGACTGGGTCTACGTGCTCTCCGGCACGCTGCGCCTGCTGCTCGGCGAGCAGGATCTGGTGCTGAAGACCGGCGAGGCCGCCGAGTTCGATACCCGCGTGCCCCACTCGATGGGATCCGCCGACGCCCGCCCCGTGGAGGTGCTCAGCATCTTCGGCGAGGCCGGGGCGCGGGAGCATACGGAGAAGGCACGACGATCGTACGCATGACGAGTTGTTGTGCGGTCTAAGCAGACCTAATACGAGCGCCTCCGTAATCGTCCGCTTCTGCACGAAGGGCATGATCTTCTCGTCTCGGCCGTCAAAGGATGACCTGCACATTTGACGAACCGGGTCACGATCCCTCCGCGGCGATCCGTCGTGAGCAGTTCAGACTCTTGGCGCCGTTCCGAGGATTGCCGTCGCCGTCTGGCTGATCCCCAGGACCGGGTTCAGATCGCCGGAGACACGTACCGGCAGATCGATGCTATAGGTCAGCGAACTAGCGTTGACGTGCTGATGCGGCGTGACATCTGCTCGACGAAGAACCGAAATGTTCTCGTCGGTCATGTCATATGCGCGAACGAAGTTGGTTTCGAAAGACCTCGCAAAGGATACGTCGTGAGACATCGTTCGGTGGTCGTAGCCGAATCCGGATTCGGTTCCGTACTCTCGCACACGAGCGAGGAATACCTCGGCGACGTCATCGCGACTGGCGTCATAAAGTCGTCCGACAATGCGATCTACGAGCATGGGCACTGTGAACGAGTTGGCGTGCGGAGTCACGGCCTTAAGTCCAATACTCACGAGGATGAGACCGCTTTCTTGCCAACTGCCAGCTTCTTCGCTGTAAAGCTCCACTTGGTGCGTCCCCTGGACCTGATGAGTCGAGGTTGATCCACTAGTCGTCTTCACCTCGACCCCGGTAGTGCCCCACGTGAAGTCCCTGAGAGACTGCCGCCATCCGTCCCAGGCTTCGACCACCTGTGCGACGTCATCTGCCCGCTGGCACAGGGCGTCGATGAGCAGCAACTCGCCGGCCAGCCCAAGTAGCGCGCCATCAGAAAGCCAAAGCCTCCCGATGACGAGTCTAATGATGGGCTCCGTCTTCTTGAAGGCCGTTCCCAGATCGCTGTCTGCGCCGTTCATGAGCAATTCGGTGCACAAGAAGGCGGCGATTTCATCGAAGTGCCCAGCCGCCGGTAAGAGCAGGCGATTGGCCTCGAACGCCGGCTCTGCAGAGCCCTGGCGCCACCACGGACCGTGAACCAAAGCTGCGTTGACTAACGATGTTGTTGGCCAGAGCGCAGACCCGACTAGGAACAACTCCAGTCGGTCCTCATGAGTCCTCGATAAGCCTATGACTTTGGCGTCAGTGACCCAGCTAACTTCACGCTCATTACTTGTCTCGGGCCGTTTAAGCGCGGCGATTCGGCTCCGGAACTCTTCGTAAGTCGGCATCGAGAACTCGTTTTCCTATGCTGCAGTTGCTGGACGAACTGGCTGAACGTAAGCCGAGAACTGATCCGGGCCACCCGTCGGGATGCACACTCCAACTGCAACAGTGGGGTACTTCTGGCCAGGTTGCTTGTTCACGTAGAAGAGAATCTGTCCATCTGACGAAAGCGGTCGCCACGGTTCATCGCCTGCGACCGCGTCGGGAAGTTTCTCGCCGCGGTGATAGTAGTCGAAGTACTCGTCGCCGCGATATCCCGTTGGGCCCGCGCCTGGGTTGTTAGTTCCCCAAGTAGATTTGATGAGGCCGTCTACCGAGTTCCGCTGCGTTGTGTGAATGTCAAACGGCAACTCGGCAAATGGCCCCTCAGCAAGCGGGCTTTCCGCGGAGCCATAGCGGATCCCCACCCAGAACCTCGGTTGCTGACGGCTCTTCGTGGCCAGGTCAGCCATGGACCAGAGTTGGTCCCGCACGCCAGTGACGAATAACCCCCGAACGTGCCGGTAAAGGCAGGTCTCCCAGAGGCGGAGGTAGGCCGGGATTCCGTAAGGGCAGTCCTTGCGGACTGGCGAGGCGTCCGCGCCAGCAGCGGGAGCCGGCGGGCGGTAAAGGTGGTACCCATCCGGAAGTTCCTGGACCGCAGCGACCCTTGCCTCAACCTGGGACCAGAGTTCACCCTGCTGATTGTCCCTACCTGGGTGATACGAGTCGTATGACAGTCGATCGAGCAGATCGGCAGCCTGGCCGAGCGTAACCGAATCTTCGAGTATGCGGCCTCGCAGACGACCTCCGGCGGTCACATCGGCCGAAGGCGCGTTGGCGAAGAGATCAACAAGGAGGTTTGCGTTTGGATCTTCGTGATCTCCGCTATTAATTAGCGGCACGAACGGCTTCCGCCCAGGATGCAAAGGCTTATTGCCAAGGTTTGCGATCTTTCCGGTCGCGAGGAATCCGCGCCCTTGGAGCATTATTGGGCTCGGTACCTTTTGCTCATCTCGCATGGCCTCAGCAAGCACATTTCGTAGCGCTTCGTCGACATCGTGGAAGCTGGTGAAGAAGTCGATCTGATCCTGCGAGGCGAAGACACGGCAGAGTTCTATATCTGTACCGCGGAAGCCAAACCACCGCTGCATCTGCATCTGAGTGTCGGCGCGCGGGCTATCCGAAGTTCGGAGGAATAGCGTCGTTGTCAACCCCTCCAAAGTGAGGCCGCGCGCCATGACATTGCCGGAGACAAAGATCGTCGACATGTCGCGCGCAGGGTGCCAAGTCCCATCGATATTCGCGGTGGGCGAGTATTCAGGACGGTCATCAGCTGCCGGATCGCTATTTACCACCGCAACCCGCGTGCCGGGAATGACCTCTTCCTGGAGGAGCCGCTTGACCGTTAGCCAGTCTGGCATCTGGCGTGAGACCAGAGTATTGAACTCACCATGGATCTCGTTCGCGGACGCCTGGAAGTGGTCTAGCCAAATTGCCCACTTTTCTTCCTCGCTATCAACAAGCCTGAAGAGCGAGTCTGGCAGGTAGCCTTCCCCGGAAGCCACGAGCGATCGAGCCTCGGTCCGACCGGTCACGCCAGCCCAAATAAGTACGTCCTCGGCGGTCGTGAAGTGGTCGTCGACCAGAGCTGAAGGGTGAATGAGCATCGAGTGCGGCTTCGGCGCCAGCGCCTTCGCGCACGCCGCGGACTCAAACTCCTTTTGCCGTGCTGCGTGGGGGCCCAGACGCTCGCCTTCTCGAAATAGCCGGACCGCACCAGCGACCAGGAATGCGCGAATTGAATTGGCAAGATCTTCACTTGCACTCGCCGTGGTAGTGAGGCATAGGTTCGCAGTTCTGCCACGTCGGTAGTACACCTCGCCACCCGTGTAATAGTGGTCGATCCCCTTCGGCTCCGAATATGTCGACGAGCGCACCGACTCGTCCCCTCGGTCCAAAGGCGTCCTTAGCGTCACCAGGAAGTCGCGCGGTGATAGCGGGTTGTGCTCCTCTTGAAGGAAGTTCGCCTGGGGGGTGGCGGTGTAGCCGACGTAGGTGGCGAAGAGGCTCTCGGGGACGGGCTGTGAGGGGGGAGACCATAGGTCCGCGATGGCTCTAGGGATTTGCTTTAGATTGCCAAATACAGGGTCTTGTGACGCCTCGACGTTAGCGTCGAGGATTGATCCGTCATCGGCTTCGTCGTCGACAACCAATAGATGAACGGGCCGGTCAAGTTGCTCAATCTCAGGGAAGACTGACTCCTTAAGACTTTGACCGAGTGCCTGAAGATGGCCCGCATGCTTGAGCGCGACCACGATTATCGGCTGACGCCGCGATAGCGCTCGCTTAGCGCGGATTCGCATGAGTTGGTACCTGCTGGCAATCGCGATCGGTTCGGTCGGCGGCGTCTTTGGCAACAGGATGCGTCGCCTCTGCTTCTCGCCCGCGTCCGCACCGCAGTCGAGTTGCTCCTGCAGCCGGTCAAGCGTCTGCTGCCAAAGTGACAAGCGCGTGCCAGCTAGGACGACGACAATGTCGACTCCACGGTCTAGCGACCGGGCTATTGTGCCCAGCATAGAAGCCGTCTTTCCTGACTGTACCGACCCCATAACTAGCCCGCGTCGTGCACGCCCGTCGGGCCACTCTTCGTTCGATGGTTCGCCTGCGCCGAAGATCCCGCGGTCCACGATGTACGTGCAATCGGCTTCGAGAACCGAGCGCGAAGTTTCGGTGAAGCCGCCGAGCGTGGAATTGTATCTAGCCCACCATGAGTCAGTGGCTTTGCTCGTCATTTCCGGTTGAGCGTAGACAGTCTCCGTGGGCAGGCGGCTGCCCTGCGGATGCTCACTTAGAGTCATGTGGAAGAACCGCAAACAGCGACTCGACGCCAGACGATCCGAAGCGTCTCCTGATCGAATTCGATGCCACAGCGACGTCGACTTCGAGTAAGTCGACGATCGCCTTCGCAACGCCTGCGATAAACGCCCACTGGGTGCGCGTCTGGGTCTTACCAGGCCTCGCCCAGACGGAGTGGTCCTCACCGAGTTCTGCGGTCGCCGATGCCGAGAAGATGGCGTCCGCAGCCGCTTCCACCCGGTTCTCAATCCCGTCGGGATCCCCGGCTTGGGCGATGGCCACGCCAACGAGAGAGCCCACGAGTTGGAGTTCCTGCCACTTCTGGCCGGCTGCCCCGTCCTTGAACTTTGGGGCCCAGAGTTCGTCGTCGTATGACGCATGGATCTTTGCCGTTTTCGAGACCCAGCTAAACAAGTCAGCAACGGTCGCTGGCTTATTCAAGGGGTCCGCATCCTGGTCTTTTGCCCGTTTCAGAAGGTCATCGATGTGGCGCGACGTGGACGGGAGGTCCTTGCCACTGGTGTCGCCAAGAAGAGTGGCGATGACCCACGCGAGCACCTTGGTTCGTCTATAGCGCGATGACCCGAACCCGTAGTCGCGCAAGGTAAGACCTAGGTGTTGGATCTCCGACCAGATGGGGGCTAGCGCAGGTGCGATCTCTCGTGGGTCCGTGCGCGTATCGGAGTCCCCCGCCGCGACCAGCGTGGCCCGCGTCAACTCGAGTTCATGGAAAATCGCATTCCTAATTTCCTCCGCGTTCAGGTGCATACCCTGCTTGTTGTAGAGGTTGAACACTTCATGAATCTGGCCCTGGCTTGCGCGCTTGTAGACGATGACTGGAATTCGGTATTCGGGAGTTCCAGCAAAAAGCTCCTCAATGAGAACGTCTTCATCCGCGGCATTGATCACTCGATCTGTGATTTGCGTGTAGTACTTCCCTTGAAGAGGCTCTAAAGGGCCGTTGAGACCCTCGTCGTTGTTGCGCAACCGGAAAGGAAAAAAATACTCGTCCTCAACCTTGGAGGTCACTTGTTGGTGCTCCAGGGACTTCCACAAGCGCTTGAAGGTCGGGTAATCCTCTGAGAACGCTTTGACAAGAGCACCTTCTTGACCGTGATACTTGTCTGCCTTCTCCACTCGGTCGATTGCGAGAGGGTGCTTTCCGACAAATCTGAGGATCGCCGTCAGCCTCTGTTTGCCATCAACTACTTCATGTGGCTGACTAGGGTCCTCCGGCCGAAGCAGGATTACTGACGGTAAGGGAATGCCTCTCAGGATTGACTCGATCAACATTTGACGGGAAGTCGCCCCCCAGACGTCTCCCCGCTGATACGACGGCGTCAGGTTGAGCTTCTTGCCCGTAAAGTCTGAAATGCGCCACGTGCTTGCTGTGGCGGAAACCGGCTTGAGCGGCTCCGAAGCCGCGCTCTCTGGTTCGTCATCCCACGCGTCGTTCCAGGCTTTAGTGGCCGCAGCGCGAGTGCCTGCCTCTTCTTCGTACTTCTCGACGAAAACCTGTTGAAGGCGGGCTGCTTGATCGATACGTTCGTACAACTGGCTTAGACCGGAAACTGTGAGCTGCGGGTGTGGCCCGCTTGTATCGATGGATTTAGAAGGGTCGAGGAGTTCTAACGCCGCAACCAATCGCTCGACGAACTCGTCTGCTCTCGTTGGTAGCTCAATGTCGAGACGGAGCCACTCTTGAACCTCCGCCAACCGGCTCATCCATGATCCGGTAGCAAAGTCCACTTCTGAAGCGTCGAACCAGCCGCCCGATCGGGCAAAGCCGATCGGAGTGTCGGCGACGTCTGACAGGGCCGATAGCCTCTCGGCGATCTCGGCTTGTAGGACGGTGACGGGGTCATCGTCGAGGAGGTTGCCATCGGTCTCGTCGACCACATCAGTCATGAGGCCCTTTCTTGTCTCTCGAATGAGGGGAATTACGCTGCCGCGCGGTTTCCAGTTCTCTGGGCGTTCCCGCGAAGTCCGCGCAGCAGCGGGCGGGCGATCGTTTTGACAACGCGGGCATTTACCGCGTTTCCTAGGGCCTTGTAGGCGTGCAGATCGTTCTGCGGAAGGTGGATGCTTCCGAGGCTCTGCAATTCAGCGCACTCTTGAGGTGTCATGTACCGCCGAATCCCAGCAATATGAGCCCCTAAGATCGGCACCTGGGTCTGGGTCATGGCAATGAGGCTGGGCGCCGTTGAAGTTCGCTTCACTCGAATGCCTGAGGCTCTGACTTGGAGCACATACTCGTCGATCGACCGCTCCCCGCCCTGCACGTTCCACTCGAACTTTTGAAGGCTAGACGGGAATGTCCACGGCTGCCACTCGTTCATCCAGGGAACAATCCATTCGATGTTCTCCCGGAAGAAATGACGGTTCTGACGAATGAAAGTCTGCTTCCACCCAGGGAACACGTAGTCCCCGGGGCGCCGTGAATGGCTCGGCATTCTTGCGAATTGCTGATCGAGTGAGAGGCCGTCGAGCCGGTAGCCGAAGCTCCCCCGGAAGCCGTACAGGCCGCTCGCCTCGCGCTCCTTCCACAGGGCTGGTGGAGTTGCACCCTCATAGGGATAGCTTGCGCCAAATTCCATCGACCAGATGGGAAAAGAGGGGAGCTTGACCAACTTAGGCGAACGCCGAAGGAAATCGCCCCACATGTCGATGGCGCGTAGCGTTTGTTCTGGGATAGCACGGACATTAGTCGCCCCGGGCCGCAGAACCGAGCGTATGTCGGTGGGCTCCTTATGCTCGATTGGCCACTCAAAGTCGTCGAGGCCATCTAGCGATCCCACGAAGTATGCACGCTCTCGGATCTGTGGGATCCCGAACTGATGGGGCGAGAACCGGTGGATAGCGACCGAATATTTAAGCTCCTTCTCTAGCATGCCGATCATCGTGTCCTTCGTCGCACCGCCCCGGTGCTGAAGGATGTTCGGAACGTTCTCCAGAATGAATCGACGCGGGCGCTTCTCCTTGAGAATCTCGAAAACTTTGAAGAATAATTGGCCTTGGAGGGTGTGCTCGAAGCCGAGTTGCTCGCCAGCTTTCGAGAAGGGTTGGCACGGAAACCCTGCGGTGAGTACGTCGTGGTCGGGGACCGCCTTTGCGATGACCTCAGGGCTCGTCAACTCGTTGACGTCAGACCAGGCTTGTATCTTGAAGTTCTCCCTGTAGAGAGCATTTAGCGTCGGGTCCCACTCCGCCGCGAATACAGCTTCACCACCGAGGTCGCTCAGAGCCACATGGAATCCTCCGAGGCCTGCGAAGAGATCGATGAAGCGAAACGACGGTGCGCCATTAGACACGTGTAGCCCCTTTCGCTCGCGCGCTGCCAACACTAGCGATTGCGCCTGACAACGCTGGGGAGCCTCGCCGAAGAGCTCTCCGGGCGGGCATTCCAGATGCCCGACGTAATGAAATGCGGGACGGGGGGGAACTCCTGGCGGCGAGGGGTACTCGCCTCATTCTCTAAACAAGGGATGCGGAATTCGTGAGCATTGAGTGGAACAGAGTGAGAGCCGGCGGCCACTCGTCTTGCCCATCGACGGAGAAACTGAGGTGGTCGAGGCCGATGCGATGCTCGCCCAAAGCCGCGGCCATCGCATCTCCACGAAGCTCACGGCGAGGAATCAGAGGTTCATGATGGCCTTCTGAATTCTGTCCTCCTTCGCCCACGGATTCTCGGCCTAAAACTCCGCAAACCTGTCAACGCTCGCGTCGCGGCTCGAGACAGGCAGTGTGATTCTGCGGATGCCTCTCACTACGGAGCGGCAGTCGCGCTCCCTGCTTTATGGCGACAAAAGAAGCGCGGCGCAATCAGCGCTTACGCCGCGTCCAATCGGGCAGCTCCACTACTAAGCGAGCGCGGTGCCAGTCAACATATCCCAGGCCGGGAGCGGACGCCCCTTCGGGCAGTATCAGTTCCGGCGACAGCGCGTTCTCACCAAAGAATTGAGCCCAGACCGAGTCCGTCGCTACCGCCCGTTCCAGGGAAGGTGAACGAATAATCACGCGCGAAGAATCAATCGTGAGGAGATGGCTTTCAAACGCCGCGTCATGGGTTGGGCAAGCTGCGAGACCGTTGAGCGGGTCCACACGCTCGCGGCCGGAGCTTTCGCTCCAGGGCTTGATGTGGGAGGCCACTAACATTCGAGATGACGGAAGATTTTGCGCGCGAGTGCTGAGCCCGCAGAATACGCAGTGATAACCGGCCGATGTCAGTACTCGGCGGGCAAACTGTTGTTGACCGACACGAGCTGTTCCCATCATCGCTCGCTCCGTGCTTGCGACATCAATATCGGCAACAGATTCTGCCAGTCGACGGACTTCCGGTTCTATCGACTTGAACAATGCTGAATCATTCACCGATACAGCATCAAACACGATGTCGAGAGCATGTTCCGCGTGTCCAAGGAAGTCTGGGACGTCTTCGTGCCCCAGACCCACGGAACGAGCGGAAGCGAGCACAGTTTCATATAGCGCAGGGAAAGTGTCACGCGTCGTGGTCAGTTCGATCCAAAGCTGCTGTTCAAACTTCGCGCCGTGGGGCCGCCGTCCGTCGAGGTTACTTAGCTTGGCCGCAAGGCTTTTCGGTGTGCGCCTGAATAACGACGCGAACCGCAGCACGTCTCGCGCTGAGGTTTGGATGTTGACAGTACCCGATGGGGTTGGTCTAGCAACCAGTCCCAACCCGTAGCAGATCAAGGTTTCTATGGGAAGGAAATCCACTTGCCTTCCGCCACTGGGCACGGCCGAGCGAGCCATCACGGAGAGCCATTGCTTCTGGGCATCCGCGACTGAAAGACTCAGATAGCTGTCGAGAGTGAGCATCTGGAGCCATCATGGCAGAGTCGGGAGCACGCGGCGGGTAGTGGTGGCGAGGCGTCGCAGCGGCATCCGCTCAGTTGATCGTGTAGAGCTCGAGGGCGATGTTGTCGGGGTCGCGGAACGAGAGCACGCGGCCGCTCATGCCCTGGGCGATGGGTGACTGGGTGACGCCATGGTCGGAGAGCCACTGTTGCCACGGCTCGAGGTCCTGCTCGGCGATGGCGAAGCTGAGGTGGTCGAGGCCGGTGCGGCGCTCGGTGAAGGGGCCGGGGATGGCGTGCTCGCCGTGCTGCACGAAGCTGACGACGAGGGAGTCGCGCCTCATGACGGCCTTGTGCAGGCCGTTCTGTTCGGCGCGGGCGATGAGTTCGAAGCCGAGGACGCGCGCGTACCAGTCGACGCTCGCGTCGAGGTTCGAGACGGTCAGGGTGACGTGGTGGATGCCTCTGAGCTGCGGTGCGGTCATGGGGTGCTCCTCTCGGTGAGACAAAACTATTGAGGATGGCGAGGCGGCGCGCGCGCGAGCCTCTCGAGCTTCGACCTGGCGGCCATCATCGCCCTGGGCGCGCTCATCGGCCGGGCGATCCTCCCACGCTTGTCGCCGGGCTGCTTGGGCTCGCCACGCTGCTTCTGCTGCAGGCGGGAACGGGGCAGCTGCGGCGCATCCGTCGGGCTGCCAACACCGTCAACAGCCCATCTGGCGGGCTTCCTCAGCGAGTGATAGTCACTACTTATCCACAGGTTTTCCCTAGCGCACATGTGACTCACATGTACCCTGAAAGCATGAGTCGCATGTTGCAGGTGAGAAACCTTCCTGACGAGGTGCACGCGAAGCTCAAGGAGCGGGCGGCTGCCGCCCGCATGTCGATGTCCGACTACGTCGCTGAGGAGCTGGCCCAGCTCGTGCGATACCGCTCGAACGCCGAGATCGTCGCCGCTGCCCGCGAGCGGCTGCCGCGCGTTGATCCTGACGCTCTGGCGAAAGCACTCGACGACAGCCGCGACGAGCGATGAGGTCGGCGTGCGTTACCGATAGTTCGTCGGTGGCCAACGCACTGCTCGCGTCGGCCGAGACCGCAGCAACCGAGGCCCTGTCTCACCGTGACTTCCACGCGCCCGCTCACATCGACTTCGAGGTCGCATCCGTGCTGCGTCGACTGAGTCTGGGCAACGCACTGCCAGCCAGCGCTGCCCGCGAATGCCTGGAAAGCTGGCGGATGCTGCAGCTGACCCGGCACCCGGCAGACCGTCTGCTCGTGCGCATCTGGCAGCTCCGACACGAACTCAGTGCATATGACGCCAGCTACGTGGCGTTGGCGGAGGCGCTGGACGTGCCACTCGTGACTGCCGACCTGCGGCTGGCCCGTGCTGCGGAGAAGTATTGCGCGGTGGAGCGAGCTGCACCCTGACGTCCGCTCGCGATCGAATTAGGGCTGTTCCCGTTCAGTATTGCATTCGGGGGCCGGTGGGGATTCGCGGACGGTCTGCCGCATCCACTCTTGACAGTGGTTCTCGTGCGCGCAAGGTTGAGTCAACGACCAGAATGGTCGGGCTGAAAGCGGGGTAGGCACATGGCGAACCTCATCTACTCGGCGATCACGTCACTCGACGGGTACATCAACGACGAGTCCGGCCGCTTCGACTGGGCGACCCCCACCGGCGAGCTGCACGCCTTCATCAACGACGGCGAGCGCGCTGCCGGCACGTACCTCTACGGGCGGCGCATGTACGAGGTCATGCGGTTCTGGGAAACGGTCGACGTCGAGAGCGGGCCGGGCGAGGTCGACGACGGCCTGGCGGCGGCCATGCGTGATTACGCGAACATCTGGCGGGATGCCGACAAAGTCGTGTATTCCACGAGTCTCGAGGCGGTCTCCAGCGCCCGCACCCGGCTCGAGCGGCGCTTCGAGCCTGAGGCGATCCGAGCGCTGAAGAACGAGGTTGGCACGGGCACGGGCACGGGCACGGACGAGGCGGGCACGGGCGGGGCGAGCGAGGGCGGCACGGGCACGGGCGGCGCGAGCGAGGGCGGCGCGGGCGGCGCGGGCACGGGCGGCGCGGGCACGGGCGAGGCGAGCACGGGTGACATCGGCATCGGAGGGGCCGTTCTCGCCGCGCAGGCGCTCGCGGCCGGCCTTGTCGACGAGGTGCGGCAGTTCATCGCGCCCGTGATCATCGGCGGCGGCACGCCGTTTCTCCCCGCGGGGTTGCGGCTCGACCTGACGCTAGTCGACGAGCGCCGCTTCGCCGGCGGGTTCGTGTACCTGCAGTACCGCACTGCGTAACACGTGCGCTGGCGACGTCCCGACTCGATCAGTCGCGCACGCAACGACCGCCAGCGATCGTCGCGGGACGGGCGAGAGCTAACGACAAGAGCCCGACGTCGCGAACAGGAAATCCCAAGCGCTGCACAACGTGGAGGGCGTCATCGAGCGAGAGATAGTCGGTCATGCCTCAGCGAGCCGATGCAGAAGTTCTGCATCGTGACTCACGACGAATTCAATGCCCTGATCGATCTCGTCGCGCCGGTTACGACGCGCGATGACGAGTTCGGCGCCTTGCAGGAGCAGCGAGTGCTTCGAGATGTGCTCGCGGGCCGCCAGCTCATTGAGCTGGCGATCGAGATCCTCAGGGATGCGCACCGTCATGGCCATCCCAGAACGGTATCAAGCGGGCACACCATCCTCGCCGGGGTACGTGACCCGCGTGCCCTCGACGTGCGCGAACCTTGTCATGCCATGCGGCTTCGTCGACGTCTCGCTCATGATGTCGAACACCGCGATGCCGCGGGCCAGCAGCGCGTCACCGACGAGCGAGCGATGGCACCGCCACGGCACGGCCTCCGCGCACATGATCGCCGTCGGCTGCTTGACGGCGACGCCGATCAGCTCGTCCAGGGCGTTGGCGAACGCGGGCGTCTGCATGTAGTCGGCGTATCCCCGAAAGGATGCGTTGCGCCACGCCCCGTTGGGAGATGCCAGAGCCGACGCCTTCGTCGTGTGCCGCAGCCCGCCCAGCCCCGGAAGGCGCCGGTAGCCGATGCCGGCCTCGGGCAGGCTCACGCGCAGGGCATCCTCGGCGAACTGCGGGTTGTGCCGCGATTTCGGCACCGTGCGCACGTCGGCGACGAGCCGCACGTCGTTCGCGCGCAGCATCGTCACGAACTCCTCGATCGGCCGCGTCGAGTGCCCGATCGTGTACACCCGCGGCTCGCCCATGCCTCCATTCAAGTCGGGTTCGCACGCCGGGGCGAGGGTGGCGGAGGCGTCGGGGTGCCTCCGGCGCCGAAAGTGGGTGTTCGCGACGAAAGAGGGTGGTGCAACGCGCACGTTCGTCGCGAACACCCACCCTCGGCGAGACGATAGGGGGTGGGGCGTGGGCGGCGAGACGATAGGGGACCCAGCGGGGGATAACACCCACGCCACGGGCGGCGGCGGGCCGGCGTACGGCGTGGCGGCAGCCAGCATCCGCTCGGCGCCTTAATATCTCGGCGGCGCTGCCGATAGTCGACTGTGCGAGCAGCAGCGGCGGGGGCCGCTACCCGAGCTGCTCGCAAAAATCGCGGCACAGCACACGACGCACCGGCCGCAGTTTCACCCGCGAAACCCTCGCACCTCTCAGCCCATGAGACACCACACACAACGACACAAGGCGGCAAGGAGAACACCCATGATGGGTGCACTGGTTCGGGCCAGCGACGTCAGGATGACGAGCTCAACGGCAGGCACAGCACAGATCTCTGTGACGGATGCGCGGCGACCGCGCACGGTTGCGCACACGCAGCGACCCGCCACAGCAGCGGATGCGCGTCACGCGCGCACGGCCGCCGGCGCACTGCGGGTCATCCGATGAGCGGCATGGTCCGCGCGGTGACGTCGCGGCTCTTCGTCGACACTCCCTCGCCGTTGCTCAAGCAGTCGTCGACCGCGGTCGGCATGGCGCTTGCGGTGGGGCTGGCGCTCAGCATCCGCTCGGTTGGCATCACGGACCCCGTGCTCGCCTGGGCCGGCGTCGCTATCGTCGCCACCGTCACGGTGTACGCGGCGATCCTCTCGCGCCGGGGCGCCGACCGCAGCTACGAGCTGGCGATTCCGATCGTCTCGCTGCTCGCGATCGGCCTGTTCCGTGCCGGCACCGGCGGAACCATCTCGCTCTACACGTCGCTCCTCGTGCTGCCGATCATGTGGATCGCCTCGCAGCCGGGCCGCCGCCACATTCTCATCTCGATTCTCGGCACCTCCTTCGCGCTGCTCATGCCGTATATCGCCGCGCTGCGTCTGCCCGCCGATGTCGGCGAATGGATGATGGGCGTCTTCACCCCGATCGTCTTCGGCTTCGCCTCCATCGTGGTGAACGAACTGTCGCGCCAGGCCCGCCGCCAGCTGAGCGCCACCCGCCGCATCGCGGAAGAACGCCACTCCATGCTCGTGGACCTCACCCGCACCGCCTCGAAGCTCGAAGAGAACGAGTCCCGGCTGCGTGCCGCCAACCTGCTCACCTCGAGCGTGCTCAACTCGGTGACCGAGCAGTCCATCATCGGCACCGATCTGACGGGCCTGATCGACGTGTGGAACCCCGGGGCATCCGCTCTTCTGGGCCTCACGCCAGGCGAGACCGAGGGCAAGCGCTACGTTTTCGAGTTCCACCTGGCCGAGGAGCTCGAGGAGCGCTCGCGCGAACTCGACTATCCCGCCGGTGCCACGGTGCTGAACCCCGGCTTCTCGGCGCTGGTCGAGCCGGCACGCCTTGGGCGAGCGGATGTGCGCAACTGGACCTACGTGAAGTCCGACGGCACCCGCGTCACCGTCGAGCTCGCCGTCACCCCCCGCGCCGACGAGAGCGGGCGCACGATCGGCTACATCTTCGTCGCCGCCGACGTGTCGCATGCCATGAAGCTCGCCCGTCTGAAGGACGAGTTCGTGGGCCTCATCTCGCACGAACTGCGCACGCCGCTCAGCTCGATCCTGGGCTACCTGGAACTGCTGCAGGACGACCAGGATGCGCCGCTGAACTCCGAGCAGAGGCAGTACCTGAGCGTGGCCGAGCGCAACGCCCAGCGCCTGCTGCACCTCGTGGGCGACCTGCTGTTCACGGCGCAGGTCGAGTCCGGCATGTTCCCGATCGTGCAGACCGAACTTGAGCTGCACCGGCTCGTGGATGCGGCCGTCGAGAGCGCCAAGCCTGCCGCTGCCCGCGCCGGCATCGAGATGAAGGTCATGCTGGGCGAGGTGCCAACGCGCATCTCGGGCGACCCGGGGCGCCTCAGCCAGGCGCTCGACAACCTGGTCTCGAACGGCATCAAGTTCACGCCGCGTGGCGGGTCGGTCACGGTGTGCCTGACCGAGGTGCTGGGCGAGGCGGTGCTGAGCGTGACGGATACCGGCATGGGCATCCCCGCCGGCGAGATCGACCGGCTGGGCGACAAGTTCTACCGGGCCACGTCGGCGACACGCAACGCGGTACCCGGGGTCGGGCTGGGGCTGGCGATCACGAAGGCGATCATCCAGGCGCACGGGGGGCGGCTCGAGGTGCAGAGCACCGAGGGCGTCGGCGCGAAGTTCAGCGTGGTGCTGCCCGCGGTGCGGCGTTCATCGTCGTCGGAGCCGTCGGGAAGCCTCGGCTCGCTGCTGCGGTAGGTGGGTCGCGCCGCGTCACCGAGCGCAGGTCGCAGGGCGCGCGGCGCAGGGCGCACGGCGTATGGCGCAGGGCGCCGCGCGCTCAGCCGAGCAGGCGCGTGAAGTGGATGCCGACCGGCTGCCACACCGACACGGCCTCGATGCTCACGCTGCGGCCGGGCGCGGGCGCATGCAGCACCTGCCCGTCGCCGAGGTAGATGCCGATGTGGTCCTCGTTGTTGAACACGACGAGGTCGCCTGGCAGCGCCTCGGCCAGGCTCACGCGCGTGCCCATCGCATCCTGCGTGGGAACGTAGTGCGGCAGGGTGAGCCCCGCCGCCTCGTACGCGCGCAGCGTGAGCCCCGAGCAGTCGATACCCGAATGCGAGTCACCGCCGAGCACGTATCGCACCCCGAGGTAGGCGAGCGCGGCCTGAACGATCTTCGCGCGCACTCCGCCGGCGTTGATCGCGTCGCTCACGGCGATCGCCGCGGCGTGCGGGTCTGAACCACCCGCGCCCAGCACCGCGTTGAGCGCCCCATTCGCCGAGTAGTCGTTGGAGACGACCGCGACGTGCTCGACGGAGCTGCTGACGCGCAGGCTCTGCAGATCCGTGCCGGTGAGGGCTGCCGCCTGGCTCACGCTCATCGGGTTCGGCGTCGTGTCGGCCTGCGCGGGCCCCGCGATGATGAGGCTCGAGGCCAGCCCAAACGACGAGACGACGGCGGTGAGCGCGGCGTTGCGACGCACGTGGGCGCGCGCCATGAGGGGAGGCTTGGCCCCCGAAGCGGATGCTCCGCCGCTGCGCAGCGGAGGCACGCCGGTCGGTGCCGTGATGGTGGGCAACTCGGCCGTGGTCGCCTGCTGCGCGGCCGGGGTGACCTGCTGCTCGCGAAGCCTGCGTTCGCGGCGCGAGACGGGAGGAGCGAGGAGCTCGGCGGGGCCGGTAGCGCCCGCACTCTCGGCGCCATCTGCACGTTCGGTTGCCTGTGCCGCTCGAGCCTCGGCCTCGCGGCGAGCACGACGGCTCGCGTACTGGGGCTCGGACACGGGTGGCGGATTCCTTTCGAGAGTGGGTTTTCGGCGCTGCTCGCCCACTGACGAAGCAAGAATCCCCAAACCTGCGTCACCCACCCTACGTCACGGCACCCGAGAGGAATCTGAACGCCGCACCGACAGGCGGGTTGAGGAGACCGCGTAGCGGTCAGCTCGAAACTGCGCACCTGCGAACGAGATGCCGGGCTTCGAGACGCGCTTCGCGCTCCTCAACCCGCGTCGCCGAACAAGCCGCGCAGCACCGCGAGCGACGCCTCGTCGTCGAAGACCTCGCCGCCCTCGTGACCGTTGAACGGCCATACCTGCATCTGCTTCTCGCCGGCGTACCCGTTGTACGCGGCGAACACGGTCGAGGGCGGGCAGGTCGAATCCATGAGCGCGGTCGAGAACCAGGCCGGGGCGCTCGCTCGCTTCGCGAAGTTCACCCCGTCGAAATACGACAGCGTCTCGTGCACGGCCGAAATCGCGCCGCGGTGCGTGCGCAGGTATGAGCCGACCTCCTTGTACGGGAACCCGTCCGTCAGCACCAGCGCCCGCGGGAAGTCGCACAGGAACGGCACCCGCGGCATCGCCGCAACCAGGTCGGGCACGAGTCCGGCGACAGCGAGGGTTATTCCGCCGCCCTGGCTGCCGCCCAGCACCGCGACACGCGACGGGTCGACGGCGTCGAGCGTTCGAACGGCGTCGACCGCGCGAACGGCATCCGTGAATACGCGGCGGTAATAGTAGGTCTCGCGGCTCTCGATGCCGTTCGTCATGAAGCCGGGGAAGTGCGGGCCGCTGCCCTCGGGGTCGGCGGTCGCGCCCCCGGCACCCCACGCCGAACCCTGCCCACGCGTGTCCATGAGAAGGTGCGCGAAGCCGGCCGACGCCCAGAGCAGGTTCTCGAGCGCGTGGCCGCGCCCCCCGCCGTACCCGACGAACTGCACCACGGCTGGCAGCGGCCCTGCCGCGCCCCTCGGCACCCGCAGCCACGCCTTCACCGGCTGCCCCCGGAACCCGGCGAACGTCACATCGAACGTGTCGATCGTCGCCAGCCCCGTCTCGACCGGCGTCAGCGTGACGCCCGTGTCGAACGCACGGCTCTCGGCCAGCGTGTCGGCCCAGAAGGTATCGAAGTCGTGCGGGTCATTCTGGCTGCTTCGGTAGGCACGCAGCTCTGCCTCGGGCATGTCGACGAACATGACAAAAGCCTAGAGCCACGAGCGGATGCCGCCGGCCGGCCCCGGCGGCCGGCTCGGTCCGCGCGTCGGGCCACATCGTGGGTCCCGCGCGCCCGCACCCCCAATATGGCCCGACCCTCGCAGTGACACACGCACCTCGGCTGGCGGCGCCACGCGCATCCGCTTCTCAGCGCACGCCGCGCATAAGGCGCAGCACCCACCGCGAGATCGCGAGCAGAATGATGCCGAGCGCGATGGCGATGCCGCCGAGCACTCCGAAGTACACGCCCTCGGTCTTCGGGCTGTACAGCGCGGCGAGCTGCCCCGAGATCGCGGTGCCGAGCGCCACCGAGAGGAAGAACAGCGCCACCATCTGCGTGCGGAACACCGCGGGCGCGAGCTTCGTCGACACCGACAGCCCCACCGGCGAGAGCAGCAGTTCGGCGACCGTGAACACGAAGAGGATCCCGACCATGCCAAGAAGCGGCGTGCTGTTCGGCCCGCCGCCGACGAACGGCAGGAACAGCAGGAACGCCACGCCCATGATCCCGGTGCCGAGCCCGAACTTCACGGGGGTGGTGGGCTGGCGGCGGCCGAGCTTGGTCCAGAGCGCGGCGAACACGCCCGAGAGAATGATGATGAACACCGGGTTGATCGACTGCACCCACGGGATGGGCATGACCCAGCCGAAGATGTTGCGGTCCAGCCGCTCGTCAGAGTAGATGGTCACCACCGTGAACTGCTGCTGGTACAGCGACCAGAAGGCGGTGCTGGCGACGAACAGCGGAATGAAGCTGTAGACCCGGTGCCGTTCGTCGCTCGTGATGCACCTGCTCGAGAGGATGACGGCGAAGTACACGATCGTGGCGAGAATGGTCACGCCGATGACGATGCCGGCGAGGCGCCCCGCGGTGATCACCCCGGTCAGCACGAGCACCACGATCACGATGACGGCCGCGACGGCGATGCCGATCCAGAGCGGATACCGCCCGCGCGGCAGCGGGTTCGGCACCACGCGGGCCTCGTCTGGCAGGCGGCGGCGGCCGAACGAGTACTGCACGAGCCCGGCAGCCATGCCGACCGCGGCGAGCCCGAACCCGTAGTGGAACCCGATGCGCTGCTGCAGCAGCCCCGTGAGCAGCGGCCCGACGAGCGCGCCCAGGTTGATGCCGAGGTAGAAGAGCGAGAAGCCGGCGTCGCGGCGGGTGTCCTCGGGGCCGTAGAGCGTGCCGACCACGCTGGTGGCGTTGGCCTTCAGACCGCCGCTGCCCACCGCCACGAGGATGAGCCCGACGCCGACACCGACGAAACCGGGCAGCAGGGCAAGCGAGATGTGGCCGAGCATGATGACGATCGCGCTGTAGAAGACGACGCGCTCGCTGCCGAGAAGCCGGTCGGCCACCCACGCGCCGAGGATCGTGGAGAGGTACACCCCGCCGCCGTACGCGCCGACGATGGCGGCCGCGTCGGACTTGGGGATGCCGAGGCCGCCATCCGCTGCACTGAAGTAGAGGTAGAGCAGCAGGATTCCCTGCATGCCGTAGAAGGAGAAGCGCTCCCACATCTCGACGCCGAAGAGGTGGGCGAGCGCCCACGGCTGGCCGAAGAAGGTGTGGGAGCGCTGCTCGGTACCCATAACGGGCACGGTACGCCGCCCTCTGCGCGCCGGACACCTCGCGCGCCCTGCTCAGGCCCGGGAGTCAATGGGTCGGGCCGAAACGCGGGTGCTGCGCGCGCGCACCCGCAAAATGGCCCGACCCAGGGAGTGAGCGCGGGTCTGGCGGGGCAGCGGGTCAGGCGGCGCGCGCCTCCCGCAGTTCGCGCAGCACCGCTGCCAGCTGCTCGAGAGCCCAGTCGAGGTCGGCCTGCTCCACCACGAGCGGCGGCGCAAGGCGAATGGTCGACTCGTGCGTATCCTTCGCGAGCACGCCGCGCGCCATGAGCCGCTCGCACACCTCGCGGCCGGTGCCGAGCGCCGGGGAGATGTCGATGCCGGCCCACAGCCCGACGCCGCGCACCGCGACCACACCCTCGCCAACGAGCGCATGCAGCTGCTGGTGCATCCGCTCACCGAGCTCGCGGGCGCGCCGCTGCGGCTCCCCCGTCTCGAGCATGGCGATGACCGCAAGACCCACGGATGCCGCGAGCGGGTTGCCCCCGAACGTCGACCCGTGCTCGCCGGCGCGCAGCACCCCGAGCACATCCGCATCGCCGACGACCGCGGAGACCGGCACGATCGACCCGCCGAGGGCCTTGCCGAGCAGGTAGAGATCGGGCACGACGCCGACGAGGTCGCAGGCGAATGTGGTGCCGGTGCGGCCGAGCCCCGATTGGATCTCGTCGGCGATGAGCAGCACGTTGTTCGCCGTGCAGGCCTCGCGCACGGCGGGCAGGTAGTCGGCGGGCGGCACGATGATGCCGGCCTCGCCCTGGATGGGCTCGAGGAGCACCGCGACCGTGTTGTCGTCGATCGCGCGGGCGAGGGCTGCGGCATCCGCGTAGGGAACGGTGGTGAAGCCGGGCGTGTACGGGCCGAAGTCATCGTGCGCGACGGGGTCGTCCGAGAAGCTGATGATGGTGGTCGTGCGGCCGTGGAAGTTGCCCGCCGCCACGATGATGTTGGCCTTGCCCGGCTCGACACCCTTGACGCGGTAACCCCACGCCCGCGCGATCTTGACGGCAGACTCGACCGCCTCGGCGCCCGTGTTCATGGGCAGCACCATATCTTTGCCGGCGAGCGCGGCGAGGCGGTCGGCGAAGGGACCGAGCATGTCGCTCTCGAACGCGCGGCTCGTGAGCGTGATGCGCTCGAGCTGGGCGCGGGCGGCGTCGAGCAGCACCGGGTTGGAGTGCCCGAAGTTCACGGCCGAGTACGCGGCGAGGCAGTCGAGGTAGCGGCGACCGTCGACGTCCCTCACCCAGGCGCCCTCACCCGAGGCGATGACGACCGGCAGCGGGTGATAGTTGTGGGCCAGGTGGGCGCCGCGCGCGTCGCCGCGTTCGGGCACGGCGGCGCTCGTCTCGCTCATCGCCTCAATTCCAGCGTGCAGCATTTCACTCCTCCTCCCCCGAGCAGCAGCTCGGAAAGATCCACACCGATCGGGTTGTAGCCGCGTTCGGCGAGCTGCGCCTCGAATCCGCGGGCGCGGCTCGAGATCACCACGTTGCGGCCGTCACTGATGCTGTTGAGGCCGAGCACCGCGGCATCCGTGTCACTGACGATGACGGCGTTCGGGTAGCGCTCGGCGAGCAGTCGGCGGCTGGCCTCGTCGAAGGCGTGCGGCAGGTAGGCCACGTTCGCGTCGGCGTCGCCCGTGAGCGGGTCGAGCACGGCGAGCGCCGTGTCGAGGTGGTAGAAGCGCGGGTCGACGAGCGTGAGCGAGAGAACCTCGCGACCGAAGAGAGCGGATGCCTCGGCGTGACTGCCGCTCGTCGAGCGAAACCCCCGCCCGGCGAGAATCGTGTCGCCCACGAGCATGAAGTCGCCCTCGCCCTCGTTCACGTACTCGGGCTGCGCCACCCGGAACCCGTGCTCGGCGAACCACCGCATGTACGCGGGGCCCTCGGCTGCCCGCTGCTCGTGCGCGAACCGGGCGCCGTACGCCACGCCGTCGAGCGTGAAGCCGCCGTTTGCCGCATAGACCATGTCGGGCAGGCCCGGGGCCGGGTCGATCAGGTGCACGTCGTGGCCGAGCCCGACGAACGTGTCGTACAGGCTCTGCCACTGGCGCACGGCGAGCGCGGTGTCGGTCGGCGCGGCCGGGTGCATCCACGGGTTGATGCGGTAGCTCACCGTGAAGTGCTCGGGCCGGCACATGAGGTAGCTGCGCCGCGTGGAGGTGCGCTCGCCCGGGGCGCCTTGGGGGGCGGATGCCGCCTCCGCGCCCGATCGGCCCGCCGCATCCGTCGTCGTGGTCTCTGCCATGTCTCCAGTCTCACACGCACGTATCTGATGATTCTTGCCCAGATGCGCGGCTTTGCCGCGTCTTAGATGGCTTCCACGCAAGGAATCGCACTAGGCTGTGGGCATGGACGACCTCGATCGCAAGATTCTCGAGCTGCTGCGCCGCGACGGCCGGGCGGGCTATGGCGAGATCGGTGCGACGGTCGGCCTGTCGCCCTCGGCCGTCAAGCGGCGCGTCGATCGGTTGCGCGGGCGCGGCGTGATCCGCGGGTTCACGGTGCAGGTCGATCCGTCGGTCGACGGCATGGGCACCGAGGCGTACGTCGAGCTGTTCTGCCGCGGCACGGTGGCGCCGGCCGAGCTCTTCCGCATTCTCTCGGCCGTGCCCGAGGTGGTCGACGCCGGCACGGTCTCGGGCAGCGCCGACGCGATCGTGCACATCAGGGCACGCGACATCTCGGGCCTCGAAGCCGCGCTCGAAAAGGTGCGCCTGGCCCCCAACGTCGATCACACCCGCAGTTCGATCGTGCTCTCGCGCCTCATCCACCCTTCCGCCCAGTAACGGCGCGGGCCTAGGCTGAGCCTCACCGGGGGACGGGAGTCAGCCATGGTCGCAATCATGGAGTCTGTACTGCGCGAGGTGGGAGCCGTCGCCGCGCCACTCGCCTCGGCCTACAAGGACCTGCACGCGCATCCGGAACTCTCCTTTCAGGAGCATCGCACGGCCGCCATCATCGCCGAGCGGCTCGCGAACGACGGGTTCGAGGTGGTCACCGGTGTTGCGAAGACCGGGGTCATCGGCGTGCTGCGGGGCGGCGAGGGACCGACGGTGCTGCTGCGTGCCGACATGGACGCGCTGCCGGTCGCCGAGGAATCCGGGCTGGAGTACGCCAGCACCGCGCGCGGCGTCGATCGCGACGGTCAGGATGTGCCCGTCATGCACGCCTGCGGCCACGATGTGCATGTCACGTGCCTGCTCGGGGCCGCCCAGCTGCTGGCACGGCACGGCTCCGAGTGGAGCGGAACGCTCATCGCACTCTTCCAACCCGCGGAGGAGGCCGGAGCGGGAGCCCAGTCGATGCTTGACGACGGGCTCTACGAGCAGGTGCCCGTGCCCGACGTCGTGCTCGGCCAGCATGTCGCGCCGATGCCGGCGGGAACGGTCGGCGCGCACGCCGGCGAAGCGTTCGCGGGCGCCGATTCGCTACGCGTGCGGCTCTTCGGTCGTGGCGGCCACGGCTCCCGGCCCGAGACGACGATCGACCCTGTCGTCATGGCGGCCGCGACGGTGATGCGTCTGCAGTCGGTCGTCTCGCGCGAGATCGCGGGCAGCGAGATGGCGGTGCTCACGGTGGGCCAGTTGAACGCCGGCACCAAGAGCAACATCATTCCCGACGAGGCCGTGCTGGGGGTGAGCATCCGCAGCACCACCGCCGCGGTTCGCGACCGCGTGCTGCGCGCCACCCGCCGCGTGATCGTCGCCGAGGCGCGGGCCTCCGGCGCCGAACGCGAGCCCGAGATCGTCATGGAGGAGTCGTTCCCCGTACTTGTCAACGAACCGGATGCGACGGCGCGGACCATGGGCGCCTTCCGCGCCGCGTTCGGTCAGGAGCGGGTCCTCGATCCGGGTGCGGTGACCGGCAGCGAGGATGTCGGGGCGCTGGCGACCGCCGCCAGTGCCCCTCTGGTCTACTGGTTGCTGGGCGGCCACGACGCGACCGCGTTCGCCGAGGCCACGGCGGCCGGAACCGCGGACCGCGATATCCCCTCGAACCACTCGCCGCACTTCGCCCCGGTCATCGAGCCGACGCTGAGCACGGGGATCACCGCGTTGACCGTCGCGGCGTTGGAGTGGCTGGCCTGACGCGGGCGCCTCTTCGCGCCGCACCCCTGTCGCTCATCAGGAACAATCGGGGCCATCGCGGCGTGTCGAGCGTGCGGTGACGGCGTGTCGCCGGCTTCCTCCTGATCAAACGCGGCCTCCTGATGAAGCGCGGCCAACCCTCCTGACGCAGCGCGGCCAACCCTCCTGACGCAGCGCGGCCAACCCTCCTGACGCAGCGCGGCCATCCCTCCTGACGCAGCGCCGCGTTGTACTGCTACAATTGGTACAAACGCAGCACAAAGGAGCGCGATGAACTGGTACGACCCTTTTATCGTCGCCTTCCTCGGCGCCTGCTTCTCTTTCGCGGCGTCACCCTTCCGCTACAGGCGCACGGCTCGCGGTCGCCTGGCTGCCCTCGACCGCACCGCGCGCCGCGTCGACCTCACGTTGCACCCCTCGGTCAACGGCCGTGTCATGCGCCGACTGGTTCTGCGCGATCGCGCGCTGCTCATCGGCGGGCTCTCGGCGACCACCTTCGCGGCAGCCGCTTACCCCGCCGTGCAACATGAGCCGGGTCGCACCTGGCCGTGGATCGGGCTCTATGCCCTCGTGTCCGCGAGCGTCGGTGGCGCGATCGGCCTCACTCTGTCGCGCGCATTCAGGATTGGCCCCGCAACGGATTCGCCGCGGTACGCACGGGCACATGTTCCCTCCCTCAGCGACTACGTCACCCCCGGCCTCCTTTGGGCCGTGCGAGCGCTGCCTGCCGCGGCGATCCTCGGATGGGCGGCGTTGCTCGTGGCCGCCACGCTCGGCGGCCACCCGCACGCCGCTCAGCCGCTCTTCGACCCGACGCTCCTGCTCGTCCTGATCGCCGCCCCGCTATCGCTGCTGGGGTCGGCGGCCGCCCAACGCTCGATTCTCAGGCGCGGGCAACAGGCCTCGTCTCCTCTCGAGCTTGCGTGGGACGACGCGTTGCGGGCCGAAAGCCTGCGCGATGTGCTGAGCGGGCCGTTCGTACTGGGGTTTCTGGCGCTGGCCGGGGTGGCGCTCACGGTGGGCCGCATGCCGACCGCGCTCGGCGAGGTGACCTCCGACTGGACCTCATCGATCGTGATGGGCTTCCTGGTCGCCGGTGCGGTCGTGTTCGCGATTGCCGTGTCAACAGAGACGCGCTACTGGCGCCGGCTCTGGGCCGAGACTGGTTCTCGACACGAGCCGTCGGCCGCCGGAGCACACTCATGACCCGGCTGCTCGTGGCGATCATGGGCGCCGGGGCTCGAAACAGCGCCGCACAGACTGAGCGCAGCGGATGATCGTCATCGACCCGACGTCGACGACGCCGCCCTTCGAGCAGCTGCGACTGCAGGTGATCGACGCGGTGCGCAACGGAGAGCTCGTGCCGGGGGCGCGGCTGCCGACCGTGCGGCGACTGGCGGACGACCTCGGGCTTGCCCCGAACACCGTCGCCCGCGCGTACCGGGAGCTGGAGCGCGACGAGGTCATCGAGACGCGCGGCCGCCACGGCTCGTTCATCGCCGCGACCGGCGATGCGAGTCAGCGCCAGGCCCAGCAGGCGGCGACGGCTTACGCCGAGCGCGTGGCGCAGCTGGGCATCGCGCCGGGCGAGGCGCTCGAGATCGTGACGGCTGCGCTCAAGCCGAGCCCCGCATCCGCCACCTGAACGACGGCGATCCGATCGCGCAGAGCTCAGTGCCCGTCCACGTCGGCGTCGACGCCGTGCTCGTTGCCTGCCGACAGCAGGTCGAGCGCGAGCAGGTCGTTCCTCGACAGCTCGAAGTCGAACACGTCGAGGTTCTGCGCCATGCGCTCGGAGTTCTTCGACTTCGGGATCACCACGAACCCGTTCTGCACGTGCCAGCGCACCACCACCTGCGCTGGCGTCTTGCCGTACTCCTGCCCGATCTGCCGCAGCGACGGGTTCTCGAGCAAATCGCTACCGGCGCCCAGCGGGCTGTACGCCTCGGTCACGATGCCGTGCTGGCCATGGAACACCCGGTGGTCGAGCCGAGGGATGCGCGGGCTCAGCTGGATCTGGTTGACCGCAGGCACGATGCCGGTCTGCGCCATGAGCGTCTTCAGGTGGTCCGGCTTGAAGTTCGACACCCCGATCGCCCGCGCCTTGCCCTGCTCGTGCAGCTTCTCGAACGTGCGCCACGTCGAGACGAACAGGTCGCGCTGCGGCAGGGGCCAGTGGATGAGAAGCAGGTCGACGTAGTCGAGACCCATCCGCTCGAGGCAGGCGTCGAGCCCCGCGATCGCCCTGTCGTCGCCCTGGTAGCCGCCGTCGAGCTTGGTGGTGACGAACATCTCCTCGCGCGGCACCCCACACGAGCGGATGCCGCGGCCCACCCCCGTCTCGTTACCGTACTTCGCCGCCGTGTCCACATGCCGGTAGCCCAGCTCGGCCGCGGTGATGATGGCCTGCTCGACCTGGTCGTCGTCGAGGGGCCAGGTACCGAGGCCGATCTGCGGGATGGCGGTGCCGTTGTTGAGCGCGATGAGCGGAGCGTTCATGCCCCTCAGGCTACTCGCGCGCGTTGCGGTGATCGAGTGTGAGGCGCCTCAGCAGTACTTGTAGCGGTACGCCGCGTCGTCGGGCGTCACCACATCCCTGTCCCGCAGAATGACCGAGATCTGCCGCCCCTGCGCGCGGCACGCCTGCCGGTACGCCGTCAGCGGGTTGTCCGTGTACTCGATCTCGATCACGTGGTTGCCGTACACGCTCGTGTACGTGTCGCACTCGGTGTACATCTGGCATTCCTCGGCGATGGCGAAGTCGAATCCGACCCGCTTCACGGTCGCGGCGCTGAGGCCGGCCGTGTTCTTCTGCGCGATCGCGAGCCCCCGCGCGTGCGCGTGCCGGGCGAGGCGCGTCGCCAGGTCGAGGTTGCCCGCCTTGGTCAGCAGGTCAGGCTGCCGCGTGTAGGTGTCGAGGTTGTCCGGCTCAACCGCGTCGAAGCCCCTGGTGGCGCATTCGTCGATCCAGCGGTCCACGATCGCCGCGATCCGCGCCCTCTTCGCGGCGGTCGAGGTGTCGAGAATGTACTCGCCCCAGTCCGGGTCGCCCACCTTGTTGCCCTGCGCATCCCGCAGAATGAGGTCGTCGTTGTGGCCCGCCCACGTGGTCGTGTCGTCTGACTGGGTCTGGAACGCGTTCACGTAACAAATGTTGTAGACGCCGGGCGCAGGCCGAGCAGTGTGGTCGCGATCCACAATGCCCACGGATGTCGCCGGCGCATACGCGCCGCCGATCTGGTAGTCGAACTGTGCGTTCACGGGCGGCAGGTCGATGGCGTGGCCGCGGGCATGCGCGTGGCCAGAGCCGTGCGCGCTCGCGGCGGCCGGTGCATGACCGCGGGGGCCGTCGCCCGCGTGCGCCTGGGCGGCGCCGATGCTGGCGCAACCAAGTCCGCCGATGAGTGCCGCCGCGGCAAGCGATGCCATGAGCGAGAGTCGAGCTGAGGTACGCATTCGTCGTACTCCGATCTATGGATGCCCCGCCTCGAGCTCGTTCTCTGGCGTGCTTCCCGGCCTTCTCGTCTGCGACCGGCCGGTAGGGTTCTCCACGATGCGATCAGGGTAGCCGCCTCCCGCGCGCTGCACCAGAAAGCGCTCACTGCGGGTGAGCACCGGAGGAGTCTCAGATCACATCGTGTGAGAGCCGGCTCGGCGTGCCGAAACGGTGCGCCGTGATCGAGACCGCCTGCTCCGCGAGGAACGGCAGCAGCTCGATGCGGCCCGACGGCGTCACGGCGCCCGCGAACACCGGCAGATCCACGCGCGGGCCGAGGGTGCGCAGCACCTGCTGCACCTGCGTCTCGGCAGCACCCACGAGCCGCACGCGAGCGGCGTCGAGAGAGCCGGTCTGAGCGCGGACCAGCCACGCGGCATCCGTTTCGATATGCAGGCGCACGCCCCGCTCGCGCAGCACCTGCCGCACGGTACGCGGCAGCTCGGCGGGGCTCGACACCTCGAAGCGGCTGTGCGCCACGGTGGCCGCCGCCAGCACGCGCAGCAACGCGGCGAGCGTGCCGCCCTCGGCGAGCCGCACCGCCACGGCGACCGGTCGGTACCGCAGCAGGTTGCGTTCCACGCCGACGCCAGACACGTCGCGCGCCTGCCCGTAATCGGTGGCGTAGGCGATGGCATCGCTGAGCGCCGATCGCCGCACCACGTCGAACTCCTCGTAGCCCATCGACGACTGGCCCGCCTCGATCAGCTCCTGCACCCGGGGGTCGAGCCCGCGCAGGTGCAGGCTCGCGCTGGACTTGCCGTAATCCGGGTGCCACGAGCCGAGCCCGAGAAGGTAGTTCGGCCCGCCCGCCTTGAAGCCCGTGCCGACCGACGACCGCTTCCAGCCGCCGAACGGCTGCCGCTGCACGATCGCGCCGGTGATGCCACGGTTCACGTACAGGTTGCCCGCCTCGACCGTGTCGAGCCACAGCTCCAGCTCGTCGGCGTCGAGCGAGTGCAGCCCCGCCGTGAGGCCGAAGTCCACCGCGTTCTGGTAGCGGATCGCCTCCTCGAGCGAGCGAGCGCGCATGATGCCAAGCACCGGCCCGAAGAATTCGGTGAGGTGAAAGTACGAGCCGGGCTCCACACCAGAGCGGATGCCGGGCGACCACAGTCGCCCGGACTCGTCCAGCTGCTTCGGTTGCACGAGCCACTCCTCGCCGGCACCGAGCATGGTGAGGGCGTGCTGCAGCTTGCCGGCGGCCGGCTCGATGAGCGGGCCCATCTCGGTACGCGGGTCGGTGGGGTAGCCGACACGCAGGCTCGTGACCGCATCCGTCAGCTGATTCAGGAAGCGCGGCGAACGGCCCACCGAGCCGACCAGAATCAGGAGGCTCGCGGCCGAACACTTCTGGCCTGCGTGGCCGAACGCGCTGTGCACGATGTCGGCCACGGCGAGGTCGTAGTCGGCGCTCGGGGTGACGATGATGGCGTTCTTGCCGCTCGTCTCGGCCTGCAGCGCCAGCGCGGGCCGCCAGGAGCGGAACAGCGCCGCGGTCTCGTACGAGCCGGTCAGGATGACGCGGTCGACGCGCGCGTCGGTGATGAGGGCACGCCCGAGCTCGCCCTCGCCGGCGGCCTCGTCGTGCAGCTCGACGAGCGCCAGCAGTTCCCGCGGAATACCGGCCTCCCACAGCGCCTCGACCATGACCGCGGCCGTGCGGCGCGCCTGGTGCGCGGGCTTGATGATGACGGCGCTGCCCGCGGCGAGCGCCCCCAGAACGCTGCCGGCCGAGATCGATGCCGGGAAGTTCCACGGCGGCGTGACCACCGTGAGCGCGACCGGCTGGAACCGGGCGCCCTGCACCGTGTCGAGCTCGCGCGCCCGCTGCGCGTAGTAGTGCGCGAAGTCGACGGCCTCGCTCACCTCGGGGTCGGCCTCCGCGATGGTCTTGCCCGTCTCCGATGCCATGACCTCGATGAGCCGATCGCGGTTGGCGGCGAGTGCGAAGCCGGCGCGGTCGATGAGCGAGGCCCGGTCGAAGCCGCTGCGCGTGCCCCACTGGACGCCGCGTTCGCGCACGGCGCCGATGACGCGCTCGAGGGTCGCCGCGTCGTCGATCGTGGCCGCCGCGAGCGTCTCCTCGCCCAGGGTCGATGCGGCTGCGCGCGCGAGAATGCGCCGGCCCCAGGTTCGGTTCGCGGGCAGCGCCGGGTCGGTGTCCGGCGCCGGCCGGAACGCCTCCAGCACACCGCCGCCCGGGACTTCGCCGTCCGAGCCGCTGCCTCGCGTGAGCCCCAGCACGATGTTGGTGAGCCCGGGATCCGCCTCGCCCTCGTCGCCGCCCTCGCTGGTTGAGGAGCCCGCTGCAGGCGGGCGTCTCGAAACCAGGTCGGATCTCGATACGGCGGCTGCGCCGCCTACTCGATCAGCGGGGGCGGGCCCTCGATCAGCGGGGGCGGGCCCTCGATCAGCAGGGGCGGGGGCCGGCGGCGCCTTGAACAGCGCCTCGCCACTGCCCTCCTCCCATTCCCTGGTTCGGTCTTGCCGGCGGTGCGGCAGAGGCGCGAAACCGCGTGGCGCAGCATCCGCTTCAAGAATCGCGACGGAGGCAAGGAACCGCTGCCTCTCCCTCTCGAACAGCGCCGGGTTGTCGGCGAGGTCGAACGCGGCCGACATGAAGTTCTCGGCGCTCGCGTTCTCCTCGAGCCGGCGGATGAGGTACGAGATCGCCACGTCGAACTCACCCGGGTGCACGACCGGCGTGTACAGCAGCAGCTCGCCGACGGTGCGCTGCACGGCCGCGGCCTGCTCGCTGGTCATGCCAAGCAGCATCTCGAAGTCCACGCGGTCGTCGACGCCGCGGTGCCGGGCGAGCAGCCAGGCCCACGCCACATCGAACAGATTGTGCCCGGCCACGCCGATGCGCACGGCATGCGTGTGCTCGCTCGTGAGCGCCCAGTCGAGCACGCGCTTGTAGTTGGCGTCGGTCTGCTCCTTGGTCGCGTACGGCGCGAGGGGCCAATTGTGGATGGCGGCATCCACGCGCTCCATCGGCAGGTTCGCGCCCTTGACCACGCGCACCTTGATAGGCGCCCCGCCGCCCGCGCGCCTGGCGGTGGCCCACTCGGTGAGCCCCTCGAGCGCGTCGAGGGCATCCGGCAGGTAGGCCTGCAGCACGATGCCGGCCTCGAGGTGCTGCAGCTGCGGCTTATCGAGGATGCCGCGGAACACCGCGAGGGTCAGGTCGAGGTCGCGGTACTCCTCCATGTCGAGGTTGATGAATTTGGGGCGGCCGGTGCTGGCCGTGCCCGCGCGGGCCGCGAGTTCGTACAGCGGGGTGAGCCGCTCGACCACCTCGCGCACGGTCTCGTCGAACGCCCACATGTTCAGCCGGCTCGCGATCGAGGAGACCTTGATCGACACGTAGTCGACGTCGTCGCGCTCCAGCAGCGCGCGGGTGCCGGCGAGGCGGCGGTCTGCCTCCTTCTGGCCGAGCACCGCCTCGCCGAGCAGGTTGAGGTTGAGCCGCGGGGCCGGGCCGCTCGCGGGGTTGCGCAGCCGGGCGAGCGCCGCGCCGAGCTTCTCGGGCGTCGCGTCGATCACGAGGTGGCCGACCATGCCGCGCAGCACGCGCCGGGCGATCGGCACCACCACCCAGGGCAGCACGGGGCCGAGCACGCCGCCGAGCCTCAGCGCGGCGCGCATGTGCCAGGGCAGAAAGTCCGGGATGCCGCGGGCCAGAGCCTGCAGGTTGTACCCCGCGACGAACAGATCCTGCGGGCGCGCCACCCCGTCCACGAAGCTGACGACGAAGTCGAGGCCGCCGCGCTCGCGGAGCACGTCGGCGAGCAGCTCGGCGTTGGAGTCGGAGGCGCGCGAGGCGCGCGAGGCGCGCGTCGTGTGCGAGGCGTTCGCCGTGCGCGAGGCGTTCGCTGTGTGCGAGGCGTTCGCTGTGTGCGAGGCGTTCGCTGTGTGCGAGGCGTTCGCTGTGTGCGAGGCGTTCGCCGCGGCATCCGCTGTGCTTCTGCTCTCTGCCAGCCAGCGGCGAACGGTTTCGACGGCGTCGTCGGCGAGCGTCTGTGGGCGGGTGTCGAAGGCGGACGGCCCGGAGCCCGATGGCAACTGCGTCATGATTCGAGAATATGCGCCCGGGCCGTTCGCGCCCGCGGCACACGGCGGGCACTCGGCTGCTGCTCAGCCGCCACCACGATGTGCGGGACTATGGTGGGAAGAAGCGGGAGGTAATCATGACTCCACAACCGACGGGGCGCCTCGTTCGACACAGTGATGGCGTCTATGTGGTGCTCGACCGGGTGTTTCTCGCCCCGATCGACGATGTCTGGGGAAGCCTGACGCGCCCGTACCGACTCGCCACCTGGCTGGGCGAATGCACCGGCCATGTCTCAACGGGCGCGGTGCGTATTCGCAAGGCCGGCATCCCCGATATGGAATGGGAGCACGTGGCCGTGCTCGAGTGCGAGGCCCCGACGCGGTTTCGAGGCGAGGTGGGGTCGAACGGCGATTCGCGCCGCGTGTACTGGCACCTCACCCACGCCAACTCGTACACGACCGTGACGCTCGGCCAGCGCCGGGAGAACGGCACGCTCGAGCCGCTCATGGGCGTGCGAACCGAGTACTGCCTCGACCGGCTGGTCGCGGCGCGAGCCAAGCGACCGCTGCCCGTGTGGGACGACTACTACCCGGCGCTGCTGCCGCACTACGAGAAGCTCGTGACCGAGGGAGCGCACCGCACGACGGTGGTGTGAGGGCGCGGGCGCCCGGCCCTCAGTGCCAGCGGTGGTCCTGGATCGTCATGCGCGGGCCTCGCCGCTCACCTCGGAACCCGCTTGCGCCCAGCAGCCGCACCACGCGTTGCCGCTGCCCCGCCCACGATTCGAGCAGTTCGAGCATGCCGTCGTCGTCCACCCGCCGGCCGATCAGCGCCTGGCCCACGAACGCCGCTAGGTGGTAGTCGCCCACACTCACCGCGTCCGGGTCGCCGTGCGAGCGCTGCATGGTCTCCGCCGCCGTCCACACGCCGATGCCGGGCAGCGACCGCAGACGGCGGGCGGCGTGGGCGGCGGTGAGCGCAGCATCCGTCGTCTTCTCCAGAGCGGATGCCGCGTGGCAGGCCTCGAGCGCCGCGCGCGACCGTCTCGGGTCGACCCCGGCGCGGTGCCACTCCCACGAGGGGACGCGCCGCCACGTCTGGGGTGAGGGCATGACGCGCAGGCCGGTCGGGAGCCCGGCCGTGGACCGACTCGGCGGCCCGGCCGTAGCCGGCCCCGGAGCAGCCTCGCCGTAGCGCCGCACGAGCCACGCCCACGACCGGAATGCCTCGACGCTCGTGATCTTCTGCTCGATAATCGCCGGCACGAGCGCCTCGAGCACCCGCCCGGTTCGGGCCAGGCGCATGCCGGGGTTTCGCCGCCTGGCCTCGCGCAGCACGGGGTGAGCGGCGACGTCGAGCTGCGACCAGTCGTCCCCGGCGCCCAGCAGCGACGGCACCGCCTCGATGGCCCACTCGGCACCCGGCCCCCACGCGAGCGCATCCGCCCCGTCGCCGTGCTGGGTGATGCGCAGGGTTGCCGGCCCCGTGGGCGTTCTGAAGGTGCGCCAGACGCCCGCGGCATCCCACTGCGTCGTCGGGTCATGAGGCCCGCGGCCGAGAGGGGCCAGCGTCGCGCGCACATCGAGCGGATGCCGCGGCCGGTACGCCGTACGCAGCGGTGCCCTCGTCGCCTCCGCAACCATCTCCACGCACGAAGACTACGGGAGACCGCGGACATCGCTGCGGTCGAGACATCTTCACTTTGTCGCCGGGAGGCGCTAGGGTCAGGCGCCATGACTGACACCACTGCTGTCCCCGCCGAGGCGAACATCGACTCCGCCTCCCTCGAGCGTCTCCGCGCGACGGTGCGCGGCCCCGTCCTCACTCCAGACGACCCCGAGCTCGCCGTCGAAGCCGCCTGCTTCAACATCGCCGTTACCCACCGCCCCGCCGTCGTCGTCGGTGCCACTGACGAGAGCGACGTGGTCGAGGCCGTGCGTTTCGCCGTCGCCGAGCGGCTGAACGTGCGCGTGCAGTCCACCGGCCACGCCGCGATCGTGCCGATCACCGACGGGCTCCTCATCACTACATCGCGCATGAACACGGTGACGCTCGACCCCGAATCCCGGCTCGCCACGATCGGGGCCGGCGCCCGATGGGGCGCCGTGATCGCCGCGGGCGCCGAGTACGGGCTCGCGCCGATCGTGGGTTCCTCCCCCGGGGTCGGCGCGATCGGCCTCACCCTGGGCGGCGGCATCGGCCCGCTCGCGCGAAGCCACGGCATCACGAGCGACTGGGCGCGGTCGTTCCGCGTCGTCACCGCCTCCGGTGACGCCGTCACGGCGAGCGCAAGCGAGAACCTCGAGCTCTTCTGGGCTCTGCGCGGCGGCAAGGGCGGCCTCGGCATCGTCACCGAGATGACGCTCGAGCTCGCGCCGCTCCGCACGCTGTACGCCGGCGGTCTCTTCTTCGACGGAGCCGACGACATCGAGAAGGCCCTGCGCGCCTGGGGTGAGTGGGTCCAGCAGGCGCCCGACAACGTCACGACCTCGGTCGCCATCATGCAGATGCCCGATTTCGAGATGGTGCCGCCTCCACTGCGCGGCCACACCGTGCTGCACCTGCGGTTCGCGTACCCCGGAGACGCCGCAGAGGGCGAACGGCTCATCGCGCCGCTGCGTGAGGCCGCATCCGTGTATATCGATGCGGTCGCCGAGATTCCGTACACCGCGGTCGGCACCATTCACAACGACCCGGAACAGGGCATGCCCACCTGGATTTACGGCACCATGCTCACGGGCCTCGATCACGACGCGATCTCGGCGTTCCTCGAGCACGTCGGCCCGAGTTCCGGCTCACCGTTCATGATCGCCGAGCTGCGGCACCTGGGCGGTGCCATGAACCGAGCGGATGCCGACGGCACGGCCGTCAGCGGCCGCGACGCGGCGTACCTCGTGAACCTCATCACCGCGAACCCGCAGACGTTCGCCGAGGCGGCACCCGCGGCCGCGGCAGCGCTCGTGGAGGCGTTCGGCCCGTTGCTGGCGCCCGTGACGAATATCAACTTCTCGGGAGATCCCGCCGATCCGCTCACGTTCGCCCGTTCCTGGAACGAGCCCACTCACGAACGCCTCCGGCTCGCCCGCTCCACGTACGACCCGAACGGCGTCTTCGCGTTCGGGCCCGCGCTGCAGGGCTGACGAGGCGCTCAGCCGGTCGGCGGTGCGCTTTGGGCCCGCGCTGCAGGGCTGACGAGGCGCTCAGCCGGCCGGCTCCCACACGCTCGGGGCCGGCTGGCGCGTCGGCGGCAGCGCGGCATCCGCTCCCCAGCGAACCAGCCATTCCGGCAACCGGAAGTCCGCGGGTGAGGCGCCAACGGCATCCGTCAGTTCGGCGATCGAGACGACACCGCCTGCCCGCTTCAGGAACCGGCCGCGAATGAACGCCTGCGCATAGATCTCGCCGCGCACGACGAAGCGCTGCTCCACGAAGACGGCCTTGTCGTCGAAGCCGACAATGCGTGACTCGACGCTGAAGCGCTGCCACGGCATGAGCGACTTGCGGAATGTGATGGTTTCGCTGCCCACCACCGGGTACCAGCCGCGGTCGGCAAAAACCTTCCACACGCCGTTGCGAATGAGCATGTCGAAGCGGGCGATGTCGGCGATCGAGAGGTACACGCCGTTGTTCATGTGCTTCAGAATGTCGAGGTCGGTGGGCAGAACCCGAAACCGCGTGCTCGCCACCTCGTTGAGGCCGAGTCGCGGCCCGAACCGCGAGGCGAGCATGTGCAGCAGCGTTCGAAAGAGCATGTGCATTCTGCGATGCTAACCAGCGGATGCCACAGCCGCCGCCCGCCCTGTCGACCCCCTACAGCGTGGCCGCCCTCCCGCGCGGCTCGCGTTGTCGACTCGCACACCCGCACCGCGGCGCCGCTCGAGTAGCTCGCGCAGCGCGTATCGAAACCCGCGCGCGACCCACCGGTCTCGATACGCGCGTCGCGCTACTCGACCACCGTCGTGCTCGACCCGCCCCGGTAGGCTGCCTGCGGGAGGTCTCATGGAGCGCGAGCGGATTCGACACGAGATGGCGTTTCGGCGGGTGCGAGTCTCGGCCCGCACGCAGCTGACGCCGGCCATGGTGCGCATCACGGTGACGGGAGCCGACTTGGCGGGGTTCGCCGCCGAGGGGCCGAGCGACCACGTGAAGGTGTACTTCCCTGACCCCGAGACGGGCGTGGTCACGGCGCCGTCGCTGACGGCCGACGGCGTGTCCCGGCCCACGGACGCGGTGATCATCTCGCGCGACTTCACGCCACGGGCGTTCCGGGCGGGCGACGAGGGCGGCCAGCCTGAGCTCGACCTCGACTTCGTGCTGCATGGCACGGGTGGCGGAGTGACCGGGGCCGCAGGGCCCGCATCCGCCTGGGCAGCCGGCGCGAAGCCGGGTGACGAACTCGTCATCGGCGGGCCGCGCGGCTCGAAGCTCGCGCCTCGCGACGCCGCCCGCGCGATCCTCATCGCCGACGAGACCGCCCTGCCGGCCTTCAGCCGGTGGCTCGAGCTGCTGCCGGCGTCGACCCGCGTGACGGCGATTCTCGATGTTGAGGACGACGACGCCGAGGGCTACGTGACCGAAGAGCAGCGGCAACGCGCATCCATTGAATGGCTGTATCGCATCGACGGGCCGGGACAGCTCGAGGAGGCCGTGCGCTCGCTCAGTATCCCCGAAGACGCGTACATCTGGGCCGCGGGAGAGGCCGCTGCGCTCGTGCCCGTTCGGCGATACCTGCGCCACGAGCTCGGCATCGACCGCGAGCGCCTGGCCGTCGAGGGCTACTGGAAGCGCGGGGTGACCAACCTTGACCACCACGCCCCGATCGACCCGACCGACCCTGACTGAGCCCGATCGACCCGGCTGACCAGCCCAGACCCACCCGCGCCTCAGCAGCCCAGACTCACTCGCGCCTCAGCAGCCCAGACCCGCTCGCGCCTCGGCAGCCCAGACCCGCTCGCGCCTCGGTGAGCGGCCAAAATATGCCCTCAAATTCGATTTTGAGGGCGTTTTTTGGCCTCTCAGCAACCGCGCGAGAGGGCGGCCGACGGTTGAGGCCAGGCCGGGCCAGGGCCGCCGACTGGTCAGCGCGGCTCGGGCAGGTGGCGCTCGTCCGGGCCGTTGTACGACGACAGCGGGCGGATGAGGGCGTTCGCGCCGAGCTGCTCCATGATGTGCGCCGTCCAGCCCACCACCCGCGCCGCCGCAAACAGCGGGGTGAACGTGGCCGTGTCGAATCCCATGAGGTTGTAGACGGGGCCGCTCGGGTAGTCGAGGTTGGGCTTGATGTTCTTGCGCTCGCCCATGGCGTTCTCGAGCGCCCGGTACAACTCGAGCATCTCGGGGCGGCCGTAGTGCTCGGCCAGCCGCTCGAGCGAGGCCTGCATGGTGGGCACCCGCGAGTCGCCGTTCTTGTACACGCGGTGCCCGAAGCCCATGATCTTGCGCTTGGCGGCGAGCGCCTCGTCGAGCCACGCCTCGGCCCGGTCGGCCGAACCGATCTCGTCGAACGCGTGCATCACGGCCTCGTTCGCGCCCCCGTGCAGCGGGCCCTTCAGCGCGCCCACGGCGCCCGTGACCGCAGAGTAGAGGTCGCTCAGCGTCGACGCGATGACGCGCGCCGTGAACGTGGAGGCGTTGAACGAGTGCTCGGCGTACAGCACGAGCGAGACGCGGAACGCGTCGACGACGGGGGCGTCCGGCACCTCACCGAACGTCATGTTGAGAAAGTTCTCGGCGTAGTCGAGGTCGTCGCGCGGCTCGATCAGCTCCTCGCCGCGGCGGCGTCGCTGGTCGTACGCGACGATCGCGGGCAGCTTCGCGAACAGCCGCACGGCCTTGTCCAGGTTGGCCTCGGGCGCGTTGTCTTCGGCGTTCTCGTCGTTCGCGCCGATGACGCTCACGGCGGTGCGCACCACATCCATGGGGTGGGCGGATGTCGGCAGGTCGTCGATCACGCGCCGCACGTTGGGGGCGAGGGGGCGATGGCTGCGCTCGAGCGACTCGAAGGCGCGCAGCTCGGCATCCGTGGGCAGCTCACCGTGCCAGAGCAGGTACGCGACCTGCTCGTACGAACACTGGGCCGCGAGCTCCTGCACGGGGTAGCCCCGGTAGAGCAGCGAGTTGGTCTCGGGGTTCACGCTCGAGATCGCGGTCGTGTCGACGACGACGCCGGCGAGGCCCTTGCGGATCTCCGGTTGCTGGTTCTCGGCCATGTTGCTCCTTTGCTTAATTGCGGGTTGAGGAGGTCGCAAAGCGACCGTCTCGAAACCCTCCCCGCACGCTGGTTTCGAGACGCCGGCCGCGCCAGCTCCTCAACCAGCTCAGCGGCTTCTCACCAGCTCAGCTGCTTCTCACCAGCGTATGCGCTACTTCTCGGCCCCGTACGTGAACACCGACGCGTCGAACGCGTTGTACCCCTCGTAGTCAATCAGGTCGTAGAGGTCCGCGCGATGCTGCATCTCGCCGAGCGTCGAGGTGAGCGACCCCTCGTCGTTGAGCGTGTCGAGTCCGCGCGCGGCGGCCCCCATCGCCAACCGCAGCAGCGACACCGGGTAGATCACGATATTGATTCCTATGCCGGCCAGCTGCTGGCTCGTGAACAGCTCGCTCTTGCCGAACTCGGTCATGTTCGCCAGCACCGGCACGTCGACGGCGGCACGCACCGCCTCGAACTCGCTGAGGTTCGACATGGCTTCGGGGAAGAGGGCGTCCGCCCCGGCATCCGCCAACGCCTTCGCCCGGTCGATGGCGGCGTCGAGACCGTCAGTGGCACGGATGTCGGTGCGCGCCATGATGAGGAAGTTGGGGTCCCGGCGCGCATCGGTTGCGGCACGGATGCGCTTCAGGGCGGTCTCTTCGTCGACGACCTGCTTGCCGTCGAGGTGGCCGCAGCGCTTGGGGTTGACCTGGTCTTCGATGTGGAGCCCGGCGACGCCTGCATCTTCCAGGGTCTGCACCGTGCGGGCCACGTTCATGGGTTCGCCGAAACCGGTGTCGGCGTCGACGAGGGCGGGCAGGTCGGTCATGCGCGCGATCTGCTGCGAGCGCGTGGCCACCTCGGTGAGCGTGGTGAGGCCGATGTCGGGCAGGCCGAGGTCGGCCGAGAGCACGGCGCCCGAGATGTAGACGCCGTCGAATCCCTTGCGCTCGATGAGCCGGGCCGACAGCGGGTTGAACGCGCCGGGCACGCGCAGCAGCTCGCCGCTCGCGAGGCGTTCGCGGAAGCGGGCGCGCTTCTCGGCGGGCGACACGGTGGAGTACAGCATCAGGCCTCCCCTGGGTTTCGAGACGCCGCTGCGCGGCTCCTCAACCCACATGCGCAGTAGAGCATCAGACCTCCTTGGGGATCGGGTTTCGAGACGCCGCTGCGCGGCTCCTCAACCCACATGCGCACCGCAGCATCAGAACAGCCCCCTCGGCGTCTCGACCGACGCCAGCACGCCCAGCTGCGCGGTGATCGTGAGCTGGCACAGCTCCTCGGGCGCGAGCGACGGCAGCCGTTCGGCCACCTCGAGGAAGCGGTCCATCTCGTCCTCGGCGAGCACGCCGTCGGCGAGCCGGCGGAACTTCGCGACGTAATCCGCTCTGGCGAAGGGGTGCGCGCCGGCCGGGTGCGCATCCGCTACCCGAATCTCCTCGCTGATGGTGGCGCCGTCGACCAAGTCGATCTGCACGCGGCCGCCGAACGCCTTCTCGCCCGGGTCGTCTGCGTGGTATCGGCGGGTCCACTCCTCGTCTTCGACGGTCGTGACCTTCTGCCACAGCGCCACCGTGTCAGGCCGGTGCGCGCGCTCCGGCGTGTACGAGGCGACGTGGTCCCAGGCGCCGTCCTGCAGCGCGACCGTGAAGATGTACGGGATCGAGTGGTCGAGCGTCTCGCGCGAGGCATCCGCGCTGTACTTCTGCGGGTCGTTCGCGCCCGAGCCGATCACAAAGTGCGTGTGGTGCGAGGTGTGCAGCACAATGCGCTCGATGTTGTCTGGGTTGTCGAGCAGCAGCGGGAAGTCGTCGTGCAGGCGTCTGGCCAAGTCGATCCACGCCTGTGCCTGGTACTCGGCCGAGTGCTCCTTGGTGTAGCTGTCGAGGATGCCTCGGCGGGCCTCGCCCGCCTCGGGCAGCGGCACATCGTACGAGGCGTCCGGCCCGTCGAGCAGCCACGCGATGACCCCGTCTTCTCCCTCCCAGATGGGCGACGGGCTCGTTTCTCCACGCATCGCCCGGTCGACGGCCTCGATGGCCATCTTCCCGGCGAATGCTGGGGCGTATGCCTTCCAGCTCGAGATCTCCCCCTTGCGCGACTGCCGTGTGGCTGTCGTGGTGTGCAGGGCCTGGCCGATGGCCTGGTAGGTGGTCTGAACGTCGAGGCCGAGCAGCGAGCCGATCCCGGCGGCCACGCTCGGCCCGAGGTGGGCGACGTGGTCGATCTTGTGCGCGTGCAGGCTGATCGCGCGCGCCAGGTCGATCTGGATCTCGTAGCCAGTGGCGATGCCGCGCACCAGGTCGCGGCCGGTGAGGCCGCGCTCGAGCGCCACGTGCTGGGCGACGGCCGTGATCGGCGGAATGTTGTCGCCCGGGTGCGAGTACTCCGCGGCGAGGAACGTGTCGTGGTAATCGAGCTCGCGCACGGCGACCCCGTTCGCCCAGGCGGCCCATTCGGGCGAGACGCGCCTGGCGGCATCCGTGCCGACGACTGTCGCCCCGTCGCCCCCAATGGAGACCGGATGCGCCAGCGCCTGCGCGCGTGCGCTCGCAGGGGCGCGCCGCGTGAGAGAGGCGGCCGCCACCGCCGCGTTATCGATCACGCGGTTGACGACCATCTCGGTGACGTCGTCGTCCACCTCGATTCTCTCGGCCGCGACCTCGGCGATCGTGTGGGCGAGCTGCTGCTCGCGGGGCAGGTCTTCGTCGCTGCGATACACGCGCACATTGTGGAGCTTCACATGAGAGAACCTACCCCGCCGCATGCGCGGCGTGCCGTCGCCGGACGGGGTTGCCGCTCATCCACAATCTCCTCATGTCTGTTCACGAGAGCGAGTCGGTCGTGCAGCGCTACCGCCGTCTGCTCACCGACGGTGGCTCGCTCGAGCGCACGAATGCGTTCAGTGACGCCATCTTCGCGATCGCCATGACCCTGCTCGTGCTCGACGTGCGCGTTCCCGAGAAGGTCGGCGAGCGCGGTCTCGGCCCGGCCCTTCTCGACGTGCTGCCCGGCTACCTGACGTTCGTGCTCAGCTTCGTCGTGATCGGCATGGTGTGGCGGTCGCATCACCGCAAGTTCCGCGCGATTCGCGGATACGACCAAAGGCTGCTGCGCCTCAACCTGCTCCTGCTGCTCTTCGTCGCCTCGCTGCCGTTCCCGACCGCGCTGCTCGGCCGGTACGGCGACGATCCTCTCGCCGCGGTCATCTACGCGGCGTCTGTCGCACTGGTGGGCCTCAGCCTGACGGCCATCTGGGTCTACGCCTGGCGTCGCGGGCTCATCGACGAACAGATCACCCCGCGAGTGTTCCGCTACGTCATGGTCTCCTCACTCATCAACCCGGCGGTCTTCCTGCTTTCGATACCGGTGTCGCTGCTCGCCGGCGCCACCTGGGGTGAGCTCTTCTGGATTCTCGCCCTCCCGTTCGGCCTCGTCACTAGCGCTCTCTCCCGAAAGGACCGTCCCGCATGAAACGTCACCCGCTGCTCGTCTTCTTCGTGCTTGCCTTCCTGCTGCCCTGGCTGGTCTGGGGTACGACGATCGCCGAGAACGCCGGCATGCTCTCCTGGCACATCCCGCAGTCGCTTGCGTTCTGGCTCGGCCTGACGATCGCGACGTACACCGCGGCGGCGCTCACGGGCGGCTGGCCGGCCGTGAAAGATCTGCTGCTTCGCCTCATCCGCGTGCGCGTCGCCGTCTGGTGGTATGCCGCGGCACTGCTCCTCACGCCCGTGCTTGCGCTCGTCGCCGGCAGCCTCGGAGCCCTTGTCGGCCAGCCCGCCCTCGCCGGCGTCGCGCTGCCGGTGAGCGGTCTCGCGGGCGCGCTGCTCCTCAACATCTGGATGTGGCTCATCACCGAGGAGACCGCCTGGCGCGGCTACGCGCTTCCCCGGCTGCAGAGGCGCATGAACCCCCTCGTCGCCAGCCTCGTACTCGGCGTAGCCTGGGGCGTCTGGCATCTGCCGCTGTTCTTCATCGCGGACACGTTCCAGGCCGGCATCCCCTTCGCGGGCTTCCTGCTCTCGACCATCGCGACGAGCGTGATCATCGGTTGGATCTTCAACCACGCGCACGGCAGCGTGCTCATCGCGGCGCTCTTCCACGGCGTCACCGACGTGGCCATCGCGTTCTCGGGCGCCATGTCGAGCGGCATGCTGCTGTTCTGGGTGTTCGTCGCCGTGCAGGTACTCGCGGCGGCGGCGGTCGCGCCCGACCTCGCTCGAATGCCCCGCGACATAGGCCAGCGAGCGGATGCCGCTCCGCTCCTCACCGCCCAGCCCGGCTAGCAGAGCCGCGCCCCGAGAGCGCGAGAAGCGCCCGGCCGCGGCTCAGTCGTCGGCGGCGGCCGTCGCGACGAGGATCGCGCGGGCGAGCGCGTGGAAGTGCAGGTTGAAGCCGAGCACGGCGGGCGTCGACTGGGCGTCGATGTCGAGGCTCGGCGCATCCACCGCGTGCACCACAAAGTAGTAGCGATGGGTGCCGGTGCCCTCGGGCGGCTCGGCTCCCGAGTATTGCGTCAGTCGATACTCGTTGGGCAGCGTCACGGCGCCCGGCGGCAGCAGCCCACTGTCGGCCGAACCCGCGCCTGCCGCCAACGACGTCACTTCGGCCGGAACGTTGAACACCGCCCAATGCCAGAAGCCGGAACCGGTGGGCGCATCCGGGTCGAAGCACGTGACGGCGAAGCTCTTGGTCTCGGGCGGGAACCCGCTCCAGGCGAGCTGCGGCGAGACGTCGCCGCCGCCGAGCGACGGCGCTCGCTGCGGCGCGGGCAGCGGTGCATCGGCCGCGATGTCGGTGCTGGTGAGGGTGAACGCGGGGAGGGCGTCGAGACGCGCGTATGGATCGTAGTCGGTCATGAATCTGCTCACTTTCTCTCGTGTGCAGGGTATGCCCGTGCTCGCTCGCTGTCGTGGGTTTCGAGACGCCGCTGCGCGGCTCCGGGGCCCGCGTCAGCGGGGTTAGTCGATGACGGCGAGGTCCTCCGTCGCAGGGCCCTCGAGCAGGGTGCCGTCGGCCGCGAAGCGGGAGCCGTGCAGCGGGCAGTCCCAGCTGCGTTCCGTCTCGTTCCAGCCGAGCACCCCGCGCAGGTGCGTGCAGACCGCCGAGACCGCGCACGTCACCCCGTCAACGGTGGAGACGCCGACGGGCCGCAGACCCTCGTGGGTGACGCGTCCCCGGCCCTCGGCCGGGGCATCCGCTCGTACTTCGAAGAGGTCCTCGCCGGTGGTCTCCGCGTCGGCCCAGCGCTTGGCGGCCCACGCCGCGACCTCGGCGCCCGCCTTCGCCGCCGTCAGGAACGAGGCCGGGCGCGAGACGCGGTGGTGCAGCACGTCGGCCCACGCCATGCGGCCGCCGAGGATCTCGCCGGAGAGGCTCAGCGCCGCGGCCGTCGCGTTCGTCATGCCCCACTTGTTGTATCCGGTCGCGACGAAGATGCGACCCCGCCCGCGCGGGAACCAGCCGACGAACGGCACCATGTTGACCGATTGGTAGTCCTGGGCTGACCAGCTGTGGGTGCGCTGGGCACCAGGGAACTGCGCGCGGGTCCAGATGTCGAGGTCGTCGACCGACTGCGCGGTGTGCGGGTTGCGACCGACCGGATGACCGTTGCCGCCGACGAGCAGCAGCTCCTCGGCCCCGACCGGCACGGTGCGCAGCGACCGCGATGGCGAATCGATGGAGAGGTACATGCCCTGCGGGATCGCCTCAGGCGCTCCCGGCACGCGGTACGCCGACACATACGAGCGCGAGGGGATCAGCTTGGCGAAGTACAGCCCGCGATCGAGAATGGGCGTGCCCGTGGCGAGGATCACCTGCGCGGCCCGCACACTGCCGCGCTGCGTCGTCACGATCGCCGGGTCGCTCGCATCTACGTCGTGCACCCGGGCGCCCTCGATGATCACACCCCCGTGCCGGCGCACGTCGTCGACGAGGGCGGCGAGCACGTGCATCGGGTTGAACTGGGCCTGATCGCGAAGCAGCAGCGCGCCCCGGGTCTCGAACGGCAGTGCCACATCCTCCGTCAGCTCGGTCGCCAACCCCGCCGCATGGCCGACCGCCTGCTCCTCCTCCAGGCGCGCCCGCCCGTCGGCGGTGTTCGCGTACGTGTAGGCGTCTCGCCGCTGATAGTCGACACCGCGCTCGTCGAGGTAGCGCAGCATCCATGCCTGGCCTTCGCGGTTACCGTCGACGTACGCACGCAGCACCTCATGAGAATTGTGCTGACGGATGCCGCTCAGCACCGAACCCTGTAACAGGCTCAGCTTGGCCGTGGTGTGCCCGGTGGTGACCGCGCCCACGGTGCGCGCCTCGAGCACCGCGACCCTCATGCCCGAACGGGCCAGAAGCAGCGCCGTGACGAGCCCGGTCAGCCCCGCTCCGACGATGACGGCGTCGTACTCGGCGTCGGCCACGAACGCATCTGATTGCGCGGGGGCCTGTGTGTCAACCCATAGAGAAGTCATCTGAGGCTCCGTCATAATCAGGTAACGCGCCCCGCACGGCTGGCAAGGGCAATTGGCAGATCCGTGCGGGGCGCTGCTTATGTCTGATCTGTTCCTGTTCTTAGACGTTTACTCCCTGTTGGGCGATAGCGCCGCCTCTCTGCACAAGTGCGCAGTGGCGGGTACTGTGCCGGCGTTTCGCCCAAGGCGTAGGCCGTTCCGAGCGGTAATGCGGCCGGGTCGCGTACCCTTTATGACGTGTTGAGAACCATTCTGAGCGGCAAGATCCACCGTGCGACCGTCACGCACGCCGATCTGAACTATGTCGGCTCCATCACGCTCGACAGCGACCTGCTCGATGCTGCCGACATTCTGCCCGGCGAGAAGGTGGCGGTTGTCGACATCACCAACGGCGCCCGGCTCGAGACCTACACCATCGCCGGCGAGCGGGGCAGCGGGGTCGTCGGCATCAACGGCGCGGCCGCCCATCTGGTGCACCCCGGCGACCTCGTGATCATCATCGCGTACGGCCAGTTCGAGAACGCCGAGGCCCGAGAGTTCGAGCCACGAATCGTTCATGTGGATGCCGGCAACCGCATCATCGCGGTCGGCGGCGACCCGGCCGAGGCACTCGCGGAGGGTCTGGAGCGACCCGCGCTCGCGCTCTAGTGCAGGCGAGGCGAGCCCGCGGCATCCGCGGCATCCGCGGCATCCGCGGCATCCGCTCGATTGCTCGCCCGAGCAGCGCTTCGCTCTAGCCAAACGCACCCCGCAATCTGTACTGTAACTAGTAATACAGATGAGGTGGCGGGAGCCGCCAGACCCGCAGAGGAAGCGCATGGCAACCGGCGTACCCATCGAGTTCGACTCGGTGACCAAACGCTTCGGCGACATCGAAGCCGTCTCCGAGCTCTCGTTCTCGGTCGAACCCGGCAAGGTCACGGGGTTTCTCGGGCCGAATGGCGCGGGCAAGACGACTACCCTGCGCATGCTGCTCGGGCTCGTGCAGCCGACAAGCGGCACTGCAACGATCGGCGGCTCGCGCTACGCGGAACTCGAGAATCCGCTCGCCACGGTGGGCTCGGCGCTCGAGGCCGCGAGCTTCACGCCGGGACGCACGGCGCGCAACCACCTGCGAGTCTACGCACAGGCGGCCAGGCTCGACGCCTCGCTCGTGCCTGCCGCGCTCGAGAAGGTGGGGCTCGCCGACTACGCCGACCGGCGCGTGGCCGGCTACTCGCTTGGCATGCGGCAGCGGCTCGGGCTGGCATTCGCACTGCTGGGTGACCCCGGCGTGCTCGTGCTCGACGAGCCGATCAACGGTCTAGACCCTGAGGGGATCAAGTGGATCCGCACCTTCCTGCGTGAGCTGGCTGCCGAGGGGCGCACCATTCTCGTGTCGTCGCACCTGCTCTCTGAGGTGCAGCAGAGCGTTGACGAGGTGGTGATCATCGCAAAAGGCCGGCTCGTGCACCGGGGCGACCTCGCCGATCTCGACCCGGCCGGCAATCAGCAGGTCGTCGTCGACTCGCCAGACCGCGAGGCGCTCGAGGCGGCGCTGAAGGCGGCTCAGCTCACGTACACCGAGCTGCGCGGCGGGTTCCTCGTCAGCGGAGCGGAGGCTGCCGAGGTGGGCCATGTCGCCTTCGCCGCAGGCGTGGAGGTGAGCGCCCTGCACAAGCAGAAGTCGGGGCTCGAGGAGACTTTCCTGCACCTCGTGGGAGAGGGGGGCTCGCTGTGAACACGTTCATCGCCGGCCTGCGCGCCGAGATCACGAAGCTCTTCACCACGCGCATGTGGTGGGTGCTCGCCATCGTGCTCTTCGCCTACATCGCCCTGCTCGCAGGCGGCCTCGGCGCCCTGTTCGGCGCGATCACGACCGGCAAGATCACCTCGAGCGGCGAAACACCGCACTTCGGAACGCTGGCTCCCCTCGTGTACAGCTTCGCGACATCCGTCGGCTATGTGTTCCCCGTGCTGCTCGGCGCACTCGTGACCACGGGAGAGTTCAAGCACCAGACGCTCACGCCGACGTTCCTGGCGAATCCGCGGCGGTCGCAGGTTCTTGCCGCGAAGGGGGTGGCGTCGCTCGGCGTCGGTGCCGTTTACGGGGTCGTGGCGCTCGTGGCATCCGTGGGTGCCGGCGCGATCGCGCTGACGATCTTCGGGGTCGACACCACTCTCGGTGACAGCGACACGTGGGCACTCGTCGGCCGCGCCATTCTCGCAATGGCCCTGTGGGCGGCGATCGGCGTGGGTCTCGGCGTGGTGATCCCGAGTCAGGTCGGCGCCATCATCACGGTGCTCGCGTTCACCCAGTTCGTCGAGCCGCTGCTGCGCCTCGCGGCGTCGTTCAGCGACGCGACCGCCTCGATCGGCAAGTACCTGCCGGGCGCGGCCAGCGACGGCCTGGTGGGGTCGAGCTTCTTCACCATCTCCTCGCCCGGCGCCGGCGTTCTCGAGTGGTGGCAGGGCGGCCTGGTGCTGCTGGCGTACGCGGTCGTGCTGACGATCATCGGCCACTTCATCAGCTGGCGCCGCGACGTCACATGACGTGAGCGGCCAGCTGCGCTGGGAGGCAAGCCGGCGCCCCCACTGAAAGACGGAAGCAACCCGTGCGCCGGGCGCCGCGGCTCCCTAGGGTGGGGGCATGAGCGGATTCCGGGCGATCGTGATCGAGCAGGAGCGGGACGGCGGCCGCATCACTGCGCACACCGCAGAGGTACGGATGCTGCGCACCGAGTTCCTGAGTGACGCACCCGTCGCGGTGGCCGTCGAGTACTCCGGGCTCAACTACAAGGACGGCCTCGCCCTCGACGGCCGGCCCGGCATCGTGGCGACGTCGCCGCTGATCCCGGGGATCGACCTCGTCGGCACCGTCGATCACTCGGACGACGAGCGCTGGCAGCCGGGCGACCGCGTGCTGCTGAACGGCGCGGGCATCGGCGAGCGCCTCAATGGCGGCCTGGCCGAACGCGCGCACGTCTCCGGCGACGCGCTCGTGCGCGTGCCCGACGCGTTCACGAGCAGACAGGCGGCCGCGATCGGCACCGCTGGCTTCACGGCGATGCTCTCGGTGCTCGCCCTCGAGCGCGGCGGCGTGATGGCCGAGGGCGGCCCGGTTCTCGTGACCGGCGCGTCGGGTGGCGTCGGCTCCGTCGCCATCGCGATCCTCGCGAGGCTCGGCTATGAGGTGACGGCCTCGACCGGGCGCGCCGCCGAGGAATCGGAGTATCTTCGGCGGCTGGGCGCATCCGAGGTCATGGACCGCGACGAGCTGAGCGACCCGGGTAAGCCGATGCAGGGCCAGCGCTGGCAGGGCGTGCTCGACGCGGTCGGCAGCCACACACTCGCGAACGCTCTCGCGCAGACGCGGTATGGCGGCACCGTCACCGCGTGTGGACTGGCGCAGGGGCCGGACCTGCCGGCGACGGTGCTGCCATTCATTCTGCGAGCCGTCAGCCTCGTGGGCATCAACTCGGTGGATGCGCCGCGCTCCCAGCGCGAAGAGGCCTGGCAGCGGCTCGCGACCGACCTCGACCCGGCCCTGCTCGAGGAGATGACCGAGGAGGTCACGCTCGCCGAGACCGTTGATCGGGCCGAGCAGATTCTGGCGGGGCAGGTGCGCGGGCGCACGGTCGTGAACGTGCGCGGGTAGCCAGCGCCATTCACCCCGCCGAGAGTGGGTGTTCGCGACGAGGCGCCGCGTTCCACCACGCACTCTCGTCGCGAACACGCAGTCTCGGCGATGTCGAGACGCGCTTCGCGCTCCTCAATCCGCCGAGCGCCGCCATTCGGCCTGCGGCTCGCGCAGCGCGGGGCCCAGGTGCTCCGGCCGGAACCCCCGACCGATCACGCGCGCGGCGTACCGCTGCACGAACGGGGTCGCCGCGGCGATCAGCCAGCGCAGCGGTGCCGGGGCCGGGTTCGGCAGCACCGCGCCGCCGCCGGGCTTGGCGAACAGTTCGTGAGCCCGCTTCTGCAGCTTCTGCATGCGCACGACCGGCGGCATCCGCCTGGCCTGAATGCCCGCGAGAACGCTCTCGTCGACCGCCCCCGATCGCAGCGGTGCGACGAGCGCGTTGGCGGCGGCGACGGCATCCTGAATCGCGTAATTGACGCCCACCCCGAAGGCGGGAGACATGGCGTGCGCGGCGTCGCCGATGAGCAGCAGGCCGGGCTCGTGCCAGCGCTGCAACCGGTCGATCTGCACCGTCAGCAGCTTCACCTGCTGCCAGTCGGTGATGCTTCCGAGCACGGGCGCAAGGAACGGCGCCGTCGCCGCGACCGCCCGCCGAAACCCGTCGAGCCCGTTCTGCTTCATGACGTCGAAGCTGCCCTTGCGAATGACCATTCCCGCCTGGTAGTTCGTGCCGCGGTCGATCGTGAGCACCATGGAGGTCTCGTCAAGGTAGGCGAGCGTCGACGGCGGAATCTCCTTCGGCTTCGGCAGGCTGAACCAGAGGACGTCCACGGGCACGCCGAGATCGTCGACGACGAGTTCGGTATCAGCACGAAGAGCGGATGCGCGGCCGTCGGCCGCGACCGTCAGCGGCGCCCGTACCTCGAGCTCCCCGTCGGGCTCCGTCGCGCGCACGCCGACCACCCTGCCGCCCTCGCGGATCAGCCCGGTCGCCTCCGTCTGCATGTGCAGGTTGAAGCCGGGGTACGAGCGGCCGTGCGCCGCGAGGAACGTGAGAAAGTCCCACTGCGGCATGAGCACGAGGAAGTCGTCTGGCGCGGGAAGGCGGCCGAAGTCGACCGGATGCAGGCGGTTGCCGTTGACGACGGCGTCGAGTGTCGTGATGGTGTCGTGCGGCTGGCGCAGGAACTCCTGCCGCAGGCCGAGCTCGCCGAGCAGGGTGATGGTCGAGGGGTGGATGGTATCGCCGCGGAAGTCGCGGAAGAAGTCTCCGTGCTTCTCGAGAACGGCCACGCTCAGCCCAGCCCTGGCCAGAAGCACGCCGAGCATGACGCCCGCGGGCCCACCCCCGGCGATGCAGCAATCGACAGAAATCGACCTCATTCGCGGCTCCTCTCTGAGCGCTCGGCCTGGCTGTCAGACCTGCAGACCCGAGCGTCGGAGCGCGATGTGCGGCACCTACCGCCTCAGATCGCCTCGCCCTCGGGCGCCAGCTCGTCAGGGTCGACCAGCCTCAGCGCCTCGATCAACCGGGTGGCGTGCGAGGTCGAGACGATGATACGCGCGAACTCGCCCCCGTCGCTGCCCTCGGTCTCGTCTTGCTCCAGATCGATGACGACGGCCGAGCGCTGCTTGCCCTTGATGAGCAGGAAATCCTTGCCGCCGTGGAACTTCCACGTACCCACGGCCAGCGTGAGGGGCACGAACGCGCCAGGTGCACGGATGCCGCGGATCCAGATCCAGGGATCGGCCGTGATCGCGACCGACTTGATCTCGTGGCGCGGCACGACAAGAGGAGCGCGCCTCATCGCCAGGACCTTCTCCGCCGCCGTGAGACGGATCTCGAGACGGTCGGGGTACACGTGCAGATCGGCCATGCCTCTAGTCTGCCGTCTCATGGCGACAGTGACCGTGCCGATTCGTACAAACATCGGCGCACCGCTCCGGTCGCGGGCATGTATCTTATTCTCGTGGCAGACCAGCGGCGGACTCCCGGTTCGCAGACTTCACTTCGTGAAGCCAACCGAGCTCGAATCGTCGATGCCATCAAGAAGCACGGTGGTCTCACCCAGGTCGAGCTCGCGGGCGTGACAGGCCTCTCTGCCGCCACCGTCTCGAACATCGTCAAAGAGCTGACTGCCAGCGGTGTGCTGCACACGGCCCCGAGCACCAGAAGCGGCCGGCGGGCCCAGTACGTCACGCTCGCCCACGCTCTTGGCCTGGTCGCCGGGGTGCACTACTCGACGCGCCACATGCGTGTCGTGCTGGCGGATGTGGCTCACACCGTGCTGGCCGAGCACCATCTGCCGCTCGCCAAGGATCACCGCGCCGACAACGAGCTCGACCGGGCGACCCTGCTCATCGCCGACATGCTCGAGAGCGTCGATTCCGAGCTCGACGAGCTGCTCGCGGTGGGCATCGCGCTGCCGGCACCGCTGAAGACCGCGACCGGCACCACCGCCCGCGGCGGCATACTTCGGGGCTGGGATGCGGTGCCCGTCGCCGACGTCATGGAGCGCCGTCTCAAGCGCCCCACCTTCGTCGACAACTCGGGCAATCTGTCTCTCTTGGCCGAAGCGCGGCTCGGCGCGGCACGAGGCAAGAGCAACGTCGTCTTCATCGACGTGGGCGACGGCATCGGTTCCGGGCTACTGCTGGCGGGGGCGATGTTCCGAGGGCACAACGGGGTCGCGGGCGAATTCGGCCACATCACCATTCGTGAGAACGGCCCGCTCTGCCGGTGCGGCAACCGCGGCTGCCTCGAGGCGATCGCCGGCGGCCCCGCCGTGCTTGAGGCGCTGAAGCCCGAGCAGGGCCCGCTGAAACTGGGCGATGTCGTCATCAGGGCGATGGCGGGCGAGGCCCCTTTCGTGCGCGCGATCGCCGAGGCGGGCAAGCACATCGGCGTGGCCGCGGCCAACGTCTGCAACCTTCTCGACCCGGAGCGGCTGGTCGTCGGGGGCGAACTCGCACGCGCGGGAGAGCTGCTGCTCGGCCCGCTTCGTCACGCGGTCGAGCGGTCGATCATCGTCGACGAGGAGTCCATGCCCGACGTCGTGCAGGGGCAGCTCGGCAACAGGGCCGCGGCACTCGGCGCAATGATCCTCGCGATCGACAGCGTGGAAATCAGCACCGAGGACGCGGCAATAGCCTGAGGCCAAATCGTTGTCTTCAAGACTTGACGACAAGAATCAGAACTGACAAGCTCATGCCAGTCGCCAAAGTGGCCGACGTCAAATCCGGAGGTTTTTCAATGAAGATCGCCACCACGAGAGCGGTTGTCGCGACAGCCGCGATCCTGCTCACAGCGGGCACCCTGACAGCCTGTTCGAACGGTGCAGACACGGGTAGCAGCAACAAACCGGCTGACACGGCGAATGCCAAGATCGGCCTGCTGCTTCCTGACTCGGTCACCGCGCGCTACGAGAGCGCAGACAAGCCCTACTTCGAACAGAAAATCAAGGAGCTCTGCCCCGACTGCAAGGTGCTCTACGCGAACGCCGACGGGGACGCCTCGAAGCAGCAGCAGCAGGCCGAGTCAATGCTGACGCAGGGCGTCAAGGTTCTGGTGCTCGACCCGTTCGACGGCAAGGCGGCCGCGGCCATCGTGAATGAGGCCAAGTCGAAGAAGGTCCCCGTGATCTCCTACGACCGCCTGATCGACAGCCCCGACAGCAGCTACTACATCTCGTTCGACAACGAGAAGGTCGGGCAGCTGCAGGCGACTGCGCTCGTCGAGAAGCTCAAGAACGATGGCGTGCCGGAGGGCAGCGGAATCCTCATGGTCAACGGATCCCCGACCGACAACAACGCCACGCTCTTCAAGAAGGGCGCGCATTCCGTGATCGACTCGAGCGGCTACAAGGTACTCGCCGAGTACGACACACCCGGATGGGAGCCGACCAAGGCTCAGGACTGGGTGGCCGGCCAGGTGACCAAGTTCGGCAACCAGATCAAGGGTGTCTACGACGCCAACGACGACACCGCTGCCGGTGCGATCGCAGCCCTCAAGGCCGGCGGCGTCTCACCGCTGCCGCCCGTCACGGGACAGGACGCCTCGCTCGGTGGTATCCAGCGCATCCTCGCCGGTGACCAGTACATGACGATCTACAAGGCGTTCAAGCCCGAGGCGTACAAGGCCGCGGAGCTCACCGTCGACCTGATCAAGGGCAAGAACCCGAAGGGTGACAGCACCACCAAGACCGCCGGTGGCGCCGACATCCAGTCGTTCCTGCTGACCCCGGTCGCCGTCACGACGGCCAACATCGAAGACACCGTCGTCAAGGACGGGCTGTACAAGGCGTCGGAGATCTGCACCTCCGCCTACGCAGCCGCCTGCGAGAAGTACGGCGTCAAGTAACCGCTGCCCGGCCGGGAATCGCGCTCGCGGTTCCCGGCCGGGCACACTTTCGCGTTAAGCTCGGCCCACCGGCCGATTCAAAGGAGAAATCGTGACCCTGGAAGCCACCGCTCCAGAACAGACCGCTCCCGCACGGGAGCCGGTGCTCTCGATCAAGCAGATCTCGAAGGGGTTCGGTGCCGTGCAGGCGCTGACCGACATCGAGATGGATGTGTACCCGGGTGAGGTCGTCGCCATTGTCGGTGACAACGGCGCGGGCAAGTCCACGCTGGTCAAGATCCTCGCCGGTGTGCATACGGCCGACTCCGGCCAGATCTTCTTCGATGGCCGGCGCGTCACGATTCCCACCCCTGCGGCCTCTCGCGAACTCGGCATCGCCACGGTCTTCCAGGACCTCGCTCTCTGCGACAACCTCGACGTCGTCTCCAACCTCTTCCTTGGCCGCGAGCTCGGATCGGGCACGCTCGACGAGGAGCAGATGGAACAGCAGTCCTGGACGCTTCTGCGCCAGCTCTCTGCCAAGATCCCCTCCGTTCGCATCGCCGTCGCCTCCCTCTCCGGCGGCCAGCGGCAGACCGTGGCCATCGCACGCTCTCTCATCGGCGATCCGAAGATCGTGATCCTCGACGAGCCGACCGCGGCTCTGGGTGTCGCCCAGACCGCTGAGGTGCTCAACCTCGTCGAGCGCCTGCGCGAGCGCGGCCTCGGCGTCGTCCTCATCAGCCACAACATGGCAGACGTGCAGGCCGTGGCGGATCGCGTCGTCGTGCTGCGCCTCGGTCGCAACAACGGAAACTTCCGCGTTCCCGACGTCAGCTACGAAGAGATCATCGCCGCCATCACCGGCGCCACAGACAACGCCGTCACCCGCAGGGCCACGGCCCGCCCCACCCAGGAGGTCCCGGAAGCATGACCGCCACGAACACCGAAACCCCGGCCGAGCGCGCCGCCGACCAGCAGGACGAGCGCCTGATTCTCGATGAAGGTCTCGGCGGCGCCATCCGCTCGTTCGGCCGTCGCGTTCGGGTTGGCAACCTCGGCTCCCTCCCCGTCGTCATCGGTCTCATCGTGATCTGGGCCGTCTTCCAGATTCTCAACCCCAGCTTCCTTTCGCCAGACAACCTGGTGAACCTGAGCCTGCAGTGCGCCGCCGTCGGAACCATTGCGATCGGCGTCGTGCTCGTGTTGCTGCTCGGCCAGATCGACCTCTCGATCGGCTCGGTGAGCGGCGTGGCGTCGGCCGTGCTCGGCGTCACGTTCGCCCAATGGCACTGGCCCATCTGGCTGACGATCATCGCGGCGCTCGCGCTCGGTGCCGCGATCGGTCTGCTCTACGGCCTGCTTTTCGCTCGGTTCGGGGTTCCGAGCTTCGTGATCACGCTGGCCGGTCTTCTCGCCTTCCTGGGTCTGCAGCTGTGGATTCTCGGGCCGAACGGCACGATCAACCTGCCCTTCAGCTCATGGGTCGTTCAGGTGGCGACGTCGATGTTCCTGCCGCCGTGGCTCGCGTACACCTTCTCGGGGATCGCCGTTCTCGTCTTCCTCGGATCCGACTGGCTTCGCGCGCGCCGCCGCGCCCGCGCCGGGCTGTCGACAGGCTCCAGAGGACTCATGCTCGCCAAGGCTGCACTGCTGCTGGTCGTGCTCGTCGCGATCGTCGCGTACCTCGCCCAGGACCGTGGGGTCGGGGTGACCTTCCTGCTCTTCGTCATGCTGGTCGTCATCACGAACTTCTTCCTGACGCGCACCCGCTGGGGACGTGCGGTGTTCGCAGTCGGCGGCAGCGTCGAGGCGGCGCGACGCGCTGGCATCAAGGTCAACCGCATCTTCATCTCGGTGTTCATTCTCTGCTCCGCTTTCGCCGCGCTCGGCGGCCTGCTCTCCGCCGCGCGCCTGACGGCGGCGAGCAACTCGAGCGGCACTGGCGACGTCAACCTGAACGCCATCGCGGCGGCGGTCATCGGCGGCACCAGCCTCTTCGGTGGCCGCGGCAGCGCGTGGTCGGCGCTGCTCGGCATCTTCGTGATCCAGTCGATCTCGAGCGGCCTCACGCTTCTCAGTCTCGACTCGTCGGTGCGTTACATGGTCACCGGTGCCGTGCTGCTGCTCGCGGTCATCATCGACTCGCTTTCCCGCCGCTCGCGCGCCAGCCACGGCCAGGCCTGATCGCGGCCGTCCGGCCAACCCGCGTACCTGCTTACCCGCTTACCCGCTTACCCGCGTACCCGCTTACCCAGCACGGGCCGAATGTGGAGTGCACCTCGCGAACACCCCACATTCGGCCCGACCCGTTGTGCTGCCTCCGCACACTGCCCGCGCGATGCGCGATGCGCGATGCGCGAGGAGTCAGGCGGACTCGCGCACGATCAGGTCGGCCGGCAGCGTGATGGCGGCGGGGCGCTCCCCCTCGATCACGCGCAGCAGAAGGCGCACCATCTCCTCGCTGATCCGCTCGAACGGCTGGCGCATGGTGGTGAGCGCAGGAGTCGTCGTCGTCGCGATCGGGGCGTCGTCGAAACCGACCACCGCGACATCCGCCGGCACCCGGCGCCCCGCGGCCTGCAGTACCTCGATGGCTGCAGCCGCCATCACGTCGTTCGCGGCGAACACCGCGTCGAGTTCCGGCGCCGTCTCGAGCAGCCGCCGCATCCCGGCGAGGCCGCTCTGCCTGCCGTAGTCGCCGTATGCGACGAAGCGCTCGTCGAACGCGTCGCCCGCCTCGGCGCGATACGCGTCAAAGCGACGGATGCCGCCCGACGTGTCCTGCGGCCCGGTGATCGTGGCGATGCGGGTTCGCCCGCTGCGCCGCAGGTACCCGAGCAGCTCGGTCGCACCGTCGAAGTCGTCGGCGGCCACGTATCCCATCTTCTTCTCGAAGCCGAGCGGCACCCCACACGCGATCGCCGGCACCCCGGCCGCCACCAGCTCTGAGATCGCGCCGCTCCTGGTGCTGTGCGACGACACGAGCAGCACCCCGTCGACGTGGCCGGCCGTGATGAAATCCTGGGCGCGGCGCTGCTCGTCATCCGTGCCGGCCATGATGAGCACGAGGGAGATGTCCTGCTCGGCAAGCGCCCGGGCGGCCCCCCGCATGAGCACGGAGAAGTTCGGGTCCTCGAAGAGGCGCTCGTGCGGCTCGCTCAACAGGAACGCCACCGAATTGGCGCGCCGGGTTGCGAGGCTGCGGGCGTGCGGGTTGACCCGATATCCGGTCTTCTTGATGGCCGCATTGACCGCGCTGAGCGCGTCAGGGCTGACCCAGTGCCCGCCGTTCAGCACGCGCGAAACGGTGCCGCGCGAGACGCCCGCCTCGGCGGCGACATCGTCGATCGTCGGGCGACGTCGGGCGGGTGGTGGGGTCACGACATGAGCATATCTTCACGCCTTGACGGCGCCGGCGGCCAGGTCGACCCGCCAGTACCGCTGCAGCACGAGGAACAGGATGACGAGCGGGATGATCGACAGCAGCGCCCCCGTGATGACGAGCGTGTACATGGCCGGCGCGCTCGCGCCCTGGTTCAGCAGCCCGTTCAGGCCGACCGTGATGGGGAACAGATGGTCGTTGCCCAGCATGATGTAGGGCAGCATGAAGTTGTTCCACACGGCGACGAACTGGAACAGGAAGATCGTCACCAACCCGGGCGCCATCATGGGCATCGCGATGCGGTTGAAGATGTACATCTCCCGCGCACCCTCGGTGCGGGCGGCCTCGATCACATCGTTCGGCACGGCCGCCGCGGCATAGATGCGCGCGAGGTAGATGCCGTACGGGCTGATGATCTGCGGCAGCAGCACCGACCAATACGTGTTCGTCAGGCCCACCTGCGCGAACAGGAAGTACTGCGGGATCGCCAGAATCACTCCGGGCACGAGCACGCCCATGAGCAGGATCTTGAACACCGTGCCTTTGCCGGGAAAGTCGAACTTGGCGAGCACGTAGCCCGACAGCGCGGAGACCCAGGTGGAGACGATCGCGCCGACACCCGCGTAGAGGGCGGTGTTGAGCATCCATCGCCAGAAGAGCCCGTCGCGGTACTGCGTGAGCTCGACGATGTTGCTCCACAGGTGGGTGCTCGGGGCGAGCGTGAGCGTTGAGAACAGCTCGGAGCCGTCCTTCGTCGACGCCATGATCACCCACAGCACCGGGAACAGGCAGTAGATCGCGCCCAGAATGAGAATGCCGCTCGAGACGATGCTCGGCTTCTCATGCATCGCACTGTCCTTGGGACGCTCACGCTTCATTTTCTGAGCGGATGCTGCGCCTCGCCCCGTGCCGGGCGTGACCTCGGTAGTGGTCGCACTCACGTGTCAGTCCTCCTGGCCGAAGGCCCGCTTCTGCACGACGCGCAGGAACAGGAACGAGATGATGAAGGTGCCGAGCGCGATGACCACGCTTGTCGCCGCCGCCGAGTAGATGTCATTGCGGGTGAACGCGTCGCGGTAGACGAGCATGAGCGGCGACCAGCTGGTAGAGAGGCTGTTCGACAGCGGCCGCAGCGTGGTCGGCTCGGCGAAGACCTGCAGCGTCGCGATCATGGAGAACAGCGCCGTCATGACGAGCGCGGGCGCGATGATGGGGATCTTGATGCGCCACGCGATCTGCACCTCGCTGCAGCCGTCGAGCTTCGCCGCCTCGTAGATCTCGCTCGGCACCGCCTTCAGCGAGGTGTACATGACGATCATGTTGAAGCCGACACCGCCCCACAGCGCGATGTTCGCGATGGCGAACGTGACGAGCGACGGCGAGAGCAGCTCGGGAGCATTGATGCCGAGTGCGTCGGCGAGGTCGTAGAACGGGCTCACATCCGGCAGGTACAGGAAGCCCCACAGCAGCGAGCTGATGACGGCCGGCACCGCGTACGGCAGGAAGATCGCCGTGCGCGAGAAGCCGCCCGCCCTGGTGCGCCGGGAATCGAGCAGCAGCGCGAACAGCAGCGCCAGGCCCAGCATGGTGGGAATCAGGATGACCCCGTACAGCAGCACCCGCAGCACGCTGCCGAGCAGCTCGGGGTCGGTGAACGACGCCACGTAGTTCGAGAAGCCGGCGAACACCGTCTTGTGCGAGTTCGCGCCAAGGCCGAGCCCGGTCACGGTGCGCTTCTGCAGGCTGAGGATCACCGTGTAGACGATGGGCGCCGCCATGAACGCCACGAATAGCACGATGCCCGGGGCGAGCATGGCGTATGGCGTCAGCACTCGCGTGCGAAAGCTGACCCTTCGGCGCATGCCCGCCCCTTGCGTCTCGATCATTTGACGGTGAAGCCGCTCTTCTTCAGGTCGGCCGTGGTCGTCTTCTGCATCTGCGTGACCGCGTCGAGGAACGCGCTCTGCTGCTTCGACTGGGCGGCCTTGGCGAAGTCGTCGTTGTACGCACTGTATGCGACATTGACGTTCGGCCCGTAGGTGAACGGGTTGACGGTCTTCGCCACCTTCGCCGCGACGTCATAGAAGTCGGGCTGGTTGCTGAAGAAGTCGGGCGCCTTGCTGAGCGCCTGCTTCGCCGCCGCGTTGTCGGCCGGGTAGATTCCCGCCGTGGTGACGAGCGCCTTCACGGCCTCCGGGTCGGTGTTGAGCCACGTGGCGAACTTCACCGCGGCATCCACGTGCTTCGACTGGCTCGTGACGCCCGTGGACGACCCGCCCCAGTTGCCCGTGGCCGGGTTCGATGCATCCCACTGCGGCATGGGGGCGACTTTCCACTTGCCTGCCGTGTCGCCGGCGTTACCGCTCAGCACTCCGGGGGCCCACACGGCGCTCAGCCATCCGACCTCCTTGCCGGTGTTCAGCGCGGTGTTCCACTCTGGCGTGTACATGGGCTTGTTGTTGATCACGCCCTCCTGCACGAGACCGCCCCAGTACTTGGCGACCTTCTGAGTAGGAGCCTTGTCGATGTCGACGCTCCAGGCGTCGCCGTCGATGCCCCACCACGAGGCGCCGGCCTGCTGCGAGAGGCCCGTGAACCAGCCCGCATCGTTCGACGAGAACGTGCCGAGGTACACCGACGGGTCGGCTTCGTGGATCGCCCTCGCGTCGGCCGCGTATTCGTCCCACGTGGAGGGAACGCTCAGGCCGAGCTTGTCGAAGACGTCGGCCCGGTAGAAGAACATCATGGGGCCGGTGTCCTGCGGAATGGCGTAGAGCGCGTCGCCGCCGAGGGTGACCGAGCTCCACACGCCGTCGGAGAAGTGGCTCTTCGTCTTGACGGCGTCGGTCTTCGACAGGTCGGCGAGCGCGTCGGCGGCGACGAGGGTCGGCAGCTTCTGGTACTCGACCTGCATGAGGTCGGGTGCCCCGCTGCCTGCTTTGATCGCGGTTAGCAGCTTGGTGACGGCGGGGTCGCCGCCATCCTGCTTGTTGACCGTCACGTGGATGTTCGGGTGCGACTTATTCCAGATGTCCACGACCTTGTCGAGGTTCGGTGCCCACGCCCAATACGTGAGATTGACCTTCTGGTTCGTGTCGCCCGAGTCGTGTGATGTGCCGGCCGAGCAGCCGGTCATGAGCAATGCGGCGGCTGCGGCGGTGGCCACGGCGGCCGTGCGGAGCGATCTGCGCATTCGTCCTCCTTGTCGAAAGCTGTGTGACGCGAAGAGAGAAGCCGAGCGGATGCTGCGGCTCGCCCCCGCGCTGGTGCGATGGGTTCGGTGCACCGCGCGTTCCGGCAGGAAGTCAAGCATGAGTTCTGCCAAGCGTTCCGACAAGAACGGCGGTGTGCCTGTGAGCGGTTCTAGTAATCCACACTATCGATTTGTTGTCAACACTTCATTTTGACGGATGCGCCTGACCCGTGTGCTGTGCTAGAACTGGGAGCGCACACAGTCAAAGGAGATCGCCCGGCATGTCATCCTCCCGCCCCACGCGCCCCGCCATTCGGTACGGCGGCGACTACAACCCCGAGCAGTGGCCGCGCGAGACGTGGCGCGAAGACATCGAGCTCATGAAGCAGGCACGCATCAATCTGGTGAGCGTCGGCATCTTCTCGTGGGTGCTGCTCGAGCCGCGCGAGGGCGAGTACGAGTTCGGCTGGCTCGACGAGATCATGGGCCTGCTGGCCGACGCCGGCATCGACGTGGACCTCGGCACCCCCACCGCCGCCCCCCCTGCGTGGTTCTGGAAGAAGTACCCGGACTCGCACCCGGTCACGCGGGAGGGCGTGCGGCTCGGCGGCGGCTCGCGCGGCATGGTGAGCCCGAGCTCGCCCGAGTACCGGCGGGCAGCGACCGCGATCACCGAGCAGCTTGCACGGCGGTATGCGCAGCATCCGGCCCTGGCAATGTGGCACGTGCACAACGAGTACGGGGCTCCCGTGAGCGAGTCGTACGACGGCCACTCGGTCGCGGCGTTCCAGCAGTGGCTGCGGCAGCGGTACGGCACGCTCGACGAGCTCAACGCGGCGTGGGGCACGCTCTTCTGGGGTCAGTGCTACGGCGAGTGGTCACAGATCGACGCGCCGAGGCTCGCGGCGACGGTGTCGAACCAGGCGCAGCGCCTCGACTTCCGGCGCTTCACCTCGGACGCGTTGCTGGCGTGCTACATCGCGGAACGCGATGTCATCCGCCGCTATACGCCCGACGTGCCCGTGACCACGAACTTCATGGCGACCAACTGTCTGGCCGCCGACTACTGGCGCTGGGCGCGGGAGGTCGACGTGGTCTCGAACGACCACTACCTGGTGGCGGAGCGGGCCGACAACCACATACTTCTGGCCATGGATGCTGACCTCACGCGTTCGCTCGCGGGCGGCGCGCCCTGGGTGCTCATGGAGCACTCCACCGGGGCCGTGAACTGGCAGCCGCGCAACATCGCGAAGCGGGCGGGCGAGCTGGCGCGCAACAGCATGTCGCACCTGGCGCGCGGGGCAGACGCGATCATGTTCTTCCAGTTCAGGGCGTCGCGGTTCGGGGCGGAGAAGTTCCACTCGGCGATGCTGCCGCACGCGGGCACCGGCACGCGCATCTGGCGCGAGGTGTGCGAGCTGGGTTCGACGCTCGAGACGCTCGCGGATGTCGCTGGCTCACGCGTGCACGCCCGCGTCGGCATGCTGTGGGACACCGAGTCGTTCTGGGCACAGGATCTCGACTGGCACCCGAGCATCGAGCTCGACCACCGGGAGCGGATCGAGGCGTACTACCGCGCCCTGTGGGAGCTGGGCGTGACGGTGGACTTCGCGCATCCGTCCGCTGATCTCAGCGGCTACGACCTGGTGATCGCGCCAAGCCTGTACCTGGTGACGCCGGAGTCGGCCGCGAACCTCGAGGGGTATGTGGCGGGTGGTGGCCGGCTGCTCGTCTCGTACTTCTCGGGCATCGTCGACGGCACGGATGCGGTGTATCCCGGCGCGGCGCCGGGTGCCCTGCGGGAGGTGCTCGGGGTGGAGATCCACGAGTTCCTGCCGCTGCACGAGGGCGAGCTGGTGACGCTCGACGACGGCAGCACCGGCGCCGTCTGGGCCGACGACCTGCACCCGACGACTGCGCGCGTACTTGCGTCGTACACGTCGGGGCCGGCGGCCGGCGCGCCCGCCATTACCGAGAACGCGCACGGCAGCGGCACCGCCTGGTACGTGTCGACCCGGCTCGACGGCGAGGATCTCGCCCAGCTCGTCGCCGCGGTGCTGTCGCGCAGCGGCATTGACGCGGATGCCGCGCACCCCGGCCTCGAGATCGTTGAGCGCCGCTCGGCCGACACCGTCTACCGGTTCCTGATCAACCACACCAATGCCGACATCGAGGTGTCGGCCGGTGAGTCACCCGTGACCGTGCCCGCCGGCCAGGTGCGAGTGGTGCGCGACCCCGTGCACCCCGAGGGCACTCAGCACGAATGGAGTACGCGGCACGCTCCTGATTCCGCGCCGCACGTCAAGGAGGACGTCTGATGCACAATACGGATCGATCACATACACATGGCGCACGCAGCGCCCGCAGCACACGGCCGCCACATGGCGGGAAGCGATTGTGGCCACCCCAGGGGCCCGGCCGCGTGCGTCGCTCATGGGTGCTGGGGGCGGCGGCAGTGCTCGCCGCGCCGACGCTCGCGCTCGCGGGGTTCAGCCCGGCCGCGGCGACACCGGGGCACGGGGGCGCTGCGCCGGCATCCGTCGCCGTGGTCAATGCCGGGTTCGAGTCCGGTCTCGACGGCTGGCGGGTCGACGGGCCGGCAGGATCCGCGAAGATCGAGGCGGATGGCCACGACTCAGCACACCGGCTCACGCACTGGCTTGCCGCTGACGGCACGGTCACCACCGCGCAGACGGTGACCGGCCTCGCGCGCGGGTGGTGGACCCTGCGGGCCTCGGTGAAGTCGGGCGGCGGGGTCGACACCTCGCAGCTGCGGCTGACGGGCTGCGGCCTGGACGGCGCGACAACCGTGCCGTCGACCGAGGCCGACGACGTGTGGCTCCAGCTCACCGTGAGCGCGTACGTGACCAAGGGCTCGTGCACGCTCCAGCTGCACACGGCCGGCACGGCGGGCGCGTGGGCGAGCATGGACGACGTGAGTCTCGTGCCCGGTCAGGTGACGCGGCAGATCCGGGGCGCCGACCTGTCGAGCGTTCCGAAGAATGAGGACCACGGCGCCATCTACCGAGATGCCGCGGGTCACCGCGTCGACCCGGTGAAGGCGTTCGCGGCCGCCGGCGCGAATCTGGTTCGGCTCAAGGCCTGGGTCACGCCGCCCGACGGTTACAACGACACCGCGCACGTGGTCGCGATGGCGAAGCGTGCCAAGGCCGCCGGCATGAAGGTGCTCATCGACTTCCACTACTCGGACACGTGGGCCGACCCGGGCAAGCAGACGGTGCCATCAGCCTGGCAGGGGATGACGGCGGCGCAGATGACGACCGCGCTCTCCGACTACACGACGGGCGTCATGCGCGCGCTGCGCGTGGCGGGGATCACTCCGTACGCGGCGCAGATCGGCAACGAGATCAACCCGGGCATCCTGTGGCCACTTGGCCAGACCTGGGATGTCGACCCGAGTGACGGCGTTGCGGATGCGCAGTGGGACAACCTGGCGGCGTTCCTGACGGCGGGTCACGACGCGGTGAAGGCCGTGAGCCCGACGACGAAGACCATCCTGCACCTGACCAACATCAACAACGGCATCGACAGCCTCACGTGGTGGTTCGACGAGATCACGGCGCACCACGTGCCGTACGACCTGATCGGCCTCAGCTACTACAGCTACTGGCACGGTTCGCTCGCCGACCTGCAGAATGCGGTGAGCACGCTCTCGGCCCGGTACGACAAGGACGTGCTCGTCGTCGAGACGGCGTACCCCTTCACGCTCGAGGACAACACCAACCCCGCCTGGGAGAACTCGATCGACCATGCCTCTGAGCTCACGCCGGGCTACCCGGCCACGCCCGAGGGTCAAGCCGCGAACTTCCGCGCCGTGCAGGACGTGGTTGCGGCGGCACCCGGCGGTCGCGGCCTCGGCGCCGTGTACTGGGAGCCCGCATGGACGGATGTCGCGGGCAACGGCTGGGATCCGGCCGACCCGGCCTCCGGCAACGCGTGGGAGAACCAGGCCATGTTCGACTACACGAACCGCGAGCTGCCGGCGATGGCCGACTTCACCGCCGACCCCGCGACCCCGCCGCCCGGCTGGGGCATCGGAGCTGGGAACGGTGCCGGGAACGGTCACGGCACCGGGAATGGTCACGGCAACGGCACCGGGAACGGTCACGGCAACGGGAACGCCCACCACGGGCCCTGCAGGGTCGCCGTCTGACCCCTCGCCGACCTTACGTGAGCGGCCAAAAAGTGCCCTCATTTTCGATTTTGAGGGCACTTTTTGGCCACTCGTCGAGGGACTGCGGGCGAGCGGGAGCGTGGGATGCTCGAACGCCGGGTCGCCTCAGGCAGCAGGCGGGCGAGCGGACGCGGGCGGGCGAGCGGATGCGGCCGCGCGAGCGGCGGCCGGCAGCGCCTCGACGATGCGGTTCACGGCGTCGTCGTCGTGGGCCGCCGTCACGAACCACGCCTCGTAGACACTCGGCGGCAGCGAGACGCCCGCGTCGAGCATCGCGTGGAAGAACGGTCCGTAGCGGAATGCCTCCTGCGCCTGCACTCCGGCGTAGTCGATCGCGGGCGTCTCGCGGAACTGCACGCTGAACAGGTTGCCGAAGTGCGACATGACGTGCGGCACTCCGGCGGCCGAGAGCGCCTCGGACGTGGCCTGCGAGACGACGGCGGCAACCTCGTTCAGGCGGGCGTAGACCGCCGCATCCGCTGCTGCGAGGGTTGCGAGACCCGCCGCGACGGCGACCGGATTACCCGAGAGCGTTCCCGCCTGGTAGACGGGGCCGACGGGTGCGAGGAACTCCATGATGTCGCGGCGGCCGCCGACCGCGGCCAGGGGCATGCCGCCGCCGATCACCTTGCCGTAGGTGACGAGGTCGGCGCGCTGGAGCGGGGATGATCGCGGCAGCGCTGCCGCGACGCCGACGCCGACGCCGGCTCCGAGCGACCCTGTGAGCGAGGAGGGATCGGCCAGTCCGAGCCAGCCCGCCGGCCCGACCCGGAACCCCGTGAGCACCTCGTCAAGAATGAACAGCGCGCCATGCTCGTGCGCGGTCTGCGCGAGAAACTCGTTGAAGCCGGGGCCCGGGTGCACGACGCCCATGTTCGCGGCCCCCGCCTCGGCGATGATCGCCGCGATGCGCTCGCCGTGCTCGGCGAACACCCGCGTCACGGCCTCGCGATTGTTATAGGGGATGACGAGGGTCTGCGCCGCGATCTCGGCGGGCACCCCAGCGGATGCGGGCAGTGCCAGCGTGGCGAGCCCGCTGCCGGCTTCCGCCAGCAGGCCGTCGGAGTGGCCGTGGTAGTGCCCTGCGAACTTGACGAGCAACGGGCGGCCCGTGAAACCGCGCGCGAGACGGATCGCCGTCATGGTCGCCTCGGTGCCGGTGGAGACGAGGCGCAGCTCGTCGATGCGCGCGACGCGGTCGACGACGAGTTCGGCCAGCTCGGTTTCGGCGGGCGTGGAGGCTCCGAACGAGAGGCCGCGGGCTGCGGCATCCGTCACAGCTTTGACAACCTGCGGATGCGCGTGGCCGAGGATCGCCGGCCCCCACGACGCGACGAGGTCGACGTATTCGCGGCCCTCCGCGTCGGTGATGTACGGGCCGCGCGCCGACACCATGAAGCGGGGCGAGCCGCCCACCGAGCGGAACGCCCGCACGGGTGAGTTGACGCCGCCTGGGATGACCTGCTGGGCGCGGGCGAAGAGCTCGTCGTTGGTTGTCATGGGGTTTTCCCGTCGGTTCAGTGGGTTTCGAGACGCGCTTCGCGCTCCTCAACCCACATTTCGTGCGAGCTCCATGGCCCAGTAGGTGAGCACGGCGTCGGCGCCCGCGCGCAGAATGCCGGTGACCGACTCGTGCACGGCTCGGCTGCGATCGATCCAGCCATGTGCGGCGGCGGCCTCGATCATGGCGTACTCCCCCGACACCTGGTACGCCCAGACGGGCACGTCGCTCAGCTCGGCGACATCCGAGAGCACGTCGAGGAAGCTCATGGCCGGCTTGACCATGAGAATGTCCGCCCCCTCGGCGAGGTCGAGCGTCGCCTCGCGCAGGCCCTCGCGACGGTTCGCGGGATCCTGCTGATACGTGCGCCGGTCGCCGGTGAGCTGCGAATCCACGGCCTCCCGGAACGGACCGTAGAACGCCGACGCGTACTTCGCTGCGTACGCGAGAATCGCTGTGCCGTGATAGCCCGCGCCGTCGAGGGCGTCGCGCACCGCGGCGACCTGGCCGTCCATCATGCCCGAGAGCCCGAGCAGCGCCGACCCCGCCTCCGCCTGCGCGAGCGCCATGTCGCGGTAGCGCTCCAGGGTGGCGTCGTTGTCGACCCGGCCCGCGGCGTCGAGCACGCCGCAATGGCCGTGGTCGGTGAACTCGTCGAGGCACAGGTCGCTCTGCACGACGAGGGCGTCGCCCGCCTCCGCGGCGGCCACGCGGGTCGCACGATTGAGGATGCCCTCGCGGTCCGTCGCACCACTGCCGATCGCGTCGCGCGCGGCAGGCACCCCGAACAGCATCACGCCGCCGAGGCCCGCGGATGCGGCATCCGTCACCGCCTGCTTGAGCGAGTCGATGCTGTGCTGCACGACGCCCGGCATCGACTGGATGGGCAGCGGCTCACTCGTGTCCTCGCGCACGAAGAGGGGCAGGATGAGCTGCGCCGAGTGAATGCGCGTCTCGGCGGTGAGCCGGCGCATGGCCGGTGTGCTGCGGAGTCGACGGGGGCGGATCACCGGGCGCGGAAAGTCACTCACCAACCAAGCCTACGACCGCCGATGCTGAGCGGATGCTGGTGAGCGGGTCTGGGGGTTTCGAGACAGCCGCTGCGCGGCTTCCTCAACCCGCGTGGGGCGCTGCGCGGATGCTGGTGAGCTGGTCGTGGGGCGCCTCCCGCGCCAGAGTCGACGGCCACCAGATGGCGCGGCCGATGTCATACGACACAGCGGGCACGAGCAGGGAGCGCACGACCACGGTGTCGAGCAGCACCCCGAACGCCACGATGAACGCGATCTGCACCAGGAACAGAATGGGGATCACCGACAGCGCCGCAAACGTCGCCGCCAGCACGACGCCCGCCGAGGTGATGACGCTGCCCGTCACCCCGAGACCACGCAGGATGCCGGGGCGCGTGCCGAGATTCAGGGACTCCTCGCGCACCCGCGTCATGAGGAAGATGTTGTAATCCACGCCGAGCGCAACGAGGAACACGAAGCCGAAGAGCGGCACGGAGGCGTCGGCGCCCGGGAAGCCGAAGACGTGGTTGAACACGAGGGCCGAGACGCCGAGCGCGGCGGCGTAGGAGACGACGACACTTCCGATCAGCAGCAGCGGCGCCAGAATGGAGCGCAACAGCAGCATCAGGATCACCAGGATCACAAGCAGGACAATGGGAATGATGCGCACCAGGTCGGCCTGGGCGGTGAGAGTCGTGTCGAGCGCGGTGGCGGTCACCCCACCCACGAGCACCCCGGAATCGACGTCGGGCAGAGTGCGGCGAAGCTCGCGTACGGTGTCCTCCGCCTCGTGCGAATCGGGCTCCGCGGTGAGCGTGGCATCGACCAGAACCCTGCCGTGCCTGACGACGGGCTTCGCGTCGTCGCTCGGCCTGCCCTCACCCGTGTAGAGCCTGGCCTCGCTGATGCCGTGCGCCTTCTTCGCGGCGGCGACCACGGCATCCGCCTTGTCTTCATTCGCGACGATGACGACAGGTGTGCCGGAGCCCGCGTCGAAGTGGTGCGCGAGCACCTTCTGGCCGTCGGCCGCGTCGGACTGGCTGAGCACCAGCTCGCTCTGGGCAACGCCATTGGCCTTCAGCTGCAGCACTCCGGCGCCGCAGGCAACGAGGACGACGAGTGCGCACACCCAGACCACGCGCGAGTGACGGGCGACGAGCGAGCCGACCCGGCGCCAGAGGCCGGTGACGCCATCCGACTCGTCGTGCTGCGGCGCGTACTTCGGGCGGAACGGCCAGAACGCGATGCGACCGAAGAGCACGAGCAGCACCGGCAGCAGCGTGAGCGCAGACAGCAGGGAGAAGACGATGCCGAGAGCCGCGATCGGCCCGAGGCTCTTGTTCGAGTTGAGGTCGGAGAACAGCAGACACAACAGCGCGATGATCACCGTGAGGCCGGATGCGACGATCGGCTCGAGGGCCGCCTTCCACGCGCGCGCCACCGCCGCCCACTTCGACTCCACGTGTTCGAGCGCCTCGCGATAGCGTGCGACGAGAAGCAGCGAGTAGTCCGTGGCCGCGCCGATCACGAGGATCGACAGGATGCCCTGGCTCTGCCCGCTGAGACTGATCCAGCCCCAGAGTGCGAAGAGATAGACGACAAGGATGGCGGCGCAGAGCGCGAACATCGAGGTGAGCAGCACGACGAACGGCAGAACCAGTGCGCGATAGACCAGCAGAAGGATGACGAAGACCGCCGCCACGGCGACGATGAGCAGGATGCCGTCGATACCGCCGAATGCGTTGACGAGGTCGGCCGTGAGGCCGGCCGGCCCGGTCACGTACCCGCGCAGGCCATTGCCCGTCTGTGCCTGAACGGCATCGCGGAGATCTGCGACGACGGTCTTGACGTTGTCGGTGTCGACGACGGGCACGATGAACTCGACGGCCTTGCCATCGCTCGACGGTATCGGCCCGGCCACCGCCGTCTTCGCCGCGCCGTCGGGCTGCTGAACCCCGTGCACGGCACCAAGCGTCACGCCGAGCTTCGCGAAGCCGGCCAGCTCGCTCTTCGTAATCGTCGAGTCGGAGACGAGCACCACGATCGCCGGCAGCGCTTTCGACCCGGTGAACTGCTTCTGCAGGTCGTTCACCCTGGTCGACTCCGCGCTGGCGGGAAGGAAGGCCGCCTGGTCGTTCTGCGACACCGACGACAGCTTGCCGAACGTCGGGCCGCCGATGCTCGCGGCGACCAGCCACACGATGAGAAGAACGGCGGGCAGCGTGATTCTTACCCAGCGAGCCGGATGCCAGTCGGAGCCGTGTGAGGGCTCGGTGCCCGGGCGAGTGTTCATGAAAGTGGCCTTTCGATGACGTAGCTGATGAGGATGAGCGTGACGAGGAAGCCGCTGGCGTAGTTGAGCCAGATGAAGCGCCGCCAGGCACGATTGGCTGAGGCGGAACGCTCATCGCCCACCGACCGGTATGGCATGGCGATGGCGATATACGGCAGGGCAAGGAGACCGGCGAGAGGCCCTGGCCACGGTGTTGTCAGCATGAGCAGCCCTGCGGCGAGCCAGGCGGCGATCGCGAAGCGCACGGTCCAGCGGGCACCCATCACGGTGGCGACAGAGCCGATTCCGCCCTCCCGATCGGGGACGATGTCCTGCACCGCGCCGAACGCGTGACTGCCGACTCCCCACAGGAAGAAGGCCGCGAGCAACGCGACGAGCGCGGGCGTCCACGCAGCATCCGCCAACGCCAGGCCGACCACGGCGGGGCTGACGAAGTGCGTGCTCGAGGTGGCCGAGTCGAGGAACGGCCTCTCCTTGAAGCGCAGCCCCGGCACAGAGTAGGCGGCGACCGCGAAGAGGCTCACGGCGAGCGCGGCCCATGCGGCCGGGGTGCCCATGAGCACGAGGGCGATGACGAAGGGTACGCATACGGCGATGGCAGCGACGAGCGTGACGCGGTGCAGTCGGCGGTCGAGCATGGCACCCTCGATGCCGCCCTTTCGAGGGTTGGCGAGATCGGACTCATAGTCGAACACGTCGTTGACGCCATACATCGCAAGGTTGTACGGCACGAGGAAGAAGACCGTGCCCACGACCAGCACGGCGTCCACCTCGCGGATGCTCAGGTAGTAGGCGGCAGCGAAGGGGAAGGCCGTGTTGATCCAGCTGACCGGCCGTGAGACGGCGGCCAGGCGCGACACCGTGTGCGCGGGCAGGCGAAGCGCGCCGAAGAGGCTCCACAGCGACGGCAGCAGCACCAGGGCGGCGACGGGGTAGGCGAAGTCCTCCAGCGGCGCGCGAGCGATGTGCAGCCCCGAGAGGTGCTTCGAGGCGTACGCCATGAGCCCGGCCGCGATCATGAGGTTGTCGAACAGTGCCGTCAGAAGCAGCACGACCGCGGCGGCGACGAGCGCCGGCAACCACCAGCGGCGGGCGACGGCGGCCAACGCGCCGGCGCCAGCGACGACGGCGACGCGCACGACGGCGATCGCGGCGACAAGCAGAGCGCCGCCGAGGAACGCTGCGCTGAGAGCGACGTAGGTCATGACCGCCCCCGCAACCACTCCAGCACCCGGTCGGCGCCGGTCACCAGAACCATCACGAGGTAGCAGAGGAAGGCCAGGAAGAAGAGTTCCTCGAGCGGCAGCTGCGGCGCCAGAAGAATTCCGGTCATGTACGGGTTCTCGCCTCGCGCGAAGATGCCGAGCCCGATGCCGAACACATCCCACGCCAGCAGGAACACCACTCCGGCCACGACGACGGCCGTGGCGACGCCCGCGCGCCGCCAGAAGACAAGCGCGAACCGGTGGTCGAGCAGCACCATGCAGCCGAGAGCAGCCAGAAGCACGATCAGATAGATGGCGCTCACAGCGGCTCCGCCAGGGGCTGGGTCGAGATGTCGCCGCGCAGCCGCTTGACGACCAGTTCGGCGCTGATCAGGCACATGGGCAATCCGATGCCTGGCACGGTGGATGCGCCGGCATAGTAGAGCCCCTCGACGCGTGACGACGCATTCGAGCCGCGCAGGAACGCGCTCTGCCGCAGGGTGTGCGCGGGGCCGAGGGCTGTTCCCTTCCAGGCATTCAGGTCGCGGGCGAAATCGGCGGGCCCGACGCTTCGGCGCACCACGATTCGTTCGGCGAGATCGTCGATCCGCGCCCACTCGGCGATCTGACGGATGACGGCATCCGCCGTCTGCTCGAGGCGCTCGTCGCCGCCTCCATCCAGTCCTCCCGCTCCGATGCCGGGGTCTGCCGGAACAGGAACGAGCACGAACAGGTTCTCGTGGCCGCGGGGCGCGGCAGCGGCATCTGTCTGGCTCGTCTTGCTGACGTAGAGGGATGCGGGGCGCGGAATGGAGGGCGTGTTGCCGAAGATCTTGGCGAAGTCGCCCCGCCAGTCCTCGGTGAAGAACAGGTTGTGGTGGGTGAGCTGGGGTAGCTCGCCTCGCACGCCGAGGTAGAGAAGGATCGCTCCGGGGCCGGCCACCCGGTGGGACCACCAGCGTTCCGGGTAGCTGCGCAGCTCGGGCGGCAGAAGCTCGGTCTCGGTGTGGTGCAAGTCGGCAGTGGAAACGACGAGGTCGGCTTCGACCTGCCGCTTCCGCCCGTCTGCTGCGGTGACCGTCACCCCCGAAGCACGCGGGCGGCCGGCGCCGTGTGACACGGTGATCGCCGTGACGCGGGCACCGGTCTGGATTCTCACGCCCTCACGCCGCGCCAGCTCGGCGATGCTGCGAATGACCGCTGCGAATCCGCCCATGGGGTAGAGCACGCCGACATCGAGGTCGAGGTGGCTCATCAGGTGGTACATGCTGGGCGTCATCGACGGTTCGGAGCCGAGGAACACGGCAGGATAGCCGAGAACCTGACGCAGGCGCGGGTCGCGCACGTGTGCCGCGACGAAGCGATCGAGGCTCTGCAGCAGAAGGCGAGCCAGGCGCGGCAACCGCAGCAGCACGTCGCGGCTGATGAGCGGGCGGTACGACTCGAAAGTGCTGTAGAGGAAGCGCCGCACGGCCATGTCGTACGCCTCACGGGCCGAGTCGAGGTATCGCCGAACGGCGTGACGAGCCCCGGGTTGCATGGCCTCGAAGGTGTCAAGAGTCTCTTCAACATCGGCGCTGACCTCGAGCGCCCGGCTCTCGTGCTCGAAGAACACCCGGTACGCCGGGTCGAGGCGTCGTAGATCCAGTTGCTGCGCGGCCGAGGTGCCGAGCAGTCGATAGAAGTGGTCGAAGACCTCGGGCATCAGATACCACGACGGCCCCGTGTCGAAGACGAAACCGTCCTTGGCCCAGGTGCCGGCCCGTCCACCGACCTCGTGCCGGCCCTCGAGAACCGTGACGAGGTAGCCGTCGCGCGCCAGCAGAGCGGCCGTGGCGAGACCTGCGATACCGGCTCCCACGACGACGACGCGGCGCGCGTCGCTGCCCCTCATCGTCCACCCCTCGCTCGCGCGACGAGTGCAGCGGCGAGCAGCCGCAGCTTCACGGGAGCCGGCACGCTCACGCGCGTGATCATGAGTTCCTCCGCCGGCATCCTCTCGATGCGCTCGAGCACTTCGGTGAAGAGTGCGTGCGCTGCGCCGACGGCGCGACGGCACGAGCGAGGCAGCAGCGGGATCGAGACCGCCGCCGCCTGGAGATCTGAGCGGATCTCCGCGACAAGCTCCCTCTTCCGCGCTCGCGTGATTCCGAAATCGTCGACGTTCGAGAAATAGTGCCGGCCGAGCTGGTTGATATCGGCGCTCAGGTCGCGCAGAAAGTTGATCTTCTGAAACGCGGCGCCCAGACTGCGCGCACCGCGTTCCAAGTTTTGCAGGCGAACGGGGTCGACAGTGTGGCCGTGCAGGAAGATGCGCAGACACATCAGCCCGATCACCTCGGCCGAGCCGTAGATATAATCGGCGAGTTCGGTTTCTGTGAAGGAGATTGCATCGAGATCGGCCCGCATCGACCGGAAGAAGGGCGCGGTCAACGCGGTATCGATGCCTGTCTCGCGCGCCGTGCACGCAAAGGCATGTACGACGAGATTGGTGCTGAATCCGTCCCCCATTGCCTGCTCGGTCTCCGCCTCGAGCGCGTCGAGCAGCTCGCGCTGCCGATCCGGCGGCACCCCCGCGCCACGAGCGGCGCCGTCCACCACCTCGTCCGCGACCCGAACGAGCGCGTACACGCTCTCTATATGCCGCCTGACGGCGCCGTCGAGCAGGCGGCTCGCCAGACCGAACGAGGTGGAGTATCGCCGGATCACCTGCACCGAACTGCGCTGGGCGACGGCGGTGTACAGGCGGATGCCGTCCGCTCGCTGCCGCTGCAGCACCCTCACGACGCCCTCGCAACCGCGCCATTCACGAGCCGCCTGAGGCCGCTTCGCAACGCCTCGGGAACGTCGTCGCTCGCGAGCGACTCGGCGGCGCGCGACGCGTAGTCGCGCATCATCGACTCGACGAACGAACGCGCCCCGCATTCCTCGAGCAGCGCCCGGGCGCGGTCCAACTCCGACTCCGCCGCGTCGGGCCGATCGAGCAGTGTCCTGAGCTCGGGCCAGGCGGCAGTGCCCCGAGCGTACGAGACAAGCGCCGTCGCCTTGCCGTTGCGAAGGTCGCTTCTCACGCTCTTGCCCGTGAGGGCCTCGTCTCCGTAGACGCCGAGTACATCGTCGCGCAGTTGGAAAGCGATGCCTGCCAGCCTGCCGTACTCGGCCAGGGCGGTGAGCACGAAGGGCTTGGCTCCTGCCAGCATCGCTCCGGCACGAAGCGGAGAGGCGAAGGAGTACTCGGCCGTCTTGTTCTGCGTCATCTCGAGAACGTCGGTGAGTTCCGGTACGTCGGCCGCGGAGGCGAACGCCACGTCGTGCAGCTCACCCGCCGCCGTGACGAACACGCTCGTGTCGAGCAGATCGAGTAGTGCGCGCCGCGTCTCGAGCCCCTGATCGATGCGCGCAATGAATGATTGAGCCGCGTGCAGCATGAGGTCTCCAGCCAGCAGAGCGGATGCCGCACCCCACGCCGTCGCCGCGCTCGGTGCGAGCCCACGCTCAGCCGCGTCTCTGGCAAGTGCTCCCGCGACATTGGGCCGGCCCCGTCTGACGCTGTCCCCGTCGATCACATCGTCGTGCAGCAGGAAGGCCGCATGCAGGAGCTCGAAGGCGCAGGCAGCGGAGACCGCGTCGCCTTCATGCTCCGCCTCACCTCCGAGCGCTCGGAATGTGCCGAGCACGAGTGCGGGCCGCAGCCGCTTTCCACCGCTCAGATCCTCGCCGATGGCTCGCCACAGCGCGAGATAATGCGGGCCATGCGCGACGGCGGCGCGTTGTTGCGTCGCGAGGTAGGCCTCGATGCGCTGCTCCACCTCACCGGCGGCCGAACCGGCGAAAGCCCTCGCTGCCGCGATCAGTGTCATCGGGGTTCCTCGATTCCGTCTCGATTGCGCCTCGGGCACGCGACTGCGCCCCTCCCCCTCTGGCCCGCCTTCATCGGAAGCAGAGGTCCACTTCACTAGCCTAGATAGCAAATAGCCAAGTGTGATGTACACCGTACCATCTAGGATGGGCTTATGGCAGAGCGGACGTACTCCAGTCGTACCCTCAGCCATGACGCGATGCTCGACCCCCGTGTTCTCGATCCCGGCCAGGAGCTCGTCAATCACGGCGATCTGAGCGACGACGAACTGGCGCAAGTGGTTCGCCTGATGGTCGCGTTGCGCGCCTGGCGCGAGGCCGAACAGCGGATCAGCCTGGATTCACGCTCACGGATGCATCTGAACGAGACCGATATGAAGGCGCTGCGCTTTCTCATCGGGGCGAAGGCGCAGCACCTCCAGGTCACGGCAGGCGCCCTCTCCGACCACCTCGGCATCTCCACCGCCGCGACCACGAAGCTGCTCGACCGCCTGGCCGCCGCCGGACATATCGAGCGGTCGCCGCATCCGCGCGATCGCCGTGCGCTCACCATCTCGATCACCGATCGCACCCACGAAGAGGTGCGAGACTCTGTCGGTCGGCAGCATGCCAGGCGCTATGAGGCGGCGGTGCGGCTCACGGCCGAGGAGCGTGAGGTGGTCATCCGCTTCCTCCAAGACGTCAGCGGTGAACCCGCTCCCACTGAGCCACCGGGCCCGGCGTCAGCCTGAAAAGCGGATGCGCCTCGGGCCGTGAGACAGCCCCCCAGCGGGCGGCGACCTCCGGGCTCCGCTCATCCAACTTCTGCTGCAGCCTCGCCCACTCGTAGTCGAGTTGTCCGTCGCTCACGTCGATGAGCGGCACGACGCCCGCTTCGGGTGAGCTTGGCTGCGCGGTCTCGCCGTCGATCCGCGAGCCGTCGATCCGCGAGCGATCGAACGAGTAGCCACGTGAATCCGCTTCGTCGGCGACGCCATGCAGGAAGGCCGCCATCGCTGCCATGGGGTCCGCCTGCTCCCGGAATCGCAATAGCTGAGGATGCGCGCGATACCCGCGCGTTCGACCGGCGAGAACCGCTTGCGCGAGGAGCGCCTCGCGCCATGCCGCGGTCAGCCCCTGCCGGTCGAGATAGCGCGGGTGAACCGACCACAATCGCATGAGGTCACTCGCCGGCGGAGGCCACCCGCACGACCGCGTCGATGAGCGACTCGGCCGAGCGTTCGTCCGCGATCACGTCGACGCGCAGTCCCACGGCACGGGCGTCTTTCGCGGTGCGCGGGCCGATGGCCGCCACAACCGTGCCGTCCGGGATAGGCCCGAGCTGCTGCTGCACCTGCTCGGCCACACTGCCCGACGTCACGAGGATCGCGTTGACACGGCCGCTCGCGACGTCGTCGACGACTTTCTCGGCGACGGGCACGCCGACCGTACGGTAGGCGACGACCGACGACACCTCGTGCCCGATGCGCTTCAGCCCCTCGGTGAGCAGCGGCTTGGCGATCTCGGAGCGCAGGGTGAGCACGCGCAGCGGCACGACGCCCTTCGTCGCCGCCTCCCACTCGGCGAGGAGCCCGCGCGCCGAGTTGTCCTCGGAGGGCACGAGATCCACCTTGTAGCCGGCCGCGACCAGAGCCGCCGCCGTCGTCTCGCCCACGGCCGCGATGCGGGTGGATGCCGGCACGCTCGCCCGCCACGCCGACAGGACGTCGACGGTGGTCGCGCTGGTAACCGTGAGCCAGTCGAACTCGGCATTCGCGAGCCGCGAGAGCGCCGCTTCGAGCGCGGGCGCATCGTCGGTCGGCGCGAAGTTGATCATGGGCGCCACCACCGGGGTCGCCCCGACGGCGCGCAGGTCGGCGGCGACGGTGTCGCCCCACGGGCCACCCCGGGGCACGAGCACGCGCCACCCGGTCAACGGCTTCTGCGCGGCGGCCATCAGGCGGTACCTCCCACGGGCGCGAGATCCGCCGCACCGCGCTCGAGCAGTTCGTCGACCACGCGTTGCGCCACCTCGTCTGCGGCCTCCGCGAGCGCCGGCGCGGCCATGCTGTCGGGCGTGGCAGCGTGCGACGCGGTGAGCGTGCGGGTGCCGTCCAGGCTGTAGACGGTGGCCGTGAGAAAGAAGAGCCCGTCGGCGATCTCGGCCGTCGCGCCGATAGGCGCGGCGCATCCGGCCTCAAGCCCCGCGAGAACCGCGCGCTCGGCTCGAACGATCGCCCTGCTCGTCACATGGTTCACGGATGTCAGCGCCTTCGCCAGTGCGGTGTGGCCCTTCTCGGCACCCTCTCGCACCTCGATGGCGAGCGCCCCCTGGCCGGGTGCGGTGGGCCAGGCCGAGAGTTCGAGGAACTCGGTCGCGACATCGCGGCGACCGAGCCGGCCGAGCCCGGCGGCGGCCAGCACGACGGCGTCGAGGCGGTCGTCGGCGTCGGCGTCGAGGCGGGCAAGACGCGTGTCGACGTTGCCGCGTATGTCGACGACCTCCAGGTCGCCGCGCGCGGCACGGAGCTGCGCCATGCGACGGGGCGAACCGGTGCCTACGCGCGAGTCGGGTGGGAGGGTACCGAGCCCGAGGCCGTCGCGGGCGACGAGCGTGTCTCGGGCGTCAGCACGGCGGGGAACGGCGCCGATCGTGAGGCCGGGGAATCCTGCGGTCGGCAGGTCTTTCAGGGAGTGCACGATGAGGTCGGCCTCGCCGGCCATCAGCGCCTCGCGCAGCGCGTTCGCGAACACGCCCGTGCCACCGAGGGTGCTCAGCGACTCACGCGAGGTGTCGCCGTGCGTCGTGATGGGCACGATCTCGACGGGAGCCCCCGCGGCCTTCGCGATGGCGTCGGCAACCACACGGGTCTGGGCCATGGCGAGGGCGCTGCCGCGGGTCGCGACGCGCAGGGTGTCAGTCATTGGCGCACGCCTGCCGTTTGAGGGGCGTCGGCCTTTCGAGACGGGCGCTGCGCGCCCTCCTCAAGGCGCTCGTCCGGGCGCTGCGCGCCCTCCTCAAGGCGCTCGGCCGGGCGCTGCGCGCCCTCCTCAAGGCGCTCGTCCGGGCGCTGCGCGCCCTCCTCAAGGCGCTCGGCCGGGCGCTCGGCCGGGCGCTGCGCGCCCACCGTCTCGTGGTCTGGCCACGGGCCGAGCGCGGTTAGGTGCGGCCGCTCGGTGTCCGGCGTCCCCTCGACGCGCTCCATGATGAGATCGACGAGTGCCGACACGAACGCGGGGTGCACACCCGGCGTCGGCACCCGCTCAGCCCGCATGCCGTGGCTGGCGGCCGTCTCGCGCGCCTCGTTGTCGAGATCCCAGAGAACCTCCATGTGGTCACTCACGAACCCGATCGGCACGATCACGACGGCGCTCGTGCCGCCCGCGGCCGCGAGCTCATCGATCGCGTCATTGATGTCCGGCTCCAGCCATGGCGTCGCGGGGTTGCCGCTGCGCGACTGATACACGAGCGAGTACGGCAGGCCGGGCGCGGCCTCGCGTGCGACGAGGTCGGCCACCGCGCGGTGCTGCGCCACATAGGCGCCGCCGGGCCCGAAGCCGGGCCCCGAGGCATCCGCCGCCGTGTTCGGAATGGAGTGCGTGACGAACAGCACGTGGATGCCGTCACTTCCCGCGCCCTCACCACCCGATCGCAGCCGCGCGACCGCGTCGCGCACGCCCTCGACGAGCGGGGCGATGAAGCCGGGGTGGTCGAAGTACTCGCGGATGCGGTCGATGCTCACAACGTCGGTGAGCCCCGTAGCCTCGAGCGCACCCTCGAAGTCCTCGCGGTACTGGCCGACGCCGGAGTACGAGGTGTACGCGCTCGTGACGAGCCCCAGCAGGCGGTCATGGCCGGCATCGTGGGCGTCGCCCACGACATCCGCGAAATAGGGCGCCCAATTTCGGTTGCCCCAGTACACCGGAAGGTCGACGCCGCGCCCCGCAAGCTCGGCCTCGAGCGCCGCCTTCAGCTCGCGGTTCTGGGCGTTGATGGGGCTGATGCCGCCGAAGTGGCGGTAGTGGTGAGCGACCTGCTCGAGGCGCTCGTCGGGGATGCCGCGACCGCGCGTCACATTGCGCAGGAACGGGATGACGTCGCGCTGCCCCTCGGGCCCGCCGAAGCTCGACAGCAGCACGGCGTCATACGCGCCCGCGCTCACGAAACCACCTCGGCGACATCGTCGACCGAAATGCGACGGCCCGTGAAGAACGGCGTCTCCTCTTTGACGTAGAGACGGGCGTCGGTCTGCCGCAGTGCACGCATCAGGTCGACCAGGTCGGTCAGCGTGTCTGACTCGAGCGGAAGAACCCACTCGTAGTCGCCAAGCGAGAACGCAGCGACGGTGTTCGAGAGCACCGAACGGAACGCGGCGCCCTTGCGGCCGTGGTCGGCGAGCATGCGGCTGCGCTCGGCGTCGGGCAGCAGGTACCACTCGTGCGTGCGCACGAACGGGTAGACGGTGAGCCAGTCACGCGGCGGCACGCCGCGCAGGAACGCGGGCACGTGGCTCTTGTTGAACTCGGCGTCGCGGTGCACGGCCATGTAGTTCCACTCGGGTGCCAGGCCGGCGATGAGGCTCGTGCGCCGCAGCGTGCGCAGTGCTGCCTGCAGGCCCTCTGCCGTGGGGCCGTGAAGCCAGAACATGAGGTCGCTCGTCGCCTTGAACGCCGACGCGTCGTAGATGCCACGAAGCGTTACACCGGATGCCTCGACCCGCTCGATCGCGCGCGCCAACTCGCTCGTGGCGTGCGCCGCGCCCTCACCCGCAGCCTCACTACCGCCCTCGCGCGCCCACGTCTGCGGGCGCAGCGGATCGCGGCGGAACACGGCCCAGAGCGTGAATCCGGAGAGCGGGACATCGGTGTCGCTGTCGAGTTGAGCAGGTTGTGGTGCGGACGCTGCCGCGGCGGCAGCCGGGTTGGTCATGGGTTCCATCCTCCCTCGTTCGTGACGGGAGAGCAAAACGCACCCAGTCGGCGCGTCAGCGTCGTCGAAGCAGCCGGAACGCGGCCCAGCCCGAGGCACCGACCGCCGCGAGGGCGCTCACCATTGCCAGGGAGAACACCACCGGCCGTGTCTGCCGCAGCCGTCGGGCCGCCGTGACGGCGCGTTTGGGAAGGTTGATGCGGTCCTCGATGCCTGTCAGCGTGGTCGCGAGCGCGGCCCTCGCCTTCTGAACATCGATGGACTCATCGGTCGTCGTTGTCACGTCAGTGGTCATACTTACCCATCCCCCTGATCGCGTTCACGTCTTCCTTCACGCTGCCGATCGTCTTGGTCGGCAGCGGCGGCATACCCTTCTTGAACCAGCGGATGCCCACCAGTACCAGCACGATGATGATGATCGCGAGGCCTGCGGCCCCGAGAAGCGCGGCCAGCCAGCCGGGGAACACCAGCGCGAGCGCGAGCACGCCCGCCGTGATGAGGAGCGCGAGAAGGAAGAACGCGAGCAGTCCGGCGAACGCGAAGAGGCCTATGCCCACTCCGGCATGTATCGCCTTGGAGACCATCTCGGCCTTCAACTGCGCGAGTTCGGCCTTGACAAGCGCGATGAGCTGAGTGGGCAGATCCTTGATGAGGGTGAGCAGCGAGCGTGAACTCTTCACCTTGACGTCGTCGGTCATGTCTTTCGTCCTCTTCGTCTCGCGTTTCGTTGCGTCTCGCGTCGATTCGGTACGGTCGTGCCTCAGTCGCTCCCGGTCGTGGGAGCCGACGACGAGGCCGACTTCGATGAGGACTTCTTCTTCGTGCCGGCCTTGGTCGGCGAGGCGTCGCTCGTGGCCGGGTTCTGCACCGTGCCGGGCAGGGCGTCTTCGTCACGGGAGACGCCGCCACTGCTCGAGGCGCTCGTGCTGTTCGAGACGTTCGTGCCGTTCCCGCCGCCGTTCTGCGTCTTCTTCATGACGCCGGAGACGGCCTTCTTCGCCCCGTCGACAAGCATGCCGGGCACGTCGCCGATCTTGTCGGCCGCGTAATCCTGCACCTGCTGCACCTGCCGCTGGATGCCCGGCGTCTGCCACACCTTGTCGGCCGCGGACCTGATCTGCTCGTACCGCTTGCGCCCGGCCCTCGCGCCGAGCACGTAGCCGATCGCTGCTCCTGTGACGAAGAGAATCTTGCCCTTCATGCCTGTCCACCTCTTCTTTATCGCCGGTCAGCTTCCTGCGTCAATGCCCTCCAGCGTAACCCTCGGATGCGCCGCGCCGCCTGTATCGAGTCCGGAACGACCTGCGCGAGCCCGGTGCCCGTCAGCCAGGCCCCGGTCACCTCGATTCCCTCCAGTTCGTCGACGGCGGCCCGAACCGCGTCGATGCGGGCGCGCTGACCCAGCGCCGCGAACGGCAGCGCGTTGCGCCAGCGGGTGCGCGCGAACCCGGCCAGCATGGATTCCTCGAGCGGCATGTCGGTGAGCGCCGCCGCGTCACGCAGGGCGAGGGCGCGCAGCTCGGCATCCGTCATGCTGGTGGTCACGTTCTGCTGCCCGGCCCTGCCATAGGAGAGGCGCAGCACGTGCCTTCCCGCGCCAGCCCGCTGTGCGAGCCACGCCCACTTCGCCGTCGAGTGGGTCATGGCCTTGGCAGCGACCGTCTCGTGCGCATCCTCCGCGACGAGCAGGCCGGTCCCACGCGGGGCTGCATCGAGGGCCGGCGCGTCGAGCACGAGTGTCACGATCTCGACGCTCGTCGGTGCGGGCCAGTCGAGCTCAGCAACGTTCTCAAGAGTCGCGGATGCCGCCCTCAGCACCTCGAGCGACACCCCGCCCGGCGCCGCGACGAGAACCGCATCGGCCGGCAGCACCTCGCCGTCAGCAAGCTCGACGAGCCACGCGGCCTGCTCGTCTGCAGCCCCCTCGCCGTCGGCCGCCAGCCCCGGCCGCACGGCCGTCGCCGCGACGCCGAGGCGGATGCGGCCCCCACGCCGCTCCAGATCCTCCACGAGCGCCTCGGCCAGCCGCCACATGCCGCCGTCGATGCCGGCCACCGCCGACCCCGGCTTGGTGCCCCCGGTTGCGTCTCGGCCCGTTGCCCCGGCGCCGCGCAGCTCCGCCACCGCGCCCGAGAGCGAGCCCGCCCTCGTGAGCGCGCCGTTCAGGCCGGGCGCCACCACTCCGATATCCAGTTCGTCGGGGCTCGCCGAGTACACGCCGCCCGCCACGGGCGCGACGAGCCGATCGTAGACAGCGCGCCCCATGCGCCGACGCACGAGAGCGCCAAGATTGTGCTCACGGCCGATCTTCATCACGGGCATGAGCCGGTCGAGGTACGCACGCAACGCGCCACCCCAGCCGATGGCGCGCACGACATCGCTTGCCAGGGGCGAGCCGGGGATGCCGAGCAGGCCCGCCTTCGGCATGGGCACCGTGCGATCGGCCAGGCGCAGCCAGGCGCCGGCTGGGTTTGGCCCCACGATATCGTCGGCGAGCCCGAGGCTCGACAGCAGTTCGGCGACGCTGCCGCCGCGCGTCGCGAAGCTCTCGGCGCCCACGTCGAGACGCAGGCCCGCGACGTCACGCGAGGCGACGCTGCCGCCGGCGGCATCCGCTGCTTCGATGACCGTGACGTCGAAGCCGACTCGCGCGCACTCGCGTGCCGCGACGAGGCCCGCCACGCCGGCGCCGATGACGACAACGCGGGTGGCGCGGGTTGAGGCGAGCGGCTCGCTCTCTTCTGCCATCAGTCGAGCCCATGCACGAGCTCGACCAGCCGCGTGAGCACGCCGGGATCGGTGTCGGGCGGAACCCCGTGGCCGAGGTTCAGAACGTGGGCGGGGGCGCTCGCACCCCGCTCGATGACATCGCGCACGTGCTGCTCGAGCACACTCCAGGGGGCGCCGAGCATGGCAGGGTCGACGTTGCCCTGCAGCGGCACCGAGTGGCCCAGCCGCCGGCTCGCCTCGTCGAGCGGGATGCGGTAGTCGACGCCGATCACGTCGGCGCCGGTGTCGCGCATGGCCTTCAGCAGCTCGCCCGTACCGACCCCGAAGTGCACGAGCGGAACGTTGCGCGCGCCGCCCTCGGCGTCATACGTGAGGCCGCGCACGTGCTCGAGCGCGCGCGTCGACGCGGGGGCGACGTGCTTGGCGTAATCATCGAGCGAGAGCGAGCCCGCCCACGAGTCGAACAGCTGTGCCGCGCTCGCGCCCGCGAGCACCTGGGCACGCAGGAACGCGCCCGTGACGTCGGCGCACCAGCGCATGAGCGCCTGCCATGACTCCGGGTCGGCGTGCATGAGGGTGCGGGCGCGCAGGTGGTCCTTCGACGGGCCGCCCTCCACCAGGTACGCCGCGAGCGTGAACGGTGCACCGCCGAACCCGATGAGCGGTGTCGGCCCCAGCTGATCGACCGTTCGCCGCACGCCCTCGATCACGGGGCCGAGCGGGCCGCACACGTCATCCGGCGCGAGCGCCGCCGGGTCGGCCGCCGTCAGCCTCGCCACGTCGGAGGCCGTGCGGACGGGCCGCTCGAGCACCGGCCCGCGGCCCGGCACAATGTCGACCGCGACCCCCGCCAGCCGCAGGGGCACCACGATGTCGCTGAAGAAAATGGCCGCGTCCACCCCGTGCCTGCGCACCGGCTGCAGCGTGATCTCGCTGGCCATCTGTGGGTCGAGGCAGGCATCGAGCATGGCGGTGCCCTCGCGCAGGGCGCGGTATTCGGGCAGCGACCGCCCGGCCTGTCGCATGAACCACACGGGGGGCTGCGGCATCCGCTCGCCCTGGTAGGCGCGAATGAGCGGTGCGGCGGCAGTGACCCCCCGAGACAGCGGATGCGCAGCGCCGAGCGCTGCGGTCGCGGGCTGGTCGTGGGGGTCGGCACTCACGTCGCTACTCACGCGCCGATTCTCTCAAACACCGCTGGGAGAAGCGTCGCCACCGCTGCCAGAGGCGTCGCCAACATGAGAGGCGCTCGATTCGAGGTCGGTCGTTCGCGAGCGTAGTCTCATTGCGTGCTTCTGTGCTTCACCTCGAGTCATCGCACAGCCGGCTTCGACATGCTCGAACGGCTGGAACGGCGCGCACCCGAAGTGGCAGCAGCGATCGCCTCTCGAGACGAGCTCGTCAACGGCAGCGTCGTGCTCGCCACGTGCAACCGCTTCGAGGCGTACCTCGACATCGACGAGCCGCTCACGGGTGAGAAGGCTGCCGCCGTCGCGGCGGTTCTCGAAGCAGTGGGTCAGGCCACGGACATCGGCACGGATGAGCTGCGCGAGGCGAGTGCCGTCAAGTGCGGCGACGACGCCGCGGCGCACCTCTTCGCGGTCTCGAGCGGGCTCGAATCGGTGGTCGTCGGCGAAGGGGAGATCGCGGGGCAGGTGCGGCGCGCGCTCGAATCGGCGCGCTCGAATGGCACCGTGACGAGCGAACTCGAGCGCCTCTTCCAGGACGCCTCGCGCACCTCTCGGGGCGTGAAGAATCGTACGGGCATCACGAGCGCCGGCCGCTCGGTTGTGCGCCTCGCGCTTGATATGGCCGAGAGCCGGGTGACCGACTGGGCGCGCACGCGGGTGCTGCTCGTCGGAACCGGTGCATACGCTGGCGCCAGCCTCGCTGCGCTGCGCGATCGCGGGGTCACCGACGTGCGGGTGTACTCGCGCACGGGCCGCGCGCACAAGTTCGCGGCGACGCACGACATCGACCACGTGCCCGGCGACGGCCTCGCGGAGGCGGTCGCCGCATCCGATCTCGTGGTGACCTGCAGTGTCGCGCCCACCGTGATTCTCGACGCGTCACTCGTGTCGGCGGCCACCCACATCGCCGGCGCACTCGAGCGGCGCCTCGTGATCGACCTGGGCCTGCCGCGCAACGTGGACCCTGCCGTCGCCCTCATCGACGGCGTCGAACTGCTCGACCTCGAAACCATCTCGAAGCACGCGCCACTGGCCGAGCTGAACGCAACCGACGAGGCGCGCGCACTCGTGGGCGAGGCCGTCGCCGAGTTCCAGGCCAAGGCGGCCGAGCAGGCGGTGACACCCGCCCTCGTTGCGCTTCGCCGGCACGTGTTCGATGTGCTCGACGGCGAGATCGAGTGGGCCAGGCGCCGAGGGGACTCGAGCGCCGAGACCGAGGCGGCGCTGCGCCACCTCGCCGGCGTGCTGCTGCACACGCCGTCGGTGCGGGCTCGCGAGCTCGCCCGCGGCGGCGAGGCCGACGCGTTCATCGACGGCGTGGCCGCGCTCTTCGGCGTCGAGGCGGATGCCGCTGCCGCTGCAGCTGCGGACACCGACGGGGCCGCCGCTGCGGACACCACCGCTGCCGCCGCCGGGTCTTACATCAGGAACACCGCCGCATCCTGACGGCACGCGACAAGGGAGATGCACGTGAGCAATGACGCACACACCACGGCGCTGACCGGCCTGCCCTACGAGGCCGAGCAGCTGACCACCGACCGCCTGCTGCTGCGGCCCCTCATGGAGGAGGACCTCGAGACGGCCCAGTCGTACCGCCAGCGCGAGGGCGTGGGCGTGGCACGCTACCTGCTCTGGGAGGTGCACGAGCGCGAGCAGGCCGAGGAGCCGTTCGCCCGCCGACGCGCCCGCCGACGCCTGGAGCGCGACGGCGACGGCCTCGTCTTCGCCGTCGAGCTGCGTGGCGACGAGGGCGGCGCGGGCCGGGTCATCGGCGACATGAGCGTCTTTCTGAAGAGCGCAGCGGATGCGCAGGTCGAGGTCGGCTGGGTGTTCCACCCGGCCGTGCACGGTCGCGGCTACGCCACCGAGGCGGCCGAGGCCCTGCTGCGCCTGTGCTTCGACACGCTGGGCGCGCACCGCGTGGTCGCCGAGCTCGACCCGCGCAACGAGGCGTCGGCCCGGCTCTGCGACTCGCTCGGCATGCGCCGCGAGGGCCACTACATCGAGAGCGCCCTCGTCGACGATGCCTGGGTCGACAGCTGCATCCACGCGATCCTCGACCGCGAGTTCCGCGCGCTGCACGCGTAAGACGGCAGTACCCCTGCTCAGTACCCCTGCGGCTGCGTGAACAGTCCCTCCGGGTCGTACTTGCTTGCGACCGCGGCGAGCTGGGGCGCGTTGTCACCGAAGTAGGCGGTGGCGGGATCGTCGATGCGCGCATCCGCGTAATTGACGTACGCCCAGTCGCCCCAGTGCGGCCGCATCGCCTCGCGGAACCCGCGCACGTACGCAAAGTACGGGTCGGCCGCGGCGCCGGTGTCGAACGTCGACGTGTACTGCACGGTGGCGAGCGCCTTGCGGTGCACGAACGCGGTTGCATCAGGGGACACGGATGCCGCCGCACCGCCCAGCGCGTCGAGGGAGACCCCGCCCTCCACCATGCCATCCACCTTCTGGGCGGCCTGTGCCTGCGCGAGCAGGTCGTCAATGCCTGCCGCGTCGAGCCTGTCGTACGCCACGTGCGAGGTGTTGGCGAACGGCTCTCGGGTGAGGGCGCCGCCCGGGCCCGTGTTGCAGGCGTCGAGGGCGACGCCCGCGCATCCGGCGTACCGCATCATGGCGTCTCGATACGTGTGCGTGCCCGCGCTCTGCGAGGCGGGCCGGCTGCCGACCGCGTCGAAGAACGGCGCCACGTGCGCGTCGAGCCCGCTCTCGTCGCCGAGCCAGGTTCCCGAGACGCTGAGGCCCAGGGTGTCGGGATGCCGCGAGCCGCCCAGGATCTTCAGTGTCGACCACAGCTTGGGATCTGCCGTCGGCGCCCAGTTCTGCCACGCGTCGATCACAGCCGCCGCCTGCTCGATGGGCCAGGAGAGGGCGAACATGGTGACCTGCGGGGCGCGCACGGTCGCGAACGTGAGCGCGGTGACGACGCCCAGGTGCCCACCGCCCCCGCCCCGGCAGGCCCAGAAGAGGTCGGAGTCGTTGTTCGCGTCGACGTGCCGGATCGTGCCGTCGGCCGTGACGATCTCGACCGACTTCAGGGCGTCGCACGTGAGCCCGTACGCGCGCGTCATGACGCCGACGCCGCCGCCGAGGGTGAGCCCGGAGACACCGACCGTGGCGCAGGAGCCGGCGGCGATGGCGCGGCCCGCGTCGCCGAGGCCGCCGTAGACGAGGGAGAGCGGCGCACCGGCACCGATGGTGGCGCTCCTGTCGCCGTTGAGCGTCACCTGGGCGAGATTGCGCGTGTCGATGACGAGTGAGGCGGGCATGCCGGTGCCCGGCGCGCCGCCGGACGAGAAGCCGGTGTAGCTGTGGCCGCCGCTGCGAATGGCGAGCGGTACGTCGTAGCGGCCGGCGAACCGCAGCGCCGCCTGCACGTCGGCGGCGCTTGCCACCGTGAGCACGGCGAGCGGCCGCGCGGCATCGTACGCCGGGTTCTCGGTGAGCTTCGCGCGCCCGTAGCCCGTGTCCCCGGGGCGGAGCAGAGGGCCCGTGACCGACCGTTCGAGCGCCGCCCAGTCGGGCCTGCGCGCGGTGGGTGTCGCGCTCGGGGAGGGCTGCGGGCGGGTCGGGGCGCATCCGGCCAGCAGGGTGACGGCACCCGCCGCCCCCATGGCCAGCACGGATCGACGGGTCAGCTCGGCCATGCCGCCATGTTACGCAGGTCGCGCCCTCACCTCAGGCCCACCCCAGCTATCACCTCAGGCCGCCGCGAGCCGGGCGCGCGTCGCGTGGGTGAGATAGGGCAGGCGGATGCGGTCGCCCGGCGCAATCTCAGGGTGCGTGTCGAGCAACTCATCCACCTGGTGCAGGAGCTCGCGGCGCTCGTCGGCCGGCAGCACGATCACGTAGCTGCGGGAGGCGACGAGGTCGAGCAGCTCGGCGCGGGTCAGCGTCTGCTCCCAGCGGGTCTCGAGGTGCTCGCTCTCGCCGAAAGGCGCTCCGATGACGGGCAGCTCACTGTCGAGTTCGTGCTCCCGGGTGCGCGTGATGATCTCGCCGAAGCGGGACACCCAGTCGACGCTCTCATCGCGGATGTTCCACACCAGTGAGAGCGTTCCTGACGGTTTCAGAACGCGAGCCACCTCGGGCACGGCCAGGCGCGTATCGACCCAGTGCCAGGCCTGGGCCACGAGAACCGCGTCCACGCTCGCGTCGGGAAGCGGGATGCTCTCTGCCGCGCCGGCGAGCGCGGTGACGGCGGGCAGCGCCGCGGTGAGCCGCGCGCGCATCTCAGCGAGCGGCTCGACCGCCACGACATCGAGGCCCCGTGCGACGAGGGAGCGCGTGAGCTTGCCGGTGCCCGCGGCTAGGTCGAGCACACGGGCGGCGCCTGCCGGCAGCATCCAGTCGACGGCGTCGTCTGGGTAGCCGGGGCGCCCGCGGTCGTAGGCGTCCGCGGCCTGAGAGAACGAGCGTGCGTGCGCGAGTTTGGCTGCGTCATCCATGTGTTCCGGCTCCATGCCTTTCAGCTTGGCAGGGTGAGCCGGTTCGTGGCAGCAATCAGTGCACGCTCGTGCCGAAGAGAAGACCGAGCAGGTACGTCACCGCCGCCGCCGCGTAGCCGATGCCCAATTGGCGCAGGGCGCGACGTACGGGCGGCGCACCGGAGAGCAGGCCCACGATGGCGCCGGTGCCGAGCAGGGAGACGCCGACGAGAATCGCCGCAACGATGATCGCGGTGAGCCCCTGAAGGCCGAAGAGGTACGGCAGCACCGGAATGATCGCGCCGGACGCGAAGAAGCAGAAGCTCGAGACGGCCGCCCCCATGCCGGTGCCGATCGCCTCGTGCTCGTCGACCTCGACTGGGTTCTCGACTGCGCTCTCGAGTGCGCTCCCGCCCGCCACCATCGTCGGCAGGCCGTCGAGCGCAGGCGGGCCACCGAGCGCGGGCGGGCCATCGAGCGCGGGCGGGCCGTCGAGCGCAGGCGCCGCGGGCAGCGCCCCGGTCTGCAGCCGCAGCCGCGCGAGCGTCGCCTGGGCGTGCGCCTCGGCCTCCTCGCTGCTCATGCCGCGCGCGCGGTACACCAGGGCGAGCTCATTGCCGTCGATGTCGAGATGCGGCACGGCGGTCTCCGCGTGCTCGCCGGGGCGCGATGCCTCGAGCAGCTCCCGCTGCGAGCGAACCGAGACGTACTCCCCCGCGCCCATCGAGAGGGCGCCTGCCAGCAGCCCGGCGATCCCGGTGAGCAGCACGAGCTGGCTTGACACGCCCGTGGCGCCGATGCCGAGCACCAGCGAGAGATTGCTGACCAGGCCGTCGTTCGCGCCGAACACCGCGGCGCGGAAGGTGCCAGAGAGCCGCTGCCGGCCTCTGGTGGCGAGGCCACGCACGACCTCTTCGTGAATGCGTTCGTCGGCGGCCATGGCATCCGTCGCATCCGAGTCCGCCTCGTACGGTGAGCGACCCTCGGCGCGCTGCGCCAGGGCGAGCACGAACACGGAGCCGAATCGCCGCGCGAGGAACCCGAGCATCCGCGTGCGAACGTCTCCGCGCACGGGCTTGCCGACCTCATCGCCGAGCAGCTCGAGCCAGTGCGCCTCGTGCCGCCCTTCTGCCTCGGCGAGAGCGAGCAGGATCTCGCGTTCCTCGCCTTCCCGGCGCCGGGCGAGGTCACGGTAGACGGATGCCTCGGCTCGCTCATCGGCCAGATACCGCCGCCACCTCCGCACCTGCGCACGAGTGGGACCGCTGGTCATGACACTGCCTCCGCGGAGCCTGGGTCAGGCCCCGAGCAGCCGCACGGCCAGGTACTCCTGCAGGGTGTCGAGCGGAACCCTCTCCTGGCTCATGCTGTCGCGGTCGCGCACGGTGACGGCCTTGTCATCGAGCGAGTCGAAGTCGACGGTGACGCAGTACGGTGTGCCGATCTCGTCCTGGCGACGATAGCGGCGGCCGATGGCGCCGGCATCGTCGAAGTCGACGTTCCAGTTCTCGCGCAGGCTGGTGGCGAGTTCGCGCGCCATCGGCGAGAGGCGCTCGTTTCGGCTGAGCGGCAACACCGCCACTTTGATCGGCGCGAGCCGTGGGTCGAGGCGCAGAACCGTGCGCTTGTCGGTGCCGCCCTTCGCGTTGGGCACCTCCTCCTCGTGGTACGCGTCGACGAGGAACGCCATGAGTGAGCGGGTGAGCCCGGCTGCCGGCTCGATCACGTAGGGCACCCAGCGCTCGTTCTTCGTCTGGTCGAAGTACGAGAGGTCCTTGCCGGAGTGCTTCGCGTGGGTCGAGAGGTCGAAGTCGGTGCGGTTCGCGATGCCTTCGAGCTCGCCCCACTCGCCTCCCGTGAAGCCGAAACGGTACTCGATGTCGATGGTGCGCTTCGAGTAGTGGGAGAGCTTCTCCTTGGGGTGTTCGAACAGCCTCAGGTTCTCGGGGTCGACGCCGAGACCCGTGTACCAGGCGAAGCGGTAGTCGACCCAGTACTGGAACCACGTCTCGTCGTCGCCCGGCTCGACGAAGAACTCGAGCTCCATCTGCTCGAACTCCCGCGTGCGGAAGATGAAGTTGCCCGGCGTGATCTCGTTGCGGAAGCTCTTGCCGATCTGGCCGATGCCGAACGGCGGTTTCATGCGGGCCGCCTGCAGCACGTTGGCGAAGTTCACGAAGATGCCCTGGGCAGTCTCGGGGCGCAGGTACTGCAGACCAGACTCGTCCTGCACCGGGCCCAGATAGGTCTGCAGCATCATGTTGAAGTCGCGCGGCGGCGTCCACTGGCCGCGCACGCCGCAGTTGGGGCAGACGATGTCGCCCATGCCGTTTTCGGGTGCGTGCCCCTTCTTGCCCTCGAAGGCTTCGATGAGGTGGTCCTCGCGGAAGCGCTTGTGGCAGTTCAGGCACTCGACGAGCGGGTCGGTGAACACACCGACATGGCCGGATGCTTCCCACACCTGCTTGGGCAGGATGACGCTCGAGTCGAGCCCGACCACGTCATCCCGGCGGGTCACCATGTACTTCCACCACTGCCGCTTGATGTTCTCCTTCAGCTCGACGCCGAGGGGACCGTAGTCCCACGCCGAGCGGGAGCCTCCGTAGATCTCGCCCGCCTGGAAGACGAACCCTCGGTGGCGGGCGAGGGCGATGACGGCATCGAGACGTGTGGGCGCGGCCATGGTGGCTCCAATGGGTGCGGGTGGCATCCGAGCGAGTGCCCGGGCAATGGGCCCATTTTACGGGAGTTCATCGCCCGGGCCAGCCACCGGCTGTCTTGGGTGCGGATTGGGTGTGGCGGGATTGGGTGTGGCGGGATTCAGTACTCGGCGCGGACGCTGTACGAGGCGGGCCACGGGCAGCTGGAGAACATGGCGACGGGGTTTCCGCCCCCGTTGATGTAGATCCAGCCGCTTCTGTGTGTCCAGGGTGAGTATGGCCAGACCGCATTGCACGTGACGACGAAGCGCATGCTGCCGCTACCGCTGCACGCCGCCACCGCGCGACCGGTGCTCTGGTCGTAGCTCACCGAATGGCAGGACGTGGCCGCTTCCGCCGGCGCTGGTGCGCCGAGGAAGACGGCTGCCCCGGTGACTGCCGCCGCGGCGAGTGCGATGGCCGCAGCCGAACGCCGCGCCGACAAACGCTGCGCTGACGATAGCCGCGCGGCTGAGCGCCGCGCCGACAAACGCCCTGCTGAGTGCGTCTGGGTCTCCAGTGTGTTCATGATTCTTCCCTTCCAGATCTGCTCCAGTCGGGAATGCGACGGGTGTCGCGCCTGAAGACGCGGTCGGCGTAACGCCGATCCTCTTGCCGATGAGTGTGAACCCGGAACGGGCGCCCGGCAAGATGCCAGCACTGTTTGCTCCGCCACCGCCGCGACCGCACCTGCAGCACCACTGCCACCGCCGCGACCGCCACCGCCGCGACCGCCACCGGCGGCCCCCGCGAGTGCCACCGCGCTCACGCCGCCCGGCGTCTGCGGCTCACCGGCATGTTGGCGGGATGCGTACTCGCACGCCGCCATTTCTGAGCTCGGTCGAGCCAGGGCGGTGCCTTGATCTGAGGCACGCCCTCGACCATTCGGATCTTCCAGCCGGATTCCTCGATGTCATGATGGCATCGCCAGCACAGCAGCACGCCGTTGTCGACGTCTGTCTTGCCACCGGCAAACCAGGGAACGACGTGGTGCACTTCGGTCCACTGCGCCGGCGCACCGCAGCCCGGGATGAGGCAGTGCGCGCCGTCACGCGCCTCGATCGCCCTGCGTTGCCTCTTCGAGAAGCAGCGTTGCGTCACACCGAGATGGAGAACCTCTCCACCGTCTCCGATAACCACCGGCTGGTATCCACCGCGGCAGATCATCTGCCGCACCGTACGAAGCGAGACAGCATCGGCATGCCCGTCGACCCATCCGACGCCGACACCAGCGTCGAGGTCGCTCGCATTGACGTGCACCATCACGGTCGGCGCTCCGCCGCCGTGTGATGGCGTTTCAGGCGCACGAGCGGCGAGGTCAAAGACGCCCCTCAACACGTCGGCCCGCTTCTCGTCGGAAGACCGCATGTCCAGGTGCCGGGGGCTGCGCTCGTCGGCATCCGCTGTGCCGTCGGCGCTTGGGTCGCTCTGGCTACTCTGCTCGCGCTGGCCCGCGCTATGCCCGGCGCCGTCCTGCCCGTCTGCGCCCCGCTCACCTGAGCTCTGCTCGGCTGTGCGCTGCTCTTCTTCGCTCGGGAAAGAGGTGCCGGCACGCGCTGAAATGTACGCACCGAACACGCCATCCATGATGCCGCGAAGATCGGGGGTGACGGCGCCTCGCAAGGGATACACGCCGTCTTTCAGCCGGCCGAATCCGATGCGGCTGCGCGGTTCCATGACCGAAGATTCCGGCGCAGCGCCGTCCGGGTCCAACCGAGCACACCACACCTGTACCTGCTGCCTCACCTGATCGGCGGGGAACCGCAGCCCGGCGCCGGGAAGATTCGCCGTCTCGTCGGTAACCTGCCCGGTCGCGCAGGAAACGAGGGCGCGTTCTGCCGCCGCGTAGTGCTCTGCCTCGGCCCTCAGCTGGATGGGCGCGAGCCCGTGAGTGATCGCTTCGGCCGATTCCACCCCGAGCTCACCACGCCAGAAGCTCTGGGCGACCGCGGGGAATCGAGAAGGGGTTGTGCTCACGAGGTCACGGTGGGCACAGATGAGGTCGCCGAGGCGAACGCGCTTCACGACCTCGCGCCGAGAGACGCCTGTCAGCCTCGTGAGAAAGTCGACCGCGGTGCGGCACCCGTACCTGGCGCTCAGCCCATTCGGGCCGAGCGCGGGCAATGAGCGATTGTCGACCTCAGCGGCGAGACCGGTACGCGCCGCATCGAGACGGCGACCCAGATCTTCAGCCGCCTGGGTAAGCGTGACCACGTCGTCATCGCTGAAACCCGTGAAGCCCTTGTCTCCGAACAGCATCGAGATCGCACCGGCGGCCTGAGCGATCAGCTCACCGCGGTCTCTCTCGTCGCTTTCATTCATGACTCCATTGTCTCAAGATTCGAACATATGTTCTATAGATTGGCGGAATCTGTGGAGAAGTAGCTGGGGAGTTGGGTGTGGAGGACGAGTGGGGGACGGAGGAGGCCAGGCGACGGGTCGCGCAAGGGGGAAGCAGGGCCACCAAGGAGCGGGAGAAGAGGTCTCGATACGCGCGCCTCACGCGCCACTCGACCAGCCAGCGGGAGACCGCTACACGACAGTCTCGACACCCGAGCCTCACGCGCAACTCGACCAGCGGGAGAGCGCCGCTCAACCACCGAGAGAGCGCCGCTCGACCACCGAAGAGACGCCTCAGTGCACGTACTCCAGCAAATCGAGGCCGACCACGCGCATCCCTTCGAGAACTCCGAGGCGGCCCTCGAGGGTCGCGTCATCGAAGTAGGTCGAGACCGAGTACGCGACACCCGCCCGCGGCCCGCGCAACACGCCGACCTCGCTGTGCACGCCCGGCTCGGTGCCGGTCTTGTTCATGAGCATGATGCCGTGATCCGCCGAGCGATGCGCGAGCGGATCGAGGCCGAACGCGCTGGCCACCATCGAGAGGTCCGCGTTCAGAGACAGCCACGAGACGACCCGACGCGAGGTCTCGGCGTTCACGATCTCACCGCGAGCGAGGGCGGAGAACAGCCAGGTGAGCTCGTTCGCGCTGCCGACCGAGAGCTGCGGCGCGTCGTCGGGCCCGCGGTGCTCGCGCACGAGGTCCAGCAGTGCCGTGCGGGTCAGCCCGAGCGACTGGGTGCGCCGCGAGACGGCCTCCAGCCCCACCTGCCGCAGCAACACGTTGGTGGCGAGGTTGTCGTTGGTGGCGCCGACGAGCGCGGCGAGGTCCGCGACGGGCAGCTGGGGAGCACGCAAGTGCTGCCAGATGCCCGCATCCGTCACCGCGTCTTCCGGCGAACGCTCGAGCAGGTTCAGCGCCGAGACCGGGTCGGCCTGCATACGGGCCGCCACCTCGATGAGCAGCAGCACCTTGCCGATGCTGGCGGTGGGCATGACCACGTGGTCATCGACCGAGAACACCACTGCGCCGGTGGTGAGGTCGGTGGCGCGCGCCGACACCTGCACGCCGTCGAGGGCGAGCTTGCCCAGCGCCGCGAACCCGCGCGAGAAGTTCTCATTGCTGTCAGCCCCACGGTGCCGCCCGCGCCGGGCGCTACGACGTGTGCGACGCTCCGACTCCTGAATGGGCATGGTCACGGCAGGGTGCAGTCCTTCAATCCGATTACGGATACGTTCCCCCCGCGCACTACTCGTGCCAGCGCGCTTAAGGGTTGTGCCCGCGCGCACCGACACTCTCGATGGTACCTAAGTCGACCCCGATTCGCGGGCACGGCGCGGTCCATTAACGAGCGGATGCGCGGGCCTCTCCACGCTCGCCAGGGCGACCCCCGGAATCCGCCACATGCACACCGCCACGCCCGTCAGCCGCACACCGCCACGCCCGCTACCAGATGCTGACGCGCTGCCCCGGATCGAGCCACAGCTCATCGTTCTCGCCGACGCCGAAGGTCTCGTAAAACGCGTCGATGTTGCGCACGATCTGGTTGCACCGGAATTCGTTCGGCGAGTGCGGGTCGATCGCGAGCAGGCGGATCACCTCTTCGTCGCGCCCCTTCTGCTGCCACGCCTGCGCCCACGACAGGAAGAACCGTTCGGCGCCGGTCATGCCGTCGATCACCTGCGGCTGAACGCCATTGAGCGAGATGAGGTAGGCCTTCCACGCGATGCCGAGCCCACCCAGGTCGCCGATGTTCTCGCCGATCGTGAGCGCCCCGTTCACGTGGTGCTCGGGCACCTGCCGCGGCGCGAGCGCGTTGTACTGCGCGATGAGCGAGCCCGTGCGCTCCTCGAAGGCGGCGCGGTCGGCCTCGGTCCACCAGTCGGTGAGCCGCCCGTCGCCGTCGTACTTCGAGCCCTGGTCGTCGAAGCCGTGCCCGATCTCGTGCCCGATCACGGCGCCGATCGCCCCGTAGTTCGCCGCGTCGTCGCGTGCAGGATCGAAGAACGGGAACTGCAGGATCGCCGCCGGGAACACAATCTCGTTGAATCCCGGGTTGTAGTACGCGTTGATCGTCTGCGGCGTCATGAACCACTCGTCGCGGTCGATGGGCCGCCCGATCTTGCCCAGCTCCCGATCGAACTCGAACGCGCTCGTCGCCTCGACGTTCGCAATCAGGTCGGTCGCGTCGATCTCGAGCGCCGAGTAGTCGCGCCACTTCACCGGGAACCCGATCTTCGGCGTGAACTTCTCGAGCTTCTCGAGCGCGCGCTGGCGGGTCTCCTCCCCCATCCATTCAAGAGAGCGGATGCTGCGGCGGTACGCCTCGATCAGGTTGCCCACGAGCACATCCATGCGCTCCTTGGCCTCTGGCGGGAAGTGCCGCTCGACGTAGACGCGACCCACGGCCTCGCCCATGGCGCCCTCGACGAGAGAGACCCCGCGCTTCCAGCGGTCGCGCATCTCGGGCGTACCCGTGAGCGTGCGGCCGTAGAAGTCGAAATTCTCCTCGACGAATGCCTGGCTGAGGAACGGCGCGAACCCGTGGATGACCTGCCACGCGAGCCAGTCCTTCCACGCGACGAGGCGATCCTCGGTGAGCAGCGCCGCGAGCGCCGTCGTGAAGCTCGGCTGTCGCAGCACGACCTCCTCGAGCGCACCCTCGGGAGCACCGAGCGCCCGCCGCCACACGTCGAGGTCCACGCCCTCGGCGCGCTCGAGCACCTCTGGCCAGCCGAGCGGGTTGTATGTCGCCTCGCTGTCGCGACTGCGCACGTTGTCCCAGTGGCCCGTGGCGATGGCCGTCTCGAGGTCGAACACGCGACGGGCGCGGCCCGCGGCATCCGCTAGACCTGCAAGGTTGAACATGCGCTCGACGTGAGCGACATAGGCGTCGCGGATGTCGGCGAAGCGCTCTTCGCGGTAATAGCTCTCGTCGGGCAGCGAGATGCCTGATTGCTCCGCGAAGACGATGTACCGCTCGGGGTCGCCGGGGTCGTTGTCGACGAAGAGCTGGTAGAAGCCGGCGAGCCCGCCCCGCTCCATGCGCCCCACGGTCTCGAGCAGAGCCGGGATCGAGTCGACCTCCTCGGCGGCGGCGAGGCCACGGGCGAGAGGGCGCGCGGCGCGTTCCTCGATGCGGTCGGTGTCCATGAAGCTGGAGTAGAGGTCGCCGATCTTGCGCTCCTCGACACTGGCCGCGTCGGATGCCCCCTGCGCCTCGACGATGATGTCTCGCACGGCCTTCTCGGCCTCCTCAGCGAGCACGAGGAACGAACCGTAGCGAGCCTTGTCTGCCGGAATCTCGGTCTTCTCAAGCCAGCGGCCGTTGACGTGCCGAAACAGGTCGTCCTGCGGGCGGATGCTGGGGTCGAACTCGTCGACGGCAATTCCGGATGCCATGGGCTGCTCAGTCATTTCTCCAGCCTAATCCGCGCCGGTATCGCGCTTCTGCCGTGATCGTGGATCATGGAGTGTGAACCGAGGGGAGACCGCCATGGCCGACGTGTTGCTCTTTCATCACGTGCAGGGACTCACGCCGGGCGTGATCGCGTTCGCCGACCGTATTCGCGGCCAGGGTCACGTCGTTCACACCCCTGACCTCTTCGACGGCCGTGTCTTCGACAGCCTCGACTCCGGAATGGCGTTCGTGCAGCAGCTCGGCATCGACGCCATACTCGACCGCGGCGAAGCGGCGGCTGGGGCCCTGCCGGCCGGCCTGGTGTACGCGGGATTCTCCCTCGGCGTTCTGCCCGCGCAGAAACTTGCCCAGACGCGGGCCGGTGCACGCGGTGCACTGCTGTTCCATTCATGCATTCCGGTATCGGAGTTCGGTTCTGCCTGGCCCGAGGGCGTGCCGGTGCAGGTGCATGGTATGGATGCCGACCCGTTCTTCGTCGGCGAGGGGGACATCGATGCGGCCAGGGACCTCGTCGAATCGGCGGGTGCAGCCGAGCTGTTCCTCTATCCCGGCGATCAGCACCTCTTCGCCGACGACTCGCTGCCCTCATACGACGCCGACGCGGCCGCGCTGCTGCTCGAACGCACCCTGGCCTTCCTCCGCGCCCGGTGATACGGCTTCGCGGCGCTACGGAAACGGCCGACTTACACTCCGGCTATCCGTCGCGCTGCTGCTCCCACTCGACCATGAGTTCCGGCAGCCGACGCTCGATGAAGCGGTAGAAGTCCCCCATCTCGCGCAGTCGCACCGCCGCCGCGGAGTCGCGATCCGTGATGGCAGCGAGCCCGGCATCCGCCTGCGCGGCGAGCGCGCGATACACCGGTCGCTCGTGCGCAACCGTGGACGACCACACGTTGTCAGGGATCGCGTAGCGGTCCCGGCGGCTGCCGGCCTGGGCAACGCGCCGCACCATACCGAGCGTCTGCAGGTACCGCACTGCCCCCGAGATCGCGGCCGCGCTCACGGCGAGCGACTCGGCCAGTTCGACGGCTGTGAGGCCAGGATCCTCGGCGAGGGTGAGCACCATGAGCACGCGTGACGGCATCTTGGGCATGCCCGCAGCGGCGAGGATGGCGGCCGACTGCTCTGCCACCTCGCGCAATGCCGTCTCGTCACGGGCCATGCTGCCAGTCTTTCAGGTTCGACGGTCTCATACGCTGCGGGATCAGGTCGTGACGAGGTCTCGTTGGCGCATGAGGAGGCCTGCGATGGCCGCCGCCACGATTGCGATGGCCAGCATCCATAGCCCTCCGGTCCAATCCTGCTGGGGGCCCGCGGACTCGGGCGTGTGCGCGAACGGCGAGAGCTGGCGCATCCAATCGGGCAGGCCGACGAAGCCGGCGAAGAGCCCCAGGAACGCGCCGAGGCCGAGCAGCGCCCACGACAGCGCGATGGTCCACGCGGGCAGCAGAACGAAGACGAGAGCGAGCACGCCGAGGTAGATGAGCGCGGCCGGAAGCTGAGCGAGGGCGGCCCGCAGCGACTGCGCCGCCTGCTCACCGCCGGACGCCGACAGCGCCGACAGCGCCGACACGAGCGCGGATGCGGCCAGCACGATCACGACGGCGACGACACCCACCATGAGGTAGTCGCCGAGCCAGCGCACGCGGGAAAGCGGGGTCGCCAGGAGCACCTCGGCCGTTCCGCTGGATTCCTCCTGGCGCATGCGGATGACCACCTGCGTGGCACAGGCGGCGGCGAGGACGCCGATGAGCGAGAAGATGGCGCTGACGAAGAGGGCGTCGAGGGAACCACTGCCGCCGCCGCCCATGCTCGTCAGGCCCTTCTGCACGGCATCGAGATTCGCGTCGGCGCCGACCTTGTCGACCAGCGGTCCGAGCGAGCTCGCGAGCAGCCCGGCGAAGGCGCCGCCGGTCGCCCAGCCGAGGATCGTGGGCCACTGCAGTCGCCAGGCCAGGGCGAAGGAACCGGTGAGGCTGGGGCGCGCATCCGCTCTGCCTGCTCGTTGCGCGACGAGGCTCGCACCGCTGTCTCTGCGGCTCTGGAGGGCGAACACGCCCACGACGAGTGCCGCGGCGAACGCGAGGCTGATGAGCAGGGGCCACCACAGGTTTCGGTCGTACACGCTCGCCTGCTCGCCCCAGCCGATGGGCGAGAGCCAGCTCGGCCAGGCCGCCGTCATGTGCACGCCGTCGGCCGAGGGCGTGCCCGCCGCGTCTCCGATGCCGCGCAGCACGTAGGCGAGCAGCACGGCGGCGGCGGCCACACCATTCGCTGCCCGCGAGGTCACCATGAGTTGCGAGGTGAGCAGGCCGACGCCGACGAAGACGATGCCGGTGGCGGCGACGGCCGCACCCGCGAGCAGCGATCCTGCGACGGGCAGCGCCGAGGCGGCGAAGCCCGCGGCCACGACGATGCCGACGACGAGGTTGGCGAGCACGCCGTGCACGAGCGTCGCGGCGGTGGGGGTCAGTCGCGCGGCCGGCGTCGACGCCACGAGCTCGGCACGGCCCGATTCCTCTTCGGCGCGCGTGTGACGCACCGCGAGAAAGGTGCTCATGAGCCCGGCGAGCAGAGCCAGGAACGTGAAGATCTCGAAGTAGGTGACGGCCGCGAGGCTGCTGCCCTGCGGCAGGCCGCGCAACATCAGAATCGCGGGGTTCGAGACCGCGAGGGCGAGAACGGATGCCCGGCTGGCGCCGGTGCCGTACGTCGAGGCGACCGACGTCGTCGCGACGAACGACAGCAGGGCGATACAGCCCACCCAGATCAGCAGCTGCCAGCGGTCGCGGCGGAAGCGCTGCCGAAGCAGCACGCGAAAAGTGCTCATCGTCGCGCTCCCGTCGGCGCTGCCTCGGCCGCGCGCTCCTGCGAGGCGAGTGCGGCGCGGCCCTGCCCGGTCTCGTAGTGCCGCAGGAACAGCTCGTCGAGCGAGGGCGGCGCGACCGTGAGACTCTTCACGTCGAGGGCCGCGAGCGCGGTGAGCACCGGTTGCAGGCGATCGCTGTCGGCCGTGAAGCGCACGCGGCCGTCGGCGGTCGCGAGGTCATGGGCCTCGGGGATGCGCGCCAGCGCGACATCCGTCATGCCATCGGCGGCGAACGAGATCTCGGTGCGAGTCAGGTGGCGAAGCTCGGCGAGTGTTCCTGACTCGATCGTTCTGCCGCTGCGAATGATGCTCACGCGGTCGCACAGCTGCTCGACCTCCGAGAGGATGTGGCTCGAGAGCAGCACGGTCGATCCCTCGCCGGCCGCCCGCCGGATCTCCGCGTTGAACGCCGCCTCCATGAGGGGGTCGAGCCCGCTCGTCGGCTCGTCGAGAATGAGCAGCTCGGCCCGCGTCGCGAAGGCCGCGATGAGCGCTACCTTCTGCCGGTTGCCCTTCGAGTACGAACGGCCCTTCTTCGACGGGTCGAACTGGAAGACGTCGATGAGTCGCGCCTTGCGCGTGGCGAAGCCCGCGGCATCCGTCGTGCCGCCGCGCAGGCGGCTGATCAGGTCGATGGCCTCGCCGCCGGTCAGGTTCGGCCACAGGCTCACGTCACCCGGCACGTAACCGATGCGTCTGTGCAGGTCGACCGCATCCGCCCAGGGGTCGCGTCCGAAGACACTCACGTTGCCGCCAGTGGCCCGGGCGAGGCCGAGCAGCACCCGGATCGTCGTGGACTTTCCCGCGCCATTCGGGCCCAGGAAACCGTGCACCTCGCCGGGGCCGACGGTGAGGTCGAGGCCGTCGAGGGCGCGTACCCGGCCGAATCGCTTCTCGAGGCCGCGGGCCTCAATCACTGTGTTCATGCTTGGGATGCTACGCCTAGTTTTCATAGTTTTGTGAAATTTATGAAAGAGCGCGCGGCGCTACGCTCGATGCCATAACCGTCTTCCGTCGCCGCACCGTGGATCGCGAGATCCTGCGGCTCGCCGTGCCCGCGCTCGGGGCGCTGGTCGCCGAGCCGCTCTTCCTGCTCGCCGACTCGGCCATGGTCGGCCACCTCGGCGCCGAGCCGCTCGCCGGCCTCGGCATCGCGAGCGCGGTTCTGCAGACGATCGTCGGCCTCATGGTGTTCCTCGCGTACGGCACGACGCCCGCCGTGGCCCGCCGGCTGGGAGCGGGCGACGAGCGGGGCGCGATGGCGGCCGGTGTCGACGGGCTCTGGCTCGCCCTCGGCCTCGGCGTGGCCCTGGCCGCGGCAGGCTGGTTCTCGGCGCCCGCTCTGGTGAGTGCATTCGGTGCCGGGCCCGCTGTCGCGGATGCGGCATCCGCGTATCTGACGGTCTCGATGCTGGGGCTGCCCGCCATGCTGCTGGTCTACGCCGCGACCGGCCTGCTGCGCGGCCTGCAGGACACGCGCACGCCTCTCGCCGTCGCCGTGGCCGGGTTCGCCGGCAACATCGTGCTCAACTTCGTGTTCATCTACGCGCTCGGCCTTGGCGTGGTGGGCTCGGCAATCGGCACGGTGATCGCGCAGTGGGGCATGGTGGTCGTCTACCTCGTGATGGTCGTTCGGCATGCGCGGCGGGTGGGCGCGTCGCTGGCGCCGCGGCACGCCGGAATTCGCGCGTCAGCGGGCGCAGGCGGATGGCTGTTCGTGCGCACGGCCAGCCTGCGTGCGGCCATTCTGCTCGCCGTCTTCGTCGCCACGCAGCTGGGCGCGACCCAGCTCGCGGCGTTCCAGGTGACCATGACGGTGTTCAACACGCTCGCCTTCGCCCTCGACGCGCTCGCGATCGCCGCGCAGGCGCTGATCGGGCGCTCGCTCGGCGCGTCCGACCTGCCGGCGGCCCGCGCGATCCTCGGCCGCTGCCTTCAGTGGGGCGTGCTCGCCGGGGTGGCTCTCGGGGCGGTCACGGCGGCACTCAGCCCGGTGCTCGGCCACGTCTTCACAGGCGACGCTGCGGTCGTGGCTGCCCTGCCCGCGCCGCTCGCGCTCGTGGGCCTCGGCGCCCCGCTCGCCGGCTTCGTCTTCGTGCTCGACGGCGTGCTGATCGGCGCAGGCGACGCGCGCTACCTCGCGTGGACCGGCCTTGTCAACGCCGCCGCCTTCGTGCCGCTCGCCATGCTCGTGCTGTTCCTCAGCCCAGCGGATGCCGCGGGGCTGGCCTGGCTCGCCGCGGCCTTCGCGCTCGGCTACATCGGTGCCCGCGCCGTGACGCTCGGCCTGCGATCGCGCGGCACAACGTGGATGGTGGCCGGCGCGAGCCGCTGAGGCGCACCTCAGCTCCCCGGCGCCGCCGTCGTATTGCCCAGCCGGAACTCGCTCGTGAACGCCACAGCCTCGGGCTCGCCGCCCTGCAGCATGAGCCGAATGCCGCGCCCAGCGGCGCGACCTTTCTCGACCGACGGCTGCACCATGGTGGTCAGCTCGTAGGGCCAGAGGCCGGGCACCTGCACCCCGTCGAAGCCGACGATGCTCACATCGCCTGGCACACTCAGCCCGAGCTCCTCGGCGGCCCGGATCGCGCCGACCGCGAGCAGGTCGCTCTGCGCCACGATGGCCGTGGGGCGCTGGGTGCCAGGCGCATCCAGCAGCGCTCTCGCTGCCGCCGCCCCTTCGTCGGGGTCGCTGCCCGCGGCGACCACGCCGCTCGCCTGCGGATAAACCTGCCTGATGCCCGCCAGGCGCTCGAGAGCGGTGTCGGCCGTGCTCGCCGCCTCGCGCTCGGGCGTGAGCGGCCCGCGCTCCGGAATGCTCTCGAGCGGAAGCGCGATGACGGCGACCCTCTCGTGCCCGAGGTCGCGCAGATGCTCGGCGAGCGTGCACGACGCCTGGCGGTTGTCGAGCGAGATCGTGAGAACGCCCTCGGTGGGCGTGCCCTCGATGGCGACCACGGGGATGCCGCGCTGCCGCAGCGTCGCGATGGAGGCGTCGAGCTGCGGTCCGCACCCCACGAGCACGGCCGCGTCCATGGGCGCCGACTCCACGCTGACGCCCGTGCCGCCCGAATCGGCGAGCACCAGCAGCGCCGCATCGATCTCGCCGAGCTCTTCGGAGAGTCCGTCGAGAATGGAGATCTTCACCGGATCACGGAAGGCCTGACGGATGCGCTCCTCGACCACGACGCCGACGATTCCCGAGCGGCCGCGACGCAGCGAGCGGGCCCGCGGGTCGGGGCCGGCGTAGTTGAGTTCGTCGGCCGCAGCGCGCACGCGTTCGCGCGTCGCGTCGGAGACCGGGCCGGTGCCGCTGAAGGCGAGCGAAGCGGTGGAGGCCGAGACGCCGGCGCGCCGGGCGACGTCGGCGAGGGTGGGGCGCTGCGCATCCATCTGAAGCCTCCCTTGCCGTGCCACGCTCGCGGGGCCGGCATGCGCCACCGGCGCGTGCACCCACTTGACCGCCTGCCGCGGTCTCAGCTAGCTTAATGGAAGCGTATCGAATCGATTCGATCTCTGTGCGATTCGGTTCTGGCCGGCACGCCCGGCACACCTCTTCTGGCCGGCACGACCGGCTTCCCACCTGGAGTGACCTTCACAATGCAGACAACGACGCCGCGCCCGGTCGAGGAGCTCACCCAACACGAGGTGAAGTCCTGGCGCAACGCCATCTTCCTCGTGTTCGTGCTGAGCGGCCTCGCGCTCGCGACGTGGGTGGCACGCATCCCTGGGGTGCGCGACGACCTGCACCTGAGCACCGCCACCGTCGGCCTGCTCATCCTTGGCATGTCGATCGGCTCGATCTTCGGCCTCATCGCGGCCCCGCCCACGCTCGCCAGGCTGGGCGCGCGGCGCGGAATGATGTTCGCGATCCTCATCGTGGCGCTCGGGGTCGTGCTCATCGGCGTCGGTGCCGCGCTGCTGCCCTCGATCCCGCTCGTCTCGATCGGCCTCATTCTGCTCGGCTTCGGCAACGGGGCGTGCGACGTCATGATGAACGTCGAGGCGGCAGCGGCCGAGAAAGCCGTGGGCAAGACGATCATGCCGCTCATGCACGCATGCTTCAGCGTGGGCACCGTGGGTGGCGCTGGCATCGGCGCCGCGGCGGCCGCTATCGGCGTTCCCGTTTCCTGGCACCTCATCGGCACGGCCATCGTGATCGCCGCCGCCGTCATCATCGTGGTGCGCTACGTGCCGACGCGCGTGGAGCTGGGCGACGACGAGGGCCAGGAGACGGGGGCGGATGCCGCATCCGCTTCGAAGCCCGGATGGCGCGCGCGTCTGCTCGACGCCCTCTCGGTGTGGGCCGATATGAAGCTCATTCTCATCGGCATCGTCATGCTCGGCATGGCGTTCGCGGAGGGCTCGGCGAACGACTGGATCGCGCTCGCCACGGTCGACGGGCACCACCAGAGCAACGCCACGGGCGCGCTGTACCTCTCGATCTTCGTCGCCGCCATGACGGTGGGCCGCGTGCTCGGCGGGCCGTTCATCGACCGCTTCGGCCGGGTGATCGTCATTCAGGTGACGGCCGTGCTCGGCGTGGCGGGGCTGCTGATGTTCATTGTGGGGCGCGTCGACTGGCTCGTGATCGTTGGCGTGGCGCTGTGGGGAATGGGTGCGTCGCTCGGCTTCCCCGTTGGCATGTCCGCCGCTGCAGACGACCCCAAGCGCGCCGCCGCCCGCGTGAGCGCCGTGGCGATGATCGGGTACTGCGCGTTCCTGGTCGGCCCGCCGCTCATCGGCTTCCTGGGCCAGACGATCGGGCTGTTGCACGCGCTCTTCCTGATCCTGGCGCTCATCGTGGCCGCCGGCATCTGCGCCCCCGCGACCCGGCACAAGGATCGCCCGCGCCGCGGGCCTGCAGCCTGACGCCCTCCCCAGGTCAGGACCGGAGCGGCGCGCTCCGCCGACAGTCGGGTCGTACCACCGAGGGTCGGGTCGCATCGCCCGAGGGTCGGGTCGCATCACCGAGGATCGGGGCGCATCACCGAGCGTCGGGGCGCATCACCGAGCGTCGGGGCGCATCACCGAGGGTCGGGTCATATTGCGAGTGTTCGCCCGTGGTACCCACAACTCGCCCAGCATCGTGCGCGAGGCGAGTGCGTGCACCCACGCGCACTCCGCGGGTCGGGCCGCTTCGTGGGTGAGCTGGCGTGACACCCGCGATTCGGCCCGATGCGTATAACGCGGGCGGCCCCTCCACAGGATGCGCAACTGTTCTCTACTCCACGGATTTGCCCAAACGGCGATGGCAAGGGCAAGAAGGCGTCCAGTATTTCGTCATGTCTCAGAAGCACACGCTGCCGGTACCGTTACTCGCGCGGTCGTTCACGACGGCTGAAGCTCGCGAGCTGGGGGTGCCGCCCTCGCGGCTCCGGGCGCACGATCTGGCGCATCCTTTCCATGGTGTTCATTCGCTCACAAGTCATGTCGGGCCGACTGCCGCAGAAGGCGTCGACCCACTGCTGGACTCCGTCGCCGGCTACCAGGCGCGAATGGCGCCTGACGAGTTCTTCAGCCATTCGACCGCGGCTCGGCTTCTTGGCATGCCACTTCCACGTGCTTTTGAAGGCGATCGGATGCTGCATGTTGCCGTCGTCGCGCCGGCACACCCGCCGCAATCACGCCACGTTCGCGGGCACCGGCTCTCGACCGCTCGCGTCATTCGGCTGTCGGGAAAACGAGTAAGCGATCCCGTCTCCACCTGGTGCCAGCTCGCTACACAACTCCCTGTCGACGATCTTGTTGCGGTCGGTGACTTTATCGTGACAGGGCCGGATCCACTCAAGGGAGCCCCGGCGCTTGCCACCTTGGAGGACCTCAGTAGAACGTCTCTCGCGGCAACCCGAAGGCCCGGAGCTCGACGGCTGCGGCAGGCGTTGCCACTTGTTCGCATCGGCGCATACTCGCGCAAGGAAACGCAGCTTCGACTCCTGTTCGTAGGGTGCGGACTACCGGAACCAGCATTGAACCATCCGGTGGTCTGCCGTGATGGCGTTGAGCGCCTTCTCGATCTTGCATACCCGCATCTTCGCCTCGGCTTCGAATACGAAGGAGATTGGCACAGAACCGATCGCCGCAAGTTCCGCAGCGACATCACTCGACATGAACATTTTGCTGACGTTGACTGGGACCGAATGCGCGTGACCGAGGACGATTTGGCAACGGCCGCTTCGCGCGCAACGCTCGAGCTACGCATTCGTCATCGGATCGCTAACCGAACCGAGTACGTCGCGCGTACTGCGGCCTGACCGAGCTGGCCCATCACTCGTACCTAACCCTGACCGAGCTGGCCCATCACTTGTGCCTAACCCGAACGAGCTGGCCCATCACTTGTGCCTGACCCTGACCGAGCCAAGCCCGTCACATGGTCGCCGTGAACGAGCCGCGCCCGTGACGTGGTCGCCCTGAACGAGCCGCGCCCGTGACGTGGTCGCCCTGAACGAGCCGCTCACGTCGCTCGGGGAGAACTGTCAGTGCCATGCAAAGGCACCCGCAAAGAGGCCCGAGGCGCAATATTGTGGACGCACCGCGAGGCGACAGGTCGGGGGAAATAGCGAGTCCGGCGGATGAACACCCACAATTCGACCCGAGTCGCGGCGATCGAGCTCGAGGTGAGCGGGCGACGGGCAAAGGGCGGCACGAACGGGCAGCGGGCGGTGCAGTGCAGGGCAGGGCACCGCGAGCGGGCAGGGCGAGCGCTCATGGCTGCGCAGCGCGCAGGTACCCTTGTTGGGTGCGTCTCGTCATTGCCCAGTGTTCCGTCGACTACGCCGGTCGGCTCAGCGCGCACCTGCCGCTCGCCCCGCGGCTGCTCATGGTGAAGGCCGACGGCAGCCTGCTCGTGCACTCAGACGGCGGCTCGTACAAACCACTCAACTGGATGAGCCCGCCCTGCACCCTCAGCGTGAATGAACCCGATGAAGCCCAGGCGGATGCGGGGGTCACCGAAGTCTGGACCGTCACCCAGAAGAAGACCGACGACAAGCTGATCGTCTCGATTTATGAGGTGCTGCACGACTCGAGCCACGAGCTCGGCATCGACCCCGGCCTCGTGAAGGACGGCGTCGAAGCGCATCTGCAGAAGCTCCTCGCCGAGCAGATCGAGCTGCTCGGCGACGGCCACACGCTCGTGCGTCGTGAGTACATGACCGCGATCGGCCCCGTCGACATTCTCGCCCGCGACGCGAACGGCGGCTCCATCGCGGTCGAGCTCAAGCGCCGCGGCGACATCGATGGCGTCGAGCAGCTCACCCGCTACCTCGAGCTGATGAACCGCGACCCGCACCTCGCACCCGTGACGGGCGTGTTCGCCGCGCAGGAGATCAAGCCGCAGGCGCGTACCCTGGCCGAGGATCGCGGCATCCGCTGCCTGGTGCTCGACTACGACGCCATGCGTGGCCTCGACGACGGCCTCGCCCGCCTGTTCTGAGCCGCGCCAGGAAGACCGGCACAAGCGACCGGCACAAGCGACAGGCGACAGGCACCGAAGCCAGGCACAGGAGACACCGTGAAGGCAACCCCGCGATTCCCCGCAAGCTACGTGAACACCGGCGTCGAGCGCGCTCTCGCCGCCCTGGCCGCCGCTCCGAGCGAGCAGACGCTGAGCGCCCTGCTGGATGCCGCCACGAAGGGCGGCCTCGTACTCGACATCACGGGCTCCAGCGCCGAGACCGGCACCCACGTTCGCACCGTCGCCTCGACCGACGGCAAGCAGGTGCTGCCCCTCTTCACCTCGATGAAGGAGCTGCAGCGGGCCGTCGCCGAGACCGCCGAGGAGGGCATGCAGGTGCAAGCCACCATCGTCCCCTCACGGCAGGCGCTCGAGCTGATCCGCACCGACGACGACTTCGTCGCGGTGCAGTTCAACCCCGGGCCGGACGCCCTGGTCGTCGCGCGCGCCCACGTGGAGGCCGCGCTGTAGGCGGGCCGCGCATCCGCTTTTCAGGTGAAGTAGCGCAGCCAGACGTAGACCCACGCGATGGCCATGCTCAGTATGGTGACGACGATTCCGTACTTGGTGAACTGCCAGAAGCTGATCGGATGCCCGGACTTGCCCGCGATGCCGATGGCGACCACGTTCGCGCTCGCTGCCACGGCGGTGCCGTTGCCGCCGAAGTCCGCGCCGAGGGCGAACGACCACCAGAGTGCCTCGCCCTGCTGAGCGTTCGGCACCTGTTCCACGAGACCCTCGACGATGGGCGCCATGGTGGCGACGTACGGGATGTTGTCGAAGAAGGCGCCGAGCACCCCCGAGCCGAACAGCAGAGCGGTCGCCGCGCCGAACACGTTGTCGCCGAATGCGGTGATGGTCCAGTCGCCGAGGGTGGCGATGACGCCCGTGTGGACGAGCCCGCCGACGACCACGAAGAGGCCCATGAAGAAGACGAGGGTGGTCCACTCGACCTCGCGCATGGTGACGCTCACCTCGGTGCGGGCGACCAGCAGCATGAGGCCAGCGCCCACGAGAGCGACGACCGCCGGTTCGACGTTCAGCACCGAGTGCAGGCCGAAGCCGACGATCACGCCGCCGAGAACGATCATGCAGCGCACGAGCAGGCGCGGGTTGGTGATGGCCTCGCGCTCGTTCAGCTTCATGACCTCGGCGACGTGTTGCGGGTGGTATTGGAACGACTTACGAAACAGCACGCGGGTGAGCAGTACGAACACGACGAAGGTGATCGCGACGATCGGCGTCATGTGGATGATGAAGTCGTTGAACGTGAGGCCGGCGCGGCTGCCGATGATGATGTTCGGCGGGTCGCCCACGAGGGTCGCGGCGCCACCGATGTTGGCCGCGAGAACCTCGGCGATCAGATAGGGCTGTGGCGGGATGCGCAGCTTGCTGCACACCACGATGGTGATGGGCGCCACCAGCATGATGCCGGTGACGTTGTCGAGAAACGGCGAGGCCAGGGCCGTGATGATCATGAGCATCACCATGAGCCGGTACGGCTTGCCGCGCGAGATCTTCGCCGCCCAGATGCCGAGGTAGTCGAAGGCGCCCGTCTGCTTGATGACACCGACGATGACCATCATTCCGAACAGCAGGAAGATGACGTCCCAGTCGATGCCGGTGTGCTGCGAATAGAAGACCCCGGAGCCGGGGATCAGGCCGAGTACGGCCATGCCGGCCGCGGCGATGAGCACGACCTTGACCTTGTCGGCCTTCTCGGTGGCGATGAAGAAGAATGCGACGAGGAAGATGGCGAGGGCGATGACGCCGTTCACGATCTAGGTGCCCTCGGCGATCTCGGCGAGGCGGCGCTCCAGCTCGGCCATGCGGTCGGGCAGCGGAGCGGTGTGCAGGAGGTTGGCGAGCTGGTCGGCCTCGTCGCTCTCGAGGGTGATGGTCACGGCGGGCTTGTTCGAGCCGCCCCTCTCACCCGGCGGCGCACCTTCGGGGGCGTCCGGCTCGTAGACGAACAGCCGGCGGCGGCCCGAGTACTCCACGAGCACCCTGAAGTGCTGCCCCTCGCGGCTGATGCAGTGGAAGATCGTTCCCGCTCCTGGGGCGGTCGTTCGCGTCACGTTCATGTGGCGTTCCTCTGTTCTGGCTCGTGATTCCAGCTTCGCGCGGAAGGCAGCTATGGCACCATCGGCTGCAGCACCCATCCTCAGCGCGGCGTCACCCACTCACTCCTCACCGGTGTGGGTGGTGACCCCGATGGACTTTGCCCCGCCGGCCCGTGATGCTGGTGTCATGGGCATGGAATGGGTTCGTCGAGGCAGCCCCGTGAACTCGCTCTTCTGGCGCCTCTTCCTGATCAACGGCTTGCTGTTCGTCGTGGGCACGCTCGTGCTCGCCGTCTCACCGGCCACCATCTCGTCGCCGCCACTGCTGACGGAGATCCCGATTCTCGTCGTGGGCCTCGCGCTCATCCTGACCGCGAACGCCATGCTTGTGCGGGCCAGCCTCTCGCGGCTCGACGCCCTCGCCTCGGTCATGCGGCGCATCGACGTTCTGTGGACCGGTGACCGCGTGGCCACAGACGGCAACCACAGCGTGGCCGAGCTCATTCAGGCCTTCAACGGCATGCTCGATCGTCTCGAGAGCGAACAGACGACCAACAGTGCTCGGGCCCTTGCAGCCCAGGAGGCGGAACGGCAGCGCATCGCCCGCGAGCTGCACGACGAGATCGGCCAGAGCCTCACGGTGGCGCTGCTCGGCCTGAAGCGGGTGGTCGACCGCGCTCCCGATGACCTGCGCGAAGACGCACTGATCGCGCAGGACGCGGTGCGAACGAGCATCGACGACGTGCGCCAGGTGGCCCACCGGCTTCGCCCCGGCGTGCTCACCGACCTCGGGCTGCAGAGCGCTCTCGCCTCGCTGAGCACCGAGTTCTCCCAGTCGAGCGGGGTTGCGGTCACCCGCGACATCGACGCGGACCTGCCCGAGCTCACGAGCGACGTCGAGCTCGTGCTGTATCGCGTGGCGCAGGAATGCCTCACGAACGTGGCGCGCCACGCGCACGCCGCGACCGTCGAGCTGACGCTGGCGCGAACGCCGACCGGCCTGCGACTGCATGTTGTCGACGACGGCGTGGGCGGCAGCATCCGTGAAGGGGCAGGCATTCGAGGGATGCGCGAGCGCGCCTCGCTCGTCGGTGCTCGCCTGCGCATCGCGCCCTCGGCCTCCGGCGGGACCGACGTGTGCCTGCTGGTGCCGGTGCAGGCGGGACGGAGCGACACCTGATGACCGAGACGCGCACGCGCATTCTGCTCGCAGACGACCACGCCCTGGTGCGCCGCGGCCTGCGACTCATTCTCGACGCGGAGCCCGACCTGGTGGTGGTCTCGGAGGCCTCGGACGGCGCCGAGGCGGTGACGGCGGCCGCGGCGGGTGTCGACCTCGCCATTCTCGACATCGCCATGCCGCGCATGACCGGCATTCAGGCGGCGCGCGAGATCTCGCGCGAGTCCACCGGCGTGCGCATCCTGATGCTGTCGATGTATGACAACGAGCAGTACTTCTTCGAGTCGCTGCGGTCGGGCGCGTGCGGCTACGTGCTGAAGTCGGTGGCCGACCGCGACCTCATCGAGGCGTGCCGGGCGGCGATGCGGGGCGAGTCGTTCCTCTACCCGGGGGCGGTCACGGCGCTGATCCGCGACTACCTGGAACGCGACCGGCAGGGCGACGGCATGCCGAGCAGCATCCTGACACCGCGTGAGGAACAGATCACGAAGCTCATCGCCGAAGGCGGTTCGGCAAAGGAGATCGCCCAGACGCTGTCGATCAGTGTGAAGACGGTCGACCGCCATCGGGCCAATATTCTGCAGAAGCTCGGGATGCGCGACCGCCTCGAGCTCACACGGTTCGCCATTCGCACGGGGCTCGTCGAGCCGTGACCCGAACCGGCACCGGACTCTCGGGCCGGATCCCTGAGGCCTCTCCTGGGGCCACTCCCGAGGCCACTCCCCGATGTCGCTGAACAGACGGTTCACGGCGAGGTTCCCTAAGATGGCTTGGTTATGACTTCCCCCACACTCTCCCCGACGCCGACCGATGCGCTCACCCGCACCTGGACGTGCGTCCTTTTCGACCTCGACGGCACGCTCACCGACTCGGCGCCCGGCATCACCGCCTCACTCGCCGAGACGTTCCGCCGCCTCGGACGCGCGGTGCCAAGCGACGATGAGCTGCTTGGCTACGTCGGCCCACCACTGCTCGAGTCGTTCCGGGTGTTCGCGGGCATGAACCCCGAGCAGGTTCTCGAGGCTGCCGAGCTCTACCGCACGGTGTCGAGCGAGTCTGGCAGCGACCTCAACAACAACGCGGTGTTCCCCGGCATGAAGGGCCTGCTGGTGCGCCTGCAGGCGGCCGGCGTGCCGCTCGCGATCGCCACGAGCAAGCCGGAGTGGCGCGCCCGCGAGATTCTCGAGCACTTCGGGCTCGCCGAATACTTCACCGTCATTACCGGCGCGAGCGTCGACGAGGTGCGCAGCGCCAAGGCCGACGTGGTGGCCGAGGCGATCCGCCGGCTGGCCGAGCAGGGCATCGATCTGGAGCAGGCCGTCATGGTCGGCGACCGCGCGCACGACGTGCTCGGCGCAGGCGAGCATGGCATCCCGACCATCCTCGTCGAGTGGGGCTACGGCTCGCCCGCCGAGGCCGCGGGTGCCATCGCGATCGTGCACTCGGTCGACCAGCTCAGCACGCTGCTGCTCGGGTAGCGCCCGCAGTTTCGAGAACCGAAGCCGCGGGCACTGCGCTGCCCTTCAGGCGCGGCGGCGCGCAGCGATGAGCATCGGCACGGCGATCGCGATGCCGACCAGCACGGGAACAATGGACGCCTCGAGGCCGAACGTTCCGCCGCTGAGGATCGCCGGCCCGTGCGCCGTGGTGACGAAGAGGCCGGGGTCGCGATGGCCCGAGACCGCGATGCCGAGCAGGCCCTCGAGAATGTTCCACGCCGCGTGCAGCCCGATGACGAGCCAGAGGTTGCGCTTCCAGAGGAACGCGGCGCCGGTGAGCAGACCGGCCTCGACGGCGATCGCGAATCCGCTCCACAGGGTGGCGCCCGGGTTGAGCAGGTGCGCTCCCCCGAAAAACGCGGCCGTGATCGCGACGGCGAGCACCTGGCCGAGCCGCCGCCCGCCGCCGAGGCGCTCGATCGCCTGCAATGCCAGCCCGCGGAACACCAGCTCTTCGACCACGGCGGCGCCGATGTTCACCGCCACGACAAGCGCGACCGTTCGCGCCGCATCGACGGGATGCCACGCCACCGTGTAGCCGCCGAGCAGGGCCACGAGGGCGACCGAGACCACGACGAATCCGGCGCCGATCGCCGCTCCGAGAAGGGCTCCGCGGGCGGCGGGGCGGGGTTCGAGCGTGAGTTCCGGCGTCGGCCGCCCGGCAAGCCGGCGCATCACGAGTCGGTAGAGGACGATCGCGAGAGCCCCGCCGAGCAGGGCGCCGAGAATCGTGCCGAGCCAGCCGAACAGCGAGCCGACGCCCGTGCAGACAGCGTCGACCGCAACGATGGCCACGATGCCGATGAGCATCCATACGAGCGGATGCGCCAGAACCCTCCGCAGCCGAGCCGAGCGCGCCGGCGGCGTGCCGGGCAGATCAGAAGCGATGTCTTCTCGCGTGTTCACCAGGGTGTCCTCCTCGTGGCCCGGATGGTTCCCGGCCTCGACACGAGCGTATGAACGGCCGGTACCCGGCCGGGTCCCCCAAAGGATGACGAAGGGGCGGGCCGCGACCGTCACTCGAAGCCCGTCACTCGTCCGCGAGCCCCGCTCGATACGCGAGCACGACCGCCTGCACCCGGTCCCGCAACCCGAGCTTCGCTAGCAGCCGAGACACGTAGGTCTTCACGGTCTCCCTGGTGACCACGAGCACACCCGCGATCTCGGCATTCGACATGCCACGTGCCAGCAGCCGCAGCACCTCGAGCTCGCGCGGGGTCAACCTCTCGAGTGCCTCGGCCGGCTCGGCGCGGGGCCGCACGCGCTCGGCGTGCGCGCCGATCAGCGCCCGAGTGACGGCGGGGTCGAGCATCGCATCGCCTCGCGCGACCACTCGCACCGCGGCGACGAGATCCTGCGGGGGCGCATCCTTGAGTAGAAATCCGCTGGCACCAGCGCGCAGCGCTTCGTACACGTAGGCGTCGAGGTTGAACGTCGTGACGACGAGAACGCGCGGCGGGTGCGGGCCGGCGGCCACGATCTGCTGCGTCGCTCCGATGCCGTCAAGGCCCGGCATCCGAATGTCCATAACAATGACATGCGGATGCTCGGCCGCCGCGATCGCGACGGCCTCGTTCCCGCTCGCGCCCGTCGCCACCACCTCGATATCGGGGCGCGACGCGAGGGCCCTGGTGAACGCCTCCCTGATCGAGGGCTGGTCGTCGACCACCGCGACGCGGATCGTTTGTCCGGATTCCTCTGCGACGTCGTCACGCATCGGGTGCCTCCTCCGCGTCCCGCGTGCCAACGGGGATCGGCAGGCACGCGGTCGCCCGATACGTCCCGTCCGCCGTGGGCCCGGCGTCGAAGGTGCCGCCCGCCTCCGAGACGCGCTCGCTCATGATCGACAGCCCGCGCCCGCCGACCGCACTTCCGAGCGCGTCGCCAGGCACCGCGTTCTGCACGCTGAGCTCCACCGCCGCGCCGCCCTCCACGGCCCGCAACACGAGCCGCACCGGCATCCCCGGCGCGTGCTTCATCGCATTCGTCACGGCCTCGCGCGCGACGTCGTGCAGAACAGCCGCCGACGCCGCATCGGCGTCAGCGAGCGCGGCACCCTCCACGGTGATCGGGTAGCCAGTCGCCGCAAGCCGGGCAACGAGGCCGGCTACGCTCGCCGCTTCCCGAGGTTCGCCGCCGAGGTGGGCGGGATCGAGCGCGTCGAGCAACGCACGCAGGTCCTGCAGCGCGGCCCGCCCCGAGACGCCGATGCTGGCGAGCGCGGCAGACCGCTCGTCCGCGGCCAGGTTCTCAGTTGCGAACACGGTGGACTCGGCCTGCACCACCATCGCCGTCACGTGGTGTGTGACGACATCGTGCAAGTCACGAACGATCGCCGTGCGAGCGTCCGCCACCGCCTGCCGGGCGAGCAGCCGCTCGTGCTCCTCCTGCCGGTCGCGCTGGGTGCGCACGGCGGCCCCCGCGCACCAGGGCGCCGCGAGCACCACCCAGAAAGTCACCCAGTCGAGAGGCCGCTCCGGCGACCCGGCCGCGACGAGCCCGAGCGCGAGCAGCGCGTACGCGACGGTTCCGACGGCGACGCTCTGCCACCGCATGCGCCGCTGATGGCGCCCGCACGAGTACAGCGCCACGAGCACCCCGAGCCCGGCAAGGCCGGTGTCCGCGCCGAGCAGCTGCGCGGCGGCGAACCCGGCGCCGATGATCACCAGCGCGACCGCCGGCGCCCTCCGGCGCAGCAGCAGCGGAACGGTCTGGGCCAGCGACAGCGCCACCACCGCCCATCCCGACGCGTGCCCCTTCAGCCCTCCGAGCTCGAGCGCCGGAACGCCGAGCGGCACGAGCGCCAGCACGGTCACGACGAGGGCGACCGCTGCGTCTTCGACGGCTGGGCGTACCCGAGCGCCGTGTTCTCGCAGAATCGCCGCCACCACCCCGCCCGTCGCTCGTTTCGTTCACCCTATCGAGGCGAACAGCGTCGGGCTCAGCGCGCGAGCCGCTCCACAATGGCACCGAAGAGCCGCGGATGCCGCGCAGCCACCGGAACAATGCGTGAGCGCGCGGGCGAGCGCGCCGCCGCCACCAGCCCCGCCGTCAGCCGGCGCATCTGCCGGGTCCCGGCCGACCACGCGGCCTCGTACGACCGCGGCTCGCCTCGTGCGATGGCGGCGATGGCGGCATCCGCCTGCGCGAAGCCGATGCGCAGGCCCTCGCCGGTGAGCGCGTCGACGTAGTCGGCGGCGTCGCCCGCGAGCAGAACGCGGCCCGCCACGCGCGCACGCGAACGCTGCCGAAGCGGGCCGGCACCGCGCACCTCGCCAGCTGGGCGAGCGCCCTGCAGCTGGTCGGCGAGCAGCGGGAAGGCGGCGACCCTGTCCTCGAAGTCGCCACCGCCCTCGAGACGGCCGCCGCGCTCAAGACGACCGCCCAGCAGGGCGACCCCCACGAGCCCGGCCCCGACCGGCGTCACGTACGCCTCGGCGTGCGGCGCCCAGTGCACCTCGACCAGGTCGCTCCACGGCGTCACCTCGTAGTGCCGGCGCAGGCCGAAACGCCGCGCGCCGACCGGCTGCCCTCGCCCCTCCAGCCCCGCCAACCGCCGCACGCGCGAGTGCAACCCGTCGCAGGCCACCAGCCAGTCCGCGCGTAGCCTGCCGCCGTCGGCCAGCAGAATCGTGACCCCACCGGCATCCTGCTCGAGGCCCTCGAGACGGCCCTCAACGAGGTCGGCGCCGAGACCTGCCGCCCGCTCGGCGAGCGCCGCCTGCAACACGGGCCGACGGATGCCGCGGCCAAGCCCCGCCGCGAATCGATGCTCAACGCGCGTCCGGCCATCGAGGTAGCCGATGCCGACAATATCGTGCCCCTCGAGGGCGGGCGCGCCGGGCCCGGGCACGCCAAGAGCCGTCAGCGCCGCGAGCGCCCCGGGCAGCAATCCTTCGCCACACGCCTTGTCGATGGGCGTCGTGCGGGGCTCCACCACGATCACGTCGAGGCCGCGCGCCCTCGCCCGGATCGCGGTGGCGAGACCGACGGGACCGCCGCCGACGACGATGACGTCGGCATCCGCTCTCACGTCGCCTCGGACCTCTCGCTCCGCGCGGGCAACGAGGCCAGCGCCCGGGCCTCGCACGGAATGCGCACGGCCGCCAGCAGCACCGCGTTCAGCACCGTGAACACGAGAGCCGTCACCCAGGCTGTGTGCACGAGCGGCAGCGCGAACCCCTCGACGACGACCGCCACATAGTTCGGATGCCGCAGCCAGCCCCACCGGTACGGCCCCCGCCGCACGAGCGGCAGCCCGGGCACGACGATCACGCGGGTGTTCCAGCGCGGCCCGAGCACCCCGATGCACCACCAGCGCAGCGCCTGCGAGGCCAGCACGAGCGCGAGCATGGGCCAGCCGAGCCACGGCAGGAACGGGCGGTGGGCGAACCACGCCTCCGCGAGGGCGGCGACAAGCAGGGCAGTGTGCAGCGCGACCATGGGTGGAAAGTGGCCGCGGCCGTACTCGACACCACCACGGGCAAACGACCACCGGGCGTTCCTGGCAGAGACCACAAGCTCGGCAATGCGCTCGGCGCCGGTCGCGAGGATCAGGGCGAGGAAGGCGATCACGCGGCGCGCCACTTCAGCAGCACGAGCTCGGCGCTCACGCCGGGGCCGAGCGCGAAGAGCAACCCGATGACCGCGCCGGCGGGCGCGGCATCCGTCTGCGGGTGTGTCGTGCTCACCTCGGCCATCACGTCGGCGAGCGAGTGCAGCACCGCCGCAGACGAGAGGTTGCCCGCCCGCTTCAGCACCGCCCAGCCCGACGCGAGCGCCGAGTCAGGCACCTCGAGCGCGCGGGCGAACGCCTCGAGAACCTTGGGGCCACCGGGATGCGCGATCCACTGCCCGACGTCGGCCACCGTCAGCCCGTGCTCGCTCAGCAGCCCGAGCGCGTCTGCCCGGAAGTTGTGGTCGATGACGGCCGGAACCCCCGCGCCGAGCACGATGCGGAAGCCCGTGCCGCCGATGTCCCAGCCGAGCACGCCCTCGCTGTCGGGGTAGAGCCGGCTGCGGGTGTCGACGATGTCGGGGCCGGCCAGGCCGAGTCGCGCCGCACGGTCGTCGCCCACGAGCACGGCCGCCGCCGCGCCGTCGCCGAAGAGTCCGCTCGCCACGATGTTGGCCATGGAATCGTCGTCGCGCTGCACCGTGAGCGAGCAGAGCTCGAGCGCGACGAGCACGCCCACCTCGCCCGGGTGGCCCTCGAGGTAGTCGTGCACCCGTGCGAGCCCGGCGGCCCCGGCGACGCAGCCGAGGCCGAACGACGGCAGCCGCTTCACGTCGCTGCGCATGCCGACACGGCGCACGAGCTCGGCGTCGATCGAGGGCGCCGAGACGCCCGTCACGGTGGTGAAGAGGAAGAAGTCGACCTCGGCGGCGTCGAGGGCCGCCGCGGCGAGCGCGTCACTCAGCGCCCGTTCGGCGAGATCGGTGCCCGCCGAGATGAACAGGTCGTTGGTCTGGTCGAACGATCCGAGGTCCCGGTAGTAGTCGAGCGGGGCGACGAGGTGGCGGGTGTCCACGCGGCTGGCCGCGTGCATCCGTCTCATCAGGGCCTGGCGGCTGGGATCATCGGTGATGAGGGTTGCGAGCGTCTCGGTGATCTGCTCCTGGCGGTACACGTGCGGCGGCAACGCCGGAGCGACCGCCACGATTCGGGACACGTGCGCACCGTATCATTGCGGCCCGTGCGCCGCCCGCGTCACCGCTCGGGTCACCGCTCACGTCACCGCCCGCGTTACCGCCCGCGTCCTGCCCGCGTCACCGCTCGGGGCGGCGGGTGCGCACCGCCCAGCGCCCTTCGGTTCGGCTGATCGAGACCGGGTAGTCGAGCGTCTCGCTCACGAGGGTGCTCGTGAGAACCGCGTCCGCGGGCCCCTGGGCGACGACGCGGCCCTCGCGCAGCAGCATGGCGTGCGTCGTCGACGTGGGCAGCTCTTCGAGGTGGTGGGTGACGAGAACGCTGGAGAGGTCAGGATGCTGCCTCCGCAACCCGTCGATTCGGTCGAGCAGGTGCTCCCTGGCGGCGATGTCGAGGCCCGTGCTCGGCTCGTCGAGCAGCAGCAGGTGCGGGTCGGGCATGAGCGCGCGGGCGATCAGAGTGCGACCGCGTTCACCCTGGGAGAGGGTGTGCCATGCGGCATCCGCTCTGCTTCTCATGCCGAGCAGGTCGACGAGTTCGGCGGCGCGCGCGGCCTCGGCGGCGCTCGGCTGCCAGCGCAGCATGGTGTCGCTCGTGCCGGTCGCGCCCGTGAGCACGACCTCGCGCACCGTGAGCGTCGGCCGGGCCTGATGGCGCGGGTCGACGTGGCCGATGAAGCCGCGCAGCTCGCGCAGGTCGACGCGGCCGAGGCGCCTGCCGAGCACCTCGACGGTGCCGCGCGTGGGGTGGGCGAGGGCGCCGCACATGCTCAGCAGTGTCGACTTTCCCGCGCCGTTCGCGCCGATGAGCGCCCAGTGCTCGCCCGCGTGCACGGTGAGCGAGACGGCGTCGAGAATCGCGCGGCCCTGGCGCATGAAGTCGACGGCGTCGACGGCGAGAACGGGGGCCTGCTGCGATTCACTCACGCCGCTATTCTGCCGGGTAGCATCAAAACCATGGCTGACCTGAGTGCACTCCGCGCCGAGTACGAGGCGTTGACGGCGCGCGGGCTCTCCCTCGACCTCACGCGCGGCAAGCCCTCGCCCGAGCAGCTGGATCTCTCGAACGCCCTGCTCGAGCTGCCCGGCGCGGGCGACTATCGCGACGCATCCGGCACAGACCTGCGCAACTACGGCGGCACGCAGGGGCTGGTCGAGCTGCGGCAGCTGTTCTCCGACGTGCTGCGCGTGCCGGTGCCGCAGCTGCTCGCGCTCGGCAACGCGAGCCTCAACATCATGTACGACGTCGTCGCGCACGCGATGCTGCATGGCGTACCCGACGGCGACGGCCCGTGGGCCGGCGGCGCATCCATCAGCTTTCTGTGCCCGGTGCCCGGCTACGACCGGCACTTCACGGTGTGCGAGGCACTCGGCATTCGCATGATCCCGGTGCCCATGACCGACGAGGGGCCCGACACCGCGGTCGCCGCCGCCATGGTCGCCGCGGATTCCTCGATCAAGGGCATGTGGTGCGTGCCCGTGCACTCGAACCCGACCGGCGCCATCTACAGCGAGCGCGTCGTGCGCGAGCTCGTCTCCATGCCCGCCGCCACGGACTTCCGGCTCATGTGGGACAACGCGTACGCCGTGCATCACCTCACCGACGACGTGCCCGAGCCGATCGACGTGCTGTCGCTTGCGGCAGAGGCGGGCAACCCGAACCGCCCGCTCGTCTTCGCCTCCACCTCGAAGATCACGTTCCCCGGTGCCGGCGTCGCGTTCGTCGGAGGCTCGCCCGAGAACATCGCCTGGCTGCTCGAGCGGATGAGCGCGCAGACCATCGGCCCAGACAAGATCAACCAGCTTCGCCACGTGCGGATGCTCGTGGATTCCGCCGGCGTCGAGCGCCACATGCTCGAGCATCGCCGCATCCTCCGGCCCCGCTTCGACGCGGTCGACGAGATCTTCACCGCCCGCTTCGGCACCGACGGCCCCGAGACGTGGACGAAGCCGAAGGGCGGGTACTTCGTGAGCCTCATGGTGCAGAGCGGATGCGCCCGGCGGGCCATCGACCTGGCCAGGCAGGCCGGCATCGCGGTGACGCCTGCCGGCTCGACGTATCCGTACCACGACGACCCGGCCGACGCGAACATCCGCATCGCGCCGACGTTCCCGCCGCTCGACGATCTGCGCGCCGCCCTCGACGGCCTGTGCACGTGCGTGCTACTGGCGGAGGCCGAGGCCGAGCACCAGGCCGGATGAGCAGGATTCAGCAGGCCACGAGCCGTACCGCCATGTACTGGCGGGCCGGCAGCGGCACCCGGAACGAACCCTCGAAGGTTCCCGGCAGCGTCTCGATGGTCATGTTCCAGGTGTCGATCACGTCGACCCGGTAGCGGATGCCACGCTTCGCCACGACGTCACGGTAGCTCGGCCTGTTGAAGCCGAAGTACACGATCCTGTATTCATCGCCTGCGCCGCCCCACGGCGCGTCCCAGTCGCCGCGCAGGGGGTTGAGCACGCCGTTCGGGGCTTCCGCCGTGAGCTGCGCCAGGAAACGGATGCGCGCCGGCGACTCCCCGACCAGCTCCCCGCCCTTCGACCACCACAGTTCTTCGCGGTCGTTCAGGTAGGTCTCGCCATGGCCGACGTAGCCTCCGCGCACGGCGCCCTCCCAGAACCGGCGGGTCATCTCCTCACCGGTGATGTTGCCCCAGCCCTGGTCGATGTCGCCCTCGTAGGCGCACTCGTCGATCACGACGGGCTTGCCCCATTGCTCGCGCCAGGCGTCGGTGTTCTCGGCCGTGCGGTACACGTCGACGCGCTGCACGCTGCAGTGCGTGATCCATGGCCGGCTGTAGTCGTAGAACCCGAAACAGTTGTGGATCGAGGTCAGGTGACCGACGGGATCATTGTGCTGGATGATGCCGGCGAAGCGTTCCCAGTCATCGGTGGTCTTCGAACGCAGCAGGTCGTACTCGTTCGCCAGGGACCACCACACCGACCGATAGGCCGACAGCCGGCGCACCACGTACTGAACGTACCGGTCGTCGGCGGCGGCGCCCATGTCTGAGAAGCCCCAGCGGTCGTATGCATGGAACAGGATGAGGTCGGTCTCGATCCCGCGCGCGGCCAGGTCCTGGATGCGCCGCTCCAGTTGGCGAAAGAAGGCCGGGTTGAAGCGGGTGAAGTCCCAGTCGCCGAGTGGTTCTCCTTCGAAGGGGTACAGCTCGGGCTCGTTGGCGTTGAAGAGGTATGCCTTGGGGAAGACGCACATGCGCATCTTCGTGAAGCCGGCGGTGTCGAGCGTGCGCAGGGTCTTCTCCTGCAACTCCTGTGGCTGGTGCGTCCACGCGTATGCGGTGGTGCCGATCGGCAGATAGCGCGCTCCGTCTTCATACGCGAAGTGGAATACATCGGCAACGCGCACCGGCCCGTGATTTCCGGGGCCCGCATCGACGGCCTCGAACTGGCCGGAAATGCCGTCGAGCGAGCGAGCCGTTGAGGCCGTCACGAACCGCCATGGGCCCGCATGCGGCGGCATGAACCTCAGCAGGTATCGACCGTCGCCGTCGTAGAAGCCGCCGACCTCGATCGTCGCCTCGCCGGAGCGGAACGTCCCTGTCAATTCCACGTCCACGAACGGATTGCCGTGCCGAGGGCCGTCGAGCACGATCTCCGCGACTCCCCACCGCTCGGCGGTGTGCGGCACTCTGACGCGAGCGCTTCCGCGGGCGACCGTGTCAGGCTCGTACCCGAGGTTCGGTTGAATCGGCTCTGGCTCGACGACGGGCGCCGGCTCACCGGCATCCACGTCTGCCAGCTGCCGCCAGAGTGCCTCAAGTTCGTCATCCGCGAGCGCCGCCACGAATGGCAGGGCCACCGCCTCGTCAAGGGTCAGCGAACGCAGCTGTATGAAGAGGGGCGAGTTGATCACCCCGGGGAGGGCACGCTGCACGATGGCTCGTGCCTGGGCGTTGCCGACTGCGTCGCCAAGCCGTGACGCGCCCGTGAATCCGGCCATGAACGTGATTCCCTCTCGTCGGTTCTCTCGTTAGTGCGGGTAGTCGAGGCCGTGGCCGAAGTCGAAGAGCGGGTCGGCGAGGCGATGCGGCGTGTCCGTCTCGCCTCCGACGACGTCGTCCATGCTGCGCGGCAGCTGGAACGGAAGCCTGCCCTCGGGTCGCGCACGGCCGAAGAGCACGTCGAGCACCGCCTCGTCACAGGAGCCGTATTCCCCGACAACCGCCGCGGCATGTTCGACGATCTCGGGAATCACCGCCGGTCGCTCGAGGCCCACGACCACCACGGTCGGTGTTGCCGTCAGCCGGGTGACAATGCTCGCGAGTTCATCGGCGGGGAAGTCGAGCCGCCCCGAGTGGAAGAAGTTCTCGAACACCGTCGGCCGCGGCTCCCACGGTGTCGACACCCGCATGATCGCGACATCGGCCTGGCTGGCATCCGTGACGACCGTGGCGTAGTTCGCGAGCAACTCGTTGTCCACGCTGTCGCTGAACACGCGCAGCCTGGCGGGCAGGGGGAGCGTAGGCGTCGTGCTCTCGGGGCGATCCGCGTTGGTCAGCAGGGTCAGCGAGCGCCGCTGCGCGTCGAGCCCCGCCTCGGCATTCTCGCGACGGCGCGCCTCACTGAGCGCGAACGCCGCGCCCGTGCCCTCGCTCTCGGCGGGGCCGTCGAAGAGTCCCAGCCTGAACTTCTCTTCAAGGATGCGCCGGGCCGACTCGTCGAGACGGCTCTCGCTGATGCGGCCCTCCGCCACGAGCTGCACGATCAGCTCGGTGCAGGAGTCCCCGCCGAACTGGTCGACACCCGCGTTCAACGCCTTCTCGACACGGGAGGCGCGGTCGAGGTGCTCGACGCCCCACGCGCGCGCGACGTGCAGGTCACCCATGATCTCCGCATCCTCGATCACGCCCCAGTCGGTGGAGATCAGCCCCTCGAACCCGAGTTCGTCGCGCAGCAGGTCGGTCAGAATCTGGCGGTTGAACGCGAAGCCGACCTCCTCGATCGCCTCTCCGTTTCGCGCGAGCCCGACCGGGCGCCCGTAATACGCCATGGTCTGGCGCGCGCCCGCCGCGAACAGCGGGGGGAACACTGACAGGTGCTCGTCGAAGTGGCCGCCGGGGTAGACCTGGTCCTTGCCGTGCGGGAAGTGCGGGTCCTCGCCGTCCTTCTGCGGGCCGCCCCCGGGAAAGTGCTTGACCATGGCGGTCACGCGCGGCGCATCCGCATCGACCTGCAGCCCCTCGATGAACTCGGTCACGAGCTCGACCGTCAGCGCGGCATCCCCGCCCCAGGTTCCGTTGATGCGCGACCAGCGCGGCTCAGTCGCAACGTCGACCTGCGGGCCAAGCAGTAGACGGATGCCGGCGGCGGCGAACTCCTCCGACACGGCCTCGCCGAAGCGTCGGGCCGCCGCCTTCTCGCGCATCGCCGCGATGCCGATGGGCTCAGGCCACTGCGAGAACCCGTTCGCCGAGTGGGAGGCGCCCGCGCGTTCCGTGGCCGCACTGCGCGGATCGCTCGAGAGCGTGATCGGGATACGAAGCCGGGTCGTCTCGGCGAGCGCCGCGAGCGCCCTCGCGAAGCGCGCGATGGCCTGCGCCGACGCCGGACCGGCCACGTTGAGATGCGTGATGTGGCGCTTCACCACGAGATCATGCACGGGCCCCGGCAGCAACGGGTCACCGTCACGCTCGGGCAGTTCCCTCTCGTCGAGCCACGCCATGGAGTGGAAGAAGAGCCCCGCCTTCTCCTCGATGGTCATCTGCGAGAGCAGCTCCGAGATGCGATTGTCAACGGAAATCATGCGGCCTCTTTCGGTCGGCTGGGCGAATTCAAACGCAGCACGCGAACGTCCCACGGACCGAGAGCGATCGGGTCTTCGGCGGCGATCTCGGAGCCGCCGATCAGATCGGTGAGGTCGGCGGGCGCCGTGACGGTCTGCGGCTGCCACGACCAGTTGTGCACGATCGCCACGCGCGCACCGGCCTGGTCGGTTCGCGTGGCAACTGTGACGGAATCGGGCAGCGACGGCCACGCCGCCAGCGGGGCGGGAACGAGCCACGAGGCGAGCGAGTGCGCGAGTGCCTGGTTGGGCACCGTGCCCACCGTGGTCACGCGCCCGGCGCCGTGGCCGGCACTCGTCACGGCGGCCCAGCGCCCGAAATGCGGATGCGCATAGCTCACCAGCGCCTCGGCTCCCGAGAGCGTCAGCCCGTCCACCCAGTCGGTGGCGGCCGCGCCGGCGCGCAACTCGATGCCCGAGGACGCGACGCTGATCGGCTCGCTGAGGTTGGCGAACTCGTCGTACCAGACGCCGGCGGCGTCGCTCAGGAGCGCTGGCTGCACCTCGGTGCGCGCGCGGCCCTCGCGGTCGGCGTACCCGGTGCGCGGCCCGAGCACCAGGTGCCCGCCCGCGTCTGCGTAGGCCTCAAGCCACTCGAGGTCACCGTCGGCGGCGGTGAAGAAGGCGGGAACCAGCAGGACGGGGTGGGCTGCCGCGTATGCGGCAGCATCCGTCATCGCTCCTCGTGACGCAAACAACTGCTGGGGCCGCACCACATTGACCTGGAGCCCGGCATCGAACGCTCCCCGGTAGAAGGCCGAGAGGATGCGACGGTACGAATCCGCATCCAAGTACTGGCCCGGTGCCGAGAACGGCGGCTGCGACGACAGCGCGAATTTGCTGTCGGAGTCGTACAGGATCACGATGTCGCTGTCCGGGGTGCCTTCGGCGACCGCGGTACCCGCGGCCTCGAACTCTGCTCCGAGCCGCGCCAGTTCGCGGTAGACACGCCCCGGCCGCTGGCTGTGCGGCAGCACGCCTCCCCAGTAGGTCTCCGCGCCGAAGTGCAGGGTGTGCCAGTGCCAGTACTCGATCATGTTCGCGCCGCGAGCGACGAGTGCCCATGCCGCCTGGCGCCACTGCCCGTCGTGTGGCGAGTAGTTCAGCGAGGAAAGCCCGATGGATCCGGCGTTGGTCTCGGTGACGAGGAACGGCGCCTGCTTCGACGAGTACATGAGGTCTGCGAGCAGGTGCAGCGCCCACGTGCCCTTCACGATCCACCCGGCCGAGCGCGGATCCTCGCTCGGGTGCGTGAGGGAGTCCTGCATCTCGTAGTAAGCGTTTCCCGCTGCGACGTCGAGCGCACCGCCGAGATCCACGTCTTCGACGCCCGGCTGGTCGTACGAGATGCACGTGGTGACGAAGTGCTGCGGATGCGCCAGCTCCCGCACGATGCCGGCCTGCCACGCGATGTACTCGGTCACGAGGCCGGCTTGGTAGCGCCGCCACGCCAGGTCGTACTGGGGCTGGAAGTTGCGATCCGGCACCCACAGGTCCGCCCACGTCGAGAGCCGGTGCGACCAGTAGACGAGTCCCCACTCGCGGTTGAGCGTCTCGACGTCGCCGTAGCTCTGCCGCAGGTGGTCGACGAACCCCTCGAAGATGCCGCGGTTGTAGAGCAGTTGCAGACCGGGCTCGTTGTCCACCTGATAACCGATGATTGCGGGATGATCGCGATAGCGGCCGACGATCTTCCTGATCACACGTTCTGCGTGGAAGCGGAACGCGGGAGAGGTGAAGTCCATCTCCTGGCGGCCGCCCCAGGTCATCGGCTTGCCCGTGGCGGTCTCACCGGCGATCTCCGGATGCTTCCGTGCGAGCCACATCGGCATCGCGTACGTGGGCGTTCCGAGAATCACGCCGATGCCGCGCGCGTGGGCGCCATCGAGCACGGGCTCGAGCCAGTCGAGGTCGAAGACCCCATCCTCCGGCTCCCAGGTCGACCACACCGACTCGCCGACGCGTATCGCGGTGAAACCGGCCTGCTTCATGAGGTCGAGGTCCTCATCGAGCCGCGGAGTCGGCTGGTACTCGTGGTAGTAGGCGGCCCCGAAGCGGATGCCGGGGCTGTTCGATTCCGCCATTCAGGCCACCGCCCCGGACTGCACGCGTTGCTCCTGCTGCGCGGCGAGCAGCCGCTCGCGATCCGCGCGGCGCTGCTCCTGCGCGTCGGGGTCGGCCACGGGCGCGGCAAGGAACAACCGCTGAGTGTATGGATGCTCGGGGTGCGCCGTGACCTGCTCGCCGTCGCCCCACTCCACGATCTCGCCGTGGTACATGACTGCAACACGATGGGAGAGGTGGCGCACGACGGCGAGATCGTGCGAGACGAAGAGGTAGGCGACGCCCGTGTTCTCCTGAATGTCGCGAAACAGCTCGAGCACGTGCGCCTGCGTCGAGAGGTCGAGTGCGGAGACAGGCTCGTCGCACACGATCAGCCGCGGATCGAGCGCGAGCGCGCGGGCGATGGCGATGCGCTGCCTCTGGCCGCCGGAGAACTCGCGAGGCAGCCTGTCGCCGCTGGAGGAGGGCATGCCCACCTGATCGAGAAGATCACGGACGCGCCGGTTCGCATCACGGCGCGACATGCGCCGCACGGTGAGCGGCTCGGCGAGGATGTCCTCGATGGTGAGCGACGGGTTCAGCGACGTGTACGGATCCTGGAAAACGACCTGGATCTCGCTCGACAGGCGCCGTCGTGCGCGCCGGGAGTCGTGCGCGATATCACGCCCCTTGTACAGAATGCTTCCACCGGTCACCGGCGCAAGACCGAGGACCGCGCGGCCCAGCGTCGTCTTGCCTGAGCCGGACTCGCCCACGAGTCCCACGGTCTCCCCCGGTCGGATGTCCAGGCTCACGCCCTTCAGCGCGCGGAACGGCTGGGCACGGAAGCCCTTGACCGGGTACTCGACCGTGACATTCTGCACGTCGAGGAGGGTCTCGGTCAGAGAAGATTCGGTCATTTCAGTGCCCCCTCGCTGACGTTTCCGGCCGCAGGCGACGCTGCGGCGGCATCCGTCGTCTGGCTCGTGACGCCGCTCGCCAGCGGCCCGCGCGCCGGACCCTCGTCGAGAATCGCGCCGAGCAACGCCTTGGTGTACTCATGCCGCGGTTGCCGGAAGATTGCGCGCACCGGGCCGGTCTCCACGATGCGGCCGTTGCGCATGACCGAGACCCTGTCGCAGATGTCGGCGACGACGCCGAAGTTGTGCGTAACGAGAATCATGCCCATGTTCATCTCGGCCTGCAGCCCGCGCAGCAGGTCGAGCACCTCGGCCTGCACGGTGACGTCGAGCGCGGTGGTCGGCTCGTCGGCGATCAGCAGGTCCGGGTCGCATGAGACCGCGCCAGCGATGAGCACGCGCTGGGCCATGCCGCCGGAGACCTCATGGGGGTACGCCGCGAACGTGCGCTTGGGCTCGGGAATGCCGACTCTCGCCAGCAGCGCCAGTGCGCGCTCGGTTGCCTCCTTCTTCGACAGTCCCAGGGAAACGCGCATCGGCTCCACCAACTGGCTGCCGATCGTGAACGAGGCGTCGAGGTTCGACATCGGCTCCTGCGGAATGTACGCGATCTTCTTACCGCGGATTCGCTGCATCGCCTTCTCGGAGACGCCGGCGAGGTCCTCTCCCTCGAAGACGATGGAGCCGTTCGTCACGCGCCCGCCGTCTGGCAGCAGCCGCAGGATCGACCATGCCGTCTGGGTCTTGCCCGAGCCGGACTCGCCGACGAGACCATGCACCTCGCCGCGTTGCACGGTGAGCGACACGTCGGAGACGACCGTGGAGACGCTGCCGTCAGGTTTGTCGTAGCCGACGGCGAGGTCGGTGACGCGAAGCAGTTCCTCACCCGTGATCTCGCGGGAGCGCTCGTCGTCGTCATGGCGCTCAACCGGCTCATGCTCGAACGCCGCCGCCCGTGACGCGGCACGACGACGTCGCCGCGACGGCTTCGTGCTGCTGCGCTCCAGCTCATCGCGCATGGCGTTGGCGAACAGCGTCAGGCAGACGCACGTGATGCCGATCATGGCGCTCGGCCAGAGCAGCAGAAGCGGTGCCCTGTACATGCTCACGAACCCGTCGTTGAGCATGGATCCCCACGTGGGGATCGTCATGTCGCCCAACCCCAGAAACTCAAGGCCGGCTTGGATGGCGATCGCGATTCCCATGACCATGGCGCCCTGAATGATGGCCGGCGCGCGCACGACCGTCAGAATATGGCGAGCAATGATACGAGAATCACCGAGACCTGAGACGCGAGCTGCGTCCACGTACAACTCGCTGCGTACTGCGGTCACCGAGGCGTAGACGAGACGGAAGAACGCCGGTGACATGATCACGCCGAAGATCGCCATGGACATCCACATCGACGGGCCGAGAACCGAGCTTGCCGCCAGCAGCACAACGATGCCCGGCAGGGCCATAAGCAGACCGGTGAGCCACTGCGAGAGTGAGTCGAACCACTTGCCGTAGTAGCCGGCGATAAGGCCGCCCGTTACGCCGATGACGGCCGAGATCGCGAGCGCCAGTGCGGCTCCGGCGAGGCTGAAGCGCGAACCGAACAGCAGTCGGGCGAGCTCGTCACGCCCCGAGCTGTCAGCACCAAGCGGATGCGCGCCGCTGATCGGGTCAAGCACATCGTGCAGCGACGCGGTGTTCGGGTCGTGGCTTGTCAGCAGCGGTGCGAACACGGCGCTCAGCACCACGAGCGCAAGAAGCACGATGGCCACGAGCCCCGTGGGATTCGTGAGCATTCGCTTCGAGAGCGAGGCATGGGAGGCGCTGCGTTGCGACGCCTCGGCGAGTGATTCCGTTGCCTGGGAGTCGATCATGAGAGGCGCACTTTCGGATTCAGCCAGCCCTGGAGCAGGTCAATGACCAGGTTGACGATGACAACGATGATGGCCGTCGCGAGCACGAGGCCCATGACGAGCGGAATGTCACCCTGCGATGTCGCGGTGACGGCCACCTGCCCGAGACCGGGGATAGCGAAGATCTGCTCGACGATGACGGCGCCGCCGAGAAGTCCCACGAACTGCAGAGAGAGCACCGCGAGCGCCGGGCCTCCCGCGTTGCGCAGCACATGCTTGAAGACCACGCGGTTCTGCGAGAGCCCGCGGCTGCGCAGCGTGCGGACGTAATCCTGTCGCAGCGCATCGATGACAGAGCCACGCACCTGCTGGGCGACGCCGGCGATTCCGCCGACCGCCAGAGCGATCACCGGCAGGGTGACCGTCGCCAGCCAGCCGGGGAACGAGTCTGTGAGGTTGACATACCCGGTGGGTTTGAACCACCTCAGGTTGAGCGCGAAGACGATCACCAGGCCAAGCGCGATGAGGAAGCCGGGGACCGCGAAGCCGAGCACGGAGATGAACTGGACGACGCGGTCGACCCACCCGCGCCGCACGGCTGCCCACACGCCTAGAGCGATCGAGATGACGGCGGTCAGCAGCGTCGCCCCGAGCACGAGCGAGAGAGTGACCGCGACCCGGCTGGTGATCGCGATTGTGACGGGCTGGCCCGTGAACCACGATTCGCCGAGGTTGCCGCTCAGAGCGTGGCTGAGCCAGTCGGAGTACTGCACGAACAGGGGCCGGTCGAGCCCGAGCACATGCGCCTTGTCGGCGACGGTCTGCGCGGTCGCGGTCTGGCCGAGAATGCGTCGGGCGATATCCCCGCCGCCGAGGTAGAGCAGCACGTACGAGATCGTGGAGATGAGGAACAGCAGTACCGCACCCGAGATCAGCCGCCGCACGATGAATTTGATCACGGTGGTCCTTAGGGAGAAGGTGCGGACCGGGGCGCACGGCGGATGCGCGCGCCCCGGTCCTCAGTCGGTCAGGATTTCGGCTTGATGTTCCAGAGGTATGGAACCGCATTGCCGGTCTGGAAGACCGCGGCTGTGTTGCCGTCGACCGTGAAGTTCGACGCGGGGCGGAACCACGGTGCGAACCACGCCTGGTCGACGAGATAGGCGTTGAGATCCTTCACCGCGGCATCCGAGTCGGCCTTCGAGCCATGGTGAATGGTGTCGATGAACTCGTTGACCTTCGGGTCCTCATAGTGGAACGGGTTCCACGACGCCTTCGGAGCGATTTGGAAGTTGATCAGCTGCCAGTCGGTCGGGTCCTGCTGAAGAACCATCAGGATCGCGGGGTACTTCGGTGCCAGAACGTCTGGGATGAAGTTGTTTCCGGGGTCCGTGTACTTCACGGTGATGCCGATCTCCTTCAGCTGCTGCTGCAGGAGCGAGAAGGGTGCGGTGCCAAAGAACGCGCTCGAGGGCATGTTCAGCGTGAAGCCGTCGGCATAGCCGGCTTCGGCCATGAGTTCCTTCGCCTTCTTCACGTCGTAGGTGTAGTGCGTGTCGAGCGACTTGTCGAAGCCGACTGAGCTGGGCGGGAAGATCTGCTCGGTCACGGTTCCATAGCCCTGACCGATTGTCTTGAGCAGCGCAGGGCGGTCGAACGCGTAGTTGATCGCCTGTCGCACCTTGACGTTGCCGAGGGCGGGGTTCATCGTGCCGCCGCGATCGAACAGGAGCAGCCCCTCCCAGTTCAGCTCGCCGTTCACGATGGTGAAGCCGGATGCCTTGATCTCATCGATGCTGTTGTTGTTGGGCGTGTTGGCCGCGTTGACCTGACCGCCCTTGATCGCGTTGAGCATGGCGGTCGGATCTTGGTACACCTTCATGACGATGGTGCCGTAGTGCACCGCAGAAGGATTCCAGTACTTCGTGTTCTTCTCAAAGACGTACGAGGTGCCGACGACCGTCTTCTTCGTGTCGAGCGTGTACGGGCCGCTGCCGACCGGGTTGGTCTTGAGATCCTTGTTCGAGAAGGCCTTTGGGCTCTCGATCAGGCCGGCGTTCTGCGTCAGCGAGGTGAGCAGCGCGGGGTCCGAGTCGGTGAGCGTGAGCTTGACGGTCTTATCGTCGACCGCCGTCGCATCTTTCAGGCTCGCGAGCAGCGACTTGTTCGGCGAAACGCCGTCGCGGAACCGAAGGAGGTTCTGCGCCACCGCATCCGCGTCGAGTTTCGTGCCATCGGTGAACTTCACATCCGTGCGCAGCGTGAGCGTCAGCTCAGTCTTGTCGCTGTTGTACGACCACTTCGTGGCAAGGTTGGGTTCAACCGTGCCGTCCGGGTCCGCCTTGAGCACCGTGTCGTACACGGCCTGCATGTACGGCGACTCGTTGGCCCAGTTGGCGTCGGCCGCCGAGAACGTGGTCGCGGGAACGATCACGCCGAGATTGAGTGTCTGTGATGCGGTGTCGCTTGAGGAGTCACCACCGGCAGCAGAGCAGCCGGTGAGCCCCAACGCAACGACGGCAGCAACTGCCGTCAGCCTCTTCCATCGGAACATCCTTGGTCCCTTTCGGTCTTATAGCCCCCCATCGGGCTATCTCTGATCAGCGAAGATAACACAAAAAGCGAGCACCTAGTAGGTTTTCGCAATTTCGAGACGAGATCGCTGCTACTCTCGCCCCATGAGCACGATCGGCCGCACTCGTGGCAGCTATGCCAAGACGGCAGCCCGGCGTCGCGAGATACTCGACGCCGCACTTGAGGTCTTCTCCAGCTCCGGGTTCCGAAGCGGTTCCATTCGCGACATCGCCGACCGGGTCGGCATGAGCCAGGCGGGGGTCCTGCACCATTTCCGAAGCAAGAATGAACTGCTCGCGCAGGTGCTGCAGGCCCGTGACGACGCGGCGTGGGAGCGAATGCATGCGGGAACGGGGCTCGCGCCCGTCGGCATAGATCGGCTGCGCCAGCTCGTCGATCTCGTGAGCTTCAACGAGAGCGTCCCCGGCCAGGTTGAGCTGCACTGCGTGCTCTCGGCCGAAGCCACAGCCCTGGACCACCCGGCACGCCCGTACTTTCAGGAACGCTATCGCTCCCTCGTCGCATCGACTGGGCAATCGTTTGCGACGATGAGCGAAAACGGGCAGCTCGCCGACGGCGTGCAGCCGCTCGCGGCCGCCCGCAACCTCATCGCCCTCATGGACGGGCTGCAGGTGCAGTGGCTCCTCGATCGCGAGAGCGTGAGCATGTCTGACGAGGTGCGCGCGTACCTGCGCCCACTGCTCACGGTGGAGGTGTGATGACGGGAAACGGAAAGCCGCGCGGCGCGTACGCCAAGACGGCGGCACGTCGGCGAGAGATCCTCGCGGCCGGCATCGAGGTCTTCTCGAGCTCCGGCTTTCGCAACGGCTCCATCCGCGACATCGCTGACCGCGTTGGCATGAGTCAGGCCGGACTGCTCCATCACTTCGCCAGCAAGATCGACCTTCTGACGGCGATTCTCGAGTGGCGTGACCATGAAGATCGCGAGCGCCTGGACCTCCAGGGCCAACCCAAGGGGCTCGAGGCCGTCCGCAGCCTTCTCGAGCTGGTCGAGCACAACTCCCGCGTGCCGGGGCTTGTCGAGCTCTACTGCACTCTCTCAGCCGAGGCGACATCAGCCGATCACCCCGCCCACCAATACTTCATCGACCGCTACCGCACCGTCGTCGGCTATGCGGTCGAATCGTTCGAGCTCATGCGCCAGCGGGGGGAGCTCGCCGACGGAGTCGAGCCGGCGAGCGCCGGCCGGTCGATGATCGCGGTCATGGACGGCCTTCAAGTACAGTGGCTGCTCAACCGCGAGAGCCTCGATATGGCGCTCGAGTTGCGGCATCACGTGCAGCCCCTGCTCACCGTCGACCTCTGAGGTGGCACGCATCATTCACGCCCTGCCCGCTTCAGCTTGAGGAACAGATCCTCGAACATGAGCCGGTTGTCGAGCTGCGTATAGACGCGGATGCTGCGCCCGCCGCCGTCGAAATCGGGCATGCCGTCCGGGCCGAACCGGGGAGCAGGCCGCACCTCGTACCGGCTGGAGGAGGGATCCGCCTGGAACGACGATTGCAGTGCCGTGAGCAGCACGAGCGGGTTGTCGCCGTAGATGTAGGTCTCGCCCGCCGGCAACCCGTACTGCGCGGCCATGGTCTCGACTTCATCGATCGCGTCGAAGAGCAAGGCGCCGATCGCACCGCACGGCCGAATGCGCTCTTCGAGCTCGAGTCGCGAGAGCATCGCCTGCCGATACGCGTCACGCGGCACCTGCCAGATCGGAATCGACGAGTCGTTGAACACGACCCTGGCCGCGGTGATGTCGATGTTCAAGTTGTACTCGACGGCGTCGTACCCGGGCGGCGGCACCGCCAGGCCGGGGTACTCCTGACCCCCGATCCAGACGAGTGTGAGCCGCTCGGCGATGCGGGGCTCGAGCAGCCATGCACTCGCGAGCTCGGTGAGTGATCCGCCGCACGCGATGAACAGCGGCAGGTCGGTGTCGTCGCGCATCGCTTCGGCAACGATCGCCCGGGCTCCGTCTGAATCCACGGGTGTCTGCGTGTCGGTCAGGCCGACGTCGGAACCGGCGATCACGTGCACCTCGCCCGCACGCCCCAGCGCATCGAGCACGTCGCGAATTCGATCCGCGGCTCGGGCTGCGCCGCCTCGCCAGTCCCCGAACGGAACGCTTTGCCCCAGCTGCGACCCGATGATCGCCGCAATCTCGACTGACGGCGAAAGCACGTGGTGGGCGAGCTGAACGAGACCATCGGGGTCACCCGAGAAGTCGTTGTCGATGATGACGCGTGCACGCGGCTGCATGATCCTCCTTGATCGATTGACATCATCATGCCCGTCATGTCACACTCCATGCAAGTTCAATTCACTAATGAATAGATATGCAAGCGGAAGACATGACAGAACAGACACTCACGAGAGGCGAGCCGCACGCGACCGCGCTGACCCCCGATCCCGCCCAGCTCGAGAGCTGGCGGGCGCTCCGAGCCAGGCTTGCGGATGCGCCACCCGCAGAGCGCGCGGCCGCGTTGGCCACGGCGGCACGACAGACCAGACGCAGCGTCGTTCGCATGATCGACAGCGCCGGCCAGGGGCACATCGGCGGCGACTTCTCGGTGACCGACATTCTCACCACGCTGTACGCGTACGTTCTTCGCCTCGATCCGGGTGAGCCCGAGAGAGCAGGCCGCGACCGGTTCATTCTGAGCAAGGGCCACTGCGCCGCATCCCTCTATTCGACGCTTGCCTACAGCGGATACTTCGCGCCGCGCGAGCTGGCCACGTTCATGCAGCCGCTCTCGGCGCTCAACGGGCACCCGAACCGAACCACGGTGCCGGGCGTCGAGACGAACACCGGCCCGCTCGGCCATGGCCTGCCCGTCGCGGTCGGAGAGGCCATCGGTGCCAGGCTCACCGGCAGCGATGCCCGCGTCTTCGTGGTCATGGGCGACGGCGAGCTGCAGGAGGGCAGCAACTGGGAGGCACTCATGGCGGCCTCGCAGTACCGTCTCGATAACCTCGTCGTCATCGTCGATCGCAACCGGCTGCAGCAGGGGGCGCGCACCGAGGAAACGAATGCCCTCGATCCCCTGGATGAGAAGCTCGCCTCGTTCGGCTGCGAGGTGCGCGTGAGCGACGGCCACGACTTCGCCGCGCTCATCGAGGCCTTCCGCCCGGCGGAGCGGGGTGGGCCCGTCGCCGTCATTGCCAACACCATCAAGGGCAAGGGCGTCTCGTTCATGGAAGATCGGGCGGAATGGCACCACAAGGTGCCGAACGCCGAGCAGGTGCGCCAGGCGCTGGAGGAACTCGCATGACCATCGCGTCAGCACAAGAGAAGACGGCCCTGCCGACGTATGACAACCGCACGGCGTTCGCCGACGAACTCATCGCCCTCGCGCGAGAAGACGAGCGCATCGTCGCCGTGTGCAACGACTCGGTCGGCTCCAGCAACCTGGTGGCGTTCCGCGACGAGTTCCCCGACAGGCTCATCAACGTGGGCATCGCCGAGCAGAACATGGTCGGTGTCGGGGCCGGCCTCGCGGCATCCGGCCTGGTGCCCTTCGTCTGCGGCGCGGCACCGTTTCTCACGGGCCGCTCGCTCGAACAGGTCAAGGCCGACGTCGCCTACAGCCAGCACCCCGTGATCCTGTGCGGCATGAGCCCCGGTATGGCGTACGGTCAGCTCGGCCCGACCCACCATTCCGTCGAAGACCTCTCGTGGCTGCGCGCGCTGCCCGGCCTTGACATCGTCGTTCCCGCGGACCGCCGGCAGACACGGCAGGCCGTGCGGGCCGCTGCCGCCGAACCGCGTCCGACCTTCATCAGGGTCGGCCGGCACAAGGTGCCCGATGTCACGAGCGAGAGCGACGTTCTCGAGCGTGGCCGCATGCTCACGGCGCGCCCGGGCGACGACGTCACGTTCATCGTGACCGGTACGCTCGTCTCGCGCGCCCTCGAGGCGGCCGACCGCCTCGCCGGCTCGGGCCTCCGGGCACGCGTTCTGAATGCCGCGTACATTGCACCATTCGACACGGATGCGCTCGCCAGTGCCGCCCGCGAGACACGCGCGATCGTGACCGCCGAAGAGGCCAACGTCGCCGGCGGCCTCGGCGCCGCCGTGGCCAGTCACGTCGGCACGCTGGAGCGCGAGGCGCGCGTTCCGTTGCGTATTCTTGGCCTCACCGAGTTCGCACCGACCGGCAACACGGACTTTCTGCTCGAGTACTTCGGGCTCACCGCCGCCGGGCTGGCTGAGGCGGCCAGGGAGGCCCTTGCGCATGACTGACGCGTCGACGGCGGTCGTGGTCGCAGTCGACCAAGGCACCAGTTCGACCAAGGCCGTCGCGATCGACGCGGCGGGCGAGGTCGTGGGCTGGGCGTCCGTCGCGCTCGAGCAAGAGCACCCGAGGCCGGGCTGGGTCGAGCAGAACGCCACGGCCATCGCCGACAGCGTCATCTCGGCCATCGAGTCGACCAGTGCCGGCATCGAGGACCGGGTCGTGGCACTCGCCGTCAGCAATCAGCGAGAGTCCGCCCTGGCGTGGGATCGCCGCACGGGGCAACCGCTCACCCCTGTGCTCGGCTGGCAGGATCGCCGCACGCTCGATCACGCCATGCGACTCGAGGCAGCGGGGCATGGCGCGCGCGCCAAAGCGATCACCGGGTTACCGCTCGACCCCATGTTCTCTGCCCTCAAGTTCTCGTGGCTGCTCGACGAGATCGACCCCGACCGTGAACGAGCGCGCGCCGGCGAGATCACGCTCGGCACGATCGACGCCTGGATTCTGCGCGCCCTCACCGGTACGGATCGCATCGAGCTGGGCAACGCCAGCCGTACGCAGCTTCTCGACCTCGCCGCGCTCGACTGGAGCGACGAGCTGCTCGACCTTTTCGACATTCCCCGCGCCGCACTCCCGCCGCTCGCGGCCTCCGTCGAGCCGAGCGGGCCGGTCACCGCACTGCCGTCGCTGCCCGAGAACGTGCGCATCAACGCGGTGCTTGGCGACTCCCATGCCGCGCTCTTTGGTCACGGTGTTCGCACACCCGGCACGGTCAAGGTGACGCTGGGCACGGGCTCCTCTGTCATGGGTCTCAGCACGGATGCCGCGGGCGCGCCTGCGGGCCTCGTGGCGACCCTCGCGTGGTCGACGGAGAAGCCGGCGTACGCCTTCGAGGGCAACATCCTCTCAACCGGCGGCACCCTGGTCTGGCTCGCCGAACTCTTCGACACCACGACGGCAGAGCTCTTCGCCCTCGCCGAGGAGACACCCGTGGCGGGATCCGTCGACATCGTGCCCGCGTTCGCCGGACTCGGCGCCCCGTGGTGGGATGACTCGGCGAGGGCCATCTTGTCCGGCTTCGATCTCGGCACCTCCCGAGGCACCATCGCGCGGGCTGCGGCGGAGTCGATCGTGCTGCAGATCGAAGACGTGCTCGCCGCCGCCGAGCGCGGGCTGGAGCATCGCATCGAGACGATCCTCATCGACGGCGGACCGGCGTCGAACGACTGGCTGGCTCAGCTGCTGGCCGACCTGAGCCAGCGCGTGGTCACGCGGCCGAATGCGTCAGGGCTCTCGGCCCTCGGCGCTGCCTATCTCGGCGGCATCTCGTGTGGTCTCTGGCGGCCGGACCAGGTGCTCTCGTTCGGCGACGGCAGCGCCGTCTTCGAGCCGGCGATCGGCGCGGCGGCAGCCGAGAGGCGGCGCGAGCGGTGGCACCATGCCGTGACGCTCTCCCGGAGTGCCGCGAGCGTCACGGGCTCGTGAAGCCCTCATCCAGTCGCCTGCGGCGTTAGACCGACTGCCCGTTAAACAAGGAGAAGATCACATGACACAGACGCAACGCTACGGAGCCGGCATCTGGCACTTCGCGACGTACGTGGACCGGTACGCGACCGACGGCTACGGCGATCCTCGCACGGTCATCGATGCGATCGACCTCGCCGGCCAGGTGCGCGACCTCTCGGTCGTCGACCTGAACTACCCGTTCTTCGGCGGTGAGTTCACCAACGAGCAAGTGGGTGAGGCGCTCGACCGCAATGGTCTCGGCGTCATCGGCATCACGCCGGAGATGTACACGCGGGAATTCGCCAAGGGCGCGTTCACCAACCCCGATCCGGGCGTTCGGCGGAGGGCGCACGAACTGATTACCCAGGCGGCCGACGTGGTGCGGCACTTCGGGGCCGACTACGTCAAGCTCTGGCCTGGCCAGGACGGCTGGGACTACCCCTTCCAGGTCGACCATGGTGCGCTGTGGAAGAACTCCCTCGACGGCGTAGGGCAGCTCGCGAGCGAGAACCCTGATCTGAAGTTCGTGATCGAGTACAAGCCGCGCGAGCCCCGCGTGCACATGAGCTTCGACTCGGTCGCCCGCACCCTGCTCGGCATCGAGAAGATCGGCCTGCCCAACGTCGGCATCCTGCTCGACTTCGGCCACGCCCTGTTCGGCGCGGAGTCGCCAGCAGACTCCGCTCAGCTCGCCATCGACTACGGCCGCCTCTTCGGCATGGACGTGAACGACAATCTGCGCCAATGGGACGACGACATGGTCGCCGGCACGGTGCATCCGATCGAGCTCTTCGAGTTCTTCTACACGCTCCGCAAGAACAACTGGGAGGGTGTCTGGCAGCTCGACCAGTTCCCGTTCCGCGAGAACAGCGTCGAGGCCGCGAACCACGCCATCGACTTCCTCAAGGCAGCCCACCGAGGGCTTGAGAAGCTCGACTTCGCGGCCGTTCAGGAGGCGCAGGATCGCCACGACGCCATCGGAGCCCTCGCTCTCGCGCAACGAGCACTCTTCTCCAGCTATGCCGAATGAGCGGCGCTCCGCCGGCGGCGTGTGAGGCAATACTCTGGTGACCATGTCGATGGAAGCCAACGCAAGCCGCCTGGCCACCGATCGCATGTCACTGCTCACGAAGATCGCCCGCATGTACCACGAGCAGGGCATGCGGCAGCCGGAGATCGCCGCACGACTCGGCATCTCGCAGTCACGCGTTTCCCGGTTCCTCAAGGAGGCGGTGACCCTGGGCGTGGTGCGCACGGTCGTCGTGCCTCCGCCCGGCGTGTATTCCGAGCTTGAGGATGCTGTGCGCGACCGCTACGGCCTGCGCGACGTCGTCGTGGCCGAAGCCGCCTCCGACGATGATCGCGCACTGCTGAATGCCTTGGGCGCGGCGGGTGCCGCCTACCTTGAGACCACCCTGACGGGCGGCGATCGGGTGGGACTGTCGTCGTGGTCGTCTACGCTGCTTGCCACGGTCGACAAAATGTCGCCGAGGCCGAAGCCGACCGCATCCGCAGTCGTGCAGGTTCTCGGGGGTGTCGGCAACCCGGCGGTCCAGGTGCAGGCGACGCGCCTGACCGACCGGCTCGCACGCGTCACGGGCGCCGATGCTCAGTTCCTTCCCGTGCCGGGCATCGTTGCGAATTCGGCCGTGCGGGACGCGCTGCTTGCCGACCCGAACGTTGCTGACGTCGCCGCCGAATGGGCGCGGCTCACCGTGCTGCTCGTGGGCATCGGCAGCCTTCAGCCGTCACCCCTGCTCAAAGACTCGGGCAACGCGATCTCAGAGACCGAGCAGCAGCGGCTGAGAGAGCGCGGGGCCGTGGGCGACGTGTGCCTGCGCTTCTTCGACGCAGCAGGCGAGCTGGTCGACACCGACCTGGGCGACCGCGTGCTCGGCATCAGTGTGGAACAACTGCGCGCCATCGACCGCACCGTCGGCATCGCGGGCGGCGAGCGCAAGCACGAGGCCATTCGTGCCGCCGCGCTCGGGGGCTGGCTCGACGTGCTCATCACAGACCTCGCCACGGCGCGCTTCCTGACCGCCGGTTGAGGGGCGCCCCAGGCGCGTCTCGAAGTCCACGCCGGTTGAGGAGCGCCCCAGGCGCGTCTCGAAGTCCACGCGGGTTGAGGAGCGCCCCAGGCGCGTCTCGAAACCCAGCACCGGCCTCCCTCAACCCGAGATGCGCACCTCGGCGCTCGGCTCATATCCGATGCGCCACGCCTTGACGAAGACGTCGCCGCCGGGATGCGCGACGGGCCGCGCGTAGAGGTTCCAGCGGCGACCACCGTCATCCTGCCCTCCGCTCACGCGTTCGAGCATGCTGAGCTCGCGTGGCGGCTGCACCGGTTCGGTGGTCCAGCCGAGGGATACGCCGTCGGTTTCGCACTCGGCAACGAGCATGCCGTCGACGACCCGAACGATGGGCTCGGCGGTGCGACGCTTTCGACCGCCAGGGCGCCACTGCTCGATCAGCTCGTCTTCTGGCACGAGCCCGAGGTCGCCATAGCGCCGCTGCCACTCATCGAGTGCGTCAGAGAGGCGTGCGAGGTCGTCCGCGTACCGCGGGTCGGCGGCGAGGTTCACCTCTTCATGCGGGTCATTCACGATGTCGTAGAGCTCGTGCTCAGGCTTGCTCGCCGCAACGATGCTGCGCTGCAGTTCGGTGAGCCGGTCACGGGGTTCACCCTGGCCGAGTTGCCCTGCTTCCTCCTTGTAGAGACGGCGCAGCTCGGCCCAGGTGGCGAGGTGGTCGGGATACTCGCAATGCTGCATGCCCGACCGGTCAGGGTGCAGGTTGCGTATGTAGCGGAAGCGCCGGTCTCGCACGGTGCGGCACGTGTCCTCCTGCTCGTCCATGCGGTCGCGGCCACCGAATGCGTACTCGTTGGGCTCGTCGACGAGGCGCCCCTTCTCGTCGATGAGCGAGACAGCCTGCATGTGCTCGGGCACGGCCAGACCGCATACGGTGAGCATGGTCGGTGCGATGTCCATGACGTGCACGAGCTCGTCGCGACGCACTCCCGGCTCGATCACGCCCGGCCAGCGGACGATGAGCGGCTCGCGCAGACCCGATTCGTTCACCCAGCGCTTGCCTCGGGGCATGCCCAGCCCGTGATCGCTCCAGAAGACGACGATCGTCGACTCGGCGAGCCCGTCCTCCTCCAGCTGGGCGAGGATCTCGCCGACCGAGTGGTCCATCTCGGTGATGAGGTCGTTGTAGCGGGCCCACGATGTACGGAAAACCTCGGTGTCGGGGTAGTACGGCGGCAGCGGCGCCAGGGCAGGGTCGTGCCGGTCCGCATCGGCGACGTGACTCGTCGCCCTCGCGAACTCCTCGTCGTCTGTGTAGATCTGCGATTCGTGGGTGATGAGACCGTGGAACGCGGCGAAGAACGGGGTGTCGTCGCTCGGCCTGTTGCGCCAGTGGCCGCGCGGGCTGCAGTCATCGAACGTGGTGCCGGGAATGTCGACCTGGAAGTCGGTGAAGAAGTTGTTCGTCGTGTAGTAGCCCGCCTCGCGGAAGTACTCGGGCAGCAGTCGCACCTCCGGCGGAACGACGGCCTTCGTGCGCATGTGCATCGTGCCGATGGAGGTGGCAAAGCAGCCTGTCATGATCGACGACCGCGCCGGTGCGCAGACGGGCGCGGTCGCGAACGCGTTCTCGTAGAGCGCACCCTCCGCCGCGAAGGCGTCGAGGTTGGGTGTGACCGCATACTCGGCACCGGGAAAGACGCCGGCGTAGCACCCGAGGTGCGGGTTGATGTCGTGGGTCGAGATCCAGAGCACGTTCAGCGGCTTCATGCGCCGACGCTATCATGTCCTACCTACTGCTCGGTAGGTCGCGAGGCCTCGAACAGTGCCAGCGCTTCCCGTGCCGTTCGCTCGACGTCGAAATCAGGATCGAGCAGGTACTGCAGCTGCAGACCGTCGAGCAGGGAGACGAGCACGCGCACGGCCGTCTGCACGGGCACGTCTGGGCGCATCCGCCCTGCGCTCTGTTCTGCGGTCACCTTCTCGGCGAGCGCTGCCGCGACCGAGCGGTACCGTTCGACGAAGTACGAATGGGCCGGATGCGCGGCATCCGTCGCCTCGGCTGCCAGCGTCGTGAAGAGTCTCGCCACGCCGGGAGCGTCCCGGTTGCGGCGCACGATCACGGCGACGAGTCCGGCAAGGCCGTCGCGCTCGAACGCCGCCTCGTTCTCGGCGAGCACCTCCGGCTGGCGCCGCTCGAGCACACCGCGCAGCAGGTCGTCTTTGCTGGGGAAGTAGTGCAGCACACCCTGCACCGTCACTCCGACGCGACCGGCCACATCGCGCAGCGAACCGCCGCGATAGCCGACGGAACCGAAGACCTCGACGGCGGCGTCGAGAATCGCGTCGCGTCGTGAGATCGTCACCCGGCCACCGTGCGGAACCCGGCATTGCCCATCGACGAGTCGGGCGTGTTCGACGACCGGGCCGCGTTGCGATACCGGTTGCAGTACGAGTCGTGGCACAGGTACGACCCGCCGCGCAGCACCCGCGCTCCCCCGCGCGCCGGGCCCGCGGGGTTGGCCGCAGGCGACTCGCTGTAGTAGCGCGCGTCGAACCAGTCCGCGCACCACTCCCACACGTTGCCTACGGTCTGCCACAGGCCGTAGGCGTTCGGCTCGAAGGTGTGCACCGGCGCGGTCAGCAGGTATCCGTCTTCCTGTGTGTTCTGGGTGGGGAACCGCCCCTGCCAAATGTTGCAGCGCCAGGCCTCGCCATCCGCCATCAGCTCATCACCCCACGGGTAGCGAGCGCCGGCGAGTCCGCCACGAGAGGCGCACTCCCACTCGGCCTCGGTCGGCAGCCGACGACCCGCCCATGCGCAGTACGCGACGGCGTCGTTCCAGCTCACATGCGTCACCGGGTGCTGCTCGAGGCCCTCGATGCTCGACTGCCTTCCCCCCGGATGCCGCCAGTCGGCGCCCCGTACCCCGAACCACCACGGCGTGCCCGCCGCCGGCCCCATCACATCGTGCTCCGGCGCCGCAAGGCCCAGGTGGAACACGGCCGAGTACCCGAACGTCTCCGCCTCGGTGCGGTAGCCGGTGGCGTCGACGAAGGCGGCGAACGCCGCGTTGGTGACCGAGGTCGCATCGATCGAGAAGGCGTCGAGCGTGACCTCGTGCAGCACCGAATCGCCGTCACCCGGGTTGCCCTCGCCGAACGGGTCGCCCATGGTGAACGTCTGCGCGGGAACGGCGCACTGTGCGATGGCGTGGGTGGCGACTCCCGTACCGGCGCCGGGGCGCGCAGCCGGGGCGCGGCCGAACGAGGGCATGCCGAGCGACTGGGTGAGCGGGGTACGCGGCGCCGCGGGCGCCGTGCATCCGCAGGTGCAGCCTGTGCTCTCGCCGTCGATCGCGCCGGCCGCCTCGCCGCCGACCGACTGCTCGCCCTGCCGTTCCTCGCTCATCGTGACCTTCGTCTCCCTCGCCGCCGAGCCGTTGTGCCCACCTCCATTAGAGCATCGACCAGGCGCCTCTAGACTGCTGGTGGCATGACAACCCCGCGCACCGGCACGAAAGGCCACCGTATGAGACGCTTTCCGAGCTTCGTGTACGGCCGCGGCAGCGAACCGGATGCGCGCTTCAGTCTCGCGAACGAGCGCACGTTCCTGGCGTGGATCAGAACGTCGCTCGCCCTGCTCGCGGCGGGTGTGGCACTGGAGGCGCTGCAGTTGCCGATCCGCGCGGAGTTCCGCTTCACGGCCGCGCTCGTCTTCATCGTTCTGGCCCTGCTCGCCGCCGCACTCTCGTGGACCGGGTGGGCGCGCACCGAGATCGCATTGCGCAGCGGCCGCGCGCTGCCGGGAACGCCGCTGTCGCTGCTGCTCACGGTCGGCGTCGTGATCGCCACTCTGCTGATCGCGATCGGCCTGTTCCTGCCGCGATCGTGATCGGGCGAGGATGCGCGTGAGCGCGCGAGGCAAGGGTCTCGCCGCCGCGACACCGTTCGACGCGGGCCTGCAGGCAGAGCGCACGCTGCTCGCGTGGCGCCGCACGTCGCTGTCACTCGCCGCGGCGAGCGTGGCTGGCGCGCGCGTGTTCCTCGACATCGTGGGGCCGGCCGCGATTGTGCTCGGGGCGCTCGGGCTCGTGTTCGCCGCCGGTGCCTACGTCACCGCGTCCGCGCGTTACCGCAGGGCGCACGCGTCGCTGCACGCCGACGCGACGCTTCCCGGCGGGGCGCTGCCTCACCTGGCGTTGACGCTCGCGCTCGTCGTCATGTCGGGCACCGCGCTCGCGTTCGTGCTGCTCGGCGGAGGCCCGATCGAGATCGTCGGCCGCTAGGCCGGCGCATCCGCCGCTCTCGCGACCTCGACCGCGATCTCGACGACGTGCGTCGGCGGCAGCTCGACCGATGCCGGGTCGATTGCGCCGCTCGGGCGAACAGGGGCAGTGGATGCGCGCGTGGTTTCCATGCCTCAAGCCAAGCGACCGAACGCGCGCCCTGTCGTCAGCCCGAAGACCGGCTTGTCTCATCCTTTGGGCTGAATGACGCTCCGATTACCGACCACACCAACGGTTTGGCCCCTAGCGTGAAAGCCATGCAGGTACTTCTCACCCGGCTACGGCCGCTCGCAGAACCGGCGGTCGCCGCTCTGTTCTTCACGCTCTGGGTCATTGCCGAGGCGGGGCGCATGTCGCTCTTCTTCGGCTCGCGCTGGAACACTCTTGGCTGGCTCATCGCACTTGGCGTGGTCAGTGTCGCGATCGCAGTTTCACGCTGGAAGCCACTGGTTGCACTCGCGCTTTTCGCCACGCTCCTAGCCGCCCAAATCGTTGTTTGGCAGCTTCGCTTCTCGGACACGGGCTGGCCCGTCTACTTCGGCCTGCTCGCAGTTCTCGCTTGCGTGAGCGCGCACGGTTCACGCTTCGTGCGCCGGGCGGCACTCTGGAGCGCTGTCCTGGGATCGGTCGTGGTGGCGATACTCCTGACAGCACCAGGCGTCGGCCTCCTTGTCGAGTACCAGGATCCAAACGGAATTCCCAAGAACCTGACGCAAGCTTTCGCTACCTGCGCGCTCGTCGGGGCCGCCCTCGCCCTCGGCTCCTGGTTCCTGGGCTTCGGCTACCGGGCATGGATGCTGCAGCAATTCGGCGCGGTTCGGCTCGAGAAGACGCGGGCCGAACTGCGCGCCGCCGAGCTCGACCTCGCCCTCTCCACCGAGCGCGAACGCATCGCGCAGGAGGTGCACGACATCATGGCCCACTCGCTGTCGGTCATCATCGCCCAGGCTGACGGCGCCCGCTTCATCAGCGACGAGCGCCCCGCCGCCGTCGGCACCTCGCTCGAGCAGATCGCGGGCGCGGCCCGCGCGTCACTCACCGAGGTGCGCATGCTCATCGAATCCCTCGTCACAGACCCTCAGGGCCACTCGAATCCGACACTCGACGATCTCGACCCCCTCTTTGAGCGGATGCGCGAGGCCGGCCTCGCCCTCACCGTCGACCACTTCGGCGACCCCTCAGAGATGACGGCCGCGCAACAACTCGCCGTCGTGCGCATCGTGCAGGAGGCGCTGACGAACGCGCTGAAGCATTCCGGGGCGTCGCCCGCCGCGCGCGTGAGCCTGGACTGGCGCGGGCCGGGGCTCGCGATCACGGTTGCGTCGAGCGGCACGGCGGTTGCCGACGCGGCGGTCGGCGACGCGGCGGTCGGCGACGCTGCGGTCGGTGACGCTGAGGAGTGCCGGGAACGCCCCACGGGCCGGGGCCTCTTCGGCATGCGGGAGAGAGCCCGACTTGCCGGCGGCTGGCTCACCGCCGGGTCGGATGAGTGCGGGTACATCATCACGGCCTTCATCCCCACGGCGGCTCTCGACGCCGGTGAGAGCGACGACGCCGACGCGGGAGAACGCGAAGGCGCGACCGCGGGCCAGGCCGCGGCGGTCGCGCCGTGAGCGGCATCCGTGTCGCGGTGGTCGACGACCAGCAGCTCTTCTGCTCCGGCATGCAGATGCTCATCGAATCGCAGCCCGATCTGGAGTTCGTGGGGTCGGCGCACGACGGAGCCGCGGCGGTGCAGCTCGCGACGACGCAGTCACCAGACGTCATGCTCATGGATGTGCGCATGCCCGTCATGGACGGGATCGCCGCGACAGCGCGCATCCGCTCCGAGGCGCGGGCCACGCTCGACGCCGAGCCGCGGCCGAAGGTCATCGTGCTCACGACGTTCCAGCGCGACGAGGCGGTGGTGCGGGCGATCCACGCGGGCGCGGACGGCTTCATTGTGAAGGATGCCGCTCCCGAGTTCGTTCTCGCCGCGATCCGCACGGTGCACGCCGGCCACTCGGTGATCGCGCCGAGCGACACGGCCGACCTGCTGCGCGCGCGGCAGGGCGTGCGACGGCGCCCGGACGACACGGCGATCGCCCCGCTCTCGGCGCGCGAGAAGGAGGTGTTCCTGCTTGCGGCGCGCGGGCTCAGCAACGCCGACATCGGCCGCACTGCGTACATCAGCGAGGCCACCGTGAAGAGCCATGTTCGCAGCATTCTGGCCAAGCTGGGGCTCACCTCACGCGTGCAGCTCGTGGCGCACGCCTACGAGAACGGCCTCCTCGGCTGAGCGGGCCCCGGAGCCGCGCAGCGGCGTCTCGAAACCCCCTCGCCTCCTCGGCTGAGCGGGCCCCGGAGCCGCGAAGCGGCGTCTCGAAACCCCCTCGCCTCGCACCGAGCTATCCACGGTGGAGCGCCGCCATCGTCTCGAAGACCTGCTTGGGGCGCAGGCTGCCGTCGGGCAACACGGCGTGCACGCCGTATGAGGCGAGGTCGAGGTCGTGTTCCGGGTCGTCGGGCCGATGCGGCAGCTCCCATCCTGCGTAGGTGAACCAGAAGGCCGCGTCCATCCCTTCCTCTTCGAAGATCGGCAGCAGCTGAGTGAGGTAGCGCGATTGCTCGCCTTCGTCTCGAAGGGTTCCCGGCCGCATCCGCTTCTCGCCTTCCGATTCATCGACGGCGAGCCACCCTTCGCCTCCCGCGTCGCCGGCGCCACGGTAGGTGCAGCAGCCGAACTCGGTGACGGCCACCGGCTTGCCGTGTGCGTGGTGGGCGCGCAGCTCGTCGCGGAAGACCCCGGCGTTCTCGGCGTTGCGATACGCGTCGACACCGACGATGTCGAACGGGCCCCAGTCGATGAACTCCCATGGACCCGAGGCGTAACTGATCCGGCCGCCGAACTCCCGTCTGACAGCGGTCGCGATGTCGGCGAGCGCCACGCTCAGGCGCCCGAACAAGTCGGCGAAGGATGCCGCGTCGCCGCCAGCGGCGAGACTCGTGAGGGCGTCCAGACGGGACAGCAGGTCGTCGCCGGCAAGGTATCCGCGATTGAAGAGACTGATCTCGCAGCCCGCGACGAAGATCACCTCGACGGCCGGCGCGTGCCGCCGGACCTGCTCGGCTCGCCGAGCAGCATCCGCGAGATGATCGAGCAGCGCCTCCGGCTCGAGCTCGCACGGGAAGGGCGAGTACCAGACCTCGAGGCCGGCCTCCGCGGCCACGCCGGCCGCCATCGCCACTCGCTCAGCGTCGCCGCCGGAGACGCGCACCGCATCGCAATGCAACTCCTCCGAGATCGTCGTCATATCGCGTCGCACGTCGCCGACGTCAAACGCGATGCGGCTGAGGCCCTCGTTCGATGGATTGAAGCCGGTGTCGTAGTTGATGCCGCGTCGCACTGAGAGCCCTTCTCTACGCGCGATGCCGGCGCGTCGTCACGGGCGGCAGGGCGCGAATCGTTTCTACGCTAGCAATCGGGCGAGGCGGCATGCGCTAATCTGACGCGATCACCGCATCACGATCACCCGACTCCCCGGCCCTCACTGCGCGCCTGCGTGCGGCCGGATGCGTCTTCGCCGAAGACGAGGCACGACTGCTCCTCGAGGCCGCTCCCACGGCCGCAGCGCTCGAGCCGCTCGTCGCCCGCCGCATCGCGGGAGAGCCGCTCGAGTACATCCTGGGCTGGGTCGAGTTCTGCGGGCTGCGCGTCTCCATCGACGCCGGCGTCTTCATCCCACGCCAGCGCACCGCGTTTCTCGTCGACGAGGCGGCGCGCATCGCACCCGCGGCTCCCGTCATCCTCGACCTTTGCTGCGGCACCGGCGCCATCGGCCTCGCCCTCGCCCACCGCCTCGCAGAGCTCCCCGGCGACCTCGAACTCCCCGGCGACCCCGAGCGCGCCGTCACCCACGCCCTCTACGCCGCCGACATCGACCCCGCCGCCACCGCGTGTGCCCGCCGCAACCTCGCCCCGCTCGGCGGCCACGTCTACACCGGTGACCTCTTCGACCCGCTCCCCGAGAGCCTCCGCGGCGCGCTCGACATCATCGCCGCCAATGTGCCGTACGTGCCCACCGACGAGATCTCCCTCATGCCCACCGAGGCGCGCGAGCACGAACCGAACGCAACCCACGACGGCGGGCGAGACGGCCTCGCCATCGCGCGCCGAGTCGCGGCCGCCGCCGCATCCTGGCTGAACCCCGGCGGCTACCTGCTCATCGAAACAAGCGAGGAGCAAGCGGATGCCGCCTCCGCAGCCTTCACGGCCGCCGGCCTGCTGCCCCGCATCGCGCGCTCCGCGGCGCTCTACGCCACGGTCGTCGTCGGCCGCCGCCCGCTCTGACGACGCGCGCTCTGACGCCGCCGAAGCCGCATCGCCAGAACGAGTCCCGCTCCGAGAAGAATCGCCATCACCGCTCCAAGCGCGGCGGCTCCCGGAACGTCCACGCCGGTCTTCGCCAGACCACCCGGAATGCCGGCGACGACCACCGTCGCCGTCCGAACGGCGGATTCGACGCCGTGCACGTCGACCGCGACGAAGGTGAAGGCCGTCGTTCCGCTGTATCCGTCTGCGGGTGTCACGGCGAAGGCCGCGCCCGTTCCCGCGACGTTCGCGTGCGGCGCGGTGCTGAGGAGTCGATACGTGAACGGTCCGGTGCCCACGGGGGCCGGCGTGAGAACCGCCGGCAAAGGATTCGCGAGCGCACCCTGCGTGGAGCCGCTGAGGTCGGTGACGGTCGGGCGTAACTGCAGCATGGCAGGGGAAGGCGTGCTCGTCACGCCAGCGGCGTCCGTCACCGTGTACGTGAACGACACCCGCCCGCTTGCTGTCCGATCGGCGGGCTCAAACGTGATCAGGCCCCTCGCGGCGTCGATGCGTGCCGCTCCGATCGTGGGATCGGGGGCGTCGACCAGCGCGTAGACGAAGGGGCCGGTGCCCACGGTCTGCGCCGCGACGAGCTCGTGCGTGGCCGATCCGACATCCTGCGCGGTGTTCGGGGTGCGGCTGAAGGGCAGCACCGTGACCGTGACGTCCTGCGCGTTGCTGGTGTTCCCCGCGGCATCCGTCACCCGGTATTTCGCTTGCACGTGGCCGGAGACCCCCGGCTCTGGCGTGAAGGTCACCCGCCCGGTGCTCTCATCGATGGCGAACGAGCCACCCGGCGTGGTGCTGCCGGGCACGAGCTCGAAGTGGAAGGGCCCGGTTCCGGCCGGCTGCGGCACATCGAAGCTGCTCTCGCCTGCACCTGACGGCGGAAGGGTGACCGTCGCCGCCGACGACTGCGCCTCAGGAAGCACCGTCAGCGTCACGGTCTTGACGTCGCTGGCGAGGCCGGCAGCGTCCGTCGCTCTGAACGTGATGGCCGCGATCCCCGAGAAGCCGACTTTGGGGGCGAACGTCAGCAGACCGGTGGCCGCGTCGACGGATGCCGCGCCCGCTGCGCTCGCGCCGCTGACCATGCTGTACGTGAGCGCGGTACCTCGCGCGCCGCCCGTGAGATCGACGGTCGCCGTCCTGCCGTACGGAGTGCTGGCGGTCTTGTCGGTGACGACGGGACACACCGAGATGCTCACGGTGGCGGCATCGCTCGTGACCCCGTTGGCGCTCACCGTGTACAAGAAGGTGGCGATGCCGCTCGTGCCCGCCGCAGGCGTGAAGATGAGCGTCGCGGGATCGTCACCGAGAGCGGCAGCGCCTGCTCCACTGCCGGGCTGCGTGATGGTGAAGGTGCCCCCTTCGGCTCCCTGCGTTGTGAGGGCGGCCGTGACGCTCGTGTCTGCCCGTGTGGTCGCCGAGACCATGCCGGCATATGGCTTCACGATCACGGTGAGCACGGCCGAGTCCTCGTTGGGGGCTCCGGACGCGCCGGTCGCCGTGTACGTTGCGGTGAACGTACCGGTGGTCTGCTTCTTCGCGGTGTAGGTGAACGATCCGTCGGCGGCCAGCGCGACGGTGCCCGCCGCCGTGTCGTCGACGAGAGTGTAGGTGAATGGGCCGGAGCCGTCGACCGCCGGCAGCGTGGAGGAAACTGTGCCGTTGCCCGTCTTGTCGAGCGAGACAGAGAGGCTGTCGTCATGCGCGCGCGGGCCGACAGCGATCGTGACGGCGGCTGTCGCTGAGGAAACGCTGTCGGCGTCCGTGACGCGATACGTCATCGTCGTCGAGCCGGAGAAGGCGCTTGCCGGCGTGAATACAAGAGCACCTGTCGCCGAGTCGACGGTGGCGGTGCCGGCGGTCGTCGGAGGAGCGCTGACGAGAGCGAAGGTGAGACCGGTACCGACAGAAGTGGTCGCGAGGTCGACGGTGATCGGCGTCGCATAGCCGGTCGCCGTGCTGATGTCGGATGCAGCGGGAGGGGTCGTCACGGTCACGGTCGCCGGAAGCGACGTCTGCCCGTTCATCTCGACGACGTATTCGATTCTCGAGATGCCGCTCATCCCGGCCGCCGGCGTGTAGCTGATGACACCGGTGGCGCTATCGATTGTCGCCGCTCCACGGGTTGGCCCGCTCGCAATGGAATACGTGGGCGTTCCCACACCGACGGGGTCAGGCACTGGAATCGTCGTGACCGCCGGGGTTGCGGATGCCGGAGCAGTCGTCGCCGTCGCCGATTGCCCCGCCACCGGGCCGTCGCCGGCAATCGGGCGAACAGTCACCGTGCTCGTGCCCGTGCGATCCGCTTCGGTGCTCGTGGCGGTGTCGATCCCGGCGCCGCTCACGATGGCACTGACGTTGTACGTTCCGGGCGTCGTGCTGGTCACGGGAAGAGTCAGGTCTGGCAGGGCCGTTCCGGGAACCACGAGGGCGTCGGGCGTGTAGGTGTAGACGGCAGAAGTCGAGGTGTTCGAGCCGAGCGACCATCCGTTGATCGCCGCTGGAAGCGTGCCGAGCGTCATGTTGGTCGGGCTGGTCACGGTCATCGTCACCGGCACACCTGCGGCGATGGGCCCGTCGCTGGAGCTCGTGGAGGTCGAGAAGGTGACATTGCTCTCGGAACCGGCGTCCGCGGGGGATGGGTTCGTTGCGGTCACCTCGATCACGGGAGTGATCTCGTTGATCGATGCCACATTCAGCATGTTGATCTCGTGGATGTCCGTCGACCCGCCCGTGCTCGCGGACCAGCCGAACTTGAACGTCTTCGTGGTCGCGAACTCGGCCGGCTCGTCCACCGTCGTCACGAGCTGCGGAGTGGCATTCGCGTCGCCCATGGCCCCGAGGTAGACGCGCACCTTGGGAGACGTGGTCGACGGCGGATCGATCTCGATCTTGACCTTTCGAAGCGCCGCATCGCGGGTCGTGGTGCTCGTCAGGTCGATACCGCCTGCGGGAGCGACCGGAGCGCCGAGCAGGCAGTAGCCGTCGTCCCAGGTGCCGTCGCTACCGAGCTTGCCCGGTCCGCGCAGCGAGACGGATTGAGGAGCCCTGGCCTTGGACCAGTCAGCGGAGTGGTCCGCGCAGCTTCCGCCGTCAGCCACATTGTTCGTCTCGTAGACGAAGTTGCCGTAGGCGTCGAAGGCGACGCCGAGCAGGGCGTACGGGATTCCCTTCTGCCCTATCCCCGACCCTGCGGTGCTGTTGTGATATCCGAGTGAGCCGCCCGACGCTCCTACCCTGTCCAGCTCATGCTGCCCGTCGCTCAAGAAGAACGTGATGCCGTCGGCGCCGTTACCGCCGTATTGATACATATTGAACTGGATGTCGAGGCCGGCCCTGGTCGGCAGTGCATGGTTGTACAGCAGGAAGCCCGTTTGGCTGCCTTCGGCGGTCGTGAGCCGAAGAGCGCCGCCGTCACTCGCATCGGTGGCCCCGCTCGCACATCTTGTCGGCGCATCAGAGGTCGTCGACCCGGCCGCCGTCAGGCACGCGACGTTCGCGCTCGCCCCGGCGACCGTACCGGTGCCGCCCACGACGTATTCGCTCGAGGTGACGCTCGACTTCGTGAAGCTGTCCTTCAGCAGAAGCGTGCCTGACGAGACAGCGGATGCGGCCAGCGCACCCGTCGTCACGAGTCCGGCGCAGACGAGGGCGGCACTGGCGGCGAGCGCCAGAACCTTCAGCGGAGTGCGCGCGCCAGAGAGCGAGTGGGCGCGTCGCATGCGGGCGTGTGCGCCGGGGTGGCGTCGAAGAAGAGTCGTCATATCGAACCTCAGGCGGTCGGGTGCGAGCCTCCCGAAACGACGGGAAGCGTCGAGGATCGCTCCAACGGTATGTCAGGGGTACGCCGACATGGGCGCCTCTAGGGCAAAACACGCAGAAAAATACCCAGATCACCCGCGGTTTGGGGGTCTGCGCACCCTACAGCCACCCCTCGTCCCGGGCCCGGCTCAGCGCCTCACCGCGATTGCGCGTCGCCGTCTTCCCGATCGCCGACGAGAGATAGTTGCGCACGGTGCTGTGCGAGAGGTGCAGCGCCTGGGCGATATCGCTGATCGTCGCGCCATTCGCCGATGCCGCGAGCACCTCGCGCTCCCGCTCGGTCAGCGGGTTGGCAGCACTGCTCAGCGCCTGCGCAGCGAGCCTCGGGTTCACGATCACCTCGCCGGCCAGCACCCGCCGGATCGCCCCGGCGAGCTCCTCAACCGGGTCGTCCTTTACGAGAAACCCTCGTGCCCCCGCCTCCATCGCCCGCCGCAGGTAGCCGGGCCGCCCGAACGTCGTCACCACGATCACGGCACAGCCGGGAACCTCCCGCATCAGCTCCGCGATCAGGTCGAGGCCACTGCGTCCCGGCATCTCGATATCAAGCAACACGACATTCGGATGCGCGTGGCGAGCCGCCTGCACGACCTCGTCTCCGCGCCCCACATCCGCCACGACGGTCATGTCATCTTCGAGTTCGAGCAGGCTGACGAGCGCGGAGCGCATCATCCGCTGGTCCTCGGCGATGAGGATGCTGATCGGGGCCGCGCCGGGCGTCATGGCCGCGAGCCCTCGGGCGAGCCATCCGATGTCAGGGGAATCGACGCCGTCAGGCGGAAGCCCTGCGCGGTTGCCGTGGTGCCAAGCTCGCCTCCAGCGTCGCCGATGCGCTCCGCCAGCCCCTGCAGGCCGCTGCCCGCCGCCGAACCGCCGGAGTAGCCGGTGCGGCCGCCCCGCCCATTGTCGACGATCTCGATGCGGGCACTCGAGGGCTCCTGTGTCAGCGTGATTCGGCAGCGCGTCGCCTCGGCGTGCCGCAGAATGTTCGTCGTCGCCTCGCGCACCACCCAGCCGAGCAGCGAGTCGGCGCCGGGAGGCACGCCTTCGCCCTCGGGCATCGACAGTTCGAGCCGAATCCCGTCGGCGGCGAGCGCGCCTCGCGCCCGCTCGATCTCGTCAGCAAGACCCACCGACCGGTAGCCCGACACGGCCTCGCGCACCTCGGCGAGCGCCTCACGGCCGATCGTCTCGATGTCGCGCGAGTGCGCCGCAGCCGCCTCGGGGTCCGAAGCGAGCAGTCGCCGCACCGCCTCCGCCTTCACGACGATGACCGAGAGCGTGTGGCCGAGCAGGTCGTGCAGGTCGCGCGAGAAGCGCAGCCGTTCCTCGCCGACGGCGACATGCGCCAGCCGGTGCTGAGTGCGCCTGAGTTCGGCGACGAGGTCGACGAGGTAGCGCACGAGCAGATTCGCGGCGCCGCCGAAGAACGTGGCGAATCCGAGCAGCATGGCCGCATCGAGAGAGGACTGCTCGAAACCCACAGCGGATGCGCCGCTCACCGCGAGGCCCCAGATGATGCCGAACGCCCAGCCACGCCGGATCGCCACGGCGGCCGCGATCGCCAGCAGCGGGAAGAGGAACTGGCGGTCGGTCTGCCACCCCACGAAGTAGCCGGCACCGAGGAGGAGGAACAGCGTGAACGACAGTTCGGCGAAACGGCGGTTCGCGGCGCGCTCACCCGTGCGCCGGTACGGCAGCCAGACCGTGCAGGCGAAGACCGCACCGAGCACCACGAGCGCCGCTACGCGAAGCGCGTTGCCGCCGGCGACGGCGTCCACGAGCGGCCCGACGATCAGCACCGGAAGCCAGATGAGCGCGAACCACGGCCCGGGGCGCCGGGCGAACCAGGCCAGGGCCGGCTCGGCACCCGCACCGCGGTAGGTGGGGTCAGTGTCGCTGTCGATGCTCATCACGCTACCGGGCGCCCTCTCGCGGGTCGACGCCGCGCGCCGCCCTTGGCGGATGCGGCGAGCGCCGAGAGCCCGACGATGAGCGTCAGCCCCACCGCCACGTGCATCGCGAGCAGCGCAATCAGCACCGCACCGCTCGCCACGCCGAGCGGCCCCAGCAGCGACAGCGCCAGTACGGCCCACGACGTGATGAGCCAGGTGCGGCGCCCGCCACGCGGCATCCGCTCGAGCAGCGCACGCAGGCCCCACGCGGCTCCTCCGGCGAGAAGCGGTACGACGATCACGGCCGCCAACCCCACCGTCTGCGACGCGGCTGCGGAACCGACCACCAGCTCAAGCCCCATGACCGGAACGCAGATGATCCAGAGCACCACGGCAACCGCAGCGGATGCCGCTACCACTCCCGCGCGCCCGAGCCGCAGCCGACGCGCGCCACCCTCTACCGGCCATACGGGCGAAAACGTCTGAGTCATGTCCCACTCCCTTCACGTGTGTGTTCGCCTCCCACGCTAGGAAACGCCCGGGGCGGCCAACAGAGCGCATCGTCCCGCGCTCGACAGGATGAATGTCACGGTCGGGGTCGATGATTGGCATATCCCGACGCTCTCAGCGGTATCGTGCAGAGGTCAGAAGCGAGCCCGGGTCATCGACCCAGGTACAAGGGCCATCGGCTTCGAGGAATGGAAAGGTGGTCAACTGCGATGACCCAACCACGCGTTCTGGTGCTCAACGGCCCCAATCTCAACTTTCTCGGGCGGCGCGAGCCGGCACTGTACGGCTCGGTCACGCTCGACGCGGTCAACGAATCACTCTCCCAGCGCGCCGAGAGTCGCGGCGTGGGTCTCGACTTTCGGCAGAGCAACAGCGAGGGCGTGCTCATCGATGCGGCTCAGGAAGCAATGAGCGACGTCGATGCGGTGATCATCAATGCCGGCGGACTCAGCCACACGTCCGTCGCGCTGCGCGACGCGCTCGCCATGCTGCCCGTGCCCGTGATCGAGGTGCACGTCACAAACATTCACGCACGAGAGTCGTTTCGGCACCATTCCTTTATCTCGGATGTCGCCACGGCCGTGATCGTCGGTGCGGGAACGAACGGTTACTTGCTCGCGCTCGAACACGCGCTGTCACTGCTGAGCGTCGCCCCGGCGGTGTCGGACGCCGGCGTACCGGAGACGCCGCGCGCATCCGCTCTGGTACTCAGCGGGCCGAATCTCAATCTGCTCGGGCGGCGCGAACCGGAGATCTACGGCGAGGTCACGCTGAAGCAGATCGACGATCGGGTGGCAGCGGAGGCGGCACGGCTCGGCGTCACCGCGGACGTTCGGCAGAGCAACAGCGAAGCCGAACTCGTGGATGCCGCGCAGGAGGCGATGAACGCCTTCGACGCGGTGGTCATCAACCCCGCCGAGTTGTCATTCACCTCTGTGCCGTTGCGCGACGCCCTGGCGATGCTGCCGGTGCCAGTCATCGAGGTGCACATCACGAATATCATGGCGCGGCCCGCGGAGTACCTGCACCACTCCCGCATCTCACCGATCGCGACGGCGGTGATCGTGGGTGCGGGCGCCCACGGGTACGAGCTGGCGCTTCAGCACGTGGCGTACACCGGGCCGCACCGTCGCTGATCGGCCGGGATAGCCGCGAATACGCAAAGGGCCGGGCCGACGTTTCCGTCGGCCCGGCCCTTCATCCGTTCGCCTGTGCTGCTTCGTGAAGTCGCTCGGACTTTTCCCGAATCAGCCACACCGTGCGCGAGGGGGGACTTGAACTGTTCTGTGCCCGCTCGCGCGCAGGATCGTGAACGCGCGTTCTGGCCCGTAAGCAGAGGGAAGTCAGAGAAGGGGACTGTGGATAACTCCTTCAGGATTCACGGACCTACATAGCCGGTAGCACATGAGTTAGCACATGAAAAGAGCATGCCCTCACGCGTTCGTGTGCGAATCAGATCGGTCCCGAATTCGGAGACCATGGCGACAGGTTGAACAACAGTTGGCCCAGAAGGTCGGCGGGGCCATGTGCAAAGCCGCCGATGCGCAGCTTCACGTGACAGCGGGCGAGGCATCGAGGATGTCTTTCGCATCGCGTAGCCACCGGGCCAGGCGATCGAGTTTCGTGGCGACGAGGGTGTCGCCGTCGCGACACACGGCCAAGGCTTCCCGCGGTTATTCAGTCATGGATTTGCCTGTAGCGTTTAGCGCCCCTTCACCGGGCAATTTCTCGGGCGGGTCTTACGGGAATGTCACCTCTCGGAACCACGCGGATCTTCGTCAGTGCGGGTCGCCGGTTTGGCGGTCCGGCTCAGCGTCCGGCATATGACACGGCGGGCTGGCCGCCGACTTCGTCATCCGAGTCAAAAGAATCCCGCCACTTTTCTGCGAAGACCACGGGTGTGTCGCGGCTGGTGTGGATACGGATATCGGGTTCCGGCCTTTAGGGTTCGTGGGTCTGATCGGGCACGTGTGTGCTGTCGTCGCCGGCTTTTGCTGCGCGTCGCCGCTTGTGAATTCCGTATTCGCGCCAGGTGAGGTAGACGAAGAAGATGTCGAAGGCGGTCAGGAAGGTGAGTCCCCAGGAGAAGGCGACGATGATCTGGTAGCCCTGGTAGAGGATGAAGGCCATCAGGAAGGCGATCATCCACGGGTATGCCGCCAGGTGGCCTCTGAGCAGTGCCCAGACCAGCACGATCTTCACGAGTCCGTGCAGGAGCAGGTAGATTGCCCCGAACACGGTCGCGGACAAGCTCAGGTTGCTGGTGAGGTGCAGCAGGGCGTTCGCGATGAGATCGTGTGGGTCTTCGGATAGTTCGTGCTGGGTCAGGACCTGGGCGATCACGCCGATCTGGTGCGGAGAGACGAGCAGGAGCAGGATGCCGCCGACGAGTTCGAGAACGCCGTCTAGGCCCTTCAGGATCAGGCTGACGAAGAATGCCTCATCGAGCAGGGTCAGCCGATGTTCCGTTGTGCCCATCACATCCTCTTCCGTGTAACTGTTGTTACAGTATGTCCTGTGACGAAGAATATCCGATGGGTGTTAGTGCTGGTGCAATTGCCGTCCGAACCGTCCCGGCACCGGGTGGCGGTGTGGCGAGAGTTGCGGAAGGCGGGAGCGGTGCCGGTGTCCCCGGGGACCTGGGCGCTGCCATCCGGCCCGGCGTTTCAGCCGGCCCTGGATCGTGCCGGCGAGTTGTGCCGCAGGGGTGGCGGCACGTTCGCCGTGATCGACGCGTCCCCGCGGGACGAGGCTTCGACGGCGCTGATCCGGGACGCGTTCGTGGCGGCGCGGGTTGATGAGTGGGCTGAGTTCGAGGCCGATTGCGGCAAGTTCGAGGCGGAAATCGCCCGTGAGATCGCCAAGGCGAAATTCACCTTCGGCGAACTCGAAGAGGAAGAACAGAGCATGGACCGGCTGCGGCGCTGGTTGCGAGACTTGAAGAAGCGTGACGTCCTGGAACTGGCCGAAGCCGGAGCTGCGGAGGTGCGTTTGCGAAACTGTGAGGCGGTGCTCGATGGTTATGCCGAGCAGGTGTATCAGGTGATGCGCGGCAGCACCCCGGCGATCGACACGCCCACCGTCCCCAGCACAAGCAGCGACGCACTCGAATGAGTCCTGCCGACACGGATCGTAGCGATCTTCAACCCCGGCACCCACGCATGAATTCACCTGCCGGCGCAGCACGATTCAGCCAGCGGCGGAGATTATCAATTGTGCTGACGCTGAATCTTGCGTTGATCGGCGGTCTCGTGATCGTCGGCGTCACTGCCAACTCGGTAGGGGTGTTGGCGGCCGCCGGTGACACTGTGGCTGACTCGATCGCGCTGGTGTTGGGGCTGGTCGCGGTGGCGCTTCGGGATCGCGACCCGGATCACCCGCGGGCGAATCGGCCGATCGCGATCGTCGCTCTGATCAACGCCGCGATCCTGATCGCCGTTACCATCAGCGTCGCGATCGAAGCGTTCGCGCGACTGGCCGAGGGATCGCCCGCGGTGCTGGGGTTCCCGATGGCCGTGGTGAGCCTGATCACCCTCGCGGTCATGGTGGCTGGTGCTCTCGTGCTTGGACTGTCCGCGCACCGCGAGGACATCCACATGAAATCAGTACTCCTGGACACGCTCGCCGACGCCGCTGCTGCCGCTGGCGTTCTCGTGGCGGGCGTTGTGATCTGGCTCACCGCCGGGCTCTACTGGCTCGATCCGGTCATCGCCCTCGTTCTGGCCGCCGTGATCGGCTACGCGGGGGCCAGACTGGCGGCACAGGCGATCGCCGCCCTACGCGGAGCCGACATCGACTTCGACAACGACTGAGCGCGCGGACCCGTCCGGCGTCAGCGGACCCGGTGCGCTCGTGCGCAGCCATCTGGGCGCTGAAAGGTTCACGTAGGTGCTGTTCCGGAAGGATCAACGTACCCTGTCACTCTCCGCGGCTCAGGCCGCCGGGGGAGGCTACCGTCACCGTCACCGTCTTGGAGGGTTGGGGCACGTGGTGTGCGGTGCGTCTGGGAATGAGGCGGGCCGAGTTGAGGATGAACACGGATTCGCTGCCGACGTGCACGATCGCGGCGGTGACGGGGCCGAGGATGCCGAGGGCGGCCAGGACCATGCCGACCACATCGACCGCGATCGTTCCGATGAAGTTGGCCATGATGATCCTTCGTGTCCGCCGGGCGATGCCGATGGTGCGGGTCAGGTTGGCCAGGTCGGTGCCGATCAGGATCACGTCGGCGGTTTCGCGTGCGATGTCGGTGCCGGAGCCCATCGCGATGCCGACGTCGGCTTTGGCCAGGGCGGGAGCGTCGTTGACACCATCGCCGACCATGACGGTGCGATGCCCGGCAGCTCGCTCGGCCTCGATGGCGTCAAGCTTGTCGGTGGGCAGCAGTTCGGCGCGGACGTGGTCGATGTGCAGCTGCGCGGCGATCCGGCCTGCGGTGGCGGTGCTGTCTCCGGTGAGCATCAGCACCCGCAGGCCGAGCCTGTGGAGGTCGGCCACACACTGGGCCGCGGACGGGCGCACCGTGTCGGCCAGGAAGATGACACCTGCGTAGTCGCCGTCGACGGCTACGTGCACTGCTGTCGCTTCACGTTCTTGCCCCTGTTGCATGCCGCCGCCTGTGTGGGCGGCTTCTGGGACGTGCCGAATGTTCCCGGCGCGAACGGTGCGGCCCTCGACCGTGGCGGTCACGCCGCGGCCTGGCTGGTAGTCGAAGGATTCGGGTTCTCTCGAATGCACGCCGCGGACTCTGGCATGCTCGACGATTGCTTGTCCGAGTGGGTGTTCGGAGTACCATTCCGCGGCCGCGGCGAGGGCGAGCAGCCGGTCGGCCTCGAGCCCCGGTGCGGGCTGCACGTCGATGACCGTGGGGGTTCCGGTGGTGAGGGTGCCCGTTTTGTCGAAAACGACGGTGTCCACGGTCGAGAGGGCTTCCAGGTGCGTGCCGCCCTTGACGAATGCGCCGGCGCGGGCGGTGCGGCCGATCGCGGCGAGCACGGCCAGCGGGGTTCCGGCGGCGATTCCGCATGCTCCGGCTACCACGACGACGGAGATTGTGGCTTGCAGGTCGCGGGTGATGAGGTAAGTGATGGCCGCAGCCGCCAGTGCGACGTAGACCAGCCAGGCGGCGAGCCGATCCGCGAGGCGCTGGACGGGGGCCTGCTGGGCCTGTGCGGCGCGGACGGCTTCGATGATCTGCCCGTAGGAGGAGCCGGCACCGACACGTTCGGCACGGATTTCAACTGCGCCCGTCTGGTTCACCGACCCCGCATAGACGCTCGCCCCGACCGTCACGTCCACCGGCATCGACTCGCCGGTGATCCGGGACTGATCCACTGTGGAGTTACCGGCGATCACCGTCCCATCCACGGGGACGCTGCCTCCCGGAGTTATGACGACGATGTGACCGGGAAGGACCTCATCCAACGGGAGGGTCCGCAGCCGGTCCCCATCGCGCACCTGGACCGTGCGAGGCAGGAATGCCATCAGGTCACCCAGCGCGTCGCGGCCTCGGTCCATGGAGAGGTCTTCGAGGATTTCCGCGGCCAGGACGAACGCGGCGACCACCAGCGCGGTCACCCACTGGCCGATCGCCGCAGCCGCGGCGATCGCGATGAGCATCGATAACTCCATGCTCATCCGCCGGTGGCGCACGTCCTCCCACGCCTCGACCAGGATCGGCCAGCACCCGATGATTAGGCCGACCGCGGCGATACCGGCCAGTACCGGCCATACAACGCCGGCGGCCTGGGCGATTCCCGCGGCCGCGGCGCAGACCGCCACGAAGATGGTGCGGGTCAAGTCTTTCCGATCGACCCGCTGCCATAAGGTCTGCTCCGCATCCCCTACGCCTTCCGGGGCAGTGACCGTCGCGGACGTGTCTGTCTGGCTCACGATGCCGCCGGCCCGCTGATGACCAGTCGCGCGGGCGAGGGATGTGTCCCATTGTGGTGGCGTGGTTGGTCCTCGACGGCATGCTCGGCCTGGAACACGGCCTGTTGTACAAGTTCCCGTGCGTGCTCGTCGATGAGACTGTAGAACACGCGGGTGCCCTCCTGTCGTGCCGCTACGATCCGGCCCCAGCGCAGCTTCGCCAAATGTTGCGATATAGCCGTTGGTGACTTGTCCACGATGTCGGCCAGATGGTTCACCGACAGCTCCCCATGGTCCCGCAACGCCAGAATGATCCGGATTCGAGTCGCATCAGACAGCATCGTGAACACCTCCGCCGCCAGCTCCACGTAACCGCTATCCACACCGAACGTACATTCCTGCATATCTTCACGCATACGTATATAGTAGGACACTTAGTTGTTGAAGGGGAGTAGTTCCCACTCCTGTTACGTCACAGGAAAGCGGTACGTCGACACACTGGTTCGTCCCACACGGACCCGGCGTGCCACCCGGGCTTCACACCATACGGGCGAACGAGACCTTCAGCCAGGCGATCATCGAACACTGCCAATGGTGTTCGATCCTCTGGCCGGAGCCCTCACGCACCTGTGGTCCTTCGGTCGGTTCCGACCGAAGGACCACGATGACATCTCCTCACTCCACGCCGGCCCCCGCTGAGATTCGCCGCTGGCGTCAGTACCTCGCGAACGAGCGGGCCGAAGCCGCTGTCTATCGTGATCTGGCCCGCCGGAGAACCGGCGAAGAACGTGAGATTCTCCTCGGCCTGGCCGCTGCCGAGGGCCGCCACGAGGCCCATTGGTTGGCGCTACTGGGAGAACACGTAGGGAAGCCGCGCCGCGGCGACATCCGGACCCGATTCCTTGGACTACTGGCTCGTCGATTTGGTTCCGTGTTCGTGCTGGCCTTGGCGCAACGCGCCGAAGCCCGCTCAGCGTATGATGCTGACCCAGACGCGACCTCCACGATGGCCGCGGACGAACGTATCCACGGCGAGGTCGTTCGGGGGCTGGCCACCCGGGGCCGGAATCGGCTCTCCGGTTCATTCCGGGCCGCTGTCTTCGGTGCCAACGACGGGCTCGTCAGCAACCTCTCGCTGATCCTCGGCGTCGGCGCCAGCGGCGTCGGCACCCACGTCGTCCTCCTCACGGGTCTGGCCGGCCTCCTCGCCGGTGCGCTCTCTATGGGCGCCGGCGAGTACGTCTCGGTCCGATCCCAGCGGGAACTGCTGGAGGCCTCCACGCCAGATCCCGAAGCCGACAAGGCGCTACCGCATCTGGACGTGGACGCAAACGAACTCGCCCTGCTCTACCGCGCCCGCGGCATGGGCGTCGAAGAAGCAGAGACGCACGCCGCCGACGTGCTCGCTAAAGGCAACACCGTAGCGCAACGGTCGCCGGTAAAACCCGACGTCGATAAACACGAATCAGTAGGAACCGGATGGGGCGCCGCAATCTCCAGTTTCTGCTTCTTCGCCTCGGGAGCGATCATCCCGGTCCTGCCCTACCTTTTCGGATTGCAAGGCCTGGTTGCGGTCTTCGTCGCAGCAGGCCTCGTCGGGCTCACTCTCTTAGGCACCGGAGCAGTCGTGGGGCTGCTTTCCGGTGCCTCACCCCTCAAAAGAGGCCTTCGCCAACTAATGATCGGCTACAGTGCGGCCGCCGTCACCTACCTACTCGGCCTGCTCTTCGGCACCGGAGCGGCCTGAGGCCGCTCCGGTGCCGCGGCTACGCGTGAAAAATGACCCCATAGCGTGGACCGCGTCCCGCATACGGTTCCCCTTACGGGCAGATCTCGGACGACACCAGTGAGTTTGAGTGGGTGTGAGCACGTCCGTCGCACGAGCGTGCGGGATCTTGCCACCCGGCGCAAGCGGTGAATGCGTCACGCATTCGGCCTGCCTCCGGTCCGCGCCCAACCCCCTCCGTACTCGACCTCCCTTTTACAGGTTTCCAGCCACCTTCACTCGCTCTCCCGCCACTTTCACCCACTGTTCCCTTCTGAATGAACGTATACTACCGTGGTAGATATATAATGTTTCGTATTTAGAAACAATTGGAAGGCGTCTCATGCATGGCGGCGTGATCTTGTTCCGGGGAACCGGAGCCGATGCGCGCCGCTATGTCGAGGCGGACCGCTCTCGCGCTGACGACTACTTCCTCGGTGCGGAGGCAACCGTCGCGAACTTCGCCGCGCTGGACGGCGAGGGGAACGTGACGGCCGAGCTGGGGCTTGATCCGGTGGGGTATGCGAGGTGGGTGGACTGGGTGAATCCGGTCACGGGCGAGTCGACGGGCAGACCGCGCCTGCCGGGTGAGGGGCGGCAGGGATCGCCGCGGTTTGCGGAGATGGTCGTGAATGCTCCCAAGAGCCTGTCGATCGCGGCCGCGCTGCATCCCGAAGTCTCGGCGGCGCTCGACCGGGCCCAGCAAGATGCCGTATCTGAGATACGGCGGTGGCTCGCCCGGCACTCGGTGACTCGTGTCGGCCCGCGCGGGAAACAGGAGTGCGTGCCCGTCGAGCAGATGCAGACCGTCGCCGTGACCCACCGCACAAGCCGGGCGGGCGACCCGCACCGGCACATCCACTTCCAGATCGGCACTCGCGTATGGGCGGCGGGGAAGTGGCGCGGGCTGGACACCGCAGCATTGTTCCGGCAGCAAGGAGCGATCCGTGCTCTCGGCACTGCCGTGATCGTGGCGCATCCCAAGCTTGCAGGGGTGTTGGATCGGTACGGCCTCACCCTCGACCCTGCGACGGGCGAAGTGGTGGAGTTGGCGCCGTTCAACGCTGTGATGAGCAAGCGGGGCGAGCAGGTACGCAAGAACCTGGAACGTCTGGAAGCGGAGTGGGAGGCGGCGCATCCGGGTGAGACGATGGGGCCGGTCGTGTCGTCGCGGTTGGCGGCGCGGGCGTGGGCGTATGAGAGGCCCGCGAAGAAGCCGACCACGCTCCACGAAGAACAGGCATGGCTGACCGAGTTGCGGGAGGCGGGCTACGACCCGGACACCTTGCGCCGGCCAACCCGCCGAGCGCAGGCGTCGTTGGGTGACCTCTCCGTGCAGACGGTCGCCAACCGCGCGATGGATCGGTGCGCGGCAGGCGCGTCGGCGTGGACACACCACACGGTCCAGGAGCATGCGACCCGGATCATGACCGAGTACGGCGTGCAAGCCACGCCTAACGAGGTGCGCGAGTTCATTGAGGTCGCTACTCGGCTGGCGCTCGAGGATTGCTTCTCAATCCTCCCGCCCGGCACCGCAACCCCCGAGCACGTCGCCCACCTCACATCGTTGCGCGTGGTGCAGGCGGAAACTGAATTGCGCGACCGCCTGGCCGCCCGCACCCCGGCGCTCGAACCGAAGCACTCCGACTTGACCGAGGCGGCGCAGGCGCGTGGTCTCGATGCCGGACAGGAGCGCGCCGCCGCTGTCGTCGCCTCCGCCGACCTGCTGGTGATCGTGGAGGGCGTGGCAGGCGCGGGGAAGACGACCATGCTCGGGGTGGCGATCGACGTTGCACGCGAGCACGGGCGAGCCGCGCGGGTGGTCGCGCCGACGTTGCGTGCGGCGCAGGTGGCGCAGGAAGAACTCGGCGTGCCCGCCACCAGCGTTGCGGCGCTCGTGCACGCGCACGGGTGGCGCTGGAACGACGACGGCGTATGGACGCGCCTCAACCCCGGCGACACCGACCCCGAGACAGGCCGCATCTACAGCGGCCCGCCCGAGTCGGCGCGGCTGGCGCGGGGTGAGCGGGTGATCGTGGACGAGGCGGGAATGCTCGACCAGGACACCGCGATCGCCTTGCTGACCGTCTGCGACGAGGCAGGGGCGATGGTCGCGCTCGTCGGTGACCGGGCGCAACTCGCCGCCGTCGGCCGTGGCGGAGTGCTCGATATGGCAGTGCAGATTCGGGGTCGCACGTTCGATATGGCCGAGGTGCACCGCTTCACCGATCCCGAGTACGCCGACGTCACGCTCAGGATGCGCGACGGACGCGACCCCGGCGATGTGTTCGACCAACTCGCAAAGCTCGGCTCGATCCGCGTGCATGCCAACGGGGAGGATGTGCACGAGCACATCTCCCAGCGGGCGCGCGAGGGTGAGGCCGTCACCGTCAGCTCGAACGACGAGGCTCGCATCGTGAACGCCCGCATCCGCGAGGAACGAGTCGCGCAGGGCCTCGTCGACGACACGCGAACCGTGTACGGCAGCGACGGCCTCCCCATCGGGCGGGGTGACGTGATCCAGACCCGGAAGAACGACGCCGATCTCGGGGTGGCGAACCGGGAGAACTGGATCGTGCAGCGCGTCGAAGCAGAAAGCGCGCTCAGCGTGCGCGAAGCCAGCAACGGGCGAAAGCGGCAGCGCACCGTGCGCCTGCCCGCCGAGTACGTGGCCGAGCACGCGCACCTGTCCTACGCCGCGACCGCCTACGGCGTGCAAGGCACAACCGTCGCCGGGTCGCACACGGTCCTCACCGACGCGACCAGTGCCGCGAGCGTGTACGTCGGCATGACGCGAGGCCGTGATACGAACCTGCTGCACATCGTCGCCGAGAACCGGGCCGACGCACGCGCACAGTTCATCGAGGCGATGGAACGCGACCGCGCCGACCGCGGCCTCACCGACGCCACCCGCCGGGCCACCGAGGACGTGCGCGGGCTGATCGCGGATGGCCCGGTGAAGCTCGTGAACGACGAGATAGCCACGCTCACGAGACAGGCACAGGACGCCGAGCAGCGCACGGAGCGCTGGATGCAGATCGCGCGGCACCTTGACGTGCAGACTCACCGGCACCAGGCCGAGGATGCCGAGACGGTGGCGGTGCTCGAAGCGACACGCGAGCAGGCCGAGCAGATACGGGCAAGCGTGCGAGCGCCGCTCTTCCCCGCTGCCAAAGCAGATTGGCGCGAGTACGAGGATGCCACGGCGCGCGAGGCCGACACCGCCGCGCAGGTGAGGGCGGCCTCCCGGTTCGGGAAGTCCAAGGCTCGGCGGACTCACCGCGCCGCGACCGAGCACACCGAACAGGTGCGGGCGAGACTCCGCGACCGCTGGGGCAATACTCCCCACAGGAACCAGCCCGCCGACGCATGGGCAGCACAGGCCGCGGACCGCGCCACCGAGCATGCACCCGAGGTCAAGCAGGCGACCCACGCCGTAACCGCCGTCGAGCGCGAGCGGCAGGAGACGACCGAACGGCACCGTGCCGAGCACCGCGCCCTGCTCGGCAGGCTCTACGGGGCCGAACGAGTACGCCTCGACCCGGCACGGTACGAACTCGCCAAGCCCGAGCGCGAGGCCCGGAAATGGGCGCGCAGCGCCGAGGACGCCCGTACCGAGATAGCCAAACTCCGCGCACTCCCGACCGAGCAAGCTGCCGCCCTGGTCGAAGCGAAACCTGCCGCCGCCGAGGCCGCAAAGCAGGCCGCAGCCGACCGGGCACGACGGCTCCGCATCGAACAGCGCGACTCGACCAGGAGTGATCCGCACCGGGAGACGCCAGGGTTGGGGCGCTGAGTCCTCGACGGACGGGGTTGCCGAAGGTTGTAGCCAGAAGAGCGGCTGTGTCGGGAGTCAGATTCCCAGGCTCGGCCCACGCCTTCCGCCGCCGGGCCGGTCATCACGTCCGAACGCATCGAGGGGTGGGAGCCGGCGGCGACGTTGCCGGGCGGCGTCCAGCTCGCGGTCGAGCACGGCAGGGTCGCGGGTGACCTTACGGGTCGCGAAGCCCTCAGTGTGCCCGTGCAGCAGCTCCGTCAGCCCGTCTCGCCGGGCCGCGTCCTCGGCGGTGAGAAGGTTCGGACGGATCAGCGCGTCGAGCCCCGAGTGGTCTTCCACGATCGCGAGGGTGCGGGCGTGGGCGAACACGTCGCCAGGGATACGCGACCAGTCGATGACCCATCCGGCATCACGGGCGATCTGGTTGAAGAAGACGTGCTGGCTGCGCGTGTTCACGTCGCGGAACGGGTGGATCGTGGTCGTCTCGCCCCACACCCACGCCAGCCCGTCCGAGAATGCATCCGCATCGAGGCCGCGCAGGTGGTCGCGGGCGGCGAGAACGCCGAAGACGCGCTCGGCTTCGGGCACGATGAACTGCGGGCGACAGTGTGCGATACCCGTGCCGCTGGGGTGGGTGTCGGTGTCGCGAATCTCGCCGCCCCACGAGTACATATCTTGCGTCAGATAGGCGTGGATCGCTTGCAGGTGCGGAAGATCGTAGGCACCGGCGATGGGATGCTCGCGCAGTGCACCCATGCGGGCGCCGATGAAGTCGGCCTCGGCTTCTTTCCAGTCGTCGTAGTCGGTGATGCCGAACTTGTTGATCAGAACATCGCTGCCCGGATAGGTGTACCGATCTGGCATTGCGACGGCCAGTGACTCAGGCCGTGCGAGCGGCCACGCGTGCACGCGTGCGAGCGGCGATCACTTCGACGGCCTCTTCCACGGTGATCTCGCCGCGCACTTGGCGGGCCAGAAGCTCAAGACCCTCGGGGGACATCTCTTCGCCAGCGGTCTGCTGTCCGGCCTGCACCTCGGCGAGGACGCGCTGCACATGCGCCTCGGTAACGCGAGTCTCGGTCGCCATTCGGGGTGCCTCCTTATGGTCGGCGTCTGGGAACAAGTTTACGGGGCACGCCCGACAATCAAGCGGGGCGACGGGCGCGAGCATGCCGATTCGGCACCGCCGCGCGGGGTTCAGGAAGCGCCCACGACCTCGGTGTCGTCAAAGAGGCGCAGGAACTTCTCACGAGGGATCACGACCCTGCGCCCGAGCCGGACCGAAGGGATCGTGCCGTTGTCGATGCTCGCGGTGATCGTGCGGGGATCGACCCCGAGAGCGGCAGCCGCCTCCGCACGAGTGATGACCGCGCTGCGCGATGCCCGCAGATCATCCAAGGTCACCGTCACTGTCCTCATCACGCCACCTACCGTTCCCTGTAAAGCGTCGTACGTTTCTAAAACTACATTAGGAGTCTTGACGAGTCAAGAACAGGCTTGTATGTTCCGAGTATGGAAACAGAACGGGTGCGGGGCAACTCCGCAGGCATCACACACGAGCACGTCGCCGCGAACCTCCGCGCCGCACGGCAGGCGATCGGCATGGACGTGCGCACGGCCGCACGACGGATGACCGATGCGGGCCGGAAGATCGCGCCCTCGGGGATCAGCAAGATCGAGAATGGCGATCGTCGGGTGGACGTGGACGACCTCACCGCGCTCGCCTATGTGCTGAACACGACCCCGGCAGCCCTGCTCACCCCGCCCGCGGAGGCGGTCACGCTGTCGGGAGTGCCCGAAACGTTTCTGCCCGAAGAGGTGCAGGTCTGGATCGCGGGCGGGGTGAAGCTCACCACCGACGATCTGGTGCGGTACTGGAAAGAGCAGCGGTTCCAGGCGATCAGCTCCGCGCACTGGGCCGAGGAAATGCTCGCCAAGTACGACCGCGGGCAGGTCGGCGTCACCCCGCGCGAGGTGTACCAGGAACGCTACGACGCGCAGAGCGCCAGGGAAGCGGACGCGACCGGCAGGCTGCTGCAGCTCGACCCCAACGCCTCCCTCGCATTCGAGTAACAATCGCCAAGCCCACTCGCCCGCTCATGACAAACGGGCGAGAGGAACCACGTCAAGGAGAAAGGAGCCAGAGCATGGCGACGCACATCGACCCGCCGCCGGATGAGGCGGCAGACGCACCCGAGGGGGTGAAGCAGAAGCAGCAGCGCCGGTCACGGTCGAGGCATCAGGGATCGCTGGGCGACTACCAGACCCGCAAGGGGAAGCGGTGGAAGTTTCAGATCTATGTGCTCATCGACCCGGAGAAGCCCGAACTCGGAGAGAAGCGGCTGACCCGTGGCGGGTTCACCGACCTCGAAGAAGCCCAAGCTGCACTCACCGAGGCCCTGCGGAAGAAGGCCCGGAACGAGAAGTTCCAGGGCAAGACGCCCACGATCGCCATCTACGCCGAGCACTGGGCCGACAGTCTCCGGCTGGCCGACTCCACGGTGAAGGGGTATCGGAAGATCATCCGCAACCACATCACCCCCGACCTCGGGAACACCCGCATCGACAAGCTCACCGCGACTCGCATCGGCTCCCACTACCGGGAGTTAGAGAAGCACGGGCGCAAGGACGAGTACGGCAAGGGGCAACCGCTGTCGGCCAACAGCATCCACAAGGTGCACGTCGTCCTCGGGGCGATGCTCGACGCCGCGATCGACGACGAGCTGCTGACCGTGAACCCGACGAAGAAGAAGCGCACTGTGAACGCGCCGAAGTCTTCCCAGGTACGCGCCCAGAAACCCGAGATCGTCACCTGGACAGGCGAACAGTTGCAGACGTTCCTCACCTGGAACCGCGACGAGCTGAAAGACGAACTGTTTCCGCTCTGGCGACTCATCGCCTACACCGGGATGCGACGCAGCGAAGCCCTCGCGCTCAAATGGAACGACATCAACACCAGAACCGGGCGCATTAGCATCCGCCGCGCGGTGAACACCGAGGACTGGACGACCACGAAGACAACGAAGACCGGTAACGCCCGCGTCATCGACGTGGACGCCGACACCCTCAAAGTGCTCGCCTCCTACAAGGTCGCCCGCGCCGAAGTGTCGTTCGACCTCGCCAAGGCCGACGCCCACGTGTTCGGCGACGACGAAGGCAAGCTCCGATCACCGGACGCGATGACGAGCCGATGGGATCGTCGCTTGAAGTGGATCACCAAGACCCACAAGACGCTGCCCCGCGTCACGATCAAGGGGCTCCGTCACACGCACGCCACGCTCCTACTGGAACTGGGCGAACACCCCAAGGTGGTGCAGGAGCGCCTCGGGCACTCCACCATCACCACCACGATGAACATCTACAGCCATGTCACCCCGACGATGCAGAAGGCCGCAGCAGACCGCTTCGCGGCTCATCTCGGGAACGCTTAGCACATATCTCAGCACATGGCGCAAAAATGACCCCCAACCTGGTTATCTAAAGCCCAGGTCAGAGGCCACCTTCTTCGCGTGCGCGAGGGGGGACTTGAACCCCCACGCCCTTTCGAGCACTGGCACCTGAAGCCAGCGCGTCTGCCAATTCCGCCACTCGCGCGAACTAACAGAGAGTAGCATTTCACGCCGCCAATCTCCATTTGGTCCACTCGCTCGACGCCGCCACCCCACGTCCCTCGCTCGAACGATATTCCGCGAGAAACCGCGCACCACGGGCGCCTTCTCACCCCGGCCTACTAACATGCACATAGTCGTCGAGCCGAGATCGGGAGACCTGTGGGCATACTGGACAACTTCGAGAAGGGTCTTGAGCGCGCCGTCAACGGTGCCTTCGCCAAGACCTTCCGCTCGGGGCTGCAGCCGGTCGAGCTCACGAGTGGCCTGCGCCGCGAGCTCGACACCAAGGCGGCCGTCGTCAGCCGCGACCGCGTGCTCGCGCCCAACGACTTCACCCTGCGCATGAGCACCGCCGACCTTCAGCGCATGCGCCGCATCGGCCCCACCCTCATCGACGACCTCACCCAGTTCGTCGAGCAGCACGCCGCCGCGCAGAACTACCAGTTCGCGGGCGGCATCTCGATCAGGCTCGAAGAAGACCCGCACCTCAGCGAGGGCCTGCTCACCGTCGAGTCCGAGAACGTGAAGGGCACCGTCACGTGGGTGCCCGTGCTCGAGATCGCCGGCACGCGTTACCCCCTCACGCAGGAGCACACCGTGATCGGCCGCAGCTCGAGCGCCGACATCACGGTCGACGACACCGGAATCTCCCGCCACCACGTCGAGGTCGTCTGGGACGGCAGGCGCGCCCAGGCCGTCGATCTCGGCTCGACCAACGGCTCCCAGCTCGACGGCCGCCCCCTCAAGAAGGCGGTTCTCGAGCCAGACTCGGTCATCTCCATCGGCCGCACCCGTATCGTGTTCAAGGTGCTCCCCCAGGCCTCCCATGACCGCGGCGCGAACGACCGCAGCGCAGCAGACCGCCAGCGCGACGACGCGACGAGGCGCCACGACATCGGCGGCTTCTGGGACGCCCCGTGACCAGCGAACTCACGCTCCTCATACTGCGCATCGGCTTCCTGCTGCTGCTCTGGTTCTTCGTCTTCGGCATCGTCTATGCCCTCCGCAGCGACCTCTTCGGCCAGCGCGTGCGAAAGATGCCAGCGGATGCCGCATCCGCGCCTGGCCGCCAGGCCCCCTCGTCCCCCTTCCCCCCGCCGGCCGCGTCCTCCGGCGGCATCGTCATGCAGCATCCGCCGCTCAGCAACATGCCCGGCGCGGCCGCGGACGGTCCCAGTCACCCGTTGGCCACCACCTCCACCGCTGCCCACCTGGTGATCACGTCCGGCCAGAAGCAGGGCACCTCGATCGACCTCGGGCGCGAGCCGATCACGATCGGCCGCTCGGCCGAGTCGGGCCTCGTCATCCGCGACGACTACACGTCGACCCACCATGCCCGGCTCATGCTGTGGAACGATACGTGGATGCTGCAGGATCTGGACTCGACCAACGGAACGTTCCTCGACGGCAAGCGCGTCACCTCACCGGCCAAGATCCCGCTCGACACCCCGATCAAGATCGGCACGACCACGTTCGAGCTGCGGCGGTAGCGCGTGGCAGAGGTCAACCGCGCCGCCGCCGCTTCGCACGTCGGCAAGATCCGGTCGAACAACCAGGATTCCGGCTACGCCGGCGCTCACCTGTTCGTCGTCGCCGACGGAATGGGCGGGCACGCGGGCGGCGACGTCGCCTCGGCCATCGCCCTGCAGCGCATCCGCGAGGCCGACCGCGAATACCTGAGCGGCGAGGAGGCCGAGTTCTCGCTGCAGGCCGCGCTCATCGCCGCCAACGCGCAGCTCGCCGAGACCGTGTTCGAGCATCCCGAGCTCACCGGCATGGGCACCACCGTGAGCGCCATCGCCCGGGTCGGCGACGAGATCGCGCTCGCCCACATCGGCGACTCGCGCATCTATTTGCTGCGCGACGGCGAACTCAAGCAGGTCTCCACCGACCACACCTTCGTGCAGCGTCTCGTCGACAGCGGCCGCATCACCGAGGAGGAGGCCATGGTGCACCCGAGGCGCAGCGTGCTCATGCGCGTGCTCGGCGACGTCGACGCCTCTCCCGAGATCGACACCTGGTGCCTCGACACGAAGCCGGGCGACCGCTGGATGCTCTGCTCAGACGGCCTCAGCGGGGTCGTCAAGCACGAGGACATCCAGTCGGCCCTCGCAACAACAGACAATCCAGCGGATGCCGCGCAGCGTCTTGTGCAGCTCACCCTCGACGGCGGAGCCCCCGACAACGTCACCGTCGTCATCCTCGACATCGCCGACCAGATGCCCGGCGCCCACGGCTCGCAGCCCCTCACGGTCGGCTCCGCCGCGGCCCCCCTCGCCTTCGAGCAGGAGCTCGGCCGCAGCCGCGCGCTGCGCCTGCCGACGCTCCGCCTGCACCCCATGCGCCCGCCGGCCGGCCCCACGCACTTCGAGCCCGAGAGTGAGGACTACCTCGACGAGCTCATAGAAGAGGATGCTCGGCGGGCGCGCCGTCGCCGCGTCACCTGGCTCGTGGCCATCGTCGTCGTGGTCGCCGCCCTCGTCGCGGCGGGAATCCTCGGCTATCAGTGGACGCAGACGCGGTACTACGTGGGCGTGAGCGACGGGCACGTCGCCATCTACCAGGGCGTGCAGCAGGGGGTCGGCCCGTTCTCGCTCTCGCACGTGTACGACGAGACCGACGTTTCGGTCTCCACTCTCAGCCCGTACGAGCGCCAGCAGGTCGAGCAGACCATGAACGCCGACTCCCTGACGCACGCCAGACACATTGTGGAGCAGTTGAACGATGCCCCCGGCAGTTGAGAACGCGCGCGCGGCGAAGGGCGCCGCGGCAGGCCAGGCCGCACCGCAGGCGGCCGGCCGCATCCGTCTGCCTGCCAAGCTGCGCAACCTCGAGCTGCTGCTGCTGCTGGTCGCGTGCCTCATCAACGCGTCGGCGATCCTGCTGGTGCAGCTCGGTGCGCTCAAGCGCGTGGACTTCTCACTCCTCTACTTCGGCGTCGCACTGTCGGTGCTCGTGATCGGCCTGCACATCACCATGCGCATTGTCGCGCCGAACGCCGACCCGTTCATTCTGCCCATCGCCACCGTGCTCAACGGCCTCGGCATCGCCGAGATCTATCGCATCGACCTCGAGCTGCATAAGAGCGGGTGGGACAGCGCGTCGGTCAAGCAGATCGCGTGGACGGCGATCGCCATCGCTATTGCGATCGCCGTGATCCTCATCGTGCGCAACCACCGGTTCCTGCAGCGCTATACCTATCTCTTCGGTCTCGGCGCCGTCATCCTGCTGCTGCTGCCCATGATCCCGGGGCTCGGCGTCACGGTTTATGGCGCGCGCATCTGGATCGCTCTCGGCCCGTTCAGCTTCCAGCCGGGCGAGATCGCCAAGCTCGCCCTCGCCGTCTTCTTCGCGGGCTACCTGGTGCAGCACCGCGACTCGCTCTCGATGGTGGGCAGGAAGGTTCTCGGCATGCGCTTCCCGCGCTGGCGCGACCTCGGGCCCATCCTCGTGCTGTGGGCCATCTCGATGGCCGTCATCGTCTTCCAGCGCGACCTCGGCACAGGCCTGCTCTACTTCGGCCTGTTCCTCGTCATGATCTACGTCGCCACCTCGCGGCTCAGCTGGGTGCTGCTCGGACTCACCCTCTTCGTGGGTGGTGCGCTCATCGCCAGCCAGGTGCTCGCCTACGTCGGCGACCGGTTCCAGAACTGGCTCGACCCGTTCAGTCAGCAGGTGTACAACGCGCGCGGCGGCAGCTTCCAGCTCGTGCAGGGGCTGTTCGGCATCGCGTACGGCGGCATCATCGGCACCGGTCTCGGCGAGGGCAGGCCCGCGACGACGCCGGTCGCGCAAAGCGACTACATCGTGGCCAGCCTGGGCGAAGAGCTCGGCCTCGCCGGCCTGTTCGCCATCTTCGCGCTCTACCTTCTCTTCGTCTCGCGCGGGCTGCGCATCGGCTTCGCCGGGCAGGACGACTTCGGCAAGCTGCTCGCAGTCGGGCTCGCGTTCACCCTCGCCCTGCAGTGCTTCATCGTCGTCGGCGGCATCACCCGCGTCATCCCCCTCACGGGCCTGACCACACCGTTCCTGGCGGCGGGTGGTTCCTCGCTTGTCGCGAACTGGATCATCGTGGCCCTGCTGTTGCGGCTCTCCGACACCGTACGAAGTCAACCGAGGATGGTGATCTGACATGAATCGTGAGCTCAAGCGCGTGAGCTTCGTCGTGCTCGCCATGTTCGTCACACTGTTCGTCTCGACCTCGATCCTCACGGTGTTCCAGGCCGACACGCTCGCGGCCGACCCCCGCAACCAGCGCGTGCGGCAGGACAGCTACCTCGCTCAGCGCGGCGCCATCCTCGTTGCCGGGCAGCCCATCGCCCAGTCGGTGCCGTCGGACGACTCGTACCGGTACCAGCGCACCTACAGCAACGGGCCGCTCTACTCCTCGGTCACCGGCTTCTTCCCCATCAACGGCGCCCCGACGGGCATCGAAGGCGCGTTGAACGAGAAGCTCTCCGGAACCTCGAACGCCCAGTTCCTTGACAGGGTGAACGCCATTCTCACGGGCAAGAACCCGCAGGGCGCCTCGGTCGAACTCACGATCGACCCGGTGGCGCAGCAGGCCGCCTACGATGCCCTCGGTGACCTGCAGGGCGCCGTCGTCATGCTCGAGCCGAAGACCGGCAAGATCCTCGCCATGGTCTCCAAGCCAGACTTCGACCCGAACACCCTGGCCGGCCACGACACCACGCAGGTCGAGAAGACCTACCAGTCGCTGCTGACCGCCCCGGGCGCACCCCTCAAGAACCGGGCCATCGCCGGCGACCTCAACTTCCCCGGCTCCACGTTCAAGCCCATCGTCTTCGCCGCGGCGCTCGGCACCGGCGACTTCACGAAAGACAGCACGCTGCCGGATGTCGCAACGCTCCCCCTCCCCGGCACCAACTCGGTCGTGCACAACGACAACTTCGGCACGTGCGTCGGTGGCGGCGAGGTCACCATCACCCTTGCGCTCATCAATTCGTGCAACATCCCGTTCGCGGAACTCGGAATGAAGCTCGGCACCAAGACGATCCGCAAGCAGGCCGAGGCCTTCGGCTTCAACCAGAGTCTGAAGATCCCCATGCCCGTGACACCGAGCAGCTATCCCGACGACTACAACGAGCCGCAGACCGCGCTGAGCGCGTTCGGTCAGGCGAGCGATCGGGCTACGCCGCTGCAGATGGCCATGGTGACGGCGGGCATTGCGAACGGCGGCAAGGTGATGTACCCGAACCTCGTGCAGTCCATCCGTTCTGCCGATCTGGAGACGACGGAGTCGTTCTCCCCGACCGTCTTCAACCAGGCGACGAGCGCGCAGACGGCTGACACCATCGCGAGCGTGATGGTCGACGACGTCAATCGCGGTGTGGCCGGTAATGCGAGAATAGACGGCGTCAGCGTGGGCGGTAAAACGGGCACAGCAGAGAACGGCCCCGGCCAGCCGTACACACTCTGGTTCGAGGGATTCGCCCCCGCCGACAACCCGCAGTACGCCATCGCGGTCGTTGTTGAGAATGGCGGAGGACACGGTCAAAGCGGTGTCGGCAACACGGTTGCCGCGCCTATCGCGAAGAAAGTACTAGAGGCGGTGCTTAGCAAATGAGACCCACAGCAGGGCTCACCTTCGGGGGACGATACGAGCTGCAGTCGCGCATCGCGATCGGCGGCATGGGCGAGGTCTGGAAGGCGACCGACAGCGTCATCGGGCGCACGGTCGCGCTCAAGATCCTGAAGGACGAGTACCTGGGTGACCCGGGATTCCTCGAGCGCTTCCGCGCCGAGGCCCGCCACGCCGCACTCGTGAACCACGAAGGAATCGCGAACGTCTTCGACTACGGCGAGGAAGACGGCAGCGCCTTCCTCGTGATGGAACTCGTGCCGGGCGAGGCCCTCTCCACCATCCTCGAGCGCGAGCACGTTCTCTCCACCGACAAGGTGCTCGACATCGTCGCGCAGACGGCGGCAGCCCTGCACGCGGCGCACGCCGCGGGCCTCGTTCACCGCGACATCAAGCCAGGCAACCTGCTCATCACACCGGACGGCCGGGTGAAGATCACAGACTTCGGCATCGCGCGCATCGCCGACCAGGTGCCCCTGACCGCCACCGGCCAGGTCATGGGAACCGTGCAGTACCTCTCGCCCGAGCAGGCTTCCGGCCACCCGGCATCGCCGTCGACCGACATCTACTCGCTCGGCATCGTCGCCTACGAATCTCTAGCGGGGCGCCGGCCGTTCACCGGCGAGTCCCAGGTCGCCATCGCCATGGCACAGATCAACGAGGCGCCGCCCGACCTTCCGGTCACCGTCTCCGAGCCGGTGCGCAACCTCGTGTTCTCGTGCATCGCCAAGAATCCGGCGGATCGCCCGGCGTCCTCCGCCCACCTCGCGCGCGCCGCGCAGGCGCTGCGACGTGGCGACGTGCAGGCCGCCGCCGGGGCGGTCCCGGCCATCCTTGGTGGAGTGGCGGCCACCGCGGCGACCCAGCTCATGCCCGGCCCGGGCGCCGCGACCGAGGCCACGACCGTTCTCGGCGCGGGCGGTGTCACCGCCGCCATCGGCGCGGGGGCAGGCGCCGCGGCAGGCGCGGCAACCACTCCGGCGCCGACCACCACCAAGAAGCGCAGCCCGTGGACCTGGCCCCTCATCGCCCTCATCGCCCTGCTCGCCATCGTTCTGGCGGGCACCATCATCGCCCTGGTCACCCAGTCGGGCACGGTCACGCCGCCGCCGACAAGCGACAAGCAGACCGTGAAGACTCCGAAGACACCGGTCGACACCCCGAAGGCGACTCCGGATAGCGACCTCGTCGACATCGTCAAGGACGACTACGTCGGAACGACCTTCGAGGTCGCGTCCGCCACCCTGAGCTCGAAGGGCATGGTCACGGCACCGACGCGAAACGTCGGAAAGGCGGCTGGCCCCGACGACAAGCCGGGCACGGTGTACGACGTGAATCCGACGGGTAACGTCAAGAAGACGGCGGTCATCACGTTCTACGTCTTCGGCGATCACGTCACACCGGATGCGCCTGGTGACACTCCCACGGTCGATAACGCCACGCCGGCACCCGGCGATACGGTGACCGTGACCTTTGGAAACGGCATCTGCCCCGCCGGCCAATCCGTCAACGGGCACTCGCTCTACGTCGATGGAACCGCGCAGGATCCGGTGAAGACGCCGACCACGACGTGGGTGGTCCCCGCGACCGACACCACGGGCACGAAGCACTCGTTCACATACACCGTGTACTGCGGTGAGGGCTCGGTGCAATCACCCCAGTCACAGGCAACGTCGATCACCGTGACGCCGGGGTCGACGGAGCCACCGGCCCCATAGCAGACACCCAGTATCGGCCCGATACACTCGAGACGACATCAGACCGACCGGGAGTGCATACGTGACCGATGAAAGCCGCCTGCTCGCAGGGCGATACCTCGTCGGTGAGCTTCTCGGTCGTGGCGGCATGTCCGACGTGCATCGCGGTACCGACACGCGCCTTGGCCGCACGGTCGCCGTCAAGCTGCTCAAGCCGAGCCTCGCGGTCGACCCCGCGTTCCGCACCCGCTTCCGGCAGGAGGCTCAGGCCGCGGCGCGCATGGCGCATCCCACCATCGTGCGCGTCTTCGACGCCGGCGAGGAGACCATCCTCACGCCGGACGGGCGCGAGATGCAGCTGCCCTTCATCATCATGGAATACGTCGAGGGGCGGCTTCTGCGCGACATCATCGCCGAGGGCCCGCTCGACCCCGCCGAGGCGGTGCGCATCACCTCCGGCATCCTGACCGCCCTCGAGTACTCGCACCGCGCCGGCGTCGTGCACCGTGACATCAAACCGGGCAACATCATGATCACGCGCGCCGGCCAGGTCAAGGTCATGGACTTCGGCATCGCCCGCGCCATCAGCGATTCATCGACGACCGTGGCACAGACCACGGCCATCCTCGGCACCGCCAGCTACTTCTCCCCCGAGCAGGCCAAGGGCGAGTCGGTGGATGCGCGCACCGACCTCTATTCCGCTGGCGTCGTGCTCTTCGAGATGCTCACGGGCCGAGCGCCCTTCCGTGGCGACACCGCCGTCGCCGTCGCGTACCAGCACGTGAGCGAGACGCCGGCCAAGCCCAGCTCGATCAACCCCAAGGTCTCGCCCGCACTCGACGTCGTGGTCGCGCACGCACTCATCAAGGATCGTTCGCTGCGCTACCAGAGCGCCGCCGAGTTCCGCGACGATGTCGAGTCGGCCGGCTCCGGGCACGTGCCGGTGCACAAGGAGCACGACGAGTTCGAAGACACCCTCTTCGGCGCGCCGACCGGCGCCATCGCCAGCCCGCAGGCAGCGTTGCGCCAGCTCACCGACGACGAGACGATGTCACACACCCAGCACCGGCCGCCCGTCGTCTGGATCTGGGCCGGCATCGCCGTGGTCGCCGTCATCGTGATCGCCGTTCTCTCGTGGTTCTTCAGCCAGGCGCCCACGAGCACTCTGCCCGAGACCTCGCGCCGTGTGCCGACGCTCGTCGGCAAGACGTACGACGAGGCCGTCGCGAGCCTGAAGGCCGTGCAGTTGAAGGCGGAACGCGTTGCCGAGGCCAGCGCGAAGACGCCCGAGGGGCAGGTCACACGCAGTGACCCCGGGCACGGCACCATCATGACCAAGGGCGAGACGGTCACCGTCTACGTCTCGAGCGGCACGAAGACCGCATCCGTGCCAGACGTGCGCAACATGAGCATCGATGACGCGCAGGCCGCGATCACCACCGCCGGCTTCACGCCCGGCCAGGTCGATCGGGTCGACTCGCCCACCATCGTCGCCGGCATCGTCATGTCGACGGATCCGGCGCAGGGTACGAAGGCGCACAAAGACGACGTCATCAACTTCGTCGTCTCGAGCGGCACCGTACTGCTGCCCGACGTGACGGGCCTGAGCGTCTCTGATGCCACGCAGAAACTGCAGGGCTCGGATCTGCAGCTCACGGCAATCCCGAAGTCAGATCCCTCGTGCCCGGCCGAGGGTCAGGCAACCGTTTCGCAGCAGTCACTCGCACCCGGCGAGGTGCCACAGGGCTCGACCGTCACGCTCACGTACTGCACCGGCTGACGTGACCGCGGGTTGAGTCGACCTGACCGCGGGTTGAGGGTGGCCGAAGGCCACGTCTCGAACCCCGCCCCCGCCAACCCCGCGTTCAGCTCAGCCGCACCAGCGGCGTGCGCCCTTCGGCTGCGGCCGCGGCACCCGCGAGTCCAGCCGACTCGAGCCAGTTGCCGAGCATCTGGTACCCGCCCTCGGTCAGCACCGACTCCGGGTGGAACTGCACACCCTCAATCGGCGCGTCACGATGCCGCAGCCCCATGATCACGCCGGCGGTCGTGCGCGCCGTGACCTCGAGCACGTCGGGCACGGTGCCGTCGACCACGGCCAGGGAGTGATACCGGGTGGCCGTGAACGGCTGCGCAACTCCCTCATAGAACGGCCCGTCGTCATGCTCCACGAGCGACGTCTTGCCGTGCATGAGCTCCTCGGCGTTCGTCACGGTCGCGCCGAAGGCCTCCGCGATCGCCTGGTGACCGAGGCACACGCCGAGTAGGGGCGTCCCCGCGTCGACGGCGGCGACGACGAGCGGGATCGATACTCCCGCGTCGGCGGGCTTGCCGGGGCCGGGTGAGAGCAGCACGGCGTCATACGACGAGAGCGTCTCACCGGCATCCGCTGCAGAAAATGCGTCGTTTCGCATGACGTCGGTCTCGGCTCCCAGCTCATGCAGGTAGCCGTTCAGCGTGTAGACGAAGCTGTCGTAGTTGTCGATGACGAGCACGCGTGTCATACGCTCACCGTGTCTTCCTGCGTGGCGATCATGGAGTCGACCCAGGGGAACACCCAGGTCACGAGGGCGAAGAGAACGAGTGCCGCGAGCACGATGAGAATGAGGATGCGCACCCACACCGGCCCGGGAAGCACGCGCCAGAGCGCCGCATACATCTACTATCCTCCAACAGCGGCCACGTGGGCCGCGATCTCGGCCGGCGCACCGGCGGTCAGGGGCTGGTACGACTCGAAGACGCCGTAGGCCACGAGCCGTTCGCCCGAGTGGAACGGCGGGTTGCACGTCGTCATGGTGATGAGGCGGTCTTCGGGCGCCGTGCTGGGCTCGCGCGGCACGGGCAGCAGAACCGCGACAGCGTCGGGCTGCACGTACTCATAGTCGCGGAACCGGTAGGTGTACCAGCCCTGGCTCGTCTGAATGTAGATGCGATCGCCGAGCCGCAGCTTCGACATGTCGATGAACGCGTTGCCGTACCCGTTCACGTGGCCGGCGATCGCGAAGTTGCCCACCTGCCCGGGCATCTGAGTGCCGGGGTAGTGGCCGATGCCCGAGTGCTCGCTGTTGAGGACGTGCGGAGCGCTGACACCCTCCTTGACCACGCGCCGCCACTCGTCGCCGAACCGCGGCACGTAGATCACGGCAAAGGGCTGGTACAGCCCGGCCGGCTTCATCACGGGAGGGTCGGTGCTCACAGTGCCGCCCGTCGTGCCGCCGGCGTTCGGGTTATCGGATGGCGCCGGCGCCTGCCCGCTCGCGTCAGGCTCCGCCCTCGCCTGCTCGAGCCACCTCTCGCTCTGCGAGGTGGCGGCTCGTTCCTGGGCGCTCGACGACACCACGTTGTTCCACCACAGCTGCCAGCCGAGGAAGAGGGCGACGAGAACGCCCGCCGTGATGAGCAGTTCGCCGATCAGGCCGACAACGCTCAGTCGTGCGCTCGCGCGGCGCTCGCCCGCGCCGGGGCTCGGCTCGCGGGGGTCGGTCATGCGACCAATCCTAACGGCGACGCGAACCGATAGACTCGGGGCCATGGCACGCACCAAGTCACGCAACGAGCCCGAGCGCCCTTCAACGGAGAACCGCTCGCGCGAGGACCTCCCGAATCCCGTGTGGTTCAAGCCCGTCATGTTCGGCTTCATGCTGCTCGGTTTGGCGTGGATCATCGTGTACTACCTGAGCGGCAGCCAATACCCCATTCCGGCTCTCGAGAACTGGAACATTCTCATCGGCTTCGGCATCGCCTTCATCGGCTTCCTCATGACGACCCGGTGGCGCTGAGCCGCGTCCCCCACACGCACCCCAAACGAGTGCCAATTACACCGGTGTAACTTTCCCCAGTGTGAATAACCCTGTGGATAACTCGCCAAGGCGGGTTGAGGAGACCGCGAAGCGGTCGTCTCGAAACTCACCTACGCTCGTTGAGGAGACCGCGAAGCGGTCGTCTCGAAACTCACCTACGCGGGTTGAGGAGACCGCGAAGCGGTCGTCTCGAAACCCAGTCGCACCCTACGCGAACACCCGCCACAGACTTGCCACCACGAGAACCACGCCGAGCGCAACCATCAGGCCGATCTGCAGCGGCCGCCGAGATCGCGGTCTCGTCTCCACATAGATGAGCCCGATGATGGCGCCGACCACGAGTCCGCCCACGTGCGCCTGCCAGGCGATGTTGAATCCGGGTATGAAGCTGATCACGAGGTTGATGCCCACGAGAATGAGCAGCTGCGTCGCGCTGCCGCCCAGTCTGCGCTGAATGACGAGGAACGCCCCCATCATTCCGAAGATCGCGCCCGAGGCGCCGATCACCCCCTGCAACGGCGAGGCCAGCAGCAGCACTGCGAGCGATCCGCCGAAGCCACTCATGAGGAACAGGGCGAGGTAGCGGCCCTTGCCGATGAGCGGCTCGAGCACCTGGCCGAAGATCCAGAGCGTATACATGTTCAGGCCGATGTGCAGGATCGATGCGTGCGCAAAGATGCTCGTGATCATGCGCCACGGCTGGAACAGCACCGGGTCTGAGTAGGCACCCGCGTACTGCAGCGCCTGAGTCACGTTCCCGCCGATGCCGGGGGTGAACTGCAGAATGTAGACCACCACGCAGATGGCGATCAGCGTGTAGGTGACCACGGGCGCGCCAGCGCCCGACATCCGCTTCACCCGGGTGAGCACCTGCGGCTTCGTGCGCGGCGCGTTCGCCCGCTGCTCGCGCATGCACTCGGGGCAGACCACACCAACGGCGGCGGGTGTCTGGCACTCGGGACAGATGGTGCGGCCGCAGCGCTGGCAGAGCACGAAGCTCTGCCGGTTCGGGTGCCGGTAGCAGTGGTCGGCACTCTCCTCAGCGCGGCTCACGTCGTGCGACCCGTTCTCACGCAGTGGTCCTCGGGTCGCCGTCAGACGTTCTCGACGCTGACCGACTCGATCACAACGTCGTCGAGAGGGCGGTCACGCGCATCCGTCGGCAGGTTCGCCAGCTTGTCGACCACCGCACGCGACTCGTCGTCGGCCACCTCGCCGAAGATGGAGTGCTTGCCCTGCAGCCACGTGGTCGGGCCCACCGTGATGAAGAACTGGGAGCCGTTCGTGCCGCGGCCGCCCTGGATTCCAGCGTTCGCCATGGCGAGAATGTACGGCTTCGTGAAGTCGAGCTCGGGGTTGATCTCGTCGTCGAACTGGTAGCCCGGGCCGCCGACACCCTGGCCGAGCGGGTCGCCGCCCTGGATCATGAAGCCGGGGATGATGCGGTGGAAGACCACGCCGTCGTAGAGCGGGTCGTTGCTCTTCTTGCCGGTCTGCGGGTGGGTCCACTCGATCTCACCCGTGGCGAGGCCGACGAAGTTTCTCACCGTCTTCGGCGCGTGGTTGCCGAAGAGGTTGACGTTGATGTCTCCGTAGTTGGTGTGCAGCGTGGCGACGGCGGTGTGCTTGGACATGGGTTCAATTCTTGCACGGGCGGTGCGTGCCCGAGTTCCGCGCAGCTCGCGGGCGCTCTCAGGGCAATGGTGGCAAGATGGATGCGTTCGCCATACGACGCAATGGAGGTTCGGATGAGTCTGACACGCAAGCGCAAGAGGGAACTCAAGCGACTGCGCGCGAGCGCCGAAGAGCTGTGGGGCCAGCAGCAGGCAGTCATGGATCGCGCGAACACCGTTGCGCGCGAGGCACGGCAGCAGCTCGGGCACCTCACGCGAGAAGAGGTGAGCCCCCGGCTGCGTGAGGGGTACGACAACTACGTTCGCCCGCGCGTCTCGGATGCTCGTGACCTCGCTCAGCGCGCCGGTCACACAATAGAGCGCTCGGTGATCCCGGCCGTGGGCACCGCGCTGGGAACCGCGCTGTCGGTCGCCGACATCGCGAAGGACACCCGGGTGAAGGCCGCGGTCGACCGCATGGGCAAGGCCAAGAAGAAGGTCACCAAGTCGGGCCCGGGCGCCGGCACGTTCATTGCGCTCGGCGTGGCCGCGGTTGCCGCGATCGGGCTCGCTTACGCGGTGTGGCAGACCTTCCGTGCCGACGACGAGCTCTGGGTGGCCGATGACGAGGAGCCGATCGCTGCGGCGGCCGATCCGAGCACCCCTGGCAACCTCGAGTAGCGCTAATCGCGGGCGCAACCCCGTACACGAAGAAGGCGGCACCCGCGCGGGTGCCGCCTTCTTCGTCATCCGCTTCGTTCACGTGATCTGGTGGAGCCACGGGGAATCGAACCCCGGACCTCCTGCTTGCAAAGCAGGCGCTCTACCAATTGAGCTATGGCCCCCTGCGTATCGATCCTAGCGAAGGCGACAGCGTGAATGGCGCCGGAGCGAGCGAGCGCCGGCCGAGGACCGGCGCCGCCAGGAATCAATTCCGTGGGGATACGAGGACTTGAACCTCGGACCTCTTCGTTATCAGCGAAGCGCTCTAACCGCCTGAGCTATATCCCCGATTGGGCAGATAGAAGACTACCTGACCCGTGCCCTACTTGCGAATTCAGTTGTTCGTGAAACCAACGAGCAGACCGCCCGTGATCTTCACGCTGAGGTTGTACAGCAGGGCGAAGACGGCGCCGAGCACGGTTGCCACGACGATGTCGAGAATCGCGACGATGATCGAGAATCCCATGACCTGGCCCAGGCTGAGAATCGACTTCAAATCGCTGCCCGATGTGCCCGAGATGTCCTTGAAGACGCTGTTGAGCTTGTCGAAGATGTCGAACTGGTTGAGCATGGTCCAGACCAGGAACATGCCGACGATGGCGATGATCGCCAGGCACAGCCCCACAAGAAATGCCAGCTTCACGCTCGACCAGAAGTCGATGTAGACCAGCTTCAGCCGTACCTGCTTCGAGTTCGGCTTTCGGGTCGTCGACTTTCGGGCCAGCTTCTCGGCGACGCTATTGCTCATCTGTGGTCTCTTCCTTCGGCAGCTCGCCCTCCGGCTGCTCCTGCTCGTCCAATTCGATGGCCAGGGGTCGTTCACTGTTCTTGGCCAGTGCGATGATCCGATCGTTGTCGGCGAACCGCGCGAAGACCACCCCCATGGTGTCCCTGCCCTTGGCAGGAACCTCGGCCACGGCAGAGCGTACCACCTTGCCACTGGCAAGAACCGCAAGAACCTCGTCCTCTGCGTCAACGATCAGCGAGCCGATCAGGTCGCCTCGATCCTCGCTCAGCTTGGCCACCTTGATACCCAGGCCGCCACGCCCCTGAAGCCGGTACTGCTCCACCGAGGTGCGCTTGGCGTAGCCGCCCTCGGTCACGACGAACACGTACCCGTCATCACTGACGACGGATGCCGCGAGCAGGCTGTCGTCTCCACGGAAGTGCATCCCGATCACGCCAGACGTCGAGCGCCCCATCGGCCTCAGGGCGGAGTCGGACGCGGTGAAGCGAATCGACATGCCCTTGTGCGACACGAGCAGCACATCCGAATCCTCGTTCACGAGAAGGGCTGCGACGAGCTCGTCCTCCTCGCGCAGCTTGATGGCGATGATGCCCCCGGAGCGGTTGGTGTCGTACTCCTCGAGCGCGGTCTTTTTCACCAGCCCGTCTCGCGTGGCGAGCACAAGGTAGGTCGCGGCCTGATAGTCGCGAATGTCGAGGATCTCGGCGATCTCCTCGTCGGGCTGCATGGCGAGCAGGTTGGCGACGTGCTGGCCCTTCGCGTCGCGGCCGGCCTCCTGCACCTCGTACGCCTTGGCACGGTAGACACGGCCCTTGTTCGTGAAGAAGAGCAGCCAGTGATGGGTCGTGGTGACGAAGAAGTGCTCCACCACGTCATCCGCTCGCAGCTGCGCACCGCGCACGCCCTTGCCGCCGCGGTGCTGGGATCGGTAGTTGTCACTGCGCGTGCGCTTGATGTAGCCACCGCGGGTGACCGTGATGACCATCTCCTCTTCGGGAATCAGGTCTTCCATCGACATGTCGCCGTCGAAGCCGAACATGATCTCGGTGCGGCGGTCGTCACCGAACTTGTCGACGATCTCCGTGAGTTCATCGCTGACAATCGTGCGCTGGCGAACCGGGTCGGCGAGGATCGCCTGGTATTCGGCGATCTCGAGCTCGAGCTCGGCGAGCCGGTCGATGATCTTCTGTCGCTCGAGCGCAGCGAGGCGTCGCAGCTGCATGGTGAGGATGGCGTCGGCCTGCAACTGGTCGATGTTGAGCAGCGCGATGAGACCCTCACGAGCCTCGTCCACCGTGGGGGAACGTCGGATGAGCGCAATGACGTCGTCGAGAGCGTCGAGCGCCTTCACGTAGCCACGCTGAATGTGAGCCTCGGCCTCGGCCTTCTTCAGCCTGAACTGCGTGCGCCGAACGATCACCTCGATCTGGTGGTCGACCCACGCGGTGATGAAGCCGTCGAGCGGAAGCGTGCGGGGCACGCCATCGACGATGGCCAGCATGTTCGCGCCGAAGTTCTCCTGCAGCTGCGTGTGCTTGTAGAGGTTGTTCAGCACCACCTTGGCGACCGCGTCGCGCTTGAGCACGATGACGAGCCGCTGGCCGGTACGGCCCGACGTCTCGTCGCGGATGTCGGCGATTCCGGAGATGCGGCCATCCTTGACCATCTCGGCGATCTTGATGGCGAGGTTGTCCGGGTTCACCTGGTACGGGAGCTCGGTGACGACCAGGCACGTGCGGCCCTGGATCTCCTCCACGCTGACGACCGCGCGCATCGTGATCGAGCCGCGGCCGGTGGTGTACGCGTCGTGAATGCCCTTGACGCCGAGAATCTGGGCGCCGGTCGGGAAGTCGGGGCCCTTGATGCGCTGCATGAGCGCGGCGAGAAGCTCCTCACGGGTGGCATCCGGGTTCGCGAGGTGCCAGAGCGCACCCTCGGAGACCTCACGCAGGTTGTGCGGCGGAATGTTGGTGGCCATGCCGACCGCAATGCCGACTGACCCGTTGACGAGCAGGTTCGGGAACCGGCTCGGCAGAACGAACGGCTCCTGTGTGCGGCCGTCATAGTTGTCGATGAAATCGACGGTGTCCTCGTCGATGTCCCGCACCATCTCGAGTGCCAGCGGGGCCATCTTCGTCTCGGTGTATCGCGGGGCGGCCGCACCGTCGTTGCCGGGCGAGCCGAAGTTGCCCTGCCCGAGCGCGAGCGGGTAGCGCAGGCTCCACGGCTGAACGAGACGCACGAGCGCGTCATAGATCGCCGAATCACCGTGCGGGTGGAACTGCCCCATCACGTCGCCCACGACGCGCGCGCACTTCGAGAACGCCTTGTCTGGCCGGTAACCGCCATCGAACATGGCGTAGATCACGCGCCGGTGCACCGGCTTGAGGCCGTCACGCACCTCGGGCAGCGCGCGACCGACGATGACGCTCATCGCGTAGTCGAGGTACGACCGCTGCATCTCGAGCTGCAGGTCGACCTGGTCGATCCGGCCGTGCACTCCGTACCTCGAGGTGCCGCCCTCTTCCGCGGCTTCCATGTGCTCGTCGGCGTTGTTCGTGTCGTCTGCCATCAGTTCTTCTCTTCGTTGGTACCAGCGGGTTGAGGAGGCCCAAAGGGCCATCTCGAAACCCAGATGTTCAGTTGGAGGTCATCACGGATGTCGGGCTTCGAGACGCGCGTCGCGCTCCTCAGCCCGCGTCACCTAGATGTCGAGGAAGCGCACGTCTTTCGCGTTCTTCTGGATGAAGCTGCGACGCGACTCCACGTCTTCACCCATGAGCGTGGCGAAGATCTCGTCGGCAGCCGCGGCGTCGTCGAGCGTGACCTGAAGCAGCGTGCGCGTCTCGGGGCTCATGGTCGTCTCCCAGAGCTCCTTGTAGTCCATCTCGCCAAGGCCCTTGTAGCGCTGAATTCCGTTATCTTTCGGGATGCGCTTGCCCGCCGCCTGCCCGGCCACGAGCAGCGCGTCGCGTTCCGCGTCCGAGTACACGTACTCATGTGGCGAGTTGCTCCACTTCAACCGGAACAGCGGCGGCTGCGCCAGGTAGACGTAACCGAGTTCGATGAGCGGGCGCATGTAACGGAAGAGCAGCGTCAACAGCAGCGTGGTGATGTGCTGGCCGTCGACGTCGGCATCGGCCATGAGCACGATCTTGTGGTACCGGGCCTTCGCGGGGTCGAAGTCCTCGCCGATCCCCGCGCCGAACGCCGTGATCATCGCCTGAACCTCATTGTTGTTCAGCGCACGGTCAAGACGCGCCTTCTCGACGTTCAGGATCTTTCCGCGCAGCGGCAGGATCGCCTGCGTCTCGGGGTTTCGGCCCTGCACGGCCGAGCCGCCGGCCGAGTCACCCTCGACGATGAAGATCTCGGAGACCGTCGGATCTTTCGACTGGCAGTCCTTGAGCTTGCCGGGCATTCCGCCCGACTCGAGCAGGCCCTTGCGTCTGGCGGTCTCGCGGGCCTTGCGGGCCGCGAGCCTGGCGCTTGCTGCCGAGAGCGACTTGCGAATGATCTCCTTGGTCTGGTTCGGGTTTCGTGCGAACCAGTCGCCCAACTGGTCGAAGACGATCTTCTGCACGAAGGCCTTTGCCTCGGTGTTTCCGAGCTTGGTCTTCGTCTGGCCCTCGAACTGCGGTTCCGCCAGCTTCACCGAGATGACCGCTGTCAGCCCCTCACGCACGTCGTCACCGGAGAGGTTCTCGTCTTTCTCCTTGAGGATGCCGCGCTCACGCGCCGTGCGATTGACCAGCGTCGTCAGCGCCGCGCGGAACCCCTCCTCGTGCGTGCCGCCCTCGTGCGTGTTGATCGTGTTCGCGTAGGTGTACACGCTCTCCGAGTACGCGGTGGTCCACTGCATGGCCACCTCGAGCGCTATCTTGCGGTCGGTGTCCTCGGACTCGAACGAGATGATCTCGTCGTGCACGACCTCGGACTTCTTGAGGTTGTTGAGGTAGTGAACGTAGTCGACGAGGCCGTGCTCGTAGAAGAACTCCTCGACCCGCGAGTCCTCACCCTCCTCGGGCGCGCGAAGGTCGCGCAGCATGATGCGCAGCCCCTTGTTCAGAAACGCCATCTGCTGGAACCGGGTGCGCAGCGTCTCGTAGTCGAAGTCTGTCGTCTCGAAGATGTCGGCGTTGGGCCAGAAGGTGATGATTGTGCCGGTCTCGTCGGTCGCTTCGCCGCGCTCGAGAGGCCGATTCGGTACCCCGTTGGCGAAGTCCATGCTCCACGAATACCCGTTCCGGCGCACCTCGACCTCGAAGCGCGTCGAGAGGGCGTTGACCACCGAGCTGCCGACGCCGTGCAGACCACCGGATACCGCATAGCCGCCGCCACCGAACTTGCCGCCGGCGTGCAGCTTCGTGAGAACGACCTCGACGGTCGAGATCTTCTCGACGGGGTGCGGATCGACCGGAATCCCGCGGCCGTTGTCGATGACGCGAATACTGCCGTCGGTATTGATCGTCACCTTGATGGTGTCGCAGAAGCCCGCAAGAGCCTCGTCGACCGAGTTATCCACAATCTCATAGACAAGGTGGTGCAGGCCACGCGGCCCGGTCGAGCCGATGTACATTCCGGGCCGCTTGCGCACCGCTTCGAGACCCTCGAGAACCTGAATATCGCTCGCACCATAGCTGTGCTCGACGTGTGCGCGTTCGGCCGGAGCAGCGCTCGGAGTCTGGGTGTTCTCGACGGCCGTTTCGGCGTCTTCGGGAAGAGCGTTGCTTGGTTCCGCTGTCATATGAAATTAGGCTCCTGACCGCACAATTCGTGACCTTCCCAGTCTACCAAGCAATCGGTTGGGGAACGGCCACAAACGGCCCTCTGAGCCGCTTTCTGTGGATGGTTGACCGAATTTGTCTTCTCAACCGTAGGTATCGCGTGGACCACGCCCTGGAACCGCTCTGGGTCCTCTTTTCCACGAAGGGGCGTCTGGCCCGCGAAAACGAATGGACTCGATGCCCGCCTCGGGAAACCGCAGCGCGATGTGCTTCATCAGCTCGCCGCGCATGATCCGCAGCTGCGTTGCCCACGCGGTCGAGGCGCAGCTCACCGTCAGAACCCCGTTGTCGATGCCGACCGGCTCGGAATGCGCCGCCGTCTCCATTCCCACGAGGTCTGGCCAGGATGCGATGACCTCCGACCGGGCGAGCGGCGAGTTCCAGCCGAGCTCACTCGTCAGGTCGTCGACCACGTCACCGAGACCGCGCGGGTCGCGGCCGACGCCGTACGGTACCGATTCGTTCGGCTCCACTCGCCGCCGGCGCCGCCCCGCCGCCCGGCTCGTCGTTCCGCCGAACAGGGCCTTGAAGCGCAGGTACACCGCGGCGGACTCGGTGGCCGGGTCGCCGCCGGCGGGATCGCGGTGCTCAGACATCCGTTGCTCTCTTCTCACTACCGACACCAGCAGCAGCGTCAGGGTCACTCTCGTCGCCCACCGCGCCACCTGCTTCGATCACGCGGCGGGCTTCGATCACGCGGCCGGCCTCGATGTGCACGGTGTGCGCCCGCAGTTGCTCTGGCACGTCGTCGAAGACCGCCGCGGTGATGAGAACCTGGCGGTAGCCCTGTACGGCCGACGCCAGCATGCGGCGCCTGTTCTGGTCGAGTTCGGCGAACACGTCGTCGAGAATGAGCACAGGGTCGCCCGAGCTTGAGTCCTCGCGCAGAAGCTCAGCGGATGCCAGTCGCAACCCGAGCGCGAACGACCAGGATTCGCCGTGGCTGGCGTAGCCCTTCGCGGGCAGGCCGTTGAGTTCGAAGAGGAGGTCGTCGCGATGCGGGCCGGCGAGGGTCACGCCTCGCTCCAGCTCTTTGGCCCGCAGCCCGGGCAGCGCGGTGCGGAAGGTTTCGGCGGTATCGCCTCGCTGAAGGTCGAATGCCCCCTCGGTAGTGTCGAGATCCGAGTCGTCGCCGATGCTCGAGAGCATGCCGATGCGCGGCCCGTGCTCGCCGCCGGCGACCGAACGATACGCCGAACTCAGCGGTTCACTCAGGCGCCTCGCAAGCTCGAGACGCGCGTCGATGATCTCAGAACCGAGGGCCACGAGGCGGTCGTCCCAGATGTCGAGGGTGCTGAGATTCTGCGCCTTGACACCGGATGCGCGTGCCGACTTCAGAAGCGTGTTGCGTTGCCGCAGCACACGGTCGTAGTCGGCGAGCACACCCGAGAGCCGCGGGTTTCTCTGCACGAGCAGCTCGTCGGCGAAGCGCCGGCGAACACCGGGCTCCCCGCGCACGAGGGCGAGGTCTTCCGGCGCGAAGAGCACGGTGCTCACGTACCGTGGCAGATCGCGAGGCTTGATCGCCGCCCTGTTCACCTGGGCCCTGTTCGGCGCAGACCGGTTGAGCTGCAGTTCCACGAGGAACTCGCGGCCGGCGTGTTCCGCAAGCGCGCGCACGACGGCGGCATCCTGCCCCTGGCGGATCATCGCCGCGTCACTCGAGACGCGATGCGATGCGAGCGTGCTCAGGTAGGCCAGTGACTCCACGAGGTTGGTCTTGCCCTGCCCATTGCGGCCGACGAACAGGTTGGGCCCGGGCTCGAGCGCGACCTCGGCCCGCTCATAGTTGCGGAAGTCTGCAAGAGAGAGGTGCACGATGCGCATCGCTCGTCTCCCAATCGCGGCTAGTCGACCGCCTTGACCGCGTGGCCGCCGAACTGGTTGCGCAGGGCTGCGACGGCCTTCATCGCCGGCGAATCCTCCTGGCGGGAGACGAACCGCGCGAAGATCGACGCGCTGATGGTCGGAACGGGTACCGCATTGTCGAGCGCCTCCTCGATGGTCCAGCGGCCCTCACCGGAGTCCTGCACGTAGCCCTCGATGTGCTCGAATTCCGGATCCTGCTCGAGCGCACGCACCAGAAGCTCGAGCAGCCAGGAGCGAACAACCGTGCCGCGCTGCCACGCCTTGAACGTTCCCGTGACGTCCTTGATGATGTCGGTGCGCGTGTCGAGCAGTTCGTAACCCTCGGCGTAGGCCTGCATGAGGGCGTACTCGATGCCGTTGTGCACCATCTTGGCGTAGTGGCCCGCGCCCACCTCGCCCACGTGCACGAAGCCCTCGTCGCGAGGGCCGTCGGGGCGCAGCGCGTCGAACACGGGCATCACACGCTCGACCTGCTCGGCGCTGCCGCCGACCATGAGGCCGTAGCCGTTCTCGAGCCCCCAGATTCCGCCGGAGACGCCGGCGTCGACGTAATCGATGCCCTTCGGAGCCAGCAGTTCGGCGTGCTTGAAGTCCTCCGTGAAGCGAGAGTTGCCGCCGTCGATCACGAGGTCGCCCTTCTCGAGCAGGCCCTCGAGCTCCGTGATCACAGAATCGGTGATCGCTCCGGCAGGCACCATGACCCACACGGTGCGGGGGGAAGGGAGCGCGGCGACGAGCGCAGCGAGGTCCGCGACATCCGACACATCGCGGTTGGTGTCGTAGCCGGTGACCTCGATTCCCTTGTTCTCCAGGCGGGCACGCATGTTCTTGCCCATTCTGCCGAGACCCACGAGACCGATGTGCATGACTGAAACCTTCTTCGTGTCGTTGTGCTGAGTGCTAACCGCGGCGCTGAACGAATCGTCAGCGCAGCAACAGGTTGGGCTGCAGCAGGTACTTGTAGCTGTCGCTGCCAGCCTGCTCCCTCGACGTCTGGCTTGTAATGAGCACCGGGCCCGGCTTGTTCGGATTGTCGGTCTTGGTGAACGAGATCCGCACGAACTCGGAGTGCACGGCACCCAGCCCGTCGAGGAGGAACTGCGGCTTGAGCGAGACGACCATGTCCTGCCCGGTGAGCAACGCGTCAATGCTCTCGGATGCCTGCGCCTGTTCGCTGCCGATGGCCTCGAGAGTCAGGCCATCCGCACTGAAACTGAAGCGCAGCGCAGCCTCACGCTCAAGCACGAGCGAGACGCGACGCACGGCCTCGATCAATTCGCCGGTGTTGATGACGGCGTAGTTGTCGACGGTGTCGGGGAACAACCGGCGCACGGGCGGGAAATTGCCCTTGATGAGCAGCGACGTGATGGTCTTCTTGTCGGCCGTGAAGGCAATGAGCTCGCGGTCGTCCTTGCTCGTGATGGCGACCGAGATGTTGCCGCCGTGGCCGAGCGTCTTGCCGATCTCCTGCAGGGTGCGCGCGGGAACCAGGGCGGTTGCCTCGGTGATGCCGCCATCCGAACCGTCCCAGTCAATCTCCCGTACGGCCACCCGGTAACGGTCGGTGGCGACCAGGCCGATGCGGTTGTCGCCGATCTCGAGCTGAACGCCCGTGATCACGGGGGTGACGTCGTCGCGTGAGGCCGCGACGCCGACCTGCGAGACAGCGGCCGAGAAGTCTTCGGCCGGCACGAGACCGGAGCGTTCACTGATCTCGGGAATGCTCGGATATTCCTCGACCGGCATGGAAAGCAGGGTGAAGCTGGCGGAGCCGCACTTGACCAGAATGTGCGACTCCTCGGTGGAGAACTGCACCGGTGCATTCGGCAGCTTGCTGGCGATCTCGGCAAGAAGACGGCCCGAGACGAGGATGCGGCCCGGCTCCTCGATGTCAGCGGTGATCTCGGTTCTGGCCGAGACCTCGTAGTCGAATGACGAGAGGGTGAGACCGGTGTCGTTGGTCTCGATGAGCACACCGCTCAGGATCGGCAGGGTGGTTCGCTGCGGAAGAAGCTTGACAGCGAACGAAACAGCCTCGCTGAAGACGTCCCGATTGGCCTGAAACTTCACGTGCTTCACCCCTGTCGATGGGCGGACATAGATCCTGACCATGTTAGCGCCTGCCCTCTGGCCACCCGTGGCCCGAGTTCCGCACCCGCCGCGCACTCGTTCGGCGCGACCGCCGACCTGCTCAAGGTTGTCGACCCTTAAACAATGAAGAAAGAATTAATGGTGTTAACCAGTGTGGAAACTGTGGATAACTCCCCAACTTCCGGTCGGCGGCTGGAAACTACACGCGTGTGAGTTGTGGGGCGGGTGTGATTTCCGCGTATCTACTGGGGTTGTGACGGATGCTGGTGAGGTTCCCTCACTCACAGAGCCACCGCATCCGCCCACATCTGCGGCGGAGTTATGCGTTAACTATCCACAAGTTATCCACAATGTGTAATTCGGCGGAGCGGAAGATAGCGAAGGTGAACCGCCCAGCGCAAGCGGCGAGTCGGATTCGCTCACACGCGCGGTTCATTTCCGCGCGAGGCAGGCCGTCAGCGGTGGTTCTGCTTGATGCGGTTGGTGAGCTCGGTGACCTGGTTGTAGATCGAGCGGCGCTCCTTCATGAGCTCGCTGATCTTCTTGTTCGCGTACATCACGGTGGTGTGATCCCGATTTCCGAAGAGCTGCCCGATCTTCGGCAGGGAGAGATTGGTCAGCTCTCGGCAGAGATACATGGCGATCTGCCGCGCGGTCGCGACGGCCTGGGATCTCGACGAGCCGTAGAGGTCATCGACTGTCAGCTTGAAGTAGTCGGCCGTGTTGGTGATGATGTCGACGGGCGCGATGACATTGTCGTCATCGAGGGTGATGAGGTCTTTCAGTACCGTCTGCACGAGGCTCATGTCGACCGGCGTGCGATTGAGGCTCGCGAACGCCGTGACGCGGATCAGTGTTCCCTCGAGCTCCCGGATGTTGGACGACACCTTCGACGCCATGAACTCCAGGATGTCGTCGGGAACCTGCAGCCGATCGCTCTGCGCCTTCTTGCGCAGAATGGCGATGCGCGTCTCGAGGTCAGGTGCCTGCACGTCAGTGATCAGTCCCCATTCGAAGCGGGAGCGCATGCGATCCTCGAAGCCGGTCAGGTGCTTCGGCGGCAGATCGCTCGTGATTACGACCTGCTTATTGTGATCGTGCAGCGTGTTGAAGGTATGGAAGAACGCCTCCTGCGTCTCCGCCTTGCCCTGCAGGAACTGAATGTCGTCGATCAGCAGAATGTCGATGTTGCGGTACCGGGACTGGAAGAGCGATCCGCGGTTATTCGCGATCGAGTTGATGAAGTCGTTGGTGAACTCTTCGCTCGAGACATAGCGAACGCGGATGCCGGGGTACAGGCTCATCGCGTAATGGCCGATGGCGTGCAGCAGATGTGTCTTGCCCAGACCGGACTCGCCGTAGACGAAGAGCGGGTTGTACGCCTTTGCCGGCGCCTCGGCAACCGCGACGGCGGCGGCGTGGGCGAAACGATTGGACTGACCGATGACGAAGTTGTCGAAGCTGTACTTCGGATTCAGACGGGAGTCGTTGCCACGCGTCGGTGTCTGAATGTCGGTGACCACGGCCTGGGTGGGAACGACGGGGGCGACGGTTTCAATGTAGGGCTGCTCGCCGGCATCCGTCTGCGGTGCGCTTTGCGGCTGTTCGATGTCGGGATTGACGACGATGGCGAAGGTCGAGATGGCGTCGTCGTCGAGGCCGGCGATCGCGCCGAGAAGGGGCACGCGGCAGCGCTGCTCGATCATGCCTCGAGTGAACTCGTTCGGGACCTCGAGGTAGAAGGTGCCGGCCATGATGCCCTTCGGCTCGACCAGGCTGAGGAACCCGTATAGCTGGGGAGTGACTCGTTCGTCGTCGTCGAGCGCCGTGAGCAGCGTGTGCCACGCGTCGTTGATCGAGCTTTCGCCGTCCGTCATTCTTCCCCAACTATTCACAGAGTTATCCACCGCCGTGTGTCAATTACCGTAGCGATCTCCCGCACAGCGTGGCCAGAGCTGGGGATAACTTCTCATCACGCTAACCAATGCGGGGCAGTGCGATCAAATTGTATTTTTCGCCGAGTCGGGCGTGTCGCGCACATTGATTGTGGAGGATGCGTCGATAATATCCGTTTCGAGTGCGCCCGGTTTGACCTCAGCGCGCGTAACACGTAGCTTTAAGCGGTTGACTTCAGCCAGCTCTGGCTGCCCAAAATCTTCACGTCGCCCTCGTGCCATGCATCCGGTGCAGGCGTGCAAGGAAGCATTTTACGGAGATCCTCATGAGCAAGAGAACGTTCCAGCCGAACAACCGTCGCCGCGCCAAGGTGCACGGCTTCCGACTTCGCATGCGCACCCGCGCCGGCCGCGCCATTCTTTCCGCGCGCCGTCGCAAGGGCCGCACCGAGCTCTCCGCCTAGTACCCGTCAACGGTGCTCGCGAAGGCCAATCGCATCACCAGAGGCGACGACTACCGGGCGGTTGTGCGGCGCGGGCGGCGATCGGTGCGTACGGCCACCATCACCTATCGTCGCCGTGCGGCCGACGACAATAAGCAGTCGCCGTTCGTTCGTTTCGGCTTCATTGTGGGCAAGAGCGTCGGCAATGCGGTCACGAGGAACCGGGTACGACGTCGTCTGAAGGCGATCTGCCGCGAACTGATCCCCCACGTGGACCCCGGTATGGAGATCGTGATCAGGGCTTTGCCAGCATCTGCCGGTGCCACGTGGGCTACTCTGCAAGATGAGATTATCCGTGCCGTGACCAGAGAATTCCCCTCATCATGAAGACAGCCGTGAGCGCTGTGCTGCTTCTGCCGCGCAATGCCCTTGTACTGCTGCTGCGCGCATACCGCGCGGTGATCTCTCCTCTTTATGGTGACGTCTGCCGCTACTACCCGTCCTGTTCGGCGTACGGGCTCCAGGCTGTTCAGGAACACGGTGTCGTGATCGGATCAGCGCTCACCGCACGTCGCATCGCCCGGTGTCACCCATGGGCGGCGGGCGGGATCGATGACGTCCCACCGGCGCGGCGGAATCGCTATCACACGACTTCGTTCGGATTCGTCGTCGCCGGCGAACACAGAAAGGCCTGAGTCAAACACATGGACATCATCGGCACCGTACTCTGGCCCCTCAAGTGGGTCGTCGAGCTGATCCTGGTCGCGTTCCACTGGGTGTTCACGAACGTCATCAGCATGGATCCGGCCTCGGGGCTCAACTGGGTGCTCTCCATCGTGGGCCTGACGGTGGTGGTTCGTGCCGCACTGATCCCCATCTTCGTGCGACAGATCAAGAATCAGCGGCGGATGCTCGAGGTCGCTCCTCAGCTGAAGAAGATCCAGGCCAAGTACAAGGGTAAAAAGGACCAGTTCTCGCGCGAGGCAATGAGCCGCGAGACGATGGCGCTGTACAAGGAGACGGGGACCAACCCGCTCAGCTCCTGCCTTCCCCTGCTGATTCAGATGCCGATCTTCTTCAGCCTCTTCTCGGTACTGAACGACGCGCAGCATGGCAAGGGCGGCGTGGGCCCGCTGAGCGCTCACCTCGGCAACCTCTTCGCCCATGCGAAGCTGTTCGGTTCACCGCTGCACGAGAGCTTCTCGAACGCGATGAACGCGCATCCGCAGCAGGTCGGCGTCATGATCATCGCAGCGTGCATGGTCGTGCTGATGACGAGCTCGCAGTTCATCACTCAGCTGCAGATCGTGTCGAAGAACATGTCGGCCGAAACCAAGGCGAGCCCGCAGTTCAAGCAGCAGCGCATCCTGCTCTACCTGCTCCCCTTCGTGTTCCTGTTCTCTGGCTTCACGTTCCCGCTCGGCGTCATGTTCTACTGGCTCACGTCGAACATCTGGACCATGGCTCAGCAGTTCGTCGTCATCCGCAACATGCCGACGCCCGGTAGTGAAGCAGCCAAGGCGCGAGAGGCGCGGCTGGCCCGCAAGGGCAAGCTCACGACGTCACCCGAGGGCGACGTGATCGTGGTCGAGGAACCGAAGAGTACTCAGCGCGTGCAGCCGATGAGCAAGGCGCGAGCGAAGAAGCAGACCGGCGGGAACAAGTAAGGAACCGATGATGAGCGATACGCAGACAACGGATGCCGCCGAGTCGGCACATGAGGGCGTCGAAGAGCGGGATGAGGCTCAGCACTCCCCCGCCGGTGACGCGGCTGACGCCTCGGCGACCGACGGTCCGTCGTCAGACGAGGGTGATGTCGCCGCCGACTACATCGAGGAACTCCTCGACATCTGCGACATCGACGGTGACATCGACATCGACGTGCGGGCCGGGCGTACCTACATCTCGGTGCACTCGGACGAGAGCGTCGACCTGCGGCTGCTGTCGAAGCCAGACACGGTGAACGCGCTCCAGGAGCTTGCACGCCTCGCCGTGCAGAGCAGCTCGGGAGAGTTCTCACGCCTTATCCTCGACATCGGTGGATCGCGCGAGGCGCGTCAGAGCGAGCTTGCAGCGATTGTGGATCGCGCCATCGCTCGCATCGATGAGGGTGCCGCGCAGGCGGCGCTTCCCGCCATGTCGTCGTACGAGCGCAAGCTGGTGCACGACCTGGTCGCGGAGCGCGGGTACGCATCGAACTCCGAGGGTGAAGGCCGGGATCGACACACGGTCATCACGGCAACGGCGTAGTTTCACGTGAAACATTGCCTGTGATCTACGAGCAGGAACCGGGCGCGGCAGCCAGGCTTTTCGGCGATCGAATCGAACTTGCACGGCAGTTCACAGCCGCTCTGGCGGAGCAGGGAGAAACGCGCGGGCTGATCGGCCCGCTCGAGCTGCCTCGTCTCTGGAGCAGACACGTTCTGAACTGCGCAATCGTGGCCCCGCTCGTTCGTGAGGGTGTGGTGGGAGACATCGGCAGCGGTGCCGGACTGCCCGGGCTCGTGCTCGCCATCGCGCGCCCGGACGTGCGTTTCGTCATGATCGAGCCGATGGAACGCCGAACGGCATGGCTGAACGAGCAGGTCTCCGCACTCGGGCTGACGAACGCCGAGGTCATGCGCTCGCGGGCGGAGGATGCGACGCCAGTGCGTCCGTTCGACCAAGTGACGGCACGGGCGGTCAGCGCATTTCGCACGCTGGTCCCCCTTACTGCTCCCCTGGTGCGCTCCGGTGGAGAACTGGTTCTCATGAAGGGCGTGAATGCGGCGGCTGAAGTCACAGCCGCGGAGAAGGCGATCAGGAAGTACCGTCTGAATGATGTCGAGGTTCTGACCCTCGGTGAGGGAATCCTGGACGAAACGACCAGGGTCATTCGGGCTACAGTTGAGTGATCGCCGGGATCGATCCGGCAGCATCCGTAATTCTTCCTTGGCGCTTACGTGATCGTGGGCGCGCAGGGCTGAGCGACAAGGTTTCACGTGAAACATCCCGAGCAGCAGAGCGTGCGCAGCGACGACGACGTTACGACCTTCGACGGCTCCACTCCTCTGGCACGGGAACTCGCGGATATGGCGAAGCGACGCCAGGTGCTAGCCGCGACGACGCTCCCCCTGCCCGCCCGTACTCGCATTTTCACGATCTCCAATCAGAAGGGCGGCGTGGGCAAGACGACGACGGTCGTCAACCTCGCGGCGGCGCTGGCCAAGTCGGGTGCGCGGGTTCTCGTGATCGACCTCGATCCGCAGGGCAACGCGTCGACCGCTCTGAGTGTCGACCACCGCGAGGGAACCCCGAGCGTCTACGACGTGATCGTAGACGACCTCGAGATGGAGGACGTCGTTCAGAAGAGCCCCGAATTCGACGGGCTCTACTGCGTGCCGGCGACGATCGACCTCGCCGGCGCTGAGATCGAGCTCGTCTCGATGGTGGCGAGGGAACAGCGTCTCGCTCGTGCCCTATCCAGTTTCCTCGAGAACGTTCACGAGGGCATCGATTACGTGTTCATCGACTGCCCGCCGTCACTCGGGCTCTTGACGATCAACGCTTTCGTCGCCGCGACGGAGGTGCTGATTCCGATCCAGTGCGAGTACTACGCGCTCGAGGGTCTCAGTCAGCTGTTGAAGAACATCGAGATGATCGAGAAGCACCTGAACCCGAAGCTCAAGGTCAGCACGATCCTGCTCACGATGTTCGATTCGCGCACGAACCTGGCACACCAGGTAGCTCAGGATGTTCGGGAGCACTTCCCCGATGAGGTCCTCGCGGCGATGATCCCACGTTCGGTGCGCATTTCAGAGGCGCCAAGCTACGGGCAGAGCGTCGTGAGTTACGACACCAATTCCTCCGGCTCCCTCTCATATATGGAAGCCGCAGCAGAGATCGCACGAAGAGGAGTACCGCGCTGATGGCAGCGAAACGCACAGGCTTGGGCAGGGGCATCGGCGCTCTGATACCCGTCTCGGATCCATCAGCCCGGCCGGTCGACGTGTTCTTTCCGGAACGCGATGCACAATCGAACAACCTGGTGGCCGTGCCCGGGGCGCGTCTCGTCAACATCTCGCCCGCCGACATTGTGCCGAACGCACAGCAGCCCCGCACTGAGTTCGATCGTGAGGCGCTTGACGAGCTCATCGTCAGCATCCGCGAGGTCGGGGTGCTTCAGCCCATCGTCGTGCGGCCCGTCTCCGGGCAGAGCGGTACGTATGAGCTCATCATGGGCGAGCGCCGGCTTCGCGCAACGAAGGAACTCGGCCTCGCGAGTATTCCGGCCGTGGTCAAGGACACCGCGGACGAGAACATGCTGCGAGACGCGCTGCTCGAGAATCTGCACCGCTCACAGCTGAATCCGCTCGAAGAGGCGTCTGCGTACCAGCAGTTGCTCGCAGACTTCGGAATAACGCAGGATGAGCTGGCATCTCGCATCGGACGCTCGCGGCCCCAGATCACCAACACCTTGCGATTGCTGAAGCTGCCCGAGTCTGTGCAGACGCGGGTCGCCGCCGGTGTACTGAGCGCCGGTCACGCGCGCGCGATTCTGTCTGTCGGTGACTCCGAAGCGATGAACCGGCTCGCAGACAAGATCGTGAACGAGGATCTCTCGGTGCGGGCCGCCGAGGCCGCCGCCTCGGCGACGCCGAAGGTCAGCCGCCCGAAGCCGACAGCCGGTCGCAGGCAGGGACACCTCAACGAGATCGCGGAGCGCCTTGGGGACCGGCTGAACACGCGAGTGCGTGTCACGCTCGGCGCCCGCAAAGGCCAGGTCGTGATCGACTTTGCGACGATCCAGGACCTGAATCGCATTCTCGCCGAGCTCGGGGACACAGGCTACGAACCCTGAGGTGTCGCTGGCTCTTGAGCGCGCCGTTCGTCCCAAGCCGCGCAAGCCCAACGCGCTCCGCATGTTTCACGTGAAACCATGCCGCCGCGGTTGCGGATTTCGAGACGGCGCTGCGCGCCTCCTCAATCCACCGAAGAGACGGCGCTCAGCGCGTCCCTAATCCACGGATGAGACGGCGCTGCGCGCCTCCTCGAATTGACCGCCGGTCAGAGGGGGTTGCGCATCGCCTCGACGGCGAGGGCCGAGTAGACCTCGCCCAGCTCGAGACCGGCAGCCTCGATCGCCTGCGGCACGAGCGACGTCTCCGTGAGACCGGGAAGCACATTCGCCTCGAGGAACCACGAGGTCCCGCGCTCGTCGATGATGAGATCGACCCGGGAGATGTGACGGAGGCCCAGGGCGTTGTGCGCGGCGATGGCGATGCGCGCCGCGTCGTCCGCGACATCCGCTTCAAGGCGTGCCGGGGTGTAGAACCGCGTCTCCCCCGCGTTGTAGCGAGCCTCGAAGCTGTAGACGCCGGAGAGTGGCACGATCTCGACGGCGGGAAGTGCCTGCGGTCCGTCCCCCGTGTCGATGATGGTGATCGCTACCTCGGTTCCCGTGACCTTGCGCTCGATGAGAGCGACGTCGGAATAGGTATACGCGTCCACCATGGCGCGCGGCAGATCGTCGGGACCATCGACGATCGTGACGCCTTGGGCAGACCCGCCCTTCGCCGGCTTCACCACCAATGGCGTACCGAGCGCGTCGAGCACGGTGCGAAGAACGCTGGCCGCGCCGAGCTCACGAAATGATTCGGTCGACAGTGTGACCGACTCGGGTGTGTGGATGCCGGCCTCGGCCACGAGTGTCTTGGCGGTCGGCTTCGACCATGCGAGCCTGGCGTGCCGGGCGTCCGAGCCGACGAAGGGAACGCCGAGCAACGCGAGGAGCGCGCGGAGCGCGCCATCCTCTCCGCTGGCTCCATGCAGGGCTGGCCAGACCACGTCGGGGCGCGTCTCGGCAAGGAACTGCAGCACCGTGCTGTCCGGCTCGTGGAAGGACACGCGGTGCCCGAGCGCCGACAAGCCGTCGGCGACCCGTCGGCCGGAGCGCAGCGAGACATCGCGCTCGTGCGAAATCCCGCCCGCGAGAACTGCCACGGAAAGTTCAGAGAAACTCGACATGATCAGGTCTTTCTTAACGAAGATCGGAGGGGGGATTGGGGTATGTGCGGCCGGGACGCACCGGGTTGAGCGACCCGGTGCCGGCGAAGGTGTCGAGCAGATCGAGTTCCCCGTTGATCACCGTGGCGAGACGACGGATGCCGACGCGGATCTGCTCAGGGGTCGGATAGCAGAACGAGAGCCGGATGTTCTGGCGGCCGCCGCCATCGGCGTAGAACGCGGTGCCCGGCGTGTAGGCGACGAGTTCCTTGACCGCCCGAGGGAGCATCGCTTTCGAGTCGAGACGCTCGGGCAGCGTGAGCCACACGTAGAAGCCGCCGTTCGGGTTCGTCCATGAGAGTTCTGGCAGGTACTCCCCCAGGGCCGCGAGCATGGTCTCTTTGCGCTCCCGGTAGACGCCGCGGAACGTGTCGATCTGGCCCTGCCAGTCGGCGTCAGAGAGGTACTGCGAGATGACGAGTTGGCTGAACGAGCTGGGGCTCAGCACGGCGGCCTCATTCGCCAGGATCAGCTTTTCGCGGATGGCGTGTGGCGCGAGCGCCCAGCCCACACGGAATCCCGGGGCGAGCGTCTTCGAGAAGGTGCCGAGGTAGACGACACCCTCGCTTTCGACCGAGCGCATGGCATCCGGCGCACGATCCCCGAAGTACAGCAGTCCGTAGGGGTTGTCTTCGAGCACGAGAATGTCGTTCTGGCGCGCGATCTCGAGGATCTCGAGCCGGCGCTCCCAGCTCAGCGTTACGCCGGCGGGGTTGTGGAAGCTCGGCACGGTGTAAAGGAACTTGACCCGCCTGCCCTCGGCTTTCAGCCTGGCGATGTGCTCGCGCAGGGCCTGCGGGATAAGCCCGTGCTCATCCATGGGAACGTGGTCGACGTCGGCCTGGAACGAATTGAAGATCACCATGGCGGTGACGTAGCTGGGCCCCTCGGCGAGCACTATGTCACCGGGGTCGATGAAGAGCTTGCTGAAGAGCTCGAGCGCGTGCTGCGATCCCGTCGTCACCACGACGTCGTCGGCGCTGCCCGAAATACCCTCGAGCGCCATGACCTCGAGAATCTGCTCGCGCAGCGCGGGAACGCCCTGTCCCGAACCATACTGCAGGGCGACGGCGCCTCGCTCGCGCATCACGCGATCCATGGCGCCGACCACGAGATCGCGCGGCAGCGCCGAGACGTACGGCATGCCGCCTGCGAGCGAAACGACCTCGGGCCGCGAGGCCACGGCGAACAGGGCTCGAACCTCGCTCGCGGTCAGGCCGCTCGTGCGCGCCGCGTAGTGGTCATACCACGGGTCGAGATTGTTTCCCTGGTTCGCTGTGCCCTTGTCCGACATGGTCATCCTGTTCTGAAACGTGCTTTCCATGCTAGGGGATGCGCCGCAGCGCCCCGCACCCACCAGGGCGGGCGAGCGCCGCGCCGCCGCAGGGCGCAACGGCTCGCAGGGCGAGCGTCAGAGGGTGATACGGCCGCTGCGAAGCACGAAGAACATGACGATACCCACCACGGCGAGAACCGCGAACAGCAGGCCGAGCGCAACAGAGCCGCTGGTGAACTGCAGGACGGCGCAGAAGCCGAACAGGATCGCTGCGCCCGCGAACAGCACGAGGGGGATGTTCTTCAGAGTCACGCCTTCAAGGGTAGGCCGTGCCGCTGTGAGGACAGAGTTGTGGTGGGTTAGACGCAAACGGTGGTCGAGCAGAGTGCGACTGCTCGACCACCGGGGGGACTGGCGTTTCGGGGGCGGGGTTTCGAGACGCGCCTTTGGCGCTCCTCAACCCACGTTCCGGCTTCGGCCTAGGCGAGGTAGGCGGCGAGGTCCGCCTCGAGAGCGGGCTTCGGCTTCGCGCCGATGACGGTCTTGACGACCTCGCCCTTCTGGTACACCTTCATCGCGGGGATCGACGTGATCTGGTACTTCGCCGCGGTCTGCGGGTTCTCGTCGACGTTGAGCTTCACGATCTCGATCTTGTCGGTGTTCTCCGCCGCGATCTGGTCGAGGATCGGGCCGACTGCGCGACACGGGCCGCACCACTCAGCCCAGAAGTCGACCAGGATCGTCTTCTCGCTGTTCAGGACATCGCTCTCGAACGTGGCATCGGTCACGCTGCGTGCTGCTGACATTGTTGTTCTCTCCTTCTCGGATGGTTTCTGAGGTCGTGGCAACCGGGCGGATCAGGCGGTCGCGAGCTGGGGCGCGCCCACGCCGGCCGGCTGCTCGGCAGGCAGGCTGGCAAGGTACTGCTCGGCATCAAGGGCCGCCACAGTACCGGATGCTGCCGCGGTGACGGCCTGCCGGTAGTGCGGGTCGATCACGTCACCGGCAGCAAAAACCCCGGTCAGGCTGGTTTTCGACGACCGGCCCTGCACCGCGATGGTTCCCTCGGCCGTGAGGTCGAGCTTGCCGTGGACGAGGTGCGTGCGCGGGTCGTTGCCGATGGCGATGAAGAGACCATCGAGCGCCAGGTCGCGCTCCACGCCGGTCTGGGTGTCACGCAGCACGACGCCGTCGATGGCATCACCGCCCGTGATGCCAACCACCTGCGAGTTCCACACGAACTCGATCTTCTCGTTGGCGAACGCTCGCTCCTGCATGATCTTCGAGGCGCGCAGGCTGTCCTTGCGGTGAATCACGTAGACCTTCTCGGCGAACCGGGTGAGGAACGTGGCCTCCTCCATCGCCGAGTCGCCGCCGCCGACGACCGCGATCGTCTTCTGGCGGAAGAAGAAGCCGTCGCACGTGGCGCACCACGAGACGCCGTGGCCCGAGAGCCGTTCCTCGTCGCTCAGCCCGAGCTTGCGGTACGCCGACCCGGTGGCGAAGATGACGGTGCGTGCTTCATGCACGGCGCCGGAGCCCAGGGTGACCCTCTTCACGTCGCCGTCGAGCTCGAGGTTCGTGACGTCGTCGAGCACGATCTCGGCGCCGAACCGCTCGGCCTGCGCCTGCATCTGCATCATGAGCTCTGGCCCCTGAATGCCCTCGGGGAAGCCTGGGAAGTTCTCGACCTCGGTCGTCTTCATGAGCTCGCCGCCCGCTTCGACCGAGCTGGCGATCACGAGCGGTTCGAGGTTGGCGCGCGCAGCGTAGATGGCGGCGGTGTAGCCCGCCGGTCCCGATCCGATGATGATGATCTGCCGCACGAATACTCCCTGAAGTGCTCACGAGTCGAGGTGATTCGACCCGTACAACACATCCTAGGCGGCTGCTATTCCAGCGCCATGTCAGCCAGGTCAGCGACGACGGATGCGCGCCGCAAGCGGCGCGAGCACTCCGCGCAGTTCCGGAACGCGCAGCGCGATCAGCAGCGAGAAGTACACGGCGGCGACCACCGCCCCGGCGGCGATCATGGTGACGACCGCCTGTGGCTTGCCGCTCACACCGAACCCGCCGTCGTGCGTCGCCCCGAGCGCCGTGAGAACGAGCCAGCCGAGGAGCGCGGCGGGCACCGCAGCGACCGCGTAGCGGGTGAGGCTCGCCCCGATTCTGCGGCCGTCGAACGTGCCGATGCGCCGCCGAAGCAGGTACCAGGCGAGCGCCATCTGCACGGTGGTGGCGACGCTCTGCCCGAGCGCGACGCCGATGGCGATGTATGGGCTGGGAAGCATGGCGCATCCGATGAGAATCAGGGTGAAGACGATGCCCTCGGCCAGCGTGAAGTAAAACGGCGTCTTCGTGTCGCCGAGCGCGTAGAAGGCGCGCTGCACCACGAAGAGCAGCGTGAACGAGAGCAGTCCGACGACGTTGGCGATGATCACGAACCCCATCGACTGCGTCTGATAGAAGGTCTTCGTGAACAGCCGGGCGAACGGGAACGCGAGCACGATGAGCCCCGCGGTGGCGGCCATGATCAGCAGGGTCACGGCACGGATGGCGGCAGAGATATCGGCCTTGAGTTCCGACATGCGCCCTGACGCCCCGGCCGCGCTCATGCGCGTGAAGTACGCCGTCGCGATCGAGACCGTGACGATGGAGTGAGGGAGCATGAAAATGAGCCACGACCGCGAGAGCACGCTGACGGACGGGTCATCGGCATCCGCTAGTGAGGCGACGTTGCTCTGCACCACGCCCGTGAGCGTGGTGACCATGAGCATGCCGAAGGTCCAGCTGGCCATGCGGCCCACCTCGCGCAGGCCCACTCCGCGCCAGTGGAAATCCGGGCGGAAGCTGAGGCCGCTGCGCCGCCAGAACAGAATGAGCACGATTGCCTGCGTGGCGACGCCGAGGGTCGCGGTCGCGCCGATGGTGGTGATCATGCCGCCGGAGAAGTCGGCGACCGTGCGGGCGCCCTCGGGGTCGGAGCCGAAGAACAGCATGAAGAGAGCGAAGCCGATGATGGCGATGACGTTGTTGAACACGGGCGCCCAGGTGAAGGGGCCGAAGACGCTGCGCGCGTTCAGCACCTCGCCGAGCACCGTGTACATGCCGTAGAAGAAGATCTGGGGCAGGCACCAGAACGCGAAGACCGTGGCGAGATTCGTCTGCGCCTCGTTGAAGCCCGAGACCGTGACGCGCACGAGAACGGGTGCGAGCGCCGTCGCCACGAGCGTGGTCAGCCCGAGAATGACGATCGCGATCGTCAGCAGCTTGTTGATGTACGCGCGGCCGCCGTCGGCGTGCAGGCCGGCGCGCACGATCTGCGGCACGAGCACGGCATTCAGCACGCCGCCGGCGACGATCACGTAGATGGTGTTGGGCAGCTGGTTGGCCGCCGCGAAGCTGTTGGCGGCCGAGCCGTATGTGCCGATTGCGAGCGCGAGCACGAACATGTTGACGAACCCGAGCACGCGCGACACCATGGTGCCCGCGGCGAGCACTGCGCTCGCCCGACGCACCTCAGCCACCCGAGGCTCCGTCTTCCGGGGGTGTGCTTGCGTCGGCGGCGACCGCGTTCTCCGGCGCGGCAGCGCCGGCATCCGCTTCGCCGTCGCCGTGCGGCTCCGCTCGCTTCTCGGCCCTATGCCGCAGCAGGTTGCGCACGATTCCGAAGCCGAACAGGCCCACGACGATGATGGCGAGGGCGAGCGCGACGACGCCCTCCCACTCGGCGTGCACCTCGACCGGAATGCTGGCCTCGTCGCCGATGGCGACGCCGGTGGGGCTGTAGAGCTGCAGGTAGAGCTTGACCTTGCCGTTGCCAAGATTGGCCTTCACGGGCACCCTCATGGTCGCGCGCGAATCGGCCTGGACCGTCTGAGTAGCGTTGCCGTCGATCTCGAGCCGGGCATTCGACGGCCGAGTCTGCAGCACCAGGTTCACGCGCTGCGAGAATCCGTTCTCGACGGTCACAGGAATGGGCGCCTCCGTGCTGAAGACGTTCACGTTGCTCGCGGGCACGATCTTGACCGAGTCGAGAATGGCCGCGCTCGACTTCGTGTTGGCGGCGAGCGCCGAGGGCCAGTCGTTCTGAGCGTTGAACCACGACACTCCGAGCAGCGCGAGCAGGTTCGCCCGAGTGGGCCCGGTGAGGGTCGTGGGGTCGTCGAGCAGTGTGGCGAAGGCGTTCAGGTTCTTCTCGGTTGTCAACAGCTGACGGATGCCGGCGACGTGCTGCGCGGTCTCCGGGGCGTCCTTGATCGTGACGCCCGGTGTCGGGGCGGCGTCGAGGGCCGCGGGAAGCGAGACCGAGCTGACCCACGGTGCCGACGCGAGCGCGTCGAGTGTGAGGGAGAGGCGCAGAGAGTCGGCCGGCCAGCCGCGAGACAGGGTGGCGAGAATGGTTCGGGCCTCGGGTCCCTTCTCCTGGCCGACGAGTTCGAGCTCGGCACCCAGCTGCGACATGGCGCGGTTCCATGCGGTCGGCGAGGTGGCGCCGACCGCGGAGCGGAGGGCATTCGACACGGCGTCGTCTGCGGCGATGACCGTGTTGTCGCCCGCCGAGAACGCGGCGTTCGGGGTGGTCTTCACCTCGCCCATCGACGTGTTCGAGCCGGAGACGATCGTGGTCTTCAGGCCGTTCGCGGCAAAGACCGGCAGGTCGGCGGCACGCACCGTGCCATCGGCCGGCCAGACGATGCCGCTCATGGTGTACGGCCACGAGAGCAGCTCGTCGAGGGTGGGCAGCGCCGGCCCGCTCGTCGACGTGGGCGTCGGTGTGGGCGAAGCCGGCGCCTTGCTCGTGGCCTCGGGCGTCTCCCCGACGTGATCCGGTGGCGCCTGGAAGTCGGAGGGCTTCATCGCCCAGGCCAGGCTCGTGGGCTTCAGCAGCTCGGTCACTCCCGCCTGCACCTCGCCGGCCGCGTCTGCGTCGCCGTATTGCAGGGGGAAGACGTCGTTGGGCAGGTTGAGCAGCTTCTGCCGCCACTCGAGCGCCGATTCAGGAGCCGAACTGCCGAGCACCCGGATCGAGGCGAGGATCATGGGATCAAGCCCGATGGCGACATCCGGATGCCCGTCGAGCCCGTCGATCTGGCGTGAGAGCAGACCGTTCGCGGCCGTGTATGTGGCGAGGTCGGCCGCGCTGATGAGGCCTTTGGAGCCGGCGGGAACCGTGATCGGCATGGCAATGGCCAGATTGGTGCGCTTGCCGGCATCCGCTGGTTGCCAGAGCAGAGCGCCGTGACCTGAGGCGACCGCCTTGGTGCCGGCACTCAACGAGGCGCCGAGGGGCAGGATGGCGGCACGGTCGCGAGTCAGAGCGACCGCCGTCGACGGAACCGTGATGCGAACGGTCGTCGTGCTGCCCGGCTCGACCCGGCCGGCCGTCGCGGTGCCGAGCGAGCGCACACCGTCGGGTCGATCGGTGCCGTCCGACCAGTCCGAGAGCGCGTCTCGCGTGGTGAGGCTGCCGTCTGCCAGCCACACGCTGATCGACCCCGCGTCGACGGGCGCGGAGCCGCTGTTGCTGATCATCGCGCTGACGACCAGGTCGATGCCGGGCTTCAGCACGCCGCCGTTGTCGGCGGCGACCGAAAGCGTCACGGCGGCGGGCTTCGTGGCCGTCGCGTCGGATGCGCCCGCGGCCGCGTGCGCCGAGACCCCCGAAGCGGCCTGCGTCGCGCCGGTGGCGGCCCCCGCTGCCGCGGGAGCGGCGGCGACGACGACCGCGGCGACCGAGAGCGTGAGGGCCGCGGCGACACGGCCGAGACGACCCCAGTGGCCGATCATCGGGTCGTTGTGCCGCGCGCCTGAGCGCGCGACTCCACCTCGGCCACCATGTGCGCAATTCTAGGGTGTCCGCGCTGTGAGGCATCGGCGAGTGTCGGCGCGAAATCGCGTGCCGCCCTCTGATGCCAGCCGCGCCGCCATGCGTGCCGCCCGACGATGCCTGCCTGATCAACACGGCTTAGGCTGGGGAACCATGCAGAACGTCGCCGCCTCCCTTGCGCGCGTCAGCGACTTGGCGGCATCCGAGCCGGTCTCCACGCTGGCCCGCGCGTTCGCGGATGCCGGTTTCGAGCTCTCGCTCGTCGGTGGCCCCGTACGTGACGCCCTGCTCGGGCGGCATGTGCATGACCTCGACTTCACGACCGACGCGCGGCCAGATGACATTCTGCGCGTGCTGAGGCCCCTTGCCGACGCGCATTGGGACATGGGGCGGGCCTTCGGCACGATCGGCGCGCGGATCGGCGCGGACACCGTCGAGATCACGACGTACCGGGCCGACAGCTACGACGGTGCGACGCGCAAGCCTGACGTGGTCTTCGGCGACAGCCTCGAGGCCGATCTGACGAGGCGCGACTTCACCGTGAACGCGCTGGCCCTGCGCGTGCCCGAGTGCCGACTGGTCGACCCATCCGGTGGCGTGGAGGACCTGATGGCGGGCCTGCTGCGCACGCCGGACACCCCCGAGATCTCGTTCGGCGACGACCCGTTGCGCATGCTGCGCGCCGCCCGGTTCTCGGCCCAGCTGGCCTTCCGCGTCGCCGACGACGCGCGCGAGGCCATGACGGGCATGGCTGAGCGCATCTCCATCGTCAGCGCCGAGCGTGTGCGCGACGAACTGGTCAAGCTGCTGTCGTGCGACGACCCGCGCGGCGGCCTGCAGTTGCTCGTCGACACGGGCCTCGCCGACCTGATCCTTCCAGAGCTGCCGGCGCTGCGTCTCGAGATCGACGAGCACCACCACCACAAGGACGTCTACCAGCACACCCTCACGGTCGTCGAGCAGGCCATCGGCTACGAGCACGAGCGGCACCCGGGCGAGAAGCCCGACATCGTGCTGCGCCTCGCCGCCCTGCTGCACGACATCGGCAAGCCGGCGACCCGTCGCTTCGAGGCGGGCGGGGCGGTGAGCTTCTACCACCACGACATGGTCGGGGCGAAGCTGGCACGCAAGCGCCTGCGTGCGCTGCGCTTCGACAACGACACCGTCGCCGCCGTCGGAGCGCTCATCGAGCTGCACTTGAGATTCTTCGGATACGCGGACGCCGCCTGGACCGACTCCGCGGTGCGCCGATACGTTCGCGACGCCGGCGATCAGCTCGAGCGGCTGCACATGCTGACGCGCGCCGACGTGACGACGCGCAACCGGCGCAAGGCCGACCGTCTCGGCTTCGCCTACGACGACCTCGAGCAGCGCATCGCCGAGCTCGCCGAGCAGGAGGACCTGGCCAGCAAACGCCCCGACCTCGACGGCGAGCAGATCATGGCAATCCTGGGAATCGGGCCGGGGCCCCAGGTGGGTCGCGCATACCGGTTCCTGCTCGAGTTGAGGCTCGACGAGGGTCCCCTCGGCGAGGAGGAGGCCACGCGCCGCCTGCTCGAGTGGCGCGACCGCGACGATGCCTAGCCGCGGGCGGCGCGCTCGGGGCATCCGTCGTCGAAATGCGGTGACCGGCTATGCACTGCTGACGCCGAGCCTCATCGGCATCGTTGTCTTCCTGCTCGTGCCCATCGTCGTCGTCATCTGGCTCAGCTTTCAGAAGTGGGATCTGCTGGCGCCGCTGACGGCCGTCGGCCTCGACAACTGGACAAATGTGCTGACGGATGCCGCGTTCGGCAACTCACTGCTCGTGACACTCGCGTTCGTGGTGCTCGTGATCCCGGTGCAGACGGCGCTCGGCCTGTTCGTGGCGGTGCTGCTGAACCGCCGGCTGCCGGGGTCTGGAGCGTTCCGTGTGATCTACGTGGTGCCGTGGGTGTGTGCGCCGCTCGCGCTCGGCGTGGTGTGGAACTGGATCTTCGCGCCGACGGGTGGGGCGCTGAACGCTCTGCTCGGCACGCACGTGCCGTGGCTGAGTGAGCCGGCGCTCGCTCTTCCCGCGGTCGCCGCGGTGACGATCTGGTCGCAGGTGGGTTACGTCACGCTGTTCTTCGTCGCCGGGCTCGCGGCGATCCCCGAGCAGATTCTCGAGGCGGCGCGGGTCGACGGTGCGGGGCCGACGCGCGTCTTCTGGAGCGTGACGGTGCCGCTGCTGCGACCCACGCTCTTCTTCGTGCTCGTCACCTCGGTCATCAGCTCGTTCCAGGTGTTCGACACGGTGTATGCGCTGACCAAGGGCGGCCCGCAGGCGCGCACGGATGTGATCGCCTACAGCATCTACCGCACCGCGTTCACCGACTTCAACCTGGGGCAGGCGTCGGTGATGGCGATCGTGCTGTTCGCGATCCTGGTCGTTGTGACGCTCGGGCAGCAGCTGTACTTCAGGCGGAGGATCACCTATGACCTCAGCTAAGCCGCGACCGCGAGCCGCACGGGTTGGCGGCACCCTCGCCGCCTACGCCGTTCTCGTCGTCGGCGCCGCCCTCACGCTCGGCCCGTTCGTGCTGAGCGTCATGACCTCACTGAAGACGCCGCAGCAGTTCGCGACCGAACCGGCGCTCGCCGCACCCAGCCCGGTGACGGGCGCCAACTATGCGGGCCTCTTCACCAACGGTCTCGTCGACTTCGGTCACTCGTTCGCCGTCACCGCGGCCGTTGTTCTCGTCGTGCTCGTGGGCCAGCTCGCGTTCTCCATCCTGGCCGCGTACGCCTTCGCGCGCGTCACATTCCCCGGGCGCGACGCCATCTTCTGGGTGTACCTCGCGACGCTCATGGTGCCGCCGGTGGTGACGATCATCCCTCTCTATCTCATGATGAGCGAGGGCGGACTGCGCAACACGTTCTGGGCTCTCGTGCTGCCGTACGTGTTCGGCTCGCCGTACGCGATCTTCCTGCTGCGCGAGTACTTCCGCGGAATTCCGCAGGACCTGATCGACGCCGCGAGGCTTGACGGCGCGGGCACCTGGCGCATCCTGACCTGGCTCGTGGTGCCGCTCTCGCGCCCCATCATCGCGACGCTCGCGATCATCACGGTGGTCACCCACTGGAACAACTTCCTGTGGCCGCTCATCATCACGAGCCGTAACACATGGCGGGTTATTACTGTGAGCACTGCTAGCCTGCAGTCGCAGTACAACGGCAACTGGACTCTGGTGATGGCGGCGACGACGCTGGCGATCGCACCGTTGCTGGTGCTCTTCTTGGTCTTTCAGAAGCAGATCGTGCGCTCCATCGCCATCACCGGTTTCAAGTAGCCCGTGAAGATCGAGCGTTCGCGCTCGCCGGCCGACCAGAGGTTCCACATGAAGCGCTCCCGTTTTCTTCTCGCCGTCTCCGTGCTCACCGTGGGTGTGCTGGCGCTGGCCGGGTGCTCAGCGGGAGGCGGTGATGACGACGACGGCGGCGGCGGCTCGACGACGGTGACGTTCCGCACGTGGGATGAGAACGCGGCGGAGGCGTACAAGCAGTCTTTCGCGGAGTTCCACGAGAAGAACCCGACGATCACGGTGAAGATCGACGTGGTGCCGTGGTCCGACTACTTCACGTCGCTGCGCACGGACGTGGCGGGCGGCAACGCCGACGACATCTTCTGGATCAACAACTCGTCGTACGGCTCATACGCGTCTGGCGGCAAACTCATCGACGTCGACAAGGCCCTGGGCGCGGGCGCGAAAAAAGCGTGGGCACCGAGCGTCGTTGCGCAGTTCACACAGGACGACGCCCTGTGGGGCGTGCCGCAGACCTCGGACGGCGGCATCGCGGTCTACTACAACAAGAAGCTGCTTGCCGACGCCGGCCTGAGCGAGAGTGACATCTCGCACCTGACCTGGAGCCCGAACGCCTCGGGTGACGACACGCTGCTGCCGGTTTCGGAGAAGTTGACGAAGGATGCCGCGGGCACGACCGCCGACGAGAGCGGCTTCGACCCGTCGAACATCACGCAGTGGGGTTACAGCGCGGCGGAGGACCTGCAGGCCATCTACCTGCCGTTCATCGGCTCGAACGGCGGAACGTTCCAGAAGGCCGACAACTCGTTCACGTTCACGAACCCGAAGACCGAGCAGGCCTTCTCGTACATCGTGGACCTGATCAACCGGTACCACGTCTCGCCCGGCGCCGCCGACACGAACGGCAACGGCGACTTCACCAAAGACCAGTTCCTGCAGGGCAAGATCGCGCTGTTCCAGTCCGGCCTGTACAACCTGGCGAACGTGGCGGGCAACGCGAAGTTCGAGTGGGGTGTCGTGCCGCTGCCGGCCGGGCCCGCCGGCGCCGTGAGCGTGACGAACGGCATCGTCGCCGCGGGCAACGCGCACAGTGCGCACCTCGACGCCACCAAGAAGGTGCTGAAATGGATCGGCTCGAAGGAGGGCAACCAGTTCATCGGCGCGACCGGCGCGAACCTGCCCGCCGTGACGGCCGCCCAGCAGACGTACTTCGACTATTGGAAGGGCCAGGGAGTCGACGTCTCGCCGTTCTTCGACGTAATCAAGGACAATCCGACGATCCCGGCGCCGACCGGGGCGAATTTCAACGCGGCGGGCTCGGCGTACAAGCCGATCCTCGACGAGGTGTTCCTGGGCCGGCTGCCGGTCGACAAGGGCCTCGCGCAGGCGCAGGCGGCCGCCAACAAGGCGATGGCCGGGTAGAGCCGGATGCGGGCGCCTGCGGCGCCCGTGCCATCCGCTCTTCGCCGTCTCCTGCGCGCGCGTTTCCCGTTCCGTCGGTCGGTTGCGCCCTCGTTCCGTAGGAGGTTCGCCGAGAGTGCGTGTTCGCGACGAGGGTGGCTCGTGGACCTGTATGGTTCGTCGCGAACACCCACTCTCGGCGGGTCACCGGGCGGGCGAAAGCTCATACGTTGATGCGCGCGCGTCGAAGCGTGCGGCGATGGCCCCCAGGCTCTCCATTCGGTCAGGCTAGATCTTTGCCTCCTCCACTCGAACGTGAATCGCTCGTTGTCCACTGAATCAAGGCGTGGGGGCCGTCAGCGAGGCACGCTGCGACAGACTCCCCCGTATGGCAGAGGGATCAACCGGCTCAGCGAACCGTGACGTTCGCGCATCACGTCGCTCCTCGTCTGGCGCGAGGTCGCTGTACCTGGAGCCAACACGACCCCTCCAATCGCCGCCACTGCTCACGGTGCGGGACGGAATCCACCAGTCAATAGATCCTCGACGGATTCAGCGGGCGGCGGCCGCGGGGCAGGTGCAACGCTTACGACGAGGGGTGTACGTGGATGGCACGGAATGGGATCGAGCGCGATCGGACGCCCGGTACCTGGCCCGATTGCGAGCAGTTGCCCAGACTCGACGGCTCGATGACCTGGTGTTCTCGCATGAGTCGGCGGCTCTGCTCTGGGGCATTCCCGCACTGGGTCCCTGGCCGAAGTTGGTCCACGTGCGCACGTTACGGCACTCCGGCGTCCGCTCAGAGAACGGGATCAGGTGGCACGGAGAGCCGATCGACGACGACGAGATTGATCAGGTCATGGGGATGCGCGCGACCGGTCTCGCGCGAACGCTCATCGATCTCGCCCGCAGCCGTGACCTCCTCGGCGGCGTCGTAGCTCTCGATCACGGGCTGAAGGAAGAGCTTGAGCTGGCCGACGGCGAGCGAGGCCCGGGTGCGAGCCGAGACGAATTGCGCGAGCGGCTCCTCAGCCTTGGTGCGGCACGAGGGGTACGTGTGGCGCGGTCCGCCCTCGGGTTCGCGGATCCGAAATCGGGTTCACCCGGTGAGTCGGCGAGCCGGGTACAAATGCACGTCTTGCGCTTCCCTCGCCCTCGCCTGCAGGTGCAGGTTCCGCGGAAAGACGGAATGGGTAACGACTACCCGGATTTCGAGTGGGAGAACCTGTACGGCGAATTCGACGGCCGCGGCAAGTATGTTCGCGATCAGTACACCGGGGGGCGATCGATACAGGATGTCGTCTGGGCCGAGAAGCTTCGGGAGGATCGGCTGCGAGAGAGGAAGCCCGTTGTGCGCTGGGAGTGGGATGCGGTGACAAACCCGCAGTCCCTCGCGTCGCCTCATGCGTGGCGGGCTGCGCCCGCTGGAGCCGAGAGCGTACCTTCGCCGCTACGGCGAACTCGAGACCTGGTTCGAACGCGAGCCGTGACGCCGACGGCTCGCACCCGTGCAGCGGCCGCTGCCGTGCAGTGCCGCCCTCGTGGTGGTGTCGCCCTCTGCGGGTCCGCGACTGAACGCTGCCATGTCGCGGGTTCAGGCGTGCGCAGTGCCGAGATCGGGCATTCGCGACGAACGTGGGTGCTCTACGCGCCTGGTTCGTCGCGAACACCCACGCTCGACGAGGCTCGGGGGCCGAGGCGGCGGCGCGAAGGCGGCGGCGCGGAGGCGGTGCGAAGGCGGCGGCGCGGAGGCGGTGCGGAGTGCGAGGTGCGGAGCGCGGAGTGCGAGGTGCGGAGTGGGGCGGTAGGTCGTGGCAGCCGAGGGCGGGCATCTCCCACCGGCATCCGCTATGCTGTGCAGGTTGCCCTGTGCCATCCGTCCATATGGATGCGACCGGGCAGCAGATGCCAATACCCTCCTGCTGCAGAAAGTCTGTAGCCGTTAAGTCCAGAGGAGGTGGGTTAGTCATGCATCAGTACGAGTTGATGGTCATTCTCGATCCGGAGATCGATGAGCGCACCGTTGCTCCCAGCCTTGACAAGTTCCTCAACGTCGTTCGCAACGACGGTGGAACGATCGACAAGGTCGACATCTGGGGCCGTCGCCGTCTCGCCTACGAGATCAACAAGAAGTCCGAGGGCATCTACGCCGTCGTCGACTTCACCGCGAACTCCGACGCCACCGTGGAGCTCGACCGTCAGTTGAAGCTCTCCGAGGCCGTCATGCGCACCAAGGTGCTGCGTGCCGAAGAAGCCATCGCGCAGGTCGCCACCGCGGCGAAGCGTGCCGAAGAGCGCGCCGCCCGCAAGGGCGCCGCATCCGCCAAGGCAGCGAAGGAAGCGTAGAGCTCATGGCCGGCGAAACCGTGATCACCGTGGTGGGCAACCTCACCGCCGACCCCGAGCTGCGCTACACGCAGAGCGGGCTGGCCGTGGCCAACTTCACCATCGCCTCCACGCCGCGCACGTTCGACCGTCAGGCGAACGAGTGGAAGGACGGCGAGGCGCTCTTCCTTCGGGCGAGCGTCTGGCGTGAGTTCGCCGAACATGTGGCGGGCTCGCTGACGAAGGGATCCCGCGTCATCGCGAGCGGGCGCCTGAAGCAGCGCAGCTACGAGACGAAGGAGGGCGAGAAGCGTACGACCATCGAGCTCGAGGTCGACGAGATCGGCCCTTCGCTCCGCTACGCAACCGCCTCTGTCACGAGGGCCCAGTCGTCGCGCGGTCCCGGCGGGTCCCCCGCCGTCGCCGACGAGCCGTGGGCTGCCAGCGCCCCCGCATCATCGGGTGGCGGCGACGTGTGGAACACGCCAGGCAGCTTCAACGACGAGACGCCCTTCTAAACACATTGTGTTCCGCGTGATCCCGGGCCGGTTCGGGCGCGATCACACGGAACGAGTACTCAAGTAAAGGAACAATCATGGCTGGAAAGTCGAGCGGCGACCGCCGCAAGCCGATCCGCAAGGGCAAGGACGGCAAGAACGCCGCCCCGGCGAAGTCGATCCGCGTCGGCGTGATCGACTACAAAGACGTCGCAACCCTGCGCAAGTTCGTCTCGGAGCGCGGCAAGATCCGTGCTCGTCGCATCACCGGTGTCTCCGTGCAGGAGCAGCGGCTCATCGCCCGCGCCGTCAAGAACGCGCGCGAGATGGCGCTGCTGCCTTACGCCGGCTCGGGCAGGTAAGGAGCATCTGACATGTCGAAACTGATTCTGACGCACGAGGTCACCGGCCTCGGCGAGCCCGGCGACGTCATCGACGTCAAGAACGGCTACGCACGCAACTACCTCATCCCCCAAGGCTTCGCGGTCTCGTGGACCCGCGGCGGTGAGAAGCAGATCGAGCAGATCAAGGCGGCCCGCACCGCCCGTGAGCACGCCACCATCGAGGAGGCGCTCGACCTCAAGGCCCGCCTCGAGGCAACCAAGGTGCGCCTCGAGGTCAAGGCCGGCCGCGAGGGTCGCCTGTTCGGCTCCGTCAAGGCAGCGGATGTTGCCGGCGCCGCAAGCGCCGCCGGCATCGGCGAGCTCGACAAGCGCAAGATCGAGATCCCGAACGCCATCAAGACGGTCGGCGACCACGAGGCGACTATTCGCCTGCGCGACGACATCACGGCCACGATCACCCTTCAGGTGGTCGCCGCGAAGTAGTCGCGAAACGCGTTCGGTGTAGCGGCGGGGTGACCCGCCGCTACACCTGTTTAAGCACGAAACGCAAGTACTTTCTGCACAGGTTGGTGGCGCATCCGCGAAGTCTCAACACAGGGTGGAGACGAGTTTTTCCCCACAGCATGTGGAAAGAGTAATGGCTGGTCAGAAGGCCTTAACCGTCGCGAGAAATCTTGTTATCCACAGGAGTTCGCACATCTTCTGCACACACCGCTCGGCGTTTCGCGCAGATTATCCCCAAAGTTATCCACAGGGCGAGTTGTGGGGGCGTGAGGGCGCTCCATAGTGTTGTCACGCATCGCTCGGCCAGCCGCGCCGGGACGCCCATCGCGATCGTGTCGGTGGCTTCTGACACGATGCGAAGACGGTGACGAGCTCGATCTCGAGCAGCCGCGAACGAGTGCGCCGCAACGTGCGCACGGGGATTGAAGATGCACGGGAGGCGTCAGTGTCGATAGCGCACCTTGGTCTGGCGGAACAGCGCTCTTCGGGCGAGATGCGCCAGACGGAGCGCACCCCGCCGCACGACCTGCTCGCCGAACAGAGTGCGCTCGGTGGAATGCTGCTGAGCAAGGATGCGGTCGCCGACGTCGTCGAGGTTGTGCGCGGTACCGACTTCTACGTGCCCAAGCACGAGATCATCTTCGACGCGATCCTTGCCCTCTACTCGCACGGTGAGCCGACCGACGTGATCACGGTCACCGACGAGCTGACGAAGACGGGCGACCTCTCGCGGGCCGGCGGAGCTGAGTACCTGCACACGCTCACCGGCATCGTGCCGACCGCCGCCAACGCCGGGTACTACGCAGCCATCGTGGCCGAGCGCGCGCTGCTGAGGCGGCTCGTCGAGGCCGGCACGCGCATCACGCAGATGGGCTACTCGGGAGAGGGCGAGGTTCTCGACCTCGTCAACAACGCGCAGGCCGAGATCTACGCGGTGACGGGCTCGACCGACAGTGAGGACTACGTGCCGCTGACGGAGGCGGTCACGGTCGCGATCGACGAGATCGAGGCGGCCAAGCACAAGGACGGCTCGATGACGGGCGTGCCGACGGGCTTCGCCGATCTCGACGAGCTGACGAACGGCCTGCATCCCGGGCAGATGGTCATCGTCGCGGCCCGACCCGCGCTCGGAAAGTCGACCCTGGCGCTCGACTTCGCCCGTGCCGCCGCGATCAAGCACGACCTGCCCACGATCTTCTTCTCCCTCGAGATGGGGCGAAGCGAGATCGCCATGCGCCTTCTTTCAGCCGAGGCGGCGGTTCCGCTGCAGAGCATGCGCAAGGGCACCGTCGACAGCCGCGACTGGACCACGATCGCGGCAACCCGCGGGCGCATCAACGACGCCCCCCTGTACATCGACGACAGCCCCAACATGACGCTCGTGGAGATCCGCGCGAAGTGCCGCAGGCTCAAGCAGCGCGTGGGGCTGAAGATGGTCGTCATCGACTACCTGCAGCTCATGACGAGCGGCAAGCGCGTCGAGAGCCGTCAGCAGGAGGTCAGCGAGTTCTCGCGTGCGCTCAAGCTGCTGGCCAAGGAGCTGCAGGTGCCGGTCGTCGCCCTCTCCCAGTTGAACCGTGGCCCCGAACAGCGGCAGGACAAGCTGCCGGCGCTGAGCGACCTGCGCGAGTCCGGATCGATCGAGCAGGATGCCGACATGGTGATCCTGCTGCACCGCGAGAGCGCCTACGAGAAGGAGAATCCGCGAGCGGGCGAGGCCGACCTGATCGTGGCCAAGCACCGCAATGGCCCGACGCGCACCATCACCGTGGCCTTCCAGGGCCACTTCTCGCGCTTCACCGATATGGCGCCGGTCTGACGCTGACAGGGCCGCTGCGCCAGAAGCCACTCTGAGGTATGCCCCGGTCGATACCTCAGAGTGATGTGCCGCCACCCGCGCTGTTCCTAGCGTCGAGATGTGGACGTAATCAACGACTTCATCCTTCAGGCCGCGGCTTCCCCGTGGCTGCTCCTCGTCATGTTCGCGACGGCCATCGTCGACGGCTTCTTCCCGCCGATCCCCAGCGAGACCGTGCTGGTCGCGGCCGCAGCGGTGGCGGCCGCCGCAGGTGCCTTCCCCACCGTGCTGCTGCTGTGCATGGTCGCGGCGACCGGCGCCACGATCGGCGACAACCTGGCTTTCGGGATCGGGCGGGTGGCTGGCTCAACGCGCTTTCGCTGGATGCGCCGCCCGCGGATCGCAGCGGCGTTCGGCCGGGCACAGCTCAGCCTTGAGCATCGGGCGGCCCCGCTCATCCTCGGCGCCCGGTTCATTCCGGTCGGGCGAGTGGCGGTCAACATCTCGGCCGGCGCGCTCGGATTCTCGTGGCGGCGCTTCCTGCCACTCAGCGCCATCGCGGGCGCGACCTGGGCAGCGTACAGCGCCACCATCGGCATCCTCGCCGGCAAGTGGCTGGGAGATCAGCCACTGCTCGGCGCGGTGATCGGAGTCGTCGTCGCCCTCGTGATCGGCCTGGTGCTGGACCGGGCCGCCGCTGCCCGGCGTCGACGCGCGGCGGCGGCCTCGAGCGCGGAGCCCTGCCCCATGAGGGCGGTCCCGCACGCGGGACGACAGCCGCGGGCGCGCGAATCGGCGAGACTGGCAGGATGACGCAGATCAAGGGGCTGAGGCGGTCGCCGAATCGCCGGACCCTGGTTCTGATTGCGCTGGCCATCGTGGCGGTGGCTCTCTACGCCGTGCTTGTGCCGATCCACGCGGCGAACTACGGCACGGTGCTTCCGGTCGCGATGCTCCTCGGAGCGGGACTGTGTGTCGCTCCGCTTCTGTCGATCTCTCACCCGCGCATTGCCATCCTCGTGGTGTTCGTCACGGCGTTCACCCTTCCTCTGGTGGTATCGCCGGAACGGTCCGCCTCCTGGCCGTGGCCGTGGTCGGTGCCCGCGCTCATTGCGTTCGCGATTTTCGTGATCGTGATCACGGTGCTTCACGGCTGGCGGATCGGGATCATCCCCCTGGTGCTGAGCGTGGCCGGTTCGCTCGTGGCGCCGCTGATCGTCACGCGTGCGGCCACCGGCGGCGCGGCGGGCGCGGATCTCATCGTGACGGCATCGATCGCGAGCGGCGCCTTCCTCGTCGCGGTGCTCGTGGCCGGGCGCATCCGTGTCGGCGAGCAGCTCAGCAAGGAACGCGAACTGACCGCGCTGGAGCAGTCTCGTCGGGAACTCGTCGAGGAACGCGCTCGGATCGCCCGCGAACTCCACGACGTCATCGCGCACAGCATGTCTCTCATCCAGGTGCAGGCGTCGACCGCCCGCTACCGCATCCCGGGGCTGCCGGAGCAGGTTGAAGCGGAGTTCGAGGACATTGCCGGTATCGCCCGGGGTTCGCTCACCGAGATGCGCCGTCTTCTCGGCGTGCTGCGTACCGAGGATCAGGCGCCGCAGCTCGCGCCGCAGCAGGGCATCGCCGACATCCCGGGGCTTGTCTCGAGCATCCGCCGTGCCGGCGCCGATGTGGTGCTCTCCCTCACCTCACCGCCGATCGGGCCGCCACCCAGCGTGCAGATCACCGCCTTCCGCATCGTGCAGGAGGCGCTCAGCAATGCCGTTCGACACGCGCCCGGGTCTGGGATCGCTATCGAATTGACGACGGATGGCGCGGCCGTGTCGATCCGAGTGCACAACGATGCCGCCACCGGTCAGGCGTCTGCATCGCCGGGCGCCGCGCCCTTCGCTCCCGTCGGTGCCGGACACGGTCTGCGCGGGATGCAGGAGCGGGTCGCGCTGCTGGACGGTAGTCTGACCACAGGCCCGGACCCGGCGGGCGGATGGACGGTCACCGCGGTGCTGCCGTGGAGCCGTACCGGCGAGGAGCGCGTGTGAGCATCACGGTGCTGATCGCCGACGACCAGGCGATGGTGCGCGCCGGTTTCGCGGCGCTACTGAACGCGCACGAGGGCATTCGCGTCGTCGGACAGTCCGCGACCGGAGTGGAGGCTGTGGCAGCATCCGCTCGTCTGGACCCCGACGTGATTCTCATGGACGTACGGATGCCGGAGCTGGACGGAATCGAGGCGGCCAGGCGCATTCTTGGCAACGATCGCACCGCAGCCCATACGCCGCGGATCCTCATGCTCACGACCTTCGACATCGACGACTACGTCTACGACGCTCTGCAGGCGGGGGCGAGCGGGTTCCTGCTCAAAGACGCACTGCCTGAGGAACTCGTGCACGCAGTGCGCGTTGTCGCGGCCGGTGACGCCCTGCTCTCCCCGAACATCACGCGGCGGATGATCGCGCAATTCGCCGCACAGAAGCCACGGGCGCCGCGGTCCGCAGCCGTGCTCTCCGACCTCACCGAGCGGGAACGTGAGGTGCTGGTGCTGCTCGGCAAAGGGCTCTCGAACAGCGAAATCGCGGAGGCTCTGTTCATCGTCGAACAGACCGTGAAGACCCACGTGGGCAAGGTTCTCGCCAAGATCGGAGCACGGGATCGCGTGCAGGCGGTGATCTTCGCCTACGACACTGGCCTCGCCGAGCCATCCGCCTGAGTGCGTGGTCTGGCTCAGCTGCAGACCTGAGCCAGGCGTGCCGCCGTGTCAGCGACGATCAGGGTCGGTCGCTGAGCAGCTGGCGCAGGGCGTCGCGCAGCGCGTGGAGGCTCTCGGCGCTGAGCGAGCCGGTCAGCTCGCGCTGCACCTGCTCGACCAGGGGCCACAGGCGGTGCCGCTCGGCGAGACCGTGCTCGGTGAGTGTGAGGGTGTTGCGCCGCCGGTCGGCGGGGTCGCGGCGCCGCTCGATCAGGCCACGGCGCTCCATGCGGGCCACGAGATCGGCGACGGTCGAACGGTCGAGGTCGACGTCGTCGCCCAGCTCGCGCTGGCTCGCGTCGTGCCGCCGCTCGAGCGCGACGAGGATCGAGTACTGCACGCTCGAGATCTCCGTCGACACGATGCGGGTCCACGCCGCGACGTGTCGCTGCTGCGCGCGCCGGATGAGGAAGCCGGTGTGGCGGTCGGGCTCGGGCTCGGGCTCGGGCTGCTGCCCCGGCGAGGGGACCTCGCCGGCATCCGCTGTCATTGCTCCACGCCAGCGCGCGTCTCGAGAAGGAAGCCCGCGAAGAAATCCGTGAGCTCGGCGCGTGCGGTGAGCGGCAGAACGTGGGCGACGTACTGGTCCGGCCGCACGACGACGATCGCGCCGTCGCGGCTGACGCCCCGCTCCGCGAAGATGTCCCGCTGTTCGTCGGCCGCCCACACCTTCTCCCAGTCCTGCAGAGCGAGGGTTCCCGAGTGCGGCAGCAGGATCTCCGGGACCGTGGTCAGGGGCACCTCGCGATGTGGGCTCTGGAACACGCCGCGCACGTCGATCACGCTGTCGATGTCGGCCCCCTCGCCCCGAAACCGCTGCACGGGCGACGCGGGAGAATCGCTCAGCCAGGCTGCGAGGTCGAGCAGTTGGCTGCCGTCGGGGTCGCCGAACGCATAGACGCGCCACCGGCCATCCGCTCGATGCGTGTGCCCGAGCTGCATGCGCCGGGCGTCCGCCACCCTCACAGCCGGCGCGGAGTGGAAGCGGGTTCCGATCTCGAAGCCCGCGGCCAAATCCTGGTACCCCGCGTGGCCCGTGAGCGCCGACTCGCTGTACGCGGTCGCGAGACCCGCCGTGTACCGGCCCTGGCGCGCGAATTCAGCCTGCATCGCCTGGGCGGTGACGCCGCCGAGTTCCGGATGCTCGGGGTCGAACGCCGGCTGCGCGATGAATGCCGACCAGAACCGGTCGAAATCGATCAGGTCCTGGGCGACCGCCTGACGCTCGGCCGAGTACGAGTGCAACAACGCGGCATCCGATCGCCCTTCCAGCACCGCCGCGAGCTTCCAGCCCAGATTGAAGGCGTCCTGCATCGAGACGTTCATGCCCTGGCCGGCCTTCGCCGAGTGCGTGTGGCACGCATCGCCGGCAATGAAGACGCGCGGCGACCGACCGCCGCCGTCGCGGCCGGCCACGTCGTCGAACCCGTCGGTGAGCCGCTGACCGACCTCGTACACCGACGACCAGGCGACCGATTTCACCGTGATCGAGTACGGGTGCAGGATGGCGTTGGCGACCGCGGTGAGCTCGTCGACGCCGGTGCTGCGGACCCGCGTGTCGCCCTCGGCCACCTCGCCAAGGTCGACGTAGCAGCGCACCAGGTTGCCGCCCTCACGCGGGATGGTGAGCAGACTGCCCTTGCCGGCGGACTGGATCACGTTCTTCGTGCGCCAATCGGGGAAGTCGGTGGTCGCGAGAATGTCCATCACCCCCCACGCATGGTTGGCGGCATCGCCGCTCAGGTCTCGGCCGATGGCGCGGCGCACATTGCTGCGCGCGCCATCGCATCCCACGACATATTTGGCTCGTACCGTGAACTCCTCGCCCGCCCGCTGCCCCGCGATGTGCCGCAGCGTGACCTCGACCGGGAAAGCGCCGGTACCGACCGTGAGGGTGACGAACTCGATGCCGTAGTCGGGCTCGAGCTTGCTCGACGAGGCGGCCATGTGGTTCAGCAGGTACTGCTGCATGCGCGCCTGGTTCACGATGACGTGCGGGAACTCGCTGAGACCATCCGGCGTGTCCTGCACCCAGCCAGTGCGTTCGATGGTGGAGCGATCGGCTGCCGCGGGCCCCCAGAAGCGCACCTCGTTCACCCAATACGCCTCGCGCAGCAGGGCGTCGGCGAGGCCGAAAGCCTGGAACATCTCGACGGTGCGGCAGGCGACGCCATCCGCGTGGCCGAGCTGAAGGGGGCCGGCACGGCGCTCGACGATGCGCGTGTTGATCGACGGGAAGGCGGCGAGCTGGGCGCCGAGAACGGTGCCCGCGGGCCCGGTGCCGACGATGAGTACGTCGACCTCGGCGGGGAGCTCGGTCGTGCGATGCAGGGCCTGGCCCGTCGGCGGCTGAATGTCGGGGTCGCCGGGGCGGTAGCCCTCTCGATAGAACTGCATGCCTGATCTCCCTCGATCGTCGCGCCGGTCGGGCGCAGGGCGAGCATATCCTCAGTACCCCAACGAATACAAGCGGCGTGAAGCGAATGCGAGGAGCACTGAGAGACCAAGGGCCGCGCCGTCAGCCGATCACCCCATGAGCGCGCTCGCGAGGGCGCCAGCGTGCCGCTGTAATGAAGAGCGTCACGATGACGACACCGAGACCGAGGGTGAAGGGCAGCGCCGCCGGGCTGATGAGTCGCGCGGAGGGCCCAGGCAGAATCAGCATGGGCCCGTCAGACTGTGAAGACGAGTACGAGAACGACCCATCCGGGCCCTCAGTGAAATCGATCCAGTGCTGCGGTCGTGTCGGTGAGCCGAGGGTCACGGCAGAAATTACGCGACGCTGCTGCACCCCCTGCCGGATCTCGTGCAGTCGATCCGCGCTGACCGTCGCCCCGTGCTTGACCGAGATGGTGACAGCCGAGTCGCGGATGCGCTGCTGCGCGTCGACGGCAAGACACCCCACGCCGAGCAGCATCACAACGACGCCGAGCAGCCCCAGGAGCCTGAGCCGACGGGTCACCAGGCCCAGCTTCCGTGGTCGCGACCGCCGTCGGCACTCGTCGCTGCCCTCGCGTCGTCCGCGGCGCGCGCGCCCGTTCGACGAGACCGCCACTGTGACGCCGCAAGGAAGGCAGTGCCAACCAGAGTCAGCACGCCGCACGTCAACATCACGGGCGCGAGGCCCCAGAGCACCTGCGGCGTGACGAGGTCACGCGAACTCATATACGACGAGGTCGTGAATCCGAACATCATCTGGGTGGACGTGTAGTAGAGCTGCACTCCGCTGGCGGTCAGCAGCACGCCGAGCACGAGCAGCACGATCACGTATGGGTTGCGCCACGTAACCGAACGCCCAGGAACAGCGGATGCCGGCGAGCCGCCCTCGCCCACGTCGTCAACGGAAGCGGGCGCGGGTGCGGGCACGGCAGCGGCCCGCGGGGCCGCGGCAGCCTCGTCGGCCGCCTGAGGCGCAGGCGGCCCGAGCGGCGCAGGCGGCCCGATCGGCTCAGGCGGTGCGGGGGGCACCCTGCGGGCGGCGGCGGGCGCAGGCGCAGGCGCAGGGGCGGGAGCGTGCGCAGCATCCGCTCGTCTTACTGCCTCACCGCCGTGCTTCTTCGGGTCGTAACCGCGCTGGAACTCCGGGCTGTAGCGCGGGTCGAACGGGCCGTTCTCGGGCATGCGGACCTCCCTCGATGTCGGCACCGCCGCCGGGGAGCCGACGCCGACACTGGCTGGTTCTCGAGCTTAGCGACGCCTCGTGAGCTCGGCTCGGACACTCAGGTCGCGCGTCTAAACTGGAGCGGTTCCCCTCGCACATGAAAGAGGTCGCCGCGTGGCTGCCGCCCCCACCGTTCACGATCGCTACTGGATCGTCGCGCTCGGTCGGGCCCTCGTGGCGCTCGTCGCCGCCGCGATCATCACGTTCGCGGCCGACCATTCCGCCCGCCTGGGCCTCGTCGTGTTCGGCGGCTTCGCCATTCTCACGGGCCTTACGGTCGCGCTGGTCTGTTGGGCTGTGCTGGCCAAGGGCGTGCTGCGTACCCTGTTCGCCGTCTCCGGCATCGTGAGCGTGCTCCTCGGCGCCCTGGCCCTCCTGCTGCAGCAGGGCGGCCTCGGCTGGTTCCTCGCGATCGTCAGCGCGTGGGCCGCGATCACCGGGTTCATCGAGCTCTACGCGGGCCTGCGCGCTCGCCGCCGCCACGCCGCCGCGCGCGACTGGCTCACCATGGGAGGGCTCACCGCCATCCTCGCCATCGTCTTCCTCGTCGTGCCGCCGGACATCGCCCAGCACTTCCGGGGCCCCGACGGCGTCGACCGCAGCCTCACCTCGTCGGTCATTCTCGTCGGCGCGTTCGGCGCATACTGCGCCATCGTGTGCGTGTACCTCGCCATCGGCGGCTTCTCGCTCAAGTGGGGCACACAGAGTGCGGATGCGGCAGCGCTCCGCGCCGCCGACCCCGGCCCGGGTGAACCGCGCTCGGGCGAATCGCAGCCGAGCGAGCCGCAGCCGAGCGCGGTGCCGCCGAGCGTGGGGCAGTCAAACGTGGAGGACAGGGCATGAGCAACGACAAGAACCGCGACGAGCGTGAGCCGGTGACGCCGATGCCCCTGCCCGGCATGAGCTACGAACCGAGCAGAAAAGACCGGCTGCGCCCCGCCGAGCTGCTCATTTTCTCCGGCATTCTTGCCGTGTTCGTCGGTCTCGTGGTGCTCATCGCCACTCGCGAGTTCCTGCTTGCAGGCATCTCGCTCGGCGTCGTCTTCATCGTGTGCCTGGTGGTGCTCGCGATGTTCTCGCTGAGCTTCAAGTCGAAGCCGGAAGAAGAGGAAGACCTGCGCCAGCAGGACGAGGGCAAGTAGGGTCGGCTGGGCCCGGGTCAAGCGGCCGGCGTCGCGTGAGGCCGGCGAAGCCTCAGCCGAGGTAGTCGACGAGTGACGCGGCGAGCCCCACATACCCGGCGGGCGTGAGCGAACGCAGGCGCTCCTTGGCTTCGGCGCCGATGTCGAGGCCGTCGACGAACGCGGCCAGCTCGGTCTGCCCGATGCGCTTGCCCCGCGTCAGCTCTTTCAGCAGCGCGTACGGGTCGCTGATCGACGAGCGCCCCGCCGTGACCTCCGCCCGGATCACCGTCTGGATCGCCTCGGCCAGAACCTCCCAGTTCGCGTCGAGGTCGGCCGCGAGCGCCTGCCGGTCGAGCGAGATCTCGCCGAGACCGCGCCGCAGGTTGTCGAGCGCGAGCAGCGAGTGGCCGAGACCCACGCCGATGTTGCGCTGCGTCGTGGAGTCGGTGAGGTCGCGCTGCAGCCGGCTCGTCACGAGCGTGGCCGCGAGCGAGTCGAGCACGGCACAGCTGAGCTCGAGGTTGGCCTCGGCGTTCTCGAACCGAATCGGGTTGATCTTGTGCGGCATGGTCGACGAGCCGGTCGCGCCCGCCTGCGGGATCTGCCGAAAGTACCCGAGCGAGATGTACGTCCACGCGTCGGTAGCGAGGTTGTGCAGCACCCGGTTCGCGTGCGCGACGCGGCCGTACAGCTCGGACTGCCAGTCATGCGACTCGATCTGGGTCGTGAGTGGGTTCCAGGTGAGGCCGAGCGAGGTGACGAACTCGCGTGAGATCGCCGGCCAGTCGGCGCTCGGATCGGCGGCGAGGTGCGCGGCGAACGTGGCCGTCGCGCCGCTGAACTTGCCCAGGTACTCGGTCTCGACGACCTGGCGGCGGATGCGCTCGAGCCGGTGCACGAACACCGCGAGCTCCTTGCCCATGGTGGTCGGGGTAGCAGGCTGACCGTGGGTGCGCGCGAGCATCGCATCCGCTCGGTAGTCGACGGCAGTGGCGCGCAGCGCCTGCATGACGGCGTCGAGGGCGGGCAGCCACACCTCGGTCACGGCCGCCCGCACGGTGAGGGCGTAGGAGAGGTTGTTGATGTCTTCGCTCGTGGCGGCGAAGTGCGTGAGCTCGGCAATGTGGCCGAGGCCGAGGGCGTCGAGGCGCGAGCGCACGAGGTACTCGACGGCCTTCACGTCGTGACGCGTGACCGCCTCAAGCTTGGCCAGCTCGTCGATCTCGGCCTGCCCGAACTCGGCGGCAAGCGCACGCAGGCTCGCGGTCTGCTCGTCGGTGAGCGGCGCCGCGCCGAACATGCGGTGGCCCGTGAGGTAGATGAGCCACTCCACCTCGACGTGCACCCGCGCGCGGTTGAGCCCTGCCTCCGAGAGGTGGTCGCCCAGCTCGGTGACGGCTGCGCGGTACCGCCCGTCGAGCGGGCTCAGCGGCTGCGGGGGCAGGGAGGTCATGTCGTTCGGCCCTTCTCTGGCGTTCTTGAGGAATTCGTCGAGCGGATGCGCGTTGCCGACGCCGCACGAAGGGCCGGCTCGAGCTGGGCGAACAGGGCCTGGCAGGCGCTCTCGATGGTCGTGAGCACCGAGTCGAACATGGCCGCGTCGGAGTAGTAAGGGTCGGCCACGTCGGTCTGCCCGGCCGTCTGCGGATCGAAGCTCAGCATGAGCTGCACCTTGCTGCGGTCGAGCTCGGTGGGGGCCCACGACGTCAGGATGCGTTCGTGGCTTCGGTCGAGGGCGACGATGAGGTCGAGGCGCTCGAACGAGTCGACCTCGAACTGCCTGGCTCGGTGGCGGCTGCCGTCGTAGCCTCGCGCCGCGAGCGCGACGACCGTACGCGGGTCTGCCCCTTCGCCGACGTGCCACTCCCCCGTGCCCGCCGAGCTGACCTCGAGGCTGTCGCCGAGGCCGGCGGCCGCGGCCAGCTGCCGCAGTACGACCTCGGCCATGGGCGAGCGGCAGATGTTGCCCGTGCACACGAAGCACACGCGGAACGGCGCGGGCTCTGGCGCGAAGGTCATGCCCCCATTCTGGTGCATTCCGCCGGCACGACCGTGCTGCTCCTGCACAGCCGGCCCTTCTCTGGCCCTGTACCCGGATGCGCGGCGCCGCGGGGGCGCGGGCGCCGACAGGCGCGAGCCTTGGTTCACAACCACACGAGCGGAGGGGGAACGAGTGACCGATGCCGAAGCGGGCGGGCTGCCGAGCGCCGCCCAGGCCGAGCGCGAGCGCCTGAGCGTGCTGCACCGGCTTCTGACGCAGGTGCGAGGCGACGTCGAGGCGGGCCGCGCGAGCGTGCCAGACGACGGTGGGTCGTTCTGGCGGTCGACGGCGCAGCGCGAGTACGCCAGGGGCCTCGGCGAACTGCGGCACCTGCTGGGCCACGCCGTCGCCACACTCGATGACGCCATCGCCTGCGCCGAGACGGCGATCCGACGCATCGACCTCCACCTGAACGACATGATCGGAGCCGCCCGTGGGTGACCTGGTGCTCTCGGGCGGCGGGCTCACGACCGTCGGAACCGACGAGATGCTCGAACATGCCCGCGTGCTCTCGGCGCTCGCGACGAACGCCGAGGGGTGGGGCAGGCGGCTGTCGGCACAGACGCTCGCGCTCGAGGCGCCCGCATCCGGCTCAGCGTTCTGGAGCCTGCGCCGTGACGACGCGGCCACGCGCGCGCACGCCGCGGTCTCGCTCCTCCGGCAGGCCGGTGCCAGCGCGGGCACACTGTCACGTGCGGTGACGCAATCGGCTGAGAACTACGGCCGGGCCGAACGCACGGCGAAGCACCTCGCGGGCGAGGCCGACGGGCTGCTCGGGTGGCTGATCGGCATGTCTCTTGCCTCCCCGGCGACCATCCTCATCATCACGGCCACGGCGCTCACGGGCGCGGTCGGCTTCGGCGTCTCCGCCTGGTTCACCGGCTCGGCGAACGCCAGCTTCGCCCAACTGGGCAAACGCGTTCGCAGCAGTGGGCTGCTGAGCGACCCGCGGTTCGTCTCGCTCGTCGGGCGAGCCATCTCGGCGTCCGACAATGTCATGCTGGGCTCAGCCCACGTGCCGCTGCCCATTGTGAGGGCGCTCGACGACGACAAGACGGGCTGGTTCGGGCTGCGCGGCGCGGGTCGAACTCTCATCGCGCTCGCCGGCCCGACCCTGCTGAAGGAGACGGCCGTCAGCGTGCATCGCTGGAACGGGAAGAACGCGAGCCGTGCGGCGGCGGCGCCGGCCGGCTTCGAAGACCTGGCCGAACGCATCCCGAAGAGCGCCGAAGGCAAGCCGCAGGTCCGCCTCGAGAGCTACGCGGTGCCGGGGGAAGATCGCCCGCGCTGGGTGGTCTATGTGGGCGGCACCGTCGACACGGGGTTCGTCGCTGCGGGTGAGCCGTGGGACGACACGGCGAACGTGCAGGGCGTCGCACAGCTCGACCCCGGGTCGGTGCGGGCGACGCTCGACGCCATGCGGGATGCCGGCGCGAAGCCGGGCGACAAGGTGTTCGCCGTGGGCTACTCGCAGGGCGGCATCGTGGCGACCGACGTCGTGCGTCAGGGTGGCTTCACCAACGGCGGGCTCGTCACCTTCGGCTCGCCGACAGGGCAGATGGACGTGCCCGCCGAGGTGCCGAACGTGGCGGTCGAGGTGAAGGAGGACCTGATTCCGCACCTGGGAGGCGAACCGAGGGATGCTGCGCACGGCGGCCTCGACCGGGTGCTCGTGCGCCGCAGCATCTACGACGACAGCCCTCCCCCGGCCGACGAGCTGCTTCCCGCCCACGCCCTGTCGAACTACCGCGAGACTGCGGCGATGATGGATGGCGCGAGCGATCCTCGGCTCGCGGGCATGCGCGACCATCTCGCGGCGTTCACGGGCGGGGCGACGCCCGACGTCTCCTCGTGGCGGGCGGACCGCGTCGCGCCCGGGGTCAGCGGCGAACCAGGGGTCGCACGATGAGCCCGATCAGCCAGCTGATGACCGCGAGAACGAGCGCGCCCCACACGCCGGCCCAGAAGCCGCTGACGATGAGGCCGAAGCCCATGAGCGAGCTGATCCACGCGACGAGCAGCAGGAGCAGACCATTGATGATCAGGGCGATGAGGCCGAGCGTGATGATGTACAGCGGGAAAGCGACGATCCGCACCGCCGTGCCGACCACCCCGTTGACGATGCCGAAGATGAGTGCGATCAGCAGAAACGTCAGCACCAGCTGCAGGTCGCCGCCTGGGCTGAACGCCTTGACGTCGACCCCGGCGACGATCAGCGTGGTGAACCACAGCGCGAGGGCGTTGATGATCAGCTTCACGAGGAATCTCATCGCTCCACTATGTCAGGGTGCTCCCGGTAAGTTAACCCTCGTGAGTGAAGCCGAACCGCTGCCCGTGAAGATCCGCGCGGAGATCGCCGCGGCGGCCGCGTACGCGCAGGGCAGAACGGCGGGCGAGTCGGGGTTCAAGCTGTCGAGCAACGAGAATCCATACCCTCCGTTGCCGTCGGTGCTCGAGGTCTACCGCGCCCAGTCCGCGCTCAATCGCTATCCCGCTGCGGCAGCCCCCGAACTGCGCGAAAGGCTTGCCGAGCGTTTCGGCGTGACGAGCGCCCATGTGCACATCGGCGCCGGCTCCGTCTCGCTGCTGGCCCAATTCATCGCCGCGGCGGCCAGCGTCGGTGACGAGGTGGTCTACGCGTGGCGATCCTTCGAGGCATACCCCGGCCTCGTCACCGTGACGGGTGCGCGCAGTGTTCAGGTGCCCTGCCTGCCGGACGGGCGCCACAATCTGCCCGCCATGGCACGCGCCGTCACCGAGCGCACGCGGGTCGTCATCGTGTGCACCCCCAACAACCCCACGAGCACGATCGTCACACGCGACGAGTTCGAGACGTTCATGGCCGCCGTGCCATCCGACACTCTCGTGCTGCTCGACGAGGCGTACTACGAGTTCGTCACCGACCCGCAGGCGGTTGACGGCAAGCCCCTGCTGCCGCGATACCCCAACCTGGTGGTTCTGCGCACGTTCTCGAAGGCGTACGGTCTGGCGGCGCTGCGCGTGGGCTACGCGGTGGGCCAGCCCGGCATCATGGCGGCCGCCCGCTCGGCCGCCATCCCGCTCTCGGTGACGGACGCCGCGCAGGCGGCGGCCGTCGCATCCATCGAGCATGAAGACGAATTGATGGAACGCGTGGCCCGCATCGCTCTGCAGCGCGACCGCACGCGCGCGGCCCTCATCGACCAGGGCTGGGCGATCCCCGAGGCGCAGGGCAACTTCGTCTGGCTCCCCACCCGAGAGGCGACGGATGCCGCTGCCGACGCGTTCTTCGACGGCGGAATCAGCGTGCGCCCCTTCCACCCCGACGGCATCCGCGTGAGCATCGGCGAGCCCGAGTCTGTGGAGAAACTCCTAAAGATTTCAGGGGAGATTGTCCGGGGCCTACCAAAGGGGCACCCCGGCAAGCGGTTAGGTTAGATGGGTGTCTGCCACCATCGACTCCCCGGGGAGCACGCCGACCGTCCAGCTCGTGACACCGGACGGGCGCTGGCAGCCGAGTGACTCAGCGGAAGAATACCTGCCGTACGTCGAGTCGCTGGGCGAGCACGATCTCAAGCGCTTCTACCGCGACATGGTCGTCATGCGCCAGTTCGACACCGAGGCCGCCAACCTGCAGCGACAGGGTCAGCTCGCCCTGTGGGTGCCGAGCCACGGGCAGGAGGCGGCGCAGGTCGGCTCCGCGTACGCCGCGCGCCCCCAGGACCACATCTTCCCGTCGTATCGGGAGCACGCCGTCGGCATGATCCGCGGCCTCGACATGGTCGACATCCTTCGCATGCTGCGCGGCGTCACCCTCGGCGGCTGGGTGCCGGAGGAGAACGGAAACTTCCACCTCTACACGCTCGTGCTCGCCTCGCAGACCCTGCACGCGACCGGGTACGCCATGGGCATGCAGCTCGACGGTTCGAGCGGAACAGGCAACCCCGAGACGGATGCCGCGGTGCTCGTCTACTTCGGAGACGGCGCCTCGTCCCAGGGCGACACAAGCGAGTCGCTCGTGTTCGCCGCGAGCTACCAGACGCCGCAGGTGTTCTTCCTGCAGAACAATCACTGGGCCATCTCGGTGCCCGTGGCGCGGCAGTCGCGCACGCCCCTGTACCTGCGCGGCAGCGGCTTCGGCGTTCCGGGCACGCGCGTTGACGGCAACGACGTGCTCGCGAGCTACGCCGTCACGGCGAAGTGGCTCGACGACGCGCGCGCCGGGCACGGCCCCGCGCTGATCGAAGCGCTCACCTACCGCGTCGGCGCACACACCACCGCCGACGACCCCACCAAGTACCGCACCGACGACGAACTCGCCTCCTGGGTGCAGCGTGACCCGATCGTGCGGTTCGTCGCGCACCTGCGCACGCTGGGCGTGGAGCAGGAGTTCCTCGACGCGGTTGACCAGGAGGCGGCCGACATCGCCGACGACGCCCGCCGCCGGGTGCTTCAGCTCGGACCGCCGAGCGTCGGGCGCATGTTCGAGAACGTGTATGCCGAGCCGCATCCGCTTGTGGAGGAGCAGCAGGAGTGGCTGGCACGCTACGAGGAGTCATTCGGGGAGCAGGCATGATTCAGACGGACGAGACGCGCGGACTGGCCGTCGAGTCGCAGCCGCCGGCCGGGCAGCAGCAACCAGCGGCTGAGCAGGAGCCGCCGGCCGGGCAGCAGCAACCCTCGGCCGAGCCTGCCGCGCCGGCACAGTCCGACCCGCCGACCCGCCTCACCATGCCATTCGGCAAGGCACTCAACGCGGGAATGCGCGCGGCGCTCGCCGCCGACGACCACGTGCTGCTCATGGGCGAGGACATCGGCCCACTCGGCGGCGTCTACCGCATCACCGAGGGGCTGCAGGCCGAATTCGGCGACAAGCGCGTGTTCGACACGCCCCTGGCAGAATCCGGCATCGTCGGCACCGCGATCGGCCTGGCGATGCGCGGGTTCCGCCCGGTGTGCGAGATCCAGTTCGACGGCTTCGTGTTCCCGGCGTTCGACCAGATCACCACCCAGCTCGCCCGCATGCGCAACCGGCACGAGGGCGGCGTCACCATGCCCATCGTGATCCGCATTCCGTTCGGCGGTTCGATCGGCTCCATCGAGCACCACTCCGAGAGCCCCGAGGCGTACTTCGCACACACCCCCGGGCTGCGCGTGGTCGCCCCGGCCACGCCGAACGACGCCTACTGGATGATCCAGGACGCGATCCGCTCGAACGACCCCGTCATCTTCTTCGAGCCGAAGAGCCGCTACTTCACGAAGGGCGAGGTCGACACCACGGTTCCCGCCGCGCCGCTGCACACCAGTCGCATCGCACGCGAGGGCACCGACGTCACCCTCGTGGGCTACGGCGCCATGGTCGACACGCTGCTGCGGGCCGCCGACCTCGCCGCCGCCGAGGGAACGAGCGCCGAGGTCATCGACCTTCGCTCCATCTCACCCCTCGACTTCGGCCCCGTGCTCGAATCCGTTCGCAAGACGGGGCGTCTCGTCGTGGGGCAGGAGGCACCCGGGTTCGTGAGTGTCGCATCCGAGATCGCCGCCACCGTCGCCGAACGTGCCTTCTATTCGCTCGAAGCGCCCGTGCTGCGCGTGACCGCGTTCGACACGCCCTACCCGCCATCCAAGCTCGAGCACGGCTTCATTCCAGACGCCGACCGCATTCTCGAGGCCGTCGACCGAAGCCTGGCCTACTGACGAGCACGGCAACCGCCCCTCGCGAAGGAGTCATCATGAGCCAGTTCAACCTGCCCGACGTGGGCGAGGGCCTGACCGAGGCCGAGATCGTCACGTGGAAGGTCGCCCCCGGCGACACCGTCTCGCTCAACCAGGTGATCGTCGAGATCGAGACCGCCAAGTCGCTCGTCGAACTGCCCTCGCCGTTCGAGGGCGTCGTCGGCGCCCTGCTGGTGCCAGAGGGGCAGACGGTCGAGGTCGGCACCCCCCTCATCACCATCGGTGCAGCGGATGGCGGCGCCGTAGACGCGGCAGCCGACGATGGCCCCGAGCGTGACCTCGTGAGCGACACCGCGGCGAGCGTCTCGCAGGAGGAGGACGAGCCCTCCGCCCCGCTCGTCGGCTATGGCAGCACGGGGCACACGACCTCACGCCGTCGCCGCTCCACACACCCCGGCACGGCGTCGATCCCTGTCGGCCAGCCGGGCCGGCCGGACGCGGGGGCGCAGGCAGCGGTCTCCGCCGCGGGCCGTCGCCCCGAGAGCGTGCCGGCGGCATCCGCTGGGCCTGTCATCGCCAAGCCGCCTATTCGCAAGCTCGCGAAAGACCTCGGGGTCGACCTGACGCTCGTCACGCCGACCGGGTTGCTCGGCGAGGTGACGCGCGACGACGTGATCCGCGAGGCGACGCAGGCGAGCGTGTTCCACAACATTCAGACGCCGCAGTGGCCCGAGACGCGCGAGGACCGCATTCCCGTGAAGGGCGTGCGCAAGGCGATCGCGACGGCGATGGTGTCGAGCGCGTTCACGGCTCCGCACGTGAGTGTGTTCACCGACGTCGACGCGACACGCACCATGGAGTTTGTGAAGCGGCTGAAGAACTCGCCCGACTTCGCCGGCGTGAAGGTGTCGCCGCTCTTGATCATGGCAAAGGCCATCATCTGGGCGGTGCAGCGCAACCCCACCGTGAACTCGACGTGGACCGATGAGGAGATCATCGTGCACCACTTCGTGAACCTGGGCGTCGCCGCTGCCACGCCGCGCGGACTCATCGTGCCGAACGTGAAGGAGGCGCAGTCGATGTCGCTGCTCGAGCTCGCGCAGTCGCTCGAGCAGCTCACACTGACGGCGCGCGACGGGCGCACGACCCCGGCCGACATGGCGAGCGGCACCATCACGGTCACAAACATCGGCGTGTTCGGCATGGATACCGGCACGCCCATTCTGAACCCCGGCGAGGTGGCGATCGTCGCGCTCGGCACCATCAAGCAGAAGCCGTGGGTGGTCGACGGCGAGGTGCGGCCGCGCTATGTGACGACGGTGGGCGCCTCGTTCGACCACCGCGTCGTCGACGGCGATGTGGCGAGCCGGTTCACCGCCGATGTCGCGGCGATCATGGAGGAGCCGGCGCTGCTGCTCGACTGAGCGGCAGCCGCGTTCACGCTCACGCGCCGAGCTTCATATACCGGGCGCGGGCGAACAGGTAGAGCCCGTATGCCATCAGGCCAACCGCCACGATGACGAGCAGCACGCGCCCCGAGGGCAGTGTCGTGAGGTACTTGAGCGCGCCGTCGAGACCGGCCGCCCGCTCCGGGTCCGCAATGAGTGCGGCCGCCGTGAACAGCCCGCCCGCGACGAGAAAACCCACTGCCTTGGCGAAGTGGCCCACCATGCCGAGCGCGTACACGATCACGCGCCGCGCGCCCTGAAGCGGCATCAACTCGTCACGAAATCGGCGACGGATTCCGCGCACCAGGTGCGCGACCCCGATCCCCACCATCACTCCCGCGGCGGCAAGCAGCAGCAGGGTCCCCGGGGGGTTCTCGAGCAGCCAGCGGCTGACGCGGCGCGCGGTGTGCGTGCTCGACGAGCGGCCGCCGACGGCGTAGACGAAGCAGGCGCCGCCGACGACGGCGAACCCGAATGCCTTGCCGACATCGGATGAGCGGCGCACGATCCGGGTGCTCTCCTTCAGCGCGGTGACCCACGCGGCATCCGTCAACTGCCACAGCGCGAGCGCGAAGAGCGAGATACTGGCCACCCAAAGCGCGAGGATTCCGCCGGGCGTTCGCGCGATTGCCTCGAGGGCGCCGGACTGGTCGGCCTGCGCCTTCAGGCCGTACGCCACCGTGATGGCGATGACGCCGACGATCACGTGAACGATGCCGTTCGCGACCAGGCCCGTGCGGGCGAGGATGCGCAGAAACAAGCTGGAGTTCACACGGCGAGCGACCGCCTCCAGACGCTCGCGGTCGGAGGACCGGGTTCGCATCCCCCCATCCTACGGTCGCGTCGCCCGCGCATCTTTGATACCGTGGCGGGTGGCCTTCGGGCCGAAACCAGTCCGCGAACGCACGATTGACGCTTACCCGACTTCCGTGCGCACGTATGGTTTGTCGAGGTTGGCGCGGTCCCATGATCGCCCCGCTCGCTCGTCACGAATCGCCCTGGCAGAGGCAGGTCCAGTGCCCGCCGGGCTTGATGTGTGACGCGAGCAATTCCTGGCAGACCCGGCCGAGAAAACGAAAGCTGCACCGCGAACCCGACTCAGGATGAGTCGCGCGTGCAGGGCGTAGACACGTGACCGAAACGATTGCAGTTCGGGCCGAGAACCTCTTCAAGGTGTTCGGCCGCAGACCGAAAGAAGTCGTCAGGCGACTCACCGCCGGCGCAAACAGAGATTCACTGACCTCACTGGGCACCGCGGCCGTCATCGACGCGTCGTTCGATGTGCGTCCCGGCGAGATTTTCGTGGTGATGGGGCTCTCGGGTTCCGGCAAATCCACGCTCATCCGTATGCTCAACGGGCTTCTCGAGCCCACGAGCGGCTCCGTCGAGATCATGGGCAAGCCGATCTCGGGCGTTCCCGCGAAGGTGCTGCGCGGCATCCGTCGACGCAGCGTCTCCATGGTGTTCCAGCACTTCGCGCTGCTGCCGCACCGCACGGTGCTCGACAACGCGGCATACGGGCTCGAGGTGCAGGGCGTCGGCGTCGAGGAGCGGCGTTCGCGCGCCCAGCGCGTCGTCGAGCGCGTCGGGCTCGCCGGCTGGGAAGACAAGCTGCCCGGCCAGCTCTCCGGTGGCATGCAGCAGCGCGTGGGCCTTGCCCGTGCGCTCGCCAGCGACACCGAGATTCTGCTGATGGACGAGGCCTTCTCGGCGCTCGACCCGCTCATTCGCCGTGAGATGCAGGAGCAGCTCGTCGAGCTGCAGCGAGAGCTCGGCAAGACCATCATCTTCATCACGCACGACCTGAACGAGGCCATGTTCCTCGGCGACCGCATCGCTGTCATGCGCGACGGCCGCATTGTGCAGGTCGGCACGCCCGAGGACATTCTGACCGACCCGGCGAACGACTACGTCGCCCAGTTCGTGCAGGATGTCGACCGCGCCCGCGTGCTCACCGCCGCAAGTGTGATGGAGCCCGCCAGGGCCCTCGTCTCGGTCTCGGCGGGGCCGCGCGCCGCCTTGCGCGTCATGCGCGACCTGCAGACGTCGGCCGCGTTCGTGGTGGGCGACGGCCGCACATTTGCCGGCGTGGTGCGCGACCGCGACGTGATGCGCCAGGTGAAGGCCGGCGAGACCGACCTGCGCAAGGCGATCCGGCACGACGGCGGCACCGTAACCGGCGACACGCAGCTCGCCGACCTCTTCGAGGCGTCGGTCGAGAGCGACCTGCCCGTCGCGGTCGTCGACGATCGGCAGCGCCTGCTCGGCCTGATCCCGCGCGTCACGCTGCTGAGCGCGCTCGGCAACGTGCCGAGCAGCACCGCGGAGATTCCTGTGGTCGAGCCGCCGGCGACGATCCCCGTCGAGGTCATCACGCAGACGCTCCTGGCAACGGGAGGCCCGAGCGACGACGACTCGCTCGTCACCGCGGAAGGGGGTGCACGATGACCGACGCACTCTTCCGTCTTCCGCTCGGCAACTGGGTCGAAGACTTCGTCGACTTCGTGACGACCGCGCTCAAGGGCCTGTTCGACGTAATACGCGCGATCTTCGGAGGCTTCTACGAGGGCGTCGACTGGGTATTCGCCGCGCCGCCGTTCTGGGTGCTCATGATCGTGATCGTGGCACTGAGCCTGTGGGCCAGAGGCTGGCTCTTCGGAATCGGCGCCGCGATCGGGCTGGTGCTCATCTACGGCGTGAACCAGTGGGACAACGCCATGCACACCATCGCGCTGACCCTGGTCGCCACCATCATCTCGGTGCTCATCAGCATCCCGGTTGGCATCTGGATGTCGCGGTCGCCGGGCGCCTCCGCGACCATCAGGCCGATCCTCGACTTCTTGCAGACCATGCCGGCGTTCGTGTATCTGATTCCGGCGATCATCCTGTTCAGCGTCGGCGCGGTTCCCGGCATCGTCGCGACGATCCTGTTCGCGATCGCCCCGGGCGTGCGCCTGACTGAGCTCGGCATCCGCGGCGTCGACAAGGAGGTGGTCGAGGCGGGCCACGCATTCGGCGCCTCGCCCGGCCGCATTCTGCGGCAGATCCAGCTGCCGTTGGCTCGCCCGACCATCATGGCCGGCATCAACCAGGTGATCATGCTCTCGCTCTCGATGGTCGTGATCGCCGGCATGGTCGGCTCGCCCGGCCTCGGCAAGCCGATCGTCGCCTCGTTTCAGACGATCGACGTCGGCCTCGGCTTCGAGGCGGGCCTGTCTGTTGTGATCGTCGCGATCCTTCTCGACCGATTGACCTCCACGCTTGGCGCGGGACGCACGCACCGGCTGCTGCCGCACGGCTCTCGTGTGGCACAGGGCACGGATGCTGTCGAGCCCGCCGTGACGACCGGTTCCGGCCCGTCGGCCGCCGTGCCGTCACCCGAGCTGACGCAGCAGCCCAATTCCAACCAGACCTCCGTCGGCGTCTAGCCGTACGGATCTGCGTCGACGACGGCCTCACGGCTGTCTTCGGCGTGCAACCAATCACCCGGTTCACAGCATCGGGTACGAAAGGAACACAGTATGAAGAAGCGTCTTTTGACGACTATCGCGGTGGGGGCGGCGACCGTGCTCGCGCTCGGCGCGTGCTCTGCCGGCGATTCCGGCAGCGGCAGCGGGAGCGACGGGCCGAGCAACGGCGACAAGAAAGACCTGAAGATCGCCGTGTTCAGCGGCTGGGCCGAGGGTGAGGCTGCCTCGTACCTGTGGCAGCAGGTGCTCGAGGAGAAGGGCTACGACGTCTCGCTCGAGTCCGCAACCGCGGGACCGGTGTTCACGGGCGTGAGCCAGGGCGACTATGACGTCACGTTCGACGTGTGGCTGCCGAACACGCACAAGAAGTACTGGGCGAAGTACGGCGACAAGCTCGACGACCTCGGCGCCTGGTACAAGAACGCTCCGCTGACGGTCGCCGTCAACAAGGATGCGCCCATCGACTCGCTCGCCGACCTCGCCGCGAACGCCGACAAGTTCGACAACAAGATCATCGGCATCGAGCCCGGCGCGGGCCTGACCTCGGTCATGAACGACAGCGTCATCCCGCAGTACGGCCTGGACAAGATGGAATTCCAGACCTCCTCGACCGCAGCCATGCTCGCGGCGCTCAAGAAGGCCACCAAGGAGGGCAGCAACATCGTTGTCACCCTGTGGAAGCCGCACTGGGCCTACAGCGCGTTCCCGATCAAGGACCTCAAGGACCCGAAGGGCGCACTCGGCAAGCCCGACCACGTCGACACCGTCGCGCGCACCGGCTTCGAGGATGACTACCCCACGCTCACCTCGTGGCTGAAGAACTTCTCGTTCAGCGACGAGCTGCTCGCCGACCTCGAGAACAAGATGTTCAACAGCGGCGCCGACGAGTCGGACTACCCGGGCATCGTGAAGGACTGGATGGCCGACCACAAGGACTTCGTGGACTCTCTCACGAAGTAGCGTCTCCCGTTGGCTCTCCTGCTGGCTCTCCCGCCGGTCGAGTAGCCGACTCCCCGCTGGTCGAGTAGTCGCGGATGCGACGTATTGAGACCTCTGTCACATCGGCAGGGGTCTCGATACGCTCGTTCCGAGCTACTCGACCAGTGGCGTCTCAGCGAGTTTGACAATCATTATCAATAAGGAGTAGCGTCGGGGAATCGCGGCGACAGGCCGCACCCACTCGACTGAGATCGGCCCCCGTCGTGCGACGCAAGCTCTCCCCCTTCTCTCCGCCTCTGCTCGCGGCGCTGGCCGCCGCGCTTGCCATTCCGCTGGCGCTCGCCGGGTGCGCGAGTGGCACGAGCGGGCCGGGCTCCGGCGGCGGGGGTGCGGATGCGGCATCCGTCAGCATTGTTGCCTCGACGAACGTGTACGGCGACATCGCGCGCACGATCGCCGGCGACAGCGCCACCGTGACCTCGCTCATCGACGACCCGGACCGCGACCCGCACGAGTACGAGGCGACGGGCCGCAACCAGCTGGCCATCTCGAAGGCGAACATCGTGATCGAGAACGGCGGCGGCTACGACGCGTTCGTTGACCGCATGCTCCATTCCGCCGGGCGCGACGATGTGGTCGTGCTGAACGTCGCGACGCTCTCGGGGCGCGACCAGCACCCGGCGGAGGGCGAGTTCAACGAGCACCTCTGGTACGACATGCCAAGCATGGCGAAGCTCGCCACCGCGCTCGCCGATGCGCTCGTGAAGGCGAAGCCGGCCGACGCCGACGCCCTGCACGCGAACGAGCGCGACTTTCTCGCCTCGCTTGCCTCACTCGAGAAGAGGGAGGCCGCGCTCAAGGAGGCCCACGGCGGTGCCGCGGTGGCCATCACCGAGCCCGTTTCCCTCTACATGCTCGAGGCGGCCGGGCTCGTGAACCGCACGCCCAAGGCGTTCAGCGAGGGCATCGAGGAGGATTCCGACGTGGCACCCTCGGTGCTGCGCGACATGCTCGCCCTCTTCGACGACCGCACGGTCGCCGCCCTCATCTACAACGCGCAGACCGAGGGGCCGCAGACCGAGGCCGTGCTGGAGGCGGCGAAGAAGAACGGCATTCCCCGGGTGCCCGTCACCGAGACCATGCCGGCCGGCACGCATTACAGTGCATGGATGCGCCACAACCTCGATGCGATCGGCTCGGCCCTCGGCGGTGGCCGGTGAGCGCGGTACTCAGCCTGCGAGGCGCGAGCCTGCGCTTCGACGACCGCGTGCTGTGGAGCGGGCTGGATCTCGACGTGCGGCCGGGCGAGTTCATCGCGGTGCTCGGCGCGAACGGCTCGGGAAAGACGAGCCTGCTGAAGGTGATCCTCGGCAGGCAGCGGCTGAGCGCGGGAAGCGTGAGCGTGCTCGGCGAGAGCGTGCAGTCGGGCAACCGGCGAATCGGCTACATACCGCAGCAGCGGCTCGCCGACGAGGGAACGCCGCTGCGGGCGCGCGACCTTCTCTCGCTCGGACTCGACGGGCACCGGTGGGGGCTGCCGTGGCCATCGAAGTCTCGGCGCGCGCGCGTGGACGCGGTGCTTGCCTCGGTGGGCGCGTCGCAGTACGCGCGCGTGCCCATCGCGACGCTGTCGGGCGGCGAGCAGCAGAGGCTGCGCGTGGGGCAGGCGCTCGCGGACAACCCGCGGCTGCTGCTGTGTGACGAGCCGTTGCTCTCGCTCGACCTCGCGCATCAGCGGGCGGTGAGCGAGCTGATCGACGAGCACCGCAGCGCGCGCGGGATCGGCGTGCTGTTCGTGACGCACGACGTGAACCCGGTGCTCGGCATGGTGGACCGGGTGCTGTACTTGGCCGGCGGCCGGTTCCGCATCGGCACGCCGGACGAGGTGCTGCGCAGCGAGGTGCTGAGCGAACTGTACGGTTCGCCCGTCGACGTGATCCGCACCCGGGGGCGCATCGTCGTGGTCGGCACGGCCGAGGGGCCGCACGCGCACCCCGACGGCACGCACGCCCAGCACGACGAGCAGCACGACCCGCACCACGCCGACGAGTATCACCATGAGGTGAGGCCGCTGTGATCGCCTCGAGCGTGGCTGCGGCACTCTCGGCGTCGTCGTCTGCCGGCTTCGACTGGAACCAGATCTTCGACTTCACCGACTACGGCGAGCTCATCGTGCTGCTGCACAACTCGCTTCTTGCGGGGGCGGTGCTCGGGCTCGTGGGCGGCCTGATCGGCGTGTTCGTCATGTCGCGCGACATGGCGTTCGCGGTGCACGGCATCAGCGAGCTGTCGTTCGCGGGCGCGTCGGCGGCGCTGCTGCTCGGTGTCGGGGTGGTCGAGGGCTCGCTCGTCGGGTCGCTCGTCGCCGCGCTCCTCATCGGCGTGCTCGGCTCGCGGGCGCGCGACCGCAACTCGATCACGGCCGTGCTCATGCCGTTCGGCCTGGGGCTGGGCATCCTGTGCCTCGCCCTGTACTCCGGCCGCTCGGCGAACAAGTTCGGGCTGCTCACCGGCCAGATCGTCGCGGTCGACGATCCGCAGCTCGGCTGGCTCGGCGTCATCGCGGTCGTCGTCGTCGTGGGGCTCTTCGTGGTGTGGCGCCCGCTCATGTTCGCGAGCGTCGACGCCGATGTGGCCGCCGCTCGCGGCGTGCCCATCCGTGGTCTGTCGATCGTGTTCATGCTGCTGCTCGGGCTCGCGGTCGCCGTGTCGGTGCAGATCGTGGGCGCGCTGCTGGTGCTCTCGATCCTGGTGACGCCCGCGGCGGCGGCGCTGCGGCTGTCGTCATCGCCCGTCATGGTGCCCGTGCTGAGCGTGGTGTTCGCGATGGTGTCGATGGTGGGCGGCATTCTGCTCGCGCTCGGCGGCTCCATTCCCATCAGCCCGTTCGTCACCACCATCTCGTTCCTTATATACGTGGTGTGCCGGGTGATCGCGGTGGTGCGGGCACGGCGCGGCCTGAGCGGCCGCCTGCGCGTTGCCACGGAATAGATTGGAATCATGAAGCGCAACACCTGGCAGCGCGAGGCCGTTCGCGAGGCGCTCGACGCCCGCGAGGGCTTCGTGAGCGCCCAGGGCCTGCACGCCGGGCTGCGCGACGCCGGCTCCCCCATCGGCTTGGCCACGGTGTACCGCGCGCTCGCCGACCTCGCGGTCGAGGGCGAGGCCGACTCCCTGCAGTCACCCGAGGGCGAGAGCCTCTACCGCGCGTGCAGCACGGGTCACCACCACCACCTGATCTGCCGAAACTGCGGTCTCACCATTGAGATCGAAGCGGATGCGGTGGAACGCTGGGCGCAGCAGGTCGCCTCGCGGAACGGCTTCACCCAGGCGCAGCACGTGGTCGACGTGTTCGGCCTGTGCGACGCGTGCAGTTTGCGTGAGGCCCCCGGCACAACGTAAGCTTGCTCGTTGGCTGGGCGGACTCCTCTGCTCAGATCGCATATAAATCCCCCCACCTTTCGAGTTCAGGCTTTTGCGAGCATGAGTTCTCGTGGTTCGGGGATGAATTGTGCCGACAAGAGATCTTGGGCAGAGCATCCGCTCTGCGGTATTGATGGAGGAATCATGGCAGCAGTGTGCCAGGTGACGGGAGCCGTTCCAGGCTTCGGTCACAACATCTCGCACTCGCACCGGCGCACCAAGCGCCGCTTCGACCCGAACGTGCAGAAGAAGACGTACTACGTGCCGTCGCTTCGCCGTAACGTCACCCTGACGCTGAGCGCCAAGGGGATCAAGGTCATCGACGCTCGTGGCATCGAGTCCGTCGTCAAAGACCTGCTGGCTCGCGGGGAGAAGATCTAATGGCAAAGCAGCAGGACGTTCGTCCGATCATCAAGCTTCGTTCGACGGCGGGCACCGGTTACACCTACGTGACCAAGAAGAACCGCCGCAACAACCCCGATCGTCTCGTGCTCAAGAAGTACGACCCCGTAGTGCGCAAGCACGTTGACTTCCGCGAGGAGCGGTAAAACATGGCAAAGAAGAGCAAGATCGCGCGCAACAACCAGCGCAAGGAAATCGTCGACCGCTACGCCGCCAAGCGTCTCGAGCTGAAGAAGGCTCTCGTCGACCCGAACGGCAGCGACGAGTCCCGCGAGGCGGCCCGCGTCGGCCTGCAGAAGCTGCCGCGCAACGCGTCGCCCGTGCGCCTTCGTGGCCGCGACGCCATCGACGGCCGCCCCCGCGGCTTCCTCAGCCAGTTCGGCATCTCGCGCGTGCGTTTCCGCGAGATGGCGCACCGCGGTGAGCTGCCCGGCATCACCAAGTCGAGCTGGTAAGCACCGGCCTCGCACGCATCACGTCTCGAGGGGCGTCGGCTTCGGCCGGCGCCCCTTTTTCGCGCCTGGGGCGCTCTCGACATGCCTGCCGAACGCGCCATGCTTACGCTGTTGACGCGCCAGCCACGTGCCCATTTCACGTCGATGGCGCGCCACCGCCGACGCGCACAAACCCTCCGATCGGCCCACACGAGCGCGCCATCGGCTTCCTCAACAATTGCTCTTGACAGGATGCTACAACCAACGTAGAAAGGACGCAATCGGTTGCGTATCCGGCGCGAATCAGTCAACGTCGACGGGGCCAGCCAACTTTCAACCGAAAGGCAAATCGTGTCTGAACTCAACTTTGACGGCATCCTTCCTGCCAATGTCACCCCCTTCACGAGCGCCGGTGACATCGACTATGACTCGCTTGCCCGCCAGGCTCAGTGGCTGGCTTCCGTCGAGGGCGTGAAGGGAATCGTCTGCAACGGGCATGCCGGCGAGGGCCTCTCGCTGACCACGGATGAGCGCAACGATGTCATTCGAGCGCTCGTCGACGCTGTGGAAGGGCGCGTGCCGATCATCGCGGGCATTGGCGGTGAAGGGTCGAAGGTCGCGGCCGTCGAGGCCACCGAGGCAGCTGCAGCCGGTGCCGAGGCCGTGTTGCTGTACCCGTCGCACGGCTGGCTTCGCTTCGGGTTCCAGCCCGGCGCCCCTCAGGATCGCTATCGCATCGTCGCCGAGGAGTCGGGGCTGCCCCAGGTGCTCTTCATCTACCCGGACGTCACAGCGGCCACCTACAACCTCGACACGATTCTTGAGCTGTGCAGCTTCGACTCGGTCGTGGCGATGAAGAACGGTGTGCGCAACATGCGGCGCTGGGACACGGAGATCCCGGTCGTTCGCGATCAGTATCCGGATGTCAAGGTCATGACCTGTCACGACGAGTACCTCTTCCACACAATGTTCGACGTCGACGGTGCGCTCGTGGGTTACGGCTCGCTTGCCCCCGAGCCCCTGTACGAAATGCTGACGCGAGCGAAGGCGCGCGACTATGCGGGAGCGCGCGCGGTCCATGACAAGCTGCTGCCCCTGACGAAAGCCGTCTACCACCGTGGTTCGCACATGGAGGGATCCGTGGCCCTCAAGCACGGCCTCGTCGCACGCGGAGTGATCGCGACGGCAGATGTGCGCTCTCCGCTGCTGCCACTGCCGGAGGGCGCAGAAGAGGAAGTCGTCTCCGCTTTGAGGTTCGCGGGACTTGGCGCCGCAAAAGTGCCCGAACTCGTCTGATCTTCTCGGCCGCCGATGCCCGAGGAAAGGATACGACCATGAGTACGCAATCGAGTGACACCTCGACGCTGACGGATGACCGAACACCCGCGCCCGCACGGTCACAACAGGTGCGGAAGACCAAGAGCCTCGGCGACAGGACGTTCGACCTCATCGCGGCATCGTGGCGGCCGGCGGCTGTGGTTGTCGGGCTGTTCATTGTCTGGTGGGTGATTACGACTCTGGGCTGGGTGCCGGCGTACCTGATCCCGGCACCGGTCGACGTCTGGCACACGATGACGTCGTCTGCCGGCTTCCTATGGGCGAACGCACTCGTGACGATCTACGAGACGGTTGCGGGATTCATCATCGCTGCGGTCGGCGGAATCGCGATCGCGATGTGGATCGTGTACTCGCCCAATGCGGAGAAGTCACTGTACCCACTCCTGGTCTTCGCGCAGGTCATTCCGAAAGTAGCGATTGCACCGCTATTCGTGATCTGGCTCGGCTTCGGATCGGCGCCGAAGGTGCTTGTTGCCGTGCTTGTGGCATTCTTTCCCGTCGTCGTCTCGACGATCGCCGGACTGCGGTCGGTCGATCCTGATCTGCTCGATCTCGCGTCGACGATGGGGTCGAGCCAATGGAAGACATTCCGCAAGATTCGCTTTCCCGCATCGCTTCCGCACGTCTTCTCCGGGTTGAAGGTGGCAGCCACCCTGGCGGTGATCGGCGCCGTTGTCGGGGAGTTCGTTGGGGCGAACGAGGGCATCGGCTACGTCCTGCTCAATGCCAATGGCAACCTGAACACCCCCATGCTCTACGCCGGGCTCGTCATCCTGTCTGCCATCGGCATCGTCGTGTTCATGGTGATCGAGGTCGCCGAGCGTGTCTTCATCCCGTGGCAGCCGAGTCGTCGGGTGACGGCAACGGCTGCGTCCTGACCACGTGCAGCACCCATCGGTCGTCGACGACGACGTCGCGACCACACAGCGAAGGAGAAAGCAGTGAGTTTAAAGAAAGTACTTCCCATAGTGTCGCTGGCCGCAGCAACCCTGCTCGCGTTGACCGCGTGCGGGGGCGGCCAGGCCGACGCAGGAGCAGACAAGGGGCAATCGACGACGGACTCGCTGAAGAAGGTGACCCTCATGATGAACTTCACCTACAGCGGGCACCATTCGCCGGTCTTCTACGGCATCCAGCAGGGCTACTTCAAAGACGCGGGAATTGATCTCACGGTGGAGCCCGGAGGCGGCTCGCTGAAGACCGTTCAAGCGGTCGGCGCGGGACACGCGGATTTCGGATGGTCTGATGCCCCGTCCATCATCACAGGGGTCGGAGCAGGTGTTGCCGTGCACGGGCTGGGCGCATTTGAACAGAGTGGCAGCTCGGCCGTGATCTCGCTGGCGGACGAGGGGATCACGTCTCCGAAGGACCTCGAGGGCAAGTCCGTCGGGATCACACCGGGAGATGCTCTCTCGCAAACCTTCCCTGCGTTCCTCAGGGCGAATGACGTGGATCCCTCCACGGTGAAGATCGTGAACGTGGACGCAGCCTCGAAGATCGCGGTTCTCGTCAAGGGCAGCGTCGACGCCATCGTCGGATTCGATGAGAACCAGGCACCCGTCGTCGCGCAGAAGAGCGGCAAGAAGGTCGACACGATGCTGTACAGCGACTACGGCATTCCCATGCTCGGGCTCGGGCTGCTGACGAGTAACAAGCTCATTTCGAGCGATCCCGACTTGGTGCAGTCGATGTACAACGCCATGGTGAAATCGTGGACCGAGGCCGCCGCGCATCCTGACGCCGCAATCGATGCGATCGAGGCAGCCGTCGGCCAACAGCTGCCAGACAAGGCCCTGCTGCTCGAGCAGCTGAAGCGCCAGATCCCCCTGCTGCATTCCAAGGATCGCCCGGACGCTCCTGTCGGCTCCAACACAGAAGAACAGTGGAAGACGACACTGAAGCTTCTTGTGGAGAACGGCGCGATCGAGAAGGCCGGCAGCCCCGACGAGTACTGGGACAATACCTTCCAGAAGAAGGCCGGGGCATGACCAGCGCGACGGCTATCAGGGCCGGGGACTCGGAGACACGAATGGTGCAGGGCGACGCGATCAGGCTCGATGACGTCAATTTTCTCTTCACGACGAAGCGCGCCTCTGTTGAAGCCGTGCGAGACTTCAGCCTTCGCGTAGAGCCGGGCCAGTTCGTCTGCCTGGTAGGTCCATCCGGGTGTGGAAAGTCGACCGTGCTCAAATCTGTGGGCGGGCTGATCAAACCGACATCGGGCACCGTCACCGTCTCCGGTACACGCGTCGTCGGGCCCCGGACCGACATCGGCTACGTGTTCCAGAAGGCCGCGCTGCTTGATTGGCGTGGGGTCAAGGACAACATTCTTTTGCAGGCGGAAATGCGGGGAATGGCGCGCGCTGACGCCTCTCGGAAGGCCGACGCGCTCATTGAAATGGTGGGGCTCAAGGGCTTCGAGAAGTCGCTGCCGCACGAACTTTCCGGCGGCATGCAGCAGAGGGTCTCGTTGTGCCGTGCACTCCTTCACGAGCCTCCGGTACTGCTGATGGACGAGCCATTCGGGGCTCTCGACGCGCTGAGCAGGGAGCGGATGAACGTCGAACTCCATCGTGTGTGGCGTGAGACGGGCACGTCGGTGCTGCTGGTCACGCACTCCATCTCAGAAGCGGTGTACCTCGGTGAGCGAGTCGTGGTCATGAGTTCTCGCCCGGGAACCGTGATCGCAGACATCGACGTGCCGCTCCCGCGAGACCGGGACTACATCGCAACGATGGGAGCGCCAGAATTTCAGGCGACGACCGCGCGCGTTCGCTCTCTCCTCACCGAATGACCAGCCGCCTGCGCCGATGTGCTCGAGCTGCGAGCCAGAAACCGAGGTACTGAATGCTGATTGACGTTGCGGCACACATACTGCCTCCCCGACACCGGGCCGCGGTTGTCGATGCCGCGGCTGATGGCTTCTTCCTGCAGAAGCGCATCCGCGGCGTGCCTGAGCTGTGGGATCTCGACGCGCGGTTTCGCGCGATGGATGAGTTCAGCGACGAGGATTACCGGCAGGTGCTCACGCTAGCCAATCCCCCGATCGAGCGAGTGGTGGCTCGAGACGCCGCGGCGAAAGCATGTCGCCTGCTCAACGAGGAGATGCGGGAGCTCGTTGACGCGCACCCTGATCGCTTCGTCGGCGCATTCGGATGCCTTCCACTCACGTCACCGGATGGCGCCGTTGCCGAGTTGGATCGTGTCGAAGCGCTGGGGCTGGTCGGAGTCGAGGTCTTCACCGATGTCGACGGCGTGCCCCTCGATGACGCCAGTGTGCTGCCGATTCTCGAAGAGGTCTTCTCACGGGGGCTTGCGGTCTTCATGCACCCGCTGCGCGAGATCACGGCAGCCGATTACTCGAACGAGAGCGTCTCGCGCTTCGAGGCCTGGCAGATCCTCGGGTGGCCGTACGCGACCTCGGTTGCGATGATGCGTCTGGCGTTGAGCGGGTTGTTCGAACGACACCCTGACGCCACACTGATCACTCATCATGCGGGAGGCATGATTCCGTTCTTTGCGTCTCGCATCGAGCACGGGCTGAGGCAGCTCGGCTCCCGCACCGACGGCGCAGAGTACGAAGGCCTTGTCGAGTCCCTGCCGCGGCCGCCCGTGGAGTATCTAAGGCGATTCTCGTGCGACACTGCTCTGAGCGGGGGGCCACGGGCCATCGGCCTCGCGGCAGACTTCTTTGGCAGCGAGCGCGTCTTCTTCGGCAGTGACATGCCGTTCGACAGCAGAGGTGGAAGATCGTATATTGCCGACGCTTTGCGCGCGGTACGCGAATGCGGCATGACGACGGAGCACGAACAGGCGGTGCTGAGCGGCAACGCGATCAGTCGGCTGCGGCTGCCTGTCTCGGATCCGGCGTAAGGCTGCCCGTCGCGTGACGAAGAAGGCGAGGCAGGCGGATACAGTGAACGAACCGAGCGAGGGTGCCGTTGGGCGGCGCGTCACCATGGACAAGCTTGCCGAACTGGCGGGCGTTCACAAGTCCACTGTGTCGCGCGCGCTCAGGCCCGGAACGACGTTCTATCAGAGCCCGACCGCGCAACGCATCCGCGCCATTGCGGATTCCGTCGATTTCCAGCCAGATCGTTACGCGGCCAGCCTTCGCACCCGACGCACCGGCACCATCGGTGTCCTGGTGCCGCGCCTCAGTGACAACCTCCAGGCCGTCTTCTACGAATCCGTCGTACGCGCGTGCACATCCCAGGACATCGTGGCGCTCGTCGCCGTGACAGGGGACGATCCCGTAGCAGAGCAGCACGCCGCAAACGCACTTCTGGGCCGGCGCGTCGACGGCCTGATTCTGACGAGCACGCGTGTCAATGGTGAGTATCCCGCTCAACTCGCGCAAAGGGATGTGCCATACGTTCTCGCTCTGCGACACAACGGCACGGATCATTCCTGCGTGGTCAGCGACGATCGGGCGGGCGGGTACCTGGTGACTCAGCACCTGCTCGAGCTCGGTCACCGGCGCATCGGAATCATCGCGGGCCCCGATCATGCGAGCACCGCCGTCGGACGCAGGCAGGGTTTTATGGATGCGCATCGCGACGCCGGCGTGAGCGTTGAGCCGGATCTCGTGCACAAGTCGATGTTCCGGTGGCAGGACGGGTACGACATCGCGACCAAGTGGCTCAGCTCGGCCAACCCTCCGACGGCGATCTTCGCGGTCAACGATGAGATGGCGTTCGGTGTCGTCGCTGCAGCACAAACACGGGGGCTGGATCTTCCGGGCGAGCTCTCCATCGTGGGCTACAACGACATTCCCTCGGCCGCCCGCCCGCCGATGCCGCTGACCACGGCTCGCATGGATATCGGTGCGCTCGCGAGGGCGGCGGTCGATTCGTTGCGCGCGCGCATCGACGGGGAGCAAACCGCCAATCGAACCATTCCCGTCACCTTGGTCGTCCGCAAGTCCTCCGCGCCGCCCTCGTTCTCGGCGCGCTAGATGACGACGCGCGCCGAGAGCGGGTCGAAAGCGCTGGCGCAGAATCCGCTGCGGGGCAGGCTTCTTGCGCTCGTCGGCATCGTGCTCGTCGCCCTCAGCCTGCGAAGTGCGATTGCGGCGGTCTCTCCCATCGTGATCGAGATCAACTCCGATATCAGCATTGACAGCGTCAGGCTGGGCATAATCGGGATGCTTCCGCCGATCTGCTTTGCCGTGTGCGGGTTGATGGTGCCGTTCGGTATCAGGCTGGTGGGCGTCGAGGGCATGACCCTCGTCGCGATCCTGGCCATGGTCGCCGGGCATCTTGTGCGAGCTGGCGCCGATGACTTCACCGGCTTTCTCTCGGGCAGTATCCTCGCGTTCGCAGGCACCGGATGGGGCAACGCGCTCCTCCCCCCGCTCGTGAAGCGCTATTTTCCCGATCGGATCGGCTCGGTGACCTCGTTCTATGTGGCAGCGCTCAGCATCAGCGCGTTCGTTCCTCCACTCGTCGCCGTGCCCATCGCCAACTCCTCGAGCTCAGGGTGGCGGCTGTCGCTGGCCCTGTGGGGGCTGTGCGCCGCGATCGCGGTGATCCCTTGGATCATCGTCATGGTGAAGGCGGGCACTTTCAGACGACGGCCAGAGGATGCGCGCGTGCGCGCGGCACGGGGTGAACGGCTCGCCCTCTGGCGCTCCACAACGGCCTGGGCCATCCTTGTGGTCTTCGCCTCGTCATCGATGACCATGTACGCCATGTTCGCGTGGCTTCCCTCCCTGCTCATGGATGCCTCTCACGTCACGCCCGTGGCAGCGGGAGCGCTGCTCGCCCTTTACGCGGCGGTCGGGTTCCCCACGTCGCTCATCGTGCCAAGGATCGTCGCTCGGCTGAGCAGCGCGGCGCTTCCCATCGTGATCGGGGTCCTGTGCGTTGTTGCCGGGCTCCTGGGCTTCGTCTTCGCCCCCCGTGCGATGCCGTGGCTCTGGGTGACACTCGTGTCGATGGGGCGGGTGCTGTATCCGATCGCGATGACGTTGATCAACACGCGCACCCGGTCGCATGACGAGTCTGCACAGCTGAGCGGGTTCGTCAATGGGGTGGGTTACACCCTCGGCGTCTTCGGTCCGCTGCTCTTCGGCATTCTGCGCGACTCCGGCGGCGGCTGGACCGCTCCTCTGATCTTTCTGCTCATACCCGCTGCCGCGGCGCTCGTCGCGGCCATCCCGTTGAGCCGGCCGACGATGCTGGGAACCGCGCCAGGCGAGCGGCGCCCGCCCCTCCACGAGGTGAGTGAGGTCTAAACGGACCGCCCCTGACCGACCGACCCGAACGAAAACGACGGACATATCGATCAAAAGGGGCGGATGAGGGCGCCATTCGGCGCCCTCCGGCCACTATCACCGTCGTTTTTGTTCGTCGCGGGGCGACACACCGGGGCAAAGCGCGCCGAGAGGCCCGGAAATCCGCGAGATATCGGGGGTTTCTGATACATTCAAGGCGGTCGAAGTGACCAAACGTCGTGGCCTTCATGGTCGGGGCCGTTTCCAGATAACCGCTGTGAAGAACAGCAGATGGTCCGAGGAGGACACTCAATGGCTGAAAAGTCGCTGAACAAGACCGAGCTCGTTGCTGCCGTTGCGGCGTCGTCAGGTCAGAGCCAGGCTGCCGTCGGTGGCGTGATCGACGCGTTCTTCGCCACGATCGCAGACACCGTTGCCAAGGGTGGCAAGGTCACGATCCCGGGCTGGCTCGCTGCCGAGCGCACCGAGACCGCCGCGCGCACGGGCCGCAACCCGCAGACGGGCGCCGAGATCCAGATCGCTGCCGGTCACCGCGTCAAGCTGACCGCCGGCTCGAAGCTCAAGGCTGCCGTCAAGTAGTCTCAGCACTTCCGTACGCGGGGGCATCGACTTCGGTCGGTGCCCCCGCGTTGTGCATGGGGGTATTACTCGCGCATGCATGCACTTGATCAGGAGGAATTGCGCCCGATGCGGCGTGTCTCGCTGCTGCGACGGCATGTCGCGCGGTTCCTCCTGATTAAGCGCAGGCGCCGATAGTGGGCGCATTACTCAGCCAGCGCGAGGGCAGGGACGGGAGGCCGGCTAAGGGCAGGGACGGGAGGCTGGCTGAGGGCGGGACGGGAGGCCGGCCGAGGGGGAGGGAGGCTGGCTGAGGGCGGGGACGGGAGGCCGGCTGAGGGCGGGGAGTGAGGCGCGCGGGCCGGCTTTCAGGTGCGCACCGTAGGCTTGGCTCGTGAACAGGGCCCTTCGCGTCACCGCCCCTGCGGTGCTCGTCGTCGTCGCGTTCGCCGCACTCATCGCCGCCCTGCAGTTCGGGGGTGCCGCCGCCGCGCCGCTGCTCAACGACCCGGGCGCCGGCGTGCGCTGGGGGCTCCCAGCGGCCAAGCTCATCGTGAACCTCGGCGCAGCGGGCATGATCGGCTCTCTCGTGCTGGTGTGCTTCGGTCTGAGCGACCGCGAGAAGGAGCAATCGGCGGCGCTGGATGTCGCCGCGGCATCCGCTGGGGTGATGACGGTCGCCAGCGCGGTGACCGGCTTTCTCACCTACCTGAGCGTGACCGGTATTCCGGTCTCTGACAGTCGCGAGTTCAGCGACGGGCTCAGCTCGTTCATCACGAGCATCTCGCTCGGCCAGGCCTGGCTGTGGACAACCCTCATGGCCGCGACCGTCACCGTGCTCTGCTTCGCCGTGCGCAACAAGAGCATCCTCGCGTTCGTCACGATCTTCGCCCTCGTCACGCTGCTCCCGATGGCGCAGCAGGGGCACGCGGCCGGCACGTCGGGGCACGATCAGGCCGTCACGGCGCTCGGGCTGCACCTCGTGTTCGCGGCCGTGTGGCTGGGCGGCCTGCTCACGGTCGTGATCGTGCACCGCACGCTGACCGGCGCCCGGCTCGTCACGGTGATCGAGCGGTACTCGACGCTGGCGATCGTCTGTTTCGTCGTTGTGGCAGCATCCGGCTATATGAGCGCCGAGTTGCGCATCGGTACGCTCGCGAACCTGCTGACCCCTTACGGCATTCTCGTGCTCGTGAAGGCGGCGGCCCTCGTGGCGCTCGGCCTGTTCGGCGTGCTGCAGCGGCGCTGGCTCATCGAGCGGCTGCGCTCGGGCGGCGACCGGCGCGTGTTCTGGTGGCTCGTGACCGCCGAGCTCGCGTTCATGGGCATCGCCTCAGGGGCGGCCGCGGCCCTGGCGCGCACCGCCACCCCTGTCGCCGAGGTGCTCGGCAAGGCGCCGACTCCGGCCGAGATTCTCACGGGGGACCCGCTACCGCCGCCGGTCACCGCACTGCGCTATCTCACCTCGTTCAACGTCGACCTGCTCTGGCTGCTTGCCTGCGCGTTCGGCACCTTCTTCTACCTCGCCGGCGTGTGGCGGCTGCACCGGCGCGGCGACCGCTGGCCCGTGCTGCGCACCGTGTCGTGGGTGGCGGGCATGCTCCTGCTGCTCTACGTGACCAACGGCGGCATCAACGTGTACGAGAAGTACCTCTTCTCGGCCCACATGACGGCGCACATGGTGCTCACCATGATGATCCCGGTGCTGCTGGTGCCGGGCGCCCCCGTCACGCTCGCGGCGCGCGCGATACACAAGCGAACGGATGACTCGCGCGGCCCGCGCGAGTGGATCCTCTGGGCCGTGCATTCGAAGGTGGCGGCGGTCCTGGCGAACCCCATCGTCGCGGCGGTGCTGTTCGTCGGATCCCTCTGGGTCTTCTACTTCAGCCCGATCTTCAGCTGGGCGACGACCGACCACATCGGGCATGAGTGGATGATCATCCACTTCATCATCACCGGTTACTTGTTCGTGCAGTCACTCATCGGCATCGACCCTGTGCCGTACCGGGCGCCGTACCCGCTTCGGCTCGTGCTGCTGCTGGCGACCATGGGGTTCCACGCGTTCTTCGGCATCGTGATCATGAACTCGACCGGGCTGTTCCTCGCCGACTGGTACGGGGCGATGGGGCGAACGTGGGGCCAGACCCCCATGGGCGACCAGCAGACGGCGGGCGGCATCGCGTGGAGCATCGGTGAGATCCCCACGCTCGCGCTCGCCATCGCGGTGGCGCTGCAGTGGGCGAGGAGCGACGAGAAGGAGAGCCGCCGCCGCGACCGCAACGCCGACCGCACAGGCGACGCCGAACTCAACGAGTACAACGCGCAGCTGGCTCGCCTCGCCGAACGCGACTGAGCGCGCGCGGCCGGGCGCGCCTCTGCTCAGCCGCCGACGGTGATGGCGAGCGAGCCGTCCGGCGCGATGGTGACCCTCGTGAGCGAGACGGTGAACGGCTCGTCGGTGTCGCGCGTTGACATCGAACCGTCGAAGATCGACTGCACCTTCACCGTGAGATGCGCGGTCGCCTCGGTGCTCGGCATGACCCACGCGTCGTCGCCCGCAGTCAGGTGCACCGTCGGGTATGCGACCATGCTCCAGGCCGGCGCCCCCACCACCCGGTCGTCGATCTCGGCGCCCATGGGGCATCCGGTCGGCTGCAGCACGGGCTGCGTGACGCAGGAGTCGAGGTAGTCGTCGAGCTGCGTCTGCACGCGCTCGGTGAAGGCGTCGGTGGGCCGCGCCGTGACCGTCGCCTTCGCGAGCGAGTCCGGCCGACTGACCACGGTGGTCTCCGTGCGCGAGGTGAGCAGCGCGGAGTCGTGCGAGAGTCGCAGCAGGCCAGGCGTGAAGACGAGGTAGTCGGCCGAGCCGGTGAACGAAGCGGATGCCGCGCGCGTCGCCGCGCGCAGGTCCAGCCGATGCCCGCCGATGCTGAACGTTGACGCGTGCTCGACGGTGATGCGCGCGACAGTGATCGGGCTCGTCGCGAACCGCCAGGTGGGGAGGACGCCGGCAATCGACCCGGTTCGTTCGAGCGTGAAGGTGGAGCGGGCGGGGGTTCCGTCGAGGGTGTACGCGACGCTCACGCGGTGTCGGCCGTGTTCGCCTGCGGTGTCGCCCATCACCGTGATGTCGTCGATGCGCGGCAGGATGTCCCCGCGCAGCAGCTCGTGGGACGGGGAGCCGTGGGTGCCGACGGCGGTGAGCTCGGCCTTCGAGATGGGCACCCCGGGCAGCGCGAGCGCTGCGCGGGCATCCTGATCGTTCAGGGCTGAAAGGTACGCACGCACCAGGCCGGCGGGGCTGTAGGTCGTCTGGCGCAGGGCGCCGATGGTGGCCAGGAGCGCGGCGATGAGCAGCGCCGCCAGGATCGACCAGCCGATGACCGCGCGGGTGAACGGGGTGGTCTGGGCGGGCATGACGACATCCTAGGTGGCGGGCGCGGCCTGTGGAGAGCCGCCGCGCTCGGCGCAGGGCGGCGGTACCCTTGAGGGGCCCCCTAGACGAAAGCGCACCGTGTCGAAGCTCACCCTCACGCCGGAGCAGGCGGCCGTTTTCGACGCGATCGAGAACACCCGCCAGCACGTGTTCGTGACCGGGCGCGCCGGCACCGGCAAGTCGACGCTGCTGACGCACCTGGCGTGGCACACCGAGAAGCAACTCGTGATCAGCGCACCCACGGGGGTCGCGGCGCTGAACGTGGGCGGGCAGACGATCCACTCGCTGTTCCGGCTGCCGATCGGCGTGATCGCCGACCACGATATCGAGCAGTCGGCCGAGCTGCGCAAGCTGTTGAACACCATCGACACGCTCGTGATCGACGAGGTCTCCATGGTGAACGCCGACCTCATCGACGCCATCGACCGCTCGCTGCGGCAGGCGAGGCAGCGGCCGGCCGAGCCGTTCGGCGGAGTGCAGCTCGTGCTGTTCGGCGACCCGTACCAGCTGGCGCCGGTGCCCGGCGACGGCGACGAGCGCGCGTACTTCGAAGACACATACCGCTCGATGTGGTTCTTCGACGCCAGGGTGTGGAGCGAGGCATCCCTTCGCATCTTCGAGCTGGGGCAGATCCACCGGCAGAGCGACGACGAGTTCAAGTTCATGCTGAACGCGGTTCGGCACGGCATGGTCACCAGGGAGATCGCCGACCGCCTGAATGGCATCGGCGCGCGACCGGCTCCGGATGACGGCACCATCACGCTCGCCACGCGTAACGACACCGTCAACCGCATCAACGCCAAGCGCCTGGCGATGCTGCCGGGGCGCGCCCTGACGGCGAAGGCGGAGATCACTGGCGAGTTCGGCGGTCGCGCCTACCCGGCAGACGAGTCGCTCGAGCTGAAGGTGGGCGCTCAGGTGATGTTCCTGCGCAACGACTCGGGCAACCCCGACGGCGCCAGGTGGGTGAACGGCACGATCGGCACCGTCACCCGCATCGATCAGAACGTGTTCGTCGACGTCGACGGCGAGATTCACGAGGTCGAGCCGGCGGTGTGGGAGAAGTACAAGTACTCGTGGAACGCGGCGACCAAGAAGCTCACGAAAGACGTGGTCGCCGAGTTCACCCAGTTCCCGCTGCGCCTCGCCTGGGCGGTCACGATCCACAAGTCGCAGGGCAAGAGCTACGAGCGCGCCATCGTCGACCTGGGCGCGAGGGCGTTCAGCCCCGGGCAGACGTACGTGGCGCTCAGCCGCCTCACCCGGCTCGACGGGCTGTACCTGACCCGGCCGCTTCGGCCCGCGGACATCATGGTCGACCCGGACGTGGAGAGGTTCATGCGGGGCGGGGCTGCGGCATCCGCTGGTGTGCTGAATGCGCCGAGCGATGACCCCCGAAAGCAGGCAGAAGCGAGCGTCTAGCCACTCAGCTTCGGCGGTTACAATCGCGTAGCAGGCAGTGGACGACCGTCGGGGGATGGCATGCGGATGACGCGGTGGGGTGTGCGCCGGGTTACGGCCGTGGCCGCCGCCGGCCTGCTCGCGCTGACGATGGCCGCATGCACCGGCACGGCCGACCCCGACGCGGATGATTCGGCCGAGGCGGCGGTCTCGCTGCCGAAGGCGACGAGCGACCAGCTCGACGAGACGCTCAAGCAGGCGATCGACCTCTCGGGCGCGACCGGAGGAATTGCGGGCGTCTGGGCGCCGTGGTCGGGCACGTGGGAGGCCGCGAAGGGCACGACCGCGCGAACCGGCGGGCAGCCGATGAACACCAGCATGACGTTCCGCATCGGCGACATCACCCGCAGCATGACCTGCACGGTGCTGCTCGAGCTCGTGGACGAGGGCCGGGTGAAGCTTGACGACCCAGTGAGCCGGTACCTGCCCGACACGGTGGGGATCGGCGGCATCACGCTCGGCCAGCTGTGCCAGAACACGTCGGGGCTCGGCGACTACACGCACGATATCGGGTCGCAGTTCGTGAACAACCCGACCCGGCCGTGGCCGCAGCTCGAACTGCTCTCGGACGGTCTTGCGGAGGACCGCTCGGGCCCGCCCGGGGAGGGCTTCGCCGACACGGATGCCGGTTTCATTCTGCTGGGAATGGCGCTGAAGAAGGTCACGGGCAGCTCATGGACCGAGATGTACCAGAAGTACGTGTTCGGCAAGCTCGACATGACGTCGTCGAGTTTTCCAGAGAGCAACCCGATGTTGTTCCCCGGCACGCACCCGCACGGTTACGCCGCCACGCTCGATGACACCGGGGCGCCCGTGTGCGATAAGCCGCTCGACGAGACGCGGCTCTCGAACACCATGGCGTGGACGGCCGGCGGGGTGATCTCGACGCTGGGCGACCTGAAGGTGTTCGCCCGGGCGCTCGCCACGGGGTCGCTGGTTTCTGCCTCATCGCATAAGGCACAGCTGAACACGGTGTCGATGGGCGACGGCACGGCGGGGTGGCAGGGCTACGGGCTCGGGGTCGAGACCGATGGGCCGCTGGTGGGGCACTCTGGCGAGATCCCGGGGTTCATCACGGCCATGCTGAGCGACCCGAAGTCCGGGCTGACGGTCGTGATCATGCTCAACAACTCGCGCTCGGGTGCCGCGTTCGCGACTCAGGCGGCCATGCAGCTCGCGTCGATCGGCTCAAAGGCAGAGGCGTCGAAGGATGCCGGCGATGGCGCGGGTTCGAAGGGCGGCTCGAAGGGCGCATCCGCCTCTTCCGGGCGGCCGATGATCGCGCTGCCATGGTCGAAGGATCAGGCGGCGGCGGCCATGCAGCAGCTCGCCGTCTGCCAGGAGGCGGCGCCGGCGTCGTAGTGCGTGCCCTGCCTCGTAGAATCTGAGGCATGCCGATCACGCCGGACACGAAGGACTGGACCTGGGTTCTTGAGCGCCCGTGCCCTGGGTGCGGGTTCGACCCGGCAGCGGTGTCGTTCCGCGCGCTGCCGGCGCTGCTCGGCGAAACCGCGAGCCGCTGGGCTGAGGTGCTGAGTGGCGACGGCGAGCGCATCCGCCCTGATGACGCGACGTGGTCGCCGCTCGAGTATGGGGCGCACATGCGCGACGTCTGCCGGGTGTTCGCGGAGCGGTTCGCGCTGATGCTTGCCGAAGACGACCCGCAGTTCGCGAACTGGGACCAGGATGCGGCCGCTGTCGCCGAGCGCTACAACGAGCAGCGACCGGCGATAGTCGCGGCGGAGCTCACCCAGGCGGCGCAGACGCTCGCGACGCTGCTGGGTGAGGTTCCGGATGCCGCGCTGACGCGAACCGGTCGTCGCGGAGACGGCGCGCGCTTCACCGTCGACTCGCTCGGCGCCTACCTCGCGCACGAAGCCGTGCACCACGTGTGGGACGTGACGGGCGAGCGGTAGTGGGTCCGCCCGGGCGTGGGTTTCGAGACGCCGCTGCGCGGCTCCTCAACCCGCGTCAGTGTCGGGCGCGGCTCCTCAACCCGCGTCAGTGTCGGGCGCGGCTCCTCAACCCGCGTCGGACAGGTCAGGCGCCCTGCGGGAGTGCCTGGGTCGCCTCGACGGTCTCGATGACGGATGCCGCGACCGCTTCCACGCTCGCTCCTCCGTGCCGCACGGGCGCGATCGTCTTGTTCGCGGCGGACTCGTAGGCAGCGAGGATGATGCCGAGCACATCGATGCCCTCGCGCTCGGTGTTCAGCGGACGGGTGCCGTCGATGAGACACTGCGCGAAGTGGCCGATCTCGGCCGCGAACTCATGCACAGGCTCGAACTCGAGGATCTCGGCCTCATCCGATCCGCGCAGGCGGTAGCTGAGCGTCGTGCCGTCGCTGGTCAGCGACCCCTTCTCGCCGACGACCGAGAAGCGCTCGGTGCTGTCGGCAGCCTGGTACGCCCAGCTCGTCACGATGTGGCCGACCACACCGTTGTCGAAGCGCACGAGAACCTGAGCCGAATCCTCACCCTCCATGAACGCGAGGCGGTGTGTGCTGAGCATCGAGGTGACCTCGACCGGCACGCCGCCCGCAAGGTGCATGAGCAGGTACGTGGGGTGGTAGCCGGTGTCGATGAGCTCGCCGCCGCCGCTCGTGGAGGCGTGCGCGCGCCATCCCATGGTCGACGGATCGAAGTCGTTGAAGAAGCTGTCGGTCGTGCGCACCTCGTACACGTGCCCGAGCACGCCGTCGTCGATGAGCTGCTTCGCCTTGGCCACGGCCGGCAGGAACAGTTGGTTGTGCGCGCACATGAGCGTGACCCCGGCGGCCTCGACCGCCGCGGCGACCTCGTCGGCCTCCTCGACGCTCAGGCACAGCGGCTTCTCGCACAGAATGTGCTTGCCGGCGCGCGCGGCGGCGACGATCGCATCCTTGTGCAGGTGGTGCGGCAGGCAGATGTCGACGGCGTCGATCTCGGCCTCGGCGAGCATGGTGGTGTAGTCGGCGTAGACCTCCGCGCCGAACTCGTCGCCGCGGCGGTGCGCGTTCTCGACCACAGGGTCGGCGACGGCGGCGAAGGTGACGATGTCGGGGTTGCGGCGGTAGCCGGCCACGTGGGCGCCGGCGATGCCGCCTGCGCCGATGAGTCCGATGCGGACGGGAGCGGGTGTGGGGGTGGTCATGGGGTGTGCCTTTCGAGGTGGGGGTGTGGCGGGGGATGGGTTTCGAGACGCGCCTGCGGCGCTCCTCAACCCTCGTCCGAGGGGTTTCGAGACGCGCCTGCGGCGCTCCTCAACCCGCAGTGTCCGGGGAGATGGCGCGGCCGGACGCGGCCGACGCGTTGGAGGCGACGACGAGGCGGGTGAGCTCGACTGCGGCGGCCACGTTCTCGTCGGTGCTGGAGCCGTCGTGGATCGCGGTGACCCACTGCGAGAAGGCGTCGGGAGCGGCATCCGCTAGCGTTACCTCGCTCCAGGCCTCGGGGTCGAAAGCCGACCCCTTGGCCAGCAGCTTCTCGCTGCCGAATCCGAACATGAGGCTGCCCTCGGTGCCGCGCAGTTCGAGCGTGTACGCGCCGGGCGTGGTCACGAGGCTGGCCTCGAAGACGCCGAGGCCGCCGCCGGGGAACTGCGCCGTGACGGTGGCGTTGTCCTCGACGGCGCGGCCCGTGACGCTGGCGTAGCTGGCGAGGATGCTCGTGGGCGCCTCGCCGTGGAACAGCCGGGTCAGGTAGACGGCGTGGCAGCCGAGGTCGGTGAGCGCGCCGCCGATCGCCTCGGACGGCTCGCCGAAGCGCTCGGGCAGCCAGCCGTGCACCCAGCCGTCGTGGGCGAGGCGCACACGCGTGTAGGTGAGGTCGCCGAGAGAGCCATCGGCGAGGATGCGCATGATCGTCTGCGTTGCCGCCTCATACAGGCGCGGCAGGGAGACGACGAGCGCGACACCGGCGCGGGCGACCTCGTCGATGATCTCGTTGCACTCCTCGACGGTGGGGGCGAGCAGCTTCTCGGTGAAGATGTGCTTGCCGGCGCGCGCCGCCTTCACCATGATGTCGCGGTGGGCGGTGGTCGCCGTCGTGACGGTCACGGCGTCGACATCGTCGCGGGCGAGAAGCGCGTCGAGGTCGGCCTCGAAGTCGGTGCTGAATTGCTTGGCGCCCGCTCTGCCGCGCTGCTCGTCGTCGTCCCAGACCGCGACGAGGCGGGTGTCGGGGTGGCGTTCGATGGATTTGGCGTAATCGGCGGCGTGCACGTGCCAGAAACCGAGAACGGCGACTCCGAGTGGATGGGACATGGCCTGAAGGGCCTCCTTGCCTGGGGAACGGTCTATATGGAATCGTTGCCATATTGGCGGACCGCCACATGCTATCTTCTGCTTCCCAGCAGTCGCTACTACTCTCGGCTGTTCGTCTGGAATCGTTACCAGAAAGGGCGCCGGCATGACGACGATCGATCTGACCGGCGACGGGTGGAGCGTGCGGGAGGCGCTCGGCGAGACCTGGCGCTGGTACGTGGGAGCGCCGTTGCCGGAGGCCGGGAATAACGTTGCGGAGGCGTCGGCTGCGGCATCCGTGGCCCCGGGCTGGTGGCCGGCGCGCGTGCCGGGAGCGGTCATTGCCGACCTGCATCGGGCGGGCCAGGTGCCCGACCCGTATGTCGGCATGAACAGCCGCGCGTCTGAGTGGGTGGCCGAGCGCAGCTGGGTCTACCGGCGGGCAGTCGAGGTGCCCGAACACGGGGATGCGGCGGTTGTGCTCGAGCTCGATGGCGTCGACCCCGGCGCGATCGTGTTCTGGGACGGGGCGGAGGTTGGCCGGGTCGAGGGTCTGTACCGGGCCGGGCGCATTGTGCTCGGGGGTACGGATGCCGGTGCCGCCGCGGGTGCGGCTGCCGGTGCCGCCGCGCCCGGCCGCCACGTGCTCGCCCTCGTCGTGCAGCCGGCCCCCGAGTCCGAGCCGCAGGTCGGCCGCACCGAGCGGGTCCGCGTGCACGCGCCGCGCATGGGCTACGGCTGGGACTTCTGCCCGCGGCTGCGCCATCAGGGCATCTGGAAGGGCGTGCGGCTCGTGATCGGTGCGGTGCAGCTGAGCGGCCTGGTCGTGCGCAGCCGCCTCGAGGAGCCTCGCGGGAGAGCAAACGGCCTCGCGGGACCCGTCGTTTCGGGTCCTGCGAGCAAAGATGGGGTCCCGAGAGCGGATGCCGCTGCCGGCCGCATCGACGTTGAGCTCACCGTGCACGCGGCCGCTGCAGTGCACCTGCGCGTCGAGGTGAGCCGAGACGGCACCGTCATCGCCGCCGAGCAGGTGCGGGCGGAGCCAGGCCCCGCGCACGCGAGCCTCGTCGTGCCGCACCCCGCGCTGTGGTGGCCGAACGGGTTCGGCCCGCAGGCGATGTATGAGGTGCGCGTGTGGGCGGAGGAGGGCGGGAGCGAGCACGCGGCGGGAGTTGCGAGACGCGCTTCGCGCTCCGGGGCCCGCGGGAGCGAGCGTGGGGCGGGGGCTGCGAGACGCGCTTCGCGCTCCGGGGCCCGCACGGCACGCGTCGGGTTTCGCCGCATCGAGTGGCGGCACGCCGACGACGCGCCGGCGGGAGCGTTGCCGTACACCGCTGTCGTCAACGGGGTGACCGTGCCGCTGCTGGGCTGGAACTGGGCGCCCGCCGACGCGCTGTATGGGGAGATCGAGGCGGGGCGCATCCGTCATCTGGTGGCGATGGCGGCAGACAGCGGAGCCTGCCTGCTGCGCGTCTGGGGCGGCGGGCTCGTCGAGACCGACGACTTCTACGACGCCTGCGACGAGGCGGGGCTGCTCGTGTGGCAGGAATTCAGCCAGTCCTCCTCGGGTATGCAGAGCGCGCCGGCCACCGACGACGCGTTCGTGCGCATGATGGTGAGCGAGGCCGAGGCGATCATCCCGACGCGCGTGCATCACCCGAGCCTCGCGCTGTGGGGCGGCGGCAACGAGCTCGACGAGGGCGGCGTGCCGCTCGACGACGGGCGCTCGCCGGTGCTGGCCGCGCTGCACGACGCCGTGCGCCGGCTCGACCCGGAGCGCGCCTGGCTGCCCACCTCGCCGACCGGGCCCGAGTTCCACAACCGGCTGGACCGCATCCGCGCGAACCCCCTCGGCCAGCACGACGTGCACGGCCCGTGGGAGCACCAGGGCCTCACGGCGCACTACACGCTCTACAACGCCGGCACCTCGCTCGCGCACACCGAGTTCGGGGTCGAGGGCATGACGAACCGCCGCTCGCTCGACGCCCTTATCGCGCCCGAGCAGCAGTGGCCCGCCGACCGCAGCAACCCGCTCTACCGGCACCTGGGCGAGTGGTGGAACAACGCCGAGCTCGTGCGGGCGTCGTTCGGCGGCCGTGTCGATTGCCTCGAGCGGATGCTGCGGGCCAGCCAGTTCCTGCAGCAGACCGGGCTCCAATACGCCGTGGAGGCCGACCGCCGCCGCTCCCCGCGCTGCAGCATGGTGCTGCCGTGGCAGCTGCACGAGAGCTACCCGAACGCGTGGTGCACGAGCGCCATCGACTACCGCGGCGAGGCGAAGCCGGCGTTCCACGGGGTGCGCCGGGCGTTCGCGCCGCAGCGGGTGACGGTGCGGGTCGAGCGCGCGGCATGGGGCGGGCTGCCACCGCACGCCGAGGCGTGGGTGTGGTCAGAGCAGCGGATGCCGCGTGGCTCGACAGTGACGCTGCGGGCCCTCTCGCTGGGCGGCACCGTGCTCGGTGAAACCCACGCCGTCGTCGACGAGGAGGTTTCGTGGCCAGTCCCGGCGGCACGCCTCGCGGTGCAGCCCCCGGCGGTGGCGCGGCCCGATGTTGCGCGCCCCACGCCGCCACCCCCGCCGAATCGGGCCAAAGTGCTGGTCTCAGGCGATGCGACCGACGAATCGGCCCGACTCGATGACGGGGCGCGGCTCGATGACGGGGCGCGGCTCGATGACGGGGCGCGGCTCGATGACGGGGCGCGGCTCGGTCACGGTGCGCGACTCGGTCACGAGAGCACTCTCTTCCTCTGGGAGGCCGAGTGGCGCTCCCCCACGGGCACCCTCATCGACCGCGAACTCACGCTCGCCACGCACGGCAATGACCTGGGCGACCTGTTCGACCTCGAACCGGCGCAGGTCGAGGTGGAGGTGGAGGCTGAGGCCGACGCTGAGGCTGAGGCTGAGGCAGACGCTGAGGCTAAGGCCGAGGCTGTGGCGGGCCGCTCGCACGACGCGGGCCGCTCGCACGACGCGGGCCGCTCGCACGACGGCGAGCGGGCGGCGCTGGTGCGCATCCGTCATGTCGCGGGGCCGGCAATCGTGGGGCTCGGGCTGCACGACGCGCGACCGGCCGACGCTGGGGGGTGGCTCGTCGCCGAGGGCGACCCGCGGCCGCTCCTGCCCGGCGAGGAGCGCACGCTCGCCGTTCGCGCGAGCGCCGAGGTGGTCGCCGCGCGCCTGACGCTCGACGGGTTCAACCTGAGCGCGGTGGCGGTGGCGGTGGAGCTGGGGGTGGACGCAGGCGTGGGCGAGGACGTGGGCCAGGGCAAGGCCCTGGGCCCAGGCGAGGACCCGGTCTCAGGCCTGCGCTAATTCAGGAGGAATCGCGCGGCGCGCCGCTGGGAGGCGAGGTTGGGCGGCGTGTCGGCCGATTCCTCCTGATGAGGTGCAGGGGCGGCGAGCCGAGGGATCTCGATACGCGCTTTGCGCTACTCGACCGGCTAGTCGACGAGGGCGGGGGCGGGCGCCCGCACCGCGTCGGGGGCGAGCAGGAGCGAGACGGCGGCATCCGTCAGCGCACGCGCGGCGGGCGTGACCAGCCACGGCGCGAACCCGTCCGCCCCGAGGAAGAACGCGATGCGGGGCGCCGGCGCCGGCGAACCCGACACCAGCCGGGCACCCGTGTCGTAGTACGCGATCGCCGGCTTGCCCTCGTCGAGTGTGCGCTTGCCCTCGTCGGGCACGCGCGCCACGACGACCGCATCCTGCCCCGGCTGACCCCACGTCACCTTGCTCGGCCCGCGGTACACGTCCACGCGCCCGTCGAGCCCGGCCGCAAGCGGGTGCGACGCATCCACGATGTCGATCGCCTCGACCTGCAACGGCACCTGCGACTGCGACGCGAGGCCCAGCGCGACCAGGTGCCCCCAGGCAAGCAGCGGCACAGCAGCGGATGCCGCGGCGACCGCCGCCTGCTCGCTGGCACCCCGCGTCACGATCACCAGGTCCGGTGAGCCGCTCAGCTCGGTCGCGAGCGTCACCTCGTGGCCCGTCGCGGTCAGATGCTCGGCGAGCTCGCGGTCGCCCGGCGCCGGGTTCGGCCCGGTCAGCACCGTGACGGCGGCGATCGCCTCGGCCCCGATCACCTCGTCGCCGCCCGCCGAGGCGAGAACGGCCACCACGAAGTCGAACGCGGTCGAACGCAGCACGTTGGCATAGTGCGCCTCGGCCGCCCGCCACTTCTCGCGCAGCAGCTCCCGCTCGTCGGCCAGCTCGGCGTCGCCGAGCTCATCCCGACGCACGAGCCGCAGCAGTGCGCACGCGCGAACGCCCGCGGCCGCCACATCCCGCGCGGCCCGAAGCCACGGCGCGAGGCCATCGCGCAGGGGCGCGGGCGCGGCATCCGCGTTCGCCGCCGACAACGCGGCGAACGCGCTCTCGAGCTCGGCCAGCTCCGGCTCACCGCCGGCCAGCGCTGCCGCGATCAGCTGGGTGAATCGGGGGCTCTGCGGCGCGGATGGCGGCCAGGCGCTGCACACCGCCACGAGCGGTGCCAGCGCGTGGGCCGCGGGGCCGGCGACCGTGGTGAGCGCGCGGGCGGCCGCGGCATCCGCATCGTAGGAGGCGGGGTCGGCCGCCCACTCGGCGATCGACGCGAGCGCGAAGTACGACGGGGCGGACTCGACCATGGGGTTGGCGGCGATGCCGAGCAGCCGGGAGCCCGCGACGTCGCGGGTGCGGCCGGTCAGCGGCCCGAGGAACAGCCGGGAGCGGTCGAAGTCATTGACGGGAAAGTTGTCCCAGAGCAGCAGGTCGCGCCCGTAGCTGGCGGCCGCGTCGTCGATGTCCTCGCGCGTGATCTCGCCGACCACGATGTCGGGCCCGGTCCAGAACACGAGCGCGTCGGCCGGCAACGACCGGGCGAGCGCATCGCGGTACGCCGAGGGCGCGGTGCCCGCGTAGTCGGTGGGGCACACGATGACGGGCTCGGTGATGCCGTGCGGCGTCAGGAAGTCCTCCTGAAAGCGGGCGCAGGCGTCGCCGTGGGCGAGTCCGGCACCGGCCTCGCCGTCGCCGAACCGGGCGAGATCGTCGGGGTTGACCAGGTCGGTGGGCACGTCGTCGAACAGCAGCGCGAACGAGCGCACGCCCACGCTGTAGAGCTGCTCCGCCTTGGCGGCCAGCGCCGCATGCTCGGAATCCGACGAGAACACGATCGAGAGAGCCGGCGCGATCGTGTACACGAACGTCACGCCGTGTGCCGCGGCATCCGTCACCAATTCTCCGATGGCCGCAAGCTCCTTCGCGGGGTACGGCTCGTGCCAGCGCTCGCGGTGGTACACGTCGTCCTTCGGCGCGTACACGTAGCGGTTGAGGCCCACGCGCTCGGCGAATCGGAAGAACTCCCGGCGCTCCTCGGTGCTCCACGGTGCGCCGTAGAAGCCTTCGACGAGGCCGCGCCAGTTCAGCGCTGTGGACGGTGTCTGTGCTGTGCTCATTCTTCGCTCCCATGCCATGAGTTCCACAAGGCGGCGTATTGGCCGCCGGCCGCCACGAGCTCGTCGTGACTGCCCAGTTCCTGAATCTGCCCGTCGCCGACCACGGCGATGCGGTCGGCATCGTGGGCCGTGTGCAGCCGGTGCGCGATCGCGATCACGGTGCGGCCCTCGAGCACGCGCGACATGGCCCGCTCGAGGTCGCGCGCGGCCGTCGGGTCGAGCAGCGAGGTCGCCTCGTCGAGCACGAGGGTGTGCGGGTCGAGCAGCACGAGCCGGGCCAGGGCGATCTGCTGCGCCTGCGCCGGCGTCAGCACGACGCCGCCCGAGCCGACGCCCGTGTCGAGGCCGTGCGGCATTCTGCGCACCCACTCCCACGCGTCGACGACCCGAAGCGCGCGCTCTAATTGGTAGACGGATGCGCCCGGCGCCGCCAGTCGCAGGTTCTCGCCGATCGTGCCGACGAAGACGTGGTGCTCCTGCGTGACGAGCGCGACGTGCCGGCGCAGCTCCTCGAGCGGAAGGTCGACGAGCCGCACGCCGCCGACGGTGACGGCGCCGCTGGTCGGCTCGTTGATGCCCGTGATGAGGCGCGCGAGGGTGGACTTGCCCGAGCCTGACGGCCCGACGATCGCGAGACGCTCGCCCACCGCCAGGTCGAGCGTGACGCCGTGCAGCACTTCCGTTCCGGAGCGATACGAGAAGCGCACGTCGTCGGCGAGCACGTGCTCGTCGGCGGGCTGCTCGCCGGTGGGCGTGCGGTCGGGCGGAACATCGCCGACGCCGATGATGCGCGAGAGCGCGGTCACACCGACCTGGATCTCGTCCATCCAGCGGATCAGCTCGTCGACCGGGCTCACGAGCTGCATGGCGTAGAGCGCCACCGCCGCGACCTGCCCGATGGAAGCCGTGCCGCTTGAGGCGAGCCAGGCCCCCCACGCGAGCACGGCGACCACCGGGAAGAGGAACGAGATGTCGGTCGCCGGGAACCACCACGAGCGCAGGCCCAGCGTGTAGCGCTCGGAGGCGCGGCGCTCGCCGAGCGCGGCGTCGATCTTGCGGCGCTGTGCCGACGCGAGGCTGAGGGCCTCGATCGTGCGCACGCCCTCGACAGTCTCGTTGATGATGCCGCCCAGCTGCGCGTACGACGCCAGCTGCCGCTGGTAGCCCGGCCCGGAACGGCGCAGGTACCAGCGCGTCGAGAACACCAGCAGCGGCGTGCCGATGAACATGGCCACGGCCACGGCCGGGTTCACGAGGAACGCCGCCACGATGGTCAACACGGCGGTGATCGAGGCAACGAGGATGCGGGGCACGCCGAACCGCACCGTCTGCGCGACCGACTCCACGTCGTTCGTGGTGCGCGAGAGCAGGTCTCCGGTTCCCGCCGACTCGACGGTGGAGAGCGGCAGGCGGGCCACGGTCGCCATGAACTGCGCGCGCAGTTCGGCGAACACCCATTCCCCGAGCGTCATCGACTGCTTCTGCGCGTAGCGCGTGAGCAGCGACTGGGCCGTGATGGCCGCGAGCAGCACGAGCGCGATCACGTTGATGGCCGTCATGCTGAGGCCGCCGGTCGTGACGCCGTCGATGACGATGCCGATGAGCCAGGGGCCGGCGAGCCCGCCCACGGCGGCGAGGCCGTGCAGTACGAGCACGAGTGCGAGGCCACCGCGATGCTCGCGGATTAGCCGGGCCGCGGTCGTGCGAACGGTGCGCGTGCTAGCGATCGGAAGCAGCATTGTCGCCTCCCTTCCGCGCGCCCTTGCGCTTCTTCTTGCCTGATTTGCCTGACTTGCCTGCCTTCTTGCCCTTACTCTCGGCAGGCGCGGGCGTCTGGATCGCAATCGGATGCGTCCTCGACCAGAGCGCGTCGATGGAGCCCGTCCACGCGGCGTCGAGGTCGGCGCCCTCGCGCGGCTCGGCGGGGTTGATGGTGCGCGAGACGACCGATCGATAGAACCGGCCGACCTCGTCATCTCGGTGCAGCAGCTCGTCGTGCCTGCCCTCGCCGATCACGTGGCCCTCACGCATGACCGCGACCCGGTCGACGGTCTCGAGCATGAGCGGGCTCGCCGAGACGACGACGGTGGTGCGGCCGCTGCGCGCCTCATGCAGGCGGTGGGCGATGAGCGCCTCGGTGTGCGAGTCGACCGCGCTCGTCGGCTCGATGAGCACGAGGATCTCGGCCTCCGTGAGCAGGGCGCGGGCGAGGCCAAGACGCTGTCGCTGCCCGCCGGAGAACGAGCGGCCGCGCTCGGGCACCGTCTCGTTCACGCCGTCGGGCAGTGCCTCGACTGTCTCCATGGCGGCGGCCGTCTCGAGCGCGGCCGAGACGCGGCGCATGCGGCCCGTGTTCGTGAAGTCGAGCTCGGGGTCGCGGATCGGCAGAATGTCGAGGCCCTCAAGCAGGCTGCCGCCGAACAGGTGCGGGCTCTGGTCGTTCACCACGATGCGCCGGCGCACCTCGTCGACCGGCACGGCCGTGTGGTCGATGCCGCCCCACAGCACCGGCGACTCGCGCAGCACGGCGTCATCGAAGCGGCCGAGGCGCGTGGCAACGGCCGCCGCGTCGTCCGGGTCGGGGTCGACGATGGCCGTCATGACCCCGGGTTCCACCGTGAGGCCGGATGCCACATCGACCAGCGTGGATCCGACGGGCGGCGGGGCCTCGGTCACCGGGCGGTCCTGCGCCGCGGGCCTGGTGCGAAGCACGGCGAGCACGCGCTCGGCTGCGACCAGCCCGCGGGTGAGGGTCTGCGCCGCCTCGACGCCGGTGCGCAGTGGCAGCACGAGGAACGTCGCGTACCCGTAGAACGCCGCGAGCTCGCCGGGGGTGATGGAGCCGGCGACCGCAAGGCGGGCGCCGTACCAGACGATGAAGACCAGGAAGATGCCGGGAAGGAACAGTTGCAGCCCGCTCATCCACGACTGGGTGCGCGCCACCTCGATGCCGGCCGTTCGCACGTTCTGCGACTGTTTCGCGTAGCGCTCGACGAATTCGTCTTCGCCGCCGATGCCGCGCAGAATGCGCAGGCCGACCACGGTGTCCGCGCCGAGCGTGGTGAGAAGCCCCGACTGCTTGCGCCACTCGGCCTGCCTGCGCTGCAGCGGCTTGATGAGCAGCGCCAGCACGCCGGCGACCGCGGGCACGCCGATCGCCACGACGAGGCCGAGCGGCAGCGACGAGCTGATCATGATGATCGCGACCACGATGTAGGCGACCACGCCGCCCGCGAGCCGCGCCGTCACGTCAAACATCTCGCCGAGGCGCAGCGCGTCGCTCGACACGGTCGCGACGATCTCACCCGTCGCGGTCGTCGCCGTGATCGCGGGCCCGGTCTCCGCCGAGTGGTGGCCGATGAGGCGTGAGATGCCGAGCGAGGAGCGGAGCCAGTTGCTCACGGCCATCCGGTGTCGCATCATGCCGGATGCCGCCTGCACCAGCGCGATCGCCACGAGCGCCGCGCACCAGAGAGCGAGGGGCCCGGCCCCGCCGCCGATGCCCTCGTCGATGGCGCGCCCGAGCAGGTAGGGCCAGACGGCCTGGCACAGCATCCAGATGACGCCGAACGCGACGCCGCCGGCGAGCGTGCGCGGCTGCCGCGAGGCCTGCCAGAGCAGGAACCGCGGGATCGAGTTCACGGGCGGCGCGTCGTGCCGCCGGGCAGGGGGAGGGTGGTGCGCATCGGTGTGAGCGCGGGACACGTCGGTCTCCTTGTGTCGTTTCGGGTGAAGAGAGCGGGAGGAATCAGGGCTGCGGAAGCGCGACGACGGCGTCGGCCGCGCCGGTCTCGGCCACGATCACGTGCAGGCCCGCGCCACGAAGCAGTGCGAGGTCGTGCGGCTCGGCGCGGTCGTCGGTGACGAGAACGTCGACGAGGTCGAGGGCACCGAAGCGGATGGGCGCGCGAGCGCCCAGCTTGCTCGCGTCGGCCAGCAGAATGCACATGCGGGCCGATGCCGCCATGGCCTGCTTCACCTCGGCGTCGAGCGTGTTCGCGCACAGCAGGCCAGAGCGGTCGAGGGCGGTCGCCGAGAGCACGGCGATGTCGAGCGAGAGCGCCTCGAGGCTGTGCCGGGCGAGGCTGCCGGCGAAGCTGCGCGTCGTGGGCTGGTATTCGCCGCCGACGGCCACCAGGTCGACGTCGTCGCGCTGAGTGCACGCGGAGATGACGGGGGCCGAGTGCGTGACGACGCGCGTGCCGGGCGCGAGCAGGCGGGCGAGCGGCGCCACGGTCGTGCCGGCGTCGAGGCCCACCGTGACGGCGCCGTCGAGCAGCGGCAGGCAGGCGGCGGCAATGAGGCGCTTCTCGACGCCGCCCGACCGATCGCGCTCCTCGAACGGAACGCCCACGCCATCGGCGCCCGGAAGGCTGGCGCCGCCAGGCACGCGCCTGGCGAGCCCCTCGGTGGCGAGCTGACGCAGATCGCGGCGGATCGTCATCTCGGAGACCTCGAACTCGGCGGCCAGGCCCGCGGACGACACGTAGCCCTCGGCGCCCAGACGGCGTAGAAGCTCGTCTCGGCGGGCGGGTGCCTCCGTGTAACGCACGTGTCAATCCAATCTCCTGCGCCGAACGTTTGTCAAGAAACGCACAATCTTGACTTGAATGTTCAGAAGCGAACAAACTAGAGGGGTGATCTCGGCCCTCGGCATCGACATCGGAACCTCGAACACCAAGGTGACGGTGCTCGAGCTCGACGACGACCCCGCGTCGCGCCTCCCCGTGCGCGAGCGCTCCACGCACGCCCTGCCCACACCAGCGGATGCCGGTGAGCTGGTCTCGGTCGTCATGACCCTCGTCTCCGCGGCCGCATCCCGCGCCGCCTCGCCCGTGGCCGCCGTGGGCATCGCCTCCATGGCCGAGACGGGCGCCCTACTAGAGCCCGACGGCACGCCGGTCGGCCCGCTGCTGCGCTGGAACCGGGTCGGCGGCGCGAAGGGTGCGCAGGCGCTCGCCCGCGAGCTCGGCGCCGAGGCGCTCTACGAGGCGACCGGGGTGCCGGTCGTGCAGAAGGCACCTCTGGCCATGTGGCGCGGGCTCGCCGCAAGCGGCGACGCCCGGTGGCATGCGCGTGCGCGCTGGGCCGGCATGTGCGACCTCGTCGGGCTCGTGCTGACCGGGCGGCTCGCCACGGATCACACGCTGGCCGCCCGCACGATGGCCTACCGGCTGCCCGGCGGGGGGCATCCGCTCGCCTCGGGTTTCGACGTCGACCTGCTCGCGGCCGTCGGCGTGAGCCACGAGCAGCTTCCCGAGATTCTCGCGCCGGGCGAGCCGCTGGGCGTCGTCACCGCGGGGGCCGCCGCCGCGACTGGGCTGCCGGCGGGCGTTCCCGTGACGATCGCCGGGCACGACCACGCGGTCGGCGCCTGGGCGGCGGGGGTGCGCGTGCCGGGCGGCGTGGCGAACTCGGTGGGAACGGCGGAGGCGCTCATCCGCGTGCTGGGGCAGCCTGCACACCGCGGCGAGGCACGCGCGGCCGGCATGAGTCTCGCCCGCGCCGTCGACGGCGAGCACGAGACGCTGCTCGCGGGCAATCCCATGGCGGGTGCGCTCGTCGACTGGCTGTTCGAGACGCGGATGCCGGGGGTGAGCCGCGACGACGCGCTGCGCTCGGCCGACCGCCTGCCGTCGGAGCCCGGCGAACGGCTCGTGCTGCCTTACCCGCGGGGCCGGCAGTCGCCCCGGCCCGACCCCGAGGCGCGCTTCGCCGTCGTCGGCCGCGACGGCGCTGAGGCACCCGAGCCAGAGGATGCGGGTGAATTCGTGCGCCTGACCGTCGAGGCGCTCGCGCTGCAGCTGCGCTGGATGGATGCCGCGCAGAGCGCCGTCGCCAGTGCCGAGCGCGGCGAGCACATCGTGAGCCTCGGCGGCCCAGGCGGCACGAACGCCGCCTGGTGGAAGGCCAAGACCGCGCTGCTGCCCGCCGCGCTTGCCCGCGTGACCGTGAGCGAGCCGGTCGCGTCGGGGGCCGCTCTGCTCGCCGCCGTGCGCGCGGGGCTGTGCGAGGCGGCGGCGCAGCTGCCGCTCATCCGCCAGCAGCAGTACACGAACCCCGCGTATGACAACGCGTACACCGACTTCGTCGCCGCCGCGACGGCGCAGACCGAGCGCAGCCGACAGGCGCAGACACAAGGAGAGAAATGACACCCGAAACACCCACCCTCGACGCGATCGCCCGCGAGTCCGGCGCCCTGGCCATGGTCGCAATGGACCAGCGCGAGAGCCTTCGGGCCATGTACGACGCCGCGGGCGCCGGCAGGCCCGCCGACGAGGTGCTCACGCGCTTCAAGCTCGACGTCGCCGAGCTGCTCGGCCCGCTCGCCTCGGGCTTCCTCATCGACCGGCACTACGGCTTCGAGCGCGTGCGCGACGCGGGCCTCACGCCGCCGTCGACGGGCCTCATTCTCGCCGCCGACGCGCTCACGCAGGCCGACGGGGGGCCGGTCGAGGAGACCGACCTCGACGAGGTCGTTGCCGCCGAGGGGTTCGACCTCGCCGGTGTCGCCGCCATCAAGCTGCTCGTCATCTGGCGCCGCGACGAGAAGCGCCAGCAGCGCGTGGAACTCACCAAGGCGTTCATCGACCTCGCGCGCCAGCGCGGCGTTCTGAGCGTGCTCGAGCCCGTCGTGCGCGCGACCGAGCGTGAACTCGCCGACGGCAGCTGGAATCAGGATGCGGCCGTGCGCGAGGCGGCCCGCGAGCTGTCGCCGCTGGGCGCGAGCCTGTACAAGACGCAGGTGCCGCTCTCGGGCACCGGCACGCCGGGGCAGCAGTACGCCGCGAGCCTTGAGCTGAACAAGGCCATCACCGGGCCGTGGGTCGTGCTGTCGCAGGGCGTCGATCGCAACGCCTTCCTGCCCGCCGTCGAGGCCGCGTGCCGGGCCGGCGCGAGCGGGTTCCTGGCGGGACGCGCGCTCTGGAGCGACGTGGTCGGCAGCGAGGATGTGCGCAGCCGCCTGGCCGAGATCTCGGTTCCGCGCCTGCAGCGGCTTGCCGAGGTCGTCGACCGCGAGGCGCGACCGTGGGGCGACGCATGAGCGCGCGCATCCGCGTCGGCCTGCTGCACACCGTGCCGTCCCTCGCGGGCGTGTTCCACGCCGACCTCGCCACGCTCGACCCGAACCTCGAACCGGTGCACCTCGCCGACGCGTGGCTGCTCGAGACCGCGATCGAGACCGGCGTGACCGACGCGGTGCGCGCCCAGGTCACGCGGGACCTGCGCCTTCTCGCGGATGCCGGCTGCCGCGCCATTCTCGTCACGTGCTCCTCGATCGGCGACGCTGTGGACGAGGCCGCTGCCGCAATCCCGGTGCCGGTGCTGCGCGTCGACCGCCCGATGGCGCGCGAGGCCGTGCGCCTTGCCCAGTCGCGGGTTGAGGAGCGGCCGCAGGCCGCGTCTCGAAACCCAGCCGAGGTACGGGGTTTCGAGACGAACGCTTCGCGTTCTCCTCAACCCGCAGTGCGCGGGGGTTTCGAGACGAACGCTTCGCGTTCTCCTCAACCCGTAAACGCTCCTCAAGCGGCTTCGATCGTGGTGCTTGCCACGCTCGACGCGACGCTCGGCCCGACCGGCCGGCTCATCGCCGCCGAGGTCGCCGCGGCCGGTGCCGACGTGAGCGTCGACGCGCACGTGGTCGCCGGCGCCATCGCCGCCCGCGACGCCGGCCGGCCCGAGGAGCACGACCGGCTCATCCGCGAGGCGGTCACCGACGCGGCTGCGAACGCCGACGTCATCGTGCTCGCCCAGGCCTCCATGGCGCGCGCCGTCGGCGACGCCGACCTCGGCGTTCCCGTGCTCACGTCGCCAGCGGGCGGCATGCGGGCCTTGCTCGAGGTCGCGCACGCGACATCCGTCGGCGAGGCCGCATCCGGCAGCGAGGCAGGGTCGTGAGCACGCGCGGCGTCGAGCTCCTCACCTACGCCAATCGCCTCGGCGGCGACTTGGCGGCCCTGCGCGATCTGCTGGACGGTCCGCTTCGGCTGTTCGACGGCGTGCACATTCTGCCGTTCTTCGTACCGTTCGACGGCGCCGACGCGGGCTTCGACCCCGTCGACCACGGCACGGTCGACCCCCGCCTCGGCGACTGGGGTGACGTGCGGGCGCTCGCCGCAGACCGCGAGGTGACGGCCGACCTCATCGTCAACCACGTCTCGGCGTCGAGCGCCGAGTTCGTCGACTGGCTGGCGCGCGGCGATGACTCCGCGTTCGACGGCATGTTCCTCACGTTCGACACGGTGTTCCCCGATGGCGCATCCGAGGCGCAGATCACGGCGTTCTATCGCCCGCGTCCGGGCCTGCCGTTCACGGCCTACCAGGCCGCCGACGGCTCCCGGCACCTCGTCTGGACCACGTTCATGCCGAGCCAGGTCGACCTCGACGTGGCGGATCCCGCTGCGCAGGCGTACTTGCGGCGCATCCTGCGCACTCTCGCCGACGGGGGCGTGACGACGGTGCGGCTCGATGCCATCGGTTACGCCGTCAAGACGGCGGGCAGCGACAGCTTCATGACCGAGGCGACCCTGGCCTTCGTGCGCGAGATCGCGGCGATGGCGCACGACGAGGGCCTGCGCGTGCTCGTCGAGGTGCACGCCCACTACAGCCAGCAGCTCGCGATCGCCCCGCTCGTCGACCTCGTCTACGACTTCGCGCTGCCGCCCCTGCTGCTGCACGCGCTCTACACCGGCGACACGGCGCCGCTGGAGCGCTGGCTCGAGATCCGGCCCGCGAACGCCGTCACAGTGCTCGACACGCACGACGGCATCGGCGTGATCGACGCCGGGCCCTCGGGCGAGAAGCCCGGGCTGCTCACGAGTGAGCAGATGGCGGCGATCTTCGACCGCGCGGCAGCCGCCACCGCCGGGCACTCCGCGCTCGCCTCCGTCGTGCCCGCGTGGGCCGCCATGCCGCACCAGATCAACGCCACGTTCTTCAGCGTGCTCGGCGGCGAGACGACCGCATACCTGCTGCTGAGAGCCGTGCAGCTGTGGCTGCCCGGCCATCCGCAGATCTACTACGTGGGGCTGCTCGCCGGTCTCGACGACACCGAGCTGTTCGCCCGCACGGGAATGGGCCGCGACGTCAACCGGCACGTGTACTCGAGCGACGAGGCGAAGGCCGCCCTCCAGGCGCCCGCGGCTCGTGCGCTGCTCGGCCTGATCGGCATTCGCGCGCGCCACGCGGCATTCGACGGCGAATTCCGGTACCGTGTGCTGGCTGCGGGCCGCATCGAGTTCACGTGGTCGGCGGCCGACGCCCTCGCACGCCTCGAGGCCTCGTTCGGCGACACACCCGAATTCCGCATCGAGCTGCGCGACGGCGACACCGTTCGGGTCATCGGCTCCCCCACCGACCTTGAGGATCTATGAGAGTCACCATTCCTCCCCCCGTCGTCACGAGCGACGAGGCCGAATTCGTCATCGGCGCCATCGACTACACCCTGGTCGTGCAGCGCGACCGACCGCGGGCGCTTCTGTTCACTCCCGACGGCTACATGTGGTCAGAGCTGAGCCTTGTGGCGAACGTCGACCGCATCGACGCGCCAGATGAGTCAACCGCGCCGCAGGCCGTCGAGGTGTTCGAGAAGAGCGACCACGTGCAGGTCGTCTTCAGCTCGGCCTCGAGCGCCTGGCAGTCGCGCACCGTCACGCTCGTGTGCACCCGGCACGAGGTTCGCGCCTCGGTCGTCGTCACGGGCCGCGGCCGCATCGGCGACGTCACCCTGCTCGGCGGTCGGGCCGTGCTGCCCTCGGGCGCGGCCGGGCAGTTCCGCTCGGGCATCGGCTTCGCCTCGCTCTTCGTGCCGACCCCCACCAACCCGGTGAGTGTCGTGCGGCCCTCGGCCGTGCCCGCGCAGATCGGCGTGGTCGGCGACGCGGAGCCCGGCCGCCTGCACGGCATCTTCTCGCCCCCGCCACTGTGCTTCGCGTTCGGCAGGCACGCGGTCGCCGACCCCACGAGCATGCCTGCCGGCGAATGGCTCGGCGCCGGCATCGTCGGCCCCGTGCAGCAGCTCGGCTTCACGACCGCGCGCTACGACGCCCTCGACGGCGGGTTCCTGCTACGCCTCGCCTACGAGGGCCACACCGAGGTGACCGGCGCCTGGCGCTCGCCCGAGGTGGTGCTGAAGCCGGCCGGCTCGCCCCTCGAGGCGATCGAGCACTACCGTAACGACCTTCAGGCCAGCGGATGGGTGCCCCAACCCAAGCCGGTTGCCCCCTGGGCGCACGAGCCTCTCTTCTGCGGTTGGGGCGCGCAATGCGCGCACGCCGCCATGCTCACGCGCACGGGCCACGCCGTCGACGCCGAGGAGGCGGAGCACGGGTTCGTCATGCCCGCAGGCGCGGGCGGCGCGCCGGACCTCGCCCGGCAGGAGCTCTACGACCGCTGGCTCGCCCGGCTCGACGCGCACGAGCTGCGCCCCGGCACCATCGTGATCGACGACCGCTGGCAGGCCGAGTACGGCACGAACACCGTCGACACCGAGAAGTGGCCCGACCTGAAGGGCTGGATCGCCCAGAAGCACGCGGCCGGCCAGAAGGTGCTGCTCTGGTTCAAGGCGTGGGATCCCGCCGGGCTTCCGCCCGAGCTGTGCGTGCGCGACGCGGCCGGTACTCCCGTCTCGGTCGACCCGAGCAACCCCGGCTACCTCAGCGCGCTGCGCGACCAGGTGGCCTTCATGCTCTCGCCTCACGGCCTCGACGCCGACGGTTTCAAGCTCGACTTCACGCAGCGCGCGCCCTCGGGCGCGTCTCTTCTCGCCCACGGTGACGGCCACGCGGAATCGAACGGCGTGTGGGGCCTCGCGGGGCTGTATGCGCTGGTGGCCGCCATCCACGAGGCTGCCACGGCGGCGAAGCCCGACTCGGTCGTCGTGACCCACACGGTGCACCCGTCGTTCGGCGGTGTCGCCGACATGATCCGCCTGAACGACGTGCTCGAGTTCGACGCCACCGGCGCGCGGGTCTCGGTGGTCGAGCAGTTGCGCTTCCGGCACGCGGTGGCGGCGGCGGCGATGCCCGAGCATCCGATCGACACAGACCAGTGGCCCATGCCCGACCGCGACCAGTGGCTCGCGTACGCCAAGGCGCAGACGGCGCTCGGCGTGCCGGCCCTTTACTACGTCGACTCGATCGACAACAGTGGTGAGAGCATCACCGACGACGACCTCGCGTCGATCGCAGCCGGATGGCGCGACTACCGCGCCGGCCTCGCTGCCGCGGGCGCTGTGACACCGAAGGGCGACTGACACGGCCGTGAGCACGATCGACGAGGTGGCGGCGGGCGTCTGGCGCGTGCGCGACACGTGCAATGTGTACGTGATCGCGGGCGAAGGCGGCGCCGACACCGACGCCGACGCCGGCACCGACCTCGCCGGCCGTCGCGGCATCGCCATCGACTTCGGCTCCGGCGCCGTGCTCGACCACCTCGACGAGCTCGGGCTCGACGGCCTCGACGCGGTGCTGATGACCCACCACCACCGCGACCAGGGGCAGGGGCTCGCCCGCGCGGTGGCCGCCGGCATCCCCATCATCGTGCCGCCCGTCGAGCAGGATCTCTTCGCCCGGGTCGACGAGATGTGGCACGCGCGCACCCTCTACAACGACTACAACCTGCGCCAGGATCGCTTCTCGCTGCTCGAGCCGGTGCCGGTTTCGGGCCTCGCGCCGGAGTATCGCACGCACGCGTTCGGCGACATCCGGGTGGCGACCATTCCCACGCCGGGCCACACCATGGGCTCGGTCACGTACCTCGTCGACCGCGCCGACGGCCGCCTCGCCTTCAGTGGCGACCTCATCTACGCGCCGGGCAAGGTGGTCTCGCTCGCGGCCACGCAGTGGTCGTACACCGAGAACGAGGGCCCGGCCATGGTCGTGCTGAGCGCCTACCTGCTGCGCGCCGAACGGCCCGACGTGCTGCTGCCCTCGCACGGCGAGCCCATGAGGCGGCCCGAGAGCGCGCTCACGCAGCTGGCCGAGAACATGCAGCAGTACGTCGACTCGCGCCGCACCGAACCCTGGGATCTCTGGGACCGCCTGCAGAAGCCCTTCGTGCGCATCACCGAGCACCTGCTGCTCAACCGCTCGGCCAACGCCTGCAGCTACGTGCTGCTGTCGGGCGACGGGCACGCGCTGTTCATCGACTACGGCTACGACATGACCACCGGATGGCCCGCCGGCACCGATCGTGCCGGCCGGCGTCCGTGGCTGGCCTCGCTGCCCGCGCTGAAGCGCGATTTCGGGGTCACCGCCGTTGACGTCGTGCTCGGCACCCACTACCACGACGATCACGTGGCCGGCATGAACCTGCTGCGCGAGGTGGAGGGCACCGAGGTGTGGCTGCCCGAGAACGTGGCGCCCATCATGGCCGACCCCATGCGCACCGACCTGCCGTGCCAGTGGTTCGATGCGATCGCGGCCGACCGCGTGCTGCCGCTCGGCGGCACGGTGGATTGGCGTGGCTACGAGATCACCACGCACGACCTGCCGGGCCACACGCTGTATGCGGTGGGCTTCGAGTTCGAGGTGGACGGCATCAGGGTGCTGGCGACCGGGGACCAGCAGGCGGGCGTGGGCGAGCCGGGCATCCGTCGTGAAATTCTGAACTACCAGTATCGAAACCGGTACCGGCGCGGGGACTTCCAGGAGAGTGCCGAGCTGTACACGCGCATCGCGCCTGGCCTCATGGTGACGGGCCACTGGGGCGGGCGTTGGGTCGACGACGCGTACCTGCACATGCTTGCCGAGGAGGGCGACGAGAACGCCGCGCTGCACGAGGCGCTGCTGCCGAGTGGAGGGCCGGTTGATGGCGCCGCGGGGTGGAGCGGTGCCGGCGCGGTGGATTCGGCCGATGGCGTTGCGGCCGATGGCGCGCTCGACGGCTTCGAGCCGCCGGCCGACGGCAACCTGGCGCTGATCGAACCCTTCTACTCGCGTTTCTCGGCAGGCGAGACGGTGCGCTACGAGGTCGTCGTGATGAACCCGTTCCCCCTCGAAGCGGATGCGCAGGTCTCTCTCGTGCTGCCAGCCGGCTGGGGCGTTGTCGACCGCGAGCTCCGCCTCCGCATCCCCGCCGGCGCGTCGGCGCGGGCCGCGTTCGACGTGACCCTCCCGGCCATCCGCGCCAAGCGCCAGCGCCTGGCCGCGGACATCACCGTCGCCGGCCACCGCTTCGGCCAGCAGGCCGACGCCGTCGCCGACGTGCTCTGACGCGCGGCCCGCCTTCCGACCGCGCCGTCGCCCGCTCCTTCTGACCGCGCGGCGCCTTCTGACCGCGCCGTCGCCCACGCCCTCTGACCGCGCCGCCCGCCCGTCCGACGCTTTCCGCCACCCAACGGCCACCCGCCCCTCGACCGCTGTCATTGCACAGGAACTTTCGGCCGACACGCCGCCAGGGGCGGCGGTGCGGGCGGCGTGTCGCCCAATAGTTCCTGCAAAGGCGCAGGTGGGGCACTGTATCGTGCACCGGCCGCCGCGGGTGGCCCGCTTGCACCGCCTCGCACCCGGCCGTAGTATGTGTGGGAACGATTCCACACACGCGGACCTCGGGCCCGACATCCGGAGAAGAACAGATGGCAGACGGTCTCAGACCCGTGCTCTCGCTTGACATCGGCGGCACCAAGCTCGCCGTTGCCGTCGTGACGGAAGACGGGCGCACCCATGGGCTCATCGTCGAGCCCACGCGCAAGCTGGAGGGCCCAAACGCCGTCATTTCGCGCCTTTTCGACATGGGCCATCGTGCGATTGCGGCGAGCGGATACGCCGACGTCTCGGCCGTCGGCATCTCATGCGGCGGCCCCCTCGACGCCGCCAACGGTGTGCTCACCGGGCCACTGCACCTGCCCGGCTGGGTGGATGTGCCGATCGTGCAGCTTGCCCGCGACGAGTTCGGAGTTCCGGCCGCGCTTGAGAACGATGCCACAGCGGGCGCGCTCGGCGAGTTCCGCTACGGCGCCGGCCGCGGCGCTGGCACGCTCGTCTACCTCACCATCTCCACCGGTATCGGCGGCGGCGCTGTCGTCGACGGCCGGCTGCACCGCGGCGCGGCGGGCAATGGCGGCGAGTTCGGCCACGTCATGGTGCGCACGGGCGGGCGCGTCTGCCTGTGCGGACGGCGCGGGTGCCTCGAGGGGTACGCGTCGGGAAGCTCCATCGCGGACCGCGCGCGCGAGGCCGTGGCCGAGCGCGGGGCGGCATCCGCTCTGTCGGCGCTGCCCGAGGTGCGTGCCGAGGATGTCGTGGCCGCCGCGCTCGCCGGCGACGCCCTCGCCCGCGAGCTCTGGGACGAAACCGTCGACGTGCTCGCCGTCGCCATCACCGACCTCGTGAACGTCTTCGAGCCCAATGTTGTGGTGCTCGGCGGCGGCGTCACGCGCTCGGGCGCGGCCCTCATCGACCCGATTCGCGCCCGAGTGGCAGCGGATGCGATGCCTCCCGCCGCGCATGCTGCCCACATCGAACTGGCCGCCCTGGGCGACGAGGTCTGCGTCGTCGGCGCGGGAGCAGTCGCATTCGACCACCTGAAGGTCCTCGCCGGCGCGGCAAGCCGAGAACCCACGCACGCCTGAAACCAATGCACGTCTGAAACCCACGCACGCCTGAGAGCTGCCCGGCAGCACCGCGCACCACCCGAACCCTGAGCAGACACGGAGGCCTCCTCATGACCGACTGGATGCACGACCAACTCGACGCGCACGTGAACGCGGGCAGGAGCGCCGAGGCGCTGCTGCCCGGCATCCGCTCGGTGGCCGAGAGGCTGTGCGAGGCCTTCGCCGCCGGCCACATTCTCTACACCTTCGGCAACGGGGGCAGCGCGGCCGACGCCCAGCACTTCACGGGCGAGATCATCGGCCACTACAAGCGCGACCGGCGGCCACTGCCCGCCGTGACCCTCAGCACCGACCCCACCACCATGACGTGCATCGCCAATGACTACTCGTACGACGACGTCTTCAGCCGTCAGGTCGAGGCGCTCGCGAGGCCCGGCGACGTGGTCGCCGCGTTCACGACGAGCGGCAACTCCGCCAACGTGGTCTCGGCGCTGCGCCGGGCGCGCGAGAACGGCGCGACCACCGTGCTGTTCGGTGGGGGCGACGGCGGTGCGGCGCTCCCGTTCGCCGACCACGTGCTGCTTTCGCCGTCGAGCGTCACCCCCCGTATTCAGGAGGTGCACACGCTCATGCTGCACCTCATCTCGGAGTACGTTGACGCGTGGGCCGCCGACGACAAGGAGTACGTATGAGCGCCGCCGACGACGACCGCGCCGGCACGAAGAGAGCGGATGCGGCGCGCGACCGCGCCGAGCCCCGCCCCGCACCTGCCAACGCCCCGATCGCCAACGCCCCCGCGGGCCCACAGCCCGCCGGCCTCGACCACACGCGGCGCCCGCAGGCCACGCCCGACCGCACGATCCACATGATCGGCAACGCGCACATCGACCCGGTGTGGCTCTGGCCGTGGCAGGAGGGCTACCAGGAGGCCCGCGCCACCTTCGCCTCGGCGTGCGACCGCATGGACGAGTACGACGACTTCATCTTCACGTGCGACCAGATGGTGCTGCTCAGCTGGGTCGAAGAGAGCGACCCCGCACTGTTCGAACGCATCAAGCGCCGCGTCGCCGAGGGTCGCTGGGTCAACGCGGGCGGCTGGTGGGTTGAGCCCGACTGCAACATGCCCATGGGCGAGAGCTTCGTGCGCCAGGGCCTGTACGGGCAGCGCTACCTCGCGTCGCGCTTCGGCGCGCCCGCCACCGTCGGCATGAACGTCGACCCGTTCGGCCACAACGTGATGCTGCCGCAGATCCTGCGCGGGCAGGGTCTCGACAGCTACATGTTCCTGCGCCCCGGCCCGCACGAGAGCGACTTCGGCTCGAGCCTCTTCTGGTGGCAGGCGCCCGACGGCAGCCGCGTGCTCGCCTATCGCATCCCGTTCGAGTACGGCAGCCCGGCCGGTTCGGTCGAGGGCCAGACCGAGAAGTCGCTCGCCGCGCTCGACCGCGGCCTCGGCGACGTGATGGTCTTCTACGGCGTGGGCAACCACGGCGGCGGCCCGACCAAGGCCAACATCGAGTCGATCCACCGCTACGACCGCATGGGATCCTTCGGAAGGATGACGATGTCCTCTCCCCGCACCTACTTCGACGAGGTGCTCGCTCGCGGTGACGCCGCGCTCGCGAGCCTGCCCGTGCGCACCGACGACCTGCAGCATCATGCCGCGGGCTGCTACTCCGCGCACTCGGGCATCAAGGCGTGGCAGAAGCGCGCGCAGCACGCGGTTCTCTCCGCCGAGCGCTGGGCCGCGATCACGGCGGTGCACGACGACATCGCCTACCCGCGCGACGAGCTCGCGACCGCCTGGAAGCAGGTGCTGTTCAACCAGTTCCACGACGTGCTGCCCGGTTCGGCCATCGAGCCGTCGTATGACGACGCGCGCGACCAGCTCGGCGAGGCGATCTCCATCGCCAAGCGCATCATCGTGCGCGCGCACAACGTGCTCGCCCGGCAGATCGACGTGCCGTTCGACGAGGGCACCCAGCCCGTCGTCGTCTTCAACCCGCATCCCTGGCCTGTCTCGACCGACGTCGAGATGCAGTACGGCGGCCAGCGCGCGGGCGTGCACGTCGTCGACGACGAGGGGCGGATGGTCGTCTACCAGCGCACCCAGTCGACCGCGACCACCGACGACCAGAGTCGGGGCGCGGTCGTCTTCCGCGCCGACGTGCCCGCGCTCGGGTACCGCCTGTTCCGCATCAAGCCCGGCGCGATGCCGTTGCCCGAGCCGACCGCGCTGCAGGTGCGCGCCGCCTCGACGGGCGACGCCGCGCATGTGCTCGAGAACGACCTCGTTCGCATCGAGCTCGATGCCGCCACCGGCTGGATCAGCTCGTACCTCGACAAGCAGACCGGCGTCGACGTGATGGCCTGCGTCGACGGCGCGAGCCACACGCAGGTCTGCGACGACCCGACCGACACGTGGGGCCACCGTGTGGTGTCGTACGCGTGGCCCGGCGCGAGCATGACGCTCGGCAGGATCGTGGTGCGCGAGACGGGGCCCCTTCGCGCGCGGGTGCGTGTAGAGCGGGCGTGGGGCGCATCCGCTCTGACGGAGGAGTTCGTGCTCGACCACGACAGCCGGGTGCTGCGCGTGAACGTGACGCTCGACTGGCGCGAGCACGCACACCTGCTGAAGCTGCGGTTCCCGACGGTGCTCGAGACGCCGAGCGCCACGTACGAGGTGCCGTTCGGGCATCTGGCGCGGCCGGTCGATGGCGCCGAGGAGCCGGCGCAGTCGTGGGTCGACCTCACGGGAACGGTCGACGGCGCGCCCGCCGGACTCACGGTCGTGACGACGAACAAGCACGCGTACGACGTGTCGCCGAGTTCGCCGGGCGGCGCCAGCGAGGGCAGCGCCGCGCAGCCCAGCGTCGGCGTCACCGCCGTGCGCAGCCCCGTCTACTCGTGGCACGACCCGCGCCTGCTCGACGCCGACGGCGTCTACAGCTACCAGGACCAGGGCATCCAGCGCTTCAGCTACGAACTGGTGCCGCACGCCGGCGACTGGCGCACCGCCGACCCCACGCGCCGCGCCGCACTGCTCGGCTCGCCCGTGCGCGCGATGCAGGAACCCTCGCACCCCGGCACCCTGCCCCCATCCCACTCGTTCGCCTCAGACGGCGGCGACGCGGTCATGATCACGGCCCTCAAGGGCAGCGAAGACCCCACGGATGCCGCGGGCACCGGCTCGGCCGACCTGATCGTGCGTGCGGTGGAGACCCGGGGCGAGGCCGCCTCCACCCGCATCGAGCTTCCCGTGGTGGACCGCGTGCTCGAGGAGTCGTTCGGGCCCAGCCAGATCCGCACGTTCCGGGTGCCGAAGGACCCGGCGCTGCCCGTCGTCGAGGTGGACCTGATCGAGTGGGTGCTGGGCGAGAAGTGAGCGGGGCGGGCGGGGCCGAGGCGGGTGCGGCAGGCGCGAACGCTGCAGGCGCGAACGCTGCAGGCGCCCTCCCGCCCGAGCCCGCCCTCGCCGTCGCGGTCATTGACGCGAACGGCACGCCGCACGCCGACCACCCCGACTTCCGCATCGAGCTGTCGTCGACGCCGGCCGAGCCGGGCACGCGCGTCGTCGTGCGCGTGCGGTACGTGGGCGCCCGGCCGCTGGCGGCCGGCATCCGCGTATCTGCGTCGCTCGCCTCTGATGACCCGTGGTGGCTGATCCCCGGGCTGTTCTACGGCGAGAATCGTCCGGCGGCGAACACGCGACGGTTCCCGCGGTTCGAGATCGGGGCCTTCGGTGCCGAGGCGGCCGCGGCGCTCGTGAGTTCGTCGTGGGAGTTCCGCGCCGATCGCGCCGCCACGCCGGCCGTGTTCGTTTGGGCGGGCCCCGGTCGCGGCGGCCTCGCGCTCGCCGCCGCCGAGAGCAGCCCGCTCGGCATCACGGGCGTCGGCCTCGCGCACGAGAGCGCCCGCGCGCCCGCCGCCGAGACCGCGCCCGCCACCGAGACCGCGCCCGCCGACGGCACAGCCACCGCCCACCTCACGTTTCCGTACCGCGAGGCGCCCGTCACCTACTACGGCGACGAGCGAGCCCGCCAAGCGGATGTCGCCACCCACCTCTTCTCCCCCGGCGACGCCGTTGAGCTCACCCTGCGCGTCTTCGACCTGGCCCCCGACCGCCACGCCTACGCGCCGATCCTGCGCACGCTGCACGCCGAGTCGGCCGCCAGCGCCCCGCTCAACCCGTGGGTCGACGTGCCGCACGCCGCCGACCTCGCCGCCGAGGGCCTGCTGCGCTGGCACTACGACCCCGACCCCGGCGTGCTGCTCGAGACTGTCGGCTTCGACCGCGGCGTCAGCGGCCGCGACGGCAAGAACGTCGACCGCCAGGCCATGCACGTCGGCTGGGTCAGCGGCATCCCCTGGGCGTACGCGCTGCTGCAGCACGGCCTGCGTGTCGGCGCGGATGCGGAGGTCACCGCCGCCCGCCGCGTCATCGACTTCATCACCGCCACCCTCTCCCCCTCCGGCACGTTCTGGGGCGTCTGGTACCGCGACTCCGGCTGGAGCCAGAGCTGGACCGAGATCAAGCGCGGCCTGCACTCGCGCACCCTCGGCGAGGCGACGCTGTTCCTGGTGCGGGCGGCGGCGCTCGAGGCGTCACAGGCGCCTGCCAGAGCGGATGCTGCGTGGGAGCGCGCCATCCGCTCGAATCTCGATACCGTGGTCGCCCGCCAGCGCGCCGACGGCAATCTCGGTTCGATCCACCATGCGGAGACCGGCGAGGTGCTCTCGTGGCAGGGTGCGGCCGGGCTCATGTGGATCCCGGCGCTGGTCGAGGCGGGCGACCGTGACGAGCGCTACCTGCCCGCCGCGCTTGCCGCGGGCCGCTACTACGTGCGCTTCGTCGAGCAGGAGTTCATTCACGGCGCGCCGGAAGACGTTGACCTCGCGCCCACCTCGGAAGACGGCTACGCGGCGATCATGGCGTACATGGCGCTGCACCGGGCCACGGGCGACGCCGCCTGGCTCGACCTCGCGCGCCGCGCCGCCGACTGGATGCTGACGTTCCGCTACACGTACAACGTGAGCTTCGAGCCGACGACGCTGCTCGGCACGTACGACTTCCGGTCGCGGGGAGCCGACCAGGCGTCGCCGTCGAACCAACACCTGCACGCGTACGGCCTGGTGTGCACCGACGAGCTGCACGAGTTGGCTCGCGCCACCGGCGACCCGCACTATGCCGAGCGCGCCAACGAGACTCTGGAGTGCTTCCGCCAGTTCATCGCCCGCGACGACGGCGACTTCAACGCCTACCGCGGTATGGTCTCGGAGCGCTTCTACCAGACCGAATGCTTTCAGCCGAAGGGGATGCTGCTCACCCTCTCGCACGCCTGGAGCGTCGGCGTCCTCCTGCTCGCCTGCGAGCAGACTCTCGCCCGCAACGTGGGTTGAGGAGTGCCGCAGGCACGTCTCGAAACCCGCCGCCTTGCTGGTTGAGGAGTGCCGCAGGCACGTCTCGAAACCCGCCGCCTTGCTGGTTGAGGAGTGCCGCAGGCACGTCTCGAAACCCGCCGTCTTGCTGGTTGAGGAGTGCCGCAGGCACGTCTCGAAACCCGCCGCGCTGTGCCCGCCGCGCCGAGAGTGGGCATTCGCGACGAGATCGCCTGTTCTGACACCCTCGTTCGTCGCGAACACCCACTCTCGCTGAGTTCTCTCACGTTCAGCGCACTCCGCTGAACGCGCTCCGCTCACGCGTCGACTCAGCGCTTCCGGCCAAGGCTCCGCCGCTCAGCGCTTCCGCGCCGCCTGCGCCGTCAGTGTCGCATCGCCGACTCCATATGGTGGGAGTGAGACCGATTGGGCCCGATGCTGCCAATTCACCACCGCATCCACCTGCTCTCCGGTGATGTTGCGCAGGCGAACGCGCACTGCCCCGTCGGGGCCAGGGCGCAATTCGGCGAGCACCGACCCGGTCGGTTCGACACTCAGCAGCCCGGCCGCCGGCTCGCGAAGCCCGGCCGCCGGCTCGTGAAGCCCGGCCCCCGGCTCGCGCACCCCGGCTGCCAGCTCGCGCAGCTCGTCTGCCTGCTCGCGCAGCCCGCCGGGCTCGCCACTTCCGTTCGGTGCGCCCGCAGCATCCGCTCTGCGCTCGTCTGCAACACGCCCCTCCATCACGCGCGCCAGCACCGGCTCGAGCAGGTCGCGCCCGAAGACGCGCACATCCTGGCGGCGCACCGGCCCCGCGGTCGGCCTGAACCGGTAGTGGTACAGCCCGGTTCCACCCTGCGACGCCTGGAAGTTCGTGAAGTGCAGGTTGTTCATCACCCAGCTGTTCACATGCCCGCCGCGCACCTCGAGCCGCTCCGCCCACTGGCCCGTGTGGAACCCACCGAGCTGCACAAGCGGCGCCTCGATGGCACCCCACAGAATTCCCCCTGATGTGGGTTGAGGAGTGCCGAAGGCACGTCTCGCAACCCCGTGTTCCGCCGCGCGCGTTCCCCCGTTCACCCCGACCGCATGCTGAATCGAGTACCAGTCTTTGCTCGTGTCGGGCAGCTGCTCCGCATCCGCTTCGTATACCGCCCCCGCGGTCTCGAGCAGAAACCGCGGCTGCTCCACCGCGAACGGGAACGCCACGAACAGGCTCTCCGGCTCGAAGGTCGCCGGCTTCACCAGCCGCACGACCAGGTCGATGAGGTCGCTTCCGTCGTACAGGCTCAGCGTGGTCGTGGCGGAGGCGCGGCCCACTGCCGACGACCAGGTGACGCGCAGCCCGGCATCCGTGGCGGTGACCTGCGGTTCGTCGGCTCCGCGAGCCGTCTCGCGCACGAATTCCGGCCCCGGATGCTGCGGGTTGAAGTTCTTCGGGTTGTGCAGCATGGCGTGGTCGCTGCCCGGCGGAACGCTCTCGGCCACCAGCGCGCCGAGCCCGTGGCCCGCTGCGCCGTCGATGAGCTCGCGACCGGTGCGCTTGTCGACGAGCGAGACGACTCCCCCGGCGGCCGGGTCGACCTCGGCGCGATAGGTCTCGGTCTCGATCACGCGCCCCGGCTTCGGCCCAGCGGATGGCCCCGGCACCGGCACGCTCACCACCGAGAAGGCCGGTACGGTCGCGACCACGCTCGCCCGGCGCACGCCGCCCACCTCGAACTCGACGGGTTCGGTGCGCTCGCGCTCGCTCGTGTTGACGAGCACGACCGCGTCTGCTGCGGCCGCTCGAGTAGCGGTTTGCGCGTCTGCTGCGGCCGCTCGAGTAGCGGTTTGCGCGTCTGCTGCGGGTTGAGGAGCGCGAAGCGCGTCTCGAAACCCCCCAACCCGAAACACCCCTTCTATCGCCAGATCCCGCGCCAGGTCATACGCCGCATACGCGAACCCCATCTTCGCGTTGCGGTGCGAGTGACTGAACACCGAGTGCGGCTTCGAGTACGTCTCCCATGATCCCCACGTGTGCTCGCCGAAGAGCAGCAACTGCTCGTCGACCGCGTCGAGGTCGCGCACGATCTCTTGCTCGCCGCGCAGGCGCACGGGCCCGCGTCGGTAGCCGAGCACGGTGGCGAGCGGCACGGTGGCGAGCGGCACGGTGGTCTCGCCGCCATCCGCACCGCCGCCCGCCAACAGCGCGAGCGCCAGCGTCGACTGCGCCGCCCGCGCGAACGATCGCGCCTGCCGGTACACGCCGACCTCGAAGGCGGTCGAGCCGTGCCCGTGCGCCCACCAGTCGCTCCACTCGCCGCGCAGCACGGGCAGCTGCGGATCATCCGGCGGCTGGTTGCCCACCTGCGCCTGCAGCACATCGAGCGCGTCGTCGATCGTTGCCGTGCGCATCTGCACCTCGGGGTGCCGCGCATTCCAGTGCCGCACCACCTCGGTGAACAGCGCCGTCGGCCACCGGTTGTCGTTGCCCGCGTGCACGATCGCCGTGTCGAACGGCCAGTCTTCGCGCTCGCCGAGCCGCGCGATGAACTCGCCGATGCGCCGCTCCGCCAGCTCCACGTCGCCGTCGACGATCCCCCACTCCTCGCCGTACCCGTAGTGCGTCGACAGCAGCGTGAACACGCGGCCGCCCGCGGGGCCTTCCCACCAGAACGCGCTCGGCTGCTCGAGTGGCGCGCGCCCGTGGTCCGGGTTCAGCGCCATGACGAGCCGGTCGATGCCGCCGCGCAGCATGCCGTCGACCTCGCCCCAGGCAATGCCGTTGACGTCGCCGTGTTGTTCCGTACGCACGCGGATGCCGCGCATCCGCAATTCGTCGAGTTGCTCTCGTGCGGCGTCGAACTCCCCCTGTGACGGCAGCTGCGTCATGTTGAGGTAGCCGCCGGTCACGCTGATGCGGCCCTCGGCCACGCGTCGCCGCATGCGCTCGATGTCGCGCTCGCCGTCTGGGCGCTGCGCTGCCTCGCGCATGAAGCGCAGAACGGGGCGTGCGACCTCGAAGGTCCAGCGAAAGTCGTCTGGCCCGTCGCTCGCGTGCCGGTCGCACAGATCGAGCACGTGGCCGACGATCGCAGCGTGCATCGGGTCGATGATTCGCGGGCTGTTCGTGTAGCCGACGTCGTGGTGGGTGTGGCCGAGAAGCAGGATTCGGCGGATGCTGGACACAGAACGCCTTTCGGTTTATGGCATCGTTGCCACACAAACCTTAGCCGAGTCGCGGGGTCAAAGCCGAGGGCGGGGGAGGGGAAGATAACGAATTGCCTACGTTCCGCCAATCTCCCCTTGTGGAGGAGCGGCGCCTAGGCTACTTTTCGATGTGGGAAGGATTCCATGTTTTGCGGCACGGCATCCGAATCTCGACGTGGGTGGCGACGGCGCTCCTACGCGATTCCAATGAAGGGATAACAGATGAAGAAGAGGCAGACGGTGCTCGCGGCGCTTGCGCTGACGGCATCCGTGGCACTCCTCGCCGGCTGCAGCTCAGGCGGCGGCGGCAACGGTGACTCGAACTCGAAGAACCAGTTCACCAAGAAGGCGTCCGGCACTCTCAACTACTGGGGCTTCGACAACGCCGACGACGTCGGCACGTCGCGCCTTGACTACGCGGCCAAGCAGCTGAAGGGCGTCACCATCAAGGGTGACCAGACTCCGTTCGACGCGCAGAAGTTCACGACGCGCGTCGCCAGCGGCAACACGCCAGACGTCGTGCAGATGAGCGCGAACTTCGTCGCGACGTACGCGGCGCAGGGGCTCATCATGCCGCTCGACCAGTGCTTCTCGGTGCACAACGTCAAGCCATCATCGGCGTACTACCAGTCGGTGGTCGACGACATGACGTACGACGGCCACATGTACGGGGTACCGCAGTTCTTCCAGCCGCCTGCGATCATTCTCAACGAGACCGTCATGAAGGCGGCAGGGGTGAAGGATGAGGACCTCAACACGTCCAAGCCCGACCAGCTCGTCGAGGCCGTCAAGAAGATGTACAAGGAGAGCGGCGGCACGCCGACGACGATGGGCTTCGACCCGGTGTCGACCGGGCAGCCGGGCCTGTGGATCCTCGGCTACGGCGGCCAGATCATCAGCAAGGATGGCAAGCCCACCCTTGATGACCCGAAGAACCAGAAGGGCCTCGAAGTTCTGAAGAAGATCTACGACGCTCAGGGTGGCTACGCGAAGGACAAGAGCTTCACCGACGCGTTCGACACGTTCGGAGACAACAATCAGTACGTGAAGAATCAGGTCGGCGCGCAGGTGAACGCCCAGTGGTACCCGAACGTACTGATGAGCGGTGCCAACGCCGACAAGCTCGACATCTCGGGCATGCCGTTCTACAACTCCGAGGGCCAGCCGTTCACGGTCTCGAGCGGAACCTCGTTCGTCATCCCGGTCGGTGCCAAGAACAAGGACGCCGCGTGCGCCTGGGCCATCAACCTGACGAACTTGGGCGCGTGGAAGGCCGCGGGCAAGGCCCGTGCCGACACGCTGGCGTCGAAGGGCGGCATCAACACCGGCCTCTTCACAGGCTCGCCCGAGGCAGACAAGTTCATTCGCGACACGTACGTCAAGTCCACGGGTAACGCCGGGTTCGACAAGGTCATCGCGACGTACTACGACGTTGTCTCGCACGGAAAGTCGATCGGCACCTCGCCGGCCGGCCAGCAGATCCAGACGGAGCTGACCAACGCCATCACCTCGGTGATGCTCGGCTCCAAGTCGCCTGAGGCCGCGCTCAAGGATGCCCAGTCATCCGCGATGCGCGCCTACCAGCAGGCGTCGCGCGGCAAGTAACAGAGCGGTCCGACCGCACGGGGCGGCCTCCTTCGGGAGGCCGCCCTTCGTCGTGTGCGGCGGGCGTGTGTGGGCGCCGGTGCGCGAGCGCCGGTGCGCGAGCGCCTGTGGGCGCCGGTGCGCGAGCGCCTGTGGGCGCCGGTGCGTGAGCGCTTGTGGGCGAGCGCCTGTGTGTGGGTGTGTGCGCGTGTGGGTGTGTGCGCGCGCGTGTGTGTGGGTGTGTGCGTGTGTGTGTGTGTGGGTGTGTGGGTGTGTGGGAGGGTCGGGCCAAATTGCGGGTTTGTCGGCGCTCAACCCGCGATGTGCCCCGTCACGTGAGCGGTTCCTCGCCGCGTGCGTTCGCACATCCTCGAGGGTCGGGCCATATTGCGGCTGTCCCAGGCCAACAGTCGCGATTCGCCCCACCTCGAGGGCGGAGTGCTATAAGCGCGGGGTTGCTTCGAGCGGCGGGTGACCTGCCCCATATGCCAGAAGTGAGCGCCGGCGTCGCACATCCGACGGCTTCTGCGGTGTCGGCACGAGGCCCGATTCCGAGATGCCAGTAAACGTCGGGGGAGTCGAGCCCTGGCGACGGTCTTTGCGCTGTCGGACGTCGCAGAGCAGGAGCCTCCTCGTCAGGGCGTGACATTTACGGCCACCCGTCGCGCGCGAGGCCGCGCTGGCCGCAGGAGAGATGCAGGTGCGCACGAGAAGCGGATGCGCATCCGCTCGTGATGCGCGAATCGCACGGAAAGGCGGCCAGCACGCACGGAAAGGCGGCCAGCACGCACGGAAAAGCGGCCCGGACGAGGGTTGATGAAGTCCGAGCCGCTCAACCGAGCTGCGGGCGGGGCCAGCCAGAAACGGGGTCGCCAGCCGAAGCGATGCCAGCCGAAGGAGCGCCAGCCGAAGCGACGCCATGCGCCCCCGCGACGCCCGCCGAGGCCACGCCATGCGCCCCCGCGGCGCCCTACCCCTTGCGCCCCTGGGTCGCGACTCCCTCGATGAAGTACCGCTGCCCGAAGGCGAACAGTATGAGCATGGGGAGCGTCACGATCAGTGCCGCCACCATCACGTACTGGTAGTCGCCGTGGCCGCCGTTGGTCGGGCTGAACGCTGTCATGGCGTACGAGATACCGAGGGGCACGGTGAAGGTGTCGAGGTGGCCGCCGTTCAGGTAGATCAGGGCGCCCTGGAAGTTGTTCCAGCTGGCTTGGAACTCGAAGATGAACACGATGACGAACGAGGGGATCGACAGCGGCATCGCGATCTTCGTGAAGAGCCGCCAGTAGTTGGCGCCGTCGAGGCGCGCGGCCTCGAACAGTTCACGCGGCAGCCCGAGGAAGAACTGCCGTTGCAGGAAGATGTAGAACGCTGAGCCGAACAGGTTCATACCGAACAGGGGAGCCCAGGTGCCGAGCAGCCCCGTCTGCTTCCAGATGAGGTACTGCGGCACCATGGTCACCGCGCCGGGCAGCATCATGGTCGCCAGCACGATGCCGAACAGCAGCCCGCGCCCCGGGAACTTGAAGTACGAGAACCCGAACGCCACCACCGAACTCGAGATTGCCACGAGGCCGGCCGCGAGCACCGCGATGATGATGCTGTTGAAGATCCAGTGCAGCAGGGGCAGCTGGTCCCACACCGCGACATAGTTCTGCGGCTGGAACGTCTTCGGCCACAGAGAGTTGTCGAACACCTGCCCGCGCGGCTTCAGGCTCGCTGCGAGCAGCCACACGAACGGGTAGAGGAACATGCAGGTGAAGGCGAGCAGAATGATCCACTGCACGACCTTGCCGATGACGGAGCGGGGCCGGTACCAGCGGCCGCGACCGTTGCGCGCCGAGCGCTTCGTGTCGACGCCTCCGAGATCGCCCGAGGCCACCGCTGTCATGGCCGGAGACTGTGTCGCGGTCATCAGTTGTCTCCCTCGTAGTAGACGAAGCGGTTGCTGAACTTCACCTGGATCATCGTGATGATGAGAATGATCACGAACAGCAGCCAGGCCATCGCCGCGGCGAATCCGAAGTCGAACTGCCGGAACGCCTGCTGGAACAGGTACACGCCGTAGAACAGCGACGAGTCAGGTGACGCGTTCGTTTGATCTCGCCAGAAGAGCAGGTACGCCTGGTCGAACACCTGCAGCGCGGCGATCGTCAGCACGATCACGTTGAAGAAGATGGCGCCCGAGATCATGGGCACCGTGATCTTGAAGAACTGGCGGATGGGCCCCGCCCCGTCGATCGACGACACCTCGTAGAGGTCGCGCGGCACGTTCTTCAGCGCCGCCAGGAAGATGACCATGGTGCCGCTCACGCCCCACAGGGTCATGAGCACGATCGACGGCTTGACCCAGTTCGGGTCGACCAGCCACTGGGGCCCCTCGATACCGAACAGCTTCAGGAACGCGTTGATCGCGCCGGTGTTGCCGTTCAACAGCAGAAGGAAGATGGATGCTGTGGCCACCGACGGCGTCATCTTCGGCAGATAGTAGATGGTGCGGAAGATGCCCGCCCCACGCCCGAGCTTGGAGAGAACCATCGCGAGGAACAGCGCGAAGATGATCTCGAGCGGAACCGCGAGAACCGCATAGAAAAGGGTGTTGCCGAGCGACATGGCGACCTTCGGGTCGCTGAACAGCCGCTGGTAGTTGTCCATTCCCGCCGGAACCGCGCTGTTGGTGGCGAGGTTGTAATAGCTGAACGAGATCACGAGGCTGTAGATCATGGCGCCCGCGGTGAAGATGAGGAAGCCGAGGATCCAGGGGCTGATGAAGAGATAGCCCGCGATGGCCTCGCGCCGGTTGTACTTCTTGGCCTTGCGAATCTTGCGTTCGCCGCCGTCTGCCGCCCCCGTTGCGGGTGGGGCCCCGGTCGCCACGCTCATGTTCGGCACCTTTCGGCTGCAGTGCCGAGTGAATCGGTCGTCGTCATTGCCGCCCCTCTCGAGAAAAGACCAGAAGGTCACAGTGTGGCATCGTTACCACATACCGGTGACTATAAGCCTACTCTGGGAGTAGTTGCAAGGCTCTGCCTCATTCGTTAGCGAGACGAAACCGTCGCGATCGCAGTCAGCCACTAGGGTTGACTCGCACTGTCGGTCGGCCGAGGGCGACCGCTCGGCCGCCGTCGACGAGGCAGCGTAGGAGAAGGAAGAAGCGTGAACGAAGGGGCGCCACGGGCGGAGCGGCAACGACGCGCCACGCTCAAAGACGTCGCGCGGCTGGCCGGCGTCTCGCAGTCCACCACGTCGAGGGCGCTCAGTGGCGAGGGTTACGTTGCGGCCGGCGTGCGCGCTCGCGTGCTCGCCGCATCCGAGGAACTGCGTTATGTGCCGCACGCCATGGCACGCAGCCTTCGCACGCAGGACAGCCGCTCGATCGGCGTTCTCGTCTCGGACCTGCGCAACACGTTCTACGCCGACCTCGCCGCCGGCATCGCCGGGCGCGCCCGCGCCAACCGCTACACCATGATGCTCGTCGACGACCAGGGCTCGACCGAGGCCGAGCTCAGCGCCGCCCGCGCGTTCGTCGCCACGCGGGTGGCGGGCGTGATCGTGACGCCTCTGTCAGCGAGCGTGACCGACTACCTGATCGGCCAGCGCATTCCCGTGGTCGAGGTCGACCGGCAGTTCTCGGCGGGGCGTTGCGACGCGGTGCTTGTCGACAACATCGACGTGGCCAGGCGCATGACCGACCACCTCATTTCGCTGGGCCACCAGCGCATCGCGCTGTTCATCGACGAGACGAACTGGACGACGGGAAGCGACCGCGTCGAGGGCTTCCGCCGCGCCCTCAAAGACGCCGGCATCGAGCCGAACCCGTCGCTCGTCATCTCGGCTGGGTGGGAGGCGGCGGAGGCCCGACGGGCCGCCATTGACGTGCTGGCGCGCCGCGAGCATCCGACCGCCATTTTCGCTGCGAACAACCTGCTTGCCGAGGGCGTGTGGCGCGCGGCGAGTGATCTGGGCCTGCGCATTCCCGACGACGTGAGCATCGTGTCGTTCGACGATTCTCAGTGGATGAGCATGGTCAGCCCGGGCATCACGGCCGTCGCGCAGGACGCGATCGCGCTCGGCGAGGCGGCGATCGACCGTCTGCTGGCACGCGTGGCCGAGCCGGACGCGCCGCCGCAGACGCTCGTGCTCGAGGCGCAGGTGCTGCCCCGCGGCTCGACCGCCGCCCCTCGCGCCGGCGCCTGAGCGGTCTGCGCCCGCCGCCCCCGTGCGCCTGCGCGATCTGCCGCCCTGCTGTCTCGACTCCCACTCGACGTGAGAGGCCAAAAATCGCCCTTATCGAGCGGTTTAGGGGCAGTTTTTGGCCTCTCAGCCAGAGCTGGTGGGGAATTTGGCGGGCGTGACGCATTTCGCGACTGGAATCGTTCCCACATTTCCGCGAGAATTGCGCCATGACAGCCGCGCCCAGCGAGATGGCGACCGTAGCCACCGAGACGAGCGCCATGCACACCGAGACGGCGCGCTACGAGGTCGTCGTCTACGGCGCAACCTCGGCCGGTGTGTGCGCCGCGGTCGCCGCAGCGGGCGAGGGCGCCCAGGTTCTGCTCATCGGCCCCGAACGCCACGTGGGCGGCATGACGAGCGGCGGACTTGGGTACACGGATGTCGGCGACGAGCGCGCCCTCGGCGGGCCCGCCCGTCGCCTGCGGCACGCCGTAGCCGAGCACTACGGCGTCGCCGAGGGGCACTTCGCCGGGCCGGAGCCCCACGTCGCCGAGGCGATCTTCGTGCGCTGGCTCGAGGAGGCCGGGGTCGAGGTGCGGCTGGGCGAGCGCGCCGGGGTGGCCGCGGCGCAGGGGAGCGGAGGCGGCATCCGCTCTCTGGGCTTTGAATCCGGGCTCCGTGTCAGCGCCGGGGTCTTCATCGACGCGAGCTACGAGGGGGACCTGCTGCCGCTGGCGGGCGTCGAATACTCCGTGGGGCGTGAGAGCACCGCGCTGCACGGCGAGCGATTCGCGGGCAGGCAGGAGCTCGTGCCGGGCCGCCACACGATGCCGGCCTGGATCTCGCCGTTCGCCAGCGACCCGAGCGGCGAGAGCGAGGGGCCGCTGCTCGCGCAGATCAAGCCCGAGCCGATGGTGCCGGTGGGCGCGGGCGACGGGGGAGTGATGTCGTACGGCTACCGCGTGTGCCTCACGACGGCGCCCGATCGCATCGCGTTCGAGCGGCCCGCCGACTACGACGACGGCTACTGGGAGCTCGGCCGCCGCCTGCTCGCTCAGTACGGCGACGACGAGATCGCCTACACGGCCGGTCGCATGCTCGGGCTCGAGCCCAACCTGCCCGGCGGCAAGAGCGACGGCAACTCGCTCGGGCCCCTCTCGCTCAGCGTGCTCGACGGCTCGGCCTGGCGCTACCCCGACGCGGACGCGGCCGAACGCGAGCGAATCCGACTGCACCATCTGAGCCATACGGCCGGCTTTCTCTACTTTCTCGCCACCGACGCCGCCGTGCCGCGGCGCATTCGCGAGACCATGCAGCGCTTCGGCCTGCCGCGCGACGAGTTCGCCGACACCGGCCACCTGCCTCACCAGCTCTACGTGCGCGAGGGCCGGCGCATGCAGGGCGCCTACGTGCTCACCGAGCACGACCTCATCGAGGGCCGCCACCCCCGCGATTCCGTCGCCCTCGGCTCGTACCACCTCGATATCCGCGAGGTGCAGCGGGCCTGGCGGTGGGTCTACGAGCACCCCCGCCCTATCGGCATGGTCTTCACCGAGGGCTACCTCTCGGTGCAGGTGCCTCTCTACGGCGTCCCGTACCGCTCGCTCACGCCGCGCGCCGAGCAATGCGACAACCTGCTCGTACCCGTCTGCCTCTCGGCGTCGCACGTCGCGTTCTCGTCGGTGCGCATGGAGCCGCAGTACCAGATGCTCGGGCACGCTGCGGGTATCGCGGCGGCGCAGGCCGTCGCGGCATCCGTGCCGGTGCAGGCCGTGAGCATGGAGCGTCTGCATGAGCGACTGGATGCCACGGGGCAGGTCTTCGCCCTGTAGCGCCCCCGTGCGTGGCCGCTTCGGCGCAACGGCTACCCGTCGCCCGGCCGGTGCGGGCTCGACACGACGGTCACGGGTCGCGGCGGAGTGCGTTCCGCGACTGCCTGCATGCTGAGCGCCTGCTCGGCCCGACGCTGTCGGCCGCGCATCAGCAGAGCGGATGCCGCGGCCCCCAGCCCTGCCGCAACCAGGGCGACGGCGCCCAGCATCCCGGGGCTGCTGCGCTCGTGTCTCATTTTGCTCGATCTCGTCATGGCTCCTCGCTCGGCGTCTGCTTCCACGATGACCCCGAAACGGCACGCGTCAAGGGGTGAGGGGCCGACGAGTCGGGGCAGTTTGCGGGTGCGCGTGTGATTCACCCGCGATTCGGCTCGACGCGACAAGGCGAGCGCCCATGGGAGCCGCTTCCTAGAGTGGAGAACGTCACTCGAGAGGAGCATCGTGGAGAGTGAAACCGACCGCACGAACAACGACAGCACCGCCCCCTGGTGGACCAGCGCAGTCGTCTACCAGATCTACCCGCGCAGCTTCCAGGATTCCGACGGCGACGGCATGGGCGACATCGGCGGCATTCGCCGCAGGCTCGATTACCTGGCCGAGCTGGGCATCGACGTGCTCTGGATCTCGCCCATGTACATGTCGCCCCAGCACGACAACGGCTACGACATCAGTGACTACCGCCGCATCGACCCGGTCTTCGGCACCCTGGAGGAGTTCGACGAGTTGCTCGGCGAGGCGCATGAGCGCGGCATCCGTATCGTCATGGATCTCGTCGTCAACCACACGTCGTCGGCGCATCCGTGGTTCGTCGAGTCGCGCTCGTCGAAAGACAATCCCAAGCGCGACTGGTACTGGTGGCGGCCGCCGCGCCAGGGCATGACCGGTGGCGAGCCGGGCGCCGAGCCGACGAACTGGTCATCGAACTTCAGCGAGTCGTCGTGGCAGTACGACGAGGAGACGGGCGAGTACTACCTGCACCTCTTCGCGCGGCAGCAGCCCGACCTCAACTGGGAGAACCCGGACGTGCGCCGGGCCGTCTACGACATGATGATCTGGTGGCTCGACCGCGGCATCGACGGCTTTCGCATGGACGTCATCAACTTCATCTCGAAACACACTGACTTGCCGGATGCCCCGGCAGAGCCGGGGGTCGTGCACCCCGACGGCCACGCGTACTACGTCGACGGGCCGCGCATTCACGAGTTCATCCACGAGATGAACGAGCAGGTGTTCGCCGGCCGCGGCGGCGCCGAGCTGCTCACGGTGGGGGAGATGCCGGGCGTCACCCCGGAGGCGGCGCGCAAGTTCACGGACCCCGCCCGGCACGAGCTCGATATGGTATTCCAATTCGAGCATGTAGCGCTTGACCACGGTCCCAACGGCAAGTTCGACGTGCTGCCGCTCGACCTGCCGAAGCTCAAGCGCTCGCTCGCCCGGTGGCAGGATGCGCTCGCCGACGTCGGCTGGAACAGCCTCTACCTGGACAACCACGACCAGCCGCGCCTCGTCTCGCGTTTCGGCAACGACGACGAGTATCGCTACGAGTCCGCCACGCTGTGGGCGACCGTGCTGCACCTGCACCGGGGCACGCCCTACGTGTACCAGGGCGAGGAGATCGGCATGACGAACATGCCATTCGACAGTCTCGACGACTTCCGCGATATCGAGAGCATCAACTACTACAACGCAGCGACGAAGCAGGGAAAGTCGCGCGACGAGGTGCTGAAGGGCCTGCGCCACTTCAGCCGTGACAACGCGCGAACGCCCGTGCAATGGGACGATTCGGCCCATGCGGGCTTCACCACAGGCGAGCCCTGGATCGAGGTGAACCCGAACTATCGCCACCTCAACGTCGCCGCCGACCGCGCGGCCGACCAGTCCGTGTTCCGCTACTACCAGGGGCTGATTCGCCTGCGGCACGAGAATCAGGTCGTCGCGCTCGGCCACTTCGAGTTGCTCGAGCCCGAGCATCCGCAGTTATATGCCTTCACCCGCATGCGCGGCGACCAGCGGCTTCTCGTCGTCGCCAACGTTTCCAACGACCCGCTCACGCTGTGGTCGTTGCAGACGGCAGACGCCGACGAGCTCGAACCGTGGGTGTCGGGCGGCGAGGTGCTCATGACCAACACGCAACAGGGCACGGATGCCGGTGTGCTGGCCCCGTGGGAGGCCCGCATCTACGCCCTGTGATCGAGCCGGCTCACCGCCGCGGCGTCCGCTCGCGCCGCCGCCTGCCGCCCCACCAGCCGCTGAACCAGGCGCTGACCGGTCGCGGCTTCGGCAGCTTCACCTCGGTGGGCAGCACCCAGCCGAACCGGCGAGCGAGCAGCGAGAGGGCGGCGCCGGCGAGGGTGGCGAAGATGGAGCCGAACGCCGGCAATCCGAGTTCACTCAGCGCCAGCATCACGATGCAGGCGACGAACGCGCTCGTGGCGTACAGCGTGTTGCCGCCGAACACCGTGGGGATCTTGCGCAGCAGCACGTCGCGCACCATGCCGCCGCCGACCGCCGTGACCATGCCGAGCAGCACTGCCGGCAGCCAGCCGAGCCCCGCCTCGAGGCCCTTCTGCACGCCGACCGACGCCCAGCAGCCGAGCGCGAGCGCGTCGAGCAGCACGAGAGCGCGGTTGGGCCAGGTTCCCTTGAACGGAATGAAGAAGGCGATCACGGCGCCAATGATCGCGACCACCAGATAGTAGGGGTCGGTCAGCGCCACGACCGCGCCGTGCTGCAGCAGCGCGTCGCGGATCATGCCGCCACCGAGCCCCGAGAGGATCGCGAGGATCACGAAGCCCACGATGTCGAGTCGCGCCGCCCGCGCCGCGATGCCGCCGAGCACCGCGTTGGTGAGCACTCCGGCGAGGTCGACGGCCGAGATAACGTCGCGCACGGCGTCGGGGGTCGAGTTCACCGCAGGGCGCCCAACGCGATCGGGGTGCTCGCCGCGGCATCCGCTGTCATGCCCTCTATTCTGCTGCCAGCGCGACGGGCCAGCCGCGACGTGAAGCGGTGCGGCTAGTAGTTCTTCCCATTGACGTTGTGAAGACGTGGGATGGGTGACTTGCCTCCGCTCCGATGCTGGTGTGGGGTCTGTGGTGAGTGTAGCTATGGACCAAAGCCTGGTAGGTGGCTGGGGCGTCGTCTGAGACTACCTGGGCGTAGGCCCACTCGAACGCAAAGGTGCGGTGGAACTGATGTAGTCCAGAGTCACGGAGTGAGCCCGTGCCCGTCGAATACTGGTTTTCCTTCGGCAAGGCCTGGCTACTGCGCGTTCACCCAAGGGCGGCGAGATGCGCCTTCTGACCTCCATTGCTCACATAACGATTGCATGACGCGGATCACGACATCGTTGACCGTCAGCTGCAGTGGATCTACTATTGCTGAAAGCCAATCGTTGACTCGTTTTCGTTTGGGATGCATCAGGAGTTATGCCCTACAAGGAGGTAAGGATGTACAAGTCGACTCGTCGATATCGGTCGGCCGTAGTGGTCGGGTTGATGATCGCCGCAACTGCACTCACCGGCTGTTCGGCAGGGGGTGGCGGAGGGGGCGACGACTCTTCCGGTCCGGTGACGCTCACGTGGTTCTCTGGCGCGGGCGTTGCTGCCAATACCGACACAATGAAGGCCCTCGCTGCGGCTTATCACGAGAAGAACCCGAACGTCACAATCAAGGTGGATGCCTCCGGCCCGAGCGGATCGCCTGATATCGACAACGTCATCAAGACGAAGCTGGCGACCGGGGCGATGCCGGACATGTTCTGGTATAACAGCGGTTCGCTACTCGCGGCGCTCAACCCTGATCAGACGATGCTGAACGTCAAGGACGAGGACTTCGTCAAGAATCTTGATCCCACCTTCGTCACTGCCGTCTCGTCCAAAGATGGCGTGTACGGGGTACCGGTGCAGTCGGCTGGCGGCGGCGGGATTTTCTACAACATCCCGATCTACAAGAAGCTCGGTCTTGACATCCCGAAGACATGGGATGAGTTCCTTGCCAACGCTAAGAAGATCAAGGATGCCGGCTATGACGCGGTGGAACAGACCTATGGCGACGCGTGGACCTCGCAGGTCCTCACGCTCGCAGATTTCTACAACATCAACGCCAGCGACTCTGACTGGGCGAAGAAGTGGACGGAGAACAAGGTCAACTTCGCTGACGATCCGGTGGCGCTTCAGAGCTTCACCAAGCTTCAAGATCTGAAGGATGGGGGGTTCCTGAACAAGGACTTCGCCTCTGCCAAGTTAGATGACGGGCTGAAGGCGATCGCCACCGGGACTGCCGCGAATTACCCGATGCTCGGTTTTGCCGAGGCCACAATCGTGGCGAACTTCCCTGAGCACGCGAAGGACGTCGGGTTCTTCGGCATCCCCGGTGACTCTGCGAACTCTGCGGGGATGACCGTATGGGAGCCTTCGGCACTGTACGCCCCGAAGAACACCAAGCACCCAGCTGAGGTGAAGAATTTCATGGCGTTCGTCGCAAGCAAGGCGGGTTGCGACACGATCACGAAGACTCTCGGTGTGACAGGTGCATATGTCGTCAAGGGGTGCACGCTTCCGAGCGATGCGCCGAAGATTGTGGCGGACATGTTGCCGTACTTCGACTCCGGAAAGATTGCGCCCGCGCTTGAGTTCCTGTCGCCAGTGAAGGGTCCGAACCTGGCGAGCATCACAGTGGAGGTCGGTTCAGGCATCCGATCTGGCGAGGCCGGTGCGAAGGCGTACGACGACGACTCGAAGAAGCAGGCGCAGCAACTGGGTCTGCCTGGCTGGTAACCGTCAGTTCACCCGCCTCCCCCGAGGGGTCACGGGCTCTGGCTCGTGACCCCTCGGACTCACCAGGAAGAATTCCAGAATGTCAACAACTATCAGCCCTGCTATGCCGCAGACTGAACTCGCCCCGGAAGGTGGCCATCGCCAACGCGGTGGCTTCAATCAACGCATGTACCCGCGTTGGTTCCTACTGCCGGGCGCGGCGATATACGCGGTTCTGTTCATCGCGCCGACCTTCGCATCGTTCTACTTCGCGTTCACGCGGTGGTCCTTCTTCAATGTCGAATTCATCGGCTTCGACAACTTCGTGACCTTTTTCACCGACCCGCAACTCAGTAAGGCGTTCGTCAACACGCTGATCTATGGGGTCCTGACGTCGGGCTTCAAGGTCGTTCTCGGGCTTGCCTTGGGGGTTCTCCTCACGTCCAATATCCTTGCCCGAAGCTATCTACGGGCAGTCGTCTTCTTTCCCGTGCTCGTCAGCACCGTCGGCGTTGGAATCACTTTTCAGGCGCTGATGAACCCGTCTCACGGGGCCATCAATCACGTTCTTGCGTTCTTTGGGATATCCGGGCCCGGCTGGTTGACTGACCCGAACCTCGCCCTGTACTCAATCATTGCGGTGGACATCTGGAAGGGCGTCGGACTCGCCACCCTCATCTATATGGCCGGCCTGGTCTCGATTCCCAGCGAATACTACGAGGCCGCAACCGTGGACGGCGCGAGTGGATGGAAGAACTTCCGATACATCACGTTGCCGCTGGTCAGTCCGGCAACGACGACCGTAATCATACTCTCCCTCATCGGTGGTTTGAGGTCCTTCGAAATTATCTGGGCGATGACGGGCGGCGGGCCCGGGTTCTCGAGTGACGTACTCGCCTCCGTCATCTACAAGCAATACGCTGCTGGCTTCTACGGCCTGTCTACGGCCGGGAACGTCGTGCTGTTCGTGCTCGTCGCCGCCGTGATCATCCCGCTGTTCTCGTGGCTCAACCGAAAGCAGGTCGACCTGTGAACTTCCGCCCAATATCGCGGCATGTCGTCGGCATCGTCGCTGTCATCGCGTCCGCTCTTGTCTTCCTCGTACCGTTCGCCTTCATCGCCGTGCAAGCTCTAAAGACCTCCCCAGAGGCGGCGGGCTTGGATTTCGCCTGGCCGACGAACATCGTCCTTTTCCAGAACATCGCGCAAGTTTTCCAAGCCAACGACTACATGCTGATCCTCGCCTTCTGGAACAGTGCGGTGCTCACAGTGGTCTCGGTGAGCATCATGGTTGTCGTGGCCGCGATGATCGGTTGGGTGCTGGCCCGTCGGCCTTCGCGTTGGAATCCGTGGATCAGCTTCCTCATCCTCGCCGGCTTGATCGTTCCACCAGCGATCGTTCCCACGGCGTGGGTCATGCAGAGCCTCGGCATCTTCAATACGATCATCGGTCTTGCCCTCGTCGAAGTGGCGTACGGGATGGCCTTCTGCGTGCTGCTGTTTCGCGCGTTCGTGTCGACTATCCCCAAAGAACTCGACGAGGCCGCTGCCATCGACGGAGCTGGGCCGATCCGACTGTTCTTCCGAATCGGGTTCCCGCTTCTTCGCAGTGTCATAGTGACCGCGATCGTCGTCCAAGCGGTGGCGGTGTTCAACGATTTCGCTAATCCGCTCTACTTCCTTCCCGGCGCCGAGAACGCAACGGTGCAGCTCACGCTGTTCAACTTCCAGAGCCAGTTCCAGACCTCGTGGAACCTCCTGTTCACGAACATCCTGCTCATCACGATTCCACCGCTGCTGATGTACGTCTTCTTCAATCGAAAGATTGTCGAGGGCATGACGGCGGGCGCCATCAAGGGATAACTAGGACTTACGTCTCGAGCCGACGGCCTTGGGTCTTTCCCATCGTCGGGATTCGCGCGAGCTCGGAGGCGCAAATGTCGGCCGCGAGTCGCTTACCGTGGGCGAGCCGCCGCTGGTACGGCCTTTACAGAGTCACCGTGAACTCGTGCGTGCCACCCAGAACCTCGATGATCTCGCCGTTGGGAAGGGCGATCTCTGCCGGCGTCGACTCCGGAAGCGAGGTGCGGAGTGTGAACCTGTTCTCATCGAGACGCCACGCTACGTCGATCCGCCCTGCTCCGCTGTCGTACGTCGTCTCCGCCCAGGCGAGGCCGGGGCCAGGTACTGGTTGAATCCGCACGCGCGTGTATCCGGGTTCGGCCGGGCGGACGCCGCCGATGACCTGGTAGATCCAGTCGGCGACCGCGCCGAGGGCGTAGTGGTTGAAGCTTGTCATCTCTCCCGGATTGATGCTCCCGTCTTGGAGCATGGAGTCCCAGCGCTCCCAGACTGTGGTCGCACCAATCGTGACGGGGTAGAGCCACGACGGGCACTCCTTCTCGAGGAGCAGCGCATAGGCTTCGTTGACGTGCCCGGTGTCGGACAATGCCCACGTGACGAAGGGGGTTCCGGCAAAGCCGGTCGTCACCCGGAATCCTGACTCCCGGACGATTTCGGCGAGGCGTTCTCCGGCGGCGACGCGATCGTTCTCGTCGAGCAGGTCGAACGCGATCGCCAGTGCGTACACGGTCGCACAGTCGGACTTCACGAGGCCTTCCTCAACATAATGGTCGTTGAAAGCCGCGCGGGTGCGAGCTGCGAGCTTTGACCAACGGTCCGCATCGGCGACAAGGCCGATACGCGCAGCGGTCTCGGCTGCGAAGCTCGCCGAGCGATACAGGCAGGCCTGTGCCACGACGTGTGGGTCGGCCTTTGCTGCGTCTGGCTGGTCGTCCGGTGCGTCTGGATCAAGCCAGTCGCCGAGCTGATGGCCAAGATCCCAGAGATCCGTCGGGGAGATGTACCGCTCCACGGATTCGAGGTGGAGCTTCATCGCAGGGTAGTGGGACGCCAGCATCTTCTCGTCCCCGTATGCGGTCCAGAGGGCTTGCGGCACCCAGATCGACGCATCTCCCCAGATCGCGGTTGCGGCCCACGGTGGGAGGCTGAAGCCTTCCGGGAAGTGCGCGTACTTCAGGACATCGGGGACGACGAGCGGCACTCCTCGATCAGAGGAGTGTTCCGTCTCTAGGAGGAGATCGGCGAGCCAACTGTCGAGGAAGTCGGCCGTGTCGAATTGGAATGAGGCGGATGCTGCATACGCGGCGATGTCTCCGGTCCAGCCGAGTCGTTCGTCCCGCTGCGGGCAGTCCGTGGGGACGCTGAGGAAGTTGCCTTTCTGCCCCCATACTGAGTTGTGCACGAGCTGGTTCACGAGTGGCTCGGAGCACGCGAAGTGTCCCGTTCGGCGCATTTCCGAGTGCACGACCACAGCTTCAATGCTTTCCGCCCTGATTTCACCGGGCCAGCCGGAGATTCCGGCGTACCGGAAGCCGTGGAAGGTGAGGGTCGGTTCGAAGAAGTCGGCCCCACCGGAGAGAATGAGCTCGTCTCGGGCCTGTGCTCCACGGAGGGGGCGCACGCCCAGTTCGCCGTCCTCGAGGACTTCTGCATGCCGGATCTCGATCCGGTCTCCGGGATCGCCCTGCACCGTGAATCGAAGCCATCCGACGAGGTTCTGACCGAAATCGACCAATGTCTCCCCGGACGTCGCCGTCCAGATCTTGACGGGACGCAGGGTCTCGTGACGCATCACCAGGGGGTTGGTCGTCGGGACCAGCGTGGAACGGTCAATGTCGACCTCTCGCACGGTGATCGCTCCGGCTTTGCCGCGTAGCCGTGCGTCGATGGTCTGGCCGTTGTACAGCGAGTTGCGCGTGATCTCGGATCGATACGCGTTCCAATCCGACGTCGTGGTCACGCGCTCGGTCACGCCGTTGCGATAGGTGATTTCGAGAGCAGCAGCTACGGATATCTCATCTCCGTAGTTCGCGTGGGCGCCGGCGAAGCCCAGGTCTCCTCGGTACCAGCCGTTGCCGAGCAGTAGTTCCAGGGAGAGCGGACCGACACCGGTGGCGACGGTGGCTGCGACATCGTATTCCTGATATTGGAGGCGCCATTCGTATGCGGTCCAGCCGGGGTTGAGCACGGACTCCGTCACCGGCGTGCCGTCGATTCGTGCTTCGTAGACGCCGTGGGCTGTCACGCGCAGGACCGCGCTAACCACGTCTTCTCTTGCGTGGAGGAGCTCCACGTCTGTGTGGAATCGGGGGGCAACATCGCGGTCGACGTCGGCGGTGAGAAAGGCAGCACCGGCCAAAGGATCGTTGGTCATCACTGTTATCTCTCCTGTGTCTGTAGGGGAGTGGTCATGCATGGTTCACCACGTGGGCTGCGAGGCGAGCGAGCTCGATCGAACGGCCATCGGCACCTCCCGGGTACTGCATGGGTGCCGGAATATAGCCGAACGAAAGCCCAGAGGTCGGGTCAGCGAATGCGAGAGCTCCCCCTGCGCCATCGTGTCCGAACGAGCCCAGGCCGCCGTACGGCATGCGCGGCTGGGGGAGCATGAACACCATCCCGAAGCAATTGGGCACACCGAGTACGCGGTCCGTCCCCCAAGACTGCTGCTGCGCCATGTCCGCGAAGACCTCTGGAGCGGCGATACGAACACGGCCCGTACCCAGTGCCGCTGCGTAGAGCTGCGACAGGCCGGAAGCGGAGCCGACACCGCCGATAGCGGCGGCTCCAGCCCGTCGCACCAGTGGGTTGTTCGTGCTCATGCCGCGGTCGGAACGGTCCTCCGGTGCGTCGACGTTGCTGAACACCGCCTCCTGAAGAGCATCGACGGGGGGACGTGCGGCAAGCTCGGCGACTTCGGCAGCGGTGGGCTTCGGGTCGTCCACTGGCACGTACCTGGAGTCCTCGATCTCGGGGAGGCCGAGGAAGAAGTCTGCGCCGATCGGTCCGCGGATGGCTGCTTCGTACACTGTCTGCAAGGTGGTGCCCGTCACCCGGCGGACCAGTTCCTCCATGAGCACGCCGATCGTCAGTGCGTGATAACCGAACGCGGTTCCCGGACGCCACACCGGCCGTTGCGCAGCGAGCACATCGGCTGCTGCGCGTGAATCCAGCACTTCGTCGAGCGACAGCCGTCGCGCGGCAACCGGCAGGCCCGCTTGGTGGCCCAGCAACTGACGGACCGTGACGTTCGCCTTTCCAGCCGCCCCGAATTCGGGCCAGTAGTGGCTTACAACACGGTCCGGTTCAATGGCGGTCTGATCGATCAGGTGCGCAATGACGAGAGCGGAGACACCTTTGGACACTGAGTAGACACCCGTGAGCGATCTCGCGGCCAGATAGGTTCCGCCCGCGAGATCGACAACCGGTTCACCGTGCAGACGGATACTCAGCTGCGCACTGTAGCCGTCGTCATGAGTAAGCATCTCGGCGAAGCGGTCCGCCACCGGGGCGAACCGGACGTCGCAAGAGCCGTGAGCGACCGCCTCCATCATGTCCACGCCTCCTCCGTCGTCATAGAATTCGCCACAGTGCTCGGCGTCGAGGTGAGAATGCTATCGACGGTGACAGCTGCGCTTGTGCGAAGATCATCCACAGAGAACCCCACTCGTACGGCATAGCCGCCCGGCTCCGTGAGCCACGCGGCGTCCCAATGCTGGAACGCTCGCGCGGCCACAGGGATCTCGACCTCGATCGCCTCACGCGGATCAGCGGAGACCGAGGCGAACCCGGCCAGCCAGCGTATCGGCCGATCCACTTCCGTGGGCGTGGTGCGCTCGAGATAGACCTGGATGACGGTCTTGCCCCTCCGCCTGCCGGTGTTCGTTGCCTTCACACGCACGACCATGTCGCCGCCCTCGTTCACCTGTAGAGGTGTATTAACCGATTCGATGACCCAGGTCGTGTAGCCGAGGCCATGCCCGAATGGAAATGCCGGCGTGGCGTCGCTCTTCAGCCACGCGCGATAACCGACGTGGATCCCCTCGACGTAGTCGAGCTTGCCAAGTGTCGGTCTCGTCTTGTGCACGGGAAGATGCGCCTCGGTTGCAGGCCAGGTTACAGGCAGGCGCCCGCCAGGCTCCGAATCGCCACTGAGTACATCCGCCAAGGCGCCGCCGAACTCCTGGCCTGGGAACCAGCTGATGACGATGGCGGCGACCTCGTCTCGCCACGGCAGCAACACCGGGGCGCCCGAATTGACGACAACCACTGTGCGGGGGTTGACGCGGGCGACCGCGCGAACCAGATCATCCTGCCTGCCAGGAAGCGCGAGCGACTCACGATCGAATCCTTCGGATTCGACCCCGGCGGTAGTCGAGACGACCACCACGGCGACCTCTGCTTCGCGAGCGCGCTCGACCGCTTCGGCGATGAGTTCCTCCGGATCGCGCGTCGTCGGGGGATTGCCGATAACGAGTGCAAGGGCGCCCGGAATGCCACCCGATACCGGCCGGAACGAAACAATAACGTGCAGCTCGGGCGTTGACGACGGAACCTCGATCACAGCTGATGGTGGATTCAGCACCGCCGTGGCGGGATCATCACCCTGGTCCGTTCGCAGCTGCCCTGATGCCGCCACGACACCATTGACCTTGACCGAATAGTCTGCAAGACCCGCGACTCCGAGCCGGTTCTCGCCCGCGCCGGCTGTCTTCCACAGGAAGTCCATCTCCACTCTGGCTGCACGCACAGCTGGAGAGTCCTTGTCGAAGCCGACAATACGAGATGCTCGACGGGTCTCCTCGAGGAACATCGTCTCGTTGGCGTCAAAATAGCGAACTGTCATGCCGGGTTCGCCGTCGGTCGTGCTGAACTCGTCCGCACCGAAGTCCGCCACTCCGTGCTGCGCGGCCGCGCCGAGAGACCAGGTCAGCTGTGCGTTGGGCCAGCGGGCCGCGATCCCGTCAAGGGGGGAGCTGATGGTCGCAGGAACCACCGTCGCGCTGCCACCGCCCTGAATCCGCGCGAACCGTGCTCCCTCGCCGATCAGCGCGATCACGCTGGGCTGTGCCAGAGGCAATAGGTGTTCGTTCCGTACCAGCACCATGCCAGCGGACGCTGCAGCGCGCACGGTTGCACGCACCTGCTGCGCGTCCTCTATGGCGGGCCAGTCGCGGTTTGCGACGCCTCGCAGTGCGCCGACTCGGGCCGCCAAGCGCAGAATGCGATCTACCTTCCGGTCGACTGCCTCGACGGGAATTCGTTCCTCGCGTACAGCGCGCACCAGCTCCGCCCCCCACGGCCCGGAGGGGCCGGGCATGACGAGGTCTTGTGGATGCTCTGCGCTCTCCAGGGAGCGGACTGCGGTCCAGTCGCTCACGACCACTCCGTCGAAGCCCCATTCGGTGTTCAACGGAGTGGACAGGAGAGCGTTCTCTGAGGCGGTCGCACCGTTGATGGAGTTGTATGCGCTCATCACAAGCCAGCTGCCGCCGTCGATCACAGGACGTTCGAAGGCCGCAAGGTACACCTCCCGCAAGGCTCGCTCGGAGACGCGCACATCGACGGTAAATCGCTCAGTCTCCGAGTCGTTGGCGACATAGTGCTTCACGGTTGCACCTACTCCGCAGGACTGAACCCCTCGTACGTAGGCAGTTGCAAGCGTCCCGGTCAGCAACGGGTCCTCGCTGAACGCCTCGAAATGTCGACCACCGTAAGGCGACCTCTGGATATTGATGGTGGGACCAAGCAGCACGTCGACGCCCTTGCGGGCGGCTTCGCTTCCCAGGCCCCGGCCGATGCGTTCAATCATTTCCGGGTCCCAGCAAGCAGACATGGCGGTGGGTGACGGGAAGCTTACCGACGGGGAGCGCTCGTCCCATTTCTCCCCACGAACACCTGCTGGCCCGTCAGACAAGACCATTGGCCTTAGCCCGATCGATTCCAGGGCGACGGTCGACCAGGAATCGGCGCCTGTCAACAGCGCCACCTTGCTTTCAAGGGGCAGCGATTCACGCAACTCCACGAGCTGCGCCTGCGTCGGGTCGTACACGTTCTCATCTCCAATTCTTCATCGAACTCTGCGGTGAACGGAAACCGGTCAATGACATCGTTTCATAGTTTTGCCATCGATACCATGTCCGTATGACAACCCGTGGCCCGTATGCGAAAGGGCTTGCCAAACGTGAGGAAATCCTTGACACTGCACTGGAGCAGTTCGCCCGACACGGCTATGACAGGACCTCTGTGCGAGAAATCGCGAGGCAGGCAGGACTGAGCCAGGCGGGCTTGCTGCATCACTTCAGCACGAAGGAGGAGCTCTTCCTCGAAGTGCTTCGCCGCAGAGATGACAGGGCTACGGTTCCGGACGAGTTTGACCACACCCACTCTGTGGGCAGGCTGATGGGCGCAGTGGAGCGCAACGCAGGAGAGCCCGGCCTCGTCAGGCTCTTCGTCTCAATGTCGGCAGAGAGCATAGAAGGCGAAGGCGTTGCCCACGGATTCTTCGTCGAGCGGTACCGGTGGCTGATCGATGAGATTGCTCAGGATATAAGAGTGCAGCAAGAGGCGGGGGAGCTCACAAGCGCGATTGAGCCGAAGGAGGCTGCTTCGCTCTTAGTCGCGGCTGCCGACGGGCTTCAGCTGCAATGGCTCTTGGATCCTGGCAGCGTGGACATGGCAAGTCTGATGTCGAGGCTCTGGGGGATACTCAAACGGGTCGTTTGATTCTCGGAACCCTTGTTCTCTTACACGCCACGCTGCACACAACCTCCACGGGAAGAAGGCCTAGTTCTCGCTGCCTTCCGTCCGAGCCGGCTGGCCGTATTCATCTGGGACGATGAGGCCGGTCGAGGACTGCGCTGACATCGACAGCGTCTCGATCCAGTCTTTGTTGATCTCGGGTACTCGCGAGCCGTTGAAGCGGAAGTAAGAGTGGAGTCGACGGGTTGATCCAGATGCAGCTGCGGCCGTCGCTCACGGTGATCGAGTCGCGCCACGACATGGCGAAGCTCTCGTTGCGCCGAAGCTTGTTGACGATCACGATTTGCAGATGCGTTAGAAGGCGGTCTGCGAATTCGATCGTCGTGCCGTCGTACCTGAGTGTGCCACCGGCGACGCCTCCGCAGGTTCGGTGTCGCGCACGGCGTCGGGGGTCGAGTTCACCGCAGGGCGCCCAACGCGATCGGGGCGCTCGCCGCGGCATCCGCTGTCATGCTTCGATTCTCGCCGGTGCGGGTGCCGATTCGCGACAGGCGAAGGCTACCGGCTCAGTCTTCGGTGCCACGCGGATGCGCGGGGTTGCCGTTCTCGTCTGTGACGATCAGGCCGGTCGACGACTGTGCCGATGACGACAGCGTCTCGATCCAGTCGCGGTTGATCTCGGGCACGCGCGAACCATTGAACCGAAAGTAGAGAGGAATGAACGGGCTTATCCAGATCGAGCTGCGCCCGTCGCCGACCATGATCGAGTCGCGCCACGACATGGCGAAGCTCTCGTTGCGCCGCAGTTTATTGACGATCACGATCTGCAGGTGTGTGAGCATACGATCGTCGAACTCGATCGTCGTGCCGTCGTACGTGAGTGTGCCCATGGTGCGCCCTTCGCCGATCCCGGGGTCCGGGTGAACCGAGGCAGTGCGGCGAGCGACGATGCCATCCGAAGTGGTACGTACAGTCTCTGCCTTTCGACTGGCAAGCGCATCAGTTCTGACGCGATTGCTTCTTGCTCGAACAAGCATCCCAACCGTACGCTGAGGCCATGACCGAGCGGATGCACCTGAACGCCGGTCCCGTGAGCCAGGCCGTCTTCCGCACGGCCCGGCTGCACAAGGCGCTCGCCGCGCGCCTGTTGCGCGAGAGCGGTCTGCGCCCCGGTCAGGAGCTCGTGTTGATGACCCTCTGGCAGAGTGGCCCGCAGCGCCTCGTCGACCTCGTCAATACTCTCGACTCGGATGCCGCCACTATGACCCGCAGCATCGCCCGACTCGAGAAGGCTGGCCTCGTCGCCCGCCGCCCGTCCGAGACCGACCGGCGTGCGACGATCGTCGAGGCGAGCGAGAAGAGCCTCGCCCTGCGCCCAGCCGTCGAGAACGCGTGGGCCGAGCTCGAGCGTCTCTCCGTGAGCGGAATCCCCCCCGCGAGGCAGCGCGAGATCATCGCAGCCCTGAGCGACCTCGAGGCGTCCCTCACCGACGCAGACGAATCCGGTGTCAGTTAGAGTATCCCCGCACTCTCCAAGGAAGTTGTTCGAACAAGGAATAACCCCACTTCATTACCTGTTCGAGCAACCAAAGGGGCACAAGCTCCTCCGGAACAGGAGTGAACAGATGAGCGCGGAATTCGTCGTCGAGACCAGGCAGAGAGCCTTCGAGCCGGTCACAGTCGGCAGCCTTCACTTGAGGAACAGGGTCGTCATGGCCCCGATGACCCGTAGCCGGGCATACGACACGAGGCCCACGCCAGAGATGGCGACGTATTACGGGCAGCGCGCATCCGCTGGTCTTATCGTCACCGAGGGCATTCAGCCGAGCGCAATCGGGCAGGGCTACCCCGCGACGCCCGGGCTGCACACCGACGAGCAGGTCGTGGCGTGGCGGCGGGTGACCGCGGCCGTGCACGCGGCGGGCGGAACCATCGTGGCGCAGCTGATGCACACCGGCCGGCTCGGCCACCCCAGCACGACCGAGGCGGTGGGTCACGGCCCGCTGACGCCGGTCGGCCCGTCTGCGGTGCGCGCGAAGGGAACCATCTTCACCCCGCAGGGGTCCCAGCAGCTCGTCGAGCCGCTTGAGCTCACCGAGAACGAGATCGAGGCGACCATTGGCGACTTTGCCGCGGCCGCCCGCAACGCGATCGATGCCGGGTTCGACGGCGTCGAGGTGCACGGAGCCAACGGCTACCTGCTGCACCAGTTCCTGACGACCAATGCCAACCAGCGCACCGACCGCTGGGGCGGCAGCCCAGAGAATCGGATGCGGCTCACGCTCGCCGTGGTCGCCGCCGTCGCCGGCGCCATCGGTGCCGACCGCACCGGCCTGCGCATCTCGCCGAACAACGGCCTGGGCGACACCGAGGAGCTCGACTACGCCACGCTCTACCCGCAGCTGGTGCGCGAGCTGGATTCGCTCGGCCTCGCCTACCTGCACCTCGTCGAGGCGGGCGACCCGGCGCTCACGCCGGTGATCCGCTCGGCGTGGAGCGGCACGCTCATTCTCAACGCCGCCACCCCCGACCTGGCCGATCACCCCGGCCGCCTCGACCTCATCGAGAACGGCGCGACCGACCTCGTCTCCTTCGCGCGCCTCTTCATCGCCAACCCCGACCTCGTGGCCCGGCTCAAGACGGGCGCCGAACTCGCCAGCCCCGACCTCTCGAAGGCCTACGGCGGCACTCACGAGGGCTACACCGACTACCCGGCGCTCGTCGGCTGAGTCCCTTACCCCCAGCGGATGCGCGTGGCCCGTGCCGACGATCGGCGCGGGCCGCCGGCATCCGCTCTCTCAGGCGTCGTGCGTGAACGCCGCGCGAAACATGGCGCGCGCTCGCGTCGCGGTCTCGGCTCGTTCGCCCGGCTCGGACTTCGAAAGGATGCTCGCCAGCATCGAGATCGCGAGCATCACGTCGGCGGGCTCGACGTGGTCTCGTATGCGCCCGGCCGCCTGATCGCGCGCGAGGATCGCGTCGATCACGGCGAGCACGCGCGTGCCCAGGTGCTCTGACCGGGCGTCGTTGCGCGCCGACATGAGCATGTCGACCAGGGCCGTCGACTCGAGCGCCTGCTCGGTCACTACGTCAAAGAGATCGCGAAGGGTCGACCGCTCATCGTCGGCCAGCGCCTCGAGGGCGGCGAGATTGTCGTCGAACACGGCGACGGCGAGCGCGATGCGATCCGGGAAGTGCCGGTACAGGCTGCCTTGCCCGACGCCGGCGCGGCGGGCCACGGCGCTCAGTGGCGCGGCGAAGCCCTCCTCGGCGAAGATCTCGCGGGCGGCGGCCACCAGGGCGGCACGATTCGCGGGCCCGGCGCTCGGCCCGCGGTTGGCTTTGGCGTTCGTCGGCACCGGTGTAGCATACAACCGGACAGAGGTGTCCGGTAGAACCCGAACGAAGGAAAGCCGCCATGGGCAAGAAGACCTCAGCACTCACCGAAGACTCGTCGATCGCGACGTGGCTCGAGCATCCGGTCGGGGGTCCGATCATCCGTGAGCTCCTCGCTCAGGCCGGCCAGGATGCCGACGTGCTGCGCCCGGTGAGGCGGCTCGCGATCAAGCGGCTCGTCACCATGAGCAAGGGCGCGTTCACCACCGAGATGGTCGACGAATTGGTGCGCCGCGCCGAGGCGGGTGAGGTGCCGGCATCATCCGGTGCCGCCGTGAACGCAAGCGACGCCAACGCCAGCGACGCCGACGACATCGACGCCGAGACCACCCCCGACCCCGAGCCGTGGGTCGAGCGCATCACGCCGCAGCGGTTCGCGGGCAAGACGGTCATCGTCACGGGCGCCGGCTCCGGAATCGGCCGGGCCACCGCATCCCGAATCGCCCGCGAAGGCGGCCGTGTGATTGCCGTCGACATCTCGCGCGAGCGCCTCGATGAGTTCGTCGCCGAGCTGCCGGATGCCGCCATCACCCCCGTCGTCGCCGACATCACCGACGACGCTGCTCTTGCCCAGATCACGGATGCCGCAGGCCAACGCATCGACGGCCTCGCCAACATCGCCGGAATCATGGACGACATGACCCCCGTGCACGAGGTGACCGACGCGGTCTGGAACCGCGTCTTCGCCATCAACGTCACGGGAACCATGAAGCTCATGCGCGCCGTGGTGCCGTTCATGCTCGCGCAGGCGAGCGGCTCCATCGTGAACACCGCCTCTGAGGCCGCCCTGCGCGGCTCGGCTGCTGGCGCCGCCTACACTGCCTCAAAGCACGCGGTTGCGGGCCTCACCAAGAGCAGCGCCTTCATGTACGGGCCGAGTGGCATCCGCGTCAACGCGGTTGCGCCGGGCGCGACGATCACGAACATCGAGGCGCGCTTCGCGTCGAAGCTGGGCGAGCAGCGCGTGCGCGAGGCGATGGCGATTCTGCCGGATGCGGCCGAGGCCGACGCGCTTGCCGCGTCGATCTCGTTCCTCCTCAGCGACGACGGCGTGAACATCAACGGCGTGATCCTGCCCTCCGACGGCGGCTGGTCGGCGGTCTGACCCGGTCGTTACGCTCCGAGAACGGGCGCGGTGCCAGTGTTTTCGCAGCTCGAGAACCGAAGGAGGCAGCGCGATTTCGGGGGGCGTAGCAGCAAAGAGTTTGTCCTCGCAAGGTAATCACGAGGAAAGCTCATAACGCGAGACGCAAGAGTTATCGTCGCTCAAACGAGCATTCGCCTGAAGCCTCTCGCCGGAGCACCTGAGCCCCGTGCTCGTCAGGGCTCGTGTCTGGTGGGAAATCTTGAGGCGGCACCTCGTATTCGCTCCCAGGTACCAGGGGCAGCCGGCGGAGCTTCGGTCGGTCGAGGCTTCAGCAAGCGTTTAAAGATCACGCGATCGCAGGAATCGCACTCGATGAGCTTCTCGTAAATAGATTTGCCTGTGCCATAGAACGGATTGGGCTTCTCCCAAGCCGAAGCCCCGCACCGGGGGCATGAAACGAACACGAAATTTCCCCAATCCCTACCACATCGACAACGAGGCTAACTAAGGGTTTCCCACCAACCTAATCGGGAGGGGTGCGCATATGAGCGCAGGTTCGCAGCCTGCTCCGTCTAGCAGCTAGAGTCGTCGCGGAAAGTCGAGCAGTACCCCACGCGCTTCGACGGTCCAGGTGATCGTCAAGCGATCACCGGGCACCCAGAGAAAGAGCCTCCTTCGTGACTTCCGAGACGTTTAGCGTTCTCATCGCGATCGATGACCCCGACCAGATGCGGCTTCTTTGCATCAGATTCCGACAGGCCAACTGCGATGTAAACGTCGTTGAGTCAAGGGCGTCCCTGGTCCGTGAGTGCGCCGAAGCGACGTATGACCTCGTCGTGGTCGATGAGGCGCTGGAGGCGATCAACGGACCGTCAATGGAGGAATGCACCAGCGCACTTCGATCTCAACGCTTCCTCGCCATGTGTTCTGACATGCCCCACTCAGCCCTCCGGGCCGACATCCCGGTTCTGCAACGACCGGTCACCAGGGAGGGCGTGGAGGACCTTCTCGAGAAGTGCCGCGTCATAAGCGAATAGTGCACGGCTCACTCCCTCAGGTCGCATGGCCTCGTAATGGGTGGGTGCGCCGCCCTGCCCCCCTTCACTAGGTTTGAACGTGCGCCGCTTCGGCGCCGCTTGCGCCTCGGGAGTACCGCTTTGAGTAACAACCACGCCACGTTCATCTGGTCCATCGCCGATCTGCTGCGCGGCAGCTTCAAGGCGCACCAGTACGGCGACATCATCCTTCCGTTCACCGTGCTGCGCCGCCTCGACGCGGTGCTGGCGCCCACGAAAGCGGCGGTGCTTGAAGCAGTAGCGGATGCGCGCTCTCGCGACATCCCGGTTCGCCCGGCGCTGTTGCGCACCCAGGCGCACCACGAGTACTCGTTCTTCAACAGCAGCCGGTTCGACCTGCGCACCGCCCTCGGCGATGCGGACAACCTGGCCGAGAACCTGCTCGACTACGTGGCCGGCTTCTCCGAGAACGTGCGCGACATCTTTCAGAAGTACAAGATCGACGACCGCATCGAGGAGCTCTCCGACGCGAACCTGCTCTTCCACATCACCCAGCGCTTCGCCGAGGTCGACCTCAGCCCGGCAAAGGTGCCGAACGAAGAGATGGGTCACATCTTCGAAGAGCTGATCCGCAAGTTCGCCGAGGCCTCGAACGAGACCGCCGGTGAGCACTTCACCCCGCGCGATGTCATCGAGCTGATGGTCGACGTGCTGCTCACCCCCGATTCCGATGCCCTGTCGAAGCCGAACGTGGTGCGTTCCATTTACGACCCGACGGCGGGCACGGGCGGCATGCTCAGCGTGGGCGAAGACCACATTCGCGGCATGAACCCGACGGCCACGCTCACCCTCGCCGGGCAGGAGATCAACCCGCAGTCCTACGCTATCTGCAAGGCCGACATGACGGTGAAGGGCCAGTCAGTGGATGCGATTGTTTTCGGCGACACCCTTCTGAACGACGGTCACGCGGGGAGCACCTTCAATTACTGCCTGTCTAACCCGCCGTTCGGTGTCGATTGGAAGAAGCAGCAGAAGGCCGTGACCGAAGAGCACACCCTCCGCGGCTACGCCGGCCGGTTCGGCCCCGGCCTGCCTCGCGTCTCTGACGGGTCGATGCTGTTCCTGCTGCACCTGATCAACAAGATGCGCCCCGCCGAAGAAGGCGGCAGCGGTGGCCGTGCGGGCATCGTGCTCAACGGAAGCCCCCTGTTCACGGGAGGTGCCGGCTCAGGCGAGTCGAACATCCGCAAATGGGTGCTCGAACGCGACCTGCTCGAGGCCATCATCGCCCTGCCGAACGACATGTTCTACAACACCGGCATCGCCACCTACATCTGGATTCTCACCACCAAGAAGTCGCCCGAGCGGGCCGGCAAGGTGCAGCTGATCGACGGGTCGAAGATGTTCCACAAGATGCGCAAGGGCCTCGGCTCCAAACGCAACGAACTCGGCGAGAGCGACATCGCCGAGATCGTGCGCCTCTACGGCGACTTCGAGCACGGCGGCACATCGAAAATCTTCGCCAACGAGGATTTCTTCTACCGCACCATCACCGTCGAACGCCCCCTGCGCCTGAACTGGGCCCTCACTCCCGACCGCCTCGCCACCGCCATCGCCCAGAAGCCCATCGCCAAGCTGGGCATCGACTGGACCGGGCTGGTTGAGCTTGTCGAAACCACCCCAGTCGACGTCACTACCGACGCCCGCGCCTTCACGAACGAGGTATCGCAGCTCCTGGCACACGCCACCATCACCCTCACCCCACCCCAACTCAAAACCTTCATCGCCGCCCTCTCCGCCAGCGACGAAACCGCCCCCATCGTCACCAACGCAAAAGGCAACCCCGAAGCGGATGCCGCGCTGCGCGACACCGAGAACGTGCCCTGGAACGAGAACATCCGCACCTACTTCGACCGCGAGGTCAAACCGTTCGCCCCAGACGCCTGGCTCGACGAAACCAAAACCAAAGAAGGATGCGAGATCCCCTTCACCCGCCACTTCTACGAATACGTGCCCCCACGCTCACTCGAAGAAATCGACGCCGACCTCGAAGCAGTGCTCGGCCGCATCCGCGCCCGGCTCGAGCAGGTGAAGGCGTGAGCGGCGATATTCAGCCAGCGTTTCCGATGGCAACGCTTGGGCTAGTGACCGCCGGTATCACGGACGGCACGCACGGAACGTTCTCCCGAGTAGTCGACGGTGTTCCTCTCCTCAGCGCGAAGAACGTTAGAGACGGCGTGCTCGAAGTGGGAGAGGCCGAGAGCCTGATCTCGTACGAGGACCATAGGTCGATCACAGCGAACGGCTATCCGAAGCCGGGTGACGTTCTGCTGACGATCGTCGGATCAATTGGGCGTTCGGCGGTTTATAGGGAAAGCCGGTCGCTGTCATTCCAACGCAGTGTGTGCTTTATCAGGCCGAGAAGTCGGCTCAACTCGGATTTTCTGTCTTACCAGATCCAGTCCCGATTCTTCCAGGACCAGCTATCACTGAAGACTAAGGTCTCTGCGCAGCCCGGAATCTACTTGAGTGATGTCTCGTCGAGCGTGATATTTATCCCGCCGATCGAAGTCCAGCGATCGATCGTCCAATTTCTCGATCAGGAGATAGCGGAGATCGTCGCGTTCATCGCGGATCAGGAAGAACTCATCGCGCTGCTCGCCGAGCGCCGTGTTGCGACCATCAGCCACGCGGTCACGAAGGGTCTCGACCCGAACGTGCCGATGAAGGACAGCGGTGTCGGGCACCTAAGTGCGGTGCCAGCAAATTGGCGCATTGCGGGGCTGGAGCGATTCGCCCGCTCGGCATCTGGTGCTGGATTCCCTCATGAGTTTCAAGGAGACGGCCAGCACGAGATTCCCTTTTACAAGGTGAACGCGCTGGGGCGAGCTGATGCAGACGATGTCATTCGATTCGTCGAGGACACCGTCACTCGCGATACAGCGAAACAGCTTCGCGCAACGATCTTTCCGGCAGGAACAACAGTGATTGCCAAGATTGGGGCCGCACTCCTTCTCGGACGAGTGCGAGCGATTTCGATGCCTTCGTGTATCGACAACAACATGATGGCCATCGAAGCTGCCCCTTCGGTCGATCCTTCCTTCTTGCGGTGCAACGTGCAGACAGTATCGTTCGAACCTCTCACGAATCCCGGAGCCGTGCCATCACTGAGCGACGCTAAGTTCATGTCATATCCTCTCGCCTGGCCCCCACTCGATGAGCAAAAGGCGATCGCTTCTGCGATTGCAGCTGAAACCGCGGAGATCGACGCGGCCATCGCTGATGCGCGTGAGGCGATTGCGTTGTCGCGGGAGCGGCGTGCTGCGCTGATTTCGGCGGCGGTGACGGGCAAGATCGACGTGCGTGACCGAGCGAGGGAGACGGCGTAGTGGGTGTTCAGCATGAGGTCGCGTTCGAGGTCGAGATCTGCGAGTACCTGGCCGCGCACGGGTGGTTGTACTCCAAGAACGCTGAGGGCTACGACCGTGAGCTGGCCATGTTTCCCGCAGATCTCCTCGACTGGCTGCAGGAGACGCAGAGCGAGGAGCTTTCGAAGGTGGTCAAGCCTGAGGCACCTGCGCCGGCTCAGGCGCAGGCATCCGCTCGGTTGTTGCAAAGGGTGGCGAAGGTGCTGGCGACCGATCCGATCAACGGTGGTGGCACGCTGAATGCGTTGAAGAAGCCGGTGAACGTGACGCCGGCGCGGCTGTCGCTGTTCCAGGCGCGGCCGGCGACGGGGTTCAACCAGGCGGTCTCCGAGCGGTATGCGCAGAACCGGCTGCGGGTGATGCGGCAGGTGCCGTACTCGACGAAGAACGGCAACCGGCTCGACCTGGTGCTGTTCATCAACGGGCTGCCGGTGGCGACGGTGGAACTGAAGACCGACCTGACCCAGAACGCGCATGCCGCGCTGAAGCAGTACGCGCACGACCGGCTGCCGGCGGGTGAGCCGCTGCTGGAGTTCGGGCGGGGTGCGCTGGTGCATTTCGTGGTCTCGAACGAGCTGGTCTACATGACCACCAAGCTCGACGGGGCGAACACGCGGTTTCTGCCGTTCAATCGCGGGTATAGGAACGGTGCGGGTAACCCGCCGATCGAGGGCACGAGCCCGACCGCGTTCTTCTGGGAAGAGACGCTGCAACGGGACACGTGGCTGGATCTGATCGGGCGGTTTCTGCATTACCGGTTCGATGAGAAGACGGATGCGATCACGGGTAATAAGGGCTTTGCGGCATCCGTGCGGTTTCCGCGCTATCACCAGTGGCGTGCGGTCACCCGGCTCGAGCAGGCGGCCAGGGCTGAGGGTGCGGGCCACAACTACCTGATTCAGCACTCGGCGGGCTCGGGCAAGACCGACTCGATCGCGTGGACGGCGCACCGCATGGCGTCGCTGCACCGGGAGGACGGGTCGAAGGTGTTCGACGGCGTGCTCGTGATCTCGGACCGCACGGTGCTCGACGGGCAGCTGCAGCGGGCGGTGGAGCAGCTGGAGGCGAAGGCGGGAGTGTTCCAGGCGATCACCGCCGGCGGTTCCGGGTCGAAGTCGGCGCAGCTGGCCAAGGCGCTGCTGGCGAGCAAGCAGATTATCGGTGTCACGCTGCAGACGTTCCCGTTCGCACTGAAGGAGATCGAGAAGGATCACGGGCTGCGCGATCGCACGTATGCGGTGATCGCGGATGAGGCGCACTCGTCACAGTCGGGTGAAGCGGCCGCACTTTTGAAACAGGTGCTGACCGCATCCGGTATCGAGGAGACCGAGGGCCTGGACGTGGATGCCGAGGACGTGCTGGCGGATGTGATGGCGCGCAAGGTCGGCATCGGCACCATCTCGTTCTTCGCGTTCACGGCCACGCCGAAGGGCAAGACGATCGAGCTGTTCGGGCGCGAAGACCCCGCGACGGGCCTGAAGCGCGAGTTCGACCTGTACCCGATGAAGCAGGCCATACAAGAGGGCTTCATTCTCGACGTGCTGAAGAACTACGTCAGCTACGACCTCGCGTTCAAAATCGCGCACGCCGCCAGTGCCGAGCCGGGAATTGAGGCCGACATCGAGGTGGATGTCGCCAAGGCCAACAGTGAGCTGATGCGGTGGGTGCGCCTGCACCCGCACAACATCGCCCAGAAGGTGCAGATCATCGTCGAGCACTTCAGGCAGAACGTGCGCACCGAGCTCGGCGGCCGGGCGAAGGCCATGATCGTCACCGGGTCCCGCAAGGAGGCCGTGCGCTACAAGCTCGCCGTCGACGCCTACCTGGCCGAGCACGGGCTCGCCGGCGAGATCGGGGCGCTCGTGGCGTTCTCGGGCGCCGTCACCGACCCGGGTTCGGGGCCTTCCGAATTCACCGAGCTGTCGATGAACCCGGGCCTGAAGGGTCGCGCGCTCGAGAAGGCGTTCGAGGGCGGCGACTACCAGGTCATGATCGTGGCCGACAAGTTCCAGACCGGCTTCGACCAGCCGCTGCTGGTGGGCATGTATGTCGACAAGAAGCTCTCGGGCATCACCGCCGTGCAGACCCTGTCGCGGCTGAACCGGGTGATCCCGGGCAAAGAGAACACGTACGTGCTCGACTTCGTCAACGACCCGAACGAGATTCTGGAAGCGTTCCAGACGTACTACGAGGATGCCGAGCTGCAACAGGCATCCGACCCCGACATCATTCACGACATGCTCGCCAAGCTCGACGCCGCGCACATCATCGACGAGTACGACGTCGACCAGGTCGTGAAGGCGTGGCTGAACGGCACCAGCCACAACCAGCTCTACTCACACATCAAAGCCTCACGCGACGTGTTCTGTGACAGGTGGCGCACCGCCATCGACGCCGGCGACGACCTCGAGAAGGGCCGCCTGGAAGAGTTCCGCGGCACCGTCAACGCGTTCGTGCGCACCTACGACTTCCTCTCGCAGATCATCGACTACGGCGACACCCGCATCGAGAAATGGGCCATCTTCCTACGCGTCTACCGCCGCACCATCGAGCGCGACGCCGACGACGGCTCCGTCATCGTCACCGACGACATCGTCTTGACCCACTACCGGCTACGACGCCAGGAACAACGCAACCTCGCGCTCAGCGACGGCGCATCCGGTGAACTGACAGGCATCACGGATGCCGGTTCCGGCCAGCCGCGCGAGCCCAAATACGGCCCCCTGCAGGCGGTCATAGACCAGATCAACCAACTTTTCGTCGGAAGCGGCGTGAGCGAGAAGGACCAGGTCGGCGTGGTCGAGGCAGTCACCCGCCACCTCGTGGAGAACCAGCGACTGCAGGCGGAGGCGATGGCGAACACGCCCGTCGACTTCTCCACCTCACCGACCATCGAGGCTGAACTCGAAGACATCGTCTACGCGGCCGCCGCCGGCAACAGCGGCGCCTTCAAGGCCCTGCTGCAGCTCGAGAGCCTGAAACCTCTCGTGCCGATCCTGATCGCCGCCGGCATCTACGAGCGCCTCCGCGACGAAGCCGAACGCGCCGCGCGGTAAAGCTCGCCCGTGTTCGCAGACGATTGCGTGCCAGGTAAGGAGAGCAGAGAAGTCGCTACCGGCATGGCGTCGGCGGTCGCCTCTAGACTGGGCGTCAACCGAGTGGCTCAGTCCCCGACCATTTGGGGGGTCGCTAGCCTTGAAGTCCGCCGGAGGAGGTTTGTCGTGGATGAGCTCAATCTGACGCCTCTCTATACGCAGAGCGAGGCGGCTGGCATTCTGAGCCTCCCTCAGTCGACTTTCAACCACTGGGCGAGTGGCTATACGACGACATCGGGAAACGCGAAGCCCCCGTTCGTTACCATCGAGCGTCCTGGGCGCGGCTACACCGTGCCCTTCATCGGTCTCGCCGAGGCATGGATCGTGCGCGCCTTTACAAGAGCGGGGGTGCCGGTGTCGCGTATCCGGCCGGCGCTGGAACAGCTTCGTACGCAGATCGGAATCGAGCATGCACTCGCGAGTGACAAGCTGAATACCGATGGGGCGGAGATTCTCTGGGACCTGCGCCAGACCGATGCTGCATTCGACGACAATCGGCTTGTCGTCGTTCGCAATGGGCAGGCGGCATTCGGCGAAATTGTCCGGGCGCACCTGAAGCAGGTGAACTACAGAGACGGGTTCATTGGGCAAGTGCGCATTCCACGAGCGCATGGTGCGGAATACACTGTCGACCCGCAAATAAATTTCGGCCAGCCGACCCTCAGCGCATACGGTGTTCGAGTCGTGGATGTGCTCGGTCGCATCGCTGCGGGCGAGACGATTCAGGACGTGGCCGCCGACTACGACATGCCCGCCTCGACCGTCGAGAACCTCGCACTCGCAGCGGCATAGAGCATCGACATGGCGGACCTGCGGTTCTTCTTAGACCGCAGCCTCGGCGATCATGAGGTGCCCAAGGCGCTCCGCAGTTACGGCTGGGCGGTGGTAAGCATGCGTGAACGATACGGCTCGATCACCGCGCAGGCGCTCGCCGATATCGACTGGATCCGCGACGCGACCGGTGAAGGCGAAGTACTACTGACCGGCGATAAGGCAATTGCGAAGCGCCCGCTTGAGGCTCGGGCGGTCGTCGCGGCCGCAGCCCGCGTCTTTGCACTAGGCACTAATCAGCTCACAGGGCCGCAGAAAGCGCAGCGCTTGCTCAGTCACGAGAACGCAATTGTTCGGCGTTCATTGACGCAAGCGGGCCCGTACGTCGTCAGCGTCAGCGAGCGAGGCCTGGTGACGCTCAAACTGTTTAGCTAGCCGGGATTGTTGGTGGACACCCGATGAGACGAGTCCCTCAAGTGCGAGACCTCTCAACGCCCTGACACATCACAGAGAGCGGATGACGGGAATCGAACCCGCGCTATCAGCTTGGGAAGCTGAAGTTCTGCCATTGAACTACATCCGCATGATCGCGAGAGCAAGAGCCAGCCGGCGATCGTCACCATCCTAAGGCACCGCTCAGCCGCGCACGAGTTCAGGCGCTCGCCTGCCCGCACCTGCCCCGCTTGGGGGCCGTTCGTCGCACCCTCGAGCGCTATAGGGTTTTCAGCGGGGAGTGTGATGAGCAGCAACGGCATACAGCCGCCGGGGGATGTCTCCCGGCTGTTCCGCCCCAAACGCAGACTCTGGGCTTCGGCCTGGGTCGCGTGGCTCGCCTTCACCACGCCGATCTTCCTGGCGGCCTACCTGTTGACGGCCGGGCGTGGGCACTGGCTGCCCGTCGTCGCAACCCATGCCCTTCTCATGATCGCATTCGTGCTCGCGGCCGGTCGCCTCAAAGGCGCCGGCGTGCTGATGAGCGCAGACGGCATCCGCGAGCGTGAGTACTTCAGCCGGGCGGTGTTCACGCCGGTCGAGCAGATCGCTGAAGTACTCGTTGTGCGCCTGCGCGACGCGAACAGTGACGAGGTTTCCAAACAGGCTTTCGTCACGGATGCCGCAGGCCGCACCCTGCTCAGGCTGCGAAGCCCGCTGTGGCATGCCAGAGACTTCGCGAACATGGTGGAGTTCTACGGGGTACCGGTCACCGCGTGCGAGACCGAGCTCACCTGGCCGCAGCTGAGGCGCACGTACCCGGGCAACCTGGAACCGTGGGAGCGGCATCCTGTACTCACCGCTATCGTCTGTGGCGTGGCGATCATCGCGCTGGCCTTCGTCACCGTGACGGCATTCATGCTCGGCGGCGCCTGAGCCATCGGCTACTCGAGCCTCAGAGACTGCGCTCGGCGAGCGTGGGTGTTTGCGACGAGATGTGCAGGGGGAACACTCGCACTCGTCGCGAACTCACGCCCTCGGGGGGCGGGCTGTGGGGCTGGGTTTCGAGACGGTCGCTTCGCGACCTCCTCAACCCGCGTGCTCGCGACCTCCTTAACGCGCATTAGCGCCCGGTAGGCTTTGACCGTGCTGCTATCCGACAGAGATATCAAGGCCGAGCTGGGGGCGGGGCGCATCGCGCTCGAGCCGTATCAGCCCGAGATGATCCAGCCCTCCAGCATCGACGTGCGCCTCGACCGGTTCTTCCGGCTTTTCGACAACCACAAGTACCCATACATCGACCCGGCAGAAGACCAGCCCGAGCTCACGCACCTCGTCGAGGTCGACTCCGACCGGCCGTTCATTCTGCACCCGGGCGAGTTCGTTCTCGGCTCGACATACGAGCTGGTCACCCTGCCAGACGACGTGGCCGCGCGCCTCGAGGGCAAGAGCTCGCTCGGCCGCCTCGGCCTGCTGACGCACTCGACCGCCGGCTTCATCGACCCGGGCTTCTCGGGTCACGTCACCCTCGAGCTCAGCAACGTCGCCACGCTTCCCATCAAGCTCTGGCCCGGCATGAAGATCGGTCAGATGTGCTTCTTCCGGCTCACCTCGCCGGCCGAGAAGCCGTACGGCTCGGCCGAGTACTCCTCCCGCTACCAGGGGCAGCGCGGGCCTACGGCGTCGCGCTCGTACCTGAACTTCCATCGAACGGACGTGGGCGCAGCATCCGCCCACACGGCAGACTGAGAGACACGCCGCGCGCAACGCCGCAGACCAGGGGGAGGCCATGACCGACACCGAGACTGACTTCGCCCACGCCCTCGTTGCGCCCCGGGCCACCCCTCGATACCCCCAGCGGATGCGGCGCTTCGGGCGCCTGGTCGGCACCTGGGCCGTCTCCAGTCGCCTGCTCGATGAGTCGACTGGGGAGTGGCGCGAGTCGCTGCTGACGTGGCGGTTCGCGTTCATTCTCGACGGCCGCGGGGTGCAAGACGTGATCACGGGGCCGAGCGCCGCCGACCCCGAGGTGCTCGAGGCGAAGGGCACCACCATTCGCGTGTATGACCCGTCGCTGGGCGTCTGGCGCGTCAACTGGTACGGCGTGGCGGGCGGCGACTACTGCACACTCGTGGCGACGGGGCACTCCACCGGCATCCGTCAAGACGGAACCCAGACCGACGGCCGCCCCATTCGCTGGAACTTCAGCGACATCACGAACGAATCCTTCGCGTGGGATGGCTGGGTCTCCAACGACGAGGGTGGCACCTGGTGGCTCGAGCAGCATATGGACGCGACGCGCGTCAGCTAGCTACACGCCGCGGATCTGCGAGTGCAGCCGCTCCATGGTCTCGTCAAGCTGGGCCGCTGTGTCTGCCGCATCCTTGAGCCCTGAGAGCAGTTCGGCCGGAACCGAGCGGTCGTACTTGTAGTAGATCTTGTGCTCCAGGCTCGCCCAGAAGTCCATGGCGATGGTGCGCAGCTGCACCTCGACGCGCACCGGCACCGGCCCATCCGAGAGGAACACCGGCACCTCCACGATGGCGTGCAGGCTCTTGTAGCCGTTGGGCTTGGGGTTCGCGATGTAGTCCTTCGCCTCGACGAGACGAATGTCGGTCTGCGCCGTGATCAGCTCGAACACGCGGTACACGTCAGAGACAAAGCTGCACGTCACGCGCACGCCGGCGATGTCGGTGATGGTCTCGCGGATCGACTCGAACGACGGGTCGCAGCCCTTGCGCACCAGCTTCTCAATGAGGCTCTCGGGCGTTTTGAGCCGCGAGGAGACGTGCTCGATGGGGTTGTACGCGTGCAGCTCGTTGAACTCCTCGCGCAGAATGCCGATCTTGGTGTTGATCTCGTCGATGCCGAACTTGTACGGCATCATGAACCGCGCGAAGTCGTCGCGCAGCGAGCGGATCTCGTCGAGCCCCTCGTCGTCGACCTGGCCGAGGGCGTGCGCGGCCCGCTCCGTGAGCAGGTCTGCGGTGATCGACGGCGGTGCGTCTTCCCCGATCGCTGCGTCGTCGCGGAGTGGACGGATGTCGATGCTCACGCCGTTCACGTTAGCGCCGGTCATTGGGGAACCGATGAGAATTGCGTTTGTCTCGCGGCGGATCAGTCGCGGGCGGCGAGCTGTTCCTGGTTCGATTTGACGGGCAGGATGAGCGCCAGGCCGACCGCGAGCACGATGACGATGCCGATGATGCCCCAGTACTGCTCGTTGCCGATGCCGACGAAGAGGGCGAACGCGGCCGGGGCGAGCGCCGTGGCCGCGCGGCCGGTGGTGGCGTAGAGGCCGAACACCTCGCCCTCGCGGCCCTCCGGGATGAGGCGAGCGAGGAAGGTGCGGCTGGCCGACTGTGCCGGCCCGACGAAGAGGCACATGGCGAGGCCGAGCGTCCAGAACACGGCCTGGCCGCTGTCGTGCAGCACGAACACGAGCGCGCCGCACACCACGAGACCGATGAGCGAGGCCACGATGATGCGCTTCGGGCCGATGCGGTCGTCGAGCGTGCCGATGAGGATCGTCGAGACGCCGGCGACGACGTTGGCCGCGATAGCGAAGATGATGACGTCGCCCGCCGAGAAGCCGAACGTTCCCGCGGCGAGCACCCCGCCGAACGTGAACACCCCGGTGAGACCGTCGCGAAAGATCGCGCTGGCGATGAGGAAGTACACGGCGTGCCGATTCAGCCGCCAGAGCCGGGCGATGTCGCGGCCGAGGATGGCGTAGGAGCGGAAGAACCCGACGCGCTTCGCCACGAGGTCGGCCCGCGGCCGGTTCTCGGGCACGGTGAAGAGAACGGGAAGCGCGAAGATGCCGAACCAGATGGCTGCGATGAGCATGGAGATGCGCACGTCGAGCCCGTTCTCGCTCGTCACGCCGAACAACCCCACCTCAGGCTTGATGAAGCCGAAGTAGACGATGAGCAGCAGCACGATGCCGCCGATATAGCCCATGCCCCAGCCGAACCCGCTGACGCGGCCCACGTTGCGCCGGGTGGAGACCTGCGCGAGAAGGGCGTTGTAGTTGACACCCGCGAACTCGAAGAAGAGCGTGCCGGCCGCAAGCAGGATCAACCCGAACAGCAGGAACGACGGCTTGGCCTCGACGAACACCATGAGCGCGAGCGCCAGAACGACGAGGTAGGTGTTGACCGCCAGCCAGAGCTTGCGCTTGCCCGTCTTGTCGCCGCGCTGCCCCATGACCGGGGCGAGCAGCGCCACGACGACGCCGGCGATCGCGATCGCCCAGCCGAGTCGCTCTGAGACGAAGGCCTTGCCGCCGAAGGAATTCGAGGTCAGGTAGATGGTGAAGACGAACGTCGTCGCCACCGCGTTGAAGGAGGCCGATCCCCAGTCCCACAGGGACCACGCGAGAATCCGGCCCTTCGTGACCGCCGTGGCGTCGTTGCCGGCGCGGTCCAATACCTCGGTCATGCCCTAAAGGCTATGGGCGCGAGCGGGGCGGGGGCGGCATTGACGCGTACGGGAGTTTCGAGGAGCCTTGGTTGCATGCCAGCATCCGAGAGCCTTGGTCTGCCGCCCGACTTCGTCTGGGGCGTCTCGACCGCCTCGTACCAGATCGAGGGCGCGGTGACCGAGGGCGGCAGGGGACCGACGAGCTGGGATGCGTTCGCGCATACTCCCGGCCGCACGGTGAACGGCGACACGGGGGACGTCGCCTGCGACCACTACCACCGCTACGCGGAAGACATCGCGCTCATGAAGGAGCTCGGCGTGGACGCCTACCGCTTCTCGTTCGCCTGGTCGCGCATTCAGCCGACAGGCCGCGGCCCGGTGAACGCCGAGGGTCTCACTTTCTACGACCGGCTGGTCGACGCGCTGCTCGCGGCCGGCATCGAGCCCAGCCCCACGCTGTTCCACTGGGATACGCCGCTTGCGCTCGAAGACGAGGGCGGCTGGGTGAACCCGGACATCAGCAAGCGCTTCGCCGACTATGCGAACGTTCTGGGCGAGCATTTCGCCGACCGCATTCCGCGGTGGATCACGGTGAACGAGCCGGTGGTGCTGACCACGCTCGGCTACGGGGTGGGCATGCATGCGCCGGGCAAGCGGCTCGGCTTCGGCTCTCTCGCCGTGGCGCACAATCTGCTGCTCGCGCACGGTCGGGGTGTCGCGGCGCTGCGTGCCGCCGGCGCAGGCCAGATCGGCATCGCCAACAATCACGCGCCGGTGTGGGCTGCAAGCGACCACGACGAGGACCAGCAGGCCGCCGCCCTCTACAACGCCCTCGCCAACGACCTCTTCGCCGACCCACTGCTTCTCGGCCGCTACCCCGCCCTGCTCGAGCCGTACCTGCCCGACGGTGCAGGCGACGCGCTCGCCGAAATCGCCGCGCCCATCGACTGGTACGGCATCAACCACTACAACCCGACCATGGTGGCCGCACCCTCGACCGATCCCACCGCGCTGCCCGGCAGCGTCGACGGGCAGCAGCTCGACTCCGGCCTGCCGTTCCGCATGGTCGAGATCGAGGGCTACCCCCGCACCGACTTCGGCTGGCCGGTGGTGCCGTCGGCGTTCACCGACCTGCTCACCGGCTTCCGCGATCGCTACGGCGACGCGCTGCCGCCCATCTACATCACCGAGAACGGCTGTTCAGACGCCACGGGGCCGGATGCGACGGGTCGCGTTCCCGACACGCGTCGCGTCGGCTACACCCGCGCCTACCTCGAGGCGCTCGCCGAGGCGGTGGCCGCGGGCGTCGACGTGCGCGGCTACTTCCACTGGTCGCTGCTCGACAACTTCGAGTGGGCGGCGGGTTACTCGCAGCGATTCGGCCTCGTGCACACCGACTTCGAGACACAGCAGCGCACCCCGAAGGACTCCTACTACTGGTATCAGGAGCTGATCCGCTCGCAGAGCTGAGCAGGGAATAGCCACGCGCATCCTAAAGTTGATGAGAGTACGCTCAACTTTTGAGTCTCCAGCTTGACAGCGGATGCTCGGAGAATAAACTTGAGCGGGTGAGGCTCAAGTCTCACGCAGACTTTGCAGCGATCGAATTGAAACAGCTGTGCAACAAAGGGAGAACACACTATGTCACGAGCAGTAGGAATCGACCTGGGTACCACCAACTCGGTGGTCGCAGTGCTCGAGGGCGGCGAGCCCACGGTCATCGCCAACGCGGAAGGCTTCCGCACGACCCCGTCGGTCGTGGCCTTCACGAAAGACAACGAGGTGCTCGTCGGCGAGACCGCCAAGCGCCAGGCCGTCACGAACGTCGACCGCACCATCGCGTCGGTCAAGCGCCACATGGGCACCGGCTGGAAGGCCGACATCGAGGGCAAGAGCTACACGCCGCAGGAGATCTCGGCGCGCATCCTCGCCAAGCTGAAGAGGGATGCCGAGCAGTACCTGGGCGACACGGTGACCGATGCGGTCATCACGGTTCCGGCGTACTTCAACGACGCCGAGCGCCAGGCCACGAAGGAGGCCGGCGAGATCTCGGGCCTCAACGTGCTGCGCATCATCAACGAGCCCACGGCGGCCGCCCTCGCGTACGGCCTCGACAAGGGCAAGGAAGACGAACTCATTCTCGTCTTCGACCTCGGTGGCGGAACGTTCGACGTCTCCCTGCTCGAGGTGGGTAAGGACGAGGACTTCTCGACCATCCAGGTGCGTTCCACCAGCGGTGACAACCGCCTCGGCGGCGACGACTGGGACCAGCGCATCGTCGACCACCTGATCAAGAAGTTCAAGGAGACCACGGGCGTCGACGTCTCGAAGGACAAGATCGCCCTGCAGCGCCTCAAGGAGGCGTCGGAGCAGGCGAAGAAGGAGCTCTCGTCGAGCATGTCGACGAGCATCCAGCTGCCGTACCTCTCGCTCACCGAGAACGGCCCCGCCAACCTCGACGAGACGCTGACGCGCGCGCAGTTCGAGCAGATGACGGAAGACCTGCTCGATCGCACCAAGAAGCCGTTCAACGACGTCATCAAGGAGGCCGGCATCAAGGTCTCCGACATCGCGCATGTCGTTCTCGTCGGCGGTTCCACTCGTATGCCGGCCGTCAGCGAGCTGGTCAAGAAGGAGACCGGCGGCAAGGAGCCGAACAAGGGCGTGAACCCTGATGAGGTCGTCGCCGTCGGCGCCGCCCTGCAGGCCGGCGTGCTGAAGGGCGAGCGCAAGGACGTTCTGCTCATCGACGTCACCCCGCTGAGTCTCGGCATCGAGACCAAGGGCGGCATCATGACCAAGCTGATCGACCGCAACACCGCGATTCCGACCAAGCGCAGTGAGACGTTCACCACGGCAGACGACAACCAGCCGTCCGTGGCCATCCAGGTGTTCCAGGGCGAGCGTGAGTTCACCCGCGACAACAAGAACCTGGGTACGTTCGAGTTGACCGGCATCGCGCCGGCACCGCGCGGCATCCCTCAGGTCGAGGTCACGTTCGACATCGACGCGAACGGCATCGTGCACGTCTCCGCGAAGGACAAGGGCACCGGCAAGGAGCAGTCGATGACCATCACCGGCGGCTCGTCGCTGGCGAAGGAGGACATCGAGCGCATGGTGCGCGAGGGCGAGGAGCACGCTGCGGAGGACAAGCGCCGCCGCGAGGCCGCCGAGACCCGCAACAGCGCCGAGCAGCTCGCGTACTCGATCGACAAGCTCATCAAGGAGAACGACGAGAAGCTGCCTGACGACGTCAAGAACGAGGTTCAGGGCGACGTCGACGCGCTGAAGTCCGCGCTCGCGGGCGACGACGACGACGCGGTCAAGACCGCCTTCGACAAGCTGAACGAGAGCCAGACCAAGCTGGGCGAGGCAATCTACAAGCAGGCACAGGCGGATGCCGCCGCCGGCGAGGCCGGCGCCGAGTCGGGCGCGCAGGCTGGCGAAGAGCAGGGTTCCGATGAAGACGTCGTTGACGCCGAGGTCGTCGATGACGAAGACGAGCAGAAGTAAGTAGAGAAGAAGCAATGACTGACGAGAACCGCAACGAGTCGGGCGAGCCCGACGACGTGCAGAACGACGCTACCGCCGAGGGTCGTCAGCCGCAGCAGGGCGACGGATCGGGGGCAGCTGCCCCCGATCTCGAGCACGAGCAGGTGGTCGATACTGGCGAAGGCTACGAGGGCCCGGATGTGGAGACGTCGCTTTCCGACGCCGACCTCGACTTCCTCTCTGGCCAGTCCGACGCCGAGCAGCTTGCCGCGGAACGGCTCGCGGACCTGCAGCGGGTGACCGCCGAGTACGCCAACTACCGCAAGCGCACCGAGGCGAACCGTGAGGTGGAGCGCGAGCGTGCCATCGGCGGGGCCGTGGCGGCGCTGCTGCCCGTGCTCGACGATCTCGATCGTGCCGAGAAGCACGGAGACCTCGAGGGCGAGAGCGCATTCGCTACGATCGCGGCGAAGCTGCGCGGCGCGGCCGAGAAGCTCGGCCTGACGGCGTTCGGCGCCGCCGGTGAGCCGTTCGACCACAACCTGCACGAGGCGATCTTCCAGCAACCGAGCGCCGACGTCGAGGTGGAGACCATCGCCGACGTCGTCGAGACCGGGTACATGCTGGGGTCAACGCTGGTGCGCGCGGCCAAGGTGGTCGTGGCGGTGCCGCAAAGCTAGCTCAGGGACTGGGTTTCGAGACGCCGCTTCGCGGCTCCTCAACCCGCTTATGAACACAGAAGGGAGCGGTTTCGAGACGCCGCTTCGCGGCTCCTCAACCCGCTTATGAACACAGAAGGGAGGCGTTATGGCTAGTCAAGACTGGTTCGACAAGGACTTCTACAAGGTGCTGGGCGTCTCCAAGGATGTGACGCCGGCAGAGCTGAAGAAGGTCTACCGAAAGCTGGCCCGCAAGTATCACCCGGATTCCAACCCGGGCGACGCGGGAGCCGAGGCGAAGTTCAAGGAGATCAGCGAGGCGCACTCCGTGCTGAGCGACCCCGAGCAGCGCAAGGAGTACGACCAGATTCGGGCGATGGGTTCGGGTGCCCGCTTCACCGCGCCCGGCGGCGGCCAGGGCGGCGGCGGCTTCGAAGACGTCTTCGGCGGCATGTTCGGCGGGCCCGCCGGCGGCCAGCGCGGCTACACGTTCCAGCAGGGCGGCGGCGGTTTCGACGACATTCTGGGCGGCATGTTCGGCGGCGGCCGCTTCGGCAACTCCACGGGCGGGTTCCGCGGCGCGGCCGGGCCGACGCGCGGGCGCGATGTTGCGGCATCCACGACCCTGGATTTCGTGACGGCCACCAAGGGCGACACGGTGCACCTGCAGACGGCGGATGGCCGACCCATCAACGTGAAGATCCCAGCCGGCGTTGCCGACGGGCAGAAGATCAAGCTGCGCGGCAAGGGCGAACCGAGCCCGGACGGTGGGCAGGCCGGAGACATCGTATTGACCGTGACCGTACGCAAGCACCCGGTGTTCGAGCGGGATGGGCTGAACCTGCGCGTCAACGTGCCGGTCACGTTCGCCGAGGCGGCGCTGGGCGCCACCATCGAGGTGCCGACGCTGGCCGGTGACCCCGTGCGGTTGCGCGTGGCGCCGGGCACCCCGAGCGGGCGCGTGCTGCGCGTGAAGGGCCGCGGCGTCGAGACGGCGAAGGCCACGGGCGACCTGCTCGCGGTCGTGCAGATCGCGGTTCCGTCGCATCTGTCGAAGGATGCGGAGGAGGCGCTCAAGGCGTTCGCCGACACGCTCCCGGCCGAAAACCCGCGGGACGAGCTCCTCGCCAAGGCGCGCGGGTAGGGTTCTGGCATGTTCGAGAACGGCATGGACGAGCACGCGAAGGTCTTCGCCATCGCCGTCGCTGCCGAGCTCTCTGGCATGCACCCGCAGACGCTGCGGCAGTACGACCGGCTGGGGCTCGTCAGCCCCGGTCGCACGGCGGGCAAGTCGCGCCGTTACTCGATGCGCGACGTCGCGAAGCTGCGCGAGATCGCGCACCTGAGCGCCGAGGGCATCTCACTCGAGGGAATCCGCCGCGTGATCGAGCTGGAGGATCGCGTGAACGCGCTGTCCACTCGCGTGCGCGAACTCGAGGCCGCGCTCGCCGACGAGTTGCTCAACCGGCCGGGTCGGCGCGTGTTCGCGGCCGGCACCGAGGGCGATGTCATCTCGGTGAAGGCGGGCACGCGCATCCGCCGCTCGAATCAAGTGGTCGTCTGGCGACCGCTCGACCGGCACTGACACACGCCGCAGCGCCCCTTTCGTACCCATGAGTGGGGGTGAATTCTTGCACCTCTTCTCGCATACCATGGTGTCAGTTACAGCAACGGTTTGCAGAGGGGTGCAGGGGGAAGTGTCGTGAACAGACTCACCAAGGGAATCATCGCGGGTGCGGCGGGCATCATTCTCTTAGGCGGAGGGGCGACCTTCGCGCTGTGGAATGACAGCGCGACGGCAGGCGACGGCACCATCACTTCGGGAACGCTGAGTCTCGCGCCGAAGGCGGGCGGCGGCTGGAGCGACATCTCCACGGGGACTCCGGTCGCCATCGCCGACCTGACCAACTACCTCGTTGTTCCCGGCGACGTGCTTCAGTTCACCAAGGATTACACGATCAACGCGACGGGAGACAACCTCGAGGCGACGCTGTCTGTCGTCGATCCCGTCACCTCGTCGACGGACCCAGACCTGAAGACCGCATTGCAGGTCACGAGCGCGTTCACTGGCGCGGCCAGCGGCGACACGATCACCGACGCCGATAATGCCAAGACGGTGACAGCCACGGTGACCGTGACGTTCCCGGAGGGCTCGGTTACCAACACGGTCGCGCAAGCTCAGTCGATCGATCTTTCCGGCACCACGGTGACGCTGCAGCAGAAGTCCCGCACCCCCTAAGCGCATCATGGTCGGCGGCACGCGGTGAAACGCGTCTGGGGTCTCGTCATTGGGGCAGTCGTGGTGGCCGGCGTCGGGGCCGGCACCACTCTCGCACTGTGGAACAACTCGCAGACGTCCGGTGCGGCGACCCTGAAAACAGGGGTCCTCACCGTTGCCGTCGGTGGTCAATCCACGTATACGGTGGGCCCGCTCTCTGCGCTCTACCCCGGGTCGGTCGTGCCGTTCCGCTTCACGGTCAACGGCGCGGCATCCGGCCACCTGGGGCTCACGGCTTCCATGCAGTCGGTGAGCCTCGCCGACCCGTCGCCGCAATCAGCGGCGCTCTTCAACGCGATGACCGCACAGCTCTACGTGCAGACATCTCCCTCTGATTCGTGCACATCTTCCGCCACTCCCACCGGTACGCAGTTGTACGGGTCGTCGGGCGCATTCGCGCCGCTGAATTCGATGATGACCGCTCCGAACATCCTCATTCCCGTGGGCGCAGGAATGAGCCAACCCGATCACACGGCGCGCGCATCCGCATATCTGTGCATGCGACTCTCGCTGCCCGCCGCAACTCCCGCGACAATCGGCGGCGTAAACATCAATGATGCGACCACGTCATTCCGCATCGTCGTGACCGGGCAGGGGGTTCGATGAAGGGGCGGGCGTCGAGAGGGCGCAGCCGGTCGCGATTGCACGCAGTGGCAGCGGCGATCGTGGCGGTCGCGATGCTCGCGGTGGCGGCACCGGCATCCGCTCAATGGTCGTCAACGGCAACGGCAGACGTGAGCGTGAGCGCCGGCTACCCGCAATTGCTGGGCGGCAACTGGCTCACCTGCCGCGGGCCGGAGACGTACCAGAACTACGTGAACAGCATTGGTGGCGACTTCAAAGCGGTCGCGAATGCCGTGCCTGCGATCAGCAGCTTCATGGTCTACCGCACGATCGCGGGAGTGACCACCTCGAACCTGTGGTCGACCACGACACCGGCGCCCGTGAACGACCAGAACCAACTCAACTACATGTTTCACGACGTGGGCGGCGCGTTCTACAACTGGCCGCCGGTCGGTTCGCCGATGACTGTGTGGGTGCGGCCGATGTACCAGAACGGGTGGCTTGGGCCTGCCAGCAACTCGATCACCGTTCTGCGAGCCTCGGGAACGCTGGTGCTGACATGCACAGCGTGATCGAGGCGACGACGGATGCCGTGCGCACCCGCGGGCGGCTGCGCACGGACACGGGCCCGGCGACGACATCGGCGCGCCACCGCCGGCGCACACCGCTGCGACGAGCGGGGCAGGCGGCACTGTGGGCGGTGTTCGCCCTTGTGATGGTGGTACTCGCCGCCGTCGTCGTGCTGCCTCGCGTTCTCGGGGCCGTGCCGCTCGCGGTGTTGACCTCGTCAATGGAACCGACGCTGCCGCCGGGCACGCTCGTTGTCTCGCAGCCCGTTGAGACGGCGCAGCTGAGGGCAGGGGACGTCATCACCTTCCAGCCCCACTCCGGTGACCCGATGCTCATCACCCACCGCATCATTGCGCTCGGGTATCGAGCAGACGGCGAGCTCACCTTCACGACCCGCGGTGACAACAACAGCCAGCCCGACAGCCCGATCGTCGCAGATCAGGTGATGGGCAAGGTCATCTACAACGTGCCGTATGTCGGCTACGCGACGCGCGCGTTCAGTGGGGAGCAAGGATGGGTGGTGTCAGTCGGCGGCGCGCTTCTCATCGCGTACGCGGTGTTCACGCTGGTAGGCGCCCTTCTCGAGAAGCGGTACCGACGGTCGGCTGAGAGGTGAACGAAGCGAAGGGGGTGTGGCGCACCACGGCGGTGGCGCTGCTCGCGCTCGCATTGTGGGCTTCCAGCGGTGCGGGCGCATTCGCATCAACGCACACGTCCGATTCTTCGGCCACGCCTTCGCCCACTGCCACCGGGAGGCCTCTCGCCCTCAGCAGCGACGGGGTTACCTGGTCGCACGATCTCACCACGCTGTTCCCCGCTGCAGTCATGATTCCGGGCGATTCCCAATCGGCACGCTTCTTTGTGCGCAACGACGCGGTTGGCGCCGCCGTGCTGAACGTGGCGCTCGCGGATGTCGACGCGACGGCGCCGCTCAATGGCGCGTTCTTTCGCTCATTACGCGTCGGCGTCGCCATCGCCGGAGCGCCAGGCGCGCAGCGCACCTTCACCTCGGCCGCGACCGCGGCCTCTCTGGCGCACGCCGAGTTGGGCAGTGGCGACGCCGTGCCGGTGCTCGTTTCGATCGAGCTGCCGGCGTCGGCACAAACCTCTGCACAGCTAACCCAGTCGGTGACATTCGCTGTGCATGTGACGCTGGGCGAGCAGGAGGCCGTGATACCGGCAGTCGACCCCCCTGCACAGCGGAATGATGGCGGGGCATCGCACGCGGACGTCTCGCTGTTGTCAAAGACCGGGGTGGATGCCGCGGGCCTTCCCTGGGCGCTCGGCGCCGTCGTCGCGGGGCTGCTGCTGGTGCTCTTCGCCCGTTTGCGACGGCGCCGAGACGCTCGGCTCAGCGCAGCGGAAGGGTGGTCGCTGCGAGCCGCTGCCAGTTCCGCTCGCGCTCGGCACGAGCCATGCGAGCCTGATGCCGCCGGGCGAGTTCTGCCCGGTGCTCCACCGAGAGCGTGAGTGGTTCACTCGGCTCGTCGGCTGACGGCGGATGCTCGAGGGTGAGGTCACGAAGCGTAGACATGTCGGATGTTCCTTTTGGGGTCGTTGGCGCGCGAGGGCGCACGAGAGCGCGCGGGAGCGCAGAAGGCGCGCAGGGGCGTCGCGAGGCGCGACGGGCGCGATGAGGAAGGCCGCGTGACGTGCGGAACGCCACGGCGACCGACGACGGCAGAGCGACGTCGTCAGACAAGAACCGGCACAGGCAAGAACCGGCTCAGACGAGGACCGGCACCGAGGCCGGTCGAGAGGCTCCGAGAGCTACGCGGGCAGCATGCCGGGGAACCCGTGCAGCGCGTGTGCAATTGCGGACATGAACGGCCCCCTTTCGTGTGTCTTGTGAGAAAAGCCTCACCCACAGTAGCGGGGCTCGCTTACGGGGCACAAGAGGCAATTCGGCCGGGCACGGGCGGCAGGGGCCGCATCCGCTATGTGACGCTTTATTGCGCGCACAGTTCTCCCGCGCCTACGCGGCCCTCACTATAGGAGAATGCCTCGCCAGATCCGTTTCAACGCGTTCGACATGAACTGTGTGGCCCACCAGTCCTCCGGGCTGTGGCGTCACCCCGACGACCGCTCGCGCACGTACAAGGACCTCGCGTACTGGACCGAGCTCGCCAAGCTGCTCGAGCGCGGCAAGTTCGACGGCATCTTCATCGCCGACGTGCTCGGCACGTACGACGTGTACGGCGGCAGCAACGAGGGCGCGATCCGGCACGGCGCGCAGGTGCCCGTGAACGACCCCATGATGCTCGTCTCGGCCATGGCATACGTCACCGAGAACCTGGGCTTCGGCATCACGGCCGGCACCGCGTACGAGCACCCGTACCCGTTCGCCCGCCGCATGACCACGCTCGACCACCTCACCAAGGGCCGCGTCGGCTGGAACGTCGTGACCGGCTACCTGCCCTCGGCCGCGCGCAACATGGGCCACGACGACCAGATGGAGCACGACGACCGCTACGACTACGCCGACGAGTACCTCGAGGTGCTCTACAAGCTGTGGGAGGGTTCGTGGGAGGATGACGCGGTCGTCGCCGACCGCGAAACCGGCGTCTTCACCGACCCGAGCAAGGTGCACGAAATCGGGCATCAGGGCAAGCACTTCACGGTTCCCGGCATCCACATCTCTGAACCAAGCCCGCAGCGCACGCCGGTGATCTTCCAGGCGGGCGCATCCTCTCGGGGAATCGCCTTCGCCGCCGAGAACGCCGAGGCCATCTTCGTCGCCAACTCCACCAAGGAGGGCCTGAAGGCCACCGTCGCCAAGCTGCGCGACGCGCTCGAGGCCGCCGGTCGCGACCGCTATTCCGCCCGCATCTACACGCTGCTCACGGTGATCACCGACGAGACGCCCGAGAAGGCGCAGGCGAAGTTCCAGGACTACCTGAGCTACGCCAGCGCCGAGGGCGCGCTGGTATTCATGTCTGGCTGGATGGGCGTCGACCTCTCGCAGTACGGCCTCGACGAGCCGATCGGCAACGTGAAGAGCAACGCCATTCAGTCGGTCGTCGCCAACTACCAGGCCGCCAACGCGGAGGGCGGCGAATGGACGGTCGGCGACATCGGCACGCAGGGCGCGATTGGCGGCCTCGGCCCGTACATCGTGGGCAGCGGTGAAGAGGTCGCCGACATGCTGCAGGAGTGGGCCGAAGAGACGGATGTCGACGGGTTCAACCTGGCCTACGCGATCACTCCCGGTACGTTCGAAGACATCGTCACGCACGTGGTGCCGGTGCTGCAGGCGCGGGGCGTCTACCAAACCGAGTACACCGAGGGCACGCTGCGCAACAAGCTGCAGGGCGCGGGCGACCGGCTGCCCGACACGCATCGCGGGGCGCGCTACCGGGTGGGGGCGGCTGCGGCTTCGTTGGTCGAGTAGCGCGAAGCGCGCATCGAGACCTAGCCTTACCCGGTGCCCCCGTTCACCTTCGACGCCCTTCGCCGATGGCCCGACGTCGAGGCCCCGAACCTGCACGCGGTCGACGCTGCGGACCGGCTCATTCTCGACACGGCCGCTGGGGCGCTGACGGATGCCGGAGCAGCCGGCATCGTCGTCATCGGCGACCGGTACGGGGCGCTCACGCTGGGAGCGGCGTCGCTGCGTGGCGAGGCCGCATCGGAGTCCGGCGGCATCCGCACCCACCAGGACCCGCTGAGCGGTGAGCGTGCGCTGGCCGCCAACGCGAAGGCGCTGGGGCTCGAGGGCTCGTACCGTTCCCTTCCGCTCGGCGTGGAGCTGCTGGATGGCGCCCGCGTGGTGCTGCTGCAGCTGCCGCGCAGCCTGGCCGAGCTCGACGAGATCGCCTGGCAGGTGGCGCGGCATGCGGCATCCGATGTGCAGGTCTTCGCCGGCGGCATGCTGAAGCACATGACGCGGGGCATGAACGAGGTTCTCGGCGCGCACTTCGGCGACGTGAGCGCCGGGCTGGCGCGGCAGAAGGCCCGCGTGCTCACGGCCCGCGGGCTCACGGCCCGAGGGCCGAAGCTCGACGAGGAAGACACGGTCTGGCCCGTGCGCGAATGGCACGACGACCTCGCGCTGTGGGTGTGCGCGCACGGTGGCGCGTTCGCCGGCACCGCCGTCGACATCGGCACGCGATTCCTGCTCGAGTACCTCGACCAGGCCGCGCCCGCTGCCCGCTCGGCCATCGACCTCGGCTGCGGAACCGGTGTGCTGGCGACGGCGCTCGCTCTGCGACGGCCCGGTGTCAGCGTGCTGGCGAGTGACCAGTCTGCGGCGGCCGTCGCATCCGCTCGGGCCACGGTGGAGGCCAACGGCGTCGCCGACCGCGTGAGCGTCGTGCGCGACGACGCGCTCAGCGCGCAGCCCGACGCCTCGGCCGAGCTGATTCTGCTGAACCCGCCGTTCCACGTGGGCGCCTCGGTGCATGCCGGCGTGGCGTTGCGCCTGATCGCGGATGCCGCGAGGGTTCTCGCGCCCGGTGGCGAGCTCTGGTGCGTCTACAACTCCCACCTCGGCTATCGGGGGCAGCTCGAGGCGCTGGTCGGGCCGACGCGGCAGGTGGGACGCAATGCGAAGTTCACCGTGACGGTGTCGCAGAAGATCCCGGTGTCGCAGACGGCTCTCTAGCCGGCCTGCCCGGGAGCGCGAGCGAGATGATCACGCCGACCGCGGTGAAGCCGATCGCCCACCAGAAGGTCTGCTGGAACGCGGCGCTCGCGGTGGCCGTGGCCGCCGTCATCGCGCCGGTGAGGATCACCGCGAGCACCGCCGTGCCGAACGATCCGCCGGCCTGCTGGGCCACGCGCGTGATGATGCTGGCGTCGGGCACCTCGTGCCGCGCGAGCCCGCGGAAGCCGAGCGCCATCAGGGGCACCGTGACCGTGCCGAGACCGATGCCGCGCACGAACAGGGCGGCCATGAGCATCCACTCGTTCGTGTGGGCGTCGGCGAACGCGAACGGAACGGTGCCGAGCAGCACGATGAGGAACCCGCCGACGACGAGCCAGCGCGCGCCCATGGTGTCCGAGAGTCGGCCGGAGAGCGAGCGGGAGGCGAGCGTGCCCAGCCCCTGCGGAATGAGCAGCAGGCCGGCTTGAAGCACCGTCGAGCCGCGCAGCTGCTGGAAGTACAGCGGCATCAGCAGCATGGCCCCGTAAAGCGTGACGCCAGAGAGGAAGAGCAGCAGAGAAGCGGATGCGAGGGGCCAGTGCCGCAGCAGCTGCAGGTCGACCAGGGCTCGCTCGCGGCGGCGCAGCGCCCAGGCGACGAAGGCGGCGAGCAGCAGGAGCCCGACGACCATCGGGCCGAAGGCGTCGGCGCGGGTGAAGGCCCCGGGCTTGCTGGCGTTCGAGAGGCCCCAGAGCACACCGACGAGGCCGGGGGCCATGAGCAGGAACCCGACGACGTCGAGCGGCAGCCGCTTCACGGGGCCGTCCTTCGGCAGGTAGATGACGGCGAGGATCAGGCCGGCCACGCAAAACGGCACGTTGACCCAGAACATCCAGGACCAGTGCAGGTGCTGCAGAATGATGCCGCCGACGACCGGGCCGAGAATGGGGCCGAGCACGGCGGGCAGGCTCACGACCGACATGATGCGGCCGAGGGCGCGCCCGCCCGCCGCCTGCATCACCATGGTCGACATGAGCGGCAACAGCAGGCCGCCGCCCACGCCCTGCACGACGCGGAACGCGATCAGGCTGCCGGCACTCCACGCCAGGCTCGAGAGCACCGAGCCGGCGAGAAACAACGAGAGGGCCGCCAGCCAGAGACGCTTGCCGCCCAGCATCCGCTGTGCCCAGCCTGCGATCGGCACAGTGACGGCCAGCGCGAGCAGATAACCTGTGCTGACCCACTGGATCGTGGCCACCGAGACGTGCAGATCGTGCGCGAGGGTGTGCAGGGCGACCGCGACGATGGTCGTGTCGAACAGCACGGCGAGGCCGCCGACGAGTATGGTCCAGACGGTGCGCCACACGGCGGGGTCGACCGTGGTGGTTTCGATCTTCTGATCGAGCATCGGTCCTCCTTAGAGTCACTCTGTACACTAAAGAGTAGGACGTGAGGATAAGAAACACAATGTCTCTTAAAGACGATGCCCAGGTTCCGAGGCGGCGGCGCGGGGCGGCACTCGAGAACGCGCTGCTCGATGCCGCGTGGGACGAGCTCGCGGAGAAGGGCTACTCGGACTTCACGATCGAGTCGGTGGCAGAGCGGGCCAAGGCGAGCCGTGCCGTCATCTACCGACGGTGGCCCACCAAGCCCGATCTGGTGCGCGCGGCCGTGACGCACGTCGGCCGCAAGGAGCACGTGGTGATCCCGGATACCGGCTCATTGCGCGACGACATGGTCGAGCTGCTGCAGCGCTCGAACCGCTCGCGCGCACGGCTCGGCATCATGATGATGCTGCAGCTCTCCGGCTACTTCGCCGAGACCGGAACCGCCCTTTCCGATCTGCGCGAATCGCTCCTCGCGGGGCGCAGCAACGCGGTCGAGACGATCATTGCGCGTGCCGTCGAACGGGGCGAGGTCGACCCGTCGAGACTGACCCCGAGGGTCGTCTCGGTACCGTTCGACCTGTACCGGCAGGAGCTGCTGCTGACCCTGAAGCCGGTCACGGAGGAGGTGAGCGCCTCCATCGTTGACGAGGTGTTCATGCCCCTGGTCGTCACTCGCGCGACCCGATCTCGCTGATCGGCGCGGTGCGCATGGTCGACCGTGTCGCCAACGCCAGCGCGATCATCGCGAGCACGCTCAGCGAAGCGACGATCGCCACGGTCGTGACGGGTGAGATGCCGGGCAGCGGCTGGCCCGAGATGCCGAGGCTGATCCCGACCAGCGGCGGGGCGGCCAGCAGCACCCCCAGCACCGCGGCGATCACCGCGACCATGATGGACTCGGCGCGCATCATCGAGCGCACCTGGCGTCGCGTCGCGCCGAGCAATTGCAGCAGCGCGAACTCGCGGCGGCGCTCACCGGTTGCCATCACCAGTGTGTTGACGACCGCGATGGCGATGTAGCCGAGAATGACGACGAGAGCGATGAGATTCACCGCACTATTGGCGTCGCGGGCGCCGTCACCGACCGCGTCGAGCCCGTCTCGGGTCGTCACGGTGAAGCCGGCATCGGCCAAGGCCTTCTGCACCTGCGCGCGCTGGCCGGGCTGTGTGCTCACCAGAACGTAGTTGCTGAGCCCGGTCGTTGTGTGTTCGCGCAGCGCCGCGTTGGCCATAGTGACGTCTCCGAAGCCGAGGCCCCTCGTGTAGATGGCGACGACGCGTGCGTCCACTCGGGTTCCGTCGCCGAGGTGTTCGTGCACGGTGTCGCCGACATGCGCTCCGGCGGCCTGCGCCGCATCCGTGCTCAATGCGACGGTTTGTATGCCCTTCAGGGAATGTAGGGAACCGGCGACCATGTCGAGGTCGAGGGTCGATGCATCAGTCGAGGGGTCCACCCCCTGCGCGGCGTACTGCTGTGACGACGGATCGCCGAGAAGCACGTAGCTGAGGGTCACGTCGCTGAGCGCAACCGGATTCGCTGCCTGCACTCCGGGCGCGCGGGCGATAACCGCCGCGCCGTCGCCGGATATGCCGGATGCGCCTCCCGCGACCACGAGGTCTGCGGTGAGGCCTGCGTGGGATTGCGCGCTTGCCTCGGTCGCGACGATCTGGCCCGTGCCGACCTGAACCAGGCCAAGGCCGATGCCCAGTGCGATGGGGATGATGGCTGCCGCGAGCCGTCGCGAGTTGCTGCGCGCGTTGGTGGCCGCGAGAAACGCCGACGGCGACGGCGACCGCCTGAGGGGCCCACCGAAGACCGCCATGGCGATGCGCACCAGGCGTGGCCCGAGCAGGCCCGCGGAGATGAGCAGGAGCAGAAGGGCGGCCGCCGGGCCGGTGACGGCGATCGCTCCCTGCACAACGAGGGGCATGGCGCTCGCAAGCAGGCCGACGATGCCGAGCACGATGCCGGTGGTGGTGCGACCCCGGCCCAGTCGCGCTGGCGTGGTCGACGCCTCGCGCAGGGCCTCGATCGGGTTGATCCGTGCGGGACGTCGAGCGGCGACCACGGCGGCGAGCAGAGCCGCCGCGACGACGAGCACGATGGCGCCGAGCGCCGGGATCGGACTCGAAGCGAGGGCGAAGTCCGCCGGGATCACCCCGGCCTGAGCGAAGCCGAATCGCATCGCGCTCGCCAGCAGGTAGCCGGGTGCCGCGCCGATCAGCGCTCCCGCGCCGGCGATGACGAGCACTTCCCTGACGACAAGGTGAATGATCTGCAGGGGTGTTGCGCCGATCGCACGCATCAGCGCGTAATCCCGCCTTCGGCTCTGGATCGACAGTGACAGCGTGCTCGCGACGACGAAGAGGGCGATCAGGATGGCCGTGCCGGCAAACGACGACCCGATGGCGACGAGGGTTCCTCGTGCGACACCCACGTCGAGAAACTCGGCGTTGCCGCGCTGATCACCGGTGTAGGTGGCGACGTCGGGAATGCCGGTGCGGATCTCGCCAGCCAGCTGGTCCGGCGAAACGCCGGGGCGTGCGAAGACGCCCACGACGCTCGGCGCGCCGCCCAGCGGAGCCAGAGCGGATGCCGCGGCGTCACTCAGGAACACGTGTTGCGCGCGCGCGGGCTGCTCGGCCGTGGCGGCGGCGGCGATCCCGACCACGCGGTAGCGGGCGGGAACACCGCCGTGGCGCAGGGTGATGGTAGCGCCGACCTCGGTGCGTGTCGCTGCCGCCCCGGTGACGACCACCTGGTCCGGTGCCTGTGGCGCATGCCCGTGAACCAGACGGTACGGGGTGAGCGCGGCGGAACTCCAGCCGTGGGCCTCAACGGGCGACCCCGCCCAGGCCAGCGGCGTCGTCGTGTCGGCGACGACCCGAGCCGCGGCAGGAAGCTGCCGGAGCGCCGCGAGCGCATCGGCGGGGAGCGGGACGCGCTCGTTCAGCGGTACGGTCACGCCCTCCGCGGTGTCGAACGACTGCTGTGCGCCCACCATCACGTCGGCGGCCGAGTAGCGCTCGGGGTGCACGCCACCGCGGATGCCGGACTCAATCAGAATGCCGAGCCCGGTCGCGAGCATGGTGGCGGTGAGCACGGCCACGAAGACGCCCACGAACGAGCCCTTATGCTGGCGGATCGCCGCCCTGACCAACGTGTTCACCATTCCCCCAGACCGGACATCTGGTCGATGATCTGCTGCGTCGTCGCGCCGTCCTGGTAGCCGACGAACGCGCCGTCGGCGAGGTAGATGACGCGGTCCGCATGGGAGGCGACGACCGGGTCGTGGGTGACCATGACGACGGTCTGGTTCAGTTCACGTGTCATCTGCGCGAGCAGCTCGAGCACCTGGCGACCCGTTCGCGAGTCGAGCGCGCCGGTCGGCTCGTCGGCGAAGACGGCATCCGGTCGCGTGATCAGCGCGCGCGCGATGGCGACCCGCTGCTGCTGGCCGCCGGAGAGTTCTGCAGGTCGTCGATCGCGCAGCTCGCCGAGGCCGACCGCCCGGATGATGCGGTCGAGCCAGGCCCGATCCACACGGGTGTGGGCGAGCATCAGGGGGAGCGTCACGTTCTGCTCGATCGTCAGCGCTGGCAGCAGGTTGTAGGCCTGGAAAATGAAGCCGACGTGTTCGCGACGGAACCTCGCGAGCCGGTTGGCGCGCATCCGGGAGATGTCGGTGTCGCCGATCCAGACGGAGCCGCTTGTGGGGGTGTCGAGCCCGGCTGCCGTGTTCAGGAAGGTGCTCTTTCCCGAGCCTGATGGGCCCATGATCGCGGAGAACGATCCACGCGACAGCGTGAGATCGATGCCTCTCAATGCCATCACCGCCGAGGCTCCCGTGCCGTACCTTTTGACGACCGCCTCGAGACGCAGCGCCTGTCGTGTGCTCGACTGGGCCCGGGGAGGCGACGTCTCGATGCTCGTGTTGATGTTCATAGTCATTGACGCTACGAATGTGGGCCCGGCAGCGCGCTCCCGCCCGCCACCGTCTTAATGGTGTAGCTGGCTCTACCGCCTTGCCGCGGGTACTACGGCAGACTGAACGGATGAGCCGCGCACGAGGTCGACGATGGTGGCGCGCGCTGCGCCACCTGGTGGTCGAACTCGGCGCCGGCCTCACGTCGCTCTTCTTCCTTCTGGTCGCCCTCGCCCTGGTGCCCGTGCTCGTGCTCAGCGGCGGAACTCTCGTCGTGCCTCTGATCGTGCGGCCGCTGCGCTGGTGGGCGCTGCTCGCTCGCGAGCGAAGCGAGCGCTATCGCGGCAGGCCGATCAGTTCTGCGTACCGACCGATCCCAGACTCTGCGACGTACGGCGAGTTGATGCGCCTCGCCTTCTCCCGCTCAACCGGGCGCGACCTGGTGTGGCTCGTCGGCGACGCCGTGATCGCGCCGCTCGTGAGCCTTCTGACCATTGCCCTGCCGCTTGCCGCCGTCAACGCGCTGCTCGTGCCCGCGTATTGGTACCTCGCCCCCGCGAACGATCCGATTGCCAGCCCGTTCCCTGTCACGTCGTGGGCGGCGGCCGCGTGGTCGCCGCTTGTGGCCCTCGGCTACGCACTCGCCGCCTGGTGGCTCGTACCGGGCGTCGCCTCCGTGCTGACCCGGGCGCAGGCGGCGATGCTCACCCCGGGCCGAAACGAGGTGCTGGCCGAACGCGTCACGGCACTCACCGCCAGCCGGGCGGCCGCACTGGACGCCCACGCCGCCGAGCTGCGACGCATCGAGCGCGACCTGCACGACGGGGCGCAGAACCGCCTGGTCAGCGTGGTCATGATGCTGGGCATCGCGGAACGATCGCTTGAAACCAACCCGCAGAGCGCGCTGCCGCAGCTGCGCCGCGCGCGAGAAGCGGCGACGGATGCGCTGGCCGGCCTCCGCACGACCGTGCACGACATCTGCCCGCCGATCCTGCAGGAACTCGGGCTCGAAGGCGCGCTCTCCTCTGTGGCCGGCCGCTCGGCCGTGCCGTGCTCGCTGCACGCCGAGGGCCTGCATCGGGTTCCGTCGGCGGTGGAGTCCGCGAGCTACTTCATCGTGGCCGAGGCCGTGACGAACCTCAACAAACACAGTGAGGCGACGCAGGCGACGATCTCTCTCGAGACCGACGCGTCCGAGCCGGCCCAACGGTTGCTGATCGTCGTCGAAGACAATGGACACGGCGGGGCGACCGAACGCCCGGGAGGCGGCATCGCGGGAATCCGGCGCCGTGCCGAGGCGTTCGAGGGAACGCTCGAGGTGACCAGTCCGGTCGACGGGCCGACGAGGATGAGGGTGGAGCTGCCGTGCGGGTGGTGATTGCGGAAGACGACGCGCTGCTGCGTGAGGGCCTCGCCCTGCTGCTGCGCAGCGAGGGGTTCGACGTGGTGGCGGCGGTCGACAACGCGGACGACTTTCTGACACTGCTCGACGACACGGATGCCGCGGTTCTCGACGTGCGGATGCCGCCGACGTTCACGAACGAGGGCCTGAAGGCGGCAGAGACCGCACGGCAGCGGCGCCCCGGGTTCCCCGTGCTGGTGCTGTCCGCTTACGTGGAGGACCGCTACGCGGCACAGCTACTCGCCGAGGGCGCGGGCGGTCTCGGCTATCTGCTCAAGGAGCGCGTCGGCAAGGTGACGGAGTTCACCGACGCGCTGCGACGAGTCGCCGAGGGCGGCACGGTGATGGACCCCGAGGTGATCTCGCAGCTGCTGAGCCGGCGGCGAGCGGACGACCCGATTCGCACCCTCACGCCGCGCGAGCATGAGGTGCTCGGGCTCATGGCCGAGGGACTCGACAACGACACCATCGCGGCCAGGCTCGTGGTGACCGAGACGGCCGTGAGCAAGCACATCGGCAAGATCTTCATGAAGCTCGGCCTCTCGACCAGCGACAGCGGGCACCGCCGCGTGCTCGCGGTTCTGGCGTACCTGAGAACCTGAGAACCTGAGCCGCGGTCCTCGAGAGCTCTCGGCTCAGATCGAGATCGCGCCGGTCGCCACCGCGATCACGCCCACGATCGCGCCCGCGATGACGAGGCCGCACAGCGCCGCCTCGGCCGGCCGGAAGAGCCGCAGCCGGCGCTCGCGGCGGGCGATGACGTACAGCACCGTGCCGGGAGCGTAGACGATCAAGGCCAGCAACAGGAATGTCGGGCCTGCCGCAACGAGCAGGAAGAGTGTGTATGCCGTGGCGAGGCATCCGATGATCAGAGCGGATGCGCGCGGTGTCGCCTCGCGGCGGCTCAGCGCGAGCTTCAGCGCGTATGCGGCGCTCAGCAGGTATGGCACGAGGCACAGCGAGCTGCACAGGTCGAGCATGAACGTGAAGGCGTCGTCGGAGAAGAGAGCGACGACGAGTAGCAGCTGCACGAGGCAGCTCGTCAGAAGTACGGCGTAACGCGGGGCGCCCCGGCGGCCGATGCGCGTGAGAAAGCGGGGCGCATCCCGGCTGATGGCGGCGTTGTAGAGAACTTCGGCGCCCATCAGGGTCCAGGCGAGGTAGGCGCCGAGCACCGAGACGATGAGGCCTACGCTGACCAGCGCGCGCCCCCACGGGCCGACCACCGCGTCGAGCACGCCCGCGACGGAGGGCTGGCGCATACCCGCGAGGTCGGCCGCGGGTGCGACGCCGAATGACAGGATCGACACGAGAGCGAACACCGCGAGCACGCTGAGAAAGCCGAGCACGGTGGCTTTGCCCACGTCGCTGCGGCGCCGGGCGTAGCGCGAGTACACGCTTGCGCCCTCGACGCCGAGAAAGACGAAGACGGTGATGAGCATGGTGGATTTCACCTGGTCGATGAGGCCGGCTGCGCTGGCGGCTGCGCTGCCCGCTGCGCTGCCGACTGTGCTACTGCCCGCGCCGCTGCTGCCCGCGCCGCCCTGCCACAGGTTGCCTGCGAACACGTGGCCGCTGAATCCCACGATCGCGACGATGAGAATGAAGAGAGCGATAGGCACGAGCTTGGCGATCGTCACGATCACGTTGATGACAGACGCCTCGCGGATGCCGTGCAGCACGAGAGCGTGCACGATCCAGACGCACGCCGACGATCCCGCGATGGCGAGAACTGTCGAGCCCTCGCCGAGGGCGGGGATGACCTCTCCGAGTGTGGAGCCGATGAGGATCCAGTAGGTCGCGTTGCCAGCGCAGGCGCTGGCCCAGTAGCCGAACGCCGAGAAGAACCCAACGTAGTCGCCGAAGCCCGCCTTCGCGTACGAGTAGACGCCGGCGTTCAACTCGGGCTTTTGCACGGCGAGTCGTTGGAAGACGAGCGCGAGCATGAGCATGCCCGTGCCGGCGATGGCCCACACGATGCACGTTCCGACGACACCGGTCTGCTTCGCGAAGTTGCTTGGCAGCGAGAAGACGCCCGCGCCGACCATGGAGCCGACCACCATGGCGGTGAGCGCGATGACCGGCAGCTGCCTGCGCGCGGCCCCTTCGGGTGCCGCCGTTGTGGTCGCTGCCGAGTACTCGCTCACAGGTTTCTGTCTACCCCTGAGCGGATTTTCCGTCGCCTGTTGCTACCGATATGAACAAGCGTTTATAATACCGAACATGCGTTCACAAGGGGATGACCGAACCGCGAAGGCGGTGATTCTGCACGAGGCGATGCGGCTGTTTGCGGCGCGCGGTGTCGATGGGGTGACGGTGCGCGAGGTTGCTGCGGCGGCATCCGTGTCGCCTGCGCTGGTGATGCAGCACTACGGCAGCAAGGATGGGCTGCGGGCCGCGGTCGATGACCGGGTGCTCGAGCGGTTCAGTGAGATGATCGGGACGGTGACGGGTGACGGGCCGGCGTCGTCGATTCTGGAGGCTGCGGCGACGTTCTTTCCGCCGGGGTCGCCGTTGCCGGAGTATCTGGGGCGGATGCTGGTGGGTTCGGGTTCGGGTTCGGGTTCGGGTTCGGGCTCGGGTTCGGAACCGGACGCGGGCGCAGAAATGTTCCGGCGCCTGTTCGAGGCGGCCCAGCGCGGGCTGGACGCGATGGTCGCGTCGGGCTCGGCCGCGCCGGGGCAGAACCCGGCGGCTCGAGCGGCGTTCCTGCTCGTCAACGACCTCGGGGTGATCATGCTGCGCCGTCGGGTGCAGCAGGTCGTGGGCTTCGACCCGCTCTCTGCCGACGGCATCGAGGTGTGGGGGCGCGAGTTGCTGGCGATCTATTCGAAGGGGTTGAGCGGATCATGAGTGACACGGAGCGGGGGTTCTACAAAGAGCACGGGCGATCGGATGCCGCCAAGCTCGTGCTCCTCGGCCTCAATCTGGCGGGCGTGCTCGTGGGTGCGTGGCTGCTGTTCGGCGGCGCCCGAGTCTTCGGTGGCGGCCCGCTCTTCGGCGGCGCTCCGCTCTTCGGAGGACTCTTCCAACAGGCTGAGTCGGTTCGGCGCGTGCTGATCGTGACGTGTTCGTTCGTGTACTTTCTGCGCATCATCATGACCACGTACGTGATGGTCAAGCGCAGGGTCTCGTATGGAGAGGGGTTCGGGGTGGGGCTGTGGATCGTCGCGATCCATCTCACCATGGCGTGTTTGGGCGGTATGAACACGACGCCAGTCGGTGCCGCAACCTGGTGTGGAGTGGCGCTTTATGTGATCGGATCGGCCACGAACACGGCATCCGAGTATCTGCGCAAGCGGTGGAAGGACGACCCCTCGCACGCGGGCAAGCTGTACACGGGAGGGCTCTTCCGCTTCGCCGTGCACATCAACTACTTCGGCGATGTCGTTCTATTCTCGGGGTTCGCCCTGGTCACCGGCGTTGTCTGGGCGTTCGTGATCCCGGCACTGATGGCCGCGCTGTTCATCTTCGTGAACATCCCGATGCTTGACCGCCACCTGGCCGAACACTACGGCGAGCCGTTCGAGCGCTATCGACGTCGTACCGCGAGGTTCGTGCCCTTCGTGTACTGATTTCGCCGCTGATCTCGATCTCGCTCCTGGCTGGCCGCGAGCGCGGGCGTGCATCAGAACGGCGGCGGATCGGTGTCGTGCGTCACGCCGCTGGGGCTCGTGAACTGAACCCCGCCAGCCGGAGTTCGCGACAGCGCCCACCGCGTATTGTGCTTCACCCGGTGATGGTGTCGGCAGAGCGGTGCCAGGTTGTGGATGCTCGTGGTGCCGCCCTGCTCCCAGGCGTCGCTGTGGTCGATGTCACACGCGTCGGTCGGTCGAGCGCATCCCGGGAATGTGCAGGTGCTGAATCGGGCGGCCACAAGCCGCTTGAGGTCTGCCGGCGGGCGGTAGCTCGTGCGGTCGACGGTGATTACGGCGCCGTTGACAGGATCGGTGAGCACTCGGTAAAGGGATGGCGCCCGGCCGCAGAGCCGCCGGGCGGTGACGGGGTCGATGGGGCCGTAGCCCTCGAGCGTTGCCGGCTGCGTTGGCAGGTGAGAGCCGGTCGGCTCGAGACCCAGGAACGCCGCGGGGATGGGCGCGGGGGCGGAGTGATGCGCGGCCCCGTTGCTGTTGCGATTGCGATCTCTCTTGCTCGTGCGATGGCGATCGCGCTTGCTCTTGCTTTGGCCGTTGCCGTTGCCGTCGCCGTCGCCGTCGCCAAGCAGTGTGAGCACCGGCACGGTGACGTTCACGACGGCTCGCACCTCGTGCGCGGTGCCGTCGCCGGTGAGTAGGTCGGCGGCCACATCTGCCTTCAGCTGAGCGAGAGTTCGCTCTTCTCGCCTTAGGCCGGCCAGGTTCTGGGCGTTCGCGGTGATCCTGGCCATGGCCCGATAAGCGACGTCGGCCGGAATGTGCGCGCCGAACCACGCCATGCCGTCGGCCGCCGGATCCACCCAGACTCTGCGCTCGGCCTTCGCTCGCCGGTGCCGCTCGGCGAGAGGCTCGTCGTGAAGCTTCTCGCGGAGGCTCCGCGCCTTTATACGCAGTTTTACGGGAGTCAGCGCGGGGGCCAGGGCGGACATCGACTCGTCGAATGCCTGCAGAGCCTGCCGAGCGAAGGCGGGGTCGACGCCTGGTGCGTCGGGGTCGGGAAGCGTCGACGCCTGCTCGACGATGATGCGGACCTTGGCGTACGAGATCGAACCCTCGGCAAACCCTTCGCGCACCCGAGGCAGACGAGTCTGCAGAAGCCTGCCTGTCTCCGCATACCGGTTCACGGTCGCCTCGGAGACGCCAAGCTCGACAGCCAGCTCAGCAACGGCGGCACGCCTCACGAACTCGGCCGATTCTCGACCTTGCCGCGCGAACGGGCCCACGAACGCTTCGGGTGAGGCCTGCGCGGCGTCGAGAGCCTCGCAGACGGCATCGATCTGACACGACATCGCTGCGGCGGCGTTCGCAGCGGCCGCCGTCGCCTTCACCATTGCGAAGACGAAGTCGCGTTCACCGCCTATCTCGCTGCTGCGGTCATCCCCACGCTCGAAAGCGGGAAGCTCTGGCGACGAGACTCGACCGCGCGCGCCGGCAACCAGGAACGCCGCCTCGATCTCGAGCAGGCTCGAATCATGTTCGACGAAAACGTCGATCGCGGTGCCGCCTGCTGTCTGCATGCCTCAAGTACACACCCGACCACCGACATTCTGAGGGCCGATCACGCAGCTGGGGAAAACCCGATGAGAGGTTGAATTGGGGAGGATGAGGGAGCTTAAGAGGAGGGGAGCGGAGATGAGGAAGCGCCGAACGGGGACAGCGAGGAAGGATGCGTGCGCCCGTTCGTCGCCAGCTGCGCCGTGAGCCACCCCAGAACGAGGTCGCGCAGATGCGCGAGCTCGTCATCCGTCAGCTGATGGCCTCGAGCGATGCCGTGCCACGTCTCAATGCAACCACGGCAGCAGGTGGCGGTTGCGTGCTGGGCCACGAACACCGGATGCCCCCGCCACGGGGTCTGCCTACCGTCTTTGAGGGGTCTCGCGGCGCCGACACGGGTGGTCAGAAGGTGCGTGGCGTGCTCGCCGATGGTCTGCCGGCCGCGCTCCCGCAGGTAGGCGAGGTCGCGGGCGTCGAGCGCGAACCGGGATCGGAACGACGACCGGCCAAGCCGCCGGAGTGTGCGTGTGACGACGGCGTCATTCACGGTGCTGCGTCGGTCGCGACGGCGAAGGTGAGTTGCGCGAACGGTCCGCTCTGCGTCAGGCCGGTGAGCCGCATGCTGGGCGGAGTGATCGCGCGCGGGAGGAGCGGTGCGCCTGCGCCGAGCGTGACGGGCGCGACGCTGACGACGATCTCGTTCAGAAGCCCCAGGTCGTGAAACTGGCCTGCCAGGTCGCCGCCGCCGACGATCCACAGGTTCAGGCCGGCCGCGGCGGCCGCCATCTCGGCATGCACGCGCCCGACGTCTCCCGATACGAAGCGGATGTCTGCTCCCGACACCGCGTGCAGGTCGCGATGCGTGAACACCCACGTCGGCTGGCGGTACGGCCACGCGTTGCCGGCGTCGAGGTGGTGCTCGAGCATCCATTCGTATGTCGTGGCGCCCATGGCGACGGCGCCGATCGTGGCAATGAAGGCGTCGTAGCCATGGCCAGCGTCGAGAGACGCGGAGTCGTCAGGCGAGCGATCGTCAGGCGAGCGATCGTCAGGCGAGTCTGCGTCAGCCGCGGCGTCGGCCGCGAAGAGCCACTCGAGCGAGTTGTTCTCGTCGGCAATGTAACCGTCGAGGCTGGTCGCCGTGTAATAGACCGTCTTCATGCATGACACTCTGGCCGCCGCCACCGACATCCGTGGTTATCCACAGGGCAGAAACGGGAGGGGACCGCCGCTGTTAGCGTGGGCGCTCGGCGGAACGGGCGGGTAGCGGAGGGGTGTGAGAGACGGATGCGGGCTGCGCGTATTCACCTCGATGGCGACGCCGCGGCGCACATCGCGACCGTGATGGATGCGGCCGGGTCCGACGCGGCGACGGCCGCAGCCTCGGCGCGGGCGGCGTTTGCCGAACTCCTCGACACGGCTCGGGCGTGCCCTGCGCTCGTCGCGGCATTGAGCGCGTTCGAGCACGCGCGGGCCGGCCACGGTGCCGCGATCGGCGAGCACTTGGGCGAGGCGGGGCAATCCGTCACGACAGTGCTTGCGATGTTCGAGCGGGCCGATTCTGAACTCGGCCACGCCGCAGAGATCGGCGCCTGATGTTCTCCGCGATCAGCGAAGCGGATGTCGCCCAGCTCGGCTTCTCGCCCGAATCTCTCGACGAAGCCGCCCTCCGCTACGCAGCGCAGGCCAGCAGGCTCGAGGAGGCGGCGATGACGGGATCGCGAGCGTGGTCGGCGCTGCCTGACGCGGTCGCCGTGCCGCAGACGACCGCGCTCATGCAGGGGTGGGTGTACCCGGCCGCTGACCACGCGGCCGAGCTGCGTGGCGCCGCTCAACAGCTGCGCGCGGTCATCAGCGAGGCCCTTCCCGCGTTGCTGGCCCTGCAGCGCGAGCGCGCGTCGCTCGTCGAGCAGATCTTGCGGTTTCGTTGCCTCGCGCCGGGTGAGGGTTGGATGCGGGTTCCGCAGCTCGTCGCCGAGGAGGCGCAGTTGCGGCAGCGAGGCGCGATGTTCAACCGGGCGGTCGAGGAGTCGACGACGGCCCTGGCGCGACGCATTCTGGCGATCGGCGGCGGCGAGGATGGCAGGGCGGCATTCCCGCGCATCGGCACCGTGGTGCCAGCGGCGTCAGTGCGCTCGTTGCGGAACTCCGCTGATCAAGTGCAGAGCTTCTGGGCCGAAATCGGAGCGATCGGCGGAGCAGTGATCGGGGGCGCGCTTGCGGGAGGAATCGGCGGGGGAGGCCTCGGGCTGGAGATCGGCGGCGGAGCTGGCACGCTGGTCGAGCCGGGCGGAGGCACGATCGCAGGGGCTGGACTCGGGGCCGCGATCGGTGCGATAGCCGGAGTGGCCGTCGGTGCTGTTGGCGCCGGCATCGCCGAGAACATGAGATTGTTCAACGAAGCGCAGGGGGACGTGGGCGCGCCCTCTTCATCACGGAATGATTCGGCAAGTTCGGCCAAGACGGGAAGGGACATAAGAGAGCGTCTGAAGAAGCTTCCACGCGGGTCGAGGGACAGCATTCGTCTGGTGCCGGACGAATCGGCCCTCGACAACGAATACGCCGAAATAACGAAGGGCGCTCGACCCGCCAACTGGAAGGGACACGAAAAGGCAGTGGAACTCGACGACGGTACAAAGATTGGTATGCGCGAGAAGTCGAAATCTGGGGGGAAGACCATTGACATCGAATTCCCCGGCGCGGACAAGCACAGCAAGATTCACATTGGAGAGCCGAAATGAACGAGCCCGGCAAGCGATTGAGTGAGCGGACTGTCCTGGAAGAAGTGCTCGTAAGCATGCTTGACGATTGGGCAAGCCTGGGCTGGGTAACGTCGATCGTTGCGGACTCCGGGATCGAGGGCCGCCAGGACCGCCGCACCATGTCGCTCGGGATTGTGGCGCAGTTGCTGCACAGGGACTTGGCTGTGGCCGGTAGCTACGAAAGTAGCGCGGGTTTCGTGCCGTGGGCATGCAGCACTCATGAAGCGCTCGCACGCGTCGTTACCGAATGGTTTGCCGCCGGATTGAACAACGGCGATGATGGCCCCTGGGGCAGCATCTGGCTCGACGCCACGGGTGCAGGCGACGCAATCGCCCACGCTGCGCTGCTGCGCGAGAAGCAAGGCATCGCTGGATCGCCAGGAGACGCTCTACCGACGGACGATTCGCGTGAAGGGTCGACGGGATCTGCGTACGGACAGCGGACAGTCGTAGAAGAGTTGCTTGTAGGAATGCTGATCGACTGGGCCAGCCTCGGGTGGGTCGAATCGCATGCTGTTGGATTGGGCATAGCGAGCCGCGAGGACGGCCGAACGATGTCACTCGGGATCATCACGGAGTTCTTGTACCGCGATCTCGCTGTCGCAGGAGGATTGGAGGATGACGGCCGGTTCTACTCTTGGCAGGCAACCGCAGACGACACCATGGCGCGCATCGTTCGTGAATGGTTCGAAGTCGGTCTCGACTGGAGAACCAATGACTTCCGCGACACGATCTGGTTCAGCTCGACCGAGGCGGGAGACGCTATTGCGCGCGCGGTGCTCGAGCGCGAAGAGCGGCAGGAGAAGTAGAGGCGGCAGCGGGAGCACCGCCATCGAGGAACCCGTCGTGCGCGGCGATAGCCTGCGCGACGCCGGCCTGCTGTCGCGACGACAGCGGCTTCAGCGGCGTGATCTCCGGAGCCTCGCCAGCGGCCCTGGCGCTCTTCACCGAACGCCACGACGCGATCACCCTGCCCTCCTGCACGACTGAACGCAGGAAGATGCTCGTCTTGGGCGGGAACAGCAACTCGTTGTGCTCAGGCGGCAGGGCGAAGCGGCGGTAGTTCGGGCCGAGCAGGTACTCGTCGAAACCGGGAAGGGCGCGGAAGGCGGAGTCACGACGGCGGGGGAGCGCGGCAGCATCCGCTTGCGAACCCAAAGCCGAACCCAAAGCCGAACCCAAAGCCGATGCCACAACCCAGAACGTCTCGCCCTCGCACTCGAGCGGCTCAAGTTCGTCGGCCGCCAGCTCGAAGGCGCGGCGGGCGGTGGTGAGGGTGAGCTTGGTCCACCACTGGAAGTCCTGCACCTGGGCGGGGCCATGGCCGGCGAGGTAGCGCAGCACGAAACGCCGCAGCGCCTCGTCGGGGTCGACGGCCGGGGTGGGCGCGATCCACTCGTCGACGAGCACAAGCGCCTGCTGGGTGCGGTGCGGCGGCCCCCAGCAGATGAGGCCGGATTGCGCGAGGAAGAAGATGACCTGGTAGCCGAGCTGCCCCTCGGTCGGCACACCGGCGGCGGCCATCGCCTGGACGAACTCCTGCCGGCCGAGCGCTCCACCACCCGCGAGGTGCTGCACGGCAGCATCGCGGGCGCGATCGAGGGCGGCGCGGTCGAGGCCCATGCGCGCGAGGCGCGGCTCGACGGAGGCGAGCATGCGGCCGGCGGTGACCGACAGCATCCATCGCAGGTCGTCTGCGGCGGTGAAATGCAGGGTGCCGCGCATCGGGTACGAGCGAACGACGGTGCCGGCGGCGAGCGCGTCGAGCACCTGTTGCTGGGATGAGCCCGGTGCGCGCACCCCGAGCGCCCAGCAGCCGCCCGCGAACTCCTGCGCCTGCGTCGCGAGCATGCGACGCGCCGCCTCGAGCGGCGTGCTGAGGGGGCTGAAGGCGAGGCCCTGCGGCTTCAGGCGCAGCGCGATGAGTTCGCGGCGGGTGATCGTCGTCGTCACGCCTCGAGCCTAGGGGCAGCCACCGACGCTGCGGGCGGCGGGCGAAAGCCGAAAGATTGGTCCACTCGAATTCGCCACAACCGGCCTTCTGCCTGTGCCAGTCGCGGCCATAGCCTGAGCGCTATGACCTCGAGTTCTGCCGCATCGCCAGCCGCCACCAACAACACCCCGAACCTCACGGTGCGCCGCAAACGCGAGCGCCAATCCTTCGACCCGGCGGTGCTCGAGCAGATTCTCGCCGAGGGCCTCATCGCGCACGTCGCCATGGTGCGCGACGGCATGCCCATAGTGCTGCCCTACCTCTACGGCACCGGCGACCTCGGCGACGGCCGCGGCACCCAGCTGCTGCTGCACGGCTCGACCGGCGGCGGCCTCTTCCTCGACGCCGGGACCGAGGGCGTGCCGGTGTCGGTCGGCATCACCCACCTCGACGGGCTCGTCTACGCGCGCTCGCTGCACGACAGCTCCGCCAACTACCGAAGCGCCATGATCTACGGATGCGCCCAGCCGGTTCCCCTCGACCTGCGTCGGCGTGCTCTCTGGATCGTGGGCGAGCACCTCATGCCCGGCCGCCGCGCCGAGGTGCGCGAGATGACCGAGCGCGAGGTGGCGGCGACGCAGGTGCTCGCGGTGCCGCTCGACCACGTCAGCGTGAAGGTGCGGTGCGCCGGTACGGGCGAGACCGCCGACGACGGCGAGGACCACGGCGTCTGGGCCGGGGTGCTGCCGCTGTCGACGTGCGCGGGCGAGCCCATCGTGAGCGGCCTGAGCGACGCGGATGCCGCAGTGCCGCCGTCGGTCGCGGGGCTCGTTCGCACGCTCGACGGTCGCGCCGGCGCGAGCCGAGCGGCACAAGTCGCCGGTTCGCTGTAAGACGAGGGGGTCTGGCTACCCGAGCGCTACCCTCAGGTCTTCGAGAACGAGGCCGAGCTCCACGTCGGTGCAGGCGCCGTAGCCGATGACGATGCCGTCGCGCGGGGCCGGCCCGTCGCATCCGTAGTACTCATCGAGGTCTGCGCACAGAACCGAGCGGCGTGCGAGCGCGGCCCGCACGGCGACACCGCGCTCGTCGGCCAATGGCCAGGAGATCACCGCGTGCAGGCCGCCGTCCAGCGCGTCGAGCGCCACGGCACCGCCCGAAGCGGCCGCCACGGGCTCGAGCGCGTGCACGATGAGCCGCCGCCGATGCGCGTACTGGCGGCGCGCGCGCGCGAGGTGACGACGCAGTGCACCGCTGGCCATATAGCGGGCGAGCGCATCCTGAACCATGCCAGGCACCGTGGAGCCGAGCTCGGTGCGAACCGCGAGAAGCTCGTCGCGCAGCCGCCCGTTCGTCGTCACGATGTAGCCGAGACGCAGCCAGGGGCTCAGCACCTTCGAGAAGCTGCCGACATGCAGCACGCGGCCCGAGCGGTCGAGCGACGCCATCGCCGGCAGCACACTCGCGCCGTGCCGGAACTCGCTGTCGTAGTCGTCCTCAATGACCAGGGCGTCGCGCGCCTCGGCCCACTCGAGCAGCTCCAGGCGCCGAGAGACGTCGAGCCTGCCGCCGAGGGGAAACTGGTGGCTCGGCGTCACGAGCGCCGCATCGATGCGCCCCGCGCCGTGCAGGGCGGCGAGGTCCATGCCGCCGTCGACCACCGGGATCGGCACGCGCTCGGCCCCCGCCGCCACGAGTGTGCGCCGGCCGCCGCGGTGACCCGGCAACTCGCACGCGATGCGCGGCGCCCCGCCGAGGCTGCCCGCAAGCGTGAGGGTCAGCAGCGCGAGCGCATCCCTCGTGCCGGCCACGACGATCACGTCATCGGCGCCGCATTCGATGCCGCGCGAGGGGCGCAGGTGCCTCGCGATCTGCTCCCGAAGCTGCGGCAGACCGGATGCCGGTGGCTCGTCCCCCGGCAGGGCGCTCGCCAACGCGCCGCGCCACGCCGCCGCCCACTCGCGGTGCGGGAACGAGCGCGTCGAAGGGTGGCCGGGGCTCAGGTTGATGGAGGCCCCGGCGGCCGAGGCGTCCGGGGCGCTCGCGGGCGCGGGTGCGGGAGTGGGAGCGGGCGACGCGGCGACGTACAGCACGGAGGCGGTCGGAACAGCACCCGCCGGAACCGCCGCGACGAACGTGCCGGCGCCCGGCCTGACCTCGGCGTACCCCTCGCCCGCCAGGTCGTCGTACGCCGCAACGACCGTGCCGCGTGCCACGCCGAGCGACGCCGCAAGGGCCCGGCTTGAGGGCAGCGCGTCGCCCGCGCGCACCCGGCCGCCCAGGATCGCCCGACGCAGCTCGTCCGCCAGGCGCGTTCGCGTGTTCCCGCGCGGCACGTCGTGCATCGAGAGGGCGAGGTCGCTCGGCCGCGTGATGCGCATGATTCATCGTGGCAGACTGCCGGATGGGAGGTCACATGAAACCGCTGACGGAAGCCGACATCCGCTCATCGTTCGTCAACGCGACGCCCGAGCAGCTGCACCGGCTGCCGATACCGGGGCTGCACGAGACCATCTGGAACGAGCGCGAGTTTCTCGGATGGCGCGACCCGGCGGCCGCACACCTCGGCTACATCGTGCACTGGATGGACGACCGACCGACCGGCATCGTCTTACGCGCACCGAACGGGTCGCTTCGAACGGGAATCTCGGCGATGTGCTCGCTGTGCCACTCCTCGCAGCCGGCGACGCAGGTGAAGCTGTTCACGGCGCCACGCGCAGGCGAGGCGGGGCGAAATGGCAACAGTATCGGCTCATACATTTGCGAGGATCTCGCGTGCCCGCTGCTCATCCGAATCACGCCTCCGCGCGCCGACCAGCGCGAGTTCATCGAGGCGCGGTCGGCGGGGCTGCTGCGCCGGGTGCAGAACTTCACCGCCGACGTGATGCGGGCGCCGTGAAGGGGCGTCGACCAGGAGCGGATTGAGGAGCGGCCGTAGGCTGCGTCTCGAAAACGCGTGGCGCGGCAGGGTTTCGAGACGACGCTTCGCGTCTCCTCAACCCACATAGGGCAGTTCTTCGACGTCGCGTGTGTTACACCCGTTGCGTGACGAGCCGCCACAGGTACTCGATGCCGGCCGCCATGTCGATCGAGGGGTCAAGCATCCATTGGGTCTGCAGTCCGTCTGCCGCCGCCAACAGCAGGGCCGAGATCTGTTCGGGGTCGAGGGAGGCGTCGACCGCGCCGGCCGCCTGCTCGTGCCGCACGAGTTCGGCGAACGAGTGCCGAATGGTGGCGTACCGCTCCACAAAATATGAGTGCGACGGATGCTCGGGCTCGCTCGCTTCTGTCGAAAGCTGTGCGTACAGCTGCACCAGCCCCGGCACCTCGGCGTTGTGCCGGATCAGGGCGAGGAACGCGTCGATGCGCTCCGCGCCGGGCAGATCGAAGCTGGCGGCGTCGCGCTCGTCTCTCTTGCGCAGGATCTCGTGGAACAGCTCCTCCTTCGAGCTGAAGTAGTGCAGCAGGCCGGCCTGGCTGAGCCCGACCGCCTCGGCGAGCTCGCGCACCGAGGTGCGCCGGTAGCCGTTTCGCGCGATCACGTCGAGCGCGGTCGTGAGAATCTCCTCGCGCTTCGCGACGCCCTTCGCGTACGAACCCCTCGCTGCCATACCTGAATGCTACGGAACACCGTTTGCCATTCAAAACCGAGCGTTATAAGGTTTTGCCAGACGCGAAGGAGAGTCATGACCGACACGACCAGCCCAACGGCATCCGCTGCCCTGTTCTTGAACGCGACGCCCGAGGAGGTTGTGGCCGGCCTCACGCTCGAAGAGAAGGCGTCGCTCACAAGCGGCGCGAGCTTCTGGACGACGAAGGCGGTCGAGCGCGCCGGCGTTCCGGCGATCATGCTCACCGACGGGCCGCACGGCGTGCGCAAGCAGCGCGAGGGCAGCGACCACCTGGGCATCGGCGACAGCGTTCCCGCCACGTGCTTCCCGCCCGCCGTCGCGCTCGGCTCGTCGTTCGACGCCGAATTGCTCGAGCGCGTCGGCGCGGCCCTCGGCGAGGAATCGCAGGCCGAGGGTGTCGCGGTGCTGCTTGGCCCCGGCATCAACATCAAGCGCTCGCCGCTGTGCGGGCGCAACTTCGAGTACCTCTCGGAAGACCCGCTCGTGTCTGGCGTGCTCGGCTCGGCTCTCGTGCGCGGGCTGCAGTCGCAGGGCGTCGGCGCCTCGCTCAAGCACTTCGCCGCCAACAACCAGGAGAACGACCGCATGCGCGTCTCCGCCGATATTGACCCGCGGCCGCTGCGCGAGATCTACCTGCGCGGCTTCCAGCGCGTCGTCGAGGAGGCGCAGCCCTGGACCGTGATGTGCTCGTACAACAGGATCAACGGCGTCTACGCGAGCGAGAACCCGTGGCTGCTTACGAGCGTTCTGCGAGACGAGTGGGGCTTCGAGGGGCTCGTCGTCTCCGACTGGGGCGCCGTGAACGACCGCGTCGCCGGCCTGGTCGCCGGGCTCGACCTCGAGATGCCCGCCAGTTCGGGCAGAACGGATGCCGAGGTCGTGGCTGCCGTTCGTTCGGGGGTTCTCGACGAGGGGGTGCTCGACGTCGCGGCGGGCCGCTCCGTCGCGCTGGCGCAGAGAGCGGCGCGCGCCGCGCGCGCGGGGGCCTCGTACAACCCCGACGCGCATCATGCGCTCGCGCGGGAGGCCGCCGCGGCATCCGTGGTTGTGCTGAAGAACGAGGGCGGTGTGCTGCCGCTGGCACCCACGTCGTCGCTCGCCGTCATCGGCGAGCTGGCGCGCACGCCGCGGTACCAGGGGGCCGGCTCGTCGCTCATCAACCCGACGAGGCTCGACAACGCGCTCGAGGAGATCCGCGCGCGGGCCGCGGGCGATGCCGAGGTCGTGTTCGCGGCGGGGTATGGCGAGGGCGGCGCGCCTGGCGAGGGCGGCGCGCACAGCGACGGCGGCGCGCCTGGCGAAGGCGCTGACGAGCTGGTCGCCGAGGCCGTCGCGGCCGCGCGCGGAGCCGAGACCGTGCTGCTGTTCCTGGGCGTGCCGGCCGAGCTCGAGTCGGAGGGCTTCGATCGCGACGACATCGAGCTGCCCGCCGACCAGCTGGCGCTCGCCGACGCCGTCATCGCCGCGAACCACCGCACCGTGGTGGTGCTCTCGAACGGCGGTGTCGTGCGTGTCGCGCCGTTCGCCGAGCGGGTGCCCGCCATCATCGAGGGCTGGCTGCTCGGCCAGGCCGGCGGAGGCGCCATCGCCGACGTGCTCTACGGCGACGTGAACCCGTCGGGCCGCCTCGCCGAGACGATCCCGGTGCGCCTCGCCGACAGCCCCGCCTACCTCGACTTCCCGGGCGAGCACGGCCACGTGCGGTACGGCGAGGGGCTGTTCGTGGGGTACCGCTGGTACGACGCGCGCGAGGCCCGGGTCTCGTACCCGTTCGGGCACGGCCTGTCGTACACGACGTTCGAGTACTCGAACGCGCGTGTCGAAGCGGATGCCTCCGGTCTCGTCGTGCGCGTCACCGTCGCGAACACAGGCGGCCGCGATGGCGCCGAGGTGGTGCAGGTCTACACGAGCCTGCCTGTCTCGGCCGTGGCGCGGGCGCCGCGCGAGCTGAAGGGTTTCGCGAAGGTCGCGCTCGCCGCAGGCTCCTCGCGCGAGGTCGAGATCCGCGTGCGTCGCGAGGACCTCGCGATCTGGGATACCCGCATCGACGGCTGGGCGGTTGAAGCGGGTGAATACAGGGTCGAGGTTGCGGCGTCGAGCCGCGACATCCGTCACACGCTCTCTGTGGACGTCAGCGGCGACGACGTGCTCGTGCCGCTCACGGCCGATTCGTCAATCGGTGAAGTGCTCGCGCACCCCGTGGCAGGGCCGATGGTTCAGCAGGCGCTTGCCGCGGGTGGCGACGGCGCCGCGAGTGGGCTGCTTGCCGACCCGGCGATGTTCAGGATGCTGGCGTCGTTCCCGATCGGCCGGCTCGCGTCGTTCCCGGGTATGCCGTTCGGGCCGGAGCAGGTGGAGCAGCTGCTCGCCGCCGCAAACGCGCCGCGGTAGTCGCTCGGCACGATGCAGGCCGAGCGCATTACAGTGAGCGCGAGGCGATTCGGCCAGTGATGGGGGTGGCGATGGGCGAGCAGAAACGCCTTCTCCTTGTCGAGGACGACCCTCAGCTCGGCCCGATCATCGCCGACGTGCTCTCGGAGACCTACGAGACGACGCTGTGCACCGACGGCATGGACGGCCTGAATGCCGCGCGGCTGGAGGACTTCGACGTGCTCGTCGTCGACCGACGGCTGCCCTCTCTCGATGGCACCGAGCTCGTGCGCACGCTGCGCGTCGAGCGGTTCAGCGCGCCGATCCTCATGCTGACCGCGCTCGGAACGACCGGCGACAAGGTCGAGGGGCTGGATGCCGGCGCAAACGACTACCTCGTCAAGCCGTTCGACTTCGACGAGCTGCTCGCCAGGCTGCGCGCCCTGACGCGCGTCTTCAACCCTGAGTGCCCGCAACTCAGCGTGGGCGAGTGGGCGTTCTTCCCCGAGGAGAACTGCATCCGTTCGCCGCATATCGGTCGCATTCTGCTCACGCCGCGCGAATCGCAGCTGCTTCGCCTTTTCGCCGAGAACCCGGAGCGCACCTTCAGCAGGCATCAGATTCTGCACGGCGTGTTCAGCCCTGACGACACGCCGGGCACCGTCGACACCTACGTGCACTACCTGAGGCGTAAGACGGACAAGGACGTGGTGCTCACCGTGCGCGGGCGCGGCTATCGATTGGGGCAGCTGTGAAGCGAGAGTCGGGCCGACCGATCGACAGCGATGCGGCATCCGTTCGCCGCGCCTCCCTCGCCGTCGGCTGGCAGATTGCGCTGGCCGCCGCCGCAATCGTGGTGGTCGTGGTGGTCGCGGCCGTCGGCTACGTCGTGTACCAGTCGCGGCCGCAGGAGCTGCTCGAGACTCCGCCGCCGGGCGAGACGCGCATCTACGTCGCGGCCGACAAGGTGCTCGTCGTGCTCGCGATCATCGGCGCGATCGCGATCGTGCTGGCCGGGCTCATCAGCTGGGTAATCGCCCGGCGGGCGGTTCGACCGTTGGGGGAGGCCCTGCGCATCCAACGCTCCTTCGTGGCCGACGCTGGGCATGAACTCCGCACGCCGCTGGCGGTGCTCGATGCGCGCATCCAGATGCTGCAGCGCAGACTGCCGCGCGACCTCGACACGTCGATCGGCCTCGACATCAGCGGCGACCTCGTCGCGATCAGGCAGGACACGGGGGCACTCATCGACGTGGTCGCCGATCTGCTGCTCATCGCCGCGGGCGAGCAGGCGCCGGCCGATGCGCCGCCGACCCGGCTGGGCCCGCTCGTTGCCCAGACCGCCGAATCCATGCAGCTCATCGCCTCGCCGCGTCACGTCACGATCACGGTGAGCATGACCGGGGATGCGCTCACTCCCGTTCCCGAGACGAGCCTGCGCCGGTGTCTGGTCGCGCTCCTCGACAACGCGATCGCGCACTCGCCCGAGCACGAGGCCGTCACGGTGGAGGTCACGAACCGCGGCCGCACCCTCGAGCTGGTCGTCACCGACCGCGGCCCGGGCATCCACGGGATCGAGCCCGCCCGCATCTTCGACCGGTTCGCGCACTCGGACCCGACCGGTTCCACCACCGAACGGCGCTCCGGCTTCGGCATCGGCCTCTCGCTCGTGCGCGACATCGCCGTGCGGCATTCCGGCCGGGTCGAGATTCGACAGACCTCGTCGTTCGGCACCAGCATCGCCCTCGTGCTGCCCCGGGTTCGCGCAGGCGTTCCCGGCGACAACTCGGCCGGCGAGCCGTCTTAGAGCCGTCTTAGAGACCGGCCGTCAGGATCGAATCAGCGGGCCATTCGCCCCGCTGTTCCGATCCGAAAGCCGGGAGGTCACCGTGTTGCTCGACCTGCTGACGCTGCGCATCGACAAGAGCAGCTTCCTCGTGCCGCTGGACGTGCTCGCCGCCGTCCTGTGTGTGGTGCTGCTCGTGCGGCGGCCGGGCGGCCGCCTCATCCGCTCTCTCATTGCCTGTGCGCTCGGGGCGGCCATCGGCCTGCTCGTGTGCTGGCTCGTCACCGACGTATGGAACGTGTTCGGACTGCCGTTGACGCAGATCACGTGGATGTGGGCGACCCTCGCGTTCGCCGGTATCGCTCTGGCGCTGGCGAATCTCAGGGGTAGTCGGCCGTGGCGCAAGGTGGTCGCCATCGTCTCGATCGCCGTCTTCGCCCTCACGGCAGCGGCGGGGATCAACGTGGACTTCGGTGCGTATCGGAACCTTAAGGATGCGCTTGGCCTCACCCCGTACCCGGCCATGAGCGCCGCGTACCTGCACGGTCACGAGTCTGCGATGGCGCCGGCGCTGGGCGCCACGTGGCAGCCGCCGAGCGGCATGCCGTCGAAGGGCAGGGTCGGCACGGTGCGCATTCCGGCCACGAAATCGGGGTTCGGCGCGAGGATCGCCTCGGTGTATCTGCCGCCGGCGGCCCTCGTCGCCTCGCCGCCCGCGCTGCCGGTCGCGGTGCTGTTCTCCGGCCAGCCGGGCGCCCCCTCCGACGTCTTCACCGCGGGGCGCGTCGCCCAGATGCTGAACGCGTACGCCCACGCGCACAAGGGGTTGGCCCCGATCGTCGTGGCGCCCGACCAGCTCGGCCGGCCAGACAAGAACCCCATGTGCGTCGACTCCCCGCTGGGAAAATCGGCGACGTACCTGCTCGTCGACGTGCCGAACTGGATCAGGAGCCACCTGAACGTCGCCGCCGACCCCCGCTACTGGGCCGTCGGCGGCTACTCGCAGGGCGGAACCTGCTCGATCCAGTTCGGCGCGGGCCACCCCGACCTGTTCCGCTCGATCATCGACATCTCGGGTGAAGAGGCGCCGACGATCGGCCCGTCGACCGTGCGCGAGGCGTTCGGCGGTTCTGCCGCCGCGTACAAGAAGATCACGCCGCTCGCCCTGCTCGCCGCGCACCGGCCGTACCCCGACACGCTCGCCATCTTCGGTGTGGGTGCGAACGACGCCAAATACAACAGAATCGAGCACACCATGGTGACGGCCGCCCACGCCGCGGGCATGACCACCCGCTTCATCGAGTCGCCGAACACCGCGCACGACTGGAACACGGTGCGCTACGTGCTGAAGCGGGCGCTGCCACAGGTGGCAGACTCCATGGGCCTCGGCGGATGAGGCGGGAATCATGATCGTGATCAAGACTCTTCGCGCCCGGCCGTTCACGTTCGCGCTCGCCGCCGTGATCGCGGTGCTGGCGCTGGTGACCGGGCCTCTGCACGGGCCGCGGCCCGGCATCCGCTTCATGGTAGGAACCGGCTACGAGCCTGTCGTCGAGCAGGGGCACTGGTGGACCCTGCTCGTCTCCTCGTTCTTCTCGCAGAACCTGCTCGAGCTGGTCGTGGCACTCGTGCTGGTGGTGGTTCTTGTCGGGGTCGCCGAGAATCTGATGGGCACGTGGCGCACCGCCCTGGCATTCGCGTTGACGACGGTGGGCGGCACGCTGGTCGGCATCGCCGTGCAGGCGATCGCCCTGGGGGTGGGCGAGCTGTGGTCGAGGGACGTGGTCGAGCTGGTGACGCTCGACCCGTTCACGGGCATCGCGGGCGTGATCATGGCCGCCAGCGGGTCGGCCAGCGCCCTCTGGCGGCGACGCATCCGCTGGCTGACGATGCTCGCCACGCTTGTGCTGCTGCTGTATTCCGGCCAGCCGTCTGACCTATACCGGCTCATGGCCGCCGTTCTCGGGCTCGCCCTCGGAGCGTTGCTGAGCGTCGGCAAGCACATCGAGGTGTGGCGGCGCAGTTCGCACCACGAGGTGCGCGTGCTCATGGCGTCGATGCTCGCGATCACCGCGATCGGCCCGGCCATCGTGCTCTACACCGGCACGCGCTTCGGGCCGCTCGCCCCCATCGCCATGCTGCTGGGCAACGATGTGCCCGACCCGGGTCAGACTCTCGCCCGCTGCCAGGTGCTCGACGTGACGCGACACTGCCTGCGCGAGCTGACGCTCGAACGCATCAGCAGCCCGGGGCCGGTGATCGTGTCGATCCTGCCTCTGCTGGTGCTGCTCCTCGTCGCATACGGGCTTCTGAGGGGCCGGCGGTTCGCGCTGGGCCTCGCGGTGGCGATCAACGCGTTCTTCGCCGTGATCGGCGCGTACTACTTCGGCCTGCTGCCCATCGCCGGAACCCGCTACGTGCCGCGGTTCCGCGGCCACGTCTCGTGGGAGGCGGCCTTCGCGCTGCTCGTCTCGGTGCTGCTGCCCGCCGCCATCGCGATCGCGCTGCTGGTGCTGCGCCGCAACTTCCCCATTCGTGCCTCCCGCGCCAGCGTGACCCGTTACATCTGGGTCGTGGCGGTGTCCGCGATCGTGCTGGCATTGCTCTACCTCGGAGTCGGCGCGCTCATGGCGCACACCGGGTTCAGCAGGCCGGTCGGGTTCGGCGAGCTCGTGAACGATGTCGCGGAGCGGTTCATCCCTGTCTCGTTCCTGCACCATAAGGCGATCGCGTTTCTGCCGACGCAGCCGGCAACGATGCTCGTGTATCACGGCGTCGGCCCGGCGTTCTGGCTGATCGTTCTGCTGGCCGCGGTGCGGCCCACCCTCGGCAACCTGCGTCGGGAGCAGACGGGCAATGAGGCGCACGTGCGCGACCTGCTCGAGGAGGGCGGGGGAGACTCGTTCTCGTTCATGGCGACGTGGCCGGGCAACTCGTACTGGTTCGATCCCGTGCAGCGCTTCGCGATCGCGTACCGGGTCGTTGGCCGCGTGGCGATCACCACCGGCGGGCCGTTCGGTTGTCGTGAGGCCAAGGGCGGAGCCATCCGCCGGTTCGCGCGATACTGCGACGACCAGGGCTGGCTGCCGGTGTTCTACAGCGTCGACGGCGGCCTCACCCCCGTCTTCTCGGCGATGGGCTGGAGCACGATGACGGTCGCCGAGGAGACGGTGATCCACCCGCAGGACTGGCGCACCACCGGCAAGAAGTGGCAAGACGTTCGCACCGCCATCAATCGGGCGCAGCGCGCGGGCATCACGGCCGTCTGGACGGATTGGGATTCACTGCCCGTGACGATCGCCGCGCAGGTGACCGAGATATCAGAGCAGTGGGTCGCCGAGAGGGGACTGCCCGAGATGGGGTTCACGCTCGGCAGCGTCGACGAACTGCGCGACCCGGCCGTGCGCCTCATGCTCGCGATCGACGAATCCGAGCGCGTCGAGGCGGTCACGAGCTGGCTGCCCAGCTATCAGCGCGGCGAGGTCGTCGGCTGGACCCTCGACTTCATGCGCCGGCGGCCGGGCGGCGCCAACGGCGTCATGGAGTTCCTCATCGCCGAGGCCGCGACGCGGATGCGCGACGACGACATCGACGTCATGTCGCTCTCGGCCGCGCCTCTCGCGCACACCGTGGTCGACCAGGCCGCGCGCTCGCGAATCGACCGCCTGCTCGGGTTCATCAGCACCTCGCTTGAGCCCGTCTACGGGTTCCGCTCGCTCCTCGCCTTCAAGCGCAAGTTCCAGCCTGAGCTGCACGAGCTGATCATGGCCTACCCTGACCCCACGACGTTGCCCGAGATCGGCCTCGCCCTGACCCGGGCCTACCTGCCCGACCTGACGATGCGCCGCGTGGCGCAGCTGATCCTGACTTAAGCGAAAGAGCACGAGATGACGACCGGATCCCACCCCACCGACGACGACCCCGCGGCCGTGCTGCTGCAGCGCCCGCGCCGCATCGACCCGATCCGCCCGCTCTCCCGCCCGCTTCTCACCGGCGGCCTCGGGGTTGCCGGCCTGCTTCTCGTCGTCATCGCCGGCCTCGTGCTCGCCCACGCGCCGGGGTGGAGCTCGAGAGAGCTCGTCGTGCTGCAATGGCTGAGCGGGCACCACGCGCCCGCCCTCGACGGCATCGCGCTGGGCATCGCCTGGCTCTTCTCGCCGCCGTTGGCCGCGACAATCACGGTGCTCGGCGGCGGCGTGGTCGTCATCGTCACCAGAAACCTGTGGCGAACGGTCACGTTCATGCTGATCGTCGCCGCCTCATGGGGCGGCAGTGAAGTGGTGAAGTGGATCGCGCAGCGACCGCGTCCGGACGGCAGCCTGCTCGCGCATCCGCTCGCCGTCGAGCACTCGCTGAGCTACCCGAGCGGGCATACGTGCTTCGCTGCGGCGCTCGCCATTGCGGTCGTGTTCACGCTGCGCGACAGCCGCTGGCGCACCCTCGCCGTGGTGCTCGGCTGCGTGGTCGTCGTCGCGACCGCCGTCTCCCGGCTCTACATCGGCGTGCACTTTCCCACCGATGTCAGCGCCTCCCTCGTGTATGCGGTGTCGGCGGCGGCTGTACTGCTCGTGCTGTGGCTGAACCTGTTCGTGCCGCGCTATCGGGCGTTCCGGGCGGCTCGCGCGGTACCCGTGGCGAGCGGCGACTGACGGGGAGCCCGCGAAACCTAAGCCACGGTGCGCGTAGTGGAATAGGATGGATTCGGGTAAAGTTGAGCCTTGTAGACTCAAGTTTGTAGACACGCAGGAAGGGACACGCATGGCCAACATGCAGGGCGCTCCCGCTACCGACGAGAAGCAGAAGAGCGCGCTCGAACAGTTCGGCATCAACCTCACCGAGATCGCGAAGCAGGGCAAGCTCGACCCCGTGATCGGTCGCGACGCCGAGATCCGCCGCGTCAGCCAGGTGCTGACCCGGCGCACCAAGAACAACCCGGTGCTCATCGGCGAGCCTGGCGTGGGCAAGACCGCCGTGGTCGAGGGCCTCGCCCAGCGCATCGTCGCGGGCGATGTCGCCGACTCGCTGAAGGGCAAGCAACTCGTCAGCCTCGACCTCTCGGCGCTCGTGGCGGGCGCCATGTACCGCGGCCAGTTCGAGGAGCGGCTGAAGAGCGTTCTGAAGGAGATCAACGACTCCAACGGCGAGATCATCACGTTCATCGACGAGCTGCACACGCTCATGGGTGCAGGCGGCGGCGAAGGCTCGGTGGCGGCATCCAACATGCTCAAGCCCATGCTCGCGCGCGGCGAGCTGCGTCTCATCGGCGCGACCACCCTCAACGAGTACCGCGAATACATTGAGAAGGATGCCGCGCTGGAACGCCGCTTCCAGCAGGTCTACGTCGGCGAGCCCTCTGTGGAAGACACGATCGCCATTCTGCGCGGGCTCAAGGAACGGTACGAGGCGCACCACAAGGTGGCGATCGCCGACGCCGCGCTCGTCGCCGCGGCATCCCTGAGCCATCGCTACATTCCCGCTCGGCAGCTGCCAGACAAGGCCATCGACCTCATCGACGAGGCGGCGAGCCGGCTGCGCATGGAGATCGACTCCGCGCCGGTTGAGATCGATGAGCTGCGCCGCAGCGTCGACCGGCTGAAGATCGAAGAGATCGCGCTGAAGAAGGAGAAGGACGACGCGTCGATGGAGCGCCTCGAGAAGCTGCGCGAAGACCTGCTCGAGCGCGAGGAGCGCCTGGCCGAGCTGCAGCAGCGCTGGGAGGCCGAGCGATCGTCGCTGAACCGCGTCGGCGAGCTGAAGACCCAGCTCGACGACGCGCGCATGCAACGAGACCGGGCCATGCGCGACGCGAACTACCAGGAGGTGTCGCGGCTCGAGTACGAGGTGATCGCGCGCCTGCAGAAGGAGCTCGAGGCCGCGCAGCGCGCCGAAGACGACCCGAGTGCCGACCGCATGGTCAACGACCAGGTGACGGCAGAGGACATCGCCGAGGTCATCGCGTCGTGGACCGGCATCCCCGTCGGCCGTCTGCTGCAGGGCGAGACGGAGAAGCTGCTGCACCTCGAGAGCGAGCTCGGCAAGCGTCTCATCGGCCAGAAGGATGCGGTGCGTGCCGTGGCCGAGGCCGTTCGGCGCACGCGCGCCGGCATCGCTGACCCCGACCGGCCGACCGGCTCGTTCCTGTTCCTCGGGCCCACCGGCGTGGGCAAGACCGAGCTGGCCAGGGCGCTCGCCGAGTTCCTGTTCGACGACGAGAAGGCCATGATCCGCATCGATATGAGCGAGTACGGCGAGAAGTTCTCCGTGTCGCGGCTCGTCGGCGCTCCCCCCGGCTACGTGGGCTACGACCAGGGCGGCCAGCTGACCGAGGCCGTGCGCCGGCGGCCGTATTCGGTCGTGCTCTTCGACGAGGTCGAGAAGGCGCACCCCGAGGTGTTTGACATTCTGCTGCAGGTGCTCGACGACGGCCGACTCACCGACGGGCAGGGCCGCACGGTCGACTTCCGCAACACCATCCTCATTCTCACCTCGAACCTGGGCTCGCAGTTCCTCGTCGACCCGTCGCTCAGCGGCGACCAGAAGCGCGACGCCGTCATGCAGCTCGTGCGCCAGTCGTTCAAGCCCGAGTTCGTGAACCGGCTCGACGACATCGTCGTGTTCCAGGCCCTCACCCGGCAGGAACTCGGTGAGATCGTCGAACTCTACGTCGACCGGCTGCAGCGCCGGCTCGAGAACCGCAGGCTCGAACTCGCCGTCACACCGGATGCGCGAGCATGGCTCGCGGAACGCGGCTACGACCCGATCTACGGTGCACGCCCGCTGCGCAGGCTCATGCAGCACGAGATCGACGACCGGCTCGCGACCGCGCTGCTCGCCGGCGAGATTCGCGACGGCGACACCGCGCGCGTCGACCTGGCCGCCGACGGCGAGAGCCTGACGGTCGCCGCCGGCTGAGCGTAGCCTCGGGCGCATGGCCGTGGCAGTGCGCCGCACGCTCGCAGGGTGGGCGGGCGATATCGCGAACCGGGCGCAGCTGCTGATGGCGGCGAAGACCGCTGTCGCTGCCAGCATCGCCTGGGTTCTGGCGCCGCTCGTGCCCTTCGCGGCCGACGAGTATTCGTACTACGCGCCGCTCGGCGTGGTGATCAGCATGTACCCGACGCTGATCAGGTCGCTGCGTTCCGGGCTGCAGGCGGTGGTCGGCCTCGCGTGCGGCATCGCTCTCGGCTTCGGCGGACTGGCCGTCGACGGCCCTCGCTGGCTCACGATCGCGCTGGTTCTGGGCGTGGGCACCATGCTTTCGGGGCTGCGCGTGCTTGGGATCGGCCGAAGCTGGGTTCCCATCACGGCGCTCTTTGTTCTGCTGATCGGCGGCGGTCACGGCGCCGAGACGTACTCGATGAGTTATCTGGTCGACATGGGCTTCGGCGTCATCGTCGGGGTCGCCGTCAACCTGATCGTCTTCCCGCCGCTCTACCTCAAGAAGGCCTCCGATCGGCTCAATGACCTGCGCGACCTCGTGGCAACAGACCTGCGCGGCATGGCCGACGCCGTTGAAGCGCACCGCGACGACGACCCCAGAGACGTTCTCGAGCACCTCGAGAAGACGGCTGCGAACGTGCGAGAGGAGGTGCGGCAGGCCACCGAGAGCCGCAAGGTGAACCCGCGAGGCAGGAGCCGAGGCGGCCTCGACGACGAGAACTATCGCCGGCTACGCGCCCTGCAGCGCACCGTCTTCTACGTGCGTGACCTCGCCGACGTGCTGGCCACGCTGCGCGACGACGAGACGGGCGAGAGCATGACCGAGAACGCCAGGCACGACCTCGTGCGGGCACTGCGCAACGTCGGCGATCTGGTTGCGGCGCCCAACGAATCGGTCGCGGCCCGCGTGCGGCTTGCCGACGCGGACGCCGCCCTCGAGGCCGCCATGCACTCGTTCGATGACCACAGCGAGGGCCCGCCATCCGCTGCCGCGGTGAAGCTCACGGTGACGGTGTGCCTGCGGCGCATCATCGAGGCGTCGCGGCCCTTCGTTTCCGAACCGCCGCGATGATGCCCGTGATCACCATGTAGAGGGCGTAGCAGAACAGCAGCCCCGCCACGATGGGCACCACGATGATGCGCTGTTCGCCGGTGAGCGCGCTGTTCACGTAGCCGAGCAGCGGCACGCTGTACCAGAGCACACCGCGCACCTGCTGCTGCACCACCTCGGGGTCGGCCGCGTCGTTGTTGTCGCCCTTGGTGATGAAGGTGAATGTGCCGTCGCTTCGCGAGCGCACCTCGATGACCCGGTGCGAGATGACAGCGGGCTCCCCCGACTTGATCTGGTAGGTCATGACGTCGCCCACGTGAATCTTCGACGGCGCCACCGGCTTCGAGACGATGAGCGTGCCGGGGGGCAGCGTTGGCTCCATCGAGCTCGTCAGCACGGTCATGGGGGTGGCGCCCGCGACCTTCGGTATCACGATCACGATGGCCGCGAGCAGCACGATGAGGCCGAGGAAGCCCGCGCTCAGCCCCGTCGCGATGGCGCGCCAGACCTCGCGCGTCTGCCGTGCCCGGCGGGATCGTCTGCGTGGTCGCACCTCGGTCGTCATGCTTCCTCCTTCGGTGAGCACGTCTCGGGCTTGGGCGGGTGCTCGGGCTTAGGCGAGCACCTCACGGATCGCGGCCACGAAGGCGTCGACGTCACCCTCCATGGTGTCCCATGAACACATCCACCGAACCTCCCCCAAAGAGGCGTCCCAGTCGTAGAAGCGGAACCGCTCGCGCAGCCGATCCGCCGCCCCCTCTGGCAGCGTCGCGAACACGGCGTTCGACTCGGTGGGCTGTGTGAATTCCAGACCGCGGATGCTGCCTTCCGCGACCAGCTGCTCGAGCTGGCCTCGCAGCCGGGCCGCCATGTGGTTGGCCCGGCGCGCGGAACGCAGCCACAGGTCATCCGTCATGATGGCGATGAGCTGGGCCGAGAGAAAGCGCATCTTCGACGCGAGCTGCATGTCGATCTTGCGCAGGTAACCCAGACCATCGGATGCGTCGTGGTCGAGGACCACGACGGCCTCGCCGAAGAGCAGCCCGTTCTTCGTGCCGCCGAAGCTGAGCAGGTCGACGCCGGCGTCGCGCGTGAAGGCACGCAGCGGCGCCTCGAGCCACGCGCCGGCGTTGGCGAGCCGGGCGCCGTCCATGTGCAGGCGCATGCCCTTGCTGTGCACGTGGTCGGCGAGAGCGCGCACCTCCTCGGGCGTGTAGCAGGTGCCGAGCTCGGTGGTCTGGGTGATCGAGACGGCGAGCGGCTGCGCCCGGTGCTCCTCGCCCCAGCCCCACGCCTCGCGGTCGACGAGTTCGGGCGTGAGCTTGCCGTCTGGCGTCGGAACCGGCAGCAGCTTGAGGCCGCCCACCCGCTCGGGCGCCCCGTTCTCGTCGGTGTTGATGTGCGCGCTCGCCGCGCAGATCACGGCGCCCCAGCGCGGCACCATCGACTGCAGCGCCAGAACGTTTGCCCCGGTGCCGTTGAACACCGGATGCACGGCGACACCCTCGCCGAAGTGCTCCGCGAACACGTGCTGCAGCCGGGCTGTGTACGCATCCTCGCCGTAGGAGATCTGGTGGCCACCGTTCGCGGCCGCGATCGCGGCCAGCACCTCCGGGTGGGCTCCGGCGTAGTTGTCGCTGGCGAATGCCCGCCAGGATGCGTCATGCAGCTTCTCAGTCACGGGTAACAGTGTCTCACTGCCCGCGTATGGCAATATCGGGAAAGTGGCCCGCGTACTGACGATCTACCTCGCCTCGCGTGTCGTGACCACCGTGTTCCTCGCCGCCATGTTCCTCACGGCGACGGGTCTCGACTGGCCGTTCGCGAGCGTGCGGCACGACCCGAACTTCTTCACGTTCTCCGGCTCATGGGACAGCTCCTTCTATCGCCACATCGCGCTCGACGGCTACCCGCGGCAACTCCCGGTCGACGACAGCGGGCACGTGCAGCCGAACGCGTGGGCGTTTCTGCCGCTCTTCCCGCTCATCCTGCGCGGCGTCATGTCGGTCACGGGTCTCGACTTCTACCTCGTGGGCGTCGTCGTCGCGGCGATCTTCGGCGCGGCGGCCACGCTCGTGCTCTACCGCCTGGTCGCGAGCCGGGTGGGGGAGCGGCCCGCACTGTGGGCGGCGGCATTCTTCAGCTTCGGCCCGCTCTCGTTCGTGCTGCAGGTCGCCTACGCCGAGAGCCTGTTCCTTTTCCTCGTCTTCTGCGCGCTGTGGGCGATGACCGCCAAGCGCTACCTCACCATGATCCCGTTCGGCGTGCTCGCCGCCTTCACGCGCCCCGGCGCCCTCGCGCTCGCTCTCGCGCTGGCGATCGTTCTCGTCATCGGCCTCGTCAGACACGAGCGGATGCCGGTGGCCCGCCGCCTCGCCATGGTCGTCTCGGGAGTGGTGATCGCCGCCGCCGGCCTCGCGTGGCCGATCATCGCGTCGGCCGCCACCGGCCATCCGGGCGCGTACCTCGAGACCGAGATGTCGTGGTGGACGGGCTTCGTGGGCCGGCCACCGTTCGTTCCGCTGACGCCCTGGTTCGTGTTCACGTCTCGCTACGCCGGCGTCGCCGGCATCGCGCTCGTTCTCGTGGTGGTCTCCGCGTTCGCGTGGTGGCTGCGCCAGCGCGGCGTGCAGCGACTCGGCCGCGATATCGTGGCGTACTCGGGCAGCTACGGGCTCTACCTGTTCGCGGTGTTCCTGCCGCAGCAGAGCCTGTTCCGCGTGCTGATGCCCCTCGCGCCGCTCCTCGGCGACCCGTGGCTTTCAGCCACACGTGGTCGCCGCCGCATCCTGCTCGGCGCCGGCATCGCCCTGCAGCCCGTCGCCATCGTGCTGCTGTGGTTCCTGGGGTACCCGTGAGCCGCGCGCGATCCGTCACGTGCCATGCAGAACGTGCAGAATGTAACGGGCGTGCGCGCCCGCTCGCGCCGACGGAACAGGAGAACCGGTGACCAGTGACACCGGCCGCACGGTGGTCATCATTCCCACGTACTGCGAGGCGGAGAGCCTCGAGGCGCTGCTCCGCCGTGTGCTGGCTGTGCAGCCGGCGGTCGACGTGCTCGTCGTCGACGACAACAGCCCCGATGGCACCGGCGCGCTCGCCGACCGTATCGCGGGCGACGAGTCCCGCGTACACGTGCTGCACCGACCGGGCAAGCAGGGCCTGGGCCCCGCCTACATTGCCGGCTTCCGCTGGGCGCTCGGTCGCGACTATGCGGTCATCGTCGAGATGGACGCCGACGGTTCGCACCAGCCCGAACAGCTACCGCGTCTGCTCACGGCGGTGACGGATGGCGCCGACCTGGCGATCGGCGCGCGCTGGGTTGCCGGCGGCCGCATCGAGAACTGGCCGTGGTACCGCATCGCGATCTCCCGCCTGGCCACCCGGTACGCCCGGCTGCTTCTGCGCTCGCGGCTGCACGACATCACGGCGGGATACCGTGCCTACCGGCGTGAGGCGCTCGCCTCGCTCGACCTCGACGCGCTGAGCGCCGAGGGCTACGCGTTCCAGATCGAGCTGGCGTGGCGGCTCGAGAGCGCGGGCGCCGATATCCGCGAGGTACCCATCACGTTCGTCGAGCGCGAGCACGGCCGCTCGAAGATGACGCTGCGCATCGTGGCGGAGGCCCTGCTGCGCGTCACCGCCTGGGGGCTGCAGCCGCGCCGTAGCGGGCGAGCGGATCGCGTATAGTTCAGCCAAACGTGTACTATCGCGATATGGCGACGGCGACCCTCACCCACACGGCAGCGCTGGCGCGTCTCGGCCACGCGCTGTCGGATTCGACCCGGACCGGTGTGCTCCTGGCGCTGCGTGAAGCACCGGGGTATCCCTCGGATCTCGCCAGCGCGCTCGGCGTCTCGCGCCAGGTAATGTCGAACCACCTCACCTGCCTACGTGGCTGCGGGCTGGTGGAGGCGGTGCCGGAGGGGCGGCGCACCTGGTATCGGCTCGCGGATGCCCATCTCGCTCCGGCACTCGACGAACTGCTGCGGGTGGTTCTCTACGTCGAGCCGGACTGCTGCGGTCGCGAGGGGTGCACGTGTTGAGGGTGCCTCCTGCGCTCTCTGCCGATCGCACGACAGTTCTGCGTCGCCGGGTGCGCCGTGGCGTGGCAATTCACGCGTCGTGACCCCGAGCGCTGGAAGAGAGCAACCTTGAGAGTGATCGCGGTCGCGTTCTTCTCGCTCGCCGAGCACAGGGCTGGCCGCGAGCTCGGCTCGAGCACGGCCGTGACCGATTCCAAACAGACGCTCATCTGTACCTACCTCTCCGCCGCGGTGCTGTCTGCTTAAGAGCGATGGTGGCTGCTCGACTCCGGCGCTCCACCCATCATGCGCAACATGCTGCCGCTGCCGCTACGGAAGAACACGATGACCAAGCCCGTGGCGAGGGCCAGGAAGACGATGTTGAGCCACGTGGTGTAGTTCCAGCTGATGCCGGCTTCGCCGATCGAGAGCGCGCGGTTCTCAGGCACGAGACCGATCGGGGTGAAGATCAGCTCGACGAGGTATCCGGCAATCACCATTGCGGCGTAGAAGATAGCTGTGATGCGGATGGCGGCCTTCCAGCCGTAGTACTTCCTGTAGATGAGAATGATCGGGATGATGATCAGGTCAGCGAAGAGGAAGCTGACGACGCCGCCGAAGCTGATTCCCCCGTTGAACAGCACCGCCGCGAGGGGAACGTTGCCCACGGAGCAGACGAAACTCACGAGGGCGAGCAGCGGGCCGAGCACGGGGCCGATGAGGAACGCGATCGCCGGGTCGCGCGTGAAGAACACGGCTTGCAGCCACTCATGCGGTACCCACGCCGCGAAAGCCCCGGCGATGAGAAGCCCGAGGACGATGTCGCGCAGCACCGCCGCCCAGTCCATGACGAAGTACCGGGACACGGCTGTTATGCCGTCTTTCGAGAGCAGTCGACTCCAGAATCCGACGTCGCTGTTCACGGTCATGTCCATGGCGGCATGGCCCTCCATCGAGCCGGCGAGGCCGTGCTCTGCCTGCGTACGCGCCGCCTCGACGATGCGGCCGCGCATCCAGAGTCGAAAGCCGAGGGCGACAAGCACGATCATGATGGGACCGCCGACGAACTCGGCCACGGTGAACCGCCATCCCATCACGAAGGCCAGAACGAGGCCGAGTTCGAGCACGAGGTTCGTCGAGGCGATCTCGAACGCCATTGCCGCTGTGAAGTGAGCTCCCTTTCGGAACAGCGCGCGAGCCAACGCCACGGCTGCGTACGAGCATGACGACGAGGCGGCACCGAAGAGGGAGGCGATGGCGATCGACCTCGGCGAGTCATCGCTCATCAGCCGGGTGATGCGTTCCTTCCGCACGATCGCTTGAATCACTCCGGAGAGGGTGAAGCCCAGCACCAGAGGCCATAGCATCTGCCACCCCATGAAGCCCGCCATTGCCAACGCGTCGCCGATCGCACTGAGAACGTTCACGACCATCCCTTCCGCCAAACCCGCCATGGGGGCCGTGTGTGACAGTACGGCCGGTCGCCGAATACGGCAAGGGGGTATAGGGCTACCGGAGTGCGGGCGCTTGGCTCGCGGCATCCGTGTGTCTAGGCTGGTACATACGGCGGCGAGCCGTGGGGGTGTGTTGTGCGCATCGTGTGCCCGTACTGTGGGGCGCCGGCTGAGCTGGAGAAGAACCCGTTCCGGGGAACGGGTCTCTCGGTGAGCCGTTACGTCATGACATGCAGCGGCTGCAACCGCGTTGTCGCGAGCGACGCCCCCGCCCCCAAGCGGATGACGCCGGCCCGCCGGCCCGGCGTTTTCGCGCGGATGCGCGCATCCATTCGGTCGCTACTGCGCTGACCCTCCCGGGCCGCTGCCTACCCCTTGAGCGCGTCGCTCAGCTTCACCTTCGCGCCCGTGCGCAGCAGCGAGTTGGAGTAGATGCGCGAGCCGAGCGCGATGACGACGGCCGTGGTCGCGAGCAGCACCACGAGCGAGAGCAGCGGCTCCCACCACGCGGCCGAACCGAGGAACAGGCGCATCGGCATGCCGACGGGCGCCGAGAACGGCACGTACGACATGACGGCGAGCACGGCCGGGTTGTTGTTGAAGATGATCACGAGAATGTACGGCAGCAGAACGAGCATCATGACGGGAGCGGTGGCGGAGCCGACGTCCTCCTGGCGGGAGACGAGCGCGGCCGTGGCGGCGTAGAGCGCCGCGATCATGATGAAGCCGATGGCGAAGAACACCACGAACCACACCACGCTCGAGCCGAGATTGGCGAGCAGGAGCTTCTGGCCGGTGGCTAGCAGTCCACCGGTCGTCAGCAGCGCCATGACCGCGATCTGTGCGAACGCCATGATGCTGTTTCCCAGCACCTTGCCCGTCATGAGAGCGCGGGCGCTGATGGTTGAGAGCAGGATCTCGACCACGCGCGTCTGCTTCTCCTCGACCACGCTCTGCGCGATCGTCTGACCGAACGTCATGGCCGACATGAAGAACACGATGCCGAATCCGAGCGCCACGAAGTAGATGAGCAGGGGATTCTGCCCCGCAGGCTTCAACAACTGCACCTCGGGGTACACGCTGAGGGCCTGCATCACGTCACTCGGCGTGCTGTCGAGCGCAATGACCTTCACCTTGGTCGCCGCGGATTCATCCGGCACGACGGCCGCGTCGACCTTCTTCTCGCGCACCAGCTTCTCGGCGGCGGAGGTGTCGGCCGCCTCGACGCCCTTGAGGCCTTCGGCCTTGTCGACGACGGATGCCGCGCTGCCGACCACGGCCACCTTGGTGCTGTGATCGATGCCGCTCACAATGCCGCCGACGAGCACCGAGGCGAGCACGGCGAGTAGCAGAATGCCCGTGGAGACGAGGAACGCCTTGCTGCGCAGGCGCGAGATGATCTCGCGCTCGGCGACAAGCCAGACGACGCCGCGCGGGGCGGCCGGGCCGGCCGGGTCGGCGTTCGGTGCCGTGGCCGAAACGGTGGTGCCGGTCGTCGTCATCGGATGACCTCCTTGAAGATCTGGGCGAGGGTGGGGCGATGCGGGGCGAAGCTGGCGACGGGGCCGCGCGCGAGGGCGTGCTGCAGCACGCGCTGCGCGCCATCCGTGTCGGTGTCGAAGAGCGCGTAGCCGCCGTCGAAATCGAGAACGGTGACGCCCGGCTCGTCGCGGATCCAGCCGGCATCGCCGTCGAGCAGAATCTCGAACCGCGGCTCGGAATGCGCCTCGCGCAGCGCCTCGCGCTCGCCGGCGGCGCGGATGCTGCCCGCGGAGATGATGACGAGGTCGTCGCAGATGCGCTCGACGATGTCGAGCTGGTGCGAGGAGAACAGCACGGGAACGCCGCGGCCCGCGTACTCCTTGAGTACGGCCTGCACGGTCTCGACGGCGAGCGGGTCGAGGCCAGAGAACGGCTCGTCGAGAATGAGCACCTCCGGGTCGTGCACGAGGGCGGCGGCGATCTGGGCGCGCTGCTGGTTGCCGAGGGAGAGGCGCTCCACAGGGTCGCCCGCCCGTTCGGTGAGGCCGAGCCGCTCGAGCAGCTCGGCCGTGTTGCGCCGGGCGGCGTTGGGGGCGAGGCCGTGCAGCCTGGCGAGGTAGGTGATCTGCTCGGCCACCTTCATCTTGGGGTACAGGCCGCGTTCTTCCGGCATGTAGCCGAAGCGGCGACGGTCGGACTCCCCGAGCCGGGCGCCGTCGAGCGTCACCGCACCGCTGTCGGCAGAGAGCACGCCGAGGATGATGCGCATGGTGGTCGTCTTGCCCGCGCCGTTCGCGCCGACGAAGCCGGTCATGCGGCCGGGTCGCACCGCGAAGCTCACGTCATCGAGCACACGGGTGCCGGAAAACGATCGGCTGATCTCGTTCACTTCGAGCACACAGGCCTCCTTGGTCGATGGTTCAACCGTAGGGGCGGAGGGGGCCGTGGGGAATCCTCCTTGCGACGGTTCGTGCGCCTCCGCCTCGCGGGGGAGGGCGCAGGTCAGCGCGGGTGCAGCTCAGCGCCGGTGCCGCTCAGCGCTCGGTGCCCGGTCGCGCGAGCCCGTTCTCGTAGGCGAAGACCACCGCGTGCACCCGGTCGCGCAGCTGCAGCTTCATCAGGATCTTCGACACATGGGTCTTCACGGTCGCCTCCCCGAGAAACAGCCGCGCCGCGATCTCGGCGTTCGACAGCCCGCGCGCAAGCAGGTCGAGAACCTCGCGCTCACGTTCCGTCAGAGGGGATGCGGCGGCCGCGCCGCCGACCCCGTGGCCGCCGCCGTCCGCTGCGTGCGCCCCGACGCCCCGCACCTCGTCGCCCCGCACCTCGACGCCCCGCCCCGGCCCGCGCTCCGCGGCCGCCCGCTCGATGACCCGCCTCGTCACCTCCGGCGAGAGCAGCCCGTCGCCCCGCGCCAGGATGCGCACCGCCTCGATCAGCCGCTCAGGCGACGCGTTCTTCAGCAGGAACCCGCTCGCCCCGGCCGCCAGCGCCTCGAACAGGTAATCCTCCCGATCGAAGGTCGTGAGCATGAGCACGGCGCTCGCGACCGCGGGGTCCGCCGTGAGCCGGCGTGTGGCCTCGAGTCCGTCGACGCCGGGCATCTGCACGTCCATGCAAACCACGTCGGGCGCCAGCCGTCGCACCTCGGTCACACCCGCCGCCCCGTCGGACGCCTCGCCCACTACCTCGATATCGGCCTGCGTCTCGAGAATGGTGCGGAACCCGGCGCGCACGAGCTCCTGGTCGTCGACGAGAACCACGCGCACGGGGGCGGCCGCGACGCCGCTCATCCGCTCACCTGAATCGTCTCGAGCGGAAAGCGCGCGCGCACGCGGTAGCCGCCGCGCGGCCTCGGGCCGAACTCGATGCTGCCGCCCACCGCGGTGACGCGCTCGCGCATGCCGCGCTGGCCGAGGCCGCCACCCGCCGTGGATGCCCGGGCCACCGCCGTGGGCGTGCCGATTCCGTCGTCGGTGATCTCGAGCTCGAGCGCGTCATCGAGGTAGCGCACGCGAATCTCGGCGCGTGCCGCCCCGCCGGCATGCTTGCGGGTGTTCGTGAGGGACTCCTGCGCGATGCGGTACGCGCTCAGATCGATGGTGGGCGGCAGCGGGCGTTGCTGCCCGACGCGCACGATGTCGACGGGCAGGCCGGCGCCACCGGCATCCGTCGCCAGGGCATCGAGCTGCGCGAGACCGCGCGTGCTCGTGCTCTCGTGCGGGGCGTCGATGGCCTCGTCGTCGCGCAGGGTGCGCAGCATGAGATGCAGCTCGTCGACGGCCGCGCGTGCGTTGCTCTCGATCGCCGCCAGAGAGTCGGATGCGCGTGCCGCGTCGCGTCCGAGTACCAACCGCGCCGCGCCCGCCTGCACCCCCATCACCGAGACGTGGTGTGCGACGACGTCGTGCAACTCGCGGGCGATGCGCACCCGCTCGAGCGCGACGGCCTGCGAGGCGGATTTCTCGCGCTCGGCGAGGAGCTCGGCGGAGCGCGCCTCGAGCGAGGCGCGCTGCCGTGCCGAGCGGAAGGCGGCCTCACCGAAGACGTAGGCGGCTCCGAAGTAGAGCATGTTGGTGAGGATGCTGATGAGGCCGAACGCGAGGTAGGGGGAGAACGCGCCGGCCGTGGAGAATCGCGCGTCGTCGCTGTCGCCGCCGAGAATGAGGCTGGCGAACAGCCACACGAACACGACGGTGATGATGGATGCTCGGGCGATCATGGCGACCGTGCGGCGGCGGCTCCAGGCGCCGATCGAGTAGAACGCGAGGAAGAGCGTGATGTTGCTGAACAGCAGCTCGGGCACCGAGAGCATCTGGCCGGCGAAGAACACGACGGTCATGACCGCGGTGACTGTGATGGGCGCGACGCGACGCGCGGCGAGCGGCAGGCTCATGCCGAGTGACCAGACGAGCGTCTGCCACGCGGGCGCCGGGTGCGTGTAGATGCCGACGTGCGAATACAGCCAGGCGCTCAGCAGGGTACCGACTAGCAGAGCGAGCGCCACGAGTGCGTCGCGGCGGATCGCCTGGCGACCGACGCGCGGGCGCACCCACTCGGTGTCGATCTCGAACGGCGCATGCATGCACCCAACGGTAGCGAGGGCGCGAGCCCTCGCGCATCCGTCACGCGGCGGAGGGGGTGACGGCCCCACGACATCAGGCGAATTGAGACGATGGTGTGACTTCTATCGCCCAATTGGGAAGCGAGGTGTCGGAAGGCTCGGATGCAATTTCACCGTCGAGTCGCCGCAAACAGGGCCGCGATCCGCGCCGGCACCTCGCTGTCCTGCAGCGAGGTCGTGTCGCCGAGCGGACGGCCGGAGGCGATGTCGCCGAGCAGTCGACGCATGATCTTGCCGCTGCGGGTCTTCGGCAGCTCTGGCACCGGCAGGATGTCGCGCGGCTTAGCGATCGGCCCAATCACGCGGGCGACATGCGCACGCAGCGTGGCCGCGTCGACGGCGGCAGACGCGACCACGAAGGCGGCGACCGCCTCGCCCGTCGTCGCATCGGGAACGCCGACGACGCCCGCCTCGGCCACCGCCGGGTGCGCGACCAGCGCCGACTCGATCTCGATCGTCGACAGCCGGTGGCCCGACACGTTGATCACGTCGTCCACCCGACCGAGCAGCCAGATGTCGCCATCGTCGTCGTACTTGGCCCCGTCGCCGGAGAAGTAGTAGCCCTGCCGGCCGAAGCGAGCCCAGTACGAGTCGCGGTAGCGCTGGGGGTCGCCCCACACGGTGCGCGCCATACCGGGGTATGTACCGTCGATCACGAGGTAGCCGCCCTCGCCGTTCGGCACGCGGCGGCCCTCGTCGTCGACGACGAGCGTGCGCATCCCGGGCAGCGCGCGCAGGGCCGAACCCGGTTTGAGCGTCGACACCCCTGGCAGTGGCGCCATCACCGCCGCCCCGGTCTCCGACTGCCACCACGTGTCGACGATCGGTGCTCGTCCGCCGCCCACCTTCTCGTGGAACCACACCCACGCCTCGGGGTTGATGGCCTCGCCCACCGAGCCGAGCAGGCGCAGGCTCGAGAGGTCGTACGCGGCGGGCGCGCCATCCGGAAACCGGCTCATGAGCGTGCGCACCAGCGTGGGCGCCGTGTAGTAGGTGGTCACGCCGTACCGCTCGATGATCTCGAAGTGCCGCCCCGCGTGCGGCGTATCGGGCGTGCCCTCGTACAGTACGCTCGTCACCCCGTTCGACAGCGGGCCGTACAGCACGTACGTGTGGGCGGTGACCCAGGCGAGGTCGGCCGTGCACCAGTACACGTCGGTCTCGGGCTTCGCGTCGAAAACCGCCCAGTGGCTCCACGAGGCGTGCGTCAGATACCCGCCGCTCGTATGCACCAGCCCCTTCGGCTTGCCGGTGGTACCCGAGGTGTACATGATGAACAGCGGCGTCTCGGCATCGAAGAACTTGGGCTCATGAGAAGCGGATGCCGCGGCGAGCGCCTCGTGCCACCAGACATCCCGCCCGGGCGTGAACGGAACGGCGCTCGTGGCGTCGCCCGTACGGCGCACCACGAGCACGTGCTCGAGGGCGTCGAGGCCGGACGCCGCGGCATCCGCTGCCTCTTTCACCGGGATCGCCCGGCCGCGCCGCCACTGACCGTCGCTCGTGACGAGCAGCTTCGCGCCGGTGTCTTCGAGCCGGAAGCGCAGCGCCTCGGCCGAGAAGCCGCCGAACACGAGGGAGTGCACGGCGCCGATGCGGGCGATGGCGAGCGTGACGATCACGGTCTCGGGGATCACCGGAAGGTAGACCACAACGCGGTCGCCCCGGCCGATGCCGAGGGCGGTGAGGGCGTTGGCGGCGCGGCACACCTCGGCCTGCAGCTCGGCGTAGGTGAGGGTGCGGTGGTCGCCGGGCTCGCCCTCGAAGTGGAACGCGACGCGGTCGCCGAGCCCGGCGGCGACGTGCCGGTCGACGCAGTTCACCGCGACGTTGAGGCGGCCGCCGGCGAACCACTCGGCGCGGGGGATCGACGCCCCGCTGGTCGAGTAGCCCGCGTTTGCCGGCGTATCGAGACCCTCATCCTGGCCTCGATACGTGCTTCGCTCTACTCGACCCCCGCTGGCATCGACCCAGCTATGCGCTGTGTGCCACGGCGTCTCCCAGTCGAGGCGCCGGGCCTGCTCCTCCCAGAACGCGACGGGGTCGGCAGCGGCGCGCTCGTAGAGCTCGGCGCCCGCGTTCGCCTGCGCCGCGAACTCGGCCGGCGCCGGGTAGCGGCGCGTCTCCGTCAGCAGATTCTGGATCGTGGGGCGAGTGGGCTGGGCGGGCACTGATTCACGGTACCGAGCCAGCGCATCCGCTCGTGTCTCGCCCGGCAACGTGGCGTAACACGGGCATTCAACAGGAGGTCTTTGCCAACACCCCGGTCATCGCACGCTCGGAAGCGGCGTGTCGCCCGGTTCTTCCTGAATTAGTGCGCCCGGGCGCAGGGGATCCAAGATGGGGGTATGAGCAGAACGGTTTCGGGGGCGACGGTTCTCGTCACGGGTGCCGCGAGCGGCATGGGGCTGCTCTACGCCGAGCGCGCGGTTGCCGAGGGTGCCAGAGCGGTCATTCTGTGGGATGTCGACGGCCGCGGCCTCGCCGCCGCCGTCGAGCGCCTGGGCGACGCGGCCGCAGCGGCCCACCCGGCCGGCAACCCCACCCGCATCGCCTCGTACCGCGTCGACCTCGCCGAGCCCGGCGCCATCGCGCAGACCGCGCAGAAGGTGCGGCAGGAGTTCGGCAGCCCCGACGTTCTCATCAACAACGCGGGCATCGTGCGCAGCGGGTTCTTCTGGCAGCACGACAGCGGCGAGCACATCCGCCGCATCATGCAGGTCAATGCGCTCGCGCCCATGTACATCACGCGCGAGTTCCTGCCCGGCATGATCAACGGAACCCGCAGCGGCCCGAACAGCACCTCCAACCGGGCGCCGCGGGCCGCCCGCATCGTGAACATCGCCTCGGCCGCCGGCACGCTCGCGAACCCGCGCATGAGCGTCTACGCCGCCTCGAAGTGGTCGCTCATCGGCTGGAGCGAGTCGCTGCGCCTCGAGCTCGAGCAGCAGGGGCACGACCACGTGAAGGTCACAACGGTGATGCCGAGCTACATCTCGACGGGCATGTTCGCCGGCGCGCGAGGGCCGCTGCTGACCCCGATCCTCACGCCCGAGTACGTGGTGGGCCGGGTATGGCGGGCCATGCTCGCGGGTCGGCCCACTCTCGCGCTGCCGTGGAGCGTGAACCTGGCCAAGGCGCTGCGCGGCATCCTGCCCACACGTGCCTGGGATGCTCTGGCCGATCGTGTCTTCGGTGTCTACCATTCCATGGACGACTTCACGGGCCGCTGATAGCGTCACTAGACGTGAGTGCGAATGCTTCCATCACCGTCGCCGACTGCGAGCGGATGCAGACCAGCTGGTTCCGTGCGCACGCCGAGTTCGTGGGCGGCGAGGTGCGTGAGGATGGCCCGCTCACCTGGATCCTCGACTCCACGGGCCTGCACCTCATGTTCCCGCGCGAGCTGCCGGCAGACGGGCTCGCCCGGGGGGTGGCGTGGGCCCGATCGCTCGGCACGCGCATCGGCGTCTGGCTGAGCGACGACGTCGACGAGGCGCCGCTGGCGGCGGCCGGCTTCAGGCGCAATTGGGCGCCATGCTGGATGACGGCGAGGCTCTCCGACGTCGGCGCGCCGAACCCCGACCGCTCGGGCCGGGTCGAGCTGCAGGAGGAATCGGGCGACTACCGCGGCCGCCACGCCGGCTACGCGAAGGACCTCGCGCTCACGCGGTCCCGCCCGAAGCGCACCTGGTACGCCGCCTCGTACGAGCCGGGAACCCACGCGTTCACCGGCCGCGTCTGGGCCCACACCGACCCGGCTCTCGCCGGCGTCACCGGCATCTTCGACATGGCCGTGTGGGATCCGTTCCGACGCCAGGGCTACGCCACCGACCTGCTGCAGGTCATCTGCGCCACCGCAGCAGCGTCAGGGGCGACGGATGCCGTGCTCAACGCCACCCCCGAGGGGAAGCTGCTCTACGATCGCTGCGGCTTCGAACAGATCGGCGCGGGCATCACCTGGGAGATGCCCGCGCCGGGTCTGCGTCGGAGGGTGAGGAGAGGGCTCAGGCGTCTCGCGAGCCCGCTTCGACCGTCTCACTGACGATCTCGATGCCGCCGGTGCCCACCAGGGCCACCGTGTTGGCTCCGTCGATCTCGAGGCTCTCCGGGGTCGCGTCACGGTCGATCGTGGTGGCGAGCGGCACCTCCTTCAGGAAGCACAGCAGGATCAGCGCCACGATGATCAGCGGAACCATGTAGAGGAACACGGGCGTCAGCGCGTCGTTGTACGAGCCGATGATGATCTCCCGCACGGCGTCAGGCAGGTGCTTGACGGCGTCTGGCGTGAAGGAGTTGCTCGACCCGGCGGCGCTGGAGGCGGCCGCCGGCATCCGCTGACCGAGCAGGTCGGTGAGACGCGCGGTGAACAGGCTGCCGACGATGGCGGCGCCAAGCGATGCACCGATCTGGCGGAAGTAGTTGTTCGAGGCGGTGGCGGTGCCCACCTGCGAGATCGGGAACGTGTTCTGCACGACGAGCACGAGGATCTGCATGCAGAGACCGAGGCCGAGACCCATGATCGCCAGGTACGCGCAGATGACCCACACCGGCATGGTCGCCGTCATGGTCGACAGCAGGAACAGGGCGATCGCGACGATGGCGGTGCCCGAGATGGGCGCCCACTTGTAGCGGCCGGTTTTGCTCACGAGCTGGCCCGAGGTGATCGAGGAGACCAGCAGGGCCGCCATCATCGGGATCATCAGGAAGCCGGCCTGCGTGGCGTTGGCGCCCGTGACCATCTGCAGGTAGGTGGGCAGGTAGCCGAGCGTGCCGAACATGGCGACGCCGATGATGAGGCCGGCCACGGTCGTCAGGTTGAAGTTGAGCTTCTTGAACAGGTGCAGAGGCATGATCGGCTCGGAGACCCGGCGCTCCACGAAGACGAAGCTCACGGCGGCGAGAACGGTGCCCACGATGAGCGAGACGATGGTGGGCGAATCCCAGTCGTAGGTCGTGCCGCCCCAGGTGCTGACGAGCACGAGGCCGGTGGATGCGAGGGCGAGCAGGGCCATGCCAAACGCGTCGAACCGGGCGCGGCGGCGGTTGGTCTTCGGCAGGCGCAGGAAGAACACGGCCGCGGCGATCGCGAGGATGCCGAGCGGAATGTTCATCCACAGGCCCCAGCGCCAGCCGATGCCGTCGGTGAACCAGCCGCCGAGCAGCGGGCCGGCCACCGAGGAGAGGGCGAACACGCCGCCCATGATGCCCATGTAGCGGCCGCGCTCGCGGGCCGGGACCACGTCGGCGATGATCGCCTGCGACAGGATCATGAGCCCGCCGCCGCCGATGCCCTGCACGGCACGGCCGATGATGAGCCACGTCATGTCTCCGGCCCAGCCGCCGATGATCGAGCCGAGGATGAACACCGAGATGGCGCCGATGAAGATGCCCTTGCGCCCGATGAGGTCACCCAGCTTGCCGTAGACCGGCAGCATGATGGTGGAGGCGAGGATGTAGACGGTGATGACCCAGCTCATCTCGTCGACGCCGTGTAGCTCGCCCACGATGGTGGGCAGGGCCGTGGAGAAGATGGTCTGGTCGAGCGACGCGAGAAGCATCGTGACCATGAGGCCCGCGAACACGAGCAGGATGTTGCGCCGCTCGTGTGCCGTCGGGATCTGCCGCTGCGGCACAGTTGTTGATTCTGTCATTGGAGTTTCTGGATTACCTCTCTGACGAGCGCGGATGCTCGTTGTCTCAGTTCGTCGCTTGATGTCTCGAATGCGGCGGAGCCGTGCTCCGCCGCGTCGCGGGCGAGTTCGCCCACGGTGGCTTTGATGGCGCTCGCGCAGAGCATGAGCAGCACGTCCGCATGGATGCGGCGGCGGTCGGCGTCGGCCGCGAACGCGGGGTCCTGCGCGATGAGGCGCTGCGCAGCATCCGTCAGCAGATCGTGCATGCGGTTCATCTGCGCGAACTGCCTGCTCAAGAGCTGCGGATGCTGGTGAACGATCGACATGCGCGCTCGCTGCCGTTCTACATTGCGTATGGCATCGCCGTGCAGCGTGAGGAGCAGACGCATGATGGCGTCGGTGCAGCGGGCACCGGTGGCGGTGTTGGTGTTGGTGTCGGTGTTGCCCGTGGCCGCCTCATCGGCGGTGCGCAGCTCGGCTTCGGCGATGAGAAGCTCAGAGTTCTCGGGGTCGTGCAGGCCGAGAATGGCGTCTTCTTTACTGTCGAAGTAGTTGAAGAAGGTGCGGGGCGAGACCTCTGCGCGTTCGCTGATGCGCTCGATCGTGAGGTTCTCGAGGCCGTCTTCGAGCACGATGTCGAGGGCGGCCTGCTCGAGGCGGCTGCGCGTCTGCTGGCGCTTGCGATCGCGCAGGCTGGGTGTCGCCTCGGCGAGGGTGGGAACATCGGTCACTCAAGAATTATTGCACCCGCTGCAAGTCTGCGCAACTGCAAGTCTGCATTCGCGCAAAGTTGCGTTCGTGCAGCGCGCGTGCCTCGCTCCTCTCAGAGGCCGTTGTCGGCCAGCCAGTCCGTCAGCACCTGAGCAAACTCGTCCGGGTGCTCCACGCTCGGCAGGTGGGCCGTGTCGCTGAAGATGTACCCGGCGGCATCCGGAATCATGTCTGCCAGGAACGCCTGCTGAGCCAGCGCGACCGACAGGTCGTACTCGCCGACCGTGACGAGCGCCGGCACGCGGATGTCGCCGAGCCGCTCGAATGCGGGCGGATCGAGGGCGACCACCACCGGTGCCTCGGCCTGGTGTACGGCGTTCGGCCGATTGAGCTCGTAGGCGCGCTCGACGAAGGCGGGGTCGAGGCCGTCGCGCTGCCGCACCGGGCCGACGCACCACAGCTCGGTCTCGAGGGCGACAAGGCGGTGCCAGTCCTTCGCCTCGTACGCGTCGTCGATGCGGTCAAACGCCGCGTCTTCGGCGTCGGTCAGCTCGGTCTCAACGAAGCCGCCGGGGCCGGAACCGATCGTGACGAGGCCGCTCACGCGGGCCGGGGCGTCGAGCGCGAGATCGATGGCGAGGCGGCCGCCGCGCGAGCTGCCGACCACGACGGCCCGCTCCACGCCGAGGTGGTCGAGCAGCGAGAGGGCGTCTTCTCGGTCGCTGAACGGCACGTTCTCGGTCTGCGTCTGGCCGGTGCCGCGCATGTCGTAGCGAATGATGAAGTGGTCGTCTGCGAGCGCCGGCACGAGCTCGTCCCACATGCGCAGCGACGCGATGCCTGCCGCGATCAGCAGGATGGCGGGGCGGGAGATGTGGCCATCGGTCTCGAAGTAGAGCGAGGCACCTGGCACGTCGAGGTGTGGCATGGGGAGAGCCTAGGCCGCCTCGCCGCGCGTGCACCAGAGCGGGCGAGCGCCAATAGGCTGGTGCGATGGGCGGTGTGCTGACCGGATTCGCGATCATCGCCTTCGTCATACTTGTGGGCTACCTCGTGGGCCGCACGAGCATCGGCGGCCCGGCGGCGCAGGGCACCCTCAACCGCATCGCGTTCTTCGTCACGAACCCGGCCCTGCTCTTCACGGTGCTCGCGAAGGCAGACCTGCACGTCATCTTCTCGTCGTTCGTGGCCGTCGCGCTCATCAGCGCGCTCGTCGTCGCGGTGATCTTCATCGTGCTGAACGCGCTCTTCTTCAAGCTGAAGACCGCCGAGGCGACCATCGGCACGCTCGCCTCCGGCTACGTGAACGCGAACAACATCGGCCTGCCGGTCGCGGTCTACGTGCTGGGCAGTGCGTCCTACGTCGCGCCGGTGCTGCTGCTGCAACTGCTGGTCTTCGCGCCGGTGGCGCTGACGGTGCTCGACGTGTCGTCGAAGGGGCGCGCATCCGTGTGGGGCATCATCAGCCAGCCGGTGCGCAACCCCATGATCATCGCGTCGGTGCTGGGCGTTCTCGTGGCGGTGACGGGCGTGCGGCTGCCGGCGGTGGTGTTCCAGCCGTTCGAGCTGCTGGGCGGCGCGGCGGTGCCGCTCGTGCTCATGGCGTTCGGCATGTCGCTGAACGGCTCGCGGCCGCTGCGGGCTGGGTCGGGCCGCGTGCAGATTCTTGTAGCGGCCGGCCTGAAGTCGGTAGGGATGCCGGTGGTCGCCTTCCTCGCCGCGCACTTCCTGTTCGGGCTCACCGGCGCGCACCTGATGGCCGCGGTGACGATGGCGGCGCTGCCCGCGGCGCAGAACGTGTACAACTTCGCGAGCCGCTACGAGCGCGGGCTGGTTCTCGCGCGGGACTCGGTGCTGCTGACCACCCTGCTCGCGGTCCCCGTGCTGATCGTGATCGCGGCCCTCCTCGCCTGACGCGGCCCTGGAGCGCTCGACGAGCGTGTCTCGAAACCCGCTCGCGCCTCAGAAGATCATGGGGCGGTCGTCGTCCTCCAGCTCGACGTCGAGGTCGACCACCACGGGCACGTGGTCGCTCGGGGCGTCACCCTTGCGCTCGTCGCGGTGGATCGCGGCATCCGTCACCAGGGCGGCGAACGCCGGCGAGCCCATGATGAAGTCGATGCGCAGGCCCTCGTTGCGCGGGAACCGCAGGCGCTTGTAGTCCCAGAACGTGTAGCCCTCGGGCACGCGCGGGCGCACCACGTCGGCGAGACCCGCCGTCTCGAACGCCGCGAACGCCGCCCGCTCTGGCGCCGAAATGTGCGTCGAGACCCCGTGTACGAACCCCGGGTCACCCACGTCGGAGTCGCGCGGCGCGATGTTCCAGTCGCCCATCAGCGCGAGTGGCAGGTCGGGGTCGGCCGCGAGCCACTGCGCGGTATCGGCCGCGAGGTTGGTCAGCCAGTCGAGCTTGTACACGTAGTGCGGGTCGTCGAGGCTGCGGCCGTTGGGCACGTACAGGCTCCACAGCCGCACGCCCTCGACGGTGACGCCCATGGCACGCGCCTCGATCGGAAGTTCCGGCCCCTCAGCGCCCTTCAGGAACCCGGGCTGCCCCTCGAAGCTCGTCGCCACATCGCTCATAGGCACGCGGCTCGCGAACGCCACGCCGTTCCACTGGTTCAGGCCGTGCGCCTCGACCTCGTAGCCCGCCTGCTCGAACGCCTCGAACGGGAACTGCTCGGGCGTGCACTTGATCTCCTGCATCGCGAGCACGTCGACGTTCTCACGCAGCAGCCAGTCGACCACGCGGCCCACTCGGGTGCGTATCGAGTTCACATTCCAGGTCGCAACACGCATGTGCCCACGCTATCGAATAGCGGATGCCGAGGCCGCGCCCCGCACCCATCCCGACCCCGACCCCATCCCGACCCCGACCCCAACTCACGCCGGCTCGGGCCGAATTGCGGGTGTCGCCGCATGGAACTCGCGAAGTGGCCCGACGCGATGATGCGCTCCACCGAACCCTTTAGAGTTATGGGCGTGACGGATACGCGCCAGCAGCTCATCGACCACATCAGCGCCGAAGCGGTGTTCCACGGTGACTTCACGCTCACGAGCGGCAAGAAGGCCACGTACTACGTCGACCTGCGCAAGGTGAGCCTCGATCACCGGGTGGCGCCGCTCATCGGGCAGGTCATGCTCGACGCCATCGCCGACGTGCCAGATGTGTCGGCGGTCGGCGGCATGACCATGGGGGCCGACCCGGTCGCGGCGGCCATCCTGCACCAGGGCGCGGCGCGCGGGCTCGAGTACGACGCATTCGTCGTGCGCAAGGAGCCCAAAGACCACGGCCGCGGCAAGCAGGTCGAGGGCCCGGAGCTTGCGGGCAAGCGCGTGATCGTGCTCGAAGACACCTCGACCACCGGTGGCTCGCCCCTGAAGGCCATCGAGGCGCTGAAGAAGGTGGGCGCCGAGATCGCCGCGGTCGCCGTCGTCGTCGACCGCAACACGGGCGCGCGCGAGGCCATCGAGGCTGCCGGCTACCGCTACATCGCCGCGATCGGGCTTGAGGACCTGGGCTTGGCATAGTGGCCGACGAGCGCGACAAGCAAGCGGATGCCGCGCGGCGAGCCGCGCGGGCCCGCGCCGACGAGCCGACCCAGCCCACAGAGCAGGTGCCGCCCGGGGCTGCTGACGACGACGCAACGCAGCTGATCGAGCGGCCGGGTGAGCCTGCGTCGAGCGCCGACGATGACGCAACGCAGCTGATCGAGCGGCCCGTCGCGCCCACGCTCCAGACGCCGCCGGCGGGCTTCACCGCATTCGACCTGCTGCCGCTGAACTCGGGTGCGGTGCTGCCCGGCGAGCCCGTCGGCGCCCCCGTGCCGCGCACGAGCGACAGCGCCGAGGCCGTCTTCAGCGACCTCTTCGGCCCGTCAGTCAACGTGGTCGAGACGGGCGAGGGAGGCGACGGGCCCAGCAGCGACGCGGCCGGCAGCGACGAGCCCGGCAGCGACGCGGCCGGCGACGGCGCGCCGACCGTCGTGGCTCGCGCCGAGCCGACTGCCGACAGCCGGCGAGCGAGACGCGAGGCGCTGGCGGCGGATGCCGCATCCGCACCGCAGCTGTCGGCACGCAACACGCGCGCGCTCATCATCGTGGCGGTTGCGCTCGTCGTGGTGCTCGCGCTGATCGGGCTGTTCGTGCTCGGTACGCGGCTGCCGGCGATGCTGGCATCGGCTCCCGCGCCGTCGGCCTCGCACAGCACCGCTCCCGCGCGCTCGGCGCCGCCCTCGCCCGAGCCGACGCCGACCGTGCGGCCCAAGCCGGCCGCCGCGCAGCCGGCGGGGGTGCACGCGTGGAACACGCTGGGAGGCGGCGAGTGCCTGCAGCCGTACACCTCCCCGTGGGCTGAGGAGTTCACGGTGGTCGACTGCGCCACGCCGCACGCCGGGCAGCTCGTGTACACCGCGCTGCTCTCGGACGATCCCGCTGCGGCGTATCCCGGCGACGACGCGTTGGGGAAGTCCGTGACCGACCTGTGTGCGAAGAAGGGCGTGATCGACCTGGGAGCGGCCGCCGCCTACACCGACATGCAGATTCAGGGCAGCTACCCGGCGACGGCCGAGCAGTGGGCCGCGGGCGAGCGCTCGTACTACTGCTTCGCGAGCCGCTCGTCGGTCGAGCCGATGACGGCGAGCGTCGCCGGCGGCGGCCCCGCCGCCTGATTCGCTGCAACGAATCCCGTCTCGTACGCCATGATCACGGCCTGAACGCGGTCGCGCAGGCCCAGCTTCGCGAGAATACTGGCGACATGCGTCTTCACGGTCGCGGGGCTCACGACGAGCGCCGCCGCGATCTCGCTGTTCGTCGACCCGCGAGCAAGCTCGGTCAGCACCGTGCGCTCGCGCTCGCTGAGGCGCTCGACGATCGGTGACGGCCCGTCGGGCTGCTGCGGCCTCGTCAGGAACTCATCGACCAGCCGACGCACCACCGGCTGCGCGAGCACCGTCTCGCCTGCCGCGACCGAACGCACGCAGCGAATGAGCTCCTGCGGGTCGACGTCCTTGAGCAGGTACCCGCTTGCGCCCGCGCGCAGGGCCGCTACGACGTAGTCGTCGACGTCGTACGTGGTGAGCACGAGCACGCGGCTGCGCGGCGCATCCCGAACGATCGCGTGCGTGGCGTCGAGCCCGTTCATGCCGGGCATCCGCACGTCCATGAGAACCACGTCAGGGTGGGTCTCACGCACAAGGCGCACCGCCTGCTCCCCGTCGGCGGCCTCCCCGCACACGTCGATGTCGGGCTGCTGTTCGAGCATGATGCGGAAACCGCTGCGCACCAGCAGCTGATCGTCAACCACCGCGACCCGAATCATCGTGCCGCCTCGATCGTGCTGGCATCGGAGCGTTCTGAGCTCGCCGCGAACCCGCCGGGCTCGCCGCTCGCAGTGGCATACGGCAACTCCGCTCGAACGAGCCAGCGGCCCTCGCTCGGGCCGGCAACGACGCTCCCGCCATGAGCCGCGGCTCTCTCGGCCATGCCGTGCAGGCCAAGACCCGTGGCGCTGGGTAGCGCAGCCGCGGAGCCCAACGGGTTCTCTATGGTGAGCTGCAGCGCATCCGCCCGGTAGTCGACGCTCACACTGACGGATGCGCCCGCCGCATGCTTGCGGGCGTTCGTGAGTGCCTCCTGCACGATACGGAACGCGGCGAGCGACAACCCGGCGGGCAGCGGTATGACGCTGCCGGTGACGACGAGACGGGCGCCGTCGGCAGCGGTGAGTGCGGGCAGCTGGTCGATTCCCGGGTGCGGATGAGTCGAGCCCGGCCTGCCGTCGCGGGTCGCAGCGAGGAGCGCGCGCACCTCGCTGAGGCCCTCCTGGGCCGACGCCATGACCTGCTCCACGCTGGCGCGGGCGGGGCTCGTCTCGTCGAGTTGCTGTTGCGCGGCACCGGCCTGCACCGCGATGCTGCTGAGCGTGTGGGCGAGAATGTCGTGCAGGTCGCGCGTGATGCGGGCCCGCTCGGCCGCGGCGGCGAGTGCGGCGTGCTGTTCCCGCTCGCGCTCGAGCTCGGCGCTCAGCAGGCGCAGCCGCTCGGCCTGCGCTCGCGACCGGGCGAGCAGAGCGCCCGCGAGCGCCGGCGCGCCTACGATCACGACCGGCGTCACGAGCATCTCGAGTGTCGAAGAACTCGTGCGCACCTGCATCACGACGGTCCCGGCGAGAATCACGAGCAGCGCGATGCCTGCCCGCACCCCGCGCAGCCGGTTCGCCGCCGAGAACGCCAGCACGAGCACCGCCACGAACGACCAGAGGGGAGTCGAGGCGCCGGGCAGCTGCGCGAGCAGCATGCAGCCGGCTGCGGCCCACACCGCCATCGCGAGCGGCGCGCGGGTGCGCAGCGCGACCGAGACCGCCGTGAGTGCCGAGATGACTTCAGTGAGCGGATGCGCGACGCCCGCGTCAAGCGCGGTCGTCACGACCGCGGCGACAACGAGCACGGCCGCGATCACTGCGTCGGGCCAGGGAACGCCGACCAGGCTCCGCCGTGAGCGCTGCATGACATAAGGGTACGGCCGACGAGTGCGGCCCGGCATCGGCCGATCGGGCGAGGGCGGGATCGGCCATGCGGGGGCCGGGCATGCGCGGAAGACCGGCCGGGCGGCATCCGCTTTCATCATCTGGCTCGATACGAGGGCAGACCTGCCGCTCCTAGCGTGGCGGCAGCGCGCTCGAGATGAGCGCCGAGATGAAAGGAACCTGCCATGTCAGATGCATCGCTCACGCCGAGGACGGCGAGACGTTCGGAGCCGGCCGCATCGGCGGCCTCGACTGCGCCGACCCCGTCGACGGCAGCTGTCGCTGTCGAGGCTCTCCACCCCCGATTCGGCCTGCTCGCACTGTGTCTCGTCGCTGCGCCGCTCGCCGAGGTCGTCGAGGCCGTTCTCTCGCCGCTCACGGGCGGCGAGACCTCCGACGACATGGCGGCCATCGCGGCGGCGCCAGAGCGGTTCACCGTGTCGGTGCTCATCGGGCTCGTCGGCACCGTGCTGCTGCTGCCCGCGCTGCTCGGTCTCTCTCGCGTCTCTGCGCACCGCTCACCGACCCTCGCGCTGTTCGCGAGTGCCGCGATCGTCGTCTCCATCGTGGGCTTCGCCGGCATCCGGATGGCCCAGGCCTTCGAGCTTCAACTCTCGAGCGGCGGCGCGGGCGGTGCCGCGCACTTCGATGCGGCAGTGGGCAACGCGATCGGCGCAACCATGACGGTCATGTTCCTGGCGGGAAACGTGGTGGGCATCATCCTTCTCGCCATCGCCCTGCTGCGGTCGCGGGCGGTGCCCATCGCGGCCGTGATCCTGTTACTGCTGTTCCCGTTCGTCGACCTGCTGGTGCCCGGGCACATCGGGGCGATCGCGTCACACGTCGTACTGCTGGCGGCGTTCGGCTGGATGGCGGCACGGCTATTGCGGTCGCCCCACGAGGGTTGAGTCCGCCGGCGAAGCGGGTTGAGGAGCGCCGAAGGCGCGTCTCGAAGCCCGGCCCCCGAAGCAGGTTTCGAGACGCCGCTTCGCGGCTCCTCAACCCGCTTCGCAGCTCCTCAACCCGCAGTCGCGCTCAGATGGCGTCGGTCTCGACCGGCTCGTGGCTCAGGAGCTCAGAGACGCCCTTCAGGATCTCGTCGGGACGGAACGGGTAGCGGCTGATCTCGGCGTCGTCGCTGATGCCGGTGAGCACCAGGATCGTGTGCAGACCGGCCTCGATGCCCGCCACGATGTCGGTGTCCATGCGGTCGCCGATCATCGCCGTGTTCTCTGAGTGCGCCCCGATGCGGTTCATCGCCGAGCGGAACATCATGGGGTTCGGCTTGCCCACCACATACGGCTCCTTGCCGGTGGCCTTGGAAATGAGCGCGGCGATCGCGCCGGTAGCAGGCATGGGACCTTCGGCGCTGGGGCCGGTCGCATCCGGGTTCGTGGCGATGAATCGGGCGCCCGCGCCGATGAGCCTGATGGCCTTCGTGATCGCCTCGAACGAGTAGTTGCGGGTCTCGCCGACGACCACGTAGTCGGGGTTGATCTCGGTCATGATGAAGCCGGCCTCGTGCAGCGCGGTCGTGAGGCCGGCCTCGCCGATCACGAAGGCGCTGCCGCCGGGGGCCTGCGACTTGCAGAACGCGGCGGTGGCGAGTGCGGAGGTCCAGATGGCGTCCTCGGGAACGTCGAGGCCCGACTGCCGCAGTCTGGCGCTCAGGTCGCGCGGCGTGAAGATCGAGTTGTTCGTAAGCACCAGGAAGGGGGTGCCGGTGTCGCGCCACTGCTGAATCAGCGCGGCAGCGCCGGGCAGGGCCGCGTTCTCGTGCACGAGAACGCCGTCCATGTCAGTCAGCCAGCACTCGATCTCGCTTCGATCGGTCACGGGACTCCTTCCGTCGCCTAAAGTCTATGGGCGGCAGGTTACCGGCGAATGTCGACCGCTAGCCTGAGGGGGTGCCAGAGGATGCCGCCACACCCGCCACGCCCGAGCTCACCACGCACGGCGTCGGCCCGTGGCAGGGCGAGTGGCCCGACGATCCCCGCTACGACCCCGAGCTGCTCGAGCATGGCGACACCCGCAACGTGATCGATCGCTACCGCTACTGGAGCATGCCCGCGATCGTCGCCGATCTTGATCGGCGGCGGCATCCGTTTCATGTGGCCATCGAGAACTGGCAGCACGACATGAACATCGGCTCGATCGTGCGCAGCGCCAACGCCTTCGCCGCCGACACCGTGCACATCGTGGGTCGCAAGCGCTGGAACAAGCGTGGCGCCATGGTCACCGACCGCTACCAGCACGTCGTGCATCACCCCGATGTGGCCGCGCTCGTGCAGTGGGCGCGCGGCGAGCAGTTGCCGATCATCGCGATCGACAACCTGCCAGGCAGCGTCATCATCGAGACGTTCGCGTTCCCTGAGCGATGCCTGCTGCTGTTCGGTCAGGAGGGCCCTGGCCTCTCCGACGAGGCGATTGAGGCAGCGGATGCGCTCGTCGAGATCTCGCAGTTCGGTTCGACCCGGTCGATCAACGCCTCCGCCGCTGCCGCCATCGCGATGCACGTGTGGGTGGCGCAGCACGCGCGCTTCTGAGCTGCGAGACGCACTCAGGCGTGTCGGCGGCCGGGTCGCTGCTGGCGCTACGGCAACGTGACGTCGGCAGACGGGAGCGTCAGCGATGCGAGGAGGCGGAGCTTGTCAGCGGCATCGCTGCCTGCCTCGGGGTAGTAGAGCACGAGAAGGAGGCCGGCGACAGGGAGCTTCTCGCGGTGCAGACCCACCGCTCCGATCGCGGGGTGGTTGACGGTGGCGGTGCCGCCTTCGAGGTGATGGACGTCGTGACGCGCCCAGAGCTGTCGGAATCGTGAGCTGGCGAGGGAGAGTTCGCCCACGAGTTCGACAGCCCGGGGATCAGTGATGTTGTCACCGATGGAACTGCGGAACGCGGCCACCATGATGGCCGCGCCGTCATCCCAATCGTCGTGGAACTGGCGTTCCTCGGGATCGAGGAGCAGGTCCCGCAGCCGGTTGTGGCCCGGGGTGAGGCGAGGCGAGAACGCGGCAGCCAGGGGGTTCGAGGCGAGCACATCGAAGTACCGTCCTTCGATGAAGGCGGGAACGTCGAGGGCAGCGAGCAGATGGTGCAGCCGTGCCGGGACCCGTTCAGGCCGCCGTGGGCTGCGGCTTGGCGGTCGTGGGCTTCCCAGGCTGAGCAGGTACTCGATTTCGACGTCGTCGAGGTGCAGAACGCGGGCCAGCGATTCCAGGACCTGCGACGAAGGGTTGTGATCGCGGCCGCGTTCGAGTCGCAGATAGTAGTCAGCGCTGATGCCGGCGAGGAGGGCAACTTCTTCACGGCGAAGACCAGCCACACGACGGTTCGCGCCTGCCCGGATGCCGACCTGTTCCGGCGTCACCAGATTGCGGCGGGCGCGAAGGTATTCGCCGAGCCGATTCCGCTCTCCTTCATCATCCATGCCGTTCACGATAGCTGCGCCGAGGAGCCTGTGAGGGGGCCCTCTCGCTCCCCGGACCAGCAGGGTACTTCCGGCGGCCTGTGACTCGCAGGAGCATTCAGAGGTACCAATCACAGTAAGAAGAAGGCACTGATCATGGACATCACCAATCGCATCGTCCTCATCGTCGGCGGAACCTCCGGCATCGGCCTCGGGCTCGCTCACCGCTTCGCCGACGCCGGCAGCACCGTCATCGTCGGCGGCCGGAACACCGGCACGGTGCAGGACCTCGAGACGGTTCACATCGACGTCACCGATCCCGCCTCGGTGCTCCGTGCACGAGACGAGGTTCTCGCGAAGCACCCCGATCTCGACGTCGTGGTGACGATGTCGGGCGTCATGCTCATCGAGGACCTCCGTGACCCCGCTCACTTCACTCAGGCCGAAACCACCATCCAGGTCAACCTCCTCGGCACCATCCGCGTCATCGACGCGTTCACCCCGCACCTGATCGGTCGCGGCAGCGGCGACATCGTCACCGTCACGTCCGGAATCGGGTTCCTCCCGTTCCCGCTCATGCCCACGTATGGCGCCTCGAAGGCCGGGGTGCATGCCTACACAGAGTCGCTGCGGGCGCACCTCGACGCAACCGGCGTCCACATCACGGAACTCATTCCGCCAGCCGTCGCCAACGCCGGCCAGGAGAAGCTGAACCCCGCGGCGCTTCCCCTTGGAGACTTCCTCGACGAGGTCATCACCCTCGTCACAGAAAGCCCGACACCGAACGAGATCGTCGTCACGGCCGCGGAACGGCTCCGCTGGGCCGAGCGCGACGGCACGTACGCCGAGCTCATGGAGCAGCGCTCCCAGTCGCTGAGCACCCTCCCCGGCCGCTGATCAAGACCCGCGGCCTGCGCCGGTTACAGCCGTGCCCGCGGTCCCGGCCCCGCGGCTCGCGCGATGTGCTCCACCTCGTCTGGTGTGAGATCAAAGAGTTCTGTGCCGTCGTCGGGCCCCGGCGCGGGCACGAACGTCACGCGGGGCAGGCCAGCGGCGGGCAGGCCACGCACGGGCAGGTCGACGACCGCGAACCCCGCCCCGATCGTGGCCCGCTCGCGGCCGGAGGGCGCGAGCGCATCCGTGGTGTTGGTGATGCCGGGTGCGACGATGACCGGCAGGCCCGCCTCGGTCGCCACGAGTGGGTGATGGTAGTGGCCGCTCAGAACGAGCCGCACGTCGCCGGCTGAGCATGCGGCGAGCAGCTCCTCGGGGCGCTGCAGCTCGAGCGCCCTCAGCAGTGGGCTCGACGCTGCCGTCGGCGGGTGGTGCACGACGACGACCGTGCCGCGCTGGGCGGGCGTCGCGAGTTCTCGCCGCAGCCACTCGAGCTGGCTCGCCTCGATCTCGCCGTAGCCGTACGCCGGCACCGACGAGTCGAGCCGCACGACGCGCACGCCCCGCACGGTCGTGACGCCGACACGATCGCCGAGCACCGCCTCGAAGCCCGCCCGCAGATCGTGGTTGCCCATCGCATAGACCACGGATGCGCCGTGGGCCGCCGCCCACGGCTCCACGAGCTCACGCAGCTTCTCGTAGGACGCCGCACTGCCGTCATCCGACAGGTCGCCCGAGAGTACGACGACGTCGACGCCCTCGATCTCGGATGCGCGCGCCAGCACGCGCCCGAGGGCCGCCGCGGTGTCGACCATGCCGTAGTGCAGAGTGTCGTCGCCGAACAGATGGGTGTCGCTCAGGTGCAGGATGCGCAGGGGGCGCTCGTCGTGCTCGCTGGTCGTCGTCTCGCTCACGCGCTCACCGGTCGTCGTCTCGCTCACGCGCTCACCCTACCGACCGCCACTGACGCCCGCAGCCCTCCAGCACCCCACCGTGTCGGGCCGAATCGCGGGTTCTCGCCAGCCGCACCCACGATGTGCCCCGACTCTCGAAGTGTGCGGGATCGAGCTCGGGTCATATCGCGGGTTCTCCCGCAGCGACACCCACGATATGCCCCGACGCCCGGAGCGTGAGGCCGGGCACATCGCGGGTACTCGCCAGCAGCACCCGCGATGTGCCCCGACGCTCGAAGTGTGGCGGGATCGGCCTCGGGTCAAATCGCGGGTTCTCGCCAGCAGCACCCGCGATATGCCCCGACGCCCGGAGCGTGAGGCCGGGCAAAGCAGCCGTGCCCGGAGCGTGAGCCCTAGCCGATCAGGCTCGGCTCAAGGTCCCGCAGCGTGCGGAAGTGCGTCATGCGCAGCACGCCCACGGCGGCGACGACGAGCGCGCCGAGCCCCCACGCGGCGATCACGCCGGCATCCGTCCACGCGAACGACACGTTGCCCCCGTACATCAGCTGCCGCAGGCCGTCGACCACGAAGCTCATGGGCAGCACGTGATGCAGCGCGGCCAGCGGCGCCGGCAGCGTCTGCCACGGGAACGTGCCGCCCGCCGTCACGAGCTGCAGCACCATGAGCACGAGGCCGAGGAACTGGCCGACGCTTCCGAGCCACACGTTCAGCGCAAGGATGATGGCCGCGTACGACACCGACGCGAGCGCCATGAGCGCGTACGTGCCGAGCGGGTTCTGCACCCCGAACCCGAGCCAGCCTGCCACGATCGCGAACAGCCCGATCATCTGCACGGCCCCGAGCAGTCCGGGCGTGAGCCAGCCGGCGAGCGTGACCTTAAGCGGCGAGTGCAGCGCGGTGATCGCCCGCCGCGACACCGGCTTGACGATAAGGAACAGCGCGTAGATCCCGATCCATGCGGCGAGCGCGACGAAGAACGGGGCAAGGCCCGCACCATAGGTGCCGGCGTTGGTAACCGCCGACGTCTTGATCGCGACGGGGTCGGCGATGTTCGCGGCCTGCATGTGCCGCGACGCCGCCGTGGTCGTCGGGATGCGATCGGCCCCCGACGCCAGCCCGCTTGCCAGCTCGTCGGCGCCGTCGCGAAGCGCCGGCAGCCCGGCCGCGAGCGTGTGTGCGCCATCGTTCACGGTCGCGGCCCCCGAGGCGAGGCTCTGGGCGCCGGATGCGGCACTCGCGATCCCCGAGGCCAGCTGCGGCGACGCATCGGCCAGCTTTTCGGCGCCCGCGGCGACCTGCGCGCTCCCAGAGGAGAGCCGGTCGAGCTGCCCCGCCGCGGACTGGGCCGTCTGGTTGCCCGTGACCACCGCGCCGCCGAGGGTGTCGAGGCGGGCGAGGATCGCGTCGGCTTGTGCCCGCGTGAGCCCGCCCGAGGTGACGAGCGCGTCGAGTTGCGCGGCGATATCCGCCCGCGCGGCAGGCACCGCGGCGGCTGCATCTGCGGCCGCACCCGCGACCTGCTGCCCGAGCGACGCGACCGTGGCGTTGCCGTTCGCGACCTGCCTGGCGCCGTCGGCGAGCTGCCGGGTCTGCGCGGGCAGGCTCGCGGTCGCACCCTGCAGGGTGGCGAGGCCGGCGTTGAGGTCCGTCGCTCCCGACGAGAGTTGCGCGGTGCCGTCGGCCAGACGGGTCGCCCCCTCGCTCGCGGTCGCTGCGCCGTCGGCGAGCTGCGAGGCGCCGCTCGCCGCATCCGTCAGACTCGTGCGAATGGTCGCGAGCGATGCGAGGAACTGCCCGGCCGCCTGCTCGTTGACCTTCTTCACGATCGAGCTGCGAATGGTCTCGATCGCCTGCTTGCCGATGGTGGTCGAGAGGTAGCTGTTGGCGTCGTTCGTCGTCAGCAGCACGCGGGCCTGGTGCGGGTTCGCGCCGCTCGACGAGGTGAGCGCGGCCGAGAAGTCGGCCGGCAGGGTGACGCTGAAGTCGTATGTCGCCTTGTCGATGCCGTGCGCGGCGCTGGCGGCAGAGACGCGGTGCCACTGAAAGCTGCCGTCGTGCTGCAGCTGGCCGGCCACCTCGTCGCCGAAGTTCGTGTATTCCCCGTTCGTCGTCGTGCCGGCGTCGTCGACGACGAGAGCCACGGGCACCTGGTCGAGCTTGGCGTACGGGTCCTGGTTGGCCCACAGGTACAGGCCGCCGTAGAGCAGCGGTACGGTCATGAGCGCGATGAGCGCGATGACCGCCATTCTGCTGCTGGTGAGGCGGCGCAGTTCGGCCACGATCATGGCTGGAATCTTCATGCGCTCTCCGAGTTGAGACGGTCGACGAGTGAGCCTGCGGCAAGGGCGGTGGCGGATGCCGCTCCCGCGACCACGAGCACCGCATAGCCCCGCCCGGCCAGATCCTGGGCGATCGCCCACCACTCGGCAGGGTCGCCGCCGTGCCGGTCGGGGGCCGTGATGACGATGCCCTCCACGTCCTGCCGCATGACCGCGAGCTCGGCCAGCAGCCGAATGCGCACCGCTGGCGGAACGGTGCTGATGGACCACGACCGCCACTGCGCCAGCCCGAGGTCGGCCAGCGCGCGCCGAATGCCGCTCGGCGTGGTGGGGCGCCCCGCGAACATGAGCTCCTCGGCGACGACGCCGTAGACCGTCACGTTGGGGGCCGGGTCGTTGACGTCGGGCGCATCGACGAGCGCCACCTGCGAGCGGATGGCGGCACTGTCGGCCGCCCCGTCGATGGTGACCACGCCGGTGTCCGGGCGCATCCGGCCCGTGGCGATCAGGCCGAGCACGGCGGGGCGCTGGGCCGTCTCGGCGGTGGCGAGCGTGGCCCGGCCCGACTCGAAGTGCAGCGTCGTCGCGGGCAGCGCTTCGCCGCGGCGGCCCTTGCTCACGCCGGTGACGTCGATCTTCATCGCGCTGCCTGCGTGGGGTGCTGGTGAGCGGCGCCGTGCGTGGGGTGCTGCTGGTAGTCCGCGTGCGTAGGGTGCTGGTGAGCGTCATCGTGTGCGAGCGCGGGGGTCGCGTCGATGAGCACGGCGGACTCCCGCCACGAGAGGCCGGCGGTGCTGAGCGCCGCGAGCATGACGAGCCGGTGGCCGTCGGCGCTCGAGAGCTCGCGTCGCGTGGCCTCGTCGAGAACACTGATGACGCTGTCTTCGAGCAGCCGGGCGAGCGTGTCGGCCGGCATGTCGCGCCGAAGCATTCCCTCGCGGATGCCGCAGCCCACGTTCTCGCGAAGCGCGCTCCGGAGCGGGGCGAGCGCCGCACCCACCCGATCGCGGAAGGGTCCCCTCACCGCGAGCTGTGCCATCACCCGTACGTCTTCGACCTCGTCCCAGAGGCGCGCGGCGATGAGGGCGAGCCAGATTCGTGGGTCGTCGTGCGCCGTCGCGACGAGGGCGGCGGTGATGCGCTCGGCACCGGCCGTGAGGATCTCGCTCACGAGCTCGTCGCGGTTTGCGAAGTGGCCGTAGACGGCGCGGCGGCTGAGGCCGGCGCTCTGCGCGATGGCCTCGAGCGACGCGTCGGGGTCGCGGCGCAGCAGCGCCTTCGCGGCGGCGAGGATCGCCTCCCGGTTCTCGGCGGCGTCGCGCCGGAGCGTGCGGGCGAGAGTGGCCTGAGTCATCCCTCGATTCTACGAACCTGCACACTACTGTGCAAGTTATCGCCCCGTCTGCGGCGTTAGCATCGAGTATGGCCGGAGAGAATCTGCTCGATGTTCCCGAGACCAGGCTTGCCGACGACGCGCCGGTGCGCGCCGCGCTCGACGAGGCGGGCCGCGATGTGAGCATGTTGCGGCGGGTGGTCGCCGCGCATCCGTCGTCGTCTCTGGGCTGGTCACGGCTCGCTGACGCGACCTTCAAACCCGACGACCCGCTCGAGTCGTATGCGTACGCGCGGGTCGGCTACCACCGCGGGCTCGACGCGCTACGCGGCGCCGGCTGGAAGGGGCGGGGGCCGGTCCCGTGGTCGCACGTTCCGAACCGGGGCGTGCTGCGTTCGCTCTTCGCGCTGCGCCGGGCAGCGGGCGCCATCGGCGAGAGCGATGAGGTGACGCGGCTGACCGAGTTCCTGCGCGACGCCGACCCGGATGCGCTCGAGGCGCTCGAGGCGGAGGGCGCGCCGACGCAGGCGATCCCGATCGTGTCGCCGCCGACCGAGGCGATCGTGATCCGCGGGGCCGACTAAGAGCCGACCCGGCGCGCGTGCGCGGCGGCATCCGCTCGTTCGCGTGGTGTCGCAGGCCGCCGATACGATGGGGTGGACCCGCTGGGCCGCTCACGTGCCCGCACGAAGGCACCCGACCGACCGTGAGGAGCACGACATGCCAGCATTGGTGATCATCGGCGCGCAGTGGGGCGACGAAGGCAAGGGCAAGGCCACCGACCTGCTCGGCAGCCGCATCGACTACGTCGTCAAGTTCAACGGCGGCAACAACGCCGGCCACACGGTCGTGATCGGCAGCGAGAAGTACGCGCTGAACCTGCTGCCGTCCGGCATTCTGACGCCCGGGGTCACCCCCGTGATCGCGAACGGCGTCGTCGTCGACATCGAAATTCTTTTCAAGGAGCTGGATGCGCTCATCGAGCGCGGGGTCGACGTCTCTCGGCTGCGGGTCTCCTCGAACGCGCACATCATCACGCAGTACCACCGCACCATGGACAAGGTGACCGAGCGGTTCCTCGGCAAGCGGCAGATCGGTACGACGGGGCGCGGAATCGGGCCGGCGTACGCCGACAAGATTAACCGGGTCGGCATCCGCATTCAGGACCTGTTCGACGAGAACATCCTGCGGCAGAAGGTCGAGGGGGCGCTCGACCAGAAGAACCACTTGCTGGTGAAGGTCTACAACAGGCGCGCATTCACGGTTGACGAGATCGTGAACGACCTGCTCTCGTACGCCGAGCGGCTGCGGCCCATGGTGGCTGACACGAGCCTGCTCATCAACCAGGCGCTCGACGCGGGCAAGAACGTGCTGTTCGAGGCCGGCCAGGCCACCATGCTCGACGTCGACCACGGCACGTACCCGTTCGTCACGTCGTCGAGCGCGACCGCCGGTGGAGCCGCGATCGGCGCGGGCATCGGGCCGGCGCGCATCAGCCGGGTGATCGGCATCGTCAAGGCGTACACGACGCGGGTCGGCGCGGGGCCGTTCCCGACCGAGCTGTTCGACGAGCAGGGCGAGTGGCTGCGCCAGCAGGGCGCCGAGTTCGGCACGGTCACGGGCCGCCCCCGCCGCACCGGCTGGTACGACGCGCCCATCGCCCGCTACGCCGCCCGCATCAACGGCGTCACCGACTTCGTGCTCACCAAGCTCGACACGCTCACCGGGCTCGAGACCATTCCCGTGTGCGTGGCGTACGACGTCGACGGGGTGCGCCACGACGAGGTTCCGTCGTCGCAGACGGACTTCCACCACGCCGTGCCCATCTACCAGGAGTTCCCCGGCTGGAGCGAGAACATCACCGGCGTGCGTTCGTTCTCGGACCTGCCCGAGAACGCCCAGAACTACGTGCTCGCGCTTGAGAAGATGAGCGGATCGCGCATCTCCGCGATCGGCGTCGGCCCCGGCCGCGACGCCATCGTCGTGCGCCACGACCTCGTCGGCTGAGGTCGCCGGGCCACCGCGCGGTGAGCGGCCAAAATGTGCCCTCAAACACGACAATGAGGGCATCTTTTGGCCTTTCATCGAGGAGGCCGGATGGCCGCCCAATGAACTGTGGAGAACTTCCGCGCCGCTCACCTGTCTGCGGCACGCTAGTGCGTGTGTCACGACCCCGCCAGCCGCTTCCCGCCGATCTCGCAGGGCAGGCATTCCACATCCGCTCGCACGACGCGCAATCTTCAACGCCGAAACGGCTGCGTGCGCCTGACATCGACCGGCCATTTCATGGAATCCGGTCCGCCGGCCTTGACCTCTCAGAGGTTGTGACGCGCTGCGCTGCGTATCGAGAGCGGATGTCGCCGTCCCACGTGTTTTCTCACACCACTGCCGCCCTGATTTATCGGATGCCGCTTCCGCTCGAATTCGAATCGGACGCACAGCTTCACGTTGCCGCCGTCGACGGCATCCAACGCCCGCGCACCCGCGGGGTCATCGGCCATCGGGTCCGCTCGAGCGACGTGCGCGTCACGAGGAGAGCGGGCCTGCCGGTGGTCGATCCGGTCTCCACCTGGTGCCAGCTCGGGGAGCTTCTCGAGTTGGACGACCTGATCGCTGTTGGCGACTACATCGTGTCCGGTCGACCAACGTCTTCTGGCCGAGAACCCGCTCTCGCTGCGCTCTCAGATCTTCATGGCGCTGTGATGCGACGAGCCGGTCGTCGGGGAGTCAAGCGCGTCGAGAGCGCCCTGACACAGATTCGCACAGGGGTCGACTCGAGGAGGGAGACGATCCTCCGCCTCCTCCTGCTACGGGCAGACCTGCCCGAACCTGCAATCAACCGCCGCGCGTATGCGGACGACGGCACGTACCTGGGTAAACCTGACCTCTCATACCCGGAACTCAAGATCGCCTTTGAGTACGAGGGCGACGGCCACCGCACGGATGCGAGGCAGTTTCGCCGCGACATCGCCCGCCACGAACGCTTTGAAGATGCGTGCTGGCGGGTGTTCCGCGTGACGGCGCGGGATCTGTACCAGGATTGCGAGAACTTCATCAGCAGAGTGCGCCGTGCAATAGCTCAGCGTTCGTGAGTCGCGCGTCTCGGCCCGCCTCGAGAGGCCAAAAGACGCCCTCAAAATGCGAAATGAGGGCAGCTTTTGGCCTCTCGCGTGAATGTGGAGCGTGGAGGCAGGGGCAGGGGCAGGGGCAGGGGCAGGGGCAGGGCAGGGCAGGCAGGGCAGGGCAGGGCAGGGCACAGGCAGAGGCAGAGGCAGAGGCGAGTGGCGGGCAGCCCGAAACGGGGGCGGAACGGCCGCACTCGATACAATCGTCGCGGACCGGGTGCCGACTCACGTCAGGTGCCGCCGAGCAAGCAGGATGGGCCACGATGACAGAAGACGAGGCGATTGCGACGCTGCACAGCATCCGTCGGAGTATCGACAATATCGACGCGGCGCTCGTTCACCTGCTGGCCGAGCGGTTCAAGTTCACCCAGCAGGTGGGCGCTCTCAAGGCCGAGCACGGGTTGCCGCCCGCCGACCCAGCTCGCGAGCGCGAGCAGATTCAGCGGCTGCGCACGCTCGCTGAGGAGAGCCACCTCGACCCCGAGTTCGCCGAGAAGTGGTTCAATTTCGTCGTCGCCGAGGTGATTCATCACCACATCGAGGCTGCCGGGCAGCGCGGTGGGCCGGGCGAGCAGGGCCAGGGCGCTTCGAGCAGCCGGTCGGCGTCGAACGACTCAGGAGCGCTCGGGTCGGCGGCACCCGCCGACAGCTCCGCCCGCGCAACCCGGTGACCGCCCCACTCGGCCGCACCCGCCGACAGCTCCGCCCGCGCATCCCGGTGACCGCCCCACACTGGGACCCCAACCGACTGCCCGACCAGAGCGGCCGCACGGTCGTCGTCACGGGCGCGAACGCCGGGCTCGGCTTCTTCACGAGCGCCCAGCTCGCCGCCGCCGGCGCGCACGTCGTGCTGGCCTGCAGAAACGCACGCAGAGCGGATGCCGCAGCCCACGCCATCCGCCTGCGTACCCCCAGCGCGCGGCTCGACCTCATACCGCTCGATACCGCCGATCTCGGCTCGGTGCGCGAAGCCGCCGAGCGCATCCGCTCGCTTGACCGGGTGGACGTGCTTGTCGCGAACGCCGGCATCGTGCACCCGCCGCGCCATCGGCAGGTGAGCGTCGACGGCAACGAACTCGTGCTCGCGACCAACCTTCTCGGGCACTTCGCGCTCGTCGCGCTCACGATGCCCGCGCTCGAGCGCACGGCACACGAGGCGGTCGAGGCGCGCGTCGTCACGCTCGGCAGCCTCGCGAGCCGGCTCGCCTCGCTTCGTCTGGATGACCTGCAGCTCGAGCGCTCCTACAGCGGGTGGCAGGCGTACGCGCAGTCGAAGATCGCAGTGCAGGCGTTCGGGTTCGAGCTGGATCGGCGACTGCGCGCGGGCGGCAGCGAGGTGAGAATCGTGGTGGCGCATCCGGGGTACTCGATCAGTGGGCTCACGCCGCGGGTTCCCGGCGTGAACGAGCCGACGCGCGGGCGGCGCTTCGCCGGCGTTCTGCAGTCGGCGTTCGCGCAGGGCAAGGACCACGGCGCGTGGGCGCCCGTGCGGGCGGCGACCGAGGTGGGCCTCGGCGGCGGCGAGTACGTCGGGCCGCGCCTGCTCACGCGGGGTGCACCCGCGAGGGCGACGCCGACAGCGACGAGCGTCGACCCCGCCGTGGGCGCGCGGCTCTGGCAGCTCGCCGAGCAGTACACCGGGGTGCCGTTCGCGCTCTGACGCGAACCTACCCGACGACCGCCCCGAAGTGCTCTGGCAGCGTCGCGGTGTGCGTCGCGCGCAGCTCCTCGAGGCCGACCGTGAAGACGTCCTGCACCTCGAGCACCGGTTGCACGCCGATTTCCGCATCCGTCACGCCGATGCGCAGCACCGGGTAGTCGCGGCCCTCGCAGAGGCCCTTGAATTTCACGTCGTCCTCGCGCGGCACCGAGACCAGCACGCGACCCGTCGACTCGGAGAACAGTGCGGTGGCAGCATCCACGCCGTCGCGCTCCATGATCTCGGTGAGCCAGACTCGCGCGCCGACGCCGAAGCGCATCACGGCCTCGGCCAGCGCCTGCGCGAGGCCGCCGTCGGCGAGGTCGTGCGCCGAGGCGATGAGGCCCTCCATGGCGCCGGCGTGCAGCAGCTCGCCGAGGCTCTTCTCGCGCGCCAGGTCGACCGCCGGGGGCAGGCCGCCGAGGTGCCCGTGGATCGTGCCGGCCCACGCCGAGCCGCCCAGCTCCTCGCGGGTGATGCCGAGCAGATAGATGTTGTCGCCGGCATCCTGCCAGCCGCTCGGAACCCGGCGCGCGACGTCATCGATCACGCCGAGCACGCCCACGACCGGGGTCGGGAAGATCGGCGCCGACCCCGTCTGGTTGTAGAACGACACGTTGCCGCCCGTCACCGGGATCTCGAGCTCGAGGCAGCCGTCTGACAGCCCCTCGATCGTCTCGGAGAACTGCCACATGACCTCGGGGTTCTCTGGGCTGCCGAAGTTGAGGCAGTCGGTGACGGCGGCCGGCACAGCGCCCGTCACGGCCACGTTGCGGTACGCCTCGGCGAGCGCGAGCCTGGCGCCCTGCCGCGGGTCGAGCTGGCAGTAGCGGCCGTTCGCGTCGGTCGCGATCGCGAAGCCGAGCCCGCTCTGCTCGTCGACGCGGATCATGCCGCCGTCGTCGGGGAACGCCAGCGCCGTGTTGCCGCCGACGAAGTAGTCGTACTGGTTCGTCACCCAGCTCTTGTCGGCCAGGTTGGCGCTTCCGAGCAGCGCGAGGAACTGCTCACGCAAGACGGCAGGCTCAGTGGGGCGAGGCAGAGCGGATGCCGCATCCGCCTGTAGTGCGTCGAGCCACGCCGGCCGGGCGAGCGGCCGGTCGTACACCGGCCCGTCGACGGCGACGGTGCGCGGCTCGACGTTGACGATCTCTTCGCCGTGCCAGTTGATGACGAGCCTGCCGGTGTCGGTGACCTCGCCGAGCACGCTCGTCTCGACGTCCCACTTGGCGGTCACGGCCAGGAAGCCCTCGAGCTTCGACGGCTCGACGACCGCCATCATGCGCTCCTGGCTCTCGGACATGAGGATCTCCTCAGCCGTGAGCGAGGGGTCACGCAGCAGCACGTTCTCGAGCTCGATGAACATGCCGCCGTCGCCGTTGGAGGCGAGCTCGCTGGTCGCGCACGAGATGCCGGCCGCGCCGAGGTCTTGAATGCCCTCGACGAGTTCGCTCGCGAACAGCTCGAGGCAGCACTCGATCAGCACCTTCTCGGCAAACGGGTCGCCCACCTGCACCGCGGGCCGCTTGGTCGGTCCTCCGGCAGAGAACGTGTCCGAAGCCAGAATGGAGGCGCCGCCGATGCCGTCGCCGCCGGTGCGTGCCCCGAACAGCACCACCTTGTTGCCGACGCCGCGGGCGTTCGCGAGGTGCAGGTCTTCGTGCCGCAGCACGCCCACCGAGAGCGCGTTGACGAGCGGGTTGCCCTGGTACACCGGGTCGAAGTAGGTCTCGCCGCCGATGTTCGGCAGACCCAGGCAGTTGCCGTAGAACGAGATGCCCGAGACGACACCGTGCACGACGCGTGCGGTGTCTGGGTCGTCGATCTTGCCGAAGCGCAGCTGGTCCATGACCGCCACGGGCCTGGCGCCCATCGAGATGATGTCGCGCACGATGCCGCCCACGCCGGTCGCCGCACCCTGGAACGGCTCGATGTACGACGGATGGTTGTGGCTCTCGACCTTGAACGTGACCGCCCAGCCCTCGCCCACATCGACGACGCCCGCGTTCTCGCCCATGCCCACCATGAGGTTCTTCGTCATGGCCGGCGTGACCTTCTGCCCGAACTGGCGCAGGTACTTCTTCGACGACTTGTACGAGCAGTGCTCGCTCCACATGACCGAGTACATGGCCAGCTCGCCGCTCGTCGGCCGGCGCCCCAGAATCTCGCGGATGCGCCCATACTCGCCCGCCGTCAACCCGAGCGCGGCATACGGCTGCTCGCGGTCCGGCGTCGCGATCGCGTTCGCGACGGTGTCGGGCACGGGGGCGGATGCTGCGGGCTGGGTGGGCGTGGAAGCTTCAGTCACGCGGCAGGACTCCTTGGCTCGTGGGCGCGAATCGGGCACGCCGAACGGGCTCAAGTCTACCGAGGGTTGCTGCCGCGCATCCGCTCTGCAATTCGCCCCGAGCCTCGGGGCGCACCTAAGGTGGGGCACCATGGTCGACCAGTGGATCACCCTTCTCGTCTCGCTTCTCGTCGCCGCGATCGTGGTCAGTGCGGCGGCGGTCGCGTTCTCGCTGATCGTGCGCGCGTTCGGGCATCACCGGCAATGGGCCGTCATGCTGCGCAGGCGGCTGCGGCTGCCGCTCGTCGCGCTGCTCGCCGCGATCTTCGCGTGGGCCGCCGTGCTCGTGCCGCGGCCGTCTGGCGAGCTGCGGGAGGTGATCCACCACGTGTTCCTCGTGCTGGTGGTGCTGACCGCGGCCTGGTTCCTCGGCTCGCTCACGATCTACTTCATGGATCTCGGCCTCGCACGCTACGCGACCGACGGCTCCGACGGCTGGCAGGCCCGGCGCGCCCGCACGCAGTTCCTCATTCTGCGGCGGCTCACGGTGGTGGCGACGGTGGTGATCGCGGTGGGCGCGGCGCTGCTCACCTTCCCCGGCGTGCAGGCGGTGGGTGCCACGGTGCTTGCCTCTGCCGGCCTGGTCTCGGTCATCGCGGGCCTCGCCGCGCAGTCCACGCTGAGCAACGTGTTCGCGGGCATGCAGCTGGCGTTCAGCGGTGCGGTGCGCGTCGAAGACGTGGTGGTGGTGCAGGGCGAGTGGGGCTACATCGAGGAGATCACGCTGACCTATGTGGTCGTGCGCATTTGGGACGAGCGCCGGCTGGTGTTGCCCTCCACCTACTTCACGCAGCAGTCGTACGAGAACTGGACGCGGCACTCCACCGCCGTGCTCGGCACCGTGTTCTTCGACCTCGACTGGGGCGTCGACATCCAGCGGATGCGCGCCGAACTCGACCGCATTCTCGCCGAAAGTGACCTATGGGACGGCGAGGCGTCATCCCTGCGCGTCACCGACACCGTCGGCGGCTTCGTTCAGGTGCGTGCGCTGGTCAGCGCCGCCGACGCGTTCGCCATGTTCGACCTCACGCGCGTCGTGCGCGAGGAGATGCTGTTGTGGCTGCAGAAGCAGAACCCGGCCGGGCTGCCGCGCATGCGCATCCAGGCCATCGAGCGTGACGGCGAGTCGTTCCCGCGCGCTCGGGCGACCCGTGGCGGGCACGCTGATCTCGCGGCCGGCGACGACGGGCAGCTTCCGTCGAAGGGCGACGAGACGCGCCCGCCCGAGCTGCGGGAGCCGGAACCCGAGCCCGAAACCGAGCCCGCTACTTCCACCCGCCCGGCGGACCCACGATGAGCAGCGCCGTCATGATCGCGATGACGGCCACCACGAACAGGGTGATCAGCGTCGCCGGGTGCGTGAGGAACCAGCGCAGCAGGCGCCGCACCCACGTCTGATCGCGCGGGTCGTCGCTCGCCTCGCGGTGCCACTCGCCGTCGAGGGCGCCGCGGCGGTCCATGGCCACGTCGAAGGGGATCGTCGCGTACGGCACGATCGCCGAGGCGACGGCGAGCACGATCGTCGGCACACGCCAGCGCTGGTTGACGCCCACCAGCACCGCCGTGAGTGCGTAGGTGATGAACACGAGCCCGTGGATCGAGCCGCCGATCAGCACCGGCAGCGAGCCGAGCCCTGCCACGTACTTCAGCAGCATGCCGGCGATGAGCAGCGTCCACGTGACGGCCTCGGCGATCGCGAGCACGCGGTAGAAGAGGCGCGGGGTCACGCGGGAGGCGGAGGCGGGGGCGGGGGCGGAGATCGTTTCGGTCACGCTCTCCATGCTCGCTGAGGGGCGGGGCGCCGCGCATCCAACCAAAGTTTGAATGCGGTGTGCACGGAACCGTCGCCGCGACGCAACGGCGTACCTCAGCCCGCGCGCTTACTCTGGGTGCGTCAACCGAGGGGAGCATCGTGTTCGAACTCAGATCCTGGCTCGGGCTGCTGGTCGCGTGCCTCGCTGCGATCGCCGCCGCCGTGATCGCCACGGTCATCGTGAGCGCCGTCGTGCGGCTGATCGCCCGCAGGGAGGCATGGGCCCGCCTGCTTTCGGCGCGCGCCAGGGCGCCGTTCCGGGTGCTGCTCATGGTCATCGCCCTGTGGGCAGCGTTCAGCATCAGCATGCCCGCGCATTTCGACAGCGGATGGGCGGGCTCCCTGCACCATCTGCTCCTGATCGCCACCATCGCCGCCGGCGCGTGGTTCGCGTGCGCGCTCGTCATCTTCTTCGAGGATCTCGGGCTCAGCCGTTACCGCCTCGACACGCCGGACAACCGCGTGGCCAGGCGCATTCGCACGCAGGTTCTCATCATCAGGCGGCTCACGGTGGTGGCCGCCGTCGTGGTGGGCTTCGGGGCGATCCTGCTGACGTTCCCCGGTGCGCGGGCGGCGGGGGCCAGCGTGCTCGCCTCGGCCGGCATCATCAGCGTGATCGCGGGCGTGGCGGCGCAGTCGACGCTGGCGAACGTCTTCGCGGGCATGCAGCTCGCGTTCAACGGCGCGATCCGGATCGACGATGTGGTGGTGGTCGAGCAGCAGTGGGGCAAGATCGAGGAGATCACGCTCACGTATGTGGTCGTGCACGTCTGGGACGACCGCCGGCTCGTGCTGCCGTCGAGCTACTTCACGACCACCCCGTTCGAGAACTGGACGCGCCAGCACAGCGAGCTGCTCGGCTCGGTCGAGTTCGACCTCGACTGGCGCATCACGCCCGCCGAGATGCGCAAGGAGCTCGCCCGCCTGCTCGGTCACACCGACCTGTGGGACCACCGCGTCGGCGTTCTTCAGGTCACGGATGCCGTTGGCGGCTTCGTGCGCGTGCGCGTTTTGGTGACGGCGAAGGATGCGCCCACCCTCTTCGACCTCCGCTGCTACGTGCGCGAGGGCCTCATCGCGTGGATGCACCGCTCGAGCGAGGAATCGTTCCCGCGCTCACGCGTGCAGCTGGCCGAGCAGAACCCCGAGTGGGGCAGCCGCCCGCGCCGCGGCGACGCCGACGCCGAGGGACTCTTCACGGGCAGCGCCGACGCCGAGCAGCGCGCCACCCAGTTCACGGAGTCGATCCCGATCCAGCGCCGCTCCCGCGACGCGCACTGAGCCCGTCAAGCAGGTTGAGGAGCGGCCGAGGCCGCCAGGCGGGTTGAGGAGCGGCCGGAGGCCGCGTCTCGAAACCCTGCCCCGCATCCGCTGAACGGGCTGGTTCAGCTCTCATCATTCGGAACAGCGAATTCCATATGATCTCGCGCATATCGTCGGGCGCGCCTCACACGAAGGGTGAAGAAGGGCACGGCCACGAGGAGAACAACGACCAGTGCCCCCGTGTAAACCACCGAATACGTCGCGTCGAAGCCTTGCGTCATGAGCCGAATCTGCTGTATTCCCAGGGCGACGTAGAGAAGAGTGACGTACCCGATGGTGAAGGCGAGCGTGGCGGGAATGATTGCTGCGTATCGTGCGGCAGCGGCTTGCTCGTCCTCGTCGAGGTGCACGGGCCTCTTCCGCAACACCACCTTGGAAACCTTGCGAATTGTGCCCAGTTCACCGCCCACTGCGTCCCGCAGGCGTCGATTAAGGGGCACTGTGATGACAATGCAGGCGAAAGCGGCCGCAAGCAGCGCGAACTGAAGCGCAAACGAGATCAGCGTCCCCGGGCGCGTCAGAGCGTGGCCGGACCCCGACTCAATCAGACCGAACACGACCAGGCCAAGCACAAGCACAGTGACGAAGGTGATCGCGACGACGGCGACCCTTCGAAGCATCTCGCTTCGCGTGACCGGTGACCAGACCAAGGCCGGTCTACTGTGAGCCTCTCCGTGGCGGTATAGGGCTCTTCCCACGACGAGTGAAAGCGGGGTCAGGACTAGCCCGGCCGCGATGAAGGTTACAGGGAGCCACCACGGCGCCGGGGCGAGCAGGGCGAAGATGATCATTGCGATCGCTCCGAGCGCTTCGATTCCCACGATGATCCAAAGCCAGCGCCTGAAGTACGCTCGGTCGCTGACGGTTTTCGTCATGTTCCAGTAGGCCGTCATCGAGCCCAACATCAGCGGCCCGTAGACCAGCGCCGTTACGGCGAGGACGGCAAGAATCGTTACGCCGAACGCTGCGGATGGAGCATAGAGGACAACGAGAAGCAGTCCGCCGATCTCAAGGGCGGAAGCGACGATCACCGCCAGGATAAGGGAGAACACCTTCACGATTGCGACCTCTTCTCAGCGCGGACGGCACCTCGAATCCAACACCAGGCGCGCGAACACGGCAAGAGCCGCGGCAAACCCTACGCGATAATCGTCCAGGGGTTCTCGATCAGCCGCGTCAGCGTCTGCAGGTACTGCGCCGCGAGCGCCCCGTCGACGATGCGGTGGTCGGCCGAGAGCGTGTACCGCATCACGTGGTGCGCCACGATCTCATCGCCCACGACGACCGGCTCGCGCTTGGTGCCGCCGACCGCCAGAATGGCGCCCTCGGGCGGGTTGATGATCGCCGTGAACTGCTCCACCCCGAACATGCCGAGGTTCGAGATCGTGAACGTGCCACCCGACATCTGATCGGTCGTGAGCTTCTTGTCGTTGGCGAGGCCCACGAGCTTCTTCGTCTCCGCGCCGAGCTGGGTCACGGTCTTGGTGTCGGCATCCGTGATCACGGGCACGACGAGGCCGTTCTCGCTGGCGACGGCGACGCCCACGTTCACGCGGTGGTGCACCAGCATGGACGTGGACTGGTCGTCGATGTACGACGCGTTCACGAGCGGGTGCTCTCGCAGGGCGAGCGCGTTCGCGCGGATCAGCAGATCGTTGATGCTCACCTTCGGCCGGCCGGCGGCCACCAGCTGCGTGTTGAGGTCGGCGCGCAGCTTCACGAGCTCCTCGGCGTCGGCCGTCGCGGTCACGTAGAAGTGCGGAATGCTGCGTGCGCTCTCGCCGAGGCGGCGGGCGATGACGCGGCGCACGCTGCTCATCGGCACGGCCTCCGAGGCGCGCTTCTCGTCGGGCTTCGCGTCAGCGTTCTTCGGTTCAGCAGCGGATGCCGGAGCAGCGCCGCCCTTCGCGTTCGCCCCGCCCGTGGCGCCGCTACCCTTCGGGGCCGCGCCCGCGTGAGGTGCGGCGGACTCCGCCGCAGCGCCGCCCTCCAGCAGCGCCTCGATGTCGTTGCGGATGATGCGGCCGCCGGGGCCCGTGCCCTTGACGCTGCTCAGGTCGAGGTTGTTCTCGCGTGCGAGCTTGCGCACGAGCGGCGACGCGAACATCCGCTCGCCGTCTTCTGCCACTCGGCCGCCGGGGGCGGCGGCGGGCTCTGCGGGAGTCTCGTCCGACTCCTGCGACGTGGCAGCCTCGCGCTCGGTGGCGTCAACGGTCTCCGCGCCTTCGTCAGGTGCCGGGGCGGCGCCGTCGCTCTTCTCCGCGGAGACCTGCGACCCGGCGGAGACCTCGGTGGCGGGCGCGCTCGCGTCTGACGGCGTGGCGTTCGCCGCGGCATCCGGTGCCTGCTCGCTTGTGTCAGAACCCTTGCCGTCGTCGATCTGGGCGATGGGCGTGCCGATCGAGACGAGCTCGCCCTCGTCGACGAGGATCTTCGACAGGGTGCCGGCCTCGTACGCCTCGTACTCCATGGTGGCCTTGTCGGTCTCGATCTCGACGAGCACGTCGCCGACCTCGACCTTGTCGCCCGGCTTCTTGTGCCAGGTCGCGATTGCGCCCTCCTCCATGGTGTCGGAGAGGCGCGGCATGGTGATTTCGATCATGATTGTTCGCCCGTTGTTCGTCTACTTGCGGCGGTGCCCGACGGCATCGAGGGTCTGGCGGATGGCGCCGATCGCGTCGTCCGCGGACGGCAGCGCGGCCGTCTCGAGAGGCTTGGAGTACGGCAGCGGCACCTCGGCCATCGCGACCCGGCGCACCGGGGCGTCGAGGTAGTCGAACGCTCCATCCGAGATGCTGGCCGCGATCTCCGCGCCGATGCCGTAGGTGAGCCAGTCGTCTTCGAGGATGACCGCTGAGTGGGTCTTCTTGACCGACTCGATGATCGTCTCGCGGTCGAGCGGGCGCAGGCTGCGCAGGTCAACGACCTCGATGTCGAGGCCGTCTGATTCCGCGAGCTGCTCGGCGACCTGCTGCGCCACGTGCGCCATGCGGGAGTAGCCGATGACGGTGATGTCCTTGCCCTCGCGGGTGACCGCGGCCTTGCCGATCTCGGCCGGGGTGTCGTCGTCAGGTACCTCGCCCTTGGTGTTGTAGAGCGCGAGGTTCTCGAGGAACAGCACCGGGTCGTCGTCGCGGATCGCCGCGAGCAGCAGCGCCTTCGCGTCGGCCGGCGTCGACGGCGCGACCACCTTCATGCCGGGCACGAACGCGTAGAACAGCTCGATGTTCTGCGAGTGCGTCGCGCCAAGCTGCTGACCGCCGCCGCCGGGCGTGCGGATGACCATGGGCACCTTGGCCTGGCCGCCGAACATGCCGTAGATCTTCGCCGCGTGGTTGATGATCTGGTCGATGGCGATGAGCGAGAAGTTGATGGTCATGATCTCGACCACCGGGCGAAGCCCCAGCATGGCGGCGCCGATCGCGGCGCCCGTGAAGCCCTCCTCGGCAATGGGCGTGTCGCGCACCCGCTTCTCGCCGAACTCCTTCAGCAGCCCGGCCGTGATCTTGTACGAGCCCTCGAAGATGCCGATCTCCTCGCCGATGGCGAAGACGTTCTCGTCGCGCAGCATCTCGGCGCGCAGCGTGTCGTGCAGCGCCTGCCGGTACGTCATGATGCTCATTTGGCGGCTCCTGCCTGGGGAATCGGTGCCGGTTCGAACAGCGGCTGGCCGGGCAGGCGGCGCGAGTCGTTGGGAACCGGGGTTGCGTAGGTGTAGTCGAACAGCGTCTCGACATCAGGATGCGGGCTGTTGGCAGCGAACTCGGCCGCGTCGGCCGCCAGCTTCGTCGACTCCTCGTCGATCTTCGCCAGGTCGTCTTCGGTGAGAACGCCGTCGTCGACGAGCTTCTTGCCGAAGTTCACGACCGGGTCGTTGAGCTTGAGCTCGGCGATCTCGTCAGCCGAGCGGTATTTGGCCGGGTCGACCACCGAGTGCCCCTTGAGGCGCTCCGTCATTACCTCGAGCAGGAACGGCTTACCGTCGCGGGCCGACGCCGTCGCGCGCTTCGTCGCCTCGTACACCGCCACGGGGTCGAGGCCGTCGACGCGCTCGGAGGCCATGCGGTACGACGAGGCCCGCTTGTAGAGTTCGGGCTCGGCGGACGACTTGTCGACCGTCGTGCCCATGCCGAGCTTGTTGTTGATGACGACGTAGACGATGGGCAGGTTCCACAGCGCCGCGATGTTCAGCGACTCGTGGAACGCCCCGATGTTCGTGGTGCCGTCGCCCATGGTGCACATGACGACCTCGTCGCTGCCGCGGTAGTCGATGGCGAGGGCCGCGCCGGTCGCGAGCGGCAGCTGGCCGCCGACGATGCCGTAGCCGCCGAGCAGCCGGCTGGTCATGTCGAACATGTGCATCGACCCGCCCCAGCCCTTCGAGACGCCGTCGACGCGCCCGTACAGTTCGGACATCACCCGATTCGGGTCGATGCCGCGCGCCAGTGCGTAGCCGTGCTCGCGGTAGTTGGTGAAGAGGTAGTCATCGTCGCGCAGCGCGCCGAGCAGGCCGACGACCGCGGCCTCTTCGCCCAGGTTCAGGTGGCAGTAGCCGCCGATGAGCGCCTGCGTGTATGCACGAGCGGCGCGTTCCTCAAACCGGCGAATGTGCATCATGCCCCGGTAGAAGTCGATCAGCTGCTGCGTATCGACGGATGCCTTCTCGGCAGGTGCCGTGGTTGCCTTCGCTGCCTTGCTTCGCGACGCGGCGCCCTTGCCCTGCGTCGTCTTCCGCGCGGCACTCGCTTGAGCGCTCATTCGAAAGGGACTCCCTTCGTCGGCCCTTCTGAGGCCGACCGGTCCGGCGTGGTGGCCGGTGTGGTTCTGATTGTCATGGTGATGACACAGCGTAAATAATGACACTGTCCCGTATCATTGTATATCAAGGACGCCGTTGCGGGACCCCTCATCCGGGTGCGTGAGGCGGCGCCGGGAGGAGGTCGGCATGGCGGCTCGTACCGTGCAGGATACCGCCGCGCATCCTGCCCGCAAGAGGGGGCGGCCCACCGCAGACGAGCGTGCCAGCCGGCGGCAGCACGTTCTCGACGAGGCTCTCGGCGTGTTCCTCGAGCACGGCTACGCGAACGCGACGGTTGAGCAGCTCGCCCGCGCCGGCGGTGTCACCAAGCGCACCATCTACGCCTACTTCGGCGACAAGGCGGGCGTATTCAGCGAGATGGTGCGCAGTCTCGCCACCACCGTCAGCAGCCTCGCGCCAGACGGCGACACGCTCGAGTCGCTCGCCACGCGCATCGTCTACCGGCTGCACTCGGCCGAGCTGGTCGGGCTGCATCGTCTGGTCATCGCCGAGTCGATGCGCTTCCCCGAGCTCGCACAGACGCTGCACGACAACGGTGACGCGCGGCACATCGCCCGCCTCGCCGAGCACCTGGCAGACGAAAGACCAGCGGATGCCGCGGGGCTCGCCCCGTCGCTCTTCATCCTGCTGCTCGGCGAGGAACACCGTAAGCGCCTCCTCGGCCTCGTGCCTGCGATCAGTGAGGAGAGCGCGCACACCCACGCACAGGCCGCGCTCGCGACGCTGGGACTCGAGCGCTCCCCGCTCGCCGCGATGCCGCTCGACTGAGCGCCACCCGCCGCGCGGCCTGGCCGGGCAGTGGCTGGCGGCTGCACGCGGCCTGAGCTGCCCCATCTCCCCGCACAGACCGCGAGAGGCCAAAAGTCGCCCTTAAAACCCTGGAATGAGGGCCATTTTTGGCCTCTCGCTGCAGGAGGACGGGAAGTCGCGGGCGGGATGGGGCAGAGAAGGTCGGCCGCTTCGGCGAGGTGTGGGGTGCGCGGGGCGGCGGGGTGCGCGAGGTGCGCGGTGCGGGGTGCGCGGGTTGCGCGAGGTGCGCGGGGTGCGCGAGGTGCGCGAGGTGCGGTGAGGCGGATTGCTAGGCGGCGATCGTCGCCTCGATCACCGAAGCGAAGAAGCGCAGGCCGTCGACGCCGCTGCGCATCGCGGCGGTCGTGTCCGGACCGAAGCCGGGCTCGGTCGCGTGCTCGGGGTGCGGCATCAAGCCGACGACGTTGCCACGCTCGTTGGTGACGCCGGCGATGTCGTTCAGCGACCCGTTGGGGTTGACGCCGAGGTAACGGAACACCACGCGCCCCTCGCCCTCGAGTCTGGCGAGCTCCTCGCTGGAGGCGACGAACGAGCCCTCGCCGTTCTTCAGCGGGATCGTGATCTCGTCGCCGGTCTCGAACGCGTTGGTCCAGGCCGTCGACGCGTTCTCGACGCGCAACTGCTGGTCGCGGCGAATAAAGGTGCCGTGGTCGTTGCGAATCAGGCCGCCGGGCAGCAGGCGCGACTCGGTCAGCATCTGGAAGCCGTTGCAGATGCCGAGTACGGGCATGCCGCCCTTCGCCGCCGCGATCACCTCGCTCATGATCGGCGAGAGGCTCGCGATCGCGCCGCAGCGCAGGTAGTCGCCGTAGCTGAAGCCGCCGGGGAGCACGAGCGCGTCGACACCCTCGAGACTGTGCGATCCGTGCCAGAGGGCCACCGGCTCCGCGCCGGCGAGCCGCACCGCGCGCAGCGCGTCGCGATCGTCGAGCGAGCCTGGGAACGTGACGACGCCGATGCGCATCAGCGCGCCTCCTCGACGACGTGCACGCCGACGACGTCCTCGATCACGCCGTTCGAGAGCACGTCGCGCGCGATGGCCTCGACGGCCGCGAGGGTCGCGGCATCCGCTGGGCCGTCGCTCGTGATCTCGAAACGCTTGCCGACGCGCACACCGAACGTGCCGTGGCCGGTTCGCTCGAGCGCGGCGGCGACCGCCTTGCCCTGCGGGTCGAGCAGTTCGGCCTTGGGCATGACTTCTACAACGATGGTGGGCACGCGGCAATTGTACCGTCGCGCATGAACGGTGCGGCGCCTAGTCTCGATGCGACAGAATCGCCGGCCGCGGCATCGAGGAGGCCGAATGAACGAGCGCGAGAACACCAGCGAAGGCACCGAGAGCAGCGGCCGTGAGCTGCGGCTGCCCGGCGGCCGAAGTGTGCGCTACTACGACACGGGCGGCGCCGGCCCTACGCTCTTCTGGCATCACGGCACGCCGCAAACCGGCCGCGTGATCGAGCCCGTGCTGCGGCAGGCGCTCGCGCGGGGAATCCGCGTGGTCTCGTGCGCGCGCCCCGCATACGAGGGAACATCGGCGCTGCCCGGCCGACACGTAGCGGATGCTGCCGCCGACGTGATCGCCGTGGCCGACGCGCTCGGGGTCGATGCGTTCGCGGTCATGGGGGCGTCGGGTGGCGGCCCGCATGCGATCGCGTGCGCTGCGCTCGCTCCGAACCGGGTGTTCGGGGCGGTGGTGTTCGCGGGGGTCGCGCCGTATTCGAGCGAGCCGGGCTGGTTTGCCGGAATGGCGTCGCCGGGCGGCTTGCAGGCTGCCCTGCACGGCCGCGACGCTCGGGCGCGATACGCCGAGACGGCCGAGTTCGACGAGTCGAGCTTTATCGAGCCGGACTGGCAGGCGCTCGCCGGCGAGTGGGCGCCTCTCGGCGAGGACGCCATGCGGGCGGGACGTGCGGGTACCGACGGCGAGGTCGATGACGACGTGGCGTTCACAACGGCGTGGGGCATCGACGTCGCGCAGGTCGTCGCGCCGGTGCTCCTCGTGCAGGGCGGGCTGGATCGGGTGGTGCCGCCGTGGCACGCCAGCGCGATGCTTGCCGCGTTGCCGAACGCCGAGCTGTGGGTGCGACCCCGTGACGGTCACGTCTCAGTGCTGAGGGCGCTGCCGGTCGCACTCGACTGGCTTGCGGAGGTGGGTCGGCGCTGATGCCTCGCCAGTTCATGTAGCCGGTGTGGTATATTCCATCTGGAATAGTTGAGGAGGGGTAATCGGATGACGGCTCGCGCAGAGGTGACTCCGCTCGGCATAGCCGCTCTCGCGCTGCTCGCCGAGCGGCCGATGCACCCGTACGAGATGTACCAGCTGTTGATCCAACGGTCCGAGGATCGCATCGTCAAGGTGCGGCCGGGATCGCTCTACCACACGGTTGGGCGGCTCGAACGGGATGGGCTGGTGCGCTCCACCGGGACCGAACGCGAGGGCAACCGGCCCGAGCGCACAACCTACGAGATCACGGAGGCGGGGCAGCTGAGCCTGACCGAGCGCGTTGCCGACATGCTCGCCACCCCCGTCAACGAGTTCCCCGGGTTCCCCCTGGCCATCGCCGAGGCGCACAACCTGCCGAAGGAGACCGTGCTCGAACTGCTCGAGCGACGCCTTGTGCGACTTCGCGCCGAAGCGGAATATCTCTCAGGTGGGGCGGTTGAGGTCAAAAGCAAGACGGTCGAGAAGAAGTACTGGCTCGACATCCGTTATCTGCAGGCCATGAACCGCGCAGAGATCGACTGGATCACGACCCTCGTGGGCGAGATCCGCTCGGGCGATGTCGGATGGTAGCGGCACACTCGTAGTCGTCTTCGTCGACGAGATCGGCGCACCGGCATCCGCTCACCTCATCTTTTTCACACTCTGAGAAGAATCCATTCAGAACGTTTAGGAACCCCGCATGGAAAACACCGCTCGGCCGTGGCCGGCACTCTGGGCGCTTGTCGTCGGCTTCTTCATGATCCTCGTCGACTCGACCATCGTGTCGGTGGCGAACCCCAAGATCATGGAGGGCCTGAAGACCGACATCAACTCGGTCATCTGGGTCACCAGCGCGTACCTGCTGGCATACGCCGTGCCTCTGCTCATCACCGGCCGCCTCGGCGACCGCTTCGGCCCCAAGAACCTGTATCTGATCGGCCTCGTGCTGTTCACCGCGGCATCCGCCTGGTGCGGGTTCTCGGGCGACATCAACATGCTGATCACCGCCCGTGTGTTCCAGGGGCTCGGGGCTTCGCTCATGACACCGCAGACGATGTCGGTCATCACCCGCACCTTCCCGCCCGATCGGCGCGGCGCGGCCATGGGGTTGTGGGGCTCGGTGGCCGGCGTGGCGACGCTCGTCGGCCCGATTCTCGGCGGCGTGCTGGTCGACGGCTTCGGCTGGGAGTGGATCTTCTTCGTCAACGTGCCGGTGGGCATCGTGGCGTTCGTGCTGGCCTGGCGGCTCGTGCCGAAGCTCACGACGCACTCGCACCGCTTCGACATTCTCGGCGTCGTGCTCAGCGCGGTGGGCATGTTCCTGCTTGTGTTCGGCATTCAGGAGGGCGAGAACTACGACTGGGGCACCATCATCGGGCCGATTTCAGTGTGGAGCCTGATCATCGCGGGCATCATTGTGCTCGCGGGGTTCGTGGTGTGGCAGCACTTCAACCGCGCCGAGCCGCTGCTGCCGCTCCGGCTCTTCCGCGACCGCAACTTCTCCCTTGCCAACGCGGGAATCACGACCGTTGGCTTCACGATCACGAGCCTGTCGCTGCCGCTCATCTTCTACTTCCAGATCGTGCTCGGCCTGACTCCGACGCAGTCCGCCCTCATGCTGGTTCCGATGGCGCTGCTCTCCGGCGGCCTGGCGCCGGTAGCGGGCAAACTCGTCGACCGCTTCCCGCCGCGCTACATCGCCGTGGCGGGCATGCTTCTGCTCGCCGCTTCGTTGGTCTGGTACTCCGCGCTGCTGAGTCCGGGCGCCTCGATCTGGATGCTACTCGCCCCCAGCGCGCTGCTCGGCCTCGCGAACGCCGGAATCTGGTCGCCGCTGTCGACCACGGCAACCCACAACCTGCCGCCGCGAGACGCGGGCGCCGGATCGGGTGTCTACAACGCGACCCGACAGGTGGGTGCCGTGCTCGGCAGCGCGTCCATCGCGGCTCTGATTCAGGCGCGGCTCGCGGCCGAGCTGCCCAAGATGCCCGGGGGAGCGAACGTCGGCTCGTTCGCCGGCGGAGGCACGCTGCCGCCCGCCCTGCATCAGGGGTTCACCGATGCCATGGCTCAGACGCTGCTGCTGCCCGCGGCCGTTGCGGTGCTCGGCGCCCTCATCGTGGTGTTCTTCGCGAACCCGAAGCGCGGGCAGGCGTGGGAGTCGACGGCGAGCACGCCGATCACCCGGCGCACGGCGGGCGAGGGCGCGCACGAGGCGGCACGACCGGCGCAATGAGGCAGGCTCAGTCGCGGGTGAGGCGGTCCAGCAGCTCGCGGTAGCGGGCTGCTGTGCCGTCGACCACCTCGGCGGGCAGCGCCGGCGGCGCGCCCGAGCCGTCCCAGTTCGCGGCCAGCCAGTCGCGCACCGGCTGCTTGTCGAAACTGGCCATGCGCTCGGCCGCCGTCGCACCATTTGCCCAGGCCGACGCATCCCAATACCGGCTCGAATCGCTCGTGAGCACCTCGTCGCCGAGCCGCGTCTCGCCCGTCACCCGGTCGGCGCCGAACTCGAACTTCGTGTCGGCCAGAATGAGCCCACGCGAGAACGCCAGAGCGGACGCCCTCCGGTAGATCTCGAGCGAACGGACGCGCAGCTGCGTGGCCACCGCCTCGCCCACGAGCTCGACCGTGCGCTCGAACGAGATGTTCTCGTCGTGTTGCCCCAGCGGCGCCTTCCACGCGGGAGTGAAGATGGGCTCGGGCAGCCGGTCGCCGTTGGCGAGTCCGGCGGGCAGCGGCACGCCGCACACGCTCTGCGACGCCTGGTACTCGGCCCATCCGCTGCCCGTGAGGTAGCCGCGCACCACACACTCGACCGGGTACATGTCGAGAGGCTGCACGAGCATCGCGCGGCCGGCCACCGCATCCGGAATCCGCTCAACCGCCGTGTCGCCCGTGAGAACGTGGTCGGGCACCAGGTGGTTCGCGATGCCGTCGAGCCGGTCGAACCACCACAGCGACAGCGTCGTGAGCAGCTCGCCCTTGCCCGGAATCGGCGGCTCGAGCACGTGGTCGAACGCGCTCACGCGGTCGCTGGCGACGATGAGCACGACGGGCGCATCGTCGAGCCCCGACGCGCTCTCGGGCACGTACAGGTCGCGCACCTTGCCCGAATACGCGTGCGTGAAACCAGGTAGTTCAGGGGTCGAGGTCACGCCCACAATGATAGGGCGACGGATGCCGCGGGCCGGCCGGCGTTCGTCGGCGCCGCACCCGACACCGTAGGTTTGTACGGGCGAACAACGAATGAGAGATGGCGATGGCGGGCGAACTCAACTGGGCTGGCAATTACACGTACCGGGCGGCGACGATCGAGCGCCCCGACACGCGTGAACGCCTGCAGGAGGTCGTCTCCGGCGCCACGCACGCCCGCGCCCTCGGCACCCGGCACAGCTTCAACGCGCTCGCCGACAGCAGCGACGATGGCACCCTCATCGCCCTGAACGCAATGCCGCCGCGCATCGAGATCGACGAGGCGGCCCGCACGGTCACGGTGGGCGGGGGCCAGCGCTACGGTGACGTCGCGATCGCCCTCGCGGCCCGCGGCTGGGCCCTGCACAACCTCGCCTCGCTTCCGCACATCTCGGTCGCGGGGGCCGTCGCCACCGGCACCCACGGCTCCGGTGACGGCAACGGCAACCTGGCAACGGCCGTCACAGCGCTCGAGCTCGTGCGCGCCGACGGCGAACTCGTCATGCTGCGTCGCGGCGACGACGACTTCGCCGGCGCCGTCGTCTCCCTCGGCGCGCTCGGCGTCGTCACGGCCGTGACCCTCGAGATCCAGCCCGCCTTCGAGATCGCCCAGACCGTCTACCTCGACCTGCCGTGGCAGAGCGCGCTCGAGCACTTCGACGAGGTCACCTCCCTCGGCTACAGCGTCAGCCTGTTCACCGACTGGGGTGCGGATGCCGTCAGCCAGGTGTGGGTCAAGTCGCGCACGGGCGTCGCGGGGAGCGCGGCGCCCGCATCCGCTCTCTTCGAAGCGAAGGCCGCGAGCGAGAGCGTGCATATGCTACCCACCATGTCACCCGTGAACTGCACCGCGCAGCTCGGCGTTGCGGGCCCGTGGCACGAGAGGCTGCCGCACTTCAGGCTGGAGTTCACGCCGAGCAACGGCGAGGAGATCCAGTCGGAGTACCTGGTGCCTCGCGAGCGCGCCGTCGAGGCGATCGAGGCGCTGCGGGGCGTCGCGGAGCAGGTGCGGCCGGTGCTGCAGGTGACGGAGATCCGCACGATGGCGGGCGACGACCTGTGGCTGAGCGAGGCGTACGGGCGCGACACCGTTGGGCTGCACTTCACCTGGGTGCGCGACCAGGCGGCGGTCGAGGCGGCGCTCGTGCACGTGGAGGCGGCGCTCGAGCCGTTCGGCGCGCGGCCGCACTGGGGCAAGGTGTTCCTCGACCGTGACGGGCGGGTGGCCGGACGGTACCCGCGCATCGGCGAATTCAGGGCGCTGGCCGAGCGGTACGACCCGCGCGGCGTGTTCCGCAACGCCTTCCTCGAGCGCCACGTCGTCGGCGGCTGAGCGGGTTGAGGAGCTGGCACGGCGACGGCCACGGGGGTTGAGGAGCCCGCGTAGCGGGCGTCTCGAAACCCGATAGGCGCAGGGTTTCGAGACGCGCCTGCGGCGCTCCTCAACCCGCTGCAGCACGGGCTCGTCAACCCGCTGCAGCACGGGCTCGTCAACCCGCTGCAGTACGGGCTCGTCGACTCGCGTTAGACGCGGGCGGCGATGTCGGTTCGGTACTGGCCGCCCTCCAGGCCGATGCGACCCATCGCCTCGTACGCCCGTGAGCGCGCCTCGCCGAACGAGTCGCCCAGCGCCACGACGCTCAGCACCCGGCCGCCGGTAGCGATAAGCGCACCGGATGCCGCATCCGCCCCCGTCGCGGCGTGCAGCACGTGCGCTCCCTCCACCGCCGCGGCGGCGTCGAGCCCGGTGAGTGGGCGGCCGGTGACGGGGGCCTCGGGGTAGCCCTCGCTGGCGAGCACGAGCGTCACCGCGGCATCCGCTCGGAATTCGGGGCGCGGCACCCCGGCAAGCGCCCCCGTCGCCGCCGCGAACAGCAGAGCAGACAGCGGCGTCGCGAGCCTGGGCAGCACGACCTGCGTCTCCGGGTCGCCGAAGCGCGCGTTGAACTCGATGACGCGAATGCCCTTCGGCGTCACGATGAGGCCGCAGTAGAGCAGGCCGATGAACGGCGTCTGCTCCTCGGCGAGCTGGCGCACGGTCGGCTCTGCCACCGTCGCGGTGATCTCGTCGACGGCGTCCTCGGCCAGCCACGGCAGCGGCGAGTACGCCCCCATGCCTCCCGTGTTCGGGCCGGTGTCGCCGTCGCCGAGCCGCTTGTAGTCCTGCGCCGGGGTGAGCGGCAGCACCGTGTGGCCGTCGCTGAGGAAGAACAGCGAGACCTCCTTGCCTTCAAGGAACTCCTCGACGAGCACGCCGCCCTGCGTCAGCCAGCGAGACGCGTGGGCGACGGCGGCCTCGCGGTCGTGCGTCACCAGCACGCCCTTGCCCGCGGCCAGCCCGTCGGCCTTGACCACGTACGGCGCGCCGAACGCGTCGAGCGCCTGCTCCGCCTCAAGCAGCGAGGTGGCCTGCACGGCGCGACCGGTTGGCACGCCTGCGGCATCCATGATTCGTTTCGCGAACGCCTTGGACCCCTCGAGCTGCGCCGCCTGCTGCCCCGGCCCGAAAGTGGGAATGCCGCGCGTGCGCACCGCGTCGGCCACCCCCGCGACGAGCGGCGCCTCTGGCCCGATGACCACGAGTTCGATGTCGTGATCGAGGGCGTAGCCGGCCACCACCTCGGGGTCGTTCGCGTCGAGCGCGACGGTCGGCACGTCAGCCGCGATGCCCGCGTTGCCCGGCGCGGCCGTGATCTCGTGACCGGCCCGCTCACTGAGCAGGGACGTGATGATGGCGTGTTCGCGGGCACCGGAACCGAGGACCAGAATCTTCACGCCCACAAGCCTAGAGGGCGCGCCGTGGCGGGCGCGCTGGCAGAATCGAGGCATGGCACGAGCACGAATAGCGGATGCCGCGGGCGAGCACGCCGTGCACTCTGCCGTCGCCGCCACCGAACCGCCGCCCCGCGACACCCTCGCGATGGCGGTGCGCTACCTGCTGCAGCTGCTCGCCGAGCAGGCGCAGGGCAACACCGTCGAGGTGCGGGTGCCGCCGTTCGGGGCCACCCAGTGCATTGCCGGTCCCCGGCACACGAGGGGAACGCCGCCGAACGTGATCGAGACGGATGCCGCCACCTGGCTCGCCCTCGCCACGGGAGGCCTCACGTGGGCCGAGGCGGTGGCGAGCGGTGCCGTGCACGCCTCCGGCCAGCGCGCCGACCTGAGCGCGCACCTGCCGGTGCTGCGCATCCATTCGTAGGTTCGTAGGTCGGATAGCGCGAAGCGTGTGTCCGGCTGGGCTCCCGCTGCCCGTGTTTCTGCACCCACATGTCTTTCTGCACCCACATGTCTTTCTGCACCCACATGTCTTTCTGCACCCACATGTCTTTCTGCACCCACATGTCGTTCTCCACCCACATGTCGTTCATCAGGAGTAATGGGCCGACACGCCGTGCGACGCACGTCAGCGAACGGCGCGCCGCTAGATTCCTCCTGAAATACTGCAGGCGCGACCCGGATTCCCCCAGTGCAGTGGCGCCGTGAGCGCCCAGGGCGCCGCCGCCGGTACCCAGGATGGCGGCGCGGGCGGCCAGGGTGGCGGCGTGGGCGGCCAGGGCGGCGGCGTGGGCGTCCAGCTTGGCACCGTGAGCGCCCAGCTTGATGCGAGACAATGGTGCCATGCAGAACGAGACGACCTCGCGCGCCGAGGTGACCGTGCGGCGCTCGCCCCGGTACGGGCGCTTCATGATCGTCGGCGTCGTGATCTTCGCCATCGTGGCCTTCGTGCTCGCCTATGGGCTGCCGAGGCAGGGCAACTACAACCCGTCGCAGGTGTTCGGCTACCTGCTGCTGGTCGGCATCGTGCTCGGCGTGACTCTCGGCGGTCTCGTCGCGCTCGCCCTCGACCGATCCGCCGCCCGGTCGGCGCGCACGGTCGCCGCGGATAGACTTGACGCGCGCAGCACCCACGATGAGACGGCGCCCGACGCGGCATCCGATTCTCTCGCTCACACGAGCGATGCGGGCGTCATAGAGAAGCCCGACACGAATACAGGCAGTTCCGAGAGTTAAAGGGGAACCGGTTTGGCCGGTGGCGACGGTCTTCTCAGTCACGAGCTTCTGCCAGGGGAGAAGGGCCCGCAGGATGCCTGCGGCGTCTTCGGCGTGTGGGCTCCCGGTGAAGAGGTGGCCAAGCTCAGCTACTTCGGGCTGTACGCGCTGCAGCACCGCGGGCAGGAATCGGCGGGTATCGCAACGAGCGACGGCTCGAAGATCCTCATCTACAAAGACATGGGGCTCGTCTCCCAGGTATTCAACGAGAGTGCGCTGAACACGCTGACCGGCCACATCGCGGTCGGTCACACGCGCTACTCCACCACCGGGGCGTCGAGCTGGCAGAATGCGCAGCCCACCCTCGGCCGCACCTCGGCCGGTACGGTGGCACTCGGCCACAACGGCAACCTGACGAACACCCTCGAACTGCTGAACCTCGTGCGAGAGCGCTACCCCGAGATCGACGGCGAGCTGGGTCGCGGCAACACGACAGACACGGCGGTTGTCACGGCGCTGTTCCGCGGCGACCTCGACCACACGCTCGAGGCGACCGCACTCGAGGTGCTGCCGCGGCTGCGCGGCGCGTACTGCCTCGTGTTCATGGACGAGACCACGCTGTACGCGGCACGTGACCCGCAGGGAGTGCGCCCGCTCGTGCTCGGCCGGCTGGAGCGCGGCTGGGTTGTCGCAAGCGAGACGGCGGCACTCGACATCGTGGGCGCATCCTTCGTTCGCGAGGTCGAGCCGGGTGAGCTCATCACCATTGACGAGAACGGGCTGCGCTCGACCCGCTTCGCCGAGACCAAGCGAGCCGGCTGCGTGTTCGAGTACGTGTATCTGGCGCGGCCCGACACGACCATCAACGGTCGCGGCGTGCACGAGGCGCGCGTCGAGATGGGGCGCCGCCTGGCCCGCGAACACGCGGTCGAGGCCGATCTCGTGATCCCCACCCCTGAATCCGGAACGCCCGCCGCCATCGGCTACGCGCAGGAGAGCGGCATCCCCTTCGGCCAGGGGCTCGTGAAGAACTCGTACGTCGGCCGCACCTTCATTCAGCCCTCGCAGACCATCCGCCAGCGCGGCATCAAGCTCAAGCTCAACCCCCTGCGCGAGGTCATCAAGGGCAAGCGGCTCATCGTGGTCGACGACTCCATCGTGCGCGGCAACACACAGCGCGCCCTCGTCGCGATGCTGCGCGAGGCCGGCGCCGCCGAGGTGCACGTGCGCATCTCGAGCCCGCCCATCACCTGGCCGTGCTTCTACGGCATCGACTTTGCCTCCCGCGCCGAGCTCATCGCGACCGGGCTCGGCGTCGATGAGGTGCGCCAGTCCATCGGCGCAGACTCGCTCGGCTACCTCTCGGAAGACGGCATGATTGCCGCCACCGAGCAGCCGCGCTCCGAACTGTGCACGGCGTGCTTCACCGGCAAGTACCCGATCCCGCTGCCAGACGCCCACCTCATCGGCAAGAACCTTCTCGAGAACCCTTCAGCGGATGCGCGTGGCGTCGCCCGCGCCGATGGCTGCGAACCCGGGCCAGACGCCGAGCTCGAGCCGCTGCTGCTCGGCGACCCCGCCCGCCAGGAGTAGCGGGCGTTCGCCGCCCGCTACGCTTGAGCCGTGAGCGAATCCACCTCCTCCTACCGCGAAGCAGGCGTCGACACGGCGGCGGGTGACCTCGCCGTCGAGCTCATGAAGGCCGCCGTGTCGCGCACGCACGGCCCCGAGGTTCTCGGCGGCGTCGGCGGTTTCGCCGGCCTCTTCGACGCGCGTGCGCTGAAGGAGTTCGACGCCCCGCTTCTCGCCACGTCGACGGATGGCGTCGGCACCAAGGTGGCCATCGCCCAGGCGCTCGACCGTCACGACACCATCGGGCAGGACCTCGTCGGCATGGTCGTCGACGACATCGTCGTTCTCGGCGCGCGCCCCCTCTTCATGACCGACTACATCGCGTGCGGCAAGGTCGTGCCCGAGCGCATCGCCGCCATCGTCGAGGGCATCGCCCGGGCGTGCGCGGCCACGGGAACGGCGCTCGTCGGGGGCGAGACCGCCGAGCATCCTGGGCTTCTCGGCGTCGACGACTACGACGTCGCCGGCGCCGCCGTCGGCGTGGTCGAGGCCGACGCGGTGCTCGGCGCCGACCGTGTGCGCGACGGCGACGTGGTGCTCGCCCTCGAATCCTCCGGGTTGCACTCCAACGGCTTCTCGCTCGTGCGGCACATTCTCGCGGCGCGTGGCATCGCGTTCACCGACACGATCGCCGAGTTCGGCGGCGTCGTCGGCGATGCGCTGCTCGAGCCGACCCGGCTGTATACGCGGCCGCTGCTTGACCTTCTGGGCGACGCCCGGCTGGGCGCATCCGTTCACGCGCTCAGTCACGTGACGGGCGGCGGCATCGCGGCCAACCTCGCGCGCGTGCTGCCCCGCGGCTCCTGGGTCGAGGTCGACCGCTCCACGTGGTCGCCGTCGCCGGTGTTCCGCACGCTCGGCGAGCTTGCCGGCACGAGCCTCGAGAGCGCCGAGGGCACCTGGAATCTGGGCGTGGGGTTCTTCGCCGTCATCTCAGCGGATGCCGCAGCCGATGTCACCGCCCAGCTGGCCTCATCCGGGGTTCCCGCCTGGCAGGCCGGCACCGTCTCGACGGCAGCGCGCGACCTCGACGGCTTCGAACAGGGCGCCAAGGGAGTGGATGGCGGCGCGGTGCGCCTCGTGGGCTCCTACCGCGACTGACGCGCGCTTTCCCTCGCTCGCTGCTGTCCCCAGCGGCAGCTGCCGGCCGCGTTGCGCATAACTCCGGCACATTGAAACGGGCGTGCACGCGCGGCGCCGCGTCAGGCACGTGACGAATGTCACGGCCAAGTCAGGACACTCGCCCTGAGAACGGGTTCGGCCGCGCCGCGAGACTGGGAGCGTGAATGAGAACCCTGCCATCCAACTGAAGAACCTGAGCAAAAGGTTCGGCTCGCTAACGGCCGTCGACGGTGTCGACCTGACAATCGCCCCCGGAGAGGTCGTCGCCCTGCTCGGCCCCAACGGCGCCGGCAAGTCAACCACCATCGACCTGGCGCTCGGGCTCGCCAACCCCACGACCGGAACCGCAAGCCTCTTCGGCGACGACCCGCGAACAGCCATCGTTGAGGGCCGCGTCGGCGCCATGCTGCAGGGCGGCGCGCTGATGCCCACGATGACGGTGGCCCAGTCGGTCGCCCTCGTCGCGAGCGTGCACCGGCATCCGCTCAGCGTTGCCGAGGCGCTGGAACGCGCTCGCTGCACCGAGATCGCCAAGCAGAAGGTGTCGAAGCTGTCGGGCGGCCAGATGCAGCGGGCGCGCTTCGCCGTGGCCGTCGTCTCGAACCCAGACCTGCTCATTCTCGACGAGCCCACCGCCGCCATGGATGTGGAGGCGCGCCGCCTCTTCTGGCAGTCCATGCAGGAGTTCACCGCCGCCGGCCGCACCGTCGTCTTCGCCACGCACTACCTCGACGAGGCCGACACCTACGCCGACCGCATCGTGATGCTCGCCGCCGGCCGCGTCGTCGCAGACGGCACCCCGGCCGAGGTGAAGGCGGTCGTCTCCGGCCGCCGCATCCGTGTCACATTCGATCGAACGTGGGATGCGGCCCTCGCCGCCGCGCTCGAGAACATGCCCGGAGTGCGCTCCGTCGAGGCCCGCGGCAGCCAGGCCACGATCGTCACCGACGACTCGGATGCCACGCTGCGCAGCCTGCTCGTCGCGTACGACGACGCGCACGACATCGAGGTCACCGCCCACACCATGGACGACGCGTTCCTCGCGCTCACCTCGAAGAGCACGAGCAGCACCACGAGCAGCAGAACCAGCAACGCCACCCCCGCCACCACCCCCGCGAACGGAGTCCGCGCATGAGCATCGCCTATATTCGCCTCGAATCATTCCGGCAGCTGAAGAACGCGCGCCTGCTGATCTTCTCGCTCGCGGTACCGCTCGTCATGCTCTTCGCGTTCGGCGGCTCGTTCGGAGGCTCGGGTCAGATCGACCAGACCACTCACCTTCCCTGGATCGTCGTCACGACGCTGCAGATGGCCGCGTACGGCGCCATGATCGCGGCGCTGTCGCAGTCGTTCAACATCGTCACGGAACGCTCGATCGGCTGGAACCGCCAGCTGCGCATCACGCCGCTCTCGGGCACCGGCTACCTCATTTCCAAGGTGGTGACGGCCATGGCGCTGGCGATCTTCTCGATCCTCGTGGTCGTGGCCGTCTCGGTGCTCTCGTTCCACCCGCACCTCACCGTCGGGGCGTGGGCGGCGGCCATCGTCGGCATCTGGCTTGGGGTGATTCCGTTCGCCCTCATCGGCATTCTCATCGGCCAGTTCGCGAAGCCCGAATACGCGCAGCCGCTCTTCATGGTCTGCTTCATGGGCCTGTCGCTGCTCGGCGGCCTGTGGGTGCCGTTGCAGATCTTCCCGCAGTGGGTCTCGAACGTCGCGCAGGTCGTGCCGTCGTACTGGCTCAACCGGCTTGGGCAGATGGGCGCGCGGCTCGACGGCGACTGGCTGACGCCAGCCATCGTGCTCGTGGCCTGGGCGGTCGCCTTCGGCGCGTTCATCATCTGGCGGTATCGCCGGGATGCCGCGCGCAGCTGAGCGTGGGCCCGGTGCCCATAACCTTGACTACGTGACAGCACCGGCCTCGCGAACACTCGGCAAGCGGATGCGCCGCATCCCGCAGCGCATGCGTAACGAGGGCGCGCGCAAGTGGTACCTCGGCTCCGTCTGGGGGCTCGTCTACCTGGCCATCCCCATCGGAATCGTGTGGGCGAACTCGACGTCAGTCGGCGTCGCGGTGCTTACAACGGCCCTGCTCGCGGCCATCGGCGTCGTCTACTTCTTCCTGCCGCCGTTGCTCTGGGGGCAGGGCTGGCGGTTCGCGCTCGTCGCGCTCGCCGCGTTCATGGCGTTCACGTGCCTCGCGTTCCCGCTCATGGGCGATGACGCGGTCTGGCTGTGGGTGTACGTGCCGATCATGGCCAGCATGAGCTGGCAGCCGCGGGGCCTCACGGTCGGCTCCCTCGTGTTCGTGGTCGGTCTGCAGATGCTCGTGGTCTGGGTGCAGGGCGACCTGGCCGAGAACTGGTATTCGGCGGCCGTCACCGCCTCGATCGGCGTCATGATGTACGCGTTCTCGCAGCAGATCCAGGCCATCTACAAGCTCAAAGCCGCGCAGAGCGAGATCGCGCGCCTCGCGGTGGTCGATGAGCGGGCCCGGTTCTCGCGCGACATGCACGATGTGCTTGGGCACTCGCTCACGGTCGTCACGGTCAAGTCGGAGCTCGCGAGGCGGCTGGTCTCGCTTGACCCGGCGCGGGCCGAGGGCGAACTCGAAGACATCGAGCGGATGACGCGGGCCGCTCTCGCCGACCTGAGATCCGCCGTCGCGGGTTACCGCGAGATGAGCCTGCCCACCGAGCTCGCGGCGGCGCAGGCGGCCCTGACGGCAGCGGACATCGTGCCCCACCTGCCCACGCACACGGATGCCGTCTCGGCAGAGCTGCGCGAGCTGTTCGCGTGGGTGCTGCGGGAGAGCGTCACGAACGTCATCCGGCACTCGGGTGCGAAGAACTGCTGGATCGCTCTCGAGCCGCGGGCCATCGTGATCGGCGACGACGGGCGAGGGGGCGAGCGCTTCGCCGGCGGTGTTGCCTGCGAGGAGGCGGCCGGCGAGGCGGGCGACGATGAGCGTGCCGGCCGTGGCGCGCCGGGCGATGGCGTCGTCGGCAGCGGTCTTCGCGGTCTCGCGGTGCGCGCGAAGAAGGCCGGCGCCATATTGACCGTGACACCGAGTGAAGACGGCGGCGTGCTCGTCACCGCGAGAGGGGCATAGACGTGGGGGAGACGATCCGGCTGTTGCTCGCCGACGACCAGGCGCTCGTGCGCGGGGCGCTCGCCGCACTGCTCGATCTCGAGAGCGATCTCGAGGTCGTGGCGCAGGTGGGGCGCGGCGACGAGGTGCTGGCCGCGGTCGAGGCGACGCATGCCGACGTGGCGCTGCTCGACGTGGAGATGCCGGGGCTGGACGGGCTCAGCGTGGCGCGTGAGTTGAGCCTGCGGCATCCGTCGTGCAGGTCTCTGATTGTGACCACCTTCGGGCGCCCGGGCTACCTGCGCCGTGCCATGGAGGCGGGGGCGAGCGGGTTCGTCGTGAAGGACACGCCGGCCGGCCAGCTCGCCGACGCCGTGCGGCGGGTCGCGTCGGGGCTGCGCGTGGTCGACCCGGCGCTTGCCGCGGAGTCGCTCGCGTCGGGCACGTCACCGCTCACGCAGCGCGAGACCGAGGTGTTGAGGGTGGCGCAGGAGGGCGGTACCGTCACGCAGATCGCGGCGCAGGAGGGCGGTACCGTCACGCAGATCGCGGCGCGGCTGCACCTCTCGGAGGGAACGGTGCGCAACCACCTGTCGAGCGCGATCGGCAAGACCGGAGCACGCAACAGATCGGATGCCGCGGCGATCGCCGCGCAGCAGGGCTGGCTGTAGCTACGCCCGCTTGTCGTGGGGCGTGTACTCGTCGCCGGCCTCGGCTTCGTACTCCGCCCACTGTGCATACTGGTCGTCGCTGTGGGCGTGCCCCGTCAGTTCGCGCTCAAGAGCGTCGTAGTTGACGTCAGGGCTGTAAGACTTCAGCTCACGCGCGATCTTGGTGTGCTTTGCTTTCTGACGGCCGCGCCCCATGCGTGACCCCCTCACGATGCCAGGCCGGGCTGGCGATGAGCGGCCCGGCATTCCGAACAGGAACTAAAGAAGACTAACCGCTAGTTTAGCATGTGGGGCCCGGGCGGCCCCTGTGCGTCCATGCAGCCGAGCAGGATGGAATCAGGTGTGGCTTCGAACGCGATGAGCACCCAGGTGGTCGTCGTCGGCGCCGGTCAGGCTGGCCTCGCGGTCGCCTATTATCTGAGGCGGTTCGAGCTCACGCCCGGCGCCGATTTCATCGTTTACGACCGCGGCCCGAGCACGGGCGGGGCGTGGCAGTTTCGCTGGAACGCACTGAAGCTCGGCAGTGCCCACAGGGTCCACGATCTGCCCGGCATGGCCGAGCTCGGCATCAGCTTCGAGACCGCCGACCACGCCCGCCCGGCGAAGGAGGTCGTGGCCGAGTACTACCGGCGCTATGAGCAGCACTACGGTCTCGAGGTGCACCGGCCCGTCGAGGTGGCCTCGGTGTTCAATCGCGGGGCCGACCTCGTCGTGGCGCACAGCGAAGGCGAGACGGCCACGCGCATCCTCGTCAATGCCACCGGAACCTGGGGGTCGCCGTTCATCCCCTATTACCCCGGGATGCGCGAGTTCCGCGGCCGCCATGTGCACACGAGCGGCTACGTCTCGGCAGAGGAATTCGCGGGGCAGCGCGTCGTGGTGGTCGGTGGTGGCACGTCGGCCATCGGGTTCCTGCTCGAGCTGGAGCAGAGCGCTGCCGAGATCGTGTGGGCAACGCGGCGGCCGGTCGACTTCCGTGACGAGCCCGAGCTGACGCTGGAGGGCGGCGTCGCGGCGGTGGCAATGCAGGACGCGGCGGCGAGGGCGGGCCTCGCCCTGCCCAGCATCGTGAGCGGCACGGGTGTTCCCCGCACCCGCCGCAACGTGGCTGGCATCGAGCGCGGCATCCTCGTCGAGCGCCCCATGTTCACGAGCATCGAAGCGGATGGCGTCCGCTTCGATGACGGCACGTTCTTCGCCGCCGACGCGATCATCTGGGCCACCGGCTTCCGGCCAGAGCTCCGGCACCTCGCGCCGCTGAAGCTGCGCGAGAAGGAGGGCGGGCTCACGGTGCAGTCGGGCGCGGCCTGGCACGACCCGCGCATCTTCCTCGCGGGCTACGGGCCGCAGGCGAGCACGATCGGGGCGAACCGGGCCGGGCGCATGATCGCTCGCCAGATCATGGCGCAGCTCTGACGGCCTGCGGGTGGTCGGCGCAGTCAGGCGCGAGTCGCGTTTACGCGCCGAGATCGACTGTTCGCGACGAACTCGCGTGTTCCACCGGCATGTCTCGTCGCGAACACGCTATCTCAGCACGGAACGGGCGAGGTCCGGATGGTCGGCGAACACCGCGTCGACGCCGAGCCCAGCGATCTGCCGCCACTCCTCGCGCCACGCCCCGAAGCGTGCGGGGTCGGTGCCGCGCCGGTAGCGTTCGCTCAGGTAGCGGTTCTCGGGACGAAGAGTCCAGCAGTAGACCTGGAGGCCCGCGTCGCGGGCCTCCACGACCAGCGGGGCCGCGCAAGCGGTGCCGGCCGTGCCGCCGGAGCGGTCTGAAACGGTTGTGCCATCGCCGCTCGCGAGCAGCACCGACTTGTGCACGCTGATCGCATCCACCTGCCCGCGGAGCGCGTTCAATTCCGTCGGCCGCGCGGCCGCGTCCGGGCCCGCACCGTCGCCGCTCTCGTCCTCCTCGAACAACAGCACGAGCGGCCCGGGCACACCGCGCTCACGAACCTCGCGCAGCACATCGACATCGACGGTCTCCGTCGCCAGCTGATCACCTCGTGCCGACCAGCCGGCGTTCGCGACGTCTCTGGCATACAGTTCGGCGAGCGGAAGGCCGATCGACTCGAAGTATGCCGGGTGCTTCAACTCGGCCACGATCCCGTCGTGACCGCCGTGTTCCGCATTCAGCTCGTCGACGAGAGTGAAGAGCTGCGGAAGGCACAGCAGAGGGAACCGATCGTCGAAGACGGCGTTCTCTGGCCGAATTTCCGGCCGCCGCTCCCGCGCTCGCAGGGTGCACAACTCGTCCCACGTGAAGTCCTCGGTGAACCAGCCGCTCACGCGTGCCCCGTCAATGGTCTTCGTCGTGCGGCGCGTTTCGAACTCGGGATGCTGCGCAACATCCGTCGTGCCGGAAAGCTCGTTCTCGTGCCGGATCACGAGCACGCCGTCACGGGAGGCGACGAGGTCGGGTTCCACCGCATCCGCTCCGAGCGAGAACGCGAGACGATACGCCTGAGCGGTGTGCTCCGGCCGATAGCCGCTCGCGCCGCGATGGCCGATGATCCTCATTCCTTGATGGCCCCCGCGAGCATGCCACGAATGAAGTACCGCTGCAGGAACGCGTACAGGATGATGAGCGGCAACGCGACGATGGTCGCGGCGGCCGACAGCAGCGCATACTGCGTGACGAACTGGCTCTGGAAGAAGCTGAGGGCGAGAGGCGCTGTGCGGAACTGCTCGCTGGTGATCATGACGAGGGAGAGAAGGAAGTCGTTCCAGGTCCACATGAACGTCAGCATGACCATCGTGATGATCGCGGGGCGCGCGGTCGGCACCAGGATGCGCCACAGGAGCGTTGATTCGCGGGCGCCGTCGAGGCGTGCCGCCTCGATCAGCCCATTCGGTACGGCGGCGAAGAACGTTCGCATCCAGAACACGCCGAAGGCGACGCTCTGGGCGATCTGCGGCAGAATGAGCGCCGCGTACGTATCCGTCAGTTCGATGCCGCGCATCTCGTAGTAGAGCGGGATGATGTAGGTCTCGAGCGGCACGAAGAGGCCGATGATCAGAAGGTAGAAGAGCACCTGACTGCCCGCGAAACGCATGCGGGCGAAGGCGAACCCGGCGAGGATCGACAGCACCGATGCGATCGCAACCGTGGTCAGCGTCACGATGATGCTCGAGAGCATGTACTGCGAGAAGTGCCCCTGGTTCCACGCGGTGACGAAGTTCCCGAAGTCGAGGCGCGACGGAATCGTGAACGTCGCCGAAGCCTGATCGGTCGGGGTCAGCGCCGTGAGCACCACGCCGACGATCGGCGTCAGGGAGAGCAGCGCGAAGAAGCCCAGGATGACGTAGTTGAGGATTGCCTCGCGGCGCGTGATCATTGCTCGTCGTCCTTCGGGGCGATGCGGCGGATGAGGACGGTGAGGATCAGCACGAGGATGGTCAGGATGATGCCGATCGTCGTCGCCATCCCGACCTGTCCCTGATTGAACGCCAGGTTGTACACCTGGAAGGCGGGCACAGTCGTACTGGTTCCCGGGCCACCGCCCGTGGTGACGAACACGATGTCGAAGGTCTTGAGCGCCGCGATCACGGTGAGGGTGAGGGCGATGGAGATCGGCCCGCGCAGTCCCGGCAGGGTGACAGCGAAGAATTCGCGGATGGCGCCGGCACCGTCGGTGCGCGCCGCGTCGTACAGCTCGCCGGGGATCTGCGAGATTCCCGTGAGGAACAGGACCAGGCACAGCCCGATCTCCATCCAGGTGCCGATGAGCCCGACTGCCGGCAGTGCGGTGGCGAACTCGCCGAGCCACGTGTGGGTGAGCGCGCCGAGCCCGAGGCCGCGAAGGATGGTGTTGACGAGGCCGCCCGGCGCATAGATGGAGACCCAGATCACGCCGATGACGACTGCCGCGATCACCTGGGGAAGAAAGATGAGGGTCTGGAAGATGCCGATGCCGCGCATCCTCGCCCCTCGTTGCAGCACCGCCGCCAGGAACAGGGCGAGCACGCTCGGCAGCACGGCGAAGAAGAAAACGAGGATCGCTGAGTGCCAGAACGATTGCAGCAGGGTCGGGTCAGTGAGGGCTTTGGCGTAGTTGCCGAGGCCCGTCCAGGTCGCGACGCTCAGGCCGTCCCACTGGAAGAGAGAAATCCACACGGACTGACCGAGCGGGTACAGCACGAACGCGGCGACCACGGCGAACGCCGGTGCGATGTACAGGTAGGCGCGTGCCTGGGTGCGCCGAGGGCGGTGCCGCGCGCTCGCGGCACCGCCCTCGTGACTCTCACGCGCCACCGTCGGGGAGGCGTTGGCGGGTTTATGCGTCGTCATCGACAATCATTTGCCTCCGGAGAAGCCGGCGTAGTCCTTCTGCAGTGCTGAAGTGAAGGTGCTGACATCTTCCTGACCACCCATGAGAGACTGCACGTACTGCACGATCGTGTCATAGAAGGTGGGCGTCGACCAGTCGATGTATGGCACGAGCCCGTTCGCCTTCGTCAGATCCGACCACGTCTTCACCACGTCGGCCGTGAGGGTTCCCTCCTTGGGCGTGACATTGCCCGAGGGCACCGCCGGCAGCTGGCTGTTCTTCTGCAGCACGTCCATGCCCTTGCTGCTCGAGATGAAGTCGATGTAGGCGGCAGCCGCATCCTTCTGCTTGGAGCCGCTGGGGATCGCCCAGCCCATGCCGATGCCGCCCATGGCTACCAGCGGGTCGCCGTTCTTCTGCGGCAGAACCGTGAATCCGGCTCCGGTCTCGCCCGCGCCGGCCTCCTGAATGGCGTTCTGGTTCCAGACGCCGCCGAGGAAGTATGCGCTGCCACCCTGGCCGAACGTGGTCGCGGCGGAGTTGGAGTTGATGCCGTTGAACCCGGGCGTCACATAACCCTTGCTGGCCCAGTCCGCCAGCGTCTGCGCGGCCTGCGTTGCGGGCTGCGAGGTGAAGGAGCCGGAGCGGTGGAAGACGAGATCGGCGGCCTTCTGCTGACCGAGCGCCGGGATGAGGGGGATGCTCAGCAGGTGAATCGCCGGCGACTTGTCCTGATCGCCGAAGGAAATCGGAAGCATGCCGGCGTTCTTGATCTTCGGCAGCTGCGCCTCGAACTCGTCCATGCTCTTCGGAACCGAGAGGCCGAGCTTGTCGAGCACGCTCTTGTTGTAGAACACGCCGACCATCTCACCCGTGATGGAGACGCCGTACAGGTTGCCGCCGCCGATGGACGAGCCGTCCTTGCTCACCGAGTCGAGCGCGAGCTGGCTGGAGGGGAAACGCTTGGCCCAGCCGTACGCATCCTCGTAAGGGCCGAGGTCAGTGAGCAGGCCTGCCTTGACGTACGCGGCCATGTCGGCGTATCCCTGATTCGCCTGAATCACGTCGGGCGGGTTCTTGGAGCTCAGGGCGAGCTTCAGGGTGGTGCGAAGGTCGCTGCCGGAGCGCACGACGCGATCGATCTTGACGTTCGAGTACTTCTGGTGGAACTCCTTGTTGAGCTCGTCGAGCGAGTCGCTGATTCCGGGGGTCGTCTCCTGGTCCCAGACCGTCAGGGTCACCTTGCCGAGCGAGGAGACATCGGTCTGCACCTTTCCGGTCGACCCCTTGTCCGCCTGGTTCCCGCCGGAGCCCGGCGCGCAGCCCGCGAGCGCGAGCGCAGCTGCCGCCGCGACCGCCACGACGGGCATCCACCGCGTGTGTCGTCTCTTCATATCCCTAAGACCTTTCAAGAAGGGTGAGGCCTTGGCCACACCTCGTCGTGTGAGAGCAGGAGTGATTCAAGTGAACCTAGCGCAGAGCATACTTCATAATCTGGTCTATCTGGTATAGATTCTTCGCAACGCAGGATTTTGGGCACCATAATCCTCAAGGCCGCTACCTCGACGCGACCATATAGACCAGATGCAGTGAGTCTGAGCGCTCGCCGCCTTGCAGGAACGGATGGGCCATGGATGCTCCACACGTGTTCGCCGACGCCGATGCGCTGGGAGGCGCGGTGGCCGATGAGATCGTCAGCGGACTCGCCGCCGCCGTCCGCGACGGTCGCGACTACCTTCTCGGCGCACCGAGCGGGAGGACTCCGCGCAGCACGTACACGGCCCTCGCGGCGCGGATCGCAGCTCATCCGGATCTCGACCTGGGCAGGTTGAAGCTCGTCATGATGGACGATTACGTCGTCACGGATGATGAGGGGTCGCCGCGCCGGGTTTCCGCTCGGCTGCCCTATTCGTGCGAGCGATTCGCTCGAGACGAGATCCTCGCGGCCCTGAATGCAGCAGCGGAGCGGTCATCCATCCCCGAGAGCAACCTGTGGTTCCCCGATCCCGAAGACCCAGCGGCCTACGACGAGGCGATCGAGCAGAGCGGTGGGATCGACTTCTTCATTCTGGCGACCGGAGCAAGCGACGGTCATGTCGCCTTCAATCCTCCCGGCTCATCGCGAGACAGCAGAACGCGCGTCGTCACGCTCTCCCGCGAGACACGACGAGACAACATGCAGACCTTCCATCCCCACTTTGCTCGCCTTGAGGATGTGCCGAGGTTCGGCATCACGGTGGGGATCGACACGATATCCCGGTTCAGCCGTCGCGCCGTCATGCTCGCGGTGGGCGAGGGCAAGCGCCCGGCGGTCGCGCGACTGCTCGAGGCCGATGGCTATGACCCGACGTGGCCCGCCACCATCGTCTTCGAGTGCAAGGATTACGACATCTTCGTCGATGAGGCGGCGTACCCCGGCGCTGCTCGGGCGGGTGCGGGGAGCGTGATCAATGGCTGAAGGCGGCCTGGTGCTCGGCGTGGATGCGGGCAACACCAAGACCCACGCCCTGCTCGTCGAGCGCGACGGCAGCGTCGTGGCCTGGGGCAGTGCCGGCTCCGGCGACATCTACGCAGAGGCGGCACCAGGCGAGTCCGAACGACAGGTGAGGCTGGCTGTCGAGGCGGCCATCGGCGGCGCGGATCTCGAGGGCTCGGTCTCGCACGTCGCGTTCCGCCTCGCCGGTATCGACTGGCCAGAAGACGAACGGCACTGGCGGCGCGTGATCGAACACGACTGGCCGGGCCTGGCCAGCTTCTCGTTGCTCAACGACGGTTTCGCCGGCATCCGTCTCGGCTATCCCGAGGGCGTCGGGCTCGCCATCACCGCGGGCACGGGCGGAGCCTTCGCGGTGCGGTCGGCCGACGGCCGCGAGTTCTGCCTCGGCATGCGAGGCCCTCACCAGCTCGCGGCCAAGGGGCTCGGAATCGCCGGCTACCAGGCCGCTGCCCTCGCAGAGATGGGCGTGGCAGAGCCGACCGTGCTGGTCTCGGCATACACCGGTTTCTTCGGGGTGGCCACGATCGAGGAGATCGTGCACATGCTGACCGGCCGCGAACATCCGCCGGTCAATGCCACGCTCGCACGATGCGCCAGGCTCGTCACCGACGCCGCGACGGCGGGCGACGAGGTGGCGATGCGAATCGTCGGTGAACAGGCCGAGTTGCTCGCCCGATACGCGCGCGCCACGGCGGCCCGTGTCGGCGTCGAGGCGGGCGACCGCATGCCCATCGTGCTCGGCGGCTCGGTTCTGCGTGCACCGGGATCCCCGGTGGCAGGGCGGTTGCGGGAATTGCTCGCGAACGATTTCTGCGCGTCTCCCATCGTGACGAGCGATCTTCCCGAGGTCTGCGGAGCCGCCCTGGATGCCCTCGCCGAAGCCGGAGCTGACCCGGCGAGCGCTGCCGTCGCGATGCGGGCAACGCTGCCGGCGGCGCCCGTGGACCGAGACGTGTTCCGTGTCTGACGGATGCCGGTGGGCGCTTGCCGTGCGTTCAGGGCTGCCGAACCAGGTTGGCCTGGAACCGGTAGGCGTCGGCCCGGTAGCTCAGCGTTGCCCTCAGGATCGGGGCGCCGGAGGTGTCGAAGGTCAATTCTTCGGCGATCAGCGTCGGATCGCTCGGCTCCGACTGCAGGAGTGCGGCCAGCTGCACCCCCATGAGGGCGGCGTGCACGCTGTACGAGCTGCGCAGGATTTCTACACCGCACTCCTGCCGCAGGTACTCGTACAGCGAGCGGTTCTCGAGATCGGCGTGCTCGATGCCCGGCGCACGGGTCACTGCGATGACCGTGCGGTCGTGACACACGGGCACACCGTCGAGAAAGCGCACGCGCGTGAACTCCACGACGTTCGCATTCGTCGGCAGCTGAAGGGAGTTCGCCTCATCGAACTGCACCGGGCGCGTGCCGAAGCTGAGCATGTGCGACGTCACCGCGAGCCCTCGCGCGGCGGCCATCTCGCTGAAGCTCAGGAGAGTGTTGGGCGGCTCACCCACGACGTTCTGGCGCACGTACCAGCCACGCTTGTACGAGGGCACCACCCATCCCTCGGCGGCCAGATCGTTCAGGCTCTGCCGCAGGGTGACCCTGCTGATGCCGAGGGACGCCGCGAGGGCGCGTTCGCCCGGCAGCCGAGACCCCGGCTTGAACTCTCCGGCGCCGAGCCGGGCAAGCAGCTCACGGTACGCATTCGCGGCCGCAGGCGATCCACCGGAGCTCATGGAGTCAGATTACCGTCAGGCCGGTCGCTGCTGGCCTCAGTAACGGCGGGTGGAGGCACGAGCTGATGCCGACGATCGACCTGTTCCCGCCATCGACCCCGACGCAGCTGTTGCTGCTCGTTGTGTCGTTCGTGCTCTCCGCCATCATCGGCCTGGAGCGGCAGAGGCGCCTGAAGAGCGCGGGGCTGCGTACTCACACCCTGGTTGGCATCGGCGCGGCGATCTTCACGCTCGTCTCGACGTACGGATTCGCGCCCGTTCTCGGCTCCGAGGTCGTTCTCGATCCCTCGCGCATCGCGGCGCAGGTGGTTTCCGGCATCGGCTTTCTCGGCGCTGGCGTCATCTTCGTGCGGCAGAACGTGGTGAACGGGCTTACGACAGCGGCGTCGATCTGGGTCACGGCGGGTATCGGCATGGCCTGCGGCGCCGGCCTTCCCGTTCTCGCGGTCGGAGGCACGGCACTCTACGTGGTCACTGTGAGTGCGCTGACGCCGATCGGGCGAATGGTCAACGCTCGCGGTCGTGACGAGGTGTGCGTTCTGCGCTACAAGGATGGCAGGGGAGTGCTGCGCGCGGTGCTCATGAAGGCAAGCGAACTCGGCTTCGAGGTGGCGTTGACGCAGACGCGCATGCTCGAGGGAGCCGGCAAGAGCGACCGTATTGAAGCGAGGCTGAAGTTCACCGGCCGTGCGCCGCTCCGCGACCTCGTCGAGCAGCTCTCTGCCCTCAAGGGTGTCACGAGCGTGCGGCTCGCTCACTCGGACGACGACTGACCGTTGTCGGCGACGTCGAGATCGGCTGTTCGCGACGAGGCGCGGTGTTCCACCGCACCATCTCGTCGTGAACACCCGATCTCGACGGCGCCGCGACCTACTTGCGGCGCTTGCGCGGGGCCGGGGCCGTCGCAGGGGCAGGGGCCGGGGGCGCGGCCGACGCCGGCTGCAGCGGCTTGCGCGCGACCGGTCGCTTCGGGCGCACCGGCTCGCCGCGGCGATCCTGCCCGGGCAGGGGGCGTGAGCGGCGCCCGTAGATGAGCTCTGACGAGTCGAGCAGCCACGGCACAAGCGCCACGGTCACGCCGTGCACGAGCATGACCTGCCTCGCCACCCGCCTGGCGCGGTGGTTGTGCAGCAGAGACTCCCACCAGTGCCCCACGATGTACTGCGGCAGGTAGACGGTGACGACCTCGGCGCCGTGCTTCTCTCGGCGCTGCTTGATGTACTTGGCCAGCGGCACGCCCAGGTCGCGGTACGGAGACTCGATGAGCGTCAGCGGCACATGGATGTTCATCTCCTTCCACTGCTCCTGAAGCCGGCTGCTGCTCTCTTCGTCGATCTCGATGTTGACGGCCTCGATGCTGTCGTGCCGGGCGGCGATCGCGTAGTCGAGCGCCTTCAGGGCAGGCTTCTGCATCTTGCCGACAAGCACGATCGCGTGGTCGCCGCGGCTGCCGAACTTCGTCGTGGGATCGACCTCGACCTCCTTCTCGACGTCGCGGTAGTAGCGGTTGACCCCCAGCATGAGCGTGAACAGGATCGGCATCATGATGAACACGAGCCACGCGCCGTGCGTGAACTTGGTGATCGTCACGACGACGAGCACGCTGAAGGTGAGCATCGCGCCGAAGGCGTTGATACATAGGCTGCGGATGATGCCCACCCGGTCGCTCGCTCCACCCTTCAGCAGTCGCACCCAGTGCCGCACCATGCCGGACTGCCCGAGAGTGAACGAGACGAACACGCCGATGATGTAGAGCTGAATGAGGTTCGTCAGGTTCGCCCGGTAGATGACGAGAAGGATGATCGCGGCCAGCGCCAGCGCGATCACCCCGTTCGAGAACACCAGCCGGTCGCCGCGCGTCGACAGCGCCTTGGGCGCGTACGAGTCCTTCGCGAGAACCGAGCCGAGCAGGGGGAACCCGTTGAAGGCGGTATTGGCCGCGAGTAGCAGCACGATCGCGGTCGCCGCCTGCACGATGAAGAACAGAACCGTGTTGTCGCCGAACGTCGCCGACGCCAGCTGGGCGATGAGGCTGCGCTGCGGCTGGGTCGCGCATTGGGTCCAGCCGACCAGGTCGCACGGGTGCTCCGCGTAGTGCACCTGCGCGATCAGCGCCGTCGCCATCAGCCCGGCGAAGAGCGTGACGGCGATGCCACCCATGAGAAGCAGCGTGCGTCGGGCGTTCTTCACCTTGGGGGTGCGGAAGGCCGGCACGCCATTGGCGACGGCTTCGACGCCCGTGAGGGCGGAGCATCCGCTGGAAAAGGCGCGAAGCAGCAGCAGCACCATGGCTGCCTGCGTGAGCCCTTCCGAGTGCACGAGGTACTGCGCCGATTCGGCCACCGGCGCGTCCCCGAAAGCGGTGCGCACGAGCGCCGTACCGATCATGAACACGATGCTGCCGATGAAGACATAGGTCGGGATGGCGAATGCCTTGCTCGCCTCGCGCACCCCGCGCAGGTTGGCCCCGGCGATCAGCACCACGAAGCCGACGGCGAGCTCGACGCGGACGCCGCTGAGCACGGGCAGCGCCGAGATGATGTTGTCGACGCCGCTCGCCACCGACACGGCCACGGTCATGACGTAGTCGACGAGCAGCGCGGAGGCCACGATGAGCCCGGCCTTCTCGCCGAGGTTCTTGTGCGCGACCTCGTAGTCGCCGCCACCGGAGGGGTATGCCTTCACGAGCTGCCGGTACGAGGCGACCACGGTGAGCAGCAGCACGATGACCGCGACAGCGACCCACGGCGAGAGGGTGAGGAACGAGACGCCGCCGACCAGCAGGATCATCATGAGCTCCTGCGGCGCGTACGCCACAGACGAGAGCGCGTCGCTCGCGAAGATCGGCAGAGCAAGGTGCTTCGGCAGAAGCTGCCCCTCGAGCTTCTCGCTCGCGAGCGGTTCTCCGATCAGCCACCGTTTCGGCGACCGTACCTCTGTTGCGGGGTCCTTCCCCTCATTTGTCACGAGGGACGACACTACACCGCAACCGGTCGCCGTCAAATCCCCTCGAAGGAGGCATTCAGACAGCGGATGCGCGGCGCTCCGGCGCCGCCATCGGCGTCAGTGGCCGAGGCCGGCGATCGTGCCGAGCACGTCGGCGCGCACCTGCGCGAGCTGGTGCCGCAGCTGGGAGACGACCGAGGCGGGCAGCTCGGCCCGCGCGGCCTGCTCGCGCAGGTCGCTTCGCACCTGCTGACGGAACTCGTTCAGCAGCAGGTCGGCCTCGTGCAGCGCCAGGCGGGACGCGGTGCGGGGGTCGCCGCCTGCACGTGGGCCTGTCGTGGGGCCGGAGCCGGACTCAAAGCCCGCAGAGCCTGGCCGGTCTCCTCGCTTCGCGTCGCGCTTGGCGTCACGTGCTGCGGAGGCGAGCTCCGCCCGCAGGCTCTTCATGGCCTCGTTGACGCCGGCCCGCACCTCGTCGGCGAGGCGACGCACCGAATCGGTGACCTCGTCTTCGATGGCGTCGAGCTCGTCTTCGCGGTCTGCGAGTTCGGCTCTGCCGGCATCCGTTATCTCGTATACCGACTTGCGACCCGCTTTGGCCTTGGTGACCAGGCCCTCCTCTTCGAGCTTCGCGAGGCGCGGATAGATGGTGCCGGCGCTCGGGCTGTACGTGCCGCCGAAGCGCTCGCTCAGCGCTTGGATGAGCTCATAGCCGTGGCGGGGGGATTCGGCGAGCAGGCTGAGCAGGTAGAGGCGGAGGTTTCCGTGCGCGAAGACGGGGGTCACGCTCGCGCCTCGGAGCCGGCGCCGGCGGGTGCGGGCTGCGGAACGTTGATGACCGAGACACTGCCGGAGACCGAGTTGGCGCGAATGTCGACCCATGACCCGTTGAGGGAGCCGGTGGTGCCGGTGTAGCCCTTGCCGCGCATCGAGCCGAGGAGCACGCCGTCGAGCTGTAGCCGACCCGACACCGTGTTGAGCGTGTATCGGCAGCCGGCGCCGCCCGTGAGGCGCAGAGTCAGGTCGCCTGAGACGGTGTTGGTGGCGACCTCGCCAGGGGTGCCGGTGATGTCGAGGAACACGTTGCCCGAGATGCTGTCGACGTTCGCGCGGGTGATCGCGCCGCTGGCCGTCACGTCGCCAGACACCGTGTGCGCGCTGACGCGGCCGGTGTGGCCCTGCACCGAGATCTCGCCGCTGACCCCGTTGAGTTCGAGGTCGCCGGCGAGCCCGTCGACCACGAGTTCGCCCGAGACGGTGCTGAGGCGGGCGTCGCTGGCGAGGCCGGAGATGAGCGCGTTGGCCGTGACGACGCCGAACTTGAGGGCCACGTCGCGCGGCACCAGCACGCTGACGTCGGCGCGGGCGTAGCCTCGCCAGCTGCGGAACACGTCGACGAAGTTGTCCCAGCGCAGCTGCGGATGGTCGATCTCGAGGCTGTCGCCCTCGAGCGAGATCTTGAGGTCTTTGCCGGTCACGGAGTGCACCTCGATGCGGGCGCCGGGCTCGTCGTGGCCGATGATGTCGACCTGGCCGCCAATGAGGCCCACCTTGAGCCGGCGAACGAGATCGATGTCGATCACCTTCGTCTCGCCGGGCTGAACCAGCCATTTCTCCTGCGGCATGCTCTGTTCCTTCGGTTGGGGGCGGTTGCTCGGCTGCCCGTTTGGCGGTGTTGTCTGTGGCGGCAGGTCGCGATATATCTCGACCTGCCGAAAGACACGATATATCGCGTTCCGGTGAAACGCAAGCGGGCTTCGAGATGGTGTTGCGCGTTCGGCAGATGCGGGTTGAGGAGCCGCGAAGTGGCGTCTCGAAGCCCGCTGTTGGGTTTCGAGACAGTGCTGCGCACTTCCTCAACCCGCTGGTTTCGAGATGGTGTTGCGCGTTCGGCAGATGCGGGTTGATCAGGCGGCGATCCCGTTCAGCTCGGCGAGGGCGTCAGCGGGCAGCTCGAGCCCGGCGCCGGCGACGTTCTGCTCCAGGTGCGCCACCGATGACGTGCCCGGAATGAGCAGGATGTTCGGCGACCTCTGCAGCAGCCACGCCAACGCGACGGAGATCGGCGTCGCCCCGAGCCGCGCCGCCACCTGGTTCAGCGTCTGGGACTGCAGCGGCGTGAAGCCGCCGAGCGGGAAGTACGGCACGTACGCGATGCCCTGCTCTGCGAGCGCGTCGATGAGGTCATCGTCCTCGCGATTGGCGATGTTGTAGGAGTTCTGCACCGACACGATCGGCGCGATGGACTGCGCCTCGGCGACCTGCTCGGCGGTGACGTTGCTCACGCCGAGGTGCCTGATCAGGCCCTCCTGCTGCAGTTCGACCAGCGCCGTGAACGGCTCCTCGATCGAGCCGGGCTCTGCCCGGTCGATGCCGCCGACGCGCAGGTTGACGAGGTCGAGCGCGTCGAGACCGAGGCGGGTGAGGTTGTCGTGTACGGCCGCACGAAGTTGCTGCGGCGAACGGGCATGCGGCCATCCGCCCTCTGAATCGCGAAGCGAGCCGACCTTGGTGACGATGTGCAGCGATGCGCGGTACGGATGCAGCGCTTCGCGGATGATCTCGTTCGTGACGTACGGGCCGTAGAAGTCCGACGTGTCGATGTGCGTGATGCCGAGCTCGACGACGCGTCGCAGCACGGCGATGGCCGCGTCACGGTCGGCGGGCGGGCCGAACACGCCCGGCCCGGCGAGCTGCATTGCACCGTAGCCGATGCGTGTGACGGTGAGGTCGTCGGCGAGCGTGAGGGTGCCGCCGGCGAGAGTGTGGGATGTCGTGGTCGATGTCATGCCACCGACTCTGCCCGCACCCGCCGCCCTCAGCGAGAGCCCCCGCGTTCCTGGGGGCGGCAGGGCCAGTGACCGCCGCCGCGAGTGGGGCTAGCGTTGGTGACATGGCGGCAGCGATCGGAAGAGGCGGGGCGGGCACGAGTGCGCTCGGCGAGTACCTCACGGCACGACGCGCCCTCGTTCAGCCTCAGGATGTCGGGATCCGCGTGAACGGGATCCGTCGCGTCGCCGGCCTGCGTCGAGAAGAGGTGGCGATGCTTGCCGGCATCAGTTCCGACTACTACCTGCGTCTTGAGCAGGGGCGGGACCGGCATCCGTCGGTTCAGGTGCTCGACGCCCTCGCCCAGGTGCTGCAGCTCGACGCCCTCGCCACCCGCTATCTCATCAGCCTCGCGCAGGAGCAGCCGAGGACGGCGCCGAGGCGCTCGCGCGAAGTCGTGCCCACCGGCATCCGTCAACTGCTTGACGTGCTGCAGCAGCCTGCGTTCGTCGAGGGGCGCTACCTCGACGTGCTTGCGTCGAACTCGCTCGCGCTGGCGCTCTCGCCGAACTTCGCGGTGGGCGGCAACCGGCTGCGCGACTTCTTCCTCGACGAGCGCGAGAAGGCTCTCTACGTGGACTGGGATCACGCCGCCGCGGGGATCGTTGCCGGCTTTCGCGCGCTCGTCGGCGCCGACACGAGCGACCCGCGATTCGTGCAGCTCGTCGGCGAGCTCTCTCTGGCCAGCGAGCCCTTCCGGCGGCTGTGGGCGCGGCATGACGTTCAGCTTCGCGCGGGGGGAGCGACGCGGCTGCGGCATCCCGAAGTCGGCGATCTGACGCTGCGACGCGAGAAGCTCGGGATCGGTGGCACCGACGGCCTGCTGCTCGTCATCTATCACGCCGAACCGGGATCGGAGACGGCCGGGCTGCTCACGCTGCTGGGTTCGCTCGACGCCTCCGGCCCTCGCGAGCCTCGGGCAACGGGGCGCCGGGAGTGCCCGCCTCCTGAGCCGGGAGGCGCAGAGCGAACAGCGGCAGGCTCCAGTGGCACAGCGGGCCGATGAGCAACGCGAACGCGAGTGTGCCGAAGCCGACGTTCCCGCCAAGCGCCCAGCCGATGGCGAGCACCGTCAGCTCGATCGCGGTGCGCACCATCCAGATGGGTCGGCCGGTGCGCTGGTGCAGCCCCGTCATCAGGCCGTCGCGGGGGCCTGGCCCGAGCTGGGGGCCAATGTAGAGGCCCGTTGCGAGGCCGAGCAGCAGAAGCCCGCCGGCGAACAGCAGGATGCGCAGCCACAGCGCGTCGGGAGCCGGAATCACCGCGAGGCCCAACTGGGCGCTCGGCCCGATGAGAAGGGCGTTGAGGATCGTGCCGAGGCCGGGCCGCTGACGCAACGGGATCCAGAGCAGCAGCACCGCGAGTCCGATGATGTTCGTCATCAGCCCGAACGCGATGCCGGTGTGCAGCGCAAGGCCCTGCGTCAGCACATCCCACGGATCAAGGCCCACGGCGGCCTGCACCATGGCGCTGATCGCGATGCCGTAGAGAAAGAGCCCGAGGAGCAACTGCAGCAGGCGCCGGCCGAATCGAAATCTCACGGGAACAATCCAATTTCAGAAGTGGACTCCTATCAAGAGGCCAATCTCAGTAGAGTGGACTTATGTCGGTCTCGTCGCTTTCCGCCCGCGCGCTCGATTCACTGCTCGGCGAGTGGCGCTCGACGGGCACGGTCTACGAGGCGCTGGCCGACCGCATCCGCCTTCTCGTTCTCGACGGCCGCGTGGCCGTCGGCACGAGGCTGCCCGCCGAACGCGACCTGGCGGGGAAGCTGCAAGTGAGCCGCACCACCGTGGCCGCCGCGTATCGGCGGCTTCGCGAGCTCGGCTTCGCCGACAGCGTGCGCGGCTCCGGCACCCAGACGCGGATGCCGGCGGCCGGGCGCGCGCAACAGCCTGAGCCGGCGGGCGCACCACTCGACTTCACCAAGGCGGCGCTGCCGGCACCGAGCGCGCTGGCCGCCGAGGCGCGGGCCGCCGCGGAGCAGCTGCCGGCGTACCTCGGCGACACCGGCTACGACCCTGTAGGCCTCACCGTGCTGCGGGAGGCCATCGCGCGCCGCTACGAGGAGAGAGGGCTGCCCACCGATCCCGAGCAGATTCTGGTCACGGTCGGCGCCCAGCAGGCGATCGTGCTCGTCGCCCGCACGTTCCTCACCCGCGGTGACCGGGCGATCATCGAGGCGCCGACGTATCCGCACGCCTACGAAGCGCTGCACGCTGCCGGCGCGCGGCTCGTCGGGGTGCCGGTGACGACCGACTCGCCCGACGGCTGGGATATGCCCGCGCTCGAATCCGCGATTCGCCGCACGAGCCCCGCGCTCGCCTACGTCATGCCGGACTTCCAGAACCCGACGGGTCGCACGATGTCACCGGAGCAGCGCGAGCGGCTGATCGATGCGGCGGCGAGCCGGGGCACCCTCGTCGTGGCGGACGAAACGCCGGCCGAACTCGACATCGACCGGCCGAGCTGCCCGAAACCGCTGACCGCCTATGCGGGCGGCCAGCAGGCATCCGTGCTGCTGATCGGCTCGGCGAGCAAGACCATGTGGGGCGGCCTGCGCGTGGGGTGGATCCGGGCGGAACGCCCGGTCATCCGTCAGCTGGCCATTGTTCGGGCGGGCATCGACCTGGGCACGCCGATCCTCGAACAGCTGCTGACCGCGCGCCTGCTGCCCCGGCTCGACGAGATCCTCGCCGAGCGGCGTGATGCGCTCGCCGCGGGCCGCGCCGCGGTGTGCAACCAGCTCGCCGCCCGGTTTCCCGACTGGCACGTGCCTCGCATCGAGGGCGGGCTCGCCGCGTGGGTCAACATCGGCGCGCCCGTGAGCTCGCAGCTGGTGCTGGCGGCGCGCGCGCACGGGCTGCTCATCACGGCGGGGCCCCGCTTCGGCATCGACGGCGCCTTCGAGCGTTACCTGAGGGTGCCGATCATGCGCACGCCTGGCGAGGTGGAGCGTGCCGTCGACGCGCTGGCCCTCGCCTGGCCGAACGTCATCGGGCGCCGCGTTCCCGAGGCGGCCGCACTCGGCGCGGTCGTCTGAAGCTGGGGACTGCTCAGCTTTCTGCACACACTGCAATGCGATAATCGCGTGTGCACTTTCTTGCCGTCCTCAGCATGAAGAACCGCGCTCTCATCGCGCTCGTCACCATCGTCGTGGCCGTGTTCGGCTCTCTCGCACTCACCAGCCTCAAGCAGGAGCTGGCGCCCTCCATCCAGTTCCCGCAGCTCGCCATCGTCACGAGCTACCCCGGCGCATCCCCGGAGGTCGTCAACAACGACGTCTCGACGCCCGTGGAGGCCGCCATCCAGGGCGTGCCAGACCTGGACAGCACGTCGGCGGTCAGCAGCACCAACCAGTCGCTCATCACGGTCAAGTTCACGTACGGCACCAACCTCGCCACCGCCGAGCAGAAGCTCGACCAGGCCATCAACCGCATCAAGTCGACCCTGCCAGACGGGGTCGAGCCGCAGGTTCTCAGCGGCAGCATCGACGACCTGCCCGTCATCCAGGTGGCCGTCACGAGCGGCGAACAGACGAAGCAGCTCGCGGATCGGCTGAACCGCCTCGCCCTGCCCGAGCTGAAGAAGGTCGACGGCGTCAACGACGCGCAGCTCATCGGCGCCGCGGGGCAGCGCGTCACCATCGTTCCGGATGCGCAGAAGCTGGCAGCATCCGGGCTTTCGACGGCGGCGATCAGAACCGCGCTCACCCAGAACGGCGTGCTGGTGCCCGGCGGCCAGATCACGGAAGACGGCAAGACCCTCTCGGTGCAATCGGGGGCGCAGCTGCACTCGGTGAAGGACATCGCACTGCTGCCGCTCGCCCCCGGAATCACCATGGGCGACGTCGCGAAGGTCTCCCTGACCGACGACCCGAAGACCTCGCTCAGCCGGGTCGACGGCAGGCCCGCCCTGACGATCGCCGTCACCAAGCTGCCGAGCGCCAACACCGTCGACGTGTCGAAGGCGGTGACCGCGAAGCTGAGCGACCTGAGGCAGAAGGTGGGCCACGGCGCTACCTTCGACGTCGTCTTCGATCAGGCGCCGTTCATTGAGCAGTCCATCGACTCGCTCGCCGAGGAAGGCCTGCTCGGGCTTGGCTTCGCCGTTCTCGTGATCCTCATCTTCCTGCTCTCGGTGCGCTCGACCATCGTCACCGCCATCTCGATCCCGACGAGCGTGCTCATCACGTTCATCGGCATGCAGGCCACCGGCTACACGCTCAACATCATCACGCTTGGCGCGCTGACGATCGCGATCGGGCGCGTGGTGGACGACTCCATCGTCGTGATCGAGAACATCAAGCGGCACCTTGTCGCCGGCGCCGACCGGGCGTCGACCGTGGTGCGGGCGGTGCGCGAGGTTGCCGGGGCGATCACGGCATCCACCATCACCACCGTGGCCGTGTTCCTGCCCATCAGCTTCGTCGGCGACGTGACGGGCGAGCTGTTCCGGCCGTTCGCGCTCACCGTGACGATGGCCCTACTGGCGTCGCTGCTCGTCGCGCTCACGATCGTGCCGGTGCTCGCGTACTGGTTCCTGCGCGCGCCTCGCGCGCGCAAGCACGAGGAGCTCTCAGGTGCAGAGTTCGTCACCGACGTCGAGGCCACTCCCGCGCACGATGAGCTCGAGCATCCGTCACGCCTGCAGCGCGGCTACCTGCCCATCATCCACTGGACCCTGAAGCACTCGGCCGTCACCGTGATCATCGCGGTGCTCGTGCTCGGCGGAACCATCGCGCTCGTGCCGCTCATGAAGACGAACTTCCTCGGCAGCGAGGGGCAGAACACGCTGAGCCTCAGCCAGAAGGTGGCGCCGGGAACGAGCCTTGAGGCCATGGATGCCGCAGCGAAACCCATCGAGAAGAAGCTGCAGTCGACCAAGGGCGTCAAGACCGTGCAGGTCTCGATCGGTTCGAGCGGAAGCGCGTTGCGTGACGCGTTCACCGGCGGCGGCCAGGGCTCGATCAGCTACTCGGTGACGACCGACAAGAGCGCCGACCAGCTCGCCCTGCAGAACCGCATCGAGACGGAGCTGAAGAGCACCCCCGGTGGCAAGGACGTCACGGTGTCGTCATCGAGCGGCTTCGGCGCGTCGAGCGACATCGAGATCGACGTCACGGCCACCTCGCGAGCCGCTCTCACCACGGCGACGGATGCGATTGATCATGCCGTCAGCCGCCTCGACTCGATCAAGCAGACCTCGAGCAACCTCAGCGCATCCCTGCCGTTCATCCAGGTGGCGGTCGACCGCGAGGCTGCCGCGGCGAGCGGGCTGAGCGAGGTGCAGGTGGGGCGCATCGTCTCGCAGGCCATGCAGCCCACCGCGGTCGGCTCGGTGGCGATCGACGAGAGCACGCTGAAGATCTACATCGAGAACCCGGATGCGCCGACCACCGTCGACGCCCTGCGAACCCTGCCGATCCCGACCGCACGCGGGCCGGTCGCGCTCGACACGCTCGCCACCGTGAAGACCACGAAGGGGCCGGCGACCGTCACGACCCAGAAGGGGCTGCGCAGCGCCGCCATCTCGGCGACGCCCGCGACCGACAACCTCACGGTCGCCAACGCGGACGTGCAGAAGGCGCTTGACGAGACCAGCCTGCCTGCCGGCGCCACCGCGACGATCGGGGGAGTGTCGGCGAGCCAGTCGAGCGCCTTCTCTCAGCTGGGTGTCGCGCTGCTCGCGGCCATCCTGATCGTGTACATCGTGATGGTGGCGACGTTCCGGTCGTTGCGGCAGCCACTGCTGCTGCTCGTGTCGATCCCGTTCGCGGCGACGGGCGCGCTTGTGCTGCAGATTCTCTCGGGCATCCCGCTCGGCGTGGCCTCGCTCATCGGCGTGCTCATGCTCATCGGCATCGTGGTGACGAACGCGATCGTGCTCGTCGACCTCGTGAACCAGTACCGGCGCCGGGGCATGAGTGTGCCGGATGCGGTGGCACACGGGGCATCCAGGCGACTCCGGCCCATCCTCATGACGGCCCTCGCCACCATCTTCGCGCTGCTGCCGATGGCCATCGGGGTGACGGGCCACGGCGGGTTCATCTCGCAGCCGCTCGCCCTCGTCGTGATCGGCGGCCTGGTGTCGTCGACGCTGCTGACGCTCATCGTGCTGCCGACGCTCTACAACCTCGTCGAGGGCGCCCGCGAGCGCCGCGCCGCCCGCACCGCGGGTTAGGAGCGCGCGCTAGCCCAGTTCCCGGTGCAGGAACGCCGCGATGTCGGTGCGCATCGCCTCGCTCAGAATTTCGATCGAGTGGCCGTGCCCCGGCACCGTCGTGACGCTGTGCCGCACGCCCGCGGCCTCGAGCGCCGCAGCGAACGCGTCGCCCTGCTCCCGCGGAATCAGCTCGTTCGACGACTGCGCGATGAACACGGGCGGGTCGCTCGGGTCGACGTCGTAGACGGCCGACGCCGCTCGGGCCTGCGGGCACGCGTCGAAGGCCGTGCACCCGAGGTAGGCGAGCTCGATTCGCGGCACATACGGCACCGGATGCCCCAGTCGCTGCCCTGCCGCGGTCAGGTCGATGGGGCCCGAGAGATCGACGACGGCGCTGACGCGGTCGCCGCTCGTCGTCGGCCCGCTGCCGCGCATGCCGACTAGTGAGGCGATGCTGGCACCGGCCGAGCCGCCGAGAATGCCGACGCGCGCGGGGTCGATGCCGAAGCGGGCGGCGTTCGCCGGCTCGCGCACCCAGCGCACCGCCTGCGTCACGTCGTCGACGGCCGCCGGGAAGATCGCGTGCGGCACGAGCCGGTAGTCGACCGAATAGGTCACGAAGCCCGCAGACGCCAGCCACTCGCAGACCGCCCGCCAGTTCGCGCCGGCCTTGTCGCCCATGGTCCAGCTGCCGCCGTGTACCGAGATCACGGCGGGGGCAGGGCCGGCCGACTCGGTTCCGGGCGTCGGTGGCGGCGGCGCGCATACGTCGAGCAGCAGCGGCTGCCCATCCGCCGTGCCGTATTCGACGTTCGCCGTGACGTGCACGCCGGGCGCGACGGGCGCGCTGAGGATCGCGTTCTTGGGCTGCTCGGCGCCAGCCGCAGTGAGGCGGCCCTCCGCGCCCGCGGCGACGGCACCGGAGGTGGCGGCGGCGTGGCATCCGCTGAGCGCTGTGGCAACGAGCATGGCTGCCGCCAGCGCTACGGATGCGCCGCGCACTGCTCCGCCCGCGCCTCGTCGGGCGTGACTGCGCATCCCTCGGCCGCGCGGCGTCTCGGCAGCCGCGTCGTCGGCACGACGATGCGGGGCGAGCGGGCGGGGTGTCACGGGGGTCCTTCGGGCGGGGCGGGGCGTCTGCCGCGGCGGCCGCCGGCCTTCGTGGAGAACGTGAGATGAGGCTAGATCACGATGGGGCGCGATGCCAAGTGCCGCCGTGCCCCCGGTTGGGGTGGCGAGTCGCGCCCACCTAGGCTCGTCGTATGCCGACCCCCGAGTACATCGTGTCGCTGCGCGAGAAGATCGGTCACGACCCGCTGTGGCTGACCGGCGTCACCGCCGTCGTGCTGCGAGGCTCGGGCGCGTCGGCGGAGGTGCTGCTCGTGCGTGGCCGCGAGACCGACGCCTGGAGTCCCGTCACCGGCATCAGCGAGCCCGGCGAGGAGCCGGCGGTGACCGCCGAGCGCGAGGTCCTCGAGGAGGCCGGCATCGTCGCGGTCGCCGAGAGCCTCGTGTGGGTGCACGTGATGGAGCCCGTCGTGTACGGCAACGGCGACCGGTGCCAGTTCCTCGACCTGGTGTTCCGCTGCCGCTACGTCTCGGGCGAGGCGCGGGTCGGCGACGACGAGAACAGCGATGTGCGCTGGTTCCCGCTCGACGCTCTGCCCGAGCTGCCGAGCTCGCACCCTGAGCGCATCCGTCTCTCCATAGCGGATGCGGCGGCTGGCGCCGCCTCCACCCGCTTCGAGCGCTGAGTGCATCCGCTCCCTGCGGAATCCGGCTTCAAGGCGCGCTTTCAGGCGGTATCGGGTAATGTAGCCAAGTCGGCTCTTGACACCGCGCTGTGCGTGGATGGGTTTGTAAGTCAGGTGGGCCGGTTTCGTGGAAGGCGCGAGTACCGCGCCAGTGACCACGAATGATCACTGTATGTGAACGGCCCCGAGCGATGACTGCTGCGGGTTCTTGCAAGGACACGGCACTTCCGCCGTGGGTTCTGCCATGCAATTAAACACAACCCAGAAATATCGCTATGCCCAACTTCAAGAAGACGACAGGCAAGAAGAGCTACGGCGCGAACGCGTCGGGCAACAAGAGCTTCGGCGCGAAGGGCGGCCCCAAGTCGGGTAGCCGCAGCCCCGGACACCGCGGGTTCCGCGCCGACGAGACCGGTGCACCCAAGAAGCAGCGCTGGAACGCCGAGGAGCGCGCCGCTCGCGCCGCCGGCGGCCACAGCACCGACCGCCGCCCCAACTGGGAGCCGCGCGGCACGAACGATCGCCCCGCATACGGAGATCGAGGTGGCCGCGGTGAGCGCAGCTACGGCGACCGCCCGAACCGTGGGGACCGGCCCGCGTATGGCGACCGCCCGAATCGTGGGGAGCGTCCCGCGTATGGTGACCGCCCGAACCGTGGTGACCGGCCCGCGTACGGCGACCGTCCGAATCGAGGCGAGCGCCCGTCATATGGTGACCGTCCGAACCGTGGCGACCGCCCGTCGTATGGTGACCGTCCGAATCGCGACGACCGCGCTCCGCGCCGTGACTACAGCAACGATCGCCCCCAGCGTTCGTACGACGACCGTGGTGACCGCGCTCCGCGTCGCGACTTCGGTAACGACCGTCCGCAGCGCAGCTTCGACCGGGACCGCGCCCCGCGCCGTGACTTCGACAACGACCGCGCTCCCCGTCGTTCATTCGACGACCGTGCTCCGCGTCGCGACTTCGGCGGCGACCGCCCGCAGCGCAGCTTTGACCGCGCCCCGCGTCGCGACTTCGACAACGACCGGCCGCGTCGCGACTTCAGCAACGACCGCCCGCGTCGCGACTTCGACAACGATCGCCCGCGTCGCAACCACGACGACCGCCCCCGCACCGGCGGCAGCGACTCCGCGTTCTACCCGTCGCGCGAAGACAAGCCGCGCTTCACGGCGCAGGACGACGTGGTGCTCGAGCGCCTCGAGGCCGAGGCGATCGAGGCATCCGATGTCGAGGGTGTGAGCTTCGGCGACCTCGGTCTCGGTGGCAACATCGTGCGCGCGCTCGCCGACCTCGGCGCCGCCAGCCCGTTCCCGATTCAGGCGGCGACGATCCCCGATGTTCTCGCCGGCAAGGACGTGCTCGGCCGCGGCCGCACCGGCAGCGGCAAGACCATCGCGTTCGGCGCCCCCCTGGTCGAGCGTCTCATGGCGCTGTGGGCTGCACAGGGCAAATCCGGCGGAAAGCGCCAGCTGGGCCGCAAACCGCGCGCCCTCATCCTGGCCCCGACGCGCGAGCTCGCTCTGCAGATCGACCGCACCGTGCAGCCGATCGCGCGTAGCGTCGGCCTGTTCACGACGCAGATCTACGGCGGCGTTCCGCAGCACCGCCAGGTGGGCGCCCTGCAGCGCGGCGTCGACATCGTGATCGGCACCCCCGGCCGCATCGAGGACCTCATCGAACAGGGCCGCCTCGACCTCAGCGAGGTCGTCATCACGGTTCTCGACGAGGCCGACCACATGTGCGATCTCGGGTTCCTCGAGCCGGTGCAGCGCATCCTTCGCCACACGGCCGACGGCGGGCAGAAGCTGCTCTTCTCGGCCACCCTGGACAAGGGTGTGGCGCAGCTGGTCGACGAGTTCCTGCCGAGCCCGGCGGTGCACGAGGTCGCGGGCGAAGACCAGGCGTCTTCGACCATCGACCACCACGTTCTCGTGGTCGAGCACCGCGACAAGGCCGCGATCATCGAGCAGCTGGCCGACCGTGAGGGCAAGACGCTGATCTTCTCCCGCACACGCGCCTACGCCGAGCAGCTCGCCGACCAGCTGGAAGACGCCGGCGTGCGTTCAACGAGCCTGCACGGCGACCTCAACCAGTCTCGCCGCACGCGCAACCTGGCGCTGCTGACGAGCGGACGGGTGCGCGTTCTGGTCGCGACGGATGTCGCCGCGCGCGGCATCCATGTCGATGACATCGATCTCGTGATCCAGGCCGACGCCCCCGACGAGTACAAGACGTACCTGCACCGCGCCGGCCGCACGGGCCGCGCAGGCAAGCCGGGCACCGTCGTCACCCTGATCCCGAAGCAGCGCCGCCGCCGCATGGACGACATGCTCGGTCGCGCCGAGATCGAGGCCGTCTACGCGAACGCGTACCCGGGCGACCAGATTCTCAGCGACCTGGGTGCCGCCGACGAGGCGCCCGAGCAGGCGTAACAGGCTGGCTCAAGCGGAGGCGCCCGAGCATTCGCGCTCGGGTTGCACCGCAGGAACGAAAACCACGGATGCGGGCGCTCACCTTCACGGTGAGCGCCCGTTTTCGCGCTCGGGGTGAGCGATTCTGCGCCGTAAACGCCTAGTTCATACGGTGGCGAGAAGCTGCGAGACCCGATCGAGCGCCCCCGGCACGAGTGCGTAGTACGCCCAGGTGCCTCGCTTCGTACGAGTGAGGTACCCGGCATCCATGAGGATCTTAAGGTGGTGCGAGACAGTGGGCTGGCTGAGCCCGACAGGCCCGGTGAGGTCGCATACGCAGGCTTCCTGGCCAGCGGCGGCCGCGACGATCGAGAGCAGTCGCAGGCGAGTTGGATCAGAGAGCGCCTTGAGCGCAGCCGCCATCGACTCGGCATCCTTCGCGCCCAGCGTCTTCCGCATTGGCGGTGCGCAGCACGAGCCGGCAACGGTCGCGGGCAGCAACTCGGTGTTCCTCATGGATGCCACTCTAGTCTTATATTGACAAACGTCGATGTACCGGCCACACTCAGAGCATCGACAAGCTTCGATGTTTTGGAGGAAGCGTGACTCTCATCGACCTGACCGCCCCGGTCGTGCGAAGCAACCGTCTCGACGGACTGCCGGTCGCGATCATCGGCGCGGGGCCAATCGGCCTGGCCGCCGCCGCCAACCTGGTGGAGCGAGGCATCGACTTCGTCATCTACGAAGCGGGCGGCGTCGCAGACAGCGTCGAGAAGTGGGCGCACATCCGCTTCTTCTCACCGTGGCGGCACTCGACCGATCCGGCATCGCGGCGGCTGTTGGAGGAGACGGAATGGCGCGCCCCGGACCCCAAGGTGCTGCCCACCGGCGCTGAGCTGATCGAGAGCTACCTGCGACCTCTCTCGGAGCTTCCGGCGATCGCCTCGCGCATCCGCACCGGCACGACCGTCAACGCCGTGAGCCGGCAGGGGATGGATCGAACTCGTACGGCGAAGCGCGCCGACACTCCGTTCCTGTTGCGCGTGACGGATGCCGCCGGCGAGGTCAACGAGGTCGTTGCGCGCGCGGTGATCGACGCATCTGGAACCTACCGCAACCCGAACAGCCTTGCCTCCAGCGGCCTCGAACCGCTCGGCCTGCCCGACGTCCTCGACCGCGTCACGCACGCCCTCCCCGACGTCCTCGGCCGTGAGCGCGCTCGTTTCGCAGGCAGGCACACTACTGTCGTCGGTGCTGGGCACTCCGCCGCCAATACGCTGCTGAACCTCGCAGCCTTGCAGCGTGAGGCGCCCAACACGACGATCACGTGGCTCATTCGCAACAGCAGTGCGGTGCGGGTGTCGTCATCGTCGAACGATGAGCTGCCGGCCAGGGCCGCTATCGGCTCTCGAGTTGAGCGGCTGGTCTCCGCGGGGCTGATCGAGCAGGTCGATCGATTCGAAGTCGAGCGACTCGCGCGCACCGCCGAGGGCGTTCGCGTGATCGGCCGCCGCGCCGGAGAGCTCGAGGAACGTGACACCGATGTTGTCGTGAATGCCACCGGCTTTCGCCCGAACGTCGACATGCTGCGCGAGATCCGCCTCGAACTCGACGAGATCGTCGAGGCGCCGAGGCGTCTCGCCCCGTTGATCGACCCGAATCTGCACAGCTGCGGCACAGTGGCGCCCCATGGATTCGGCGAGCTGCAGCAGCCCGAACCGAACTTCTTTCTGGCCGGGATGAAGTCATACGGGCGCGCCTCGACCTTCCTGCTCGCCACCGGCTACGAGCAGGTTCGATCGATCACGGCGTATCTGGCCGGCGACATGGCCGCAGCGACGAACGTGGCGCTCGTGCTTCCCGAGGCCGGCGTGTGCTCGAGCGAGGGCGCTGGCTCGTGCTGCTCCTGAAGGAAGGCGAGGACCAGCTGACGCAGAAGCCCAGCGTGCTCTTCGTGTGCGTGCACAACGCCGGTCGTTCACAGATGGCCGCCGGGTTCATGAAGGCGCTCTCCGGAGGAATGGTCGACGTGCTCTCGGCCGGTTCCGAGCCAAAGGACCAGATCAACCCGATCGCGATCCAGGTGATGGCGGAAGTGGGCGTCGACATCCGACGAGAGGTGCCGAAGGTTCTGACCACGGGCGCCGTCAAGGAGTCTGACGTGGTCATCACGATGGGCTGCGGCGACACGTGCCCGATCTTCCCGGGCAAGCGCTACGAGGATTGGGAGCTCGATGACCCGGCGGGCCTGTCCGCCGAGGAGGTGCGGCCGATCCGCGACGAGATCAAGCAGCGGGTGGAGAGGCTCCTCGCCGAAATCCTGATGGCGTCTCCGACACCCGATTAGGAGGCTTGCGGCTCATCCTGCGCGGCGCCGACGCTGAGCACGCCGTCGACGCGAGCCGAGACAGGCGGGGCAGGCTCGTTCGTCGCCAGCCGCTCGATGAGCTCGTCGAGAACGAGCGCGAGCGTGCGCGGCATGTCCACCGCCTGCGGGTCGAGCAGCCACTGCACCTGCAGGCCGTCCATGACGGCGATGAGGGCGCTCGCGGCGTCACGCACGTCGTCGTCTTCGACCTCGCGGCCCGTCGTCATGCCGATGACACGCTGCAGCTTGATGCGCAGGCCCGCCATGCGGCCGCGGAAGTACTCCTGCGCCGGGTGGCCGTCGGTCACCGACTCGGCAGACAGCACCGCATAGGTCTGCACGACGCCGGGCCTCTTGATGTTGTCGCGCACGGTGTCGGTGAGGTGCGGCAGGAACGCCGGTCCCTCCACCTGCTCGCGCCCGGCCACGCCGGCCATCGCCTCGCCGTCGCGATACTTGAGTACGGCGACCAGGAGCCCCTCTTTGCTGCCGAAGTGGTGCAGCACGCCGGCATGCGTCATGCCCGCCTGCTCGGCGATCTCCGCGAGGGCGGCGTTGTTGTAGCCGCGGGTGCCGAAGACGGTCATGGCCGCCTCGAGGATCTTCACGCGCTTGGCTGCCGTGCGTGCCTGCGGTTTCGCTACCCGATCAGCGGCGGGCACGCTGCGATTCCTCGATGCCATGTGCTGCCTCCTGGGTGCTGGGTGGCGCCGCCGGATTGATCGTACCGCTGAGCGGCATCATCAAATGCTTACAACGCTGTTACCAAAACGTGATCATCAAAACTTACTGACTCGTTTGTAAGTATGTCTATAGTCTGACATGCGGTTCAACGAGGATGCCGCACATTGGAGCAACAGAATGCACGCAGCCACCGATCCGGTCGCGATCGATGACGCAGACCGCAGTCAGCGGCTCACCGGCATCCGCTCGTTGCCCCTCGTTGACCGCGTGCGATTGCTGACCGGTGCCACGCCGTGGGCGCTGCACGGCCTCGATTCTCTCGACCTCGCGCCCGTCGTCGTCTCAGACGGACCGATCGGGGTGCGCGGCGTTGACGAGGAGCTCACGCCCTCGGCACAGCTGCCCAGCCCGTCTGCCGTCGCCGCCACCTGGAACCCGGCACTCGCGGCCCGGCTCGGCACCCTCGTGGCCCGCGAGGCCCGCCGCAAGAACATCGACGTGGTGCTCGCGCCCGTCGTCAACCTGCAGCGAACGCCCGTGGGCGGCCGCCACTTCGAGTGCTTCTCTGAGGACCCGCTGCTGACCGCGCGCATCGCGACCGACTACGTCGCCGCCGCTCAGGCCGAGGGCGTCGGCATGTGCGTAAAGCACTTCGTGGGCAACGAATCCGAGACCGACCGCACGAACTACGTGGCCCGCATCGACGAGCGCACACTGCGCGAGGCGTACCTCGCTCCGTTCGAGACGGTCGTGCACGAGGGCGGGGCGTGGAGCGTCATGGCGGCGTACAACCGCGTCGACGACGGCGTCGAGAGCGCCCCCGCAACCGAGCACCGCCACCTCGTCGTCGACGTGCTGAAGCGCGAATGGGGCTTCGACGGCGTCGTGATCAGCGACTGGCTCGCCACGGGCAGCACGGTCGAGTCGGCCAACGGCGGCCTCGACCTGGTGATGCCCGGCCCCGGCGGCCCCTGGGAGCAGCACCTGCTCGACGCTGTCGAGGCCGGCGAGGTCAGCGAAGACGTGATCGATGAGAAGGTGGAGCGCATCCTCACCCTCGCCCGTCGCGTCGGCGCCATCGGCCGGCCGAGCCTGCCGGTGCCGGGTGTGGGCGACCCGCGCGGCGACGTGCCCGCCGGCCTCTACGAGAGCGCCGAGACCCGCGCCCTGCTGCGCGAGGCGGTCGCCCGCTCCACGGTCGTGCTGCGCAACGACGGCACGCTGCCGCTGAAGCCGGCCGCCGTGCACAGCATCGCCCTCATCGGCCCGAATGCGGTCGAGCCCTTCATCCAGGGCGGCGGCAGCGCGTTCGTGCACGCGCCGTACGCCTCGCTGCCCGCCGAGGCGTTGCGCGACGCGTTGCCGGATGCCGCGCTCACCCTCGTGCGCGGGGGCTCCGGCCGGCGCCACGTCCCGCGCATCGACTCCGGCATGGTCACCACGCCAGACGGCGCCGCCGGCTACGAGCTGGCGCTGTTCGACGTGAACGGCGCCCCGATCGGAGCCCCCGCCGTGGTCGACGGCGGTGAGGACTGGAACCGCCACGTGCCGCTCGAGGCCCGCCGCGCCCGCATCCGCGCCCGCGTTCGCCTGACCGAGACCGGCCACAACCGCCTCGAGGTCGGGCTCTCGGGCGCGCACACCGTGCGCTTCGACGGCGAGGTCGTCTCCGAATCCAGCCGCATCGCCTCATCCGACGTGATCCTCGACTCCTCGGCCAACCATCCCGAGGGGCCCGGCCGCGACTACGAGGTGCGCGAACCCGTCGTCGTCGAGATCGACGCCGACGTGCAGGTCGTCGACGCCGAGGGCTACGGCACCTTCGTGCGTTTCGCCCTGCGGCACGAGGCGACCGCCCTCGACACGGATGGCGAGATCGCCGAGGCGGTCGAGGCGGCGAGGGCCGCCGACGTGGCCATCGTCATCGTTGGCACCAATGAGGAGACCGAGTCAGAGGGCTGGGACCGCACCGATCTCGACCTGCCCGCGCGGCAGAACGAGCTCGTGCGCCGAGTCGCCGAGGCCAACCCCCGCACGGTCGTCGTCGTCAACGCCGGCGGCCCGGTTGAGCTGCCGTGGCTCGACGACGTCGCGGCCGTGCTCTGGTGGTGGCTGCCCGGCCAGGAGGCCGGCAACGGCCTGGCCGATGCCCTGCTCGGCCGCACCGAGCCGAGCGGCCGTCTGCCCTGGACCCTGCCCGCGCACCTCGCCGACTGCCCCGTGCCCGACGCCGTGCCCGTGAACGGCATCGTCGACTACGCCGAGGGCGTGCATGTCGGCCACCGCGGCTGGGACCGCCTGGGCCGCACGCCCGCCCGCGAGTTCGGCTTCGGCCTCGGCTACACCACCTGGGATTTTCGCGAGCTGACCCCCGTCGGCTGGCAGCGCGACGCGCGGCGAGGCGACGAATTCGTCGTCGAGGTCGAGATCGCCAACACGGGCGAGCGCACCGGACGCGCCACCGTGCAGGTCTACCTCGCAGACCCAGCGGATGCCGCACACCGCCCCGTGCGCTGGCTCGCCGGTTTCGGGCAGGCCGACGCTGCACCCGGCCAGGCCACGCGCGTGCGCGTGCGCATCCCTCGCCGCTCGTTTGAAACGTGGGACGTCGCGTCTCACTCCTGGAAGTTCGTCTCGGGCACCTACCGGGTGCATGCGGGGCGTTCGAGTCGTGACCTGCCGCTCGAGGCCATCGTGGACATGGCCGAAGCGGCAGGTCCCGGTGCATCACTGAAATAGGTAAGCGCCCGCGTGGGCTTGACGTGCAAGGAGGCACACATGAAGAACAGAGTGATGGCGAAGATCGCCGTCAGCGTCGCGGCGGTTGCGCTCGCGGCCACCTTCACAGGCTGCTCCAGCTCGGGATCGAGCGGAGGTGGTTCTGAGCATCCGCTCACCATCGGCATGCCGAACGGACCCCAGACCAACAACAGCAACCCGTTCATGGCGACGTCGGCGGCGTCCTCACTCGGGTACGCCTGGGTGATCTACGAACCGCTGACCCAGTGGAACCCCACGCAGCCCGCCAAGGATCCCAAGCCGTGGCTGGCCAAGTCGTGGAAGTGGAACGACGACTTCACGTCGGTCGCCATCACGGCACGAGACGGCGTCAAGTGGTCAGACGGCAAGCCGTTCACGGCCAAGGACATTGCGTACACGCTCAAGCTGATCAAGGACACGCCCGCTCTCAACGGCAATGCGATTCCGTACAAGGACATCTCGGTCAGCGGCGACACCGTGACGGCGACCTTCGACTCGTCGCAGCTGCTCAACCAGACCAAGGTGCTGGGAACGTGGATCGTGCCGGAGCACATCTGGTCGAAGATCTCAGACCCGACGAAGAACACGAACCAGAAGCCCGTCGGCACCGGCCCGTACACGCTGAAAACGTGGAGCCAGCAGGTCGTGACACTCGAGCGCAACAATTCGTACTGGGGCGGTAAGCCGCCGGTGCCCGAGCTTCGCTACACGTCGTACACCGACAACAACGCCCAGCTGACCGCGCTGCTCAGCGGCGCGTCGCAGTGGAGCTACGTGTTCATTCCCGACATCGAGAAGACGTACGTCAGTAAGAGCAAGACCAACAACTCGTACCAGCCCACCGGGCTCGGCATCGACGCGCTCTTCCTGAACACGCAGAAGGCACCGTTCAACAACGTTGCCATGCGTCAGGCCGCCAACATGGTGATCGATCGCGAGGCCGTGCACACGCAGGGCTACTCCGGCTTCAAGGGCCTGGTCGACACCGTGACCGGGCTGCCTTCCCCCGCGGGCGACGCCTTCACGGCGCCCGAGTACAAGGGAAAGAAGGCAACGGTTGATGTCGCGGGCGCCAAGAAGGTGCTGACCGAGGCCGGCTACACCTGGAAGAGCGACAAGCTGATCGACCCGAGCGGCAACCCCGTGAAGGTCACGTTCATCGACCCGGCCGGCTGGTCCGACTACCTGGCATCGCTGCAGATCATGTCTGACAACCTGGCGAAGATCGGCGTCGAATCCTCGGTCGAGACGCCGACCGTGGATTCGTGGACCACCGCGGTCGGCGCCGGTGACTTCCAGGCGACGCTGCACTGGACCAACACCGGGGCCACCCCGTGGGACATCTACTCCAACATCATGGACGGCACGCAGCTCAAGCCACTCGGCGAGGCCGCATCGTGGAACTTCGGCCGGTTCGACAGCCCCCAGGCGACCACGCTGCTCGCCGACTACGCCGTGAACCCGGATGCGTCAGCTCGTCAGGACGACCTGAACAAGATCGAGAAGATCTTCGTGGAGCAGGTGCCGGCCATTCCGATGGCGGCCGGCCCCCTTGGCGCTGAGTTCAGCACCAAGTACTGGACGGGCTGGCCCACGAAGGACAACCCCTACGCGGCCTCCCAGCCCACGCAGGCGAGTGCGCCGATGATCCTGATGAATCTGAAGCCCGTCAAGTAGCACGGCGGCGGATGGGCCCGGCGGCGAATTGGCCGGGCCCATCCGCTCAGCGTGAACAGCATGTCCACACTCGATGCACAGGAGCACCATGAGCACGCTTCACGAGGCCGATGATGTCTCTCGTGGCACCACCTCGCCCGCCGTTCTGAAGGCCGTCGGGCTTACCAAGCACTTCCCCGTTCGCGGGCCGGGTAACAGGGTCGTTCACGCCGTCGAGGGCGTCGACCTCGAGCTGCAGCAGGGCCGCGTGGTCGCGCTCGTCGGGGAATCCGGCTCGGGCAAGTCGACCGTCGCCCGGTTGCTCGCGCAGCTGCTCACCCTCACGAAGGGCGAGATCACGCTCGATGGCACGAGAGTCGACGCGCACTTCGGGCGCAAGTTCCGCCGGTACTGCCGCAACGTGCAGATGATCCTGCAGGATCCCTTCGCCTCGCTCAACCCCATTCACCGGGTGCGCTACGTGCTCACGCGCTCCATCAAGATCCATCACCCCGGAATTCGCCGCGACGAGCGCGAGCAACTGCTTGGCGAACTGCTCACCCGGGTCGACCTGACGCCGCCCGAGCGGTACCTCGAGAAGTTCCCGCACGAGCTCTCCGGCGGCCAGCGGCAGCGCGTCGCCATCGCCCGCGCGCTCGGCGCCAACCCCAGGGTGCTGCTCGCCGACGAGCCCGTCTCGATGCTCGACGTCTCCATTCGCATCGGCGTGCTCAACCTGCTGCGCGACCTGAAGGACCGCCTGAACCTCGCGATCCTCTACATCACGCACGACATCGCCTCGGCCCGCTACTTCGCCGACCGCACGGTCGTGATGTACGCGGGGCAGGTGGTGGAGCGCGGGCCGAGCGAGGACGTGACGCAGCGCCCCGCGCATCCGTACACGCAGCTCCTGATCGCCTCGGCACCCGACGCCGACCTGCTGGGCGAGCGCGCCGAGGGCGAGGCCCGGGGCGAGCCGCCGAGCCTCATCAGCCCGCCGAGCGGATGTCGCTTCCACCCGCGCTGCCCGTTCGCCATGGAGCGCTGCGTCACGACGGCCCCGCCGATCTTCCAGGTCGGCGAGGGGCAAGAGGCCGCGTGCTGGCTCTACGCCGAGGACGCGACCGAGGAGCGCCGCGCCGCATTCGGGGTGAGCGCATGAAGTACTTCCTTCGCCGCGTCGCGTTCTACCTCTTCACGGCCTGGGCCGCGATCACGCTCAACTTCTTCATTCCGCGCATGCTGCCGGGCGACCCCGTGCACTCGCTCATCAACAAGTTCCAGGGCCGCCTGTCGACCGACGCCATCAAGTCGCTCTACGTTCTCTTCGGCCTCGACAAGCACACAACCATCTGGCAGGACTACATCACGTATTGGCAGAACCTGCTGCACGGCGACCTCGGCATCTCATTCACCTATTTCCCGACACCGGTCTCCGAGATTCTCGCGCAGGCTCTGCCCTGGACCCTCGCCCTCGTCGGCTTCTCGACGATCATCGGCTTCGTGCTCGGCACGCTCGCCGGCATCGGGCTGGGCTGGCGGCGCGGCACGTGGGCCGACAACCTGCTGCCGATCGCCAACTTCTTCTCGGCCATCCCATACTTCTGGCTCGGGCTCATCGCCATCTCGGCGCTGGCCGTGACGGTGCAGGTGTTCCCGGCATCCGGCGGCTACGACCCCGCCACCGTGCCGGGCTGGTCGTGGGAGTTCATCAGCGGCGCCATCTACCACGGCACCCTGCCTGCGCTCACCATCATCATCAGCTCCATCTCGGGCTGGATCCTCGGCATGCGCAACATGATGGTCACCGTCTCGAGCGAGGACTACGTGACCGTCGCCCAGGCTAAGGGCCTGCCCGAGCGCAAGGTCATGTTCGGCTATGCCGCGCGCAATGCCGTGCTGCCCAGCATCTCGGGCTTCGCTCTCTCGCTCGGCTTCATCGTGGGCGGCACGCTGGTCGCCGAGATGGTCTTCTCCTACCCCGGCATCGGCTACATGCTGTTCCAGGCCATCGGCTCGAAGGACTACCCGCTCATGCAGGGCGCGTTCCTCGTGGTCACCATCTCGGTGCTCGTGGCCAGCATGATCGCCGACTTCGTGTACGCGTTCCTCGATCCCCGCACGAGAGTGGAGGGCTGAGCCATGTCTGTTCAGGCAGATCCCATTGCATTGACGGATGCCGCATCCGCGACCGTTCAGCCCGGCGGCGGCTCGACCGGGGTGCGCCGCAAGCGGCGCAGCCTCGGCCTGCTGCGCAATCGCAAGGCCCTCATCGGCCTCATCATCCTCGCCGTCTTCCTCGTGCTCGCCGTGATCGGGCCGTGGATCGCGCCGTACGACCCGAACGCGGTGACCAGGCTGTCGCTCGAGCCGCCGTCGGCCGCGCACTGGCTTGGCACGACGAACACGGGGCAGGACATCCTGTCGCAGCTGCTCGTCGGCACCCGCGGCGTCATGGTCGTGGGGCTGCTCGCCGGTATCCTTGCCACCTTCATTTCGGTGGTCGTCGGCGTCACGGCGGGCTTCGTCGGGGGCCTCGGAGACGAGCTGCTTTCGCTGCTGTCGAACGTGTTCCTCATCATCCCGGCGCTGCCGCTCATCATCATCGTGGCGGCGCTCGTGCCCTCGGCCGGCGGACTCACGATCGCGCTCATCATCGCGGCAACCGGCTGGGCGTGGGGATCGCGCGTGCTGCGCGCGCAGACCCTGTCGCTGCGAAAGCGCGACTTCGTGGAGGCGGCGCGCGCCAACGGTGAGCCGATGTGGCGCATCATCTTCTTCGAGATCATGCCCAACCTCACGGCAATCATCGCCTCGGGGTTCATCGGAACCGCCATCTTCGCCATCCTCTCCGAGGTGACGCTGGCGTTCATCGGCGTCACAAGCATCTCGGCGTGGAACTGGGGCACCGTTCTGTTCTGGGCGCAGTCGAGCCAGGCGCTCGTGCTCGGTGCGTGGTGGTGGTTCGTGCCCGCGGGGCTGTGCATCGCCGCGGTAGGCACAGCGCTCACGCTCATCAACTTCGGCATCGATGAGTTCGTCAACCCGCGCCTGCGCAACACGGCGGCCTCGGCGGGCATCCTGCGCAAGAAGAGGATCCGGGCGCGCATCGGGTTCACGCCCGTGTACCGCGGGGCGCCATCCGCTGCCGAAACACGAGACGCGCTGACAACGGCAGACGCGCTCACACCCACAGACCAGGAGGTCGGCGCATGACCATCACGGAGCCCACCATCACCCGGACGGCGACGACGAAGAAGCCGGTGCTCGAGATCCGCGACCTGTCGGTGGACTACGGGTACGACGACGACGCGGTGCACGCGCTGAAGAACGTGAACCTCACGCTGGGCGCGGGCGAGATCCTGGGCCTGGCCGGAGAGAGCGGATGCGGCAAGTCGACCCTCGCGTACGCCGCGACCCGTCTGCTGCCGCCCCCCGGGGTGATCACCGGCGGCGAGGTGCTGTTCACGAGCTCGCGAGACGGGCACGGCGGCGATCTGCTGCGCATGAGCGACCGCGAGCTGCGGGCGCAGCGGTGGCGCGACACGGCCATCGTGTTCCAGGGCTCGATGAACTCGCTGAACCCGGTGTACAAGATCGGCAAGCAGCTGATGGATGGCATCCGGGCGCACGAGAAGATGCCGGCGCACGCCATGCGGGCCCGTGCGGCCGACCTGCTCTCGATGGTGGGCATCTCGAAGGACCGGCTCGACAGCTACCCGCACCAGCTCTCTGGCGGCATGCGCCAGCGGGTGATGATCGCCATGGCCCTCGCGCTCGAGCCCGAGGTCGTGATCATGGACGAGCCGACGACCGCGCTCGACGTGGTCATGCAGCGGCAGATCGTCGAGCAGATCATGGACCTCAAGCGCGACCTCGGGTTCTCCGTCATCTTCATCACGCACGACGTGTCGCTGCTGCTCGAGCTGGCCGACCGCATCGCCATCATGTACGCGGGCAACATCGTCGAGGACGCCGCGAGCAGCGAGGTCTACCACCAGCCGCGGCACCCGTACACGGCCGGGCTGCTGCACTCGTTCCCGCCGCTGCACGGGCCGCGCCGCGAGCTCGGCGGCATCCCGGGGTCGCCGCCCGACCTCATGGCGCTGCCGAGCGGGTGCAACTTCCACCCCCGGTGCCCGTTCGCGTTCGACGCGTGCCCGAAGATCGACCCGGCGCTCGGGCCGACCCTGTACGGCGACGCCGAACCGCACCGGTCGGTGGCCTGTCTGCTGCACGACCCGGCTGTCGGCCCCGGCCGCCTGCCCGACGAGCTGGCCGCCCGCCCCGCTGGTTGAGGAGCCGGCGCAGCCGGCGTCTCGAAACCCGGGCGCGCACGCGCCCGGCATCCTCTCTATCATTTATATTGAGGGGCCGCGAAAGCCGTGCCGGGCGTCGCGTAGGGCGTCGCCGAGGCACCATCGGCCCATCGGAAGGATGCGTAATGACGCAGCAACAGCGGTTGGACATGAATGCCCTGGAGCCTGAGGGGTACCAGGCGGTGCTCGGGATGGAGAAGTTCGTTCGGTCGAGTTCGCTCGAGCCGAGCCTGCGGGAGCTGGTGAAGATTCGCGCGTCGCAACTGAACGGATGCGCGTTCTGCCTCGACATGCACTCCCGTGATGCGGTGGCCGGCGGCGAGACGCCCCGCCGCATCTATGTGCTGTCGGCGTGGCGCGAGGCGCCCGACCTGTTCACCGAGCGCGAGCGGGCCGCGATGGAGCTCACCGAGCGCGTGACGCTCATCGGTGAGGATGGCGTGCCCGAGGATGTGTGGCAGCGCGTTCGCGCCCAATTCGACGAGCACGAGACCGCCCAGCTGATCTTCGCGATCGCCCAGATCAACGTGTGGAACCGGCTCGCGGTCGCCACGCACCAGTCGCTGCCCGAGGTGGGGGAGTGAGCGAGAACGCCATCTACCTCTCGAGCGGGCTCGACGAGCTGCTCGCTCAGGCGCCTATCGACGACGAGCGGCTGAAGCCCAAACGCGTGCTCGACGGGTTCGGCGCTCGCGTGGTGCTGCTCGCCTTCGCCGCTGGGCAGGAGCTGCGTGAGCACTCCGCCCCCGTGCCGATCCTGGTGCAGACGCTTGCCGGGCGCGTGGCATTCGAGGTCGACGGCGCCGAGACCGAGCTGGCCGCGGGCGGCATCGTCAACGTGGCCGCCGGCGTGCGGCATGCCGTGCGCGCGCTCGAACCCAGCCACGTGCTGCTGACGCTGCTCGGGTAACGCTTCCGCCAACGCCAAGGCGCAGAACAGCGGATGCCGCGCCTCACGGCGCGGTCGCGGCGGCCTCCAGCGCGTCGAGGGCTTCCGCGATCGTGCCGACCGCCGCGTCGTCGAGGTGACCGAGCAGCCGGGAGATCCCCTCGGCACGCTCGCTGCGCGCTCGCACGACCGCGTCGATGCCGGCGTCGGTCGCGCGGATGAAGAAGGAGCGGCCGTCATCCGGGTCGGGGCTTCTGGCGATGAGCCCGCGGCCCTCGAGATCGGCGATGACGCGCGTGGCGGTCGGCGCGGCGATGACCTCGAGCCGCGCGAGGTCGCCCGGGCGTAGCGGCCCCAGGCGCACGATGCTCGAGAGCGCCGAGAGCATGCCGTGGCTGAGCCCGTCGCCTCGCGGGCGGATGCGGCGGTTCAGGCGCCCCACGGCGACCGCGAGCCGGCTCGCGACCTCCACGCGCACCGGGTCGGCTTTCTCGCTCTCGGATTCCACGTGTCTCGGCTCCTGCTCATGACGTCACGGTCACGATCGAGTCTGACACAGCAGCCCGCGCGGTACGCGGACGTCAGAACGAGTTGTCGCGCCCTCGGCGCCAGTAGCCACAGAACGTGATGTGCGTCTTCGGCACGCCGCGCGAGACGAGCGCGCGGCGCAGGCCGGTCGCGAGCTGCTGCTCGCCGACGGCGAAGGCCGCCACCTCGAGGTCGCCCAGCTCGCGCGACCTCTCATCGAAGACCTGCACGGCGCGCTCCAGCGCTGCCTGCCCGACGTGCGGACGCTCGAGCGTGACCGCTGCGCCACGAGCGTGCTCGGGCTCAGCGAGGGCGCCATCGGCGGCGAGCTGCTCGGCACGCTGACGGGAACGCGCCTCGCCCGCCGCCTGCTGCTCGTCGCGCACGACCCAGTGCACGCGCACCCCGCTCGGCACCGACAGCAGCTGGGCGTCGTCGGCGTGCTCGACCTCGAGCACGATGTCGCCCGTCGCGCCGGCGTCGAGGCCGGCGGCGATGCCGGCGGCGGCGGCCACCCCGCTGTCGTCGGCCACGATGAGCACCCGCTCGGTCGTGGGGCGCGGGTTCCACATGACGCCCTCGTCGAGAATGCCGGCCGGGTCGCCAGGGCGGGCGGTGAGGGCCCACGACGAGGCGGGGCCGGCATCCGAATGTATGGCGAAGTCGACGTCGAGCTCGAACGGCGCTTCGCGGAACGCACGCACCGTGTAGTTGCGCACGTGCGGTCGGTGGGATGCCGAGGTCATGAGCAGTTGCGGCCACCAGCCCGGTCCCGCGGAGGTGGGCAGCAGCGGCTCGCTCTGATGTGCCTGCGGCAGGAACAGCCGGAACCACTGGTCGTGACCCATGGGGGTGAAGCGCGCGAGGTCGTCGCCACCGAGGGTGACCCGCACGAACGACGGGCTGATGCGCATGGATCGGACGACGCGCACCCGAAGAATCTGCGGATTCTCGGGTTTGATCGGATCGCGGCGGTATCGGGGCATCGTTCCCATGCTAGCTGAGGTAAGGCTTACCTATCCAGCCTCGAGCGTTGTAGACGGCGCAAACACCAACTTAAGAGCGGGCGTCACTCTGTCGCCACCCCTTGGCAAAGCTCACAGCAACCCCATATGCTCGCCTCGGGTACCCCCAAACGGGGGCCTCGTGGTGGGGGCCGCGACGGAGCGTCCCCCAGCGCCGACATACACGCGAGTGCGTCTGCCTGACAAGGAGATCTCCGTTATGCATCAGAAGTACCGGCTCAGCGCCCTCTCGGCCATCGCGGCTGCGGCGCTGGGCCTTTCCTCTCTCGTCGCCGCTCCCGCGTACGCGGCCGAGCCGACCAACACCATCGCCGAGGTGCAGGGCACGGGCGAGGCCAGCCCGCTCGCCGGCACCACCGTCACCGTCGAGGGCGTGGTCACGGCCGACCATCGCGTCGGCGGCTACGCCGGCATCTACATTCAGACGCAGGGCTCCGGCGGCGCCACCGACCAGACGCCCGGCGCATCCGACGGCGTGTTCGTGTACCTCGGCAAGACCACCACGGATGCCGCGATCGGCGACCTCGTGCGCGTCACGGGCCCGGTCAGCGAGTACTACGGCCTCACCCAGATCACCGCCTCGGCGGCCGGAGCGATCGAGGTCGTCACCCCGGGCGTCGGCGTGCCCGCCGCAACGCCCCTTCCCGATTCGGTGCGCGGCGCCGCCCGCGAGGCCTACGAGGGCATGCTCGTCGAGCCGACGGGCACCTACAAGGTGGCCTCGAGCCACCAGCTCTACAACTACGGAACGCTGTGGCTGTCTGCCGGCGCCGACCCTCTCGTGAAGAACACCGAGGCCGCCAGGCCCGGCGCTGACGCCGACGCCGTCGCGGCAGCCAACCGCGCCGATCGCATCTTCCTCGACGACGGCTACAACATTCAGGTCTCGAACAAGGCGTACCCAGGCGACCAGCCGTACTTCACCAAGAACACGGTGGTGCGAAACGGCGACACGGTCGACTTCCCGGCGAAGCCATACGTACTCTCGTACGGATTCGACGACTGGCGGCTGCAGCCCACGGTGCCCATCACTGACGCGAGCCCCGCCGACCTCAAGCCCACGTTCGAGCCGACCAACCCGCGCCCCGAGGCGCCGCCCGCGGTCGGCGGCGACTTCGCCGTGGCATCCTTCAACGTCGAGAACTACTTCACGACACTGCAGAGCCAGAATGCGGATGCGCGCGGCGCCAAGACCGCCGCGCAGCTCGCCGTGCAGAAGTCCAAGATCGTGGCGGCGGTGAACGCGCTCGGCGCGAACATCGTGACGCTCGAAGAGATCGAGAACGGCATCCACTTCGGCATCGGCGTGGACGACTCGCTCGCCGACCTGGTCGACGGTCTCAACGCGGCCGCGGGCGGCGACGTCTGGGCCTACGTGCCGACGCCCGCCGCACTGCGCAACGCGGTCGACACGACCGACGTCATCATGACCGCGATCATCTACAAGAAGAACGCGGTGACGCCGGTCGGCGACAGCAAGACCGTGATCGACGAGAGCGTGTGGGGCAACGCGCGCGAGCCGATCGCGCAGACCTTCACGGCCGGCACGAAGACACTCACGGTCGTCTCCAACCACTTCAAGTCGAAGGGCGGCGGCACGGGCGACGAGCCGGCTGACGGCCAGGGCTTCTTCAACGCCGACCGCGTCGCGCAGGCGAAGTCGGTGCTCGCCTTCGTGAACGACCTGAAGGCCTCGAGCGGCAGCGACAATGTGCTGCTGCTCGGCGACTTCAACTCTTACTCCATGGAGGACCCCATCCGGGTCTTCACGGATGCCGGCATGGTCGACCTCGTGACCGCCAAGGCGAAGGGCCAGTACACCTACAGCTACGACGGTGAGGTCGGCTCGCTCGACCACGCGCTGGCCACGCCGGCCCTCGCGAAATCCGTCGCCGGCGCCGGCGTGTGGGACATCAACGCGCCCGAGTGGTCCGACCGCGGCTACGCGTTCGGCGCCGCCGAAGCGGGCACCCCGTTCCGCGCGAGCGACCACAACCCCATCAAGGTGGGAATCACCGAGAAGGATGCCCCGATCGCCATCGACGTGCTCTCGATCAACGACTTCCACGGTCGTCTTGAGGCCGGGGGCGCGTCGGGCGGCGCCGCCGTGCTCGCGGGCGCGGTAGACCAGTACCGCGCTGCCAACCCGAACACGCTGTTCGTGTCGGCCGGCGACAACATCGGCGCATCCACCTTCACGTCGTTCATTCAGCAGGACAAGCCGACGCTCGACGCCCTGAACGCCATGAAGCTCGACGCGAGCGCGCTCGGCAACCACGAGTTCGACCACGGCGTGAGCGACATTCAGAACCGGGTGATTCCGGCGGCGACGTTCCCGTACCTGGCGGCCAACGTGGTCGACAAGACCACGGGTGACCCGGTGTTCGACGCGTACACCGTGAAGACCGTCGACGGCGTGCGCATCGGTTTCATCGGGGCCATCACCGAGCAGCTTCCCTCGCTCGTGAGCCCCGCCGGCATCGCCGACGTGAAGGTCACCGACGTGACGACCGCGGTCAACCGCGTCGCGGACCAGCTGCGCGACGGCGACGAATCGAACGGCGAAGCGGATGTCACGATGTTGCTCGTGCACGACGGTGCGGCCACGCCGGCTCTCGCCGACGCGACCGACGATTCGGAGTTCGGCAGGATCGTGACCGGTGTCGACGCCAACGTCGACGCGATCATCTCGGGCCACACGCACCAGCTGTACAACCACGAGATCGCGATCCCCGGCACCGATCGCACCCGCCCCGTTCTGCAGTCGGCCAAGTACGGTGAGGACTTCGGTCACACCACGCTCACGGTCGATCCGCAGACGAAGGCGCTGCTGTCGATCTCGAGCGAGGTGCTGCCGCTGAACGACGCGAGCGGCAAGGCGCTCTACCCGGCAGATTCGGCGGTCGCGCAGATCGTCGCCGACGCGGTGGCGGTCGCCAAGGTCGAGGGCGCGAAGAAGGTCGGCGACATCACGGCCGACTTCAACCGGGCCAGGCAGAGCGACGGCTCGGAGAACCGCGGAGGCGAATCCACGCTGGGCAACTTCGTGGCCGACGTGCAGCTGTGGGCGGCGAAAGACAGCGGAGCCGAGGTCGCGCTGATGAACCCGGGAGGGCTGCGCGCCGACCTGACGTACGCGTCGAGTGGCGCTGGCGACCCCGACGGCAACGTCACATACGCCGAGGCGGCGGCAATCCAGCCGTTCGCCAACACGCTCGTGACCGAGACGCTGACCGGAGCCCAGCTCAAACAGGTGCTGGAGGAGCAGTGGCAACCCGCCGGATCGAGCCGGCCGTTCCTGAAGCTGGGCGCATCCGCTTCGCTGACCTACACGTATGACCCGGGTGCTGCCGCCGGTTCGCACATCACGCATGTGTACCTGAACGGCAGCGAGGTCGGGGATGCGGACACGCACACCGTCGTGGTCAACTCGTTCCTCGCGGCGGGTGGAGACAACTTCTTCACGCTGGCAAAGGGGAGCGGGCAGGCCGACACCGGCAAGGTGGACCTGCAGGCGATGGTCGACTACTTCATCGCGAACCCGACGGCGAGCCCGGACTACGCGCAGCGCGCGGTCGGCGTCGCGCTGAGCGCCCCGGCCGCGTCGACCGGGTACGCGCCGGGGGAGTCGGTGACGGCGAACCTGTCGTCGCTGCTGTTCAGCGCGGGCGAGCCGGCGGCCGACACGGTGCAGGTCAGCATCGGCGACACGGTTCTGGCGACGAGCGCGATCGACCCTGCGATCGTCGACACGACCGACGAGGTGGGGCGCGCGAGCGTCACGTTCGCGATCCCTGCCGGGCTTTCCGGCGCGCAGTCACTGACGATCTCGGTGCCGGCGACCGGAACGTCGATCTCGGTGCCGATTGCGGTGCAGGCGACCCAGCCGCCGGTGGAGCAGGTGCGCAGCCTCACCATCGGGGTGCCGAGTACGCTGCTCGCCAACCATCACTCCACGCTGCACTACGCGGTTCAGGTGGTCGCGCAGCATGGCACGGAGGCGACGGGCACCGTGAGCATCCTCGACCGCGGAAAGGTGATCGCGACCGTGCAGCTTGCGGCGGGTGACCACGGGCGGGCGCGCGTGAAGCTGCCGACGCTCTCACGCGGGTTGCACCTCTTGAGCGCGCACTACGAGGGTTCGGATGCCGTGAAGGCGTCGACGAGCATCCGCCTGCCGGTCCTCCTCTGGTGACCGACGCGGGTTGAGGAGGTCGCGAAGCGGCCGTCTCGAAACCCAGCCCCACGTACGGGGTATTGGGTTTCGAGACGCGCTTCGCGCTCCTCAACCCGCCTCGCGCTCCGGGACCGCCTCGCTCAGCGCTCGTGGTCGGCCATGCGCTGCAGACGCTCGTTGTACGCGGTGAGGTCGGCGTCGCCGTCTCGATCGGCCTTGCGATCGAGACGGCGCGCCGTGCGCTCGTCCGACTTCATCCACGCGTGCACGAGCCCGAGCGCCACGAGCACCATCGGCACCTCGCTCGCCCCCCACGCGATTCCGCCCGCCGCATGCTGGTCGGCGAGCAGGGCTGCGTCGTTCGTTTGGCCGAGCGCGTGCCACCACTCGCTCGCCATCAGGCCGGTGCTCTCCATGAGCGCCACGCCGAAGAACGCGTGGAACGCGAGCGTGGCCAGCAGGGTGATGAGCAGAACCGGGTAGCCGGGCCGTTTCGGGCCGGGGTCGACGCCGATGAACACCCAGAAGAAGAGGTAGCCCGATGCCATGAAGTGCAGGCACATGAGCACGTGCCCCACGTGATCGCGCAGCGCCCACGCGAACGCGGGCGAGTAGTAGAACGCGATCAGGCTGCCGGCGAAGATGGTGCCCGCCACCGCGGGACGCGACAGGAACGCCATGTAGCGCGAGTGCACCACGATGAGCAGCCACTCGCGAATGCCGCGGCTGCCGTCGTGCCGAACCGGGAGGCTGCGCATCGCCAGCAGTACTGGCCCGCCGAGTACGAGCAACGGCGGCACGAACATCATGAGCGCCATGTGCTCGACCATGTGGCTGCTGAAGTGCACGAGGCCGTACACGGCCGGGCCGCCACTGGTCACCCAGACCAGCGCCAGGCATCCGAAGAGCCAGCAGACGGTGCGAAGCACGGGCCAGTGGTCTCCGCGCCTGCGCAGCACGATGACGGATGCGACGTACCAGCCCGCGAGGGCGCAGGCGACTCCCAGCCACATCCATTCCCAGTGCGTGTAGGTGATCATGCGCCAGAACGTGACGGGTGGCGGGTAGGCGAACCCGAGCAGACCCTCGCGTGCGAAGTCGCCCGTGAGCGGCGCCTGTGAGACGGGAGGCGGGCTCTTCGCCAGGCCCACGGAGATGCCGATCGCGAGCGCCATGAAGGTGGCCTCGGCGGTGGCGAAGCGAACGAACAGGCGCCGGTTCATCGGGTCGGCCTTCAGGCCGGGAATGATGCGCCGGCGCTGCAGCGCGCCGAACACGCCGAGCACGATGAGAATGGACGCCTTGGCGACGATGAGCAGCCCGTACGGCTGCAGCAGATCGGCGAAACTGCTGAGGCGCAGGGCCGAGTTCACGATGCCAGAGAAGGCGACCGCGGCGAACGCCCACCCCGCCATGGTGGAGTACCGTGCGACCGCGACGCCGAAGCCCTTCTTGATCTGACGCCGCAGCACGAGCAGGCCGACCAGCCCGCCCACCCAGATGGTGACACCCACGAGGTGCACCGCGAGGCTGTTGACGGCGTTCGCGTGCTCGGCCGATCCGGCGGCGTGGCCCGAGAGGGCGAGGGGCAGCAGCGAGAACAGCACGAGCACGCACGCGACGGCGACGGTCGACTGCCGCCGGGCGACGAGCGCGATGATGGTGGCCACGAGGATGCAGGCCGCCGAGACCAGCAGCGATTGCCCGAGCGCCACGTTGAACAGGAACGTGCGGAACGTCGAGGCGAACAACGCGTCGCCCACCGGCACGCCCGAAATCTGAATGCCGCTGAGCACGAGCACGACCGCCGCCGCGACGAACCAGACGACGCCCGTGAAGGCCGCCCAGCGGGTCGCCTTCCACTGAGCGTGGCTGACCTCGCCGGGGCGCGTCTTCTGCCCGGGCAGAATGAAGGTCGCGAGAACGAGGAGCCCCACGGTGACGGCGGCGGCGAGGTCGTGCACGGAACGCGCGACGGGCAGCCCGTAGGTCACGAGATCGCCCGGGTCGTACAGCGCGCGCCCGGTCGAGAACGCGCCCGTGAACACCATTCCCGCGACGGTCGCGGCGACGGCGAGCGGCACGCACAGGGTGAGCACGATCGTGACGGGCCGCAACGAGGGCAGGTGCAGCTGCGGCATCCGCAGTTCTGGGTCTGCCTGGTCTTCTGGCGCGTTTGCTGCCGTCGTTCCGGTCGTCGTGCCGCCGCCCAGCGTGACGTCGTCACTCATCGTCGGGCCGCCATTCTTTGCGCGCGGGCTTAGCGGTGGTGCCCCCGGTGCTCCCGGTGCCCGCCCTACTCCCGGTGCTCGCGGGCTTTGCCGGTCGGCGCCGGGCGGTCACCAGCACGACGACCACGGCGATGACGGCGAGCGCGATGATGGCGGATGCGATGCCGATCACGATTCCCAGCTCGCTGCTGTCGGCCTTCGTTCCCGAGGCGGGGGCGGCGCTCGCCGCGGAGGTTCCGGATGCACCGGCCCCGCACGCGGGCCGGTGTTCGCTGCCGGCGGCCTTGACAGCACCGGCCGGCGGGTCGTACGTGAACTGGATGGTGCCAGAGACGGTGTGCCCGTCGGCGGAGACGATCTGCCAGGTCACGTCATACGTTCCCGCGCCGCCGAGCGAGACGGGAACACTGACGGTGCGACCGAGGGTCTTGGTGCAGCCGGTCTCGAAGTGCCGCTTGTCGGGGCCGGTGACCTGCATGATCGAGGACTCGCCGTCGCCCGAGAGGTCGAGCACGATGTCGTTGAACGTGAGAGAGACGGTGTCGAGGCTCTTCGTCACCGTCGAGCCGGCGGCGGGGCTGCTGTCGACCAGGTAGTCGTGGGCGCTCGCGGCCGCCGCCGGCAGGAGCGCGAGGAGCGCTCCTGCGGCGACGGCGGTCAGAGACGCGAGCGCGGTGCGCGTGCGGGTCACGGCTGCTCCGAGCCAGCCGGCGCGGCGGGCCGACGCACGAGCGCGGTGAGGGCAAGCACGATCGCGATCACGCCGAGGGCGACCCCGCCGATGCCGAGCCCGAGCGCGACGGCGTCGGAGGTGCCGGAGTGTGCGGCATCCGCTTGGCTGTCGCTGCTGCCGTCGCTGCCGGCGACCGGCGTCGACGTGACGGTCGGTGCTGCGGGTGAGGCCTCAGCGGGCGGCGCGTCCGTGATGTAGAGCGTCGGCGCGGGATGCTCGGGCTCGTTGCCCGAGGCGGGCGTCGGCTGGTCCCAGTCGACCACGCTGCCGTCGGAGTACGTCTGGTGTGCCGGCAGCATGATGTTGCCCGTATCCGGCACGGGCCCGACCGAGATCGTGAACTGCTGGAACTGCCCGGGGGCGATGGCCGAGGCCGCGTCCGCAGTCCAGATCACCTTCGTCGGCGCCTCGGTGATGGTGGCGTTCGACGTCTTCACCGGCTTGTCGAGCGTGGTGGTGACGATCTTGGTGGTCCATCCCGGCACGGGCTGGTAGGAGACGGAGCCGAACGGCGTCGCCGTGGGCAGGTCGACTTCGAGTGCGGTCGTGCTCGCGGTCTCCGACTCAGTCGGAACCTTGAAGGTGAGGGTCGCGTAGCCGCCGGGCTCGGCCGAGTCGGGGTTGACGCGAACGTGCGCACTCGCGGCGAGCGGAGCGGCGAGGGCGAGCGCGGTGGCCGCGACGGCGGCGGTCAGGGTGGCCGCCAGGGGTCTCGTGCGTGATCGTGACATGGTCTGCTTTCTTCCGGGCGCGCGGCGGCGACCGGGTTGATTCGGTTCGGTTCTGCTCGTTCGATTCGAGAACGAGCGGATGCGCCACGCACGCATCCGTACGTGCGATCAGGCGCAGTGTGCAGCGGGAGGGCCGCGGTGCCTCATCGTTCCGAGCAGAATGCCGAGATCGGCAGGGGTGTCGGCGCGGTCGGCGACCGCCGCGCGCGGCGAGCGGTCGACGGGGGCGGGCTCGAGAAGCGCTGCGAACCGGGTGACCTGAACGCGGATGCCGCTGCACAGCATCCAGAAGGCGCGTTCACCGTGGCGCAGGGCGACGATCGTGACGATCGCGGCCAGCGCGTGCCCGCACCACATGAGGGGCCCGGCGGCGATGAGGCTGTGGTGGTGGGCACCGAGCGCCGCGCCCGCCTCGCCACCCGTGAGCGCGGAGATGTCGATGTGCGTCACGTGATGAGCGTGAGCGGATGCCGCCGCGCCCGCGCCGTCTGCCGCGCCGGTGCCGTGCCCCGCCGCCGCCCCGAGGTCGAACAGCGAGTGGAAGAGGAACTGGCTGAGGGCGACCGAGATGGTGAGGCGCCACAGCGAGAGGGTCTTGCCGGCGAGGGCGATGCAGGCCATGCCGGAGAACGCGAGGGCGAGCGTGAGGCCGAGCGCGCCTGGCGCCCCGCCGCCCGTCGCGACGTGGAAGAAGGCGGCGACGACCGTGGCGATGGAGGCCGCGAGCCAGCCACGCGCGAAACGCGCCCAGCGTGTGGCCATTCTGCAGCTTCCGATCGGTGTGCGGTGTGGTGCCTCCAGCCTACGGCGCTTCCCCGCCTGTCTGCTGACCCCTCGTGACCCAGATTGCGCTCGGGGCTCCTGCACGGGAGAAGGGCGAGCACGGGTTCTGCACAGGGGCGACCGCCTGACCCTCATGGTCAGGAGTGCCGGTTAGCATGGCCGGGTGAGTTGGAGCGCGGAGATCGACTGGAACCCAGATGACCTGGAGCCGCCGGACGACTTCGACGCGCCCCCGCCCGAGTTCGACGCGCCGCCGCCCCCACGCGCGCCTCGGAGCCCGCAAAGTGGGTTGAGGAGCCCGCACAGCGGGCCCCGGAGCCCGCACAGCGGGTTGAGGAGCCCGCACAGCGGGCGTCTCGAAACCCCATCCACCCCTCGCCCGGCCCCTCCCCGCTTCGCCTCGCCCTCCGAAGCCCTGCACACGGTCTTCGGCTACGACACCTTCCGCGGCGAGCAGGCGGCCATCATCGACCACGTCACGGCCGGCGGCGACGCGGTCGTGCTCATGCCAACGGGCGGCGGCAAGAGCCTCTGCTACCAGATCCCATCGCTCGTGCGCGAGGGCACCGGCGTCGTCATCTCCCCGCTGATCGCCCTCATGCAAGACCAGGTCGACGCGCTCCTCGCAGTCGGCGTGCGGGCGGCGTTCCTCAACTCCACACAAGACTCCGCGGAGCGCACCCGCGTCGAGCGCGCGTACGTCGCGGGCGAGCTCGACCTGCTCTATGTCGCCCCGGAACGGCTGTCGTCTGAGTCGACGAAGACCTTGCTCGAGCGGGGCACAGTCGCGCTCTTCGCCATCGACGAGGCGCACTGTGTCTCCCAGTGGGGCCACGACTTCCGCCCCGACTACCTCGCGCTCTCCGAGCTCGCCGAGCGGTGGCCGACCACACCCCGCATCGCGCTGACCGCGACCGCGACCGAGGCGACGCACGCCGAGATCACGACGCGATTGAAGATGGATGCCGCGCGGCACTTCGTCGCGGACTTCGACCGTCCGAACATCCAGTACCGCATCGTGCCCAAGCTCGACGCTCGCAAGCAGCTGCTGGACTTCATTAGGACAATGTCTGAAGAGGAAGTCTCAGAACCCTCGCTCGCAGGCTCCCTCGGCGCTGGCGTCGCGGGATCGCTGTCGCGATCCTCCAAGCTCCAGCGCGCCGGCATCGTGTACGCCCTCTCGCGTAAGACCGTGGAGCAGACGGCCGCATTTCTGGCGGCCAACGGCATCCGCGCGCTGCCGTATCACGCGGGACTCGACGCGGCGACCCGAGCGGCGACACAATCGCGATTCCTGCGCGAGGAGGGCATTGTCGTGGTCGCCACGATTGCGTTCGGGATGGGCATCGATAAACCCGACGTGCGGTTCGTGGCCCACATCGACCTGCCGAAGTCGGTCGAGGGGTACTACCAGGAGACGGGGCGCGCGGGGCGTGACGGGCTGCCGTCGGTGGCGTGGCTCGCGTACGGGCTGCAGGATGTGGTGCAGCAGCGGCGCATGATCGACCAGTCGCCGGGTGACCTTGCGCACCGGCGGCGCATGTCGGCGCACCTCGACGCCATGCTCGCTCTGTGCGAGACGGTGCAGTGCCGGCGCGTGAACCTGCTCGCCTACTTCGGGCAGGCTTCCGAACCGTGCGGCAACTGCGACACGTGTCTCGAGCCCCCCGAGGGGTGGGATGGCACGATCGCCGCGCAGAAGCTGATGTCGACGATCGTGCGGCTGTCGCGCGAGCGCGGGCAGGCCTACGGCGCCGGCCAGCTCGTCGACATTCTGCGGGGCAAGAGCACCGCGCGCACGCAGCAGCTTCGACACGAGAGCCTCGCCACATGGGGCATCGGCGACGACCTGAGCGAGGCAGCATGGCGCGGGGTGGTGCGCCAGCTTCTCGCGCAGGGGCTGCTCGCGGCGACCGGCGACTACGGCACGCTGAAGGTCACCGAGGCCGGCGCCGAGGTTCTCTCGGGCAACCGCATCGTCACCCTGAGGCGCGAACCCGAGAAGCCGGCGCGGGCCTCGAGGCAGGCCAGGCGGGCTGTGGCCTCCGAGGAACTGCCCGAGGTGGCGCTCGAGCTCTTCGAGGCTCTGCGCGCCTGGCGCGCCGAGACCGCGCGCGAGCAAGGCGTGCCGGCGTACATCGTGTTCGGCGATGCCACGCTGCGCGGCGTCGCCACCGAGCGGCCGACCACGCTTGACGACCTCGACGGCATCACTGGGATCGGCGCGAAGAAGCGCGAGACCTACGGCGAACAGCTGCTCGCCGTCGTCGCTGACGCGCATCCGCCTCGCTAGGCTTGGCGAAACCGGCAGTTCCGTTGGAGAGGCAGGCCGATCGTGACGAAGACGTCCCTGATCGCGGTGGCGCGACACCAGCTCGAGCACGCCCGCACCGCGTCGAGCGGCCGCAGCGCGACGTCCGTGTACAGCGGGCATGAGCGGGTGCTGCGCCAGACGGTGATCGCCCTGCGCGCGGGCCAGCGCATGGAAGAGCACGAGAGCCCGGGCGAGTCGACCATCTACGTGCTGAGCGGCCGCGTGCTGCTCTTCGCCGGCGACGTCTCGTGGTCGGGCATGACGGGCGACCTGCTCATTGTGCCGGAGAGCCGGCACGCGCTCGAGGCCGAGGAGGATTCGGTGATCCTGCTGACGGTGGCAAAGGTGGGCGACCCGGTACGCTCGACGCCCCACCAAGGCATCTAGCCCAGGCACCTAACCGAGCAGCTTGCGCAGTGTGCGCAGGTTGCGCGTCGTGCTCTGCGCCTTGTACCTCGCCTTGCCGCTCGCCTTGCCGACGACGCTATCCAGCGTGTTCCCCTTCGGCACGCTCCAGTAGAGCACCCCGTCGCCATCCTGCAGGCGCTCATCGGCATCGAGCCCGGGCGCGAGCGCGACAAAGTCACCCGCCACCTCGCCACCCATGACGAAGATCACGTACGCGTGCCACCCCTCCCGCTCCTCGAACGGGTACGCCGCCACGACCGCCGCGAGTTCCTCGACGCTCAGCACGTGCACCCACGCCTCGTAGCCGAACCGGTCGCGCAGGGCCGTCTCGATAACCGGCTTCAGAGCGGATGCCGCGGCATCCGCCTCGAAGACCACGTTGCCGCTGGCGAGCACCGTCTTCACCCCCGCGTATCCGAGGCCGCGGAAGACGTCGGCCAGATCGGCCATCTTGATGGTGATGCCGCCGACGTTCACGCCGCGCAGCAGCGCGATCATTCGTGCCATGCCCACCTCTTCTCGACGCCGGCGTGCGCCATGCTCTCGACACTCATCGTGCCGTCATTCCCGCCGGCTGTCACGAACAAACGCGACACGGCCTTGAGGTAAGCGAGGGGAGAACGGGGAGAAGGGGCGGCAAGGGGGAAAGGCAAGGGGCAGGCGAGACGCGGATGTCGGTGGCATCGAGGATGCTCGATCTGTCGGCGCTTCGGTCGGCGTGAAAGGACACTATGGAATTCGCATCGATTCGCCTCATCACCGACGACGTCGAACGGCTCGCCTCCTTCTACGAGCTCGTCACCGGCATCACCGCTGCTCGGCTGGCGCCGGTGTTCGCGCAGATCAGCACCGACCGCGGAACGCTCGCCATCGGCAGCACCGCCACCGTCGCGATGCTGGGGTCGGCAGCGCCGAAACCGGGCGCCGGCTCGAGTGTGATCATTGAGTTCCTCGTCGATGACGTCGACTCCGAGTTCGAGCGGCTGCGGCCCGGTCTGGCCGACGTGGTGCTCGAGCCGACGACGATGCCCTGGGGCAACAGGTCGGCACTCTTCCGTGACCCTGACGGCAACCTGGTCAACCTCTTCACGCCGCCGGCTTCCTGACGGCGACCGCGAGCCGCTGTCGATTCCCCACAGCGGCTCGCGAGCCGCCCCCGGGGCTGTTTGTAGATGCCGCACGCACGGCTTCTCGCCTGCCCGCATCCGTCTTAGCGTGGAATGGACTTACGTGAGCACGCAGACGCGAGAACACGAGCAAAGAGAACAAAGGACGTTCCATGGTTGACACGGCACCGCGCACACACAACTCCGCTCGAAAGGCCTCCGACGCCCAGGGTGCACGCAGCGGCACGAGCGGCAGCGGCCGGGCCGGCACCCTCACCCCGAAGGTCGACGTCGCCGCCCTCGAGACCCAGCTGCTCGGCGACTGGGCCGACGTGCGCCGTGCTGCGCGTGAGCTCGCCGGCCGCCCCGACATGCAGAAGGTCGAGGGCCTCAGCCTCGCCGACCAGCGCGCCCGCACCTTCGGGCAGCTGAGCCTGCTCGTCGAGAACGGCCAGGTGCACCGCGCGTTCCCCAAGGACGTCGGCGGCGAGGAGGACAACGGCGGCAACATCGCCGGCTTCGAGGAGCTCGTGGCAGCCGACCCGTCGCTGCAGATCAAGTCTGGCGTGCAATGGGGCCTGTTCGGATCGGCCATCGTGCAACTGGGCACCGAGCGCCACCACCAGAAGTACCTGCCAGACATCATGAGCCTGAAGACGCCCGGCGCGTTCGCCATGACCGAGATCGGTCATGGGTCGGATGTCGCGAGTGCAGCCACGACCGCCACCTACGACCCCGAGACTCAGGAATTCGTGATCAACACGCCGTTCAAGGGCGCGTGGAAGGAGTTCCTCGGCAACGCGGGCAACGACGGCATCGCCGCGGTCGTCTTCGCGCAGCTCATCTCGAAGGGCGTCAACCACGGCGTGCACGCGTTCTACGTGCCCATCCGCGACGCCGACGGCGCCTTCCTGCCCGGCGTCGGGGGCGAAGACGACGGGCTCAAGGGCGGGCTGAACGGCATCGACAACGGCCGTCTGCACTTCACGAACGTGCGCATTCCCCGCACCGACCTGCTCAACAAGTACGGCGACGTCGCCGAGGACGGCACATACACCTCGCCCATCTCGAGCCCCGGCCGCCGCTTCTTCACCATGCTCGGCACGCTCGTGCAGGGCCGTGTATCGCTCGACGGTTCGGCGGTTGTGGCATCGAAGATCGCGCTCACCATCGCCATCCGCTATGCCGCCGAGCGCCGCCAGTTCGCCTCGGGCGACGGCGGCGGCGAGGAGCAGGTGATCCTCGACTACCAGCGGCACCAGCGCCGCCTTCTGCCGCTGCTCGCGACGACGTATGCGGCGAGCTTCGCCCACGAGGTGTTCCTGCACAAGTTCGACGACGTGTTCAGTGGCGCCACCGACACCGATGCCGACCGCCAGGACCTCGAGACCATCGCCGCGGCGCTCAAGCCGCTCTCAACCTGGCACGCCCTCACGACGCTGCAGGAGGCGCGCGAGGCGTGCGGCGGCGCCGGCTTCATGACCGCGAACCGGCTCACGTCACTGCGCGCCGACCTCGACGTGTACGTCACCTTCGAGGGCGACAACAACGTGCTGCTGCAGCTCGTTTCCAAGCGCCTGCTCACCGACTTCAGCAAGCAGTTCGCGCACGCGGATGCCGGTGTGCTGGCCCGGTACGCCGTGACCCAGGCCGCCGACCGCGCCTACCACGCCGGCCTGCGCTCGCTCGGGCAGACGGTGCGCGACTTCGGCTCCACGGCGCGTTCCGTGGGATGGCTGCAGGAGGCGAGCACCCAGCGCGAGCTGCTGACAGACCGGGTGGAGGCCATGGTCGCCGAGGTTGCCACCGCGCTGCGCCCGGCGAGCAAGCTGTCGAAGAAGGATGCCGCAGACCTCTTCAACTCCCAGCAGAACCAGCTGATCGAGGCCGCTCGGGCGCACGGCGAGCTGCTGCAGTGGGAGGCATTCAGCGACGCGCTCGAGCAGACCCCGGATGCCGACACCCGGCAGGTGCTGACCTGGCTGCGGGACCTCTTCGGTCTCGGCCTCATCGAGAAGCACGCGGCGTGGTACCTGATGAACGGGCGGCTGTCCCCACAGCGGGCACAGGCCGTGACGGCGTACATCGATCGACTGCTGAGGCGCATCCGCCCCCACGCCGTCGACCTCGTGAACGCGTTCGGGTATGGCCCCGAGCACATTCGCGCTGAGATCGCCACCGGCGTGGAGGCCGAGCGGCAGAGCGAGGCGCGCGAGTACTACCGCCGCCTCCGCGAGAGCGGCGAGGCCCCCATCGACGAGAAGACCCTCACGAAGAAGAAGCGCCCGTGACGCGCGCTGTTGGTTCGCGCTCGGCCGAGCGCTCGTCGCGCGCCGGGCCCAGCGACAGCGTCGCCAGGAACCCCAGCGTCAGGAACCCCGCCGCCGAGAACGCGGCGAACTTCGTCGCGTCGCTGAACGCGATCTTCGCGTCGCGCACGAGTGGGCGCGTCCGCTCGCTCTTCGCGAGCGACGGTATGGCGGCGCCGGACGAGTCGACGACCGCCGTCACGACCTGCTCGCGCTGAGCGGCCGGCAGGCCGCGAGCATCCAATCGGCTATCGAACTGGTTGCCGAGGCCCGTGAACAGGATCGTTCCGAGAATGGCGATGCCGAGCGCCGAACCCACCTGCCGCGCGGTGCTCTGCGTGCCCGAGGCCTGCCCGCTGCGCTCAACCGGCACGTCGCGCAGAATGACGCCGGTCAGCTGGGCGGTCGCGAATCCGATGCCGATGCCGTAGACGAACAGCGACGGCACGACGGCGTACCAGGGGGTGTCGTACGCCACGAAGAACCCGATGCCCAGCACGCCCACGATCTCGCACGCCAGCCCGATGCGCACGACCGCCACCGCCGACATGCGTTGGGACAGCGGATGCACGAGGCCGCTCGAAACGAAAGACCCACTCGCGAGCGCCACCAGCATGAGCCCGGCCTGCAGCGCGCTGTAGCCGAGCACGTTCTGCAGCCACAGCGGCAGCGAGAAGATCATGCCGAGCTCGCCCAGGCTCACCACGAGGGCGGCGATGTTGCCGTTGCGGAACGACGCCAGCCGAAACAGGCTGAACGCGATCATGGCGCTCTGCCCGCGCTTCTGCCGCCGCAGTCCCCACGCCACGAACAGCACGCCCGCCACGAGCGTGAGCGCGAACACCAGCGGGATCGGCGAGAGGCCGAGCGGCCAGGTCCAGTCGCCGAACGCCGCGCCGTCCTTGGCAAGCCACCAGCCGTACGTGCGCCCCTCGATGAGGCCGAACACGAGCGAGCCGGCAGTGAGCACCGAGAGGATGGCGCCGACGATGTCGACGCGTCCCGCATCCGCTTCCTTCGATTCCTGCACGGCCACCATCGCGCCGATGACCGCGATGGCGCCGAGGGGCAGATTGATGCCGAATGCCCAGCGCCACGAGAAGTCGGTGGTGAGCCAGCCGCCCAGCAGCGGTCCGAGCGCCGCCATGCCGCCGATGGTCGAGCCCCACACGGCGAAGGCGACGGCCCGGTCGCGCCCGCGGAACGTCGCGTTGATGAGCGAGAGCGTCGTCGGCAGCACCATGGCCCCGCCGATGCCCTGCACGACGCGCGCCGCGATCAGCAGCTCGCCGTTCGGCGCCAGCGCCGCCAGCAGTGACGACAGCACGAACACGACGACGCCGACGGTCATCATGCGCCGCCGCCCGAACCGGTCGGCAAGCGTGCCGAACACGATGAGCAGCGCGGCGAACACGAGCGTGTACGACTCCTGCACCCACTGCACCTGCGTCGAACTGATGCCGAGGTCGTCGACGATCGACGGGATCGCCACGTTCACGATCGTCGAGTCCACGATGATGAGCGAGACGGCGATGCTGATGAAGACGAGTCCGAACCAGCGGCGGCGTGCGGTCATTGACGGCTCCCTGCGGGGCGAGGCGAGGTACGTGAGGTGAGACGGTGGCCGGCTCGAATTGCTCAGCCGGCTTACTAATTTCACGCTAGCACTATCGTTGAATGCATGGATGCCGGTGAGCCGCTCTCCGTCCCCGCCGACGACGTGCACCGCCCCGACCACTGGCCGACCGGGCGCCTTCTCTCGACGGCGTCGCGCCTCGTCGAGCACGCGTGGTCCGACGCGCTCGAGCGGCTCGGCCTCACGCACGCCGGCCTCATCGTGCTGCATCTGCTCGACCTGGGCGACACGAGCCAGAGCGAGCTCGCCCGCCACGCACGCGTGGAGGCGCAGACCATGTCGCGCACGCTCGACCGGCTCGAGCGCGCCGGTTGGGTCGCCCGCGTGCCCGATCCCGCCGACCGCCGCAGGCACGTCGTCTCGCGAACTTCCGCCGGCGCCGAGGTGTGGCAGCGGGCTCAGCGCATCGAGGCCGAACTGTTTCCCCAGGTGACGGATGCGGCCGCGCTGCGCACGGCCCTGCTCGAGATCGTTGCGGCAGCAGAATCCCGCCGCTGGCCCGCCGTGCCCCCCCATCGTGGGGTGAGGTGAATTTGCATCGGGCCCCGGCGCGAGTAGCGTATGGATGCGCTCTTTCCGGCTTCCGCACGGAGCCGGCGAGCAGACGACACAAAAGAATCCCGATTCGTCGGTGAAGGAGTTGGTCACATGCACTTGTCCGTCGCTGGCACCTCAGATCGGGTTCACGGCGCAGTGCAGGTGCCGAACTCCAAGTACCACGCGCATCGCGCGCTCATCCTCGCCTCGCTCGCGCCGGGCGTCAGCCGCATCACCGGCCTCAGCGACGCACGCCACGTGCAGTACACCGTCACGCTGCTGCGCTCGCTCGGCACGAAGATCGAGATCGACGGCGACACCTTCATCGTGCACGGCGGGCCGTACCACCCCCGCAGCGAAGCGATCACGGCCGGCAGCTCGGGCACGACGCTCTACTTCATGGTGGGCCTCGCGGCGCTCGCCGACCGCGACGTCACGGTCACCGGCCAGAAGTACTTTCAGCGCCGACCAATCGGTCCGCTGCTGCGCGCACTCGGTCAGATGGGCGTGGAGGTCGCCTCGCCGACAGACTGCCCGCCCATCCAGGTGAGGCATGGCCGCCCTCGCGGCGGCACGGTGCACATCGCCGGCACGCTCTCGCAGTGGGTCTCCGCCCTGCTGCTCCTGGCCCCCTTCGCGAGGGAGCACACCACCGTCATCGTCGACGGCGAGTTCAACGAGCGCAGCTACATCGACCTCACGGTTCGCATGATGGGCCAGTTCGGCCTGCACGTCGAGGCGTCGGCGGATGGGCGCCGTTACGAGATCGAACCGAACCAGAGCGCCCGACCGGCCGACCTGCAGTTGCCGCCCGACATCGGTTCCGCGGCGTTCGGACTCGCGCTCGCCGGCATCCACCCCTCTGATGTGCTGCTGCGGGGCCTGCGCGACACCGCGCCGGACCGCGTGGACCACCCGGAGGCCGACTTCCTCGGCATCGTGCGCGACATGGGCCTGCCCATGGTCTACGACGCCGCCGAGGATGGCGTGCGCGTGCTGCACGACGGCGTGCGCCTGAAGGCCACCGAGATCGACTGCCGCGACGTGCCGGACATGCTGCCCATTCTCTCGACCATGGCCGCCTTCGCCGAGGGCGAGAGCGTGTTCCACAACGTAGAACATGTGCGGCTGAAGGAATCCGACCGCGTCGTCTCCATGCTGCAGCTGAACGAGATGGGCGGCAATCTCGAGTTCGACGGCACCGACCTGCGCATCCGCGGTGTCGAGCGCCTGCATAGTGCCCACCTCTCGTCGTTCAACGACCACCGCGTTCTCATGTCGCTCGCGGTGGCGGCGTCCGCGGCCGAGGGGCGATCGACGCTCACGTTCCCGAACGCGTACCGCATCTCGTACCCGCAGTTCCTCGACGCCATGCACGACCTGCACGTCAACATGCAGGTGGAGGACGGCCCCGCGAAGCCCACCGCCCGCTACCGGCGCCCCGACGGCGACGTCGAGGCCGCCAGCCGAGTGACCGGCGCCGAGTGGATCCGCAAGTGGGCCACCGAGAAGCCGCACGCGCTCGCGGTGGTCGACGCCGCGCCCACGCGCACCGACCACATGAGCTGGAGCGAGCTCGACCACGCCGTCGACAAGGCGGCCGCGATGTTCCTCGAGATGGGCGTGGCGCACGGCGACCGCATCGCCGTGCAGCTGCCCAACTGCCGCGAGTTCGTCGTGATCGCCGCGGCGGCCATGCGCATCGGCGCCGTCGTCTGCCCGATCATGCCGATCTTCCGCCAGCGCGAGGTGGCGTACGCGCTGCGTCGCTCCAAGGCCAAGCTATTCGTGGTCGCCGACAACTTCCGCGGCAGGCAGCACGACCGCGAGGCCGCGCAGATCTTCGACAACCCGCAGGCCGCCGAGGGCATCCTCGTCGAGAACGTGCTCGTGCTGCACGGCACGCCCGGCGTCGCCCACGTTCTGCCGGCGTGCGAGAATCCCGCCATCCGCTGGCAGGCCTGGCACCGGGCTACCGCGTGGGCCCACGTCGACCGTGCGGCCATCGATGCGCGCGCTCCCAAACCAGCGGATGCTGCGCAGCTCCTCTTCACCTCGGGCACCTCCGGCGAGCCCAAGGGCGTCGTGCACCGCCACGAGAGCCTCAGCCGCGCCGCGTGGATGGAGGTCGAGCAACTGCCGCTGAACTCGACCGACTCCATCTACATTCCGTCGCCGCTCGCGCACCAGACCGGGTTCCTCTACGGCATGTGGCTGTCGTGGGTGCTCGGCGTGCCCGAGATCGTGCAGGCGGTCTGGGACGCCAAGCGGGCGATCGAGGTGCTGCAGGCGTGGGAGGGCACGTTCGTTCAGGCCGCCACCCCGTTCCTCACCGACCTGGTGCGTGAGATCGAGGCGGGCACGCCCGCCCCGAAGGCGCTGCGCATCTTCGTCGCCACCGGCGCCGCGGTGCCGCGCGCGCTCGCCGAGCGTGCCACCCGCGTTCTCGGGGCCGCCGTCTGCGGGGCGTTCGGCACGACCGAGACGGGTCTCGGCGCCCTGTCGAGCCCGGCCGATCCGGCGGCCAAGGCGTGGGGTACCGACGGCAAGGCCATGCCCGGCGCCCGCCTGCGCATCGTCGACGATGAGGGTCAGCCGCTGCCGGCGGGCGTCGAGGGCAACTTCGAGCTCACGAGCGCGACCGTGTTCGACGGCTATCTCGACCGCCCCGACCTGACCGACGAGGTGTTCACCGAAGACGGCTGGTACCGCACGGGCGACCTGGCGACCATCGACGACGACGGCTACCTGCGCATCACGGGCAGAATGAAAGACGTGATCAACCGCGGCGGCGAGAAGATCCCGGTCTCTGAGATCGAGCAGCTGCTCTACCAGCACGAGGCCATCGATGACGTCGCCATCGTGGCCATGCCCGACCAGCGGCTGGGCGAGCGCGCCTGCGCGTTCGTCACCCTGAACGAGGGCGCCTCGCTCACGTTTGGGCAGATGCAGAAGTTCCTCGACACCAACGAGGTGTCGAAGCACTACTGGCCGGAGCGCCTCGAGATCATCGACGCCATTCCGCGCAACGCCGTCGGGAAGGTCCAGAAGTTCCTGCTCCGCGAGCAGGCTGCCACGCTGAAGCCACAGCGACTCAGCGCACTATCGCACCCTGCGAAGGAGAACACCCTCAATGACCAGCACCCAGACCGAGTTCGAGCGCCCCGCCAGCCGCATCGAACAGCCTGAGTACGACGAACTACTCGCCCGCGTCACGGCGTGGGTCGACGGCCCCGGCGAGGAGTGGGCCGAGCGCATCGAGGAGACGGGGGAGGTTCCCCGGGCGCTCTTCGACGAGCTGAAGACCAACGGCTACCTGAGCATGGCCGCCCCCGTCGAGCTGGGCGGCCGGGGCCTCAGCTTCAGCCAGTGGATGGGCCTCATGGAGGTCTTCTCCCGCTCGCACGCCTCCATCCGCATGCTCGTGCACGTCATCAACGGCACCTGGCGCGCCATGAACCCGTATGCCGACGACGAGCAGCGTGAGAAGTTCGTGAAGCCGTCGATCTCGGGCGACAAGCTCGTCGCATTCACTCTGACCGAGCCGGACAACGGTTCGGGCGCCGACATCACCTGCACGGTTCGGCGCGAGGGCGACACCTATTACCTGAGCGGCCGCAAGCACCTCATCACGTTCGGCGTCGCCTGCGACTACTGGTTGCTCTTCGCCAGGCTCGAGGGCTCGAGCGGCAAAGACGGCCTCGTCGGCCTCATCGTCGACCGCGATGCCGACGGCGTCACCGTCGAGGACACCTCGAACACCATGGGCGTGCGCGGCACCGACCACGCCCGCCTCACGTTCGACAACACGCCCGTGCCCGTCTCCCAGCGGCTCGGCGACGAGGGCGACGGCCTCGAGATCGCGCTCGGCGGGTTCCTCACCCCCAGCCGCATCTCGGTCGCCATGAGCTGCGTCGGCCTCGCGGAGCGCGCGCAGCAACTCGCCGTCGAGTACGCGGCCAAGCGCGTCACGTTCGGCAAGCCCATCGCGAGCCGGCAGGCCATCGCGTTCATGATCGCCGAGAACGAGGCCGACATCGAGGCGGCGAAGCAGCTGGTGCTGCACGCGGCGAGGCAGTGGGAAGAGGGCGCGGATGCGGCATCCGCTCTGTCGTCAATGGCGAAGATGGTCGCCGTCGACATGCTGACCCGGGTCACCGACAAGGCGCTGCAGGTGCACGGCGGGCTGGGCTACTGGAAGAGCGAGAAGATCGAGCGGGTGTACCGCGACGCGAGGGCGCAGCGGTTCGAAGAGGGCACGAATGAGATTCAGAAGACGGTCGTGGCCCGCGACGTCTTCGTGAGGGCGGCGGCGAAGGCCGCGAAGGAGAAGACCAGGTGACCGACTCAGCACGCTGGAGCTCAAACGATGGCGAAGCCATCGGCGACGCCAGTGCCGAGGCAGCTGTGCTGCCGAGGAGCGAGGAACCTGCGAGCGAGAGCGGCTCGTACGCCGGTCGCATCGCGCTCATCACCGGCGCCTCGCGCGGCATCGGCCGTAACCTGGCGCTGAAGCTCGCGGCCGAGGGCGCGACGGTCGTCGTGAACTATCGCAAGAACGCCGAGCTCGCCGAGCAGGTGGTCGCCGAGGCGCGCGCGGCCGGCGGCGACGGCATCGCGGTGGGCGCCGACGTGGAGAACCCCGAAGACATCGTGCGGCTCTTCGACACCGTGGCCGAGACGTATGGCCGGCTCGACTTCTTCGTGAACAATGCGGCGGCGGCGGCGTTCAAGCGCGTGGTCGACCTGAAGACGCATCACCTCGACCGCTCGTACGCTATGAACGTGCGCCCGTTCGTGCTGGGCGCGCAGGAGGCCGTGAAGCTCATGGATCAGGGCGGCCGCATCGTGGCCGTATCGAGCTACGGCAGCATGCGCGGGTTCGCCACGTACGCCGCGCTCGGCTCGTACAAGGCGGCGGTCGAGTCGTTCATCCGCTTCATGGCGGTGGAATTCGCCGACTACGGCATCAACGTGAACGGGGTCAACGGCGGCCTCATCGACTCCGACTCGCTCGAGTACTTCTACTCGATGCCCGGCATGGCCCCCATGGAGAGCGTGCTGAAGGCGATCCCGCTCGGCCGGCCCGGAACGGTTGACGACATGGCGAACGCCATCGAGTTCCTGCTCTCCGAGAAGTCGTCGTACATGACCGGCCAGACGCTCGTGGTCGACGGCGGCATGACGGTGGCGGCGCCGCCGTACTGGCACGACACGACCGAGCCGCTGGGCATCCCGCCGCGCCCCACCCGCGGCTGAGCGCCGTGCCCGAGACCGCTGAACACGCCGGCGCGGCCGCCGACGCGCTGTACCCGAGCGTGCGCACCCCGCTGGCGCTCGGTCGACTGCGCCTGCCGCACCGCGTGGTCATGGGCTCGATGCACCTCAACCACGAGCACGGTCCAGCGGATGCGCTCGCCGCCTTCTACGGCGAGCGTGCCCGTGGTGGCGCCGGCCTGATCATCACGGGTGGCGCGGCGGTCAGCCGTGTGGGGGCCGGCAACGCGGGCTACACGCTCATCAACGAGCCGGAGCACGCCGAGCGCTGGCGGCCGGTGGTCGATGCCGTGCACGCGGAGGGCGCGCTGATCGCGCTGCAGCTCTTCCACGCGGGCCGCTACGCATTCGAGTCGTCGTTCGGGCTGCGGCCGGTGGCGCCGTCGGCCGTCTACAGCACGTTCTCCCGGGCGGAACCGGAGGCGCTCGGCGAGGCGGGCATCCGCTCGACCATCGCCGATTTCGCCTCCGCCGCGGCGGTCGCGGTCGAGCTGGGCTTCGATGCCGTCGAGATCATGGGGTCAGAGGGCTACCTCATCAACGAGTTCGCCTCGCCGGTCACGAACCTGCGCGACGACGCATGGGGTGGCGACGCCGAGCGCAGGCGGGCGTTCCCGCTCGCGGTGCTGGCCGCGGTTCGGGCCGCGGTCGGCGCGGTGGTTCCGGTGATCGTGCGGATGTCGGGGGCCGACCTCGTGCCCGGCTCATCCACGCCCGACGAGGTCGACGCGCTGGCGGTGGCGCTCGCCCGGGCGGGGGCCGACGCGATCGACGTCGGCGTGGGCTGGCACGAGGCGAAGGTGCCGACCGTGCAGTCGATGGTGCCGCATGGGGCGTGGGTCGATGTGGCCGCGCGCGTGAAGGGTGCGCTTGCGGCGGCGGGCGAATCCGTGCCGGTGATCGCCTCGAACCGCATCAACACGCTGGCGCAGGCCGAGCGGGTGCTCGCGTCGGGTGCCGCGGACCTGGTCTCGATGGCGCGGCCCTTTCTCGCGGATGCGCGCATCATCGCGTCGTCGTTCGCCGGCCGGCCGGAGCTGGTCAACACGTGCATCGGCTGCAACGAGGCGTGCATCGACCGCACCTTCGGTCTCGAGCCGGTGTCGTGCACGGTGAACCCGCGCGCGGGCCGCGAACTCGAGTTCCCTGCAGCCGAGCGGGTTGAGGAGGCGCGAAGCGCCGTCTCGAAACCGCGACGAGCAGAGCGGGTTGAGGAGGCGCGAAGCGCCGTCTCGAAACCGCGACGAGCCGAGCGGGTTGAGGAGGCGCGCAGCGCCGTCTCGAAACCGCGACGAGCCGAGCGGGTTGAGGAGGCGCGCAGCGCCGTCTCGAAACCCAGCGACCAGGTTTCGAGACGCGGCTCCGCCGCTCCCCAACCGGCTCTCGCCGTCATCGGTGCCGGCCCCGCCGGCATGGAGGCCGCCCGGGCCGCCGCCACCGCGGGCGCCCGCGTCACCCTCTTCGAGGGCGCCGACCGCATCGGTGGCCAGTTCCTCATGGCGGGAGCGGTGCCGGGCAAGTCCGACTTCCTCGAAACGGTGCGCTACTTCGAGCGTGAGCTCGCCCGTCTTGGTGTCGAACTGCGCCTCGGCGAGCGCGTACACAACGCCGCAGGCCTCGCCGGCTTCGACGACGTCATCGTGTCCACGGGCGTGCTGCCGCGCCGCCTCGAGCTGCCGGGCATCGCCTCCCCGCACGTCATCGACTACGCGCAGGCCTTCGCCGACCCCGCCTCGGTCGGTCGGCGCGTCGCCATCCTCGGCGCCGGCGGCATCGCGGTCGACCTCGCGCACCTGCTCGTCGAGCCCTCGGAGACCGACGCGAGCGACGAGGCCAGGCGCGCCCGCTTCCTGGTCACCAACGGCATCGAGGCAGGGCGCCTGCAGGAAGGCGACCGAAACGTCACCGTCATGCGCCGCGCCGGCGCGATCGGCGCCGGCATGGGCATCACCACCCGCTGGGCCGCCGTGCAGGCGATTCGCCGCGGCGGAGTGCGCACCCTCACGGGCGTCGCCTACCTCGGCATCGAGCCCGGCGGCGTGCGCATCACGCACGACGGCGTCGAGCAGCTCATCGCGGCCGACACGGTCATCGTCGCGGCAGGGCAGGAACCGCACGCCCCCTTGTCGGCGGTGCTCGCGGAGGCGGGCATCCGCCACACCGTCATTGGGGGAGCACTCGACGCGACCGGCCTCAACGCCGTGCGCGCGTTCGAGCACGGGCTGCGCGCGGGCACGGCTATCGCCCGCGGCGCGGCGTGAGGCAGTATGAGAAGTCGGGAGGCGTGAATGGGTGAACGCATCGTCATCACGGGGCTGGGGGCGCTGACCCCGCTGGGCAACACGTGGCGCGAGACATGGTCGTCGCTCGTCGCGGGCAGAAGCGGCATCGACCGCATCACCCAGTTCGATGCGAGCGGTTTCGCCACGCAGATCGCCGCCGAGGTGAAGGGCTTCGACCCGCACGAGACGCTGTCGGTCAAGCAGGTCAACCGCATGTCGCGCACGTCGCAGCTCGCGGTGGTCGCGGCACGCGAGGCCGTCGCGGATGCCGGGCTGCCCGCCGACCTGACCGGCATCGAGACGGGCGTCATCGTGAACAGCGCGGTCTCGGGGTTCGCCGAGGTGCAAGATGCCACCGAGGTCTTCCACTCCGACGGCGCCCGGCACATGAGCCCGCGGTTCGTGCCGAGCGCCCTCACGAACATGCCGGCGTGCGAGATCGCCATCGACATGGGCATCCACGGCCCGGTCAACGCGAGCGCCCTGGCCTGCGCGAGCGGCGCGTACGCCCTGCTCGAGGCCAGACGCCTTCTACTAGCGGATGAGGCGGACGTCGTCATCGCCGGTGGCACCGACGCCGCCATCACACCCGTCATGTTCCAGGGCCTGAACGCCATGCACGCGCTCTCGACCCGTAACGATGCGCCCACCGAGGCGAGCCGGCCGTTCGACGCGGATCGCGACGGCTTCGTGTTCGGCGAGGGCGCGGTGGTCTTCGTCATGGAGACGCTCGAGCACGCGCGCGCCCGAGGTGCGCACATCTACGCCGAGGTGCTCGGCGGGGCGCTCACGAGCGACGCGTTCAACGTGGTCGCGCCGGAGCCCAGCGCGACCTATGCGACACAGGCGATCACGAGGGCCCTGGGCAGGGCGCGGCTCGCGGCATCCGATGTCGATCTTGTGTGTGCACACGGCACCTCGACCAAAGCGAACGACCGCACCGAGACGGCGGCGATCCATCAGGCGTTCGGGGCGGCGACGCGCGGGCTGCAGGTGACTGCGCCCAAGTCGATGACGGGGCATCTCATCGGCGCGGCCGGTGCGCTGGCGAGCATGTTGTGCGCGCTGTCGATCAGCGAAGGCGTGATTCCCCCGACGATCAACTACACGACTCCCGACCCCGAGTGCGACCTTGACTACGTGCCGAACACGGCGCGCGAGGCGGTCGTGCGCCACGCGGTCACTAACGCCTTCGGCTTCGGCGGCCAGAACGCGGTCGTCGCCTTCGGCCACGCGGGTTGAGGAGCCGGCCGCATGCGGGTTGAGGAGCCGTCCTCATGCGGGTTGAGGAGAACGCGAAGCGTTCGTCTCGAAACCCACCCCAGCCGCAGGGTTTCGAGACGCCGCTGCGCGGCTCCTCAACCCGCCTACCCGCGCAGCGCGTCGCGCGAGACCGGCGGCACGAGCATGCCCGCCTCCTCGCGCACCCACCACACGTGCCGCTTGCGCCGCTCCGCACGCGTCGCGAACCGGTAGTGGTACCGCTTCGCCCTGATCCACTGGGGCGGCTCCCCGTGGAACGGGTCGACGCGCAGCAGCTTCAGCGTCTTCGGGTCGGTCTCGAGCAGCTTGCCGAGCAGCATGATGAACCACCGGTTGTCCGGTGAGCCGAGCGCCAGAAACCACATGAGCCAGTCGAGCCTCAGGTGGTACGGCGCGAACTGGCGCGGCACCCGCCTCGGGTCGCCCGGCTTGCCCTTGAACTCGTACGCCCGCCACTCGGCTTCGGGGCCGGGCTGGGGGGCATCCGTGCCTTCGATTTCTATTTCGTAGCGCACCTGGGTGACGCTGCCGAAGGCGCCGTACGCGTTGACGAGGTGCCAGCGGTTGAAGCTCGCGTTCATGAGCTGCCGGCGGGCGACGAGGTTGCGGGCGGGCCACCAGCTGAGAATGACCACCAGCAGGGATGCCGCGATCACGATCACGATGAACCACGCGGGCGCTACGGCGAACGCGTAGTCGGTATGCGCCGGCATTGCGGGGATCACCAGGTGCGCCGCCGGGTCGCTGAGCGCCGCGAACGCCAGCACGATCGTGATCACGTTGAGCCAGGCGAAGTTGCCGGTGACCACGAGCCACAGCTGGGTGAGCATGACGATGGCTGCGGCGACGGATGCCACGGGCTGCGGCGCGAACAGAAAGAACGGCACGATCAGCTGCGAGAAGTGGTTGCCGAGCACCTCGACGCGGTGGAACCACTTGGGCATCAGGTGCGCGAAACGGCTGAGCGGGTTCGGCATCGGCTGCGTCTCGTGGTGGTAGTAGAGCGCGGTGAGGTCGCGCCAGGACCGGTCGCCGCGCATCTTGATCATGCCGGCGCCGAATTCGAGGCGGAACACGAGCCACCGGATCAGCCAGATGATGAGCACGGGCGGCGCCGTCTCGTTCGAGCCGAGGAACGCGACCATGAAGCCGGCTTCGAGCAGCAGGCTCTCCCAGCCGAAGCCGTAGAAGGTCTGGCCGACGTTGACGATCGAGAGGTATCCGAACCAGATGGCGAGAAAGAGGATGAGCGGAACCCACGGCGGCCCCAACTGTGGCAGGCCGGCGACAAGGCTCGCGGCGACAACGGCCCCGACCCACGCCACCGTGAGCAGCAGCCGATCGGAGTACCGCCAGCGAAACAGCGTGGGCTGCTTCTTCGCGTACGAGAGCCTCAGGAACTGCGGAACCGGCAGTAGGCCGTGCTCACCGAGCAGCGCGGGGAACTGCGCTGCGGTCGAGAGGAAGGCAACGAGGTAGATCGCGGCGACGCCCCGCTGAAGCACCTGCCGCGCCAGCTCGTACCCGTCTGCCCCGAACCAGTCCATGGCGCTTCCACGCTAGGCGCGCCCTGCCGCCCCGGCAACGTCGGTACCGTCGTCATAAATGAGGAAGAGTCACTAAACTCACATAGTCGGCGCCCGATGGGGGCGTCAGGAATCGGGGACGAACGTGGTCGTTTCAACTGAGAGAATCAGTGCCAGCGATGACGCCCAGCGCGCGGCGAAGGGCCGACCCACTCGCAAGACCATCGCCGAGCACATTGACCCGACAGCGAATTCGCTCAACTTTGTTCGGTTGTTGCTCGCAGCAACTGTGATCGTTTGGCATGCCTTCGTGCTCAGCGGTCGATCCACCGATTGGCCGTATGGCGTGCAACTCGTCTCGGACGTTCCCGTTGACGGGTTCTTCGCCATAAGCGGGTTCCTTCTAGCTGGAAGCTGGCTCCATTCGCCGAACCTTCTACGTTACCTTCGTAACCGGTTTCTGCGCCTGATGCCGGCATTCTTCACGTGCCTGATTTTGGTCGCCTTTGTTATCGCACCGATTACGGCGTTGATCCAGCAAGGTTCAGCGGCAAGCGTGTTTTCCGGGCCGCATTCTGCTTGGCAGTACGTGCTACACGATTCGAATCTCAGTATGGACTTCTACGATGTTGGCGGTACGCCGCGCGGGGTGCCGGTGCCGGGAGTATGGGATGGCTCGCTGTGGACGTTGTACTGGGAAGCGACGGCCTATCTTGCCCTGGCGATACTCGGTGTAGCCGCAATCCTCAGGCGTCGCTGGGCGACAGCCGTGATCTTTGCGCTGGTCTGGCTGATGGCGTTGGCGCTTGCGCTTGGCCTACTCCCCGATGAGTACAGAATCCGTTCTGTCTCTCGACTTGGGCTCATGTTTCTCGCGGGGGCACTAATCCAGCTCTACGGTGACAAGATCCCTGCTAGACGCGGATTGTTTGCCGTGGCTCTCGCGCTGCTGGCGGCTGGCGCTCTGCTTCCGAACTATCGGTTGATCGCGGCGCCGGCGCTCGCCTATTCCGTTATCTGGATCGGCGGTCGGCTTACTGCGCCAGCACTGCAACTCAAAGACCGCGACATCTCGTACGGGTTGTACATCTATGCCATGCCATTCCAACAGATCCTGCTCATGCTAGGTGCTGCACGGCTGCCTCTGGCGATCTTCGTTGTCGCATCGCTAGCGATCACTGTGCCAGTCGCGATGGCGAGCTGGTTCTACATTGAACGACCTATGCTCCGGCTGAAGGCGTCGTCCTGGCGAAGTGAGTCAAGCATCGGGCTTCGACACTTTCGTACGCCACATCTCGCCAAGCGATAGCGAGATGGCCTACGGCATTTGGCGAAATGGCGGTGAGACGTCGAAGGGCTCAGCGTGAAGCGGCAAACGGTTCAGATTTGGCGGAAGGTCCGACTCCGACCATCACGTCTAGTGCGCGACGAAGTACGGTGCTCGAGGTGCTCATCGTGTATGGAAAGTACACGACCTCAACCCCAACTTTTGCAAAATCGCGTTCGAGCCGTTTCCCCTTCTCTGTACCGCGCCAGTCGTCACCCTTGAAGAACACGTCGAACTGAAGTTCACGCCACATGTCGAGCTTGTTTGGCACGGTCTCCGCTACGGCTTCATCGACATAGCGAATATTGCGCACGATCTCGAGACGCTCAGAGAGAGGAATCACGGGGCGAATGCCCTTGAAGGCCTGCAGCATTTCGTCTGATACGACGCCGGCGATGAGGTAATCGCACGCACCCTTGGCATGTTTGAGAATGTTGAGGTGGCCGACGTGGAAGAGGTCGAAGGCGCCAGCGGCGTAGCCGATCCGTTGTGCCATAGCGCTCCTCCTCGTGTCGCGAAACGCGGGATTTTCTACACTCATCACTTTAGAATGAGAATTACTCAATTCAGTGTAGCGGAATGCTTGACAATCGTCGGTCCCAGCGACCGGGTGCCTATTTTTTCGGGACCCGGCACGCACGGTGGACGCTACACTTGGCGGCATTAGCGGTCGAATTACGTAGGGGGGCCCAGTGTCTACGTGGATGCGCAGGGCGGCTTTCGCGAGCAGGTCCAGCACCGTGGTGAGATCAAGCGCGGCGGTCTGGCGATCGCTTTTAGCTAATGAGGGCTTGTCCGCGGCGGACCTTTCCGCCGTAAAGGACGCCCACTCAATCGCAATCGCACGTTTTGCGATGAAACACTCGCCGTTCTACGCCGAGTTCTATCGAGATCACGGCTTTAGCCTCAATGACCTTGAGGATCCGTCAGCGTTTTACGAGCTGCCTCTGCTGACCAAGGAGATGATCCGAGAGCATGCTGACGAGATACGCTCCGATGAATCTACTGAGCGGAACAGCGTCACGAGCATGTCGAGTGGCAGCACCGGGGAGCCGCTGAAAGTGCTCCGAGACCTTCGAGTCCATGCCCGGGCCTATGAGTGGCGACTGCAGCGATGGTGGGGAATTGAGCCGTGGGCTAACACGGCAACGATCGACCGTCATTACCGAACAGCGTCAGCGCGGCGCAAACAGGCTCTACTCTGGTGGCCCTCGACGCGCATCCAGCTCGACACGTTCGACATTAGCGATGAAGCATTGGAGGCGTTCGCTTCGGCTTGGAAGAGGACGCGCCCCGAGTTTCTGATCGGCTACGTGGGTGGTGTCGTTGCCTTGGCTCGACTAGCACGTGTGAAAGGAATCGAATTTGAATCGCCGCGCGCAATCGGCGTCACTGCCGGGCCACTTCCAGAATCGCAGCGCGCCGAGATAGAAGACTTTTTCGGAGCGCCGGCTTTTGACCACTATCGCAGCTCAGAAGCCAATTGGATGGCAGGGGAGTGCGATAGGCAAAGTGGGCTGCACACCTTCGATGACATCAAGAACGTCGAAATTGTGCGTGACGGGGTTCACCTCATGGATGAAAGTGAGGGCGAGGTCGTGATCACCGACTTCGAGAACAAGGTCTTCCCGCTAGTCCGATACCAGCTGGGCGATCTGTCGTCAAGAATCCTCGCTCCGTGTGCATGCGGGCGGCCACACAGCAGAATCAGTCCTGTCCGCGGGCGCACGTCGGATTTCCTTGTGCTCCCGAGCGGCAAAGTCATCCTCGGCGGGCTCACTGGGCTCTACGCTGGAGCAAACGAATACGTCAGGCAGTTCCAGTTGCATCAGCAGGCGGACTATTCCATAATCGTCAGGTGCCTCCTGACGGAGCATCCTGATGCGGTGGAAGTGGCCGAGAAGCGCCTGGCAGCTCTTCGGGCTAACGTCGACGGCGAAGTCCCTGTGTCACTCGAGATCGTCGATGAGATTCGCCCAACGCGCGGAAAGTTCCGATTCATCATGAGCGACGCGCCAAAGACTACCGCGACGACGCAACGATGAGTGGTGCACGCCCGGTCCGAGTGCTGGAATCGTTTGCCCGCCCTCGAGCCACCACCAATCCATATATCGTGCAACTTGCAAGCGCACTCAATGGCGAGCGGCATTGCGAGCTCATCCTTTTTTCATTCAAGCGCGCGATTTTAGGCCGGTACGATGTTTTCCATGTCCATTGGCCTGAGGTAATCTTCACCGGGCACAGCACGTTCAAGAGTCTCATTCGTGAAGCCCTGACCGCTTTAATTCTCGCTCGAATTCAATTGACGCGAAGAGCACTTGTGCGCACGCGTCACAACGTCGAACTGCCAAGCGGTTTGAACAGACGACAGTTGGCGTTGACAGCGTGGTTCGAACGCCTCACAACTATCAATATCCATCTGAACGCCGTGACTCAATCGGCCACGCCTGTCCCGTCGGTCACTATTCCCCATGGCCATTACAAGGACTGGTTCAGGGACTATCCGCAACGCGCCCCGATTGCCGGCCGGATCGCCTATTTCGGTCTTATACGCCGGTACAAGGGCGTTGAACGCCTTGTTGCGCGGTTCCTTGAGACCCGCGTCCCAACGATGACGCTTTCGATCTCAGGCAAGCCGTCAACGCCCGAGATCCAGGCAAATCTTTGCGAGATGGTGGGCGGCGATGACCGCGTCGAGTTCACGTTCAAGTTCTTGACGGACGCTGAGCTCGTTTCGGCAGCGACGGGTGCGGAACTCGTCGTGCTGCCGTACCGATTCATGCACAATTCGGGCGCCACTCTAACCGCACTCTCTCTCAACCGACCTGTACTCGTGCCCGATACTGAGGTCAATCGGCTTCTCGCGGAGGAGGTTGGAGACGGCTGGGTCTACCGCTACAGCGGCGAGCTTGCGCTAGAAGACCTTGAATCAACTGTCGCGGCAGTTCACGCAAAGCAGACAGTTGGAGAACCGGACCTGACAGCGCGATCTTGGCGTCGAGCGGGGGAGCGCCATGTGCAGGTATTCAAAGAAGCAGTTGCTTTAGTGCACCGCCGGCAGAGATGGAAGAAGGCGTCTGACCTCGTCAGGCCTTCTTCGACCGAGCAGAGGGATGCCGACCGTACTCCGCAGTCGTAAGACCCATTGCTCCACGCGCCATTCCCCACCCGCGCGCGGCAACGCGAATGCCGTCAGCGTCCTTATAAACATTTGCGGACAATCGGCCAATGAGGTGTCTGGTGTAACCCCAAATCACGCGGGCTACGCCGCCTAAACCGCACCTCGCGCGGGCAGCGGCTCGCCGCAGCGGCGATGAAGCAAGGCGCAGTTGAACCAAGACTTCCGCGCTGCCGTGAGCCTGAGCACGTGCTACGCAGAAAGAGCGTGTCGCGCGCGCCTCAGGAATCGCGTCGTCAACTATCGATTCCTGGCACCAGACGATCGCTCCTCCTGCGCGTGTCACCTGAGAAGTGAAGAGTGTGTCTTCTCCCCCGGAGAGCCCGAGACTGGCATCGAAGCGAACCCCAAATCGCCGCACAGCCGCTACGTCCACGAGAATATTGCCCGCCGCCGCTGCGCTGAGTCGGCTTCCTGTCGGTCTGCTCTCTCGGCGGATGAAGCCTCCGTGCACGATCCAGGGATCTGTCCCTTGGGGGAATGTGTATCGCACGAACCCCGCGACGATTGCAGCACCGGAGTCTTGCCACACCTCCAACAGGGGCCGAATCCACGTAGACGTAGGGACGACATCGTCGTCCAGATATATGAGAACCGAGTTCTTTGGCGCTTCGTCGAGTGCTCTCTGCCGAGCCGCTGCGATGCCCGGTACCCGTTCTGTAACGTAGTGGACGCCTCTGCGCGCTTCTGCGACGCGACGTGCCGACTCATCGGGATCATTATCGACGACCAAGATTGAGGTGGCGAGCGAAGTCTCATTGCGAATGTTGTCCGCAACCAGATCGAGCAACGGGCCAAGTAGCTCCGGTCGCCGGTACGTCGTAATCGCCACCACAAGGTACTCGGCAGTCGTGCTGGCCATATGGTGGTGGTCGCCTTTCATCTTGTCGGAGAGTCTAGCGACGCGACGGCTGCCATTTCGTGAGCCGCCCGCGGCCGGGATGCACGTCGGAGCATGGGACTTAACGGCATACTAGGGTGCGTTGCGGAAGGCGGAAGCGGGCCGATGGCTGACGATTCATTTGGACTGATCCCGATGGGCCACATCCCTTCATTCGCCTTGATCGTGGTGAACTTCGGTTCAAGCGCTTTGCTCAAGCAGAACCTCTCAGGTCTCGACATCCGAGCCCACGGCGGCATGGTCGTGATTGTCGATAACTTCACAACGAGCGCCGAGCGCCGGGCTGTTCAGACGCTGGCTGCCACAGAGGGGTGGGTGGTTGTTCCCTTAGACGATAACCGCGGCTTTGGCGGAGGTGTGAATGCCGGCGCACGGTACGCGATCGAACATGAGCGTGAAGTGCTTGTGGCCCTGAACCCGGACGCGCGCATCGGTGTCCACGGACTGATGCGACTCGTGACCGCCGCGGCCGCAACAGCGGACCTCATGGTAGCTCCAGTCATCAAGACGGGTTCGGGCGCCATCTGGTTCGATGGCATCGACCTCTTCCTCGACTCCGGTCGAGTGGCAAGTCGACGTCGCAAGATGCCGCCCCCAGGGCCCAGGCAACCGTGGATCAGCGGTGCTTGCTTCGCCATTTCTTGCTCTATGTGGGAGCGCGTGGGAGGCTTCGATGAGGAGTATTTCCTCTACTGGGAAGACGTCGACCTCTCAAGACGTGTTGTCCTGTCCGGCGGGTCGCTCGCCGTTCTTGACGACGTTTTCGCCGTACACGATGAGGGTGGCACGCAAAAGTCGGCGCGCAAGGCTGGCGCCAAGTCGGAGACTTACTACTACTACAACATTCGGAACAGGCTCGTGTACGCGGCGAAGCATTGCGATGACCGGCGGATCAAACTCTGGCAGCGCTCGACCGCACGAGTGTCATACGAAATTCTTCTGGGCGGCGGCCGACGACAGTTCTTGCACTCATTGGCGCCCATCCGAGCCTATGTTCGCGGGATACGGGACGGCCGACGCATGCTTGCGGAGATCCGCAGTCGTAAACGTTCTGAACGGTGACGTGTCTCCTTCACTCAGCTCCAAGAAATTGGGACTTGTGAGGATTGCTCAGGTATACGAAGATTAGTTTGATCGACTTGCGTTGGGACACCATACCCGTGATCCGCCCGACAACCGCAAGTTCTTCGTTATATGTGGTGCCCGGCGTCTTGTCGGGGAGATCTGCGGGGTGTGAACGGAGATCGCCATGTGGGGCAATGGAACGCGCCGCTCTCTGCGGTGCACGCTTGTCGTCCTCGTGGCCGGGTGCGCGTTCGCCCTCGCGGGTTGTGTCGCGACGCCGTTGAGTTCGGACGCGGGTAAGCCGGTGCCCGGGCAGCATAGCGATGCGCCTCCCGCCCGTACGACTCCAGTTCCCGCTCCGACTGGCGGAACAACCGCCGAGGTCGTCAAACCCGGAGCCCCCGGGCCGGTAACCCAAGTTGCCTTCACGCAACCTGCAAGTCTCGATGGCGGCGTCACAATTAGCGTCCCAAGCATCAAGGCGATGACAGCGAAGGCAGGGACGCCCGGCGAAATCGCGGGGCCGGCAGTTGCCGTCGAAGTGCATGTCCAGAACAACTCGAAGGATGCAATCGACGTTAGCTCGGCCATCGTGACTCTCACGGATTCAAGCGGCGCACCAGCGCAGCCGACTACGTCAGATCCGTACCGGGCGCTGTGGGGAACCGTTTCGGCGGGAGCGTCGGCGACCGGAACGTACGTTTTCCGAATTCCCACCAGTGATCGGCGGGGATTGACGCTGTCTGTTGAATACGTTGCAGGCGCACCGACCGCTCACTTTGTCGGTGCTGTCTCATGATGATGAATACGGCACGAAATGGAGCGACGATGATATCCGCAGGTGCCCATACTCGACGTCCAATCGCGATACTTGTCGCGGTAGGCGTCGCAGTCAGCATGTTCATGGTCGGGATCGCCTCACCTGCGCAGGCGCTTTTGCCGGGTCCCGCACCCATAGAACAGCGAAGCAGCACGACAGCAACGGCAGATAACCTGCCTACGGTTCAGATCGACTCAGGTGTCGTCTGGAATCAAGTGGTCATCGGAGACATCGTCTACGCGGGCGGATCCTTCAGCAACGCTCGCCCGGCCGGGGCGCAACCAGGTACAAATCTCATTCCTCGTAGCAACCTGCTCGCGTACAACATTACGACCGGTGACATAACGCCGTTTGCTCCTCAAATCAATGGGACGGTGAAGTCCCTCGCTGTATCACCGGATGGTACGCGCCTCTACGTTGGCGGCTCCTTCAACTCGGTAAATGGGCAAACGAGATGGAATCTCGCAGCCTTTGATGTTGCAACGGGGCAACTCGTCACCAGCTTCAACGCCGCTGTAGGCGGTTCGTACGTCAACGCGATCGCAGTGACAGCCACGACCGTATACGTCGGCGGGCTCATTGGAGCCGGAAATGGAGTCAAGCGGCAAGGCTTCGCCGCGTTCAACACCAGTGGAGGACTTCTCGGGTGGGCACCGACGTCGGACCTGCAGGTCGATTCGATGGTGATCACCCCTCAGAAGGACAAGTTAATTGCTGCTGGTCGGTTCTCCACGATCAACGGAGTGTCACAGCGCGGCTTGGCAGCTCTTGATCTCACTACGGGAGCCCTGCTTCCATGGACGGCGCCCACCATCATCAAGAACGGCTACAACACGGGAAGCGGCGCCGGAAAGGCCGGCATTTGGAGTCTCACAACGGATCAAAACGCGGTGTACGGCACGGGTTGGGTTTATGCCGATACGACTGTCGGAAATCTTGAAGGGACTTTCTCCGCAGACCCGGAATCCGGCGATATTCGTTGGATTGCTGACTGCCACGGCGATCACTTCGGCGTCTACTCCGACGGCACGACCGTATACACGACGAGCCACGAGCACGCCTGCGAGTCTGCCGGAGGCATGGCTCAAAAAAACCCGGAGAATATGCGCAATGCTTCAGCTTTGACGGCCGCCCCTAAGGGCACGCTTAGCCGGAGCCCATGGGTAAGCAACATCTACACCGACTGGAGTGGCTACCCTGCGCCAGCGGTCGTCGACTGGTACCCGGACTGGTACACGGGCAGCTTCACCGGCTTGGGCGATGCTGGTTACTCAATCGTCGGCACAGATGGCTTCATCGCTATTGGCGGTGAATTTCCAGGCGTCAACGGGCAAGCTCAGCAGGGGTTAGTGCGCTTCTCCGCTAACCCGCCTGGTGGCCCGAAGCAGGGGCCGCGGCTTTCGGGGAGCAGCTGGACGCCCACGGCCAGGTCGGTTGGGGCGGGTTCCGCGCGGGTAACTATTCCTGCAAACTGGGATCGCGACGACCTGTTCCTGACCTACAAGCTTATGCGAGTCGGAACGTCTCAGCCTGTTGCCACCACAACGGTGGAATCGACCTACTGGAATCTGCCCACTGTGACTCTCAAAGACACCGGGGTGCCGGCTGGGTCCACACAGTCGTACTACGTTGTTGCCTCTGATCCAGACGGCAACAGCGTGACCAGTCCGCAGGTCTCTGTGCAGATCGGAAGCGCGACCGCCTCGTCCTACGTCATCGGGGTGCTGGATGACGGGCCTACGCTCTTCTGGCCGCTCGGCGGTCCTTCGAGTACAGCAGCTGTTGATTGGGCGGGAAGCAATGATGGCACGGTGAGTTCAGGTGTGGGAACGACGAGCCCGGGCGCCATTGCCGGGGACACGGATCCTGCCTCGACGTTCAACGGTTCATCGAGTGGCCTAATTGCGACATCGCAGCAGGCAGCCGTGAACTCGTCATTCTCGACGGAGTTGTGGTTCAAGACGACCACGCGAAGCGGCGGAAAGCTCGTCGGGTACGGCTCGGATAAGAGCGGTTCGTCGTCGTCATACGACCGTCATGTCTACATGCTCAACAACGGCCGACTTACGTTTGGCACCTACCCCGGAACAACAAAGACCGTCACGAGTTCCTCGTCTTACAACGACGGGCAATGGCACTATCTCGTCGCAGAACAAGGCGCCGAGGGTATGAAGCTGTTCATCGATGGAGGTCTTGTCGGCTCCGATTCTCAGACGACCACAGCGCAGAGCTACTCGGGGTATTGGCGGCTTGGAGGCGACAACCTCAATGGCTGGCCGGGCGTTCCCACCAGCAACTACTTCAACGGCGCGCTTGACAACTTCGCAGTGTACGACAGTGCCTTGACGCCGGGTCAGATTGCCGCGCACTACGCGCTCGGGACGGGCCAGGGTGTTCCAACAGCAGCGTTCACGGCAACATCAACCGCGCTCAGCGTGGCCTTCGACGCGAGCGGTTCAGCTGCCTCTTCCGGCAAGACGATCGCCTCGTACTCCTGGAACTTCGGCGATGACACGACGGGAACCGGGGTGGCCGCTACCCACACGTATTCGGCGCCGGGCAACTATCCTGTGACGCTGACGGTGACGGATAGCGCCGGCGTGCCATCGACGGCTTCAAAGACGGTGACAGTCGCTGCCCCGCATACTCCGCCTACCGCCGTGATCGAGGACACCTCGTCAGATCTGACCGCGACCTTCGACGGCACAGGATCGCGCGCCTCTGACGGTGCGGCGATAACCGATTACGCATGGAACTTCGGGGACGGCTTTACATCCAACGAAGCCAAACCTGTCCACACGTATTCGGCGGCTGGCACTTATACGGTGACGTTGACGGTGACCGATAACAAGGGTGCGGTCTCGACCGCGGTAACGAAGCCCGTCACCGTCACCGCTCCTCCGGTGAATGCGGTTCCGGTGGCGGCGTTTGATGCGACGGTGTCGGGGTTGACGGTGTCGACTGATGGGTCGGGTTCGGCTGATTCTGATGGGTCGGTGGCGTCGTATTCGTGGCAGTTCGGTGATGGTGGTGTGGGGACGGGTAAGACGGCCACGCACACGTATTCGGCGGCTGGCACTTATACGGTGACGTTGACGGTGACCGATAACAAGGGTGCGGTCTCGACCGCGGTAACGAAGCCCGTCACCGTCACCGCGCCAGCAGCCAATGTTCTTGCTCAGGATGCGTTTGGTCGGACCGTGAGCAATGGTTGGGGTTCTGCGGATGTTGGTGGTTCGTGGACGTTGACGGGTTCATCATCGAAGTTCCAGGTCAATGGTGGGGTTGGCCAGATGGTTCTCCCCGGCGGTTCGACTCGTATTGCGAATCTCGATTCGGTTGCTTCGACGGATACCGATTCTGTGGTCACGATGACGCTTGATTCGGTTCCCACGGGTGGAGGCAATTACGCGAGCTTGATCGGTCGGCAAGTGGGCTCGTCGGCGTATGCCGTTGATGTCTGGGTCAAGCCCACGGGAGACGTTTTCCTTATTCTTCGAAGCGGGTCGGCCGTTTTGAACGTGACCCAGGTCTCTGGGCTCAGCTACACGGCGAACCTGCCACTGAAACTGCGCGTTCAAGTCACCGGCACTTCGCCAACGACGATCAGCGCGAAGGCGTGGCCGGCTGCTCAGAGCGAGCCGGCGAGCTGGCAAGCTGTTGCGACGGACAGTGCAGCGGCGTTGCAGGCTCCGGGCGGTGTCGGCCTTAAGAGCTATTTGTCTGGCTCCGCGACTGCATCTGTGACGACCGGGTTCGATGACTTCATCGTCACGACCAGCGATGCGGTGACGCCTCCTCCGGTGAATGCGGTTCCGGTGGCGGCGTTTGATGCGACGGTGTCGGGGTTGACGGTGTCGACTGATGGGTCGGGTTCGGCTGATTCTGATGGGTCGGTGGCGTCGTATTCGTGGCAGTTCGG
>NZ_JAPMIT010000004.1 GCF_026410545.1 Microbacterium sp. STN6
ACGGGTAAGACGGCCACGCACACGTATTCGGCGGCTGGCACTTATACGGTGACGTTGACGGTGACCGATAACAAGGGTGCGGTCTCGACCGCGGTAACGAAGCCCGTCACCGTCACCGCGCCAGCAGTAGGCACAGTGCCCACGCCGGATCACGTAGTGGTTGTTGTGATGGAAAACCACTCGTCGGAAAACATTCTTGGTAACGCCAATGCTCCATACATCAATTCGCTGGCGGCGTCGGGTGCCTCGATGACTCAATCGTTTGCCGAGACCCATCCGAGTCAGCCAAATTATCTTGCGCTATTCTCAGGATCGACGCAGGGTCTCACTACCGATAACTGCCCGCTCAACTACACCTCAACCAACATCGCGGACCAGCTCTCGGCGGCAGGGCTGACATTCACCGGATATGCGGAGGATCTGCCGAGTGTCGGCTTCACTGGATGCCAGAGCGGCAACTACGCACGAAAGCACAGTCCCTGGACCAACTGGGCGTCTATTCCGGCGGCGGCGAATCAGCCCTTTACTGCCTTTCCCACGGACTACTCGACATTGCCGACTCTGTCATTCGTGATTCCAAACCTGCAGCACGACATGCATGACGGCACCATCGCGCAGGGTGATGCTTGGCTCGAGGCAAACCTCGCTGCTTACGCGACATGGGCGCAGCAGCACAACAGCGTTTTGATCCTCACATGGGACGAAGACGACAACAACGACAACAACCAGATCCCCACGATTATCGTCGGGCAGAAGGTGAAGCCGGGTCAGTATTCCGAGAGGATCAATCACTATAACGTGCTGCGAACGCTCCAAGACGCGTATGGATTAACCCCAAACGACGGGAGTGCCGCGGCAACCCCGCTGACGGATATCTGGTCGCAGTGAGTGCCAAAAGCCACACGGTTCTCCTCACTCACCCAACGGCCGATCTCTACGGATCGGATCGGGTATTCATGGAGAGCGTCAGCGCACTTGTTGCCGTGCACGCTCGCGTCGTCGTAGCACTTCCGGTTCAGGGGCCGCTCGTGGCCGAGTTGACCAGGAGGGGCGCTCAGGTAGAAATTTGCGAGACTCCGGTGCTGCGAAAGAGCATGTTATCGCTGCGCGGTTTCGGTCGGCTGATTCGAAGTAGCGTAGCTGGCGCCCGTGCCGGCTCTCGTCTCATTCGCCGAGAACGACCCGGACTCATCTATGCGAATACGGTGACCGTCCCTCTCTGGAGTCTCCTTTCGAAGCTGCACCGGGTTCCCTTGATCGTTCATGTTCATGAAGGCGAGGCGTCTGCTTCTCCCCTGCTTCGCTTCGCTCTTGCGTTCCCGCTGTTATCGGCAAACGCCCTAATAGTTAACAGCCAGTTCAGTGTCGGAGTACTCTCGCAGTCATTCAAGAGCCTGGGCCGTCGGGCTCGTGTTATCTACAACGCGGTGCCCGGACCAGTGAGCATCGCCCCAGTGCGTGACGCTCTCCAGAGCCCTATTCGGCTCACCTACATCGGGCGCCTCTCGCCGCGAAAAGGCGTTGACGTTGCCGTTGAGGCGCTCGCCCTGCTCGCGCGACGAGGAATAGTCGCTGAGCTCGATCTCATCGGAGACGTTTATCCCGGTTATGAGTGGTACGAGCGGCAACTTCGTGAGCAGATAGCCGCAAATGGGCTCGAAGGAAGAGTCCGCTTCAACGGCTTCCAGCCGTCGATTTGGGCCTCAGTTGGTGATGGCGACATTGTCGTTGTTCCTTCGCGCGGCGACGAGCCATTCGGCAACACAGCGGTGGAAGGAATTCTTGCCGGACGGCCGATCATTGTAAGTAACACTTCCGGCTTGATCGAGGCAGCCGCGGGCTATAGCTCGGCACGCATGGTGCGACCCAATGATCCGCAGGCCGTCGCTTCCGCCGTGCAGGAGCTGGTTGCGGAATGGAGCAACATCACGACGGTCATCGAGTCGAACCAAGAGTTGGCGCATTCTCGACACAGCGCCGACTCCTATCAAAAGCAGATCGTCGAGCTGGTCGACTTGCTGGTCGGCGTCGACCAGCCGTCGCCTGCGTTACGTTGAGCAGTATGCAGTCCGACGCATAACAAGCTAATCTAGAATCTGAGAATTTGTCAGTAAATCGCACTTCTGCATTCGCCCAATGAATTGAATCGCCGACGAACCAGTGAGATTGGAACGACTCGAAGGACTTGCTCCTAGACAGACCAGGACTCAACTCAAGGAAAGACAATGCGGAAGACCGACCTCTTCACACGCTCGTCAGAATCCTCCAAAGCACAATCCACGGGGATCGGCACAATGCCTGGGCAGGGCGCCGGCGGCGACGACGGCCAAAGAGCACGATTGCGGATCGCGATGATCGGAACTCGAGGCGTGCCCGCAGCATATGGAGGCTTCGAGACGGCCATCGAGGAGATCGGCTCGAGACTTGCGCGCTCGGGGCACGATGTCACCGTTTACTGCCGATCGGTGGAAGGCTTGCGCGCTGCTGAGTTTCTAGGCATGAGGCTCATCTACAAGCCAGCGCTACGTCTCAAAGCAGCAGAGACCCTAAGCCACAGCGCTCTCTCGGTGGCTCATACTCTTTTGCATCAGAAGCCGGATGTGGCATTCGTCTTTAATGCAGCGAACGCCCCATTTCTACTTCCGCTTCGTTCCCGTCGTATTCCGGTAGTGGTCCACGTCGACGGACTGGAATGGAAACGTGACAAGTGGGGCACGCTCGGCAAGGCCTACTACCGTTGGGCTGAAGGACACGCCGTGCGTTGGGCCGATGCCTTGATCGCAGACGCGCAGGGCATCTCGGACTACTACCGCGAGAGCTTTGGCGTCCCAACGGAACTCATTTCTTATGGAGCAAAAGTCTTGCGTAACGCTCCACGTGATCGACTGCATGAGTTGGGACTCGAACCCGGTCGGTATCACCTCGTCGTTGCTCGCTTCGAACCGGAGAACCATGTCGATGTGATCACTGAAGGCTTCAGACTGAGCTCTGCGTCACTTCCACTTGTCGTGGTCGGCGCAGCGCCATACGCCGCCGAGCATTCAAGACGCATAGCTTCGACGGCGGTCGACTCACGAATTCGTCTCGTTGGCGCCATCTACGATCAGGGCCTTCTCGATCAGCTTTACGCGAACGCTTTCAGTTACCTGCACGGCCATTCCGTGGGCGGCACAAACCCCTCTCTGCTTCGGGCGATGGGGGCAGGCACCGCAGTGATGGCTTGGGACGTCGTGTTCAATCATGACGTCGCTGGCCCTTCGGCATCGTACTTCTCATCTAGCGCAGATCTGGCGCGCCTTATCGAAGCGGCGGAAGCCAGTCCACAAACGACGTCGAAGTACGGGGCTGCCCTGCAACTGAGGGCAGCGACGAACTATCGCTGGGATGCGGTGAGCTCTGCGTACGAGGAGCTGGCCATGCGGCTACGTGGTGGATACAGCTCAAAGCGGCTTGGCCACCGCCGAAAGGCGAAGCGCACGGGTTCGCCCACCGAGCTACCCATGAGTGAGAGGCGGCTCACATGACGGCCCCTATCGCGCCTTCCTCCGGGTTCCCACGAGAGAGCTACAGAGACGTCGTCTCGCGCCTCGGTTCGGCGCAGAAGAAGAGGGCGCGCGGAGCGCCGGCGTACTCGGTGTACATCAACCGTCCGATCGGAAGACGCCTCGCGGCGCTCGCCTTTCTGGCCGGGCTGACACCGAACGGTGTCAGCGCAGTCAGCGCAGTTTTCACGTTTGGTGCCATAGTTGTTATCGCGATTTTACCGACAGCGCTGTGGACAGGTGTGCTCATCGCGGCGCTCTTGGTGATCGGGTACGCCTTCGATTCGGCAGACGGTCAACTTGCGCGATTGAGAGGGGGCGGAACGGCCTCCGGCGAGTGGCTTGACCATGTTCTTGACAGCGTGAAAACCTCGACGCTGCACCTCGCCGTCTTGATTACCGCCTTTCTTCACTTCGATCTGTCTGATGCTGCCTGGTATCTCGTGCCCCTGGGCTTCTCCGCGGTCGCCGCCATTTCGTTCTTCGCGAGCATATTGAACGACCAGCTCCGAAGCCGATATCGCTCAAAACTCACACTCGGAGGTTCGAAAGAGAGCTCTCTGGTCCGATCGCTGCTAGGGGCTCCAACTGATTACGGAGTTCTGTGCCTGAGCTTCATCCTTATCGGCTGGCCGTTGGTCTTCTTCACCGTGTACACGCTGCTATTCCTGGCAAATGGAGCCTACTTGTTGATGGCCAGCGTCAAGTGGTTTCGTGAGATGAGCGACCTCGGCGCGGAACGCACGAAATCGTGACACGGTCTGAAGATGCCCGCGAATTCGTTGCAAACGATGACACGAACACCCTGACTCTCGTGACTGTAGTGTTCGAAGCAGAACTCGAGCTTCTGCGGCTTCAAGCGCTGTCGATCTCCAAGTACGTGAGTCCAAGCGGCATTCAAGAAATCCTTGTTATCGACAACACCTCGGCAAAGCTGTCCCGCCGGTGGAAGAAGAGATTGACAGGCGCTTACGGCCGATTCGCTCCTGTTGTCCGATTCATTCGCCCGAACGAAATAGGCAGAATCGTAGCGGTGTCCGGGTGGCGAGCGCAGCAAGCTTTGAAGCTCCTCGTCGCGGACAATGTTTCGACGTCGTGGTACCTCACGCTCGACGCGAAAGTGCATTTTATCGGCGACACGAGCGCAGCATCGTTCTTCGGTAACCACGGTTTGCCGAGGGGGGGAGTGCATTCGTACCGACGGCACCCACTGCTTCCGATGCTCAAATCGGTCCTCAACTACTTGGATTTAGACCCCGATGCGTTCGTTGACGGATTCACCTCCACTGCGACGCCATTTCTGCTTCGCGCCGAGACGGTTCGCTGCCTCATGTCAGACATCGGTCGTCGAAACCCTGGTGGCTTTGCGGCCGAATTCGAGCGAGCGGCATTGACGGAGTACTTCTTGTACACAGCGTGGCAGCTTGCGCAGGGTCAGCAGCTCAGCACCCTCACAACGGGAGAATCTATCGAGAGCGCCACAATCTGGCCCGGTTCGAGAACCTCGAACGAGGTCGCTCACGTCCTAGCAGCCACGCACAGCTCGAAAGTAGCGTCCCTGGCTGTCCACCGCACAGCATTGGCACGAATGAGCGCGGCCGCTCGCGATCAGCTGGCCCAGTTTTGGTGCGAACGCGAACTGTTCACCTCATTGCAGGAAGCGCATGCGTTCATACGCCGATTTCGCCGCGCGTACTATCCGGCCATGATCAACAAGAAGATGCGCGAGTTAGGGCGGCGAGGTATCCGATGAAAGCATCCTCCAGGCAGGGAAAGGCCGTAGTGCGCGCGTTAGTCCTTTGGGCGGACGACTCGTCTCCTAACCTCGGAGTGCGCGCTCTGGGCCGGGGAACTGAAGCATTGCTGCGCCGCGTTTGGCCCGATGTCGAAGTCACTTTTCAAAACTACGGCCATCGCTCGCCGCACCTGCCATTCGGACTGCTGCGGTCGTTGCTGCGCGAGCGCGTAACCGGCAGGCTGGGAATGCAGAAATGGTTTTCGAGTTTTGATCTGGCAATCGACACTAGGTCCGGTGACAGCTTCGCCGACATTTACGGGTTGCATCGGCACGCCATCATGAGCGCAGTAGCTATGTGCGCCGACCAAGCCGGAGTGCCGATAGTTTTTGGCCCACAGACGGTAGGTCCATTTGAGACGCGACGCGGACGACTGCTTGCACGATTATCGCTGAAGCGTGCAATGCTCGTAATGGCTCGGGATGAGCGTAGTGCGCTCGAAGCCAAAAAGCTGGGCCGCGCCGTCGATCTACTCACTACAGACGTCGTGTTCGCCATTGAGGTGCCGCGCGTGAGCAAAAGCCGCGATGTCGTCTTCAACATTTCTGGCTTGTTATGGAACCGGAACTCCCACGTTGACTATCGCGCTTACCGCCGGACGGTGCGACGGCTGTATGACCAACTGATGGTCCGCAATCGCGAGGTAACCCTGTTGGCCCACGTCCTTGATTCCGGCAATGTCGACAACGATGTGCCCGCGATTCAAGACTTCGCGAAGTCACTTCCGCGAGACGTCGAGGTTGTGGTTCCGAGCGGACTCGACGAGGTACGCGAGATCGTCGCTTCCGCCCGAGTCGTCTTCGGCTCTCGAATGCACGCGTGCCTCAACGCGCTCTCTGTTGGAACCCCGGCGATTCCATTGGCGTACTCCCGCAAGTTCGAGCCTCTACTTCAAGACCTCGGCTGGGTACACACGGTAGATCTCCGCAATGATGCAGACCCTGTCGAGTCTGCGTTGCGACACTTGGACGATCCAGAACTGAGCAACGACGTGCCAGCATTGCTCAGAAGGGCGCATTCCTCGTTGACTCGTGCGGAGCATTCATTGCGAGAAGTTCTATGAACGACGAGGCGAGGCTGGATGCAGCAATTGCACGAGTTGTAAATTCAGGAAACTGCTCCGGTTGTGGAGCGTGCGCCTTGCTGGACCCCGGTTTGAAGATGGAGATCGACGCGCAAGGCTTCGCGCGGCCGATTCGTCGGGATCCTCTACAAGAAGCTGTGCGCGAGAGCTCGGTGGTCAACGAGTTTCGCGACGCTTGCCCGGGAGTTGGTGTGCGGGCGCAGCGGCCGGTTGGATCTCAGCGGCATCCCCTACTCGGCCCGGTCGTCGCAGTGTGGGAGGCATGGGCAACAGATCCAGAGATACGCTTCGCAGGCAGCAGCGGCGGCACGTTGACTGCGTTGTCGGCCTGGCTCGTCGAGACCGGGCAGGCATCGCGAGTCGTCGGCGCTCGAGCTAACCCTGCTAACGCTCGGCAAAGTGTCAGCGTTCGGATCCTCAATCGGAACGATGCGGTGGCTGCGGCGGGGTCTCGCTATGCGCCGGTCTCTAACGCCGCAGAGCCAACAGCGCTGGAGCCCACTACTGCCTTCGTCGGGAAGCCGTGTGAGGTCTCAGCGCTACGCGCGCTTAGTTCGAGCCGATTGGGTTCGGAGGAGGGACCGATACTGCTGTCGTTCTTTTGCGCGGGTACGCCAAGCCAATACGCGACCAACCGTCTTGCCGCCTCGTTGGGGGTTCCCGAAGACGAACACATCGAAGCTCTGCGCTATCGGGGTAACGGGTGGCCAGGAGCGTTCACAATTGTCCGTTCGGATGGTAGCTCCGTTGCAACGAGCTACGACGATTCCTGGGGCACGCACTTGGGGCCGGCAACCCAATGGCGATGCAAGATCTGCCCTGACGGGGTCGGCGAGAGTTCAGACATTACTGCCGCGGACTTTTGGCGCGCGGACGAGCGCGGCTACCCTGCATTTTCAGATCAGGCCGGCATCAGCGCTCTCATCGCGCGAACTGCGCGGGGTCGCGACCTCATTCTGAGGGCGGCTGCAGAGGGGGTGCTGACCCTCGCGCCGATGGATATCGATAGTCTCGCCGCCGTGCAGCCCCTGCAGCGGCAACGCCGCGAGACGCTTTCCGGCAGGCTCACCGGGACTGTTGTGGCGGGAGGGCGGATTCCGACGTTCCGTGGGTTCGGCCTGGTCCGCCTAGCGCTTCCCCGCTTGCGTGCTGTGTACCGCACAGCAAAGGGCGCGTTCAGACGCCGCAGAGCGATGGGGCGGACCCGCCTCCGTTGAATGGATGGGCTCAAATTGGCTCGCGCTTGAGCATACGAGCGGCGGCTGCGAGATCGGCCACGTCTCGACGTACCGCCGGTAGCAGCAGCGCGAGTGCATACGTACAGAGGACGGCACACAAAGCCGCGATTGCTTGCAGCCAGTGGCCATATGGTTCAGTCAAAAGAGTGGCCAAGAAGGCTGCTCCTGCGCCGAGTCCCGCCAAGGTCGCCATGCGAACGAAACCATATACGAAAACACGAATAGGCACCCCGTCGATCGCGCGGGCGATCCAAGCGAGTGAGAGCGGCCACTTGATCAACGTGGAGAGGAAATAGCCTGCTGCAACTCCTGTTACGCCCCAGAAGGCGCCAACGACCAAGAATGCGATCTTGAGGATCACGCTCACCAGGTTGAAATTGAAGAGGGCCTTCGTGATTCCCTTTGATACGTACACCCAATAACCGAAGTACCCGAGCGTCTGAAGTGCAGCAGAAGCCGAGAGCAAACTCAGCACAGGGGCTGACTCGAGCCACTTGTGGCCGAGCAAGATTTCTGTGAGGGGCCCGGCCGCCCCGGTCGCCACTGAGAGCGCGGCGACGATCGTGTATCCGAGCGCGAGCTGACCGACCCGTGCAAATTCCCAGTATCGCTTCGGGGCATCCTGAAGACGCGAGAGAACGGGAATGGCAACGTTGGTAATCGGCGCTCGCAACTGATTGGCGATGTTCATCACCAACTGGTACGGCCTGTTGTAGATGCCGAGGGGCGCCGCACCAAACGCCAGGCCAATCGTAACGGTGTCGGCGTTGTTCCCCGCGTACGTGATGATCTGGGTCGCAACCATATGCGAGCCGAACCGCAGGAAGCTTCTCACACCCACGCCGCGCCTGGGGCGGCCGGGGAGCCAGCGGCAGATCGCGGCCGCCGCGCCGAGTACTACCGCAGACTGAACGATCAACTGGAAGGCGAGCGCCCACACTCCGAATCCCAAAATTCCGAGCACGATAGCAAGCCCGAGGCCCGCTAGCGTGGAGCCGAAATCGATGAGGACCAGTGCCGTGAAGCGAAGCGACCGAGTGAGGCTCGCCCGAAATTGCGTGGCGACACCGTTGATGACGAATACCACGGAGATAGCCTGGGTAAGCGGAACGAGCTCGGGATGCCTGAAGAAACCCGCGATCGTCCACGATCCGAAAAAGATGATGAGTCCCAGTGCGACGCCGATAGCGGAATTGACCCAGAACAGCGCGTCCCGCTGGGCGGTAGAGAGCGTCTTCGCCTGAACGGCCGCTTGTGAGAGCCCAAAGTCTCTGAACACTTCAGCGATGCCTGCCACCGAGACGACCATCGCGAACAACCCGTAGTCGTTCGGGGTGAGCAACCGCGCCAACACCACGACGGAAAGGGTCTGTACAACGACCCGGCCCACCTGGCCGACGATTGTGACCGTCGCCCCACGTACGGCCCGGCGCCCGAGCCCATCTCCTGCCGCCGTCTGATCAAGACTCGTTACCATTTTCGTTATCCCACCAGTCGTCGGTTGAAAGGTCGGATGGGATCCGGCGCGAATGTGAGGCCGCGAGATGTGAGCATGACGCTGTCGGTTGCCGACATGGACGTCTCCAAGCGCAGTTCTGCGCCGGCCAAGCGCTGCGCGAGCTGCGGAAAGCTGGAAAAGTGTGGCCCGATGAGGTGCGCCGACGATGCGAGCAGGTAAAGGTCGACAACGGAAGCGACCAGTGCCCTCTTGCTGTTGTATCGACCCTTATCCAGAGTGCCGTAGCAGCGGTCGAACGCCTGTCGTACGGCGTGGAAGGCCTCGGGCGTATCCGCGGCCACGTAGAACGGGACGTCAGGCCAGGCATCTCTGATCTGGTTCATGCGAGCGAGATACCACTCGAGCGGTGAGTGGCGAAGCGTTTCATCGTGCGCGTTGGGAGCCGTGCGAATCATGACTCCGACATACGGCACCCCCGCTGGCCCATCGTCGAATGCGTGCCGGATACCCGTGCGTACGCGGTCGGAAGGAGTGAGGGTGCGAAGCTCTGATTCCCACGACGGATATCCCGGGGGAAATACGAGCGCGTGCGGCGTTCGAATCTGCCAGATGCGTTGACTGCGCGCGTTCTCGCCGAGCCAGTTGAGCTCGTTGCCGCGGTACGGATACTTGCGGGACAGCAATCGGGATGCGGCGGCTGAAACGACCTTCTCGTCGAAGTCCCATAGCACGTCGAGGCGGGCCCCGAAAAGGCGACCCGTCGGCCACGTGTAGGCGAACCCTCTACCTTCGACCCGCGCAAGCACCCGTGCGCCGAGAACCGCACGCATCCGATTTCCTAAACCGTGGTACTTCCCGGTGCACGCAATGACGGTGGGATCTCGCAGCACCGATGTCACGTCTCGCACGTTCGTCGTCAATCGAGGCGCTCCGCTCTCTCACGCTCGGCGCTGATCGACCACGCCAGATGGATGCGCTCCCACAACTTGTCCCACACCCGATGATGAATTCCGGTCTTCGTCTTGCTCGGCTCCTGGTGGTACTCGCGATAGTAGCTGTCGCGTCGGCTTGAGGGCTTAACCCGGTTCAGGATGACGCCGGAGACGTGGGCGCCACTCGAATCGAGCAGGTCCAACGTCTGCATCAGTTGGGCCTGATGCACCTTCGATGAATCAGCGACGACGACCGTTGAGTCGGCCTGCTGGGCGATGACCGATGCGTCCGCCACCGAGAGCAGAGGTGCGGTATCGACGACAACGAAGTCGTACTCCCCGCGCGTCTGGTCGATCAGTTCCCTCATGGGGCCTGACGCAAGCAGCTCCGCCGGATTGGGCGGAACTTCGCCCGCGGCCAGGACGTCAAGTGTCGTGTGGCCGAATCGCTGCACAGCGTCCTCGACTGTGACGCCGCCTACGAGAACGGTCGTGAGGCCAACCGTTCCCTCAAGGCCGAGATAGTCGGCAACACGGGGCCGGCGCAGGTCGGCGTCGATGAGCAGAATGCGGTCTTTGGATTCAGCCATGACGAGCGCCAGATTCAAAGCGGTCATCGTCTTGCCCTCGCCGGGCACGGACGACGTAACAGCGACAATGGACATCTCGTGGCTTGCCGCGGCGAATCGAAGCCCCGCGCGTATCTGCCGGAACCGTTCCGCAGCCGATCCGTTGGGCGAGCGAACCGTCACCGGCCTTGCGTCATCCTTGTGAGACGTTCTCTCGGCGATACCCAACAGCGGCCGATTGGTCATCGACCTGAGTGCCGCCACTGAACGCACTCGCGTGTCAAAGACGATCGAGAGGAAGAAGCCGAGAAACGCGAGCGCAACGCCGAGCAGCGCACCAAGCAAGGCATTCCTCTGCTTGTTCGGCGACGACTGGAACTCTGCTCGCACGGCGGGTTCAATGACTCGCGCGGCGACGGTGGACTTGCCTGCACTGTCGACGGGCGCGACCTCTGCCACAACCTTGGTGAGATTCTCGGCGACACTGTTCGCGATCTTGGCCGAAAGGTCGCGATCTGCAGTGTCGGCTCCCACGTCGAGGATGACGGTATTCTGCGGTGTCGTCACGGTCACGAGCCGACGCAGCTCGCGCTCCGAAACGGTGTCGTCAAGGTCATTCACCACCCTGTCGAGCACAACTGCCGATGTTGCGAGCTGCGCGAACGAGAGCATTTGGTTCTGGGTATACGTCGAGCCCTGATTGATGTCCGACCCGCTGTCGCCCGCCCTCAAGGAGAAGAACATCGACGCTGTGGAGTGATAGATCGGCGTGATCAACGTGGAGAGCGCGTATGTGCCCATGCCGGCAATAATGCCGGCGGCAACGATGATGTACCACCGCTTCCGGAGCGCCGCGATCATGCGCGCGGATCGGGTGGCGCCCGCGTTGGTCATGACAGCCATAGTTGTTCCTCTCGATGCTGCTCACGTGAGGCGACCAGTGGCACCTCAGAGAATCGGATGCCGGGGGACGTCTGATAGGTCGCAACGGCAAGCCCGGCGACGAACCACGCCACGCTGGCGTATTGGGTGATGAGCGCGACGGTCGCAAAGGCGGGGATCTGACCGATGAGCGCGATAGATGACGGCGTCGCTCGTCCCCGGAGCGCTGCGATCAGGCAGCACACCAACGCGGCGATGATCAAGAGCAGCGGGATCAGGCCGAACCGCAGCCCGGTGAGAATGAGCTCGCTGTCGATTGACTGGAATGAACCGTAATACGTCTCGCCATTCGGCAGCACGTCCCAGCTTGAGGTGATGCCGAGCGGCGACATGTCATGCACAAGCGAGAGGAGATCTGTGCGGTACTCGGCGCTCCCGGCCGCTTCCTGCCCGGCTTCAGTAAACACATCAACGAGCAGAGGGATCCCGATGATCGCGGCGACAGCCATGATGACGGTGACAGCAGTTCTCAAGGCCCGAGTGATTTCTCGGCGAAGAAGGATGAGAGAAACGACGACGGTGATCGCAAGGCCGATCAGGCCGATTCTGCTGAACGTGAGGCCAGTCGCGATGGCGACAACGAGGAGCGACACTACTCGCAGCCAAAGCGGCCACCGGGCCACGAGGATGAAGACAGAGCACATTGCGAGGGTGGCTCCCAGGGCGATCGAGTGGCCGAATGCGCCCTCAACACGCAGCAGGCCGCCGCGGTATTGCAGCGTGCCCCACGTTGTGTAGATGCCGTTCGGGAATCGAAGCAACACGAAGAAGTTGAACCCAGTGAGGAACTCCACGATCGCGAGCAACGAAGCGACCACCGCACCCCCTGCCAGGCAGGTGTGGATCCACTCGACCGCTACTCGCGACGATATGAGACGTCCACCGAGGTACGGCACCATCCACCCGACAAGTGCGATGAGAAGGTGTCCCCAGGTGATCCAGCCAAGCAGTCGGGCAGCGATGAGCAGCACCGTGAACGTCAGCAGCAGCAGATCGACGATGGAGAGGCGCGCTCCCTTGAGGGTCGATGTCGCAATCACCAGTATTGTGATGACCGTGATCGCGGAGTAGAACACGCCCGCTTGCACCCCGACCCAGATCGGAATCAGGAAGAGCGTTAGCGCCCACACCGCCATGAGCATCTTCGGGGACCACCGGAAGAAGAAGAAGGCGCCGACAAGAGCGGCAAGTGCAATACTCGCGTAAAGAAAGGTGCGAATGGCCTCCTCAGTCATCGCCGCACCCGTCTCCCTCTGGTGCCGTCAGAACGCCGAGGCAGCATGACGGGCGTTTCGGCCTTGTTCGTCTGCACGGCGAACATCTGCCGATCTCCCACTTTGGCGTTCATGGCAGGGCAGAGCGGTGCGGTGCGAGCCACGAGCGCGGGAATGCGGGCTCGATCCGGCTCAGCCATGTGTCGCATGGCAGCTTTGAGCATCGCGTCATTCGAGGGCGGACAAGCGTATGCGGAATCGTTTCGCTCGCGAACCGTGCAGGGCCTCGACGTGAACGAATTCGATCTGGTGTTCACGGCAACGAGAGCGATGCGTGCGGAATTGATCAGGTCGAATCCTCTGCTTCGCGGTCGCATCTTCACCGTTCGGGAGGCGGCGGCACTGGGACAGTACTCGCTCACTGCTGGCGAGGCATACTCGCTACTCGAGTACGGCCCGGCCACAGTATTGGCGGCGCGGCGCGGAAGTGTAGCTGCGCCTCGTGCGAGAAGCCGATGGGTGCGCGACGCGAGTGACCCGTTCGACCTGCCGGACGCGCACAACGACCGCCGGGAGAAGCGACACAGGGCGACCGTGAGAATGTCGCTCGACGCTGGAGCGGAACTGGGTGCAGCGTTGCTCGCATGGCATGCGGCTGCGCCCGGCCTCGCTGAGTCCGGGTAGTGAGATGCAGTGAAGAGGTCGGTCTTCAGCATTGTCGCTTCCTCGAGTCAATTCGTGCTTCGCGTGCGATCGGTCTCAGTCGAGATCGACTCCCATCTCGCCGCACCGAATCTGGTCGGAAGTCGACGTCTTCGTCTTCATAAGGATCGCCACCTGAGTCAGCATCAGTACGCGCCTTCCGACCGCAGGACGACCTTGGCGGTGCGCCACAGCAGTACCAGGTCGCCCATGACCGACCAGTTCTCCACGTAGTAGAGGTCGAGGCGCACGCTCTCGTCCCATGAGAGGTTGGAGCGGCCGTTCACCTGCCACATGCCCGTGAGGCCTGGCTTGATGTAGAGGCGGCGGCCCACGTGGCCGTCGTATGCCTCGACCTCGCGCTCGAGCGGCGGGCGAGGGCCCACCAGGCTCATGTCGCCGATGAACACGTTCCACAGCTGGGGGAGCTCGTCAAGCGAGTACCTGCGCAGAACGCGACCAATGCGTGTGACGCGTGGGTCATCCTTCATCTTGAAGAGAACGCCGCTGCCCTCGTTCTTCGCCAGCAGCGCCGGAAGCGCGCTCTCGGCGTTCACGATCATCGAGCGGAACTTCAGCATCATGAACGGCTCGCCGCCGCGGCCCACCCGCTCCTGGCGGAACAGCACCGGCCCCTGGCTATCCGCGCGAATCAGCACGGCGAGCACGAGCATCACGGGCAGCAGCGCAATGAGGGCGAGGCCCGCGATCGCGATGTCCATGGCCCGCTTGGCGATGTGCTTTCCGCCCTCGAACTGCGGGATCTCCACGTGGATGAGCGGCAGCCCTTCGACAGGGCGGAAGTGAATGCGCGGGCCCGCGACATCCGTCAGCCTCGACGCCAGCACGAGCTCGGTCGCCGTGCCCTCGAGTCGCCACGCGAGGCCGCGGATGAAGTCGCCGTCCGAATGCGGCTGCCCCGCCACGATGACCGTCTCGGCCCCGACCTCGGCAGCCGCCGCCGGCACGCCCTCCAATGACGTTGAGACGACGGGCACCGGATGATGCCCGACGTCGACCTGGGTGATCTTCTCGTCATAGAGCGACGCACCGACGACGGTGAACGCGGTGCCGGGTTTGGTTTCGATCTGGTCGACCACATAACTCACGTCTTCGAGCCGACCGACCACGAGGGCCCGCGAGAGGTAGCGCCCGTGGCGCCGCTCGCGCAGCAGCCACTGCCTCCAGGCCCAGCGGCTGCCGAGCAGCCCGACCGTGCCGAGCGGCAGGGCCAGCACGAAGTAGCCGCGTGCCACGTCGACCTTGGCCACCACGAACACGATCGCCAGCAACCCGAACGTGAGCGCACTGGCGTTCACGATGCGCTTGTACTCGGTGGAGCCGAGGCCGACCATGCGCGAGTCGCGACTGTGGGCGGCGGCGAGCGAGAACATCCATGTCAGGGTGATCACCGCGAGCAGCACCGCGTACGCGCTGGTCGTGCCCGCCGTGCGCAGCGGCTTGTCGACGAACCCGAAGCGCGCCACATACGCGACGAACACCGCCGCGAGCACGATGGCCGTGTCGGTAATGAGCAGGCGTGAGCGGTAGCGACGTGCCCACGAATGACGAGCGGATGCGGCCGCCGCCTTCACGGGCGGCGCCGCACGCGCCGACTCGACGATGCGCATCGGGCGGTGGCGGAAGCCGAAGCCGGGGGAGACCGGCAGGCGCGACTTGATCTCGGTCATGGCAGGGCCGGCCGCGAAGAGGGGTGGCGCACGGCAGTGAACCGTGCGCCGACGCGTCGAGCCAGGTGACGCGTACGACGAGAGTGAGAACCGGCGACGGCGGTGGGGGGGTTGCCGTGCTCTCGGACGGCCACGCCGTCGCCGGTTCTGGTGCAGGGGCGCTGTTGTGACATGCAGGGCATGACTCGCGAGACGCGCACGCCCGTCGACGCACGGATGGCGTCAAAGGGGGTAAGCCGCCGAGCCAAGACTCGGCGCACGGGCAGCGCGTTCACGGTGGTCATTCCCTGCATGTCGGGTTACAGGTGCTGGTGTTCTCATTCGCCAACCCGAGGCGAAGACGGAAGCGCCTTCCGCCCAAAGTGACGATTATTCATTTACGCATGCCGAGGGGTGTTCCGTCAAGCCGATTCGGTCTCTAACTGAAATAAACTCAGCTTATCGGCGGTCGAGTCGTGCCTTCTGCGCTACTCGAGCCTCGGCGTCAGTCGCGACGGCCCACGGTGTCTGATTCCGTGTCGTCTGCAGGGCCATCCGTCGTCAGGGAGGGGTCGTCGGGGTGCGCCAGCGTCAGCACCGCCTCGGCGACATGCTCGTCGAGCTCGATCTGCCGCTCGACGCGCCGCAGGGCGTGCGCCACGTGCTCCTCATCTTCGTTGCCGACCATGTCGACGGCGGCCACCAGGTAGAGGCGTTCCGGCCCCACGTACTCGAGGTGCAGGTAGGTCACGCGCGCCACCTCGTCGTGCTCGAGCAGCTTGCCCATGATGGCCGAGCGGATCTCGGGCGTGGTCGTCTGCCCCACCAGGAAGCGGCGGTTGCGGTCGATCAGAATGAGGGCGACGATGGCGAGCAGCACACCGATCAGAATCGAGCCGATGGCGTCGAAGACCGCGTAGCCGGTCAGTTCATGCAGCAGGATGCCCGCTGCCGCGAGAACGAGGCCGATGAGGGCCGCCGCGTCCTCCGCGAACACCGCGCGCAGCGTCGGGTTCGAGCTGCCGAGGACCCCTTCGAGCGTGCCCAGGCCGCGCTTCGACGCGCGGGCGTGCGCCTGCCGGTACGCCTGCACGAACGAGGTGCCCTCGAGAACGGCCGAGACCGCGAGAACGATGTAGGAGAGCAGGTAGTCGGCATCCGCTTCTGGGGCCGTCAATTCGGTGACCCCGTGCATGACGGAGACGACCGCGCCGGCCGTGAACAGGCCCATGGCCGCGAACATCGACCAGACGTACGCCTCTTTGCCATAACCGAGCGGATGCCGGCGGTCGCTCGCGCGCGCAGACCGACGCTCGGCGATCAGCAGGAAGACCTCGTTGCCGGTGTCCGCCCAGGAGTGCGCCGCCTCGGCCACCATTGAGGCGGAGCCGCTGAGCGTGGCGGCGATGGACTTGGCGATGGCGATGAGCAGGTTCGCGGAGAAGGCGACGACGACAGCGAAGAGACTGCTCTTCTGACTCGTGCCCATGAGTCCCGTTTACCCTTGCCGAGCGCTCCCGGCAAGCGACGGCGCGGCGGCGCCCAGGTCGAGAGTTGGGTCAGCGGCTGCGAGTCGGGCCACATCGCGGGTGTAATGGGCGGGAACCCGCGCTCTCGCCCGAGGCGAGGTGGCTCACCGACGGGCAGCGGCCGCGCGCCTCACCTTACGAGTGACACGTGAGCCAGTTGCTCGAGCTGGGTCCACACACGCTCGGCGAGATCGCCCTCGGGCATCGCGGTTCTCGCGTTCGGCTCGACGAGGACGGGCAGCCCGCGCAGCGCGCCCGCCGGCCCGTAGTACTCGCCGCCCTGCGCGCTCGGGTCGGTGAGGGCGCGCACGGCCGACCAGGCGGCCGTGTCCTTGCCCTGCGCCCACGGGGTGTACGGATTGCGCTGGTAGCGGGTGGTCGCGTCGCGGATGCCGGCGCGAGCCGGCGTTCGCGCATCCACGCCGACACCTGGTCGGCTGACGATCGATGCGACCGGCGCTCCCGAGGCACGCAGTCTGCGGTCGAGCTCGAAGGCAAACATCTCGGTGGCCGTCTTCGCCTGGGTGTACGCCGCGATGGCGAGCCGGGGTGTGCGCAGCAGGTCGTCGACGGGGGCGGAGTAGCGGTGCACGAAGCCGCTTGAGGTGTGCACGATGCGTGCCGGTGTGCCGCCGCGCCGGCCGGCCTCGGCAAGGGCGGGCAGCACACCGGCCACGAGTGCGACGTTCGCCACCGCGTGGGTGCCCATCATGAGCGGCAGGCCGTCTTCGGTCGTCTCGCGCCGGCGCGCGGTCATGACCCCGCCATTGAGAAGGATGCCGTCGAGCCGGTCGAGTGCGCTCAGTTGCTCGGCGGCGCGCGCGACCGACGCCAGCGACGCGAGGTCGACCACGACGGTCTCGAGCCGGGCACCGGGCACGTGCTCGAGAATCGAGGCGCGCGCCGTCTCGAGCTTCGCTGCGGACCGGGAGGCGAGCACGACGCGGGCCCCGGCCGCCGCCAACTGCTCGGCGGCGAAGTAGCCGATGCCGGCGGTCGCGCCGGTCACCGCGAGAGTGCGGCCCGTCTGGTCGGGCAGGTGGGCGGGATCCCAGGTCATGCGTCCTCCTTGGTGCGAGTGCCGTGCGCGGGCGCTCGAATGCTAAGTGGAATATCTATCCGGTTGAACGCTAGCACAACCGGATCGCCTATCCGCTTAGTGCACTAAGCTGGAGGCATGCGCGCACTCCGCTCTGACGCCGCTCGCAGCCGCGAACGCATCCTCGAGGCCGCGCGCGCGTGTGACCGCGGCGCTCTTCGCCTCAACGACGTCGCCCGAGAAGCGGGCCTCGGCGTCGGCACGGTGTACCGCCACTTCCCGACGGTGCACTCGCTCGTTGAGGCGCTTTCGTACGAGACCCTCGAGCGGATGCTGCAGCTCAGCCGCGATGCATCGGCCGAGCCCGACGCTTCCGCCGCCCTCGAGAGGTTCCTGGGGTCGGCGCTCGAGCTGCAACTCGAAGACGGCGGCCTGCAGTCGGTGCTGCTCGCCCCTGATGACGAGGCCGAGGGCGTGCGAGACGCCAAGCGCGAGATCTTCACGACGTTCACGACCGTGCTCGACCGAGCCCGAGCCGCCGGCGCCGTTCGCCCCGACCTCACGGTGACGCAGATCGAGCACCTCATCTGCGGCGTGGAGCACGCGGTGCGGGTGGGATCGCCGGCCGACCGCGAGCCGTTCCTGCGCATCCTGCTCGCCGGCCTGCGGCCGTAGCCCGGCCCGGCGCTGCTGCCGCATGTGCGCAATCGAAGCGGTTCGACTTGTGCGCGCGACCAGACTGCCCTATTCTTATCGAACCGGTTCGAAAGAGAGCGACGGCGGCAATGGCGACGATCAGCGATGTGGCCCGTGAGGCAGGCGTCTCGCGCAGCACGGTGTCGTACGCCCTCAGCGGCAAGCGCACCATCTCGCGCGAGACCCGCGAGCGCATCGAGCGGGCCATCGCCGCGCTCGGCTTCACCGTGAACGCCGGCGCTCGCGCCCTCGCGACATCGCAGACCATGGTTCTCGGCCTGCTCCTGCAGTTCCACAAAGACGAGTTCGCGCCCGCCATGCTGCAGTACGTTCTGCCCATCTCCGACACGGCCCGCGAGCTCGGCTACGACATTCTCATGGTGACCGAGACCGACGGCCCCGCGGCGCTGAAGCGCATCACCGGCTCCGGCATGGTCGACGGCGTCGTTCTGCTCGACGTCACGCACCGCGACCCGCGGCTCGAGGCCCTGCGCGCCGCCCCCCAGCCCGGCGCCCTGGTCGGCCTGCCCGGCGACACCGAGGGCCTCGACGTGTTCGACCTCGACTTCGGCGAGGCCGCCCGCATGCTCGTCGATCACCTCTATGGGCTCGGCCACCGGGAGATCGTGCTCATTTCGCCGCCCAAGCACGTCTTCGACCGCGGTGGGGCCTACGGATGGCGATTCCGCGACGCGGCGCTGGAGCGCGCTGCCCGGTACGGCATCCAGATCTTCCCGTATTACGGCGAGTCGCAGCAGCCGGCGATCTCGCGCAGTCTGCATGCCATTCTGGATGCCCGGCCCGACGCATCCGCTCTCATCGTTCACAATGACGCGTCGATCGCGGCGCTGCCCTCGGTGCTCACTGAGCGAGGTGTGAGCGCTCCAGACGACCTCTCGGTCGTCAGCCTCTACTCAAAGGACTTCGGACGATCGTTCTCGCTGCCGTACACGGCGATCGAGACCTCGCCCGATTCGCTGGGCCGCCAGGCGGTTCAGCAGCTGGTGCGACGAATTCTGAACCCTGAGGCCGCCGGCGCGCCGGTGACCCGATTCATCGCACCCGAACTCGTGAACCGGGGGAGCACGCACTAACAAAGAGCAGGAGAGACCTCGGATTATTCCGGGCCGAAGTCGAACCGGTTCGAAAACCGCACCATTCAGCACTGATTCAAGGAGGAATACTGTGATCACGCGAGTTAGGAAGGGCCGTCTCATCGGCGCGGCAGTCGTCACCGCCGCGGTCGTCGCCAGCCTCGCCGGCTGTTCGTCGTCCGGCGGTAGTGGCGGCGACAGCAGCAGTTCGGGCGGAAGCTACACGTTCTGGGATCCGTACCCGCAGTTCGACGCATCAAGCGACTGGGCGAAGCTCATCGACCAGTGCGGTTCGGATGCCGGTGTCACGATCAAACGCACGGGGTACGACACGACCGACCTCACCAACAAGGCGCTGCTCGCCGGACAGCAGCACAACTCTCCCGACCTGCTTCTCGTCGACAACCCCGTGGTCTCCACTCTGGCGGATGCCGGGATCCTGACGACGACCGAGGAGTCGAAGCTCGACACCACCGGCATCCAGAAGAACATCATCAACGCGGGAATCGTCGACGGCAAGACATACGGTGTGCCGATCGGCGCGAACACGCTGGCGCTCTACTACAACAAGGCCGTGCTCAGCGCAGCCGGCGTGGATGTCGCCTCGATCACCGACTGGGACTCGCTGACCGCGGCCCTGGCCAAGGTGAAGGCCGCGGGCAAGAAGGGCATCACCTTCAGCGCCATCGGCACCGAGGAGGGCAGCTTCCAGTTCCTGCCCTGGTTCTGGGGATCTGGGGCCGACCTGATGAAGCTCGATTCGAGCAAGGCCGTCTCCGCTCTGGCGCTCTGGACCGACTGGGTGCAGAAGGGCTACGCGCCCAACTCGGTGATCAACAACACCCAGACGACCAGCTGGCAGGAGTTCGCCACGGGCGACTTCGCGTTCGGTGAGAACGGCACGTGGCAGCTGGGCAACGTGAAGAAGGCCGGCATCGACTACGGCATTCTCAACATCCCGGGTGCGAGCGGGCCGAATGCTCCGGTGCCCACCGGCGGCGAGTTCATGACCATTCCGGTGCAGAAGGACACCGCCCGGTACGCCACGTCGGCCAAGATCGCCAAGTGCCTCACCAGCACCGCGAACTTCGTGAAGACCGACAACACGCTCTCCTACATCGCCCCGACCGAGGCGGCGCAGAAGCAGCAGGTCGAGCAGAACCCCGAGCTCGGCCCCTGGGTCAAGGCCGTCGCCGCGGCGAAGGGTCGCACGAGCGACAACCTGGGCACGAAGTATCCGAAGATCTCGCAGCAGCTGTGGGGCGCGGTGCAGAATGCGCTGAGCGGCACGAAGTCGCCAGAGGATGCGCTCAAAGAAGCACAGACCGCAGCAGCGGCCGCTCTCAAGTAGCACGGCAACGACGCAACAACGACGAGTAACGCAACAACGACGAGGTTGACATGGCAGTGACACAGGCAGCCGGCACGCGGTCTGTGCGCGGAACGGGTGGGGCGGCGCGATCCGCCTCACCCGGCCGCGGGAGCAGGCCCCGGCGCAGACGGTCGGGCCAGTGGGCGGCGTGGGCGTTCCTCGCGCCCGTCGTCATCTACATGGTCGCGTTCTACGCGTATCCGCTCTACCGAAACCTCGAGCTCAGTCTCAAGGACTACACGGTTCGCGCCTTCGTCGAGGGCAACGCCCCGTTCGTGTGGTTCGACAACTACGTGAAGGTGTTCCAGAACCCCACCTTCGGGCCGGCGCTGCTGCACACCGCGCTCTTCACGGTGATCTCCATCGTGTTCCAGTTCGGCCTCGGCATGGCGCTCGCCGTGTTCTTCTTCCAGAACTTCCGCCTCTCGGCGACGCTTCGTGCCCTGTTCCTGGTGCCCTGGCTGCTGCCCCTCATCGTCTCGGCCTCCACCTGGTCGTGGATGCTCAACAGCGAGTCCGGCGTCGTCAACTCGGTGCTCGAGGCGTTCGGCGTCGGCCAGGTCAACTGGCTCACCTCGCCGCAATGGGCGCTGACCTCGGTCATCATCGCGAACATCTGGATCGGCATCCCCTTCAACCTCGTCATTCTGTACAGCGGCCTGCAGAACATCTCGGGTGACATCTACGAGGCTGCCGCGCTCGATGGGGCGAACGGATGGCAGAAATTCTGGCGCGTCACCTTCCCGCTGCTGCGGCCCGTCTCGGCCATCACGATCCTGCTCGGCCTCGTCTACACGCTCAAGGTCTTCGACATCATCTGGATCATGACGCGCGGCGGCCCCGCCAACTCGTCGACCACCTTCGCCACCTGGTCGTACCAGCTCGGCTTCGGCTCGGTGCTGCCCGACTTCAGCCCGGCCGCGGCCGTGGGCAACCTGCTGATCATCCTGGCTCTCATCTTCGGGCTCATCTATATCCGCACGCAGCGAAAGCAAGACCTGACATGAACGGCAAACGACCCTGGTGGAAGACGGCGATCGGCATCGTGCTGACGGCCGCCATGCTCTTCCCCGTCTACTGGATGATCAACGTCTCGCTGACCCCCGCGACGCAGATGCGCAAGTCGCCCCCGGCATGGTTCCCGGTCAACGCCACGTTCGAGGGCTATCAGGCCGTGCTGAGCCAGCAGCTGCCGTTCCTCGCGACGAGCCTCGTGGTCGGGCTCGGAACGGTCGTGCTGACGGTGGCGCTGGCGGCGCCCGCCGCATACTCGCTCGCCAAGCTGCGACCGCGCGGACGCGGCGCGCTGAACTTCATCCTGCTGATCGCGCAGATGATCCCCGGCATCATCATGGCGATGGGCTTCTACGCCATCTACCTGAACCTCGGCATCCTCAACACGATCCCCGGGCTGATCCTCGCCGACTCGACCATCGCCGTGCCGTTCGGCGTGCTGATCTTCACGGCGTTCATGTCCGGAATCCCGAACGAGCTGATGCAGGCGGCGAAGATCGACGGCGCCGGCTCGTGGCGAACGTTCCGCTCGGTCGTGATGCCCGTGAGTCGCAATTCGATCGTGACGGTGTCGCTGTTCGCGTTCCTCTGGGCATGGTCCGACTTCATCTTCGCCTCCACCCTCGACAGCGGCGGCTCCTCGAAGCCGATCACGCTCGGCATCTACGCCTACATCGGCAACAACAACCAGGAGTGGAACTCGATCATGGCCACGGCCGTCGTCGCCTCCATTCCCGCGGCGGTGCTGCTCGTACTGGCTCAGCGCTACGTCGCGGCAGGGGTGACGGCGGGCGCCGTCAAGGATTGAGGGCGGCCACGCGCATCCGCTCTGCATATTTTCAGTTCAGCTTCAGCTCATGACGGGAGACGTCTGCACGTGGTGACATTTCAGGAGTTCGACAACGCACTCGAGGTGCGGCACCGGCACGAGGTTCTGCGAATCGAGGTGTGGGGCGCCGACAGCGTGCGCGTTCGGGCGGCGCAGTACCGGCTGCCGACCGAGAGCGTCGGGGCGCTGGATGCCGTCGCCCCCGGTGGCTCGAGAGCCGCGGTGCAGCTCGAGCCGAACCGTGCCACGGTCGTCAACGGCGAGCTGACCGTCACCGTTCTCTTCGACACCGCGCTCGCCTACCCCGAGCCGCAGCTGCGCTTCACGCGCACGAGCACGGGCGACGAGTTGCTGGCCGAGAGCCGCGAGCATTTCTGGATGCCCGGAGCTCGCGTGTTCCTCGGCAATCGTTCGGGGGCGTACGAGATCCATCAGCAGTTCGAGGCGTACGAGGGCGAGAAACTGTACGGGCTCGGCCAGCGCACGCACGGGCGGCTCGACATCAAGGGGCTCTCGCTCGACCTGGTTCAGCGCAATGGTGAGGTGAACATTCCCTTCGTTCTCTCGAGCAGAGGCTATGGGATGCTGTGGAACGTGCCGGCCGTCGGCCGCGTCGAGTTCGCCTCGAACGCCACCCGGTGGCAGGCGCCTCAGGCGCGCGAGATCGACTACTGGATCACCGCCGCGCCCAGCCCCGCCGGCATTCTCGCGCGCTACGCCGACGCGACCGGGCACTCTCCCGAGCTTCCCGAGTGGGCCAGCGGATTCTGGCAGAGCAAGCTGCGCTACCGCGACCAGGAGGAGCTGATGTCGGTCGCCCGCGAGCACAAGCGACGGGGACTGCCCCTGTCCGTGATCGTCTCGGACTACTTCCACTGGTCGGCGATGGGCGACTACCGCTTCGATGCGGCCGAGTGGCCGGACCCGGCCGGCATGGTCCGCGAGCTGCGCGAGCTCGGCGTCGAACTCATGGTCTCGATCTGGCCCACCATCTCGCCGCTGTCAGAGAACTTCGCCGACTACCGGGATCGCGGCCTGCTTGTCGGCGCCGACCAGGGGGTGGAGTTCCAGCAGACCATTCAGGACAAGGGCATGACCACGCCCATGCCCCTGGCGTTCTACGACCCGACGAACCCGGAGACGCGCGAGTACGTGTGGGAGCTTGTGCGGCGCAACTACCTGGAGCACGGCATCCGCGTGTTCTGGCTCGACGCCTCCGAGCCCGAGCTGAACCCCGCGCATCCGTCGAATATGACGTTCTACGCCGGGCCGGGTGCCGAGGTGGCGAACATCTACCCGTCGGCCAACGCGCGGCTCTTCGCTGAGGGCATGGCCGCAGCCGGGCAGCCGCCGACCGTGCTGCTGTGCCGTTCGGCGTGGGCCGGCGCCCAGAAGTACGGTGCGGCCGTCTGGTCTGGCGACATCCCCGCCACCTGGCGGTCGCTCGAGCAGCAGGTTCGGGCCGGCCTCAACGTGGCGATCTCGGGCATTCCGTGGTGGACCACCGACATCGGCGGGTTCCACGGCGGCAACGCGAGCGATCCGGCGTACCAGGAGCTCATGATCCGCTGGTTCCAGTACGGCGTCTTCTGCCCGCTTTTCCGCCTTCACGGCGACAGGGAGCCGCGCACGCCCACCGGCTACTCGCAGACCGGAGGGCCCAACGAGGTGTGGTCGTACGGCGACGAGGCATACGGCATCATTTCCGAGCTGCTGCACCTGAGAGAGCGGATGCGCCCATACATCCACCAGCAGATGCACCTGGCGTCTGCGGCCGGTCTGCCCCCCATGCGGCCGCTGTTCGTCGACTTCCCGAGCGATGCGCGTGCGTGGGCCGTCGAGGATCAGTTCCTTTTCGGGCCCGACATTCTCGTGGCGCCGATCATGCGGGCGGGCCAGCGCTCGCGCGAGGTGTACCTGCCGAGTGGGTGCCGCTGGGTCGACGCGTTCGACGGCACGGTCGTCGATGGCGGCCGGGTTGTGACGGCGGATGCGCCGCTGTCGCGCATCCCCGTCTATGTGCGCGAAGGTGCCGAGGTGCCCCTTGCCGGCTGAGCGGGCTGAGCGCGCTGAGCGGGCTGAGCGCGTCGAACGCGCCGTGCGCGCCGGGCACGCCAGGCACGCCGGGCACCTCTCGTCGCTCGGCGGACCGGTCTCGCCCTCGCGCTCGGCCCTGCGGCCGCTCGGACCAGACGAGATCCGCATCACGGGCGGCTTCTGGGGTGAGCGGCAGGAGCTCAACGCGTCGACGATTCTCGGGCACTGCGAGAGCTGGATGGAGCGCATCGGCTGGATCGCCAACTTCGACCACGCGGCTGACGGCAGCATCGTGGGGCGCCACGCGGGCATCGAGTTCGTCGACTCTGAGATCTACAAGCTGCTTGAGGCGATGGCCTGGGAGCTGGGGCGGCGGAGCGATGCCGCGCTCGAGCGCCGGTACCAGGCGCTGGTGGCTCGCGTGGCGGCCGCCCAGGAGGACGACGGCTACCTGCACACGAGCTTCGGTCGTCACGGGCAGCCGGCGCGGTATACGAACCTGGAGTGGGGGCACGAGCTGTACTGCTTCGGCCACCTCATTCAGGCGGCGGTGGCGCGGCTTCGCACGGGGCATGACGACCGGCTGGTCGGCGTCGCGCGCCGGCTTGCCGACCACGTGTATCGCGAGTTCGGGCCGCACGGCCGGGACGCCGTGTGCGGGCACCCCGAGATCGAGCCGGCGCTCGCCGAGTTCGCGAGGGCGACCGGCGAGCCCAGGTACCTCGAGCTGGCCCGCCTCTTCGTCGAGAGGCGAGGGCGAGGCATGCTTCGCACCACCATCCAGCACGGGCACGAGTACTTCCTCGACGACATGCCCGTGCGCGAGGCGAGCGTGCTGCGCGGCCACGCGGTGCGGGCGCTGTACCTGGCGTCGGGGGCGCTGGATGTGGCCGTCGAGACGGGCGACGCGCAGCTCGCATCCGCTGTTCGAAGGCAGTGGGCCAACACGGTTCACCGCCGCACCTACATCACGGGCGGCATGGGGTCGCACCACCAGGACGAGGCGTTCGGCGACGACTACGAGCTGCCGCCCGACCGCGCGTATTCGGAGACGTGCGCCGGCATCGGCTCGGTCATGCTGAGCTGGCGGCTGCTGCTCGAGACGGGCGAGAGCCGCTATGCCGACCTGATCGAACGCACCCTGCTCAACAACGTTCTCGCGTCGCCGCGGGAAGACGGCCGCGCCTTCTACTATGCGAACACGCTGCACCAGCGCACGGCGGGAACGGCTCCCGACGACGACGCGCTCAGCCAACGGGCGGAGTCGAGCATGCGCGCGCCCTGGTTCGAGGTGTCCTGCTGCCCGACGAACGTGGCGAGAACGCTCGCGAGCGTCGGCCTGTACTTCGCAACAGCGACAGCGGATGCTGTGCAGCTTCACCAATACGGTGACTACGAGGTGCGCACCGAGCTGGAGGCCGGCACGCTGGGCGTGCGCGTCGCATCCGGGTATCCGTTCGAGGGGCGCGTCGCGGTGACAGTCGACGAAGCGCCGGACGCGGAGGTCGGTCTCGCGCTGCGGGTGCCTGGCTGGGCGGCGGGTGCCGCGTCGGTGCGGGTGAACGATGAGGCGCCGCTACCGGTTCCCGGGTCGCTGCCAGCCTCGGGCCGCGCGAGCACGGCGCTGGTGCGCAGGCGCTTCGCCGCCGGAGACAGGATCACGCTGGAACTGCCGATGGCGGCACGCATCACGACCCCCGACCCGCGCGTCGACGCGGTGCGCGGAACGGTCGCCATCGAGCGCGGCCCCCTGGTTCTCGCGATGGAGTCGACCGACCTGCCGGGCGGCCGCAGCGTTAACGGCCTGAGCGTCGACATCGCCGCCGGGATTGAGACGACGCCGTCGGGTGCGCGGGTGCGGCTGGGGCGGGGACTGCCGCCAGTGGGTGAGGAGTGGCCGTATGGCGCTCCTGCATCTGCAACGGCTGGCCGTGCTGGTACACGCGCGCAGGTCGACGAAGTCGACCTCATCCCCTACTTCCACTGGGCGAACCGCGGCCCGTCGACCATGCGCGTCTGGCTGCCGGTGGACGCTCGCTGAGGCCCGACCGAGCCTTTGGCGTTTCGGACCTGATTGCCCGCCTCCGTTAGCGAGGTCGGACGCGAGTGTGTGATCCGTGCTGGATGTACGTGGTGGCTCCGACCGGCGTCGATCCGGTGACCTTTCGATTTTCAGTCGAACGCTCTACCAACTGAGCTACAGAGCCGTGCGGCCGGCGAACCGACCTGGAGGGTCAGCGCAAACTGACCCATCTCGGTAAAAAGGCCTCCCTCTCGGAAGGCCTTCAAACCGTGGCGACCCTGACCGGACTTGAACCGGCGACCTCCGCCGTGACAGGGCGGCGCGCTAACCAACTGCGCTACAGGGCCAAGAGTGTTGAACCAGTATATTCAATTATTCGGTGACCCCAACGGGATTCGAACCCGTGCTACCGCCGTGAAAGGGCGGCGTCCTAGGCCGCTAAACGATGGGGCCTGGCGGGCCAAGACCTGCATGACTACCGACGCACAAGCATACGATGCGCCCACGTGAATTGCCAAACCGAGCGGCCTCGCTCTGGCGCTTCCGCGCTCGCCCCGTCTTCGGCCACACGCGAGTGGCCAAAAAGTGCCCTCATTCTTGGATTTGAGGGCGATATTTGGCCTCTCAGCGATCTCGGAGGGGGACAGGGCGAGCTGTGGTGGGCGCGGGAGCGACCACGCACGGGGCGGCCGGCAGCGGCCACGCACGAGCCGGGCAGCAGCGACCACGGGCGGCCGGGAGCGACCACGCGCGAGCGGCGATTCCGCGACGGGCGGCGGATGGGCGCCGTATCCCGGCATCCGCGGGTTAGATTCGTGCCGCGGCGGTCGAACCGCGTCGCCGCGCCACGGAACCCCCAGTTCGGGGCAACCGGAGGGACCGCGAGCCCCCTGTTGCTACTGTTAACGCCGTTGACAACGGTATCCGTGTGACTGGTGTGACCTGTGGGGGGTCACGAGCAGACGGGTTCGAGGAACAATGAAACGCACTGAACCGACCACAGGGCGTGCTCGGGCGCGAGGCCGCCTCGGCATGGCCATTGCCACCGTCATCGCGCTCGCGACCGTCGGTCTCGTGGCCGAGCCCGCGTGGGCCACCGACTACCCCTCCTGGCAGGACGTTCAGAACGCCAAGTCCAACCAGGCCGCGGCCTCCGCGGAGGTCTCCAAGATCAACGCGCTCATCGCCAACCTCAATGCCGAGGTCGCGCAGACACAGGCCGAGGCCGTCAAGCGCGGCGACGAGCTGAGCGCCGCGCAGGACGCCTTCGACAAGGCCGATATCCGTGCGAACGACCTGCAGACCCAGGCAGACAAGAGCCGAGCAGAAGCGGATGCCGCCACCGCTCAGGCTGGCAGGCTCGCTGCCCAGCTGTACCGCACCGGCGGCGCAAACCTCACGATGAACATCTTCCTGAGTGCCGGGCCCGGCACGAAATCGAAGAAGCCTGACCAGTTGCTCTCGGACCTGGGCAGCATGACGAAACTCGTCGAGCACTCGAGTGGCGTCTACAAGACGGCCGTCACCGCCCGCAACTCCGCGGACGCGCTCAGCGCGCAGGCTGCCGTTGCCAAGACCGAGCGCGAGACGCTGCGGGTGGCCGCGCAGAAGGCGCTCGAAGCTGCTGCCGCCGCCGCGAAGGCGGCGCAGGACAAGCTCGCCGAGCAGCAGAAGCAGCAGGTGGTGCTGCAGGCGCAGCTGGCGGCGCTCACCGACAAGACCGCGACGACGGTTGCCGGGTACCAGGCCGGCGTGGCCGCCCGCGCGGCCGCGGCCGCAGCGGCGGCAGCGGCGGCAGGCGGCGCGGGACTTCCGGGCGGCTGGGTCGGCTCGCAGGGCTGGGCGATCCCCGCGCGCGGCCCGATCACCGGCAGCTACGGCGCCCGCCCCGCACCCTGCTACGGCTGCTCGAGCTATCACCTCGGTGTGGACATCGGCGCCGGCTACCACGCCGGCATCTACGCCGCGGCTGCGGGCGTCGTCTCATATGCGGGCCCGGCCTCGGGCTACGGCAACCTCATTCTGATCAACCACGGCGGCGGCATCGTCACCGCCTACGGGCACATGGAACGCAACCAGATCTTCGTCGGTATCGGCCAGCGAGTCGTCGCGGGTGAGGCCATCGCCCGCGTCGGCTCGCAGGGGCACTCGACCGGCCCGCACCTGCACTTCGAGGTGCGCGTCAACGGATCGAAGGTCAACCCGATCACCTTCATGAGAGCACGAGGAGCACCACTTGGCTGAGAAGACTCGACGGCACGGCTCGCGGCGGGCGGCGGTGAGCGCGGTCGGTGTCGGCGTCATCGGCGCCGTCACCGCATCCTTCGGCATCGCGGCCCCCGCGTACGCAACCGACTACCCGTCGTGGAACGACGTTCAGCAGGCGAAGGCAAACGTCGCCAAGCAGCAGGCCATGATCTCGCAGATCACCACGCTGATCGAGGGGCTGCAGAAGGCAGCCGACGAGGCGGGCCGCCAGTCGATGATGGCCGACGAGGCGTACCTCGAGGCCAAGGCCGCGCTGGAATCAGCCACGCAGAAGGCCGCCGACCTCGAGAAGCAGGCGCAGGCCGCGGCCGAGAAGGCGAAGACGTCACAGATGCGTGCGGGCCTGCTCGCCTCGCACCTGGCGCGCAGCGGGGGGCAGAACCTCTCGGTCGACCTGCTCATCAAGGGGGGCGAGGGCAAGTCCGCCGACAACCTGCTGTACCAGCTGGGCACCATGAGCAAGCTGACGCAGCAGTCCCAGCGCATCTACGCCGAGGCCGAGAGCGACCGCAACAACGCCGAGTCGCTGACCGCGCAGGCCGAGGCGGCCCAGAAGGAGAGGCAGCAGAGAGCGGATGCCGCATCCGCTGCCCTTGAGAAGGCGCATGCCGCCGAGGCCGCCTCTCGCGCCGCGGTCGCCACCGAGCAGGAGAAGTCGACGGAGCTCATCTCGCAGCTGGCGACGCTGAAGAACACGTCGGTCGAGGTCGAGGCCGGGTACCTGAAGGGCGAGGCCGAGCGCAAGGCTGCGGCCGCTGCGGCTGCTGCTGCTGCCGCCGAGAGGCGACGCCAGGCCGAGGCTGCGGCTGCTGCGGCTGCCGCGGCGGCGAATCACGGCGGGGGCGGAGGGTCGGCGGCGCCGTCGGCTCCGTCGGCTCCGAACGGCAGCCAGGTGGAGCGCGCGATCTGGTACGCGGAACAGCAGCTCGGCGAACCGTACGTGCTCGGAGGCGAGGGCCCTTCGGTCTGGGACTGCTCGGGGCTCACCATGATGGCGTACCGCTACGCGGGGGTGAACATCGGCGGGCACTATGTGCCCAGCCAGTACGCGACGATGCAACGGCAGGGCCGGCTCGTGCCGTACTCGCAGCGGCAGCGCGGCGACCTCTTGTTCTGGAGCAGTGGCGGCGGGGCGTACCACATCGCCATCTACCTGGGTGGCGGAATGATGATCGCGGCGCCGAAGGCCGGTGACGTGGTGAAGATCCAGCCCGTGTGGGGCTACGGCGGCGACCTCATGGGGGTTGTGGGCCGCCCCACCGGCTGAGCCGCTCCGCGCCGGGAGCGGCCGGCTCCGGTTCAGCTCGCCGCGCCACCGAGTGTGGGTGTTCGCGACGAGAGTGAGAGGTCGACCGCCCTATCTCGTCGCGAACACTCGTTTTCGGCGGAGTTTGCGCGGTCCGCGCCAAAGGCTGCCGATGAGCGTGCCGCTCAGTGGCCCTCTTCGGCCAGCTTCTTCAGGCCGGCCTGCACGATCTCTTCGGCTTCGGCCGCGTTGCCCCAGCCCTCGATCTTGACCCACTTGTTCGGCTCGAGGTCCTTGTAGCGGGCGAAGAAGTGCTCGATCTCCTTGCGCGTCTGCTCTGGCACGTCGTCGACGTCCTGGATGTGCTGCCAGCGCGGGTCCTTGTGGGGTACAACGACGACCTTCGCGTCGCTGCCCGCCTCGTCGCTCATGTTGAGCACGCCCACGGGGCGCACCTTCACGCCGACGCCCGGGAAGAGCGGGTACTCGAGCAGCACGAGGGCGTCGACCGGATCGCCGTCGAGGCCGAGCGTGTTCTCGAAGTAGCCGTAGTCGACGGGGTACACGAAGCTCGTGAAGAGCACGCGGTCGAGGTACACGCGACCGGTCTCATGGTCAACCTCGTACTTGTTGCGGCTGCCCTTGGGGATCTCTACGACGACGTCGTACTCTGCCATGACTCTTCTCCTCGCGTGAAAGTTCTCGCGACAAATCTACCCGTGTGCTGCAGCGCTCGTGCCGCGCGTCATGGTCATGGCTCGGGGCAGATCGCGGGTGGTGAGCGCGGGAACCCGCGATTCGGCCCGACGCAGCGAGTAGTGCCGTGAGGAGTGCGCGGCGGAGACTGGGGTTCGGGGCAGATTGCGCGTAGTGGGCGCTGGGACCCGCGATTCGGCCCGACGCAGCGAGTAGTGCCGTGAGGAAGCTGACGTAATAGCGTTGCGGCATGGCCTCTGAGCACGGTGCCACGCGCCGCCCCCGTCTGACGCCGGCGATCGCCGACGTGCGCCGCGCCGTGCGCTCGGTGCTCGAGGCCGACAGCGTCAGGGCAGGCAGCGCCGATTCCGAACTTGTGCTCGTCGGGCTGAGCGGCGGCGCGGATTCGCTCGCGCTCGCCGCGGCGACCGCTTTCGAGGCGCCGCGCGCGGGGCTGCGGGCCGGAGCGATCATCGTCGACCACGGGCTCCAGCCCAATTCAGCGGATGTCGCCGCCGCCGCCGCAGCCCAGGCGCGTGCGCTCGGGCTTGATCCCGTGATGGTGAAGACGGTGACCGTCGGTGGGGGTTTCGAGACGGGCGCTGGTGCGCCCTCCTCAACCTGCGCAGGTGATCGGGGTTTCGAGACGGGCGCTGGTGCGCCCTCCTCAACCCGCACAAGGGGTGGGGGTTTCGAGACGGGCGCTGGTGCGCCCTCCTCAACCCGCACAAGGGGTGGGGGTTTCGAGACGGGCGCTGGTGCGCCCTCCTCAACCCGCGGCGGCGGCGGGGGTGGGCCGGAGGCGGCGGCGCGCGACGCGCGGTACGGGGCGTTCCGCGAGGCGCTCGCGCAGACGGGCGCCTCGCGCATCCTGCTCGCTCACACCCTCGACGACCAGGCCGAGACGGTTCTGCTCGGGCTGGCCCGCGGATCGGGCGCGACCAGTCTGTCGGGCATGGCACCGCAGAACGGGCCGTATGTGCGCCCGCTGCTCGGCATCCGCCGTGAGACGACCCGGGCATTCTGCCGCGACTGCGGGCTTGAGCCCTGGGAGGACCCGCACAACAGCAACCACGCGTTCGCGCGCGTGCGGGTGCGCGAGAGCGTGCTGCCGACGCTCGAACGCGAGCTCGGCCCCGGCATCGCCGACGCTCTCGCCCGCACCGCCGAGCAGCTGCGCGAGGATTCCGAGGCGCTCGACGCCATGATCGTCGAGACGATCGAGGACATCTGTGAGCCTGCCGAGGCGGGCATCGCGGTGTTGGTTGGGGCGCTCGCGGCGAACCCGGCGGCGTTGAGGGGTCGCATCATCCGCTATGTGGTGCACAGCGAGTTCGGGGTGTCGCTGCACCGCAGTCACACCCTCGCCGCCCTGCGCCTCGTGACCGACTGGCACGGGCAGGGCGCGCTCGATCTGCCAGGCGTTAGAGTGGTCAGGCAGGGGAGCCGCCTGATCTTCACGCGGGCCTGACGACGAACCACCTGACGACGCGAAACAGAAGGATCGAACCCGCCGACATGGAACTCTCCGACGCACAGGAGGACCTGACCGAACTGCTGATCAGCGAGGAGGAGATCCGGGCGAGACTCGCGGAACTTGCTCGCGAGATCGAGCGAGATTATGCGGGCGACGACGTTCTGCTCGTGGGCGTGCTGAAGGGCGCGGTCATGGTCATGGCCGACCTGTCTCGTGAGTTGCGCATCCCCGTGACCATGGACTGGATGGCGGTCAGCTCGTACGGCAGCGGCACGGCGTCGAGCGGAGTGGTGCGCATCCTCAAAGATCTCGACGCCGACCTCACCGGTCGGCGCGTGCTTATCGTCGAGGACATCATCGACTCCGGGCTGACGCTCTCATGGCTTCTCGCCAACCTGAATTCGCGCGGACCGGCATCCGTCGAAATCTGCACACTGCTTCGCAAACCGGATGCCGCCCGCGTCTCGATCGACGTGAAGTATGTGGGCTTCGAGATCCCGAACAAGTTCGTTGTCGGGTACGGCCTCGACTACGACGAGCGGTACCGCAACCTACGCGGAATCGGCGTTCTCGCCCCCAAGGTGTACGAGCACTGACGTCTGTGGGTTGAGGAGCGCGGAGCGCGTCTCAAAACCCAGCTGGCTGCGATTTCGAGACGCGTGCTTCGCACGCTCCTCAATCCGCCTCGTTCGCAATTCGCCTCTTGGCGAACACGCAGTTCTCGCCCAGCGGGAGGGCGATAACCTTACAGCACCATGAACCTCAAGAAGATCTTCCGCGGTCCGATCCTCTATATCGCGCTGGCCCTGATCGCGGTGTGGATCGGCTCCAGCCTGATCACCATGTCTGGCTTCAAGGACATCTCGACCGAGAAGGGTCTCGAGTACCTGAAGAGCGGTCAGGTGCAGAGCGCGAAGGTCATCGATGGCGACCAGCGGGTCGACCTCACGCTTACGCATGCCGACAAGAAGGACGGCAAGCAGGTTCAGTTCAACTACGTGCAGCCGCGCGGCGCCGACATCGTGAAGGCGATCGACAACGCTGACCTTCCCGGCGGCTTCAACGACGAGGTGCCGCAGCAGAGCTGGCTGCTCTCGATGCTCGGGTTCCTCATTCCCGTGGCCATCTTCGGCCTGATCTTCTGGTTCATCCTGTCGAGCATGCAGGGTGGCGGCAACAAGGTCATGCAGTTCGGCAAGTCCAAGGCCAAGCTCGTCTCGAAGGAGACGCCCAAGGTCACGTTTGAGGATGTCGCGGGGGCCGACGAGGCCGTCGAGGAGCTGCAGGAGATCAAGGAGTTCCTCAAAGAGCCGGCGAAGTTCCAGGCGGTCGGCGCGCGCATCCCCAAGGGTGTGCTGCTCTACGGCCCTCCCGGAACCGGTAAGACGCTGCTCGCGCGTGCCGTCGCGGGCGAGGCCGGCGTTCCCTTCTACTCCATCTCGGGTTCTGACTTCGTCGAGATGTTCGTGGGTGTCGGCGCGAGCCGCGTTCGCGACCTGTTCCAGCAGGCGAAAGAGAACGCCCCCGCCATCATCTTCGTCGACGAGATCGACGCCGTCGGCCGCCACCGCGGTGCCGGCATGGGCGGCGGCCACGACGAGCGCGAGCAGACGCTCAACCAGCTTCTCGTTGAGATGGACGGCTTCGACGTCAAAACCAACGTCATTCTGATCGCGGCGACGAACCGCCCCGACATCCTCGACCCGGCGCTGCTGCGCCCCGGCCGCTTCGACCGGCAGATCGGCGTCGACGCGCCTGACCTGCTTGGCCGCAAGAAGATTCTCGAGGTGCACGGGCGGGGCAAGCCGCTCGCGAAGAGCGTCGACCTCGACGTGCTCGCCCGCAAGACCCCGGGGTTCACGGGTGCCGACCTGGCGAACGTGCTGAACGAGGCGGCGCTGCTGACGGCGCGCTCGAACGCCCAACTCATCGACAACCGGGCGCTCGACGAGGCCGTCGACCGCGTTGTCGCCGGCCCGCAGAAGCGCACGCGCGTGATGAAGGACAAGGAGAAGCTCATCACCGCGTACCACGAGGGCGGCCACGCCCTCGCCGCAGCCGCGATGCGCCACACCGACCCGGTCACGAAGATCACGATTCTGCCGCGAGGCCGGGCGCTCGGCTACACGATGGTGCTGCCGCTGGAAGACAAGTACTCCATCACCCGAAACGAGCTGCTCGACCAGCTGGCCTACGCCATGGGCGGCCGCGTCGCCGAGGAGATCGTGTTCCACGACCCGACCACGGGTGCCTCGAACGACATCGAGAAGGCCACGGGCATCGCGCGCAAGATGGTCACCGAGTACGGCATGAGTGCCGACGTTGGCGCCGTGAAGCTCGGCCAGTCGTCCGGTGAGATGTTCCTCGGCCGTGACATGGGGCACCAGCGCGACTACTCCGAGCAGATCGCCGAGCGCGTCGACGCCGAGGTGCGGGCGCTCATCGAGAAGGCGCACGATGAGGCGTGGCAGGTGCTCAACGAGAACCGCGAGATCCTGGACCGGCTCGCCGGGCAGTTGATCGAGAAGGAAACGCTCGACCACAACCAGATCGCCGACATCTTCAAGGACATCACCAAGCTGCCGGAGCGGCCGCAGTGGCTCTCCAGTGACAACCGGCCCATCTCGAACGTGCCGCCCATCTCGATCCCGCGCGAGAGCGCGCCGGTCGACCCCGGAGCGACAGACGGCGGCATCGATTCCGAGCCGCCATCGAAGCCGAAGCGCGCCCGCGCGCCCAAGGCCCGCCCGGCAACGGCGTAGGCAGAGCCGTCACGGTGGCGCCCGTGGGCGGAGTCGATCGGGAACGCATCCAGCGCGCGGTGAGCGAGCTCCTGCTTGCCATCGGCGAAGACCCGAGCCGCCCCGGCCTGGCGAGCACGCCGGAGCGCGTCGCTGACGCGTACGCGGAGTTCTTCGACGGGCTGGGGCGCGATCCGCTCGCCCTGCTGAGCGACAGCGTGCCCGCCGGCGAGCACGACACCGAGGCGGTCGTCGTGCGCGGCATCGCGTTCCGTTCCGTGTGCGAGCACCACCTGCTGCCGTTCCTCGGCACCGCGCACGTCGCATACCTGCCGGGGGAGCGGGTGGTCGGCCTCGGCCGTCTCGCCCGCGTGGTCGAGACGCTCGCCGCGCGCCCGCAGCTGCAGGAGCGCCTCACCGAAGAGATCGCCGACACGCTGCAGCATGGGCTCGGCGCCCGCGGCGTTCTCGTGGTGCTCGACGCGGTGCATGGCTGCGTCGTCGCCCGCGGCTCCCGCCAGACCGGCAGCTCCACCGTGACCGTCGCGAGCCGGGGTGACCTCACCGACCCCGCGGCACGCGCCGAGATCATGGCTCTCATGAGCTCGGGCGGGAGCGAGCGGTGAACGAGGGCGGCAGCGGCGAGCCCGACGCGGGAGCCGATGGCGGCAGCGGCGACCAGGGCGCCGGCGTTCCGAGTTCTAGTGGCGTTCCGGGCTTCGGCGACGGCCGCACCCTGATCATGGGCGTGGTCAACGTGACCCCCGACTCGTTCAGCGACGGCGGCCGCTATGCCCAGACGGATGCGGCCATCGCGCACGCGCTCGAACTCGTCGCCGAGGGCGCCGACATCATCGATGTCGGCGGCGAGTCCACGAGGCCCGGAGCGGTGCGGGTGGGTGCGGCCCAGGAGCAGCGACGGGTTCTTCCGGTTGTACGAGAGCTGGCCGATCGCGGCATCCGTGTGAGTGTCGACACCATGCACGCCGAGACCGCGAGGGCCGTCGCCACCTCGGGCGCGGCGATACTCAACGACGTCTCGGGCGGCCTCGCCGACCCCGCCATGGCCGCCGCCGTGATCGAGAGCGGGCTGCCGTTCGTGGTCATGCACTGGCGGGGCCAGTCGATCACCATGAACCACCAGGCCGTCTACGCGGATGCGGCCGCCGAGGTGCGCGACGAGTTGTTCGCCCGCGTCGACACCCTGCTCGGCCAGGGGCTCGAGCCCGGCAAGCTGATTCTCGACCCCGGCCTCGGCTTCGCGAAGAACGCCGAGCACAACTGGCGGGTGCTCGGCCACCTCGACGCGTTCGTCGGGCACGGGTTCCCCGTGCTCGTCGGGGCGTCGCGCAAGCGGTTCCTGGGCGCGCTTCTGCCGGCCGACGCCCCCATGGCCGCGAGGGACGCGCCGACCGCGGTCGTGAGTGCGCTCGCCGCACGGGCCGGCGCCTGGGCGGTGCGTGTGCACAACGTGGCAGCGACCCGGCTCGCACTCGACGTGGTCGAGGCATGGCACGCTGGAGAGGGAGGCGGAGACGCATGAACGAGGCAGAACAGGGCACCCGGCCGGGGCGCGCGATGGCAGGCGGGGACAGCATCACGCTCACCGGCCTGCGCGTGCACGCCCACCACGGCGTGTACGACTTCGAGCGCGAGGCCGGGCAGGAATTCGTTATCGACGTGACCGTCTGGCTCGACCTCGCCGCCCCGGCGTCGAGCGACGACGTCGCCGCGACCATTCACTACGGTGAGTTGGCCGAGCAGGTCGCCGATGCCGTGCGCCGGGACCCCGTCGACCTCATCGAAACGGTCGCCGAGCGTGTGGCGCACGTCGTGCTCGCTCACGAGGCCGCCGACGCCGTGCGCGTGACCGTGCACAAGCCCGACGCGCCCATCGAGGTGCCCTTCGGCGATGTTGCCGTGACCATCGAACGGGCCCGTGAACGGCGCCCGGGTGCCCGCGTCGTCGGCTTCGCCGCACAGGCCAGGGCAACGGATGCCGCGCCCGGCGCCCAAGGGGAGCTCGCGTGACGGCCGCCCCACGGCCGCCGCGGCCCGAGCGGCTGCGACCGCGGGGATCCGCGGTGCTCGCCCTCGGCAGCAACCTCGGCGACCGCGAGGCGACGCTGCGCTCGGCTGTGGCGGCGCTGGGGGCTGCCGGCGGCATCCGTGTCGTGGCGCTCTCGCACCTGGTCGAGACGCCGGCCATCAAGCTCGACGGGGTAGACCGCAGCGCGCCCGCGTACCTGAACGCAGTGGCGCTCGTGGAGACCGTGCTCGACCCGCTCGCCCTGCTCGGCATCGCCAATGCGATCGAGGCGGCGCACGGGCGCACGCGCGAGGAGCGCTGGGGCGACCGCACGCTCGACATCGACGTGATCGACTACGACGGACGCATTCAGGCGGATGGGCAGCTGACGCTGCCGCACCCGCGCGCGGCCGAGCGTGCGTTCGTGCTCGCGCCCTGGCTCGAGGTGGCGCCGCAAGCAGCCGTGCCCGGACGCGGCACCGTCGGCGCCCTGCGTGCTGCGGCGACCGACGAGGTTGCGCCGTACGTGTCGGAGAGCTGGGATCGGCTGGTGCGCGAGGTTCGTGAGGAAGGCGGAGCAGGCAGCGCCGCCGCCGCTGCCGACGTTCGTGAGGCAGGCGAGGTGAGCGGTCGATGAAGCGCACGCACGCGACCCCGCTGCTCGGCCTGGCCCTCGCCGGTGCCGTGGCCGGGTTCCTGCTTGAAGTGGCGCTCGTCGCGAGCAGCCTGCCCATGCTGGTGCCGCCGCTCACGCTGCCGGTGACGCTCGTGGCCATCGCGATCATCGTGGTCGCGTTCGCGATTCCCATCTACCGTGCGGTGCACGGGCACACGAAGCGGCGCATCGACCCGTTCCAGGCCATGCGAGTGGCCGTGCTCGCGAAGGCGTCGAGTCTGGCTGGTGCGATCCTCGGCGGGGCCGGCGTCGGCGTTCTCGCGTACATGGTGAGCCGGCGGATGCTGCCAGGCGGCGATGTGATCGGGCTCGCGGTGGGGGCGACGGCGGCGGCCGTCATCCTGCTGATTGCCGGTCTTGTGGCCGAACATCTGTGCACCCTGCCGCCGCCCGGTGACGACAAAGAAGCGCCCGAGGCTCACTGAACCTCGGGCGCTTCCGCCAGCCTGCGCCGGCTACTTCTTCGAGCTGTGCTCGTCGACCGCACGCACCAGGCGCCATGCGGCGGGCAGCACCGAAGCGGCGATGGCCCACTTCACGACGCCGCCGAGAATGAACGGGTAGACGCCGAGCGCCAGCACGGTGCCAATGTCGTTCGGGATGCCGAGGGTGCCGAGAATGAAGGCCATGTAGGGCACTCCGAAGAGGAACGGCACCAGGCTCGCGCCGAGGAAGCCGAGGCCGGAGAGCAGCGGGTGGCGGTCCCAGCGGCGCTCGGAGAGCCAGCCGATGAGGGCGGCCGCGAAGACGAAGCCGATGATGAAGCCGAAGCTGGGCGTGGCGACCGCCGCGATGGAACCGGCACCGCCGGCGAAGATGGGCAGGCCGGCGAGGCCGAGTACGAGGTAGAGCATCATCGAGCTGGCGCCGCGCCACGAGCCGAGCGCCGCGCCCACGAGCATGACGCCGAGCGTCTGGCCCGTGATCGGCACCGGCCACATGGGCACCTCGACCTGGGCGAGCGCAGCGACGATCGCCGTTCCCGAGACGATCAGCAGCGCGTTGTTGACGGCACTGCGCGGAATGACACGGTCGGCCAGTGTCGGGCGGGAGAGTGCGATGGTCGTGGAAGACATGGAACCCCTTGCTCCTGTGGACCGAGCGGACTCTCCGCTCGCACTATTCAGATTAGAGCCACTTCGCCCCCGTGTCTTTTGCACAGCGTCGACATGGGTCGCCCCGATCTCCTGTGCGATGTGTACAGGCGGGCGCCCCGGCTACCATGGAGCAGGGCGCGAAGCCGGCGCCCATCCGCTCATCCCGGGGGTACCGTGTCGCGACGACTCGACGTGCAGGCCGAATGGCATCGCGTCTCGCCCAAGTACGTGCTTGTCGTGCTCGTGAGTTCCCTGGTCTCTGGCGTCGTCGCCGGGGCCATCGCCGCGGTGATCTGGCTCATCATGCAGGTCTCGTGGGGCTGGCTGCTGCTCGTCGCGGTGGGCATCGTGACCGTCGTGACGCTCATCGTGGCGCCGCGCCGCGCACGGTCGATCGGGTACGCGCTGCGCGACGACGACCTGCTCTTTCGCCGGGGCATCATGTTCCAGCGCTTCGTGGCGGTGCCGTACGGGCGCATGCAGCTCATCGACATCACGCGGGGGCCGGTCGGCCGCGCCCTGGGCCTCGCCGACCTGAAGTTCGTGACGGCGGCGGCATCGACGGCGGTCGCGATCCCCGGGCTTCCCGAAGCGGATGCCGGTGAGTTGCGCGATCGCTTGGTAGAACTCGCCGAGAGCCGCCGGGCGGGGCTGTGAGCGTACCGCTGGGCGGAGCGGATCCCGGCTCGGCAGCGCCGGGGACGAGAGTGCCCGTGACAGACGCGCCTGCGGTCGCCCGCATGGCTGACGGCGAGTGGCACCGCCTGCATCCGCTCACCCCCCTGCTTCGCGGCGGCATCGGGCTCGTCGCCGTGCTCGGCATCGTGCTCGCCAACCTGCGCGAGCGCCTCGTCGACATGTTCCTCAGCGTGTTCGGCGTCGACGAGTCGCAGCAGGGCGGCAACGACTACGCGGGCGACCCAATCGACCAGATCTACCAGCACGGGCTCGTCGGCTGGGCGCTGCTCGCGCTCGCCGTGCTTCTCGTGCTCGCGATCGCCCTCTTCTATCTCGCCTGGCGCATGCACAGCTTCCGCATCGGCGACGACGCCGTCGAGGTGCGCAGCGGGGTCATCAACCGGCGCCACCGGAAGGCCAGGCTCGATCGCATTCAGGGCGTCAACGTCTCTCGGCCCCTCTTTCCGCGCATCTTCGGCACCGCCAAACTCGAGGTGAGCGTCGCGGGCCAGGATGCGAACGTCGAACTGGCCTATCTCGGCTCGCAGCTCGCCGACGGGCTCCGGCGCGACATTCTGCTGCGCGCATCCGGTGCAGCGGCGGCCGCCTCGGGCCAGTCGCTGCAGCCTGCCGCGCCGGGCCAGTCGCTGCAGCCTGCCGCGCCGGGCCAGTCGCAGCAGCCTGCCGCGCCGGGCCAATCGCTGCAGCCTGCCGGGCCGGCGTCCGCGCAGAACCGTGCGAGCGAACTCATCACGCGGCGCCTCAACGAGTTCGTGCGCCCCGAGCTCGACCCGGATGCCGCGCCGCCGCACTCCGTCGTCTCGATCCCGCCCGCTCGCCTCATCGGTTCCATCGTGATCAGCGAGTTCACGGTGTTCCTGCTGATCGCCGTCGGCCTGGTCGTCGCCGGTGCCTCGACCGGCCGCTACTGGCTGCTCGTCGCGGTGCTGCCCGGCGTCATCGGTTCGGCCAGCTTCTACCTGCGGCGCTTCACCCGGTCGATCAACTACAGCATCGCGGGCACGCCGGACGGCGTGCGCGTCGGCTTCGGCATGCTCTCGACGAGCAACGAGACGCTGCCTCCCGGTCGCATCCACGCGCTCGAGGTGATGCAGCCGCTCCTGTGGCGGCCGTTCGGCTGGTGGCAGATCCGCATCGATACGGCTGGCAAGTCGAAGCAGAAGGGCGCGGCCGGGCAGCCGAACACGACCATGCTGCCCGTTGGCAACGCCGACGACGTCGCGCGCGTGCTCGCGCTGGCGCTGTCGGCATTCGCCACCGAGCAGAACCGCCTTCTGATCCAGGCAGGGATGACGGCCCGTGCCGACGCGCCCGCCCCCGGCGCCGGCCCCCTCTTCTCGGCTGCCCCGCGCTCGGCCGCCGTGCTGCGACCCTTCTCGTGGCGGCGAACCGGCTACCGCATCGCCGACGGCATCGTGCTGCTGCGCACGGGGGCCGTCTGGCGCCGGCTCGTCATCGTGCCCCTCGCGCGCCTGCAGAGCGTCGAGGTGCGTCAGGGGCCGCTGCGTCGCTCGCTGCACCTTGCGCAGGCGCGCCTGCATACGGTCTACGGCCCGGTTGCCACGAGCCTGCCGGTGATCGCGGACAGCGACGCGTTCCCCTTCTTCACCGCGGTCGCCGATGGAGCGATCGACGCCGCGGAGAGCGACCGCAGCCATCGCTGGAACACCCCGGCATGATCGCTGAACGTTCCGGCCGCCTCGGCGTCGGCATCATCGGGGCAGGGCACGTCGGCCCGGTCATCGGCGCGGCGCTCGCCGGCGCCGGGCACGCCGTCGTCGGCATCTCCGCCGTCTCCGAGCGCAGCCGGGAGCGCGCCGAGGCGATGCTGCCGGCTGTGCCCATTCTCGAGATCCCGCAGGTCATCGAGCGCAGCGAGCTGGTGATCCTCGCGGTTCCCGCGAGCGAACTGGCCGAGCTCGTCGCCGGTCTCGCCTCCGCGGGCGTGTGGCAGGCGGGCCAGCTCGTGTTGCACACGGCCGCCGAGTTCGGCGTGGATGTGCTCGCGCCGGCGCTCGCCGCCGGCGCCATCCCGCTCGCCGTGCACCCGGCCATGGCCTTCAGCGGAACCAGCATGGATATCGGCCGCCTCACCGAGACATATTTTGCCGTGACCGCACCGGCGCCCGTGCTGCCGATCGGCCAGGCACTCGTCGTGGAGATGGGGGGCGAGCCGGTCGTGATCGCCGAGGCCGATCGGCCCGCCTACGCCGAGGCGATCTCGACGGCGACCGCGTTCTCGCGCTCGATCGTGGGGCAAGCGGCCGAGATCCTCTCGCGGATCGGCGTGGAGAACCCGGGCGGATACCTCGGCTCGCTCGTGCGCTCGGCCGTCGATGAGGCGTTGCGTCACGTCTCGCCCGAGCAGCCGCTGCTGCCCGGGTTCGAGATGGAGCTCGGCGACGGCGAGGATGAGGGAGAGGAGCGGCCGTGAGCGAAGCGGGCCTGGGGATGGAACAGCCCCATGAAGGCGGAAGCCGCCGGCCGATCGTGCTCAACACGATCGCAGACGTGCGCCGTGCCGTGGCCGACCAGCGCGGGCGAGGTCGCACGCTCGCGCTCGTGCCGACGATGGGTGCGCTGCACGATGGCCATCGTGCGCTCGCGGAACGGGCGGGTCAGCTGGCCGACGTCGTCGTCGTCTCGATCTTCGTCAACCCCCTGCAGTTCGGGCCGAACGAAGACCTCGATCGCTACCCGCGCACCCTCGACGCCGACGTCGCGGCTCTCACCGGGCTCGCCGATCTCGTCTTCGCGCCGAGCGTGGCCGAGATGTACCCCGACGGGCCCTCATCCACCCGCGTCGCCGCCGGAACGGTTGCGTCGCAGTACGAAGGTGCGGCCCGCCCCGGCCACTTCGACGGCATGCTCACGGTCGTCAGCAAGCTTTTCGGAATCGTGCAGCCCGATGTGGCCCTGTTCGGGCAGAAGGATGCGCAGCAGGCATTTCTCGTCGAACGCATGGTGCGCGAGCTCAACATGCCGCTGCGCATCGAGGTTGCGCCGATCGTGCGTGAGGCGGATGGGCTGGCGCTCTCGAGCCGCAACCGGTACCTCGGTGGTGGGGAGCGTGCGGCCGCGGTCGTGCTCTCGCGCGCGGTGGCGGCAGCGGCATCCGCTTCGTTGCTCGGCCCGGAGGACGCGAGGCAGGCGGCTCTCGACGTGATGCACGCCGAGCCAGCCGTTAAGCTGGACTATCTCGTTGTCGTCGATCCGGCGACCTTCCAGGCGGTCGGTGCCGACCATCGCGGTGCGGCCCTTGTGCTTGTGGCGGCGCGGGTCGGCGAAACCCGGCTGATCGACAACGGGCGCATCACCTTCCCCGATCGAGAAGACCGAAAGACGTCATGACCGACAGCACTGAAGAGAACGTCGAGCCGAGCGCCGAGGAGATCAGCCAGCAGAAGGCTGTGCGGCTCGCGAAGCGGGAGCGGCTGATCGAGGCGAGCGCGAGCCCCGCAGGCGGCGCGTACCCGGTCACCCTGCCGATCACCGACTCGATCCCGTCTCTTCGCCGTCGCTTCGCCGACCTCGAGGCCGACGCGAAGACCGGCGTCGTCGTCGGCATCGCGGCTCGCGTGGTGCACGCGCGCAACACGGGCAAGCTGTGCTTCGCGAGCCTGCAGGCCGGTGACGGCAGCCGTATTCAAGCGATGGTGTCGCTCGCCGAGGTCGGCGAGGAGTCGCTCGCCGAGTGGAAGGAACTCGTCGACCTGGGCGACCACGTGTTCGTGAAGGGCGAGGTCATCTCGAGCCGACGCGGCGAGCTCTCGATCATGGTGAGCGAGTGGCAGATCGCCTCCAAGGCCCTGCTGCCGCTGCCCAACCTGCACAACGAGCTCAACGAGGAGACCCGGGTTCGCAGCCGCTACCTCGATCTCATCGCCCGCGAGCAGGCGCGCACGAACGTGCTCGACCGAGCCAAGGTCGTCTCGAGCCTGCGCCAGACGTTCGCCGAGCGAGGCTTCGTCGAGGTGGAGACCCCGATGCTCCAGGTGGTGCACGGCGGGGCATCCGCTCGGCCCTTCGTGACACACTCGAACGCCTTCGACACTGAGCTCTACCTGCGCATCGCCCCCGAGCTCTTCCTCAAGCGCGCGGTCGTCGGCGGTATCGAGAAGGTCTACGAGATCAACCGCAACTTCCGCAATGAGGGTGCAGACTCCACGCACTCGCCCGAATTCGCCATGCTCGAGCTCTACCAGGCGTACGCCGACTACAACGTGATGGCCGACCTCACGCAGACCATGATCCAGAACGCCGCGCAGGCGATCTCTGGCGGCCATAGCGTGACCTGGGCCGACGGCACCCGGTACGACCTCGGCGGCGAGTGGGACCGGATCAGCATGTACGAGAGCCTGTCAGAGGCCAGCGGGCGAGAGGTCACGCCCGAGACATCCGTGGAAGACCTGCGTGCAATGGCCGCGGGGGAGGGGCTCGAGGTCACCCACCCGACCCACGGCAAGTTCGTCGAGGAGCTGTGGGAGCACTTCGTGAAGGGCGCCCTCGAGCGGCCCACGTTCGTGCGAGACTTCCCCGTCGAGACGAGCCCGCTCGTGCGCGCACACCGCAGCATCGCGGGCGTGGTTGAGAAGTGGGACCTCTACGTTCGCGGCTTCGAGCTGGCCACCGGCTACTCCGAGCTCGTCGACCCTGTGGTGCAGCGCGAGCGTTTCGTCGAGCAGGCGAAGCTCGCGGCCCGCGGCGACGAGGAGGCCATGCGCCTCGACGAGGAGTTCCTGCGCGCCCTCGAGTTCGGCATGCCGCCCACGGGCGGAATGGGCATGGGCATCGACCGCCTGCTCATGGCGCTGACCGGCCTCGGAATCCGCGAGACCATCCTGTTCCCCCTGGTGAAATGAGCGACATGAGCGACAACAAGCTGCCCGGCGACGACGACAAAGGCGGCCCCTCGAAGGCGCGCGTCACCATCTGGATCGTCGTCGCGGCAATCGCCCTCTACTTCATCGGCACCGGCCTCTACGGCATCCTCACGAAGTAGCGTCATCCGCAACCTCACGAAGTAGCGTCATCCGCTTCCTCACGAAGTAGCGTCATCCGCTTCGCTGTCCTCAGACGCGGATGCCGCCTGCACCATGTTCATGCGGCGCAGGTGCTGCTGCATGAGGGCATCCATCTGCTCATCGCTCAGGTCGTCCATGGCTTTCGCCTCGTGGCGGTCGGTTCGCATCCAGCGCATGAGAAGAATGATGAGCACCGGAACGTCGGTGACCTCGGCGATGAGCCAGAGCAGGTCGCCCGAGAGCTGCTGATCGCGTAGCGGATTCGGGAACCAGCCCGGGAACGCGCCGACGAGCGCGGGCGCATGGTCGAGCACGTGCGTGTTGAGGCGAAGCAGGATGGCGGGAATCGCATCCATGATGAGCTCGACGAACGCGAGCATGAACTCGATCGTGATGAAGAAGCTGGTGCGCATCATGCTCTGCTCAATGATGGGCAGCACCATCAGCAGTCCGAGCAGCGGGACGAGAAGCGTGATCGTCCACTCGCTCCAGAGGTTGTCGCGCAGCACGTAGGCGACGGGAGTGAGGAAGAGCAGGAACGCGCTGAGAGCGAAGAGCGGTGCGAACACGGCGTTGCCCATGAGGCGCACGGGCCACGAGTTCAGCACGCGGTCCAGGGTGCGAAGAGGCAGCCCGCTCAGAGCGGCACGAGCGAGGGTCACCGGCTTGCCGAGCACAATGAGCGACGGCACCACGAACAGCAGCAGGGCGACGCGGGTCGTGAAGGCCCAGCGAAGGTCGTGGCTCCAGGCGCCGAGGAACCCGAACGAGATCCACGCATACGAGCCCAGGCCGAGGGCGAAGAAGGCAAGGATGCGCAGCGCTCCCCAGCGCACTCCGGCCCGTCGTGCGGCGACGACCCCCGCAGTGTAGAGCCCCGCGGCGAGGATGATGGCGACGAGCGCGACCGGATCAAGGCGCCAGGTCGTGAGCAAAGTCAGGATGTCAGGCGTGGGGTCTCCCTTCAGGTGCGGGCGCTACGATTGTCACACTATGGACGGTGTGTGGGCTGGGATTGTGTGGTCGCTTGCGCCGACCGTGCTGGTCGGGCTGATCTTCTGGGTGATCCTGCGCGCCGTCGTGCGCGCCGATCGCTCGGAGCGCCGGGCGTACGCTCGCCTCGAGGCCGAGGAGCGCGCGCGGCGCGGAATGCCGCCGAAGACCGCGCGCTGAGCCTTCCTGCCGGTGTCACCCCGACCGGCTACGGTAGCGAAGAGGCCACAGAGCGGATCGGGGGTGCGCCATGAGCGCCGCGCTGATCAGCGAACTCATCGTCATCTTCGCGCTCGTCGTCGACTTCATCATTCGTGTGGTCGCCATCATCGTCGTGCCACGAAACCGGCGACCGACATCCGCTACTGCCTGGCTGCTCGCCATCTTCTTCATCCCGTACCTGGGCGTGCTGTTCTTTCTGCTTATCGGCAGCTACAAGCTGCCCAAGCGGCGTCGAGACAAGCAGGAGGAGATCAACCGGTTCATTCTGGAGAGCACCGAGGGCATGGACAGGGTGACTCGCGAGCATCCGTGGCCCGCGTGGCTCGACTCGGTCGTCGAGCTCAATCGCAACCTCGGCGCCATGCCGCTGGTCGGCGGCAACCGTGCCCAGCTGATCGGGGCATACCAGGGCTCACTCGATGCCATGATCGTCGAGATCGAGCATGCGAAGCGGTACGTGCACGTCGAGTTCTACATTCTCGCGCTCGACACGACGACGGCGCCGTTCTTCGACGCGCTGGAGGCGGCGGCCCGACGCGGCGTGGTCGTGCGCGTGCTGCTCGACCACATCGCCTCGCGCCGGGCGAAGGGGTATCGCAGGATGATCCGCAGGCTCGAGGGCATGCCGGTCGAGTGGCATCTGATGCTGCCCGTGCAGCCGCTTCGCGGCAAGTACCAGCGGCCCGACCTGCGCAATCACCGCAAGCTTCTCGTCGTCGACGGCTCCGTCGGGTTCACGGGCTCGCAGAACGTCATCGACCGCAGCTACAACAAGCGGCGCAACCTGCGACGCGGCCTCAAGTGGAAGGAACTCGTCACCCGCGTCGAAGGGCCGGTCGTGGCCGGGCTCAACGCCATCTTCATCACGGATTGGTACATCGAGACAGACACGCTGCTCGGCCGCGAGGTCGAGATCTCGCCCGAGATCTCCGGCCCCGGCACGATCGACTGCCAGGTCGTGCCGAGCGGCCCCGGTTTTCGAGGCGAGAACAATCTGCGCCTCTTCCTCGCCCTGCTCTACTACGCGCAGGAACGCATCGTCATCACGAGCCCGTACTTCGTGCCAGACGATTCCATGCTCATGGCCATCACCACTGCGGTCGGCCGCGGCCTCACGGTCGAGCTCTTCGTCTCTGAGATCGGCGACCAGCCCATGGTCTACCACGCGCAGCGCTCGTATTACGAGGCTCTCTTGAACGCCGGCGTGCGCATCTGGATGTATAAGAAGCCCTACATTCTGCACGCCAAGCACTTCACGATCGACGACGACGTGGCCGTCATCGGCACCAGCAATATGGACATGCGTTCGTTTCAGCTCAACATGGAGCTCTCGCTCATGGTGCGCGGCCGCACGTTCGTCTCCGCGCTGCGCGAGGTCGAAGACGGCTACCGCGCCGACAGCCGCGAACTCACTCTTGAGGAGTGGCAGCAGCGCCCATTCTGGAAGACCATTCTCGACAACCTTGCCCGGCTCACGTCGGCGCTGCAGTGATGCGACTGTCGCGGATCCGCACAGACGCGACGCGCATTCGCGCCGGCATCTGCGCCACCTGCCGGTAGATTTGTCGCGTGGCGCGGGTGAGGCAGAGGGTTCGAGTTTTCGCTGCTGCGGGGGCGCTCGCGGCATCCGCTCTGCTGGTGGCGTGCACACAGCAGCCGGCGGGGCCGGTGCAGCAGTACGCCGGTGAGCCGAAGGGCGTAGAGGCGCCGGCGCGCAGTGCGGGCGGCGCCGCGTTCGCGGTCTGGTTGAAAGAGGGCGCACGGTTCGCTGTGACGCTGTACGGCAGTTCATCCTGCCCACCCACGGTCGACACGTTCGAGGTGACCGGCGGCAACGAGGTGAAGCTCACGCGCGCGAAGGTGACTCAGAAGGCGTGCACGGCCGACTATGCGCCGTTCACGAGCGTGTTCGCGACGCCGAGCGCGATTCGCATCGGGTCACCGGTGAAGATCACGGTGGCGAGCGCCGACGGCACGGGCGACCCGACGAAGATGGTGCTGCCGCCGTACGGGCACGACTAGGGCTCAGTCTTGACGCTGACGCTGACGCTGACGCTCGCTGCGGCGGGTTGTGAGCAGGTCGCCGACGTCGCAGTTAAGCGCCGCGCAGATCGCCTCGAGGGTCGAGAAGCGGATCGCCTTGGCACGATCGTTCTTCAGCACTGACAGGTTGACGATGCTGATCCCGACCTGGCGGCTCAGCTCGGTGAGGGTCATCTCGCGTTCGGCAAGCAGCTCGTCGAGGCGGCAGCGGATGCTGCTGCCGCCATCCGCTTCGGTCATACGAGCCCGTCCACGTCGCGCCGCAGTGCCCGGGCGCGCTGAATCGCCGCATCCCTCTCGTGCCGCAGCAATGTGCTGTGTCGCAGGGCGACGCCGACCGCGGCGAGGGCGAGCGCGATGGCGAGCGGCCAGAACTGTACCTGGAAGGACGAGCTCGGTCCCGGCCAGCCGATCTCGGAGATGCCCCCGGCACGCTCGCTGTCAGCGATCGACCAGCCGGTGACCTGAAGCACCTGGCGCGAGGCGCTCGCATCGCCGATGCTGTAGCAGATCTGCCAGGCGATTCCGCAAACGGCAAGCGTTCCTGACGCGAGGAACAGCGAGCGGACCACGCGGTTGCCGAGTACTCCACCGCGCAGCAGGCGCAGGCACATCGCCGCTATGGAGGCGGCGATGATCACGCCCGTGATACCGACAAGCACGTCGCCGGCCGCCAGCCAGACGCGTGAGGCGGTGTTGAGTCCGGAGACCGAGACCTCCGCGCTCGAGATGCCGCCCCCGATGACGTGTGCAGTCGGCCCGTCGGTGATGTGTACCGAGGGCTTCAGCTTCGGCCAGAATTCCTGCACAGGCAAGGCGACCGACACCGTCGGTGCGAGAAGCGTCACGAGGGCCGACCCGAGTGAGCCGATCGTCTGCAACCCCGCGTAGAGCATCGCGACGACTGTGGTGGCCCACAGGAGGCCGCGGCCCCGATTCAGTTCCGGCTGCTCGGTGAACGTCCCGCGGCGCAGAGATCGGGACATCTGCGACGGTCGCCGCACGATCGAGGTGCGGGGTGCCTTGGCGCGCATCAGACGAGCCCGTCCACGTCGAGCCGCAGTCGGGCTGCTTGTCGCGCCGAGCGGTCGCTCTCACTCTGCACACGTTCGGCGATTCGGAATGCGGCGACGACCAAGCGAAGGACAATGCCGATTGCGAACGGCCACACGTCGAGGTCTGCTGCGAACGGGAATGGTGACACCGCAGGATTCGGATTCAATTCGGCCGCAACCATCCAACCGCCGTAGCCGACGAGCGCCTGGCCCGCGATGCCACCCAGGATGAGCGCCCACGCTGAGATCGAGAGAGCGCGAGTCAGCGACGCGACGAAGGGGCGGCCCTGCCCCAGTCTGAAGCAGAGATACATGACGGATGCCGCGACCGCCATCACCGTCAGCACGGTGACGAGTATTCCGCCCGCGAGCATCAAGCGCGGCCCGGCGCTGAGGCCGGTGACGGCGAGATCAGCGGCGGAGTAGGTGCCGTTGAGGATGGCGGCCGGCCCCGAGGCGGCATCCGCTGCGACCTGCGTGGCCGCGCTGAGATGCACATGCACCTCGTCGCCGAAGGTCTCAGCGATGCGGATCGCGCCACCGCCCAACGTGGTCGCCCCCACGAGGAATGCAGCGAACGAGATAGCGGTGAGATTGCCACGGCTGGGCCATCGCGGGCGCGCGCGCTCGTCGTCGAACCCGAATGTCTTGCGCTTCATGGCCGCCCTAACGAAAATCGATAACAACGAATATCGATAAAGGTAGCGATCGGTGCGCACCCCGTCAAGCAATGCCGTCGCTGATGGAGCCCGACACGCTGACCGGCATCACGCCGAGAGTGGGTGTTCGCGACGAGACAGCATCGTGGGCCACCCACTCTCGTCGCGAAAACCCACGCTCGGCGGCCGCGCGCGGCCCACCACGCAGCAGACTCCCAGCCGGTCACGCCTACGGCGAACAGGAGCCCACTTCCCCGCATCCGCTCGTTACTCTCTTTGTAACGGCGCCATACCGGCCGGCGCCGAAGGAGTCAGACCATATGTTTGAGAGATTTACCGACCGAGCTCGTCGCGTCGTCGTTTTGGCCCAGGAAGAGGCCAAGATGCTCAACCACAACTACATCGGCACCGAGCACATTCTGCTTGGGCTGATTCACGAGGGTGAGGGTGTCGCCGCGAAGTCGCTTGAGTCTCTGGGGATCTCCCTCGACGCCGTGCGCGAGCAGGTGCAGGACATCATCGGCCAGGGGCAGCAGCAGCCGACGGGCCACATTCCGTTCACCCCGCGCGCCAAGAAGGTTCTCGAGCTGAGCCTGCGCGAGGCGCTTCAGCTCGGCCACAACTACATCGGCACCGAGCACATTCTGCTCGGTCTCATCCGCGAGGGTGAGGGCGTGGCCGCGCAGGTTCTCGTCAAGCTGGGCGCCGACCTCAACCGCGTGCGCCAGCAGGTTATCCAGTTGCTCTCCGGTTACCAGGGCAAGGAGCAGGTTCAGGTGGGCGCCAATGAGCAGTCCGGCACGAGCGCCGGCAGCCAGATCCTCGACCAGTTCGGCCGTAACCTCACCCAGGCCGCGCGCGACAACAAGCTCGACCCGGTGATCGGCCGCGAGAAGGAGATCGAGCGGGTCATGCAGATCCTCTCCCGCCGCTCCAAAAACAATCCCGTGCTGATCGGCGAGCCCGGCGTCGGCAAGACCGCCGTCGTCGAGGGGCTCGCCCAGGCGATCGTGCGCGGCGACGTGCCCGAGACGCTGAAGGACAAGCAGCTCTACACGCTCGACCTCGGCTCGCTCATCGCCGGCAGCCGTTACCGCGGTGACTTCGAGGAGCGCCTGAAGAAGGTCACCAAGGAGATCCGCACGCGCGGCGACATCATCACGTTCATCGACGAGATCCACACCCTCGTCGGTGCCGGTGCCGCCGAGGGCGCCATCGACGCGGCCTCCATCCTCAAGCCACTGCTGGCCCGCGGCGAGCTGCAGACCATCGGCGCGACCACTCTCGACGAGTACCGCAAGCACTTCGAGAAGGATGCGGCGCTGGAGCGCCGGTTCCAGCCCATCCAGGTCGCGGAGCCATCACTGCCGCACACCATCAACATTCTGAAGGGCCTGCGCGACCGCTACGAGGCGCACCACAAGGTCTCCATCACGGATGGCGCGATCGTCGCGGCCGCGAACCTCGCCGACCGCTACGTGAGCGACCGCTTCCTGCCAGACAAGGCCATCGACCTGATCGACGAGGCCGGCGCCCGCCTGCGCCTGTCGATCCTGTCGGCACCGCCGGAGCTGCGCGAGTTCGACGACAAGATCGCCGACGTGCGTGGTCGCAAGGAGGCCGCGATCGAGGAGCAGGACTTCGAGAAGGCCGCCTCCCTGCGCGACGAGGAGAAGAACCTTCTCGGTGAGCGCCTGCGCCTCGAGAAGCAGTGGCGCAGCGGCAACGTGCAGACCACGGCAGAGGTCGATGAGGGCCTGATCGCAGAGGTTCTGGCACAGGCCACCGGCATCCCCGTCTTCAAGCTCACCGAGGAGGAATCCGCTCGCCTCGTGTTCATGGAGAAGGCGCTGCACCAGCGCGTCATCGGTCAGGAAGAGGCCATCAAGGCGCTCTCCCGCACCATTCGCCGCACGCGTGCCGGCCTCAAGGACCCGCACCGCCCATCCGGTTCGTTCATCTTCGCCGGCCCCACCGGCGTCGGCAAGACCGAGCTGGCCAAGGCGCTCGCCGAGTTCCTGTTCGACGACGAGAACGCCATGATCTCGCTCGACATGAGCGAGTACGGCGAGAAGCACACCGTCTCGCGGCTGTTCGGCGCCCCTCCCGGGTTCGTCGGCTTCGAAGAGGGCGGCCAGCTCACCGAGAAGGTGCGCCGCAAGCCGTTCTCCGTCGTGCTGTTCGACGAGATCGAGAAGGCACACCCCGACATCTTCAACTCGCTGCTCCAGATTCTGGAGGAGGGCCGGTTGACCGATGGCCAGGGTCGCGTCGTCGACTTCAAGAACACCGTGATCATCATGACCACCAACCTCGGTACCAAGGACATCACCGGCGGCCCCGTCGGCTTCCAGATCGAGGGTGACTCGGCCACCGGTTACGACCGCATGCGCGGCAAGGTCAACGAGGAGCTGAAGAAGAACTTCAAGCCCGAGTTCCTGAACCGCGTCGACGAGACCATCGTGTTCCCGCAGCTCACCAAGCCCGAGCTGCTGCAGATCGTCGACCTCTTCATCAAGCGTTTGGGCGACCGGATGCTGGACCGCGACATGACGGTCGAGCTGACCACCGCCGCCAAGGAACGCCTGATCGACGTGGGCTTCGACCCGTCGCTCGGTGCGCGCCCGCTACGCCGTGCCGTGCAGCGCGAGGTCGAGGATCTGCTGAGCGAGAAGATTCTGCAGGGCGAGCTCAACGCCGGGGATCACGTTCACGTGGACTTCGTCGACGGAAAGTTCGTGTTCACGACCACGCCTCGCGAGGAGCCGGTCGCTGCCGGTATCGGCGCGGGCGCCATCGGTGCCGGGCCCGCGACAGCCGACCACATCGCCGCCTCGAGCGAGTAGGCGGGGAGCCTCCCGAGAAGCGTGAGCGGGCTGAGGAGCGCGTAGCGCGTCTCGAAGCCCAGCGGGTCGGGCCATATCGTGGGTTTCCTTCAGCGGAACCCCACATATGGCCCGACCCGTTCGTGTGCCCAGAGCGCAACTTCATTGGGTCGGGCCGAATCGTGGGTGATACGACCGAACACCCGCGATTCGGCCCGACACAGTGCGTGTCGGGTCCAGTGGGTGTCGGGTCCAGTGGGTGTCGGGTCCAGTGGGTGTCGTGTCCAGCGAGTGTCGGGCGCATCGGGAGAGGGCGCTGCGCCCGCATCCCTAGACTGAATGGCGTGAGTGAACCCGCATTCCGCACCCGCCGCGCGCGCACAAGCGACGTGCCCGCCATCCAGGCACTCGTCGAACCGCTCGTGCAGCGCCGCATTCTGCTCGGCAAAGACCTCGTCGTGGTCTACGAGGCGGTGCAGGAGTTTCGCGTGGCGGTCGACGCGAACGACACCCTCATCGGCTGCGGCGCCCTGCACGTCATGTGGCAGGACCTCGCCGAGGTGCGCACCCTCGCCGTCGCGCCCGAGTGGCTCGGCAAGGGGGTGGGCCACGCCCTGCTGACCACGCTCGAGCAGACCGCGCTCGAGTTGGGCCTCAGCCGGCTCTTCTGCCTCACCTTCGAGGTGCCGTTCTTCGAGCGCAACGGCTTCGTCGACATGGGCGACGAGACCGTCGACCCCGAGGTGTACTACGAGCTGCTGCGGTCGCACGACGAGGGCGTTGCCGAGTTCCTTGACCTCGCGCGGGTGAAGCCGAACACGCTCGGCAACACGCGCATGCTGAAGCGGCTGGGGTAGGGCAAGCGTCGCGGGTTTCGAGACGCGGACTTCGGCCGCTCCTCAACCTGCTGGGGTAGGGCGGCACGCAGCGCGCCTGCGCGGGGCGGCCGCATCCGCTGGCTAATCTTGTGGCATGTCGACCTTGAAGCACCCGGTCGGCCCGCAATCGGGCAGGGTGTACTGGCGCAGACGGGCGGCCGTTCTGATCGGCCTGCTCGCGGTGATCGTCGTGGTGGTGCTCATCATCGTGCGTCCCGGCGCGGGCAACGGCGAGCCGGCCAAGACGCCGCCGGCGACCACGACGGGGGCGAGCAACTCCTCCACACCGAACGCGCAGTCCGATAGCACCACCATTCCGACCGACGCGACGACGGCAGACGGTGCGGCGTGCAAGGCTGCGAACATTGCGCTCGAAGCGAAGACGGATGCGACGAGTTACGCCTCCGGCCGGCATCCGCTGCTGTCACTGAGCCTGACCAACACGGGCGCCAAGGCGTGCCGCATCGACGCCGGGACCGACAATCAGGTGTACACGATCACGAGCGGCACCGAGCAGTACTGGGTCTCGACCGACTGCCAGAAGGATTCGACCAAGACCGAGATTCTGCTGGCCCCGCACAAGACGGTCACGTCGCAGCCGTTCGAGTGGGATCGCACCCGCAGCGACCCGAAGACGTGCGACGCGGACCGGCCCGCGGTACCGGCGGGCGGCGCCTCGTACCACCTGAAGGTGAAGCTGGGCGACGTCGCATCGACGACCACGAAGCAGTTCCTGCTGTACTGACTCGGCGGCGGCAGCAGCCGCGCGGCGGCAGCGGCCGCGCAGCGGCAGCGGCAGCGGGGCGCAACAGCCATGGGGAGTCCTCCCCATCGTGCGGGCGCGGGGGACCACCATAGAATCGTGTCGCGCGGTCGTGACGGCCGTGACCAGCAAGGGCTGGCAAGGCAGGGGAGGGTGCGTCCGTGGCAGATCTGAAGATCGACACCACCGCCGTTCGCGATCTCGGCACCGAGCTCGCCTCGGTCGGCCGCGAGTTCACGGGCGCCAACGCGCACAGCGATCGCATCGCCGGCGCCGTCGGCCACTCCGGGCTCTCTGATGCTGTGCATGACTTCGCGCACGAGTGGGACGACACTCGCGAGGGCATGGTCAACGACATCGTGACGCTCTCGAAGGCCGCGATCGCCATCGCCGACGGCTTCGATCAGACGGATGGCCAGCTCGCGAAGGCACTCACCGACCCGCCGGCGCCCGGTGCCCAGCATGGCCCGGTGGCCCAATGAGGCCGACCGACTGGAGCCCCCTCGGCCTCGGCTCAGACCCGGTCCCGGGTGAGCCGGGCGACGTGCTCGCCGGCGGCCAGAGCTACCTCGAGGTGGCCGACGCGATCGGCGCCGCCAGCCGTCGGCTGCGCTCGATCGACCTCGGCAGCGCCGTGGTCTCGGACGCGGTCGACGCCCTCACCGAGACGGCAGGCAAGGTCGCCGAGAACATCGCGAAGGCCGAGGCGCGCTACCGGGCGACCGGCGAGGCGCTCGTGGGCTACGCGCCCGTGCTCGAGAGCGCTCAGACCGACTCCGAGTCGGCGCTCTCGCTCGCCCGCGCCGCCCGGCAGAGCGCAGACGACGCCACCAGCACGCAGCGCCATTACGTGCGCCTTGCCGAGGACGAGACCGACGAGCAGCAGGCCATCACCTACCGCAACCTGGCAGACAACAGCCAAGCGGATGCCGCTGACGCCCACTCGACGCTCGCATCGGCCCAGAGCCAGCTCACTGAGGCGACGACCGCACGCGACCGTGCGGCGGAGAGCGCCATCGACCACATCCACAACATCACCAAGCACGACGGGTTGCACGACAGCTGGTGGGACAACTGGGGCAAAGACCTGCTCTCGGTCATCACCGACGTTGCCGGCTGGGTGTCGGCCATCGCCGGCGTGCTCGCGCTCGTGGTGTCGTGGATCCCGGTCGTCGGGCAGGTGCTCGCGGCGGCGCTGCTGGTGGTGGCCGGCATCGCGGCCATCGTGAACGCGATCGGCAACATCGTGCTGGCCTCTACCGGAGACCGGTCATGGGGCGAGGCGATCGCCAGCATCGCGGGCGCGGTTCTGTCATGCGTGGGCATGGGCGCGGCGGCGAAGGGCGTCGGCGTTCTGCTCAAGGGTTCCAAGTCGTTCGCCATGAAGTACGGCGAGCAGATCACGGTGCGGCAGGCGATGAAGATCAGCAAGGGCGACTGGGCAAAGTGGGCGAAGGACATGCGCACGCCCGTACCCGAACCGTATGAGGGGCAGATGCTCTATCGCACGTATGGCGGCGGCTCGCAGCGCATCGGCGGCTCGTGGGCGCCCACCGACCCGCGCGCGCTCGCGAACCCGCGCATGGAACTCGGTCTCCCCGACGTAAACACCATGGACAACGTCGTAACCGCCGAACTGAGAGACCCGTCGCAGGTCTTCACGGTGCGGCACGCCCTGCCGTACAACGGCAACCTCGGCGGCGCTCCCGAATACCTCATCTTCGATGGCGTGAACAAGGGCATCTACACGCCACTCGCCGACGTGCCCTTCTCGGTACGCTGACGTGGTGCGCAGAACGGTTGTCTCGACGCTCGAGTTCTCCCTCACGGTCGGCGTGTATCGTGACGAGCCGTTCCGTGCCCAGGCACTGCACCTGACCGCCGCGCCCGTTCGGGGCCGCGAGGTGTTCGTGCGAAACGATGCCTGGCCCGATTCAGACGTTCCTGGCCGCTACCTCGCGGGCACCGTGCTGCTCGCCGAGTACCTGACGCGCGGCGACCCGTCGAGCCTGTACGCCGAGATCGCGCTGTTCCCGGTGGACGGGGGCGACACGGTGCGTGACGCCACCACGCGCATCCGCGATGCACGCAATGCCGGCGAATTCGGCGGCTATTTCGTGCGGGGAACGCTCACCGAGGCGCTCGAGCAGCAGCGGGCGACGGATGAGCGCTCGGCCGCTGTCGCGGCCCGCGCGCCCTGGCTGCTCGGGGCCTCGTACAGCGGCGACTACGAGCAGGCGCTGTGGGCGAGGGACGCCGAGGCGGGGCAGCCGTTTCCCGTGGCGTTGCACGACAGCGCGAACACCGGCGCGAACACAGGCACAGGCACAGGCACAGGCACAGGCACAGGCACAGGCACAGGCACCGGCACCGGCACAGGCACCGGCACAGGCACCGGCACGCCCCCGCCCCTCATGCCGATCCTCGCGCCCCTGCGCGGCGGTGACCTGATGCTCACCGCCGCTCTGCCGCCGGAACTTGCAGGATCTGGGGAGTTCCCGGTTCTTCCCCCGTCGCCGGTGCAGGTGCGCGCGTTCCCGCTCGCGCCCGGCGATGACCGCCGCGCGGTGAGCGCGCAGATCGCGGCGGGCACGCGCGCGCCCTCGCGTATTCTCGAACTCGGGGCGCGAGCCGACATCGTGCGAGAGGCGGGGGAGCGTGGCTGACGGCGAGGAGACCGAGATCTCGGTTGCCGCTACCGACGACGTCGGATCGCAGCGTCTCGCCTCCGCCCTCGCGGCGCAGGACGTGGCGGCAATCGGCCAGGCGCTCCGGCACGACATGGTGGTCGTGCCGTTGCTGCCCCAGCAGAGCGGCGACTCGCAGATCCGCGTTTTCGAATCAGCGGATACCGGTGGCCCGGCGCCGTACGACCTCTGCCTGTTCTCCTCCACCGCCGCACTCGCCCTGTATCTCGGCGAGAGCGAAATCCGTCAGTTCGCCCTGCGCCGCGGCGCGTCGCTCCAGCCGTTTCTGGAGCAGTACGCGAGTGTCATCGACCGTGTGGTCTTCGACCCAGCGGGTCCGCATCCGATCGCCGCGAGCCCGGAAGACGTTCTGCTCTCGCTTCGGCCGCAGCCGGGCGACGACGACGTGGCGTGGGCGGCGTCGGTCGGCGCGCCCGCTCGCGAGAGCGAGAGCCTCGACGAGTTCCCCGCAGACGCGGATCCGACCCGCTCGCGCGTCGTCGGCCTCGACATCGCTCTCTCGGGCGACTGGTTCGTCATCACGCTCACCGATGAGAAGGAGCGCGACGCGCAGATTGCAGCGCTGGTGAAGAAGCAGCTGGCGAGGGTGGAGTCGGCGCGGCGGCTTCGTGCGGAGCTCGAGCGGTGGCTGCGATCGGCGTGCCAGCGCGCGGCATCCGGTGGTGGGCGGTTCCTCGCCTTCCTGCTGCAGCGCACCCGGGAGGCCGCCCTCGCGCTCAATGTGGCCATGTACTGGCACGAGCTCGGGCCCGCGATCGGTGATACGAGTCATCTGGAGCGCATGACGCAGCGGCTTCGCGGTGAGCTCGAAAACGACGACGAACTGCTGGGCGCGGAGTCGGATGCGGGGCCGTTCGTGCGGCACACGCGGGTGACGCGGGGCGCGGGCGAGGTGGGGGGCTCCGAGCTGCCGCTCGTCGTCATCGACTATTGGCTGGCGTTCCCGGATTCTCGCGGGCTCAGCTTGCTCAGCTTCTCGAGCCCGCACGTGGAGCAGCGCGCTGAGTTGCAGCGGCTCGCCGACAACATCGTGCTTCGGGGCGCGTGGGTGCTCGAGTCGGCGGCGGGCTCGTAGGGCTGTTCGCAGGGCGGCGCAGCGCAGCGCGGCGCGTTGCGCGTCGGGTGTTGGCTGATGCGCGCGACAGGTCCTCTAGAACTCGGGGATGTCGCGACCGCGATCGCGATCACTCGTCGGAATGAATGCCCGATCCATGGCTTCTCGCACATCCTCAGCCGAGTCGTCGACGCGGGTGCGGAAGCCCAGGCGGGCTGCCTCAGCGGCGCGCTGCTTCGAGCTGGAGACCGGGCGAATCTCGCCGGCCAGGCTGATCTCCCCGAATGCGACGGTGGTATGCGCGATCGTTTCACCCTTCTCGGCGGATGCGACGGCGAGGGCGATCGCGAGGTCGGCGCCGGGTTCGGTGAGGCGCACACCGCCGACGGTCGAGACGTAGACGTCTTTGTCGCTGAGCTTCGTGCCCGCACGACTCTCGAGCACGGCCAGCAGCATGGCGACGCGCGAGGAGTCGACGCCGTTGGTTACCCGCCGGGGATTGGGCGCGCTCGTGGGCAGCACGAGGGCCTGCACCTCGACGGGCAGCGGGCGGCGGCCCTCCATCGCGATCGTGATGCACGTGCCCGAGACCGGGTTGCCGCCGCGGCTGAGGAACAGCCCGCTCGGGTCGGCGACTTCGGCGATGCCGTCGCCGGTCATCTCGAAACACCCAACCTCGTCGGTTGGTCCGAAGCGGTTCTTGAGAGCGCGCACGAACCGCAGGGCGGTTTGCCGGTCGCCTTCGAATTGGCACACCACATCGACCAGGTGTTCGAGCAGTCGCGGGCCCGCGATCGAGCCGTCTTTCGTGACGTGGCCGACGAGCAGCACGGGCAGGTTGCGTTCCTTCGCGACCCGGATGAGCGTGGACGCAACCTCACGCACCTGACTGGGCTGGCCGGCGAGCCCGTCCGAGAGCGAACTCGAGACGGTCTGCACCGAGTCAACGATGACGAGCTGGGGGTCGGTCGCGTCGATCTGGGCCAGGATCGTGGCCAGGTCGGTCTCGGCCGCAAGGTACAGGTTGTCGTGCAGAGCGCCGGTGCGCTCGGCTCGCAGATGCACCTGGCTCACCGACTCCTCGGCGCTCACGTACAGAACGCGCGACTTCGCCGCGGCAGCCTTCGAGGCCACCTCGAGCAGCAGGGTGGACTTGCCCACCCCGGGCTCACCCGACAGCAGAATGGCGGCGCCCGGCACGATTCCGCCGCCGAGCACTCGGTCGAACTCGTCGATTCCGCTCGGCCAGTGGGTGACGGCATCCGTCGTCGTGAACGCCGTGATGGGGCGCGCGGCGCGCGACTCGGCGAGCTGCACCGGCTTGAGCGAGCGAAGGATGCCGGTGCCGCCACCGTTCTCGACGACCGTGCCCCACGCCTGGCACTCGGCGCAGCGGCCGACCCACTTCGCAGCGGTCCAGCCGCATTCCGTGCAGCGATAGTTCACCTGTGGCTTCGCCACGCGCACCTCCTCACTCTCTGGGTTCAACTGTAGATGGCGCCTCCGACACTGCTCCGATGTGGGCCCCGGAGACCGCGAAGCGGTCGTCTCGAAACCCCATCCCGCTCACCCAGCCTGCGAATGTCAGGGGCCCGGCGCACACTGGGGTCATGTCTAACGTGCAGTTCACGCTGACCTCCGGCCGCAGGCTCGGCCTCACCGCCTCCGGCGACCCGACCGCAACGCGTGTCGTGGTCTTCTGCCACCCGGCGCCCGGCTCGGCCCACTTCGACCCGGACCCTCCCGCGTCGCGCTCCGACGTGCACGTGATCGGCATCGACAGGCCCGGCTACGGGTCATCCGATCCGCTGCCGGAGGGCGAGTGGCCGAGCGTCGCGCAGGCCGCCGATGACATCGCAGACTACCTGCGCTCCTCGGAGCACACGGCGACCTCGCTCGGCGCGCATGAGTTCGACTCGGTGGCAGCGGTGGGGTGGTCCGCCGGGGGACGCGTGGCGCTCGCGCTGGCGGCGCGGCATCCCGATCTGGTTGACAAGGTGGCCGTCGTGGCGACGCCCGCGCCCAATGAAGAGGTCGAGTGGATCCCGCCCGAGTTCGTGGCGATGAGCGAGAAACTCGCCGCGATGCCGGCCGGCCAGGCGCTGTCGAAGCTGGGCGCCGACATCACGCACCAGATGGGTGACCAGCTGCCCGGCGAAGACCCGGAGCAGCCCGTGCCGCTCGGTCAGCTTGGGGTGACGGATGCCGACGCCGCCGCGCTCGCGCGCCCCGGCGTCGAACAGCGCCTCGACGGCATGCTGCGCGACGCGTTCCGCCAGGGTGCGGTGGGGCTCGCCACTGACATCCTGAGCTATACGGCCAGGCCGTGGGGCTTCGACCTTTCGGACGTGCAGGCGGAGACCCTGCTCGTGTACGGAGAAGCGGATGCTGTCGCGCCGCCCGAGCACGGGGGCTGGTACCGCGACCACCTCGCCAGCGCGCACATGGAGACCGTGCCCGAGGTAGGGCACCTGGTGATCATTCCGGCGTGGAAGCGGATTCTCGACTTTCTGGCGGAGCCGGCTCAACGCTGACTTCCGACGGCACGAGACGTCGCCGCACCGAGGTGCTCACAGCGGGCAGGAACGCCGACGCCCACACCCGGTACCCGAGATCGTTGGGGTGGAAGAAGTCCGCCGCGAACTCGGTGAGGATGCCGCGCAGCCCTCGCCGTCGCGTCACCTCGTGCAGCGGCACGATGGTGAGCCCGCGCTCCGCCGCAACCTCGCGCACGATGCGGTTGGCGACGGCCACGATCCGCTCGTTCCACGGAAGGTAGAAGCACGGCAGGTCGGCGACGATCGCGTGCTTCGGCAGCGCGTTGAACACCTCCCGGATGCCGCCCTCAAACACCACCGCATCAAACGTCGCGATGTCGTTCGCGCCGATCGCCACCGTCACGAGGTCGGGCTTCAGCTTGCGGAACTTCGGCAGCTGGTTCGCCACCGCCAGCGCCACCGTCGCCCCCGAGACGCTCAGGTTGACGACGCGCACGCTCTGCCCAGTCAGCTCACGCACCCGCTCGGCGAGGAGCCCGACGTAGCTGTGCTCCGGCTTGCTCGCACCGATGCCCTGCGCCGCGCTGTCGCCGATGGCGACATACAGCAGCGTGCCCTTCTCCTTGGCGTAGTCGCGCCACCACTTCGAGTTGACCGGCAGCGTCTCGTTCAGGATGGCCGAGTTCCGGCGCATCCGGGCACGAGTGGCCCGTGCGGCCGCGAGCGCTCCCGCGCTCGCTAGCACGGTCGCCGCGAGAGCGGCGGCGGTGCGCATCCGCTCGTGTTCGGAACGTGTCATGTCGCGCACTGTACGCCGCCGGATCGCGCCACCGCTGAATTATGCGGCTCTTGTGCCGTGCAGTAAACTTTCCCGCGGTACCGTGTCCGAGCGGCCGAAGGTGCAACTCTCGAAAAGTTGTGTGGGTGAGAGCCCACCGTGGGTTCAAATCCCACCGGTACCGCCACGTGCAAGCCCCCGCGAGCCCCGTGTTTACACGGGATCCGGGGGTTTTTGCTTTGGCAAAATGGGCCATTTGCCCACACTCGAAAGGCGAGGCGGCTGCCCGAGTCAGAGGTCAGTGGTGCTGGATAGGCTCGCTGCATGAGTGATCTGGCGCTTCCGGAGGATTACGCGATCGTCGTCGCCGGGCTCAAGCAACGGGTCCGCGAAGCGCGCTTTCGTGCTCAGCGCCAGGCCAACACTGAGCTCATCCGGCTCAACTGGCAGATCGGCGAAGTGCTCGCGGAACGGACGGATCACGCGCAATGTGGGCGGCCTTTGCCGGCCTGGGTGCAGGCGCGCTCATACGCTGGCCAGGTCGTCGGCTTCGATGAGTACGCCACGTTCCCGAAGCGGCTTGGGCACGTTTTCGATCTGGACAGGTATCGCTGCGGCGGCGGAGTGAAGCGGCGGCGTCCAGTCCCAGTCGCGGTTGCCGCGCTCGCTGGTGATCCAGGCTGGGAGGGGTAGGTGAGCTTGGCTGAGGCACCACTCCGCGATGCCGGCGAGCGCCGCATCCCACTCGGGGCTCACGTGCGCCGGTGGCTCGAGCGCGAGAACGAATCGATCGGCGGGATTCGGTGTGGTGAGGTCGTCGGCAACCTGGATGAGCGTGCGATAGGCCCGCCTGATGTTGTTGTGACGCACTGCGTCGGCCAGCGTGGTCGCCGCCTCCGCGACCGATGTCCGGCCGTCGCTCTTGACCGGGATGAGGCGAACGCGTGACGCGCTCGCGATCTTCTCGATCGTGGAGGCGGTGGGATCGCGGCGGCCGTTCTCGATCGCCGCGATATTCGAGCGCTGGATGCCACTGTGCTTTGCGGCGTCAGTGAGGCTGAGGCCGGCGCGAACGCGGGCTTGCTTCAGCGAGCTCTGGATACTCATCGCTCACCTCTTTGTTAGTGTCGAATTCGATACTACCGCGCAATGCCGCCGAACGGTGGCGCAGGCTCCCGATCGCGAAGAGCCCGATGCCGATGAGCAGCCACCCGACCAGTACGACTACGGGCTCGGCGATGCCGTGGCCGTTGAAGAACGCGACGTCGCGCAGCAGTGTTCCCGTGGCTCCCGGCGGAAGCAGCTGGCCGATTTGGCCCCACGGCTGCGGCAACAGCTCCGGTGCGCTGGTGACTCCGGAGAGCGGGTTTCCGAGCGCGATCAGAAGCACGCCCGCGATCCCGATGCCGATCCCCTTGAGGGCCCGTTCGAGCCCGAGCACCAGGAGCGCTGTCGCCGCGATCCCGAGCATGGCGGACAGCGACAGCTGCAGATAGTGCTCGTTGAAGGTTCCGACGGCGAAGAGCGTGCCGACCAGGCCGAACCCTCCGAAGATCGTGAAGCCGCCGATCGTGAGGATGCGCCGCCAGACCCCGAGGATCATGGCCATGATTCCAACAGCGGCGATCCACCCGCCGAGTGCGATCGGGAGTGCGCCGGCCGCAAGCCCGACGCCTTTCGGGTCGCGGTGGGTGAATGGCTGGACATCGGTCGTGGTTACCGCCGTGTGCGCGCCGACGCCGAGATGCTGCGCCGTCTGCTTCAGAATGTTCGCGACGGCGGGGCTGGCTGCCGTCGCGTAGTCCAGCCGCGTTCCCGTTGTGGTGACCACGAACGCGCCGTAGACGGTGCGGTCCCTGATCTGCGTGATCGCCTCACCCTCTGACGAGGCGGTGTGGAAGTCCCAGTCCTTTGGTCCTGCCTTGTCGAGCGCGGCCTCCAGCTCAGTTCGTTGCGCCTGCGTCGCGGCGATGGAAATCGGAATATCGTGCGCGCTCGAGTGGACGTTCGGAAGGGTGAACGCGAGCACCAGCCCGGCCATGATGGCGATGAGAATCACCCCGACCACGAGCATCCGTCGCCAGGTCGAGACAGGCGCGGTGGGTGTCGGCGATGCCGTGAGTACCATGATCTTCTCTTTCAATAGAATACGAGCCGTATCTAGTCACTGGCTGCTAGGCTAGCACACTAAGTACGGTTCGTATCTAGGAGGTTCGAATGGCTCAGGTCCGAACGCGCCGGCGAAACGAGGAGTTGCTCGAGGCGATCCATGCCGCCGTGCTCGATGAACTGCATGACCACGGTTACGCCGGCGTCACGTTCGAGGGTGTTGCGCGGCGGGCTCGCACCAGCAAGCCCGTGCTGTACCGCCGCTACCGGTCCCGCGCGCACCTGGTCACCGATGCCGTGCTTCAATCCGCGGCGGACCAAACGGCCTGGAAGCAGACCGGGTCACTGCGCGGAGATCTGATCGCACTCCTGAGTGGTCTCGCCGATCAGTTCGAGCGTTTCGGCGGTGACACCTATCTCGGCCTCCTCTCAGAGGCCGACGAGAACCTGATCGGGGACGCCCTCGAGACCGTCGGCACGGTGAACCACGAGGCCATGCTCGACCTGTTCGACGCCGCACGGCAGCGTGGTGAACTTGGCCCCGCACCGATCTCCGAGCAGGTGGCCGCGGCGCCGGTGTCGCTGATCCGGCACGGCGCGCTCCTTGTCCGCGAATTCGGCGCGGAGACAATCGTGACCATCGTCGATGAGGTCGTGATCCCGCTGCTCAAGGCCGTCAGCGGCACGCCTTCGAGCTAGCGACGGTCGCGGGCCGTATGTCGCGAGCCCTATTTGCTGCGCGCTGCTGTCAAATAGGGCTGGATCAGGGGGAGGAACAGCTCGTCAACGACCGAGCGTATGCGCTCGGCTGGAACGGGTACGGGGTTCATCAGCATGTCGAGGCGGATGAGGTCGTAAGGCATGGCGAGTATCGCCGGCGGCACAGTGGCGAGATCGAGTTCGCCGCGGCGTGCTGCGAGCTGGTACACGGGTCGGTTTTCCGATTGCGCTTCCTCGCCCATCGCGCCTTCGTACAGTTGCATCGGGGAGAGCCCCGTTGCCACAGAGAGGCCGTTGAAGGTTGCGGCGGCAGCGATGGCGAAGAACGGGGCGCGGGCGTCGCTGCTCGCGGTGAGGTGCTCGATGAGATCGTCTCGCAGGTCGCCAGTGTCAGGAACGGCGATCGGGTGTGTGTCTCGGTAGTGGGTGAGGATCGCCAAAACTAGTTCGTGTTTGTTGGCCCAGCGGCGGTAGAGCACAGGTTCGCTGGTGCGGGCGCGGGCACCGACCGATCCGACGGTGAGGCGCTCGTAACCGCGCGCGGCCAGCTCATCCCATCCCGCATCGAGGATCGCCGCTTCCAACTCGGCTCCGTAGCGTCGCTGCCGTGCCGGGGCGGGCTCTGATTCACCTTTTGTCACGCACTCACTATAGAAAGACTTGACTTTCTTGGCAACTGCTCCTAGTCTTCAAGACAGAAGAACCTATCTTGAGGAGTTGTCGTGCAGAAGGACCAGAGGAACGTTGTCGGGCAGGATTCCACGGCGGTCTTGGTCGTGGGTGCCGGTCCCACGGGTTTGACAATGGCAGTGTCCCTGGCGCGCAGCGGGATCCCGTTCCGTGTGATCGATGCGGAGCCGGGCCCGCGCCCGGGTTCGCGTGGCAAGGGCGTGCAGCCGCGCTCTCTGGAAATCTTCGAGGATCTGGGCATCGCGAGCAGGGTCATCGCGAACGGCCAGCTGGCGATGCCGATGAACTCGACCGGCCCAGACGGCCGCGTTGTCCACGGCGGAGCGATCCCGGAGTCCTTGCGCGACCGGCCAGATATTCCATACGCGGCAAGCCTCATCACACCCGAGTGGCGTGTCGAAGAGGCGCTGCGGCTCCGTCTGGAAGAGCTGGGCGGCCGGGTGGAGTTCGGCACCGAATTGGTGAGCCTGTCACAGGATGACGACGGCGTGAAGGCCGAGATCGTCTCCGGCGGAGTGACGTCGACTATTACGTCGCGGTGGCTGGTCGGAGCCGACGGCGGGCACAGCGTCACCCGCAAGCAGATCGGTGCGACCTTTGTCGGCGAAACGCGTGAGGACGTCAGAGTGACGATCGCGGATCTTCCCGTAACCGGCCTGAGCAGGGAAGCGTGGGAGACCTGGCGCCATCCGGAGGGGCTCCTGAGCCTGTCCCCTCTGCCGTCCACCGATCTGTTCCAATACATCGCGAGTCTCGCCCCTGGGGCCGAGCCCCGTCTGGACCTTCCCGGCCTGCAAGCGACTCTGGAGAGGAGAACGGGTCGCAGCGACATTCGCCTGCACGAGCCGGTGTGGACGTCGGTGTGGCGCGCGAACGTTCGCCTGGTCGAGCACTACCGCGTCGGTAACGTGTTCCTCGCAGGCGACGCCGCGCACATCCACTCGCCGGCTGGCGGACAAGGCATGAACACGGGCGTCCAGGACGGCTACAACCTGGCCTGGAAGCTCGCCGCCGTTGTAGGCAATAACGCACCGGTGGAGCTGCTGGACACGTACGAGTCGGAGCGGCGGCCCGTCGCCATGCACGTGCTGGCCCAGTCCAACGCGCGCCTGGCCGAGACGATCAAGACCAACGGTCTCCCCGTGAAGCGGGACGCGAGCACGATCGAACTCGACGTCGGATATCGGGGCTCGGAGCTCGCCTCGGACGACCGGAATGATCAGAGCTCGCTGCGTGCGGGAGACCGCGCGCCAGACGCGACAGGGCTGACCACGACCGGCGGACGTCGCCGGCTATTCGACCTGATCGGCGGCGGCCTGTTCACCCTGCTGTCCTTCGGCCCCACGACGCTGGCCGGCCTCTCGATCCCGGGACTGCGAATACTTCATGTCGTGCCCGAGCCACAGCGCGAAGGCGAAATAGCGGATGACGGGCGCAATCTCGTCCGCTCTTACGAGGCGGCCCAGAACACCCTCGTCGTGATCCGACCTGACGGGTACATCGGCCTCATCTCGGACGCAGGCGACTCCGACACCGTGAGCCGTTACCTCCTCGGGTTCGCATCCGGCGACGTGCAGCCGGGAGCCAGCCAGAGCCCAGTGCGGCTACCTGATCTTCAGCGAATATAAGGGCCGCTGAGCGGCGTCACTCCGGCAGGAGTGCGGTGATGAAGTCGACCTCGGACGCAGAGACGAACGCCGACGGCTGTGCATACTCCGCGAGCTGTCGCGCGTTGGCCTCATTCAGTTCTGGCGTCGTCGAGACAAGGGCGCATCCGCGAACTGGTGGTCGACGCGCGGATACCCTTCGTCGATCACGCGCCCACGATAGATGTTGCGCAGCAGATGCGACTCCTCGTACAGGCGCTGCGTCATATACGGACTGGTCGTGAGCAGGAAGTCGGCCGCGAGGAAGTTGCGGATGACGTTGGCGACGCGCGCCGCCGCATCCCCGATGTCGTAGCCCATGCGCTTCAGCGGTGTTCCGTGCCAGGTGTTGAGATACACCTGCCCGGCGCGCTTGCTGAACTCGACCGGGAAGGTCGCGTTGTTGACAAGGTAGCCGCTGGTGGCGAGCGCGCGGTAGTAGCCGCTCGTTCCCGGCTTCACAAAGCGAACGTTGCGCTCGCCGGCGAACTCTGCCACGAACGAGGCGTTGTCGTCGGGATGCTGCGACAGCACCCATACGTGCGTGAGTCGGGCAAAGTCAGGGTCGGCGCGGAGGCCCCGGAAGATCGCCTCCGGGTTGCAGAGAGCGCCGTTGCCTCCGAACGATTCGTAGAGGACCTGATTCGCCACGATGGGCCGCGATCGCCAGAACGCGTAGACCTCGAGCCGACGCGCTCGGGGCACCTTCCACCACGATTCGCGCACGCGCGAAGAGAGGCGACGCGCACGGGAGGGCATGCACAGAAAGTACCAGCTATTGATTTTCTGTGTGCCTTCTCTGCCGCGCACTCGGGTGTGCTTTGAGTCCGGGCATCCTGTCTGTTCAAGAGGGTATTGACGTGGTACTTGTTTTTTGCAAGTGTAGACGCATCCACAAACTGGACCCACACGAGGGAGATCACAATGACGTCGATGTTCGTCAACCTGCCGGTAACCGACCTGGAGCGCGCGAAGGCGTTCTATACGGCCATCGGCGGCACTGTCAATCCGCTCTTCACCGATCACAACGCTGCCTGCATCGTGGTCGAGGACGATCACAACTACTTCATGCTGCTCACGCGAGACTTCTTCCAGACCTTCACCGACCTGCCGATCGGCGATCCGAAGACGAATCCCTCGGTGACCGTGGCCATGTTCTTCGACAGCCGCGACGAGGTCGATGCGACCGTTGCCGACGGGCTCGCCGCGGGCGGCACGGAGGCACAGCCGGCCTCCGACTACGGCTTCATGTACCAGCGCCAGCTCACCGACCCCGACGGCAACATTCTCGAGTTCGGCTGGATGGATCCTGCCGCCGCCGAACAGGGCCCCGAGGCGTTCGCCGCGCAGCAGGCCTGAGGCCCATGGCGGCACGCGAGTACGGGCAGTACTGCGGCGTCACGCGCGCCCTGGAACTGGTGGGCGAGCGCTGGGCGCTGCTCATCGTGCGGGACCTGCTCGTTGGGCCGCGTCGTTATGGAGAGCTCGCCGCGGGGCTGCCGCGCATCCCGAGCAACATTCTGGCGGCGCGGCTCAAAGAGTTGCAGGCGGCGGGCATTATCAGACGGATGCCGCGCTCACGCGTCATCGTCTACGAGTTGACACCATATGGGCGTGAGCTCGAACCCGTCGTGCTCGCCCTCGGCGCCTGGGGATTCAAGGCGATGGGTGAGCCGCGTGACGAGCAGATCGTCACAGCCGATTCGATGACGATGGCCCTGCGCACCGCCTTTCGGCCGGACGTTGCGGCGGGTCTGCCGGCGACCGCCTACGCGGCGCACTTCGGGCCGGCCGAACTGCTCGTTCGCGTAGCCGGGTCGGCCCTCGAGGTGGCGCAGGGAGACGGTCCGGTCGATCTTGCCTTCGCCGCCGGCCCGGGAATACGCCGCGTGATCTCGGGCGAGCTTGCCCCGGCTCGCGCGATCGCCACCGGCGTGGTCGAGGTGCTGCGCGGGCCGGACGACCTGCTCGACCGCTTCGCGAGCACGTTCCATCTGGCCGCGTGAGACTGGCGCGTCAGTGGTTGTCGGTAGGTTTGGACAATGCGACAAGGGCCTGTGAAGCAGCAGCGAATAGCGGAAGCGCGGGAGGCGGCCAGGACGGCCCGGGAGCTCCGCGAGCGGAAGGCGCGCCGCCGCAAGGTCCTCATACCGCTCGTGGCGACGCTCGGCGTGCTGGTGGTGGTCGCCGGAATTCTGGTGGTGCTCGCACTTCAGCCGAAGAGCGCGCCCGCGGCCGCCACGGCGAACGGACCGAAGAACATGATCTCGGGCGGGATCGCCTTCACGGGCAAGAACGGTCAGCTCGCGCCGGTTGAGACGGCGGCTCTGAAGAAGGCCGAGGAGCCCCGGCCGACGAGCTGGCCGTCGAATGACACACGGGCCCACATCCAGACCTACATCGACTGGACATGCCCCGCATGCCGGGCTTTCGAGGCGCAGTATGCGGGGACGTTGCAGAGCATGGTCAGCAGCGGGCAGGCAACCCTTGAAGTGTTTCCTGTCGCCATACTCGACCGCAACTACACGACGAACTACTCGACCCGCGCGGCAAACGCCGCGGCATGCGTTGCCAACGACGCCCCCGAGAAGTTTCTCAGCGTGCAGAACGTCATGTACGAGCATCAGGCCGAGGAGGGGTCTGCGGGCCTCTCGACCGACAACATTCTGAAGCTCGTCCACAGTGCTGGCCTCTCGAGCAGCGATGTCGACTCTTGTATCAGGGGAACGAGCTTCGCCGCGTGGGTCGCCGCGCAGACGGGGCGGGTCGCGAGCGACGATGCTCTGATGCTGACGACAAACGGACTCAGGGGCTTCTCGACCCCGACCATCGTCGTGAACGGCACCGCCTGGGACCGTACGTCAGATCTCGACGCGTTTCTGAAGGGCAACGGCTGAGTCTCGACCTCCACCGGCTCTACGAGCGGGGCCGCTGCGGGTAGATCGTCTCGTGGCGCTCGAGCATCTCGACGTACTGCGCGATCTTGCGGGCCCGAGTCTCGGCGCGCTTCACGGTCCCGATGCGGAACAGAATCGCGAACCGGTTCTGGCTGCTGAGCGTCGCGAAGAATGCGCTTGCCTCGGCATTCGCCTGCAGAGCGGATGCCAGGTCCGCCGGCACCTCGGCCGTGCGGGTCGAGCCGTACGCGGAATCCCACCGACCGTTTTCCTTCGCGCGCTGGATCTCGCGGAGACCGGCGGGGCGCATCCGCTCGCTTTCAATGAGGGCGAGCGCCTTGTCTCGGTTGATCTGCGACCAGATGCTGCGGGCGGTTCGCGGGGTAAAGGTCTGCAGGTAATGGTCGTCGTCGAGCCTGGCCTTCGGGCCGTCGATCCAGCCGAAGCAGAGGGCCGTCTCGACGGCCTGCGGGTACGTGACGCTGGGGTGGGCGCCGCCCTTCTTGCCGATCGCGAGCCTGATGCCGGCGGATGCTGCGTGGTTCGCCTCGAGCCAGGATTCCCAGGCGGCGTCGTCGGAGCAGTACAGGATGTCGTAGGTCACGAGGATTCCCGCACGACGAGGCTGTGCTGCGCGCGACGGTGCAGGCGCGGGTCGGGTGGGGCGGCGCCGTCGAGCAGGGCGGCAACGAGCTCGAGCGCCTCGTCGGCGAGGGCCGCCTTGTCGATCGAGATGCTCGTGAGCTCGGGGGTGACGAGGGTGCCGATGTCGAGCCCGTCGATGCCGACGACGGCGATCTCCTGCGGCACCCGGATGCCGGACCGCGCGAGGCCCTTCAACACGCCGACCGCCATGACGTCGTTGAAGGCGAGCACAGCATCCGCTTGTCGGTACTGCCGCCGCAGACGGGCCGCCGCGTCGATGCCGCCGGCGTGGGTGTCGGCGGCGAACAGCTCCGAGGCCGGCGACCAGGGCAGGCGTTGTTCCTCGAGGATGCGGCGATACAGCGTGCGTCGCAGGGAGGGTGTGTCGCTCGCATCCACCATGGCGATGTGTGAACGACCGGATGCTGCCAGGTGCGTCACTGCGGAGCGAATTCCTGACTCGTAGTCGACCGTGATGACCGCGTGGGCGTGGTCGTCGGGCGAGCCGTCGAGGATGACGGTGGGGATGCCGGCCAGCGCCTGCGTCCAGTCGCCGGCCGAGAGGTGGCCGACCACGGCATCCACGCGGTGAGCGATGGTCTCGAGGCGGCGGCGCGCGTCGGCGGGCTCGGCGCCCAGGTCGCAGAGCACGACGCTCCAGCCGCGGGAGGCCGCTCGTCGGGTCAGCTCGGAGGCGAGCTCGGGATAGTACGGGTTGCGCAGGTCGCGCACCACGAGGCCGATGGCGATCTGGCGACCGCGCACGAGGCCCTGCGCCGCACGGTTCGGCCGGTAGTTGAGGGCGCGGGCCGCGTCGATCACGCGCTGCCGGGTGGCCGCGCTCACGTCGGGCAGGTCGTTCAGCGCACGCGTCACGGTCTGGCGCGAGACGCCGGCGGCGCTCGCGACGTCGTTGATCGTGGGCGCCCGCATACCTTGCATGGTACTGGGCCGCGCGATGCTGCTACGCTCGACCGTGAACGTTCACGGTGGAATGGCGGTGACGTCGAGAAGGCATGCCCAGTAGACGTAACGGGCAGACGTATCGGGAAGGCAAGAACCATGGCAATGGAGCACGTACGCTGGGGAATCGTGGGGCCGGGCTCGATCGCCCACCGTTTCGCCGAGCAGCTCGTCCACAGCCGCACCGGTACGCTCGTCGCCGTCGCGAGCCGCTCGCTCGAGCGGGCCGAGGCGTTCGCCGCGGAGTTCGAGGCGGGCGGCGCTGAGGCGGCGACGGGGGCGGCTACCGGCATCCGCTCGTATGGGTCTTATGCCGAGCTGTTCGCCGACCCTGCGGTCGACGCCGTCTACATCGCGACCGTGCACACCGAGCATGTGCGCGCCGCCATTCACGCGGTCGAGGCGGGCAAGCACGTCGTCTGCGAGAAGCCGCTCTCGGTGGACCACGCGGGCGCGATGGCGCTCGTGGAGGCGGCGCGGCGGGCGGGCGTGTATCTGGCGGAAGGGTTCATGTACCGCTTCCACCCCCAGACGCAGCGGCTCGCGCGGCTCGTGGCCGAGGGTGCGATCGGCGAGGTACAGCACATCGACGCGGCGTTCTCGTTCGCCGCCGACCTGCCTGCCGAGCACCGGCTCAAGAACCCGGCGCTCGCGGGCGGCGGCATCCTCGACGTGGGCGGCTATCCGGCTTCGGCCGCGCGCCTGATCGCCGGAGCCGCGATCGGCGCGCCCTTCGCCGACCCGGTCTCGCTCACCGCACGCGGCACGATCGGGGCGAGCGGCGTGGACGAGTGGGCGAGCGCATCCGTCGTCTTCGGTTCTGGCATCACCGCTCACCTCACCTGCGGCGTCGGCCTCGCCGAGGAGAGCCGCGTGGTCGTGTACGGGTCAGCCGGGCGCATCACGGTGCGCGAGCCGTGGCTGCCGAGCGTCACGGAACCCTCGACGATCGAGGTGCAGCGCGCGGGCGAGCCGCTCGAGACGGTCACGATCGAGCCGGCGTGGCAGTACGCCATCCAGGCGGATGCCCTCGCCGAGTTCGCCGACGCCGGTCAGAGCCCGCTGCTCAGCTGGGCCGACAGCCTCGGCAACGCGCGCACGCTCGACCGCTGGCGCGAGGCGATCGGGCTCGAGTACCCGTTCGAGGCGGCGACGGCGAACATTCCGACGGCGAGCGGGCGCTCCCTCGCACGACGAGACGACTCACGGATGCCGTACGGCACCATCGCGGGAATCGAGAAGCCGGTCTCGCGTCTCGTGCTCGGGTGCGACAACCAGCTCACGCTCGGCCACGCGTCGGCCATGTTCGACGACTTCGTGGAGCGTGGCGGAAACGCGTTCGACACCGCGTACATCTACGGGGGCGGGCTCATGGAGCGCCTTCTCGGCCAGTGGGTCGCCAACCGCGGGGTGCGCGAGAGCGTCGTGATCATCGGCAAGGGAGCGCACACACCGTATTGCGACCCCGAATCGCTCGTGCGCCAGCTCGGCGAATCCCTCGACCGGCTGCAGAGCGACCACCTCGATCTGTACCTGATGCACCGGGACAACCCCGAGGTTCCCGTCGGCGAGTTCGTGGACGTGCTCGACGCCGAGGCGCGAGCCGGGCGCATCCGTGCCTTCGGCGGCTCGAACTGGAGCATCGCGCGCTTCGAGGAGGCGCAGTCGTACGCGAAGGCGAACGGCAGGCAGGCGTTCTCGGCTCTGAGCGACCACTTCGGCCTCGCCCGCGCGCTCGACGTGCCGTGGGCGGGCTGCGAGCACGTCACCGACCCGGCCGACCGCGAGTGGCTCGAGCGCACGAACACGCCGCTGCTGCCGTGGTCGTCGCAGGCGCGCGGCTTCTTCGCGCGTGCCGACCGTGCCGACACCTCGGATGCGGAGTTGGTGCGCTGCTACTACAGCGACGACAACTTCGAGCGGCTCGCGCGGGCGCGCTCGCTCGCGGAGGAGCTGGGGGTCGCGCCGACCGCCGTCGCGCTGGCATACGTTCTTGCGCAGTCGTTCCCCACGTTCCCGCTGATCGGGCCGCGTTCGATCGAGGAGACCCGCACGTCGATGGCCGGCCTCGACATCGTGCTCAGCGACCAGCAGGTGCGCTGGCTCGACCTGCGCGCCGAGCGCCGCGACTGACCGCACTCACGGAAGGCGTCGCTCGACGCACTCAGCCGGCGACGACCACGACCTCGACGCCCGCGGCGCGGATTCGGTCGAGCTCGGCGGGGTCGGCAGTGTCGTCCGTGATGATCATGGCCACCTCATCGATGTCGGCGAGGCGGGCGAGCGCGACGGCGCCGATCTTGGAGCCGTCGGCCACCACGACCGCCCGCTGCGCTTTCGCCACCATCGCGTGGTTGGTGCGCGCCTCGGTCTCGTCATGCGTGGTGATGCCCGCGGTCGCGCTGATGCCGTCGGCGCCGACGATGGCCGTGCCCACGTTGACCGAGTTGAAGGTGCTCTCTGCCAGTGCGCCGACGAGCTCGAGCGACTGCGGGCGCAGGAATCCGCCCGTCATCACGACACGCACGCCCGCGTAGCCGGCCAGCAGGTCGGCGATGGTGAGCGAGTTGGTCACGACGGCGATGTCGGCGTGGTTCGCGAGGGCGCGCGCGACGCTTGCCGTGGTGGTACCGCCGCCGAGCGCGACGACGTGCCGCTGGGCGGGCAGGCGCTCCACCATGGCGCGCGCGATGGCTCGCTTGGCGTCGCTGAACCGGCTGTCGCGCAGCGCCACCGGGATTTCGCGCCCGTGATCCAGCATGGATGCGCCGCCGTGGGTGCGCAGAATGAGCTTTTGATCAGCGAGTTCCGTGAGGTCGCGCCGCGCGGTGGCGGCCGAGATCGCGAGCGTCTCGGACAGCTCGGTGAGCCCGATCGACCCCCGCTCGGCGATCAGGTCGAGAATCTGCACCAGGCGCTTCGACCGCCGGCGAGACGTTGTGCGGGCGAGCATCGTCTCCGTGGGCTGCGCAACCATCCGGGTCCCTTCTTCAAACCACTCATTCAACGTGATCGTTTCGAGTGCAATTCGCTCATTCTATTGCGCGATCGTCGCTTTGCGTCAGATGATCGCTGCATGCCTCAGATTGTCTTTCTCGGCGCGGGAAGCGTCGTCTTCACCCGCCAGTTGCTCTCAGACCTCTTCCGTTTCGACGACCTGCCCGACCTGCGCATCGTTCTGCACGACATCAATCCCGAGCGCCTCGACGTCGCTCACGCGACCGCAGACCAGCTGGTCTCCCGCTTCGGCCGCACAGCCGAGATCGTGGCAACGCTCGATCGCCGCGACGCCCTCACCGGCGCCGACTTCGTCATCAACATGATCCAGGTGGGCGGAATCGATGCCACTCGCGTCGACCTCGAGCTGCCCGCGGCGGCCGGGCTGCGCCAGACGATCGGCGACACCACCGGCGTCGGCGGCGTGTTCCGCGCCCTGCGTACGTTCCCCGTGCTCTCGGCCATCGCATCCGATATGCGCGAACTCTGCCCCGACGCCTGGTTCCTCAATTACACCAACCCCATGGCAATGAACGTGTGGTGGATGTCGCAGGTCGCCCCCGAGCTGAAGGTCGTCGGCCTCTGCCACAGCGTCTACTGGACCGTGCACGACCTGTGCGAGCTGATCGGCGTGCCGATGGAAGGCACGCACTACCGCGCGGCCGGTGTGAACCATCAGGCGTGGCTGACCGAGTTGTCGCGCGATGGCAAGGATCTCTACCCGAAGCTGCGCGCGGCGATCGAGGCCGACCCCGAGCTGCGCCGGCGCGTGCGCGTGGAGATCTTCAGCCGCATCGGCTTCTACCCCACCGAGACGAGCGAACACTCTTCCGAGTACCTGCCGTGGTTCCTGCACTCAGACGAGCAGATTGAGCGATACCGCCTGCGGCCGCTCGAGTACATCGGCATCTCGGAGGAGAACGTGGCCGAGTTCGAGCACGCGAAGGCGACGCTCGCGGCCGGCGGTGAGCTCGAGCTCGAGGAGGGCGCTGCGGAGTACGCGCCCCAGGTGATCCATTCGATCCTGACCGGCACCGAGCGGGTCATCCATGCCAACGTCGTGAACCGTGGGCTCATCGGCAACCTGCCAGAGGGCGCGGTCGTCGAGGTGCCGGCTCGCGTTGACAGCGAGGGCGTGCATCCGCTGCCCTTCGGCGATGTGCCGACCCAGGGCGCAGCGCTGAACCGCAGCTACCTCTCGGTCGCCGAGCTCACGATCGAGGCCGCGCGCACGGGCAATCCCGAGCGGGTGCGGCAGGCGGTGCTCGCCGACCCCAACGCCGCCTCGTCGCTCACCCCCGAGCAGATCTGGGCGCTGTGCGACGACATGACGGCCGCGCACGCGGACCTGCTGCCGGTGTCACTCGGTGGACGCCTCGAGCAGTAGCCGATCAGCCAGAGTGAGCGAACCGCGCAGTTCTCTTGTCAAACGCTCACACCTGCGCCAATGATGAGTCATTACCAACCGTGCATCCGCACTTCTTCTGCCAGGGAGCAACGACCGTGTCACTGACATCCGACGAAATCACCAGCCAGCCCGGGATCTGGCGCGAGGCACTGGCGAGCCATCGCGGCCGCGCGGCAGACCTGCTGCGGATGCCGGGCGCGCGCGTCCTCGTGCTCGGCTGCGGCACCTCCGCCTTCGTCGCGGAGTCGTTCGCCGCTCTTCGCGAGAGCGCGGGCCTCGGAGTGACGGATGCCGCATACGCATCGGAGCCGTGGCCCTGGCGCGACTACGACGCCGTCATTGCGCTCAGCCGCTCCGGCACCACGACCGAGGTGATCGCCGCCCTCGACGCACTGCCGAAGGGCGTGCGCACGATTGCCGTCACGGGTGTCCCCGATTCGCCGGTCGCCGACCGCGTCGACGACGTGCTGCTGCTGGACTTCGCCGACGAGAAGTCGGTGGTGCAGACGCGGTTCCCCACCACGTTCCTGCTGCTTGCGCGTGCCGCCTTCGGTGAGGATGTCGACGACCTGCCCGACCGCGCCGAGCGTGCGCTGGGCGAGCCGCTCGGCATCGACACCGCGGCGTACTCGCACTTCGTCTACCTCGGCACAGGGTGGACCTACGGGCTCGCCCAGGAGGCAGCGCTGAAGATCCGCGAGGCGGCGCAGGCGTGGGCCGAGTCGTACCCGCTGCTCGACTACCGGCACGGCCCGCTCGCCGTCGCCGACGAGCGATCGCTCGTCTGGATGATCGGCCGCACCGAGCAGACCCTCATCGACGACGTCGAGCGTGTGGGCGCCACCGTCATCGCGCGCGGTGACGACCCGCTGATCGAGCTCGCGAACGCCCAGCGTCTGGCGGTCGACATTGCCGCACACCGCGGGCTCAACCCCGACGAGCCGCGAAACCTGACACGATCCATCGTTCTCAGCTGAGAGGCGACGGCACGCACCACGAGAGGAACCAATGATGATTACTCCAGGAAACACAGCACGGCGAGGCCGGCTCGCGCTCCGCGTGGCCGGGCTCGCAACAGCAGCGACCGTCGCCATCACGCTGGCCGGCTGCAGCGGATCGCAGGGCGCCTCGATGCTCGACACCAAGGCGAAGGTCACGATCCAGGTGTGGACGGGCCAGGCGGACCAGGCCGAGAACATCATCGAGAAGCTCGGCAAGGAGTTCGAGAAGGATCACCCGAACGTGAAGATCGACATGTCGCCCGGAGCGTCGTCGACCGACCAGTTGCTGCAGAAGCTCTCGGCCGGGTTCGCCGGCGACCAGTACCCCGACGTGTCGTACGCGTTCGGTTCATGGGCGGGCCAGCTCGAGGCATCCGGCCGCACGCTCGACATCTCGGACAAGATCAAGAACTCCGACGTGAAGTGGGATGAGTTCACCGAGGCCGCGAAGGAGACCGCTCAGCCGTCGGGCAAGAAGGTCATCGGATTCCCGGCCGTCGTCGACAACATCGGCCTCATGTACAACAAGACGCTGTTCGACCGCGCCGGCATCGCCTATCCCACGAACGACTGGAGCTGGGACGACTTCCGGGCCGCGGCCAAGAAGCTGACCGACTCGGCCAACCACATCTACGGCTACGGCTACTCGGTCTCGGGCAGTGAGGAGACCACCTGGCAGTTCTGGCCGCACCTGTGGCAGAACGGTGGCTCGATCGTGAACGACGATCAGACGAAGGCCGAGTTCGCCTCAGACGCAGGTGTGAAGGCCCTCGAGTTCCTGCGTGGCATGGCCGTCGATGACAAGAGCGTGTTCCTCGACCAGACCGACGAGAAGTTCGGCCAGCTCTTCGTCAGCAACCGCATCGGCATGATCACCTCGGGACCCTGGGAACTCTCCGACCTGAAGACGGGCGGCACGAGCTACGGCGTCGTTCAGCTTCCTGGCGTCGACGGCGACCACCAGACGGTATCCGGCCCGGACATCTGGGCACTCTTCGATCACCACGACAAGAACCGCGCCTACTGGGCCTACCAGTTCGCGAAGTGGCTCACGTCGTCGGCGCAGGATGAGCGCTTCAACGTGGCGCTCGGCAACTTGCCGCTGCGCACGTCCGAGAATTCGTCCGCGGCCGTCGAGAAGGAGACCAGCGAATACCCCGGCTATGAGGTCTTCGTGAAGAACTCGGACAACGTCAAGCACGCCCGGCCGACCACCAAGGGTTACGCGGCGCTCTCTGTCGCGATCGGCAAGGCCATCTCGCACGTGCTTCAGGGCCAGGGCGACCCGAAGTCCGCGCTCGAGCAGGCCGCGAAGACCGCGGACGCCCAGCTCTCGAAGTAGCACATGGACGACACCACCACGCTCCCGGCGGCGCCGGGCAGCACACCGGGCAGCACGCCGGACGCGGCGACCAAGCGTCGCGTTCGGCGTCTGCTCGGCATGAAGTCGGCGGTGACCGGATGGGGATTCGTCGCCCCGGCGACGATCATCATTCTCGGCCTCTCGATCTTCCCGGCGGGCTGGGCGTTCCTGCTGTCGCTGCAGAGCTGGGACGGCTTCAGTGCGGCCACGTTCGTCGGCGGCGCCAACTACGCCGAGCTCATCACCGACGCCGACTTCTGGAACGCGGTGCGAAACACGTTCGGCTACACGGTGCTGTTCGTGCCGGCGTCGGTTCTGCTCGGGCTGTTCCTGGCCGTCGCGCTCAACCGGCGCATCCGGCTCATGGGCTTCTACAGAACGGCCATCTTCGTGCCGTTCGTGGCATCGGCGGCCTCCACCGGCATCCTCTCGACCTACCTTTTCAGCCCGCAGTTCGGGCTCGTCAACAACGTGCTGCGGGTGCTGCACCTGCCGCAGCAGGGCTGGCTCGACGATCCGCACCAGGCGATGCTCGTCATCGCGATCATGTCGCTGTGGGGGTCGGCGGCGTTCACGACCGTGATCTACCTGGCCGCGCTGCAGGACATTCCGACCGAGCTGATCGAGGCGGCGCGCATCGACGGTGCGAGCCCCTGGCAGGCGTTCTGGCGAGTGATCTGGCCGCAGCTTGCGCCCGTGACCATGTTTGTGGCGATCTGGCAGACGATCGAGGCGGTGCAGCTGTTCGACCTCGTTTACACGACGACGCGAGGCGGGCCGCTCGACGCGACCAAGACCATCGTGTACTTCCTCTACGAGAAGGCGTTCCACACGCTGCAGTTCGGGTACGGGTCGGCGGCGGCGTACGCGCTGTTCGCGGTCACCCTCATCATCACCATCGGCGTCGTCGTGTACTCGCGACGGAAAGGTCTGGAGGCCTTCTGATGAGCGCGAACGTTCTGAACGAGGTCGTGACCTCGTCTGAACAGGTCGCGGCGGAGCCGGTCGGCGCGGGCCGTCGTCGACGTCGCCGGCTGAGCGGATGGCACTTCGTGCTTCTGCCCATCGCGATCCTGTTCCTCATCCCGTTTGCGCAGATGGTGCTGGCCTCGTTCTCGCCGGCGAAGGAGCTGGTGGGCTTCCCGCCGCCGTTCATCCCCTCGCACCTGACCGTTGACGGCTACGTCAAGCTCTTCAGCCAGACCGACATTCTGCTGTGGCTCGGCAACACCGTGATCGTCTCGCTCGCAGCGATCGTGTCGAATATCGTGCTGTGCTCACTGGCCGGCTACGGGTTCGCGCGCCTGAAGTTCGCGGGGCGCAACTTCGGGTTCCTCATGATCCTCGCCACCATCATGATCCCGACGCAGCTGCTGATGATCCCGACCTACATTCTGTTCTCGAAGCTCGGCCTGCTGAACGGCCTCGGCGCCGCGATCGTGCCGTGGCTCGCGACCGCGTTCGGCATCTTCCTCATGCGCCAGTTCTTCCTCGCCCTGCCCGCCGAGCTCGAGGAGGCGGGCGCCATCGACGGCTGCAACCGCTGGCAGATCTTCTTCCGCATCGTGCTGCCGCTTGCCCGCCCTGCCCTCGCGACCCTCGCGATCTTCACCCTGCTCGGCGCGTGGAACGACCTGGTCTGGCCCCTCATCGCCATCAACAACCAGCACGCGTTCACACTGCAGCTCGGCATCGCAAACTTCCAGGGCGCGCACCTCACCGACTGGAGCCTCGTCATGGCCGGCAACGTCGTGGCGACCATGCCGCTCATCCTGTTCTTCCTGTTCGCGCAGCGGCAGTTCATCGCGACCATGACGTTCTCGGGGCTCAAGGGCTGAATTCTCAGCGCACACCCTGTCGCGGCGGCCACTCGCTTGCTACCCTCGAACGGGTATGCAGCCCGCCTCTTCCGCACCTCAGCACGGCCGCCGCTCGGCGGGCCGTCGGGTGACGCCACCCGCGGGCGCCCGCGCCTCGGCACCGCGCGTGGCGGCGCTGGCAGGCGACACGAGCCACGCGGTACCGGTGGCGGGCACGCACGCGTCGGCCGCCCAGGCGTCGATTCGGCTGCACCTCGGCATCGGGCTCGCCGCGCTCGCGCTGGTCGCCGGGTTCATCATTGCGCCGACCGGGCCCGCTGAGGCGTCGACCGCGCGGCCTCAGCAGGTGGGGCCGGCGCAGGCGTTCACCGTCGACGCCAACGTGGCCGTCGTGCCCGTCTCGCGAGACGACGTGAGCGCGACCGATGGCGTGCAGGCGCTCGCCGCCAACGCCACGAACGCCGACTGGGCCAAGATGGTGCTCATGTATGGCGGCTGGCCGCAATCGGAGAACAACGTCACCGTCATGCTGCGCTGGATGCGGCAGGAGAACGGCCCGCGCAGCTGGTGGCTGCGCAACAACCCGCTGAACAACGGCTACGGCTCGGGCGGCGGCGGGGGCCTCGGCAGCTACCCGAGCCTTGTCTCGGCTGCGGAGTATGCGGCCGCAAACCTGCATCGCGGTTACCCGGCCATCGTCGCCGGTCTCGCTTCGAGCGCCTCGCCCGATGTCACGGCCAAGGCCATCTGGGCGTCGCCCTGGTCGAGCAGCCACTACGCGAATGGCACGCACTGGAGTTCGGCTCCGGTCGAGATCGTGAAGGCGCCCGCTTCGGCGTGGTGAGGTGATCGGGAACCGGATCCCGATGCGGAATCGGAGTCCGGCTACCGGGCGAAGCCATTCCCGGTAGCCAGAACTCCGTGTCACAGACCCGTCTTCCCGGCACATTGCTGCCTGACTCATACAGTCCAGCGTGCGAACGTTCTGTGCCAGTAGGGTAACCCGTGCGTTCTACCCCGCGCAAGGGGGTCGCGCGCACGCAGACGACATCCGTTGGGCAAGAGAGCAGAAATCAAGAAGCGCCCGCGGCCGCCAAACCGTAGATTGGTCGCAGTTCACACACGGAAAGGGGTCATCGTGGCCAGCACATTCAGCAAAGAGGAACGGGCGGCCATGAAGGCTGCCAACGCCGAGCGCAAGGCAGCGCAGGAAGGTGCGGAGGCGGAGGCCGCGTGCGACGCCGCGATCGACGCGATGACCGGCACCGACAAGGAACTTGCCGAGGGCTTTCACCAGCTGGTCAAAGAGAACACGTCGCTGGCGGCGAAGACCTGGTACGGGATGCCTGCATACGCTGATGCCGACGGCAAGGTTGTCGTCGCCTTCAAGCCCGCGTTGAAGTTCAAGACGCGCTACGCGACCCTCGAGTTTCAGCACGCCGCCCAATTGGACGACGGCAGCCTGTGGCCGGTCGGTTTCGCCCTGACGGCGCTTGGCAGCGCTGAGAAGAAGAGGATCGCGGAGATTCTGAAGGCCGCGGTCGGCCGCTGATCACCGCCGAGCGCCCGCCGCTCGCCGCAGAGCGTCGACGCTGATGCGACCGGCTCCTTCGCGCCTCGTCAGACTCCCCGGCGTGTCGGCTATGGCTTCGCGTAGCGGGCCACAAAGTTCGAGAGGATTCGTGCCGGCCACGTGACCGGCGCGGCTGCCCGTGCGGCGGCGATCACCGCATCCGTCTCGTCTGGGGCGAAGTAGCCGTGATCCCGGTACGCATGCACCCGCGCGATGAGCCCGTCGAGCTCGAGCTCGGGGTGAAACTGGGTGGCGTACACGTTGCGACCCACCCGGAACGCCTGCACCGGGCAGGCTGCGCCGCTCGCGAGCAGCACCGCGTTCGGCGGGGCCGTGCTGCACGCCTCCTTGTGCCCGACGAAGGCATCGAAGGCCGGGGGGATGCCGGCGAAGAGAGGGTCGCTCTGCCCGGCATCCGTCACCGAAATGCGCACCGCACCCACTGCCTCGCCGAAGCGCCGGTCCACGGTGCCGCCCTGGTGCACGCCGAGGGTTCCGATGCCGTAGCAGGCGCCGAGGAACGGCACGTCGCGGGCGACCACCTCGTCGAGCAGCGCCGCCATCTCGCGCTCGACGCGCACGTGAACCGGCGACTTCGTCTCAGCCGGGTCGCTCGTGTTGAGCGGACTGCCGCCCACGAACACGCCCGAGTAGTCGGTCAGCTCGAGCGCCGGCATGGGTTCACGCTCCAGACGGATGCGCCGCAGCTGCCCGCGCTCAAGCCCGGCGAGTCGCAGGAACGCCCCGTACTCGTCGTCGGCGACCGCGTCTTCGTCGCGGGTGGCGAGCAGCAGGAACGGCTTCACGGCACCAGGCTAGCGGGCGGCTGCTCGACCGGCGGGAGCGGAGGTTTCGAGACGCGCCTTCGGCGCTCCGGGGCCAGCGCCGGGCTTACAGAATGGGGCGGCCGCCCGTGACGGCCACGCGGGACCCCGACATGTAGCTGCCGTCGTCCGAGGCGAGCAGCACGTAGGCGGGCGCGAGCTCGGCTGGCTGGCCGGCGCGGCCGAGCGCGGCGTTGTCGCCGAAGTGCTCAACCTTCTTGTCTGGCATGGTCGAGGGGATGAGTGGGGTCCACACCGCACCGGGCGCCACGCTGTTCACGCGGATGCCGCGCTTGCCCAGCAGCTGCGCGAGGCTCGCGCTCAGGTTCGCGATCGCCGCCTTCGTAGCCGCGTAGGGGGCGAGAGTGGGGCTCGGCGAATCCGAATTGATCGACGAGCTGCCGATGATCGACGATCCCGGCTGCATGTGCGGAAGCGCCGCCTTGATGAGCCGGAACATCGCACCGATGTTCACGTCGAACGTGTAGTCCCACTCCTCATCGCTGATCTCCTCGATGGTCTCGTGCGTCATCTGGTACGCCGCGTTGTTGACGAGCACGTCGACGCGCCCGAACTCGCTCACGGCCGTGTCGATGACCTCGCGGCAGTGCTCAGGGCTGGCCAGGTCGCCGGCCACGAGAACCGCCTTGCGCCCCGCCTCGCGAACCCAGCGCGCGGTCTCTTCGGCATCCTCGTCTTCGTTGAGATAGGCGATGAGAACGTCGGCGCCCTCGCGCGCGAACGCGATGGCGACCGCGCGGCCGATGCCGCTGTCGGCGCCCGTGATGACGGCGGCCTTGCCCTCGAGCTTGCCGCTGCCCTTGTAGCTCTCTTCGCCGCAATCGGGAACCGGCGTCATGCGCGACATGTGGCCCGGTGTGTCCTGATGCTGGGGCTGGAATCCCATGATGCGTCCTTTCCTGTAGGTCTTTCGTTAGATCGTCGCGACCGACCCGCCGTCAACTCGGTAGTTCGAACCGACGACGAAGGATGCGCGGTCGGAACAGAGGAACGCGATGACATTCGCGACCTCCTCGGGCGCACCCCGGCGCCCGAGCTCGATGAACGGCCGCTTCTCGGCGAGGAACGACGCGATGGCGCCGTCCAGGTCGGTGCCGAGCTTCTCGGCGCGCTTGTGCATCATGGCGTCGGTCATCGGGGTGTCGATGAACGCGGGCGACACCGCGTTCACGAGCAACCCCTCTGACGCGTATGAGCGCGAGAGGCCCTTCGCCAGCGCGAGGATTCCCGCCTTGGCCGCGCAGTACGGCAGCTCGTCGTCGTACGGCTGCACCGCGTCTTCCGAGGCGAGGAACACCAGCCGGCCCCACCCGCCGCTGCGCAGGTCGTCGAGGAACGCGCGAACGAGTCGTACCGGCCCCAGCAGGTCCACGTCGATGGTGTGGGCCCATCCGCTCTGATCGATCTCATGGAACAGCCCCTGCGCGCCCGTGATGCCCGCCGATTGCACCAGAATGTCGATCTCGCCCACCGCGTTGTGCGTGTGCTCGGCGAGGGCGGCGACCGAGGCCTCGTCGGTGATGTCGGCGGCGAACGCGTGCAGCGAGCCAGGCGGGGCGTCGAGGCGCAGGGCGGCCGCGTCGAGCTTCTCGCGATCGATGTCGGTCATGACCACCGTGGCGCCCTCGGCGAGCAGACGCCGCGCGGTGTGCCAGCCGATGCCGGAGTCGGCGCCGCTCACCAACGCGACGCGCCCGTCGATGCCGAGATCCATGCCGCCGGTCTACCACCGGCGCCCGCGCCATGCCCGGTTTGCTCAGGGCCCGCTCAGGTGGGCAGGCCCGGTGTGGCGACGGTTCGGCGCGCGGCGGTACGGTGCGAGCAGGCGGCCCTTGCGGCTCGTCCACACGCCACCGTGAAGGAAGGGGGCTTGCCGTGACCCGTCTGCGCCGCAGCGACCCTTCCGGCCGCGGTTACCACCGTCTTCGCGCCGGCAGCGGCTTCACCTACCGAGACCCCCAGGGCAACACGGTGACGGATGCCGAGCTGCGCGACCGCTTCGACGCCCTGGTGATCCCGCCCGCCTGGACCGACGTGTGGATCGCCCCGTACCCCAACGGCCACATCCAGGCCGTGGGCATCGACGCCGCCGGGCGCAAGCAGTACCTCTACCACCCGGTGTGGCGCGAGCGGAAGGACCGCGACAAGTTCGATCGGGCGCTCGCGCTCGCCGAGTCGCTGCCGGGAGCGCGCGGGCAGGTCACCCGGGCGCTGCGGCAGCGCGAGGACAAGCGGGCCAGGGCGCTCGCCGCCGCGTTTCGGATGCTCGACACCGGTTCCCTGCGGATCGGCAGCGAGCGCTACGCCGAGACGAACGGCAGCCGGGGCCTTTCGACGCTGCTGTGCACGCACGCTTCGCTGCACGGCAACACCGTGACGCTGCACTTCCCGGCCAAGAGCGGGCAATTGTGGGAGAGCGACATCGTGGATGCCGACCTCGCCGCGTACGTGCGGGGCCGCCTGCGTCGTGGCGGCGACGGCCCGCTGCTGTCGTGGAGCGAGCGGGGGAGGCGGCGCTCGCTCTCGCCGGCGGAGATCAACGCGTTCGTCAAGGAGCGCACGGGCGGGGACTTCACCGCGAAGGATTTCCGCACGCTGCACGGCACGGTCGCCGCCGCCGTCTCGCTCGCCCGCAGCGGGCCGCAGGCGACGAAGAAGGCGCGCACGTCGGCGGTCACCAAGGCCATGCACGACGCCTCTGACGTGCTCGGGAACACGCCGACCATTGCGCGCACGAGCTACGTCGACCCGCGGGTCGTCGACCACTACAACGACGGTGAGACCATCGACCCGCACCGTCTGGACGCAGCGGAAAGCGAGCTGCGCGCCATGCTCGCCGCAGACTGAGGGCCGCCGACCTAGGCGGACTTCTTGGCGGCGGGTTTCTTGGGCGCCGATTTCTTCGCGGTCGGCTTCTTGGCGGTCGGCTTCTTGGCGGCGGCCTTCTTCTTCGGCGCGGGCTTCTTGGCGGCAGGCTTCTTCTTCGGCGCGGGCTTCTTGGCGGCAGGTTTATCGGCGGTGGAGCGCTTGGTGGCGGCGGGATTGCCGCCATCCGCTGTCTTCTTCGCCGTTCGCTTCGAGGCCCCGCCGCCACTCGACGTGCCGCGGTTCTTCTCGACGCTGCGGCGCAGCGCCTCCATGAGGTCGATGACCTCGCCACCCTCGGCCTCCTCGGTCTCTTTGCCGAACGTGGCCTCGGTGTCGACCGCGTCGCCCTGCTCGAGCTTGGCCTCGATCAACTCGCGCAGCTGCTCCTGGTACTCGTCGGTGAACTTCTCGGGCTCGAAATCGCTGGCGAACGACTCGACGAGCGAGCCGGACATCTTCAGCTCCTGCGCCGAGATGCGCACGCTCGTCTCGAGCGAGGGGAAGTCGGCCTCGCGCACCTCGTCGTTCCACAGCAGCGACTGCAGCATGAGCACCTTGCCACGTACACGCAGGGCGCCGAGCCGCGTCTTCTGCCGCAGCGAGAAGTGCACGATGGCGGTGCGGTCGGTCTCCTCGAGGGTGCGGCGCAGCAGCGTGTACGCCTTGGGCGAGCTGGAATCGGGCTCGAGAAAGTAGCTGCGGTCGAACATGATCGGGTCGAGTTGCTCGTTCGGCACGAACTCGACCACCTCGATCTCGCGGCTGCGTTCCTCGGGCAGGGTGCTCAGATCCTCGTCGGTCAGAATGACCGTGCGGTCGTCCTCCTGGTACGCCTTGTCGATGTGCTCGTAGTCGACGACGCGCCCGCAGATCTCGCAGCGGCGTTGATAGCGGATGCGCCCGCCATCCAGGTCGTGCACCTGGTGCAGCGACACATCGTGATCTTCGGTCGCGCTGTAGAGCCGCACCGGCACGTTGACCAGGCCGAACGCGATCGATCCCTTCCAGATAGACCTCATGGCCCCAGTGAACACCCCGCTTGCCTGCACCACCATCTGCAGTTCTGCAGGACGAATTGTGAGACCCGCCGCTCGAGGCGCGTGCGGTGACGGCGTGTCGTGCGACTTCTCCTGCAGAGCTGCAGGCCGGTAGGGGGTGCGGGTTGAGGAAGCGCGAAGCGCTGTCTGGAAACCCGGGGCATGCTGGGGCCATGGCGCAGCCGAAGAAGCAGACGGTGTCGGTCGACGGGCACCGCATCACGCTCACCAACCTCGACAAGGTGCTGTACCCCGTCACCGGCACCACGAAGCGCGACGTGCTCGCGTACTACGCCGAGATCGCCGACGTGCTCATCCCGCATGCCGCCGACCGCCCCCTCACCCGCAAGCGCTGGGTCAACGGGGTCGGCACGCCCGAGAAGCCGGGCGAGGTCTTCTTCCAGAAGAACCTCGACGACTCCGCGCCCTCGTGGGTCAAGCGCCGCAGCCTCGAGCACAAGAGCCGCACGAACGAGTACCCCCTGCTCAACGACCGGGCCACTCTCACGTGGCTGGCGCAGATCGCCGCGCTCGAGCTGCACGTGCCGCAGTGGCGCTTCGGCCCGCACGGCAAGCGGCGCAACCCGGACCGGCTCGTGCTCGACCTCGACCCGGGCGAGGGGGCGACCCTGGCCGACTGTGCCGAGGTCGCGAGGCTGGCCCGCGGCATCCTGAAGGATATGGGCCTCGACCCCATGCCGGTCACGAGCGGCAGCAAAGGGATCCACCTCTATAGCGCGCTCGACGGGTCGCAGACGAGCGACGCCATCTCGGCGGTCGCGCACGAGCTCGCCCGGGCGCTGGAGGCGGACCACCCCGACCTGGTCGTGAGCGACATGAAGAAGTCGCTGCGCGTGGGCAAGGTGCTCGTGGACTGGAGCCAGAACAATGGCGCCAAGACCACCATCACGCCGTACTCGCTGCGCGGGCGGTTCCGCCCCACGGTTGCGGTGCCACGCACCTGGCGTGAGCTGTCGTCGCCCGACCTCGCCCACCTCGAGTACGACGAGGTGCTGCGGCGCATGAAGCGGCGCGCAGACCCGCTCGCGGCGCTCAGCGAGGGACACGTCGGCACGCCGGAGGAGGTGCGCGAAAAGGTGCTCGCAACCTCGGAGCCCGCGGCGGTCGACCGCCTCATGACGTACCGATCGATGAGGGATGCCGCCAAGACGCCGGAACCCGTGCCGAGCGCGGCGGCATTACCCACGACCGGGCAGAGCTTCGTGATTCAGGAGCATCACGCCCGACGCCTGCATTGGGACTTTCGGCTCGAGCACGACGGCGTGCTCGTCTCCTGGGCGCTGCCGAAGGGCGTGCCGACCGAGCCGAAGAAGAACCACCTGGCCGTGCAGACGGAGGACCACCCGCTGGAGTACGGCAGCTTCGAGGGCACTATTCCGAAGGGTGAGTACGGCGCGGGCGAGGTGACGATCTGGGATTCCGGGGAATACGAGCTCGAGAAGTGGCGCGATGGCAAAGAGGTGATCGTCACGCTGCATGGGCGGGGCGACGGCGGGCTGGGCGGGCCGCGCAAGGTGGCGCTGATCCACACCGGAGGCGGTGGGCGCGACGGCGAGAAGAACTGGCTGATCCACCTGATGAAGGACTCGCCCGGCACCTCCTCCACGCGGACCCCGGAGCCGCAAAGCGGCGTCTCGAAACCCAGCGCCCCCTCCACGCGGGTTGAGGAGCCGCGCAGCGGCGTCTCGAAACCCAGCGCCCCCTCGGCTTGGAGACGCGCGTCTTCGGCACGGGCATCGGCCCGCGCATCCGCTGCTCTGTCTCCCATGCTCGCGACGCTGGGCCGCGATTCCGACTTCGCGCACGCCGACGAGGCCGAATGGGCGTTCGAAATGAAGTGGGATGGCATCCGCGCGATCGCGACGGTCGACGATCGCGGAGTGCGGCTGACCACACGCAACGGCAACGACGTGACGGGCACGTACCCCGAGCTCGTCGAGGCGCTGCCGGAACGCGTCGCAGGCAGCGCGATGCTCGATGGCGAGATCGTGGCGGTCAACCGTGCAGGCCGGCCCGACTTCGGGTTGCTGCAGACACGCATGGGCCTCACCCGAGCGGCGGATGTGGCGAAGGCGGCGCCGAAGGCCCCCGTGCAGTACCTGCTGTTCGACATTCTCGAGCACGAAGGTGAGCGGCTGACGGGCGAGACGTACGACGAGCGCCGGGCGCGGCTGTTCGACACGGTGCAGCCGGCGGGCGCGATCCAGGTGCCGCCCGAGATCGACGATGGGTTCGACGTCGCCCTGCGCAGCAGTGGCGAGCTGGGTCTCGAGGGCGTCATGGCGAAGCGCCGCGACAGCACGTACAGCGTCGGCAGGCGGTCGAAGGCGTGGGTGAAGGTGAAGCACCACCGCACGCAGGAGGTGGTCATCGGCGGCTGGAGCCCCGGCAAGGGGCGCCGCTCGGGCGGCGTCGGCTCGCTGCTGCTCGGCATTCCCGAGGGGCGCTCGCTGCGGTACGTGGGCAAGGTAGGCACCGGCTTCGGCGACCGCGAGCTCGACGAGCTGGCGGCGCGGCTCGGCAAGCGGGTTCGCAAGACGTCCCCCTTCGCAGACGTGCCCAGAGCGGATGCTGCCGGGGTCACCTGGGTCACCCCGAACCTGGTGGGCGAGGTGCAGTTCGCCGAGTGGACATCGACGGGGCGGCTGCGGCAGCCGTCGTGGCGCGGCTGGCGGCCCGACAAGGCGCCCGACCAGGTGGTCGTCGAGAGCTGACCTGCGCACCTTCAAGGACCGCATCGAGGCGAACGGCTTCGAGACCGGCGCGTGGCGTGGTGAGGTTGTCCGGGGCGCAGACGCAACCGGCCGCTGAGTAACGCGGCGCCGAGAGTGGGGGCCGCTGAGCAGCCCGGCGCCGAGAGTGGGGGTTCGCGACGAAGTCGGGTGTTATACCTGCGCGTCTCGTCGCGAACACCCACTTTCGGCACGGCCCGAGAGGGTGAGGCGTGCGTGAGAGTGATTATGCGCGCGCGGTAGGCGGTTCGGCGCACAGGCGCATGAGCGCCTGCGCGTCGTGCGGGGCATGGCCGCGGGCGTCGTTGTCGAAGTAAAAGAACACGTCACGACGGATGCCGTCCGGCGCTCCCGTCGACCAGGCATGCGCCTGCTCCGCCATCCGCTCGAGCTCGCCGTCGGTGTAGCCGCTCGCGTAGAGCTCGGGGCCGCCGTGCAGGCGCACGTACGCGAAGTCGGCGGTGAGACGGCGCATGAGCGGCCAGCGGTCGCCGGAATGCGCGGCCACGAGCGCGATGTTGTGGCGGGCGAGCACGGCGGCGCACGCGTCGGTGTCGAAGCTCGGGTGGCGGGGCTCGAGCGCGTAGCGGATGGGGGTGTCCGGCGGCGCGGGGGGTGGGTTTCGAGACGGCCGCGGGGCGGCCTCCTCAACCGGCGTGGGGGCGGAGGCTGGGGTTCGAGACGGCCGCGGGGCGGCCCCCTCAACGGGCGTGGGGGCGTCGTCGTCGAGCCAGGAGGCGTCGACGCGGGCGTCGTGGCGGGCGGCCAGCTCGCGGGCGGCGGCCAGGGTGCGCGGCAGCTGTGCGCAGAATGCGTCGAGCTGCTCGGCATCGAACGTGTGCCGCTCGGGCAGCTGCCACAGCACCGGCCCGAGCTTCTCGCCGAGCAGCGGCACCCCGGAGGCGAAGAAGTTCGCGAGTGCCGTCTCCACGCCCCGAAGCCGCAGCATGTGCGTGATGAACCGCCCACCCTTCACGCCGAACACGAAGCCCGGCGGAGTCTGCGCCGACCACGACAGGTAACTCGCCGGCTTCTGCAGCGAGTAGAACGAGCCGTTGATCTCGACCGAGTCCAGACGGTCCGCGATGTACGCCAGCTCATCGCGCTGGCGAAGCCCGGCGGGGTAGAAATCGCCGCGCCACGACGGGTAACGCCACCCTGAGGTGCCCACGATGATGCGGCCGGCAGCCAACCTGCTCATGACCTGCGAGTCTCGTCGCATCCTTGCGAGGTGGCAAACGGCGAGTATACGTGGGAGGCAGACCGGCGGCGCGCGAGGCCGGCCCGAGAGGCCCGCGCGCAAGCCAGACCGGCAGTCGGTCGCCGAAGGGAGCGCTGTGGCACGGCGGCGAGCGAAGAAGAGGGCGGCAGAGGCGATCTACGGGGTCGATCGAATGGTGCGCAATGTGCGCACGGGACGGTTCGAGCGCAGCCTCTCGGGGCTCACGGCGATCGGCTCGCTCATCACCGCGGCCGAGATCTTCTTCGAGCATGACCGCGCGAGCTTCGGCAACAAGCTCATGTGGATTCCCGTGGCGCTCGGGCCTGTGGGCGCGGCGGCGGGCGTCGGCGGTGTGGTGAGCAAGAGGCTTGCGAAGACGGCGCTTCCCATCGCATCCGCTGTCATTGTGGCCAACGGCCTTCAGGGCACCTGGCTGCACGTGCGCGGCATCGCCCGCAAGCCCGGCGGCCTACGCAAGAACCTGCTCTACAACATCGAGATGGGGCCGCCCCTGCTGGCGCCGCTGCTGGTGACGCTGGTGGGCGGCATGGGGCTGCTTGCCGCCGTGCTGAGGCGAGAGAAGTGAACGCCGAGAAGGACTTCGGCAGCCAGCACCGCCACGGCTACGGAGCAGACCACCCACGCTTCCCGGGCTTCGACGTGCTCGGCCAGGCCGGCGCGTGGGACGACGTCACGCGGGAACTCATCGTGAACCGGCTGAACCCCGACCCGCACCTGCGCTTCTTCACCGCCACCGAGTTCCTGACCGCGGCGGCCCTGCTCGACCAGCTCACCGGCCAGATCGACGACCCCATCGTGCCGGTGGCGCAGATGATCGACATCCGCATGGCCGACGACAGCACCGACGGCTGGCATTTCGAGGGGATGCCGCGCGACCACGACGTCTGGAAGGCGACTGTGCACGGGCTCGACGACGACGCGCACGCCGCCCACGGCAAGGCCTTCGCCGACTGCGACTCCGACCAGCAGCAGGCGATCCTGACGGCCATCCACAAGGCCGACCCGGAAGGCGAATGGCACGGCATGAACGCGAACCGCACCTGGAACCTCTGGATGCGCTACGCCTGCACCGCCTTCTATTCGCACCCCGCCGCCTGGAACGAGATCGGCTTCTCGGGCCCGGCGTATCCGCGGGGCTACAAGAACGCGCACGTCGGCACGCTCGAACCGTACGAGGTGCACGACGCAATGCCGAAAGACGACCCGGCGAGGGAGGGCAGACGATGAGCACGGTGCGCGAACGCAACGAGTCCGCATGGCTGCTGCCCACCGACGGAACGCGCACGAACCAGAGCCTGAGAGACCGGATGCGGCGCTACGCCGATCAGGACGAGGTCGACCTGGTCGTGGTGGGCTGCGGCGCGGGCGGCTCGACGCTGATTCAGCGCATGGCGCGCGCGGGCTGGAGCGTCGTCGGCCTCGACGCGGGGCCGTTCTGGGACCCGGACGAGGATTGGGTGAGCGACGAGGCGGGCTCGCACACCCTGTACTGGACCGAGCCCCGCGTGATCACGGGCGACGACCCGATCCCGCTCGGCTCGAACAACTCGGGCCGTGGCGTGGGCGGCTCGATGGTGCACTACGCGGGCTACACGCCGCGGTTCCATCCGAGCGACTTCGAGACGCACACGCGCGACGGCGTCGGCGCCGACTGGCCCATCGAGTACAGCGATCTGGCCGACTACTACGGCCTGATCGAAGAGGAACTGCCGGTTGCGGGCGAGGACTGGCCGTGGGGCGACCCGCACTCGTACCCGTACTCGCCGCATCCGGTCGGCGGCAACGGTGAGATCTTCCTGCGCGGGGCACTCGCCGCGGGCATCGGGGCACGTGTTGGCCCGGTCGCCATCACCAACGGAGTCTTCGGCAACCGCCCGCACTGCATCTACCGCGGCTTCTGCCTGCAGGGCTGCAAGGTGAACGCGAAGGCGTCGCCGCTGATCACGCACGTGCCGGATGCCCTGGCGCACTCGGCCGAGATCCGCCCGGACAGCATGGTCACCCGTGTCGAGGTCGACGACCGCACCGGCCTCGCCACCGGCGTTCACTACATTCGCGACGGCCGCGAGCACTTTCAGAAGGCGCGCATGGTCGCCATCGCCGGCTACTCGATCGAGACGCCGCGGCTGCTGCTGAACTCGGCGAGCAAGCGGTTCCCCGACGGGCTCTGCAACGACTTCGACATGGTCGGCCGCTACCTCATGGTGCAGGGCGCGCCGCAGACCGGCGGCCGCTTCGACGACGAGGTGCGCATGTTCAAGGCGCCCCCTCCCGAGGTCTCGAGCGAGGAGTTCTACGAGACCGACCCGACGAAGCCGTACAAACGTGGCTACTCCATTCAGACCGTCTCGCCGCTGCCCATCACTTGGGCGGAGCACGAGGCTGCGCAGGGTCACTGGGGTCACGACCTTCGCGAGCGGATGACGGACTACGTGCACTGGGCCGTTCTCGGCGCGCTGTGCGAGTTTCTGCCCCAGGCCGACAACCGGGTGACGCTCGCCGACGAGAAGGACCGCAACGGCAACCCCGTGGCCCGGTTCAGCTACTCGCAATGCGACAACGACCGCATGCTCGTGGATGCCGCACGGCAGAGTATGGAGACGATTCTGCAGGCGGCCGGCGCCGACGAGGTCATCACGATCAAGCGCTTCGCCCACCTGGTGGGCGGCGCGCGCATGGCGACAAACGAGAAGGACGGCGTTGTCGACCAGTACTGCCGCACGTTCGCGGTGCCCAACCTGCTCATCACGGACGGCAGCGTGCTGCCGACGCAGGGCAGCGCGAATCCGGCCCTCACGATCATGGCCGTTGCGGCACGGGCCGCCGACCGACTCATCAACGCAGGCACAGAGAGGTAGAAGAGATGACAACCGTCAGCGATTTCCTGATCGACCGAGTGCAGAAGTGGGGGGTCAGCCGGGTCTTCGGGTTCCCGGGAGACGGCGTTGGCGCGCTCGATGGCGCGCTCGGCAAGGCCGAACGCGAGGGCGAGGGGCTGAGCTACATCCGCCCGACGCATGAGGAGATCTGCGCGCTGATGGCCACCGCGCACGCGAAGTTCACCGGCGAGGTCGGGGTCTGCATCGCCACCTCGAGCCCGGGCGCGTTCCACATGATCAACGGGCTGTACGACGCGCAGATGGACAACCAGCCGGTCGTCGCCATCGTGGGCCAGCAGGGCCTGAACGCGTTCGGCACGTTCGCGCAGCAGGAGAGCAACCTGGAGCGGGCGCTCGCCGACGTGGCGGTGTACGTGCAGACCATCGTGTCGCCCGAGCAGGCGCAGGTGGTCATCGACACCGCGTTCCGCACTGCGCGCGTTCGCCTCGGCCCGGCCGTGATCGTTCTGCCGCACGATGTGCAGGCCATGAAGATGGCCGAGCCCGCGGTGGCGCACTGGGTGTCGCGCTCGAGCGCCGTCGCTCCGTCGATTGCGGTGACCCCGCCCGAGAGCGACATTCTGAAGGCTGCGGCGATCATCAACGAGGGCAAGAAGGTCACGTTCATGGTCGGGCACGGCGCGAACGGCGCCACCGATGAGGTGCTGCGGGCGGCGGAACTCGCGGGCGCCGGCCTCATCACGGCCCTGCGCGGCAAGCAGGTCGTGCCGTCTGACGTGCCGTACCACTCGCAGCAGCTGGGACTGCTCGGCTCGCTTCCGAGCGCCAAACAGATGCAGGACTGCGACACCCTTGTGCTGCTCGGCACCAACTATCCGTACTCCGAGTTCATGCCGAAGACGGGCCAGGCGAAGGCGATCCAAGTCGACCTGAAGCCCGAGCAGATGGGCCTGCGCTACCCCACCGAGCTGAACCTGTGGGGCGACGTGAAGGCCACGCTCGAAGCCCTCATCCCGCATCTCGAGCAGAAGACCGACCTCTCGTGGCAGCAGGAGGTCGCCGACGGCATGGTCGAGTGGGAGAACGAGATGGAGGCCCAGGCCATGCTGCACTACGACGACGGCGTCAACCCGCGCCGCGTCTACTACGAGCTCAACAAGCGCCTGCCACCGCGGGCGATCGTGACAGCGGATGCCGGATCCACCGCCGATTGGTACGGGCATCACATCCGTCTGCGCCGCGGCATGATGGGTGATCTCTCCGGAAGGCTGGCGAGCATGCTCGCCGCCATGCCGTATGCGGAGGCGGCGAAGTTCGCGTTCTCGGACCGCAGCGTCATCTGCACGATCGGCGATGGCGCGTTCCAGATGCTTGGCATGAACGAGCTGATCACCATCAAGAAGTACATGGAGCAGTGGGAGAACAAGCAGCTCATCATCATGGTGCTGCACAACGACGACCTCACACAGGTGTCGTGGGAGATGCGCACGGAAGACGCGAACCCAGTGTGGAAGACGTCGCAGGTGGTGGAGTCGGTGGACTACGCGGGCTGGGCCGAACTGCTCGGGTTCACCGGCATCCGTGTCAGGAGCGATGACGATGTGGCGGCGGCGTGGGACACCGCATTCGCCAACCAGGGCATCACCGTGATCGACGCGTACACGAGCAAGAACGTGCCGCCGCTGCCGCCGGATATCACCAAGAAGTTCGCGAAGAACGTGGCCGTGGCGCTGCTCAAGGGCGACCCGTACGGTGCCAACACGATTCGCGACTCGGCCGAGGCGCTCGTCTCGGAGGGCATCGAGCGCGTGAAGGGCAAGCTGAACATCGGCCAGGACGACGACGAGAAGAAGGAATGATGCGCTGGTGACCGCAAGCGAGCCGCGCATCGACGCGCTCGACGCCTCGGTCTACACCGTTCCGACCGACGCGCCCGAGGGCGACGGAACCTACGCCTGGGACAAGACGACCATGGTGCTCGTTGAGGTGCGCTCGGGTGACGTCACGGGCCTCGGCTACACCTACGGGCCGCCGGCCTGCGCGTCGGTCGCCCGCGAGACGCTGGCCGATGTCGTGGTCGGGCTCTCGGCGTTCGACGTGCCGCGCGCGGCGTGGCTCATGGCCGCTGCCGTGCGCAACATGAGTCGCTCCGGCATCGCCGGCTACGCCGTCTCGGCCGTGGACATCGCGCTGTGGGATCTCAAGGCGAAGCTGCTCGGGCTGCCGCTGCAGTCGCTGCTCGGCGCCGCGCACGAGAGCGTCGACGTGTACGGCAGCGGCGGATTCACGACGTACAACCCCGGCCAGCTGCGCGACCAGCTCGGCGGCTGGGCGCATGAGCAGGGCATTCCTCGCGTCAAGATCAAGATCGGCGAATCGTGGGGGCAGCGGGTTTCGCGCGATTTGGAGCGCATGCGGCAGGCGCGCGAGGTGATCGGCAGCGACACCGAGCTGTTCGTCGACGCCAATGGTGGCTACACCGCGAAGCAGGCCGTCCGGGTGATGCGCGAGGCGGCCGACCTCGAGATCCGCTGGTTCGAGGAGCCGGTGTCGTCAGATGACCTCGTCGGGCTGGGGCAGGTGCGGGCGGCGGTCGCGGCCGACGTGGCGGCGGGGGAGTACGCCTCCTCGCCCGGCTACGTGCGGCGCATGTGCGAGGCCGGCGCGGTCGACTGCATGCAGGCCGACGCCACGCGGTGCGGAGGAATCACGGGTTGGCTGGCTGCGGCGGGCGTTGCGGCATCCTTTCACCTGCAGATCTCGGGGCACTGCGCGCCGCACGTGCACGTGCAGGCGGCGCTGGCCGCGGCGAACACGCGGCACCTCGAGTGGTTCCACGACCATGTGCGCATCGAGCGCATGTTCTTCGACGGAACCCTCGACCCACAGGGCGGCAGCGTCGAACCGGATGCCTCGGCCCCCGGCCTCGGTCTCACCCTGCGTCGTGAGGACGCGGACCGCTACCGCGTCGGCTGACTGCTGCGCGAGTATGGGTCGTCACACCCCGCGCTACTGTCACGCCTGCGCTACTGTCACGCGTGCGCTAACTCAGGAAGAATCGGGCGCCACGCCGTGTTCGCCACTGCAGGCATCGGCGTGTCGCGAAGTTCCTCCTGAATAGCCGCACGCTCGCCGGGGTCTTGCAGCCGATGGGTGGGTACGGATGCTGCTGCCTCAGTCGTTCTCCGGGCTCGGCTCGTCGAGCACCTCGTTGATCACGGCGGCCGCGATCCCGCGCCAATCCGTGCCTTCGCTGTAGGTGTCGAGGCTGCCGGGCTCGCGCACGCCGTAGACCGGCTCGCCCTCCTCACCGGCGAGGGAGATGATGTAGATCGAGCCCATGGTGCGACCATCGGCGCTGCGGATCACCCAGTTGTCGTCGTCGATGAGGTGCACGGTGTAGTCGACACCGCGGTGCTCGAACACGGCGCGTTCGCCGAGCTGGAACTCGTCGCCCGGCGGCTGGCTGATATGCGGCATCCGCTGGGTGGTGTTCGGCTGGGCGGGCTGTGGTGCAACGGGTTCGACGATGTCGTCTGTCATTCGAGTGACTCCTTTGCGTCGCGCTGGGTGCTTCTGCGCTGGGCACTTCTGCGCCCGGGCGCTTCTGCGCACAGTGTACGTCTGGTGCGCACATCTGGCAGTCCGCTGGGTGCTGCCCGGCCCGGCATCCGCTTGTCTTGTCGCCTGCAAAGCCCGCGCGTAGCGTGTGGGCAGATGTGACCGAGACGACGACAACGAGGGGTGAGCGACGTGAACGACCTGCCGACCGAGGCCATGGTGCGCGAGAACGCGGGAAGCGTGGCGAGGCCGCGGGTGGTGGTCGTCACGGGTGCGAGCGGCGGCGTCGGGCGGGCGAGCGCGATCGCGTTCGGGCGGCTCGGCGACACGGTCGCGCTGATCGCCCGCGGTGAGGCGGGCCTCGCGGGCGCGGCCGCGGAGGTGGAGGCGGCCGGCGGCAGGGCGCTGACGATCCCGCTCGACGTCTCCGACGCCGACGCCGTCGATGCCGCCGCCGAGCGCGTGGAGAACGAGCTCGGCCCCATCGACGTGTGGGTCAACGTGGCGTTCTCGTCGGTGTTCGCGCCGGTCGCGAAGATCAGTTCAGACGAGTTCAAGCGCACCACCGAGGTGACCTACCTCGGCTTCGTGTACGGCACGCAGGCGGCATTGAAGCGGATGCGACCGCGCGATCGCGGGGCGATCGTCGAGGTCGGCTCGGCGCTGGCCTACCGGGGAATACCGCTGCAGGCGGCGTACTGCGCGTCGAAGCACGCCATCCAGGGCTTCACGGAATCGCTGCGCTGCGAGCTGCTGCACGACAGGAGCGGCATCAACGTGACCATGGTGCAGATGCCCGCGCTGAACACGCCGCAGTTCTCGTGGGTGCTCTCGCGGCTGCCGAACCAGGCGCAGCCGGTGCCGCCCATCTACCAGCCCGAGGTCGCCGCGCGTGCCGTGGTGCACGCGGCGGCGCATCCGCGCAGGCGCGAATATTGGGTGGGGCGCAGCACCGTGTACACGTTGATCGCCAACAAGATCGTTCCCGGGCTGCTCGACCACTACCTTGCCCGCACCGGCTACAAGGGGCAGCAGACCGACCAGCCGCGTGACCCCGACCAGCCCGTGAACCTGTGGAATCCGGCCGACCAGGATCGCGACTTCGGCACGCACGGGCAGTTCGATTCGCGCTCGGCCTCGTGGAGCGCGCAGGCGTGGCTGGCGCGCCACCGCAACACGCTGGCGCCGCTCGCCGCGCTCGGCGCTGCGATGGTGGGGCTGACGGCGCTGCGCGCGGCCCGCCGCTGAGTCAAGGGTTGCTCGCTGAGTCAGGGTTTGCTCGCTGCGTCGGGCCATTTTGCGGGTTGCGCGCGTGGAGACTCGCGATGTGGCCCGACCCAGTGACTGTGAGTTGGACGGAGAGCCGGGATTAGCTGTCGGCGCGGGTGCGGGCGCGGCGCTCGGCGTCGCGCTGCTTGATGCGCACCTTCTCGGCGCGCACCTCGGCCTGCGTGGCACGCTCGCGCACGAGCCACGGGGGCGGGCTCTGCAGCAGCTCGGTGATCTGCGCGGTGGTGAGCGGCTCGGTGATGCCCGCGCGGGCGAGCCCCGACGTGGAGACGCCCAGCTTGCCCGCGACCACCTGGCGCGGGTGCGGGCCGTCTTGGCGCAGCTCCTCGAGCCACGCTGGCGGGTTGGCGTTCAGTTCGGTGAGTTCACTGCGCGAGATCGGGCGCGTGCGGAACTCCTCGGGTGCCGCCGCCAGCAGAATGCCGAGCTTCTTCGCGGCCGTCTCGGCCTTCATCGTCTGATCGGAGCTCTTCGCCATCCTCCCAGCGTATCCGCTGCAGTAGCCTGAGCAGCATGGCCGACGAATCCTTCCGCGTCGGGTTCGTACCGGGGGTGACCCTCTCGAAATGGCAGCGGGTCTGGCGCGAACGTGTGCCGAGCATCCGTCTCGAGTCGTTCACCGTGGACCCCACGGTGGCCGTCGACTCGCTCTGGCACGGCGAGGCCGACGCCTGTTTCGTGCGGCTGCCCGTCGCCGCCGAGGGGCTGAGCGTGATCCCGCTCTACCAGGAGGCCGCGGTCGTCGTCGTGCCGAAGGACCACGCCGTCACCGCGTTCGACGAGGTCGCGCTCGCCGACCTCGACGCCGACGAGATGCTCGATGCGAGCGGGCACGTGCCTGCGACCATCGCGCTCGTCGCCTCAGGCCAGGGCGTCGTGATCGTGCCCCAGTCGCTGGCCCGACTGCACGCGCGCAAAGAGGTCACCTACCGCCCGGTGACGGATGCCGCCCCCACCACGGTCGCGCTTGTCTGGCCCGCGGAACGCACGACCCCGCTCGTTGAGGAGTTCGTGGGCATCGTGCGCGGACGCACCGCCCGCAGCTCGCGCGGCACGAGAGCGGATGCGCCCGCCGCCGACGGCACCGCGCCCCAAAAGGCGGCCGGCGGCAAGGCGCGCGGCACGGCCGGCGGCGCGCCCGCCGCGAGGCGCGGCGGCAAGGCCGCCTCTACCGCCCGGTCACGACGCCGGCGCCGCCGCTGACACGCGGGTGCGCTCAGTCGTCGAGCAGCACTTGGGTCAGCGTGTGGGCGCCGATCGCCGCGAGGCGGGGGTTGTCGTCTGAGGCTGCGGCGATCGCCGCGCCCATGTTGAGCGCCCAGCCCCGGGCGCGCTGCCACGTGTGGGTATCCACGTGGCACAGCTCGTCGATGTGGGCGCGGAAGAGTGCGCGCCCTGCCGGCTCGAACCACATCCAGGCGGCGGCGAGGTCGGTGGCCGGGTCGCCCGCGGTGATGTCGCCGAAATCGAGGATGGCGGCGAGACGGGGCGCGGCTGCGGCATCCGTGGTCATGATGGCGTTGCCGGGGTGCGGGTCGCCGTGCAGCCAGACCGGGCGGGCGCCCCAGGGCGGCGTGGTGACGAGACGATTCCACAGCGCGCGCAGGTCGTCGACACGGGGAAGTGAGCCGGAATCCAGCCGGCCCACCATCGCGGCCGAGCGGGTGGGCAGCGGAACCCCGCGAACGGGATTGAAGGGCGCGCTCGTCGGGGCCTCGTGATGCAGCGCGGCCAGGAACTCGGCGAGCTCGATGGCGACCGCGGCGCGTTCGGCCGCGGGCACGAGGTCGGCATCCGTGCCGTCGAACCAGTCGGTGATGCTCCACGACCAGGGGTAGCCGATGCCGGGCGCACCGCGTCTGACCGGCACGGGCACCGGTACCGGGAGGCGCTTGGTGAGGTCCGGCAGCCAGCGCTGCTCGTTCACGACGAGCTCGGCCGCGGCTTCCCGGCGTGGCAGCCGCACGGCATGGCGGTCGCCGAGTCGGAACAGGGCGTTGTCCCAGCCGTTCGTGACGAGCCGCACCGGCGCCGCGAGGTCGGGGTGCTGCGCCTCGATGAGGCGCTCGACCAGCGCGGCGTCGATGTGGACTTCGGCGGCGGGGGCGTCCATTGCGAGGCGACTCTCAGTGTTGGCGCTACTCGCGGCGCTACGGCTTGGTGAAGAGGCCGGCCTCGTTGTCGGCGGTCGTGCGCTCCTTCATCACGAAGTGCTGCTTCTTGCCCGTGGCGGTGTAGGGCAGCTCGTCGACGAACGCGTAGCGGCGCGGCTTCTTGTATGCCGCGAGGGCGTCGCTTGCGCGACAGAACGCGTCGAGCGCCGTCGCGGCCGCCTGCGGGTCGGTGAACTTGCCCGCCCTCGGCTGCACGTACGCGACCACCAGCTGGCCCCACTCCTCGTCCGGCATGCCGACGACGATGCTGTCGGCCACGTCCGGATGCCCGGAGAGCACCTCTTCGACCTGCACCGGGTGCACGTTCTCGCCGCCCGAGATGATCATGTCGTCCTTGCGGCCGACCACCGTCACCATCTCGTTCTCGTCCCACGTGGCCAGGTCGCCCGGGTACAGCCAGCCGTCGTGGAACTTCGCCTTGACCTCCTCGGGATTGTCCATGTAGCCGTAGCCGCTCTTCACCGAACGCATGATGACCTCGCCGATCTCCTGCCCGTTCTTGGCGGCGTGGTCGTCGGGGGTGGCGATGCGATCGGCATACACCCGCACCACGGCGACGTCGTCGTCGAGGCACGCGCGACCGGCCGCACCCGCAGCATCCGGCAGGTCTTCTGGTCTGAGGTATGTGTTCCAGAACGCCTCAGTGGTGCCGTAACCATTGGCGATGCGCGGCGTCAGCACGCGCTGGTAGCGCAGCGCCGCAGCCCGGTCGAGCGGGGCACCCATGGTGACGATGCCGCTGAGCGAGCTGAGGTCTCGCGGGTTCGCCTCCTGCGCATCGGCCAGCCGCTCGAGGTTGGTCGGGGCGCCGATCACGTACGTGAGGCCATACTTCTCGACGTTGTCGAGCACGGCATCCGCGGTGAACTGCGGAAGTGTGACGACCTCGCCGCCGACGAAGAACATGGTGTTCGGGCCGGCGCAGTAGTTGCCTCCGCGGTGGAACCACGGCGACATGTTCATGGACTTGTCGTGCGGGCCGAGCGGGAAGTGCATGACAACGTCGTGCGCGCTCAGGGTCTCGTTGAGGCTCGTGAGCGGCACCGCCTTCGGCATGCCGGTGGTGCCCGAGGTGTAGAGGCGCGAGGTCTCGTCCCACACGGTCGCCCCGTCGGGTGTGCGGAACGTCGGGCCGTCGTTCGCGAGCAGCTCGTCGAAGCCGATCGCGCCGTCGAGCCGTTCGCCCTCACCCACCGCCACGATCACGTCTGGCGTGAACTCGGCGATGCGCAGCGCCTTCGCCGTCTCGTCTGCCGCGTTGCTGTCGTAGATGAAGATGCGCGGCCGAGTGGTGTTCAGGATGTGCGCGGTCTCTGCCGGCGCCAGCCTGAAGTTCATGGGCGAGCTCACCGCGCGCAGCCCCTGCGCGGCAACGTACAGGAACGCGAATTCGGGTACGTTCATGAGCTGGTACGCCACCACGTCGCCGACGCCGACGCCGCGTTCGGCCAGGCCGGCGACCAGGCGCCCGGTGACCTCACCGAGCTCGCGGTAGGTCCAGGACTCGCCGGTCGTCGAGTGGGTGAGCGCCGTGCGGTTGCCGTAGCGGTGCGTGTTGCGCTCGAAGGCGGCGGCCCACGTGAAGCGGCTCTCGAAGACGGCACGGAACGCGCTCGGGTCGAAGTCGCTGTTGCGCTCGGGGTGCGCGGCCTGCGCTGCACGGGCCGTCCGCGTTGCGCTGCCTTCCTGGGACGCGGCTGCCTGCTCCTCGTCCGAAACCTGGATCGTCATGGAAACCTCTCTTCTCAAAGGCGGCCACGGCCGGCGTCATTGCCGGCTCGGGTCGAAACTGCCGAGCGGTAGCTTACGCTTCGGCACAATTGCTCGCCTTCGCTCGCTTCTTCAATCCGCTCGCTTCCTCAACTCTGGCAGTGCGGGCAGAAGTATGCATCCCGTTCTTCGCTCGGCGTCGGCCCCAGACGCGAATGACGGATGCGCGTGCCGCAGCGGCGGCACGCCTCTCCCGCGCGTCCGTACACCCAGAGCCGCCGTCCCCGGCGGTCATCCCCGGTGGTTGTGCGGGAGACGCGGTTGCGATTAGCCACGATGAGTCGATGCGCGAGGTCGATGGTGGCCGGCAGGTCGGCGTCGCGTACGGGGCGCGTGGGCAGCATCCCGCGCAGAAAGCACAGTTCGTTCACGTACACGTTGCCGAGGCCGGCGAGGTTGCGCTGATCGAGCATGGCCACGGCGATGGGCGCGTCGGCGGCTGCGGCGACGCGGCGCAAGGCTTCGTCGGCATCCCAGTCGCGGCCGAGAAGATCGGGGCCTAGGTGCCCGACCAGCTGACCCTCGTGACGGCGGGCAACGACGTCGAGCTCGCCGAGGGCGAAGCCGACGGCCTGCCACCGCTCGGTTTCGAGCACGAGGCGCGCCTCGTGGGCGGGCCGCTGCCATCGCTCCCCGGGGCGGTAGAGGCGCCAGGTGCCCTCCATCTTGAGGTGGCTGCGCACGGTGTATTCCCCGATGTGCATGAGAACGTGTTTGCCGCGGCTGACGACCTCGTGCATCGTCTCCCCGCAGAGGTCGACGGTCGCGAACGTCGGCACGCGAAAGTCGGATCGGGTGACGACCTCGCCGCGCAACGCCGAGTCGAGGCGTCGGGCGGCCTGGTAGACGGTGTCTCCCTCGGGCATGCGCTCAGCGCCTCATGCGCAGGCCGCGGGGGATGGCGGCGAACCCGGCCACCTCGAGTGCGTCGCCGAGCGCCGTGCCGATCGCGAACTCGCCGTCGATCGTCTCGATGGTGAGCCGGTCGACGTGCTTGAGGGTGATGAGCCGGGCGAGGGCATGTGCGGCCGCGGCGTAGCTGGCGGGATCGTCGGCGAACGTGAGCACGGTCTTGCCGCCCCGCTCGACGTACAGGGCGAGGGCGCCGTTCACGAGCACGACGAGGGCGCCCGCCTTTCGCCCGGGGCGGTGGCCGGTCGCCGTTTCGGACGGCCAGGGAAGAGCGGCGCCGTAGGGGTTCGCAGGGTCAGTGGCGGCGAGAGCGATGGCGCCGAGGCCGGTGCTGCCAGGGCCCGTGCCGGTGCCGTCGTGGTCGGCACCGGAGCCGCGGTTCGTGCTTTCGGCGGCGAAGCTGCGCAGCCTGTCCACGGTCGCGGCGGTGGCGAACTGTGCGGCGCCGAGGGTCTCGACGAAGTAGCCGCGGCGCGAGCGCCCGCTCTCTTCGAAGCCCGTGAGCACCTTGTATGCCAGGGCGAAGCCGCCGGGCTCGCCCTCGTTCATGACGGCGCCGCGCGTGACCACGCCGTAGCGCTCGAGCAGCGTCTCGGCGTGCGCGTGCGCCCGCACCGTGCCGTCGGTCTCGGCGACCGGCAGGATCGACCAGCGACCGCCTGCGGTCGGCGGCCCGACCCGGGTCGGCATGGTGGGTCGGGAGTAGCCGCGGCCACGGTACAGCCGGCTGCGGGGCGGCGCGGCGCGGCGCTTGTGTGCTCCGCCGCCCGTGCCGGTCAGCGCGCGCAGCGGCGCGAACGTGTCGTTCGTGACAAGGCCGGCCCACGCCAGATCCCACAGCGCGGTCACGAGTGCATCATCGTCGGTGGAGCCCACGGCATCCGAAAGCTGGCGGAAGAAGAAGCCGCCGCCTGCGCCGAGCGCCACCAGAATCTCGCGCTGCAGCTCATCGGTGTCGTGCTCGGTCGGCAGCGGCAGGGTGAGGGGCGCGGTCTCGGCCAGGTGCAGCGTGACCCAGCCGTCACGGCCCGGCAGCGCCCCGGCGCCGGCCCAGACGACCTCGCCGGTGGCGGTGAGCTCGTCGAGCATGGCCGGGCTGTAGCCGGCGACGCGGCTGGGCAACACGAGCGACTCCCATGCCGATGCCGGAATACGGGCGCCGGCGAGCTGCTCGATCACGGAGGCGACCCCGTCGATTCCGCGCAGGGACCCGCCGACGTGCTGCCACGCCGGCAGGAACCGCCCGAGCGTCTGCGGCTCGACAGGCTCGACCTCGTGCCGCAGCGCGGCAAGCGACAGACGACGGATGCGCCGCAGCACCTCGGCGTCGCACCACTCAGACCCCTGGGCCTCGGCACGGAACTCGCCCTCGACGACGCGCCTCTCGTGCGCGAGCCGGCGCAGGGCGGCCGCGACCACGGCGACGCCGAGGCCGAGGCGGGCTGCGGCATCCGCTGTCGTGAAGGGGCCGTGTGTTCTGGCGTAACGGCTCACGAGGTCACCGAGGGGATCGTCGACCGGTTCGATGAACGCCACCGGAACGCCGATGGGCAGGGGAGTGCCGAGGGCGTCGCGCAGGCGGGCGGCGTCTTCGATGGCGGCATAGCGCTCGTCGCCGGCGATGCCGACCCGCAGCGCGCGCCTCGCCGCGACGAGCCCGTCGAGCAGCGCCGTCGCCTCTTCCGCTGATTGAGGGGGTGGCGCAGCGGCCGTATCGAGATCCGTCTGCGCGGTCTCGACACGCTCACTACCGCTCGTTGCTCGACCGGCGGGGGAGGCAGCGGGGGCGAGGCGGGCGGCCACCTCGGCGCTCGTCAGCGGACCCAGGATTCGCAGCAGGTCGGCGGCCCCCTCGGCGTCGGCGCGCATCCGCCGCTCGGGGGCCAGGCGCTGCAGCTCGCTCTCGACGGTGTCGATGATGGCGGGGTCGAGCAGTTCGCGAAGCTCGACGCGGCCGAGAAGCTCGGCGAGCATGCCCGCGTCGAGGGTGAGCGCGGTCGCCCGCCGCTCGGCGAGCGGGTTGTCGCCCTCGTACATGAACGCGGCGACGTAGCCGAACAGCAGCGTGCGCGCGAAGGGCGAGGCGGTCTGCGTCGTGGTCTCGGTGATGCGGATGCGCCGCTCGCCCAGCTGCCTGGCCAGCGCGATGAGACCCGGCAGGTCATAAACGTCACGCAGGCACTCGCGCACCGTCTCGAGGATGATCGGGAAGCTCGGGTACTTGCGCGCCACGTCGAGCAGCTGCGACGCCTTCTGCCGCTGCTGCCAGAGCGGCGACCGCTTGCCCGGGTTGTACTTGGGCAGCAGCAGAGCCCGGGCCGCGCACTCGCGGAAGCGTGAGGCGAACAGGGCCGAGCCGCCGACCTCTGCCGTCACGACGGCCTCGAGTTCCTCGGGGGCGAACACGAACAGCTCGGCGCCCGGCGGCTCGGCTTCGGTGTCGGGAATGCGCACGATGATGCCGTCGTCGCTGGCCACGCAACTGCCGTCGAGCCCGAAGCGCTCGCGCACGCGGGCGCCGACCGCGAGCGCCCACGGCGAATGCACCTGCATGCCGTACGGGGAATGTAAGATCACCCGCCAGTCGCCGAGCTCGTCGCGCACGCGTTCCACAACCAGCGTGCGGTCGGTCGGCACGTGGCCCGTGGCCTCCTTCTGCTCGGCGACGAAGGCCAGCAGATTAGCGGATGCGCGCTCGTCGAGCCCGGCGGCCTCGCAGCGCGCGATCCCCTCGCTCTCGCCCGCGCCGCTCACCTCGCGCAGGAACGCGCCGATCGCTGCGCCCAACTCGGCCGGCCTGCCCTGGCTGTCGCCCTTCCAGAACGGCAGCCGGCCCGGCTCGCCGAAGGCTGGCGTGACGAGCACGCGGTCATGCGTGATCTCCTGGATGCGCCAGCTCGTCGCGCCCAGGGCGAAGACGTCGCCGACGCGGGATTCGTACACCATCTCCTCGTCGAGCTCGCCGACCCGTCCGCCGCTGGCCGCCCCCTCGCCCCCGATCATGAAGACGCCGAACAGGCCGCGGTCGGGGATCGTGCCGCCGCTGGTGACGGCGAGCCGCTGGGCGCCGGGCCTGCCGGTGAGCGTGCCGGTGTCGCGATCCCACACGATGCGCGGCCGCAGCTCGGCGAACTCGTCTGACGGGTAACGGCCGGCGAGCAGGTCGAGTGTGGCGTCGAAGGCGCTTCGCGGGAGTGTGGCGAACGGGGCGCTGCGGCGCACCGTGTCGAACCACTCGTCGGCGTCGACCTCGTCGAGCGCGACGGCCGCGATGGTCTGCTGGGCGAGGATGTCGAGGGGGTTCGCGGGCACGGCGAGTTGCTCGATGAGGCCGGCCACCATCCGCTCGGCTGCGACGGTGGTGTGCACCAGGTCGGCGCGGTGCTTGGGGAAAAGGACGCCGCGCGAGACCTCACCGACCTGGTGGCCGGCGCGGCCTACCCGCTGCAGCCCGCTTGCGACCGAGGGCGGGGATTCGACCTGCACCACCAGGTCGACCTCGCCCATGTCGATGCCGAGCTCGAGGCTTGATGTCGCCACAACGCAGCGCAGGCGGCCGGTCTTCAGGTCGTCCTCGATCTGGGCGCGCTGCTCCTTCGAGACGGAGCCGTGGTGCGCGCGGGCCAGGATCGGTGCGTCGGGATTGCTGCCGCCGCTCTGCCCCGAGCCGCCCATCATCTCGGCCGGCGCGCGGGTTGCCGTCGCGGCGGGCCCGGTTTGGGTCCCGGGACCCCACGTGCGCTCGCCGGACCCCTCTTTTCGGGTCCCGCCGACCATTTTCGGGTCCCGCGAATGCTCGCCCGACCCGGCAACCGGTGCCGAGTCATGAGGCGGTTCGGTCGAACCCCACGCAAGCCGCCCGGCGTAGATCTCGTTCAGGCGCGACGTGAGCCGCTCGGCGAGCCTGCGTGAGTTGGCGAACACGATCGTCGAACGATGCTGAAGGATGCGGTCGGTGATGGCCTCCTCGACGTGCGGCCAGATGGAGCCGGACGTTCTCTCCCCGTCGCCATCCGTCGTCTGGGCGCCCAGCTCGCTCATGTCTTCGACCGGCACGACCACGCGGAGGTCGAAGCGTTTGGTCGCCGTCGGCGCGACGATCTCGACTGGCGCGCGGCCGCCGAGGAACCGCGCCACCTCCTCGGCGGGGCGCACCGTGGCCGAGAGGCCGATGCGCTGCGCAGGCCGGGCGAGGAGCGCGTCGAGTCGCTCGAGCGAGACGGCCAGATGCGAGCCGCGCTTCGTGGCGGCGACGGCGTGCACCTCGTCGACGATCACGGTCTCGACGCCGCGCAGCGTCTCGCGCGCCGCCGAGGTGAGCATGAGAAACAGCGACTCGGGCGTCGTGATGAGGATGTCTGGGGGGCTCTTCAGCAGCGCGCGCCGGTCTGCGGCGGGGGTGTCGCCCGAGCGCACGCCGACGGTGATGGCGGGCGGTTCGGAGCCGAGCAGCCGTGCCGTCTGGGTGACGCCGACGAGCGGCGAGCGCAGGTTGCGTTCCACGTCGACGCCGAGCGCTTTGAGGGGCGAGATATAGAGGACTCTTGTGCGCATCACCGCGGAATCGTCGCGCGATTCTCCACGCTTCACCGTGCCCGCGGATGCCGCCAGCCGGTCGATCGCCCAGAGAAACGCGGCGAGCGTCTTCCCTGAGCCGGTCGGCGCGATCACGAGCGCGTGCGACCCGCTCGAGATGGCCTGCCACGCCCCGCGCTGCGCCTCGGTGGGCGCGGCAAACGCCCCGCGGAACCACTGCCGGGTCGCCGGGGAGAACTGTTCGAGCCCGTCGCTCACCCGACCATCACAGCACACCCCGCCGACAGTCGCCCGACGCGGTCGCTGCGTGCGGTCGCCCGGTGCCCGGCGACAGCTGACCGACGCGCGGGCCGGGCCACCGGCATCCGCAGCTCTGAGTGTCGGTGGCCGAGCTGATCTTGTGTCAGTACTCAGGAAGAATCGCGCGACACGCCGCGTCGAGCGCTTGGTGATCGGCGTGTCGTGCGATTCCTCCTGAAAAGGTGCACGTGCGGCTCGGGCAGGCACAGCGACCAGCCCCGGCGCAGGCCCTTGCCATATGGCCGCCTGCGCAACCCCCTTGCCATATGGCCGCCCGCGCATATTGTGCAGGCAGAGGATGCCGCGGCGAGCACGCCGCGCGGAAAGGCCACCATGACCACCGAGACCACACCCGCCGAGCCGGCCTCGAAACTGAGGCAGGGAATCACGGGGCCGCTGCTGTTCCTGTTCATCCTCGGCGATGTGCTCGGCGCCGGCATCTACGCGCTCATGGGCGTGCTCTCGAAGCAGGTGGGCGGGGTGCTGTGGGCGCCGCTGGTGCTCGCGCTCATCCTTGCGCTCTTCACGGCCGGTTCATATGCCGAGCTCGTGACCAAGTACCCGAAGGCGGGCGGTGCAGCTGTGTTCGCCGAGCGAGCATATCGGTCGCCGATCATCGCGTTCCTGGTCGGCTTCTGCATGCTCGCCGCCGGCGTGACGAGCGCGGCAGGGCTTTCGCTCGCCTTCGCCGGGGACTACCTCGCCACCTTCATCGACGTGCCTTCGGTGCCGGCCGCCATCATCTTTTTGGCGCTCGTCGGCTGCCTGAACGCGCGGGGCATCAAGGAGTCGGTGAAGAGCAACGTGGTCATGACGGTTATCGAGGTCGGCGGCCTCGTGATCGTGGTGGTCGTCGTCGCGCTCATGATGGGTGGCGGTGGCGGCGACGTGTCGCGCATCGGGCACTTCCCGACCGATTCGGTGCCGGCGCTGGCCGTTCTCGGCGCTGCCATTGTGGCGTACTACTCGTTCGTCGGCTTCGAGACGTCCGCGAACGTCGCCGAGGAGGTGCGCAACCCGACGCGTGTGTACCCGAGAGCGCTGTTCGGGGCGCTCATCACCGCGGGCATCGTGTACGTGCTCGTCGGCCTCGCGAGCGCGATCGCGCTGCCCGCTGGCGCGCTCTCGGATTCGAGCGGACCGCTTCTGGCCGTCGTTTCAGCGAGCGGCGTGGCCGTGCCCGACTGGGTGTTCAGCCTGATCGCGCTGATCGCCGTGGCCAACGGCGCCCTGCTCACCATGATTATGTCGAGCCGGCTGGCGTTCGGCATGGCCGAGCACGGCCTGCTGCCGTCGGTGCTCGGGCGCGTGCTGCCGAGACGCAAGACGCCGTGGGTCGCGATCGTCGCGACCACCATCGTGGCGATGATCCTCACGACGCTCGCCGACCTGCAGACCTTGGCCGAGACCGTCGTGCTCCTCCTGCTCTTCGTGTTCATCAGCACGAACGTCGCCGTGCTCGTGCTGCGGCGCGACCGCGTGGAACACAAGCACTTCAGGGTCTGGACCGTCGTGCCCGTGCTTGGCACAGCATCCTGCATTCTGTTGCTCACCCAGCAGAGCGGCAGGGTGTGGCTCTTCGGGGCGATCCTCGTGGCGTGCGGGGCGGTGCTGTACCTGCTCGCGCGGTTCGTGGGCCGACGGCGCCGGCGCCGGATGGGTGCGGGTCGTTGAACAGGAGAAATCGGGCGACGCGCCCTCCGGCACGCGCATCCAAGCCGCGTGTCGCCCACTTCTTCCTGATGAAGCGCAGGCTTTGGGGCGAGGGGACCCGCGCACTCGCTCGCGCGGGTTCGGCACTGCTTCTCAGCCCAGGTGCACCCGCAGAAACGCTGCGACGTCGGTGAGCTCCTGCGGCGAGACCGCGTGCCCCAGCCCCTCGTAGATGCGCGCGTCGAGGTCGGCGTGCTTCGGCAGCCACGCGTCGGTGCGGGCGATCGCATCGTGCGGGATAACCTCGTCGTCGGTCCCTCTCCCCCAGAAGACCGGCGGATGCCGCCTCGCCAGCTCGTCGTCGCCCTCGGCCGCGCCCTCGACCACGAACCCCGAAAGGTTCACGGCGCACGCGAAGCGGCCGGGCGCGTGCCGCATCAGCTGCAGCGCCATCGCGCCGCCCTGCGAGAACCCGAGCAGCCCCACCCGCGGCGCGGGGCCCGTGCCGCCCGCACTCGACCCGACTTGGCCTGACCCACCGGGCTCCGCGCCGCCTGAGCCCGCGGGCGCAACGCCGTCGAGCCAGGTGAGCATGGCGGCGACGGCGGCATCCGCTATCTCGGCTCTGGGGTTCCCCGGCGGGTTGACCGCAGGCTCGCCCCCGCGCGGGAACCACGCGTGCCCGCCTGCCTCGGCAATCGGCGCGCGCACCGAGGCGATCGCCGGCCCGAGCGGCAGGTACGGGGAGAGCCCGAACAGGTCACCCTCGTGCGAGCCGTACCCGTGCATGAGCACGAGCAGCGGTCTCCCCGCACGGTCGCGCTCGTTGGCCGACCACAGCACCGCCTCGCCGGCAATACGCAGAGCGGATGCCGCAGGCTCGCCCCGCTCGTCCTCGTTCGCCATGCCGCGCCTCCCTGGGGTTCGTGGTTGCGGCCGTGAGTGGTTGCCGCAGCGCGTGGTTGCCGCCGTTCGCGGCACCCCCTCCATCCTGCCCTGCCCGCGTTCGTGAGAGGTCACAAGTCGCCCTCATCCGCACCGATAAGGGCGCGGTGTGACCGCTCGGCTTGCCGGGCGCATCCGTATGATCAAGGAATGACCGTGCGCACGCCCGACCCCGACCCCGAGGAGGGGCGCGACCCCGACGACCGCCCCGACCCCGACGACCTGCCCGGCGTCGTTCCGCCGGTAGGGCCGGGCTGGCTCAGCGACATCGAGCTCGAGCAGGTGCGCGAGCGCATGCCGATCCTCTACGTCGAGGCGGTGCCCGTGCAGGTCGACGGGCTCGGGCGCGTCGTCTCGGTCGGTGTGCTGCTGCGCGCGACCCCCATGGGCGAGATGACGCGCACGCTCGTCTCGGGCCGCGTGCTGTACGGCGAGACGCTGCGCGACGCGCTCTTCCGCCACCTCGAGAAGGACCTCGGGCCCATGGCGTTCCCGCAGCTGCCCGCCTCGCCCGTGCCGTTCCATGTCGCGGAGTACTTCCCGATGCCCGGTGTTTCTGCCTTCACGGATGACCGGCAGCACGCCGTCGCCCTCGCCTACGTCGTGCCCGTCACCGGCACCTGCGATCCCCGGCAGGATGCGCTCGAGCTCACGTGGATGACGCCCCTGGAAGCGGCTTCCGATCAGGTGGCGGCCGAGATGGAAGGCGGCCGCGGGTCGCTGCTGCGGGCGGCACTTGCGGCGGTCGGCGTGCTGCCGTAAGAGGACAGGCGGCCGAGTAGCGCCCTGCGACCCACCCAATCTCCATCACGCGACGGAACCCTCTCCATCGCTCTGGGGAGTCGGGCCTCCCCGCCGTCGGCAAGGCTTAATGGATGAAGAAGCCGCTGCTCGTGCTGCTCATGATCGTCGTGCTCGTCGGGGTGGCCTATTTGCTCGTTCGCGCGGGAGCCAACGTCGCCGCGCTCATCTCGGTGGGCACGTGCGCCGCCATCGCGATCACCGCCGACGCGGGCAAGGGTTCGCTCGTGCGACGCCGAGGCAGGCATGACTGCCCAGACCGCGACGAGTGAGCCTCACGCCTCCTCGAGCAACCCGCGCTCGGCGATGTCGGCGCGCGACAGCACCTTGTACCCCTCCGACTCGAAGAACACCGTGATCCTGTCCTCCTCGGCGCGCATCACCACACCCTCGCCCCACTCGGAATGCCGCACGGCCGTGTCGAGCGCGAACGGGTCCCGGCGCGCCGCGGGCGCGGCGGCATCCGCCTCATAAGCACTGCCGGAGGTGCACGTGTCGCAATTGCCGCAGGGTTCGTCGAGTTCCTCGCCGAAGTAGCCGAGCAGGAACTGCCTGCGGCACTGCCCGGTCTCGGCGTAGCCGCGCATCATCGCGATGCGGGAGCGGTCGATGCGCTCGCGTGCCTCGACGGCCTCGCTTGCCCGCTCGGCGGCATCCTCTGGCGTCACGGATGCCGCGGCGACAACCCCGCGCCTGCCGCTGCTGACCACCCGCGCCTGCTGCAGCGGGTTGAGCAGCCCGGTCGTCTTGCGCGTGGAGAGATCGAGCCGGCGGGCCAACTCGGCGACGCGAAGCGGCCCGTCGGCGGAGCGCAACGCCTCGAACAGCCGCCGCAGCTCGCCGGCGTCGGGTGTGCTCGAAGCGAAGAAGGTGCGCAGGCCCAGATCCTCTGCGCGATAGTGCAGCGCGGCCAGCGCCTCATCGCCGTCGCGCCCGGCCCGGCCGATCTCCTGGTAGTAGCTCTCGAGCGAGTCGGTCACCGACGTGTGCACCACGAAGCGCACGTTCGGCTTGTCGATGCCCATGCCGAACGCGCTGGTCGCCACCACGACCTCGAGCTCGTCGGCCAGGAACCGCTCGTGCGTCTCGCGCCGCTCGCTCGCCTTCAGCCCGGCGTGGTAGGCCGCTGCCGTCACGCCCTCCGCGCTCAGCACGTCGGCGTATTCGGTGGTCTCGCGGCGCGTCGCCACGTAAAGCAGGCCGGGCTTCGGCAGGTCGCGCACCTGCTCGACGATAGCCTGCCGCTTGCGCTCGGGCTCGGCGTGCCGCCTCACCTCCAGTCGGATGTTCGGCCGGTCGAACCCCCGGGTCAAGACCAGCGGATGCCGCATCCCGAGCCGTTCGACGATCTCGTCCCGTACAGGCGGCGACCCCGTCGCGGTCAGCGCCACCGTCGTCGGGTGACCCAGCCGGGCGATCACGTCGCCCAGGCGCAGGTAGTCGGGGCGGAAGTCGTGGCCCCAGGCGGAGACGCAATGCGCCTCGTCGACGACGAACAGGCGCACGTTCATGCCGCGCAAACGCTCGACGACCTCGTCCTTGGCCAGCTGCTCGGGGGCGAGGAAGAGGAACTCGGCGTCGTCGTCGTCGACGGCGTCCCAGGCTCGCTCGTTTGCGCCATCGGACTGGCTCGAGTTCACGGCGACCGCCTCCGGCGCGTCGTCGGCATCCTCGATGCCCGACACCTGGTCGGACTGCAGCGCGATGAGCGGCGAGACGACCACGGTCGGGCCCTCGACGAGCAGCGCCGCGACCTGGTAGATCGCCGACTTCCCGTAGCCGGTCGGCATGACGGCGAGCACGTCGGTGCCGTCGACGAGGGCCTCGATGGCCTCGCGCTGACCGGCGCGCAGGCGCTCCCAGCCGAAGCGGTCGCGGGCGGCGCTGAGCGCGTCGCGCGTGTGCTGTTGTCGTGCCGCAGCGCGCCCGCTCGTCGTGTTCTGCGTGCTGCCTGGCGTCTGTTCCCTGCCCACTCCCTGAGGTTAGGTCGGGCGGCCCGATATCGCCCGTGCTGCGGACCCCTGCTGCTGCCTGCTGCTGCCCGCTCGCTGCTGCCCCGCCTGCTGCTGCCCGCTCGCCGCAGCCGGCTCGCTGCCCCGAGCCCCTGTCATCGCTCCCCGCCGCTGCGCTTCAGCAGGAAGAATCGGCCGACACCCCGCTCCAGGCTCCGATTCCACCAGCGCGTCGCCCAATTCCTCCTGATCAGGACTCGCACCAGAGAGCGCGTCATCCTCGGTGCGTGCCCCCAGTTGCAAAGCCCGCGATCGCGTCTTTCACTTCGCGGTAGATCGAGCCACCGAAGTGGCCCTCGTCGTCGACGACGATCAGTCTGCTGGCCGGCCACTCTCGGTGCAGCTCCCACGGCACGGAGAGCGTGGAGCTGACGTCGAGGCGACCGTGAACCAGCACCGCCGGGATGTGCGCGATACGCCCCATGCCCCCGAGAATCCCGGGTGGTTCTATGAAGGCGGCATGCTTCCAGTAGTGGATGACAAGCGTGGCCAGCAGCAGTCGCTGCTGCGGGTCGTCGTAGCGGGAGTCGTGAGTGTGCGCGTTCTCGAGCGACACGTGCACGTCTTCCCACGCGCACCATGCCCGCGCTGCCGCCTCGCGCACGGCCGGATCGGGGTCGGTGATCCTGCCGTAGTACGCATCGATGAGGCTCTCACCTTCACGAGCGCCGGACTCGCGCGCGAAGTCGTCCCACTCGCGTGGAAAGAGCCGTCGCATGTCCTGCGTGATCCACTCCACCTCGGCGCTGCTCGTGCTGGTCACGGCGCCGAGCACCATCTCGGTGACGCGCTCGGGGTGGGCCTGCGCGTATGCGAGGGCGAGGGTGGCGCCCCACGACAGTCCAACCACGAGCCAGGAGCCGACCGCGACGTGCTCGCGCAGCGCTTCGATGTCGCGAATGAGAGCCTGCGTGGTGTTGGCGGGAAGGCCGGCCGGGTCGTCACTGGCGAGCGGCCGGCTGCGCCCGCATCCGCGCTGATCGAGCGAGACGACAAGGTAGTCGTTCGCTTCGAAGTAGGTGCGATGGTGCGTGCCGATGCCCGAACCGGGCCCGCCGTGCAAAAACAGCGCGGGCTTGCCGTCGGGGTTTCCCCAGCACTCCCAGTAGATCTCGTTGTCGTGCTCGACGGCGAGCAGGCCGTGCGCGAAGGGTTCGGCAGGAGACATCCGCTCAGCTTATGACGCTGTTTGGGTCCCATAGTCGAGCTCGAGGTCCCGTGGCCCGCGCACAACTCCTGCTTCATGTCACTCTGGGGGCATGCCGAGACCGCCCGCCGCCGTGCTGTTCGACCTCTACGACACCCTCGTGAGCGTCCCAGCGGATGCGCGGCTGCAGCACCAGCGCCAGCTCGCCTCCCGACTCCGCCTGCCCGTAGAGCGGTTCCTCGCCCTGTGGCAGGAGTCGAGCCCAGCCAGCAACCTCGGCACGCTCGGTTCGACCGCCGACCGGGTGCGCTGGGTCATGGAGCGCGGCGCCCGCGACGCCGAGCGTGGGCTTTCGCGACGAACGAGGGTGGTGGAACACGCGCTCTCGTCGCGAACACCCACGTTCGCCGAGGGGCGGAGTGGGCGTGAGGGTGAACTCGCGCTCGCCGGGGAGCCGGGTGAGTCGGGTGGAGCAGAGGGCGCCCTGGCCGCCGAACTCGCCGACCTCGAGCACGGCTTCCTCGCCCAGGCCACGCGGCCCGTCGACGGCGTTCCCTCCCTACTGCGGGAGCTGCGCGAGCGCGGCATCCGCACCTGGATTCTCAGCAACTGCTCCCCGAGCGTCGTGCACACCCTCGCCGCCGCCCGCATCGAACACCTCGTCGACGGCATGACGCTCTCCTGCGATGTCGGGCTCGCCAAACCCGACCCGGCGATCTACCGCCACGCCCTCGATCAGCTTGGCGTCGACCCACACGACGCGGCCTACGTCGCAGACGGCGTCGGCGGCGAATTGGATGCGGCGCGCAGGCTCGGCCTGCGCGCCATCCGCGTGACGTGGTCGAATCCATGCGGGGCCGCGCCGACAGGAACGCCCGTGGCGGGCAGTGCGCAGGAGTTGCGGGAGCTGCTGGGGTTGTGAGGGGCCTCAACCCGCGTCGCGGGTGCCGAACACCACGTCGCGGGCCTCGATGCGGCGGTCCTCCACCGTCGTCGGCGATTCCAGGTGCACGGCGCCGCTCGGCAAGATGCCCGCGCCGCCGAAGCGCTCCATGACGCGCCACTCGGCGGCGACATCCTCGCCCGCGTGCACCGGCGGCAGCTGCGGCCAGAAGTCGAAGCCGCCGCACTCCACGAGCGCCGAGCGCCGATACAGCACGCACGCCCCCACCCACGCCACCCGGTACGCGAGCCAGCCGTCGCGCGGCACCGGGTTCTCCGCGGCCACGTGAGCGAGGTTCGCCGCCATGTGCAGGGCGGCGCGTTCGATCTCGGGCGCATCCGATCGCAGGCGTTCGGGCAGCACCGGTCCCGCCCACCTCTCGAACGCCGTGCGCTGGTGCGGCCGGTCATCGTCGAGGTACGAGAGTCCAACCGGCGCGCTCCCGACGAAGCCGCAGCCGAGCTCGCCGAGCGCGTCGAGCATGCGCGCCATGGTGCCAGGCTCCAGCCAGATGTCGTCGTCGAGAAACAGCACGAACTCGGCGCTCGACTGCTCGAGCAGGAACTGCCGCTGCTCCGCCAGCCCGCGTCGCGGCAGGTGCCGCAGCACCCGAGTGGGCCTGCCCTGCGCCTCGAGCACCCGCAGCATCGCCTGAACCGACGGGGCGGATGCGACCCCTCCCGCACTCCCGCCCTCGTCGTCGGCCTCCCCGCCTGCGTTGCCGCCCTCGACCAGCCCCGCACTCCGGCCCTCGTTGTCGGCCTCCGTCTGGTCGCTCACGATCACCCGGAACGGCGGGTCGTCCTGCGCGGCGAGCCCGGCGAGGGTGACCGCGAGTTCGGCGATGCGCCCGGCGGTCGGGATGAGCACGTCGACGGCTGGGCCAGCATTCGCGACGGTGGCGGCGGCCCCCGAGACGGTGGCGGCGGCCCCCGCGACGGTGGCGCCGGCATTCGCGACGGTGGCGGCGGCCCCCGCGACGGTGGCGCCGGCACCCGCGACAGTGGCGCCGGCATCCGCTGTCCTGGGCGTCTGGGCCGAATCGGCCGCACCCGGCGGCTCGCCCGCGCCCAGCCCACTCAGACCGCCCAGCCCACTCAGCCCCCCCAGCACGCTCGCCCCCCACTCGCCCGACCAGCGGCGCGACGGCTCACTCACGCCGACCCCATGGCACGCGAAGGCTCGGCGAACGGGCCGGGTTCCCCATCGACCTGCGCCTCGCGCCCCACATCGCCGCGGATCTTGCGCACGACCGCGGTCGTCGAGTGCGACGGCAGGTACTCGAGAATGCGCACCTGGCCGCCGTGCCGGCGCACCACCTCGGCCTCGGGCAGGTCATCGGCGCTGTAGTCGCCGCCCTTGGCGTAAATGTCGGGCCGCACCCGCTCGAGCAGCGGCACGGGCGTGTCCGTGTCGAACACGGTCACATAGTCGACGCACGAGAGGGCCGCGAGCACGCTCGCGCGGTCGCTCGCCGGGTTGATCGGGCGGCTTGAGCCCTTCAGCCGGCGCACGCAGTCGTCGCTGTTGATGGCGACGACGAGAACGTCGCCGAGCCGCTTCGCCTGATTGAGGCAAGCCGTGTGGCCGCGGTGCAGCACGTCGAAGCAGCCGTTCGTGAAGACGATGCGGCGGCCGTTCGCGCGCTCCTGCTCCAGCTGACGCACCAGCTCGTCATGCTCGAGCGCGCTGTCGGCGAACTCCGCGAGCCGGCCGACGAGGTCGCCCGTGGAACACACGGACGTGCCGAATCGCTCGACCACAACATCCGCCGCCGACTGCGCGAGATCGACGCTCGTCGTCAGTGGCAGGCCGCACGCCCGCCCGAGCGTGACGGCGGCCACGAACGTGTCGCCCGCGCCCGACGCCTGCTTGTCTGCGGCAGGCCGCGCCCAGGTTCGGTGCAGGATGCCGCCCGGCCCCAGCAGCACCGTTCCGTCGCGGTCGAGCGTGACCACGGCGTTCGCCGCGCCCGTCGCCTCAAGCAGGTCTGCGGCGCGGGCGCCGACCGTCTCGGTGCGGTCAGACTCGCGCTCGAGCCCGCAGCCGAGCAGCCGCGCGGTCTCCTCGGTGTTCGGCGTCACGAGATCGGGGCGCAGCGGCGCCCAGGGCACCGGGTCGTGGGCGTCGACGATGGTGAAGCCCGGGCGCTCGCGCTGCGACAGCAGTGCCTCGCGCACCGGGCCCACGAGCGTGCCGGTTCCGTAGTCGCAGATCACCTGCGCGGCGGCACCGTGAGCCGCCCGCGCTGCCTCGTGCGCGAGCGCGCTGAGCGCATCCGCGGGAAAAGCGCCGTGCTGGCCGTCGTCGAGCCGCACCATCACCTGGTCGCCCACCACAATGCGCGTCTTGGTCACGGTGGTGACCTCGGGGTGCAGCACGAGAGAGTCGACGTTCACCCCAGCGGATGCGAGCAGGTCGCGCAGTCGGCGGCCCGCGTCGTCGTCTCCTGCCAGACCGACGAAGCGCACGCGCGCGCCGAGCGCCGCGAGGTTCATGGCGGTGTTGGCCGCGCCACCCGGCACATACTGCCGGGCGTCGAGCGCGACGATGGGCGCCGGAGCCTCCCGCGCCATGCGGTTGCTGGTGCCCCGCCACCAGCCGTCGAGCATGGGATCGCCGACCACCGTGACGCGCGGCGAGAGATGCCGCATGGTGAGCGGCAGGTCGGGCGTGAGCGCCTGGTGCGAGGAGAGAATGGTCTTCGTCATCGGTTGGTCCTTCCGTGTCGCCGCGACCGGTTGTGTCGTCTGGCCGTCTGGCCGTCGGGCCGTCGGGCCGTCTGGCCGTCTGGCCGTGTGGCTCTGGTTCGTCTGGCCGTCTGGCTCTGGCTTGTCTGGCGCTGGCTCGCCTGCCTCAGGCCGGCAGCCCGAGGTGCACGACCTTGGTCGTCGTCATCTCGTCGAGCAGCCGCGGGCCGTAGCCGTAGCCGGAACCGCTGTCGCGCCGGGGCTCTGCCGAACCGCCCGGTGCGCCGCCGAATACGTCGTTGATCTTCACCGTGCCGAACGGCAGCTCGGAAGCGGCCCTCTGCGCGTTCTCCATCGACGAGGTCAGCACGGTCGCGGCGAGCCCGTAGCGGTCGCGCCCGGCGAGCTCGAGCGCCTCGTCGAAGCCGCCGACGACCTGAACGGGCGCGACCGGCCCGAACGTCTCCTCTGTCATGACCGGCATGCCGGGCGCGCACTCCGTGAGCACGGTCGCGGGGTAGTACGAGCCTGCGCCGTCGGGAACGTAGGCCCCGGCGCGTACCTGAGCGCCCTGGCCGACGGATGCGCTCACCTGGCGATGCACCGCCTCACGAAGGCGGCGATCGACGAGCGGTCCAAGCTCTCCCGTCTCTTCGCGGTGCCGGGCCTCGGCGACGAGGGCGAGCACGAATGGGTCGGCCACGCGCTCGTGCACGTAGATGCGCTCCACCGAGGTACACAGCTGGCCCGCGTTGGCGAAGGCGCCGAGCGCGGCCTGCTCTGCGGCCCAGACGGGATCGACGCCCTGGTCGACGACGAGCGGATCGTTGCCGCCGTTCTCGCGGATCACGTGGGCCCCGGTCAGCGCGGCCGCCCGAGCGATGCGTTCGCCGGTTCGGGTGGAGCCGACGTGCGCGATCACATCGACGCCCGGCTGTTCGACGAGCAGGTTGCCGACGGCCGAGCCGCCCATCGCCGTCTGCACCACGTCGGCGGGGAACGCCTCGGCGAGCACCTCGCCGAGCAGGCTGCCGAGGTGCGGGCACCGCTCGCTCGGCTTGTGGATGACGGTGTTGCCGCTCACGACGGCCGCGCCGATGAGCCCGGCGGCCACGGCGACCGGGTCGTTCCACGGGGTGAGCACGAGTACCACGCCACGCGGCTCCGGCACGCTGTAGTCGGTGGCGTCGACCGGGCCCCGCAGGCTCTCGCCTCGGTGCAGCGGGCCGAGCTCGGCGTACTGCAGCAGGGTCTGCACCGCGGCGTTCACGCCCTCGAGCGCCTGATCCTGCGGGCGGCCCGTCTCGCGCGTGTTCATGCGGGCCAAGGCGGGCGCGCGGTCGGCCACGAGCGAGGCCGCGTGGCGCAGCATGGCGCCGCGTTCGCCGGGCGGCACTCGCGACCACCACGCGAACGCGTCGCTCGCGCGGCCGACCAGGGGCGGAATGTCCAGCGGCGTGAGGCTCTCGATCGCGCCGACGGGGCTGCCGTCGCGCGGATCGACGATCGTCATGGGCGCGTCGTGCGCGTCCGTCCCCATCAGATGGATGAGCGACATGCGTCCTCCCTCAGCTCACGTGACCTGTGCTCTGCAGAGGCAGTACCCGCTTGCGGCGATCTCTACACCTGCCCGCGCCCGACCTCCTCCGACTGAGCGCGTCGCACCCGCCCGCGCGAACGAAAACGACGGTGTTGCTGTCAAAAACGGCGGAAGACTGCGCGGCTGCGCACATCCGCTCACCTTTCTCCGTCGTTTTCGTTCGTGGCCCTAGACTGTGCCGGTGTCACGGATGCCGGCGGTTGCGCGGGCAGCCGAATGGAACCTGCGCGGAGGCTGAACTTGACGGAATCGATTGAGACGCAGGCGCCGCAGGCGGCGGGCGACGGAGACGGTGGCGCGGCCCCGCGTCGGCTGAGCGCGTGGGCCTGGCTCGGCATCGGCGCGGCGTCTGCGGTCGTCGGGCTGCTGCCATGGCTGGTCACCGGGATGCGGCTGCCGATCCAGAATCTGTGGAACACCGATCCGCTCGCTGCGCCAGCGCCCCTCGTGCTGCTGCCGTTCAGCCAGTACGAGATCACCCTCATCGCAGCCCTCGTCGTGGTGGGCGCGGCGGCGGCAGGGATCGTCGCACGGGCGACGCGGGCGCGGCAGGGCAGGCGAAGCGTCGTCGCGATTCTGTGCGGCGTGCTCGCGGTGCAGTTGTTCGCGCTGGCACAGACCGCGACCGTTGTTGCGAGCGGGCTGCAGAACCGTGTCGAGTCGGCGCTGTATCTCGTGGTGATCGTCGTCGGTATCGTTCTGGCAATCGCGGTCGGGGCGTTGGTGCTCTGGCTGGTGGCGCGTGCACCGCGGGCGGGCGCGCTGGTGGGCATGAGCCTGGTGTCGGTTCTCGTGGCGCCGTGGCTGAGCGGGTTCATCTCGCCGATCAACGCGATCCCTGGAACGGGGCTTGCGGGTGTGACCTGGCTGGTCGACCTGGTGCGATTCGTGCCGGCGATTCTCGTCGGGGCGGCCATCGCGTGGTGCGGCATCGGACGCATCGGGCGCGTGATCGCCGCCGTTGTTGCCCTGCTGCTTCTGTGGACCGGTCCCGCCCTACTCACCGGCGCCAGCGCGGCGGTCGGCAGCAGGGTGCTCGGCCCGCGCCCTGCCGACATGGTCGACTTCGCGTCGCGCGTCATCGTGCTTGCGCTGACGACGCCGTCGGTTGCGCTCCCGCCGATCCTCGTCGCCGTGGCCGTGGCGGCGATCGGCCTCGTCGTGCGCCGCGAGGCCCGCAGACGACGCGCCCTCGCCGACGACCGCGCGGCGACCGTGCGCTGAGCCGGCCGTAGCGCCACCGAACTGAGCCAGCCGTAGCGCCACGGTGCGCTGAGCCGGCCGTAGCGCCACCGCGAACGAAAACGACGGTGTTGCTGTCGAAAACCGTCGAAGACTGCGCGGCTGCGCACATCCGCTCGCCTTTCTCCGTCGTTTTCGTTCAGGGCAGGCGGCCCGGGGTACGGTGGGGGCCATGAGCATGGGAATGGGGCCAGGAAACCCGGGGCCGGTGACGATGGGAAACGGTGGTGGCCCGACGTCAGGCCTGCCGACGCCGCCCCCGCGCGCTCACGGCCGGCTGCGCTGGTTCGGGCTCGGCATGACGACAGGGGTGGTCGGCACGCTCGTGGTCGTCATCATCGTGGCGACGCTCACGCACTAAACGGTTGTCAACGATCGACCAACATCCCTGGGATCCGTGCTCGAGGGGTTCCGGCTTGCCGATGCCTTCATTGCACCAAACGCAGGCCGGCTACGCCAACGCGGCCACTAGGCAGAGCGCGATGAGTACGACCTGACCGACCAGTCTCGGCACAAGCGGCACGGCCAGCGACCCGAACCGGTCACGGCGCCGGGCCGCATACGCGTTGGCGGGGAAGACCGCGACCAGGAACACCGCGAGGCAGATGCCGGCCGCCAGCCGGGTGGGCGGGTACAGAAGCCCGAGACCTCCCGCGATCTCGCACACCCCCGTGAACGCGACGAGAAGCGCGGGCCGCAACAGGCCATCGAACCGCAGCCGCGGCGGAATCATCGCCGCCATCGTGCGCCGGGACGCGGGCAGGAAGTGCAGCGCGCCCATGCCAATGAACGCGAGTGCGAGAAGGATGCGCAGCACCAGCGCTGCGATCGCCCAGCCCGTCACAGCGTCGTGAATCCGTCGCGCCAGGTGGGATGCGCCGGCTCCCAGCCCCGCGACGCGGCGAGGGCGCTCGAGACCGCGACGACCTCGTGGCCTGTGGCGAGCAGCATCGGCAGAAGCCGCGTTCCGATCACGCCGGTTGCCCCGGCCAGCAGAACCCGCATTTCCGCGCTCCCTTCGCCGCTCCGTCTGACGAATCTACCGGTCGGCGGGTACCGGGTCGTGCTCGCCGGCGTGACCGAACGAAAACGACGGTGTTGCTGTCACGAGCGGCGGAAGCGCGCGCGTCTGCGCACATCCGCTCGCCTTTCTCCGTCGTTTTCGTTCGGGCCGCGCGGCTGGAGGAGCGGCGTGGCCTCACACCGTGAGGAGCACCTTGGTGGCGCGACGCTCGTCCATGGCCCTGTAGCCCTCGGCGGCCTCGTCGAGCGGCAGGGTGAGGTCGAACACGACGCCGGGGTCGATCTGGTCGGTCATGATCAGCTCGATGAGCTCAGGCAGGAAGCGGCGCACCGGGGCAGGCCCGCCAAGCAGATGCACCTCGGAGAAGAACAGTTCCTGCCCGTCGAGCTCGACACCGTGCGAGACGCCGACGAACCCGACGTGCCCTCCGGCTCGGGTGGCGCGGATGGCCTGCAGCATCGACTCCTGTGTTCCGACGGCCTCCACCGTCGAGTGCGCCCCGTAGCCGCCGGTCAGCTCCTTGATCTTCGCGACCCCCTCGTCGCCCCGCTCCTCAACGATGTCGGTCGCGCCGAACGTCTTCGCCAGAGCCTGGCGGTCGGCGTGACGCGACATTGCGATGATGCGCTCGGCACCGAGCCGCTTCGCCGCGAGGATCGCCAGCAGCCCGACGGCACCGTCGCCGACGACCGCGACCGTCTTGCCCGGCCCGGCCTCGGCGGCGACGGCCGCGAACCAGCCCGTGCCCAGCACGTCTGAGGCGGCAAGCAGACTGCGCGCCTGCTTCTCGTTCGGCTCGCCCGGCACCGTCACGAGAGTGCCGTCGGCCAGCGGAATGCGCGCGTACTCGGACTGCGTGCCGATGCCACCCATCATCACGTTGTGGATGCAGCGGGATTGATACCCCGCCTGGCAGATCTCGCAGGTGTTGTCCGACGCGACGAACGAGCCGACCACGTAGTCGCCCACCCGAATCTCGTGCACCTCGTCGCCGATCTGCTCGACGACACCGATGTACTCGTGGCCCATCTGCATGGGGCGCTTCACGCGCTCGATGCCGCGGTATGGCCACAGGTCAGAACCGCAGATGCATGTCGCCGTGACGCGAATGACGGCATCCGTCGGCTCGACAATGCTCGGATTCTCGACGTTCTCGACGCGAACGTCTCCCGGTGCGTGCATGACAACGGCTCGCATGGATGCTCCTCAATCTCTCAAAAGTGAGTGCTACCCCTCAACGACACCACGTTTGCCGGCATTGTGGCAGGCCCTGGCGTGCCAGCCCTCGGCTAACGCGCGAGGTAGCGTGCCAGCTCGAACTCGAGCGCGGCCTTCGGCTTCGCCCCCACGATAGTGCGCACCGGCTCCGTGCCGACGAAGACCTTGAGCGTCGGAACGGCGAGGATCTGGTGGGCGGCCGAGGTGCGGGGGCTGAGGTCCGAGTTGATCTTGATGACCTTGAGCGTCTCGGGGTGCTCGGCGGCGAGCTGTTGCATGACGGGGCCGAGCATGCGGCACGGCGGGCACCACTCTGCCCAGAAGTAGGCGATGACGGTGCGCGGGTCGTGCAGCTGGGCCTCGAAGTCGGTGTCGTCGGCGTGAACGACGGCGTCGGTGGCGGTATCCGGTGTGCTCATTTTGTGCTCCTCAACTCAACTGAATTCGCAGCGCGGAACGGCGCCGCGCGTCTCTGCCTCGGTCAGCAGCGCCGCCAATGCGTCGCGCCGTGCGGCGAGCTCAGCGATTCGGCCGTCGAGGTCGGCGATCGCCGAACGGTACGCACGCAACGAGTCAGCGCAATCGTCGGCCCGCTCCTTGCCCTCGACGAGGCAGTCGAGGAACGGGCGCGTCGCGTCAAGCCGGATGCCGAGTGTGCCGAGCAGGTGAGCTTCGGCAACCAGTCGCGCCGACCTCTCGTCGTACTCGCGGTATCCGTTCGCCAGGCGTGTCGAGGCGATCAGCCCCACCGATTCGTAGTGCCGCACCGTCTTCGTCGACACGCCCGCGCGGGCCGCAACCTCACCGATTCGCATTCGCGCACCTCACGCAGGCAACGCTAAACCCTGCCCCATGGGTCAAGGTCAAGCGGCGACGCCTGCGACGGAGTGCGCGTGCGGCCACCCGACGTGGTGGGCACTGCTGGCGCGTGAGTGACGACGTTCTCTCACGTTGTCTCCCGCGCGACGAGATGCGCCTGCATCTCGGGCGTCGCTACAGGCGGGGCGGATTGGTTCACGGTACTCAGAGCGAGCTCAGCAAGGTAGCGACCGAGGCCTGCTGTGTCGACGCGAATCGTTGAGAGCGCGGGGACGAAGAGCCGGGCGAGCGGGGTGTCGTCGTGGCCTATTACGGCGAGCCGGTCGGGGACCCGTAGTCTCGTCCGCACCGCGTGCCCGACGATCCGCGCGGCGACGTCGTCGTTGTACGCCACGACGCCATCGACGCCGGCTGAAAGCCATTCGGCTACCGCGGTTGCGACGGAGCCTTCATCGATGGTCCAGTCGCCTGCCCATGTGATTCCCGGCATCCTCGTGGCGGTCCGCGCGGCGAGGCCGCTCCGTTCGGCCGACAGCTGGGCCAGGCGTGGGTCTGCCGGTGCTGCAAACGCCAACGTGCGGCGCCCTTGGGCGGCGAGGTGTTCCACCTGCACCCGTGGCCCGTCGGCGAAGAGGAGCCCTTCCTCGCCGGGAAGCGGGCCTTCGCGCTGAGCGGGAGTCAGCACGTGATTGATGCCGCTGGCGCGGATGTCGGCGATCTCGCGAGGCGAGAACGGGGTCATCCCCATGACGACGTCCGGGCGCAGAGTCTCCCACAACGGCTGTGCCTGTCCGTCGGGGTGCGGCACCATGGTCACCAGTGCATAGCCGGCCCGATCGAGCGTTGCGGAGGCCTCGTCGAGGTGCGTGCGCATGCTGTAGTCCAGGGGCCAGTCCGGGAGGACCAGGAGAACAATGTGACTTCGTCCGCTCGCCAGGGCGCGCGCCGCGCTGTGCGGGTGGTAGCCCAGGCGCTTCGCCTCGTTCAGGACCCGTTGTCGTGTCGACTCCGGGATGGTCTGGCCCGGCGTGTCATTGAGGACGAATCCGACTGTGGCTCGAGAGAGCCCGAGGGAGCGGGCGACATCCACTGCCGTCACCCGCTTTGTCGCAGCTCGGTCCGGACCCATGCAACCAACTCTCACACATCGCACTTGCGCGCGCTAGTCGACTCATCTATGCTCAGCAACTAGCCCGCGCTAGTTGACAATGGAGTCCACATGACCAGCCCCATAGAGCAAGAACCAGACTTCGCCGTCCCGACCGAGCCGATGATTCCCTCCGTGCAGCCGACGAAGAAGAAGGGTGCAGGCTTTCTCATCGTCTTCGGTCTGTTGAATTTCGGCCTCTATCTGACGGTGATGATGCCGGCCCTGTTCAGCCTGCCGTACAAGGTGCAGCAACTCGCGCCGGGCAACAAGGCCATCGTGCTGGGCGTCGTCGCGGCCATCGGCGCTGTCGTGACAATCATCTCGGGACCGATGGCCGGCGTCCTCAGCGACCGCACCCGCACCCGTTGGGGCCGGCGCCGCCCATGGCTTGTGGGCGGAATCCTCGTGCTCATCGTCGGCTCCGTCATGGTTGCACTCGCCCCAAACGTCCCCGCGCTCATCCTCGGGTGGATGGTCGTCTGCGTCGGCGGTGCCGGCCCGGCAGCGGCGATCACGCCAGTCGTGGCCGAGCAAGTGCCGGAGTCCCAGCGAGGAACGGTCGGCGCGATTGTCGGCGTCGCAACACAGCTGGGCGGGGTCCTCGGCTATACGATCGGCGGCCTGCTGACTTTCAACATCGTGTTGCTCTTCGCTACACCGGTCATCGTGCTCGCGGCCCTCGCGATCGTGTACATGGTGGTGGTTTCCGACCCACTGGTGCCGCTGCCGCTCACGACAATCCGACAGACCTTCCGGCTCATGATCTTCAACCCCAGGCGCCACCGTGATTTCTCCCTGGTGTGGCTTGGCAAGTTCCTCATGCAGGTTGCGCTCGCCCTTCTCACCACCTATCAGCTCTACTATCTGGCGGACCGGCTCGGCTTCTCCGCCGAGGAGGCAGGCCAAAAGCTTGCGCTTGTCGGGGGCATCGGCATCGTTGTGACGATGGCATTCGCCGTCGTCTCCGGCACGCTGTCTGACAAGCTCAAGCGGCGCAGAGCCTTCATATTTGTGGCATCGCTCGTCACCGCGGTCGGCCTGGTGCTGATGGCCTTCGCAGACGGCTTCACGCTCTTTTTCGCGGCTGTGCTCTGCATTCTCGGTGCGGCCGGCATGTTCGGTGCCGTCGACGTCGCGATGGCGAGCGACCTCGTGCCGGAACGAGAGCAGTCCGGCCGGTGGATGACCATCTATAATCTCGCTGCGTCGCTCCCAGGCGCCATCGCGCCCCTGCTCGGATCCGGTCTCCTGCTGATCGGTTCCGCCAACGGGACCAACTACACGGCCCTCTTCCTTGCCGGGGCTGTCATCGCACTCGGCACCGGGATCGTCACGTCATTCATTCGAGGAGTGCGCTGACGATGCGGTCCGGTTCCCTGCGGGCGCCTCTCGCGGCGGTCGAAGGCCTTGTGGCCGCCATGACGGTCGAAGAGAAGATCCTTCTGCTCGAAGGTGTCGAGTCGTGGAATACCAACGCCATTCCGCGCTTGGGAATCCCATCATTGTTGGTGACCGACGGCCCGCACGGCGTGCGCAAGGTGCGCAGCAACTCGGGTGCGTTCGCTCTGACGGACACCGAGCACTCAACAGCGTTCCCGACCGCTGCCACCGTCGCGAACTCGTGGGATCCCGAGAACGCCAGGCTCATTGGTCGGGCGATCGGGCGGGAGAGCACCGAGCGTGGCGTCGACGTACTGCTTGCTCCCGGTGTCAACATCAAACGCAACCCTCTGTGCGGGCGCAATTTCGAGTACTACTCGGAGGACCCGCTTGTCTCTGGGGAGTTCGGTGCGGCATTCGTTTCCGGAGTCGAGAGCGAGGGGGTCGCAACGTCCGTCAAGCATCTGGCGGCGAACTCGAACGAGGACTTCCGCTTCGTCGGCGACAGCCTTGTCGACGAGCGGGCGCTTCGGGAGATCTATCTGCCTGCGTTCGAACGTGTCGTCACACGGGCGAAGCCGTCCACTGTGATGTGCGCCTATAACGCCATCAACGGCACCTTCTCGTCTGATAACCGCGCGCTACTCACCGGCATTCTTCGCGAGGAGTGGGGCTTCGACGGCGTGGTCGTCACCGATTGGGGCGCGACACATGACCGAGTCGCAAGCATCAACGCCGGCTGCGAACTCGACATGCCAGGCCAAGTCGAGCACAACCGCGCGCAGATTCGTGCCGGGCTCCTCGACGGTCGAATAAGCCACGACACGCTTGATCAGGCGGTCACACGAGTGCTGCGACTCGTGGATCGCTGCGCCGGTGCCGACAGACCGAAGCCCAGCGTCGACGAGGAAGCGCATGCTGCTCTCGCGCGCGACATCGCGATCGACGCAGCGGTGCTGCTCGCGAACGACGGAACACTGCCGCTCGATGCGAGCGGCAGCCAGCTTCTCGTCGTGGGGGAGATGTTCGAGAAGATGCGGTTTCAGGGTGCCGGCTCTTCCTTGATTAATCCCCCGAACGTCGTCACTCCACGAGACGCCTTCGACGACCGAGGAGTCTCCTACCGCTACGAGCGCGGATATCGCTCTCTGGCCGCCGAACCGGATGCTGACCTTGAGCGGGCGGCAATTCGCGCCGCGCGCCGCGGCGAGACGGCCCTCTTCTTCGGAGGGTTGGGCGATCTGGAAGAGAGCGAGGGGTTCGACCGCCAGACGATGACGCTCGGGCGTGCGCAGAGGTCGCTTCTTCGCGGCTTGCTTGACGCGGGGGCGCGGGTGGTCCTCGTGCTCTTCGCCGGCGCGCCGTTGGAAGTGCCGTTCGCCGGCGAGCTCGCCGCAGTGCTCGACATGTACCTGCCTGGGATGCGAGGCGGGGATGCGGCTGCCGCTTTGTTGTTCGGCGAGGCCAACCCGTCGGGCAAACTCACAGAGAGCTGGACCACGTCTGCGGATACGGCAAGTTCCGCCGCTGATTACGATCGCGACAGGATCTCGCAGTACTACGAGTCGATTTACGTGGGTTACCGCTTCTACGACAAGGCAGCGACGCCGCTGCAGTACCCCTTCGGGTACGGCCTTTCCTACACCTCGTTCGCATACAGCGACCTTCGCGTGATCGTAGTGGGCGAGCGCGTCGAGGCGTCATTCACCGTGAGGAACACGGGAGATCGGGCGGGTGCGGAGGCCGTCCAGCTCTATGTTCGCAACAACGCGGGCCCCGTGTTCAAGGCCGAGAAGGAGCTGCGCGCCTTCGACAAGGTGCGACTCGCGCCCCGCGAGAGCCGAGCCGTTACCCTGCACTTCGCGCTCGGCGACCTCGCCTATTGGGATATCCGTGAGCACGGCTGGGTCCTGGAGAACGGCGAATACGCCGTGCTCATCGCAGCGTCGGTCGCGGATGTGCGACTGTCGGCTTCCTTTCGGGTGACTCAGGGCCGCGCGCCTGCATCGCCGTATTCGGCGGCGGTGGATGCCGCCTACGACATGCCTCCCGCAGCGATCCCGGCCGCGTTTGCCGAGCTGCTGGGTGCCCCCATCCCGCGGTCGTCGCGATCGCGGCGGCTCACTCTCGAAACGCGCTTGAGCGACGCACGTCGGTCATTGACGGGCCGAATCATGCACGCGATCGTTCTGTCTCGTGTTCGTAAGGACTACGCGGCCGCGCTCGCGATGCCCGACTCACTTGAACGCGACACCCGAGTGAAGAACATGCACTTCCTTGTTCGCATGATGCCCTTCAACTCATTGCGGAGCATGGCGATGTCGTCGGGCGGCAAGCTGCCATACGCTGTGGCTGCAGGCCTGGCCGACATCGCCGCCTTCCATCCGATCCGCGGCGTGCGCAGAATGCTCGCCGCGCGCGCTGCCGAGACTGCGAACGGAGAAGACTCGTGAAGATCTCTCGCCTGCACGTCGACGGCGTTGTATCCGGCCTGGTCGTCGATGAGCCTCCTCGTATCGGATTCGCACTGGCGTCGGACACGCCCGGTGAGGCGCTGGCCTCGGCGCGTGTTGTCGTGGGCGAGTGGGAGATCACAACGCGCGACCAGATCGGGATTCGCTACGGCGGCCCGCTTGCGCCGTTCACCGAATACACGGTGCACGTCACGGCCACCGGCACCAGCGGTGCCGTCGCCGAGGCGTCCACCACGTTCCGAACCGGCCGGTTTGGCACCCCCTGGACTGCCAAGTGGATCACGGATGCCGCGTACGAGACGCCCGTCAAGCAGTCTCCGGCCCCGATGGAGTTCCGCACCCGATTTGCCGTGCAGCGAGGTGTGCAGCGCGCGTGGATCGAGTCCACGGCCCTCGGCGTCTACGAGCTGGAACTTAACGGGGTCAAGGTAGGCGAAGACTATTTCGCCCCGGGCTTCACGTCATACAGGCACCAGATCCAATATCAGACGTACGACGTGACCGGTGCGCTGGCACGCTCGAACGTGCTCACCGCCACCGTGGCCGGAGGCTGGGCTGTCGGGTCGTTCACGCACAAGCGCAAGAACAAGATCTACGCGGATCGGCAGGCGTTCCTGTGCGAACTGCACCTCGAGTACGACGACGGCTCACGCGAGGTCGTCGCCACCGGCTCCGGCTGGGAGGTGAGCTCACAGTCTCGCTTCCGCATGGCCGAGTGGTACGACGGCGAGAACTATGACGCGACCTTCGACTCCGCTCCGTCATTCCGTGCCGCCGACATCACCGAGCCCCAGGGTGAGCCGGCGCTTGTGGCGCAGTACGGCCCCTCGGTGCGAGTACAGCGGGTTCTGCGCCCGGTTTCGTGGTCGACCAGCCCGAGCGGTGAGCTGATCTTCGACTTCGGGCAGAACTTCGCCGGGGTCATCAGCGCGCGCCTGCGCGGGGCGAGGGGCCGGCAGATCGTGTTCCGCCACGCTGAGGTCGTCGTCGACGGCGAGCTCTTTGTGAAGTCGCTGCGAACCGCGAAGGCGACGGCCACGTACACCTGCCTCGATGGAGAGCAGGAGTACTCGCCGCGCTTGACCTACATGGGCTTCCGCTACGTCGGCGTACGTGGAATCGACCCCGCTGATCTCGAACTCAGCGCGCTTGTGCTCCATTCCGACCTTCCGAAGGTGGGCGAATTCTCCTGCTCGAATGAACTCGTGAACCGGTTGCAGCACGCTATCGAGTGGGGTGGGCGGTCCAATTTCGTGGACATCCCAACGGACTGCCCCCAGCGCGACGAACGGGAGGGGTGGACCGGCGACTACGCGGTGTTCGCCGCGACCGCTAGCTACAACTTCGACATGTCGCGTTTTCTTGCAAAGTGGATGCGGGACGTCACCGCTGAACAGGCAAAGGGGGGCGGTATTCCGATGGTCGTGCCCAGGGCAGGCAATCCGTTCCCCGTCATGGCGACCTCCTGCTGGGGCGACGTGTGCATACTCGGCCCCTGGGCCGAGTATCTCGCCCGCGGAGACGTCGAGCTGCTTCGCCGTAACTACGCGACGATGAAACGATTCCTGAAGGCGGCACAGTGGTGGTCGGCCCTCGGGTCCGTCCGACGCGACCGTCGCCGCATCTGGCGCTGGCCGTTCCACTTCGGCGATTGGACCTCGCCCGACGGAGCCGCGAAGGAGTGGATCCAGAAGGGAAAGTGGATCGGAACCGCATACCTGGCCAACTCCTCCCACCTGGTCGCACGAATCGCCGACATCCTCGGCGAGGAAGCCGATGCCGCGTATTACCGCCGGCTGCGAGACGAGGTCGTCACCGCCTACCGCAACGTCTTTACCGACGGCGCCGGCCGGCTGAAGAACGAGTTTCAGACCGCATACGTGCTCCCTCTTCACTTCGGCATGACGGCGGGCGCGGAGACCGACGCGATGGTCGACAATCTCGTGCGGCTCATCGACGACGCAGATGGCCACCTGCGCACGGGGTTCCCGGGAACCCCGTACATCCTGTTCGCCCTCTCCGACAACGGCCGCGTCAAGGAGGCGTTCGATCTGCTCATGCAGACGGCTCCCCCCTCGTGGCTTTACATGGTCGAGGCCGGAGGCACGACCATCTGGGAACGGTGGGACGCGCTGCGCCCCGACGGCACTGTGAACATCTCTGACCTGAGACCGGGGACATCGGATGAGAGCTCTGGTGGGGGAATGGTGTCGTTCAACCACTACGCGGCGGGTGCCGTGGGCGACTGGCTGTACCGGCGAGTCGCTGGTATCGAACCGACCAGCGGCGGGTATCGCACATTCACTGTCGCGCCGCTCGTCGGCGGCGGCCTGACCTTCGCAGAAGGGGCGGTTGAGACGCCGTATGGGCGGGCGACCTCGAGCTGGCGGCTCGATGACGGCGTCTTCAGCCTTCGGATCGACGTTCCTGTCTCAACGGTCTGCGAGGTCGTTCTCCCCGACGGCAGTCGACACACGCGCGAAAGCGGTTCGCACGAATTCTCCTGTGCGATGGGTGTCCGAACCCCGGTCTGAGACTCGTGAGCCGGGCCTGCCACCTCCGCCCCGTTTGGCGACTCGCCGCGCTGGGCACTGGCAGGGTGTGAGTGACGACGCGCTTTCCATCGGTCCGCTCGGCGAGCGCATCCCGGGCGTGCGCTCCATCGCGGTGCTGCGCGGCGGCGGCCTCGGCGACCTGCTCTTCGCCATGCCCGCCGTGGATTCGCTCGCCGCCGCCTACCCCGGCGCGAGCATCACTATGCTCGGCACGCCACTGCACGCGGAACTGCTGAACGGCAGGCCCGGTCCCGTCGCGGGCGTGGAGCTGCTGCCGCCCGCGCCCGGAATCTTCGAGGCGGAGCCGAGCGGCGACGCGGGGCGCATCCGTTCGCAATTCTTTGAGCGGATGCGCGAGCGCTCCTTCGACCTGGCCGTTCAGGTGCACGGAGGTGGCGGCAACTCCAACCCGTTCGTGCTCGAGCTCGGTGCGGCGCACACCGTCGGCCTGCAGGCGCCGGGCGCGCCCCCGCTGGACCGCACCGTGCCGTACCGCTACTACCAGCACGAGATGTTGCGGGCGCTCGAGGTGGTTGGTTTGGTCGGTGCGGCTCCGGTGCGGCTCGAGCCGCGACTTCAGGTGACGGATGCGGAGCGCCAGCGCGCGCGAAACCTCCTCGGCCGGTCCGCATCGTCGACGCCCGCACCCCTCCTGGTGGTGCACCCCGGCGCCACGGATCCACGCCGCCGCTGGCCCGCCGAGAGGTTCGCCGAGGTGGCCGAGCGGGCGCTCGCCGCCGGCATGAAGGTCGTGGTGGTGGGCGACGCGAGCGACGGGGAGGCGGCCGAGCGCATCGTGCGGATGGCCGGCGGCGGCTCCGGAACGGCCGGCGGCGGCGCCGCAGGCCGCATCCGCTCGCTGGCCGGTCACCTGCGGCTGGGCGAACTCGCGGGGCTGCTGCGCGAGGCCGACGTGTTCGTGGGCAACGACAGCGGGCCGCGGCATTTGGCGCTCGCGGTCGGCTGCCCCACGGTGGGCGTGTTCTGGTTCGGCAACGTGATCAACGCGGGGCCGCTCTCGCGCAGTCGGCACCGCATCCACATCGCGTGGCGCACGACGTGCCCGGTGTGCGGGCGCGAGCAGGTGCGCGGCGACGACGGGCGCTGCGAGCACGACGACTCGTTTGTGTCAGAGGTGCCCGCAGCGGATGTCTGGGCCGACGTCGCCGAGCTGGCCCGCCCGGCCGCCCCTTAAGCCGCGCGAGTGCGTGCGGCGCGCATCAGGCGCCGGGACCGCGAACGGCGCCCATCAGACGCCGGGACCGCGAACGGCGCGCGTCACGGCCACGAGTCCTCCAGCTCGTGGCAGATGACGAGCTCGCGCACCTCGCACCCTGCAGGCTGCGACAGCGCGAACAGGGCCGCGTTCGCCACGTTCGCCGGGTCATTGAGCCGGGAATCGTCCTGCGGCTTGTACTGCTCGTCGCGCCCGTCGAAGAAGTGCGTCTTCATGCCGGCGGGCACGAGCGTGGTCACGCCGATCTGACCGCGGGTCTCGGCGGCGAGGGCGCGCGAAAACCCGACCACGCCGAACTTCGCCGCACAGTACGCGGTCGCCTCGGGCAGGGCGCGCAGCCCGAGCGACGACGCCACCGTCACGACCCGGCCGCGGGAGGTGATCAGCGCCGGCATGGCGGCCCGCACCACGGAGACCGTGCCGAGCAGGTCGACCGCGATCACGGCCTCCCACGCGTCGGTCGGCGTCTCGTCGAGCCGTCCGGGCCGGTCGATGCCGGCGGCGGTGACCACCGCATCCAGCCCGCCTGCCTCCTCGATCGCCTGGCCGACGACCTCGGCGACCTGGCCGCTGTCGCTCACGTCGACGCGGTATTCGGGGCCGAGGTCTGCGCCCGCGTCGCGGTCGAGCACGATGGGCGTGCCTCCCGCGTCGTGCACGGCTCGCGCGACGGCGGCGCCGAGCCCGGAGGCTCCGCCCGAGATCAGCACGCGGCCCGGGTTGTTCGTCGTTTCAGGCATGGGTGTTCCTTTCGTCGTCATGAACGGATGCGTCGGGCTCAGAGCCCGACGAGCGCCGCCGGTTCGATGCGCGCCATCGACGCGCCGAGCAGCCGGTCGTAGACCTCCTCGGTCAGCTGCGCCACACGATCCCAGGTGTAGAGGCGCTCGGTGCGTTCGCGCCCTGCCTTCCCGAGCGCGCGCGCGAAGGGGGCGTCATCGAGAATGCGGATCAGGGCCGCGGCGATCGCCGCGGGGTCGCGCGGAGGCACGTGCAGGCCCGTCACGCCGTCGACGATCGAGTCGGTGAGGCCGCCCACGCGCGCCGCGATCACGGGCACGCCACACGCCATCGCCTCGAGCGGCACGATGCCGAACGGCTCGTACCAGGGCGCGCACACGACCGCGTCGCACGAGCGGAAGAACTGGGGCAGGTCATCGTGCGCGAGGCTGCCGCGCAGGCTCACCCGCTCGGCGACGCCGGCCGCCTTCGCCAGCGCCGCGAGCCGCAGGCACTCCGGATCCTCCGCGGCGCTCGCGCCACCCGAGCCGCCCACGATCACAAGCTCTACGTCGTCGCGGCCGGCGGCGGTCAACTGGGCGAGCGCTTCGATCACGAGGTCGGTTCCCTTGCGCGGCACGAGCCGCCCCACGACGGCGATGCGGTGGACCCGCCCGCGCGCCTCGGCGGGACCGTGCGGCGCGAGCAGCGTCGTGTCGACCCCGCACGGCGCGACCGACACCTTCGCCAGATCCACGCCCATCGCCTCGAGCTCGGCCACCTCGTCGCTGCACGTGGCGAGCACGGTGTCGACGGTGCGGGCAACCCAGGGCTCGACGCGTTCGCGTTCGGCGGGGCTCGTGTCATCCGCCCCCTGGTGCCGGCGCTTCACGGTTCCGAGCGCGTGGAACGTCTGCACGACCGGCACGCGGTCGCCGCCGTGGTTCAGGTGCTCGGTGCACGAAGCGGTGAGGGCCGCGAGGCCGGACATCCAGAAGTGGCCGTGCACAACATCCGGTCGCCTTCTTCTCCAGTCATCGAGGATGCCGGTGGCCAGATCGTTCATGTAGGGGAACAGCTCGTCCTTCGGCACCGGGCGCGCCGGGCCTGCCGTGACGTTCACGACCTCGACACCGTCGGCGAGCGGCACGCGCTCAGGCAGGGCTGCGTCGTCGCGCCGCGTATAGACGCAGACCTCGTGCCCGCGCCTGGCCAGCGCCGTGGAGAGTGCCGCGACGTGAACGTTCTGCCCACCGGCGTCGACGCCGCCGAGAACGGCGAGCGGGCTGGCGTGCTCGGAGACCATGCTGATTCTCATTTCGTGCGTCCCTTCCCGTGTGTCGTGCCTTTCGTGCCGTGTTTCGTGCCGTGTTTCGCGCCGTGCGCCTCCACCTGGTCCTCGAGCACCTGGCTCCAGCGTTCGAGGAAGTAGTCGAGGCTGTAGTGGGTGAGCGCGAATTCCCGTGCGCGCTTGCCGTACTCCGTCGCCCGTTCGGGCTCGGTGAGCAGGCGGCGCGCGGCCGCGTGCAGCTCGGCGACGTTGTCTGAGACGAAGCCCACCTCGGGTGGCACAGCCCGGCCGATCTCGGTCGCGTTGACGGCGACCACCGGCATCCCCAGGTGCATGGCCTCGAGCAGCGAAAGACCGAGCGAGGTCCAGCGGGCGGGGTGCAGGTAGAGGCGCCGCTTCGCGAGTTCGCTGAAGAGCTGCTCGGTGGGCAGGTCGCCGGCCGCCGCCACCTGGTCGTCGCGCACGCCCAGCTTCTTCGCGAGCCCCTCGGCCTGCATGCCGAACACGTCGACGCGGCCGATGAGCGAGAAGCCGCCGAGCAAGTCGCTTCCGGTCACGCGCCAGCGGCGCACCGGCTCGTTGATGACCGCACCGATGCGCGGCAGCTCGCCCGTGTACAGCTCGCCGCGGTCGACGATGCCGTGCTCGATCACGGTGTTGGGCGCGCGGCCGTTGTCCCAGAACAGCTGGTTGAAGTAGGTGACGTGGGCGATCAGAATGTCCTCTTGGTCGGCGAGAGGATGCACCGTGTTGGGAATATCGCCCTTGGGCGTGTTGTGTTCGACGAACACCGCGGGCACGTCCTTGCCCGGGGTGCGGCCGAGCAGCGCCGTGGTCGCGTCGATGTCCTCGAGCCGCTGCAGCACCACCACGTCGACGTCTTCGTCACGCAACCGATCCTTGGGCACCTCGATGGCCTGCTCGGGCCAGTCGTAGCCGGTCTTGCCGCCGTTGCCGTCGTCATCGACCGGCAGCAGGTACTCGTGGGGGCCGCGTACGAATGCGTCCATCCACCCGCTGTGCACATGCCAGACCAGAACTCTCATGCTGAGACCTCCTCCTCGTGTGAATCGTCTCGATAACCGAGCGGATGCGCGCCCGCGCCGCCCGCCAGCGCGAGGCACGCGTCGACCACCTGCTGTGGTGTCACTCTCGCCAGGCACGGATGCCCCGCGATCGGGCACTCCCTGGCGCGCGAGCCCCGGCATGCCGCGTGCTGGTCGCCCAGCAGCGCAACGGGCACGCCGTACGGCGCCCAGCGCTCGGCGGGAATCACGGGGGAGTACAGGCTGACCACGGGGGTCCCCACGGCCGCCGCCAGGTGCGCGGGCCCGGTATTGCCCGCGATCAGCACGGATGCGCCCGCGAGCACGCCCGCGAGCGTGCGGAAGTCGGTGCGTCCGCCCAGGTCGATGCCGCTCGATCCCGCCACGCGGCTGGTCAGCGCGCGCTCGCCCTCGGCGCCCGTCACGACCACCCTCACGCCGGCCTTCGCCAGCAGCGACACGGCCTGACGGTGCTGAAGGGCGGGCCACGTTCGGGCCGGCACCGCCGCGCCGGGGTGCACCACCACATACGGGCCGGGCCCCACGAGCGATGTCACGTCGGGTGGGGCGGCCACGCGCATCCGCCCGTCGTCGCCCTCGGGCAGCTCGAACCCGGCCGCGCGCGCGATGGTGAGGGCGCGAACGGGCTCGGGCTGGTCTTCGGGCATGTCCTCGCCCGGCTTGATGCGGGTGTCGAGCAGGCGGCCCGCGTAGTCGACCGACGCGGCCGCGATCTCGTGAACGCCGGCAAGGCGCAGCAGCAGCGCGAGCGGCAGCGGCGACTGGTGGAACGACGTCAGAATGAGGGCGGTCTCTGGCGCGCACTCGCGCACCAGGTCGAGCAGGGCGCCCGTGTTTTCCATGGTCGCGGGTGGGGCGGGGTCGACGATCCAGGGGCACTCCCACTCGAGTACGCGGGCAACACCCGGCAGGATGCGCGCGGCGGCCACGCCGCGCGGCCCGCACAGCATCCACACCTCGCCGTGCGCCGCGGCAGCCCGAACGGCCGGTCCCGACACGAGCACGTCGCCGGCGCTGTCGAGGCGCACGACGAGGATGCGCCGCCTCACGAGGGCGCTCCTGCCGCGGTGGTGTGCGCGTGTTCTGCCACCGCATCGCCGCGGTCGTGCAACAGCAGGCGAACCGCCTCTGCAAGCGTGCGGGCGCTAAGCGGTGCGGCGGCGACCTCGTCGGGGCGGGTCACGGGCGTCGGCACGAGCACCGAGACCGCGCCGGCGTGCCGGGCGGCATCCATGTCGGTGCCGATGTCGCCGATGACGGCGACGCGCTGCGGCGCGGTGCCGAGCTGTCGGGCGGCCTCGAGCACGAGCCCCGGTCGGGGCTTGCGGCAGTCGCAGGAGTCTTCGGGGGAGTGCGGGCAGACCTGCCACACGTCGAACGGGCCGAGCAGGGCGTCGACGCGCGCGTTGACGGCGTCGAGCTCGGCCGCGCTCACGACGCCGCGGGCGAGCGCCGCCTGGTTGGTGACCACGCCGGTGGCGAGACCGGCGTCGCGGGCGAGACGCACCGCATCCGCTGCGGTGGGCATGGGCTCGACGGCGGCAGGGTCGGCGATCCCGGGCACGTCGCGAATGAGCGTGCCGTCGCGATCGAAGAGGATCGCGTCGAGGGCGTCGGCGCGCGAAACGCCGCGCAAGGCCTCGTGCATGGTGTCGGTCACACTCGAGCAGTTCCCCGAAGCGCTGCTCGCTAAACGTGGGGCAGCGTCGTCTCGCGCCCCAACTCCCGCGCGCCACCGTTCGGGAGTATGGCTGGTGGCGTGAAGATCCTCTCCGATACGCGCGCGGCCGGCGACCCGCCCGAGCTGCTCGCCCTGCGCGCCCTGAAGCTCGGCGACCTGCTCGTCGCGGTGCCCGCGCTGCACGCCATCCGGCGGGCGCGGCCCGAGCATCGCCTCGTGCTCGCCATGCCCGCCTGGCTCGACGAGATCGTCGACGTCGTCGACGGCGTTGACGCGTTGCTGCCCACTCCGGGGCTCGACGACCCGCTTCCGCTGCCCGCCGGACGCATCGACACGGTCGTGAACCTGCACGGAAACGGGCCCGAGTCGCGGGGGATCCTCGATGCGCTGCAGGCCCCGCACCGCATCGGGCACCGCTGGCCGGCATCGACTGCCACCGACGCCGGGCTTACCGCGTCCGGCGCGTCCGTCCCGCCCGCACCCGCCGCCCCCCGGTCCCCCACGTGGCAGGGCCCGGACTGGGTCGACGGAATCCACGAGCGCGTGCGCTGGGCCCGCCTGGTCGAGGGGCACGGCATGCCAGCCGATCCGAACGAGGTGTGGCTCAACGATCCGGGCCCAAGCGCGCGCCCGGGCGCCGTCGTCGTGCACGTGGGCGCGTTCTACGGATGCCGCCGCTGGCCGGTCGAGCGCTTCGCCAGCGTGGTACGCGCGCTCGCCGCCGACGGAGCCGACGTGGTGCTCACGGGCAGCACCGCCGAACGCGAGCGGGCCCTGGCCGTCGCCGAACTCGCCCGCCTCGGTGACGACCACGTGCTCGCCGGCCGCATCGGCCTGCGCGCGTTCGCGGCGGTCGTCGCCCACGCCGAGCTCGTCGTCTCTGCCGACACCGGCGCCGCCCACCTCGCCTCGGCGTTCGCCACCCCGTCGGTCGTCATCTTCGGCCCGGCCCCTGTCGAGGAATGGGGACCGCCGCCCGGCCCGCACATCGCCCTCACGGATGCCCGGCTGCGCCGGGGCGACACCTTCGGCGACGAGCCCGATCCCGCGCTGTTGGCCGTATCCGTGGCCGACGTGCTCGCTGCCGCCGACACCGTGCGCCAGCGCGCCGCCTAGCACAGGAACGACTCCGAGGGTCGGGCCATAGTGTCGGTCCGACGCCGGATCACTCGCGATGTGGCCCGATGCTCGTGTCGGATGGTCGAGCGTAGTTCGTGGGTCGGGTCGAATCGCGGGTAATCTGCGTGATCACTCGCGATGTGGCCCGATGCTCGGGCCGGTGGGCCGGTGGGCCGGTGGGCCGGTGGGCCGGTGGGCCGGTGGGCAGGTGGGCCGGTGGGCCGGTAGGCCGGTAGGCCGATGCGCCGGTGTGGTGAGCGCTGTCCCGCTGGCAGGGCCGCCTCCCCGCGGTTACCGTGAAGCCGGGAGGGCACGTGGAGCGACCGGATGCGGCATACTTCGCCGACGTCGCCGCGCGCCTCGATGCCGCAAGCGACGCGGCCGACCTGCTTCGCATCATCGCCGAGACGGCCGCAGCGACGGCTGGCGAGTCGTGCGAGGCAAGCGTGTTGCTGCGCCGACGCGGCACCCTGCAGAGCGCGGCCGCCACGACCTACCGGGCGAGCCGCGTCGACCTGCTCGCGGTCGAGTGCGGCGAGGGTGCGCCCGTGCTGTCCTCCCTGGCGGGTGACGCCGAGCCGGCCGCGGTCTCGAGCGGCGACCTCGCATCGGACGCCCGCTGGCAGACGTGGGGGGTGGCGGCGAGCGCGGCCGGATTCCGAAGCGTACTGAGCGTGAGCCTGCACGCACGCGGGGCCATGAGAGGGGTCACGAGCGTGTATTCGGGGCGACGGGACGCGTTTGCGGCATCCGCTCGTGAGGCCCTCACGGTTCTCTCGAAGCACGCGGCCATCGCGCTCGCCGCCGCCGCCCTGCACGACGACCTCAACCAGGCCATCGATGCACACACGGTCGTCGGTCAGGCCCAGGGCGTGCTCATGGCGACGTATGCGCTCACCCCCGAGCGCGCCTTCGAGGTGCTGCGGCGCTACTCGCAGGATCGCAACGTCAAGCTGCGTGCGCTCGCGGAGCGGGTGGTTGAGACGCGTCGCCTGCCCGAGCGGTGATGGTGTCCTGAGCCGCGGCCCCGGCCGCTGCCGTTGCCCGGCCGCAACCGCAGCCGTGACAGGGGCGAGGCCGAGCGCCGTCAGGCGCGAGCGCAGGGTGTCGAGAATGCGGGTGAGCAGACGTGAGATCTGCATCTGGGTCACGCCGAGTTCGCTCCCGATCTCCTGCTGGGTCCTCTCTTCGAAGAAGCGCAGGTAGACGATGCGGCGCTCGCGCGGCTCGAGGCTGCGGCAGGCGGCGCTGACGGCGGCGAGGGTCTCGACGCGTTCGAGTTCGGGGTCATCGCAGCCGAGCGTGTCGGCGAGACCGGACGCACCGTCGCAGAGCTCAGGCGAGTCGATGGATGACGGGCGTAGTCCTGCGCCCGCGCCCAGCGCCTCGTGCACGCGGGCGAGATCTTCCCCGAGGGCTGCGGCGAGATCTTCGGGGGAGGGCTGCCTGCCGAGTTCCTGGGCGAGGCGCGGTTCTGTTGACTTGAGGTTGCCGCGCAGCTCTTGAACCGCGCGCGGGGGTCGCACGAACCATCCGTAGTCGCGCAGGTAGCGTTTGAGTTCGCCGCAGATCGTGGGTACGGCGAACGACACGAACTGCTCGCCGCGCGAACGGTCGAACCCTCGCGCCGCCTTGACGAGCCCCACATACGCCACCTGCCGCAGGTCATCGGTGTTCGACCCGTGGGCGTAACGCCGCGCAAGCGACTCCGCAACCGAGAGGTGCGCGAGCACGAGCGATTCCACGTTGTCGCGTGCTCGCGGAGTGAGGCTCGCGCTCGATGCCTCGCGCACCACCGCGCGGCGCGTCTTCTCAGGTGGCTCGCAACTCTCATTTCGTGTGCGCACAGACTGACCTCATCCCGCTTTTCAGGGGTTTCGGTGGCACTCTGCTTGACCACGTGGGGATACCTCACCCGCGATGCGGGCGTGAAGGCGAGCGCATCACTGCGCCTCTCTTCGAGGCAAGCACGAGGAGCGCTTCTTCCCCAGCCTCTCTGTGCTGCTTCTCAGGCTCGAGGGAGGGGGGCTGCTTTTCACGCGGGGCAGGCGTAAACTGCCCGCCCCGCGCGGGCCTCAACCGTGGGCGCGGCGGCTGCCGCGGCCACGCGAGGTACCCGAGTTGCCGCCGACCAGGCTGCCGACCCGCAGACCGCCGGAGCGATCCTGCTGGCCGCCACGGGTCTGGCCGCTGGCTTGGCCACGAGTCTGGCCGCTGCGGGCCTGGCCACCACGAGCCTGGCCGGCACCGCCGTCGGCGGCAACCGGGCGGCCAGAGCGGTCGCGGCGCGGTCGCGCCGTGGCTGCGACATCCGTGCCGCCGCGTGCGTCTCGGTTCGCGCGCTTGCGCTGCGCATTCGCACCCTGCGACCGGCCGCCCTGCGACTGGCCGCGCTGAGGCTGAGCCTGCTTCGGCTCCGGCTTGACGTAGGGGGCCACGTCGCCGACGAGCGTCGTGACGGCAGCCGAGGTAGCGCTCACCTGCTGCGGGGCCACCTGGATCGCGGCCTTGCGCAGCAGCGTGCGCACGTCGCCGCGCTGGGCGGGCAGAACGACCGTGACGACATCCCCTGAGCTGCCGGCGCGCGCCGTGCGGCCCGAGCGGTGCAGGTACGCCTTGTGCTCGGTGGGCGGGTCAACGTGCACCACGAGCTCGACGTTGTCGACGTGGACGCCGCGGGCGGCGACATCCGTGGCCACGAGCACCTTGACCGACCCGTCGCCGAACGCCGCAAGGTTGCGGTCGCGCTGCGGCTGGGAGAGGTTGCCGTGCAGGTCGACCGAGGGGATTCCCGACTCGGTGAGCTGCTTGGCGAGCTTCTTGGCGTGGTGCTTGGTACGCATGAAGAGGATGCGGCGGCCGGTGCCGCTCGCCAGCGCACGCACGAGCGCGGTCTTGGCCTCGGGGCTCTCGACCTCGAAGACGTGGTGGGTCATGGCGTCGACGTGGCTCGTCTCGTCATCGACCGAGTGCAGAACCTCGTTGTGCAGGAACCGCTTGACGAGCTTGTCCACGCCATTGTCGAGGGTGGCCGAGAAGAGCAGGCGCTGCCCGTTCTCCGGCGTCTTCGAGAGGATGCGCGTAACAACAGGCAGGAAGCCCAGGTCGGCCATGTGGTCGGCCTCGTCGAGCACGGTGATCTCGACGGCGTCGAGCGTGACGAAGCCCTGCTGCATGAGGTCTTCGAGGCGACCGGGGCAGGCGACGACGATGTCGACGCCGGCCTTCAGGGCGTCGACCTGACGCTTCTGGTTGACGCCGCCGAAGATGGTGGTGGTCTTCAGGTTGTAGATGGCGGCGAGCGGCGCGAGCACGGCATCGATCTGCGTGGCGAGCTCGCGCGTCGGGGCGAGCACGAGGCCGAGCGGGCGGCCGGGGCGGCGCTTGCCGCCGGCGAGCACGCCGCCGAGGCGGGTGGCCATGGGAATGGAGAAGGCGAGCGTCTTGCCGCTGCCGGTCTTGCCGCGGCCGAGCACGTCGCGCCCGGCGAGCGTGTCTGGCAGCGTGTCTGCCTGGATCGGGAACGGCTCCGTCTTGCCCTCGGCCGTCAGCGCGGCAATCAGGGGAGCGGGCACGCCGAGTGAGGCGAAGGTGGTTTCTGACATGTGTTGTGTGGTGCCTTTCGTGGCATCAGAATCTCTGCGCGCTGGAGCGGGGAATTGCGTGGCAATTCCGCGACGCCGGCGCCGAGCGAGCTTGCTCGCGAGGTTGGGGACGCAGGCGGACGCAAACGTCCAGTGCAGGGATAAAAGTGGCGAAGGTGCCAACTGGCACATCCGTTCGCCGTAAGAAAGTTTCTTGTGATTCCGCCGCGGCCGTGGCCGGGAGGAGAAGAGGGTCGATCTACGACGCAGCAGGCAGCGACCTCGCGCCTGCACACCCAGCCTAGCGCATCGCCCCTGTGAGCCGGCCCCGCGCGGCGCAAGCCCCCGACACCCCGCGCGGCGTCAGCCCCGACACCCCGCGCGGCGCAAGCCCGCGATACCCCGCGCGGCGTCAGCCCCGACACCCCGCGCGGCACGAACGAAAACGACGGTGATGTCGCCGCAAACGGCATCCGCTCGCCTTCTCAGCGCCCTTTGTGCCGTTATCTCCGTCGTTTTCGTCGTTGGCGTGCGATAGACATGTCGCATGGCGATCCGCTACTGGCTCGGCGTGGTTCAGCGCGATCACGCGCTGCGGGGTGTCGCGCTCGGCATCGCGCAGGTCAACCACGGCACCCGAGCACCCCTCGAGCGGATGCGCCCAAGCGACGGCTTCGTCTACTATTCCCCGCGGGTCACGTTCCCCGACGGCGAGCCGCTTCGGGCTTTCACGGCCGTCGGTCGCGTGGCCGAAGGCGAGGTCTACCAGGCGACGCAGGGGCCGGCAATGCGGGGCCCTGCCGGCGACTTCCGCCCCTGGCGCCGACGCGTCGACTACGACGCTGACACGGTCGAGGCGCCGATCCGGCCGCTGCTGAACGCGCTCGATCTGACGCGCGGCAACACCAACTGGGGCTATCAGCTGCGCCGCGGACTCCTCGAGATCTCGCGCCACGACTTCGACCTCGTGCGTGCGCAGATGCGGCGCGAGCCTTAACTCGAAGGCGCCATCACGGGCCGAAACGGCGCGCAGGTGGCGCCGTCACGCGCCGAAACCTGCGCGCAGGGCGTCGATACGATTGCAGCGTGAAAGAACTCCTCGCCCCCGACACCCCCACGCAGACGAAGTACGAGGTGCGGTTCGACTGGGGCCGCGAAGGGCTCGCGAGCATTTCGCCCGGAGCGGGCGTGATCGTCGTTATCGACACCATCTCGTTCACCACCACAGTCGGCCTCGCGGTCGAGCACGGGCTGCAGGTCGTTCCGTTCGCCAGCACCGATAGAGCCACCGCAGCGGATGCCGCAGGCCGCATCGATGCGGTCCTCGCCGGCCCTCGCGGTGGTGACGGCCTCACCCTCTCGCCATCTAGCATCACGCCGGAGAACGTGGCAGCGATCGCGCCCGTGACCCGCCTTGTCGTGTCGTCGGTGAACGGCTCGCGCCTGAGCGCGGCCGCGGCCGATTTGGGCGTGCCCGTGCTGGCAGCCTCGCTGCGCAACCGCACGGCTGTGGCCGAGTGGATTCTCGCGCAGCAGGTGCAGACGGGCGACCGCCTGCGAGTGGCGATCGTGGCCGCGGGCGAGGAGCGCAGCGACGGGACGACGCGGTTCGCGGTCGAGGATCTTCTTGCCGCCGGAGCCATCATCGATGCGCTCGCCGCCGTCGGTATCGACTATTCCTCGCCCGAGGCGGCGGCAGCCTGCGCGGCGTTCGTCGGTCTCAGGCGCGCGACCGGGCACCTGCTGACCGCATCCGTGACAGGGCAGCAACTGATCGATGCCGGTGCGCGCGCCGATGTGGAGCTCGCGGGGGCGATCGATGCGTCGAGCGTGGTGCCGGTGCTGGGGGAATCCGGGTTTGTCGCGTAGCGTTTGATACGGCAGGAGGAATTCTCATGAAAGCCGTGATCAATGACGTCATCATCGCTGAAGCGCCGACCGAAGACCTGATTCGTATCGAGGGCAACTGGTATTTTCCGCCCGAGAGTGTGAACAGCGAGTTGCTCGCCCCGAGCGATACCCCGTACACGTGCCCGTGGAAGGGCGAGTGCCAGTACTTCAGCGTGAAGCAGGGCGACATGCTGCTCGAAGATCGCGCGTGGAGCTACCCGAATCCGTACGCGAGCGCGTTCGACCGGGTGGGCCGCGATTTCTCGGGCTTCGTGGCGTTCGCGCCCGACGTGCAGGTGGGCGAGTAGGCGCTGAGCCGACCGGCAGGCGGCTAGCGGTCAGCCGACTGCGGCCGCGGCGCGCTGACGCGTTGCCGGGCTGATCTCCCGTCGCTCCCACGCAATGAGGTTCGCCGCGTCGAAGCGGCGCGAGCAGGCCCCGCACGCGAGCGTGCGGGCGGGTTTTCGATAACGGAAGTGCTGATGCCCCCGCGGGCATGTGCCGACCCACGGCGCGAGCTCATCGGCGATCGCGCCCTGGTGCAGTCGCTTGCCCTCGTAGCCGAGGTCGGTCGCGACGGACCGCCAGCGCGGACCATGCCCGGCCCGAGAACCGGCCAGGGCGTGAGCGACCTCGTGCAGCAGGATCTGGTGAATCTCGTCGTCTTCGTAACGCGCGGCAAGGTAGCGCGAGACCGTGATGCGCTTCTGCGTGTAATTGCAGAGCCCTGCCCGGGTCTTGGCATTGTCGAAGCCGAACGACCAGACCGCGGGATCGAGATGCAGCGCGATGAGTGCCTCGGCCCACCGCCGCACGCGTGTCAGATCCGCCATGATCCGAGAATATCCCGCACGACCGACGGGGCGGCCGAGGCTGGGCGGGGTGGGGGAGCGCGCGTGGCGGCGCGAGCTGTGGAGGGGGAGCGGGCGTGCCGGGTTTCGAGACGCGGCCGAGGGCCGCTCCGGGCCCGCGTCGGGACGGCCGCTCAGGTGGGTTTCGAGACGCGGCCGAGGGCCGCTCCTCAACCCGCTTGGAGACGGCCGCTCCGGGCCCGCTTGAGGTTAGGCGCGCGAGGTGCGGCGGCGCTCGTCGAGGAACGACTCCACAACGGCAACCGCGATAAGGGAGGACTCGAGTTCGTCTTCTGCGACCTCAAGCCGTCTGCGCAGATCGGCAGCGGCGCGAAAGTCGCGCAGCGCCGCATCCCATTCGCCCTGGTCGAAAAGCACGCGACCGCGATGCTGCAGCGCGTACGCCTCGGTGCGCTGCCATTCGTGCGCGTGCGCCTCGTCGGCGACCGCGGCGAGTTCGGTGAGCGCGTCATCGAGGTGCCCCGAGTATTGCAGCACCTGGGCGCGGCGTGCGCGAGCCAGGGCGACCTCCTCGCGGTCGCCCGTGAAGCGCGCCTGGCGCAGGGCCTGATTCGCCACGTCGAGCGCCTCGTCGAGACGCTCCACCATGCGTAGCAGGCCGACCTTTTCGTTGAGCGCCGACAGACTGCGCATCTCGCCGAGTTCGTCGAGCCGCTTGCCCGCGGCGAGCAGGTCGACCCGCTCGCGCAATGTGACGGGGTCGTAACCGAGGATGATGCTCACCGAGGTACTCCAGAGAAGTGACGTAGCCGCGGCCGATGCGCCGCGCTGCGGGACTCCTTCACCCTAACTCGGGGAACAGTCGGGACAGTGGGGGCGCACCGCGCGAGGGTCTCGATACGCGCTGTGCTCTACTCGACCAGCCGAGGGTCTCGATACGCGCTGCGCGCTGCGCGCTACTCGACCAGCGGGGATACGCGCTGCGCGCTACTCATCCAGCGGGGCAGCGCCCCTCAGCCCTCGACGAGCGTGTGCACGCGCAGCGACACGATGCGGTCGTCGCCGGCGCGGGGCTGCCCCCGCCCGTCCGTGTTGTTCGTCAGCAGCCACAGCGTGCCGCCGTCGCGGGTACTGCTGTCGACCAGCACGTCGCGCAGCCGCCCCGGCGCGCCGACGAGATAGGGCACGGCGTCGACCGCCGCAGAAGACGCGCCCGCGGCATCCGGGTAGATGACCCACAGCCGAGCACCGCCGAGGCCCGCCATAAAGATTGTGTCGTGCGTGATGGCGATGCCGCTCGGGCTCGCGTCGCTCGTCGCCCACTCGTGCACCGGGTCGATGAAGCGCTTGTCGTGCGCGATGCCCTCCACGACAGGCCAGCCGTAGTCGCCGCCCGGGCGGATGAGGTTGAGCTCGTCCCACGTGTTCTGCCCGAACTCGCTCGCCCACAGCCGCCCCTGCGAATCCCACGCGATGCCCTGCGGGTTGCGGTGCCCATATGAATAGACGGGCGAGCCCGGGAACGGATTGTCGGCAGGGATGTCACCGGTCGCCGTGACCCGCAGAATCTTGCCGCCGAGCGAGCCGAGGTTCTGGGCGTTGTCGTGGCCGGTCGCGTCTCCCGTGGTGACGTAGAGCAGGCCGTCCGGCCCGAACGCGATGCGGCCGCCGTCGTGGAACGCCGCCTTCGGAATCCCGTCAACGATCACCTCGGGGCGCCCGAGCGTGTAGCTGCCGGGCACACCGTGCAGCCGCATGCGCACCACCCGATTGTCGCGCGCGGTCGTGAGGTACGCGTAAATGTAGTCGGGGTCACCACCCGGCGCGGGCTTCGGCGCCGCCAGGCCGAGCAGCCCGCCCTCGCCTTCGTGCACGACCCCGGGCACGCGGCCCACCGAATGCGTGCCTTGGCCGCCGGGCAGCACCTCAATGATCGTGCCGGAATCCCGCTCGCTCACAATCGTCGACCCGCTCGGCAGTCGCAGCATCGACCACGGCGCCTCGAGCCCGGTCTGCACGTCGGCTGTGTCACCCACGGGCTGCACAGGTGGCAGAAGCGGCTTCGCGGATGCGCTCGGCTCCGCGCTCGCCGGCGGCGACAGAGCGGCGTGCGTTGGGCTGGGGGCTGGCTCGGGCGGGGTGCACCCGGCGAGCGAGGCGCACAACGCGACGGCCGCCGCCGTGGCGGCAGCCGCGGCGGTGTGCCGCATCCGGCTCATGCAGGCAAGTCTGCCACGCGCCTACGACCCGCGCCTCACCTGCCCAGCCTCGCAGCGTCTACGACCCGCGCCTCACCTGGAAGATGCTGCGCGAGGGTGGTGGTGACGGGATCGCGGTGGCGTCGGTGGCGATCGCCGCGCCCGCCGTGAACGCGTCGAGTTCGGCACCCGCCACAGCTTTCGAGGGGTGCGGGCCACCGGCGAGCAGCCGCGGCAGCCAGTCCAGCGGCAGCCGCGCGTTCGATCCCACGAGCACGAAGTTGCCGTAACGGCGGCCCTTCAGCACCTGGGTCTCGGCAAGCACGGCGACGTTCTCGAGCGCGGCGCCCAGCGTGGCAGCCTGGCCGCGAGCGAAGGCGAGGGGCGGGCCATCCGCGACGTTGACCAGCACGATGCCGTCGGGGGCGAGCAGCGCGGCGGCCTCGCGGTAGAACTCGACGCTCGTGACATGCGCGGGGGTGCGCGCGCCGCTGAAGACGTCGATGACGACGAGGTCGACCGAGCCGCGCAGGCCCGCCGGCAGCTTGCCGAGCACCTCGCGCGCGTCGCCGTGGCGGATGCGGATCTGCGCCGACCGCGGCAACGGCAACTCGCGGCGCACCAGGTCGACGAGTTCGCTCTCGAGCTCGATGACCTGCTGGCGCGAATCGGGCCGGGTGGCGGCGATGTAGCGGGGCAGGGTCAGCGCGCCGGCGCCCAGATGCACCGCCGTGATGGGCTGGCCCGGCATGCGCAGCAGGTCGATCACGTGCCCCATGCGCTGGATGTACTCGAAGAACAGCTCGCTCGGGTCGTCGAGGTTCACGTGGGACTGCGGCGTGCCGTCGACCACCAGCTGGAACGCGCCCGGCACGAAACGGTCGGGCTCGATCACCGCGCGGTACCCGCTGTGCTTCAGAATCGCGGATGCCGTCTCGTCGCTCTCGCTCACCCCTCGATCATCCCGCACATCTCCACCCGCGTCTCCACCCCAGGGCGGTGCCGCCGGATGGCCGCAGCCGCGACGCTGGAAGCGACCCTGAGAGCCCGTCACGACCGGCCGTCACGAAAGACCGCGACGACAGGCCGTCACGACAGGCCGCGACGAAAGAAGGAAGAAATGACCATCGCACAGCTCGCAGACGTCGCCCTCGGCATCCTCGCCCTCGCCTGGATCATCTACCGCCAGATGACCTGGCGCGCGATTTCGATGGGCCGCATGTGGAAGATGCCGCTCATCCTCGGCGCGATCGGCGTGTTCCAGCTGTCGCAGATGAAGGATCTGCACCGGCTCTCCACCCTCGACATCGGCGCGCTCGTCGTTGAGCTTCTCGTCTCGCTCGGCGTCGGGGCGCTGATGGGCGCGGTGGCCGTCATCCGCCCCTCTTCACGAGCGGATGGGCAGGAGCCCGACCAGCCCGCCTTCCAGAGCCGCACCGGCTGGGTCGGCCTCGCCCTGTGGATCGTCATGATCGCCGTGCGGGTGGGCATCGACGTGGCGGCGTCGAGCATGGGCTCGGTGCTGGCGACGGCGACGGGCGTGATCCTCGTGATGATCGCGGCGAACCGCCTGGCGCGCGCGTTCGTTCTCGTCACGCGGGTGCAGAGCCTCGCGCCGACCACGGCCTGAGTGCCCGCCCGAACATCCGGGAGCGCACCCCACCCGGCGGGAGCGCCGCCCCGAACAAAAACGACGGTGATTCCGACTGTGTCGCACGTTTTCGACGCTCAGCAGCCCGCTTCGAGCAAAATCACCGTCGTTTTCGTTCGGGGCCGGCGGGGCAGATCGCAGCATGATGGGTGAGTGCAGATGACGAACGGCGAGAGGGAAGGCGCGGTCGGTCCGAGCGGCCGCGACGAGCCCGCCGCCGGCCCGTGGAACGTCGGCGACGAGCGATCGAACTCTCTGGGCCTTCTGGTCGGCATTCTCGGCGTGGTCATCGTGGGCTACTTCGTGGTCCACCAATTTGTCGTGGGTTACACGAGCACCGCGATCTTCGCGCTCAGTCTCGTGGCTCTGGCCGGCTGGCTCTGCTCCGCGCTGTGGCGCCGCCCCGCCGTCGGCGTCATGCTGCCCGCCGCTGCCGCCATGATCCTTCCCGCCGCACTCGCCGCGGCCCCGAGCGACGGTGCGCTCATCGTGCCTGCCGCAGTCGGCGTCATGCGGCTGCTCACCGACCTGCGCCTCCGCGTCTGGTTCGGTGCGGTCGCCGCGCTCCTCGCCGGCCTGCTCGTCGTCATCGGCGCGATCGGCACCGACATCTCGCCCACCGGCCTGCTCAGCCTCGAAGGCGGAATCGTGCTCGGCGTGCTCGGCGGGGCGAACCGACGGCAGGCCCATCAGGCAGCGCGCCGGCAGCGCGCGTTGGTGCAGAGCACGATCACTGCGCGTGAGGAGCACGCCCGCGCATCCGCTCTTCAGGCCCGCCAGAGCGCGGCCCGCGACATTCATGACGTGCTCGCGCACAGTCTGGGCGGACTCGTCATTCAGCTCGACGCGGTCGAGGCGCTGCTCGAGTCGGGCCGGGTCGACGAGGCGGCGACCCGGGTGACGGATGCCCGAGCCCTCGCGGCCTCGGGTCTCGCCGACGCTCGGCGGGCGGTCGAAACCCTGCGCGAGCCGAGCCGGCGGGCGGGTGCCGTCGCCGGTGAGGAGATCGCCCGCACCCTGCACGACCTGGTCGACGCGCATCGCGGGCTGGGCTTCGCGCTCGAGTTCACCGAGACGGGCAGCCCGGTTGCGCTCGATGCGGATGCCGCGGCCGCTCTGCGACGTGCGCTGCAGGAGGCGCTCAGCAACGTGCGCAGGCACGCGCCGGGGCAGCCGGCCGGTGTCCGGGTGGATTGGGGCGCCGAGCGCGTGACGCTTCAGGTGCGCAACCCGTTGCCGGCGCGGCGCGCATCCGACGACGTTCCCTCCGGGCCCGCGGTTGGCGGCGGTCACGGCCTGCGCGGCATGCGCGAGCGGTTCGCGGAACTTGGCGGCAGCAGCGCCAGTGCGGGCGTGCGAGAGGATGACTTCGTGGTGCAGGTCGAGTTGGAGGTGCGATGAGCGATCCGATTCGCGTGCTGGTGGCCGACGATCAGGCGATCGTGCGCGACGGCCTCGTCACGGTTCTCGATCTGCTCGACGACGTGCAGGTCGTCGGGCAGGCCGCTGACGGCGAGGAGGCGTGCCGGCTCACGGCCGAACTCGACCCTGACGTCGTTCTCATGGACCTGCGCATGCCCGTGCTCGACGGTGCCGCCGCGACCGAGCGCCTCGCGCGCGAGTGCCCGCGCGCGGCCGTGCTCGTGCTCACGACGTTCGCCGACGACGCCTCGATCATGGGGGCGTTGCGTGCCGGCGCCCGGGGCTATCTGACCAAGGATGCCGGTCGCACCGAGGTCGCCACGGCTGTGCGCGCGGTCGCAAGCGGGCAGACCACGCTTGCCGCCGGCATCGGGGCCCGCCTCATCGAGGGCCTCACCGCCGCCACCTCCGCTGGTCCGACCGCCGCCACCTCCGCTGGTCGAGTAGCGCGAAGCGCGTATCGAGACCCATCCCCGTCCCCGTCCCCATCCCCGTCATCCCCCTCCCTCCGCACCCGCTTCCCCACACTCACCGAGCGCGAGGCCGAGGTGCTCGGACTCGTAGCCGAGGGCCTCAGCAACACCGAGGTCGCCGGGCGCCTCTACATCGGCGTCGCCACTGTGAAGTCGCACATCAACGCCATCTTCGCGAAGATCGCCGTGCGCGACCGCGCCCAGGCCATCGCCCTCGTGCGCTCCCGCTGAGCTGCCAGGCCCGCCGGCGCCCCTACCGGGTCACCGGCTCCGTCGCTGTCAGTGCCGCCAGCTCGGCGCGGCGCGGCAGCCCTTCCCAGTCGCCGGGCGTCAGGCATGCGTACGCTCCCACCGTCACCGCGGTCGTCAGCCGCGTCTCGACGCTCTCGCCCGCGAGATACTCGGCGAGGTATCCGGCGACGAAGGCGTCCCCGGCCCCCACGGTGTCGACGACAGGCACGCGGATGGCGGCCCGCTCGTACTCCTGCCCCTCGACGGCCGCGACCGCGCCGCGTTCCCCGAGCTTCACCACGGCCTGGCCGGCGCCGAGCTCCACGAGGTCGTGCGCCAGGGCCAGCGGCTCGGCCGTGTGACCGAGCGCGATGGCGGCCTCGTCGTCGCCGCCGAACACGAGGTCGACCTCGGGGATGATGCGCCGATACGCCTCGCCCGCCTGCTCGCGCGACCAGAGCCTGCCCCGGAAGTTGAGGTCGAACGACACCGGCACGCCTGCCTTGCGTGCCACACGGATGGCCTCGTCGATGACGGTCGACATGCTGGGCGACAGCGCGGGCGAGATGCCCGTGACGTGCAGCAGGGCCGCGTCGCGCACGATCGAGAAGTCCACGTCGTCGACCGAGAGGCGTGACCCCGCGAGGCCCACCCGGTAGTACCAGATACGGGTGTCGAGCGCCGAGCGCCGCTCCTTGATCATGATCCCGGTCGTCGCGTCCGGGTCGCGAGAGGCGATGACGCGCACACCCTCGGCGCCGATCTCACGCAGCACGAGATCGCCGAGCGCATCCGCCCCCACTCTGCCAATCCAGGTGGTCTCGACGCCGAGCCGGCTGAGCGCGATGGCCACGTTGCTCTCGGAGCCGCCGATGCCGAGCGACATCGTGGGGCTGTGCTGCAGCGGCCCGGGCTGAGTACCGGCCATGAGCGCCATGGTCTCGCCGATTGTCACCACGCCGCTCATCGCTCGCTCGCCGCCTCGACGACGCGACGCGCGCGCGACGCGAGCGCATCCAGTGACCCGCCCTTCAGGGCGTCGCCGATGAGGGGGCCGCCCATGCTCACCGCGACCGCGCCGGCGCCGAGCCAGCGCGGGATATCCTCGAGCCCGATGCCCCCCGACGGCACGAACTGCAGGTCGGGGAATGGACCGCGCAGGTGCGAGCCGTACTGCGGGCCCACCGTCTCGGCCGGGAAGATCTTGACCGCCGTCGCGCCCGCCTCCCACGCGGAGAACAGTTCGGTCGGCGTCAGGCCGCCGGGATAGACCGGCACGTCGGCCTCGAGCGCGACGCGAATGATCTCGAGGCGCGTCACCGGCGTCACCAGGTAAGCGGCGCCGCCGTCGATGGCTTGCCGTGCCTGGTCCACCGTGGTGACGGTGCCGATGCCGATCTCGACGCCCTCCCTTCCGGCAAGCGTGGGCAGGTGCTCCAGCGTGCCCGGCGTGCTCAGTGTCAGCTCGACGGAGCGCACGCCGTTGTCGGCAAGCACGTCGATGACGCGGTCGTAGTCGTGCGGGTCGCTCGCGCGCAGCACCGCGATCACGGGGTTGGCACGCAGCAGCTCGGAGGGCGCGGTCCTGCCCGGCTGGGCTGGATGGTCTTGTTCTGTCATGAAAAGGGGACTCCTCAGTGATGGGGTGGATGTGGTCTCGATACGCTTCGCTTCTCGACCGGTGGTGGGGCGGATGCGCTCTCGATACGCTTCGCTTCTCGACCGGCGACGTTCGCGATACCGGCGGTGTGGGATCGGCCGGTCGAGGCCCGCACGATGAGGCGCGTCGGCACGCTGCCCGGCTGGGGCGCGCCCGGTTCGAGAATGGCGGCGGCGGCCCGGGCCCCGAGCATCCGCGATGAACTGTCGACCGTGGTGAGTGCGGGCCAGGCCATGCCCTCGGGAAGCGAGTCGTCGCATCCCACGACGCTCACGTCGCCTGGCACGTCGAGGCCGCGCTCGCGCAGAGCCGAGAGCAGCCCGAGCGCCACCTGGTCGTTGAACGCGATGATGGCGGTCGTGTTCGGCGCCCCCTCGAGAACGCGGGCCCCGGCGTCGCGACCACCGCCGAAGTCGGGGCGGGCGAGCTGCACGGTCGTGAGGGGCATGCTCAGCTCGCCGCACACGGTCTCGAGCACGCGCGCCTTCTGCCGGCCCGACCACGACTGCGGCGGGCCGTCGATGTAGGTGATGGCCGCGTGGCCGAGCTCGCGCAGGTGGTGGACGGCCTCGCGGAACCCCGGTTCCACGTCGATCGTCACCTGCCTCAGCGTCGCCGGGGCCGGGGTCTCGGCGCCGAGCATGCGGTTGGCGAGCAGCACGGGCAGACGAGCGGATGCCTGCGCAACATCCCCGTCGTCGAGCCGGCTCGAGGCGAGCACCAGCTGGTCCACCTGCGTCGCCATCCGCTGGATGAGCCGTCGCTCCAGCTCCGGCGTCTCATGGGAGTCGCCCACGAGCACGCCGATGTCGCGGGCGCCAAGCGCCGACTCGAGCTCGGCGAGGAACTCCGTATAGAAGGGGTTGGTCACGTCGGGCAGAATGACGCCGACGTTGCCGGTCGTGCCCGTGGCGAGGCTGCGGCCGAGGCGGCTCGGCAGGTAGTCGAGCCGCTGCGCCACCTCGAGCACGCGCTGCTTGGTCGATGCCACGACCGCGTCGGATCCGCTGAGCGCGCGAGAGGCGGTCGCGATCGAGACGCCGGCCGCCGCCGCCACCTGCCTGATCGTCGTCGCCACAGCATCCGCTCCTTCCGCTGGCCCCGGAGGCGGCAAAGCCGCCGTCGCGACACCCTGCCCCGTCTCGCTGGTTGAGGAGGCGGCGCAGCCGCCGTCTCGAAACCGACCCCCGCACTGCTGGCCCCGGAGGCGGCGCAGCCGCCGTCTCGAAACCCCCACCCCACCGCCCGCGCTTGACCTCCCGCCCACACGCGAGGGAGAATGAACACGTCCCATGTAACCGGTTACATTCGACACTAACGCAGAACGGAGGCCTCGCGCCACCATGACCCCACTCGCGCTGGCCGACATCTCTCTGCACCTCGATCCACACGACGAGGTGGCGGTCGCCCTGCGCGCCCTCGACGCCGGCACGACCATCGACGCCGGCCCGAGCCTGGGCGAGATCACGCTGGCCGCCGACATCCCGCGCAGCCACAAGTTCGCGCTTGTCGCCGTCGCGCCCGGCGCCCAGGTGCACAAGTACGGCCAGTCCATCGGCCGCGCCACCGCCGCCATCGCGCCGGGCGACCACGTGCACAGCCACAACCTCGGCATGGATGACGCCGACCGCGAGCATGAGTTCGGCACCGCACTCTCGCCTTCGGTGCGTCCCGACGGCGAGATGCCCACCTTCCGCGGCTACCCGCGCGCCAACGGCACGACCGGCACCCGCAACTACATCGGCATCCTCACCTCGGTCAACTGCTCCGCGACGGCCGCGAACCTCATCGCCGACCAGTTCCGCGGGTTCGCGCTCGACGAGTTCGAGAACGTCGACGGCGTCATGGCTTTGACACACCAGAGCGGATGCGGGCTGGTGCCCACCAGCGAGGGAGGCCGCACGCTGCTGCGCACCCTCCACGGCTACGCCAGGCACCCCAACTTCGGCGCTCTGCTCGTCGTGGGCCTCGGCTGCGAGATGGTTCCCGTGCAGTCGCTCGTCGATAATCAGGGCATTCCCGACGACACGCTGATCACGACCATGAACATCCAGAGCGAGGGCGGCGTACGTGCCACGGTGAAGGAGGGCGTGGCGCGCATCCGCGAAATGCTGCCTGAACTGAACAAGCGTGAGCGAGTGGATGTGCCGATCTCCGAGCTCGTGCTCGGCCTCAATTGCGGCGGCTCCGACGGCTTCTCCGGCATCACCGCCAACCCGGCTCTCGGCGTCGCATCGGACCGGCTGGTCGCGTGGGGCGGCACATCGATCCTGGCCGAGACGCCGGAGGTGTTCGGGGCCGAGCATCTGCTGACGCGTCGCGCGGTGGCGCCCGAGGTCGGCCAGAAGCTGCTCGACCGCATCGAGTGGTGGAAGCAGTACGCGGCGGCGGGAGGCGGCAGCCTCGACAACAACCCGTCGCCGGGCAACAAGGCGGGCGGCCTGACCACGATTCTCGAGAAGTCGCTCGGGGCCGTGGCGAAGGGCGGCCGTGCCGATCTCGCCGCCGTCTACGAGTATGCCGAGCCGGTCACCGAGCGCGGCTTCACGTTCATGGATACGCCGGGCTACGACCCGGTCTCGGTCACGGGCATCGTGGCGGGGGGCGCGACGGTCGTGTGCTTCACGACCGGCCGCGGGTCGGTGTTCGGGGCGAAGCCGACGCCGTCCATCAAGATCGCGACCAACACCGAGACGTACGAGCGCATGGCCGACGACATGGATCTCAATGCCGGCCGCATCGTGGACGGCACGGCGACGCTCGCCGAGGTGGGCGAGGAGATCTTCGAGAAGATCATCCGCGTGGCGTCGGGCGAGCAGACCGTGAGCGAGGAGCTCGGCATCGGCCAGGAGGAGTTCGTCCCCTGGCAGTTCGGCACCGTCACCTGACCCCGTGCATCCGGGTTAAGGAGCCGCCACTGCTCGCGGGTTGAGGAGCCGCCTTCGGCGGCGTCTCGAAACCCAACACCCGCTCGTGCTCGCGGGTTGAGGAGCCGGCAACGCCGGCGTCTCGAAACCCAACACTCGCTCGTGCTCGCGGGTTGAGGAGCCGCCTTCGGCGGCGTCTCGAAACCCAACACCCGCACGGGCGCTCCTGTGGAAATCGTCAGCGCCTCTCACGTGCTTCCGGCCACAATCGGTCAATGCCCTTCGTCTACATTCTTCGATGCAGTGACGACAGCTATTACGTCGGCAGTACGCGCAACCTCGATCATCGAATGGAGCAGCACGCCTCCGGCGCCGGATCGAGCTATACCGGCAAACGCCTGCCCGTGACCCTCGTCTTCGCCGAAGAGTACAACCGCATCGACGAAGCGTATGCGCGCGAAAAGCAGATCCAGGGTTGGTCACGGCGAAAACGGGAGGCGCTCATCCGAGGCGAATACCAGCGGTTGCCGAAAATGAGCGAGAGGGGGAGCAGGGTGCAACCGTAGGCGTGGGTTTCGAGACGCCGGCGTTGCCGGCTCCTCAACCCGCGTGCGGGTGTTGGGTTTCGAGACGCCGGCGTTGCCGGCTCCTCAACCCGCGTTCCTCACCAGTCGTGCATCGAGCCGTCGAGCTGCAGCCGGTTCACCGGCAGGTACGCGGGGGAGTACTCGAACGTGGCGCCCAGCTCGTCGTCGTACTCCACGCCGAGGCCTGGCGCGTCGCCGGGGTGCAGCAGCCCATCCTCGAACGTGTAGCCGGTGCGGAACACGCGCAGCGTGTCATCCGAATGCTTCATGTATTCCTGAATGCCGAAGTTCGGCAGGGAGACATCGAGGTGCAGCGCAGCCGCCTGCCCCACGGGCGAGACGTCGGTCGGCCCGTGGAAGCCCGACTTGATCTGGTACACCGCGGCGAAGTCCATGAGCTTCTTCAGCGCCGTGATGCCGCCGGTGTGCGTGACCGCCGAGCGCACGTAGTCGATGAGCTGCTCGGTGATGAGCGTCTGGTAGTCGAAGACCGTGTTGAACACTTCGCCGATCGCGAGCGGGGTGGTCGTCTGCGAGCGCACGCGCCGCAGCCCCTCCTGGTTCTCGCCGGGCGTGCAGTCCTCGAGCCAGAACAGGTCGTACGGCTCGAGCGACTTGCCGAGAATGGCCGCCTGGTTCGGCGTCATGCGGTGGTGCCCGTCGTGCAGCAGGGGCAGGTCGTAACCGAACTCCTCGCGCACGGCGGCGAAGATCGTCGGGATGTGCCGCAGGTACGATCGCGTGTCCCAGGCTTCCTCGGCGGGCGCGACGCCGCGGCCGGCCGGCTCGTAGTCGTAGCGCGCACCGGGCTTCTGGTCGGTGGCGACACCGTAGACCTGCCCGAGCCCGGGCACGCCCGTCTGCACGCGAATCGCCTTGAACCCCTCGTCGAGGTGGTTGCGAATGGACTGGAACAGCGACGGCAGGTCCGAGCCCGAGGCGTGCCCATAGGCGAGAGCCCCGCGCCGCGACTGGCCGCCCAGCAACTGGTACACCGGCATGCCGGCGACCTTGCCCTTGATGTCCCACAGCGCCACGTCGACGGCCGCGATCGCCGCCATCGTCACCGGCCCGCGCCGCCAATACGCACCGCGGTAGAGGTACTGCCACGTGTCCTCGATGCGTTGCGGGTCGAGCCCGACCAGAATCGGCGCCACATGCTCGCGCAGGTATGCGGCCACCGACAGCTCGCGCCCGTTGAGCGTCGCGTCGCCGAGCCCGGTCACGCCGTCAGACGTGGTGATGCGCAGCGTGACGAAGTTGCGGCCCGGGCTCGTGACGAGCACCTCGGCACGTTCGATGGTTGCCATGATCTCTCTCTTCTGCTTCGGGCCGCGGCGTGCGCAGCCGGTTGACGCGAATCGAAATACAGCGAGCGGATGCGCGGCCCGCCCTACGCGAGCGCGTCCCGCCGCGCGTACGCCTTCTTCGGCAGCGTATAGCTGAGGTCGTGCACGGTCTCCCTGGCCTCGTCGAGATCCAGCAGCCCCTCGGCCACGAGCCGCGCGAGGTAGCCCGCGTCCATGCGGCGGGCCAGGTCGTGCCGGGCGGGGATCGAGGCGAAGGCGCGCGTGTCGTCGACGAACCCGCTCGTGTTGTAGAAGCCGGCCGTCTCGGTCACGAGCGAGCGGAACCGCGACATGCCGCCCGGCGAGTCGAGGAACCACCACGGCGCGCCGAGCAGCACCGACGGGTACGCGCCGGCGAGCGGAGCCAGCTCGCGCGAGAAGGCGTTCTCGTCGACCGTGAACAGGATCATGCGGAACCGCGGGTCGAGCCCGAACGCGTCAAGCAGCGGCTGCAGCGAGCGGGTGTACTCGGTCTGCACGGGAATGTCGAAACCCTGGTCGGCGCCCAGCCTGCGGTGCACCTCGGCCGAATGGTTTCGTGAGACGCCGGGGTGCAGCTGCATGACGAGCCCGTCGTCGAGCGACATGCGCGCGCTCTCGAAGAGCATGTTGGCGGCGAAGGCGGTCGCGCGCGTCGCGTTCACGTCGCCCCGCAGCGCGGCGTCGAAGACGCGCTGCGCATCCGCAGCGTCCAGCGGTGTCGTGTCGGCCGACACGTGACCGTGGTCGCTCGCTCGCGCTCCGGCCGCGGCGAACGCGAACCGCCGCTGTCGCAGAGCATCGAGGAACGACGTGTAGTCGCGCACCTCGATCCCGCTTGCCGCCGACAACGAGCGGATGCCGCCGGCCCAGCCCTCCCGATCCGGGTAGAACAGCGCATCCGGCCTGAAGGTGGGCACCACGCGCTCGCCCCAGCCCTCCGCGGCGAGGTCGGCATGCGCGGCAAGGTCGCTCTGGGGCGAATCGGTCGTGGAGAGGATCTCGATGTTGAACCGGTCGAAGAGGGGGCGGATGCGGAATTCATCCCGCCCAAGAGTGTCGACGAGCTGGTCGTAGATCTCGTCAGCCGTCTGGGCACTCGGTCGCACGGTGATGCCGAAGATCTCGACGAGCTCGTGCTCGAGCCAGTACCGCGTCGGCGTGCCCCGGAACAGCTTCCAGTTCTCGCAGAAGCGCCGCCAGATGGTGCGGTGGTCGCGCTCCTCTCCACCCGAACCGTCAACCGGGGCGACGCCCAGCTGCTCGTTGGTGTAGCCCTGCGAGACGAGCATGCGGCGCAGGTAGTGGTCGGGAATCACGAAGAGCTCGGCGGGGTCGCCGAACGACAGGTTGTCCCGGATCGCCTCGACCTCGACGTGGCCGTGCATGGAGACGAGCGGCAGGTCGGCGACCGAGTCGTAGAGCTCGCGCGCGACGACCCGCATGGCGGGATCGGCGGGCAGCGCCCGGTCGGGGTCAAGCTTCCACACATCGGCCATCTGCTGCCTCCTCCTTGAAACAAAAACGTGATCGATTTGCACTCGATCACGCGCGTCTGGGCGACGGGCGCCACGCATTGGAGGCCACTATAGCGCCGGAATATCGCGGAAGTCACGCCCGGCGGCGACCGTCGAAGCATGAAACAAAATGAAACTGCGTCGAGGGCTTGACGAAACAATGAAAAGGTTTGCAGAATGGCGGAACCGGAGCGCGAGGCAGCTCCGGCACAGCAGCGGTACGCCGCTCACGATTCGCACGAGGTGGTGTGACATGGCAGTGACGATCAGGGATGTCGCCCGTGAGTCCGGCGTCTCGATCTCGACGGTGTCACGTGCCCTCGCCAGCCCGGAACAGGTGGCCGAGGCGACGCGCATCCACGTTCAGGCCACGGCGGCGCGCATGGGCTACCGCCCCAATCGCAACGCGCGCAGCCTCATCACCGGCCGCAGCGGCAGCATCGGCCTGGTCGTGCCCGACCTCGAGAACCCCTTCTTCGGCTCCGTCTGTAAGGGCGTGCAGGCCCGCGCCCGCGCCGCCGGCTACACCGTCTTCGTGGCCGACACCGATGAAGACCCGACAGTCGAGTCCGAGATCGCCCGCAGCCTCATCAAGCAGGTCGACGGCGTCATTCTCTGCTCGCCCCGCACGACCGACGACGAGATCCGTGCGCTCACAACCGAGACGCCTCTCGTGCTCGCCAACCGCAGGCTCGACGGCGTGCCGTCCATCATCTTCGACAACGGCGGCGGCCTCGTGGCCGTCATGCGCCACCTCATCGCCCTCGGGCACCGCCGGGTGGCATACGCGGGCGGCCCCCGTGCCTCCTGGTCGAACGCGCAGCGGGCGGCGGCGTTCCGTGTCTTCGCCGACGAGCAGGTGCACGGCGAGCTCGAGCTCATCGACCTGGGCAACTTCCCGCCGTACTTCGAGGGCGGCGTGCAGGCGGCCGACCTCGCCGTCGCGTCCGGCGCGACGGCAGTCGTCGGCTACAACGATCTGGTGGCTCTCGGCATCCTCGACCGCCTGCGCCAGCGCGGGCTCAGCGCGCCGGAGGACATGAGCGTCACCGGCTTCGACAACGTCGCGGTCTCCACCTTCGTGCGGCCCAACCTCACGACGGTGGACCTTCCGCGCCAGCAGATGGGGCGCATGAGCGTGGACGCTCTTCTCGACCTGGTGCTGCGCGATAGTCAGGCGAGCACGAACGAGAGCATGCCGGAGCAGGCCGCGGATGCGGCATCCGGTGTTCTTCAGGAATTGGCCGTCGACCTCATGGTCAGGCAGTCAACGGGGGTGCCCTCCGGCCCAGGCGGCCGTGGGGCAACACACCAGCTTCTCGACGCCGGCGTCTAGAGGCACGCACAAGACACACGCAAGACAGATAAGGAAGGAACACGACATGCGCATCAGCACCCGGACAGTCCTTCTGTCCTCGGTTGCCGTGCTCGCGCTCGCGATCACAGGCTGTACGGCACCGAACTCCGGCAACGAGGGCGGCCAGAAGGCGGCCTCAAGCGGCGACGTGCCAGACAAGCCGAAGGCGGCGGTCACGCTCAATATTCTCGATGTCGCGGGCGCTCAGAAGGAGGTCGGCGACATGGTGGCCGACTTCGTCAAGAAGCACTCCGACATCATCTCCTCGGTCAACTGGGAGAGCGGCGGCGCGCCCGACCTCGTCGGCACGATCAAGCCGCAGGTCGACAGCGGTGACCTGCAGGTGGACCTGGTCTTCACGGGTAACGACGGGCTCTCGGCCGGTATCGGCCAGAAGCTGTGGGTGCCGCTCATCAAGGACTACGGCGACCGTCTCTCGAACCAGAAGAACTACATCGAGCCGGCGGCGAACATGCAGAAGCTGGCCGACGGCTTCGGCGCGGTCGTCTCCTACTACCCCTCGGGCCCGCTGCTGCAGTACAACCCCGACGCGGTGACCGACGTGCCGAAGAACCCGCAGGAGCTGCTCGCGTGGGCCAAGGCGCACCCCGGCAAGTTCGGCTACGCGCGCCCCGCCAACTCGGGCCCCGGCCGCACGTTCATCATGGGCCTGCCGTACATGCTCGGCGACTCCGACCCCAAGGACCCGACCAACGGCTGGGACAAGACGTGGGCGTACCTGAAGGAGCTCGGCCAGTACGTGTCGAACTACCCCACGGGCACCGGCCAGGTCATCTCCAACATGGCTGACGGCACCTGGTCGATGATCCCCACCACCACCGGGTGGGACATCAACCCGCGCGCCGAGGGCACTGAACCGAAGACCATCAAGGCCGCCGCGTTCGACAAGTTCACCTGGGTGACGGATGCGCATTACGCCGTCGTGCCCAAGGGCCAGTCGGCGGAAAAGATGTCGGCCATCCTCAACCTTCTGCAGTACATGCTGACGCCGAAGGTGAACGCCATGGCGTACGACACCGGCTACTTCTACCCGGGCCCCGCGATCAAGGGCGCGACCCTCGACAAGGCACCGCAGAAGAGCCAGGACGTCGTGAAGGAGTTCGGCCGTGACTGGTACGACGCCCTGATCGAGAAGATGCCCAAGGAGACTCCGCTCACGCCGGATCAGATGGTCAAGGCCTTTGACATCTGGGACCGCACCGTGGGAGTCGGAAAGTTCGAATCGAAGTAGACATGACCATTTCAGCCTCCTCCTTCGACGCCCTGCAATTGAAGAACGTCGGGCGTAGCTTCGGTGGGCAGGATGCGCTGGTCGACCTCAACCTGACGATCCGGGCGGGCGAGTTCATCGCCTTGCTCGGACCGTCGGGCTGCGGCAAGTCGACGGCGCTCAACTGCCTTGCCGGCCTGCTGCCCCTCACCCACGGGCAGATCCTCATCGATGACAAGCGCGTCGATGTGCTGCCCGCCGAGAAGCGCGACTTCGGCATGGTGTTTCAGAACTACGCGCTGTTCCCGCACCTGAGCGTGCAGAAGAACGTGGCGTTCGGCCTGCAGATGCGTGGCGTGCCGCGCGCCGAGATCACGCGCCGGGTCGCCGAGGCGCTCGCACTGGTGCGGCTCGAGCAGCACGCCACCAAGCTTCCCGGCCAGCTCTCGGGCGGCCAGCAGCAGCGCGTTGCCATCGCTCGCGCCGTCGTGCTCGAGCCCCGACTCGTGCTCATGGACGAGCCGCTGTCGAACCTCGACGCCAAGCTGCGCCTCGAGATGCGCACCGAGATCCGGCGCCTGCACCAGTCGCTCGGCCTCACCACGGTCTACGTCACGCACGACCAGGAGGAGGCGCTCTCACTCGCCGACCGCCTCGTCGTGCTGCGCGAGGGCCACGTGCAACAGATCGGCACGCCGCAGGAACTGCACGACAACCCGGCCAACTGGCACGTCGCCGACTTCATGGGCTACCGCAACCTCCTCGATCTCACGGTCGAGACGGTCAACGGCTCCGAGGCGCGCGTCTCGGGTCGCGGCCTGTCGCTGGCGGGTCATATCGTGCACCACGCGGCCGCGTCAGACTCTGTGCGCGTCGCCATCCGCCCCCATGACCTCACGGTCGTCGAGCCAGGTGCTTCGACCTCGGGCCTCAACACGGTCGAGGCGACCGTGCAGGTCGTCGAGTACCAAGGTCGTGAGTTCGCGGTCGAAGCGGTGACGGATGCCGGGCAGAACCTGTTCGTGCACGCCTCATCGGCCCCGCGCCCAGGCGACAGGGTCACCCTCGGAGTCGCCCCGAGCCGCGTGCTGATCTACCAGGCAGACCTCGCCGCGGAGGCCGGGAGCCCGGTGACCCAGACGCCTCTCGAGTCGGTGGCGTCGTGAGCTCGGCCATCCAGTCACGCCAGTCGCGCACCCGCGTGAAGAGCACGGCGAGCCTCGCGCACCGGCTCGCCGAGCGCGGCATCGACGCCCGGCTGTGGCTGCTGGCGCCGGCGTTGGTGTTCATCGTGGCGCTGTTCGTGTACCCGTTCGCGTACGGCATCGGGCTCACGTTCCAGCCGCTCGCGCGCACGACGGAGCAGTGGGGCGGCGGACCGTTCGCCAACTACGTGGAGTTCTTCAAGGACCCGTTCACGTTCGAGTCGGTGTGGCTGACCATGAAGCTGGCGCTGCCGGCGGCACTGTTCAACGTGATCGTGTCGATCCCGCTGGCGTTCAAGCTGCGGCACCGGTTCCGCGGCAAGCGGTTCCTCTCGACGCTGCTGGTTCTGCCCATCACGCTCGGCACGGTGCTCACCGCGCAGGGCCTGCTGATCTTCGCCGGGCGCCAGGGCTGGCTCAACCGGTTCCTGCTCGACACGCACATCATCGACCAGCCGCTGCAGCTCGTGAACAACTACCTGGGCGTCATGTTCTCGCTCATCATCTCGGGCTTCCCGTTCGCGTTCCTGCTCGTCTCCTCCTACCTGTCGGGAATCGACCCGTCGATCGAGGCGGCGGCCAGAACGCTCGGGGCCAACTGGCGCCAGCGGTTCCGTCGCGTGACGCTGCCGCTGCTGGCTCCCGGGCTGGCGACCACCTTCATCCTCACCTTCGTGCTCGCGTTCAGCGTGTTCCCGTCGGCGAGGCTGGTCGGTGACCCGGGCGGCGACACGCGCGTCATGGCCCTCATGGCCTACCGCGCATTCGGCGAGCAGCAGAACTACAGCATGGCCTCGACGATCGCCATCATGATGGGCGTCATCGAGCTCGTGGTCATCGCGTTCGTTCTACTCGGGCGCTCCTTCTTCTATAAGGGTTCGACAGGAGGCAAGGGCTGATGGCCGATACACCCGTCATCGACGCGGGCCGCCCAGCGGTTCGCGGTGCAGAGAAGATCTACAGCAAGAGGCGCAAGGGCTCGGGCCCAGCCAATCGGATGCCGGGCGAGAGGTCACTCGTCGCCTCGCCTGGCACGTGGTTCGTGTGGGCCGGAATCGTCGCATTCTTCCTCTTCCTCTTCGGCATCCTCATCAGCGTGCTCGTCGACTCGCTCGGCAAGTCCTGGTTCACGAACTGGCTGCCCACCGAGTTCACGGCCTCGTGGTACGGCGAGGCGTGGAGCAGGTTCGAGCTCGCGCACGTCATCGGGGTGACGCTCATCGTGGCGTTCAGCGTCGTGATCATCTCGATCCTCATCGGCGTGCCGGCGTCGTACGTGCTGGCGCGCAGCAAGTTCCCGGGCAAGCAGGTCGTGATGGGGCTGTTCCTGCTTCCCGTGCTGATCCCGCCGATCACGTTCGGCATTCCGCTGGCGACCGTCATGTACAACTTCGGTCTGGGGCGCACGCTCATTGCGGTGATTCTCGTGAACCTGGTGCCATCCGTGCCGTTCGTCATCATCACGATGACGCCGTTCATCGAGCAGATCAACCCGACCATCGAGAACGCTGCGCGCATGTGCGGCGCCGGTATGCGTAGCGTGTTCCTGAGGGTGCTCGGCCCGCTGCTGGTGCCCGGCATTCTCGCGGCGGGCATCCTCGTGCTGGTGCGTACGGTCGGAATGTTCGACCTGACGTTCCTCGTGTCGGGGCCGCCGAGCGACACGCTCGTGGTGGCGATCTACCGGGCGATGACGTCTGCGGGTGGCGCCGAGCCGCGCCCGCTGGTCTCTGCCATGGCGGTCATGTACACCGTGATGATGCTGGTGATCCTGGTCATCGCCCTGCGCTTCGTGAACCCCACCCAGCTGGTGGCGCGCGTGCGTGACAACCCCGACGACTGACCGCCCGAACGCGGGTTGAGGAGCGCCAAAGGCGCGTCTCGAAACCCAGACTCGCCACTGAACGCGGGTTGAGGAGCGCCAAAGGCGCGTCTCGAAACCCATACTCGCCACCGAACGCGGGTTGAGGAGCGCCAAAGGCGCGTCTCGAAACCCATACTCGCCCACCCGCCCCAACCAAGAACCAGGAGCACCCCCTCGTGCACGACCGCCTCTCCGCAGCGACCCTCGCCGCCGCTCAGCCGAACCGCGAGCGCGTCACCGGCCCCGCGGTCGAGGCCGGCACTCCCACCATCGGCATCGTGCACTTCGGCATCGGAGCGTTCCACCGTGCCCACCAGGCGGTCTTCACCGAGGATGCTGCCGCAGCGACCGGCGCGTCCGGCTGGGGCATCCTCGGGGTGACCGGCCGCAGCGACTCGGTCGTGCGCCAGTTGCGGCCGCAGGACTGCCTGTACGGGGTGCTGGTGCGCGGGGTCGACGAGACGCGACTGCGGCTCGTCGCATCCGTTCGCGATGTGGCGTGGCCTGGGGAGGAGTCCGACCGCATCGCCGAGGTGATCGCTGCGCCGGCCACGCATCTGGCGACGCTGACGATCACCGAGAAGGGGTACCTGCGGGGCACGAATGGCAACATCGACCTGACGCGAGACTCGGTGCAGTCCGACCTGCGCCTGATCGCGGCCGAACTGGCTGACGCTTCCGTCTCCGCGCCGGCCGGGGCATCCGCTACACCGATCGGCCTGCTCGTGCGCGGCCTCGCCCGTCGTTTCCGTCGGGGAGGTGCCCCGTTTACCGTCGTGCCGTGCGACAACCTCGCCGACAACGGGCCCACCACTCGCCGCCTCGTGCGCTCGCTCGTCGCGGCGCTCGCGGATGCCCCCGACGCCGTACATGCCGGCGCCCCCGACTCGTCGCAAGCCACCGACCCGGCACCCGCAGTCGCCTTCGCCACCTGGCTCGACACCTCCGTCACCTTCCCCTCCACCATGGTCGACCGCATCGCCCCCGCCACAACCGAGGCCGACCGCGACGCCGCCGAGGCGCTGCTCGGCCTGCGCGACGAGGCCCTCGTGGTCGCAGAGCCCTTCGCCCAGTGGGTCATCGAAGACGACTTCGCCGGCCCCCGCCCTGCCTGGGAGAAGGCCGGCGCCATCCTCACAGACGACGTCGCGCCCTACGAGCGCGTCAAGCTGCGCGTGCTCAACGCGAGCCATTCGATGCTCGCCTACCTCGGCGCCCTCCGCGGCCACGAGACCATCGCCGAAGCGGTCGCGGACCCGACCCTTCGCGACGCGGTTCTCGCCGTACTCGACGACGACATCCTGCCCACCCTCACGGCCCCGCCTGGCATCGATCTCGCGCGCTACCGCGACACCGTGCTGGCGCGCTTCGCCAACCCGAGCCTCGCGCACACGACCAGGCAGGTCGGCATGGACGGTTCCCAGAAGCTGCCCATCCGCATTCTCAGCGCCGCCCGCGACCGCATCGCCGCCGGCCACATGCCACGTGGCCTGGCGCTTGCGGTCGCAGCGTGGGTCACCTTCATTGCCAGCACAGCGGATGCCGGTAGCCCGCCCCTCGACGACCCTCTCGCCGACGAGCTGCACGCCGCAGTCCCGTCCATCGACGCCCTCGAGCTCGACCCCGACGCGGTCGTGGCTCGCCTCTTCGCGCTCGACTCGGTCTTCCCCGCCGACCTGCGCGACAACCCGGATTTCCGCGCCGCGGTCGTCGCGCAGCTCCCCGTCGTGCGCGCCCTCGCCGATGCCGGCGCCCCCGCGCAGGCCGGCTAATCCCGTTCGCGCCTGTCGTCCGACGCAACTGCTTTCTCGTGGGTCGGGCCGTTTTGCGGGTCTTCTGCGGGCGCACTCACGATTCGGCCCGACCCGTGTGGTCAGCGCTACCGCGTACCGCCCGCCCATCGCCCACCCAGTGAGAAACCTGGGTTATACCGGAGAATTCGAATTCGGTCAAGAATCAAGTGGACACGGCGCGTCTTTGTCGCATATAGTGGTTCTTTGCGCTCCCCACTTCTTCATGCCTTCATATTGCGGTCGGCTCTGCGCGCCTGGTCCCGTGCGAACGGGTCATATATCGGCGCGATTTCCTGTGGGAGCTCTCGTCCTAACAGTTCCGACTACCAGTTCCGATACTGACCGACAAGTGACTGAGGCCTGAAACAGGGCCCACGGAGGTTATTTCCTTGGCTGCTGCGCGCAACGCAACCACCAACTCACCCAAGAACGGACGGAACTTCCACCGTCTTTCGTTCGCCAAGATCCAGGACACTCTGACGGTTCCTGATCTGCTCGCCCTCCAGACTGAGAGCTTCGACTGGCTCGTCGGTAACGACGAGTGGAAGCAGCGTCTCGCCGAGGCAGAGGCGAAGGGCCGCACCGACATCGCCGTGCAGTCCGGTCTCGAGGAGATCTTCGAGGAGATCTCTCCGATCGAAGACCTCGGCGAAACGATGCAGCTGAGCTTCACGAATCCTTTCCTCGAAGAGAAGAAGTACTCGATCGACGAGTGCAAGGAGAAGGGCAAGACGTACTCCGCGCCTCTCTACGTCGAGGCCGAGTTCATGAACCACCTCACGGGCGAGATCAAGACCCAGACGGTCTTCATGGGCGACTTCCCGCTCATGACCGAAAAGGGCACGTTCGTCATCAACGGCACCGAGCGTGTCGTCGTCTCCCAGCTCGTTCGCTCACCCGGCGTCTACTTCGACCGCAGCCCCGAGAAGAACAGCGACAAGGACATCTACTCGGCTCGCATCATCCCGAGCCGCGGTGCCTGGCTCGAGTTCGAGATCGACAAGCGCGACCAGGTGGGCGTGCGCATCGATCGCAAGCGCAAGCAGTCGGTCACGGTGTTCCTGAAGGCTCTCGGCCTCACCAGCGAGGAGATCCTCGAGGAGTTCGCTGGCTACGAGTCCATCGCTCTCACCCTGGAGAAGGACGCGATCCTCACCAAGGAAGAGGCGCTGAAGGACATCTACCGCAAGCTGCGCCCGGGTGAGCAGGTTGCCGCCGAGGCCGCGCGTGCGCTGCTCGACAACTTCTACTTCAACCCGAAGCGCTACGACCTGGCCAAGGTCGGTCGGTACAAGATCAACCGCAAGCTCGGCATCGACGCGCCGCTCAGCGACTCGGTCCTCACCACCAAGGACATCATCGCGACCATCAAGTACCTGGTTGCGCTGCACGACGAGCAGAAGACGGTCAAGGGGGTGCGCGACGGCAAGGAGGTCGACATCCGCCTCGACGTCGATGACATCGACCACTTCGGCAACCGTCGCATCCGCGCCGTGGGCGAACTGATCCAGAATCAGGTGCGCACCGGTCTCTCCCGCATGGAGCGCGTCGTTCGCGAGCGCATGACCACGCAGGACATCGAGGCCATCACGCCGCAGACCCTGATCAACGTGCGCCCCGTCGTCGCCGCGATCAAGGAGTTCTTCGGCACCTCGCAGCTCAGCCAGTTCATGGACCAGAACAACCCGCTCGCGGGCCTGACCCACAAGCGTCGCCTGTCGGCGCTCGGCCCCGGTGGCCTCAGCCGCGACCGTGCCGGCGTCGAGGTGCGCGACGTGCACCCCAGCCACTACGGCCGCATGTGCCCCATCGAGACCCCTGAAGGCCCGAACATCGGCCTCATCGGCTCGCTGGCGTCGTTCGCACGCATCAACTCGTTCGGTTTCATCGAGACGCCGTACCGCCGCGTGATCGACGGCAAGGTCTCCGAGACCATCGACTACCTCACCGCAAGCGAGGAAGACGACTTCATCATCGCTCAGGCGAACGCTCCCCTCACGAAGGAGAACCGCTTCGCTGAGGAGCGCGTGCTCGCCCGTGAGAAGGGCGGCGAGGTCGACCTCGTTCCCGCAGAAGACATCGGCTACATGGATGTCTCGCCCCGCCAGATGGTGTCGGTCGGCACGTCGCTCATCCCGTTCCTCGAGCACGACGACGCGAACCGCGCGCTCATGGGCGCGAACATGCAGCGTCAGGCTGTGCCGCTGCTGCGCAGCGAGTCGCCGTTCGTCGGTACCGGTATGGAGACGTACGCGGCCATCGACGCGGGCGAGGTCGTCACGGCCGACAAGGCCGGCGTCGTTTCGCAGGTCTCGGCCGACGCCGTCACCCTGCAGCTCGACGAGGGCGGCACGCAGACCTACTACCTCAACAAGTTCGTTCGCTCCAACCAGGGCAACAGCTACAACCACCGCGTCATCGTCAACGAGGGTGAGCGGGTTGAGGTCGGCGAGGTCATCGCGGATGGCCCGGCTACCGAGAATGGCGAGCTCGCGCTCGGCAAGAACCTTCTCGTCGCCTTCATGCCGTGGGAAGGCTACAACTACGAGGACGCGATCATCCTCAGCCAGAACCTGGTGAAGGACGACACCCTCTCCTCGATCCACATCGAGGAGTACGAGGTCGACGCCCGCGACACCAAGCTGGGCAAGGAAGAGATCACGCGCGACCTGCCGAACGTCAGCCCGGACCTCCTGGCCGACCTCGACGAGCGCGGCATCATCCGCATCGGCGCCGAGGTTCGCCCCGGCGACATCCTCGTCGGCAAGGTCACGCCGAAGGGCGAGACCGAGCTCAGCGCCGAGGAGCGCCTGCTGCGCGCGATCTTCAACGAGAAGAGCCGCGAGGTTCGCGACACGTCGCTCAAGGTGCCGCACGGTGAGCAGGGCACGATCATCGGCGTCAAGGTGTTCGACGCGCAAGACGGTGACGACGAGCTCGGCTCGGGCGTCAACCAGCGTGTGGTCGTCTACATCGCCCAGAAGCGCAAGATCACGGCGGGCGACAAGCTCGCCGGGCGTCACGGCAACAAGGGCGTCATCTCGCGCATCCTGCCTGTTGAGGACATGCCGTTCCTCGCCGACGGAACGCCTGTCGACGTCATCCTGAACCCGCTCGGTGTTCCCGGCCGCATGAACTTCGGCCAGGTGCTCGAGATTCACCTCGGGTGGATCGCCAAGCAGGGCTGGAAGGTCGAGGGCAAGCCGGCGTGGGCCAAGAAGCTGCCGACCGAGGCGTTCAGCGCCGAGCCGAACACCAAGGTGGCGACGCCGGTGTTCGACGGCGCGGCCGAGGTCGAGATCTCGGGCCTGCTCGACTCGACGCTGCCCAACCGTGACGGTGAGCAGCTCATCGGCGCCAGCGGCAAGACGCAGCTGTTCGACGGCCGCAGCGGTGAGCCGTACCCGTACCCGATCTCGGTCGGCTACATGTACATCCTCAAGCTGCACCACCTGGTAGACGACAAGATCCACGCACGTTCGACCGGCCCGTACTCCATGATCACCCAGCAGCCGCTCGGTGGTAAGGCGCAGTTCGGCGGCCAGCGCTTCGGCGAGATGGAGGTGTGGGCGCTCGAGGCATACGGTGCCGCCTACGCCCTGCAGGAGCTCTTGACCATCAAGTCCGACGACATTCTGGGTCGTGTCAAGGTCTACGAGGCCATCGTCAAGGGTGAGAACATCCAGGAGCCGGGCATCCCGGAGTCCTTCAAGGTGCTCATCAAGGAGATGCAGTCGCTCTGCCTGAACGTCGAGGTGCTCTCGGCCGATGGGCAGGCCGTGAGCCTGCGCGACACGGACGACGAGGCGTTCCGTGCGGCGGAAGAGCTCGGCATCAACATCTCCTCGCGCTTCGAGTCGTCGTCGATCGACGAGATCTAAGCGCGGCCAGACCCTACTGACGAATCTTCACAAGGAGAGAGTACAAATTGCTCGACGTTACAACTTTTGACGAGCTTCGCATCGGCCTGGCCACCGCTGACGACATCCGTCGTTGGTCACATGGTGAGGTCAAGAAGCCCGAGACCATCAACTACCGCACGCTGAAGCCTGAGAAGGACGGCCTTTTCGGCGAGCAGATCTTCGGCCCCTCGCGGGACTGGGAGTGCTCCTGCGGTAAGTACAAGCGCGTGCGCTTCAAGGGCATCGTCTGCGAACGCTGCGGTGTCGAGGTCACGAAGTCGTCTGTGCGCCGTGAGCGCATGGGCCACATCGAACTGGCCGCGCCCGTCACGCACATCTGGTACTTCAAGGGCGTGCCTTCCCGTCTGGGCTACCTGCTCGACATGGCGCCGAAAGACCTTGAAAAGGTCATCTACTTCGCGGCCTACATGGTCATCGATGTCGACCAGGACGGCCGTCACGCCGACATGCCGGGCCTTGAGAACGAGCTGCGTCTCGAGATCAAGACCCTGAGTGACCAGAGGGATGCGCGCATTGCCGACCGTCTGACGAAGCTCGAGGGCGACCTCGCCGCGCTCGAATCCGAGGGCGCGAAGGCCGACCAGAAGCGTCGCACCAAGGACGGCGCCGAGAAGGAGATGAACCAGATCCGCAAGTCCTTCGACGAGGACATCGCGCGTCTGGAGCGTGTCTGGGAGTCGTTCCGCACGCTGAAGGTGGGCGACCTCAAGCCTGAGGATGCCGACTTCAACGAGCTCGTCGACCGCTTCGGTCTGTACTTCGAGGCCTACATGGGCGCCGAGGCGATCAAGAAGCGCCTCGAGTCGTTCGACCTGGTCGCCGAGGCCGAGCTGCTGCACGACCAGATCGCCAACGGCAAGGGTCAGAAGAAGATCCGCGCCATCAAGCGCCTTCGCGTGGTCAACTCGTTCATCCAGACGGGCAACTCGCCCGCCGCCATGGTGCTCGACGTCGTCCCCGTGATCCCGCCGGAGCTGCGCCCCATGGTGCAGCTCGACGGTGGCCGCTTCGCGACAAGCGACCTGAACGACCTCTACCGCCGCGTCATCAACCGCAACAACCGCCTGCGTCGTCTGCTCGACCTCGGTGCTCCCGAGATCATCGTGAACAACGAGAAGCGGATGCTGCAGGAGGCCGTCGACGCCCTGTTCGACAACGGTCGCCGTGGTCGCCCTGTCACCGGTACCGGCAACCGCGCCCTGAAGTCCCTGAGCGACATGCTCAAGGGAAAGCAGGGTCGCTTCCGCCAGAACCTGCTCGGCAAGCGCGTGGACTACTCGGGCCGTTCGGTCATCATCGTGGGCCCGACGCTCAAGCTGCACCAGTGTGGTCTGCCGAAGGACATGGCGCTCGAGCTGTTCAAGCCGTTCGTCATCAAGCGCCTGATCGACCTGAGCCACGCCCAGAACATCAAGGCCGCCAAGCGCATGGTCGAGCGTGCCCGTCCCGAGGTGTGGGACGTGCTCGAGGAGATCATCCGTGAGCGCCCCGTGCTGCTGAACCGTGCTCCGACCCTGCACCGCCTGGGCATCCAGGCGTTCGAGCCGCAGCTGGTCGAGGGTAAGGCCATCCAGCTGCACCCGCTCGTGTGTGCCGCGTTCAACGCCGACTTCGACGGTGACCAGATGGCTGTGCACCTGCCGCTTTCGGTGGAGGCACAGGCTGAGGCGCGCATCCTCATGCTGGCGTCCAACAACATCCTGAAGCCGTCGGATGGCCGCCCGGTGACCCTGCCCTCGCAGGACATGATCATCGGTCTGCACCACCTGACCTCCCTCAAGGAGGGCGCTGAGGGTGAGGGCCGCGCGTTCGCGTCGATCGCCGAGGCGATCCTGGCGAACGACCAGGGCTCGCTCGACCTCAACGCCAAGGTGCGCATCCGTCTCGACAACGTCGTGTTCGGTGACGCCCCGGCGCCCGAGGGCTACGAGGGCGGTCCGGTCATCAAGGAGACGACGCTGGGTCGCGCGCTGTTCAACGAGGCGCTCCCGGCCGACTACCCCTACGTGGAGCAGGTCGCCGACAAGGGCGTGATCTCGAGCATCGTGAACAACCTTGCCGAGCGCTACCCGAAGGTCGAGGTCGCCGCGGCGCTCGACAACATCAAGGATGCGGGCTTCTACTGGGCCACGCGTTCCGGTGTGACGGTCGCGCTCTCCGACATCCTCACGCCTCCCACGAAGCCGCAGATCATCGCCGGCTACGAGAAGAAGGCCGCGAAGGTTCAGGCGGAGTTCGACAAGGGTCTCACGACCGAGCTCGAGCGTCGCCAGGAGCTGGTGAAGATCTGGACGGATGCGACCGACGAGGTTGCCAAGGCCATGCAGGAGAACTTCCCGGCCGACAACACCATCTACCGCATGGTGTCGTCCGGCGCCCGTGGTAACTGGCTGCAGGTGCGCAACATCGCCGGTATGCGAGGGCTGGTGAACAACCCGAAGGGTGAGATCATCCCGCGCCCGATCATCTCGTCGTACCGCGAGGGCCTCAGCGTGGCCGAGTACTTCATCGCTACGCACGGTGCCCGTAAGGGTCTGGCCGACACCGCGCTGCGTACCGCCGACTCGGGTTACCTGACCCGTCGTCTGGTGGACGTGTCGCAGGACGTCATCATCCGCGAGGAGGACTGCGGCACGACCCGTGGTCTCGACCAGGTCATCGCCGCCCCCGACTCGACCGGCACGCTCGTTCGCGACGTCAACGTCGAGAACTCGGTGTTCGCAAGGTCACTGGCGACGGATGCTGTCGATGCCTCTGGCGCCGTCATCGCCCCGGCGGGTAGCGATGTCGGCGACGTGCTCATCGACAAGCTGGTCGCCGCTGGCGTGGAGAACATCAAGGTGCGCTCTGTGCTCACGTGTGAGTCCGCTGTCGGCGTCTGCGCCGCCTGCTACGGCCGCTCGCTTGCCACCGGCAAGCTGGTCGACATCGGCGAGGCTGTGGGCATCATTGCGGCGCAGTCGATCGGTGAGCCCGGAACCCAGCTGACGATGCGTACGTTCCACACCGGTGGTTCGGCATCCGCTGACGACATCACGCAGGGTCTGCCTCGTGTGCAGGAGCTGTTCGAGGCGCGCACCCCGAAGGGTGCCTCCCCGATCGCCGAGGCCGCGGGTCGCATCACGATCGAGGAGACCGAGAAGAGCCGCAAGGTCATTCTCACTCCCGACTCGGGCGACGAGCCGCACGCCTACCCGGTGCTGAAGCGTTCGACGCTTCTCGTCGAGGATGGCCAGCACGTCGAGCTCGGCACGCAGATCATCGTCGGCACGGTCGACCCGAAGGAGGTGCTGCGCGTCAAGGGTGTCCGAGCCGTGCAGGAGCACCTCGTGGGCGGCGTGCAGGGCGTCTACCGGTCGCAGGGTGTGCCGATCCACGACAAGCACATCGAGGTCATCGTGCGCCAGATGCTGCGCAAGGTCACCGTCGTCGACCACGGCGACACCGACCTGCTGCCTGGCGAGCTGGTGGACCGCTCGAAGTACAACGAGCTGAACCGTGCCGCGCTGACCGAGGGCAAGAAGACCGCGTCGGCTCGTCAGGAGGTCATGGGTATCACCAAGGCGTCGCTGGCGACCGAGTCGTGGCTGAGCGCCGCGTCGTTCCAGGAGACCACCCGCGTTCTGACGCAGGCGGCCATGGAGGGCAAGCGTGACCCGCTGATCGGTCTCAAGGAGAACGTGATCATCGGAAAGCTGATCCCTGCCGGCACCGGCCTGCCGCGTTACCGCAACGTGACGGTCGAGGCCACCGAGGAGGCGAAGGCGGAGCGTTACCCGAACCGCATCTTCGCCGACGACGGCGCGTTCACCGAGAATGATCTGAGCTTCGTCGACTTCGACAGCTTCAGTTCAGACGACTACACGCCCGGCACCTATAACTGATCTGTAGGTACGTAGTAAGGAGGGGCCCCGGCTAACGCCGGGCCCCTCCTGCGCTTGCGGGTTGAGGAGGCCGCAAAGCGGCCGTCTCGAAACCCAACGCCCTCCAAGACCCCGGGTTTCGAGACGCCGCTTCGCGGCTCCTCAACCCACCTCACGGCGCACCCCGTTCGTGTGCCCCCATATCTGGGTCATGCGCCCCATGTCAAGCGCGGGATAACGTGACAAGGCTTGGCAAGCGGTCCAGTTTCTCTGCGGCATCCGACCGTCGCAGTCCGGCTTGTTCGAGGGGGTGGTAGTTGTGGCGTCGATGACGGAGATCCTGATTTTGCACGGCCTGCTGCCCATTGAGCAGCTTGATGCGGCAGAGATGGGCGTGGCAGAAGAGGAGCAGGTGATCCGCTCCCTCGTTGAGAAGGGCGCGATCACGCCGGTGCAGCTCGCGAGCGCGCGCGCGACCCAGGCCAATCTGCCGTTCGTCGAGCTGCTCGACTACCCCATCGATCGCACGGCTGTCGCCCTCGTCGCCCCCGGCATCTGTCGCCGGCACGAGGTGCTGCCCATCGGTCTCGAAGACGGCCGCATCGTGCTCGCCATGGTCGACCCCGGCAACGTCTTCGCAGTCGACGACGTGCGCGCTGCCGCGCGCATGCAGGTCGACCCTGTCGTCGCCGAGCGCAGCGACCTGCTCGGCGCCATCGACCGCTACCTGCGCGCCGACGACGAGCTCAGCGACCTCACCTCCACGCTCGAGGAGGAGAACGCGCCCACCGAGGCCTCGGCCTTCGGCGTCGGCGACGGCGGCGATGACGACGCTCCGATCGTGCGCTTCGTGAACCTGCTCGTCTCGCAGGCCATCCAGGATGCGGCGTCCGACATCCACATCGAGCCTGGCGAGCACGAGGTGCGGGTGCGGTACCGCATCGACGGCGTGCTGCATGAGATGCAGGCTGCGCCGAAGAGCATCCAGAACGGTGTCATCAGCCGTCTCAAGATCATGAGCGACATCGACATCGCCGAGCGTCGCAAGCCGCAGGACGGTCGCATGTCGGTCAGCCACGGCGGCCGCCAGATCGACCTGCGCGTGGCCACGCTGCCCACCGTGTGGGGCGAGAAGATCGTGCTGCGAATTCTGGACAACACGAACACGAGCCTCGACGTGCGCGACCTCGCCATGCTCGACCGCAACTTCGACGTGTTCCGCACGTCGTACTCCAAGCCGTACGGCATGATCCTCGTCACGGGCCCCACGGGCTCGGGCAAGTCCACCACCCTCTACGCCACCGTCAACGCCGTCTCGCGCCCCGAGATCAACGTGATCACCGTCGAAGACCCGGTCGAGTACCGCATGGCCGGCATCAACCAGGTGCAGGTCAACCCGAAGGCGGGCCTCACGTTCGCGAGCGCCCTGCGCTCCATTCTGCGAAGCGACCCCGACGTGGTGCTGCTCGGCGAGATCCGCGACCACGAGACCGCTCAGATCGCCATCGAGGCGTCGCTCACCGGCCACCTCGTGCTCTCGACCCTGCACACCAATGACGCGCCGAGCGCCATCACGCGCCTCACCGAGATGAACATCGAGCCGTTCCTCGTCGGTTCCGCCCTCGACTCGGTCGTCGCCCAGCGCCTGGCGCGCCGGCTCTGCGACCGCTGCAAGCGGCCCTCCGAGTTCGACCCGCAGCGCCTGCTGCAGCTGAACCTCACGATCGACCCTGGCCACGAGACGCCGGTCATCTACGAGCCCGTCGGATGCCCCAGTTGCTCGAACACCGGCTACCGCGGTCGCCTCGCGTTGCACGAGGTCATGATCGTGACCGAAGACATCGAGCGCCTGGCCGTGGCGCGCGCCTCGAGCGCCGAGATCGGCCGCCTCGCCCGTGCGCAGGGCATGCTGACGCTGCGCGAAGACGGCTGGGCCAAGGTGCAGCTCGGAATGACGTCGATCGACGAGATCATGCGGGTCGTGGCGTGATGCCCGGCCGTGACGAGGCGCTATGGAGCGCACAACGCGAGACATTCGAAGAGGGGCTTTAGGCATGGACGATCCCATTTACGAGATCCCGGTGACACCGCCGGCGCAGGGCAGCCGGCGCTGGAGCCTCGGCGAAGAAGCCGAAGAGGCGGCGCGGCGTTCCCTCGCGACCCCGGCGACGGATGCGGCCCAGCCGCCAGCGTCACCGGTTCACGCACCGGCCGACGCCCCGTCATACACGCAGCCCACGCAGCTGATGCCGACCGTCGGCGACGACGCCGGCCCGTCCTTCGCCGCGCCGCGTGCCGCCGTGCAGGCGGCCATGCCGTCGATGCAGGCCCCGGTGCCAGCTGCGGGCCAGCCATCCGTAGCCCAGCAGGCCGCCGCACCGCAGGCGGCCCTCGCCGCGACTCCGCCCGTGCAGCAGGCCGCCGCGCCAGCCGCGCAGCCGAGCGCGGCTGCACCGCCCGTGCGACCGGCGGCCGCTGCAGCGAGCGCGGGTGCTGAGGAGCGCCGCGCATCCCGCCAGGCAGCAGACCCCGAGCTGATCGCGGCGCTGCAGGAGGTCGTGTACAGCCGGGCCTCAGACCTGCACGTCACGGCGAACGCGGCGCCCATGATGCGCGTTGACGGCGGCCTGCGTGCCGTTCCCGGCGGCCAGCCATGGGATCGCGAGCGCGTCGCCAGCGCCCTACGCACTCTCATCTCGCCCGAGCAGCAGAAGCAGTTCGAGCGCGAGTACGAGCTCGACTTCGCCTACACGGTCTCGGCGAACGCCCGCTTCCGCGTCAACTACTACAAGCAGCGCGACGCGATCGGGGCGGCGTTCCGCCTGATTCCCACCGAAATCCGGCAGCTGAAAGAGCTCGGAGTTCCCGAGGGCATCGGCAAGTTCGCCGGCCTGCCCCGCGGTCTCGTGCTCGTGACCGGCCCCACCGGCTCGGGAAAGTCGACTACACTCGCGGCCCTCATCGACCTGGTGAACAGCACGCGCACCGACCACATCGTCACGGTCGAGGACCCCATCGAGTTCCTGCACCCGCACAAGAAGTCCATCGTGAACCAGCGCGAGGTCGGCCACGACACGCACAGCTTCGCGGCGGCGCTCAAGCACGTGCTGCGCCAGGACCCTGATGTCATTCTCATCGGCGAGCTTCGTGACCTCGAGACCATCTCGGTGGCGCTGACGGCAGCTGAGACGGGCCACCTGGTCTTCGCGACCCTGCACACGCAGGATGCGCCGCAGACCATCGATCGCATGATCGACGTGTTCCCGCCCCACCAGCAGGGGCAGGTGCGCGCGCAGCTCGCCGCCACCCTGCAGGGCGTTGTCTGCCAGACCCTCGTCGCCCGTGCCACGGGGGAGGGCCGGGCGGTCGCCACCGAGGTCATGATGACCACGCCGGGCATCGCCAACCTCATCCGCGAGGGCAAGACCTACCAGATCGCGTCGGCCATGCAGGCGGGCCGCGAGCTGGGCATGCACACCATGGACCAGCACCTGGCCGAGCTCGTGAACACCGGCAAGGTCACGCACGCGGCCGCGCTCGAGAAGGTGCACGATCCGGGCGGATTCGACCGCCTGGTCGACCGCGTCGACTCGCCCACCGAGGCCTCCGCGCGGGCGCTGGCCGTGGGCGGCATCGACTTCGGCGACTCCTTCTCAGGCGGGGTGCACTGATGGCTGCCACCCTGGCCTTCGCCTACACCGGCCGCGACGAGAACGGCAAGATCGTCAAGGGCCGCGTCGACGCCGCAAGCGAGGGCGCCGTGACCGCGCGGCTGCGCACCATGAACATCGCGCCCATCGCGATTTCCGAGGCGCCGGCCGGCACCGGCCTGCATCGCGAGATCAACATCGGCTTCGGCAGCGGCGTCAAGCTCAAGGATCTCGCGGTCATGAGCCGTCAGATGGCGACCATGCTGGTCTCGGGCCTGTCGCTGCTGCGCACGCTCAATATCCTCGCCGAGCAGACCGAGAACCCGAAGCTCGCCAAGATTCTTGGCGAAGTGCGCGACGACGTGGAGTCGGGTGTGGCGTTGTCGGATGCGATGCGCAAGCACTCCGGAGTGTTCCCCCCGATCATGGTGAACATGGTGCGGGCCGGCGAGACCGGCGGCTTCCTCGACCGCTCGCTCGAGTCGCTTGCCGCGAACTTCGAGAAGGATGTCAAGCTGCGCAGCACCATCAAGTCGGCGCTGACCTACCCCGTGCTCGTTCTCATCATGTCGCTCATCTCGGTCGTGGCGATGCTGATCTTCATCGTGCCGACGTTCGAGAACATGTTCAAGGGCTTCGGCAGCCAGCTGCCTCTGCCCACCCAGGTTCTCGTCGTCCTCTCGCACTCCATGGTCTGGATCGGCCCGATCCTCGTCGTGGCGATCATTCTGACGGCCGTGTGGTGGAGCAGGAACAAGCACGAAGAGTCGGTGCGCAAGGTGATCGACCCCATCAAACTGAAGCTGCCCGTCTTCGGGCCGCTCATGAAGAAGATCGCCATCGGCCGATTCAGCCGCAACTTCTCCAACATGATCGGCGCCGGCGTGCCCATTCTGCAGGCGCTGCAGATCGTGGGGGAGACCTCGGGCAACTGGGTCGTCGAGAACGCGCTCGAGAAGGTGCGCGAATCGGTGCGCAAGGGCGAGTCGATCGCCGGCCCGCTCAGCCAGCAGCCCGTCTTTCCCGACATGGTCACGCAGATGGTGGCCGTGGGTGAGGATTCCGGCTCGCTCGAGACCATGCTCTCGAAGATCGCCGACTTCTACGACCAGGAGGTCGAGGCGGCCGCTGAGCAGCTCACGGCCATGATCGAGCCGATCATGATCGCGTTCCTCGGCGTGGTGATCGGCGGCATGGTGATCGCCCTCTACATGCCAATCTTCGAGATTTCCACAGCCGTTAAGTAATTCGGCTCCCAAACGGGTGCCGTGTCGCGTTTTTTGCCCCTGAACTGGGGTAACTTTCGGGCCCAAAACCCCCTATTGGTGGGATTCCGGCCCTGAAGCGCTCTCCCTACCATCAATTCAGACGGGTTGAATCACCCGGCGTCCCGACCAACGCATCCAAGGATTGGAACCCTCACCATGTACTTCAAGACCATGGCCAAGCTCAACGCTCGGCGCAACGGCCTCCTGGCCGAAGACGAGAAGGGGTTCACGCTCATCGAGCTCCTCGTCGTCATCATCATCATCGGCATTCTCGCCGCCATCGCGATCCCCGTCTTCCTCAACCAGCGCACGAGCGCGTGGAAGTCGTCGGTCGAGTCAGACCTGAAGAACGCGGCTGTTGCCGTGGAGACGTATGGAACGGGCAACAACGGAAGCTACACAGGCTTCACGGACAACGACACGGTACTTGACTCTCCCGGTGACACCTTGATCAAGGTGTCCGGAGGCAATCACATCAAGGTGCACGTCGTAGACGCCAACAGCTACACGATCACGGGCTGGAATGACAACATCTCAACCGGTGGTCAGCAGTATCTGAGCGGTAGCGGTGGAATCCAAAAGTGGAGCGACACGCAGGCGCACAGCTAGAAGTAAACCCTGTGCGAGGCGCCGCGACAGCGGCGCCTCGCACACAGGCATAACGCTCCGATACCCGAAAGGAGATGCTGCTGTGAAGCGAATCGTCCAGCGCCTCAGGGCGCGCGCGGCCGACGCATCCGGCATGTCTCTCATCGAGGTCATCGTCGCCATCAGCCTCATGTCCATCGTCGCCACGGCGGCGATCGGTCTCAGCATCTCGAGCATGAAATCGGCCGCGAAGCAGCAGCGTCAGGAACTTGCCGTAACGGTGGCCAATCAGGCCATGGAAGTCGTCAGCGCCCACGCCTCTTCCGTCAACGGGGCCACCGGGGTCAGCGCGCTTTACAACGGCCGGGCTAAAACGCCGGTGCAAACCAACTGGGCGGCGAACACCGGCGTCGCCGGTACAGGCGCCACCTATGCCGCATGGGATCCAACGGCCACGGCCAGTTCGACTCCCGAGATCCCGATCACAAAGGTCTACCCCCACAGCGGCACGAACTACACCGCCCACACGCTCATTGGCGTGTGTTACCAGCCCGCGAGCGGTGGCGACTGTACGCGAATCGCGGGACAGGCCATGGCACCGAGCGTCGCTCCGGCGGGGCGGACTGCGCTGATCCGGGTCATGGTGGTCGTGCGCTGGAGCGCCGGCTGTGGAGCGGGCGGTTGCTCGTACCAGACCAGCACCCTCATCGATTCCCACAGCGATCTCGAGTGGAACACGCATGAGTGACATCGATCGCGACAGGGGGTCCCGCGAGGCCGGCTACACGCTCATCGAACTCGTCGTGTCGATGGGCATCTTCTCCCTCTTCATCGCTCTGATTCTTGGAACCACCGTGACCATCGCCCAGAACGCCTCCCGCACGAGCCTCATCGCGCAATCATCCAACGCGACGCTGGCCGTGTTCGGGTCGCTCGACCGCCAGGCCCGCTACGCCGACTCCGTGAATCCCGCGGGCGTCGGGCCGAGCGGCGCCCGCTACATCGAATTCCGCACACCGGGAAACAGCTCGGCGAGCGGCGTGACGACGTGCACGCAGTGGCGCTTCATTCCGGGCACCGGCCATATCGAATCGCGGCAGTGGAACGACCTTCCCGGCTCCACAGCGAGCCCGTGGTCGACCAAGATGACCGGCGTCATCGACGACGGTGGCACCAACTACCCGTTCTCGCTCATCCCGGCCAGCCTCACCGGCTCGGCGATGCAGCAACTCAGCATCTCCATCCACGCCGGCAACGTGAAGCTCAACGCTGGTACCAATATGAGCACCACCTTCGTCGCCCGCAATAGTTCTACCCAGTCGCCAAGCAACACGGGCACCCTGGTATGCGACGCGTTAGGACACCGGCCATGACCAGACTCGCGCGCCACTGGCGTGACTCCCTTCTCAGCCGACTGGCGCCGAACGCCAGCGAGGCCGGCGCCGCGCTCCTCAGCGCCATCTTCTTCATCGTGCTCGTCGCGAGCCTCTCCGTTGTGCTGCTCGCCGCGATCCTCAGCCAAGCGGCTCCGGCGTTCACTGCGCAGAAGAACACCCGCACCGTGTACTCGGCGCAGGCCGGTCTGCAGGCCGCGCTCGGCCTCGTTCGCACGGCAGCGGCCGCAGCGGATGCGTCTGGGCAGGTCTATGGAGCTCCGAACAAGCTGCCCTGCTCCGTGAACGGGCGGGTGACAGCTGAAGACGCAGGTTCCTCCTACGGCGTCACCGTGCAGTACTTCACGAGCGACCCGACGAACATGAGCGCCACCTGGCGCACGGCCAACCAGCTCGCCTGCTCGTCGGCCCACGGCGTCTCCATCGTGCCGAAGTACGCGTATATCTTCGCGGAGGGCAAGGGATCCGCCGTACCGGGCCACGACGACGACCCCACGTACGGCGACCGCGCCCTCTCGGCGATCTACAAGTTCAAGGTCACCAACGTCAACATCGCCGGCGGCATGATCTACAACTCGAACCTTGCCTTCTGCCTTACGGCCGTCACGGCGACCGTCGGAGCTTTGGTCAACTTCACCAAGGCAGTCGACTGCCGAAGCTCGGCGCTTCAACTGTGGGTCTACGACACCGACTACGAGATAAAGCTCGCGAGCACCATGTCCGACACATCGCCCGGCCTGTGCATCACGGGCCCGGCTGTGAACAACCAGCCGTCCCAGAACGCGACGCTTCAGACCTGCCACGCCTCGACGGATTCCGCTCGCTGGAACCAGCTCTGGAGCTGGACCGGTTCCTACTCCTGGGTCGGTCAGCAGCAGAACATCGCGAGCGGCTTCAGCGGATACTGCCTTTCCAGCGGCGCGAGTGACGGCAGCGACCTGAGCGGCCGCTACCTGCAGGTGCGCAAAGAGGGGTGCTACGGCTCGTTCTCGCCGTCAGCCCAAGTGGGCGCGGGTGCGGCGGGCTACAACACGCATCAGATGGTCAACTACCAGGAGTTCGGCCGCTGCGCCGACGTCACCGGCGAGAACATTGACGCGTCGTACATGATCTCGTACCCGTGCAAGCAGGACCCCACAGGGACCGGCACGCAGCTGAAATGGAACCACAAGTGGTACTACACGGAACCGGACCCGGGAGAGACAAAAACGGGTGACCAGACCATCAGCGTCACCTTGGACAACGGCACGAAGTACTGCCTGACTCCCGTGAACGGAACAGCCAAGGCCTATGTGGTCTTCGACGCCTGCCATGGCTCCCACGGCAGTGGCAGCCAGAACCAACAGTGGGTTCGTGTCTACAACACGGGTGACTACGCGTCGAGCTACCTCTTCATCGACCACTATGGGCGCTGCCTACAAGCCGACTCGGCGGACCTGTTCTCGGGAACAGGCGGAGCGAAGTTCTCGAAGGTCGACGTCGCCGCCTGCAACGGATCGCTGGCCCAGAAATGGAACGCCCCGCCGACGTACACCGATTCCACCTTCGGCGGATACCGGGAGGTCAGCCCATGACCGCCCTCCTTCTCGTGCCCGGGTTCTTCGGCCTGCTCATCGGCTCGTTCCTCAACGTGGTCGTGTACCGCGTGCCGAACGGCGGCTCCATCGTGTCGCCACCGAGCGCATGCCCGGGCTGCGCATCCCGAATCGCCTGGTATGACAACATTCCGGTCGTCTCGTGGCTCGCGCTGCGGGGTCGCTGCCGCTCGTGCGGCAACCCCATCTCGGCCAGGTACCCCCTCGTCGAGCTCGGAACGGCCGTGCTCTTCGCGCTCGTCGCCGTCGTCTTCGGCCCGCCGCTCCTGACGGCAACGACACCGCAGGCCGCCATCGCCGCCGCGCTCGTGCTCGTCGCGTTCCTCTACCTGGTCGCAATCACGGTCGCGCTCGCCCTCATCGACCTCGACGCGCACGTGCTGCCGAACGCGATCGTGCTGCCGTCATACCTGGTGGCGGCCGCGCTGCTCGGCGTCGCAGGCGCGCTGGCGGGCGACGGGGGCGCGCTCATCCGTGCCGGCATCTCCATGGCCGCCCTCGTCGTGGCCTACCTCGTCATGGCGCTCGCCGTGCCCGGCGGCATGGGCCTCGGCGACGTCAAGCTCGCCGGAGTGCTCGGCATCTACCTCGGCTTCGTCGGCTGGGGTGCGCTCGCCGTGGGAGCGCTCGCGGCGTTCGTGCTTGGCGGCCTCTACGGCTGCGCGCTCATTCTCGCCCGTCGCGCCAAGCGCACGAGCGGCATTCCGTTCGGCCCCTGGATGCTGGTGGGCGCCTGGGTCGGCATCGTGTTCGGCAACAGCATCTCGGCGGGCTACCTCGCCCTTTTCGGTTTCTCGGGCGCGGGCCTGAGCTAGCAGTCAGAACGACAGAAGGAGAATCACATGGCTCAGAGCATCGTCGGTGTCGACATCGGCAGCTCCACCGTGCGCGCGGCGGAGGTGAGGCGTTCGGGCCGCGGCAGGCAGACTCTCGTGGGCTTCTTCGAGGTGCCGCTGCCCGAGGGGGCGGTGAGCCGCGGTGAGGTGCTCGAGCCGAACACCGTCGCCGCCGCGCTCAAGCAGTTGTGGGCGAAGGGTCGCTTCCGCTCGAAGAACGTCGTGCTCGGCATGGGTAACCAGCGGGTGCTCGCGCGTGACGTGAGCGTTCCCTCGATGCCCATCGAGCGCATCCGTGAATCGCTGCCGTTCCATGTGCAGGAACTGCTGCCGGTGCCGGTGGCCGACGCGCTTCTCGACTTCTACCCCATCTCGGAGACCCAGGGCGAGAACGGGCTCATGGCCAACGGGCTGCTCATCGCCGCTGTGAAGGACGCGGTGCTCGGCAACATCAAGGCCGTGCAGCTCGCCGGCCTCACGCCGGTCGACGTCGACCTGATTCCGTTCGCCATCACGCGCGCGCTGCTGCAGCGAGACGAGATCGAGGGCACAACCGCGGTCATCGAGATCGGCGCGAACACCACGAGCGTCGTCATCGCCCAGAAGGGCGTTCCTCAGTTCGTGCGCATCATTCCGGCGGGCGGCGACGACCTCACGGCGGCGCTGCGCGACCGGCTCGAGATCGAGCACGCAGAGGCGGAGAAGCTGAAGCGGATGCGCGGGCTGAACACCACCGTCACAAGCGACCTCGACCGCCGTCACGCCGAGATCATCTTCCAGGTCACCAGCGAACTGCTCAACAGCCTGCGCAACACGATCAACTACTTCATGAACACTCGGCCGCAGAACCCGGTGGCGCAGATCGTGCTGACCGGCGGCGGCGCGAAGCTCGAGGGTCTCCCCGACGCGCTCGGCGAGCTCACCCGCATCCCGGTGCTCATGGCCGACCCGTTCACCAGCATCGGCCTGGGGCGCAGCCTCCGTGCCGACGAGCTTCGCGCCAGCCAATCCGCCCTCACCGTCTCGCTCGGTCTCGCCCTGGGGAGTGCAGCATGAGCAACGCCCGCACCAACGACAGGCTCATTCTCGGTGCCGAGCCGCGCGTACACCTTCTGCCGCCCGAAGTGCTCGCGCAACGTCACGCGCGCGGCGTGCGGCGCGCGCTGGGCCTCGGCGTGGTCGGCGTGCTGGTCATCATCGTGGCCGCCACCGGTGCCGCCACCCTCGTGGCGAACGAGGCGCAGTCGCAGCTCGAGGCCGAGCGCGATACCACGGTTCAGCTGCTCTCCCAGCAGTCGAAGCTCTCAGACGTGCGCACCGTGCAGCAGCAGGTCAGCCTCGTGCAGGCCGCCCAGCAGGTCGGCGCCTCGACCGAGATCGACTGGAAGGCCTACCTCGAAAAGGTGCAGGCGACCCTGCCGGCGAACGTGACGATCACGAGCGTCACGGTGGATTCGGCCTCGCCTCTCGCCCAGTACAGCCAGCCGACCGCCCCCCTGCAGGGCGCCCGCGTTGCGACGCTCAGTTTCGCCGCGACCAGCCCGACGCTGCCGCAGGTGCCCGCCTGGCTCACGGGGCTCTCGAGCCTCACGGGATTCGCTGACGCCACCCCCGGGTCGGTCGCACTCGACCCGGCAACCGGCACCTACACGGTCGACATCACGATGCACATCAACGATGCCGCGTTCGATAAGCGCTTCGTCACGAAGGAGAAATGACGATGAATTCCAACAGGTTGTGGGTCATCGGGGCGAGTCTCGCGATGGTCGTCATCGCCGTGCTCGGATGGTTCGTCGGCGTGCAGCCGCAACTCGATGCCGTGTCGTCCGCATCCGCTCAACGTGCCGACGTCGAGGCGACGAACGCCAAGAACCGCGCGGCTCTCGCGAAACTCAAGTCGGATTCGGCCTCGCTCGACGACATGAAGGCGCAGCTCGCGGCGCTCGGCCAGTCCGTGCCGACCGACGCGCAGATGCCTGCCCTCGTCAACGAACTCGACGCCCTCGCGGCGCAGGCGGGTGTCACCATCTCCGGACTCACCGTCTCTGACGCGCAGCCGTACAAGTCGGTTGCGCCGCCGGCATCGAGCACGTCAGGCACGACGAGCGCGGATGCCACGGCGACACCCGCGCCGACCGACGCTCCCGTGCCCGCCGCCGCCGAGACCCCGGCCGCCGGAATGCCGCCCGTGACGAACGCCCTCATCACGGCAGACAATTTCGCGGCGATCCCGATCCAGGTGACGGTGACGGGACAGTACGCGAACGTGCTGAACTTCGTGAAGGGGGTGCAGACGGGCAAGCGGCTGTTCCTTGTGACGACGTTCTCGACCACCGAGGCGAAGGCGTCGGGGGCAACGGAGCTGCCGCCGGGCTCCGTCGACGCGAACCTGGCCGGGCTCACGTACGTGCTGACGTCGACCACCGCGCCGGTACCCGCCTCCACCGCCACGCAGTCGAACGCCGCCGCCGGCTGAGCCGCCCCGGGGTTGACAGCCGACGCGGGTTGAGGAAGCCGGCTCTGCTGGCTGTCTCGAAACCCCTCCTCCTCCTCATCCTCCTCCCCCGACTCCTCCTCCCCCTCCTCCGCCTCCTCCTCCTCCCCCTCCTCGAGCGTGGCCGTTCGCGACGAGATCGGGTGCTCGACCACCCACGTTCGTCGCGAACACCCACTCTCGGCGCGTCGCCCATCACGCGGAGGCACGTCGCCGGTCACGCGGAGGCACGTCGCCGGTCACGCGGAGGCAAGCCGTCCGCGCTCCCGGGCGCGAGCCGCCCCCGTTGCTACAGTGTCACCAGAGACGCCCGTGCGGGCTTCGATGAGGAGTGGCACCATGAGCAACGACACGCCCCGGTCCCCTGAGAACGAGCCGGCTGCCAGCACCGGCGAGGCGCCCGTGTTCGACGAGGTCGCCGAGTCGGCCGAGCAGAACGGTACGACCCCACCCGCGCCGCCCGCCCCGGAAGACACCTACACCGGTGAGGTCGACGTTCCGGCCGAGCCGCGATCGGCGAGTGGCCACGTGAACACGGGCCAGGGTGCGGCCGTCGACGACGAGACTGGCGGCGGCGCGGCTGCGCAGAGCGAGCCCGAGCGCGTGGAGGCGGCCGGGGAGACCGGCAACGAGCATCCGGTCACCGATGTGTACGCCGAGCCGGCGACTCCCGCCTGGGCTCCGGAGCCGAGCGCGCAGGCGGCGGCGGAACTCGATACGCCGGCCGAGCCGGCTACTCGATCAGCGGAGACCGGGGCGGTACCGGCTGCTCCGCCGGCGGACACCGTCGCCGCCCCTGCCGGCCCGATCTACGTCTCCACGCCCACGCCGCCGCGCAACAAGGGCAACCGCGCCGCCGGTATCCTCATCTCGATCCTCGCGGGCATTGTGTTCGCCATCGTCGACGCCCTGGTGGTGCTCGGGATCTTCGCCATCACCAACCAGAGCGACATTCTCGACCGGCTCGTGCACTACATGGGCACGCCCGCGTACTGGGCCACGGCCATCATCTTCACGCTCGCCCTGTTCCTGCTCGCCGCCATCGCGAACCGCGGCGGCTGGTGGTGGTACGTCATCGGCGGGTTCTTCGTCGGCGTCATCGTCTACTTCGCGTTCGTCGCGGCCACGCTGCTCACTAACGCGTGGGAGATCTCGCCCGGCCAGGTCGAATCGTTCGTCTCGCGCCTGTGGGCGAATCCGCTCACGTTCGCTGCCGCGATCGTCGCCCGCGAGGTGACGGTGTGGTTCGGCGCCTGGATCGCCGCCCGCGGCCGCCGGGTGCGCGCCCGCAACATCGAGGCGCGCGAGGCGTACGACCGCGAGCTGTCGAACGCGCCGCAACTGCACCCTGCCGCACCGCAGCAGTAGCGCGGGCAGCGAAAGAACGGCGCTGCGCGACGTGAAGGAATTCCAGCGCTACGCTCTCGGCGTCGCGATCTTCGCCGCCGTTCTCTACGTGGCCCTCGTCATCGCCGCGTTCGGCTTCATCAGCCTCGCGGCGAACGTCGACGTCATCGGCGAGCGTGACGCCGGCGTCGTGGTCGGCCCGGTCATGGTCGCGACGAGCGCCGTCGTCGTGCTCGTCTCACTCATCTCCATCGGCGTGCGCATCCCGCCCGAGCGTCAGCGCATCTCCATCGGCGGCTCCGTGGGCGTGGGCATCGCGGCCCTCATCGGCTACGTCGGCATCGGCAGCGCGGTCTACGCGGCGGGCCGAGGCGACCCGATCGCCTTCGTGCTCTTCGCCGCACGCAACCTCATCTCGCCGTTCGCCCTCGGAGCCGCCGCACTCGCCGCCATCGTCGCGTTCCTCTATATGCTCGTGCTCGCGACGCATGTGGGCGACAACGGCGGCCCGCGCTGGCCGTGGGAACGCCGGGGCGAATGAGGCCGGCCCTCACCATTCGCCGGCCGCGTCGCACTTTCCACAGCGGGTCTGCCCGCGGCATCCGTCGCCCATCGGCTCGATAGGGTGTCTGTCGGGGCGGAATCCGCCTGGCCGACGAAGGGGGATCAATGCGCCTCAAGCTCACGCTGAGACGGCCCGCGGGTGAACCAGACGACATTGTCGTTACGACGGATGCCGCGGCGAGCATCGCCGACGTCGCCACCGCCATCCGCAGGCTCGACCCCAGAGCCGCCGCAGCGCCCGCCGCCGTCGACGACCGCGGACTCACGCTTGCCGCGACCCTGCCAGGCCAGGCCGAGGCGCTCATCCTGCCTCCGGATGCGCCGGTTGGCGAGGCGTGGATCGGCAGCGGCGCCACCGTCGCCCTTGCTGACGCCGGGGTCTACTACTCGCCGAGTTCCACGGGCAGGGCGCCCGCTCTCGCCAGCCTGCGGGTGATCAGCGGGCCGGATGCTGGCGCCGAGTTCCCGTTGACGGCGGGCACGACGGTGCTCGGCCGCGAGTCCACCTGCGACATCGTGCTGAACGACCGGCTGGTCTCCAAGCGGCACGTGCGCTTCGAGGTCGGTGAGCAGGTCGAGGTCGTCGATCTGGGCTCGGCCAACGGCGTTGTCGTCGACGGCGGCATCGTCACGCGTCTGCGCATCGCCAAGAGTGAGACGCTGCTCATCGGCGACTCTGAAGTGCTGGTCACCGTCGCGGGCAGCGTGGCGCCGTCTGGCGTGGTGCCGAAGGCCGGTCCTATCTTCTTCAACCGTTCGCCGAAGGTCGAGCAGCGCTACGCGGGCAAGCAGTACGTGGCGCCCGAGGTGCCCGCCGAGAAAGACGAGCCGCCCTTCCCGCTGCTCGCGATGATCACACCGTTCCTGCTGGGCGGGGCCATGTTCTTCTTCACCGGCAACGCCACCACGCTGCTGTTCTGCCTGCTCTCGCCCGTCATGATGATCGGCAACTTCGTCACCACGAAGCAGCGGGAGAAGCGTCGCCTGAAGAAGGCGATCGCCGTCTTCGAGAAGCGGCTGACGGTGCTCACGGGCCAGCTCGAGCAGGAGCACGTGCGCGAGTACGAGCTGCGGCTCGGCGAATCGCCATCCACTCGCGACGCGTATGACGCGGCGATGCGGCGCGGCCCGCTGCTGTGGACCAGGAGGCCCGAGCACTGGTCGTTCCTCAACGTGCGCCTGGGCATCGGCTCCATGACGTCGCGCAACGTCGTGCAGTCGAACTCGCGGGGCGACATGCTGCCCGAGTTCCACGAGCGGCTCGAGGCTGTCATCGAGGCGCACAAGCGCGTCGAGGGCGTGCCGCTCATTGACAACCTCTACGATTCGGGGGCGCTTGGCATCGCGGGTACGCCTGAGCAGGCCATCGGCTCGCTCAACTCGATCCTCGTGCAGCTCACGGCCCTGCATTCGCCGGCCGAGCTGGTGGTCGCCTCACTCGTCACGCCGCGCTGGTCGCGCGAGCTCGAGTGGCTCAAGTGGATCCCGCACACCTCTTCCCCGCACAGCCCCGTCGACGGCAGCCACCTCGCCGACAGCGCCACGAGCGGCGCCAGCGTGCTCTCGGCCATCGAGGGTGTGGTCGAGGCGCGCCTGGCGGCCGAGCGCGCACGCACGCAGCGCAGGGGAGCGATGGTGCAGGATGACGCCGCGCTCGAGCGCGGCGCCGACGTGGGCCGCGCCCGCACGGGCGAGGGCACGCCGTCCCCCATCCCCGCGATCGTGGTGCTCATCTCCGACGACGTCGCCGTCGATCGTGCCCGGCTCGTGCAACTCTCGGAGACCGCGGCGGATGCCGGGGTGTACCCCATCTGGATCGCGTCGGATGTGCCCGCCCTGCCCGCCGTGTGCCGAACCTACCTGGCGCTCGGCGACGAGCCTGGCCGCGCAACCGTGGGCTTCGTGCGTCTCGGCGAGACGATCGAAAACGTGGTCACCGAGCAGGTCGATTCGACGATGGCCCTCGACTTCGCCCGGCGCATGGCGCCCGTCATCGACGCCGGCGCCCTCGTCGCCGACTCGAGCGACCTGCCACGCTCGGTCTCGCTTGTCACGCTGCTGGGCCACGACATGATCGAGACGAGCGACGCCGTCATCGACCGCTGGCGGCAGAACGCCTCCATCCACGACCGCTCCGGCGGTCCGCTGACTCCGCGCCGGGCTGGCAAGCTGCGCGCCATCATCGGCTCGGCCGGCGTCGACGCCATGCACCTCGATCTGCGCACCCAGGGCCCGCACGCCCTTGTCGGCGGCACGACCGGCGCGGGCAAGAGCGAGTTCCTGCAGGCCTGGGTGCTCGGCATGGCCGCCGAGTACAGCTCCGACCGCGTCACGTTCCTCTTCGTCGACTACAAGGGAGGCTCGGCCTTCGCCGACTGCGTCAACCTGCCGCACTGCGTCGGCCTCGTCACCGACCTCAGCCCGCACCTTGTGCGGCGGGCCCTCACCAGCCTGCGCGCCGAGCTGCACCACCGCGAGCACCTGCTGAATCGCAAGAAGGCCAAGGATCTGCTCGAGCTCGAGAAGCGCGGCGATCCCGACAGCCCGCCCGCGCTTGTGCTCGTCATCGACGAGTTCGCGGCGCTCGCGGGCGAGGTTCCCGAGTTCGTCGACGGCGTGGTCGACATCGCCCAGCGCGGGCGTTCGCTGGGCATCCACCTGATCATGGCCACGCAGCGGCCCGCGGGCGTCATCAAGGACAACCTGCGCGCCAACACCAACATGCGCATTGCGCTGCGCATGGCCGATGAGTCCGACAGTCAGGATGTCGTCGGCATCAAGGATGCCGCCCACTTCGACCCGGGAATCCCGGGCCGCGGGGTGGCGAAGACCGGGCCGGGCCGGCTCGTGCAGTTCCAGTCGGGCTACGCGGGCGGCTGGACCACCAGGGAGCCCGAGCGCCCCGACATCGAGGTGGCCGAGCTGCGCTTCGGCGGCGAGAACCGCTGGGAGGAGCAGGGCCGCACCGACGTCGACGAGCACCGCGACCTGGGCCCCACCGACCAGCAGCGCCTCGTCGCGAACATCATCGCCGCACAGAGCGCGGCCGAGATCCCGCCGCCACGCAGGCCGTGGCTCGACGAGCTCGCCGCCACCTACGATCTGGGGCTGCTGCGCCAGCGCACCGACTCCGAACTGCTGCTCGGCGTCTCCGACATCGCCGAGCGGCAGCAGCAGGTTCCGGTCTACTTCCGGCCAGATGTCGACGGCAACATCTCCATCTTCGGCACCGGCGGCTCGGGCAAGTCGGCCGTGCTGCGCACGCTCGCGGCGTCGGCCGCCATCACCCCGCGCGGCGGACCCGTGCAGGTGTACGGCCTCGACTTCGGTTCCGGCAGCCTGCGGATGCTGGAGCAGCTGCCCCACGTCGGCTCCGTCATCGGCGGCGACGATGCCGAGCGCGTCATCCGCCTCTTCCGCATGCTTCAGGGCGTGCTCAACGATCGCAAGCCGCGCTACGCCGAGGCGAACGCGTCGTCGATCAGCGAGTACCGCCGGCTCACGAACCGCCCCGGCGAGCCGCGCATCCTTCTGCTCATTGACGGCTTCGCGAACTTCCGCAACGACTTCGAGATCCCGGCCGGCCGCTCCATCTGGTACGACGTCTTCAAGGACATCCTCGCCGACGGCAGGCAGCTGGGAATGCACGTCGCGCTCACAGCCGATCGCGCGGGCGCGGTGCCGGCATCCATCTCGTCGAGCATTCAGCGCAAGGTCGTGCTGCGTCTCGCCGACGACGGCTACGGCATGCTCGATGTACCCAGCGACGTCCTGGGCGCCAAGTCCCCTCCCGGCCGCGCCATCGTCGACGGTTTCGAGACGCAGATCGCCATCCTGGGCGGGTCGTCATCGGTCTCCGACCAGTCGGCCGCCATGGGCAGGCTCGCGGATGCGATGCGTCGCGCCGGCGTACCCGACGCGCCGGCCATCGGCTCCCTGCCGAAGGAGTACGGGCTGGCGACGCTGCCCGAGCGCGTGGGGGAGGAGCCCGTGCTCGGCATCAGCGACATCGACCTCGGCCCGTACGGCTTCGATCCGACGGGCACCATGCTCCTCGCGGGCCCGCCCGCGAGCGGTCGAAGCACCGCACTGGCGGCCATCGCGGCATCCGTTCATCGATTCGACCCCGCCATACGCCTCTACTACCTCGGCAACGCGCGCTCGCCGCAGTCGCGCTCGCCGCTGTGGACCGAAGCGGCAACGACCGTCGAGACCGTCGCGGCGCTGGCCAAAGACCTGGCCGCGGCGATCGCCGACCCCGACACCGATGGCCACATCGCAGTATTCATCGAGTCGATCGGCGACTTCCTGCAGACGCCAGCGGATTCGGCGATCGTCGAGCTCACGAAGGCCGCGCGGCGCAGCGACCACTTCATGTTGGCCGAGGCCGAGACGAGCGCCTGGGGGTCGTCGTGGCCGCTGCTCGGCGAGGTCAAGAACGGCCGCCGCGGCATCCTGCTGCAGCCCGAAGCGGTCGAGGGCGACATCCTGCTGAAGACGGCGCTGCCGCGCATGAACCGCTCGGAGTTCCCGCCCGGTCGCGGCGTCTACATTGCCAAGGGCCGCTTCGCGAAGGTGCAGCTGCCGCAGCCCGATGGGGAGTACTCCCCATTCCATCCCACCCCATCGTCCCGTTAGTTTGTATGTAGCCGGTCGGCCCCAGGGGGCTTCCGGGACCACCGAAGAGATATTGAGGAGTTGTTGTTCATGGCCAACATGAATGTGACCTACGGCGAGATGACGGATGCTGCCAACCGTCTCATCACGGGCAAGGACGACATCACGTCCAAGCTTCACGAACTGCAGAACCTGGTCAACGGCCTGGTTCAGGGCGGCTTCGTCACCGACGCGGCATCCGGGGCGTTCCACACCTCGTACGAGCAGTTCACCAAGGGCACCACCGAGGCCGTGAACGGCCTCGACGGAATGTCGCAGTTCCTGACGAAGGCGGCAGACGCACTGCAGAACGTCGACAGCGAGCTTGCGAAGGGCATCGGCGGCTGAATCGGCGCATCGTCGACGAGGGTGCGGCCCGGCTCCTGGCGGGCCGGCCCGCACCCTCGCCCATGAAACGAGAAAGCGGCCATCCGCAGCGTAAAAGACGAGGGGAGACGCCATGCCCGACCTGAAGCTCGATCTCGAGTTGCTCGCGCAGCTCGTGAGTGATCTGGAATCCGTCTCGGCCGAGTTCACGAACGCCGACGACTTCAGCGACACCGTCGCAGACGCAACCGGTCACGACGACCTGCGCGGTCATGTGCGGGACTTCGCCCACAAGTGGAACGACAAGCGCAAAGACATGACGGACGACGTGAAGGCGCTGCACGAGCAGATCGCCGCAATCACCGATGGGTTCACGAAGGTCGATGAGGGGCTCGCGAAGGCGCTCCGCGAGGGCGCGGAAGATGCGCCCAAGCCACAGACGACCGCGGCGAAAGCCCGGTAGGGCGACGAAGGCGACACGATGAGCGACCACGAGTTCCAGCCCCTCAAGGGCGACCCCGACCTGCTCGAGACGAAAGCGAAGCACTACGCACAGATCGCGAGCGCGATCGCGCGGTCTGTGGTCACGCTGCGCAAAGTGCACGATGTCGACGACATGACGAGCGAGGCCGTCGACGCGGTTCGCGAGAAGGCGAAGGAGGTCGCGGACGACATTGACAAGGCGCGCGACCGATACGCCGTCACGGCCGACGCGCTGCAGGTCTACGCGACGAAACTGCGCACAGCGAAGGACGAGGCCGATACGGCCATTTCGCACATCAACGAGAAGCAGGAGGCCGCATCCGCCGCCCACTATGCCTCGTATCAGGCTGGGCAGAAGGTGCACTCGTCGCTCGCCGGCGACGACCCGGATGCCGCGAAGACGGCGATCGACAAAGCCGACACGGCCGACAGCACCGCGGCAGACGCCGACAAGGCGCTCGAGGCCGCACACGAGGAATGGCGCGCGGCCCGCGACGCCAAAAACGCCGCGGCGTCGACGGCGATCACCGCGATCGTCGAGGTCGTCGACGGAAAGAAGAACCACGGTCTGAAAGACGGATTCTGGGATGACTGGGGCGACGTCCTGACCGGCATCTACGATGTCTTCAAGACCATCTGCGACTGGGCCGGCGTGCTCGCCATCTTCCTCTCGTGGGTGCCGATTCTCGGTCAGGTGCTCATCGTGCTCGCCGCGGTCGGCGCCGTGCTCTCGGTCATCGAGGCCACCGTGAACCTCATCAACGGCGACGGCGGCTGGGGCGACCTGCTCATGGCCGTCGGCATGGGAGTCCTCACCTGCTTCGGCGGCAAGATCTTCGCGCTCATCGGAAAGAATGTGCGTGGCGTCGTCGCAATGAAGGCGTTCTCGAAGGCGGGCGGCGACCTCAAGGCAGGCAAGGCACTGCAGGGCGAGCTGGCCGTCGGCAAGCGCGCTGCGTCGCGTCTGGCGCAGAACAAGCTGACGTTCCGGCAGTTCTTCAAGGACCCGCTCGACCTCGCAGACACCGGCGCTGGCTTCCACTTCACCGGCGCGGGCGACGTGGTCAAGAAGTCTCTGCAGGAGTCGGTCAAGAAGTTCACGCCGCAGGGCTTCGCCGGTGACGACGCATGGGCGCTCGGCAGCACCGCGAAGAACTCCATCGGCCTCTTCACCACGGGTGAGAAGGCTTTGACGGTCGTGGCGGGCTACGGCAACGCCATGGTGAACACCGGAATCCTCGCCGGCGGTGCGCATGTGGTCGAGAGCCAGTTCGCGCCATCCGACAAGTGAGGCCCTCCGAAATACCGCTCCGGCTAGGGTGGTCTTCGATGAGCACGAGTTCGAAAGGTGCAGCGTGAGCGAGCAGCGACCCGCGCCATCCCGAGACGTCTCGTCTTTTCAGATCCGGCTGCCTGCACACTGGTACCCGGTGCCACTCGGCGACGGTGACGAGGCGCACACGTGGGCCACCGACCTGTCGAGTCGGCTCACGGCGGATACCGCGGCATCCGCAGCACTAAGAGAGCGGATGAGCGCGCTGCAGGCACGCCTGCAACGCGCCGGCGACATCACTGCGACCGCCGCGGTCTACGTGCCCTGGCCCCAGCTCGGCGAGATCAGCTGCGCCCTCGCCTTCGAGCTGACCGCGCTCGAGGTCTTCGAGTCGCCGGAGGGCATGCAGCAGAGCCTGAACGACGAGGCGGCAGAGTGGCAGCCGGGAATGGTGTTCCGCGCCAATCGCACGTGGCTGCGGCCGGTCGACGCCGGGCAACTCGTTGGCTCCGAGAGCCTCATCTCGCATCGCGAGCCGGGTGCGCCCGACGAGCATGTCGAGCAGCGCACCGTCTTCGGGGTATTCCCGCCGAGCGCGGCGCAGCTCGTGCAGTTCGTGTTCTCGACGCAGAATCTCAACGCCTTCGACGACATGGCCGAGGCGACCGAGCAGCTTGTGGCCTCGCTCGAGGTCACGCTGGAAGGCGCGGCATGAGCGCGGCGGCCACCGAGCACGAACTCTCGCTCATCCTGCCGGGCACGTGGGCGTGGATCCCGCTCGCCGACGACCAGGAGATGCGTAAGCGCATCGTCGCCCTCGTGAAGGCGCAGGTCGGAAGGGCGGATCGGCTGGCCACCAGGCGGCGCCAGGCGGTCGACGAGCTGACGCAGACGGCCGCACGGGCGAAGGCGGTCGGCGCGGCATCCTTCGCCCTGTCGCTTGAGCTGGTGCCCGGGGTGCCGTTCCCGGCGTCGCTCCTCACGACCTCGCGCGAGTGGCCGGTCCCGCAGGCCGATGCCGCCCCGCAGGCCGATGCCGCCCCGCAGGACGAGGCCGCACGAGGTGCGACTGTCGACCACGACGAGGCCGCCGCCGCCGTGGTACGCGCGCGCCTGGCCCGTTCCTTCCCTGCCGCGACCATCCTCGAGCAGCGCACCGGCAGCGTCGCCCGCACGGCCGAGTTCTTCCAGCAACGTATCGGAGCCGAGCAGGCGCCGACGCTTCGCTGCGAGTACTGGCTGCCCGTGCCGGACGGCTCTCGGCTGCTCGGCATCACGATCAGCGCGCCCACCGTGCCCGAGCCCGATCTCTTCACCCAGCTGTTCGACTCCATCGTCGACTCGGTCACGTTCTCGAACGAGCCGATACCCACCCAGATCGAGGAATGATGTCACACGCATACCAGGCGCCGGCCGCAGTGAGTGAATCGGCACAGGCATCCTCGCACCGTGCCGGCGTCGTCCTCGACGCGATCGGCGGCGCCCTCGTCGCCATAGCGGTCGCGATGATCACAGCCCAGGCCATCGGCGTCACCTGGGCGTCACGAGCGGATGCCGCGGCGAGCGACCCGTCGCTTGCCTCCTGGGTCTCGGCCGCCGCCGACAACACGCTGGCCACACCGGGCATCATTCTGCTGCTGGCGATGTGCGCGCTGATCCCGGGGGAGCTGTTGCGCCGCGGCGGCATCGGGGCGGGGCGGGGAGAGCCGCGCGGCACCCTGCTGCCTCAGGGTTCGCTCGTCGCCGTCTTCCGGCCCATCGGCCTCGGCGTGCACGCCGCGTGGATGATCGCCCTCGTCGTCGTCTCGCTCACCGTCACGTTCCTCGCCGCCTTCTCTGCGTCGTCGGGCACGTGGCCCGCATCCGTCGAGCACGAGGGCGCGTACACGGTGCTCGGCTCCCTGCTCGCATACGGACTCCTTCTGGTCGGGGTCGCCGGGGCCACCCTAGGCTCGTTCGTCAAGAAGTCGGTGTACGCGAGCGTCGTGCGCCGCCGCGGCGAGGCGGCCCTCTCCGGCGCGCCGGGGCAGGCGTTCTGGGCGTGGTTCACCCTGCGCTGGCGATTCGACCTGTGGCTGTGCGGCGTCGGGCTCCTCGTGCTCGCGGCATCCTCGCTGCCGCTCTCGTCGGGCGATGCAGGCGTCGCCGTTGCCGCGATCGTGGCTGGCGCGGCGCTGCTCGCGATCGGGCTTTGGGCTGCCTGCAACTACTGGCGGGCAGGTGCGCCGCTCGGCGTGGGCGAGTCATTCGCCTGACGCGCGGGGCGGCAATGCCCGCCGGTCGGCGGCATTTGACCGCGCCCTCGAAGGAAGTTAGAATTTTTCGAGTGTGCGCTTTGTCGTGCGCTCGAGTCGTGCCTGAAATCACGAACGAGTGCGCGTATACGCACTGATCCATGTAGGGCTGTTCATTCCGCCCCCACGGCATATCTGCCAGCGAACTCATGAATTCCTTTCCTGTGTACGCCGGTGGGTTCAGTTTGAGCTCGTGCGCCTCGGCTCTCGAGCACAAAGCAACACAGCAACACCTGTCACCGTGCAGTACATATAAGGAGCAATTCAGTGCCAACAATTCAGCAGTTGGTTCGGAAGGGCCGTAGCCCCAAGGTCACGAAGACCAAGGCGCCCGCCCTGAAGGCCAACCCGCAGCAGCGCGGAGTGTGCACCCGCGTCTACACGACCACGCCCAAGAAGCCGAACTCGGCTCTGCGCAAGGTCGCCCGTGTCAAGCTCTCCAACGGCACCGAGGTCACCGCCTACATTCCCGGCGAGGGCCACAACCTGCAGGAGCACTCGATGGTGCTCGTGCGCGGCGGGCGTGTGAAGGATCTCCCCGGCGTGCGTTACAAGATCGTCCGTGGTGCCCTCGACACCCAGGCCGTGAAGAACCGTCAGCAGGCCCGCAGCCGCTACGGCGCCAAGAAGGAGAAGAAGTAATGCCTCGCAAGGGTCCCGCTCCCAAGCGCCCCGTGGTCGCCGACCCGGTATACGGTGCTCCCATCGTCAGCCAGCTCGTCAACAAGATCCTTCAGGACGGCAAGAAGGGCCTCGCCGAGCGCATCGTCTACGATGCACTCGCCGGAGTCGCCGCCAAGAACGGTCAGGATGCCGTGGCCACCCTCAAGAAGGCGCTCGACAACGTGCGCCCCACGCTCGAGGTCCGCTCGCGCCGTGTCGGTGGTTCGACCTACCAGGTGCCCGTCGAGGTCAAGCCGCACCGCGCCAACACGCTTGCGCTGCGCTGGCTGACCAGCTACGCCAAGGGGCGTCGCGAGAAGACCATGACCGAGCGTCTCACCAACGAGATCCTCGACGCGTCGAACGGTCTGGGCGCCGCGGTCAAGCGCCGCGAAGACACGCACAAGATGGCCGAGTCGAACAAGGCATTCGCGCACTACCGCTGGTAGATCAACTCTTGTCCGCTGGTTGAGGAGGTCGCGAAGCGACCGTCTCGAAACCCGTGCTGGGCTTCGAGACGCGCTTCGCGCTCCTCAACCGGCAAAGAACTCACATACAACCCCTTTCGGAGGAACCCCGTGGCACAAGACGTGCTCACAGACCTGAAAAAGGTCCGCAATATCGGCATCATGGCGCATATCGATGCTGGTAAGACGACGACGACCGAGCGCATCCTTTTCTACACGGGCGTCAACCACAAGATTGGCGAGACGCACGACGGCGCCTCGACCACAGACTGGATGGAGCAGGAGAAGGAGCGCGGCATCACCATCACGTCTGCCGCCGTGACCTGCTTCTGGAACAACAACCAGATCAACATCATCGACACCCCGGGCCACGTCGACTTCACCGTCGAGGTAGAGCGCTCGCTCCGCGTGCTCGACGGCGCGGTCGCCGTGTTCGACGGCAAGGAGGGCGTCGAGCCCCAGTCCGAGACCGTGTGGCGACAGGCCGACAAGTACAACGTGCCGCGCATCTGCTTCATCAACAAGATGGACAAGTTGGGCGCTGACTTCTACTTCACGGTCGACACCATCATCAAGCGCCTCGGTGCCAAGCCGCTCGTTCTGCAGCTGCCGATCGGTTCCGAGAGCGACTTCGTCGGTGTCGTCGACCTGCTCACTATGCGCGCCCTGGTCTGGCCGGGCGACGCCAAGGGTGACGTGACGATGGGCGCCAAGTACGAGATCCAGGAGATCCCGGCTGAGCTCAAGGAGAAGGCCGAGGAGTATCGCAACGCGCTGCTCGAGACCGTTGCGGAGACGAGTGACGAGCTGCTGGAGAAGTTCTTCAGCGGTGAGGAGCTCACGCTCGATGAGATCAAGGGCGCGATCCGCAAGCTCACGGTCAACAACGAGATCTACCCGGTTCTGTGTGGCTCCGCCTTCAAGAACCGCGGCGTGCAGCCCATGCTCGATGCCGTCGTCGACTTCCTTCCGTCGCCGGCCGACGTGCCGTCGATCCAGGGCCACGACGTGCGCGACCCCGAGGTTGTGCTTGAGCGTCACGCCGACCGCAACGAGCCGTTCTCGGCGCTCGCGTTCAAGGTCGCGGTGCACCCGTTCTTCGGCCGCCTCACCTACGTTCGCGTGTACTCGGGCCACATCGACTCCGGCGCCCAGGTCATCAACTCGACCAAGGGCAAGAAGGAGCGCATCGGCAAGATCTTCCAGATGCACGCCAACAAGGAGATCCCCGTCGACTCGGTCACGGCCGGGCACATCTACGCCGTCATCGGTCTGAAGGACACCACGACCGGCGACACGCTGTGCGACCCGAACCAGCAGATCGTGCTCGAGTCCATGACGTTCCCCGAGCCTGTGCTGAAGGTCGCCATCGAGCCGAAGACGAAGGCCGACCAGGAGAAGCTCGGCACGGCTATCCAGAAGCTGGCCGAGGAGGACCCGACGTTCCGCGTCGAGCTCGACCAGGAGACCGGCCAGACCGTCATCGGCGGCATGGGCGAGCTCCACCTCGACATCCTCGTGGACCGCATGAAGCGCGAGTTCCACGTTGAGGCGAACGTCGGCAAGCCGCAGGTCGCCTACCGCGAGACGCTCAAGCGCACGGTCGAGAAGCACGACTACACCCACAAGAAGCAGACCGGTGGTTCCGGTCAGTTCGCAAAGGTGCAGATCGCGCTGACGCCGATGGAGGTCACGGCTGAGAAGTCGTACGAATTCGAGAACAAGGTCACCGGTGGTCGCGTCCCGCGCGAGTACATTCCGTCGGTGGATGCGGGCATCCAGGATGCCATGCAGGTCGGTGTTCTCGCCGGGTACCCGACGGTGGGCGTGAAGGCGTCCCTGCTTGACGGCGCCTACCACGAGGTCGACTCTTCGGAGATGGCCTTCAAGATCGCCGGCTCGATGGCCTATAAAGAGGCTGCTCGCAAGGCGAACCCGGTTCTGCTCGAGCCGTTGATGGCCGTCGAGGTGCGCACCCCTGAGGAATACATGGGTGACGTCATCGGCGACCTGAACTCGCGCCGCGGCCAGATCCAGTCCATGGAGGACGCCAGCGGGGTCAAGGTGATCCGCGCGCACGTCCCGCTGTCGGAGATGTTCGGCTACATCGGCGACCTGAGGTCCAAGACCTCCGGGCGCGCGGTGTACTCGATGTCATTCGAGAGCTACGCGGAGGTCCCGAAGGCTGTCGCCGACGAGATCGTCCAGAAGAACAAGGGCGAATAACGCCCGAAAATACGCGTCCCGCCCGGGTCGCGTAACATAGGAAAACACTCCATCCGTATGCATCCGGCACATCTTCGGATGCCTGCAACCGAGTCCTGAGGAGGACCCACAGTGGCCAAGGCCAAGTTCGAGCGGACCAAGCCGCACGTAAACATCGGAACGATCGGTCACGTCGACCACGGCAAGACCACGCTCACCGCCGCGATCTCGAAGGTGCTTGCTGACAAGTACCCGTCGGCCGTCAACGTGCAGCGCGACTTCGCCTCGATCGACTCCGCACCCGAGGAGCGCCAGCGCGGCATCACGATCAACATCTCGCACGTCGAGTACGAGACGCCGAAGCGCCACTACGCGCACGTCGACGCCCCGGGTCACGCCGACTACATCAAGAACATGATCACCGGTGCCGCACAGATGGACGGCGCGATCCTCGTGGTCGCCGCCACCGACGGCCCGATGGCGCAGACGCGCGAGCACGTGCTGCTCGCCAAGCAGGTCGGCGTTCCCTACCTGCTGGTCGCGCTGAACAAGTCCGACATGGTCGACGACGAGGAGATCCTGGAGCTCGTCGAGCTCGAGGTCCGTGAGCTGCTCTCCAGCCAGGACTTCGACGGTGACAACGCTCCCGTGGTGCGCGTCTCGGGCCTGAAGGCTCTCGAGGGCGACGAGAAGTGGGTCAACAGCATCGTTGAGCTCATGGAAGCCGTCGACGAGTCGATCCCCGACCCTGTGCGCGACAAGGACAAGCCGTTCCTCATGCCCATCGAGGACGTCTTCACGATCACCGGTCGTGGAACCGTCGTCACGGGCCGCGCCGAGCGTGGAACCCTCGCCATCAACTCCGAGGTCGAGATCGTCGGCATCCGCCCGACGCAGAAGACCACGGTCACCGGTATCGAGATGTTCCACAAGCAGCTCGACGAGGCGTGGGCGGGCGAGAACTGTGGTCTCCTGCTCCGTGGCACGAAGCGTGAAGACGTGGAGCGCGGCCAGGTGGTCGTGAAGCCGGGTTCGGTTACGCCGCACACGAACTTCGAGGGCACCGCGTACATCCTGTCCAAGGATGAGGGTGGGCGTCACAACCCGTTCTACGCGAACTACCGTCCGCAGTTCTACTTCCGCACCACCGACGTCACCGGCGTCATCACGCTGCCCGAGGGCACCGAGATGGTCATGCCCGGCGACACCACCGACATGACGGTCGAGCTCATCCAGCCGATCGCCATGGAGGAGGGCCTCGGCTTCGCCATCCGCGAGGGTGGCCGCACCGTCGGCGCCGGAACGGTGACCAAGGTCATCAAGTAGTACCTCGCGTGGCAGCGCCACGCACCGCGATGTGCAGAGCCTCATCGTGAACGGAAGGGCCGGGTTCATCCCGGCCCTTCTGCTGTTAACGCCGCCCCGCCGGTCGAGGAGCGCGTCGCGCGCCGCCCCCGCCGGCCGAGTAGCGCGAAGCGCGGCGCCCCCGCCGGTCGAGTAGCGCGTCGCGCGGCGCCCCCGCCGGTCGAGTAGCGCGAAGCGCGTATCGAGACCTCCCGACACGCCGAGGCCCCGCCAGTCAGCCGATGCGCCCCTTCACATAGAATGAGAAAAACTCAATAAGTAGAGACTTTTGCACAGGGTTGTGGCAAACTGAGGAAGCCTCATTACCCGAAGAGGCATGACGTCGCGCCTGAAAAGGAGTTCCGACCAACATGCGAAGTCTCAAGAAAACACTATTCGCTGCGTTCCGCGCAGCACGGCACGACCGCTCCGGCCCCTTCAACAGGCTCACCCGGTACACCGCACGCGTCCTCGCCCCTACACTCATCGTCGGCGTCGCCCTCACGGGCTTCGCACCCGCACCGGCATCCGCTGACCCTGCCGCCCCTGAGCAGTCCACTACCTCAAGTGCGCCCGCAACGACGCCGCCGGGCGACGCCCAGCCCACGTCGACGCCCGCTCCGTCCGCCTCGCAGCCCCCTGCGCCGGGCACAGACACCTCAGGTGCGGATGCGGCGAGCACACCCCCTCATGTGGACTCGGCCCTCACGTCCACCCGTCAGGCGCTCACGAGCACCGCACCGCCCAGCCCCGGCACCTCCGGCCAGGGTGGCTACCAGGGCGGCACCATGTCCTCCACGATCACGATCGTCAAGAACGTCGTTGACGAGTCGGGTGCGACGCTGTCGTCCGAGCTCGCCGGCTGGCAGTTCACCCTCAATGCGACTGCACCGGCCGACAACCAGAGCCTGAACACGGATGCCTCGGGCACGGCCTCGTTCTCCGTGCCGGTCACCAACGGCGCCACGAGCACCGTGACGATCGCGGAGACCGCGCGCTCCGGCTACGCCGTGAAACCCCTGAAGACTGGTGAGAACGCGCAGTGTCGCGGCAATTCGTTCCAGCCCACCGTGACGAACGTCGGTCTCAACGGCTTCTCCCTCGCTGTTGGCGGCGGGCAGAACATCACCTGCACCATCACCAACGTGAAGAGCACGCCCGCCTCCTGGACCGTCTCCAAGTCGAGCAACCCGCCAGCGGGATCAACCGTCGTTCCCGGTGACACGATCACGTACACGCTGACGCTCACCCACACAGGCGGCTCGACGCCGGCGTCACTCGTGCTCACCGACGACCTCTCGAAGGCATTCACCTCAGCGGCCATGGACGGCGTTCCGCTCGCATCGAACGGCACGTACGCCTTCAGTGGCAACAACCTGCTGTGGACCGTCACCGACTTCTCCACGACCCAGACGCTCGTGTACACGATGCGTGTGAACAAGGGCGCATACGGTGTCGATATCAGGAACGCCCTGATCGTTCCGCCGGGCGGAACCTGCGTCGGCGTCTGCGTCACCGACCACCTCACCCCGAAGTGGAACCTGTCGAAGACATCGAACCCCGTGACCGGCAGCCTCGTGCAGCCGGGAGAGACGGTGACGTACACGCTGCACGCTGACAACAGCTCCGCCGGTACGGTCACGGGCGCCATAGCGACCGACGACCTCAGCAATGTGCTCGCACACGCCGCGCTCGTCTCGCCGCTTCCCGCAGGCCTCGCCTTCGACACGGCGACCAACCACCTCACGTGGTCCATCGGAAACCTGGCATCGGGCGACTCGGCCGACATCAGCTACTCGGTCGTCATCGATAAGGATGCCGCCGGCGTCGGCCTCCGCAACGTCGTCACCCCGAGCCTCGGCGGCTTCTGCCCCAGCTACTCGACGGGCCTGCCCGACAACTCCACGAACCCGCGCTGCGATACGGTGCATCGCGTTCCGCTGGTCAACCTGAGCATCGTCAAGACGCACGACCCCGTGCTGGGCGACGCGGTCGATTCTGGTGAAGGCAGCACGCTCCTCTACCGTCTGACCATCGAGAACAATGGTGCGGATGCCGCGACCGGCGTGACCGTGAGCGACCCGCTGCCTGCCGGACTCGGCCTCGATGGCGCCATCACCGCTCCGACGGGGTGGAGTGCGCAGGTCGTCGCCGGCGTCATGACGGCCACGTACGCGGGCAACTTCGCCGCGGGCGCCACGGCCGAGATCAGCTACACGGTGAAGGTCGGCACCCTCTCGCGTTCCGGTGGCGACGTGCCTTTCCCGGACATCGAGAACACCGCGTGCGTCAAGAGCAGCAACGCCGATTCCGACCTGCGTGACAACTGCTCGACCGACCGAACCAAGGTGAAGTCGGTGGCCGTCACGGCAGACGCGATCTGCCTGGCCGACGCCCCGGTCGTGCGGTACTCGCTCACGCCGTACAACATGGCCACGCTGCCGACCGTCGCGATCATCTGGTGGACAACCGACGGTTACGCACACCGCGATCCGAGCATCGACGCGTCGAATAAGGCGGCGCTGCTGGCGAATGGGGCTGAGCAGGTGAACTACGTGCCGGTCCCTGCAGGCTGGACGAGTGGCGAGACCATCAGCGGCACCCAGCTGTGGCCGGGCGCGGCGGTGGACGCCAACGGCAACCCCACGGCATGGCCAGGCTGGCGCCAGCTGTCGACCGGCCAGTGGGTGCTCGACCCATCGACGCCGTTCTACAACCTGCGCAACAACGCCGTGGTCGAGGTGCGAATCAACCCAACGACCGGCGCCACCATCACCTATCCACCGCCCTCGCCCAACTGTGACCCCATGCCCCCGCGGTACCACACGGCCGGGCACGTGACCGCGCTCGCGGTGACGGGTTCAGACGACACTCCCGGCCTGGCCGTGGCAGGATTCCTGCTGCTCACCGGTGTGCTCATGAGCATCTGGGTGCGACGCCGTCGCCTTCGCGAGCGCTCATAGCGAGGGGCGGATGACCGCGGCAGAGCCGCGGCTTAAGACCAGGGCGGACGAGGTCGGACGATCGCTCTGAACAGAAGGGGCCGGGCACTGCGCCCGGCCCCTTCGCGCGCGACACGCCCGGGTTGCAGACGCCTCAAGATTGTGGCAAACTCGATGAGTTCAACATTTCGTGCCGAGCATGCCCTGCGTGCCGCGCTCGAATCACTGCCAGGCAGTGCATAGCCGCTCCCACAGAATCAATTCGTTCGCGAGTTCATTCTCACGAGGTTCAGGTTAGGCCGCGGGCAGCAGAGCACTTTGGATCCCCTGCAGCCATGGCAGCGGTGGGAGAAAAGCTTAATCGACAATCAGAGAAGACCTAGGTTTTCGCTGCCTTGTGCGCGGGCGACACGCCCGAGCGCGGGGGTCGGTCCGGCGGAGCCGCCGGAATCCTCGTGATCGTGATCGCGAAGAGTCCTGTGCTCCAACGGAATTGATAGAAGAACAGCGGTGCGACAACTGGGGTGACCAGCGTTTTCGTAACGCACGCGTCCAATGCGGCCACACCGGCCGTACGACGCCAGAAACAGAGAGTGAGTTCGACATGGCGGGACAGAAGATCCGCATTCGGCTTAAGTCGTATGACCACGAGGTCATCGACACCTCCGCACGCAAGATCGTCGACACGGTGACCCGTGCCGGCGCGACCGTGGTGGGGCCGGTGCCGCTTCCGACCGAGAAGAACGTGGTGTGTGTCATCCGTTCGCCTCACAAGTACAAGGACAGCCGGGAGCACTTCGAGATGCGCACCCACAAGAGGCTGATCGACATCATCGATCCGACGCCGAAGGCCGTCGACTCGCTCATGCGACTCGACCTCCCCGCCGACGTCAACATCGAGATCAAGCTCTGAGCTGGATTGAGGCAGAGGTAATCCATGTCTACTACTGAGACCAAGACGTCCAAGGGTCTGCTCGGCACGAAGCTCGGCATGACCCAGGTGTGGGACGAGAACAACAAGCTCGTTCCCGTCACCGTCATCCAGGTCGGCACGAACGTCGTCACGCAGATCCGCACCCCCGAGGTCGACGGCTACAACGCCGTGCAGATCGCGTACGGCCAGATCGACCCCCGCAAGGTGAACAAGCCGTCGTCGGGCCACTTCGACAAGGCAGGCGTGACGCCGCGTCGTCACCTCACTGAGATCCGTACTGCGGATGCCGGCGACTACGCCCCCGGCCAGGAGCTCACCGCCGACAGCGTCTTCGAGCCCGGCGCTCGTGTCGACGTCGTCGGCACCTCCAAGGGCAAGGGCTTCGCGGGCGTCATGAAGCGCCACAACTTCAAGGGCGTCTCGGCGTCCCACGGTGCGCACCGCAACCACCGCAAGCCGGGTTCCATCGGCGCATCGTCCACCCCCAGCCGTGTCTTCAAGGGCATGCGCATGGCGGGTCGCATGGGCGGGGAGCGCGTCACCGTGCTCAACCTGACCGTGCAGGCGATCGACGCCGAGAAGGGCCTGCTGCTGGTCAAGGGCGCCGTTCCCGGTGCCCGCGGCCGCATCGTTTTCGTCCGCAACGCAGTGAAGGGGGCGTAGCTCATGGCTGCCACTCTCGACATCGTCGACGCTCAGGGCAAGAAGGCCGGTTCGGTCGAGCTGCCCGCTGAGCTGTTCGACGCCCAGACCAACATCCCGCTGATCCACCAGGTCGTCGTCGCCCAGCTCGCCGCAGCGCGCCAGGGCACGCACAGCACCAAGGGTCGTGGCGAGGTTTCCGGCGCCGGCCGCAAGCCGTTCAAGCAGAAGGGAACCGGTCGCGCCCGTCAGGGTTCGATCCGCGCCCCTCAGATGACCGGCGGTGGCATCGTGCACGGCCCGACGCCCCGCAGCTATGACCAGCGCACCCCCAAGAAGATGATCGCCGCCGCTCTGCGTGGTGCCCTCTCCGACCGTGCTCGTGGCGGCCGCGTGCACGTCGTCTCGGCCCTCGCTACCGGCGAGACGCCGTCGACGAAGGCCACGCTCGAGCTGCTCAGCTCGGTCGCGAGCTCGAAGCACGTGCTCGTCGTCATCGAGCGCAGCGACGAAATCGGCCGCAAGAGCGTGCGCAACATCCCCACCGTGCATGTGCTGCCGGCTGACCAGCTGAACGCGTACGACGTTCTCGTCTCCGACGACATCGTCTTCACCAAGGCCGCGTTCGACACCTTCGTCGCGGGCCCCGCCAAGGGCAAGTCGGTCAAGGCAACCGCGACCCAGAACGAAGCTGAGGAGGTCGACGCATGAGTTCGATCAACAAGGATCCCCGCGACGTCATCATCGCGCCCGTCGTCTCCGAGAAGAGCTACGGCCTGATCGACGAGGGCAAGTACACCTTCGTCGTCGACCCCCGCTCGAACAAGACCGAGATCAAGCTCGCCATCGAGAAGATCTTCAAGGTCGAGGTCGCATCGGTCAACACCCTGAACCGTCAGGGCAAGACCCGCCGCACCAAGTTCGGCATCGGCAAGCGCAAGGACACGAAGCGCGCCATCGTGACGCTGAAGTCCGGCTCCATCGACATCTTCACGGCCGTCGGCTGAGCGCGAGCGGATTAGAGGAATAAGAAATGGCTATTCGTAAGTACAAGCCCACGACCCCGGGTCGCCGCGGTGCGTCTGTTGCGGACTTCGCAGAGATCACGCGCTCGACCCCGGAGAAGTCGCTGCTCCGCCCGCTGTCGAAGACCGGTGGCCGCAACAACCAGGGCCGCATCACGACGCGTCACATCGGTGGTGGCCACAAGCGCCAGTACCGCGTCATCGACTTCCGTCGCAATGACAAGGACGGCGTCAACGCCAAGGTCGCGCACATCGAGTACGACCCCAACCGCACCGCACGCATCGCGCTGCTCCACTTCGTGGACGGCACGAAGCGTTACATCCTCGCTCCCGAGAAGCTCAAGCAGGGCGACGTCGTGGAGTCGGGTGCCGGTGCCGACATCAAGCCGGGCAACAACCTGCCGCTGAAGAACATCCCCACCGGTACGGTCGTGCACGCGATCGAGCTGAAGCCGGGCGGGGGCGCCAAGCTGGCGCGCTCGGCCGGCGCATCCGTTCGCCTCGTGGCGAAGGACGGCCCGTACGCCCAGCTGCGTCTGCCCTCGGGCGAGATTCGCAACGTGGATGCGCGCTGCCGCGCCACTATCGGCGAGGTCGGCAACGCGGAGCAGTCGAACATCAACTGGGGCAAGGCCGGCCGCAACCGATGGAAGGGCATCCGCCCGACCGTTCGTGGTGTCGTGATGAACCCGGTCGACCACCCGCACGGTGGTGGTGAGGGTAAGACGTCCGGTGGTCGTCACCCCGTCAGCCCCTGGGGTCAGAAGGAAGGCCGCACCCGTCACCCGAACAAGGAAAGCGACAAGCTCATCGTGCGTCGCCGTACCGTCGGCAAGAAGCGTAAGTAGGAGAAGAAGATGCCACGCAGTCTCAAGAAGGGCCCCTTCGTCGACGACCACCTGCTTCGCAAGGTCGTGACGGCGAACGAGGCCAACAACAAGAACGTGATCAAGACCTGGTCGCGCCGCTCGATGATCGTTCCGGCCATGCTCGGCCACACGATCGCCGTGCACGACGGTCGCAAGCACATCCCGGTGTTCGTCACCGAGTCGATGGTCGGGCACAAGCTCGGCGAGTTTGCGCCGACCCGCACCTTCCGTGGACACGTGAAGGACGACAAGAAGGGCCGCCGCCGCTGACGCGGGGGCGTGAAGGAGGAGAGAAATGGTGGAGTCGATCGCACGCGTGCGACACATCCGCGTGACCCCCCAGAAGGCTCGTCGCGTCGTCAACATGATCCGCGGCAAGCAGGCTCAGGAGGCCCTGGCCATCCTGAAGTTCGCGCCGCAGGGTGCGAGCGAGCCGGTCTACAAGCTGGTCGCTTCCGCGATCGCCAACGCGCGAGTCAAGGCGGATGCGTCGAACAGCTTCCTGGACGAGCAGGACCTTTATGTGAGCCGCGCTTTCGTTGACGAGGGTACGACCCTCAAGCGTTTCCAGCCGCGCGCCCAGGGCCGTGCCTTCAAGATCCTGAAGCGCACGAGCCACATCACCGTTGTGCTGGCAACTCCTGACGAGGGGACGAACTAATGGGCCAGAAAGTCAATCCGTACGGTTTCCGTCTGGGTATCACCACCGACCACGTGTCGCGTTGGTTCTCAGACAGCACCAAGGCCGGTCAGCGTTACGCCGACTATGTGGCCGAGGATGTCAAGATCCGCCGCCTGCTCGAGACCTCTCTCGACCGCGCCGGCGTCTCGCGTATCGAGCTCGAGCGCACCCGTGACCGCGTCCGCGTGGACATTCACACGGCACGCCCCGGCATCGTGATCGGGCGCCGCGGCGCCGAGGCCGAGCGCATTCGCGGCGACCTCGAGAAGCTCACGGGCAAGCAGATCCAGCTGAACATCCTCGAGGTCAAGAACCCCGAGGCCGACGCTCAGCTCGTCGCCCAGGGCATCGCCGAGCAGCTCTCTGCACGTGTGGCTTTCCGCCGCGCGATGCGTAAGGGCTTGCAGGGCGCGCAGCGCGCCGGCGCCAAGGGTGTTCGCATCCAGGTCTCCGGCCGCCTCGGCGGCGCCGAGATGAGCCGAAGCGAGTTCTACCGTGAGGGCCGTGTGCCGCTGCACACGCTTCGCGCGAACATCGACTACGGCTTCTACGAGGCCAAGACCACCTTCGGCCGCATCGGCGTGAAGGTCTGGATCTACAAGGGCGACATCACGAACAAGGAACTCGCTCGCGAGCAGGCCGGCGCACGGTCGAGCCGCCCCGAGCGTCGCGATGGCGACCGCCGTGGCCGCGGCTCCGCGCCGAAGGCCGAGCAGGCTGCGCCCGTCGCATCAGGAGTTGAGGCATAACCATGTTGATTCCACGCAGAGTCAAGCACCGTAAGCAGCACCACCCGGGGCGCAGTGGCCAGGCCACCGGCGGCACGAAGGTCAGCTTCGGCGAGTACGGCATCCAGGCCCTCACCCCCGCATATGTGACGAACCGTCAGATCGAGTCCGCTCGTATCGCCATGACGCGTCACATCAAGCGTGGCGGCAAGGTGTGGATCAACATCTACCCCGACCGTCCGCTCACGAAGAAGCCCGCCGAGACCCGCATGGGTAGCGGTAAGGGCTCGCCCGAGTGGTGGGTCGCGAACGTCAAGCCGGGACGCGTGCTCTTCGAGCTCAGCGGCGTCAACGAGACCGTTGCTCGCGAAGCGCTCACCCGTGCAATCCACAAGCTGCCCCTCAAGGCACGCATCATCAAGCGCGAGGAGGGCGACGCGTAATGGCGATCGGTTCCAAGGAGCTAGCACCCGCTGAGCTCGACACTTTCGAAAATGAGCGTCTCGCCGAAGAGCTGAGGAAGGCGAAGGAAGAGCTGTTCAACCTGCGCTTCCAGTCGGCCACCGGCCAGCTCGAGAGCCACGGCCGCCTCCGTGCGGTCAAGCGAGACATCGCCCGCATCTACACGGTGATCCGCGAGCGTGAGCTCGGCATCCGTGCCACGCCCGAGGCCGTCTCGGGTCAGGCGCCCAAGGCCAAGACCAAGGCGAAGACGACGAAGAGCAAGAAGGCCGACGCTGACGCATCGGTCGAGACGGTCGCCGAATCCACGGACGCGACCACGGAGGAGAGCAAGTAATGGCTACTGAGACGAAGAAGAGCGGGTCGAAGACCGCTTCGGCCGGCTCAGCGACCGAGGAGCTCGCCCGCGGCTACCGCAAGACCCAGCGCGGCTATGTCGTCAGCGACAAGATGGACAAGACCATCGTCGTCGAGGTCGAGGACCGCGTGAAGCACCCGCTGTACGGCAAGGTCATTCGCCGCACCGAGAAGCGCAAGGTGCACGACGAGAACAACACCGCCGGCATCGGCGACCTCGTCGTGATCGCCGAGACGCGCCCGCTGAGCGCCACGAAGCGCTGGCGCCTGGTCGAGATTCTCGAGAAGGCCAAGTAAGCCGCGACGGCTTGCTTACAGAAGAGGACAGATAAATGCTTCAGCAGGAATCGAGAGTCAAGGTTGCCGACAACACCGGCGCCAAGGAGCTCCTGACGATCCGCGTTCTCGGTGGTTCCGGCCGCCGCTACGCGGGCCTGGGTGACGTCATCGTCGCCACGGTGAAAGACGCGATCCCCGGCGGAAACGTCAAGAAGGGCGACGTCGTCAAGGCCGTCATCGTGCGCACGGTCAAGCAGACCCGTCGCGCCGACGGCTCATACATCAAATTCGACGAGAATGCCGCTGTGATCCTGAAGAACGACGGTGACCCCCGCGGTACCCGCATCTTCGGGCCGGTCGGCCGTGAGCTGCGCGACCGCAAGTTCATGAAGATCATCTCGCTGGCACCGGAGGTTATCTAAGTCATGGCGAACAACATCAAGAAGGGCGACCTCGTCCAGGTCATCACGGGCGCCTCGCAGGCGCGCGGCGGCGACAAGGGCAAGCAGGGTCGCGTCATCGAGGTGCAGACCGAGAAGAACCGCGTGCTCGTCGAGGGCGTCAACTTCATCACGAAGCACGTCAAGGTCGGTCAGACCCAGCGCGGCACCAAGACCGGCGGCCTCGAGACCAGCGAGGCGCCGATTCACATCTCCAACGTGGCGCTCGTCGACCCCGAGACCAAGAAGCCGACCCGCGTCGGGTTCCGCAACGAGACCGTGGTGAAGGACGGCGTCAGCAAGACGGTCCGCGTTCGCTACGCAAAGAAGTCAGGTAAGGACCTGTAATGACGGACACTGCAACTGCGAGCGCCCAGGCTGGCAAAATCCAGCCGCGCCTGAAGCAGAAGTACAAGAACGAGATCGTCCCGGCTCTGACCAAGGAATTCGGCTTCACGAACGTGCACCAGGTTCCCGGCCTGGTCAAGGTCGTCGTGAACACCGGTGTGGGCGAGGCGGCTCGCGACGGCAAGATCATCGATGGCGCCGTTGCCGACCTCACCAAGATCACCGGCCAGAAGCCGCAGGTCACCAAGGCCCGCAAGTCGATCGCGCAGTTCAAGCTGCGTGAGGGGCAGCCCATCGGCGCTCACGTCACCCTCCGCGGTGACAGGGCGTGGGAGTTCCTCGACCGCCTGCTCTCGCTCGCGCTGCCTCGAATTCGGGACTTCCGTGGCCTGAGCGACAAGCAGTTCGACGGCAACGGCAACTACACGTTCGGTCTCACCGAGCAGAGCGTGTTCCACGAGATCGACCAGGACAGGATCGACCGCGTTCGCGGCTTCGACATCACGGTCGTGACCACGGCGAACACCGACGACGAGGGCCGCGCACTGCTGAAGGCGCTCGGCTTCCCGTTCCGCTCGAACGACAACGCATAACTGAAGAGATCTCGATACGGCCGCTCGCGGCCCACTCGATCACCGGAGCGCGCATCCGCCCACTCCAACCATCGACGGTCAGTACTCGTGTAACGGCTGCTGAAACCTGATGAACAAGGGAAACAACACATGACAATGACAGATCCGGTCGCAGACATGCTGACCAGACTGCGCAACGCCAACTCGGCCCACCACGAGAGCGTCTCCATGCCGCACTCGAAGCTGAAGGCGAACATCGCCGAGATCCTCAAGACCGAGGGCTACATCGCCGGCTGGGAGGTGGCAGACGCGAGGGTCGGCAAGACGCTCACGCTGAACCTCAAGTTCGGCCCCGACCGCGAGCGTTCGATCGCCGGCATCAAGCGGGTCTCCAAGCCCGGCCTGCGCGTGTACGCACGCTCGACCGAGCTTCCCCGCGTGCTCGGGGGCCTCGGCGTTGCCATCCTGTCCACCTCCTCCGGTCTGCTGACCGACCGTGAGGCCGAGAAGAAGGGCGTGGGTGGGGAAGTCCTCGCCTACGTGTGGTAACCACGTCATGTCGCGTATTGGAAGACTGCCCATCGACATTCCCGCGGGAGTCGATGTGAAGATCGACGGCCAGGCCGTCACCGTCAAGGGCCCGAAGGGTGAGCTCTCGCTCACCGTCGCGCGCCCCATCGAGGTCGCGCTGGCCGACAACCAGGTGCTCGTCACCAGGCCGGATGACGAGCGCGAGTCGCGCTCGCTGCACGGGCTCACCCGCACGCTCATCAACAACCAGATCATCGGTGTGACCGAGGGGTACTCGAAGGGTCTGGAGATCGTCGGCACCGGTTACCGCGTGGCGCAGAAGGGCAGCGGCGTCGAGTTCGCGCTCGGCTTCTCGCACCCCGTCACCGTCGAGCCACCTGCAGGTATCACGCTGACCGTCGAGGGCAACAACAAGCTCATGGTCAGCGGCATCGACAAGCAGGCCGTCGGAGAGGCTGCCGCCAACATCCGCAAGATCCGCAAGCCCGAGCCCTACAAGGGCAAGGGTGTGCGCTACGCCGGCGAGGTCGTCCGTCGCAAGGCCGGAAAGGCTGGTAAGTAATCATGGCTCTCGCAACCAGAGGGAAGAGCAAGTCCGCTGCGCGGGATCGTAGGCACGCCCGCCTTCGCAAGAAGGTCGTGGGCACCGAGGTGCGTCCGCGCCTCGTCGTCACCCGCTCGGCGCGCCACGTCTTCGTCCAGGTCGTGGACGACAGCAAGGGTCGTACCCTCGCATCCGCGTCCACCATGGAGTCGGAGCTTCGCGGCTTCGAGGGTGACAAGACCGCCAAGGCCCACCGGGTCGGCGAGATCGTTGCCGAGCGTGCGAAGGCAGCCGGCATCGACGGCGTCGTATTTGACCGTGGTGGCAGCAAGTACGCGGGTCGCGTGGCTGCTGTCGCCGAGGGAGCTCGAGAGGGCGGATTGAACCTGTGAGCGAAGAAACCAAGAAGGAGCAGGACGTGGCCGCAGAGCAGCCCACTGCAGAGAAGCCGGTGGAGACCGCCGCGGGCACCGACACGACGAGTCGCGACTCGGCGCGTGACGGTCGCCGCGGAGGCGGTCGCGATCGCAACCAGGGACGCGACCGTGGCGGTCGTGACGCAGACAAGAGCCAGTTCCTGGAGCGCGTCGTCACGATCAACCGCGTGTCGAAGGTCGTGAAGGGCGGTCGTCGCTTCAGCTTCACCGCGCTCGTCGTCGTCGGCGACGGGAACGGCCTGGTCGGCGTCGGCTACGGCAAGGCCCGCGAGGTGCCCCTGGCGATCTCGAAGGGCGTCGAAGAGGCGAAGAAGAACTTCTTCCGCGTGCCGCGCGTCGAAAAGACCATCCCGCACCCCGTGCAGGGTGAGGCGGCAGCCGGCGTCGTTCTGCTTCGCCCGGCCGCAGCAGGTACCGGTGTTATCGCCGGTGGCCCCGTGCGCGCCGTGCTCGAGTGCGCCGGCATCCACGACGTGCTGAGCAAGTCGCTCGGCTCGTCGAACACGATCAACATCGTGCATGCGACCGTCGAGGCGCTGCGCCAGCTCGAAGAGCCCCGCGCCGTCGCCGCCCGTCGTGGTCTCGACTACGACCGCGTCGCACCGGCCAAGCTGCTGCAGGCCGAGGCACGGGCGGCCGAAGCCGCCGCAACCGCGAAGGCAGGTGCATGATGGCCGCGCGCCTGAAGGTTACCCAGATCAAGTCCAAAGTGAGTGAGAAGCAGAACCAGCGCGACACGCTTCGCAGCCTGGGGCTCAAGCGCATCGGCGACGTCGTTGTTCGCGAGGACAACCCGCAGAACCGCGGATACGTCAACACCGTCGCGCATCTGGTGAAGGTCGAGGAGATTGACTAATGGCTGACGAGAAGAAGGTCGACGCCGCAGAGGCTGCGACCAAGCCCGCCGCCGCCAAGAAGACGACCGCCAAGGCCGCCGCCGAGAAGACGCCGGCGACCAAGGCCGCCGCCGAGAAGGCTCCGGCGAAGACTGCCGCGAAGAAGGCGCCTGCCAAGGCGGCCGACGCGAGCGAGAAGGCGCCGGCCAAGGCTGCCGCTGAGAAGGCTCCGACTGCGAAGGCGACCGCTGCGAAGGCGACCGCGAAGAAGAGCGACTCGACGAAGACGGATGCTGCCGCAGCATCCGCGTCGTCTGCCGCTTCTCAGCCGGCCGCGTCGAAGGCCGCCACGGCGCCCGACCCCGAGGCGGGGACCCGTGAGCACGTGCTCAAGGTGCACCACCTTCGCCCGGCGCCCGGCGCCAAGAAGGAGCGCACCCGCGTCGGACGCGGTGAGGGCTCGAAGGGTAAGACCGCCGGCCGTGGAACCAAGGGAACCAAGGCGCGCTACCAGGTGCGCCCCGGCTTCCAGGGTGGCCAGCTGCCGTTCCACATGCGTTCGCCGAAGCTTCGCGGCTTCAAGAACCCGTTCCGCGTGGAGTACCAGGTCGTGAACCTCGAGAAGCTCGCGGAGCTCTACCCCGATGGCGGCGACGTCACGGTGGGCGACCTGGTCGCGAAGGGCGCCGTTCGCAAGAACGAGAAGGTCAAGGTTCTCGGGTCAGGCGACATTGCCGTTAAGCTGAACGTTGCGGTCGACAAGGTCTCCGGCTCTGCGGAGCAGAAGATCGTCGCCGCCGGCGGTTCCGTCAACTGAACTTGACACGACCGGTGGCCGGAGCAACCCCTCCGGTCGCCGCCGTAAAGTAGTGCAGTCGGGTGGCCGTCACGTCAGGTCACCCGACTGACTTCTTAAAGGAAAGCAGGACGCCCTTTGTTTAGCGCCGTCGTACGGATCTTCCGCACCCCCGATCTTCGCCGCAAGGTCGGGTTCACGCTGTTGGTCATCGCCCTGTTCCGCCTCGGCTCCTTCATTCCGACGCCATTCGTCGACTTCCAGAACGTGCAGGCCTGCCTCAGCGCTTCGCAGGATACGGCGGGTCTCTACCAGCTCGTGAACCTGTTCAGCGGCGGCGCCCTGCTGAAACTCTCCGTCTTCGCGCTCGGCATCATGCCGTACATCACTGCGTCGATCATCGTGCAGCTGCTGCGCGTGGTCATCCCGCACTTCGAGACCCTGTACAAAGAGGGCCAGGCCGGCCAGTCCACGCTGACCCAGTACACCCGCTACCTCACCATCGCGCTCGGCATCCTGCAGTCGACCACCCTCATCACGGTCGCCCGCAGCGGCGCCCTCTTCGGCTCGAGCAACTCGGAGGTCTGCAGCGGCCTCATCACCGACAACTCCTGGTACGCCGTCACCCTCATGGTCATCACGATGACCGCGGGTACGGGCGTCATCATGTGGATGGGCGAGCTCGTCACCGAGAAGGGCATCGGCAACGGCATGTCGCTGCTGATCTTCACGTCGATCGCCGCGCAGTTCCCCACCTCGCTCTGGGCCATCGAGCAGGTGCAGGGCCCCGAGGTGCTGGTCGTGGTCATCGCGATCGGCCTCATCGTCGTCGGCCTCGTCGTCTTCGTCGAACAGTCGCAGCGGCGCATCCCCGTGCAATATGCCAAACGCATGGTGGGCAGGCGAACGTACGGCGGCAACAACACGTACATTCCCATCAAGGTGAACATGGCGGGCGTGATCCCCATCATCTTCGCCTCGTCGCTGCTGTACCTGCCGGCGCTCATCGCCCAGTTCAACCAGCCCGCAAAGGGATCGCCCGCACCCTGGGTGCAGTGGATCAACGATTACCTGACCAAGGGCGACCACCCGATGTACATGCTGCTGTACTTCCTGCTGATCATCGGGTTCACCTACTTCTACGTCGCGATCACCTTCAACCCAGAAGAGGTCGCAGACAACATGAAGAAGTACGGCGGCTTCATTCCCGGAATCCGCGCGGGCCGACCCACGGCCGAGTACCTCGACTACGTGCTCACCCGGGTCACGCTGCCCGGCTCGATCTACCTCGGCCTGATCGCGCTCATCCCACTGATCGCCTTCGTCATGATCGGCGCCAACCAGAACTTCCCGTTCGGCGGCGCGTCCATTCTGATCATCGTCGGTGTCGGCCTCGAGACCGTGAAGCAGATCGATTCGCAGCTGCAACAGCGGCACTATGAGGGGCTGCTTCGATGAGTGCCGCTCGAAGCGGCGCGCGCCTGCTGATCGTCGGTCCGCCGGGGGCAGGCAAGGGCACCCAGGCGGCGAAGGTCTCCGACCTGCTCGGCATCCCGAGCATCTCGACGGGCGACATCTTCCGCACGAACATCAGGGAGCAGACCGAACTCGGCGTCAAGGTCAAGGCCATCGTCGACGCGGGCGACTATGTTCCGGATGAGCTGACCAACGCGCTCGTGGCCTCGCGACTCGAGCAGCCCGATGCCCAGACGGGGTTCCTGCTCGACGGATACCCGCGCACACTCGAGCAGGTGCACTTCCTCGACCAGCTGCTCGAGAAGGCCGGAACCGCACTCGACCTCGTGATCCAGCTGACGGCAGACGAAGACGAGCTGGTTCGTCGGCTCACGCATCGGGCGCACGAGCAGGGCCGCTCCGACGACACCGAGGAGGCGATCCGGCACCGGCAGGGCATCTACCGCCGCGAGACGGCGCCGCTCGTCGACGTCTATCGCACCCGCGGCCTGCTCGCCGAGGTCAACGGTCTCGGCACTCTCGATGACGTCTCGGGCCGCATCGCCGACGCGCTTACCGCGCGTGGCATCGGCGCCACGCGATAGGGGCGTCGTGAGCCTGCGTCACTCGATCTACAAGTCGCCCGCCCAGCTTCGCCTCATGCTCGAGCCGGGCCTGGCCACGGCAGCCTCGCTTGACGCGGTGGCTGGGGCGATCCGCGCGGGGGTCACGACGGCCGAGCTGGATGCGCTGGCCGAGCAGGCCATCCGTTCCCGCGGCGGCGCACCGAACTTCATGCTCGAGCCCGGCTACCACCACACCGTGTGCGCCTCGGTCAACGAGGAGGTCGTGCACGGCATCCCCGGCGAGCGCGTGCTGGAGCCGGGCGACATCGTCTCGATCGACAGCGGGGCGATCCTCGGGGGCTGGAACGGCGACGCGGCGCGCACCTTCGTCGTGCCGGACCCCGCGCATCCGCAGGTCGTCGCCGAGCGCAACCGTCTCAACGACGTGACCGAGCGCTCGCTGTGGCATGGCATCGCCGCGCTCTCCCGCGCCTCGCACCTGAATGAGGTCGGCGCTGCGATCGAGGATTCCGTGCGCGGCGAGTCCGACTACGGGATCCTGACCGATTACGTGGGGCACGGCATCGGCCGGCGCATGCACGAGGACCCGCCCGTGTTCAACTACCGGGTCCGTCAGAAGGGGCCCGAGGTGCGGCCCGGGCTCGTGGTGGCGATCGAGCCGATGATCGTGATCGGCAGCCCGGACACCTCGGTGCGCGAGGACGGTTGGACCGTCGTGACCGACGACGGTGGCGCGGCCGCCCATTGGGAGCACAGCGTTGCCGTGCACAAGGACGGCATCTGGGTGCTCACGGCGGCTGACGGCGGCGCCGCGGGGCTCGCGCCGTTCGGCATCACGCCCGTTCCCGTGGCCTAACCGCTCGGGTCTCGACGCGCTCGCGGCACGAGCTAGTCGACCGGCGAAAAGTGATCGACCCCGGTGGTCGAGTAGCGTGGCACGCGCGTAGCGAGACCGGCCGCGCGCTCAGCTGTCGATGCCGCGCACGAGCTCCTCGATGAACGTGGGGAAGTCGACCGCGCGCGCGATGATGCGCCGCACCACGTCGCGGTCCGAGAACACGTCGACGAACTGGTCGAACACCGCCTGGAACGCGCTGCGCCCGCTCGCGCTGAACGCGATGAGCGCGATCACGTGCACGCGGTTCTCGCCCCACGGCATGGGCTGCTCGTTCACCACGATCGCGATGGCGGTGCGGCTCGCCGTCATCGTCATCGAATGCGGCACGGCCAGGTCGTCCGTGAAGGCGGTCGACGAGAGGGCCTCGCGGGCGACCGCGGACTCGATGTACGCATCATCGACGATGCCGGCCACGCGCATCCGCTCGCCCAAGGCACGGATCATGGCGGCGTCGTCCTCCGCGTGGAAGTTGCGCAGGAACAGCGACGGGTCGAAGAACTGCAGCAGCTGTTCCTTGATCCTGGCCCGGTGACGGATGCGCCGCACACGTGCGGCGGCCCGGCGCAGCGCCTCGACGTCGGCCTGCGTCAGGAACGGCTGGATCACCACCACCCGGTCGCTCATCGGCGCCCCCGGCAGCGTCGTCACCACGAGGTCTGCGGCCAGCTGCGCCCACTCGACGTCGGTGCGGGTGATCACGATCTCGACCTGCAGCTCGTCGCCGAGCGATTCCTCGATGCGCCGGCGAAGATCGACGTGCATGTCGTAGTAGTTGGGGCACACGATCGCGCAGGTGACACGCTCGCGACGCCGCGCCTGCCGCTCGAGGTACGAGCCGACGTGCAGGGCGATGTAGGCGATCTCGTCGTCGTTCACATCAATGTGCGCGTAGCCCTGCAGCTCGCTCGCGATGAAGACCGCGAGCTCGTAGATCATGGGAAAACCGGTCTTGATCGACCGCGTCATCGGGTTGCGTGAGAAGCTGTCGTCCCTGGCGCGGGCGATGAGGTTCGCGACATGCAGCGAGAGCCGCACCATGAAATCCTCGTCGTCGAGATCGACGAGATACTCCTCGTTCACGCGCTTCACGATGCGCCGCACCTCGCCAAGGTGCTCCGGGGTGACGTATTCGTCGACGACGGTTTGCACCGGTGCACCGTGCCCGGGCGTCACCACCCGCGTCGTCAGCAGCATGGCCAGGTAGTCGAGGTCGGCACCGCTGAGTTCCACCGCGAAATGGCGGCGGATGAGCGCCTCGAGCTGCCCCGAGATCTCCACCACGCGCGGCGGCACCTCCGCCCGAGGTCGCCCCGGCCCTGACGGCGCGATGGCTGCCCGGTCGACCGCGATGGCCACGTGCAGCAGCACGTTGTCGACGCCGTACTCGTTGACGAAGTAGCCGTTCTCGTCGAGCATCGCCATGAGGTCGGTCTTGAACGCGCCGAGGTCGACCGAGGTGAACTCCTCCTGAATGCTGCTGAGGCGAACGAAGCGCTGCGCGTTCTCGTCCCGGAAGATGCGGCTCAGCATGCGCCGCAGGTCGTACTCGCCGCCGGCGAGCGTCACGGTGCTGCCGTGTCGCACGAGCGAGAGACGGCACTCTTCGGCGAGGGTTTTGACCTTGCGCAGGTCTGCCTCGATGGTCGACTCGCTCACGAACAGGCTGTCCGAGAGGTCGTGCACGTCGAGGCCCTCGGGCGCGTCAGCGAGCCGCCTCGTCAGGTGGTACATGCGCTCCTGCGGTGTATCAGGCGAGGCCTCTCGGCCAGAAGCCTGTGCGAGGAAAGCCGCGTACGACTCTCGGTCGAGGCGGTAGCCCTCCGTCGACGACTCGATCACCTCGAGCGGCGCGGCCATCGACTTCACCGCGGTCACGTAGCTGCGCACGCTGCGCGTCGTCACGCCCAGCCGGCCAGCCAACTCGGCAGCGGTGAGCCAGCCGTCGGCCTGCGAGAGGTGCTCCAGCAGGCGGTCATGTCTGTCGCTCATCGCTCTCCCTGCGACGAGTTAACCACGTTGGGCCGCCGGCGTGCCCGCACACCCCCTTCCGGGGGTGCGGAAGAAGGTCTGTTGGAGACGCCGCCGCACCCTCACGCATCATGAGATGACCGATCAACGCGAGGAGGCGCCCATGACGAAGATCATCGTCGTCTGTGGCGCCGGAGCGTCAAGCACGTTCCTCGCCCACCGCATCAACCGACGCGCCGGTGCCGCGCATCTGAGCCTCAGCGCACAGGCCGCGACGGCCTCCGACTACCTGCTGAGGCTCGCCGACGGCGACGTGCTGCTCGTCGGGCCCCAGCTCGGTGCACAGTTCGATGAGATCACCGAGCGGGCGCACGAGCGGCACGCGTACACGGCTCTGCTGCCGGCCACCATCTACGGGCCGGGCGGCGACGAGGAGGCCCTCTCGATCGCGGACGGACTGATCGCGAGCGCCGACCTCGACGACAACGACGAGAACAGTGACAACCACGACGACGGCGACCGCGCCAGCGGCCCCGACCACACAAGCAGGGCAGAGTAGACGGTAAACGCTGCACCATACCGGCTACACGAGGGAGTACATCATGGCTGAACGAACGGTTCGCATCGCATCCGCTCACGGACTGCACGCGAGGCCTGCGTCGCTGTTCACGCAGGCGGTGGCGCGGGCGGGTATGCCCGTGGAGATCGGCAAGGGCGAGAAGGCGGTCAACGCCGCGAGCATCCTCGGTGTCATCTCCCTCGGCATCGACAAGGACGACGAGGTGCGCCTGAGCGCCGACGGCGAAAACGCCGAGGCGGTTCTCGACGAGCTGGTCGGTCTGCTCACGACCGACCACGACGCCTGACGCGAGCGGAGACGGTGAGAATGGACTACCAGGGATCAGGGATCGGCACGGGCGTTGCGCTCGGGCCGGTACTGCGGATGCCGGAGCCTCTGCCCGAGCCCCGGAACGAGCCGCGCACGGCCGACGCCGACGAGGAGAAGGCGAGGGCGGCGACGGCGCTGAGCGAGACGAGCGAGCACATCACCGCCCGGGGTCTTGAGGCGGGCGGTGCCGCCAAGGAGGTGCTCGAGGCGCAGGCGATGATGGCCGCTGACCCGTCGCTGCTCGAGGATGTCAACGCGCGCATCGAGGGCGGCTCGACGGCGGAGCGCGCCGTGTTCGAGGCGTTCGCCGGCTTTCGCGACATGCTCGTCGGCCTCGGCGGCTACATGGCCGAGCGAGCCACCGACCTCGACGACGTCTCGCAGCGCGTGATCGCGCGCCTGTGCGGCGTTCCGGCCCCCGGCGTGCCCGAGTCGCCGACCCCGTTCGTGCTGGTCGCCCGCGATCTGGCGCCGGCGGATACCGCGCTGCTCGATCTCGACAAGGTGCTCGCGCTCGTCACGAGCGATGGCGGGCCGACCTCGCACACCGCAATTCTCGCCCGGGAGAAGTCGATCGTCGCTGTCGTCGGCGCATCCGGCGCGCTGCAGATCGAGGAGGGCGCGACCGTGGTCGTCGACGCCGCGGCCGGGCTGGTCACAGTCGACCCGGACGACGCGCGGCGCGACGAGGCTGAGCGGGCCATCGCCGAGCGCCGCACGCGTGCCGAGGCGCCGGTGACACCGGGCGCTCTCGCCGACGGCACGCCGGTGCCCTTGCTGGCCAACCTTGGCAGCGCGGCAGGTGCGGCGGATGCGGTGGCGAAGGGTGCGGAGGGTGTCGGCCTGTTCCGCACCGAGTTCCTCTTCCTCGACGCCGCCGAGGCGCCGAGCGTCGAGGCGCAGCGCGAGCAGTACTCCCAGGTGCTCGCCGCGTTCGGCGGCCGCAAGGTCGTCGTGCGGGCCCTCGACGCCGGGGCCGACAAGCCCCTGAAGTTCCTGAACGACCAGCACGAGGAGAACCCTGCTCTCGGCCTGCGCGGGTTGCGGTCCCTGCGGGCGAGCGAGCAGATTCTGCGCGACCAGCTCACGGCGCTGGCCGAGGCTGCGGCGGCGAACGAGGCCGACGTGCAGGTCATGGCCCCCATGGTCGCCACCGTCGAGGAGGCCGCGTACTTCGCCGACCTCGCCCACGAGCTCGGCCTCGCGACGGCGGGCGTCATGATCGAGATCCCCGCGGCGGCGCTGCTGGCCGAGCGCGTGCTCGCCGTGTGCGACTTCGCGAGCATCGGCACGAACGACCTCACGCAGTACACAATGGCCGCCGATCGGATGCTCGGCACCGTCTCGTCGTACCAGAGCCCCTGGCACCCGGCTGTGCTGCGCCTCGTCGCCGAGGTCGGTGCGGCGGGTGCGCGGCTCGGCAAGCCCGTCGGCATCTGCGGCGAGGCGGCCGCCGATCCGCTTCTGGCCGTCGTGCTCGTGGGGCTCGGCGCGACGAGCCTGTCGATGTCGCCGGCCGCGCTCGCCGACGTGCGCGCCCAGCTGGCCGCGGTCTCGCTCGATGAGGCCAGGAACCTGTCGTCCGTCGCTCTCGCTGCCGCGAGTGCGGAGGAAGCACACGCCGCCGTGCGTGCGGCACTCACCCGATAGCAGTACCACTGATGAAATGGAGCATCACATCATGACAACGACGTCCCCAGCGACGAAAGCGGGCGGTGGAGCCAGAGTCGGCATCCAGCGCTTCGGAGCTTTCCTGAGCGGCATGATCATGCCCAACATCGCGGCCTTCATCGCCTGGGGCCTCATCACGGCGTTCTTCATCCCCACCGGATGGACGCCGAACGAGGCTCTGGGCAGCATGGTCTCCCCGATGATCACGTACCTGCTGCCGCTGCTCATCGCCAACACCGCGGGCCGCATGGTCTACGGCACGCGAGGCGGCGTGGTCGCCGCGATCGCGACGATGGGCGTGATCGTGGGCGCCGACATCCCCATGTTCATCGGCGCCATGATCGTCGGCCCGATCGCCGCGTGGCTCATGAAGAAGATCGACGCGATCTGGGACGGCAAGATCAAGCCCGGATTCGAGATGCTCGTCGACAACTTCTCCGCCGGCATCCTCGGGGCCATTCTCGCGATCCTCGCCTGGCTGGGAATCTCGCCCGCGGTCACGTGGATCAGCAATATTCTCTCCGAGGCTGTGCACTGGCTGATCAACGCCGGCCTGCTTCCGCTCGTGAGCATCTTCATCGAGCCGGGCAAGGTGCTGTTCCTGAACAACGCCATCAACCACGGCGTGCTCGACGCCATCGGGATTCAGGATGTCGACAAGACCGGCAAGTCGATCGCGTTCCTGCTCGAGGCGAACCCCGGCCCCGGCCTCGGTCTGCTTCTGGCGTTCTCGGTCTTCGGCGTCGGCCTCTCGAAGGCCAGCGCGCCGGGTGCCATCATCATCCAGTTCTTCGGCGGCATCCACGAGATCTACTTCCCGTACGTGCTCATGAAGCCGATCCTGGTGCTGTCGGTCATCTTCGGTGGCATGACCGGTGTGGCGATCAACGTGGCGTTCGGCTCGGGCCTTCGCGCTCCTGCCTCTCCTGGCAGCATCATCGCGGTTCTCATCAACACGGCGAGCGACAGCTACGTCGGCGTGATCCTCTCGGTGGTCGGTGCGGCGGCGGTGTCGTTCATCATCGCGGCGATCATCCTGCGTGCAAGCCGCAAGAAGGACCTCGCGGCCGAGGCGGCCGGCAACGCCGACACCTTCGGCGCCGCCGTGGCGCAGACCGAGGCCAACAAGGGCAAGAAGAGTTCGGTTCTTGGCAACCTGCGTGAGGAGGACCGCGAGACGGTCGCCGGGGCCGCCGGTGTGGCCGAGGGCACCGCGACGGTGACCGAGCAGCGGGTGCAGAGCATCGTGTTCGCGTGCGACGCCGGCATGGGCTCGAGCGCGATGGGCGCATCCGTTCTGCGAAACAAGATCAAGAAGGCCGGCATCAGCGATGTCACGGTCGTCAATAAGTCGATCGCGAACCTCGAGGACGAGTTCGACCTCGTGGTCACGCACAAGGATCTGACAGATCGGGCGAAGCCGTACACGCCGAGCGCTCGGCATGTCTCTGTCGACAACTTCATGAACTCGCCGAGGTATGACGAGATCGTGGAACTGGTCAAGCAGCAGCACGACCAGTAGGGCATGCTTCAGGAATAGGTGAAGAGAAGGGCAGGAGCCTCATGAGCGAGAACGTATTGTCACTCGGGTCGATTTGCGTCACGGGCACGGCGACGAGCCGCGACGACGCCATCCGCGAAGCGGGCAGAGCGCTCGTGGCCGCGGGGGCGGTGACACCCGAGTACGTCGACTACATGCTCGAACGTGAGGCTTCTGTTTCCACCTACATGGGCAACTACCTCGCCATTCCGCATGGCACGAACGAGGGCAAGGAGACGATCCTCGCCTCCGCGCTCTCGTTCGTGCGCTACCCGTCTCCCATCGACTGGGACGGCAACGAGGTGCGCTTCGTGGTCGGCATTGCCGGCAAGGAGAACGGCCACCTCGACATCCTGTCGAAGATCGCCATCATCTTCAGCGACGAGGACGAGGTCGCGAAGCTGCTCGACGCCGACTCGGCCGAAGAGATCTTCGCCCTGCTCGGCGACGTCAACGAGTCATGAAGGCCGTTCACTTCGGCGCAGGCAACATCGGCCGCGGCTTCGTCGGGCTCATCCTGCACAAGGCCGGCTACGATCTCGTGTTCGCCGATGTCAACGAGCAGCTCATCGACGCGCTCGCCGCCGCCGACTCGTACCGGGTGCACGAGGTCGGCGCCAACTCGCGCGACTGGAGTGTCACAGGCTTCCGGGCGCTCAACAGCTCCACCCACGAGAGCGATGTGGTGGCCGAGGTCGCCACGGCCGACGTGGTCACCTGTGCGGTTGGCCCCAACATTCTGCGGTTCATCGCGCCGGTCATCGCCTCCGGCATCCTGGCGCGCGACTCCTCGTTGCCGCCGCTCACCGTCATGGCGTGCGAGAACGCCATCAACGCCACCGACGCACTGAAGGCCCACGTTCTCGAGAACGCGCAGGCGGATGCCGCGGCCGTCACCGGCCGCGCGATCTTCGCGAACACCGCCGTCGATCGCATCGTGCCGAACCAGGACCCCTCGGCGGGCCTCGACGTCACGGTCGAGGACTTCTTCGAGTGGGCGGTCGAGGCCGGCCCGTTCGACGGCGCACCACCGCTCATCCCCGACGCTCATTTCGTTGACGACCTCGCGCCGTACATCGAGCGCAAGCTCTTCACCGTGAACACGGGTCACGCCACCCTCGCGTATCACGCGGCCGCAGCGGGAGCCGCGACGCTCGCCGAGGCCATGACGATCCCGTCGGTCGCCGACGAGGTGCGCGCCGTGCTGGGTGAGACGAAGGCGCTGCTCGTGGCCAAGCACGGCTTCGCTGAGGCGGTGCAGCAGGAGTACGTCGATCGCAACCTCGCCCGGTTCGCGAACCCGCACCTGCCGGACACTCCGGAGCGCGTCGGCCGGCAGCCGCTGCGCAAGCTCTCTCGGCACGAACGGTTCGTCGGTCCGGCGGCCGAGCTCGCCGAGAGGAACCTCGGTGTCGACGCCCTCCTTCGTGCCATCGGCGCCGCCCTGCGTTTCGACGTGGAGAGCGACCTCGAGAGCGTCGAGCTTCGTGCACTCCTGGTGAGCGCCTCACCGCGTGCCTTCACTGAGCAGGTGACCGGGCTGGATGCGCAGCATCCGCTCTTCGACCGCGTCGTCGATGTCGTGGCCGCCGCCCGCGCCGCGGCCTGAGCCCGGCGCGCCGCCTGTCGGGTTGTGCTCCGCTCGGTTTGCGAGTATGGGGGCAGAGGCATAAGATTGATCTTTGGTGCTTTGTGCACGTTTGCGTGCGCCCGCCGTCTTCGGATGCCTCGGGCCGAACGAAGCGCCACAATCCCCGCATGACCAGCAGACAAAAACTTTTAGCGACAGTGAGGCTATGGCCAAAAAAGACGGTGTCATTGAGATCGAAGGCTCAGTGGTCGAAGCTCTGCCCAACGCGATGTTCCGCGTTGAGTTGACCAACGGTCACAAGGTTCTCGCCCACATTTCGGGCAAGATGCGCCAGCACTACATCCGCATCCTTCCTGAGGACCGCGTGATCGTGGAGTTGAGCCCTTACGATCTGACCCGCGGCCGGATCGTCTATCGCTACAAGTAATACGTCTGCTGCACAAGTAACGGCCTGCTCCTGGGTCTCGGTACACGCGCTATGCGCGCTACTCGACCACGGGGACGCGGGTACGAGGACAGCGAAAAGGAAAGAACATGAAGGTCAAGCCCTCCGTCAAGAGGATCTGCGACAAGTGCAAGGTCATCCGCCGCAACGGCCGCGTGATGGTCATCTGCGAGAACCCACGCCACAAGCAGCGTCAGGGCTGATCAGCGAAGGTCATTTCTGGCCTTCGCAGCCGTGACGCGGACGACCGTCCGGGTCGTCCGGTCCCGTGGATTGCACAACTCGATTTCATAACTGAACATACGAACAGAGCGGCACCAGGAACTCGCCTTGGCGAGGGACACCCAAGGTTGGAGGCCTTGGCACCGGAGCCGTCCATTACCTCCACTCACTCACAGGAGAAGCCACTATGGCACGTCTAGCCGGCGTCGACATCCCGCGCGAGAAGCGCGTGGAAGTTGCACTGACGTACATCTACGGTGTTGGCCGCACGAGGGCGTTGAAGACCCTCGCCGACACCGCGATCGACGGGAACATCCGCGTCAAGGATCTTTCCGACGACCAGCTCATCGCCCTTCGCGATTACATCGAGGGCAACTTCAAGGTAGAAGGTGACCTCCGTCGCGAGGTCGCCGCCGACATCCGTCGCAAGGTCGAGATCGGCAGCTACGAGGGTATCCGCCACCGTAAGGGCCTCCCGGTTCGCGGTCAGCGCACCAAGACCAACGCTCGTACCCGCAAGGGCCCGAAGCGCACCGTGGCCGGCAAGAAGAAGGCGCGCTAGGCCCCCGGCCAGCGTCCTCACGCCCTTAGGATTCAGGAGAAATCATGGCAGCACCCAAGTCGGCCGTTCGCAAGCCGCGCAAGAAGGAAAAGAAGAACATCGCCGTGGGCCAGGCCCACATCAAGTCGACCTTCAACAACACCATCGTCTCGATCACCGACACCACCGGTGCGGTCATCAGCTGGGCGTCCTCCGGTGGAGTTGGCTTCAAGGGGTCGCGCAAGTCGACCCCGTTCGCCGCACAGCTGGCCGCCGAGTCAGCCGCGCGCCAGGCGCAGGAGCACGGCATGAAGAAGGTCGACGTCTTCGTCAAGGGCCCCGGCTCGGGCCGCGAGACCGCTATCCGCTCGCTTCAGGCCGCTGGCCTCGAGGTCGGCTCGATCAACGACGTCACCCCGCAGGCGCACAACGGCTGCCGGCCGCCCAAGCGTCGTCGCGTCTGAACGCTCTTCATGTTGGTTGAGGAGCGAGCGCCAGCGAGCGTCTCGAAACGCCTCTGCGCCGACAGGAGGAGCATCGCGGTTTCGAGACCCTCGTACCTCGCTCCTCAACCCACCCAGCTTTCATAACTCAATACCTCACTCACGCAAGTGTCATATAGCGGACACTTGGCCGAAAGGAATCAACAGTGCTCATTGCACAGCGTCCAACGCTCGCCGAAGAGAACATCTCGGAGTTCCGCTCGCGGTTCATCATCGAGCCGCTCGAGCCCGGCTTCGGGTACACCCTCGGCAACTCCCTGCGCCGCACCCTGCTCTCGTCGATCCCGGGCGCTGCGGTCACCAGCATCCGCATCGACGGCGTGCTGCACGAGTTCAGCACCGTTCCCGGTGTGAAGGAAGATGTCACCGAGATCATCCTGAACATCAAGGGTCTCGTCGTCTCGAGCGAGCACGACGAGCCGATCACCGCGTACCTGCGCAAGACGGGTGCCGGTCAGGTGACGGCGGCCGACATCTCCGCTCCCGCGGGTGTCGAGATCCACAACCCCGAGCTCGTCATCGCGACGCTCAACGACTCGGCGAAGTTCGAGGTCGAGCTGACCATCGAGCGCGGCCGCGGCTACGTCTCGGCGACCCAGAACCGCAACGAGTACAGCGAGGCCGGTCAGATCCCGATCGACTCGATCTACTCGCCCGTGCTCAAGGTCACCTACCGCGTGGAGGCCACGCGTGCCGGTGAGCGCACCGACTTCGACCGCCTCGTGGTCGACGTGGAGACCAAGCCGGCCATCAGCCCGCGCGATGCAATCGCATCCGCAGGCCGCACCCTGACCGAGCTGTTCGGTCTGGCGCGCGAGCTGAACAATCAGGCTGAGGGCATCGAGATCGGCCCGGCGCCGGTCGACGCGGTTCTCAGCTCTGAGCTGTCGATGCCGATCGAAGACCTGGACCTCTCGGTTCGCTCGTACAACTGCCTCAAGCGTGAGGGCATCAACAACGTCTCGGAGCTCGTGTCGCTCTCAGAGACGCAGCTGATGAACATCCGCAACTTCGGTCAGAAGTCGGTCGACGAGGTCAAGGACAAGCTCACCGAGATGGGCCTGACGCTGAAGGACTCGGTTCCCGGTTTCGACGGGGCGCACTTCTACAGCGGCTACGAAGAAGAAGAGACCAACTAGGCGCTGGTATCCCCGCCTGACTGACCACCTTTAGTACTGGAGAAAACCAATGCCTAAGCCGACCAAGGGTCCCCGCCTCGGAGGCGGTCCTGCCCACGAGCGCCTGCTGCTCGCCAACCTGGCCGCCGCCCTGTTCACCCACAAGTCGATCAAGACGACCGAGACGAAGGCCAAGCGCCTGCGCCCGATCGCTGAGCGGCTGATCACGTTCGCCAAGCGCGGCGACCTGCACTCGCGCCGCCGCGTGCTTGCCACCATCGGCGACAAGACGGTTGTGCACGAGCTGTTCACGCAGATCGCGCCGCTCGTCGCCGAGCGTGAGGGCGGCTACACCCGCATCACGAAGCTCGGGTTCCGCAAGGGCGACAACGCATCCATGGTGCAGATCGAGCTCGTTCTGGAGCCCGTGGCGCCCAAGCGCAAGCCGGCCAAGGCCGCCGCGCCGAAGGCCCAGAAGCCGGCCGAGGAGGCCGCGGCTGAGCCCGAGGCCGCAGCTGCCGCGGATGCTGCTGCTGCTGGTGACGCGGATGCCGCTGGTGCTGCTGACGCGGACGCTGCGGGTGCCGCCGCGGATTCCGCTGATGCGGATGCCGCCGCCGCGACTGAGGCCGACGCCCCCGTCGAGGAGGCTCCGGTGGAGGCCGCGCAGGCCGACGCCGCCGCTGACGCGGACGCCGCCGAGGCGGATGCCGCTGCCGAAGACGCGAAGCCCGCGGCCGAGTAACACCAGCCGAACGAAAAGCCCCGACCGCCCTTGGCGGCCGGGGCTTTTCGCATCCGCTCGGTTGCCGCGCTTCGCTGGCCGCCAAACCGCCCCCGAAGCCGTGAGTGGCCAAAAGTCGCCCTCATTTCACGTTTTGAGGGCAATTTTTGGCCGCTCGCGAGCGCTCGGGCCGGTGTGCGGCGTGCTCGGGCGGGCGGGTGGCGTGCTCGGGGTGGGTGGCGTGCTCGGCGGGCGGGGCGGGTGCTCGGGTGGACGGCACGCTCGGCTGCGGCTGGCCGGCGGGTGGGCAGGCGTTCGGGCGCGAGCAGCACGGCCCGGCTCGCCTCAGCCGGCGGGCGGGGCGGGTGTCTGGGGCCGAGTGGGAGCAGGCGTTGAGGTGGGCGCCGCAGAGGCCGGACGCGCGGCCGGCACGTGCGGGTCGATCAGGAACCAGCGCGCCGGTGGCTGGTCGACCAGCCGCTGCAGCGCGTCTCGCACGGTGGCGGCGTAGATGCGCCCGCCCGCCTGCCCGGGGTGGATCTGGTCGGGGGCGAGCAGGTCGATGTGGCTCGCGATGGCCGCGTGCCAGTCCGCGACAGCCACCTGCTGGCGCCGACGATCGAAGTCGACGAGGGCCGAATTGACACCGTCCGTCCAGCTGCGCGGCGCCTGCGCTGTGACGAGAACGATCTTGCGCTCGGGGCCGGCGGCGCGGCTCACCTCATCGAGCGACTGCTCAGAGATCGGCCCGTTCGTGCCGAGTCCGAGAACCAGAACCGGCCGCAGCGTGCCGGCAGCCGCCATCGCGCGCACCAGGTCTGGCGCCGCTCGCATCTGGCGCGAGACGACCGCATCGATCGAGATGCCCGGGAACGTCTCGGCGAGCTCCGGCGTCGAGGCGAGCATCACTGAGTCCCCGATCGCCGAGATGTCGGTGCCGGGCGGCAGCGGATGATGGCCGTCGGCGGCAGCGTCAGTCTGCGACGCCGCGCCGCCCGTTCCTGGCGTCGGCGCCGCGCTCGAGGCGCCTGCGCCGGGGCTGGGGGAGCCGGCACCGCGATCGCCCGGCGAGGTTCCGTGGCGAGCGGATGCCGGCGCATCCGCTTGATGGTCGTGAATCGCCCTCATGCCTCTCTCGACGAGCGCCTGTGCCTGCGTCATGCGTGGAGCGGTGGCGACGGCGACCGTGGTGCCGGCGAGGCCCGCGATGAGCACCAGTGCGCACACCGCCGCAAGCGGCCGGCGCGCGGGGGCCCGCAGAACCCGAAGCAGCGCGCGAACGGAGCGGCGCAGGCCGCGCCGACGGATCGGCTGTTCGAGGTAGCGATACGAGAGGAACGCGGCGCCGGCCGTGATCGCGATTGTGAGCACGCCCGCCGCCAGCCGGCCCTCGCCGCGGCTACTCGGCGGCAGCCCCATCGCCGCACCGACGAGAAGCAGCACCGGCCAGTGCCAGAGATACAGGCCGTACGAACGCTCGCCGATGACGCGCAGAGGTGCGATGTCGAGCGCGCGCCCAAGACTGGAACGCGGCGTCACGGAGGCCCAGATGACGAGTGCCGTGAGAATGCTGACGGCCATGAGGCCGCCGCGGTAGGTGAGCGCCGCGTCATCGTGCAGCCACCATGCGGCGAAGCCGACGACGGCGAGGGCGAGAACGCCGACGATGGGCAGGCGCCGGCGCACGAACTCCTGCACCCGCGTCTCTCCAGCGTCGAGGTCGAACGGCCGCAGGCGCCCGAGGCAGAGGGCGAGCGTCGCACCGACGGCCAGGCCGAAGCTGTGCGCATCGGTGCCGAAATAGACGCGGGTGGGGTCGTCGCCGACCACGAACTGCAGGCCCATCGCGGCCGCCGACGCCACACCGAGCGCGGCAACCAGACCCGCTCGCAGCCACGGAGCGCGCAGCACGAGCAGCCCGATCATGATGAGCGGCCACACGAGGTAGAACTGCTCCTCGACCGCGAGCGACCAGAGGTTGCGGAACAGCTCGGGCGCGTCCTGAGAGAAGTAGCTGCCGCCCGAGACGATGTCGATCCAGTTGCTGCTGAAGGTCGCGGCCCCGATAACCTGCCTGCCGATGCCCACGAGTACATCGCCGCCGAGCGCCCACGCGGCCGTGCAGCAGGCAAGAACGAGGGCGACGAGTGCCGGCAGCAGGCGTCTGGCTCGCCTCGACCAGAACCGTCGCAGGCTGATGCGCCCCGAGCGGTCCCGCTCGTCCACCAGCAGCGAGGTGATGAGGAACCCGCTGATCACGAAGAACACGTCGACGCCGATGAACCCGCCCGGCAGCGCATCCGGGAAGAGGTGGTAGACGATCACCGCGATCACCGCGAGGGCACGCAGCCCGTCGAGGCCGGCGAGGTGCCGTCTGGGGTGCGCGGAAGCCGGGCGCGGCAGGGCACTGCCGGCGACGAGGGCGCGCGAAGAAGTCGTCATGAATACGTGGGGCGAGGCGGTGAGGAGACTCCACGATAACAACCGTTCCTGACCTTTTAGACTGACTACCGTGAGCGAGGAGCGGGCTGGGAGCGAGGCGCGGGCGCGGGGCGCTGAGGCGACGGATGCTGCCGCCGACCGGGCGCTGCGGCGCATCCGTCTCGACATCGCCTATGACGGCACCGGGTTTCGGGGCTGGGGCCGCCAGCCGAATCTGCGCACCGTGCAGGGCGAACTGGAGGAAGCGCTGGCGACCATATTCCGCCGGCTGCAGCCGACGCCGACGCTGACGGTGGCGGGGCGTACGGATGCCGGAGTGCACGCCGTCGGTCAGGTCGCCCACGTCGACCTCGACCCCGCACAGCTCGGCGCCCTGCGGCGGCGGGGTGGCACCGGGGCTCGGGACCGCGGTCCGGCGGGGGAGTCGGCCGGTGCGTCGACGGGCGAGCGGGCCGAGGCTGCCGACCCGTCGACGGGCGAGCGGGCTGAGGCGGCGCCGGAAGAGCGGATCGCGCCCAACGTTGCGACGCCGAGTGATGCGGCCCACGTGCTCGCGCACCGCCTCAACGGGGTGCTCGGCGCCTATTCAGACGTGGTGGTCACGCGCGGCTCATTCGCGCCCGACGGCTTCGACGCGCGATTCTCCGCGGTGTGGCGCCGCTACCGCTATCGCATTGCCGACGCCGTCTCGGGCCGGAACCCGCTCGATCGGCATCGCACGGCGTGGCACGCGGCCGCGCTCGACGCCGGCGCGATGAACGCCGCGGCGGCGAGCCTCGTCGGCCTGCACGACTTCGCGTCGTACTGCAAGCCACGCGAGGGCGCCACGACGATCCGGACACTGCAGGAGTTCGGCTGGAGCCGCGACGACGACGGCGTTCTCGTGGCCAGGCTGCAGGCGGACGCGTTCTGCCACAGCATGGTGCGTGCGCTCGTCGGCGCATGCGTGGCGGTGGGCGAGGGCAAGCTCGAGGTGCGTGACGTGGTTCTGCTGCGGGATGTCGCCGAGCGCACCAGCGCGTTCACCGTCATGCCCGCGCGTGGGCTCACCCTCATGGAGGTCGGGTATCCGCCGGATGACGCGCTGGCCGCGCGGGCAGCGCAGACGCGCGCTCTGCGCGTGCTGCCATCCGTAGTTTGACCGGTGCCTGAGGGTGCCGTAACATAGACCCTTGGTGTCTGCGCTCCTGTGGCGCGACACACGAACGTGAGCCCTCCGCCGGTTCGCTCGACGGCATCGCCGCTCGAACAGCCATGGAGTGGGATTCACGAACACCTCCGTTCGACATGAGAAAGCAGCCACTATCGTGACGCGCACTTACACCCCCAAGGCAGCCGAGATCCAGCGCGACTGGATTGTCATCGACGCGACCGACGTCGTGCTCGGTCGTCTCGCCAGCCAGACGGCGATCCTGCTTCGCGGCAAGCACAAGCCCACCTTCGCCAACCACATGGACACCGGCGACTTCGTCATCATCGTCAACGCCGACAAGGTCGCCCTCACCGGCGCCAAGGCGGAGCAGAAGAAGGCATACCGCCACTCGGGTTACCCGGGCGGCCTGAGCGCCGTCAGCTACGCCGAGCTTCTCGAGAAGAACCCGGTTCGCGCCGTCGAGAAGGCCGTTCGCGGAATGCTGCCGAAGAACTCGATCGGTCGCGCCCAGCTCACCAAGCTCAAGGTCTACGCCGGCCCGGAGCACCCGCACGCTGCACAGCAGCCGAAGCCGTTCACCTTCGAGCAGGTCGCGCAGTAAGCGCCCGGCACCGCAGACACAGACTCTAGACAAAGGATTCACACCACCGTGGCGAAGATCGCAGACCAGCTCGACACTCCCCAGGCCGACGCAGCACAGGGCTTCTCAACCGAGACCCCGGCGGCGGCCGAGACCAAGGCCCCCCGCGCCGTACTCAACGTTCCCGGCGCGGCCGTGGGCCGCCGCAAGCAGGCCATCGCCCGCGTGCGCCTCGTTCCCGGCAGCGGCACCATCACGGTCAACGGCCGTGAGTTCGCCGACTACTTCCCCAACAAGCTGCACCAGCAGCTGATCACCGACCCGTTCAAGGTGCTCGACCTGCTCGGCAGCTACGACGTGATCGCCCGCATCACCGGCGGTGGCCCCTCGGGCCAGGCCGGCGCGCTGCGCCTCGGCATCGCGCGTGCGCTCAACGAGATCGACGCTGAGAACAACCGCGCATCGCTGAAGAAGGCCGGCTTCCTCAGCCGTGACGCCCGCGTCAAGGAGCGCAAGAAGGCCGGTCTCAAGAAGGCGCGCAAGGCTCCTCAGTTCTCGAAGCGCTGATCGGCACCCGGCGTACCGATCCATGCCTCGACTCTTCGGAACGGATGGCGTTCGCGGCCTGGCCAACGGCCCGCTGACCGCCGACCTCGCGCTCGGCGTCGCCCAGGCGGCAGCGGTCGTGCTCACGCAGGGTCGCAGCGCGGAGGCGCGCCGGGCCGAGGGCCGCAGGCCCACGGCTGTCGTTGCTCGCGACCCGCGCATCTCGGGTGAGTTCATCTCGGCCGCCGTCGCGGCCGGGCTGGCCTCCTCAGGCATCGATGTGCTCGACGCCGGGGTCATCCCGACCCCGGCGGCGGCGTTCCTCATCGCCGACATCGACGCCGACTTCGGCGTGATGGTCTCGGCATCCCATAACCCGGCGCCCGACAACGGCATCAAGATCTTCGCGCGCGGTGGCCGCAAGCTGCCCGACATCGTCGAGGACCGCATCGAGGAGCACCTCGGCCTGCCCAACCTCACGCCGACGGGCGCGGACGTGGGTCGCATCCGCCGCTTCTCCGACGCCGAAGACCGTTACGTACTGCACCTGCTCGCCAGCCTGCCGCACCGGCTCGACGGCCTGCACGTCGTGCTCGACTGCGCCAACGGCGCCGCCGCCGGCGTCTCGCCCGAGGTGTTCCGCGTGGCGGGCGCAAGGCTCACGATCATCGGTGACGAGCCGGACGGCCTCAACATCAACGATGGCGTGGGCTCGACGCACCTCGATCGCCTCGCCGCCGCCGTCGTCGAAGCGAGAGCGGATATCGGCATCGCCCACGACGGCGACGCCGATCGGTGCCTCGCCATCGACGCCGAGGGCAACATCGTCGACGGCGACCGCATCATGGCGATTCTCGCGCTCGGCATGGCGGAGCGAGGCGCCCTGCGGGACAACACGCTCGTGACCACCGTCATGAGCAACCTGGGCCTGCGCGTCGCCATGGAGCAGCACGGCATCCGCACCGTGCAGACCAAGGTGGGCGACCGGTATGTGCTCGAGGAGATGAACGAGCACGAGTACTCGCTGGGCGGCGAGCAGAGCGGCCACGTGATCATGCGCGACTTCGCCACCACGGGCGACGGCATCCTCACCGGAATCCAGCTCGTGAGCCAGATGGCACGCACCCGCAAGAGCCTCGCCGAACTCGCGTCGGTCATGACGGTGTTCCCGCAGACGCTGGTGAACGTGCGCGACGTCGACCACCACCGGCTCGAGGGCGACGAGACGATCGCCGCCGCCGTGGCGGATGCCGAGCGCGAGCTGGGCGCATCCGGTCGCGTGCTGCTGCGGCCATCCGGAACTGAACCGATGGTGCGCGTGATGGTCGAGGCGGAGGCCACCGAGACAAGCGACCGCATCGCGCACCGCCTCGCGGACGTGGTGCGCGGCGCCCTCGGTTCCTGAGCGGATTGAGGAGCTCGCGCAGCGGGCGTCTCGAAATCGTGCGGCGCAGGGGTTTCGAGACGGCGCTTCGCGCCTCCTCAACCTGCGTGGAGATTGAGGAGCTCGCGCAGCGAGCGTCTCGAAATCGTGCGGCGCAGGGGTTTCGAGACGGCGCTTCGCGCCTCCTCAACCCACTCTCTCAGAGCTTGCGGAGGAGGACCGAGCTCACCGTGTGATCGGCGCCCTTGCGCAGCACGAGCTTGGCGCGCGAGCGCGTGGGCCGAATGTTCTGCACGAGGTTCGGCTCATTGATGCTGCGCCAGATCTCGCTCGCGCGCTCGCGCGCCTCGGCCTCCGTCAAGCTCGCGTAGCGGTGAAAGTACGACTTCGGGTTGGCGAACGCGCCGCGCTGCAGCTTCAGGAACCGCTCTTCATACCAGGTGGCGATGTCGCGGGTGCGCGCATCCACGTAGACACTGAAGTCGAACAGGTCGCTCACGGCCAGCCGGTTGCCGCCGCCACCCGCCGGCTGCAGCACGTTGAGCCCCTCGACGATGAGCACGTCGGGCTGGCGCACGACCACCTGCGCCCCCGGCACGATGTCGTAGCTCAGGTGCGAGTAGAACGGCGCACGCACCTCGGGTGCCCCCGACTTCACGGCGGTCACGAAACGCAGCAGGGCCCGCCGGTCGTACGACTCGGGGAAGCCTTTGCGCTCCATGAGTCCGCGACGCTCGAGCTCGGCATTCGGCAGCAAGAACCCGTCGGTCGTGACGAGCTCGACGCGCGGGGTCTCCTCCCACCGAGCGAGCAGTTCGCGCAGCAGGCGCGCGATGGTCGACTTGCCGACCGCGACCGAGCCCGCGACGCCGATGACGAACGGGGTGCTCTTCGCCCGCTCGCCGAGGAAGTCGCTCGTGACCCTGTGCAGCGCCTTCGTGCCCGAGACGTAGAGGTTGAGCAGTCGGCTGAGCGGCAGATACACCTCGGTGACCTCGCGCATGTCGAGCGGATCGCCCAGCCCGCGCAGCTGAACCAGCTCGGTTTCGGTGAGCGGCAGTGGTGCGCTCTGCGCCAGCTCTGACCATTCCGCACGCCCGATCTCGACGAACGGGGTGGTCTGGCCGTTGTCGGCGCCTGAGCCTGTCTCAGCCATAGGCGACCATTCTATGGGGCGGATGCCGCATGCCCTGCCGGGCATGCGCGCGTCGCTCGCGCATCCGCTCGTGTCTGGGCTCGAGCATTCGCGCATCAGGCAATCGTCAGAGAGCCGGCCGCCCGTACGTCTAAACTCTGTATTCATGTGTGGAATCGTGGGTTACGTGGGTCATGAGCGAGCCCTCGAGGTGCTTCTCGGCGGGCTCAAGCGGCTGGAATACCGGGGCTACGACTCGGCTGGCGTCGCGGTCATCGACCCCGCCGGCGACCTGCACGTGGCGAAGAAGGCGGGCCGGCTGTCGGCGCTGACCGACGAGCTGCGCGCGCACCCGATCGGCGACGGCGCGACCGGCATCGGCCACACGCGCTGGGCGACGCACGGCGGCCCGACTGACGTCAACGCGCACCCGCACCTGGGCGACGAGGGCAGGCTCGCCGTGATCCACAACGGCATCATCGAGAACTTCGCGGCGCTGAAAGAGGAGCTGCTCGCTGCCGGCGAGACGTTTGAGAGCGAGACCGACACCGAGGTCGCGGCCATTCTGCTCGGTCGTGAGTACCGGGCAACGGGTGACCTCGTCGAGGCGTTCCGGCGCGTCGTGGGGCGGCTCGAGGGCGCGTTCACCATTCTCGCCACCCACCAGGAGCAGCCGGGCGTGGTCGTCGGCGCTCGCCGCAACTCGCCGCTCGTGATCGGGCTGGGCGACGGCGAGAACTTCCTCGGCTCCGACGTCGCCGCGTTCGTCGAGCACACCCGCCGTGCGGTCGCGATCGGGCAGGACCAGATTGTCACCATCACGCCGGAATCGGTCACCGTCACCGACTTCGCCGGCGAGAGCGTCGAGGTCGACGCGTTCGATGTCGCCTGGGACGCCTCGGCCAGCGAGAAGGGCGGCTGGTCGAGCTTCATGGCCAAGGAGATCAGCGAGGAGCCCGAGGCGGTGGCCAACACCATCCGCGGCCGCATCGAGGATGGCCACGTGAGTGTGCCCGAGCTCGACGCCCTGGGCGACGGGGTGCTCGCCGGAATCGACCGCATCATCATCGTGGCGTGCGGCACCGCCGCCTACGCCGGCATGGTGGGCCGCTATGCCATCGAGAAATGGTCGCGCGTGCCCGTCGAGGTCGACCTGAGCCACGAGTTCCGCTACCGCGAGCCGGTGCTCACGCCCACGACGCTGGTCATCTCGATCAGCCAGTCCGGCGAGACCATGGACACGCTCATGGCTGTCAAGTACGCGCGGGAGGCCGGCGCGGTGGCCGTCTCGGTGTGCAACACGCAGGGCGCGACGATTCCCCGCGAGTCGGATGCCGCCGTGTACACGCACGCCGGCCCCGAGGTCGCGGTCGCCTCGACCAAGGCGTTCGTTGCGCAGATCACGGCCCTCTATCTGTTCGGCCTGCACCTGGCGCGCGTGCGCGGCACCATGAGCGAGGCCCAGCTGACCGCCGCGACCGACGAGCTCACGGCCATTCCGGCCAAGCTCGCGCAGACGCTCAAGGCTTCCGAAGTCATCGAGCCCCTGGCCAAATGGATGGCCGATTCCCGCGCCGTGCTGTTCCTCGGCCGGCACGTCGGGTATCCGATCGCCCTCGAGGGCGCGCTGAAGCTCAAGGAGCTCGCCTACATTCATGCCGAGGGCTTCGCCGCGGGCGAGCTGAAGCACGGCCCGATCGCGCTCATCGAGGCGGGTCAGCCCGTCTTCGTCGTGGTGCCGAGCCCGCGTGGCTCCGCGGAGATGCACAAGAAGGTCGTCTCGAACATCCAGGAGATCCGCGCGCGCGGCGCCCGCGTGATCGCCATCGCCGAGCAGGGCGACGCCGCGGTGCTGCCGTTCGCCGACGAGGTCGTGGCGATCCCGCTCGCAGCGCCTCTGTTCGAGCCGCTGCTCGCGGTGATTCCGCTGCAGATCTTCGCCATGGAGCTCGCCGCGGCCAAGGGTCTCGACGTCGACCAGCCGCGCAACCTGGCGAAGTCGGTCACGGTCGAGTAATCGAGGCGGTGCGGCGGCAGCGCCGACGGCCAGGAAGGGGCAGCGCGTGATCGCGGGCATCGGGATCGACATCGTCGATCTCGCGCGTTTCAACCGCGCGGTCTCGCGTACGCCGCGCCTCTCCGAGCGTCTCTTCGTCGCTGCCGAACGCGAACGACCGCTTCCTTCGCTTGCCGCGCGCTTCGCGGCGAAGGAGGCCCTCATCAAGGCGCTCGGCGGCTCGGAGGGCGTGCACTGGCACGACGTCGAGGTCGTCGCCGACGCCGAGGGCGACCCGGGGTTCCGCACGCACGGCGCGCTCACCGACCTGCTCGCGGCTCGCGGCATCACCCGGCTGCACCTGAGCATGACGCACGACGCGGGCGTGGCCTGCGCCTTCGTTGTCGCCGAACGGGATGCGCCGTGAGCGGCGGGTTCCGCGAGGCGAGCATCGACCTCGCGGCGATTCGCCGCAACGTGCAGCAGCTGCGCCGCACCATCGGCACCGAGCACACCATGGCCGTCGTCAAGGCCAACGGGTACGGGCACGGCGCCGTGCCGAGCGCGCAGGCGGCGCTCGCCGGGGGCGCCGACTGGCTCGGTGTCGCCGATGTGACAGAGGCGCTTGAGCTGCGGGCTGGCGGCGTGGACGCCCCGATCCTCGCCTGGCTGCACGAACCCGATGCCGACTTCGGCGAGGCGGTCGCCGCGGGCATCGACATCGGCGTCTCCTCGGCACGGCAGCTGCGGCAGGCGGCGGATGCGGCCGAGCGGGTGCGCGGTGCGGTCGTGGACCGGCCGCCGGCATTCGTTCACCTGAAACTCGAGACGGGGCTCGGCCGCAACGGGGTCTCGCCCGAGGACTGGGCGGCCGTGTGCGCTGAGGCGGCCGCGCTGGAGCGGACCGGCGTCGTTCGGGTGCGGGGCGTCTTCAGCCACCTCTCGAACGCGTCGGCAGAGGACGACAACCGGGCGCTCGACCGTTTCGATGCCGGGCTGGGTGTGGCCCGCGCGGCCGGGCTCGCCCCCGAGTTGGTGCACGTGGCCGCGACGGCCGCCGCGCTGCGCCTGCCGCGGGCGCGTTACAACACGGTGCGACTCGGCATCGGCATCTACGGGCTTTCGCCCTTCGATGACGCGGATTCGGCCTCGCTCGGCCTCACCCCGGCCATGACGCTCGGCGGCCGCATTGCCGCGGTGCGTCGCGTGGAGGCGGGCGCGGGCGTCTCGTACGACTACACGTACCGCACATCACGGGAGACGACGCTGGCGCTTGTTCCCCTCGGCTACGCGGAAGGTATTCCGCGCGCGGCATCCAATGGCGGTGCCGTGTGGGTCAACGGTCGAACGTATGCCGTCGCGGGGCGCGTGGCCATGGATCAGTTCGTTCTCGATGTGGGTGACGCCGAGGTGAGCGTGGGTGACGCGGCCGTTCTCTTCGGCGATCCGGCGACCGGGGTGCCCGCGGTTGAGGAATGGGCGCGCGCGGCCGGCACCATCAACTACGAGATCGTCACGCGCATCGGCCCCCGCGTCGAGCGGCGGTACGTGGGCCGATGAGCGGGCACGACGAGGGCGCGCACGACGAGCGGATGCGCGACGAAGGCGCGCGGGACGAGCGGATGCCGCAGGGGGCCAACACCGTCGCCACTCCCGAGCAGATGGAACAGCTGGGCCGCCGCCTCGCCGCCTGGCTGGAGCCCGGCGATCTCGTCGTTCTCACCGGCCCGCTCGGCGCGGGCAAGACCACCCTCACCCGCGGGCTGGGCGAGGGCCTGAACGTGCGCACCCCCATCACGAGCCCCACCTTCGTGCTTGCCCGAACGCATCCGAGCCTCGTGGGCGGTGCCCCGCTCGTGCACGTCGACGCCTACCGGCTCGGCAGCGCCATGGAACTCGACGACCTCGACATCGACTTCGCCCGCTCGATCACGGTGGTGGAGTGGGGCGATGGGCTGCTCGACGGCGTCGCGGAGTCGTGGCTCGACGTCGCGATCGCGCGGCCGACCGGCGCCACAGGCGCCGACGTCGCTCTTGACGCTCCCGAGCCCCGCACCGTCACCATCACCGGGCACGGCCCCCGCTGGCGCTCGGGCAATTAGGCTGGAAGACGTGCTTCTCGCCATCGACACCTCCGCAGGATCGGCCGTTTCGGTCGTCGATCGTGACCGCGGGGTTCTCGCCGAGGCATCCGTTGCCGACACGATGCGGCACGCCGAGGTCATCGGCTCCCTGATCCGCGAATGCCTCGACGCGTCGGGCGTCGCTGTGTCGGCGCTCTCCGGGGTCGCGGTCGGCATGGGGCCCGGGCCGTTCACCGGTCTGCGCGTCGGCATCGCCGCGGCGCGCGCCTTCGCACTCGGTGCGGGCAAGCCGGTCATACCGGTGGTGAGCCACGACGCGATCGCCTTCGAGAAGTACCGGGACGGCGCGCACGGCGGCCTGCTCGTGGTCACCGACGCCCGGCGTCGCGAACTCTACTGGTCGGCCTACGTCGGCGTCGACGACGTCGGCCTGCCGCTTCGCGAGGACGGCCCCGGCCTCGCCAAGCCCGACGACGTGCCGCACGCCGGCCTCGCGCGATTCGATGCCGCGACCGTCTCGGCAGGCGCGCTCGGCATGCTCGCCGAGAGCCTCTACGCGCACGGCCGCCCGTTCGCGGGAGAGGAGCCGCTCTACCTGCGCTCGCCCGACGTCACGCTCTCGACCGGCCCGAAGCGGGTGAATAGCTGATGCGCGACACCATCTGGCAGCTGCGCTACGCGACGCCCGACGACCTCGACGCCATCATGGGCATCGAGACGGCGACGTTCACGAGTGACGCCTGGTCGCGTGAGTCCATGGCCGCCGAGCTCGCGAACGAGCACGCCCGCTACATCGTGGCGTTCGACGCAGAAGAGGCGGATGCGGTGGCCGGCTACGCGGGCCTCCTCGCCCCGCGAGGTGGTACCGACGGCGACATCCAGACCATCGCGGTAGCCGAGACGGCGCGGCGGCGTGGGCTCGGCCGCGCCATGCTCGCCCACTTGGTCGACGTTGCCCGCCGTCGCGGCGTGCGGGACCTGTTCCTCGAGGTGCGCGCCGACAACCCGCCGGCGCAGCATCTCTACCACTCGTTCGGCTTCGAGAAGCTCGCCGTACGGCGCGGCTACTACCAGCCGGACAACATCGACGCGATCGTGATGCGGCTGCGCATCCCTGAGCCGGTAACGACCGTGGCCAGCAACGAGCACGCGGCAGCGCACGCAAGCGCGCAGACGGCGCACGACGCCACCGCGCACGCGGCGACGGCCTCCACGGCCAGCGGCCCGGAGGCTCGCGCATGAACCGCGAGCAGCCCCTCGTTCTCGGCATCGAGACCTCGTGCGACGAGACCGGCATCGGCATCGTTCGCGGCACCCGCCTGCTCGCCAACACCATCTCGTCGTCAATGGAGCAGCACGCCCGTTACGGCGGCGTCGTGCCCGAGGTTGCCGCGCGCGCACACCTCGAGGAACTGGTGCCCGCGCTCGACGCGGCCGTCGCGGACGCGGGCATCCGCCTGGCCGACATCGACGCGGTGGCCGTGACGAGCGGCCCCGGCCTGGCGGGCGCCCTCATGGTGGGCGTCGGCGCGGCCAAGGCGCTCGCCCTCTCGCTCGGCAAGCCGCTTTACGCCGTCAACCATCTCGTCGGCCACGTCGGCGCCGACCTGCTCGATGCCGACGGCGGCCCGGGCCGCTCCATCGAGCTGCCGACTATCGCGCTGCTCGTCTCGGGCGGGCACACGTCGCTGCTGCACGTGCGCGATTTGGTGAGCGACGTCGAGCTGCTCGGCGAGACCATCGACGACGCGGCGGGGGAGGCCTTCGACAAGGTGGCACGTGTTCTGGGACTGCCATACCCGGGCGGCCCGCAGATCGACCGGCTGGCGGCCGAGGGTGACCCGAAGGCCATCCGCTTCCCCCGCGGCCTCAGCCTGCCGAAAGACATGGCGAAGCACCGCTACGACTTCTCGTTCTCGGGCCTGAAGACGGCCGTCGCCCGGTGGGTGGAGCAGAGGCAGGATGCCGGTGAGCCGGTGCCAGCCGAAGACGTCGCCGCGAGCTTCCGCGAGGCCGTCGCCGACGTGCTACTGACGAAGGCTGTGAACGCGTGCGTGGAGCGCGGCGTGCCCCGGCTCCTGCTCGGCGGCGGCGTCGTCGCGAACGCCCGCGTGCGGCAGCTCGCCGCAGAGCGCACCGCGGCGGCGGGCATCGCCCTGCGCATCCCCGCCCTATCGCTCTGTACCGACAACGGGGCGATGATCGCGGCGCTCGGCGCGCAACTGATCATGGCGGGGCACGAGCCTTCCGGCCTCGACTTTGGCGCAGACTCGACGCTGCCCGTCACCGAGATCCAGGTGGCGGCCGGCGAGTAGTTCAGCGCTACTCCTGCCGATTCAATACGGTGACGACAGGGTCGCGAACATCGGAAAATGCTTGACGTTTCGCGTGAGCAATCGAGCGTCAAGCGCGAGTGCCGTCGCGGCGATAGCGAGATCTGCGGAATCGATTCCGCGGTGAGAAGGCAACCACTGCCGTCCGAGTTCGCCCGCGATCTCGGCGAGCTGCTCGCCCAGCGGGTGCCAGGTGAAAACCCGGAGAAGCCCTCGTGTAGCGTCTTCCTCGCTGCGCCGCATGCCGGCCAGCACTTCCAGACGGGTCATCTCGCTTGCGTGCAGTGGGCCGGCAGAGCGCGCGTCATGGAGGACCCTGACGGCGGCCGGATTGCCTCGGAGAACATCGATAATGACCGAGGTGTCGACGACGACCGTCATGTGTCGGCTGCTTCGCCCAGCCGACTGCCGGAGCGAAGGTTCTCGACGTAGCCCTCGCCATCGAATTCGCGCCCATTCCAGATCCCGTGTGCCGCATCGATCGCCCGCAGGTCATCTTCGACAGACCGTGCAGGGCTGTATGTCTTGGTGACGGCATCACGGATGAGCGCGGAAATCGAGCGCCCCGTGCGCGCCGCCTCTGCGTCAAGGAGTCGACGCTCCTCGGGGGTGAGCGAAATCTGAGTGCGCAGCATGATGTAATGTTACATCACACGACGAGCCTTCCGAACAGTGTGTGATGGCATAAACTGCCAATGGAGGTGGTTGCCGTGGCAACGAGGAACGTGGTTCTGAGTCAACACCAGCACGAACTCGTCGAGTCGTGGGTGCAGTCCGGGCGCTATCAGAATGCCAGCGAAGTGCTGCGCGAAGGTCTTCGGCTCCTGGAACGCCAGGAGATGGAGGATGCGGCCAAGCTTGCTGCGCTGCGCGATGCGGCTCAAAAAGGCTGGTCAGATCTCGCCGGGGGGCGTTACGACGACATTGCCGATGAGAACCTCGACGACTTCATCGGGCAACTCGGCCTCCGCGCGGCGCAGGATCACCCCGCCCTGTGATGGCGAAATATCGCCTCACTCATGCCGCCCAGGCCGATATCGTCGCGATCCTCGCATGGTCCCAGGAACAGTTCGGCATGGAAGCACGAAACCGCTACGAGGTACTGATCGCCACTGACATCCGCGACGCCGCGTCGCGCACCGACAACATCGGGCATACCCTGCGACCTGAATTGGGCGACGGCGTGTTCTCCTGGCATCTGGCGCAGAGCCGCACGCGCGCCCCCGGAAAGACCGTCCACCGACCGCGACACTTCCTCCTCTGTCGTCGCGACGGCGACGTGCTCGTCATCGGCCGACTGCTTCATGACGCGATGGAACTGCGACGACACGTCGATCCACAACACGCTTGGGACTAGCCGCCCGCGGGTCATGCCGTGAGAAGCGATCCCACCGGTGTCGCCGCGCGGCCCGGCTCCGGATGCCCTGCATGCACCACCCTGCAGTACCGGTACCAGAGCGCGATGAACGGCGGATGGTCCGGCTGGTCCGGGTGGGGCGGCTCACAATCCATGTCGCGTGGCCTGAACCAGGGATCCCTGTTCGAGGTCAACGCACAAACACGATGCACCAACGCGACCCACGTCGGCCCGTCACCGGCAGCCGCGCACGCCCAAGCGGTGCACGCGATTACGACCGCACCCGGCACGCCATGGCTGAGCGTGCCAGCATCCGCCGTCGCCGGACCACGATTCACCATCTCGACCGGCCCATCCGGAGCGGTATGCCCGGCCGGGACATCAACCCACTACGACCTGTACAACACGTATTCGCAGGCGCCATCCGACGGGAACGTCGCACCAGGCGCCGCGTTCTACACCAGCGACTACTGGCCGAACCCGACATCCGTCAACTACTACTCGCACGCCTACTGCTACACAAACTGGACCACCGGGCCATGGTTAGGCGTGAGAAGCGCCCACATCTCCGTCGTCGCGCCTCCGCCAGCGCTCGGGAAGCCTGGCGGACCGATCGCGTACAACGTCGGCACTGGCTCCGGATGTGTGTGGCCCGGCGGCTATGTTCCCCAGGTCGGCGTCGGGTTCCGAATCAACGCATATAACGATCCCCGCGCAGGCCGGCAACTACTGGAACGGCGAGGCCATGAAGACCGTGAACTACAACGACCTCGACAAGACACCGGATGCTGTCGCAAGCACCACGGCGTCGATGGCGGCCAACGCGACCCACCTCGCGCGCCTGCTCGCGAAGGAGCAGTACCCCGCGAGCTGAGCTCGCCACTCGTGTCTCAGGACGCACGCCACGAAGTTCTGGGCGCTGTGCCGCCGGTAGAATGGCGACATCAGATGCAAGCAGTGAGCAGGGGAGGGCGAGCCAGATGAGCGATCGCGTGCTGTTCCAGGACGTCATCCCCTACGACGTGCCTTCGTCACTCGCCGAACTGCGCGGGCCGGCATCCGGATGGATGCTCTTGCCACACTCGATCTACTGGGGTCCAGAGCCCGCCATGAACCTCGATGCGGTTGATGACCGATCAATGGCGTATCAGGCGATCGTGCGAGAGGGAACCGCTGCCCAACAAGCCGAGTTGCTGAACGCCGGCTTGCTATTAGGGTTGTGGCCGTCGTTACGTCTGCCGGCACGTTGCCGCGCGGCGTGGGAGTCCCGATTTCCTGAATTGGCCGTCTGACCATTGGCTGATTCGACCAAGCACCAGCGGGACGTGACCCGGCTGTTGCTTTCCATTGTCGGCGACGCTGGGTTCGCCCTGGCCGGCTCGGGCGCGATCCGCGAGCATGGCGTGACGTCGAGGCCGACGGAAGACGTCGATCTGTTTACGTCACGTGTCGGTCTGGAGAGCTTCGCCCGAGCCATCGAGCGGGGAACGAAGGCATTGCAGGACGCCGGGTATCTGAGCTCGTCGCCGAGCGGGATGCAGGATTCGAGCGACCCATGTTCGCCGCGCAGCTGAATAGGGTGCGTGAGCTCACGGAACGTCAGGTGAGTCGGTACGGCGTGGATGCCGACCAGCTAACCGGCATCAAGGCGCGTCTGATCGAATGGTCGACGCGGCTGCAGCGACCGGATGCTGGGGAGAGCTTCACGTAGCGTTCATTCAATCAAGGGGACCCCCGTGCATCACAATGCGGAACTCGTCGAAAAGCGCGTCGCCCGGTTCGTGCGCGAGCGGATCGAGCCTGCGCTGTACCGGCAGGCCCGGCCGCTCGAAGTGACGGCATGGGAGGTTCCCGACGAGCCGGTGCCGTTCGCCGAGGCCGTGCCCCAGCGGTTCGAGCCATTCGCCACAGGCACCGCCTGGGGCAAGCCGTGGGGCACGACCTGGTTCCACGTGACAGGGAGCGTGCCGGCCGAGTGGCGAGGTGAACGGCTGCGAGCCGAGGGGCTGCGTGCCGAGGTCATCGTCGACCTCGGCTTCTCGTCGGTGAAGGACGGCTTTCAGGCGGAGGGACTCGTGTACACGCGAAACGGCCGCATCGTGAAGGCGGTCGAGCCCCTGAACAGGCACATTCGGCTTGAGGCGGTCGAGACGCTCGAGGCGCTCGAGGCGCTCGAAACGCTCGGCCCCAGCGGCGACGCGATCGACTTCTACATCGAGGCGGCCTCGAACCCCGACATGGGCAGCGATTGGGCATTCGCGCCCACACCCATGGGCGACAAGGCGACCGCGGGCACCGCACCGATCTACGTGCTGCGTCGGATCGACCTCGCGCTGCGCGCTGAGACCGTGTGGCGGCTCGACGCGGATATCCGAAGCCTGCGGGGCCTGCTCGGCGAGTTGCCCCGCGATTCGACGCGAGCCGCGCAGATCCTGCGCGCACTCGAGAGTGCGGTCGACGCGGTCGATCCCGACGACGTGGCGGGCACGGCGGTGACGGCACGGGCGGCGCTCGCGGGAGTGCTGGCCGCGCCCGCGGCATCCGGCGCCCATCGCATCACCGCAGTGGGGCACGCCCACATCGACTCGGCGTGGCTGTGGCCGACGCGCGAGACCATTCGCAAGTGCGCCCGCACCTTCTCGAACGTGCTCGACCTCATGGACGAGCACGACGACTTCGTCTTCGCGTGCTCCTCTGCCCAGCAGTATGCGTGGGTCGAGCAGGCGTACCCCGAGCTCTTCGAACGCATTCGCCAGCGCGTGGCCGAGGGGCGCTTCATCCCGGTGGGCGGCATGTGGGTCGAATCCGACACCAACATGCCGGGCGGCGAGGCGCTCGCGCGCCAGTTCGTCATGGGCTCCGGCTACTTTCTGCGCACCTTCGGCGTCGCTTCGAGCACCGGCTGGCTGCCGGACTCGTTCGGCTACTCGGGCGCCCTGCCGCAGATCATGGCCGCCGCCGGCATCACCGAGTTCCTCACTCAGAAGATCTCGTGGAACGAGACCAACGCCTTCCCGCACCACACCTTCGAGTGGGAGGGCATCGACGGCACCCGCATCTTCACGCACTTCCCGCCGGTCGACAGGTACAACTCCGACCTCTCGGCTGCCGATCTCGCCCACGCCGAACGCACCTTCGCCGACAAGGGCGCCGCGAACTCGTCGCTCGTGCCGTTCGGCTACGGCGACGGGGGCGGCGGGCCGACGCGAGAGATGCTCGCGGCCGCCGCCCGCACCGCGTCGCTCGAGGGCTCGCCTGCCGTGCGCATCCAGACCCCGAAGCGCTTCTTCGACGAGGCGCGAGCCGAGTACCGCAACCCGCCCGTGTGGTCGGGCGAGCTCTACCTCGAATTCCACCGCGGTACATACACCTCGCAGGCGCGCACCAAACGCGGCAACCGCGACAGCGAGCGGATGCTGCGCGAAGCCGAACTGTGGGCGACGACCGCGGCCGTGCGGCTCGGCGCCCCCTACCCGTACGACGAGCTCGAGGAGGCGTGGCGGCAGGTGCTGCTCGGGCAGTTCCACGACATCCTGCCCGGCACCGCGATCGCCTGGGTGTATCGCGACGCCGAGGCTGCCTACGCGCGCGTGGCCGAGCAGCTCGAGCGCGTCATCGCGCGGGCGATCGGCGCGCTCGCCGAGGGCTCGAGCCCAGAGGCAGCGGATGCCGGTGGCGGCGACCCTGCGGCCACCGGCGACGCGCCCCGCAGCGCCCGGTACAACGCCTCGCCGTTCGAGGTGGACGGGGTGCCACCGCTGGGCGCGGGCGCGGCCGAGCGTGGCGGCGCCGCCGTACGGCTCGAGCGTGCGGGGGATGGGCTCGTGATGGCGAACGACCGCGTGCGGGTCGAGTTGGACGGGTCGGGGCGCATCCGCTCTGCCGTTGATCTGGCGAGCGGTCGCGAGGCGATCGCGCCGGGCGAGGCGGCCGCCGAGCTGCAGGTGTTCCGCGATACGCCGACCCAGTGGGACGCGTGGGACATCGACGAGCACTATCGCCGGCACGGCCAGGCGCTCGGCGAGCCGGCGGCGCTCGAGGTGGTCGCAGAGGGGCCGGAGCGGGTGGCCGTTCGCGTCGACCGCGAGTTCGGGGCGTCGCGCATCAGCCAGGAGTTCGCGCTCGAGGCCGGCCACGCGGCGCTTCAGATCACCACACGCGTCGACTGGCACGAGCGGCAGAAGCTGCTGAAGCTCGCGTTCCCCCTCGACGTGCACGCCGATTCCGCCACCTCAGAGGTGCAGTTCGGTCACGTGCGGCGGCCCATCCACCAGAACACGTCGTGGGATGCCGCCCGCTTCGAAACCGTCGCGCACCGCTGGGTGCACGTGGGCGAGCCCGGCTTCGGCGTGGCCCTCGCCAACGACGCAACGTACGGCCACGACATCACACGGCACCCGCGCGCAGGCGGCGGCACCATGGTTCTCGTGCGCCAATCGCTCGTGCGGGCGCCGCTCTACCCCGACCCCGAGGCCGATCAGGGCGAGCACGTGTTCCGCTCGTCGCTCGTTGCGGGTGCCGAGATAGCGGATGCGGTGCGCGAGGGTTACCGCCTGAATCTGCCGTTGCGCAGCGGCGGGGGCAGCGTCGATCCGCTCGTTCGCGTTCAGGGCGACGGCGTGCTCGTCGAGGCGGTGAAGCTCGCCGAGGACCGCTCGGGCGACATCATCGTGCGGCTTTACGAGGCCTACGGCAGGCGCACCGCGGCGACGGTGACGATCGACGCGGCGGCGGGTGGCGACATCGTCGAGACCGACCTGCTCGAGCGAGAGCTATCCCAGCCGCCGGCGCTCACTGCCGTCGACGGTGCGACGGCATCGCTCGCGCTGCGGCCGTTCCAGCTCGTGACGCTGCGCGCGCGAGTCGGGTGAGGGCGCGGCGGGGCGCATCCGCTCGTCGTGTCGGAAGCCGGCATGCACAGCGGCTTTCCCGCGCGGGCAGGCGGCCGATAGTCTCTGTGCATGAGCTCCGTTCCCCCGCCCGAGACCCCGCAGCCCTCCACGCAGGCCCAGCCGTACGGGCAGCAGCAGCCGTATGGACAGGCCCAGCCATACGGTCAGGCGCCGTACGGCTACGCCCCGCCTCGCCCCACCAACGTGCTCTCGATCATCACCCTCGTGCTCTCGCTCGTCGGCGTCAGCATCGGCGCCGTGATCACGGGCCACATCTCGCTCTCGCAGATCCGCAAGACCGCCGAGCAGGGCCACGGCATGGCGGTGGCCGGCCTCATCATCGGCTACGTGGGCTGCGCCTTCTGGCTCATCGCCATCGCCGTATGGATCATCGCCCTGTTCATTCCCCTGTTCCTGCTCGGAACCACAGGCGGTCTCGAGCACAGCTACGTGAATTCCTGAGCGGATGCCGCGGCGCACCGCCGTCGTCGGCTGACCGCCATGGGGAGTCCTCTCCATTGACGCCCCTCGGGGGCCGTGTCACTATGGGCGCGAAGGCAACAGTGTTCATGCCGGAACGATCATGCGTTCGTGCACGAGCACTCACACACCGAGAGGAGATTGGTCGATGACCGATCCGAACGTCCCCAACGAGGAGCAGCCGGGCGGCCCCGGCCAGGGCGGGCCGGTTCCGCCCACGCCACCGCAGGCTCCGGTCGCCCCGCCGCAGGCTCCGGCCGCGCCGCCCGTGGGAACGCCGTACGGCCAGCCGGCCGCTCCCGGTGCCGACCAGCAGCCGTATGGCCAGCCGTACGGCGGCGCGCCTCAGAACCCGTACGCCCAGGCGCCCGCGCCCCGCAAGGCGCCCGTGCTGAGCATCATCTCGCTCCTCGCCGGTATTGTCGGGCTGCTCGGCTTCTGGGTCGTGTTCATCCCGTTCGTCGGCTCGATCATGCAGCTGTTCATCCCTGCCGCCGCCGTCGTGCTCGGCTTCCTGGGCAAGAAGAAGGAGCCCACGGCAAAGGGCATGTGGCTCACGGGCATCATTCTGGGCTTCGTCGGCCTCGTGATCGCGGTGCTTGGGTTCGTGTTCTGGGTCATCATTGCCGCCTCGGGCGCGTTGAACAACTCGTACACGTACTGATCCCTCAGCACAGCAAGGGCCGGGTGGGGCGCGAAACGCACCCTCCCGGCCCTTCGTGTCGTGTCGGCCGAGGCGTTCGACGAGTGAGTCCTGTCAGCCGAGGCGTTCGACGAGCAGCGCCGTGTGCCGGCCGGCGACCCGGGTGAGCACGACGGTCGCGCTCTGCGAGCCGGTCAGCGCCAGCCGCTTGCGCAACGCGGCCGGGTCGACGTCGACGCCGCGCTTCTTGATCTCCAGCGTGCCGATGTCGCGCGTGCGCAGGGCCCGGGCGAGCTCCTTCGTGGCGAACGGCAGCTCCTCGAGCACACGGAAACCGGTGGCGAACGGGGTGAGGGCGGCGGCATCCGTCGTCAGCCAGGCAATGCCCTCGCTGATCATGCGGCCGCCGAGACTGCGGGCGAGGTCGCCGATGAGTCTCGCGCGGATCACGGCGCCATTCGGTTCGTAGAGGTACTCGCCGAGGGCGCCGACGGGCTCGTCGTCGCTGTCGGCGGCGGCGGTCAGCTCGGCCGTGCCGTCTGCGCTGATCACCAGGGCGGCACGGCGAACGCCCGCGCGTCGCAGCGGGCCGAACCACACGCCGAGTTCGACCACCTGGCCGTCGACGCTCACCCACTGCGCCTCCGCCTCGGTCGGGATCAGCGCACGATCGAGGCCGGGGCCGAGCTTGACGCCGACCGGCAGCCGGTCGGCCAGGCCGAACGCGAAGTCGAGCGGCGGCGAGAAGTCGCTCGGATCGTTCAGCCGCCGGGTGTCAGTGTGACCGGAGGTGCGACGCGCAGGGTCGAGCCACACGGCATCCGCTGCGCTGAGGTCTGTGTCGGCGGCGCTCTGGTGCAGCACGCGCGTGCGGGGGAACGGCGCGAGGTTGTAGCTGGCGACGGTGGCGGTGACCTCGTCGGCGTCGACGGCCGTGACGTCGAGGTCGAGCGCGGCCATGGCCATGGCGTCGCCGCCGATGCCGCAGCCGAGATCGGTGACGTGCGTGAGGCCCGCGTCGCGGAATCGCCCTGCGTGCAGCGCCGCGACCCGCAGCCGGGTGGCCTGCTCGAGGCCGGCCTCGGTGAACAGCATGCGGCGGGCGAAGTCGCCGAACTTGTCGAGGGCGCGCTGGCGCAGCCGGGCCTGCGTGAGCACCGTCGCGACCAGCGAGGGGGAGTGGCCCTGCCTGCGCAGCGTCGTGACGAGTCGCACGACGTCTGCCGCCGATTCGTACGGCGGCAGCGAGTCGAGCAGCCGCAACCCCTCGGGCGACAGCAACTCGACCAGTTCGGCTCTCTCCATGCCGCCAACCTATCGCGACGAAGCCGGGCACCCGGTTCGCGCCAGCCGCCCGGTTCGTTGGCACTCGCCTTGCAGGAGTGCCAACGAACGTTCTAAACTCTTACTTAGCACTCTCGGTGTGAGTGTGCTAACTCCAGTCTTCGTCTAAGAAAGAGGTCAACCGTGTCGGTCTCCATCAAGCCGCTCGAGGATCGCATCGTCATCAAGCAGGTCGAGGCTGAGCAGACCACTGCATCCGGTCTGGTCATCCCGGACACCGCGAAGGAGAAGCCCCAGGAGGGCGAGGTCGTCGCGGTGGGCCCCGGCCGCATCGACGACAACGGCAACCGCGTGCCGCTCGACGTCAAGGTCGGCGACAAGGTGCTCTACTCCAAGTACGGCGGAACCGAGGTCAAGTTCGGCGCCGACGAGTTCCTGGTGCTCTCGGCCCGCGACGTTCTCGCGGTCGTCGAGCACTAAAGCTCTGTAGCGACGAACGGAAGCCCTGGGTGAGTCACCCCGGGCTTCCGTTCGTTTAAGCGAGCGGATGCTGCGCCGCATCCGCTCGCCTGTGAAGCGCCCGCAGAGCAGCGCGCCTGTGCAGCGCCCGCAGAGCAGCGCGCCTCGAGCCGCGGGTCTCGAGCAGCGCACCTCGAGCCGCGCGCCCTGGCTTAGGCTTGGTCGGTGACGCGCAGCACCGAGTCGGCCCAGAGCGTGTCCGCTGCCGCCCCCGCGCGCTCCGGCATTCTCTACGCGATCGGCGCGTACTGCCTCTGGGGCTTCCTGCCGATCTACTTCATCATTCTGCAGCCGGCCGGTGCCTTCGAGATCGTCGCCTGGCGGGTGCTGTTCTCGCTCGTGTTCTGCGCGATCATCGTCGCCGTGACGCGCAGCTGGCGCGCTCTCGTCGGCGTGCTGCGTCGCCCGCGCGTCGTGCTCATCATGGGGCTGGCCGGGGCCCTCATCTACGTGAACTGGCAGACGTATGTGATCGGCGTGGAATCCGGGCGCGTGGTCGAGGCGGCGCTCGGCTACTTCATCAACCCGATCGTCACGGTGTTCCTCGGCGTCATCGTGCTGCGAGAGCGCCTGCGCATGACGCAGTGGATCGCGGTGGGCATCAGCATTCTCGCGGTGGTGGTGCTCGCGGTCGGCTACGGCTCGCTGCCGTGGATCGCGCTCGTGCTCGCGTTCTCGTTCGGCCTTTACGGGCTCGTGAAGAAGCAGGTGGGCGGCACGGTCGACGCCGTTTCCGGGCTCACGCTCGAGACGGTCTGGCTGGCGCCCGTCGCGGTGATCCAGCTGATCGTGGTCGGCTCCACGAGCGGAATCGTGTTCGGCACGGTGAGCACGTGGCACACCATTGCGATGCTCGGCACCGGCGTCATCACCGCGGTGCCGCTGCTGCTGTTCGCCGCCGCCTCGCGGCGCCTGCCGCTCATCTACCTCGGGCTCATCCAGTACTTCGCGCCGTTCATCCAGTTCCTCGTCGGGGTGCTCCTGCTGCACGAGTCCATGCCGCCGGAGCGCTGGTTCGGGTTCTCGCTGGTGTGGCTGGCGCTCGTGATCCTCACGCTCGACATGGTGCGCTCGATGCGGCGGCAGCGTCGCGCCGGGCGGGTCGCAGCCGACGGGTGCGAGCCGGGCGGCACCCCGACGGCGGATCCGCTGCCGGAGTAGGCGGGCTGCGGCATCCGGCCTCGACACGCGCCTGCGGCGCTACTCGACCACCGGGCATCCGGGGCGACGGCTCGGAATACGCCAAGCGTTCTGCCGTTAGCATGGAGTATCCACCGACTCGACGCGCAAGGGGTGAAATGGATCAGACGGATCCGTTCGGTTTCATCGGTTTGACCTATGACGATGTGATGCTGCTGCCAGGGCATACCAACGTCATTCCCAGTGAGGCGGATACATCGTCTCGCCTCACGAAGCGCATCACGGTCGCTTCGCCCCTGCTCTCGTCGGCCATGGACACCGTGACCGAGTCGCGCATGGCCGTCGCCATGGCGCGCAACGGCGGCATCGGGATTCTTCACCGCAATCTCTCGATCGACGACCAGGCGGCGCACGTCGACAAGGTCAAGCGCAGCGAATCGGGCATGATCACGAACCCGGTGACCACCACGCCAGACGCCACTGTCGCCGATGTGGACGCGCTGTGCGGGCAGTTCCGGGTGAGCGGACTTCCGGTGGTCGAGGGCGACGGCAGACTGGTCGGCATCATCACGAATCGTGATATGCGGTTCGTCTCGTCGTTCGAGAAGTCGACGACCCTCGTGCGCGACGTCATGACGCGCACGCCCCTCATCACAGCCCCGATCGGTATCGACCCCGACGGGGCCATCGCCATTCTGGCCGAGCACAAGATCGAGAAGCTTCCCCTGGTCGATGCCGACGGCCGGCTCGGCGGGCTCATCACGGTCAAAGACTTCGACAAGAGCGAGCAGTACCCGAACGCGACGAAGGACGACGAGGGCCGGCTGCGGGTCGGCGCCGCGATCGGCTTCTTCGGCGACGCGTGGGACCGCGCAATGGCGCTGGTGGATGCCGGCGTCGACGTGCTCGTCGTCGACACCGCGAACGGCGACAGCGCCGGAGTGATCGACATCGTGCGCCGGCTGAAGGCCGAGCCGCGGGCATCACACGTTGACATCATCGGCGGCAACGTGGCGACCCGTAGCGGGGCGCAGGCGCTGATCGACGCCGGTGTCGACGCGGTCAAGGTGGGCGTCGGGCCGGGCTCCATCTGCACCACACGCGTCGTCGCGGGTGTTGGGGTGCCGCAGATCACTGCCATCTACGAGGCCTCCCTCGCCGCTCGCGAGAGTGGCGTGCCGGTCATTGCCGACGGCGGCCTGCAGTACTCGGGCGACATCGCGAAGGCGCTCGTCGCCGGTGCGGAGACCGTCATGCTCGGCTCGCTGCTCGCCGGTTGCGACGAGAGCCCGGGCGACCTCGTGTTCGTGAACGGCAAGCAGTTCAAGAAGTACCGCGGCATGGGCTCGCTCGGCGCGCTGCAGACCCGCGGCAAGAAGACCTCGTACTCGCGTGACCGCTACTTCCAGGCGGATGTGCCGAGCGACGAGCAGCTCATCGCCGAGGGCATCGAGGGCCAAGTGCCCTACCGCGGGCCGCTGTCAGCGGTCGCCTACCAGCTGACGGGCGGGCTGCGGCAGTCCATGTTCTATGTGGGAGCCCGCACGATCCCCGAGCTGCGCGAGCGCGGCAAGTTCGTGCGCATCACGCCCGCCGGTCTGAAGGAGTCGCACCCCCACGACATCCAGATGGTGGTCGAGGCCCCGAACTACCGCCGCTGACCGGTCGCCCGCTGCCGTCCGCTCCTGCTGCGTGAGAGACGGCAGGGCAGGGCAGGGCAGGGCAGGGCAGGGGAGCGGGCTAGCGAGCGGATGCTGCTGCCAGGCGCTCGATCGCCTGGCGCAGCACGTCCGCGGAGCACGCGAAGTTCAGGCGGGCGAAGCCGCGGCCCTCTGCGCCGAAGGTCGGGCCGTTGCTCAGAGCGACGCGAGCATCCGCGAGAGCGCGGCGCGCCGGATCGTCGCCCCAGCCGAGAGGCTCGAGGCCCAGCCAGGCCAGGTAGCTGGCGTGCGGCTCGCGATATTCCACGGACGGCATGTGTTCCGAGAGCAGGCCCGTCAGCAGTCGACGATTCAGCTCGATCGCGTCGATCACGCTGTCGAGCCAGCCCGTCGCCTCGGTGAGGGCGACCGTGCTCGCGATGCGGCCGAAGAGGCTGGTACGAAAGTGCACCTCTTCTGGCAGGGCGTGCACGAGCCGGGCCATCCGCTCGCCTGCTGTGACGAACATGGCGCACTTCAAGCCGGCCAGGTTGAAGGCCTTGCTCGCCGACTCGGCGGCGATGCCGTGCTCGCGCGCGGCATCCGAGACGGTGAGGTACGGCGTGAAGCGCGCGTCGCGGTGTGTGAGCGGGGCGTGGATCTCGTCGCTCACGACGAAGCCGCCGTGCCGGTCCACGATCTCGGCGAGAGCGGTCAGCTGCTCACGCGAGTGCACCAGGCCGAGCGGGTTGTGCGGGCTGCACAGCAGCACCGCCCGCGCGCCCGTCGAAAAAGCCCGCTCGATTCCCTCGAGATCGATCGAGGACTCGTGGCCGTCGTCGACGAGCGGAACCTCGACAACGGTGCCGCCGGCCTCGCGCGGCAGGTCGAAGAACGGCGGGTAGACGGGCGGCATCACGATGACGCCGTCGCCCGGCTCGAGCACCAGGCGCAACGCCTCGACGATGACGACGCTGACATCCGTCGTCGTGGAGACCTGCGCCGGGTCAACCTGCCAGCCCCAGCGGTCGAGGGCGAACCGGGCGAAGGCGTCCGGCAGGTCGCTGCCGGCGCCCGCGTACCCGGTGTCGCTGCGCCCGATCGCCGCGACGAGCGCGTCCGCGACCGGCTCGGCCAGCGGGTAGTCCATCTCGGCGACGAAGAGGGGCAGCACGTCGTCGCCGAACTCGCGCCACTTCTCGCTCGTGCGCGTACGCAGCTTCTCGAGTGGGTCGGCGTTCATCTCCATAGCCCCAGCCTGCCCTGTCGAGGGTCACTCGCGCACCTGCTGCCGACAAGGCTTGGCCCGCTCGCACACCGGTAGGCTGGCCGGGTGAGCATGGAAATTGAGATCGGCCGCTCCAAGCGCGCCCGCCGGGTCTACTCGTTCGACGACGTCGCGGTCGTGCCGAGCCGCCGCACGCGCAATCCTGAAGACGTCTCGACGACCTGGGCCATCGACGCCTACCAGTTCGACGTGCCCGTGCTCGCGGCACCCATGGACTCGGTCGTGAGCCCCAAGACGGCCATCATGATGGGCCAGCTGGGCGGCCTGGGCGTGCTCGACCTCGAGGGTCTCTGGACGCGCTACGAAGACCCCGAGCCGCTGCTCGCCGAGATCCGCGAGCTGCCGGGCGAGCGGGCCACGGCGCGCATGCGCGAGCTCTACGCCGAGCCGATCAAGCCCGAGCTCGTCGCCGCGCGGCTCGCCGAGATCCGCGCGGGCGGCGTGACGGTGGCGGGCGCCCTCTCGCCCCAGCGCACGCAGGAGCTGTACGAGACCGTGGTCGCGGCCGGCGTCGACCTCTTCGTCATCCGCGGCACGACCGTCTCGGCCGAGCACGTCTCGAGCGAGCAGCAGCCGCTCAACCTCAAGAAGTTCATCTACGAGCTCGACGTTCCCGTCATCGTCGGCGGCGCGGCCACGTACACCGCCGCGTTGCACCTCATGCGCACGGGCGCGGCCGGCGTGCTCGTGGGCTTCGGCGGCGGCGCGGCATCGACGACGAGGGCGACCCTCGGCATCCATGCCCCCATGGCAACAGCGGTAGCGGATGTCGCCGGTGCCCGCCGTGACTACCTCGACGAGTCGGGCGGCCGCTACGTGCACGTCATCGCCGACGGCGGCCTCGGAACCTCCGGCGACATCGTGAAGGCCATCGCGTGCGGCGCCGACGCCGTCATGCTCGGTACTGCGCTCGCTCGGGCGACGGATGCGCCGGGCGGCGGCTGGCACTGGGGCGCCGAGGCGCACCACTCCCAGCTGCCTCGCGGCAACCGCGTTCAGGTGGGCCAGGTCGCCTCCCTCGAGGGCGTGCTGTACGGCCCCGCCCCGGTCGCCGACGGCACCGCCAACCTCATGGGCGCGCTGCGCCGCTCGATGGCGACGACCGGCTACTCGGACCTCAAGGAATTCCAGCGGGTCGAGGTAGTGGTGGCTCCCTACCACGTGGGCTAGCCTCTGAGGTAGACGGCCCCGGAGGCTCCCGAGCAGGGGCTCGCAAGTCTCGGCGGTGCTCGCCTCCCCGCCGCACCAAGTGTGGGGAGAGCGCTGATGACGCCTGAGCCTGTCACCTATTCGTCCAAGCTGGGCCCGAGCGAGCGGGCTGACGCGATTGCCGCGCTGAAGCAGGGCGAGCTCGACGTGCTCGTCGTCGGCGGAGGCATCGTGGGCACGGGTTCGGCGGTCGATGCCGTGACGCGCGGGCTCACGGTGGGGCTCATCGAGGCCAGGGACTGGGCGTCGGGAACGTCGAGCCGTTCCTCCAAGCTCGTGCACGGCGGAATCCGCTACCTCGAGCAACTCGACTTCCGCCTGGTGCGCGAGGCGCTCATCGAACGCGGTCTGCTGCTGCAGCGGATCGCCCCGCACCTCGTGAAGCCCGTGCGCTTCCTCTACCCGCTCAAGCAGCGGCTCATCGAGCGGGCCTACATCGGCGCAGGCATGCTGCTCTACGACGCCTTCTCGTACACCGGAGGGCGCTCGCCGGGCGTTCCGCACCACCGCCACCTCTCGGCATCCCAGGTGCGCAAGCTGGTGCCGAGCCTGTCGGGTGACGCGTACATCGGCGGCATCACCTACTACGACGCGCAGGTGGATGACGCACGCTATGTCGCGAATCTCGCCAGAACGGCGGCCTACTACGGCGCCCACGTCGCCAACCGTGTGCGCGTCGAGGGGTTCCTCAAGGTGGGTGAGCGCGTGGTGGGTGTCGAGGCGCGGGATCTGCTGACCGACGAGACGTTCGAGATCCATGCCAAGCAGGTGGTGAACGCGACCGGCGTGTGGACCGACGACACGCAGTCGATGGTGGGCGAGCGCGGGCAGTTCAAGGTGCGGGCCTCGAAAGGCATTCACCTCGTCGTGCCGCGCGACCGCTTCCAATCGAAATCGGGGCTGATTCTGCGCACCGAGAAGAGCGTGCTGTTCGTGATTCCCTGGGGCAGGCACTGGCTCATCGGCACGACCGACACCGACTGGCATCTCGACAAGGCGCATCCGGCCGCGACCGCCGCCGACATCGACTACCTGCTCGAGCACGTCAACCAGGTGCTGGCGGTGCCGCTCACGCGGGAGGATGTCGAGGGCGTGTATGCGGGCCTGCGTCCGCTGCTCGCCGGCGAATCCGAGGAGACCTCCAAGCTCTCACGCGAGCACCTGGTGGCGCACTCCGTGCCGGGGCTTGTGGTGATCGCCGGCGGCAAGTGGACCACGTACCGGGTCATGGCGAAGGATGCGATCGACGCTGCCGTCTCCGCCATCGACGGCAAGATCCCCGAGTCGACGACCGAGCACGTGGCGCTCGTGGGCGCCGAGGGATACCAGGCGGCGTGGAACAAGCGCGCCAGGCTGGCGTCGCGCTCCGGCCTGCACCCGGCACGCGTCGAGCACCTGCTCAACCGATACGGAACGCTCACGGAGGACCTGCTCGAGCTCATCCAGCAGCGCCCCGAGCTCGCGGATCCGCTGCCGGGCGCCGACGACTACCTCGGCGCCGAGGTGGTGTATGCGGCGTCGCACGAGGGCGCCATGCATCTCGACGACGTGCTCGCCCGGCGCACCCGCATCTCGATCGAGGCATGGGATCGGGGCGTCTCCGCCGCCCCCGTGGTAGCCGAGCTGATGGGCGAGGTGCTCGGGTGGGACGAGGAGCGGCGTGACCGCGAGGTGGCCTTCTACCTCGAGCGGGTCGCGGCCGAGCGCGCGAGCCAGCAGCAGCCCGACGACGAGTCGGCCGAGCGCGTGCGGCTGGAGGCTCCCGACATCCAGTCGACGTGATCTCCGAGTGACGCACCCCGGGCGTTCCCCGCGGCTTCGATAGGATTGTCGAGGAGCAATCGAGCCGCAAGGAGACGTGAACCATGGTCGATGTTCGACGGGTCAAGCTCCCCGGGGTCGGGGTTCTGCATACGTTCGTCACAGACGACGGAGGAAAGGTGGGCGTCATCGCCCACCGCTCGGGTCACAGCGACCTCATCAGCTTCTCTGACGACACCGACACCGCCGACGTCACGAAAGTCTCCCTTCGTTTGAACGAAGACGAGGCGCACACGCTCGCCGAGCTGCTCGGTGGCACGCAGATCACCGAGTCGCTGACCGCACTCGATCAGATTCCCGGGCTCTCCATCGACTGGTTCACGGTCGACTATGACGACCACATCGCCGGGCAGACGCTGGGCAAGCCGGGCGACCGCGGCTTCGTCGGTCTCACCGTCGTGGCCGTCGTTCGCGGCGAATCGGCGAACCCCGCGCCGTCGGCGGACTTCAAGGTGTTCCCGGGCGACACGCTCGTGGTCGCCGGCTCGCCCGAGAAGGTCGCGAAGGCGTTCACGTTCTACCGCACAGGCGAACTCCCGACAGCGACGTCGGCGATCTCCACCGACGCGCCGCCCGGGATCTGAGCATGAGCCCCGGTGAAGACCTCATCGTCCTCGGCATCCTGCTGCTCGTCGCGTATGTACTCGGGCGTCTCGGCAAGCTGATCGGCCTTCCCGCAATCCCGATCTACATGCTCGTCGGGCTGCTGGCGAGCCCGCACACCGGCTGGTTCCCCCTCAACTTCGAGGCCCACTACATCGAGCTGATCGCGATCTTCGGGCTCGTGCTTCTGCTGTTCAGCCTCGGGCTCGAGTTCGACCAGGAGGAGTTCTTCGGCAACGCCGGCAAGCTCATGATCTCGGGCGGGCTCTACATTCTGCTGAACGTCGGCATCGGGTTCGCCTTCGGCATGATGGTGGGCTGGGGCACCAGAGAGGCGCTCGTCATCGCGGGCATGACGGGCACATCGTCGAGCGCCATCATCACCAAGCTGCTGATCGAGCTGCGGCGCCTCCCCAACGAAGAGACCCCGATGATCCTGGGTGTCACGGTCGTGGGCGACATCTTCATCGCCATCTACCTGGCGATCGTCTCGGTCGTGCTCAGCGGCAAGAGCGACCCGTGGCCGATCGTCGTGCAGCTGACCATCTCGTTCCTGTTCCTGGTGGTGATGTTCTCGGTTGCGAGATGGGGCGGGCGAGTCGTCTCGAGGCTCGTGCGCACCAAAGACGACGAGCTGTTCACCATTCTGTTCTTCGGTCTCGCGGTGCTGTTCGCCGGCATTGGCGAGATCATCGGCGTGACTGACGCTATCGGCGCGTTCCTCATCGGCCTCGTGCTCGGTGCCACGCGCTTCCGCGCCCGCATCGAGCGCGTCACGGTACCGCTGCGCGACGTCTTCGCCGCCTTCTTCTTCCTCAACTTCGGCCTCGAGCTCGACGTCGCCCAGTTCCCGCAGGTGATCGGCGTCGTACTCATCGCCGTCGGCATGACGTTCGTGCTCAACCTCGTCACCGGTCTGCTCATCGCCAAGCTGCATCGGTTCGGCGTCGTCGAGGGCATCAACGCCGCCGGCATTCTCGTGAACCGGGGCGAGTTCACCCTGATTCTCGCCACCCTCGCACTCGCGGCGGGCCTCGACGGCCGGCTCACGCCGTTCGCCGGCCTGTACGTGCTCATCATGGCCGTGCTCGGGCCGCTGTTCGCAGCGAACTCCGAGCGGATCGGTGGTCTACTGAGACGGGGCGCCCCTGCCGCACCGGCCAAGCCCCGCAATCCGATGCTCGATGAGGAGATCGCCCTGGTCGACGCCGCGACCGCCGCTTCCTCCGACGGGCAGCAGACGCGGGCCGCCGTGGATCGCGTCATCGAGGAAGCGATGCGGCAGAGCCAGCCGCACACGTCGACGGAGCGGGCGCCAGGCGGCCGCGACGCATCCGCGGCTCGTGTCGAGGGCGACGCGCCAAGCGGCGCTCAGACACAGCAACGCAAGAGAGAACAGGACTGACGATCAACGAGACACCGGCGGCCCAGCGGGGCCTGCTTCGCACCATGCTGCGCCCCCAGTGGATCGGCGCGCTCGTGTTCGCCATGGTCGTCGCCGCCGGATTCGCCTGGCTCGGGCAGTGGCAACTCGGCCGGGCCATCGAGTCGGGCCAGCCCACGGTGCTGCCGACCGAGCACGTGAAGCCGCTCTCCGCCGTGGCGAAACCCAACGGGCCGATCCGCGACGACGTGACAGGGCAGCTGGTGCGCGCCACGGGCTCATATGTACCGCACGACTACCAGATCATCGAGCAGCGGCTCAACCATTCGGCCACGGGCTACTGGGTGGCAGCGCACTTCGCGCTTGACGACACGGATGCCGCGGGCAAGCCGGTCGCGCTGGCCGTCGCCCGAGGGTGGGCGCCCACAAAGCACGAGGCCGCTGCCGTGATCCGACAGCTGAACGCGCAGCCGGCCGAGCAGGTCACGCTGACGGGGCGGCTGCTTCCCACAGAGGCACCCGAGACGCCCAAACAGGGCCTGGACCCGCAGACGCTGAACCAGATGTCGGTTGCCGCGCTCTACAACCGCTGGTCGGGGGTCGACGGCGCCGACGTGTATTCGGCCTATGTGGTCGACCACCACCCGCCCGCCGGGCTCGACGAGATCTACTCGCCGCCGCCCATCGAGCAGACGACGCTCAACTGGCTCAACATCTTCTATGCGGTCGAGTGGGCGGTCTTCGCCGGCTTCGCCCTGTATCTCTGGTACCGCATCGTTCGCGACGTGTGGGAACGCGAGATCGAGGACGCCGAGGAGGCGGCCGCCCAATCCGGTGACATCGACGAGAAAGTAGACTGAGGCCATGCCGCGCACACCCGAATCCGACGAGGACGCGTCCCTTCTTCGCCGCATTCTCACCCAGCTCTCGTCGGCGTCGTCGGCCCGCCCGCGCACCGTCGACGTGCCGAAGATCCCGGGTGCGCTGCGGCTCTACCGCGTCACCGCGTACATCACCGGCATCATGCTGCTGCTGCTCGTGGCCGAGATGATCGTCAAGTACGGCATGGGCTACTCGCTCTACGCGTTCGTGCCCGGCGGCGGCGTGCTGCAGTTCGTGCAGTACAACCCGCTCGTGCACAACCTGCACGGCATCGACCTTTCCACCGGCATCCTCATCGCCCATGGTTGGCTCTACGTGCTCTACCTCTTCGCCGACTTCCGGCTGTGGAGCCTCATGCGACTCTCGTTCACCAAGTTCGTGCAGATCGCACTCGGCGGGGTTATTCCGTTCATGTCGTTCATCGTTGAGCACATCATCACGCGCCAGGTGCGCGACTACCTCGCCTCGCGCGAGGCGAAGGAGAAGATGAAAGTGGAGGCCTCCCATTAGCGCCGAGAGCAGCACTCCTTCCGAGACCGGCACTCCTTCCGAGAGCAGCGCGCCTGCCGAGAGCGGCACGCACGGTGTCGACACCGCGGTGACGGATGCCGCCGCGCATCCGGTGCTCGTCGTCGACTTCGGGGCCCAGTACGCGCAACTCATCGCGCGGCGGGTGCGCGAGGCATCGGTCTACTCCGAGATCGTGCCGCACACCATCACCGCAGACGAGGTGGCGGCGAAGCGCCCGGCGGGAATCGTGCTGTCGGGCGGCCCGTCGAGTGTGTACGAGGCCGGGGCGCCGAGCCTCGACACCGGCATCTTCGAGCTGGGCGTGCCCGTGCTCGGCATCTGCTACGGCTTCCAGGTGATGGCGACCGCGCTCGGCGGCGAGGTCGCGCATACCGGCCGTCGCGAGTACGGCTCGACCGACGTGTCGGTGACGGGGGCCGGGGTGCTGCTCGACGGCCAGCCGGCGCAGCAGACCGCGTGGATGAGCCACGGCGACTCGGTCGCGAAGGCGCCGGCCGGGTTCCGCGTGCTCGCGTCAAGCGACTCGACGCCGGTCGCCGCGTTCGCCGACGACGAGCGCCGGCTCTACGGCGTGCAGTGGCACCCCGAGGTCAAGCACTCGCCGTTCGGGCAGCAGGTGCTCGAGAACTTCCTGCACCGCGCGGCCGGGATCCCGGCCGACTGGAACAGCGGCAACGTGATCGCCGACCAGGTTGCGCAGATCCGTGCGCAGGTCGGCGGCGGCAAGGTCATCTGCGGGCTCTCCGGCGGCGTCGACTCCGCCGTCGCGGCCGCGCTCGTGCACCAGGCCGTCGGCGACCAACTCGTGTGCGTGTTCGTCGACCACGGGCTGCTGCGGCAGGATGAGCGCAGGCAGGTCGAGGAGGAATATGTCGCGGCCACCGGCATCCGTCTGGTCACGGTCGATGCGCGGGAGCGCTTCCTGGGCGCGCTCGCCGGCGTGAGCGACCCGGAGGAGAAGCGCAAGATCATCGGGCGCGAGTTCATTCGCACGTTCGAGCAGGCGCAGGTCGACCTCATCGCCGAGGCGGCGGAGGAGGGCGACCCCATTCGGTTCCTCGTGCAGGGCACGCTCTACCCCGACGTCGTCGAGTCGGGCGGCGGCAGCGGAACCGCCAACATCAAGAGCCACCACAACGTGGGCGGCCTGCCGGAAGACCTGCAGTTCGAGCTCGTCGAGCCGCTGCGCACCCTGTTCAAAGACGAGGTGCGGGCCATCGGTCGCCAGCTGGGGCTGCCCGAGGCGATCGTGGGGCGCCAGCCGTTCCCCGGCCCGGGCCTCGGCATTCGCATCGTGGGTGAGGTCACCGAAGAGAGACTGGAGCTGCTGCGACAGGCGGATGCGATTGCTCGCGCCGAGCTGACGGCCGCCGGTCTCGACGACGAAATTTGGCAGTGCCCGGTGGTGCTGCTCGCCGACGTGCGCTCCGTGGGGGTGCAGGGCGACGGGCGCACCTACGGGCACCCGATCGTGCTGCGGCCGGTGTCGAGCGAAGACGCGATGACGGCAGACTGGACGCGCCTGCCCTACGACGTACTTGCGCGCATCTCGAACCGCATCACGAACGAGGTCGAGGGCGTCAACCGTGTGGTGCTCGACGTGACGTCGAAGCCGCCGGGCACCATCGAGTGGGAGTAGCGGGGCGCAGCCCGATCGGTCAGCGGGTACGGTGGGCCGCATGCGCGATCGAACGAGGGTGCGGGAGCAGGCGGCGCTGACCACGTCGGGCGGCGCACGCTGGCTGGTGATGGGCGGGCTGCTCGGCATCATCTGCGCCGGCGTGCTCGTGGCGCTGCTGTGGAGCGCCGCGCCCGGGGTCGCGATCGGCGGTCTCATCGCCGTCGTCGTGTTCTACGCCGCCATGGTGATCGCCCGGCTCGCGATCGGGCCGGGGCGGCGTCGACTCGCCGTCATGGCGATCGGGATGGGATGCCTCGCGGCATCCGCTCTCGTCTGCGTTCTCATCATTGCGGGCGCGAGCCGGGTGGCGACGTGATCACGCGCTCGTGCTGACGAATCTGGGTCTTTTCTGACTGACCCCCGAGAGAGTAGCGTGACACTCGCAGACCGGCGCAAGGGCCGATCGCAGAAGGAGTTGACAACGATGTCGAATGATTCCCGCACCGGTTTTCCGGTCGTCCCTGAGGCGCCCGCCTCTCCCGCCACCGCAGTCGTCGCAGGGTTCGGCGATCCGGCAGGCCTCGGACTCGGCGCCTTCGCGCTCACGACGTTCGTGCTGAGCGTCGTCAACGCCGGCTGGGTCGCCGGCGGCGCGGTCGGTGCTGTTCTCGGTCTCGCTCTGTTCTACGGCGGCGTGGCGCAGCTGTTTGCCGGCATGTGGGAGTTCGCGAACCGCAACACGTTCGGCGCCGTGGCGTTCAGCTCATATGGAGCGTTCTGGCTGTCATTCTGGTACCTTGAGACGTTCGTCAAGCTGCCCGGCAGCGACGCCGGCGCCGCGGTCGGCCTCTACCTTCTGGCGTGGGGCATCTTCACCCTCTATATGACCATCGCAGCGTTCCGCACCAACTGGATCGTCTTCTTCGTCTTCGTCTTCCTGACCCTGACCTACTTCGCCCTGGCGTTCGGCGATTTCGCGGGGGTGAAGGGCCTGTCGATGCTCGGCGGTTACCTCGGTATCCTTACCGCGCTGCTAGCTTGGTATGGTTCGTTCGCAACGGTAACAAACTTCACGTTCAAGAGGATCGTCCTCCCCGTCGGTCCTGCAAGCAAGTAGCAAAGGCGCACAATGACTGACGAAGCAACGACCCCCGAACCCACCCTCGCCAACCTTCTCCGCGAGAACCGGCGCTTTGCGCCGAGTGACACGTTCGCCGCGCAGGCGAATGTGAAAGCGGATGCGTATGCCGAGGCATCCGAAGACCGTCTCGCGTTCTGGGACAAGCAGGCGAAGCGACTCAGCTGGAACGAGCCGTGGACGCAGACTCTCGACTGGTCGAACGCGCCGTTCGCGAAGTGGTTCGTGGGCGGCAAGCTCAACGCCGCGTACAACTGCCTCGACCGGCACGTGGAGGCCGGCATCGGCGACCGCGTCGCCTACTACTTCGAGGGCGACCGCGGCGACACCAGAACCATCACATACCAGGAGCTCACGGCGCTGGTGTGCCAGGCCGCGAACGCGCTCACGGAGCTGGGCGTGAAGAAGGGCGACCGCGTCGCCATCTACATGCCGATGATCCCCGAGACCGTCGTTGCGATGCTCGCGTGCGCCCGGCTCGGCGCCCCGCACACCGTCGTCTTCGGCGGTTTCTCGGCCGACGCGCTGCGCAGTCGCATCGATGACTGCCAAGCGAGGGTCGTCATCACGGCCGACGGCGGGTTCCGCAAGGGCAACACCTCGCCGCTGAAGCCGGCCGTCGACCAGGCCATCGCCGACGGAGCCGACGTCGACACCGTTCTCGTCGTGAAGCGCACCGGCGACGACGTCGAGTGGGTCGAAGGACGCGACGTGTGGTGGCATGACACCGTCGAGAAGGCGTCGACCACGCACGAGGCCGAGGCGTTCGACGCCGAGCATCCGCTGTATGTCATGTATACCTCGGGTACGACCGGCAAGCCCAAGGGCATTCTGCACACGACCGGCGGGTACATGGTGGGCTGCGCGTACACGCAGTGGGCGGTGTTCGACCTCAAGCCCGAGACCGATGTGTACTGGACGGCGGCCGACATCGGCTGGGTCACCGGCCACAGCTACATCGTGTACGGGCCGCTCGCCAACGGCACGACCTCGGTCATGTACGAGGGCACGCCCGACTCGCCGCACCAGGGCCGCTGGTGGGAGATCATCGACAAGTACAAGGTGACCCAGCTCTACTGCGCGCCCACCGCGATCCGCACCCTCATGAAGTGGGGCGCCCAGGTGCCGGCGAAGTACGACCTGTCGAGCCTCAAGCTGATCGGGTCGGTCGGCGAGCCGATCAACCCTGAGGCGTACGTCTGGTACCGGCACCACATCGGCCATGACAAGACTCCGGTGGTCGATACGTGGTGGCAGACCGAGACCGGCATGATCATGGTCAGCCCGCTGCCCGGCGTGACGGCGGGCAAGCCGGGTGCGGCCATGAAGGCGCTGCCGGGCGTGTCGGCGGATGTGGTCGATGACGCGGGCAAGTCGGTGCCAGACGGGTCGGGCGGCTACATGGTGCTGACCGAGCCGTGGCCTGCCATGCTGCGCACCGTCTGGGGCGATGACCAGCGCTACATCGACACGTACTGGTCCAGGTTCCCCGGCCTCTACTTCGCAGGCGATGGCGCCAAGAAGGATGAGGACGGCGACATTTGGCTGCTGGGCCGTGTCGACGACGTGATGAACGTCTCGGGCCACCGGCTGTCGACGACGGAGATCGAGTCGGCGCTCGTCTCGAACGAGAAGGTCGCGGAGGCGGCCGTCGTGGGGGCCTCGGACGAGCTGACCGGGCAGGCCGTCGTGGCGTTCGTGATCCTGCGCAGTGAGGCCGGAAACGGCGGGCCCGATGTCGTGGCCGAGTTGCGCGAGCACGTGGCCAAGGAGATCGGCAAGCTCGCAAGGCCCAGGCAGATCATGGTCGTGCCGGAGCTGCCGAAGACGCGAAGCGGCAAGATCATGCGGCGCCTGCTGCGCGACGTTGCCGAGCACCGCGAGATCGGCGACGTCACCACGCTGGCCGACTCGTCGGTCATGGATCTCATTCAGGAGGGCATGCGCACGGGCGCGCACGACGACTGAGATAATCGTGGCGTGACCCAGCAGACCGTGCCCCCGCAGCCCAGTGCTCGGGGGCACGGCCGCTGGATCGAGCCCGATTCCCGCCGGTCGCTGCGCTGGGGCGGTTACCGGCCGCGCCTTCTCGTCGGCATTGCCGCCATTGCGGTCGGCATCACCCTCGTGCAGGTCACCACGGCGTATAGCCTCGAGTTCCTCGCCTGGGGAACGCTGCTGCAGGGCGTGGGCTGGGTCGTGATTCCGACCAGCGGATGGCGCAGGCTCGCAGCCATCTTCCCCGCCGTCGGCGCCTCCTGCCTGCTGCTCGCCGGCGGTGGGTACCTCGGCGCGTTCGCCGTGATCCTCTGGGGGTGGTTGCTCGTGCGCCGCCGCCCCGGAGGGACCTACCTGCTGCTGCTCGTGCCGATCGCGCTCGGGGTCAGTGTGAGCGGGCTGGTGCCGGGCGGCATGGTCGTGGAGTACGAGTACGCATGGGTCGCGTACCTTGTCGCGGCACTGCTCACGGTGGCGTGCGCGTGGGCGGCGCGAGGGTACGCCGCGTTCCGGCGGGTTGACGAGCGCGAAGCGCGTCTCGAAACCGTCGCCGATTTGCGGGCCCCGGAGCGCGAAGCGCGTCTCGAAACCCATCGCCCCGACATCGCGACCGGTGCACCGAAAACTGTCAGCGGAACTGAAGACGGAATCGGCTAGATTGAGGTGAACGGCCGCCTCGCACGCGGCCGATTCGTGCATAGTGGCCGTGACGGCCCGGAGAACAGAGGAACCATGGCATCGCGTAACCCCGCTCTCTCGAACAACCCGGCGTTCCGCCCCGGCAATGGCGCGGCCTTCGCCCAGCAGTCGACGCAGCTCTCGAGTGCCGAGGGGCTGCAGGAGCTCTACAACGCGCCGGCGGCGACCGCTGCCGAGACCGACCGCATGACGTACGAAGACACGATCGGCAAGACGGTCGTTCTGTTCATCGTGCTGCTGCTGGCCGCGGGCGTGGGCTGGTTCGCGCCGATCCTGCTTCTGCCGGGACTGGTCGTGGGGCTCGTTCTCGGGCTGGTCAACGCGTTCAAGAAGAAGCCGTCCGCGCCGCTCATCATCGCGTATGCCGCGGCCGAGGGCCTGTTCGTCGGCGGCATCTCCCGCTTCTTCGAGGAGACGTGGGGCGGCGTGGTCATGCAGGCCGTGCTCGCCACGCTCGTGGTCTTCGGCGTGACGCTTGCACTGTTCGCAAGCGGCAAGGTGCGGGCCTCGAAGCGGGCGACCAAGATCTTCCTGGTGGCCATGATCGGCTACGCGGTGTTCAGCCTCGTGAACGTCGGCCTGATGATCTTCGGCGGTGTGGACACGAGTTCGATGGCGTTCGGGCTGCGCTCGGCGCCGATCCCGGGCCTCGGCATTCCGTTCGGCATCGTGATCGGTGTACTCGCGGTGCTCATGGCCGCGTACTCGCTGGTGCTCGACTTCGACTTCATCAAGAACGGTGTGGCCAACCGGGCGCCGCGCGCGTTCGGGTGGTACGGGGCATACGGGCTGATGGTCACGATCATCTGGCTGTACATCGAGTTCCTGCGCATGTTCGCAATCTCGCGCAACTAGGGTCCCGCCTGCGCTGGGGCGGGGGTGGCGTCGGGGCAGCGTTCTGCTCGGCCAGCCATCCCACGCGCCCTTCGGGCGCGCCCGCCAGACCCGGCCACGGTTGGCCGAGCAGAACGCTGCCCCGCCGCCGTGCGTGCGCACGACTACTCCCGGCCACGGCTGGCCGAGCAGAATACTGCCCCGCCGCCGCGCGTCTGCATCGACTCGGGGCGAACCGCGGGTCTGCGGCGCGAGCACCCGCAAAGTGGCCCGACTCGGCCGGGGGCACCCGCAGCATCCGCTCTTCACGGTCCTGCCCGAACCAAAACGACGGTGAAAGTGTTTGGAACGTGCGGATCTGGGGCTGAAATCGCGATTCTGAGCAGAATGTCCGTCGTTTTCGTTCGCGGGGGCGGCGGCGAGAGTGGCGGTGGTGGCGAGGGCGCGTGATGCGAGGCGCTGCGTAGGATCGGGGGATGGCACAGCATCCGTCTGCTCTGGTCATTGGGCACCGCGGGGCGAGCGGCTATCGCCCCGAGCACACGCGGGCCGCCTACGAGCTCGCCTACGCCCTGGGCGCCGATGCGGTCGAGCCCGACATCGTGGCGACGCGCGACGGCGTGCTTGTGATTCGGCACGAGAACGAGATCTCCTCGACGACGGATGTTGCGCAGCATCCCGAGTTCGCTGACCGCCGCACGACCAAGGAGATCGACGGGCAGCAGGTGATCGGCTGGTTCACCGAGGACTTCACCTGGGCCGAACTCGCGACCCTGCGCGCCCGAGAACGGTTGGGCGAGTTGCGCTCTCTGAGCCGTTCGTTCGACGGCTGCTACCCGATCCTGCGGCTTTCCGAGCTGTTCGAGATAGCGGATGCGGCGGCGCTGCGCGCCGAGAGACCCATCGGCATCGTGGCCGAGATCAAACACCCCACCTACTTCGCGGGCCTCGGCCTGCCGCTCGACGAGCTCTTCGCCGCCGAACTCGCCGACTCGGGCTGGGAGCAGGACGCGCTCATCGTCGAATGCTTCGAGCAGAGCGCGCTCGCCGATGTGCGGCGGCGGGGAGTGGCGAGCGAGAGCGTGTACCTGATCGAGGCGAGCGGGGCGCCCGCCGACCGGGTGGCGCGCGACGGCTCGGCAGCGGTCGGCTACGCGCGCGACATCGCCCCGGCCGGGCTCGCGTCGATTGCGGCGGGTGAGGGTGACAAGAAGGTGCACGGCGTGAGCGTGAACGCGCGCCTGCTCGTGCAGGGTGGCAACACAGACGAATCGGATGCCGGGGGCGGGCCCGCCATGCCGGTGCTCCTCGAACCTGCGCCTGTCGTCGCGGACGCCCACGCCGTCGGTCTCGGAGTGTTCTGCTGGACACTGCGGGCGGAGAACCGCTTTCTCGCCGAGCCCTTCCGCTCGGGCGACGGAGAGGCGGCGATCGGAGACTGGCGCGGGCAGTTCGAGTTCGTGCTCGGTCTCGGCGTGGACGGCGTGTTCGCCGACCAGCCCGACCTGGCCGTCGCCGCCCGCGACGAATCGGGTTGAGGACGCGCGAAGCGCCGTCTCGAAACCCCGTGCTCACGGGGTGGCTTCGAGACGCGCCTTCGGCGCTCCTCAGCCCGCATGCCCTTTGACGCTCCTCCGCCCGCAGCGGTGTCAGGGGCACCGCCTACAATTGACCCCGATATGAGCGATCTCCCGGCCGCCGGCTCCACAACGCAACAACGATCGTCGTCGACCCCGATCATCGTGTCTCCAACGGCGGGGGCGGGCCGCGGTCCGGGCGCGGGGCCGCAGGCGCCGGGCACGGCATCCGATGCTCTGCTTGAGGGGCTGAACCCCGAACAGCGCGAGGCCGTCGAATACCGGGGCCAGGCGCTGCTCATCGTCGCGGGAGCGGGCAGCGGCAAGACGCGCGTGCTCACGCATCGCGTCGCGAGCCTGCTCTACGGGCAGGAGGCGTGGCCGAGCCAGATCCTCGCCATCACGTTCACGAACAAGGCCGCGAGCGCGATGCGCGAGCGTGTGCAGCAGCTCATCGGCCAGTCGGCTCAGGGCATGTGGATCTCAACGTTCCACTCCGCGTGCGTGCGCATTCTGCGGCGCGAGGCCGAGAACATCGGCAAGACGCAGAGCTTCACCATCTACGACTCCGGCGACTCGCGGGCGCTGCTGAAGCGCATCGTCAAGTCGCTCGAGGCCGACACGCTCGGCTTCACGGTGGCGTCGGTCGCCGGCACGATCTCGAAGCTGAAGAACGAGCTCAGCGACGTCGAGACGTATGCGCGCAACGCCAACCTGAACGACCCCAAAGAGGTCATGTTCCTCGAGATCTTCCGGCAGTACACGAGGGAGCTGCGGCGGGCCAACGCGTTCGACTTCGACGATCTCATCGCAGAGACGGTCTACCTCTTCCGTGCGTTTCCGAAGATCGCGGCCCTGTACCAGCGGCGGTTCCGGCACATTCTCGTCGACGAGTATCAGGACACGAACCACGCGCAGTACTCGCTCATCCGCGAGCTGACGCGGCCGGTCGAGCCCGACCTCGCCGACGAGATGGAGGCGCAGGGGCTGCACGTTCGCAGCATGCAGGATGCCGCGGGCCGCATCCCGCCCGCGTCGCTCACCGTCGTCGGCGACTCCGACCAGTCGATCTACGCGTTCCGCGGAGCCGACATTCGCAACATCTCCGAGTTCGAGCGCGACTACCCTGGCGCGAAGGTGGTGCTTCTCGAACAGAACTACCGGTCCACCCAGAACATCCTCTCGGCCGCCAACGCCGTCATCTCGCACAACTTCGACCGCAAAGACAAGAACCTGTGGACCTCGGTCGGCGACGGTGAGAAGATCATCGGCTTCACCGGCTACTCGGGCCACGACGAGGCGCAGTTCGTCGCCGACGAGATCGAGAAACTGCACGACGCCGGCACCGACTACCGTGACATCGCCGTCTTCTACCGCACCAACGCGCAGACCCGTGCGCTTGAGGAGATCTTCATCCGCTCGGCGCTGCCCTACCGCATCATGGGCGGCACCAAGTTCTACGAGCGGGCCGAGATCAAGGACGCCATGGGCTATCTGATCGCGGTCGCCAACCCGCAGGACCCCATGGCGCTGCGCCGCATCCTCAACACGCCCAAGCGGGGCATCGGCCCCGCCACCGAGACCCAGCTGAACAACTGGGCCGAAGACAACCAGGTCACCTACAGACAGGCCATGAGGGATGCCTCGGCCCTCGGCCTCGGGCCCAAAGTCACCGGTGCAATTCTGCAGCTCGCGGCCCTGCTCGACGAGGCCGCCGCCATGATCGACCCGGATGCGCCCGGCGGCACCAAGCCGCCCGCCGACGTGCTCACCTTTCTGCTCGAGAAGAGCGGGTACATCGACGCACTGCGCGCCAGCCGTGACCCGCAGGATGAGGCGCGCGCCGAGAACGTGGAAGAGCTCATCGCGGTCACGAAGGAGTTCGCCAAGAACAACCCAGACGGCACCCTCATCGACTTCCTCACCGAGGTCACGCTCGTGGCGGCGGCCGATGAGATCGACGACGCCAGCGGCACCGTCTCGCTCATGACACTGCACACCGCGAAGGGCCTCGAATACGACGCCGTGTTCCTCACCGGCGTTGAGGAAGACCTGCTGCCGCACCGCATGTCGGCGACCGAGCCCGGCGGGCCCGCCGAGGAGCGACGGCTGTTCTACGTCGGCATCACCCGGGCACGCCAGCGGCTGTACATCTCGCTCGCCATGACACGGGCGCAGTACGGCGAGACGGCCGTCGCGATGCCGAGCCGGTACCTGCAGGAGATCCCAGCCGATCTCATCGACTGGAAGCAGTCGCCCGGCATGGCCACGAGCCGGGGCGGCACGCAGCCGCGGGCCCTGAACGCGCGGCGCGGTGCCGGCGGCGGGTCGGGTTACGGGCGCGGCGGCGGCTCCGAGGGCCGCCGGTCGAGCGGTGACGCGCCGGCGCTTGCCCCGGGCCGGCCCAAGGCGGAGTGGCCGAACCGTGTCACCGGGGTGGTGCGCGACAACAGCGCCCTCGAGTTGACGGCCGGTGACCGCATCCGCCACACCGACTTCGGTGAGGGGCGCGTCAACCAGGTGACGGGCGAGGGCAACAAGCGCGTCGCGCACGTGCAGTTCGAGACGGCCGGGTCGAAGAAACTGCTCATCAAGATAGCTCCGATCGAGAAGATTTTGTGAGCCTGGTGAGTCTCGTGAGCCGCGTGAGTCTCCCGCACGCAGCCGCATGAGGCCGCTGCTGCGGGCGCTTGACGTCGAGGTCGCGACGCGCGCCGCGGTCGCCGCCGGCCTGCCGCTCGTCGTGCTGCTGGTTCTGGGGCGCATCGACCTCGCCGCCTACGCCTCGTTCGGCGGCATGACCGCGCTCTACGGCCGCAGCGAGCCATACCGCACGCGCCTGCGCACCGTCACCTGCGCCGGCATCGGGCTCGTCGTGAGCATCGCGTTCGGGGCGTCGATGGCCGCCGTGCACGCGCCGATCCTCGTCGTCGCCGTGTCGTTGCTCGTGGTGATCACGCTCGGCATGCTCGCGGCCGCCACGTTCGGCCTGTTCCCGCCCACTCCCATCTTCTTCGTCTTCGCATTCACGGTGTGCTCGCTGCAGCCGACGCCGACCGCGGAGCTGGGGTGGCGCATCCTGCTCGCCATCGCTTCGGCGACGTTCGCCTGGCTGCTCGTCATGTCGGGGTGGATGCTGCGCCGCACCGCCGGGGTGCGCCGACCCACCCTGTTCAAGACGCTGCCGCGCCGCTCGCGCTACCGGCCGGCCGCCTGGCGCGACGGGCGGCTCTGGCTCTCAATCGCGCAGAACCTCGTCGGCGTGATCGTCGCAGGCTGGCTTGCCACCCTGATCGGGGCCGGTCACTCGTACTGGGCGGTGGTCAGCGTGGTCGCGGTTCTGCCACCGCCGCGGGCGGCGCATTCCATCGCGCGCTCGGTTCACCGCATCGTCGGCACGGCGCTCGGCGTCGTGGTGACCGCGCTCGTGCTGCTGCCGGGCCCGCCGCCTCTCGTGGTGGTCATCGTGATCGCCCTGGCGCAATTCGGCGCAGAGATCCTGGTGGGCCGGCACTATGGGGCGGCGCTCCTCTTCATCACGCCGCTGGCCATCAGCGTCTCGCATCTGGCAACGCCCGTGCCTGTGCCGCAATTGCTGCTCGATCGCGTGATCGAAACCGCGCTCGGCGCGAGCATCGGCCTGCTGATCGTTCTCGCGACGCGAGCCCTCGACCGCGGCCGTGCCGTCAGAGCCTGAACCGGTTCGTCGAACCGCCGCGGAAGCGCGGCGCGACACCTCGAGAGGGCGCGCATGACGTACGCTTTCAACGCGTGGTTCCTGCTCTGGCGTCTCACGGGTGAGCGCGCTGTTCGGGTCAGCCCTCTCGCCTTCCGCCGGGGCAGGAACCACGCCCGCCTACGGGGCGCGCAACAATAGTGACAAACACCACCGACTTGTCGGTAGGGGTTTTCCCGCTCACGGGGAGAGATCCATGACCCACGAACTGCGACTGGCCGTCGTCGAAGACCAGCCGCTCTACCGGCAGATGCTCGCCGGTCTCCTGAACACGCAGTCCGGCATGCGCGTCGTCGCCGAAGCGGCCGGCGCCGCGGAGGCGCGCCGGCGCATCAAGCCAGGAGGAGCGGATGTCGCGCTGCTCGACGTCGAGCTGCCCGACGGCAACGGGGTCGGCCTCGGCGTCGCCCTTCGCCGTGCCGACCCGCACATCGGCATCGTGCTGCTCTCGAGCCAGGACGTCATGGAGCTGCTGCTCGACCTGCCGGAAGACGTGCGCCGCGGCTGGAGCTACCTCTCGAAGTCGTCAGCCACCTCCGTTGAGACGCTGCTGCAGGCCATCCGTGCGACGGCCCGCGGCGAGGTCGTGCTCGACCCGACCCTTGTCGAGGCCGCGACCGTGCGCGCCGGCTCGGCGCTCGCCTCGCTCAGCGCCCGCCAATACGAGGTGCTCACACTGGTCGCCCGTGGCCTCTCGAACCAGGGCGTCGCCGAGCAGCTCGGCCTCTCCGCCCGCTCGGTCGAGAACCATCTCGGCGCCATCTACGCGGCGCTCGACCTGCCGCCGGCGCACAACTCCCGCGTCGCCGCTGTGCTGCGGCTCATCGAAGACACGGCTCGAGGAACGGCGCGATGAGCGACCGCACGGAGCCACCAGCGGCATCCGCTCTCTCGCTTCGTCGCGAGCGCTTCATACTGTTGCTCACCTCGGGTGCCGTGATGAGCCTCTACGCGATGGGCGCCGCGGTGCAGACCGCAACGATCTACCGCATGAGCGAAGACTTTGACTACCAAGCGGATGCCGGCGCAAACACCCTCGTGCCCCGCCTCGTCGCGAACGCGGCGTGCGTGGTCGCGGCGCTCCTGCTGGCCGCCCTGTTCGCCCCAGAGCGGAGACGCGGAGCCGGCCTCGTCGCCGCGTTCGCCGTCATCGCCATCGGCGGCGCGGCCGTGCGGGCCGCGGCGCAGCTGCTGTTCGGCTTCTACAGCAACGACACGCTGCGACTGCTGTCGATCGACTTCGGTGCCGGCGTCGTCGTGATCGCGCTGAGCCTCACTCTTGGCCTCATCTTCGTGACCTCCGCCAGACGGCTGCGCTACCAGGAGCTGGCGAACATGAACCAGCGGCTGCGGGCGGCGGCGGCGCTTTCGGCTCTGCAGTCCGAAGAGCTGCGGGTGCGCCGGCAGCTGGCCGAAGGGCTGCACGGCACGCTGCAGAACCGGCTCGTGCTGCTCGCGGCGAGGGTCGGCGACCTGGCGGGAACGCTGGTTGAGGTGCATCCGGGTGCCGAGGGCGATGCCGCACACGGCGTGCACGACCCCGCGGCAGACGCGGTGCGCGAGCTGAGGCAGCTCGCCGACGAACTCGACCGCATGCGCGAGGTCGATGTGCGCGAGCTCAGCCAGATGCTCTACCCGGCCGGTGTGCAGGTGGGGGCGGTGCAGGCGGCGCGCATCATGTTGCGCCGGGTGCCGCCGGAGATCGCCGTGAAGTTCACGGTGGCCGAGGAGCTGCGCTCCCTGCACGGCGTCGGCGAGGCGGACGCCGACCGCGTCGGCCGCCGGCTGCTGCTGCTTCGCGTGCTCGAGGAGGCGATCTCCAACGCGTTGCGGCACGGGCACGCCTCGGCACTCGAGGTCGCCTTCGCGCGGCCGAAGCCGGGCGTGGTCGAGCTCACGATCGACGATGACGGCCCCGGTCTGCCAGACGGTGAGCCGACGCTGAACGGCCTCGGGCTGCTCGCAGACCGCATCCGCGCTCTCGGCGGGGAGCTGACGCTGGCGAACGGGCCGGCCGGTGGCGCGCGGGTGCGGGCCGCCGTGCCCATGCCGCGTCAGGTCATGCTCGCAGACCGAGGCTGACGACGGCGCCGGAGTCGCGCATCCGCCCGTGACCGCCCGCGAATCAGGCGGAGTCAGGCGGTGGGCGCGCTCTGAACGCCGTTCGGCACGACCACGATCGCGGTTGCCGGGAGCGTCGCGCGCAGCACCTGCTTCTGGATCTTGCCGCTCGAGGTGCGAGGCAGCTCATCGACGATCTGGTACGACTTGGGCACCTTGTACCTCGCGAGATGCTCGACCATGTGGTGCCGGAACCGTTCGGCGTCGAGCTCGGCTCCGGCCGCCAGCGTCAGGATGGCGTGCGGCACCTCGCCCCAGCGCTCGTCCGGGATGCCGACGACGGCGGCGCCCGTGACCTCGGTGAGCTGCATGATGGCGGCCTCGACCTCGGCCGAGTAGATGTTCTCGCCGCCGGAGATGATCATGTCTTTGATGCGGTCGGAGATGTACAGGAATCCGTCGTCGTCGACGTAGCCCACGTCGCCGGTGCGGAACCAGCCGTCGTCGGTGTACGCGGAGGCCGTCGCCTCGGGCCGGTTCCAGTACTCGCGCATCACATTCGGCCCCTGGGCCAGGATCTCGCCCGGCTCGTGCGGCGCCGCGTCTGCCCCGGATTCGTTCACAACGCGCATGGCGGAGAAGAAGTGCGGGAGCCCCGAGGAGCCGGCTTTCAGGCGCGAGTAACGCGGCTGCAGGGAGGTCAGCCCGGGAGCCGTCTCGGTCATGCCGTAGCCGCCCGAGAACGACAGGCCGCGCTTCTCGAACGCCTCGAGCACACGCATCGGCACCGCTGACCCGCCGCACGTGAGGTTGCGCAGGCTCGAGATGTCGGTGGACGCCCAGTCGGGGTGCTCGCTCAGCATCTGGAACGTGGTCGGCACTCCGCTGACGGCGGTCGCCCCATGCTTCTCGATGAGCGCGAGCGCGCGGCCGGGCTCGAACTTCTCCTCCAGAATGACCGTGCCGCCCTTCAACAGGGTCGGCAGGCAGCCCATGCCCAGGGATGCGACGTGGAAGAGGGGAGCGATCATCAGGGATCGCTCGGTGCTGGTGATGTCGTAGTCGACGAGCACGTTGAGGCTGTTCCAGATGACGTTGCCGTGCGTGAGCACCGCGCCCTTCGGCTGGCCCGTCGTGCCGGAGGTGTAGATGATGATGGCGGCATCGTCGTGGGTCACCGGGGCGTCCGGCAGCCTGGCGGCGCCGCTGCGCAGCAGGGGTTCGTAGTCGACGCTGCCGCTGGCGCCGTCGGTTCCCGTCACGCCGGTGTCGGTGTCGTCGACGATGATGCGGAGCTCGATTGGTACGTCAGCGGCGGCGGCCGCCGCGACATCCTCCAGGCTGCGCGCGTTCACAAGCACGCGCGCGCCCGAGTCGGTCAGCATGTACGCGATCTCCCGCGCCGCCAGCCGGGTGTTGAGCGGCACGAAGACGGCGCCGACGAGCCCGCACGCGAAGAGGGTCTCGACGAACGCTGGATGGTTGTTGCCGAGGTAGGCCACGCGATCCCCGAAGCCGACGCCGCGGGCGACGAGCGCGTCGGCGAGCCGTGCCACGCGGCTCGCCAGCTGGTCGTACGTGACGACGCGCTCGCGGTGGATGAGCGCGGGCAGCCCGGCCGACTTGACCCTGCGCCCCTCGATCCAGATGCCCAGACCCTGATTCCTCATCGAATCCCTCTCCACGATGGTCACACTGTTCTCTCGTCTTACGACGCAGCGGATGCTGCGGCCGCGCCCCGCAGCGGGGTGCGGGTGAATGCGCTGTACCCGGTCAGCGCCCGCCCGAGGATGAGCGCGTTGATGTCCTGCGTTCCCTCGTACGAATAGATCGCCTCGGCGTCGGCATGGAAGCGGGCCACGTCGGTCTCCAGGGTGATCCCGTTGCCGCCGCACAGTTCGCGGGCGAGTGCGGCGGTCGTGCGAAGCGCTCTCGCGGTGAACATCTTCGCGAGGGCGGAGTTCTCGTCGCGCCAGATCCCCTCTGCCTGTTGCTGCGAGAGCTTTGTGACGAGGGCGAGGCTCGCCGTCACGTCGGCGGCCATGAGCGCGAGCTTCTCCTGCACCAGCTGGAAACCGGCCAGGCTCGAGGAGAACTGCTCTCTGTCGAGCACGTAGCGTCGCGCCGCCTCGAACGCCCCGCACGCGGCCCCGGTGGCGATCCACGCCACGTCCGAGCGCATGGCTCTCAGGCACGCGGAGACGTCGGCGAACGACGAGATGCCGCCCAGGCGCCAGTGGTCGTCCACCGTCACGGCGGTCAGCTCGATGTCGAAGTTCTGCATGATGCGCAGCGATGTCTTGCCCTCGATCCGGGTGAGCGAGACGCCGTCAGCGTCACGCGGCACGAGAAAGGCCTTCACCTCGCCGTCGGCCGCATCCCTGGCGAACACGAGCAGGTTCGCGGCGGTGTCGGCCGCGCCGATCCAGCGTTTGCGGCCGTCGATCGTCCAGGTGTCGCCCGCCCGTCGGCACGTGGTGCTGAGGCCGCGGGCGATATCGGATCCGTGGTTCGGTTCGGTCAGCGCGAAGGCTGCCGTCAGCTCCCAGCGCCGGATCAGCGGGTCCCACTCCTGCGCCTGCCCGGGCGACCCACCCAGCGCGACCGCGGTGCGGAACAGACCGGACTGAGCGTTGTAGAAGGTGGCGATGGAGGCATCCGTTCGAGCCAGCTCGAAGTTGCGAAACCCCGCATACAGCGGGCTGACCCGCCCTGAGTCGCGGTTCGGGTCCATGAGGTCGAGCGAGACGAGCGGCTCGATGATTTCGCGGGGAAACTCCCCACGCTCCCATGAGGAGGCGAGCAGTGGGGCGACCCGCTGGTCGAGAACCGCGCGCAATCGCCGCAGCGCATCCCGCTCGGTGCCGGGCAGCACGCGTGCGAAGTCGTAGAGGTCTGCGTCATAGAGGCGCTCGCCGTACGCGTCACTCTTCATGAACAGCTCCTTCACTGCACGCGCCGAACCAAGATCGCCGACAACTATCGCAATAGCTAATATAATTCAACTGTTGTCGATTTCAATCATTACGAGTGGGGGCGAGCGGATGGCGCAGTCGTCGACCGTGGTTCAGGGGGATGCGCAGGACATCGTGGACTGCGACCTCGCGCACGAGATCGAGTTCCTCGCCGTCAAGGCGGCGGCCAACGGCACGCGGCGGGCCAACCAGATGCTGGCGCCACTCGGTCTGAAGGTGCGTCACTACGCGGTGCTGTCGCTGGCGTGCAGCAGCATTTCACCGTCGCAGCGCATGCTCGCCGACTTCCTCGACCTCGACCCGAGCCAGGTGGTCGCGCTCGTGGATGAGCTCGAATCGCGCGGCCTTGTTCGCCGCGTGGTCGACAAGAAAGACCGGCGCACGAAGGTGATCCGCGGCACGTCGCGTGGCGAAGAGCTGTGCGAGAAGGCGGCCGCGCTCACCCGCGAGGCCGAGGAGATCTCGCTTGGTCCGCTCTCCGAAGCGCAGCGCGAGGCACTGCGGCAGATCCTGCGCTCCCTGGTGTTCGGCGCGAGCGAGGCGTGAGGGGCGGCCCCCGGCATCCGAAATCAGCAGATGCCCGGCGATAGGCTCCACTCGTGGCTTCCGCACGCGTGGTTCCGGATTCGACGGCGCAGGCCGTCGTCGCCGATTCGGGCTCTGCCGACTCCCAGCACCCCCAGCATCTTCTGCTGACGCTGCTCGGCGACTACTGGATGTCTGATGGCGCGATCGTTCCCTCGGGCGCGCTCGTGGATCTGCTCTCCGAGTTCGGCATCACGCAGACCGGCGCGCGCGCCGCCCTGAGCCGGCTCTCGAAGCGAGGCCTGCTCTCGTCGAACAAGGAGGGCCGGCGCACCTTCTATCGGCTCACCGAGCATGCCAGGCACGTGCTGACGACGGGCCTCGAGCGCATCGTGTCGTTCGGCGCCGACCCGCAGCCCTGGGATGGCCAGTGGACCTGTGTCGCGTTCTCCGTTCCCGAGCAGCAGCGCACCCGCCGCCATCAGCTGCGCGTGCGGCTGCGCTGGCTCGGCTTCGCGCCGCTGTATGACGGCGTCTGGGTGTCGCCGCGCTCGCGGGCCGGCGAGGCCACGTCGGTGCTCGAGGAGCTGAGCGTCGGTGCGGCCACGGTTCTCGTCGGGCCCGAACTGGCCTCCGGCACCGAGTACGGGCGACCGATCGACGCCTGGGACCTCTCGGGCGTGCGCGAGCAGTATCTGGCGTTCATCGAGCGGATGCGGCCGATCCGCTCCCGGCTCGCCGCCGGCGACGTTTCCGGGTCCGAGGCGCTTCAGGCGCGCACCCGGGTCATGGACGAGTGGCGCTGGATGCCGAACGCCGACCCCGAGCTGCCTGACGAGCTCCTGCCGCGCGAGTGGCCCAGAGCGGATGCGCGGGCGCTCTTCCGTAGCGTGTACGACGGTCTCGGCGAGCCCGCCGCGGCCCGCGTGCGTGAGATCGTCTCGTGCCACGCGCCCGAATTCGCCGAGCACGTGAGTGCGCACACGGTCTCCGGAATTCAATAGTTGACACTTGCCGTGCCGAGCGTTGATGATAGTGTCATCTAACCGACGGCGGCAGGAGCAGCATCCCCATGACTCGTACTCTCGACCCGCTCTTCGCGCCGAAGAGCGTCGCCGTGATCGGCGCGAGTGCGTCGCCCGAGAAGGCCGGATACGCGATGATGCAGTCGCTGTCGACCTTCGCCGGGCCGCTGTATCCGATCAACCCGCGGGCTGGTGAGGTCCTCGGCCACACGGCGTACGCCAGCGTCGGCGACGTCGAGGAGGCGCCCGACCTCGCCGTGCTCGTCGTGCCGCCTGCTGCGGTTCCCGCCGCTCTCGAGCAGTGCGCGGCCGCGGGCGTGCGCGGCGCCGTCATCTGCTCGGGCGGTTTCGCCGAAAGCGGTGCGGAAGGCGAGGCGCTGCAGAACAGGGTCGCCGAGATCGCCCGCACCACCGGCATCCGTGTTCTCGGCCCGAATACCTCGGGCTTCATCAACGCGGCCGACGCGGTCTGCGCCAACTTCATGCCGTCGGTCACGGAGCTGGCGGCCGGCGGCGTGTCGATTGTGGCGCAGAGCGGCGGCGTCAACCTGGCGCTCTCGTTCATGCTTGCCCGCGCGAACGTGGGGCTGCGGATCGCCGCGGGCCTCGGAAACGCCGTCGACGTCGGCTTCGTCGACGTTCTCGACCACTTCGCCGCCGACGACGCGACCACGGCGGTCGGGCTGCATATCGAAGGCGTCAGCGACGGCCGGGCCCTCATGGCGGCCGTGCGCCGCGTCGCCGAACTCAAGCCGATCGTCGTGCTCAAGGTGGGCAGGAACGACGTGGGCGACTTCGCCAAGTCGCACACGGGCGCCCTCACCGGCTCGTACCAGGTTGCGCGGCAGGCGCTCGCGCAGAGTGGCGCCGTGGTCGTCGAGACGCCAACGGAGCTTGTCGACGCGCTGACCGCGCTCAGCCAGGTGCGGCTGCCTGCCGTCGAGGCCCCCGGCGTCGGCGTGATCACCGGCCAGGCGGGCCCCGGCCTCATCATCGCGGACTCGCTCGCCTCGCGGCACGTCGCCGTACCGACCCTCGCGGCCGCGACGCTCACCGCCGTCTCTCACCTGCTGCCGCCGCTCACGTACCAGAAGAACCCGGTCGACACGGGCCGCCCGGGGCAGACCTTCCCCGCCATCGTCACCGCGGTCGCCGGCGATCCCGCGATCGACCTGCTCGCGGTCTACGCCCTCGACGAGCCGGGAGCGCTCGACCCGGCCGGTGCGCTCGCCGGCGCCGCCGTTCCGGCCCTGTTCGCCTCGGGCGGCACGATCGCCGCGCTCGACGGGCGCCGAGCGGCGCTGAGCGCCATGGGCATACCTCTCTTCGATTCACCGGATGCGCTCGCGCGCGGTGCGGCCGCGGTTGTCGACGACGCGAGGGCGCGGCTGCGGCTGCGATACGCGGTCGCCGAGCACGACGTGTGGCAGCATGGTCGCCCGCTCGGTCATGTTCTCGACGAGAACGAGAGCAAGCAGTTGTTCGAGGCGGAGGGCCTCACGCTGCCGGCCCGTCGCGTTGCCGCCGACCACACCGCCGCAGAGCGGGCGCTCGCCGAACTCGGTGGCCCGGTGGTCGTGAAGGTGCTCGACGCCGCCATCACCCACAAGTCGGATGTCGGCGGCGTGCACGTCGGCGTGCGTACCGCGGCCGAGCTCGCGCAGGCGCTCGAAACGATCGACCGCATTCCGGGCGCACCCGGCGCTCGCCGCTACCTCATCGAGGCGCAGGCCGAGCGTGGTGTCGAGCTGATCGTCGGTGCGACGCGCGATGCCGCGTTCGGCCCGGTCGTGCTGCTGGGCGTCGGTGGGGTGGACGTGGAGTTGGGCGGCGAGCCGATTTTGACGGTCGCGCCCTTCGGCCGTGAACAGGCGCTGGACGCGATCGACCGGCTGCCGCAGAGCATCCGTGCCGGCCACCGCGGCGGTGTGGCCGTGGATCGCGACGCGCTCGCCCGGGTGCTGGTCGCCGTGGGCGACGTGATGGCGCGCCACGACGACATTCAGGAGATCGACCTCAACCCCGTGCGCCTCACGAGCGCCGGCCCCACCGTTCTCGACGCCCTCGTCGTGACAGCACCGCAGGAGAATCATGCCAACTGAACACCGCGAAACCCTGATCGTCGGCGCCGGACCCGTCGGCCTGACCGCCGCGCTCGCGATGCGCGCGCTGGGCCGAGACGTGACGGTGCTCGAGGCAGGCGCCGAGGGCCGGGGCCGCCCCGGCAGCCGCGCCATCTTCACGCACACCAACACGCTCGATGTGCTCGACCGGCTCAGCCCCGGTCTCGCCGACGAGCTCAGCGAGCACGGCGACTACTGGAACACGCAGCGCACCTTCCATCGCGGCAAAGAGGTCTACGCGAAGACCTACCCCGATCCCGCACCGGGCACGCGGCCGCATTTCACGAGCCTGCCGCAGGTGCACATTGAGAAGTACCTGCTCGAGAGGGCCATCGCTTCAGGCGTGCAGTTCGAGTGGTCGCAGGAGGTGACAGGCGTCGAGTCGGGCGATGCCGGGGTCACGATCACGACGCACGGCGGCACCACCTGGCACGCCGAGTATGTGATCGGGGCGGATGGCGCGCGCTCGGTCGTGCGCAAGCAGATCGGCGCGCGCATGGAGGGCGACAAAGACGACGGCTGGTACGTCGTGGTCGATGTGGCCGAGCTCGAGAAGCCGGCGCTCACCACGGAACGGATCTTCCACTACGAGCACCCGGCCGTCGGCGGCCGGAACATTCTGATCGTGCCGTTCGCGGGCGGGTGGCGCGTCGACCTGCAGTGCCTGCCCGAAGACGACCCTGAGCAGTTCAGCGGCGAGCAGAGCGTGAAGGCCTGGCTCGCGAAGGTGATGCCGCCCGCGTACGCCGAGCGCATCACGTGGGTCTCCACGTACCAGTTCATGCAGCTCGTGGCGCACGATTTCGCCGACCCTGCTCGCCGAGTGCTTCTCGTGGGGGAGGCTGCGCACCTCTTCGCCCCGTTCGGCGCCCGCGGCCTCAACTCCGGAGTACCGGACGCCGAGAGCGCCGCCCTGGCCGTCAACACCGCCCTCTGCGCAACCAACCCGGCGCTCGCCGCCAGCGCCGTCGAGTCGTTCAGCCGTGCTCGCCGTGCCGCCGCGCTGTTCAACCGCGGCGCCGCGGCCGAGGCCCTCACTCACCTGCGCCCGGACGACGCCACGGCCACGCGCATTGCCGCCGCCGCCGAGCGCGCCCCGGAAGACACCGAGGCCTCCGCGTGGCTCGAGAAGGCGCCGTACGGGCCGCGTGGGGTGCCGACGGCTGAGACGGTCTACCGATACTGAGTCACCCCACCCGAGCGCGAGCGTGGGCGAGGCTGCCTCGGCGTACGAGTGTTGCGCGTTACGCGTTACGCGTTACGCGTCGCGCCGGGGCGATCGGCATAGCGGATGGCGCCCTCGTCGCTCACCCCCACGTCGAGCCGCCCGAGACCCTCGATCTCGACGACCACGCGGTGGCCCGCAACGATGGGGCCGACGCCGGCCGGCGTGCCGCTGGCGATCACATCGCCGGGGTGCAGCGTCATCACATGGCTCGTGTACGCGACGAGGTCGGCGATGCTGAAGATCAGCTCACGCGTGTTTGTGCGCTGCCGCTCCTCCCCGCCGACCCAGCAGGTGAGGTCGAGCGCGTCGGCGTTGCCCGCCGTGTCGGCCGTGGTGATCCACGGCCCCATCGGTGAGAAGGTGTCGAACGACTTGCGGGTCGAGCGGTCCTCAGTGGAACGAACGGTGATGTCGAGGATGGGCGAGTACCCGAAGACGTAGTCGAGGGCATCCGCTGCACTGACGTTACGGGCGGTGCGCCCGATCACGATGCCCAGCTCGCCCTCCTGGTCGGTGCGCATGTCACTGTACGGCAGGCGGATGTCGTCGCCAGGGCCGATCACGGAGGAGTTCGCCTTGAGGAACACCCCGTATTCGGCGATGGTCTTCTGCTCGCTCATCTCGATCTTGTGGTCGAGGTAGTTGACGGGGGCGCCGACGATCTTGCCCGGTCGGGGCAGGGGAGCGGCGAGCTGTACATCCGCCAACGGGAGCAGTGGAAGCTCGGAAAGGTCGAGCTGGGTCAGCCGGTGCTGCGCGCCTGATTCGAGGAGGGCGAGCAGCGGGCCGCCGCTCCCGGTGTTCTCGAGCCCGAGGGCTGCGGTGACGTCGATGGCGTTCTCCTGCTCGATGACGAGCAGGCGGGAGTCCTGGCTGGTGGCGAGTCGCATGACGGTGCCTTTCGTGAGCTAGTCGGCGAGGGGCGCGGTGAGGGCGTCTCGCACGGAGTCGGGTATGGGCGTCGGCGTGCCCTCGGCATCCACGTGCACGGCCGCGGTCGTGCCCTCGAAGTAGACGGCGTCGTCGCGCATGGCCCGCCAGGCATAAGTGACTGACGACGAGCCGACGCGCGTGGCCTCGATCTGCAGCTCGAACTGGTCGTCGAAGCGCAGCGGGCGGTGGAACGTGGCCTCGACGTGTCGGCGTGGGAACTGGGTGAGATCCGTTGCACCCACCGCGCGCAGCAGCTCGTGCTCGGCCAGCTCGGCCCAGCGAAACGCCGCCGTGAAGTGGATGCGGCCGCCGGCATCCGTGTCGACCCACTGCACCCGTAGCGGCACGCTCACGCGCCGGTTGCCCGGCGTCGGCAGCGCGGTGTCGGTCATTCGAGCGGCGGCAGCACGATGCCGGAGGACTGCAGGTGACCCGCGAAGCCGTCAGGCCACGCGCTCGAGATGGCCTCCGGGCTCCAGCCGCCCTCCTGGTACTGCAGAACGATCTCGTCGGGGTGCGAGTAAAGCGAGAGCTTGTCTCCGCCGATCCCGATGGCCTGACCGGTGACGTCGGCCGAGTCGTCCGAGGCCAGCCACACGAGGGCCGGAGCGACGTCGTCGGGGCTGCCGAGCGCGTGCTCCTGACGCACCACCTTCGGCAGGGGCTTGCCTGCCTCGAAGTCCGCGAAGACCTCCTTGTAGATCGGGATGGTCGCGGTCATGGCGGTGAGCGCGGTCGGCACCACGGCGTTGACCGTGATGTTCGCTCGTGCGAGCTCGAGCGACCAGGTACGCGCCATCGCCACGATGCCGGCCTTTGCCGCCGAGTAGTTGGTCTGACCGAAGTTGCCGTGCTCGCCGGCCGGGGAGCCGATGACGATGATGCGGCCGCCCTCGCCCTGCTCACGCATGCGGATTGCGGCGGCGCGGGCGGTGGTGAACGTGCCGCGCAGGTGGGTCTGGATGACGAGGTCGAAGTCGTCGTCGCTCATCTTCCACAAGACGGTGTCGCGCAGCACGCCCGCGTTGGTCACGAGAATGTCGAGGCGGCCGAACTCGTCGATCGCGGTCGCGACGAGCCGCTCGGCGGTCTCGGTGGGGCCGACGGGGGCGACGACCGAAACGGCCCTGCCACCGGCATCCGTGATCGCGGAGACCGCAGTGGCGGCCGTCTCGGGGTTCACGTCGTTGACGACGACGGATGCTCCTGCCGCAGCCAGCGCCTTGGCATACGCGAGCCCCAGGCCCTGCCCGCTGCCCGTGACGATGGCGACCTTGCCGTCGAGTCGAATGCTCATGCGTAGTACCTCACAATCATGACCGAGACGGCGACCGGCTTGGCCTGGCCCTCCGCCTCGAAGGTGTTCTCGTAGACGACCTGCACGCCGCCGGCGACATCGGTGACGCTTGCGACGACCGACGAGACGCGGATGCGTGCGCCGACGAGCACGGGGGCGGGGAAGCGCAGCTTGTCGAGCCCGTAGTTGATGCCGGTGCCGAGGTCGGTGACCTCGATGTACTCGTCCATGAGGGGCACGACGAGCGCGAGGGTGAAGTAGCCGTGCACGATGGTGCCGCCGAAGGGCGTGTTCGCTGCGAAAGCGGGATCGATGTGCACCGGGTTGTGGTCGCCGGTGAGGTCGGCGAACTGGTTCACCTGCTCCTGCGTCACGGTGCGCCAGCTCGAGGGGCCGATGGTGGTGCCCACCAGGTCTTTCAGGCCGGCGATGGTCGTCTGCGTCTTCGCGACGGCGGTCTCAGTACTCACGGATGCTTCCTCTTTCATTCTGGGGATGTGTCTGGCGAGAATCGAGTCGGCCTAGTCGCCGACCCTGATGAGCACGGCTCCGGCCGCGTCGCCCGCGGCGCATCCGGTGAACAACCCGACGCCGCCGCCGCGCTGGTGCAGTGCGTGGATGAGTTCGGCCACGGAGCGCGCGCCGGTCGGGCCCTGCGGGTGCCCGAAGATGAGAGAAGATCCGTAGGTGTTCATCTTCTCGAGGGGGAACCCGGTCTCTTTCGAGAACCAGAGATCGTTGACGGCGAAGGGATTGTGGCTCGTGACGAGGTCGACGTCGGAGATCTCCATGCCGGCATCCGACAGCGCTCGCCGCGCCGCGCCCACCGGCGCCTTGGGCATGTACGCGGGCTGCGCCCGACTGAAGCCGGTGGCAAGAATCTGCACGCTGGCGCCACCCTGGCCGATCTCGCGCGCGCGGTCGCGGGAGGCGACCACGATGCCGGCGGCGCCATCCGCTGGGTGGGTCTGGGAGCCGAAGGTGACGACGCCGCCCTCCTGCACCGGCTTCAGAGCGGCGAGGCCTTCAGCGGTGGTGGGGAAGATGCCGTAGTCCTGCTCGAGCCAGGTGTCGCCCTTGCGGCCCGGGATGCGCACCGGAACCATATAACGCTTCTGGAATTCTCGATCGCCCGCGAGGCCCGCCGTGTACTGCTCATAGCGCAGCAGGGTGAGATCGTCGACCTGCGCGCGAGAGAAGCCGGCGTCGGCCGCCGTGTTCTCGGCGGTGGCATTCATGCCCTGGCCCGTTGTCGGGTCGAGCTTCATGGGGTCGTTGACCCAGTGCTCGGTCACCGGCGCGGCACCGGGGGTGGTCTGGCTCGCGAAGACCATGAGCGGGCCGTTGCTCGTGCGGTCGGTGAGAACCCCGATGGCCGTGTCGTGGGCACCGAGCTCGACCTGGGCCGCCAGGTGCTCGATCACGGCAGCGGAGGTGGCGCACGCCCTCGAGATCCACGGCCCGGCGTAGTCGCCCGCTCCAAGCCGGCGCGAGATGACGGTAACCCCGAAGAAGCCCGTCGGCTGCGGGACCGTGCAGCCGAGCGCCCACTCGGTGATCTCGCTCGCCGGAAGGCCGCGCTCCTCGAGTGCACGCCGGGTCACGTCTTCCGCCATGTCGAGGCTGTTCAGATTGGCGAGCGGTCCCTGCCATTTTGCGAACGGTGTTGCCCAGGCAAAGCCCATGGGAACGAAGGCATTCGTGAACCGCATCGCATCTCCCGTGTCGTCACTGACGGCGGTACCGACGGTGCCGCGCTCTTGAAGATTATCAGGTTCCCTGTCAGTTGCAACTGTCAATGGTTGACGAAAATGTGGAAACGACCCATAATCAACCAACAGGTTTCCTGAATATCAGGTGATCTGCATCACACCACCCACTTTCAGCGCCGAAACACAGGGAGTCTGCAATGAAGCACAAGGTCCTCCTCGCCGCCGCGGTCGCGGCCGCACTCGCACTCACCGGTTGCTCGTCAGGGCAAGGCGGCACCACGTCAGACAGCCCGAAGGCGGAGACCGGGCCGATCAAGATCGGCATGGTCATCCCGCTGACCGGGCGCTACGCGGCGCTCGGCGCCGGCGACAAGACGGCCGCGGAACAGATGGTGAAGACCATAAATGACAAGGGTGGCGTCGACGGCCGCAAGATCGAACTGACGGTTCAGGACGACAAGACCGACGTGACGCAGTCCGTGACGCTGTTCAACCAGATGGCGGCCGACAAGGACGTCTCCATCGTGCTCAGCTCGTCGAATGTGAGCGCCTCCGTCGCCGTCGGATCCAGCGCGGAGAGCGCGAAGATGCCGATCCTCGCGCTCGGGCCGGTGAGCGCCTTCGCCAACGGGAGCAACAAGTACGCCTTCACGGTTCCCGCCACCCCTGAGCTGTACGCGCAGGAGATGGTGGACTACCTGAAGTCGACGGGGCTCAAGACGCTCGCGATCGGCTTCGACGGTAAGGACGTGTACGGAACCACCGGAAACGACGCCACGAAGGCGGCCGCGAAGAAGGCCGGAATCGACGTCGTGATGGACGAGCCATACGACTCGAGCGCCACCGACTTCACGCCGCTGATCACGCACGTGAAGGACTCGCACGCCGATGGCCTGCTGATCTGGGGTTCGGGACCAGCGCCCGTGATCATCACGAAGGCCGTCGCCGCGGCTGGCGGCATCAAGCTCTTCATGACGGGCTCCGAGGCGACAACCCTGTACACACAGCCGGCGGGAGCCGCCGCTGAGGGCGTCGCCATCGCGAGCGCTGCCGGAGTGGCGGGCGCGGCGATGCCGGCCGGACCGTTCAAGACGATGATCGATGACTTCGCCGACACGTACAAGGCGAACAACGACGGCGTGTACCCGCCGCAGTTCGCGTTCGACGGTGCCGCAGGCATTCAGCTCGCGGTGGCAGCGATCAAGAAGGCCGGCTCCAGTGACCGCGAGGCCATTCGCGACGCGCTGGAGAACATCGACGTGCTCACCGTGAACGGGCACTTCAGGTACAGCCCGTCGAACCACACGGGGCTGACCACGGATGCTCTCGCGGTGGTCATTGTGAAGGACGGCCAGTTCACGGCGTCTGACTTCACGAAGGACCGTTTCGCCACGTCGCTGCCGAAGTAGGCGCGGCCTCGCACGACAGCGGGACATTCGAAAGGACGCACGGTGCTCACTGTTACCTCTCTCTCACGCGCCTTCGGCGGCGTCTATGCCACCAAGGATGTGAGTGTCACGGTTCCCGAGGGGGAGCTGCGCGGGGTGATCGGGCCGAACGGTGCCGGCAAGTCGACACTGTTTAACCTCATCGGCGGGCACCTGCGGGCGAACGCAGGAAGCATCGAGTTCGGCGGTGCGCGGGTGGATCGTCTCCCCGTGCACCGCCGGGCGAGACTCGGCATTGCCATCGTGTTCCAGGGCGCACGGCTGTTTCCCGAGATGAGTGTGCTCGAGAACGTGATGGTGGGCGCGAACGCGGCCACTCGCGCCGGGGCGGTGGCGGCGGCCCTTCGCCTGCCGTCGCAACGGAACGAGGAGCGGGGGATCCGTCAGCGGGCGTTCGCGGCTCTCGGCCGCGTCGGGCTTGCGGCGTGGGCCGAGCGGGATGCCGAGGCCCTGCCCCTGGGGCAGCAGCGCCGCCTGCAGGTCGCGCGAGCACTCATGGGGGAGCCCAGGCTCCTGCTGCTTGACGAGCCGGCCTCGGGGCTGCGAGCCGCAGAACGCGAGGACCTCTCCGAGCTCATCACAGAACTGCACAGGGAGGGGATGACCATCATGCTGATCGAGCACGATGTTTCCATGGTCATGCGCCTTGCCGACAAGATCACCGTTCTCGATCTGGGCGAGGTGATCGCGGAGGGTACCCCGGCCGAGATCCGGCGCAATCAACGCGTCATTGACGCCTACCTCGGTGGGGAGGCTGCGCATGCTGACGCTGAATGACGTGGTGATTCGTTACGGCTCGGCCGTCGCGGTCGATGGCGTCAGTCTGTCGGTGGAGCGCGGTGAGATGGTCGCTCTCGTGGGCCCGAACGGCGCTGGCAAGTCCTCGCTGGTGAATGCCATCAGCGGCGTCGTGCCCGTCGCATCCGGCAGCATCCGCCTCGACGCGCGCAGCGCTCAGGTGCCGGAGGGGCGACAGATGTTCGCCGACATGTCTGTCGAGGACAACCTGCGCCTCGGAGCCTGGAAGTCGAAGGATCGCGACCCCGCACCGATCTACGAGATGCTTCCCGACCTGCAGCGACTGCGCCGCCAGAAGGCGGGAACGCTCTCCGGCGGCCAGCAGCAGATGGTCGCCGTGGGCCGCGCGCTCATGGCCAAGCCGGAACTGCTGCTGATCGACGAGCTCTCCCTCGGCCTGGCCCCGCTCGTGGTGGCGGGCCTGGCCGATCACCTGCAGAAGCTCAATCGGGAGCACGGCACGACGATCCTGCTGATCGAGCAGGAAATCGCGCTCGCGTTCCGGCTGTGCGAGCGGGCGTACGTGCTCGAGGCCGGGCGCATCGTTGCTTCCGGCGAATCCGCCGAGCTGGCTCTGGACCCGGCGTTGCGCGACGCATACCTCGGCGGCGAAGTCGGCGGCACCCCACGACGAGAGGATGCCTCGTGAACGACTTCATCACGTACCTCGTCTCCGGCGTGGCGATCGGCTGCGCGTTCGCGCTCATCGGCAGCGGGTTCGTCGTCGTGCATCGAGTGACCCGCGTGGTCAACTTCACTCAGGGCACGCTGGCCGTCTTCGGTGGATTGATCGCCTCCACCCTGTTGAAGGGTGCCCTGCCCCACGGCATTGCTGAGATCGTCGCGGTGCTGTCTGCGGGCGTCATCGGCCTGATCTTCGGCTTCATCGCGACCGGAAAGCGAGGCACTCCGCCGCTGATCTCCCTGCTGATCACGCTCGGGCTCTCTACCCTCTCAGCCGCATTCTTCATTCTGTTCTGGGGGCAGAATCCGATCTCGCCGCCCGGTATCGGCGGCGCGACCGATGTGCTGGGGGCGAGGATCGAGACACAGCGTCTTCTGGTCGTTGTCGTGACCGTCATCGCGTTCGTCGTGCTGAGCCTGTTCTTCGACCGCTCGTACGTCGGCAAGGGCTTGACGGCCGCGGCCTCGAACCCGAGAGCGGCCCGTCTCGTCGGCATCAATGTGCGCTGGATGGGATTCCTGTCGTTCGGCATCGCCGGTGTGCTCGGCGGCCTCGCCGGTGTGCTCATCGCCCCCACCAACGCCGTCTCGTTCGCCTCTGACCTGCCGCTCGCGCTCGGAGGGTTCGCCGCCGCGGTCTTCGGCGGGCTGGTGAGCGTGTGGCGCACGCTTCTCGGCGGCATCGTGCTCGGTGTGGTCGGGCAGCTCGTCGCCGGCTATCTGAGCGGCTCCTATCAAACAGAGGTGGCATTGCTCATGATGCTCGCGATCATGATCGTGCGATACAAGAGCCTGTCGGCGGAGGAGGCGAAATGACTCGACGCATTCCGGCACTCGTGGTGTGCGTGGCGGCGGTCATCGCCCTCGTCGTGCCGCTGTTCCTGCCCGACCTCTCCTTCTATATTCAGATGATCCTCGCGGCCGTGATCGTCACCGGGCTCTCCCTGTTCATGGGCTACGCCGGCCAGGCGTCGCTCGGCCACGGCGCCTTCGTGGCCGTCGGCGCCCTGACCGTCGCGGTGATGACGGTGCGGCTCGGCCTTCCACCACTTCTGGCCCTCATCTGCGCACCGATCCTCGCCGCGGTGTTCGCCTACATCGTCGGGCTGCCGCTGCTGCGCCTCCGCGGGCACTACCTCGCGTTCGGCACCCTCGCGCTGCTGCTCATCGTGCAGGCGGTGATCGCGACGGTGCCGTTCTTCGGCGGCGGCCTCGGCATCTTCGGCGTTCCCCCGCTCGGGGTCGGCGACGCGGTGATCAGCGGGCAGCTTCCCTACGTGTACCTGTCGCTGGCGGTGCTCGCGCTTGCGCTCCTCATCTCCCGTAACGTCATTCGCAGCCGCTTCGGGCGGGGCGTGCGGGCGCTGGCCGGCAGCGAGTCGGCGGCAGCGTCATCCGGTGTTCCTGTTCTGCGCACCAAACTCGCGGTCTTCGCCCTGTCCGCGGCGTTCGCGGGCCTCGCCGGTGGCATCATGGCGTTCTTCACGCCCTACGTCTCGAGCGAGTCGTTCCCCGTCGCCACCTCCATCGCATACATCATCATGGCGGTCATCGGCGGCCTGGGCTCGCTCTGGGGCGGCGTCATCGGCGCGGTGCTCGTCTCGCTGCTCGTGCAGGTGCTCAACGCCGTCAGCAACCAGCCCGGCCTTCCGGCGACGACCGGGCCCGTGCTGCAGTACGGCGCGTACGCCCTCGTGCTGATCCTCGCGCTGCTCTTCATTCCGAAGGGCATCGTGCCGACGATCGCGCAGGCGATGCGCCGGCGGCGTGACCGGCGTGCGGATGCGGCCGCACCGACCGACGTGGCGGTCGAGCCCTGGGCATCCGTGCAGGGATAATGACTGAGACAGGTGCGGCGGATGCGCCGGGGTTCGGAGGCGATGTGGGCGAGAGGTCCGCGGGCGGCGTCACGCTGCTGTACCTGACCAAGCAGCTCGAGCTGGCCGTGCGCTCACAGCTTGACGAGGTCGTCTCGGCGGAGAGCCTCACGTCGCTGCAGTACACGGCGCTCACGGTGCTCGAGCGGCACCCGGGCCTGACGTCGGCGGAACTCGCGCGCAACTCTTTCGTGCGCGCCCAGACCACGGCACAGATGGTCAACGCGCTCGACGAGCGCGGCCTGATCGAGCGGCTGCGCGACCCGGCCAGCAAACGGCAGTACCTGCTCTCGCTCACCGACGACGGGGCCAGGGTGCTCGATCGCCTGCGTGAGCCGGTCGCCGACATCGAACGGCGCATGGTCGCGGGGCTTGATGACAGCGAGATCGCGGCGTTTCGGCGCGCTCTGCGGTACTGCCGCGTGGCGATCGGCGGCGTGCAGGCGCACTGACGCGAGGCGAGGTCAGAGCGGATGCGGGCTCTCGCGCATGACCTTGCGTACCTTGGGCGCCTGCAGCATGAGCGTCAGCAGGCGCTGGAGCTCGGCGCGATCGCTGTCTTCCAGGGTGTCGGTCAGCACCTGGTCAACCCGGTACACGCGCGGGATCAGCTCGAGCCACTCGCGCTCGCCGCGCTCGGTGAGGTGCAGGATGTTGCGGCGCCTGTCCTGCGTGTCGCGCACGCGCTCGATGAGCGCCCGCGACTGCAGGCGTGCCACGATGTCAGCGATGGTCGAGCGATCGACGTCGAGGGCGGTGCAGAGATCCTTCTGGCTGGAGCCGGGGGAGTCGTGCAGCAGGTTGAGCACGCCGAATTGCACGCTCGTGACGTCGGAGGAGACCTCGCGCTGCCACGCTGCCATGTGCGCCTGCTGCGCGCGGCGGATGAGGAAGCCGGTGAAGGTGGTGAGGTCGAGGGAGCCCATAGGCGACGATTGTCGCATGGCGCGGCGATCTCGCCCGGTCACAACCAGCGCGGTGCCGCTGGCGTGGGACCGCCGCCCACGGTCACAACCCCGGTCGTGCCGCGCCCTGATGCCCAGCGCGCGAGCTGCGCGGCCGTGCCCGTCAATGACACCGGGTCGGCGTCCTGATCGCCGACCGTCAGGGCCGCGTCGCGGTCGCTGGGCTGCAGTCGCAGGGACGGGACGCCTTCCGCGCTCTGGCGTCTCGACCAATTGCCGGTGATGTCGGCGAGAAGCCGGTCGACGAACTCTGGCGGGAAGTGCTCGAAGCGCCCGCCGTTGTCGAGGTCGACCGCGTGCAGCCAGACCTCGCGGGCGCGCATCCATGCCGTCTCCGACACCGGCACGACGCGCCCCTGGGCGGTTCGCACCTGGTTGCTCCACGCCTCGGCCGGCAGATCGCGCCACTCGACGTTGAGGTGCACGATGGCGTGGTCCGAGAGGTTGCGCAGCGCGAGAACGTTGAGCGTCGCGCCGAACTCGATCTCCTCGTTGCGCTGGGCAGGGGATGCGTACATGGGCGTCTCGACGCCCGTCGCCGCCCATTCGGTGAGCCGGGTGAGCGCCCGGGCGTTGTAGCCGACATGCGCGATGACGTGCCGTCGGCTCCACCCCGGCAGCAGCGACGGCCCGTCGTACTCGTCATCGTGCAGCTCGTTGAGCTTGCGGGAGAAGTAGGCGCTGCCGCGCCGGGCGAGCAGCAGGTCCGCCGCGATGCCGGGATCGGTCACCTTGTCGGTGCGTGCGACCATGGCGCTATGCCTTTCGAACCGGGTTGGTGAGGGTGCCGATGCCGTCGATCGTCGTCGTCAGCACCGAGCCGTCGCGCAGATAGCGCGGGGGCTTGCGGGCGTGGCCGACGCCGCCGGGGGTGCCGCTGGCGATCACGTCGCCGGGGTTCAGCGTGAAGATGCTCGAGATGTACTCGACGAGCGCCTCCGGCCCGAAGACCAGGTCGTCGGTGGGCGTGTGCTGCACGAGTTCCCCGTCGACGTCGGTGAGCAGCTCTGGCCCGGGTGAGAATTCGTCGCGGGTGACGAGGTGCGGCCCGAACGGAGTGGTGCCCTCGAACGTCTTGCCCTGAAACCACTCGGGCGTGCGGTACTGGAAATCGCGCATGGTCACGTCGTTGATCACGGCGTAGCCGGCAATCGCCTCGGCGGCCTCTGCTGCCGGGGTGCGCCGCGCGGACGCACCGATCACGATGGCCAGCTCGCCCTCCCAGTCCACCGCATCGGCCGCTTCCGGCGGCAGCTCGATTGCATCGTACGGCCCGATGAGCGCCTCCGGATACTTGGCGAACAGCGTGGGGAACTCGGGGAGCTCGCGCCCCATCTCACGAATGTGGTTCGCGTAGTTCAGCCCGACGCACACGATCTTTCCCGGGCGGGGCACGACAGGCGCCCAATCGGTTGGCTCCAGTTCGCCGAGAGAATGCGACGGACCGGATGCGCCCCGCGCCGCATCCTCCCACCCGGGTGCGCGAAGCAGGGCTCCGATGTCGGTGAACCCGGTGATCTCGACGGCGGCGTCATCGTCGATGCGCACGGCGACGGTGTCGCGGGGGGCTGCGCTGCCCGCGAGGCGCAGCGTGCCCAGCCTCACTTCTGCTCCTCGGGAACGTAGCTGCGCGTGAACGACAGGCGGTCGATGATCGGCCCGTCGTTGAACCGGAACAGGTCGAACGTCGTCGACGTGGAGGCGTGCAGCGACCACGGCACCCAGCTGGGCACCACGAAGATGTCGCCGGTCTCGAGCCGGTGCTCCTCGCCGCCGAGCACGACGCTGCCCTCGCCCTCGAACACCTGCCAGACCGACGACCCGACCTCATGCCGCGTAGGCGTCTCGGCCCCTGCCCTCAGGCGGTGGAACTCGCAGCGCAGCGTCGGCATGACGTCGCCGCCGGTCGTCGGGTTCGAGTAGCGAATCGCCGCGTGCCCCTGCTCGACGGTTGCGGGGTACCCCTCGTCTTCGAGCGCGAGTTGCTCGCGGAGCGCCGCATCCGTGTGCTCCCAGCGGTATGCAGACAGTGGCGAGCTGGTGCGGTCGTCCAGAGCCGACAGCGGGCGCAGGCCCGGATGCGCCCATAGGCGCTCGGCACGAGAGACGTCTGGCGAGGCCTCGTCGGTCACCCGCTCGGAGCCGTACTCGAAGAAGCCGACATCGGTGTAGTTGGAGAACGGCACGTCGAGCCCGTCGATCCAGGCCATGGGGTTCGCGGTGTCGTTGTGGTGCCCGTGGAAGTTCCAGCCGGGTGTCAGCAGCAGGTCGCCGCGGCGCATCGCCACAGGGTCCCCGTTGACAACGGTCCAGACGCCCTCGCCTTCGACGACGAAGCGGAACGCGTTCTGTGCATGACGGTGTTCCGGGGCAGTCTCATGACCACCCAGGTACTGGATGGCGCACCAGAGCGTGGGGCTGGCATATGCGGTGCCTGGCAGTCCCGGGTTGGCGAGCCCGATGGCGCGGCGCTCGCCGCCGCGACCGACCGGAACGAGGTCGCCGGAGCGCCGGGCGATGTCGTACAGCGTCTTCCAGCGCCAGACGTACGGGATCGCCTTCGGCGAGGGAGTCATCGGCATGAGGTCGTCGCGCTGCGTCCAGAGCGGTGACATGTTATTCGCGTCGAAGTCGCGGTAGAGCTGCTCGAGTTCCGGGGTATCGGCGGTGCCGTCCATCTGCTGCATTGCAGTTTCCTCTCTGGGGTGACGCCTGCGTCACGAGATAGTCAGTGTGCCAACTATATTGACTTCGGCCGCCATGCGCCAGACCCGAATGGCTCAGCGCAATTCCACGGAGCGGAAGAGCGGCCCGTCACCGTCAAGCGAGTGTCGGTAGAGTGCTAGGTGGCGAATTCTCTCGACGTCGAGCTATCTCGCGTTCGACCGCTCGCCTCGAGGTACCGACAGCTCACCACAGCACGCCACAAGTGTGACGCCACAAGCGGAAAAGGATAAGTGTGGATCTTTACGAGTATCAGGCCAGAGATCTGTTCGAGAAGTACGGCGTTCCCGTACTGCCCGGGATCATCGCGGACACCCCCGAGGAGGTGCGCGAGGCGGCCGAGAAGCTCGGCGGCGTCGTGGTGGTGAAGGCGCAGGTCAAGGTGGGTGGCCGCGGCAAGGCCGGCGGCGTGAAGGTCGCGAAGACGCCAGCGGACGCCGAGGCGGCGGCCCGCGACATCCTGGGCCTCGACATCAAGGGCCACGTGGTGCGCCGCGTCATGGTCGCCGGCGGTGCACGCATCGCTCGCGAGTTCTACTTCTCGGTGCTGCTCGACCGGGCCAACCGCTCCTACCTCTCGCTGACGAGTGTCGAGGGCGGCATGGAGATCGAGCAGCTCGCGGTCGAGAAGCCCGAAGCGCTCGCCCGCGTCGAGGTCGACCCGCAGACCGGCATCGACGACGCGAAGGCCGCCGAGATTGCCCGCGCCGCCGGCTTCCCCGACGACCTGGTCGGCACGGTCGCCCCCGTCTTCGTGAAGCTGTACGACGTCTATAAGGGTGAGGATGCGACGCTCGTCGAGGTCAACCCGCTCGTGCTCACCGAGGAGGGCGACATCATCGCCCTCGACGGCAAGGTCACGCTCGACGAGAACGCCGACTTCCGGCACGAGAACCACGCCTCGCTTGAGGATGCTGCTGCCGCCGACCCGCTCGAAGCGAAGGCGAAGGCAGCCGGTCTCAACTACGTGAAGCTCGACGGTCAGGTCGGCATCATCGGCAACGGCGCAGGCCTCGTCATGTCGACGCTCGACGTCGTCGCATACGCCGGCGAGAAGCGCGGGGGAGTCAAGCCCGCCAACTTCCTCGACATTGGCGGCGGCGCCTCGGCATCCGTCATGGCGGCAGGCCTCGACGTGATCCTGAACGACCCCCAGGTCAAGAGCGTGTTCGTCAACGTCTTCGGCGGCATCACCGCGTGCGACGCGGTCGCGAACGGCATCGTCAAGGCGCTCGAGATTCTCGGCGACGACGCGAACAAGCCGCTCGTGGTGCGGCTCGACGGCAACAACGTAGAAGAGGGGCGGCGCATTCTGGCCGAGGCAGCGCATCCGCTCGTCACCCTGGCAGCGACCATGGATGAGGGCGCTGACAAGGCGGCCGAGTTGGCATCGGTGGCTGGTTGAGGAGCGAGCGCCGCGAGCGTCTCGACACCTGCAACCGAAACAACGTGAAGGATTAGAAACATGTCAATCTTCCTCAACAAGGATTCCAAGGTCATCGTGCAGGGCATCACCGGCGGTGAGGGAACCAAGCACACCGCGCTCATGCTGAAGGCCGGCACGCAGGTCGTGGGCGGCGTCAACGCCCGCAAGGCCGGAACGACCGTCTCGCACACGGCGGCAGATGGTTCGGCCGTCGAGCTGCCCGTGTTCGGCACCGTCGTCGAGGCGATTCAGCAGACCGGCGCCGATGTGTCGATCATCTTCGTGCCGCCGGCACACGCCAAGAGCGCCATGGTGGAGGCGATCGATGCCGAGATCCCGCTGCTCGTTGTGATCACCGAGGGCATCCCGGTGCAGGACGCGGCCGAGGCCTGGGCGCACGCGAAGGCTAAGGGCGGCAAGACCCGCATCATCGGCCCGAACTGCCCCGGTATCATCACGCCCGGTGAATCGCTCGTGGGCATTACGCCGGCGACCATCACGGGTGCCGGCCCCATCGGGCTCGTCTCGAAGTCGGGCACGCTGACCTACCAGATGATGTACGAGCTGCGTGACCTGGGCTTCTCCACGGCCATCGGTATCGGCGGCGACCCGGTCATCGGCACGACGCACATCGACGCGCTCGCCGCGTTCGAGGCCGACCCCGAAACGAAGGCGATCGTCATGATCGGCGAGATCGGCGGCGACGCCGAGGAGCGCGCGGCCGACTTCATCAAGGCCAACGTGACGAAGCCGGTTGTCGGCTATGTCGCCGGGTTCACCGCCCCCGAGGGTAAGACCATGGGCCACGCCGGCGCCATCGTGTCGGGCTCGGCGGGCACCGCGCAGGCCAAGAGGGAGGCCCTCGAAGCGGCCGGTGTGCGCGTGGGCAAGACGCCCAGCGAGACCGCCGCGCTGCTGCGTGAGGCATACGCGGCTCTGTAGCGCCCCCCTGGTGCCCCCCGCCTCCCTGCAGCAGGCCGCCTGAGGGGGTCGCCGCTGCCGGTTGCCGCAGTGGGTCGCCGCAGTGGGTTGCCGCAGCGGGTTGCCGCAGCGGGTTGCCGCAGTGGGTCGCCGCAGCGGGTTGAGGAGCGCCGACGGCGCGTCTCGAAACCCAGCGATCGCCACCGAGAGTGCGTGTTCGCGACGAGATATGCACGCCCACCGTGCGATCTCGTCGCGAACACCCACTTTCGCCGTGCCCGGGGGCAGGTGGGTCAGCCGAGATGGGCACGGGCGGCCTCGAGGTCGGCCACGAAGGCGTCGAACGCCTCATCCCACCCGCCGTGTCCCTTCAACCGCAGCAGGGCAGACGGATGCGTCGTTACGAGCACGCGCGTCGGCTCGCCCGCATGCGTGGCCGGCCCCTCGATCACGTGGCCGCGCTCTGCGGTGATGCGAACGGTGCGGCCGAGCAGCGACCGCGCGGCCGTTGCGCCCAAAGCGACGACGAGCCGGGGCGTCACGGCATCGAGTTCCGCAGCGAGCCAGGGGTGGCACGCCTCGATGTGCGCCACTGCCGGCTTCTCGTGGATGCGCCGCTTGCCACGTGAGGCGGGCGAGAAGCGAAAGTGCTTGACCGCGTTCGTGAGGTAGACGTCGTCGCGGTCGATGCCGGCGGCGTCGAGGGCGTCATCAAGCACGCGCGCGGCCGGGCCGATGAACGGCTCGCCCTCGCGATCTTCCCGGTCTCCCGGCTGCTCGCCGACGAGCATGAGCCGAGCGCGCGGTGAGCCGACGCCGAACACTACCTGAGTGGCGTTCTTCCACAGCTCGCAGCCGCGGCAGTCTGGTGCCGCCTCGCGCAGGGCGGAGACCGTGTGCTTGTCAGGCACCCACAACTGCGCGCCCGGTCGCTCCTCGTCGGCCATGCTCACCCTCCCTGTGCTGTTCACCCCAGCTCTACACTCTGCTCCGCTCACCTCTGCACTCTGCTCCGCTCACCTCTGCACTCTGCTCCGCTCACCTCTGCACTCTGCTCCGCTCACCTCTGCACTCTGCTCACCTCACCTCACCTCTACACTCTGCTCCCGGGACCCGAAACCGGCTCGGGGGACCGCATACGAGGGGTCCCCCGAGTATGTATCGGGTCCCGCGAGCGCGTATCGGTCCTGCGAGGGCGGCATCGGATCCGCGGCCGCGCATCGGCTGCCAGGACCTACGACTGTCCGCCTCCCCGAACGCTCGGCTCACCCGAACGAAAACGACGGTCATTCTCGCCGAAACGGTTCGAGGGCGGCCCACGCGTGCCCGAATCGACAGAATCACCGTCGTTTTCGTTCGTGGTTGCTCGTTCGTGGTTGCTCGTTCGTGGTTGCTCGTTCGTCGTTGCTCCTTCGTGGTTACTCGTTCGTGGTTGCTCCTTCGTGGTTACTCCGCCGTCGCTACTACTCCGCCGTCGCTGCTGCTCCGGCGTCACTGCTCCGTCGTTCGTCGCTGCTCGGCCGAGGTGCGCGGCGCCTGCGCGGCGAACCGGCCCCACCTGCGCGGCGAACCGGCCCCGCCCGCACCGCCGGGTAGGCTCGCACCGAAGATGAACCGCATAACCGTCGCCCTGCTCGCCGCGCTTGACGCGCTCATCGCGGTGGCCATTGGTATCGGCATCGCGCTCGTGCCGCTCACGGTGCTCTGGGCGGTGCAGTTCGGTGCGACCGACTGGTCCGTCTTCTGGCACGCGTCGGCAGACATCTGGCTCCTCGGCCACGGCGTCGACCTCACCATCACGCTGCCCGCCGCGCTTGCCACGTCGCTCGGGCTGAGCGGCGCATCCGCTTCGTTCTCGGGCACCATCGCCCTGCTCGGCTTCAGCATGCTCGCCGTGCTGCTCGGCGCCCGCACCGGCAGGCGCGCCGCCATCGAGGGCAGCCCCGTGCTCGGCGGCGTCACCGCGGTCATCGTCTACGGTGCTCTCGGCGCCGCCATCACCCTCACCGCCGACAACGGCGCGGTCTCCGCCTCGGACTGGCAGGGCATGCTGCTACCCCCGTTCGTCTTCGCGCTCGGGGTGGTCGCCGGCCTGGTCGGCTCCGCCCTCTCCGACACCCGCAGGCGGGTCGCCGCGCAGCCCGGCATGGTTGCGTCAGAGCGCGTCGCCCCCTTCCCAGCGGATGCCCCCGCGGGCCGCATCCGTGCCTGGTATTCGGGCCTCACCCCCGCGAACCAAGACGCCTTGGCCGCCTCGCTTCGCGGCGGCGGGGCGGCGGCCGCGCTGCTGCTGGCGGCCGCGTCCGTCGTGACGGGGCTGATGATCGTGACCCATTTCGGCGCAGTGATCGGGCTGTATGAGGGGCTGCACGCGGGCGTGCTCGGGGGAGTGGTGCTCACCCTCGCGCAGCTCGCCCTGCTGCCGAACCTGGTGATCTTCACCGCCAGCTGGCTTGCCGGGCCGGGCTTCGCCATCGGCACCGGCTCAGCGGTCGGCCCGCTCGGCACGCAGCTGGGGCCGGTTCCGGGGCTCCCGGTCTTCGGTGCGCTGCCCCAGGGGGAGCTGCTTTTCGGGTTCCTCGGCGTGATCGTGCCTGTGCTGGCGGGGTTCGCCGCCGGGGGCCTGGTTGCTCGCCGTCTCGCGCCGGTTCCGGGCAGCCGGCGGGGGCTCGGCTGGGCGCTGCTGACGGCATGCGGCGGTGGCGTTGTCGCGGGCGCGGCGTTCGCGCTGCTGGCGTGGTGGTCGGGCGGCGCGGCAGGGCCGGGGCGACTGGCGAGTGTGGGCCCCAATCCGTGGCTGGTCGGCGCCTGCGTCGCGGTGGAGGTCGCGGTCGGCATGGCGATCGGGCTGCAGGGCAGGAGATCGGGTGCGTCTCGCCCGGCATCCGCGTGACGTTCCTGCTGCTCATCTGAGCACCACTAGGCTGGAGTCGTGCTCTCGGTCGTCGTGCTCATCTCGGGGCAGGGGTCCAACTTGCAGGCCCTTCTTCAGGCCTGCGAGCAGGCCGACTACCCGGCGCACGTCGTGGCCGTGGGCGCCGATCGCGACGCCGCCGGCCTGCAGCACGCCGAGGAGCGCGGCATCGCCACCTTCGTCGTGCGCTACCGCGACTTCGCCGGCCGCGACGAGTGGGGGCATGCGCTACTGACCGAGGTGCAGCGGTTCCAGCCCGGGCTCGTCGTGCTCTCCGGGCTCATGCGCCTGCTGCCGCCCGAGGTCGTCGACGCACTCTCACCGCGACTCATCAACACCCACCCCGCGTACCTTCCCGAGTTTCCAGGCGCCCACGGCGTGAGGGATGCGCTCGCCGCCGGCGTCGAGCGTACCGGCGCAAGCATCATCGTCGTCGATAACGGCATCGACGATGGCCCCGTGATCGCCCAGGAACGCGTTCCCGTTCTGCCCGGCGACACCGAAGATTCCCTGCACGAGCGCATCAAGCCCGTCGAACGACGCCTGCTGATCCAGGCCGTTCGCGACATTGCCACCGAACGCATCGACCTGAAGGAGCCAGCCGCCAGATGAGCGCCCCCAGCCACGACCCCGCCCTCTATCGGGAACGCGATGTCGTTCCCATCACGCGCGCCCTCGTCTCGGTGAGCGACAAGTCCGGGCTCGTCGAGCTGGCTGCGGCCCTCGACGCGGCGGGCGTCGAGATCGTGTCGACCGGCTCGACCGCGTCGACCATTCGCAACGCGGGCTTCGATGTCACCGACGTGGCGGCACTCACCGGCTCTCCCGAGATGCTCGACGGCCGCGTGAAGACGTTGCACCCGGTCGTGCACGCAGGCCTGCTCGCCGACCTGCGCCTCGCCTCGCACGAGCAGCAGCTTGCCGAGTTCGGCATCGCGCCGTTCCAGCTCGTCGTCGTCAACCTCTACCCGTTCGCCGAGACTGTCGCATCCGGTGCCGGCGAGAACGACACCGTCGAGCAGATCGACATCGGCGGGCCCGCCATGGTGCGCGCCTCGGCCAAGAACTACGCCAACGTCGCGGTCGTGGTCTCGCCGAGCGGGTACGGCGAGATCGCGTCTGCGCTGAAGGCCGGCGGCACCACGCTCGAGCAGCGCAAGGCGCTCGCGGTCGCGGCGTTCCGGCACACGGCCTCGTACGACGTGACGGTCGCCGGCTGGCTCGGCGAGGCAGTGGCCCCCGATGACGGCGGCACCGGGTTCCCCACCTGGTTCGCCGGCTACTGGAGCCGCGCCAGCATTCTGCGCTACGGCGAGAACGCCCACCAGCGTGGCGCGCTCTACCAGGACGGCGCCGGCCTGCCCGGCATCGCCCAGGCCGAGCAGCTGCACGGCAAGGCCATGTCGTACAACAACTACGTCGACGCCGACGCCGCCCTGCGCGCCGCCTACGACTTCAGCGAGACGGCCGTCGCCGTGATCAAGCACGCCAACCCGTGCGGAATCGCGGTCGGCGAGACCATCGCCGACGCCCACCGCAAGGCGCACGCGTGCGACCCGGTCTCGGCGTACGGCGGCGTCATCGCCGCCAACCGCACCGTCACGCTTGAGATGGCCGAGACCGTCAAGGGCATCTTCACCGAGGTGCTCATCGCGCCCGACTTCGAGCCGGAGGCGCTCGAACTGCTGAAGACCAAGAAGAACCTGCGCATCCTGCGACTGCCGGAAGGTTACGGGCGCGCCCGCACCGAGCTCAAGCAGATCTCGGGCGGCCTTCTGGTGCAGACCCGCGACAACTTCGACACGTTCTCGTCAGACGGCTGGCAGCTTGTCAGCGGCGACGAAGCGGATGCCGCCACGCGCGCAGACCTCGAGTTCGCATGGCGGGCCTGCCGTTCCGTGAAGTCCAACGCCATTCTGCTGGCGAGCGACGGTGCGTCGGTCGGCGTTGGCATGGGCCAGGTGAACCGGGTCGACTCGTGCACGCTGGCGGTGACGCGCGCGGGCGAGCGGGCGTCGGGGTCGGTTGCGGCATCCGATGCCTTCTTCCCCTTCGCCGACGGGCTCGAGGTGCTGACCGCTGCCGGGGTGCGCGCCATCGTGCAGCCGGGCGGGTCGATCCGCGACGAAGACGTGATCGCGGCGGCGAAAGAAGCCGGCGTCACCATGTACTTCACGGGCGAGCGCCACTTCTACCACTGATTCGGCGAGGCGCGACTACTCGACCCGCGGCGTCTCGTGCGAGTCGAGCAGCGCCGTCGTGCGGAACGGGATGAGGTCGCGCATCACGAGCGAGGTCGAGGTGCGACGGATGCCGGGGCACGCCAGGATCTCCTGGCTCACCCGGTACATGTCGTCGGGGTCGCGGGCGACGACCTGAAGGAACAGGTCGCTCTGCCCTGAGATCGCGGCGCACTCGAGCACCTCGGGAATGAGGGCGAGCGCACGCATGGCACCCGTGAACTCCATCTGATCGAGCTCGGCCGTGATGATGGCGCGCAGCGGGCGGCCGAGCAGCTCGGGCGGCACGCGCACGCTGTTGGGCAGAAGCACGCCGGCGGCTGCGAGCTTCTCGAGCCGGGCCTGCACGGTTCCCCGGGCGAGGCCCAGATGCTGCGCGAGCAGCACGACCGGGATGCGCGGGTCGTCCTCGAGGGCCAGCAGAATGCGTCGATCGGTTCCATCAAGCGTCGGCATGGTACCCCGTCCAATGCGTTCGAGACGCGGCGCACAGCAGCGCCGTTGACTCTCGAGCCTATTGCGGTGCGGGCGGTTCGGCTCGGCGGCGCGGAGGGTTCGGCTCGGCGGTGCGGGCGGTTCGGCTTGGCGGTGCTCTCGGCGTCGTGCACCGGCATCCGCTCGCCGTTGTCGGCTCGGCCCGCTCATAGGCGGCGTCCGGTAATGTCGCAGCGTGACCGAAACCGCCATGCCCTCGCCCGCGTTCCGCTCCCAGGCCGAGGCGCCCGGCCTCGCACGCCACCTCATCGCCTCCGTCGCGACGGCCGTGGTGGTCGCGTTCGCAGCGTACGCCGTGACCGTGCTCATGCTCTTCGCCGCGAATGGGGCATCGGTGCAGGCGCTCGCGAGCCTCAGCGACTACTTCGCGCTCGCCACCGTCATTGCCGCCGTGCTGCTTCTCATTGCGGCGGTGATCCGCTCGTTCACGCGCTGGTACTTCGCCCTGATCGCGGGCGTGGCCAGCGGCGTGCTCGGTGCAGTGATCGGCACGGTGCTCATGGTCTCGGGCTCCGGCGGCACCGTCACCGGCGACCTGCTGTGGCAGATCGTGCAGACACTCGTCGGCATCAACCTCATCTTCTGGGTCACGACCACCGTCGCCGCGACGCTTCTCGGCCCGCTCGTGTACCGCGCCGTCACGTCGGGTGGGCGTGCCGCGGTGCAGCGCGTGGCGTATGTGCGCCTGCCTGCCGGCAACCTGGCCTCGAACGAGGCGGCCGGCGCCGCCATCGAACAGGACGCCGCTGACCAGCAGTGGGATTCCTACGTCGCCGCGTTCACGGCCGCCGGCTGGTCGGTTCTCGAGGTCGAGGCAGCCGACGACGAGGCCCACGCCATGTTCGTGGGTGATTTGGCCGTCGTGCTCGGCGACGTCGCCGTCATGACCAACCCCGGCACGGATGCGCGCAGCCGCGAGCGCGCCGCGATCGAGCTGCGTCTGCGTGAAAACGGTCTCGCCATCGAACGCATCGAGGCGCCCGCGACGCTCGACGGCCGCGACGTTCTGGTCGCCGGAAGTCTCGTCTACGTCGGCGTCGGTGCGGGCACGAACGCGCAGGGCGTCGCCGCATTGCGCGCCATCGCGGCGCCCCTGGGGCTGAGTGTGGTGGCGGTTCCGCTCTCCGGCACCGCACAGCTGACGGATGCCGTCGCCGCCCTGCCGGACGGCACGGTCATCGGCTCGCCCTCGCTCGTCGGCGCCCCCTCGGTCTTCGCCCGCTTCCTGCCGCTGCCCGCAGAGGTTACGGAAGCGCCGCGCCTGATCGCCCTCGACGAGGCGACGGTGCTTGTCTCGGCCGCGTCGCCCGCCACGTCAGCGCTCGCCGCAGAGCTCGGATACACGGTCGTCACGGTCGACGTGAGCGAGCTCGAGAAGCTCGGCGCGAGCGTCGACGCCCTCTCGGTGCGCCTGGGCTGAGATCCTTCTCGGGCGAGCACGTTGCCCATCATTTCGTCTGCTCACTTCTTGCGCACGAAACATTCTCAGGTATAGCCTGTAGGGCTGCCGTGAGTGAGACGCCCCGAGGGCGTCGCCGCGGCCGCCGCGCGACGGAGGTGCCGCGCTGTGGGGATGAGCGAAACCGGGAGATGCGCCATGTATAAGACAGAGAAGTTCCAGACCGCGGTGTCTGCGGTTCGGGGCGCTGTCTACGGCGGCCCGACCATCGTCCCGGCCGGCTGACCGCACCGGCCCACCCAGGCGGCGCGACGCGCCGTAACCGACTGTCGGCTCGCGCGCGACGCGCATCCGACCTCTCGAATACCGCTCTGATCGGCACCCTTGAGTGACCGCAGGCGGCAATCTCTTCTTCATCTTCATCATCGACAGAACACGGTTCACCTATGTCTGCCTCCGCGCACCAGCAACGCCAACCGTCTCCCACCCAGCGGCCGGGCACCATGCGCACGCTCGCCCGCATCTTCCCGTATGCCCGTCAGGCCATCTCGCGCTTTGTGCTCGGCATGATCGCCGCGCTGCTCGCGAGCCTGGTCGCGCTCGCGATCCCGCAGGTGCTCGGTTGGCTCGTCGACGGGCCGCTGGCGACGGGCGACTCGGCCCAGGTGTGGCCGGCCGTCGCCATCGTGATCGGCCTCGGCGCCGCAGAGGCGGTGTTCATCGCCCTTCGCCGATGGTTCGTGCTCACGCCCGGCACGCATATCGAGGCGAACATGCGCAACGCGCTCTACGCCCGGCTGCAGGACCTGCCGGTGAACTTCCACGACCGCTGGCCGAGCGGCCAGCTGCTCTCGCGCGCCGTGAGCGACCTGAACCTCATTCGCCGCTGGCTGTCGTTCGGCATGGTGCTGTTCGCCGTCAACGTGGTCACGATCGTCATCGGCTTCGCCGTGCTGGTCTCGTGGAACTGGGTGCTCGGCGTCATCTTTCTCGTCTGCTCGGTGCCGCTGTGGATCTTCGGCTTCGTCTTCGAGGGCAAGTACTCGACCATCGCCCGACGCAGCCAGGACCAGGCGGGTGATCTGGCGACATCGGTCGAAGAGTCGGTGCACGGCATCCGCGTTCTCAAGGCCTTCGGCCGCGGCAAGTACGCGCTGAAGAACTTCGCGTCGCAGGCGGAGCAGCTGCGCGGCACCGAGATCGAGAAGGCGAAGGCCATCGCGAACCTGTGGCTGTGGCTGCTGCTGATCCCCGACGTGGCGTTCGGCATCTGCCTCTTCGTGGGCGTGTGGTTCGTGGCGCAGGGCGAGCTGACCACGGGCGACCTCGTGGCGTTCTTCGCGACCGCCACGGTGCTGCGCTGGCCGGTCGAGTCGATCGGCTTCCTGCTCTCGATGACTTTCGACACCCGAACCGCCGCCGACCGCTTCTTCGAGGTCATGGACGAGGTCAACACCATCGTCGACCCCGAGCAGCCGAAGCACATCGAGAACCCGCGCGGCGAGCTCGTCTTCGACGACGTGCATTTCAGGTACAAGGATTCGCCCGAGCGCTTCGGCGACCTGCTGAACGGCGTGAACCTCAGGGTCGAGCCCGGCGAGACGATGGCGCTCGTGGGCCTCACCGGCTGCGGCAAGACCACGCTGACGGCGCTCACGACGCGCCTGTACGACGTGACGGGCGGCTCGGTGCGGCTCGACGGCGTCGACGTGCGCGACCTGCCCCGGCAGGAACTGCGGGCGGGCATCGCCATGGCGTTCGAGGATGCGACCCTGTTCTCGGCCTCGGTGCGCGAGAACGTTCTGCTGGGCCGCGACCGCCTCGACCTCTCATCGCCAGAAGCGGATGCGCTGCTCACCGAGGCGCTCGAGATCGCCCAGGCGGGCTTCGTCTACGACCTGCCCGACGGCGTCGACACGAAGGTCGGCGAGGAGGGCCTCAGCCTCTCGGGCGGGCAACGGCAGCGCCTGGCGCTCGCTCGTGCGGTGGCCGCGAATCCGACCGTTCTCGTTCTCGACGACCCCCTGTCGGCGCTCGACGTCGACACGGAGGCCCTCGTCGAGGCGGCCCTGCGCCGCGTGCTCGCGTCGACCACCGCGCTGATCGTGGCGCACCGGCCGTCGACCGTCATGCTCGCCGACCGCGTGGCCCTGATGGAGAACGGCCGCATCACGGCGGTGGGCCCGCACAGCGAGCTGCTTGCCACGAGTGAGCACTATCGATTCGTCATCTCCAGCCTGGAGGACGAACAGGACCAGCAGATCATGCAGGAGGTGAACCTGTGAGCACCGCAACCGTACTCGGCGTCGAGGGTGAGGAACGCGACGACTTCACGAAGCAGGAGTCGCGGCAGATCCGCCAGCGCTCCCTGAGACTGCTCGGCTCGCTGCTGCACCCGCTTCGGCTGCGGGTCGTGCTCAGCATGCTTGTTGTCGTGGTGAGCACGGCCTCGCAGGTGGTCGGGCCGATGCTCATCGCATTCGGCATCGATAAAGGCCTGCCCGCCCTTCTCAAGCAGGACTGGATGCCGCTGGCCTTCGCCGGCGTCGCGTACCTGGCGGCGGGCATCGCCGGGGCCGCGCTCATCGCGTGGTACCAGGTGCTCTCGGCCCGCATCAGCCAGGCGATCCTCATCGACCTGCGCAAGCGCGTGTTCCTGCAGACCCAGCGGCTGAGCCTCGAGTTCCATGAGTCGTACACGTCGGGCCGCATCATCTCGCGGCAGACGAGCGACCTGGATTCCATCCGCGACCTTCTCGACTCCGGCATCAACCAGCTGGTGCAGGGGTTCCTGTACATGCTGTTCCTCGCCATCGCGCTCTTCACGCTCGACTGGGTGAGCGGCGTCGTGCTGCTGTGCTCGCTCGTGCCGCTGGCGCTGCTCACGCGCTGGTTCCAGAAGCGGTCGCAGAGCCTGTTCCGCGTCTCGCGCGTGGCAAGCGCGAAGGTGATCGTGCAGTTCGTCGAGACCATGACGGGCATCCGCGCGGTTAAGGCGTTCCGCAAGGAGAAGCGCAACGAGAAGGAGTTCGGCGACCTCGTCGAGGACTACCGCGACGTGAACAACCGCACGATCCAGCTGTTCGGCATCTTCGATCCGGGCCTCGTCATGATCGGCAACGTCACGGTGGGCATCGTGCTGCTCATCGGCGGCTTCCGGGTGGCCGACGGGCAGTTGGCCGTCGGCGCCCTGCTCGCCGCCCTGCTGTACACGCGCCGCTTCTTCGACCCGATGGAGGAGATGGCGATGTTCTACAACTCCTACCAGTCGGCGGCGGCGGCCCTGGAGAAGATCTCGGGGGTGCTCGAAGAGGCGCCGAGTGTGCCGGACCCCGCGCATCCGGTCGATCTGTGGGAAGCCCACGGGCACGTGCGCTTCGACGACGTGCGGTTCGCGTACAAGAAGGATCGCGAGATTCTGCCGGACTTCACGCTCGACATTCCCGCGGGCCAGACCATCGCGCTCGTTGGCTCGACGGGGGCAGGCAAGTCGACGCTGGCCAAGCTGATCTCGCGGTTCTACGACCCGTCGAGCGGCAGCGTGACGCTCGACGGCGTGGACCTGCGGCAGCTGCACCCCAAAGACCTGCGGCGCGCGATCGTGATGGTCACGCAGGAGGCGTACCTGTTCAGCGGGTCGGTGGCAGACAACATTGCCATCGGCAAACCGGATGCGACGCTTGATGAGATCCAGGCCGCCGCGCGCGCTGTCGGCGCCGACCAGTTCATTCAGGGCCTGCCGAATGGCTACGACACCGACGTGAACAAGCGCGGCGGGCGGGTCTCGGCGGGGCAGCGGCAGTTGATCTCGTTCGCGCGGGCGTTCCTGGCGAACCCGGCCGTGCTCATTCTGGACGAGGCGACGAGCTCGCTCGACATCCCGAGCGAGCGGCTCGTGCAGCAGGCGCTCGAGACGCTGCTCGCCGACCGCACCGCGGTGATCATCGCGCACCGGCTGTCGACGGTGGCGATCGCGCACCGCGTGCTCGTGATGGAGCACGGGCGCATCGTGGAGGACGGCACGCCGGAGGAACTCATCGCGGGCACGGGGCGGTTCGCACAGCTGCACGCCGCCTGGCGCGACTCGCTCGTGTAGCCGGGTTGAGGAGGCGCTACGCGCCGAGAGCGCGGGGCGAGGAGGCGCTACGCGCCGAGAGCGCGGGTCGAGGAGGCGCTACGCGCCGAGAGCGCGGGTTGAGGAGGCGCTACGCGCCGTCTCGAAACCCTCTATCCGAGCAAGCGTGCGTTAATTCAGGAGGAATCACGCGACGCGCCCGCCGAGCGGCGGGCGCGAGCGGCGCGTCGCGTGATTCCTCCTGTTGACGTGCAGGGGGAGGGTTTCGAGACGCGCCTTTGGCGCTCCTCAACCCGCTTCCTCAGCCCGCTTCCTCAATCCGCTTCCTCAGCCCGCTTCCTCAATCCGCTTCCTCGGCCCGCTTCCTCAATCCGCTCGACAACCTACTTGTCAACCCGCTTCCTCACCCGTTCCCTCGACCTGCTCCCTCAACCGGCGCCCTCAACCCTCGACGGGGGCGTCGGCGCGCAGCGCGGCGATGATCGTCTCGTGGAACCAGCGGATCGCCGGGGACTCGCGGTCGCGCACCTGCCAGTACAGCTTCACCGGGAACGACGGCACCTCGAACGGCAGCTCCGCCGCGGCCAGCGGCCAGCGCTCGATCACCGAGTCGGCGACGCCGCGCGGCACGATGGCCACGAGTCCGCACCGCTCGATGAGGTGCGGCAGCACCGAGAAGTGGTGCAGCACCACGGTCGAGCGCCGCACGAGCCCCAGCTGTTCGATCGCGTTCTCAGCCAGCCAGTGGCCCGAGCCCTGCGTGACGACGGCGTGCCGGGCAGCCAGGAACTGCTCCATGCTCATCGCCCGCCCATCCGCCAGAGGGAAGTCGTCGCGCACCAGCACGCAGTAGCTCTCGTGCATGAGCACCGTGTCGCTCTTCAGGTCGCCGGCGAGCTGCGTGCTCGCGATCGCCGCATCCACGCGGCCAACGGCCAGCCATTCCGGCACGAGATCGATCTGCATGGGCACGACTTCGAGCTCGACGTGCGGCGCTTGCGCCGCCATCCGCTCGAGAATCGGTGGAAGCAGGATCATCTCGCCCACGTCGGTCAGGCAGATGCGGAACCGCCGGCGTGAGGTTGCGGGGTCGAAGGCTGCGGTGCTGTCGAGCGTGGTGTCAATGCGCACGAGCGACTGCTTGAAGACGCCGTAGAGCTCGTCCGCGAGAACCGTCGGCTGCATGCCGTGCTTGCGGCGAATGAACAGGGGGTCGTCGAAGCGGCTGCGCAGCCGGGCGAGGCCGTAGCTCACCGACGGCTGGGTCACCGTGAGCGCGTCTGCGGCCTGCGTGAGGCTGCCCGTCTCGTGGATCGCTACGAAGGTGCGAAGGAGGTTGAGGTCCATTCCCGTCATGCCGCAATCATAGAGAACATCTATACAGCAGGGGCGAAAGATTGATTTGAATGTTTTTACTTGTCTTCCTAAGCTGGCCGCACAGCAACGAGGCAAAGGACGATGGATGTCGAGCGTACGTGACGAGACCTTCGAGGTCTTGAGGGCCCACGGGCTCACAACCGTCTTCGGCAACCCGGGGTCGAATGAGCTGCACTTTCTCGCCGGGCTGCCCGCCGACTTCCGTTACATACTCGGCCTGCACGAAGGCGTGGTGGTCGGCATGGCAGACGGCTACGCGCTCGCCACGGGCCGGCCCGCGTTCGTCAACCTGCACGCCGCGGCCGGCACCGGCAACGCCATGGGCGCCCTCGCCAACGCGTGGGCCTCGCACAGCCCCCTTGTCATCTCGGCGGGCCAGCAGGTGCGCGCCACCATCGGCGTCGAGCCGCTGCTCGCCAACACGGATGCCGCGCAGCTGCCGAAACCGCTCGTTCGCTTCAGCGCTGAGCCCGCCTCGGCCTCAGACGTGCCGCGCGTGATGGCTCAGGCCGTTCACGCCGCCACGAGTCACCCCCGCGGCCCCGTGTACGTCTCGATTCCCTATGACGACTGGGCGCGGGAGGCCACCGGTGAGAGCGCGCACGTCGCGCTGCGGACGGTGAGCGAGGCCGCCTCGCCGTCGGCCGCCCAGGTCGCGGCACTGGTCGACCGATTCTCTCGCGCACAGAACCCCGTGCTCGTGGTCGGCGAAGACATCGACGCGACCGGCGCAAACGACCTCGCCGTCGCCCTGGCGGAGCGGCTGCGCATGCCGGCCTGGATCGCGCCCTCCGCCTCTCGCTGCCCGTTCCCCACGAGGCACCCGTCGTTCCGCGGCGTGCTCCCCGCGTCAGTTCGCGGCATCAGCGAGCTGCTCGCGGGCCACGACCTCGTCATCGTCGCCGGGGCTCCCGTGTTCCGCTACCACCAATACGAGCCGGGGGAGTATCTGCCGGCGGGTGCCGAGCTCGTGCACCTCACCTCCGACGCGGACGAGGCGGCGAGGGCGCCGATGGGTGACGCCCTCATCGGCGATGTTCGCGCCATCCTCGATTCGGTTCTTGCCACGTTGTCTGAGGCCGACGGCCGTTCGATGCCCGACCCGCGCACGATCGCGCCTCTGGCTGCCAGGGCGACGGATGGCACGAGCCTCGACCCTGCCGAGGTCTTCGACGTGCTCAACGAGTGCACACCCGACGACGTGATCTACGTCAAGGAATCGACCTCGACCACCAGCGTCTTCTGGGAGCGCATCGACATCAGCCGGCCCGGCAGCTACTTCTTCCCGGCTGCGGGCGGGCTGGGCTTCGGCATGCCCGCGGCGGTCGGCGTGCAGCTCGCGCATCCCGACCGCCGTGTCGTCGCGATCATCGGCGACGGCTCGGCCAACTACGGAATCACCGCCCTGTGGAGCGCCGCGACCTACCGCACGCCGGTCGTCTTCTTGGTGCTCAAGAACGGTACATATGGCGCGCTCAAATCGTTCGCCGGTGTCATGGGGGTTCCGGATGCGCCCGGGCTCGATCTCGACGGAATCGACTTCTGCGCGCTCGCCGAGGGCTACGGGGTGGCGGCGCGCCGGGCGCGAAGCCGTGACGAGCTCGAAGCGGCGCTCGCCGAGGCTCTCGCGAGCGACGGCCCCACGCTCATCGAGATTCCCACATCGACCACCAATCCCTTCGAGTGAAGGAGCAGCAGAATCATGACGGACACCACGCAGGGCACGGGCGCGACGCACGACACGGCAGCGACGCAGGGCGCGGCAGCGACGCTGCGCGCGGCAGGCGATGACAGCGGCGTCTACATCGGCGGCTGGGCCGCGGGCGAGGGCGAGAGCCTGACGGTTGAAGACAAGGCGACAGGCGAGACGCTCGCGCGGCTGGCCGAGGCCTCGCGGGCGCAACTCGACAACGCCGTCACGCTCGCGGTCGGCGCGCAACGCGCCTGGGCAGCGGATGCGCCCGAGCAGCGCGCACGCGTGCTCGAGCACGCGGCCGACGTGCTCGAGGCCCATCGGGAGGAGTACGTGCGCTGGCTCGTGCGCGAGGCGGGCAGTGCCGTGCCGAAGGCGCAGTCCGAGATCGCGCAGGCGCTCGACGAGTTCAGGGCCGCCGCCGACCTGGCGCGCGCCGATCACACCCGCATTCTGCCGACGACGGGGGAGGACGCGAGCGTGGCCGAACGCGTGCCGCACGGCGTCGTCGGCGTCATCACCCCCTGGAACGTGCCCCTCGTGCTTGCGATGCGCTCGGTCGCACCGGCGCTCGCGCTCGGCAACGCCGTCGTGCTCAAGCCGGATCACCAGACGCCGGTGAGCGGCGGCCTGCTCCTCGCCCGCGTGCTGGAGCTCGCGGGCCTGCCCGCCGGCGTGTTCTCGGTCGTGCCCGGGCGGGGGCCGAGCGTGGGCGAGGCGCTGGTGCAGCATCCGGATGTCTCGATGGTCAGTTTCACGGGTTCGACCCGGGTGGGTCGCCAGATCGCGGCGATGACGGCTCCGCTGCTGAAGAAGGTGGCGCTGGAGCTCGGCGGCAAGAGCCCGCACGTGGTGCTCGCCGACGCAGACGTCGAGGGTGCCGCGGAGTCCGGCGCGTGGGGCACGTTCCTGCACCAGGGCCAGATCTGCATGGCGGCGGGCCGGCACGTGGTCGACGAGTCCGTGGCAGAGCGCTACGTCACCCGTCTCGCCGAGCGGGCCAGGTCGCTGCGCGTCGGCGACCCGGCCCAGGGCGAGGTGGACCTCGGGCCGCTCATCAACCGGGCGCAGGCCGAGCGCGTGGCCGAGATCATCGAGGATGCGCGGGCGAACGGCGCGACGGTCGTGGCCGGCGGCGAGGTGCGCGGCCAATTCGTGCAGCCGACGGTTCTCGCGGGCGTCCGTCCCGGCATGCGGGCCTACGCCGAGGAGATCTTCGGCCCTGTGGCCGTCGTGGTCACGGCGGCCGGGGACGACGAGGCGGTGCGTATCGCCAACGACACCGAGTACGGGCTCTCTGCCTCGGTGCACAGCGCCTCGATTGACCGTGCGAACCGGGTGGCGGACCGCATCCGCTCTGGCATGGTGCACATCAACGGTCAGCCGATCAACGACAACCCGTGGGCGCCGATGGGTGGGGTGCGAGCATCGGGCTCGGGCGGCCGCTTCGGCGGGGAGTCGAACGTCGACATGTTCACGACGGTGCGCTGGCGCACGACGCGGGCGAAGGCCGACCTTGGGCACTTCCCCGGGGCCGAGACCGCAGGGCAAGATTGTTGACAATCATGTTGCGGATTTATAGCGTTAGTGCAGCGTCTCCTTCGGCGCGGCCTGGCGACACAAGCGTGACGGATGCCACACAGCTCCACAGGCACCCGCTGCGGCAAGAGTGACACGCGTTAATCACACAAGAGAGAAGACACACAATGAGAAGATCAATGACGATCGGCATCGTGGCTGCCGCCGTACTCGCGCTCAGCGCCTGCTCATCGGGCGGTACGGGCGGATCGAACAGCGACGATAAGGGCCCGAGCAAGAGCGAGCCGACAAAGGTGACGCTCGGCGTCATTCCCATTCCCGACACGGCACCCGCGTACCTCGGCAAGGAGAAGGGCTTCTTCGCCGACGAGGGAATCGACCTCACCATCCAGCCGACAACCGGCGGTGCGGCCGCCGTTCCCGGCGTGGTCTCGGGCACGTACGACTTCGCCTTCGGCAACTACGTGTCTGTCATGGTCGCCGAGGACAAGGGCCTCGACCTCTCGTACGTGGCGAATGGCAACGCGGCTACGGGCGACCCGGGCTTCCAAGCGGTGATCGTGCCGAAGGATTCGCCGATCAAGACGGCCGCCGACCTGTCGGGCAAGCGCGTCTCCGTGAACAACCTGGCGAACATCAACGACACGACCATTCGTGCCATCGTGGACCGGGACGGCGGCGACTCGTCCAAGATCAAGTTCGTCGAGGTCGCGTTCCCTGACGCCGAGGCTGCCGTGGCCAACAAGCAGGTGGATGCGGCCACCGTGAACCCGTACCTCGGCTCCATGTCGAAGGACTACCGCGTCATCACGTTCAACTTCTCGGGCTTCGATCCCAAGCTCGACGTGGCCGGTTACTTCACCAAGGGCGACACGATCAAGAACAAGCCCGAGCTGGTGAAGGCGTTCACCAAGGCCATGAACAAGTCGCTCGACTACGCGCAGGAGCACCCGGATGAGGTGCGCCAGATCATCACCACGTACACGAAGATGTCGGCCGACATGCTGAAGGACATGGTGCTGCCCACCTATTCCTCTGGCTTCAACAAGGACGCGCTGAAGAAGCTGGGCGAGGCGGCCGCGAAGTACGGCACGATCAGCAAGGCGCCTGACCTGGACAAGCTGCTGCCCTAGGCCTGTGCCGGGCCCGCACCACCGCGCGTGGCTGGGCCTGTTGACCTAGGCTCGATCGAACTGTCGTAAGAAAGGCGTAGTACCCGATGGCGAGTACGAACAGCAGGATGCCGAGCAGGCGGGTGACCGGTCCCCTCTTGGGTGCCGCGGGCATCCTGCTGTTCCTCGTCGCCTGGGAGGCGGTGCCCCGGCTCGGCCTGGTGCAGGAGAAGTTCCTGCCGCCAGCGAGCACGGTGCTCGTCTCCCTCGGGCAGTACCTCGGCCAGGGCGGCTTCTGGCACGACGTGGGCGAGACTATGACGGCGTGGGCGCTCGGCCTCGCCATCTCCATCGTGGCGGCGGTGGTTCTCGGCCTCATCATCGGCTCGAGTACCTTCCTTCGCCGGGCCACCCACTCCACCGTCGAGTTTCTGCGGCCGATCCCGTCGGTCGCGCTCATCCCGCTTGCGGTGCTGCTCTTCGGCGCCAAGCTCGAGTCGTCGCTGCTGCTCGTCGTCTACGCGTCGTTCTGGCAGGTTCTGCTCCAGGTGCTCTATGGCGTGGCCGACGTCGACCCGGTCGCCGACAGCACGGCCAGAAGCTACGGTCTCGGGCGCCTCGCCCGCATGAGGTATGTGGTGTGGCCCACCATGCTGCCGTACCTCATGACGGGAATTCGCCTCGCATCCGCTGTCGCCCTGATTCTCGCGATCACAGCGGAGCTCATCATCGGCAGCCCGGGCCTCGGTTACCAGATCGGGCTCACGCAGTCGGGCGGCGCGGTCGTCGAGATGTACGCGCTCATTCTGGCGACCGGCATGATCGGAGTTCTCATCAACGTCGGTGTGCGCATTCTCGAGAAGCGCGTGTTGAAATGGCACGCCTCGGTGCGAAGCGAGGTGGTCGTATGAGCACGGGAAAGCGCATCGCGTACTTCCTCGGCCTGCCGATCCTGCTCATTCTCGTGTGGTGGGCGGCGACGCTGGGATCGACGAACTTCTACGTGCCCACGCCGGGAAAGCTCGTCGAGACGTTCTGGCGGGTGTGGATAAGCAACCGGTTCTTCACGGACTTCATGCCGAGCATCATCCGCCTGTTCATCGGCCTTGCCGCTACCATCGTGCTCGGTGTCGTGCTCGGTGTGCTGATCGGCTCGTTCCGCTGGCTGCGTAGTCTCTTCGAGCCACTGCTCGAGTTCTTCCGCGCGGTGCCGCCGCCCGTGCTGGTTCCGCTGCTCATGCTGCTCATCGGCATCAACGACCAGATGAAGATCGTCGTCATCATCTCGGGCGCCATCTGGCCCGTTCTACTCAACACCGTCGAGGGCGTGCGCGCGGTCGACCAGGTGCTCAGCGACACGAGCCGCACGTACCGCATCACCGGCATGGCCCGGTTGCGCTACCTCGTGCTGCCCGGTGCGAGCCCCCAGATCATGACGGGCGTGCGGCAGTGCCTGTCGATCGGGCTGATCCTCATGGTGATCAGCGAGATGTTCGGCTCATCGGCCGGCCTGGGCTTCACGATCGTTCTGTTCCAGCGCGCCTTCGCGGTGCCCGAGATGTGGAGCGGCATCGCGGTGCTCGGTCTCGTCGGCATCGGACTTTCCGCCATCTTCCAGCTTGTCGAACGCCGGGTGCTGCGCTGGTACCACGGATTGAGAGAGGTACAACGTGACAATTAGAGAATCCGTCGACAGGGGCGCAGAACCCGATGCGGGAGCGCCCATGCTCTCGGTCTCCGGCCTGAAGAAGGTGTATCAGGTCGACGCGGGCGAGATCGAGGCGGTGCGCAACCTCACGTTCGACATCGACGCGGGCGAGCTCGTGTGCATCGTCGGGCCGTCGGGTGCAGGCAAGACCACCCTGCTCAAGTGCATCTCGGGGCTGCTGGCTCCGACCGCGGGCACGGTCACGCTTGCGGGCAAGCAGGTCACCGAGCCGCCGAAGGCCATGGCCGTCGTCTTCCAGGAGTACGGGCGCAGCCTGTTCCCGTGGATGACGGTGCGCGACAACGTCGAGCTGCCGCTGAAGAACCAGCGCGTGCCGCGCGCCGAGCGTGAGACGCTCGTGAACGAGGCGCTCGCCGCGGTCGAGCTCGGGCACGTGCCGGACAGCTACCCGTGGCAGCTCTCCGGCGGCATGCAGCAGCGCGTGGCGATCGCGCGCGCGGTGGCCTATCGACCGCAGGTGCTGCTCATGGACGAGCCCTTCGCGGCCGTCGACGCGCAGACGCGTGCCGACCTCGAAGACCTCATCCGCAGCATCTGGAAGAAGCTGGGGGTGACGATCCTCTTCGTCACGCACGACATCGACGAATCGGTGTACCTGGGCCAGCGCGTGATCGTGCTCTCCAACTCGCCGACCGTGGTGCAGGAGGACCTGGCGATCGACTTGCCGGATGAGCGCGACCAGCTCAGCACACGCTCCAGCGCGCGCTTCGGCGAGTTGCGCGGGCACGTATACGAGCAGATCCAGCTGGCGAAGTCGAAGGCGCAGACGGGCGCGGTCCGCGTCAAGTGAGCCCTGCATGCGGGTTGAGGAGACCGCGAAGGTCGTCTCGAAACCCAGCGCGGCGACGGGGTTTCGAGACGCCCTTCGCGCCTCCTCAACCCGCTCCTCGGCCGGGCCGGACGATTGTTGACAATCTTGTTAGCACTTTGTAGCGTGGAGGAACGGATGGGGGAGGACGCGAAGCGGCCGACTCATCCGCCCCACTTCATTTCAGGAGCCTTCGCATGACAACAGCACCCCTGCTCGCCGTGACCGCGCACCCCGGCGACTTCGTGTGGCGTGCGGGAGGCGCCCTCGCGCTCGCTTCGCAGGCGGGACGCCGCGCCGTCATCGCGTGCCTGAGCTACGGCGAGCGGGGCGAATCCGCGCGGCTGTGGCGCGCAGGCAAGACGCTCGACGAGATCAAGGCCGCCCGCCGCGAGGAGGGCGAGGCCGCCGCTGCCGCCCTCGGCGCCGAGGTGCGGTTCTTCGACGCCGGCGACTACCCGCTGCCCGAGAGCGACGGCTTGCTGCAGCAGCTGATCGACCTCTACCGCGAGCTGCAGCCGGCCGCGGTGCTGACCCACGCCCCGAAAGACCCGTACAACGTCGACCACCCGACCGCCGGCGAGATCGCCCGCAGGGCCCGCATTCTCGCCCAGGCTCCCGGCGTGGCCGGGCCGGGCGAGGTCATCGGAGCCCCGCCCGTCTTCTGTTTCGAACCGCACCAGAGCGAGGTCTGCGACTTCAAGCCAAACGTGCTGCTTGACATCACCGCTGTGTGGCAGAGAAAGGTGGACGCCATGAACGTCATGAGCGCCCAGGGGCATCTCATCGAGTACTACACCGACCTCGGCAGGCGCCGCGGGGTGCAGGCCAAGCGCAACAGCGGCCCGAACTTGGGCCTTCCCGTCGATACATACGCCGAGGCGTATGAACGGGTGTACCCGCAGGTCACGAACGAACTGGACTGACCGACATGGCTCGCAACGTGGTGGTTCGGCAGATCAGCAGAGCGGATGCCGCAGACATCGACGCACTCGCCACGGCAGGCGTCGCGACGGTGCACGAGGCGGCTGGCCGCACGGGGCTCGTCGGGCCCGAGGTCGCGGCCCGACAGCAGGGCGTCGCCATTGCCGGCAGCGCCGTGACCGTCTCGTCGCATCCCGGTGACAACCTCATGATCCACGCCGCCGTCGAGGTATGCCGGCCGGGCGATATTCTCGTCGTCACGACGACCTCGCCCTCGGTGCATGGCATGTTCGGCGACCTGCTCGCCACCTCCCTGAAGGCGCACGGCGTGCGAGGCATCGTCATCGATGCCGGCGTGCGCGACATTGCCACGCTGCGCGCCATGGGCTTTCCCGTCTGGTCGAGGGCGGTGCACGCGCAGGGCACGGTGAAGGCGACACCGGGCTCGGTCAACGTGCCCGTCGTGTGTGCGGGTCAGGCGGTCGTGCCGGGCGACGTGATCGTGGCAGACGACGACGGCGTCGTGTGCGTGCCGCGCGCCGAGGCGGCGGCCGTGCGCGCCGCGGCCGAGGCACGCGCCGCGAAAGAGGAGGAGAAGCGTGCCGTTTTCGAGGCGGGAGCGCTGGGCCTCGACCTTTACAACCTGCGCCCCCTGCTCGCCGATCTCGGCGTCGAGTACGTCGACCGGCTCGACGAGAGCGGCGGGCAGCCGTGAGCGAGCCGCTGCGCATCGCGCTTCTCGGCCTCGGCGAGGCCGGGTCGATCGTCGCGGAAGACCTCGCGGGCGCGGCATCCGTCTCGGGCTATGACCCGCTCGTCACTCGGCCGACTGGTGCCTACGAGCGCGCGGCCTCGGGTGCCATGGCCGTCGCCGATGCCGACGTGATCATCGCGCTCACCGCCGGGCACGACGCCGAGGGCGCGCTCGCTTCCGCTGCCGGGGTCGCGCAGGCGGGAACGATCTACGCTGACCTCTCCAGCTCGAGCCCCGCGTTGAAGCGCCGTCTGGCGGCGACCGCCGAGGCTGCCGGCCTGCGCTTCGTTGACGGCGTGTTCGTCGCCACCGTGCCCGCCCGCCGCTCTGCCACGCCCCTGCTCGCGTCGGGACCGGGCGCCACCGCATTCGCCGACGCCATGACGCCCCTCGGCATGCAGGTCACGGTGGTCGGCGCGCAGGCGGGCGAAGCCGCGACGCGCAAGCTGCTGCGCAGCATCGTGATGAAGGGCATGACGGCGCTGCTCGTCGAATCGCTGCGCGCGGCCGAGGCGACGGGCGAGCTCGAGTGGTACACCGAGCACATCCGCTCCACCCTCACCGACATCACGCCTGAACTGCTCACCCGCCTGCTCGACGGCACGCTCACCCACAGCGTGCGCCGCGTTCACGAGATGCAGGCCGCCGTCGAACTGGTTGAGGGGGCCGGCGTCGAGGCGGCCATGACCCGCGCCACCGTCGAGGTGCTCGAGCGCGTCGGCGAGACCGGAATTCCACGCGGGAGCGCGCTATGAGCGCCGACGGAATCCGCTGCATGCTCATGCGGGGCGGTACTTCGAAGGGCGCATACTTTCTCGCCGACGACCTGCCCGGCGACCGGGCAGAGCGCGACGACCTGCTGCTGCGGGTTCTCGGCTCGCCCGACGCGAGGCAGATCGACGGCATCGGTGGCGGTCATCCGCTCACGAGCAAGGTCGCGGTGGTGAGCGCCTCGGCCGACTCGGGAGCCGACGTCGACTACCTCTTTCTGCAGGTGCAGGTCGACGAGCCCATCGTGAGCGACAGCCAGACATGCGGCAACCTGCTCGCGGGCGTCGGGCCGTTCGCGATCGAGCGCGGGCTCGTTGAAGCAAGAGATCAGACGACGGATGTGCGCATCCGCGTCATGAACGGCCACGGCGGCACCGCCATCGCGCACGTGGCCACCCCCGGCGAGCGCGTCGAGTACGCCGGCGACGTGCGTATCTCGGGCGTGCCGTTCGCGGCCGCCGCCGTGTCGCTGGAGTTCCCGCCGGCATCCGGCCCGCTGCTGCCCACCGGGCACGCGACAGACGTTCTCGCCGGGCTCACGGTTACCTGCGTCGACGCGGGGATGCCGGTGGTGCTCGTCACCGCCGACGCGCTCGGGATCGCGGGTGACGAGACGCCGGCCGAGCTGGAGGGCGATGCGGCCCTGCGCGGGCGCGTCGAGGCGCTGCGGCTGGCGGCGGGCAGTGCCATGGGCCTCGGTGACGTCAGCGCTACCACGGTGCCGAAGATCTCGATCGTCTCGCCCGCCTCTAACGGCGGCGACATCGCCACCCGCACGTTCATTCCGCGCCGCGTACATACCTCCATCGGCGTCGTCGGTGCCATTTCGGTCGCGGCGGGCGCACTCGTTCCTGGCTCGGTGGGCGGCGGGGTTCTCGGCAGTGCTCGCACGGGATCGCGGGTGCGAATCGAGCACCCGACCGGGTTCTTCGACGTCGAGATCGAGCTCGAGACGAACGGCGGCTCGCCGCGGGTGGCGCGCAGCGCCGTCATCCGCACTGCACGAAAGCTGTTCGACGGCACGGTGTGGCCCCGGTCAGGAGCCGAATGATTCGCCCGAAGGAGACCCATGATCGAACATGACCCCGCGCGCCCGCGCGATATCGCCCACATCGGCCCGGTCGAGCTCTACACGCCCGTGCTCGAGGCGAGCCGCGACTTCTTCGTGAACCAGATGGCGCTGCGCGAGGTGCGCCGCGACGCGGACTCCGTGTGGCTGCACACCTGGGACGACTACCAGAGCTACACGGTGCGGCTCATCCAGCGCGAGTCGGCCGGGGTCGGCCGCACATTCGTGCGCGCGTCGAGCCAGCCGGCGATGGACCGCCTCGTCGAGGCGATCGAGGCGACCGGGTACGGTCGGGGCTTCAGCGAGAGCGAGTACGGGCTCGGCCGCGTCTACCTGTTCGACGACCCGGACGGGCACCAGATGGGCGTGTACTGGGACGTCGACCGCTATCAACCGGATGACACCGACACCCCGAAGCTCAAGAACCAGGCCGCGGCGTTCCCCGGGCGCGGGGCGAACGTGCGCCGGCTCGATCACGTGAACTATCTGACAAACGACGTTGCCGCCGTCACGGCGTTTCTCTCGGACCAGCTGGGCGCCCGCTGCACCGAGCGCATCTCACGCGACGACGGCGGCTACGACGGGGTGTGGTTCTCGGTGTGCAACAAGTCGTACGACCTCGTTTACACGAAGGACTGGCTGGGAGCGAAGGGCCGGCTGCACCACGTGGCGTTCGCCACCGACACGCGCGAGGACATCCTGCGCGCAGCCGACGTGTTCCTCGAGGCGGGCGTGCACATCGAGACGGGTCCGCACAAGCACACCATCCAGCAGGGGTTCTTCCTGTACGTGTGGGAGCCAGGCGGCAACCGCATCGAGCTGCACAACCCCGGTGCGCGCCTTATCCTGCAGCCGGACTGGGAGCCCGTCACCTGGTCGCCGGCCGAGCGCGCGAAGGGGCAGGCGTGGGGGCTGAAGACCATCGAGACGTTCCACACGCATGGCACCCCGGTGATCGACGACGCCCCCAGCGAGGCGGGTTGAGGAGTGCGAAGCGCGTCTCGAAACCCGCGCCACTGTGTGTCGCCTCGAGGCGGGTTGAGGAGTGCGAAGCGCGTCTCGAAACCCGCGCCATTGCGCGAACGGTCGCGCTCTGCGCCAATCCAGCCTCTGCAGCAGACCCTGCACCAATTCAGGAAGAATCGCGCGACACGCGCTGAGAGTGCGCGCTCTCATCGGCGTGCCGTGCGATTCCTCCTGTTGAAGCGCGCCCACAGTGAGGGCGAGCACGGTGAGGGCGAGCACGGTGAGGGCGAGCACGGTGAGGGCGAGCACGCACGGTGAGGGCGAGCACGCCGCGGTGAGCGCGAACTCGCGAGCACGAGGGCGAACTCGCGAGCACGAGGGCGAACTCGCGAGCGCGACCTACTCCGGCGGCAGCGGCTCGCGCAGCGTGGCGGTGACGGTGCGCAAATGCGAGTGCATGGCTGACTCGGCCGCATCCGCGTCGTGGGCGGCGATCGCGTCGACGACGGCGGTGTGCTCCTCGAACGAGCGCCGCGGCCGGTCGGGCTGCATGATCGTGCGATAGTGGTACCGCACGAGGTGCGAGTTGAGCGTGGAGACGAGCCGCAGCGCCGTACGGTGGGCCGCGATGTCGAGGATCGCCGCGTGCAGGCTCATATTCAGATCGGATGCCGCCATGAGCTCGCCGTCGTCGAGATGCTGCCCGATGCGCAGCAACAGGTCGCGCAACCTCTGCACGTCGTCGGCTGTCGCCCGCTCGGCGGCCTTGCGCGCGGCGAGGGCTTCGAGGGCGCTGCGGGTCTCGTAGATCTCGACGGCCTCGTCTTCGTCGATGAGCCGCACCTTCGCGCCGCGGTTGCGTTCGTGCTCGACGAGTCCCTCCTGCTCGAGGCGTACCAGGGCGGTGCGCACCGCGGAGCGCGACACGTTGTACGCCGCGGTGAGGTCGGCCTCGACGAGGCGCTCGTTGGGGTGCAGCCGGCCCGACGCGATGGCGTCGCGGACCTTCTCGTAGACCACGTCCTCGTTCATCGTCTCGATGCTATCGCCGAAGCGGGAACAGGCGCGGCGTCAGAGCGCGTGCGGCGACCAGGCCGCCACGCGCAGATCGATGCGGTAGCCGGCATCCGCGGTTCGAAGTGGCGTGCCCTCCTCGCGGTAGTGCTCGAGCGCGCGGCCCTCGTGGCACTCGGGCGGCCTGCCGTCAGAACGGATCACCCGCCACCAGGGCACGTCGCTGCCGTAGCGCGCCATGACCTGCCCGACCTGACGCGAGGCCCGCGAGCCGAGCACGGCCGCGATGCCGCCGTAGGTCATGACGCGCCCGGCCGGGATCTCCTCCACCACGCCGAGCACCTGCTCGACGAACGGGTGGTCAGGGTTCACGGTGGTCAGGGCTCACGCGGCGGCACCCACGCCTCAGAGCGTGAGCGCGCCGATGGTCTCGCCGTACTGGGTCTCGCCGACATCCGTGAACCCGATTCGGTGGAAGAACGCCTCAGGGCCCTCCTCGCCCGGCTCCCAGATGACGGTGACGCGGTCGAAGCCGCGCTTGCGTGCCTCTTCGGCCAGCGCGCGGGTCGCGAACGTGCCGACGCCCTTGCCCTGAGCGTCGGCGTCGACGTTGATGCGCCACAGACACGCGCGGAATTCCTCGTGCTCGCTGTCGGGGTCGAAGTTGCCGTGAATGAAGCCCACGACCTCGTCGTCGATCGTGACGACGCGTTGCCACGAGGTGTTCGGATTGACGACGGATGCTGCTGCCGAGTACGAAACGGGAGCCACGAACTGTTCCTGCCCCGGTTTCAGAGTGAGGCTGTTCGCCGCCACGATGTTCGACGCCGACAACTCTTCAAGTTTCATCTCCGCCATGGCATCAGGGTAACGGAGTACCGCCGCAGGTGCACCCGAGAGTTCACAAGCCGCGGCCCAGCGTGCCTGCGCGCTACCGCGTGCGCATAACTCCTGCAGGACGCCAGCGCCTCGCGGAGGCAGGCCCGTGGCAGGCCCGTGGCAGGCCCGTCCTTCCGGGCAGCTGCCCGTCCTGCCGGAGTTATGGGCGCACCGAAGCGAGAAGCACTTGCGCTTTGATTGTTCGTAAGCTTTACTAACAAAACAAGAACGGGCGGATGCGCGGGGCCGCACCCGAAGCGCCGCCTTCCGCCCGTACAACCGCACCAACGGTGTTGCGCACGCACACTTCGTGAGACATCGCCACCTGAAAGGAACAGCAATGAAGAGAAAGCTCGCAGGCATCGCCGCCCTGGCGACGGCCTCCGCCCTCGTTCTCGCCGGATGCTCCAGCACGCCGGCCGAGAAGGCCAGCACTGACGGCAAGGGCAAGACCATCACGCTCTGGCTCGCCGGCTCTGACACCCCCGACGCCCTGCGCGACTACCTGAAGACCGAGTTCACCAAGGAGACCGGCGCCACGCTGAAGATCCAGCAGCAGGACTGGGGAGACCTCGTCACCAAGCTCACGACGGCGCTGCCCGACGCCAACAACACGCCAGACGTCACCGAGATCGGCAACACCCAGTCGCCGACCTTCACGAACGTCGGCGCGTTCCTCGACATCTCCGACATGTACAAGGAGCTCGGCGGCAGCGACCTGCTGCAGTCGTTCGTCGACGCCGGCACGGTGGACGGCAAGAACTTCACCCTGCCCTACTACTTCGGCTCGCGCTACGTGTTCTACCGCAAGGATGTCTGGCAGAAGGCGGGCATCACGCAGCCGCCGACCACCCTTGACGAGTTCAACAAGGATGTCGCCACCATCGCGAAGGCAGAGCCCACCCTCTCGGGCTTCTACCTCGGCGGCCAGGACTGGCGCGATGGCATCTCATGGATCTTCGCCAACGGTGGCGACATCGCCAAGAAGAAGGGCGACAAGTGGGTCGCCACGCTCGACGACCCCAAGACGCTCACGGGTCTCGAGCAGCTGCAGGCGATCTACAAGGACGCCTCGAAGGCGCCGAACGATGCGCAGGACAGCAACCAGTACATCTACCTGAACGATGACGACGAGATTCCGGCGGCCAAGGAGGGCGACAAGGCCACTCCCGTCTCGCTGTCGGCGGCGACGATCATGGCCCCGAGCTGGGCGCACTGGTCCATCGGTGTCAAGGGCACCGGCGACGACGGCAAGGTCACCCGCACCTGGGACGACAACACGTTCGGCGTCTTCGCCCTGCCCGGCAACGACGGAAACACCGCTCCCGTGTTCGCCGGCGGCTCCAACATCGGCATCTCGGCCACGACCAAGAACCCGGGTCTGTCCAAGACGCTGATGAAGATCATCTTCTCGAAGAAGTACCAGGAGCTGCTCGGCAAGAACGGCCTCGGCCCCGCCAACCAGAAGTACGTCTCCTCCCTCGGTGACGACGAGTTCGCCAAGGCGCTCATCGCGTCGGCCTCCAACTCGAAGCTCACCCCGGCCGCTCCCGGCTGGGCGTCGGTCGAGGCATCGAAGGTGCTCGAGGAGTTCTTCAGCAAGATTGCGGGCGCGCCCGACCTGACCGCTCTCGCCAAGCAGTACGACGAGAAGATCACGCCGATGCTGAACGCGAAGAACTAGCGTTCGACGCATTCCGCGGGTGCCGGCCGGGTATCGCCCGGCCGGCACCATCCGTCATACTCATCGCACGCGAAAGGAGGTCGCGCCATGGCCATCGACACCTTGCCGGCGACGACCCCGCCCCGAGCATCCGGTCAGCTGCAGAGAACGGATGCGCCGGCTCGCCGAGGGCGACGCCGGCTCACGCTCACGGCCTGGCTGCTGCTCGTGCCCTCCATCGTGGTGCTCGCCGCCGCCATGGGCTACCCGCTCGTGTGGCAGATCATCACGTCGATGCAGAGCTTCGGGCTCGCCCAGCAGTTCGGCAAACCCGCCCCGTTCGTCGGGCTGGAGAACTACGCGAAGCTCGTCACCGATCCCTATATGTGGACCGTGGTCGGCCGTTCCGTTCTCTTCTGCCTGCTGACGGCGGCCATCACCATGGTGGTCGGCGTGCTGATGGCGCTGCTCATGAAGGCCGTGGGCCGGGTGGTGCGTGTCATTCTGCAGGTCTCGATGCTGCTCGCCTGGGCGATGCCGATCGTCGCCGCCATGACGGTGTGGACCTGGCTGTTCGACTGGCGCCGTGGCGTGGTCAACTGGCTGCTCACCCGGATGGGCCTCGACTTCGAGGGCCACAACTGGCTCGCCAACCCCCTCTCGTTCTTCGCGGTCGCCCTCATCATCGTGGTCTGGATGAGCGTGCCGTTCGTGGCGTTCTCGATTTTCGCGGGCCTCACCCAGGTGCCGGACGAGGTGCTCGAGGCGGCCCAGATGGACGGGGCGAGCGGTTGGCAGCGGCTGCGCGGCATTATTCTGCCCATGGTGCGGCCGGTCATCGCCATCGTGATGCTGCTGCAGATCATCTGGGATCTGCGGGTGTTCACGCAGATCAAGATGCTGCAGGATCGCGGCTCCATCGCGAGTGAGACGAACCTGCTCGGCACCTACATCTACCAGCTCGGAACCGGCTCGAGCGACTTCGCCATGGCCTCGGCCGTGTCGGTCTTCGTTCTCATCATCACCATTGCGCTCAGCTGGTTCTACGTTCGACAAATGCTGAAGGAAGGAGCCTGATGCCCGCCCGCACCCGCCGCACGCTGCTCGGCGTGCTCGGCGTCGTCGTCGCCCTCATCTGGGTGTTCCCCGTCTACTGGATGGTGAACTCGTCGATGCTGCCGAACGCCCAGCTGCAGCTGCTCACGCCGACGTTCCTGCCCTTCGGCGGCTCGTTCGACAACTTCACGCAGGTCTTCGCGGGCGGCACGTTCCTGCCCGCGCTCGGCATGAGCGTGACGGTGGCCCTCATCACGGTCGTCGTGTGCCTCCTCTTCGCGTTCCTCGCCGCGCTGGCGATCAGCAGGTTCCGCTTCCGCGGCCGCACGGCCTTCGTGCTCGCGATTCTGCTGGTGCAGATGCTGCCGGCCGAGGGCCTCTTCATCGCCCAGTACAAGATGATGGCTGGCCTCGGCCTGCTCAACACGGTCATCGGCGTGAGCGTCATCTACATCGCCTCGGTCGTGCCGTTCACCATCTGGATGCTGCGCGGCTTCGTCGCCGGAATCCCCGCCGACCTCGAGGAGGCCGCCATGGTCGACGGCCTCAGCCGCACGCAGGCGTTCATGCGCATCACGTTCCCGCTGCTCGCGCCCGGCCTCGTGGCATCCGGCGTGTACGCGTTCCTGCAGGCGTGGAACGAGTTCACGGTCGCCCTCGTGCTGCTGCCGGACAACGCCAGCGCGACGCTGCCGCTGTGGCTGCGCGGCTTCATCCAGGCCAGCGCGAGCAAGGCCATCGACTGGGGCCAGGTCATGGCCGCTTCCACCCTCGTTGCCGTTCCCGTCATCATCTTCTTCCTGTTCGTTCAGGGCCGCATGACCAGCGGCCTCGTCAGCGGGGCGGTGAAGGGGTGAGCGCGAGTACGAACGACAAGCGGATGGGCGCCGCCGCCGACACCCCAGACACGACAGAGCCCGCGTTCCGACGCCTCGTGGCCGCCACGCTGCTGCCCGGCTTTGCCGGAACGACGCTGCCCCACTGGCTCGCCGCCCGGCTGCGTGACGGCCTCGGCGGCGTGTGCATCTTCGGCGAGAACATCGTCTCGGTGCCGCAGCTGCGCGCCCTGACCGATGCGATTCTCGAGGCCAACCCGCGCGCCGTCATCGCCATCGACGAGGAGGGCGGCGACGTCACCCGCCTCTTCTTCGCGACCGGCTCGCCCTACCCTGGCAACGCCGTGCTCGGCCGCCTCGACGATGCGGCCACGACCGAGGCGGTCGCCCGGCAGGTGGGTCACGCCCTGCGCGAGGCCGGCTGCACGGTCGACTTCGCCCCCGACGTCGACATCAACTCGAACCCTCTGAACCCCGTGATCGGCGTGCGCAGCTTCGGCGCGACCGCCGACGCCGTCTCCCGGCACAGCGCCGCCTGGGTGCGCGGGCTGCAGTCGCAGGGCGTCGCCGCCAGTGCCAAGCATTTTCCGGGCCACGGCGACACCGCGCAGGATTCGCACCTCGCGCTTCCCGTCGTCGACCGCTCGCTTGCCGAGCTTCGCGAGCGCGAACTGAAGCCGTTCCAGGCGGCGATCGCCGCGGGAACGCGCACGATCATGACCTCCCACATTCTGCTGCCGCAGCTCGACGCCGAGAACCCCGCCACCCTCAGCCCGCGCATCCTGCAGGGGCTGCTGCGCGACGAGCTCGGCTTCGACGGCGTCATCGTCAGCGACGCTCTCGACATGCGCGGGGCGAGCGGCACCATCGGCATTCCCGCGGCGGCGGCGCGTGCGCTGTCTGCCGGCTGCGACCTGCTGTGCATCGGCACGAAGAACACGGACGAGCAGCTGGGTGACATCGAGAACGCTGTCCTCGCCGCGGTCGCGAGCGGTGCTCTGGATGCCGCACGCGTCGCCGACGCGGCGGCTCGCGTACACGGGCTCGCCGACGCGCTCGCGTACGCACGACGGGAGCGGCCCGTGACCGGCCCGGCTGTGGCCGGGGCGGCATCCGCTGGTGAGGCCCTGGGGAAGGACGCGGCATTCGAGAGCGACGGTGAGACGGCGGTGGACGCGCAGGCGGTGCTGGACGCCTTCGACATCGGCGAACGAGCCGAGGCCTGGCGTCGCGCTGCTGCCGGCGGCTACGTGGTGTACCGCATGGAATCCGAGGTGAATGTGGCGGTGGGAACGGCTCCGTGGGGCCCGTTCGCCGAGGTCGTCGGCGATCCCGCGAGCACGGCGTCGGCGCTCTTTGCCGCGAACCCCGTTGTGACCTGCCTGGCGCAGGCGCCGCAGGGCGTGGGGCGCCCAGACGCGCCGGTGCTGGTGATCGGCCGCGACAATCATCGGCACGCGTTCGTGCGCGAGACGGTTGACGCGCTGCGGGCGACGCGGGACGATGTGCTTGTGGTCGACATGGGGTGGCCCTCCGACGATCGTGCGTACGCCGACGTCGCCACCTTCGGCGCGTCACGCCTCGTCGGCCGCGCGGTGCTTCAGTGGCTCGCCGGGGCGGCCTCGTGAGGCTCGGCATCGACATCGGCGGCACCAAGACCGACGCCGTCGCCGTGCTCGACGACGGTACGACGAGCACGCGCATCCGCCTCGCCACCGGCTTCGGCCCGGAGGCCGTGACCGCCAGCGCCATCGCCTCGATCGTGCAGGTGTGCGAGCTGACCGGAACGGATGCGGCCGCGCTCGAGTCGATCGGCATCGGCATCCCGGGCTTCGTTGAGGGCGGCTCCCTCGTGCATCACGCGGTCAACCTCGGTGTCGAATCGCTCGACCTCGGCGGTGCGGTCAGCCGGCGGTTCGGCGTGGCCACGGTCGTCGAGAACGACGTGAAGGCGGCGGCTCTCGGCGCCTACCACGTGCTCGGCCTCGAGGGCTCCATGGCGTACCTGAACCTCGGCACCGGGCTCGCCGCGGGCCTCGTCGTGAACGGCCGTCTGTGGCGCGGCGCGTACGGAACCGCCGGCGAGATCGGGCACATTCCCATCGACCCGGCCGGTGTGCTGTGTGCGTGCGGGCAGCACGGCTGTCTCGAGACGGTCGCGTCGGGCTCGGGAGTTGCCCGTCTGTGGCGCACCGACGACGAGCACCCGGCCCGGGCGCTCATGGCGGCGGCGCTCGCGCGCGACGAGGAGGCGCTCATCGTCGCCCGGCGGCTGTTCGAGGGCATCGCCTCGGCCGTGCGCGTGCTCGTGCTCACGGTCGATGTCGACACGGTGGTCATCGGTGGCGGCCTCAGCCACCTGGGTGATGCGCTCGTCGCCGGCGTCTCGGGCGTGCTCGCGGAATGGGCGTCGTCGTCGGCGTTCCTCGCGTCCCTGCACCTCGCCGATCGGCTGCGGCTCATCCCCGAGGGCGTGCCGGTGGCCGCGATCGGTGCGGGGCTGGTCGGTACCGTCGAAGAAGGAGTGACCGTTGGCTGAAGTGGTTGTGGTCGAGAGCGAAGCACGGGCGGGCGAGCTGGCGGCAGGCAGCATCCTCGATCTCATTGCGGCGAAGCCAGACGCGGTTCTGGGCCTCGCGACGGGCTCGACGCCGCTGCCGGTGTATCGCGCGCTCGCCGAGGGCGTTCGCTCTCGCGGCATCGACGTGAGCAGCCTGCGTGGCTTCGCCCTCGACGAGTACGTCGGCCTGCCCGCCGGGCACCCCGAGAGCTACCGGTCGGTGATCGCACGTGAGGTGGTGCAGCCGCTCGGGCTCGACCCGCACCGCATCCACGTGCCGAATGGGGCGCTCGAGACCATCAGCGATGCGGGGGAGCAGTACGAACTCGCCATCGAGCGCGCCGGCGGAGTCGACGTGCAGATTCTCGGCATCGGCACCGACGGCCACATCGGCTTCAACGAGCCGGGCTCGTCGTTCGCCTCGGCGACCCGCGTGAAGACGCTCACCGCCCAGACGCGGCGTGACAACGCGCGCTTCTTCGATTCGCCCGATGACGTGCCCATGCACTGCATCACGCAGGGCCTCGGCACCATTCTGCGCGCCAGGCACCTGCTACTGCTCGCGTTCGGTGGAGGCAAAGCGGATGCCGTCGCCTCCGCCGTCGAAGGGCCCATCAGCGCCAGCTCACCCGGCACCGCGATCCAGCTGCACCCGCACGCGACGGTGATCGTGGACGAGGCAGCGGCCGGCCGCTTGCAGAACCTCGACTACTACCGCTACGCGTGGAACAACAAGCCGCGCTGGCAGGGGCTCTGAGGGCGTACGTGACGCGGGACGAGCGTTAGCGCTCGCCCTACGCGGCGATCTCGGCGCCCGCGGCCCAGACGCCGCGCACGTTCCACTCGTGGTCGAGCAGCACCGCGTCGGCGGCATATCCAGGGCGCAGTCGGCCGAACTCGTGGTCGATCCCGAGCACGCGCGCGGGCGTGTGGGTCAGCGCGGCGACCGCTTCCGGTAGCTCGGCGCCTGCTTTCGTCACCGCGAGCCGCAGCGCCGTGTCGAGGGTCAGCGTCGAGCCGGCGATCGACGAGGTGCCGGAAAGCAGGGCGCGCCCGTCGGTCACGGTCACATTGAGGGAACCGAGCTGGTAGTCCCCGTCATCCGCCCCCGCTGCAGCCATGGCGTCGGTGATGAGCGCCACGCGACCCTTCGCCTGTCCGAAGACCACGCGGGCGACATCGGGGTGCACGTGCATGCCGTCGAGGATCAGCTCGACCGTGACGCGCTCGTCTTCGAAGGCCGCGATGATGGGGCCGGGGTTGCGGTGATGGATGCCTTCCATCGCGTTGAAGAGGTGCGTCACCAGGCGAGCGCCCGCGTCGAAGGCCCGCCGGGTCTGCGCGTCGTCGGCCTCGGTGTGGCCGACCGCGGCGACCACGCCGGCCTCGACGAGAACTTCGATCGACTCGATGGCGTTCGGCCGCTCGGGTGCGATGGTCATCTGGCGCAGCGTGCCGCGGGCGGCGCCGATGAGCTCGTCGAGCATCTCGGGGCCAGGGTCGCGAATGAACGCCGGGTTGTGCGCGCCACGGCGCTCGATCGAGAGGAACGGACCCTCGAGGTGGGAGCCGAGTACGAGCGGGTCGAGCTCGGTGAGGTCGGCGATGTAGCCGAGGCTCTCACGCAGCTGAGCGAGCGGGTTCGTCACCAGGCTGATGACGGACCGGGTGGTGCCGTGGGCGCGGTGGGTAGCAAGCCCGCCGAGGATCTCCTCGGGGCCGTCGTCGAAACCATGGCCGCCGCCGCCGTGGCAGTGCAGGTCGATGAAGCCCGGGGTGAGCCAGTGGCCGTGCGCGTCGAGCTCGGTGCGGCCCTCGCGGTGCGCGTGCCAGCCGACGCCGTCGCCCGTGGCGGTGATGCGGTCGCCGTCGGTTGCAAGCCAGAAGTCGTCCACGATGCCGTCGACGTCGAGCTTGCGTGCGCTGTGGATGAGGATGCCGGTTTGCACGTCGGTCGTGTCATTCATGTCAGACTCCCTCGTCGTGTTGCCGCCTGGTGTCGCGTGCCATCGATCGGCGGCTCAGCTCAGTTCCTTGAGGCCATTCACGATTCCGCTGATGATCGCGATGACGGCGAAGACGAGCGCGACGATCGGCTGACCGAGATCCCACCAGGCGAGCGCGGCCGCGGCCATCACGATGATCTCGACGATCGCCCGCCCGAACGTGTCGATGTGGAACACGGCCTTGGGCGAGCGGAACAGCGCCCAGAGCACGATGGCGATCACCGGTGCGCCGATGCCGACCACGATGTTCCACGGCAGCGGCCACGCCACGAAGCCCCAGAACGCGAGTGTGGCGAACGCGAACAGTTCGAGCACGAACCGCACGACGTCGTTGATTCCGATTGATGCCGGGGCGCGCGTCTCACTCACGCTTCCATCGTATCGGCGGCTCGGCCACAGCCTGGCCCGCTCAGACGCGGGTTGAGGAGGTCGCGAAGCGCCCGTCTCGAAACCCGTCTCGCCCCAACAGTGCAGTTCTGCAGGAGGAATCGCGCGACACGCCGTCACCGCACTCGGCTGCAGCGGTGTGTCGTGCAATTCCTCCTGAATAGATGCACAGAGTGGTGGGTTCGTCGGAACTCAGCGGAAGATGATCGTGCGCGCCCCGTCGAGCAGCACCCGGTGCTCCGCGAACCAGCGCACGGCCTGGGTGAGCGTGCGGCTCTCCTCATCCTGGCCGATGGAGACGAGCTCAGACGCTGTGCGGCTGTGGTCAACTCTCACGACGTTCTGCTCGATGATGGGCCCCTCGTCGAGGTCGCTCGTCACGAAGTGCGCCGTCGCACCGATGAGCTTCACCCCGCGCGCGTGCGCCTGCTTGTACGGGTTCGCGCCCTTGAAGCCCGGCAGGAATGAGTGGTGAATGTTGATGGCCCGCCCCGCCAGCCGTTCGCACAGCTCGGGGGAGAGAATCTGCATGTAGCGGGCGAGCACGACGAGCTCGATGTCGTGCTCGTCGACCACGTCGAGGATGCGACGTTCGAACGCGGCCTTGCCCGCGGCATCCGTAATGCTTCTCGATTCGAAGGGCACTCCGTAGAAGCCGGCCAGCTCGCGCAGGCTGTCGTGGTTCGAGAGCACGAGCGGCACCTCGACGGGCAGCTGGCCGGCACGCTGGCGGAACAGCAGGTCGTTGAGGCAGTGCGCGGCGGTCGAGGCGAGAACGAGCGTGCGCATGCGGCGGCCGACGACGTCGAGGCTCCACGTCATGTCGTACCGGCGAGTCACGGGGGCCAGCGCCGCCTCGATCTCGTCTCGCTCGGCGGGCGATTCCACCTGGAGACGCATGAAGAAGCGCCCGGTGTCGGCGCTCGAGAACTGCTGGCTCTCTGTGATGTTGCCGCCCGACGACACGATGGCCCCGCTGACTGCGTGCACGATTCCGGGCTGGTCGGCGCAGACGAGCGTCAGAACCCAGTGGGTGGATGCGGTGGTACTGCCGCTGACGGAACTCACCTGATCAGCGTACCGAATCGCGTAGACTGGGCGTGGTCGGCGGATCCCGCTCGGCCCTGGGCGCGCACATCAGCGCGTAGTCGACCCGCTCCCGATTCCGCGTCGCGCGGAATGAGCGGGGAACGCCGTACGTTGGCCACTCACGTATGACAGTCACTGAACGTCGGCAGCCGCGCGCCGCCACCCGCTTCCCGTGGGCCGGTCTCATCGTGCTCGCCTCGGCCGTGTTCCTCTCGGTCACGAGCGAGATGCTGCCTGCCGGCCTGCTGCCCGACATGAGCCGCTCGCTCGATGCTTCGAAGCCGCAGATCGGCATTCTCGTCACGATCTTCGCGTTCACCGTGGTTGTGACCAGCACACCGCTGTCGGCGCTGACCCGCCGCTGGGATCGCCGCGGCCTCATGATGGCGATCCTTGCCGTGCTGGCGATCAGCAACGTCTTCACCGCCCTCGCCCCCACCTACGAGCTCGTCGTCGCTTCGCGTGTTCTCGGCGGCATCGCACACGGGCTGTTTTGGGCGCTCGTGGGCGCCTATGCCGGCCACCTCGTGCCGCGTGAGCAGATCGGGCGCGCCGTCGCCATCACCCTCGGCGGCGGCACGGTCGCGATCGTGCTCGGCGTGCCGGTCGGCACCGCGCTCGGTCACGTCTTCGGCTGGCGCCTCGCGTTCGCCATCGTCGGCGGACTCATGGTGGGTGCGGCCGTGCTCATCTGGCGCTTTCTGCCCCGCATCGCGAGGGCGGGCGAGGCGGGCACCGGCGGCGGCACGGTCTCCGACAGCGGCACGGCCTCCGACGGCGGCACGGTCTCCGACAGCCGCACGGACTCCGACAGCACAGCGGATGCCGCCGCCGCCAGCGTGCCCGCCAGGTCACGCGGCCGCGCGCGCCTCGACCCCACCTTCGGCGCCGTGCTCGTCGTCTGCGTGGTGACGGCGGTCATCATGACCGGCCAATACAGCTTCTACACCTACATCGCGCCGTTCATGATCCAGCAGATGGGCGTCGCCGACGGCGACGTGAGCGGCCTGCTGTTCCTCTACGGGATCGCGGGCGCGGCCGGCCTGCTACTGGCCGGCGTTCTCGGGCGGCGCCCCACGAGCGCCCTCATCGTTGGAGTGTTCGTCACGGGGGCCGCCGTCGCGACGCTCGCTGCGTTCGCGAGCATGCCGTTCGTCGCGATCGGCGCGATGGTGCTGTGGGGCCTGGGCTTCGGAGCGATCCCGCCGCTGCTGCAGACCCGCCTGCTGCACACCTCGTCGGCGGCGTTCCGCGACACCGCGAGCGCGATCTACACGACGGCGTTCAACGTGGGCATCGGCGGGGGAGCGCTGCTCGGCGCCGTGCTTCTCGGCATCACCGGCCTCGGCGGTCTCGCCTGGGTCTTCGCGGGCATCCTCGGCCTCTCGCTCGTCATCGTCCTCGCGACCACACGATCGGCGAGGGCCCGCCGCGCCTGACAGTCTCCCAGTCCCGCAGCCGTGCGCTCGCTCATCGCAACTGATCGGTTTGGTGCGATATCGCGCAGAACATTGCACGATTCGATCACTGTGGCCGAAGATCGGGGCATGAGTACACGCCTGAACGCCAGCCCCCGCCCCCGCCCGCGCCCGTATCGAGCCGCGCAGTGAGCGCCGTCAGCACCCGGCACCTCGTCGATGAGGCCGTCGTTCGCGGCACGGCGGTGCTCGGCTTCAACGTCATCACCCTGGAGCACGCCGAGGGCATCGTCGCGGGCGCCGAGCGGGCGGGCACCGGCGTGCTGCTGCAGCTCAGCGAGAACGCCGTCGTGTACCACGGCAGGCGGATGCGCCCGCTCGTCGCGGCCTGCCGCGAGCTGGCGGCAGCGGCATCCGTGCCCGTCGCCCTGCACCTCGATCACGTGCGCGAGCCTGCGCTCATCGACGAGACCATCGACCTGGGCAGCGCCGCCGGAATCGGCTCGATCATGATCGACGCCTCCACGCTGCCGTACGACGAGAACGTGCGGGCGACGACTGAGGCTGCGGTGCGCGCGCGCGCGGCGGGCCTGTGGGTGGAGGCGGAGCTCGGCGAGGTCGGCGGCAAGGATGGTGCGCACGCCCCCGGCGTGCGCACGGACCCTCGCGAGGCAGCGGCGTTCGTCGCGGCCACCGGGGTCGACGGGCTCGCCGTGGCGGTCGGCTCGTCGCACGCCATGACGACCCGCACGGCCCACCTCGACCTCGAGCTCATCGCGCGACTGGCCGCTGCCGTGCCCGTGCCGCTCGTGCTGCATGGCTCGTCGGGGGTGGCCGACGACGACCTGCGACGGGCGGTGGCAGCCGGCATCCGCAAGGTGAACGTTGGTACCGCTCTGAATGTCGTCTGGAGTGCCGAGGTGCGACGTGTGCTCGACGGCGACGCCGCCCTCACTGACCCGCGTAGGTATCTCGGGCCAGCCCGCGAGGCGGTGGCCGAGCTGGTGGAGCACCTGTGCGGGGTGATCGCAGTACCCCATCGCGTATCACCTGGGCTTGCCGCAGTCGACGGTCTCGAAGGCTATTCGCGAGATACGAAACTGTAGGGCGGGTCAGAACCCACCTTCAACAGGGCTTACGGTAACCTCCTCAGGGTAGACTCACCAGGTTTCTAAGACAACATTTCAGACCAAGTGAGTCACCGCATGAACCGAGTTGGATCTGAGGGACCAGAGCAGACCGAAGGAGGGATCTCCTATGAACACGACTTCCGCCGTGCGCAGCCGAGTCGCAAGGATTGCCGGTGGAGTTGGTCTCCTCGTCGGGGGCGGGTTCTGGATCCTCGGAGCGTCCCACGTGCGGGCTCCACTCAACTTCTCCGATTCGGGCCCCTCAGCGACGGCGGCCATCATCGTGCTAGCCGGCATGATCCTCCTGGCTATGGGCGTGGGTAAGAACTCAGGCGTTGTCGGGCGCTCAGCCACCGGCAAAATCGCCCTGATCCTCTTCGGTCTCCGGAACCTCGTGCTGTGGGCCTTCACTCAAATCGTCGTTGATCACGGTGCTATGTCCGCAGCGATCATCATCGGGAACAGCCTTTCGGTATTCTTTGCCGTGGTGGGGCTGGTAGCAGCAATACAGGTGACACGTGCTCGAGTCGTCTCACGCGTTGCGAGTACCGTGTTTCTGATCGTGGCGATCGTCTATGCCGCCGCCAGCGCAATGTCCGTGGTGCCCGTTATCGGGATAGCCATCTTCCTGTCCACGATTCATGCCGCTGAGGTCTTGGCCGTTGCCCTTCTCATAATCGGAGCCATTTTCCTGATCGAAGGCTGCATACTTCCGGACCGACAGCTGTATAGCCGGAAATCTCTGAAGTCCCGGTAACCGGTCGCCTCTGGTTCGTTACCGCTCGCTGCCTGGTAAAGGCGCGATGCCATGCCGCACTCGGTAGGCAAGCAACCCATCGACCGCGCCCACAACGTCAGCGGGGAAGATCGCCTAGAGGCCGAGCACGCGGGCGGCGTTGTCATGGTAGATCGCGGCGAGCTCGGGTGCGTCGAGGCCGAGGCCCGAGACCGTCCAGCGGCCCTGCGGCGGCACCGCCTCACCGGGCGCATACTCGAAGGCCTCGTCGGTGCTCTCGAGAAAGCGGAAGTGCAGCTCGAACTGCTCCGAGGTGATCGGGTAGATGTCGGTACCGAACAGCACCCGGTCGGGCCATGCCTCGATGAGGCGCCGGAACCGCCGCGGCTGCCTGCCGAGCTCGGCCACGCGCCCGGCGATGTCGATCGTGAAGTTCGGCGCGTCGGCGATGAGCGCCTCGACGAGGTCGAGATCCTCTGCGGCACAGCCCGCATGCGCGCCGATGTAGGTCGTGCCCGGGGTGGCGAGCACGAGCGCGCGCAGCGCGGCCAGGAGCGTCTCGAACGTCGGGAACCGGTCGGTGTCGCCGAACCACCAATCGCGCTCGACGAGCAGTTCGTCAAGTCGCTCGTTTTTCTCGTCGACGGGCTCGAAGAACGCCTTCGGGTCGGCCGTGTGAATGAGCACGGGCAGCCCCAGCTCGCCGGCGCGGCCGAGCACCCGCACCACCCGCGGGTCGTCCGGCATGACCAGCCGCCCCTGTTCGTCGTGCACCCTGAGCCCGAGATTCTTCCACACCTTCACCCCGCGCGCGCCCTGCGCTGCGCTCTCCTCGAGGGATGCGAGAAGCCGTTCTTCTCCCGCGCCTTCTGCAAGCTGCTCCCAGTCGAGCTGGCAGAACGTGAGGAAGCGGCCGGGGTGCGCCCGATCGTAGCGGTCGAGGTTGGCGCGCAGCTCGTCGTCCCACATGCCGTCGAGGTTGACCATGGCCTGGATGTTTCGCTCGTCCATGACCCGCAACAGGGCATCGACGTCGTCGATCATCCATTCGCCGTCGCTGAGCCAGCGGCCCAGGTGGTTGTGGATGTCGATGGCGGGCACGGCGCTGCGCGGAACAGGTGTCGCCGGCAACGAGAGCTGGCTGCGCGGGTGCCAGGCGGTGAGGGGCAGGGTCGCCATTCGGGACCAGTCGGGCTGCGGCATCCGCGGTACCTTTCTCACGAGCGCTCACTTTAAGTGAGCGGTAATCGCACGTTTGTTGTCATATGAACAGTTCTGGATGCACTATTGCACAGATATAGGGGCGGCGCACCGTCGATGCCCGCATCGCGGCGGCGCAGTGCCGGGCGGCGAGAATGGAGAGCATGAACGCGCAGAGCACCGACCGTGACGCGGCCGAGCCGCCGCGGATTCTCGTAGCGGGCGACGCCAATGTCGACCTCGTACTGCGCGGTGACGTCGTGCCCCGCTTCGGCCAGGCCGAGCAGCTGCTGAGCGCCGCCGACCTCACGCTTGGCAGCTCGGCCGGCATCGTTGCACACGGGCTGGCGCGCCTCGGAGTGCCAACCGCGCTCGCAGCCTGCGTCGGCGACGACGAATTCGGTCGGTTCACGCTGGCGCGACTGGCTGAGGCGGGCGTCGACACGAGCGCCGTCATCGTGCACCCGGAGGCTCCCACAGGCGTCTCGGTGATCCTGTCGGCGCCGGCCGACCGCGCGATCCTCACGCTCACGGGGGCGATCCCGGCGCTGACGGCGGCGGCCGTGGAGGCCGCTGCCGCATCCGCTGGGCATGTGCACTTCGCCTCATACTTTCTGCTCGCGCCGCTTGCCGCCGAGCTACCGGCGCTGCTCGCGCGGCTGCGCTCGCGGGGAGTGACGACGAGCCTCGACACGAACTGGGACCCCGCCGAGCAGTGGGCCGGACTCGACGCGGTGCTGCCGCAGCTCGACATTCTCATGCCCAACCTCGAGGAGCTGCGGGCGATCTCGCTGGCCCTCGGCGGCGCGGGCGGCGCCGACGACATCGAGCACGCGCGGCACCTCGCCGCGCTCGGTCCCCGCGTGGTCGTGAAGGCCGGCCGAGACGGCGGCTTCAGCGTGGGGCCGGATGGTCGGCTCGAGCGCGCGCCCGGCCTGGTCGTCGACGTCACAGACACGACCGGCGCGGGGGACAGCTTCGACGCAGGCTACCTCGCCGCCCTGGTGGCGGGCGTCGGCAGCGAGGCTCAGCGACTGCGCTGGGCCACGGTGGCCGGCTCGCTCTCGACGCTCGGCGTCGGCGGCACCGGCGCGCAGGCCACGCGAGGCGAGCTCGAGGCGAGGCTGCACGACGGGCTCGACAGCGGGCTCGACAGCGGGCTCGAGAGTGGGCTCGAGGCCGGGCTGCAGGCATGATCACGGCGGTCGCGCTCAGCGCGGCGGTCGATGTGATGTACCTTGTCGACGCGTTCGAGGAGGGCCGCATCCACCGGCCGACCGCGGTGCACCGTCTGCCTGGAGGCAAGGCGCTGAACGCGGTGCGGGCGGCGGCCACGGTGGGCGCCGACGTGCGCGCGGTGGCCATGCTGGGTGGCGACACCGGCGCATTCATCGCGCGTGAACTGGCGGCTGCCGGCATCCGCACGCATGTCGTGCAGGGTGCGATGCCGACCCGCACCTGCGTCACCGTGGCCTCTGCGACGAGTGGACTGCTGACCGAGATCTACGAGCATCCGACCGAGGTGAGCGCGGCCGAGTGCGAGGCGGCGATCGAGAGCGTGCGCGAGGTGCTGGCGGGCGGCGAAGGGTGGGTGCTGGTCTCCGGCGGTATGCCCGCGGCGTTCGCCGATGGCGGGCTCGATCGCGTGGTGCGGCTCGCGCACGAGAGCGGGCATCGCATCGCCATCGACAGCCACGGCCCGGCCCTGGCGACGGCGCTCGACGCGCGGCCCGATGTCGTGAAGGTGAACCGGTCCGAGGCGATGGAGCTCGTGGCTGCGGCCGACGGCTCCCTCGACCTCGTGGAGGCCGCCGGTGAGGTGCAGCGCCGCACGGGAGGCATCGTCATCATCACGGATGGCGAGCACGGCTCGGTGGCACTCGATTCGCGCAGTGCCGCCGCTCATGCCGGCCGCGCCGCCGCCTGGCGCGTGCAGCCGAGCGCGCGTCGCGGGCACTACCCCACCGGCAGCGGGGATTCGTTCCTCGGCGGCCTCGTCGCCGCCCTCGACCACGGTAACGCGCTGCCCGACGCACTGCGGCTCGCGGCGGCGTGCGCGACGGCCAACGCGCTGGCGCCCGGTGCGGCGGTCTTCGACGCGGACAAGGCGCGCGAGATCGCGGGGGAGCTCGAGGTTACGGCGCTCTGAGCCGCTCCACGTCGGCGACGATGCGATCGAAGACACCCTGGTCGACCGGCACCCCGCCGCGGACGAGCGCGAGTACCACCGCGCCGACCGCCCCGTCGCGCACGCGGATCGGCGAGCCGCCATCGCCACCTCCGGCACCGCCCGCGCCCAGCGCCTCGGCGTTCAGCGCCCCGGTGTCCAGCAGCGCGCTCAGCACGCTGCCTCCGATCGTGAGCGGGCCGGTCACCCCCTCCTCCCGCACGGCGCGGAGCGAGGCGGCGAGCTCAGCGGCGGCGTCACGCAGAATGGATGCTGCGACCGCATCCGCTCGAGAGGCGAACGCGAGCGGGGCGAACCGGGAGAGCTGCACCGGTCTCAGCGCGTAGAGCGCCTCGATGAGCTGCAGCAGCTCGCGCGGCCTGCCCGTGGCGCGCCCGCCGGTGCGCCCGAGGCCGAGCTCGGCGAGCAGCAGGTCGGTCAGCGCCGTCGCCGGGCCGAGGCCGTCGAGGTCGGCAACGGCCGCGCGGGCGATGCGCCGGCCGATCCAGAAGCCGCTGCCGGCGTCGCCGAGAAGCCAGCCGGTGCCGTCGGCTACGCGATCCAGGCGGTGACCCACGATGCGCGCGGCGACCGAGCCGGTGCCAGCGGCCAGCGCGTACCCGTCGGGCGAGGGCGTGCCGGAGCAGAACATGGCCAGCAGATCCGATTCGACGCTGACCGGCCCGTGGATGCCGACCGCAGCCAGCGACGCGCTGATGCGTTCGAGCGGGAGTCCGGCGCCGTGTCCTGCCATCGCGAACACGATGCGCGCGAACGGTGGCACGTTCCCGCCGCCGCTCGCCTGAAGCGCCGCCTCGGTGAAAGAAGCCAGCGCGCCTTCCGTGCCCGCGGAGATGGGATTGCCCGGGCCCGAGACTCCGTAGCCGAGGCAGTGGCCCGCGGCATCCGCTCGCACTGCCCTGGTGTGAGTGCCGCCCGCGTCGATGGCGAGAATGTGCTGCACGCGACCGCCCTTCGTCCCTGTCGTGGTCGATCGACAGTACCGCGGTGAGCTTCGTAACGCGCAGGCAACGATTGCGCGAAAGCTCTTGACACCGTGCACCGAATAGATGAGAGTGAATTTTGAAATTCTCCGCCGGAGCTGAAACGGAGTCTCAGAAGTGGCAGTGTCGCCGATTGTGGATGATGGCGCCCCAGCGAGCTGGGTCGCCAACCGCATCCTCACGCACCTGCCCTCCATGTCAGGCACGATGCGCAAGATCGCGACCGTGCTCATCGAGCACCCGCACGCCCCGCTCGAGATGTCGATCGGCGAGCTGGCGCTGAAGGCCGGTACCTCGCCCGCCACGGTCACGCGCTTCTGCCGACTGCTCGGCTACTCGGGGTACGTCCCCTTCCGCGTGAGCATCGCCACCGACATGGGGCGGGCCTCGGCGCGAGACACGTGGAAGGCCGACATCGGGCGGGAGTTCGGGCCGGATGATGCCCCGCGCGACGTGTTGAGCACGCTGCTGAATGCGCACATCCGCTCTCTTCAGGAGACCGCGGCGACCATGGACCTCGCCGTCATGCAGAACATCTCCATGCGCATCGCCTCCGGCCGGCACGTCGACATCTACGGGGTGGGCGGCAGCTCGACGCTGGCCGAGGAACTGCAGGCGCGCTTCTACCGCATCGGCATCAACTCGCACCACTGGTCAGAGGTGCACGCGGGGCTCACGAGCGCCGCGATCCAGGGCGACGACTGCGTGGCCATCGGCATCTCGAACACGGGCATGACCGAAGAGACGATCCAGATGCTGCGCCAGGCTCGCGACGCCGGCGCGCTCGCCGTGGCGATCAGCAACAACCCGAAGTCGGTTCTGGCCGAGATCGCCGATCTCAGCATCATCACCTCGGTCTACGAACGCTTTCTGCAGCCGGACGATCTCTCGGCCAAGCACGCGCAGCTGCTTGTGCTCGACCTGCTGTACCTGCTTGTGGCACAGGAGAACTTCACGCAGACCACGTCGAACCTGGCGGCCTCGGCCGTCGCCGTATCCGGACACAGGCGCGCGCATCGCGCGCGCATCGTCGTGGCCGCTCAGGAGAAGAAATGACAGAGTCCGCTCTTTCCGACCTCACCCGGCGTTACCTGGCCGAGGTGGTGCCGCGTGTGCAGGAGCTCGCTGCGCAGGCGCAGTCGGGTGCGTTCGATGACGCGATCGACCTCATGGTCGAGGCCATCGACAAGGGTGGAATCATTCAGGCGTTCGGCACCGGGCACTCCGAGGCGTTCGCCATGGAGATCGCGGGTCGGGCCGGCGGGCTGATTCCCACCAACAAGATCGCGTTGCGCGACGTCGTCGTCTGGGGCAGCAAGAGCCCCGAGATCCTGGGCGGCTCGGAGCTTGAACGCGACCCAGCGATCGTCGATGAGCTGTTCGCGCTGTCGCCCGTGGGCGAAGACGACGTGTTTCTGATCGCCTCGAACTCGGGGGTCAACGGCTCCATCGTCGGCCTTGCGCTGCTCGTCAAGGAGCGGGGCCACAAGCTCATCGCCGTGACGAGCCTTGAGCACACCAACCGGGTGCAGCCGAAGCACCCCAGTGGCAAGCGTCTCGCCGACGTCGCCGACGTCGTCATCGACAACCTGGCGCCGTTCGGCGATGCGACGCTCGAACTGGCCGGGGGCACCCCGGTCGGCGCCGTGTCGTCGATCACCGCCGCCTTCATCGCCCAGCTGCTCACCATCGGCACCGCGGAGCGCATTGCGGAACGCGGCGTCACCCCACCGCTCTACATCTCGGCGAACATCCCGGGTGGCGACGAGCACAACAGGGCGCTCGAAGAGCTCTACCGCGGAAAGATCACGCGGACGGCATGAGACGCGAGACCTCATGACAACCACTACACGTAACCGGCGCACACGCTACGCACTCTCAGTCAGACAGGAAGCAAGAAAGGCAAGAAAGGCAACAAACCTCACGCACCAGATGTCAGGCCGCGACACACCGGTCGCGATCACGGCAATGACGCCACGAACGGAAGGCAGCAACACATGACAATCCAAGACAAGCCCATGGTCCGGCGCGACTTCCTGCGGGGAGCTCTCGTGCTCGGTGTCGGCGTGCCGCTCAGCGCCACGCTCGCGTCGTGCGCCGCCGGCGGAGGTGGCGGCGACAACGGAAGCGGGGGCGCCACCGGCAAGAAGTCGGCCAAGAACCCCTTCGGTCTCGCCGACAACTCCACGGTCGACGCGGTCATCTTCAACGGTGGCTACGGTTACGACTACGTGACCTTCGCGGCGAACATCGTTGAGAAGAACCACAAGGGGGTCAAGGCCAAGGTCTCCCCGTCGACGCAGATCGGCCAGCAGCTGCAGCCGCGCTTCGTCGGCGGCAACCCGCCCGACCTCATCGACAACTCGGGCGCCGGCGCAATCGGGTTCAACACGATTCTCGACCAGCTCTCGGAGCTCGACGACGTTCTCGCGTCGAACAACCTCGAGGGCACGAAGATCTCCGACACCGTGTACCCGCACGTCAAGGATCCCGGCACGTTCAACGGCAAGTTCCTTGCGCTGAACTACGTGATGACGGTCTACGCCCTCTGGTACTCCGAGAGTCTGTTCCAGGAGAACGGATGGACGCCGCCCAAGACGTGGGACGAGGCGATCGAGCTCGGCGCCAAGGCGAAGACGAAGGGCAAGTACCTCTTCGTCTGGGGCAAGGAAGCGGCGACCTACTACCAGACCATGGCCATGGACTCGGCCATCAAGGAGGGTGGCGATGACGTTCTGAACGCTCTGGAGAGCCTCGACCCGAAATGCTGGTCGCACCCGGCGATCCAGGGCGTGTTCAAGGCGCTGGAACAGATCGTGAAGGCCGGCTACTTCGTGCCCGGCGGCGCGGGAACCCAGTTCACCAAGGCGCAGGCGCAGTGGAGCAACGATCAGCAGGCGATCCTGTACCCCTCGGGCGGCTGGATCGAGAACGAGATGAAGAAGGCGACGAAGGACGGTTTCAAGATGACCGGCGCTCCCGAGCCGACGGTCACCTCGGGCTCGAAGATGCCGTACGAGGCGCTGCGAAGCGCCGCCGGTGAGCCATACATCGTTCCGAAGCAGGGCAAGAACGTGGCGGGTGGCAAGGAGATCCTGCGCGCCATGCTGTCGAAGGATGCGGCCACGAACTTCTCGAAGACGCGTCTGGCGCCGACGATCGTCAAGGGCCTCGTTCCCGACGACGGTTTCGGCTCGACCGCGCTGGTGTCGCAGACGAAGATGCTGGATGGCGCTGGCGACAACGTCTTCAACTACCAGTTCGTCGACCTCTACGGCCTCAACCAGGACCAGCTGGTCGTGTGGAACTCGTTCCTCTCCGGGGGAACGGATGCCGCCGGCCTCACCACGGGCCTGCAGCAGATCACGGACAAGGCCGCGGCAAACAAGTGACCAGTTCGACCGACACCGTGACGCCGGGGGGCGCAGTCAAGCGCGCCCCCCGGCGCCACCGGCGCAAGCTGACCTTCGACAAGGTCAGCTTCATGGTGGTGTTCCTCGGAGTCCCCCTGGCGATCTTCCTGATCTTCGTGATCTCGCCGTTCGTGCAGGCGCTCTACTATTCGATGACGGACTGGAACGGCTTCTCGCCGAGCATGGACTTCGTCGGGCTCAAGAACTTCGAGAGGCTGCTGCAGGACGACACCTTCATTCGTGCCGTCATCAACTGCATCCTGCTCGGTGTGATCGTGCCGTTCGTCACGATCGCGATCGCCCTCATCATCGCGAGCGTCGTCACGGTGGCCGGCCCGAGCAAGGGCACCGTGCGCGGCATCAAGGGTGCCGGCCTGTACCGTGCCGTTTCGTTCTTCCCGTACTGCATCCCCGCGATCGTCATCGGCCTCATCTGGGCGCAGGTGTACGACCCCTCCTCCGGCCTGCTGAACGGGTTCCTCACCTCGATCGGGCTGCACCAGTTCGAGAACTTCCCGTGGCTCGGCAACGTCACGACCGCCATGCCCGCCTCGATGTGGGTGATCATCTGGGGTTTCATCGGCTTCTACACGGTGCTGTTCGTCGCCGCCATCAAGGGAATCCCCGCCGAGACGTACGAGGCGGTGCGGCTCGACGGAGCCGGCCGGTTCCGCACGGCGATGTCGGTCACGATCCCTCTTATCCGCGACAGCGTGCAGACCGCATACATCTATCTGGGCATCGCCGCCCTGGATTCCTTCGTCTACATGTCGGCGTTGTTCCCGAACGCGGGCGGCCCGGCGAACACCACGCTCGTCATCAGCCAGGAGCTGTTCAACACGGCCTTCCGCAAGGGCCAGTTCGGCTACGCGACGGCCATGGGTGTTGTGCTTGCCGCAGTGACCCTGCTGTTCGCGGCGATCGTATTCATCGTCGTTCGCCTCAGCCGAGGCCGTGAGGAAGGTCGATGATGACCGTGACCACAAGCCCCGTGACCGATCGCCCGGCCCAGACCCCTGTGGCGCCCGGCGGCCGGTCGCAGAAGCAGTCCCGAGGCGACGTCGCCGTCGCCGCATCCTCACACACCCTGCTGATCATCTGGCTGGTCATCGTCGTCGTTCCCCTGGTGTGGGTTCTCATGTCGTCGTTCAAGACGACAGACGAGATCCTCTCCTCGCCATTCGCCCCGCCCAAGAGCTTCCACCTCGACAACTACGTCAACGCGTGGAACGGCGCCGGTATCGGCAGCTACTTCGTCAACACGCTCATCGTGGTCGGCTGCGCGCTGGTGATCGTCATGATCCTCGGGGCCATGTGCGCATACGTGCTGGCGCGGTTCAGGTTCTTCGGCGCGCGAGCCATCTATTACCTCATGCTCGCCGGGCTCACGTTCCCGGTGTTTCTCGCGATCGTTCCGTTGTTCTTCATCCTGCGCAACATCGGGCTGCTGAACACACTGCCGGGCCTCATCCTGACCTACGTGGCCTTCGCGCTGCCGTTCACGGTCTTCTTCCTGTACTCGTTCTTCCAGACCCTGCCAGATGAGATCTACGAGGCGGCGCAGGTCGACGGTGCGAGCGAGTGGCGCACGTTCTTCCAGGTCATGCTGCCCATGGCCAGGCCCGGCATGGCATCGGTCGCGATCTTCAACTTCCTCGGCCTCTGGAACCAGTTCCTGCTGCCGGTGGCGTTGAACTCCGATCAGAGCCACTACGTGCTCACTCAGGGCATGGCGTCGTTCGCATCGCAGGCCGGCTACTCCATCGACTTCGGCGCGCTCTACGCGGCGGTCGTCATCACGGTCGTTCCCGTGCTCATCGTGTACGTGTTCTTCCAGCGCCAGCTGCAGGGTTCGGTGTCGGCCGGAACCATGAAGTGACAGGCGGATGCGCCAGCATCCGTTGATATGATTTGCCTGTCGCGACTGGCGTATGGGCGGTGGCCGCAAGGAGGCCGCCCGTAGATGGTTCACCATCGGGGAACGACGCTGACCCTTGAGTTCACGAGGGCGAGATCGGCCGCGCGCCTGGGCCGAAACGGATAGCGTTGGTGGCGTCGAGAAAATCGACGCTCGCCAACGGAACTACTAGCCGTTCGCGCCCGTCAGACACAAGGAGCCCCGTCTTGAACGACACTTTCTCCACCTTCACCGCGCCGCTCGCCGAGGTCGACCCTGAGATCGCCGAGGTGCTGCAGCTGGAGCTCGGCCGTCAGCGTGACTACCTCGAGATGATCGCGAGCGAGAACTTCGTTCCGCGCGCCGTTCTCGAGTCGCAGGGCTCGGTGCTCACGAACAAGTACGCCGAGGGCTACCCCGGCCGCCGCTACTACGGCGGCTGCGAGTTCGTCGACATCGCCGAGTCGCTCGCCATCGAGCGCGCCAAGAGCCTGTTCGGCGCGGCGTTCGCGAACGTGCAGCCGCACTCCGGCGCGTCGGCCAACGCGGCCGTGCTCTCGGCCATCGCGACCCCGGGCGACACTATTCTGGGCCTCGAGCTCGCGCACGGTGGGCATCTCACGCACGGCATGAAGCTCAACTTCTCCGGCAAGCTCTACAACGCGGTCGCGTACGGCGTCGACCCCGAGACGTTCCTGGTCGACATGAACGTGGTGCGCGAGAAGGCGCTCGAGCACCGGCCGCAGGTCATCATCGCCGGCTGGTCCGCATACCCGCGCCAGCTCGACTTCGCGGCGTTCCGCGAGATCGCCGACGAGGTGGGCGCGCGGCTGTGGGTCGATATGGCGCACTTCGCGGGCCTGGTCGCGGCGGGGCTGCATCCGTCGCCCGTTCCCTATGCCGACGTCGTCTCATCGACCGTGCACAAGACCATCGGCGGCCCGCGCAGCGGCTTCATTCTTTCCCGCGACACGGATCTCGGCAAGAAGCTGAACTCCAACGTGTTTCCTGGCCAGCAGGGCGGTCCGCTCATGCACGTGATCGCGGCGAAGGCCACCGCGTTCAAGCTTGCGGCGACCGAGGAGTTCGCGGACCGGCAGCGGCGCACGGTGAGCGGCGCGAGAATCCTCGCCGATCGGCTGACCGCCGAGGATTCGAAGGCCGGCGGCGTCGACGTGCTCACCGGTGGAACCGACGTGCACCTAGTGCTGGCCGACCTGCGCAACTCGCCGCTCGACGGCAAGCAGGCCGAGGATGTGCTGCACGAGGTGGGCATCACCGTGAACCGCAACTCGGTGCCGTTCGACCCGCGCCCGCCCATGGTGACCTCTGGCCTGCGCATCGGCACGCCGGCGCTGGCGACCCGCGGCTTCGGTGACCCGGAGTTCACCGAGGTCGCCGACATCATCGCCGCCGCGCTGAAGCCTGAGCCCGATATCGCCGGCTTGCGTGCCCGCGTGCGTTCGCTGACCGAGGCGTTCCCGCTGTACGCCGGGCTGAACCCGTTCGGCCAGCCGGAGCCGGCTGTCGAGCTCGATTCGAGCGTGAGGTAGCCGATGACCGCGATCCGCCTTGACGGCGTGGCGACGGCCGCCGTGATGAAGAACGAGCTCGCGGCGCGCGTGGAGGTGCTGCGCCAGCGCGGCATCCGTGCCGGCCTCGGAACCCTGCTCGTGGGCGACGACCCCGGCTCGGTGTCGTACGTGGGCGGAAAGCACCGCGACTGCGCCGAGGTGGGCATCGAGTCGATCCGCATCGACTTGCCCGCCAGCGCCAGTGCGGACGACGTGCGCGCCGCCATCGATGAGCTGAACGCCAGTGAGGCGGTGACCGGGTTCATCGTGCAGCTGCCGCTGCCGGCGGGCATCGACGAGCACGAGATGCTCGAGCGCGTTGACCCGGCCAAGGATGCCGACGGCCTGCACCCCACCAACCTGGGCAAGCTCGTGCTCGGCGTCTCGGGCGAGATCGCCACGCCGCTGCCATGCACGCCCGCCGGCGTGATCGAGCTGCTGCGTCGCTACGACGTGCCGCTCGCAGGCAAGCACGTGGTGGTGATCGGCCGCGGCATCACAGTGGGCCGGCCGCTCGGCCTGCTGCTGACGCGCAAGGGCGTGGATGCCACCGTGACGCTGACGCACTCGCGCACGGCCGACCTCGCGGCCGAGGTGCGGCGTGCCGATGTGGTGATCGCCGCGGTCGGGAAGCCGGGGCTCGTCAAGCCGGACTGGGTGAAGCCGGGTGCGGCGGTGATCGATGTGGGCGTAACCCGCGTGGGCACGGCGCCGAGCGGCAAGGCCAAGCTCGCGGGCGACGTCGACCCGGCGGTCGCCGAGGTGGCGGGGTACCTCTCGCCCGTGCCCGGCGGCGTCGGCCTCATGACGCGCGCGATGCTGCTCGAGAACGTGGTGACGGCCGCGGAGCGCCTCACTGCGTAGAGCACCGAGGCCGAGTGAGGAGCCCGTTGTGCGGGTTGAGGAGGCCGCGTCGCGGCCGTCTCGAAACCCTCGCGTTGAGAAGCGGAGCGGGTTTCGAGACGCGCTTCGCGCTCTTCAACCAGCGTTCGGTCGCGGAGCGGGTTTCGAGACGCGCTTCGCGCTCTTCAACCAGCGTTCGGTCGCGGAGCGGGTTTCGGGACGCGCTTCGCGCTCCTCAACCGGCGTTGGCGGCGCGGTGCAGAGCCGTGTGCTCCCGGTAGACCTCGGCGTTGTGGCGGATGCCCGCCACCTCATCGTCGGTGAGCTCGCGCCGCACCTTGCCCGGCACGCCGGCCACGAGTGATCGCGGTGGGATGCGGCTGCCCTCGAGCACCACGGTGCCGGCGGCGACGAGCGAGCCCGCGCCGATCACGGCGCCGTTGAGAACGCGGGCGCCCATGCCGATGAGCACGTCGCCCTCGATCGTGCAGCCGTGCAGCACAGCCCCATGCCCCACCGACACACCGCGCCCGAGCGTCAGCGGGAATCCGACATCGACGTGGCACGACACGGTGTCCTGCAGGTTCGAATCGGCGCCGATCGCGATCGGTACGCCCTCCGACCGCAGCACCGAGTTGTACCAGACGCTCGCGCGCTCGCCGAGGCTCACGTTGCCCACCAGCACGGCCCCAGGCGCCACCCAGGCGCTTTCGGCGACCGAGGGGCTGCCCTTCTCGCCGAGGGAGATGATGCGGGCCTGAGCGTCGACGGTCATGCCGACAGCCTACCGAGCGTCACAAGCCCCAACCGAGCGGATGCCGGTGGCCGGCCACGTCGCCGAGAACGCGTGTTCGCGACGAATGTGGGCGGTGGATCACTCACCCTCGTCGCGAACACCCACGTTCGGCCGCGTCGCCCGCTCGAGCAGCTCGAGCACGTGCCGGTACGGGCGCCCGGTGGCGCCCGTCATCCCCAGCTCGCAGGTTCGATTGGTCGATGCGTATTCGGCGACGTCGCGCGCTGCGATCTCTGCCGCCTCGGCCGCCGTAGCCGACGCGGTGAGCTCGGGGTGCAGCAGGCCGCGGTCCCCGGCGAAGCCGCAGCAGCCCCACTCCACGGGCACGACCACGTCGTCGCTGATCGTCTCGGCGATGGTCTGCAGGGCGGCCACGCTGCCGAGCTGGGTCGATGAGCACGTGGGGTGCAGAGCGAGCGAGTCGATGGGGTTCGTGACGGTCAGCCGGTCGAGCAGGTGCTCGACGGCGAAGTCGACGGAGTCGACGAACCGCAGCGAGGAGAAGCGAGCACGCGTGTCGCCGCCGCCATCGGCCGCCAGCCGCAGCATCGTCACCAGGCCCTCGGTGCAACTCGATGCGTCGCACACGACAAGCAGGGCGCCGTTGCCGCTCGCCGCCCACAGTCGCTCAAGAACCCGCTCGGTCATGCTGCGGTAGCCATCGAGCATGCCCTTCGACTTCCAGGGGGTGCCGCAGCACAGGCCGTCGATCCCGTCGGGAATGACGAGCCGCACCCCGGCGCGCTCGCAGAGGGAGAGCAGCGCCGGCATCACGCCCTCGCCGCCCTCGGCCGGCCCGAACATGGTGCCGATGCAGGCGGGGAAGTAGACAGCGACCGGCGCCACCTGCCCCAAGCCTGCCGCGTCGGCGTCGCCAGAAGCGGGCCCCATCACGGATGCGCCACGCGAGCGCGCCAGCACGGATGCGCCACGCGAGCGCGCCACCCGGCTGCGCCGCGCGCCACCGCCCGGTAGCCCCGCCTCATACAGCGGCACGTTCTCGGCACCCAGCGCCGCGCGTGCCACCCGCGTTGCCGCGGTCACGACCGGCGCGGGCAGCGCCTTCGCCACAGTGAGCGCCGTGCCGATGGCGCGCCCGGCGGCGTCCCAGTGCTCGGCGGCTGCGGCCCATCCGCTGTTCTGGGCTGACCCGCTCTGCTCGGCCCGCAGCCGCCGCACCAGGTCTCCCGTGTTGATGAGCACCGGGCAGGCCACCTGGCACATGCCGTCGACGGCGCACGTGTCAACGCCGTCGTACTGGTAGTCCTGGCGCAGCCGGCCCGCCAGGCCGGTATCGCCGCGCGCCTCAGCGGCGGCGATCTCGCGGCGGATCACAATGCGCCGCCGCGGCGTCATCGTCAGATCCTTCGAGGGGCACACCGGCTCGCAATAGCCGCACTCGACGCAGCGATCCACTTCGGCCTCGACGCTCGGTGCCGTCTTCAGATCGTCGGTGTACGAAGCGCCGTCGGCGGCGACGATGACGCCGGGGTTCAGCAGCGCACCGGGGTCGATCAGCGTCTTCACCGAGCGGATCACGTCGTACAGCTCCGCGCCGTACTGCCGCTCGACGAAGGGTGCCATCATGCGCCCCGTGCCGTGTTCGGCCTTCAGCACGCCGCCGGCCTCAAGCACCATGTCGACCATGTCGTCGGTGAACGCGCGGTACCGCCGCAGCATGCTCGCGTCGTCGAACCGCTCGGCGAGCATGAAGTGAATGTTGCCATCCTTCGCGTGGCCGAAGATCACGCTGTCGCGGTAGCCGTGCTCCGCGAACAGCCCGGTGAGCGAGCGGCACGTGGCGAGCAGGGCGGGCACCGGCACCGCGATGTCCTCGAGCAGCGCGTTGCTGCCGCTCGGCCGGCTCGCCGCCACAGCCGTGTACAACCCCTTGCGCAGGTGCCAGAGCGCGGCCCTTGTCTCGGGTTCGGTCGTGAGTGCGAAGGGCGTGGCCAGTTCGAGGCCACGGGCGACGGATGCCGTCTCCGCACGCGTGCGCTCAAGCGTCTCGTCGTCTCCCGCCTGCTGCTCGACCAGCAGCGCCGCGTGCTCGTGCACCTGGAGCTGCGCAAGCCATCGGGGCGCACCGGGGTCGGCTTGCGCGACGCGCAGCGACGCGGCATCCATCAGTTCGATGGTTGCCAGGCCCGTCTCGACCAGTTGCGGCAGCGCGGCCGTGGCTGCAGACAGGCTCGGGAAGGTGAGCAGCCCGGTCGCGGCGCGCGGCAGGATCGGAACCGTGCGGAAGACGGCGGAGGCCACGAAGCCGAGCGTGCCCTCGGAGCCGACCAGGAGATGCGCCAGAATCTGGGCGGGTGCGTCGAAGTCGAGGAACGCGTTGAGGCTGTAGCCCATGGTGTTCTTCATCGAGAAGAGACGCCGAATAGTGGCCACCGACGCGGGATCGGCGCGCACGCGGTCGCGCAGATGGGTGAGGCCCGCGTGAATATCGGGCTCGAGGGCGGCGAGGCGCGCATCCGCATCGTGGGCGGAGGTGTCGATGACGGTGCCGCTCGGCAGCACCACGACCATGGACTCGAGGGTTCGGTAGGTGTTCAGCTCGGTGCCGCACGCCATGCCGGAGGAGTTGTTGGCGATGACGCCGCCGATGGTGCACGCGATCTCGCTTGCCGGATCGGGCCCCAGCCGGCGGCCGTGGCGCGCCAGGTGCGCGTTGACCTGCCGAACGGTGATCCCCGGCTCGACGCGCACCCGCTCGCCGCCGTCGAGGATCTCGATGCCGCGGAAGCGGGAGCGGGTGTCGACGAGGATGCTGTCGGTCAGCGCCTGTCCGCTCAGCGAGGTGCCGCCGGAGCGGAACGTGAGAGGTCGGTCGAGCCGCGCCGCGGCGGCCATGATGCGCGCTACCTGGTCGGCCGAGGTCGGCGTGACGACGGCGTCCGGCACGAGCAGGTAGTGCGACGCGTCGTGGGCCATGGCGAGTCGGTCGATCTCGCGGTCGGTGACGGCGTCGGTGCCCGCGGCCTCGGCCAGGCTCGAACGCAGGGCGCCGGCCGCGCTCATCACGCCTCCCCGCTGCGCTGCGCCGCCTCGATCGCACGGCGCAGATACCCGCCATGGGCCGCGAGCACGGCGCGCGCCTCGGCGTAAGGCAGGCCGGTTCTCAGCATCATGATCGCCTCCTTGAGCGAGCCGTCGGCCTCGGCGAGCGCGCGTGCGGCGGGTGCCGCGTCGACTTCCGCCACCCGCATCACGGTGGCCTCCGCTCGGGCACGCAGCTTCTCGTTGGTGGCGCGCAGGTCGACCATGGTGTTGCCGTACGTCTTGCCGAGCCGCACCATCGTGATGGTGCTGATCATGTTGAGCACGAGCTTCTGGGCGGTGCCGGCCTTCAGGCGCGTGGAACCCGTGATGAACTCGGGCCCGACCTCGACCTCGATGCGCACCTCGGCCGCCTCACCCACGGGCGAGTGACGGTTGCAGGCGACGCCGACGGTGAAGGCGCCGACCTCGCGGGCGTGCCCGAGGGCAGCGACCACGTACGGGGTGCGACCGGACGCCGAGATGCCGACGACAGCATCCGCGTGGCTCAACCGCAGTTCGCTCAGCTGCCGGATCGCCGCGGCGCCGTCGTCTTCGGCATTCTCGATGGCGGTGCGCAGCGCAGCGTCGCCGCCGGCGATGAGCCCGACGACGAGCGAGGGGTCGGTGCCGAAGGTCGGGGGGCACTCACTCGCGTCGAGCACGCCGAGGCGGCCGGGAGTGCCGGCGCCCACGTAAATGAGGCGTCCGCCGTGCGCGAGGCGCTCGCTGATGCCGTCGATCGCGGTGGCGATGTTCTGGGACTCCCGGGCGACCGCGACGGGCGCCTCGGCGTCCTGCGCGTTCATCGACGCAACGAGCTGCGAGGTCGGGAGAGTGTCGAGATCGCGCAGCTCGTCGTTGACCGATTCAGTCGACAGCCCGGCCAGCTGCGAGCGCAGCTGCGCCCGATCGTCGCTCTGGCCCATCTGGCAACCTCTCCGTTGACCGTGCGTAGCTGAATGACGGCTTCGCTCACGCCAGTGTAAATGATTGACCAACGCGCGGCCACTGCCTAGGCTCGCAGCATGATCGAGGTGAGAACGGGAGCCGACCGCCTTCGCCGCGACCCCTCCCTGCTGCGCGGGCCGGTCGATGCGCTCGGCCTCGTCACCAATGTCACGGGCACCATGCCCGACCTCTCGCGCAGCATCGACGCGCTTCGCGCCGCCGGGTTGTCGATCACGGCTCTCTTCGCGCCCGAGCACGGCCTCTGGGGCAGCGCTCAGGCGGGCGCGAGCGAGACGAGCGGCATCGACGAGGCGAGCGGGCTGCCCGTGCACGACACGTACGGCGTCGAGGGAGCGGCGCTCGACGCCCTGCTGCGCGACTCGGGCGTGAGCGCGCTGCTCGTCGACCTGCAGGACATCGGCGTGCGCAGCTACACCTACGTCTGGTCGCTCTTCGACCTCATGGTCTCGGCCGCGCGCGTCGGCCTGCCCGTCACGGTGCTCGACCGCCCCAACCCTCTCGCGGGTCTGGGGCGGCGCGGCCCCGGCCTCGACCCCTCGTGCTCAAGCTTCGTCGGCCGCGTATCGATCCCGTTCCTGCACGCGCTGACCCTCGGCGAGCTCGCCCGGCTGTTCGCCGAGCAGCACGTGCCGGCGCGGGCCGGCCACGAGCTCGAGCTGCGGGTGATCACGGTGCACGGCTGGCAGCGGGGTGCGGGGGCGGCAGGCAGCATCCGCCCCTGGGTGTCGCCCTCGCCCAACCTGCCCACGCCCGCGAGCGTGCTCGCCTACGCGGGCACGGTGCTGTTCGAGGGCACCAACGTGTCGGAGGGGCGCGGCACGACGCACCCGTTCGAGCTCATCGGGGCACCATGGGCGGATGCGCGCTTCGCGGCATCCCTTCGCCAGACGCCGCTGCCCGGCGTGCTCTTTCGCGACGTCGTCTTCGTGCCCACGTTCAGCAAGGGCGCCGGAGAGCGCGTTCGCGGGGTGCAGCTGCACATCACTGACGAGCGGGCGTTCGACCCGCTCGCCACGGCGGTCGTGATGCTGGGCGAGCTGGCCCGGCTGTACCCGGGGGAGTTGCGCGTTCTGCCCGCAGCGACGCCGGGCGAGAGGCCGTTCATGGATCTGCTGTGGGGCAGCGACGCTCTGCGGCAGAGCCTCGGCGCCGCCGGCGCGGTCGGCGGCGGTGGCGACGCGGGCGCGGGCGGCGTCGGCGCGCATCCGCTCGACCCGGCCGCCGCGCTCGCCGCGCTGCTCGAGGCGAGCCCCGTCGCCCCCGAGGTGCCCGAGGCGGTGCGGCTGTATTGAGCATCCAGAGCACCATTCAGGCTCGCGCTGACGCGCTGCCGCCCTCGTCGCGGCGCGTCGCCGACGCGATCGTCGCCGACCCGCAACTGGTCATGGAGAAGACCATCAGCGAGCTGGCCCGGCTGTGCCAAACCTCGGAGACCTCGGTCGTGCGCTTCTGTCGCAGCATGGGGATGGCCGGCTACGCGCACCTGCGCATCGCCCTCGCCGCCGAGCTCGGTCGCGAACGGGCCCAACGCGCCGCATCGGGCAGCGTGGCGGGTGACGAGCGCTATGGCTCGGATATCAGCCACAACGACGACCTCGCCGACGCCATCGCGAAGGTGGCGTTCTCGCAGCGGCTCAGCATTGAAGAGACGGTAGGCGGCCTCGACGTCGGTGCGCTCGCGCTCGCCGTCGATGCGCTGGACCGAGCGCGGCGCGTGATCGTCTTCGGCATCGGGGCCAGCGCGCTGCCGGCCCAGGATCTGCAGGCCAAACTGCTGCGCATCGGCCGCACCGTGTTCACCTTTGCCGGCGCGCACGACGCGATGGCGGTGGCGTCGCTCGCCACGCCCGAGGATGTGGTGGTGGCCTTCTCACACAGCGGCACCACGCTCGAACCCGTGGAGCTCGTGCGCCTGGCGCGCTCCACGGGCGCGACCACGCTCGCCGTCACCAACGGGCGGGGCTCGCCCCTGGCATCCGCTGTCGATATCGCGCTGTTCACGGCGGCGCGTGAGACGCGTTTTCGGGCCGCCGCCATGGCGAGCCGCACCGCGCAGTTCACGCTGGTCGACTGCCTGTTCGTCGGCGTGGCGCAGCGCCGACACGACGAGACGACCCTCGCGCTGAAGGCCACGCACGAGGCGACCGAGCCACTGCGGCGCGGCGGCACCACCACCGAGCCGGCGAGGCGCGGCACCGCCACGACCGAGCCGGCGAGGCGCGGCACCACCACGACCGAGCCGGCGAGACGCGGCACCACGGCACCCGAGGAGGAACGACATGGCTGAGAGGATCCTGGCGATCGGCGCCCACATCGGCGACATGGATCTGGCGGCGGGCCCGTACCTGGCGCAGAACGTGCTCGACGGCGGCGAGAGCATGCTGCTGGCCCTCACCCCGGGCGAGCGCGGGCACCCGCGGCTGCCGATCGACGAGTACCGGCGGCAGAAGATCGCCGAGGGGGCAGCCCTGGCCGAGGCGATCGGCGCGAGATTCGAGGTGTTCGACGACGAGTCCGATGGGATGCTGCGCGCCGACGATGCGGTCGCGGGCCGCGTCGCCCGGCTCATCAGGAGCTATCGGCCGAGCATGGTGCTGGCGCACTGGAAGCGCAGCATCCACACCGACCACGAGAACGCGTCATGGATCGCCGACCGCGCCCGCTACCTCGCCGGGCTGCCCGGCTGGCAGACCGACACGAGCGAGCGCCACGGCGTCGCGCGGCTGCTGTACACCGAGAACTGGGAGGACGCCGACGGCTTCAGAGCCGACACGATCGCCGCGATCTCAGCCGACGCATACGAGCGCTGGCTTGCGGGCATCAGCGGCCAGGCGTTCGCGCGCGGCGAGACGTACGGCTTCCGCTACATCGACTTCTACAGCGCGCAGCAGATCACGCGCGGCTGCCTGAACGACGTACCGCGGGCGGTCGCGTTCGCCGCGAGCGAGCCCGCTATGGCGAGGCTCTGAGAGCCGTCGAGAAGAGCCCGGAGCAGTGCGAGGAGGCACTCACATGCAAGAGAACTGGCAGCTGCGGCCGTTTCAGCCGCACGACCTCGGGCAGCTCGTTGCGGGCCTCGCGTTGGCAGCGCCGACGGATGCTGTCGGCGTCGACCGTTTCGCCGAGAACGTGCTGCTCGACGTCAACTTTCAGCCCGGCGGGCTCATGGTGGCCGTCGCAGGCGGCCGAGTCGTCGGCGCCCTGTATGCCGTCGTCTCCCGCGGTGCCGCCACGCCGATCCCTGCAGACGGCGGCTGGATCAGCTTCTTCTACGTGCACCCCGAGTGGCAGGGCCGCGGCATCGGCTCGGCACTTCTCGAGGCGGCGCTCGCCTGGCTTGCCGAGCGCGGCGCCACCTGGGCGAACTTCTCCGGGTACGCCCCGGCGTACTTCCTGCCCGGCCTCGACGAGCAGCGGTATCCGCGGGCGATGCGGGTGCTGACGCGAGCCGGCTTCGAGGTGCTGTACACCGCATCCGCCATGGATCTCAGCATCGCCGCCTACCGGATGCCGGACGAGGTGCGTGAGCTGATCAGCGCGCGCGAGGCCGAGGGGTATTCGTTCGCGCCGGCCGGGTACGGCGACCTGCCGGAGGCGATCGCCTTCGCGGCCGAGCGGCTGGCGCCCGACTGGGGCCAGGTCATGCGCGAGTCGGTTCTGCATCAGGGGCACCCCGAACGCGTGCTGCTCGCCCGCGACGCGGGGGGCGCCGTGGTCGGCTTCGCCACCTACGGCTCGTACGGCGGGCTCATCGAGCGGTTCGGGCCGTTCGGCGTCGACGAGGGTCAGCGCGGGCGCAGCCTCGGCAAGATCCTGCTGCATCGCACGATGGCGCAGATGCGCAGCGAGGGCGCGCACAGCGCCTGGTTCCTGTGGACCGACGAGCAGAGCCCCGCCGGCTGGCTCTACCGTCAGGCGGGCTACACGACGACGCGCACGTTCCACGTCATGCAGCGCTCGCTCTCGACGCGCTGACCCTGAGCGCTATCGGCGCCGGCGCCGGTGCCGATGCCGCCGCCGCCGCCGGCGTCGCCGTCGCCGCTACACGTCGCGTCGCGCGCCCTCGTCTGCGACCACCGTGAACATGTCGGGATGCGCGTAGCCGTGCTCGGCGAAGGCGCCGTCGACGGCCACCTTCACGTGCGAGATGAGGTGCCGCGGCACGAGCGCGATCGCGGATCCGCCGAAGCCGCCGCCCGTCATGCGCGCGCCGAGCGCCCCGTAGTTCTGGGCCGTCTCGACGGCCAGGTCGAGCTCGGGCACCGACACCTCGAAGTCGTTGCGCAGCGAGCGGTGTGAGGCATCGAGCAGGTCGCCGATCGCGGCCGGCCCCTCGGTGCGCAGCAGACGCACGGTCTCGAGCACGCGGTCGTTCTCGGTCACCACGTGGCGCACCCGGCGGTACGTCTCGCCGTCGAGGGTGTCGCGCGCGCGCAGAAGGTCGTCTTTCGTGAGTTCGCGCAGCGAGGCGACCCCGAGCGCCGCCGCACCGGCTTCGCATGACGCGCGCCGGGAGGCGTAGCCGCCATCCGCGTGCGCGTGATTCACGCGCGTGTCGATGACGAGCACGTCGAGGCCGGCCGCCTCGAGGCCGAGCGGGATCACCTCGGTGTCGAAGTTGCGGCAGTCGATGAAGAGGGCGGAATCGGCCTGGCCGAGCAGCGATGCCGACTGGTCGAGGATGCCGGTGGGTGCCCCCACGAAGTCGTTCTCCGCGCGGTGGCCGGCGTCGACGAGCGCGCGGCGGTCGAGGCCGAGGCGCCATACGTCGTTGAGGGCCACGGCGACGGCGCACTCGATGGCAGCCGACGACGAGAGCCCCGCGCCGACGGGCACGTCCGAGTCGAGGTAGAGGTCGAAGCCGGGCACCGCACCGAGGTCGGCGTTGCCCTGGCCGAGCGCCCAGGCCACCCCGAGCGGGTATGCGGCCCATCCGTCGATCGTCTTCGGTGCGAGCGTGTCCAGTTCGATCTCGACCGTGTCGTCGGCGAACGAGGTGGCGAGCCTGATGCGCCGGTCGTCGCGCAACCGAAGCGCCGCAAGCGTGCGCCTGTTGATGGCGAACGGCAGCACGAAACCGTCGTTGTAGTCGGTGTGCTCGCCGATCAGGTTCACGCGGCCCGGCGCCGACCAGACACCGTCGGGGGCCTCGTCGAAGCGCTGCTGGAACCCGGCCTGTACCTCGTCACGCAGGTCGCTCATACCGGGTTCTCCTCGTCTGCTCGTGCGATGGCCTCGCGTACCATCGCCGCCTGCTTCTCGGGCGGCACATCGCCGATCCACGCGCCCATCGCGGCCTCGCTTCCGGCCAGGTATTTGAGCTTATCCGCCGCGCGGCGCGGGCTCGTCAGCTGCAGCATGAGGCGGATCTCGTCACGCTTCACGCGCACCGGTGCCTGGTGCCATGCGGCGATGTAGGGGGTCGGGGTGTCGTAGAGCGCGTCGATGCCGCGCAGCAGCCGCAGGTAAAGCGCCGAAAGCTCGTCGCGTTCGGCCTCGTTCGTCTCGGCGAAGTCGGCAACGTGACGGTGCGGCAGCATGTGAACCTCGATGGGCCAGCGCGCGGCGAAGGGCACGAAGGCGCTCCAGTGCTCACCGCTGAGTACCAGCCGCTCGCCGCCTCGCTCGAACGAGAGAATGTCGTCGAACAGCGTCGGCCCGTACGACTCGATCGAGTCGATGAGCCGGCTCGTGCGCGGCGTCACGTATGGATACGCGTAGATCTGGCCATGCGGATGACGCAGCGTCACCCCGATCGCCTCGCCCCTGTTCTCGAACGGGAACACCTGCTCGATTCCCTCCATGGCACTGAGAGCGGATGTGCGATCGGCCCATGCCTCGATCACGGTTCGCGCGCGCGAGACCGAGAGGCTGCCGAACGCGCCCTCGTGCTTCGGGCTGAAGCACACGACCTCGCAGCGGCCCACCGAGGTGCGGGTGCGGCCGAGGCCGATCTCGGCGAGGTCGTCAAGGCCCTGTGGCGCGTTCTCGTCGTTGAGCAGCGGACCGAACGAGGGGGAGCGGTTCTCGAAGACGGCGACGTCGTAGTTGTCTGGAACCTCCGAGGGGTTGGTGGGCGAGGCCGGCGCAAGCGGGTCGAGTTCGGCGGGCGGCAGGAACACCCGGTTCTGTCGAGCTGCCGCGATTGACACCCATTCGCCGGTCAGCGGGTCCTGGCGCATGGTTGCCGTGGCGGGCCGCGGGTCGAGCTCGCGCAGGTCGGGCTTGCGATCGGGGCCGAGCGTGCTGTCGGCGTCGTCGAAGTAGATGAGCTCGCGACCGTCGGCCAGTGTCGTCGAGTGACGGGTGATCTTTCCCATCGGTGTTCCCCTGCCGTTCGCTTGCGAATGTGAAAGCGATTCTACACATTCGCCCCGCCTCGAGCGTCGCACATTTACGTATTGACAAGAGAACGAAAGAGAACGAAGATCGGGCCATGCCTGATGCGAACGAACAGCAACTGCCGGCATCCGTTCGTCGCAGCCGCATGCTCGAGCGCATTGTCGCCGACGGGTTCGCCACCGTGAGCGAGCTCGGCGAGAGATTCGGTGTGTCGGATGTCACGATCCGCAACGATCTCGACGTGCTGATCGAGTACGAGCCCATCCGCCGGGTGCACGGCGGCGTCGTCGTCAGCTCGCCGACCGCCGAGCGCGAGTCGTCGTTCGAGGAATCGCTCGCCGCATCCGCGCCCGAGAAGCGCGCGATCGCGCGGGGCGCGGTCGACCTGATCGAGTCGGGCATGAGCGTGATTCTCGACGTCGGCACCACCACGGCCGCCCTCGCGCGGGAGATCGTGGCCCGCGACGACCTCACGAACCTCACCGTGATCACCAACGGCCTCGCCCTCGCCCTCGAACTCGAGAAGGCGATCGGCCGCCTGCAGGTCGTTGTGACCGGCGGAACGCTGCGCCCGCTTCAGCACTCGCTCGTCGACCCGCTTGCCTCGACGCTGTTCGCCAGGGTCACCGCAGACATTGCGTTCATCGGCTGCAACGGCGTCTCGGCCCGCTATGGGGTGACCAACGTCAACCTGCCCGAGGCCGAGCTCAAGCGGCTGATGGTCGCCAGCGCGGCCCGCGCGGTGGTGGTCGCCGACGGCAGCAAGGTCGGGTCGCGGAGCCTCGGCAGGGTGGCCGCTCTCGGGGAGCTGAGCGCGCTCGTGACGGGCGCATCCGCGCCACTCGATCAGGTTCGTGAACTGCGCGAGGCGGGCCTCGAGGTGCTCGTCGCCACTGCCGATGGCGACCGCCGCGACTGAGACGAGAGGGTTAAGCTGGGCGAATGCGTGCACCCACCGGAGAACAGTTCGAACTCACCCGTCAGACGCCCGCAGGCGAGGCCCGCGCGGTCATCACCGAGGTCGCCGCGTCGCTGCGGCAGTTCACGCTCGGCGGCGTCGACCTGACCGAGCCGTACCCGCAGAACGCGACTCCGCCGTCGGGCGTCGGCATCGTGCTGGTGCCCTGGCCGAACCGCGTGAAAGACGGCCGGTGGCAGCTGAACGGGCAGACGCAGCAGCTCGATCTCACCGAGCCGGACCGCGACAACGCGATCCACGGCCTGCTCCGGTACAGCCCGTACACGGCGGGCGAGCGCAGCGCGTCGGCGGTCACGCTGCACGCAACCGTGTTCCCGCAGGCGGGCTACCCGTTCCTGCTCGACACGTCCGTGACCTACGAGATCGTCGACGACGGACTGACCGTCACGCACACCATCACGAACGCCGGAACCGAGGCCGCGCCGGTGGCCGTGGGGACGCATCCGTACTTCAAGATCGGCGACGTGCCCACGGCCGACCTCACGATCACCGTGCGCGCCGACACGCACTTCGAGGTCGACGACCGCCTCAATATCGTGGGCGAGCACCCGGTCGAGGGCACGAAGTACGACCTGCGCGGCGGCAAGCGGGTCGGCGACCTCACGCTCGACGACGGCTGGGCCGACGTCACGATCACGGATGGCCGCGGCGAGCAGACGCTCACCGCGCCAGACGGCCGCACGGTTTCGATGTGGAGCGATGAGCACTTCGGCTACGTGCAGGTGTTCACCTCGCGCAGCCTGCCCACGCTCGCCGACGGCGAGGTGGCGATCGCGATCGAGCCCATGACGGCCCCGACGAACGCGCTGAACACCGGCCGCTCGCTCACGTGGCTGGAGCCGGGCGACACATGGACCGTGCGCTGGGGCATGCGCCACACCGGCTTCTGACGAACGCGGGTTGAGGAGCCGACTGAACGTGGGTTGAGGAGCCGACTGAACGCGGGTTGAGGAGCCGGCCGCAGGCCGGCGTCTCGAAACCCAGCCCACGCAAAGCGGGCCCGGCGCTGTGCGCCGAGCCCGCCATCCGCTCGCTAAAACCTGCTGCGACTACTGCTGGAGCGTCGCCTGCAGCTCGAGGGTGATGGTCACCTTGTCGCCGAGCAGCATTCCGCCGGTCTCGAGGGCGGCGTTGTAGGTGAGGCCGAAGTCCTCGCGGTTGATCTCGGTCGTGGCGGTCGCGCCGGCCTTGTAGTTGCCGTAGGGGTCCTGGGCGAAGCCGCCGAACTCGAAGGCGAAGGTGACCTTCTTGGTGACGCCCTTGATGGTCAGGTCGCCGTCGACGAAGAAGTCGCCCTTGTTCTCGCGCACGCCGGTCGACACGAAGTCGATGGTCGGGTAGGTCTCGGCCTCGAAGAAGTCGCCCGTGCGCAGGTGCGCGTCGCGGTTGGCGTCGCGCGTCTCGACCGAAGTGACCGTGGCGTGGGCGGTGACGCTGGAGTCGAGCGGGTCCTCGCCGGTCACGAATGTGGCATCGAACTCGGCGAAACGGCCCTTGACCTTGCTCACCATGAGGTGCCGAATGCTGAAGCCGACCTCGCTGTGCGCCGGGTCGATGGTCCAGGTGCCGGCGCGGTAGCCGGGAATCGTGGTGGTGAGTGTGGTCTCAGACATGCATTCTCCTCGAAGGTTAGAAGTGGAGGTGAGGGCCGCGCCCTCGATGCATGCAACTGCATAGATATCCCGGCTATTCCCGCCGACGCAAAATGCGCGGAAAGCGCGATCGCACCGACGCGATCGCACCGACGAAAGACCTACTCGGCCGAGGAGGGAAGCCTGAAAAGCTGCCCAAGGGTGAAGTCGAAACGCTCGTGCCCGTCTCCTGTGCTGAGCTCCCGCGCGTGCGCGACGGTGTTGGGGAAGAGGCTCGTCGGCAGCATGCGCAGCCGCTCGACGATCTCGTCGTTGTCGTTGTCGTGTTCGTGTTCGTTGTCGTGGTCGCCTCCTTCTTCGCCATTCCCCGGCCTGCTGCGCAGTGACGCCTCCAGGCTGTATGCGGCGACGTAGAGATACGCGGCGTCGATCGCCCACGCGGCGAATTGAGGGGGAGCGCCTCCCGCCAGCAGAAGCGTCAGCAGCCCCTCGTTGATTCGAAGCGTTTCCAGGCTGGTCGGTGTCGCTGCCATCGCCGCAGTCGCGATGCCCGGGTACCGCAGGAACTGATCGCGCAATTGCCCGCAGACGTTCATGATCTGCGCCTGCCACTGCTTCGGGTCCGGCTCCGGCAGCATCACGTGAGAGCACAGCTCTCCGATCAGCAGGTCGTCGAGCGCGGCCTTGTTGCGAACGTGAGCGTAGAGCGATGCCGCGCCGGTCTGCAGGGCCGCGGCAACACGCCGCATCGTCACGGCCTCAAAGCCCTCGGCCTCGATGAGCTCAAGGGCGGTGTGCACGATCCGTTCGACGGTGAGGGGGGCTTTGCGAGAGCGAGCCGGGGTCGGTGGATTCTCGAGCGCAGCGATCTGAGCGATCCAGCGCTGGCGGGAGTCGTCACCGCGTTTCGCATTCTTCTCGGCCATGTCGTCACTCTAGCAGTTGACACGAACGGCGTTTGAGCGTAGAACGGTGTTCGACATCGGAACGACGTTCGAGAATCGAGCGGTGTTCGGAAGTCGATCGCCTACCGCTTGGTAGATCACCCGCAGAGAAGGAGTGAACATGATCACCCAGAACGACGAAGCCGCGGCAACGGAGCTTCAGAGCAGATATCGGCCTCGGACGCTGCGGGACGCCTGGATGGCTCTCGCCGGCCTCTCCGCCGTCTTCCTGTTCGAGATGTTGGACAACTCGATCCTGAACGTCGCTCTGCCGACGATCGGCCATGACCTGCACGCGTCGACCACGGGCCTCCAGTGGGTGACGAGCTCGTATTCCATCGTGTTCGGCTCCCTGATGCTGGTTTTCGGCGCCGTCGCCGATCGCTTCGGCCGACGGCGCATCATGCTCATCGGCCTGGCCCTGCTCGGCGTCGCCAGCCTTGCGACCCTGTTCGTCAGCACAGAGGGGCAGTTGATCGCCGTCCGTTCTGTCATGGGGGCCGCCGCCGCGATGACGACGCCAGGGTCGATGGCGCTCGCCTTCCGGCTGTTCGACACCGATCGACTTCGCGTTCGTGCCATCACCCTCATCTCCACCGTTGGGCTCGTCGGGCTCGCGATCGGCCCGACCGTGGGCGGCCTGGTGCTCGCATTCGCGCCCTGGCAGGTGCTGCTACTCGTGAACGTGCCGATCGCGGCGCTGGCAATCGTCGGCATTCGTCTCGGCATCGCAGCGGATGCTGCTGCCGACCTCCATCGCGATCCGATCGACGTGCTCGGGGCCGCTCTCGGCACGGCGACGATCGTCTTTGCGCTTGTCGCACCCACGCTCTTCGTGGAGTCCGGCGTCGCCTCGTGGGAGCCGTGGGCGGCCACGGCCGCCGCCGTCGCCGGCCTGATCCTCTTCGTGCTCAGGCAGCGGTCGGCCCGCTATCCGCTGCTCGACCTCAAGCTCGTCGCGCACCCCCTGGTCTCAAGCGGACTGGCGTTCAAGGCGGCAGCGGGGCTCGCGACGGCCGGGCTGGGCTACCTGGTCACGCTGCAACTCCAGCTTCAGTGGGGTTGGCCGCCGGCGCTCGCCTCGATTGGAATGCTGCCGCAGGTTGCCGTTCTGATCGCAGGCGGCGCATTCGTCGATCCGTTCGTGCGATGGATCGGGCTGGTTCGAGCGGCATGGCTGAGCGCCATCGCTGTCGTGGCCGGCCTCGCCATCTACAGCCTCTTCAACGGCTTCGGATATGTGTGGATCGCGGTCGCACTCGCGCTGGTGGCCGCTGGTCTTCGCGTCGTCGGCGTCGTCGCCGCCACGAATGTGCTCAGTGGACTGCCCGAGAACCGCACCACGATCGGCGCGGCGCTTTCCGACACGGCAACCGAGGTGGCCAACGGTGTGGGCATCGCGGCAGCAGGCACCATCCTTGCCGCGCTGTTCGCGGGAAGCATCACCGCATCGAACTGGAGCCACGTGCAAGCCACGCAATTCCAGTCGGGAGTGTCGACGGCGGGGTTCGTGCTCACGGTGCTGGCCGCGGCTCTCGTGGCCTGGGGGATCGCTCGGACTCGACCCGCCGCTGCCGAGCGGGGCTGAGCGGCATCACCGTCACCAGTTGCCTCGTGCGTCCTCAAGCAACTCCCGGGAACTCACTGCGACGGTGGGCCCGGAGGGGCTCGAACCCTCGACCCGCGGATTAAAAGTCCGATGCTCTACCAACTGAGCTACAGGCCCGTAAGCTTAAATCTACATGCCTGACAACTTCCACAAGCCCACTCAGTTCCCCAGCGGCCGGTTCGAGGCGTTCCACGGCGGCGACGACCCCGCCGAGACGAGCCGCATCGCACACGAGACCGCGCAGGCGCTCCTCGCCCGCGTGCGCGCCGACCCCACCGAGGCCGTCGTCGGCCGGCTCGTCACGTTCACCGACGAGCACGGCATCGATGCCATCGCCGAACTCTGGTCGCGTTCCCTGCCCCGCTCGCTCCCGGGCGCGCTCTGGCGCATCTACCTGCTGCGCGTGCTGATCCGACAGGACCCGCAGGCCACCAGCTACCTCTTCCAGCGGGGCACCGAGGTGAGCACCACCATCGATCCCGTCGTCGCCGGAGCCCCCATCCCCACCGGCCCTGCCGAGATCACCGAGCTCGCCGACCGCATCCTTCGCGGCGCCTTCGAGGGCGACTTCGCCATCGCGCTCGAGAGGGCCGCCGCGTTCTGCCGCGTTGTCGCCGCCGGCTGCGCGAGCATCGCCGACGACCACGACGTCACCGAACCCGCTCGCTCCGCCGAGCTCACTACGCGCGCCCTGCGCTTCTCCGAGACCGCCAACGAGCTTGCCGGATGCGCGCGCCTCTGGCGCAGCGATTCCCTCGAATAGCGGCCCACGTTGCCCGCGTCACCTGACCCTGAGAGTCCCGTGAGCATCCGGGAATGCAGGAACGGCTCGCTCGGTTACACTGGGCGTGGCCGGGCCGTGGTAACCCCGGGCTCCAATATTCGCCGCTTCGAGCGGCCTCGCGCCGAGAGGCGTTCCGCGGCCTGGCCACCATCATCTCCACGCGAGAGCGGCGTCACGCGAGAACTGCGTAACGCCCGGGGCGTGGCGCTGTGAGTGCAGCGTCGACTCAGCCGAACTTGCCCGAGACGTAGTCCTCGGTCGCCTGCACAGACGGCCTCGAGAAGATCGTGGCGGTGTCGTCGTACTCGATCAGCGTGCCGGGGGTGCCAGCCCCAGAGATGTTGAAGAACGCGGTGCGGTCTGAGACGCGCGAGGCCTGCTGCATGTTGTGGGTCACGATCACGATCGTGTACTGCTGCTTGAGCTCCTCGATGAGATCCTCGATCGCGAGCGTCGAGATCGGGTCGAGTGCCGAGCACGGCTCGTCCATCAGCAGCACGTCGGGCGCGACGGCCACCGCGCGCGCGATGCACAGGCGCTGCTGCTGGCCGCCCGACAGGCTCGAGCCCGGCAGGTTCAACCGGTCCTTCACCTCGTTCCACAGGTTGGCAGAGGCCAGGGAACGTTCGACCAGGTCATCCGCGTCGGCCCGCGGCATCCGTCGATTGTTCAAACGAACGCCCGCGAGCACGTTCTCGCGAATGGACATGGTGGGGAACGGGTTGGGGCGCTGGAACACCATGCCCACCTGCCTGCGCACGAGAACCGGGTCGACGTCGGGCGCGTAGAGATCGTCGCCGTCGATCAGCACGCGGCCCTCGACGCGGGCGCCCGGCACGACCTCGTGCATGCGGTTGAGGGTGCGCAGCAGGGTGGATTTGCCGCAGCCGCTCGGGCCGATGAACGCCGTCACCGTGCGGGGCTCGATGGTGAGCGAGACGTTCTGCACCGCGAGGAAGCGGCTGTAGTAGACGTCGAGATCGGTGACTTCGATGCGCTTGGACAACGGTGAGGCTCCTTGGGCTAACGGCCGTAACGGGGGGCGAAGATGCGGGCGATGACGCGGCCGGCGAGGTTCAGCACCATGACGATGATGATGAGCGTAAGCGCGCCGGCCCATGCGCGGTCGACCGCCGCCTGAGCATGCAGCCCCGCAGCCTGCGTGTACTGCGTGTAGACGAAGACCGGCAGGGTCATCATGCGATCCGAGAAGAGGTCGTAGTTCATGCTGGCGGTGAATCCCGCCACGATGAGCAGCGGCGCCGTCTCGCCGATCACCCGCGCAATGGCGAGCATGACGCCCGTCACGAGCCCGGCGATCGAGGTGGGCAGCACGATCTTCAGCACCGTGAGCCACTTCGGCACGCCGAGGGCGAGGGAGGCCTCGCGCAGCTCGTTCGGCACGAGGCGCAGAATCTCCTCGCTCGAGCGCACGACCACCGGGATCATGAGCACGCTCAGCGAGACCGCCCCGACGAAGCCGCTGCGAATGCCCGGGTTGCCGGTGGCCAGGGCGAAGAGGGCGAACGCGAAAAGTCCCGCGACGATCGAGGGGATGCCCATCATCACGTCGACGAAGAAGGTGATGCCGCGCGCCAGCGCCCCGCGGCCGTACTCCACGAGGTAGATCGACGCGAGCAGGCCGACCGGAACCGAGATCAGCGTCGCCATGCCGGTGATCTCGAGCGTGCCCACGATGGCGTGCAGGCCTCCTCCTCCCGCGCCGATCACATTGCGCATGGACTCGGTGAAGTACGCGGTGTCGAACCGGGCGAGGCCGTTCTGCAGCACGGTCGCCACGAGCGAGACGAGGGGGAGCAGCGCGATCACGAACGCGGTCGAGACGAGCGAGGTCACGAGCCGGTCGAGTGCCCGCCTTCGGCCCTCGACCAGCAGGGCGAGGCTCCAGATGGCGACGTCGAAGAGCACGGTGCCGAAGAAGATGGTGCCCACCAGGTTGAAGCCGTCGCTCGCGCCCGCGGCGTCGAGAATGCCGAACAGGCCGCCCGTGACCAGCCAGCTCGCCGCGAGCGTCGCCCAGGCGGTGCCGCGCGGCAGCCGAGCCGCCGCATAGAGGCCGCCGCGCCGCGCCGCGACCGCGCCCGCGCCCGGCATCGTCGTGGCACTAGGCGTGCTGGTCGTGGTCGTCATGCGTTGGCTCCCGAGAAGGCGCGGCGCCGGCCCACGATGTATCGGGCGATCATGTTGATGCCGAGCGTCACGAGGAACAGCACGAGCCCCGACGCGATGAGCGCGTTCACCGAGACGCCTGTCGCCTCAGGGAACTGCAGCGCGATGTTGGCCGCGATCGTGTTCGGGTTGATCGAGGTCAGCAGGAACATATTGACCACCAGTGCGGGCGAGAGCACCATGGCCACCGCCATCGTCTCGCCGAGCGCGCGGCCGAGCCCAAGCATGATCGCCGACACGATGCCTGCCCGCGCGAACGGCAGCACCGCCATGCGGATCATCTCCCACCGCGTCGCCCCCAGCGCGAGAGCCGCCTCCTCGTGCAGCCGCGGCGCCTGCAGAAAGACCTCGCGGCAGATCGCCGTCATGATCGGCAGCACCATGACCGCCAGAACGACGGATGCCGTCAGCACCGTGCGCCCTGTGCCCGAAACCGGGCCCGCGAAGAGAGGAATCCAGCCCAGGTTCGCCACCAGCCACGAGTACATCGGCTGCACGAACGGCGCCAGCACGACGATGCCCCAGAGCCCGAAGACCACCGACGGCACCGCCGCGAGCAGGTCGATCACATAGCCGAGCGCCTGCGCCAGCCGGCGCGGCGCGTAGTGCGAGATGAACAGGGCGATGCCGATCGACAGCGGCGTTGCCACCAGGAGCGCGAGAAACGCCGACCAGATCGTGCCGAAGACCAGCGGCCAGACGTACACCCAGAAGTTCTGCGCCGTACCTGGAAGCTCGCCGGGGCCGGCGCCGAGGGCGGGCAGGCTCTGCGCGATGAGGAACACCGCGACCGCGGCGAGCACGATGAGAATCAGTGCTCCCGCGGTCGCGGCGCTGCCAGCGAAGACCCGATCGCCCAGGCGAATTCCGCCGCGGCGTGCCGTGTCAGTCGTCATGGGCCTCTCGATCTCGTTGGGTCTTCGCGTGGGGTTGTCGTGCTACTTGATGCTCGCGGCGGCGGCCTGAACCTTCGTCGCGAGTTCCGCGCTGAGCGGCGCCGAACCGGTCTGCTCGGCGGAGGCCTGTTGCGCAGCATCCGTGGCAAGGTAGCCCGCGTACGCCTTGACCAGGTCGGCTTTCGCCGAATCCTTGTACTGCTGGCAGGCGATCACGTAGCTGACGAGCACGAGCGGCCAGGCGTCGGCGTCGGTGATGGTGCGGTCGATGTCGACGGCCAGGTCGTGGTCGGCGCGGCCTGACTTGAGTGGCGAGGCGGCGACCACGGCCGCGGCGCCCTTCGCGTTGATCGTCACGAACGCGTCACCCACTTTGAGCTGGGCGATGCTGAGCCCCGCTGAGCCGGACTCGTCGACGTACGTGATGCTGTTCGACGCGCTCTTCGTGGCGTCGGCGACACCCGAGGTGCCCTTGGCCGCGTCGCCCACCTGGTAGGGGAACGTCTGCGAGGCGGGGGCATCCCACACGCTCTTCGCGTTGGCCGCGAGGTACTCGGTGAAGTTCTGCGTGGTGCCGGAGTCGTCGGAACGGTGCACGACTGTGATGGCGGCGTCGGGCAGCTTCGCGTCGGGGTTGAGTGCGGTGAGCGCCTTGTCGTTCCAGCGCGTGATCGAGCCCTTGAAGATGCCGGCGATGGTGTCGGCATCGAGGCGCAGGTCGCTGACGCCGTCCACGTTGTACGCGACCGCGATGGGCGAGATGTACACCGGCAGGTCGATGGCGCCCGAGCCCGGCGTGCACAGGGCGAAGTCGCCGCCGAGCTCGTCGTCGCTAAGCGCCGCGTCCGAGCCGGCGAAATCGGCCGCACCCGAGATGAACGACTTGCGGCCTGCGCCGGAGCCCTGCGGGTCGTAGTTGACCGTGACGTCGGGGTTGTCGGTCTGGAAGCCGGCGGCCCAGACGGTCTCCGCGGCTCCTTGCGCCGACGAGCCGACGGCGCTGAGCGTGCCCTTCAGAGCGGATGCCGGCGCGGCGTCGGCCGCGCCGGTACCGCGCTCGTTCGCCGCGCATCCGCTGAGCGCGATCGTGGCGATCGCCAGCGCGGCGACGGGTGCGGTGATGCGGGCCGATGCGGTGAAGCGAGTGAATGTCACTGTGGCTGTTCCCTTCCCTGGGGATCGTGTGCAGGTGGGCCGGGTCGGCCCGTCTGCGACGCTATTCCCGAGGCGTTACCAGCGTTGCGCACGCCGGTGAACCGGAGGTGAACAGGAGGAGAAGGTTGTGGCGCTACAGCCGCGGGCTGTGCGTCTCGATGGCGATGATGCCCGAGCTGGGATTGGTGGCCGAGAGGTGCACGACCGAGAACGCGCCGGTCTCGAGCGCCGCCGCCTCGCGCAGATACGGGCCACTCGTCGTGCCCGTGGCGAGCGCGATCTCACGCAGGATCACCGGCAGCACCGGCCCGTGCGAGCACAGCACCACGGTGCGGCGCTTACGCACGCGCTTGCCCACGATCTCGCGCACGGTTGCGGCACCGTTCTCATATGCGTCCTGGCTGATGCCCTCTTCGCGCACCGGCTTCAGCCCGAAGGCCGCCGCGAGAGGCGCGACCGTCGCGGCGCAGCGCACCGCCGTGCTCGTGATGAGCTTCCGCGGGTTCCACGCGGCGATGGTGGGCACGTTGCCTGCCGCCTGCTTGGCCCCTCGATCGGTGAGCGGCCGCGAGGCATCCGTTCCCGACCATTCGCCTGCCGGGGTGGCCTTGCCGTGCCGCAGCACGATGAGGGCGAAGGTCTCGGTGACGCCGTCGTCGAGAAGCGTGGCGAAGTTGTCGATGATTTCGACGTCGTGCTCGTACGTGAGGTACTTGCGGGCCTTCTTGATGCTCACCCACTCGAGCGCGGCGACCTCGCCGTTCGGCACGAAAGTCGACCGTGCAACCGCATCGTCATCGACCTGCGCCGCCCAGTAGTGCACGAACTTCTCGCGACCGCTCTCGAGGCGGTAGTTCGAGACGCCGATCGGCACGCCGAGGGTCACCGACAGCCCGGTCTCCTCCTTGATCTCGCGCACCGCGGTCTGGGGCAGGGTCTCGCCCGCGTCGACCTTGCCTTTGGGGATCGTCACGTCGCCGTAGCGCGTGCGGTGGATCACGAGAACGAGGAGCTTGCCCCCCACGATGCGCCAGCAGACGGCGCCTGCGGCGTAGATTGCGGTCGTCACCGGCGGCTGCCCGTGCGCGGCCGGTGCGTGATCTGCTGCATGAGCCTATTCTGCAGGTCCACGAGCGGGTGTCCAGCCTCGTCTTTGCTGTGCCGGCTCCAGACGCCGTCGGAGTCGAGCGACCAGGCCGACACGTTCTCGTCGAACGCCTGGTCGACGAGCGCGTCGAGCTCCCTGATCTGGCCCGGATCGGTGAGGCGCACGAGCGTCTCGACGCGTCGGTCGAGGTTGCGGTGCATCATGTCGGCGCTGCCGATGTACACCTGCGGGTCGCCGTTGTTCACGAACGAGAAGATGCGCGAGTGCTCGAGGTAGCGGCCGAGGATCGATCGCACCCGAATGTTCTCGCTGAGTCCCGGCACGCCCGGCCGCAGCCCGCAGATGCCGCGCACCCACAGGTCGACCGTGACGCCCGCGTTGCTCGCCCGGTAGAGCGCGTCGATGATCGCCTCGTCGACGATCGAATTGAGCTTGATTCGGATGCCGCTGGGCAGCCCCTCCTGCGCGTTCTGCGTCTCCACCTGAATGCGCTTCAGCAGCCCCTTGCGCAGGTGCAGCGGCGCGACGAGCAGCCGCTTGAACTTCTTCTCGATGGCGTAGCCGCTCAGCTCGTTGAAGAGACGGGTCAGATCCTTGCCCACCTGGTCGTCGGCCGTCAGCAGCCCGAGATCCTCGTAGACGCGGCTCGTCTTGGGGTTGTAGTTTCCGGTGCCGATGTGGCTGTAGTGCCGCAGCCCACCCGGCTCGTTGCGAATCACGAGCGCCAGCTTGCAGTGCGTCTTCAGCCCGACGAGGCCGTACACGACGTGCACGCCTGCCTTCTCGAGCTTGCGCGCCCACGAGATGTTGTTCTGCTCGTCGAAGCGGGCCTTGATCTCCACGAGGGCCAGCACCTGCTTGCCCGACTCGGCGGCGTCGATGAGCGCCTCGACGATGGGGCTGTCGCCCGAGGTGCGGTACAGCGTCTGCTTGATGGCGAGCACGTTGGGGTCGGCGGCGGCCTGCTCGAGGAACGCCTGCACGCTGGTCGCGAACGACTCGTAGGGGTGGTGCAGCAGCACGTCGCGCCGGGCGACGGCGGCGAAGACGTCGGGCTTGGCGTTGGGCTCGCGCGCCATGAGGGCCGCCGCGGTTGTGGGCACGTGCGTGGGGTAGTGCAGGTCTGGCCGGTCGATCTTCGACAGGTCGAACAGGCCGCCGAGGTCGAGCGGCGCCGGCAGCCGGTACACCTCCTGCTCGCTCACGTCGAGCTCGCGCACGAGCAGCCCGAGCGTGACCTCGTCCATGTCGTCGGTCACCTCGAGGCGAATGGGCGGTCCGAACCGGCGGCGCAGCAGCTCCTTCTCGAGCGCCTGCAGCAGGTTCTCCGTCTCATCCTCGTCGACCTCGACATCCTCGTTGCGCGTCACACGGAAGATGTGGTGGTCGAGCACCTCCATGCCCGGAAAAAGGTCGCCCAGGTGGTTCGCGATCAGGTCCTCGAGCATGATGAAGCGCATCTGGTCGACGCTTTCGCGCTGGTCGATGCGCATGAACCGCGGCAGCATCTGCGGCACCTTGAGCCGGGCGAACTGCTCCTTGCCGGTCTTGGGGTGGCGAACGCGCACGGAAAGGTTGAGCGAGAGGCCCGAGATATAGGGGAACGGATGCGCGGGGTCCACCGCGAGCGGCATGAGCACCGGGAAGATCCGCCTCGAGAAGATCTCGCGCATCTGCACACGGTCGGCGTCGTCGAGGCTCTCCCAGCTCACGATCTCGATGCCGGCATCGGCGAGGGTCGGCTTCACCGAGTCCTGGTACGCCCTGGCGTGACGCGCCTGCAGCTCGTGCGCCTTGTCGCTCACGTCGGCGAGAACGTCGAGCGGCGCGCGGCCCACGTTGGTCGGCACGGCGAGTCCCGTGAGAATGCGCCGCTTGAGGCCGGCCACGCGCACCATGAAGAACTCGTCGAGGTTGCTGGCGAAGATCGCGAGAAAGTTGGCCCGCTCGAGAATGGGAACGTCGGGATCTTCGGCGAGTTCGAGCACGCGCTGGTTGAACGCCAGCCAGCTCAGTTCGCGGTCCAGGTACCGATCCTCCGGCAGCGTCGGATCGTTCTCGTACACGAAGGGGGCGAAGTCGTCGTCGAAATCGCTCGCCATGCCCGAATCGAGCATGATGTTCTCGCCGTCCATCACAACATCATGGCATCGTGCGCTGAAACTGCACGTCGATACTGCACGTCAATCATGTGGTCGATGAAGCCGCTGGAGCGGTAAAGGCGCAGTGCGGGCTCGTTGTCGCCTTCCACGTAGAGGGTGGCCGACCGGCATCCGCGTGCCGACAATCGGGCGAGGCCCGCCTCAAGCAGCCGCCTGCCGAGCCCTTTGCCCGCGGCGGCCGAATCCACCCCGATCACGTAGATCTCGCCCTCGTCGCTGCCGGGCTCGATCTTGAGCCAGTTGTAGCCGACCATGCGACCGGCGGCATCGCGAGCCACCAGAAAGTCGCCCGCGTCGAACCACGGCTCGGCCTCGCGGTCGGCGAGGTCGGCTTCGCTCACCCGCCCCTGCTCGGGATGCGCGTGGAACACCCGGGCGTTCAGCCGCACCCACTCGCCCTCATCGGCCCCCGGCCGAAACGCCCCGATCGAAAACGACGGAGAAAGTGAAGCGGATGCGGCATCCGTGCCCCCTTCTGCCCCCGTACCCGGCAAAATCTCCGTCGTTTTCGATCGGGCGGCGGTCGACGCGGCGGGCAGCCGGGCCAGGCGCAGTTGCAGCAGAGTGCGCACGAGCGCGAAGCCGAAGCGCGGCGCGAGGGCACGGGCGGCGGGATGGTCGCCGTGCGACCACGCCACGAGGTCACCGGGGTGATCCGGCAGCAACTGCTCGAGGGCCGCCGTGGCGTACCCGTGACCGCGGAACCGCGGGTCGACCACGAGGTCAAGCGCGCCGTCGCCGGCGATCGCGGCGCCAACCGTCTCGCCGCCAACCGTCGCGCCGCCCGCCGTCGCGCCATCGCCGCCCGCCGTCGCGCCGTCCCCGCCCGCGACCCTGAGCAGCACGGGCGCGCGCCTGCCCGCGGCCACGTCGAGGCGGGCCTGCTCGTTGAAGGGGTCGGCGCCGTCGGCGAGCTGCGCAGCATCCGCTACTGAATGAAAAGCGGATGCCGCCGCCGGCTGCCCGAGGTCAGCTACCGACAGGCGGAGTGACGCGCTCATTTTCCTCATCGAGTTGCACGTTGAAGCGGTAACCGACGTTGCGCACGGTGCCGATCACCGATTCCAGGTCGCCGAGCTTGGCGCGCAGGCGGCGAACGTGCACGTCGACCGTGCGCGTTCCGCCGAAGTAGTCGTACCCCCACACCTCGCTCAGCAGCTGCTCGCGAGTGAAGACGCGGGAGGGGTGCGTGGCGAGGAACCGCAGCAGCTCGAACTCCTTGAACGTGAGGTCGAGCGTGCGGCCGTGCGCCTTGGCCGAGTAGCTGGCCTCGTCGATCGTCACGCCGGAGGTCTGGATCTTAGGTTGGTCGTCGCCCATCGACTGGCGGCCGAGCGCGAGGCGAACGCGCGCGTCGATCTCGGCAGGGCCAGCGTCGGCGAGCACGACGTCGCTCACGCCCCACTCCGCGGTGAGCGCGGCGAACCCGCCCTCGGTGATCACGAGCAGCAGCGGGGCGGTCAACCCGGTCGTCGTCAGCAGCTTGCACATCGACTTGGCGCCGGCGAGGTCGTGCCTGGCGTCGAGGAAGATCAGGTCGCACGACGGTGCGTTCACGAGCGAGGCGGGGCTGGCGGGAATCTGGCGGACGCTGTGGCTGAGCAGGGCGAGACCGGGCAGAACCTCCGCGTCTGGCGCAGAAGTCAGGATCAATAGTTGCGCCACGGCGGCCTCCTGATGTGCGTAAGTCAGTGTATCGGACGGCCAGAGCGGCCCCGTCGGCGGCCCCGCCCGCCGCAATCCGGGCCTCACCGGCGGCCGCGCAACGCCCCGGTCAGGCAGAATGGAGGCATGACCGAGACGCAGATCGCGACGCTGACCCCGGCCCGGCGCTGGGCGAGCATCGTGCTGATCTGGGTGCTCGCGGCCCTCGCCGCGGTCGCGATCGGCCTGTTCTCGCCGACCGAAGACGACACGACCTGGCTGGGCCTCGCGCTCGCTGGCTCTATGGTCTGCGCCATGTGCGTGCAGCTCGCGACGCAGCAGAAGCAGGGCTTCGTCGGCCGGCTCGTCGGCAGCGTCTCGGGCGCCGTGGTGGTGCTCGCGGTCGCGGCGGCGGTGCTCGCGCTCGTCGCGGCGCGCTGAGGGGCCCGCCACCGGCATCCGTCGCGTCGTCGGCCGGTCGCATAGACTGGGGCCATGCTTGTCACGCTGGAGCTTCTCTTCGTCGGCCTTCTCGGGCTGGCAACGCTCGCCATCGCGGCGGTCTCGGTGCTCGTCGTCTACCGGCTCTTCCAGGGGCAGCGGTAGCGGCTGGCGCACGCCATGATCGAGATCCCCACCGGGTTGCCCGCCGAGCTGGTGCCGCTCTCGTGGCTGCTCGGCGTGTGGCAGGGCACGGGCGTGCTCGACTATCTCGTGGGTGAGCGGCGCATCCAGCGTGAGTTCGGCCAGCGCGTGAGTTTCAGTCACGACGGCCAGCCGTACCTGAACTACAGCTCGTCCACGTGGCTGATCGGCGATGACGAAGTGGATGCCGCGTCCGCGCCCTCCGCCGAACCCACCGAGCCGGGCGACACCGCTGCCGCCCTCGAGCTCGGCGACGACTCCGCCGCGGCCCGCCACCTCGCCGCCGAGAGCGGCTACTGGCGGCTCGCACGGCCGCTGACCGACGCAGATGCGGGACCGGCCATGCTGCCCGGCGTGGGCGAGCGCCCATACACGAACGCCGAGTCCGTGGAGACGCTACGCAACGCCTCCGGCGGCTTCGACATCGAGGTCTCGCTCGTGCACCCGGACGGCGTGAGCGAGCTGTACCTCGGCCAGATCGCCGGCCCGCGCATCGACCTCGCCACCGACGCCGTGCTACGCAGCCCGAGCGCAAAGGAGTACTCGGCGGCAACTCGCCTGTACGGCCTGGTCGAGGGCCACCTGCTCTGGGCGTGGGACATCGCGGCGCTCGGTCAGGACCTGCGCACGCACGCCTCCGCACGCCTGGCGAAGGTCGACTGATGACCGACCAGACGACGAACCCGCTCCTCGCGCTGCCCGGCGCGGTGCAGGGCACCGGCCGCGATGCCGGCGTCGCCGCGCACTACGGTAACCCGCTTCTCGAGCAGCGTCGACTCGCGGCGGGGGAGGCGTTCGTCGATCTCTCGCACCACGCGGTGCTCACCATCACGGGCCCCGACCGCCTGACCTGGCTCGATTCCATGAGCAGCCAGAGCCTGAAGAGTCTGCGGCCGGGCGACAGCGCCGAGACGCTGCTGCTCGCGCCGACCGGCCGCCTTGAGTACGCGCTCAAGCTCATCGACGACGGCGAATTGCTGTGGGTGCTTGTCGAGCGGCAGGAGGCCGCCGGTCTTCTCGCCTGGCTCGACTCGATGCGGTTCATGCTGCGCGTCGAGCTCGCCGACCGCAGCGACGAGTTCGCGACGATCGGGTCATTCGCTGAGCTGCCGGTCGCGGCGACAACAAGCTGGCGCGACCCCTGGGCATCCGTCGTCGCGGGCGGCCATCAGTATGCGGCCCCCGACGAGCACCCCGCCGCGGGGTGGAGCTGGCGCGAGACGCTCATTCCGCGAGAGGCGCTGGGCGACCTCGCCGGGCGCGTGAGCGCCGGCGAGGCATCCGCTGCGGGGCTGCTGGCGTTCGAGGCCCTGCGCATCGCCGCCTGGCGGCCGCGCTTCGCGACTGAGGTCGACGAGCGCACGATCCCGCACGAGCTCGACTGGCTGCGCACGGCGGTGCACCTGAACAAGGGCTGCTACCGGGGGCAGGAGACGATCGCGAAGGTGCACAACCTCGGGCACCCTCCGCGGCGCCTGGTGATGCTGCACCTCGACGGCTCCGAGGGCGTGCTGCCGCCCGCCGGCAGCGAGGTCTGGCTCGAGCGCGACGGCGAGCGGCGCGGGGTTGGCACCGTCACGTCGAGCGCCATCCACTACGAGCTGGGGCCCATCGCCCTGGCGGTCATCAAGCGAACCACGGATGCCGCGGCGACCCTCTTCATCGACGCCGACGACGTGACCGTGGCCGCCGCCCAGCAGCCCATCGTGCCACCCACCGCGGGCGCCGAGGCGAACGTGCCGCGCCTGCCCCGCCTCGGCGCGGTCACCCGCCCGCCCCGCTAGCCTGCCGGCGCCACCGCCGCCCACGCGACGGAGACCTCGCCCAGACGCCAGCGACGGCGGCCGCCTGAGATCGGCCAGCCGGCGTCCTTCATCGCCTGAACGCTCGCGATCCACCGCTGCGTCGCGCCGTACGTCGCCAGCGCGGCGTTGAACTGCCACTGGCGGTCAAGCTCGGCCAGGAACGCGTGCACCCGCTCGCCCTCCACATTGCGGTGGATCAGCGCCTTCGGCAGCCGCTCGGCCACGATCGACGGCCGTTCGAGGTCGGCGAGCCGCAGCGAGAGGGTCAGGTGCTGCGGCCCGTCAGCCGTCACGTCGATCCAGCTCGCCACCCGGCCGATCTCGTTGCACGTGCCGTCGATCAGCACGCCGCCCGGCTGCAGCCGCGACAGCAGCAGCTGCCAGGCCGCCGCCACCTCGCCCTCGGGGTACTGGCGCAGCACGTTAAGCGCCCGGATCACCGCCACCCGCCGCCCGCCCGGCAGCGGCACCTCGAACCCGCCCACAGCGAAGCGGATGCGCGCATCGGCCGCAAAGCTCGTGCCGGCGGCGCGTACCTCCTCGAGCTGGTCGCGTGCCGTCTCGACGCGTGATGGCTCGATCTCGATGCCCACGATCTCCACGTCGGGCCTGACCCGGGCGAGGCGCCGATGCAGCTCGAGCGTGGTGACCGCGCTGGCCCCGTAACCGAGGTCGACGATGAGCGGGTCCGCGGCCCGGCGCAGCACGGGCTGCGCGGCGAGCCAGCGGTCCACGCGGCGCAGCCGGTTCGTGTTCGTTGTGCCGCGCGTGACGGTACCGACGCTCATCCCTCCATCCTCGCAAATCGAGTTGTGCGTGTCAGCGCAACGGAATGTTTGGCCTAAATCGCTTTGGGTAGATATACGGGTGCTTTGTCATTGACTCCGAGCGCGACATGTAGTGAGCTTGGCGGACGTCGATCAGGTGAGAATGAATCGATGAGTTCAGAGCCGAACTATCGAAGACCGGGGGCCTCAATGTCGAGAATTCAACTCAAGTACAAGCGCGCCATCGTTTCTATCGGTGTGGCGAGCTACAACGCAAACATCAACTTCTACCGAAGCGGAACAGTTGAGGTTGTAGCATCGCGATACCCAGTGCCTAACCACGAGGGATACGCTCGATTCGACAATCTGGACATCTACTCTCAATGGGTGAAGCTCTTCCAAAGGGACAATCAGGGATTCGATTGCTTGTCGGGGGGGCTGCACTAACGACAGTTTCTCAGCAGCACAGACTCGATGACAAGAACGCAGGAGCATCGCTTTTCCACTCAGATGCGAACTCGACTTGCGCTGACAGCATCAGTAGAGCTGACGGTCTTTCTCGGAGCGTTCGGGCTCTTGGCTGCACCTGGACCCAGCTTTCCTGGATTCTTTTCAAGCCTGCTCACTTACACGTTCTACGGATGCATCGCAGGGGCGCTCCTTGCGTCGACTGTCGGCTACTGGCTCCTTCGTGCCCTTGACGCTCGGCGAGTTCCGGCACTGGCGCAGGCTCTTGTGTTTGCACTCGGAGGCTCCCTCTTAGCCGTGCCGTTTGCAATCGCGGGCTTTGCCATCGACGGAAGCTTAGGTGTCGCTCCTATTGTGGGAGCGGCAATAGGAGTATGGAGTGAGGGTGTCGGGCGCCTAATTCACGCTGCTCTGGTGCGATCGTGGCGGACGGCTTTCGTGTCGTTGGTGGCCATCAACGGTATCGCGGCCGTGGGACTGCCGGTTGCGATCAGCTCGCTCGTCGCGTGAGCGGGCGCAAGGAGCGGCCCGCGCATCCGCTCTCTGCTGCACCCGGTAGATTGGATGCCATGTCCGAGCCCTCTTCGAAGCCCGCCGTTCACACCCTGATCCTGCTGCGCCATGGCAACAGCGAGTGGAATCAGAAGAACCTCTTCACGGGGTGGGTCGATGTTCGGCTCAGCGAGCAGGGCGTGGCTGAGGCGAAGCGCGCGGGTGAACTGCTGGCCCAGTCCGGGCTGAAGCCCGATGTTCTCTACACGTCGGTGCTGTCGCGGGCGATCCAGACGGCCGACATCGCGCTCGACGTGGCCGACCGGCTGTGGATTCCGGTCAAGCGGTCGTGGCGGCTCAACGAGCGGCACTACGGCGCGCTGCAGGGCAAGGACAAGGCGCAGACGCTCGAGCAGTACGGGCCGGAGCAGTTCCAGACGTGGCGGCGCTCGTTCGACGTGCCGCCGCCCCCGCTCGACGACGACAGCGAGTTCTCGCAGGCGCACGACGAGCGCTACGAGGGCCTCGGTGACGACCTGCCGCGCACCGAGTCGCTCAAGCTCGTGATCGAGCGCATGCTGCCGTACTGGCAGTCGGACATCGCGGTCGACCTGAAGGCGGGCAAGACCGTGCTGGTGACCGCGCACGGCAACTCGTTGCGCGGGTTGGTCAAGCAGCTCGAGGGCATCAGCGATGACGACATTGCCGGCCTCAACATTCCCACCGGAATCCCGCTCGTCTATCGACTCGACGAAGACCTGAACCCTCGTGGCCCGGGGGAGTACCTCGACCCCGAGGCCGCAGCGGCGGGTGCCGCCGCCGTGGCGGCGCAGGGCACGAAGTAGGGGATCTCGATACGGCGGCTGCGCCGCCTACTCGATCACCGAGGGCGGCACAGCGTCAGGCGTCTTCGGGAACCCAGTCGCCGGTGCCCAGGTACTGCACCTTCTTCGCGATCGAGACCGCGTGGTCGGCGAACCGCTCGTGGTAGCGCGAGGCGAGCGTCGCATCCACCGTGTCGACCGCCTCGCCTTTCCACGTCTCGCCGAGCACCTTGTCGAACACGCTCACGTGCAGGTCGTCGATGAGGTCGTCGTCGTTGCGAATCTGCTCGGCCAGGCTGAAGTCCTGGGTTCGCAGCAGCTCCACGAGCTTCTCGGCGATCACCACGTCGAGCCGGCCCATCTCGGCAAACGTCGACCGAAGGCTCTTCGGCACGACCTTCTCGGGAAAACGGTACCGGGCCAGCTGGGCGATGTGCTCCGCCATGTCGCCCATCCGCTCGAGTGATGCGCTGATGCGCAGGGCGCTGACGACGATGCGCAGGTCGCGTGCCACCGGCTGTTGCCTGGCGAGGATCTGAATGGAGAGCTCGTCGAGCAGCACAGCCAGCTCGTCGATCTGGTTGTCCCGCGCGATCACGCCCTCGGCCAGCGCCACGTCCGACTCGCTGAACGCCCGCGTCGCGTCGCGGATCGACGACGCCACGAGTTCGGCGATCTCGACCAGCCGCTCCTGCACCTCGCCGAGCTCCTGCTGGAACACGTCCCGCATGCGCCTCTCCTCCCGTTGCACCCCATGCTGCCCGCGCAAGGTTAACAGTCGGTGCCGCCCGGGTGAATTCTGACTGAAGGATGCCCCAGCAGCCGCCCTTTCGGCATAAGAGAGGGTGTCGCCTTGGCTACGCTTGCCCCATGGACTCCACCGGCCTGGTGCTTCTGTCAGCGGCGCTCGGGCTCATCGTCGGCGCGGGCTTCGTGGTACTCCTGAACCTCGCGTCGGGGCGCGGCTCGCACGCCGCGAGCGTCGCGAGTTCTGGCGTGCCAGACGGAGTCAGGCACATGCTCGATGCGCTCGAGTCGCCCGCCGTCGTGCTCGACGCGTCGAACAACGTCGCCGCGGCATCGCCCGCCGCCTACGCCGCCGCCCTCGTCTGGGACGACCGGCTCGTGCACGCGGAGCTCGCCGGCCTGGTCGACGACGTGCGCTCGGGCGGCGAGACACTCACGCGCGAGCTTGAGCTGGCGCGCGGTCCCCTCGGTCACGGAAGCGTTATTCTGCACGCGCGGGCGGCCGGCCTCGGCTCCCGCTACGTGCTGCTGCTCGCCGACGACCGCACCGAATCGGTGCGGCTCGATGAGGTGCGCCGCGACTTCATCGCCAACATCAGTCACGAGCTGAAGACCCCGATCGCCTCGCTCGCGCTGCTCTCGGAAGCCATCGAGGGGTCGGCCGCGGACCCCGAGCGCGTGCGGCGGTTCGCCGAGCACCTCGCTGACGAGACGCAGCGGCTGAAGCGCATCACGGAAGACGTCATCGAGCTCTCCCGGCTGCAGTCGGCGAACGCCCTGACCGACCCCAGCCGCGTCGACGTGGCAGCAGTGGTCGCCGCCGCCATCGAGGCCAACGGTGTCGCCGCCTCGGCGCGCAACATCTCCCTCGTCGCGGGCCGTATCCCCGAGACCGCGGTCTACGGGGTTGAACGCGTGCTCGTCGCCGCAGTGCACAACCTCATCGTGAACGCCATCCAGCACTCGCCAGACGACTCCCGCGTGGGCATCGGCGTCAAGGCAGCGGATGGCGCCATCGAGATCGCCGTCACTGACCAGGGCGAGGGAATCCCCGAGCACGAGCACAGTCGCATCTTCGAGCGCTTCTACCGGGTCGATCCGGCCCGCTCGCGCCAGACCGGTGGGACGGGCCTCGGGCTCTCGATCGTGAAGCACGCCGTGCAGGAGCACGGCGGGCAGGTGAGCGTGTGGTCGAAGCCGGGTGAGGGCTCGACGTTCACCATCCGCTTGCCGCTGGCTGCCGCCGCGCCTCGCCCGGCCGCGACCGTGATCGAGGGAGACGCATGACCCGCATACTGCTCGTGGAGGATGAGGCGGCCATCAGGGAGCCGCTCACCTACTTGCTCGAGCGGGAGGGGTACGAGGTCGAGGGCGTCGACGACGGCCTGGCGGCGGTATCGGCGTTCGACGCGCGCGAGCCCGACCTCGTTCTGCTCGATCTCATGCTGCCCGGCCTGCCAGGAGTGCAGGTCTGTCGGCAGCTTCGCGAGCGCTCCGCGGTGCCCATCATCATGCTCACGGCGAAGGATTCCGAGGTTGACATCGTGGTCGGCCTCGAGCTGGGCGCCGACGACTATGTGACCAAGCCGTACTCGAGCAGAGAGCTGCTCGCGCGGATCCGCGCGGTGCTGCGCCGGCATGGCGAGCCGGAGCGCGACGATGAGGCGATTCTCCAGGCGGCGGGCGTGCGCATGGATGTCGCCGCCCACACCCTCACGGTCGACGGCGTCGAGGTGGCGATGCCGCTGCGAGAGTTCGAGCTGCTCGAGCTGCTGCTGCGCAACGCCGGTCGGGTGCTGACGCGGGGCCAGCTGATCGACCGCGTCTGGGGCAGCGACTACGTGGGCGACACGAAGACGCTTGACGTGCACGTCAAGCGCATCCGCTCACGAATTGAACGCGACCCGGCGGTGCCCGAGCGGCTCGTGACCGTGCGAGGACTCGGCTACCGCTTCAACGGCTGAGCGCGTGGGCACCTTGCGAACGCCGAAAGCGGCTGTTCGCGACGAGACACAGTGCTCCACCACGCGATCTCGTCGCGAACACCCACGGTCGACGGCGGCAGTCAGTGCACACGGGGGTCAGCCGTTGGTACCTGTCGACGGCGGCAGTCAGTGCATACGCGGCGTCAGCCGTTGGTACCTGGCGGGGTCAGCCGTTGGTGGGAGCGGGGGTGTCGGTGGGCTGCGGTGTGTCGGTCGCAGTCTCGACGGGGGTCGGGGTCTCGGTCGGCGTGGGCTTCGGGCTCGGCGTGAGCGTGGAGTACGCCTCGAGCGCGTTCGTGAGCACGGGCACCCTCAGCTGCACGCCGGTCTGGTCGCCGTACTGGAAGAACACCTTGTGCAGCGCGCCGGGCTTGGTGTCGAAGTCACGAATGACGAGGCTGGGGTGCCCGGCCTCGCCGACCTTGCGCGAAGACTGCGCCTCGACGGTCACGTACTCGCTCGTTGAGCCGCTGTCGTTCGGCGACTGGATCTCGACGCGGTGGCTCTTGTTGCTCGTGTTCACGAGGGTGACGATGAGATTGGCGGCCGAGTCGTCGTCGTTCACGATGAACATGGCGTTGCGCACGCCGATGACGCCGACATTGCCGTTCACGCCGTCACTCGAGTCGTACTTCTTCGTGGTGGCCTGCGGTGCGATCAGGTTGCAGCCGGCGGTGCCGAGCACCAGTCCAGCGGCCAGAACGATGGATGCCGCAACACGACCCCTCACGAGACCCTCCAAGAATAGGTGTTCGCGCCACGGCCTCCTCGGCCCTTCGTCGGCGCAGAATTCGCTTTGAGTTTAGCGTACGCATGAGAGGCGCTCCCGCCCGCCCGCGAGGGAAGGGCGAACCTTACCACCGATCGGCTGTGGTATTCTGGAGGTTGCTGAAGGGACTTCAATCTATGCTTTTCGAGGTTGGCGAGACAGTCGTTTACCCCCACCACGGTGCCGCAACGATCACCGAAGTCAAGAAGAGAATCATCAAGGGCGAAGAGAAGCTCTATCTCAAGCTCAATGTCACTCAGGGCGACCTGACTATCGAGGTTCCGGCCGACAACGTCGACCTCGTGGGCGTTCGTGACGTCATCGGTAAAGAGGGTCTCGACAAGGTGTTCGAGGTGCTTCGCGCGCCGTTCACCGAGGAGCCGACCAACTGGTCGCGCCGTTACAAGGCGAACCTCGAGAAGCTGGCCTCGGGCGATGTCATCAAGGTTTCCGAGGTCGTTCGCGACCTGTGGCGCCGGGATCAGGATCGCGGCCTCTCTGCTGGTGAGAAGCGCATGCTCGCCAAGGCGCGCCAGATTCTCATCTCCGAACTCGCGCTCGCCGAGAAGACCGACGAAGAGAAGGCCTCGACCGTTCTCGACGAGGTTCTTGCCTCCTAGTCAGTATCGACGGTGGTCGAGTAGCGCGAAGCGCGTATTGAGCCCCGTACCCTAGAGGGCATGACCCCACTCCCGCGCGTCGCTGTCATCATCGTCGCCGCGGGTGACGGCGTGCGCTTGGGCGCGGGCCAGCCGAAGGCGTTCGTGCGCCTCTCCGGCCGCACGCTGCTGGAGCGGGCGGTCGAGGGCGCAGCCGCACTGGGCGAGCCGGCGCAGCTGGTGGTCGTCGCACCGCCGGGTCGCCTTGACGAGGCGCGATCGCTTGCGGCATCCGCTGCCCATGCCTCGCCGGTCACGGTCATCTCGGGCGCCGCGACCCGCCAGTCGTCGGTCGCTGCAGGGCTGGCGCTCGTCGACCCAGACACCGAGACGGTGCTCGTGCACGACGCCGCCCGCGCGCTGGCTCCCGCCTCGCTCTTCGCCCGCGTTCTCGCGGCAGTACGTGACACGGCCGGCCCCGCGGTCCCCGGCCTGCCGGTGACCGACACGATCAAGCAGACGGATGCCGCGGGCACGATCCTCGCGACCGTTGACCGATCCGCGCTCTCCGCCGTGCAGACGCCGCAGGGTTTCCCGTACGCCCAGCTGCGCGCCGCGTACGACGCCGCCGATGCGGAGTACACGGACGACGCGGCGCTCGCCGCGGCATCCGGCCACCCGGCCCGCGTGATCGAGGGCGATCCCCTCGCCTTCAAGATCACCACCGTCTGGGACCTCGAGCGGGCCGAGGGCCTGCTGGCCGAGCGCGTCACGACTCGCATCGGCCTCGGCACCGACACCCACGCTTTCGGCGGTGAGGGGGAGCTGCGCCTCGCCTGCCTGGCCTGGCCTGGCGAGCCCGCCCTCGCCGGTCACAGCGATGGCGACGCGGTGGCGCACGCCATCGTCGACGCCCTGCTGTCGGCGGCCGGCCTCGGCGACATCGGCAGCGTCTTCGGCACGGCAGACCCGCGCTTCGAGAACGCGCATGGCGACGTGTTTCTCGTCGAGACGCGCCGCCTGCTCGAGACAAACGGATGCCGCATCGGCAACGTCTCCGTTCAGCTGGTCGGTACGCGACCCCGCTTCGCACCGCGCCGCGACGAAGCCGAGCAGGCGCTCTCGGAGATTCTGGGTGCACCCGTGAGCGTGAGCGGGACGACCACTGATGGGCTCGGGTTCACGGGGAGCGGCGCGGGAGTCACCGCGATCGCGTCGGCGCTCATCCGCCGCCTGCCCTGAGCCAAATAAGCTAGGGGAGTGACGCTGCGACTCTACGACACCAGGGAACAGGCCCTGCGGGACTTCATCCCGCTCATTCCCGACCGCGTGGGTCTGTACGTCTGCGGGCCCACGGTGCAGTCGTCGCCCCACATCGGGCACCTGCGCTCGGCGCTGGTCTACGACCAGTTGCGGCGCTGGCTGGTGCATCGCGGGTACGACGTGACCATGGTGCGCAACGTCACCGATATCGACGACAAGATTCTGGCCGGAGCCCGCGCGGCCGCCGCCGAGGCTGACGCGCAGGGCGGTGGGCGCGGCGCGAGCGAGGAGTGGTGGGCGCTCGCGTACCGCATCGAGCTCGAGTTCACCGCCGGCTACCAGGCGCTCGGCGTGCAGCCGCCCACCTACGAGCCGCGGGCGACGGCGAACATCCCCGAGATGCAGCAGCTGATCGCGCGCCTGATCGAGCGCGGTCACGCGTACGCCGCCGGCGACGGCTCGGGCGACGTCTACTTCGACATCACCAGCTGGCCGGCCTACGGCGAACTCACCCGGCAGAGCCCGGACCGCATGGAAGCCGCCGACGACGCCGACCCGCGAGCCAAGCGCGACGAGCGCGACTTCGCCCTCTGGAAGGGGCGCAAAGCGGATGAGCCCGACTCCGCCTCCTGGCAGAGCCCGTGGGGCCCCGGTCGCCCCGGCTGGCACATCGAGTGCTCGGCCATGTCGGTGCGCTACCTCGGCGAGACCTTCGACATTCACGGCGGCGGGCTCGACCTGCGCTTCCCGCACCACGAGAACGAGCTCGCGCAGTCCGCGGCCGCCGGCGACGGGTTCGCCCGCTACTGGGTGCACAACGGGCTCGTGCACGTGAACGGCCAGAAGATGTCGAAATCCCTCGGCAACTCGGTCTACGCCGCCGACCTGTTCGCGAAGGCGCGGCCCATCGTCGTGCGCTACTACCTCGGCTCCGCCCACTACCGCTCGACCATCGACTTCACCGACAACTCGCTCGTCGAGGCCGAGGCGGCGCTCGAGCGCATCTCGGGCTTCCTCGAGCGCGTCGACCGCCGGCTGGCCGGCACCCGGTTCGCCGGCACCGGCGCCCAGATGGTCCCTGACGCGTTTGCGAACGCGATGGACGACGATCTCGCCGTACCAGAGGCCCTCGCCGTGCTGCACGACACCGTGCGGGCAGGCAACGCGGCGCTCGATGGCGAGGAGCTGGCGGCGGCCGCATCCGCTCGGGGCGCCGTGGTCGCCATGACCGAGGTGCTCGGCATCAACCCGCTCTCGCCGCAGTGGTCATCCCAGGCGGATGCGCCAGCGCATGCCGCCCTCGGCGTACTCGTCGAACACAGGCTCGCTGCACGCCAGCGGGCCCGCGCCGACCGCGACTGGGGCGAGGCAGACCGCATTCGCGACGAGCTCGCTGCGGCCGGAATCACCATCGAAGACACCCCCTCGGGTGCACATTGGAGCGTTGAACCGTGAAGAACCCAGGCAAGCCCCGCGCCGGTGCCGTGCGCAAGAGCAAGAAGGGCCCGCAGGTCGGCTCGGGCGGTCAGGGGCGCAAGGCGCTCGAGGGCCGCGGCCCCACCCCGAAGGCCGAGGAGCGCACCTACCACCCGGCAGGCAAGCGCAAGGCCGCCCAGGAACGTCTCACGGCGGCGGGCGGCGGCCGGGCACGTTCCAACTCCGGCACGGATGCGCGCGGCGCCCAGCGCCCCGCGCCCCGAAAGCGGGCGACGGGCGACGAGGCGGAACTGGTGACGGGCCGCAACTCGGTGCTTGAGGCGCTTCGCGCGCACATCCCCACCACGACCCTCTACATGGCGGCGCGCATCGAGATGGATGACCGCGTGAAAGAGATCCTGTCGATTGCGACGGGGCGCGGCATCCCGGTTCTCGAGATCATGCGGCCTGAGCTCGATCGCATGACCGGCCGCGACGCGGTGCACCAGGGGCTGGCGCTCAAGGTGCCGCCGTATGAGTACGCGCACCCGCTCGAGCTGCTCGACGAGACGCTGCGGCGGGGGCAGAAGCCGCTGTTCGTCGCGCTGGACGGCATCACCGACCCGCGAAACCTGGGCGCGATCATCCGCTCGACCGCGGCATTCGGCGGTCACGGAGTGATCGTGCCGCAGCGGCGTTCGGTCGGCATGACGGCCTCGGCGTGGAAGACCTCGGCCGGCGCCGCCGCGCGCACACCGGTGGCGATGGCGCCGAACCTCACGCAGACACTCAAGGCGCTCAAGCAGCGGGGCGTGTTCGTGCTCGGCCTCGACGGTGGCGGCGACGTGTCGCTGCCCGGGCTCGAGCTCGCCGACCAGCCCGTCGTGATCGTCGTGGGCAGCGAGGGCAAGGGCCTCTCACGCCTGGTCACGGAGACGTGCGACGCGATCGTGTCGATCCCCATCAGCGCGGCCACCGAGTCGCTGAACGCGGGCATCGCCGCGAGCGTCACCCTCTACGAGATCGCGCGCATCCGCTCAGCCGAGTAGAAGGCGGGTCACACGCGGCTTCGCCAGTCGCCCGCATCCTCGTCGTCGTCGATCAGGTCGCTCGGCATGGTGACGGCCTCGGTGACGGGGCCGATCACGGTGGCCTCGTCGCGGCGGTGCCGCAGCACATCGTTGACGTACGAGGTGACGGCCTCGGCCAGCGGGATATCCCTGCCCTCGTTCTGTGACATGTACCAGCGGTGATCGAGCAACTGGTGGAACACCTCGGCGGGCTCGAGCTTGCCGCGCAGCTCGGCGGGGATCGCGCGCACGATGGGCTCGAACACGCGGATCAGCCACTCGTGCGCCATGGCCTCCTCGTCGCTGCCGACCTTGCCGAGGGTCGCCGAGTACGAGTCGAGGTCGTTGAGCAGGCGGCGGGCCTGGTTCTCCTGCACGTCGAGCCCGGTGAGTCGCAGCAGACGACGCTGGTGGTGCCCGGCATCCACCACCTTGGGCTGAATGCGCACCGTCGTGCCGTTGTCGTCGGTCTTGATCGCCAGCTCTTCGATGTCGAAGCCGAGCTCGTTCAGCCGGTTCACGCGCTCGGCGATGCGCCAGCGCTCGGAGGTGGGGAACGACTCGCGGGCGGTCAGCTCCTTCCACAGTGAGTGGTAGGCGGCGACGATGCCCTCAGAGATGGCGACGGGGTCGAGATCCTCGTCGGCCCGCCCGCCCGCCGCGAGATCCATGAGCTCGCCCGCAATGTTGACGCGCGCGATCTCGAGGTCGTTCTCCCGCTGGCCGTTCGAGAGACCGCCGTCATAGAGCTGGCCGGTCTCGGCGTCGACGAGGTAGGCGGCGAATGCGCCGGCGTCACGACGGAAGAGGGTGTTCGACAGCGAGACGTCGCCCCAGAAGAATCCGCCGATGTGCAGGCGGGCGAGCAGCACGGCCAGCGCGTCGGCGAGACGGTTGGCCGTGTCGGGTCGCAGCGTCTGGGAGAACAGCGCGCGGTAGGGCAGCGAGAACTTGAGGTGGCGCGTGACGAGCACGGACTTCAGTTCTTCGCCCTCGTCGTCGGTGCGGTTCGTGATGACGGCGACGGGGTCGACGCAGGGGATGTCGAGGCGCTGCAGGGTGCGCAGCATCTCGTACTCGCGCCGGGCCATCTCGAGCGTGGTCTCCTTGATGGCGATGACGTAGCCGGAGAGGTTGGCGAAGCGCACGAGGTGTCGCGAGATGCCCTTGGGAAGCAGGGCGATGTGGTCTTTCGGCCAGTCGTCGAGCGGCACATTCCACGGCAGGTCGAGAAGGGCGGGGTCGGCCGTGGCCGAGGTGATGTTCAGTGAGCCGCTCATAATGCCTTAAACGTTAATGCCGGCCGGGCTGCACCATGAGTGCAACCCGACCGGCGAGGTGAAACGGGTGTCAGTCGACGACCGCGCCGCCGAGACGGCTGCCGCTTTCTGCGTCGAACATGTGCAGGTGGCCCACCTTCGGGCTGATGTACACGGTGTCGCCCGCGTTCGGGTGGGCGCGACCGTCGACGCGCGCGACGAAGTCGGTGCGCTTGCCGTCGATCTCGCTGTGGCCGTACAGGTAACCGTCGGCGCCGAGTTCCTCGACGAGGTCGACGGTGACCTTGAGGCCCTCGCCCTCGGCGTTCGCGACGACCACGTCCTCCGGGCGGATACCGATGGTGACCTCGTTGCCACTGGCGGCGGCAAGGGTGTCGCGGCCGACGGGAACGACGGCGGTGCCGAACTTGACGCCACCTTCGGTGAGGCCGGCCGTGAACAGGTTCATAGCCGGGCTGCCGATGAAGCCGGCGACGAACACGTTCTGCGGCTGCGCGTACAGGTCGCGCGGGGTGCCGACCTGCTGCAGCACGCCATCCTTGAGAACCGCAATGCGGTCGCCCATGGTCAGCGCCTCGGTCTGGTCGTGCGTGACGTAGACGGTCGTGACGCCGAGGCGGCGGGTCAGCGAGGCGATCTGCGTACGGGTCTGCACGCGCAGCTTGGCGTCGAGGTTAGACAGCGGCTCGTCCATGAGGAACACCTGCGGGCTGCGCACGATGGCCCGGCCCATGGCGACGCGCTGACGCTGGCCACCGGAGAGGGCCTTCGGCTTGCGGTTCAGGTACGGCTCGAGGTCGAGAAGCTTGGCCGCCTCGAGAACGCGGTTCGCGCGCTCCTCCTTGTGCACGCCGGCGATCTTCAGGGCGAAGCCCATGTTCTCGGCGACCGTCATGTGCGGGTAGAGCGCGTAGTTCTGGAAGACCATGGCGATGTCGCGGTCCTTCGGCGGCACGTCGGTGACGTTGCGGTCGCCGATGAAGATGTTGCCCTCGTTGACCTCTTCGAGACCGGCGAGCATGCGCAGCGATGTGGACTTTCCGCAGCCGGAGGGGCCGACGAGAACGAGGAACTCGCCGTCTGCGACCTGAAGGTCGAGCTGGTCAACGGCGGGGCGGGTGGAACCCGGGTAGAGACGGGTTGCCTTGTCAAAACTGACGGTAGCCATGGCGGTATTACTCCTTCACCGGCAGGTACGTGCCGGACGATCCGTAGTGAATGGATTTATACGATCGCGCTGCGCGAACGCCTCGTGATCACCTTCATAGTAGGGCATGTGCAGGGCGCCGCCTATTCGGGGGTGGGGGCGCCGGCGGCGGCGTGCGGGGGTGCCGCTCTGCGCCGCATCCGCTTGCCATACAGCGGCCGTCTGGTTGATTCCCAGAATGCCGACTTAGTATCTTTGTTGCGTTTGCATCGTGCAGGCGATCCCCCTTTTTCTCGTTCATCCCGTTCTCGTCGTAAGTGAGGGTCCATGACCAACGCCTCACCAAGCGACGACCGCGAAAACCAGAACCGGGGTCGCGAGGCAGCCAGAGTCAAGGCGCGCACGCTTCGCGAGAAGCAGAAGAAGAAGGAGAAGCGCGGGCGCGCGATCCTGCAGGGCGGCATCGCCGTTGCGGTCGTCGCCGCGCTTGCGATCATCGCCATCATCATCGTCGGCTCGGTGCGGCCGCCGGTTTCTGGCCCGAAGAACATGGCCAGCGACGGGATCGTGATCGGTTCGGGGCTCAAGGCTAAGAAGACGCAGGCGCTGCCGCCGACCGCAGAGCCGGTCGCGTCGACGCCGGACGCGACGGGAAGCGTCGTGACCATTCGTCTCTACGTGGACTATTTCTGCCGCACGTGCGGGCAGTTCGCGCGTGCGAACGGCAAGGAGATCGGGGAGCTTGCGAAGTCCGGTGCCGTGACCGTGGAGGTGCACCCCATCGCCCTGCTGAGCAGCCTCTCGTCTGGCACGCGCTATTCGCTGCGTGCGGCCAACGCGGCTGCCTGCGTGGCGGACAAGGCGCCGAACTCGTTCTACCGGTTCCACCTGCTGCTGTTCGAGCACCAGCCGAAGGAGAGCAGCTCAGGTCTCACCGACGACCAGCTGAAGTCGTACGTGACCAAGTCGGGTGCGTCGCACAGACACTCCATTGAGCGTTGCATCGACGACGGGCGATTCAAGACGTGGGTGCAAGCCGCCACGGACCGGGCCGTGGCCGGGCCTATCCCGAACTCCGATCTCAAGCCGTCGAAGCTCGATGCGACTCCGCTCGTCATCGTGAACGGCAAGCACTACAAGGGCTCTCTGACGAGCGCGAGGGACTTCAAGTCGTTCGTGCTTCAGGCCTCGGGCGAGACGTACCAGGCCTCGACCGCCTCACCCGTGCCGACGCCGACGGCGACCGCCGAGCCGCAGGACTGACTTCCGCGACCGCCGAGACGCAGAACTGACTTCGGCGACCGCCGCTCGATTATGATGGGGTGTTCCCCCTGCCGGCCTGGCGCAATTGGTAGCGCACCGCTCTTGTAAAGCGAAGGTTACGGGTTCGAGTCCCGTGGCCGGCTCTTCAGCTCACTCGGCTCTCGACAGCCTCGACAGTCGGCACGCGCTCAACCAGTGCCCGCTCAACCGCTGCCCGCTCACTCGGCGGGCTTGAAGTCCAGCGAGATCGAGTTCATGCAGTAGCGGTCGCCCGTGGGCGTTCCGAAGCCGTCGTCGAACACGTGGCCCAAGTGTGAATTGCAGTTGGCGCAACGCACCTCGGTGCGCACCATGCCCAGGCTGCGGTCCTCGGTAAGCGTGACCGCCTCGGGCCGCACCGACTCGTAGAAGCTGGGCCATCCGCATGCCGAATCGAACTTCGTTCCGCTCTTGAACAGTTCGGCACCGCACGCCGCACAGGTGTAAAGGCCGGCTCGATGCTCGTCGAGCAGTTCGCCCGTCCAGGGCCGCTCGGTCGAGGCCTCGCGCAGTACCGCGTACTGCTCGGGCGTGAGGGTCTTGCGCCATTCCTCGTCGGTCTTCGTCACGCCACCGCTCTTGATCGCACCGTCGTTCATGGCATTCCCTTCCATCGCCTGCGGAGCACACGCACCCCGCCCTCAGCCTAAACGCGCGTCGAGGATCTGACATTCCCCGTGACCTGCCGTTACGAAGGCCACACACGCATCAATCGAGCGGATGGCGCCCATTCGCGACCTGCCCGCTCCCTTCGGTGCGCACACAGCCGCCCGCCCATATGATGTGCCTGACCCGGAGGCAGAAATCGTCCGGGAGTCCGACTCGTAGCGAGAGGTGGGAACGAATGGCACACGCCACGCGCCACCTGCCCGAAGCCGAGCACGCTGCCGCAGAGCCGGAGCTCTCGGAACGCGAGCGGTCGGTCCTCGCCTTCGAGCGCCAATGGTGGCAGCACGCCGGCGCGAAGGAGAAGGCGATCCGCGAGGAGTTCGGCCTCTCGGCGGCCCGCTATTATCAAGTGCTCGGAGCGCTCATCGACCGCCCGGCTGCGCTCGCATTCGACCCCATGCTGGTCAAGCGGCTGCAGCGGTTGCGACACGCCCGAGTCGCTGCCCGGGCCGCGCGCTCGCTCACGCCTGACGAATAAGGATTCGCCCCACCGCAATGGCACATAGATACCCGAAAGACCGCTTCGACACCGCGCCGGAGCGCCACTCGCGCATCGGCGCTCACCGTGCACCCGCGCGCCGGGGCCGCGGCTGGATCGGCTTCGCCTGGGCCGCTCTCGCGACGGTGATTCTGGTGGGCATCGGCGTCGTCTGGATCCTGCAGGTCAACAACTCCATCAACGTTCCCAAAGGGTTCGGCTTCTTCGGCTCGGACTCTACGCCGACGGCCACCGCCACGAGCACGCCGACGCCGACCATCACGCCGACAATCGACCCGAAGCTCAGCGTCATGGTGCTGAACGGCACGCCGACGACCGGGCTCGCCGGTGACGTGGCCAACCAGCTCTCGGCTGCGGGCTGGACGATCGCCTCACGCGGAAACGCGAGCGAGAACGACATCACCAAGACGGTTGTGTACTACTCAGACGACGCGAACGAGGGTGCGGCGCTGGGTGCGGCGAAGTCCCTCAAAGGCGCCAAGGTGAGCATCGTGAAGACGGATGCCTATGTCGACAGCGGGGCCGCTTTGACGGTGGTCGTCGGGTCGGACTACGCGGGCGGGTAGGCGCGCGTGTACCAATTGCGTCATGTGCTGTTTTCGCGTGACGCGGCTCCACTATGATCTGCTTCACGCACGTCAGTCGCGCGCGTTAAAGATGCAGATCACTGGGAGTAATTTATGGCGAACGGAACCGTGAAGTGGTTCAACGCTGAAAAGGGCTACGGATTCATCACGGTCGACGACGGGGGGCAGGACGTTTTCGTTCATTACTCCGCAATCGACATGAGCGGGTACAAGGTTCTTGAAGAGGGCCAGCAGGTGGTTTTCGAGGTCGGCAGCGGCGCCAAGGGCCCGCAGGCAGAGTCGGTTCGCCTGGCCTGAGAGTCCGCCGCGCGGCTGACGTTCCTGGCCGCACCGCGCGATGCCGGTGTCTTCTCCAACAGTGAGAGGGCGCCGGCATCTCGCCATCTTGCACTCTCATAGGCTGAGTGCCAGAATCTATTTAGCACTCGCTCTAGAGGAGTGCTAATTGGACTGAATCTTTCGCGTAACGTCCGGGAGGGACGAGAAACAACCATGGCAAAGATCATTGCTTTCGACGAGGAGGCCCGACGCGGCCTTGAGCGCGGACTGAACATCCTGGCCGACGCGGTCAAGGTGACGCTCGGCCCGCGTGGCCGCAACGTCGTGCTCGAGAAGAAGTGGGGCGCTCCCACCATCACGAACGACGGTGTCTCCATCGCCAAGGAGATCGAGCTCGAAGAGCCGTACGAGAAGATCGGCGCGGAGCTCGTCAAGGAGGTCGCCAAGAAGACTGACGACGTCGCGGGTGACGGCACCACCACCTCGGTCGTGCTCGCTCAGGCGCTCGTGCGCGAGGGCCTGCGCAACGTCGCAGCCGGCGCCGACCCGATCAGCCTGCGCAAGGGCATCGAGAAGGCCGTTGCGGCCGTTGTGGCCGAGCTCACGAACCAGGCCAAGGAGGTCGAGACCAAGGAGCAGATCGCGGCCACCGCATCCATCTCCGCCGCCGACTCCGAGATCGGCGCCATCATCGCCGAGGCCATCGACAAGGTGGGCAAGGAAGGCGTCGTCACGGTCGAGGAGTCGAACACGTTCGGCACCGAGCTCGAGCTGACCGAGGGCATGCGTTTCGACAAGGGCTACCTGTCGCAGTACTTCGTCACCGACCCTGACCGTCAGGAGGCCGTGTTCGAAGACCCGTACATCCTGATCGTCAACTCGAAGGTCTCGAACATCAAGGACCTGCTGCCGATCGTCGACAAGGTGATCCAGGCGGGCAAGCAGCTGCTGATCATTGCCGAGGACGTCGACGGCGAGGCTCTGGCCACGCTGGTTGTCAACAAGATCCGCGGCATCTTCAAGTCGGTTGCCGTCAAGGCCCCGGGCTTCGGCGACCGCCGCAAGGCGCAGCTGCAGGACATCGCCATCCTCACCGGTGGCCAGGTCATCAGCGAAGAGGTCGGCCTCAAGCTCGAGAACGTCACGCTCGACCTTCTTGGTTCGGCCCGCAAGGTCGTCATCACCAAGGACGAGACCACGATCGTCGAGGGTGCGGGCGACGCCGAGCAGATCGCAGGCCGGGTTGCCCAGATCCGTGCGGAGATCGAGAACACTGACAGCGACTACGACCGTGAGAAGCTGCAGGAGCGCCTGGCGAAGCTCGCCGGCGGTGTTGCGGTCATCAAGGCCGGTGCCGCCACCGAGGTGGAGCTCAAGGAGCGCAAGCACCGCATCGAAGACGCCGTTCGCAACGCGAAGGCTGCGGTTGAAGAGGGCATCGTCGCCGGTGGTGGCGTGGCTCTGCTGCAGGCGGGCAACGTGGCATTCGGCAAGCTCTCGCTTGAGGGTGACGAGGCGACCGGCGCGAACATCGTGCGTGTCGCCATCGAGGCGCCACTGAAGCAGATCGCCCTCAACGCCGGTCTCGAGCCGGGCGTCGTCGCCGCCAAGGTCAAGGAGCTGGAGGCCGGCCACGGTCTCAACGCGGCCACCGGCCAGTACGGCGACCTGATCGCGCAGGGCATCATCGACCCCGCCAAGGTCACGCGTTCCGCTCTGCAGAACGCGGCCTCGATTGCCGGTCTGTTCCTCACTACCGAGGCCGTCGTCGCCGACAAGCCGGAGAAGGCGTCTGCCGCTCCTGCCGGTGACCCGACCGGTGGCATGGACTTCTAAGTCCGAACCGAACAACGCAAGGGGCGTCTCCGCAAGGAGGCGCCCCTTCGTCGTGCTCGGGCCGTGGATTGGCGCGTGCGACGTGGGCGTGGCGACGCGCTGCCGGGGTGCGCCGCACCCGTCAGCGCGAGAAGAGCCGGGTGTTCGCCGCCTCGATCTCGGCGTACTGCTGCGCGGCCTGGCCGAGCGCGTGGTTGATCGCGGCGAGACTCTCCTCGACGCGCTGCTGCGTGGCGTTCCAGTCGGTGATCACGGCTTGGAACGCGGTGGCGGCCTGGCCGGTCCACGCGCCCTGCAGGTTGGTCAGCTGGCCGTGCAGCCCGCCGACCTCGGCCCTGATGCGGTCCATCGAGCCGCGTACGGCGCCCGTGGTGCTGAGTACGGCCTCGCTGTCGACCTGAAATCTGCTCATAACGGTTCCTCTCTCGGGGTGTGTGCCTTCGACCCTAGGAATGGCCGGCACGCTTCGTCCGCACCGTTGGCGAAGCGGTGGACACCGCGAGCGCATCCGTCCTGGTGGAGGGCGAACACGCGAACCGACCGCCCAGCCCAGCGACCGCTGGCCGCGGTGAACGAAAACGACGGTGATATCGCCCGGCATCCGCTGAAATGGGGTGCTGGGGACCAAATCAGGCAGTATCACCGTCGTTTTCGTTCGCGCGAAGGGACCACGGCAGGAGGGTGGGCGCGCAGGCAGGAATGCAGGCCGGGAGGGCAGCGGGCACGCCGGGAGCGGGCGCGCACGATGGGTGAAGAGCGCGGGCGGGCGCGCAGGCGCGGAGCGGCGCCCGGAGGCGGCGAGGGCGGCACTCAGGCCGCGGGGGAGCGCTCGGGGGAGAGCTGCTGCGGCTGCGGGTCGGGCGATGCGGCGAGCGGCAGGCTCACGCGGAACGTCGCGCCGCCACCCGGCGTCTCGTCGGCCTCGACCGTGCCGTCGTGCGCCGCGATGATGGAGGAGACGATGGCGAGCCCCAGGCCGCTGCCGCCGGTCTCGCGTGCACGCGATGTGTCGGCCCGCCAGAACCGCTGGAAGATCTTCTCGCGAATCTGCGGCGGGATCCCCTCGCCGTGGTCGATGACCTCGAGCACGGCTCGGTCGGTCTGATGGTTGACCTGCACGCGGATCTCAATGGGGCTGTCGGCGTCGGTGAACCGCATGGCGTTGCCCATGAGGTTGGTGACGACCTGCCGAATCTTGTTCTCCTCGGCGAGAACGATGGCCGGATCAGCGGGAGGCGGCGGCGGTGCGGTGGCGGGCGCCGGCACCTGAACCTCGCCCGTGTCCTGCTTGCGCGGCCTGCGGCTTCGCAGCCTGGCCAGCGTCGCCCCGGCGAAGGCGATGGGCCCGGTCGCCGTGCTCGCGCTGCTCTGCGGCTTGGTGTCCGCGGGCGGGGCGGCCTCAACCTCGAGCGGGGGCGGGGGAGCCGCCATGATCGGCTCCGGCGTGAGCACCGTCACCCGCCGTTCGGGTGACGAGGCCATGGCATCGAGCGCGGCATCGCGCGCGATCGGCACCAGATCGACCGGCGCCAGCTCGAGCGGCTTCGTCTCGTCGAGCCGCGCGAGCTCGAGCAGATCCTCCACCAGCACACCCATGCGGATCGCCTCACGCTCGATGCGATCCATCGCCTGCGCGACCTCTTCCGGCGTCTGCAGTGCCCCCATGCGGTACAGCTCGGCGTACCCGCGCAGCGAGACGAGCGGCGTGCGCAGCTCGTGGCTGGCGTCGCCCACGAACCGGCGCATCTGCTCGATCGTGCGCGCGCGGTCACGGAACGCCCGATCGATGCGGTTCAGCATCGTGTTCAGCGACCGGTTCAGCCGGCCGACCTCGGTGTTGGGGGTCGCGCCGGCCAGCCGCTGACTGAAGTCACCATCGGCGATCTCTGCGGCCATCCGCTCGACTTCGCGCAGCGGCACGAATGTGGTCGTCACCAGCATGCGGGTGAGCGCCGCGCCTACCGTGACGACGAGAATGCCGAAGCCCAGGAAGATCGCGAGATAGCTCGACATGACCGTGTCGATCTGCCGCGTGGGCGCGGCGACGACCGCCGTGCCGTTCGCGCCCTCGGGCGAGTTCAATGGCACGATGGTCGCCGCCGCCCGGTACACGGTCTGCTCGTCGCCGCTCATGAGGTCGAACCCCTGCCGGCTCATGGCGCGGCCGGTGATGAGATCGATGCTCTTGTCGATCACCGGTCGTGACGACGCCGGCTCGTTCTTCCAGTTGTGCGCGATGAGCTGGCCGTCGGCGTCGTAGAGCGCCACGAAGTACGCACACGACGTGCCGTTCGAGGCCACCTTGTCACTGCCGCTCGTCGTCGAGGCAAGGCACGAGTTGAGGTTGTTCGGCTGTGACGCGACCTGCAGCTGCGAGTCGAGCTGGTTGATCAGCACGGGCTTCAGCATGGCCATGGTGCCGATGCCGGAGACGAGCAGGCCGAGCGTGAGCATGAGCACCGTGACTCCGGTGATCTTGGTCCTCAGCGAGACCGAGTTCCACTTCTCGACCAGTGACTCATGCATAGCCAGGTCAGTCTAGGCGCGGATGCTGGGCTAAGCCTTGGCGGCCTTGAGCATGTAACCGAAGCCGCGCTTGGTCTGGATGAGCGGCTCGCTCGAGTGCGCGTCGACCTTGCGCCGCAGGTACGAGATGTAGCTCTCGACGATGCCCGCGTCGCCGTTGAAGTCGTACTCCCACACGTGGTCGAGGATCTGCGCCTTCGACAGCACCCGGTTGGGATTGAGCATGAGGTAGCGCAGCAGCTTGAACTCGGTGGGGCTCAGCTCGATGGGCGTCTCGCCCACGAAGACCTCGTGCGTGTCCTGGTCCATCGTGAGCTCGCCCGCGCGGATCACCGCGTCTTCGTCTGCCTGCATCGTGCGTCGCAGAATGGCCTTGATGCGGGCCACGATCTCGTCGAGGCTGAACGGCTTGGTCACGTAGTCGTCGCCGCCGACGGTGAGGCCGGTGATCTTGTCTTCCGTGTCGTCCTTCGCCGTGAGGAACAGGATGGGCGCCGTGTATCCGGCGCCGCGCAGCCGCTTCGTGACGCCGAAGCCGTTCATGTCCGGCAGCATGACGTCGAGGATGATCAGGTCGGGTTCCTCTTCGAGGACCGCGGAGATGGTCTGGGCGCCGTTCGCCACCGCGCGCACGGCGAAACCGGCGAAGCGGAGGCTGGTGGTCAGAAGGTCGCGGATGTTGGGCTCGTCGTCAACGATGAGAATGCGGGGTCCAGCGTTCATGCGACCCAGTATCTGCGCGTTAGCTGAATTGCTCCTGTGCGTCGTCGGTGCGCGCCATTTCAGAATTGCGGATGCGGACGCAGCATCGACCGGCAGAAGGATCCTGTTCGACGTGGCACCCGCATCCGCTCTGCGTGGCCATGCCGCGCACGAGCTCGACGTTGAGGTGGCACACCATCTCGGTGTGGTTCGCCTTCAGTTCGTGGAAGGGACAGTTGCCGAAGACGACGTCGCCGCCGGCCTCGGTGCGCGGCTCGTAGCCGCTCGCCTCGAGGGCGGCGGTGAGGTCGGGTGAATCGGCTGCCGCGTCAGCGCCGATCTCAGCGGCCACCTGCTGGATGGCCGTGCGAATGGGCAGGCCCGCGGCATCCGCTCGCTCGATCGCCTCGGCGAGCACTTCGCCGACGATGTCGAAGCGCCGGGCGGGCAGCGAGACGCTGATGGGGGCGCTCGCGCGGCGGTAGAGCTTGGCGGGGCGGCCGGAGCCGGGGCCTGTGCGGCCGCTGAGTCGCCGGAACTCGACGTCGAGCAGACCGTCGTCGGCCATGCGGTCGAGGTGGAAGGCCGCCGTTCCGCGGCTCAGGCCGACGGCGCCCGCTGCCTCGTCGCGCCCGACGGCGTCGTCGCTGGCCGAGATGTAGGCGTAGAGGGCGGCCCTCGCTGGGTCGCGTAGGGCGGCGGCGGCGCGCAGCCCGGCATCCGTGGATCCGGCATCCGTGGAGCTGGTACCCGCGGAGCTGGCACCCGCTGGTCTGGTACCCGCGGAGCTGGCACCCGCTGAGCTGGCACCCGCTGGTCTGGCATTCGCTGAGCCGGCATTCGTGGCGCGGTTCGACGGCGCGCGCGTTGGCCCTGCAGCCGTCGATCCTGAATTCGTGGAACTCATGTACTCAGTGTAGCTCTCTAAAATGAAGATTGCTTGACAAAAGAATTGAGCGGGCCTAACGTCGGCATCAAGGGCTGTGGCGGCGAGGCGCTGTCACGGGGAGGACCGAAACCATGTCACTGAGCATCGCCGAGACGCAGCCGGAGCGTGCGGGGCTGCACGCGCTGCCGCCCTTCGATACCGGCCGCATCGACCGGGTGGCGGCCGCGGCGGCCGTCGCCGACCTGCTCGTCGCCCTCGGCCGAGACCCCGCCTCGCCGCATCTCGCCGAGACGCCGCGCCGAGTGGCGGATGCGTTCGCCGAGCTGCTCACGCCCGAGGCGTTCCAGCCCACGACCTTCGCCAACGACCAGGCATACGACGAACTCGTGTTCGTGGGCGACATCCCGTTCCACTCGCTGTGCGAGCATCACCTGCTTCCGTTCACCGGCGTCGCGCACATCGCGTACCTGCCCGGCGAGCGCATCGTGGGGCTCTCCAAGCTGCCGCGCATGCTCGAGTACTTCTCCCGCGACCTGCAGGTGCAGGAGCGGCTCACGGTCCAGGTCGCCGACAAGCTGATGGGCCTGCTGTCGCCGAAGGGCGTCGGAGTGGTGCTGCAGGCCGAGCACCAGTGCATGTCGGTGCGCGGGGTCCGCTCGCACGGAGCGCGCACGACGACGCTCGCGCTGCGTGGCGCGTTGCGTGACGACGAGGCCAGGCGTGCCGAGTTTCTCGCGATGGCGGGCGTGCGCGGCTGACGGCGGCGCACGCGACGGCGCTGACCGCGGCGGGCGACGGAGACGACGAGACACGAACAGAACAGGGAGTGGACACCATGGCAGAGACGAAGACCTTCACGATCGTCGGAGGCGGGCTCGCAGGCGCGACCGCCGCCGCCACACTGCGCGAGGAGGGGTTCGACGGCCGCATCCGCCTGTATGCGGGTGAGGCGCATCAGCCCTACATTCGCCCGCCGCTCTCGAAGGAATACCTCACCGGCCAGGCGGAGGCCGAGACCGCGTTCGTTAACGCCGAAGGCTGGTACGCCGAGCACGACATCGACCTCGTGACCGCCACGAGCGTGTCGGCGATCGACCCCGCCGCGCACCGCATCGAGCTTGCCGACGGCACGGCGCACGAGTACGACCGGCTGCTGCTGGCGACCGGCGCCTCGGCCCGGCGGCTGAGCGTACCGGGTGCTGAGCTGCCCGGCGTGCACCACCTGCGCACCCTCGACGACAGCGAGCGGCTGCGTTCGGCGCTCGCCGAGGGCGGCCGCCGCGTCGTCATCGTCGGCGCCGGCTGGATCGGCCTCGAGGTGGCCGCGGCCGCGCGCGGCTACGGCAACGACGTGGTCGTGGTTGGCACGGGTGACGTTCCGCTCGAATCCGCCCTCGGCCCCGAGCTCGGCGCCGTCTTCGCCCGGCTGCACACCGACAACGGGGTCGAGTTGCGCCTGCCCGGCTCGGTGACGGCGATTGAGGGCGACGACCATGTGACCGGCGTTCAGACGGATGCCGGCAGCCTCCCCGCCGACATCGTCGTCGCGGGCATCGGCGCGATCCCCGAGACCTCCCTGGCCCTGGCGGCCGGTCTCGACGTTCAGAACGGAATCCTGACGGACGCGTCTCTGCGCACGAGCGCCCCGGACGTGTTCGCAGCAGGCGACGTGGCCAACACGTGGCATCCGGTGCTGAACGACAGGCTGCGCAGCGAGCACTGGGCCAACGCGATCGGTCAGGGCAAGGCCGCGGCGAAGGCCATGCTCGGCCAGAGCGTGTCGTACGACGACATTCCGTACTTCTACACCGACCAGTTCGACCTGGGCATGGAGTACTCGGGCTACATTCCGCTCACGGTCGGCGCCGACGTGGTCTACCGCGGCGATCTCGAGACCCGCGAGTTCATCGCGTTCTGGCTTCGCGAAGGCCGGGTCGTCGCCGGCATGAACGTGAACGTGTGGGACGTGAATGAGGATGTGCAGGCGCTGATCCGCTCGGGTCGCCAGGTGGATGCCGCCCGGTTGCGCGACGCGAACGTGCCGCTCGGCGAGGTCTGAGGCGGGGCCAGAGACGGTCCCTGGCGACGCCGAACGCGAGATCTGACACGCAGTGGGGCAGCATGGAGGCATGACCGACGAACGCCGCCGCGAGGCAGCCGTGTATCTGCCTGCGCTCGCGCATCCGATTCGGCGCATCGGCGCCCGCACGTTCGACTTCGAGCGGCAGGTGGCGGTGATGGCCGTGGTGAACCGCACGCCGGATTCGTTCTATGACCGCGGCGCGACGTTCGCGCTCGAGAAGGCGATCGAGGCCGCCACGCGAGCCGAGGCCGAGGGGGCGGACTGGGTCGACATCGGCGGCGTGCCCTTCTCCCCGGGCCCGGCGCTGCCGGTCGAGGATGAGCTCGCGCGCGTGCTGCCCGTGATCGAGGGGCTCCGCGCGGTAAGCAACGTGGTGATCTCGGTAGACACGTTCCAGGCGGAGGTCGCCCGGCGTGCCATCGCGGCCGGCGCCGACGTGGTGAACGACACGACGGGCCTGCACGACCCCGCGCTCGCCGAGGCGGTGGCCGACAGTGAGGCGACGCTCGTGATCACGCACAGCCTCGCGAGCCCGCGCACCCAGTACCCGAGGCCGCACTACGACGACGTGGCGGGCGAGATCGCCGCGTTCCTGCACTCCCGCGTCGAGCTGGCCGTGAGCCTCGGCGTGCCGGCAGAGCGCATCATCGTCGACCCGGGCCACGACCTCAACAAGAACACCCTGCAGACGCTGGAGCTCACGCGGCGCTTCGCCGAGATCGCCGCGCTCGGGCTGCCCGCGCTCGCCGCCGTCTCGAACAAGGATTTCATCGGCGAGACGCTCGACGCCGAACGCGGCGACCGGCTCGAGGGCTCCCTCGCCGCCGCCGTGTTCTGCATCGTGCAGGGCGCCCGTATCGTGCGCATGCACAACGTGCGCGAGTCGGTCGCGGCCGTGCGCATGACCGAGGCCATCCTCGGCTTCCGCCAGCCCGCATACACGCGGCACAACATGGGAGACGCAAATGAGTGAGATCACGCGCGTGTGGCCGACGCCCGCCGCCGGCCCCGCAACCGACGATGACCTGGCCGACTGGTACGACGAGCAGACCGCGGGGGAGGCCTGGACCCGGGTCAACTTCGTCGCGAGCCTCGACGGGGCGGCCACGCATCAGGGGCGCTCGGCCGGCCTCAGCGACGACGCGGACCACCGCGTGTTCGATATCCTGCGCCGCCTGTGCGACGTGGTGGTCGTGGGTGCCGGCACGGTGCGCATCGAGGGGTATGGGGCGATGAGGGTGGATGCGGCATCCGCCCGCTGGCGTACGGAACACGGCCGGCACGCGCAGCCGACGTTCGCGCTCGTCTCGGCCACGCTCAATCTCGACCCCGAGAGCCCGGTGTTCGCCGACGCACCGGTGCGGCCGATCGTGTTCACCGGCGCGGCGGCCGCCGCGGACCGGCGCCGGGCGCTCGAGGCGGTCGCTGATGTCGTGACGTGCGGCGACGCCCTCGTCGACACGCGCGCCATGATCACCGAGCTCGTCGCGCGCGGGCTGGGGCGCATCCACTGCGAAGGCGGCCCACACCTGTTCGGCGCGCTCGTGGCCGACGGCACCGTCGACGAACTGTGCCTCACGCTCAGCCCGCAGCTCGAGGGCGGCACCGCGAAGCGCATCACAGACGGCAGCCAGGCGGCGCCGCTCGGCATGCGGCTCGCGCACGTGCTCGCCTCGGCCGACACCCTGCTGCTGCGCTACCTGCGCGAGTAGGCGGGCAGCGTGCGACGCGCGCTCAGGCCGCGATGTCGTCCGCGTCGAGAATGGTGTAGCTGTACCCCTGCTCGGCGAGAAACCGCTGGCGGTTCTGCGCGAAATCCTGATCTACGGTGTCGCGCGCGACGAGCGTGTAGAAGTTCGCCGACAGCCCCGACTCCTTCGGCCGAAGCAGCCGGCCGAGTCGCTGCGCCTCCTCCTGCCGTGAGCCGTACGAGCCCGAGACCTGAATGGCCACCGTCGCCTCCGGCAGATCGACCGAGAAGTTCGCCACCTTCGACACCACGAGCACCGGCGTCGTGCCCTCCCGGAACTCCTGGTACAGCCGCTCGCGCTCGTCCACCGGTGTCGCCCCCGTGAGCTTCGGGGCATTCAGTTCTTCGGCGAGTTCGTCGATCTGGTCCAGGTACTGACCGATGACGAGGATGCGTTCGCCGGCGTGCCGGCGAACGAGCTGGCGCACCACGTCACGCTTCGCGGGCGCGCTCGACGCCAGCCGATACCGCTCGTCGTCGGCGGCCGCCGCGTACGACAGCCGCTCGGACTGCGGCAGGTCGACCCGCACCTCGTAGCAGGCGGCCGGCGAGATGAAGCCCTGCGACTCGATCTCTTTCCAGGGGGCGTCGAAACGCTTGGGCCCGATGAGACTGAACACGTCGCCTTCGCGGCCATCCTCTCGAACTAGCGTGGCCGTGAGGCCCAGCCGCCGACGTGCCTGCAGCTCGGCGGTGAGCTTGAACACCGGCGCGGGCAGCAGGTGCACCTCGTCGTAGACGACGAGCCCCCAGTCGAGCGCGTCGAGCAGCGCGAGGTGGGCGTACTCGCCCTTCCGCTTGGCGGTGAGAATCTGGTAGGTCGCGATCGTGACCGGCTTGACCTCCTTCACCTGGCCCGAGTACTCGCCGATCTCCTCGCGCGTCAGCGACGTGCGCTTCAGCAGCTCGTCGCGCCACTGCCTTGCCGAGACGGTGTTGGTGACGAGAATGAGCGTGGTCGTGCCCGCCCGCGCCATGGCCCCTGCGCCCACGAGCGTCTTGCCCGCGCCGCAGGGCAGCACGACAACGCCGGAGCCGCCGTCGAAGAAGTTATCGACCGCCTTGTTCTGGTAGTCGCGCAGGTGCCAGCCCTCCTGCACCAGGTCGATGGGATGCGGTGTGCCCGGCGTGTACCCCGCGAGATCCTCGGCCGGCCAGCCCAGCTTCACGAGCTCCTGCTTGAGCTGCCCGCGCGCCCACGCCTCGACAAAGAACGACGTGTCGTCACGCCGCTCCACGAGCAGGGGAGCGATGCGCTTCGCACTCGCCACCTCGGTCAGAACCGCCAGGTCGTCGGAGTGCAACACGAGCGCGCCCTCGTCGTCGCGCTCGATCACGAGCCGCCCGTAGCGCGCGACCGTCTCGGTCACGTCGACGGTCACGGTCTGCGGAATCGGGAACTTCGAGTACCGCTCGAGCGTGCCGAGCATGTCGGCGGCGGTGTGCCCGGCCGCGCGGGCGTTCCAGAGCCCGAGCCGCGTGATGCGGTACGTGTGAATGTGCTCCGGCGCCCGCTCGAGTTCCGCGAAGACGCCGAGGTCGTGCCGGGCGTCCTCGGCCTGCGGGTGTGCGACCTCCAGCAGAACGGTGCGGTCGCTTTGCACAATCAGGGGGCCGTCAGACATAACCGCCAAGTCTACTCGGGCAAGCTGAGTCGCCCGACGCTCCGGCCTGGTCGGCCGACCTGAGCCCTGCCGCTCCGGCGCACTCGGCCGATCTGAACGCCCGACGTTTCGGCTCAGTCTGCCGACTCAATGGAACGGATGCTGGAGAGCGGCAGCGTGCGCTCGATATCCGCCGCCCGATCCCGCCCCCGCAACCGCCCGCCGCCGACGCCGGTGGGCTCGAGCGTGTACTGCACCTCGCGCCCGTCTGGCATCGCCACGCTCACCGTGAGCGCCACGCGCGCCTTCACGGCGATGTCGAGCTGACGGCGCAGCCAGGCGCGCTCGGCATCCGGCCCAGACTCCGCCTCGGCGGCGCGCAGCCGCCGCACCAACTCGTCGACCTTCTCGTCGCGCGCATCCGCCGCCGCCTGTTCGGGTGCGATCGTGACACGCCGCAGCGGCACGATCGCCCGCTCGGCGCTCTCGGCCGCCACGGGGTAGCGGGCATCGGTGAGCGCCCAGAAGACGTCGTCCCTGGCGAAACGGCTCACGAGCCGCCCCTCGCCCGCCCGGGTGAAGCCGAGCGCCGAGAGGGACTGGTCGACCTCGAGCGTGCTCAGCAGGCCGGCATCCGCGCTGCGCACATAACTGCGGGCATGGATGCGCCCACCCGCCACCGTCGTCGCGTCAGACTCGTCGAGCGGACCCACGCGCACCCGACCGAACCGCTCGGCCGTCTCGGTCACGAGGTATTCGAGCGGCTGCGGAATGCCGCTCAGCGAAATCCCGTCGAGGAACGACAGCAGGCCCGCCGCGTGCGCCCCCGCCGCGATCGCCCGGTTGATGCTCGACTCGGAGACCCGATACGTGGAGGCGAGCGCGCGCCCCTCCACGTCGGCGAATGTGCGCAGTCGGGCCGAGACGGCGGGGTCGAGCGGGCCGGGGGAGACGATCGAGAGGTCCTGCAGCACGTACACCTTGTCGACCTCATCGGGCAGGAGGCCCGCCAGGCTCTCGGCCGCCGCGTCGACGCCGTGGTCGAGCAGCCGGATGCCCGCCGTGCTCGGCACCGCACCGTCAGCGAGCCCGAGCATCTCGGCATCGCGCGTGAACTCGTCGAGCCGTTTGCCGAGCGTGTCACCGGCGGCGGGGCTGCTCCACTCGATGAGGGCGCGCAGCCCGTCGCCCCAGCCCGAGCGGGATCGACGAGCGAGCAGAGCCCGAATCTGCTCGGGAAGCTCACCCAGCCACGCGCCAGCCAGCGCAGCCCAGCGATCCCTGGTCGGCAGCGCGAGCCAATCGGTCGTCGCCGCCGTCGCGAGCCAGCTGCGCTCGCGCAGCGTGACGAGGCACGCCCTGCGGGCGATCGAGAGCATGGGCGCGACCGCCGTCACGTCGAGCGAGAGCGCCGTCGCCAGGCGTTTCGCCGACGGCAGCGCCAGCCCGCCCTTCTGCAACTCGAGCGCCGGCTCCCGCATGAGCTCGCTGATCAGCTCGGTGACCGCGGTGACGGCATCGAACGCGCGCTCGGCGCCGAGCCGGTCGATCGTCTCCTGCGGCGCGGCGGGCAGCGCCGTCAGCAGCACGGGCGCGGCGACCCCGGCGAGCTGCTCGCCCGACGGCAGGTCGTGCTCCGGCCACGAGGCCAGCTGCGCACGCACCTGCTCGTACACGCTCACGTTCGCGCCGCCCTCGCCGTCGATGTCGACAAGCAGCAGAGCGGATGCCGCCCCCAACGCCGTCTCCACCTGCGACCGGTTCGGCTGCGGGCTCGCCCCCCACTCGACGAGCAGGGCCGACACCTCGTCGATCGCGGCACTGCCGAGCTGCGCGGCAGCCGCCAGCGCCGCCAGCGTGAACCGGTCGAGCGGGGTCAGCGCCCGCTGAATGGAGTCGGGCTGCAGCAACGCCTCGGCAAGATCGAAGAAGTCGCGGATGCCGGTGGCCGCCGCCGCCCTTCGCCCGATCGCGCTGTGCAGCGCGTCGTCGTCGAGCGCGCGCAGCCGGGCGGCGAGCGCGAGCGTGTTGGTCACGACAGTTCCGTCGTTGTGCTCACCAGGGGCGATCAGCGCTTCGACGGGCGGTTGTCGCGGGCGCGTTGACGGGAACTGACGACGATGAGCGCGATGAGCGCGATGAACGCGAGCGGGAAGCCCACCATGAGCACGCCGAACACCGCCGGCCATGGTGCCTGGCTGAATCCGTCGTGCGGCCCGACCCCCGCCGCGGTGCCGATGAGCACGGCAATGACGGCGGCGAGCGAGACCACGATGAGGGCGGCGAAGATGTAGGCGAGCGTGCGTTGCAGCCGGGTTGCGCCGGTATCGGTCTCTTGGGTCACGAAATCAAGGATAATTGAGGTTGGTCACGAGATCCCCCACTGAAAGAGGTTCCCATGCCTACCGGCAAGGTCAAGTTCTACGACGACGAGAAGGGCTTCGGCTTCATCAGCTCTGATGACGGCCAGGAAGTCTTTCTGCACGCCTCCGCAGTTCCCGCAGGCGTCGTCGTGAAGGCCGGCACCCGGCTGGAGTTCGGCATCGCCGAAGGCAAGCGCGGTGCCCAGGCCCTCTCAGTGCGCGTTCTCGACACGCCGCCGAGCCTCGCGAAGCGCAACCGCAAGTCGGCCGACGACATGGCCGTCATCGTGGAAGACCTCGTGAAGCTGCTCGACGGCATGGGAACGAGCCTGCGCCGGGGCAAGTACCCCGAGGCGGCGCACGGTCGCAAGATCGCTGCGCTGCTGCGCAGGGTTGCGGATGATCTGGATGCCTGAGGCGCCGTCGAGCGTCGTTCCCGACGAGGTGCTGCTCGCATCCGTGTCCGTGGCCAGAGACGCCCTGCTCGAGATCACCAGTGGCGACGCGATCGGCGCGCCCGCCGGGCACATCGTCGAGGGCGAGCGCGTGCTGTCGCTGCAGTTCGACTGCGCGCTGCCCGGCTACCCGGGCTGGCACTGGACGGTGACGCTGGCGCGCGCCGACGACGAATCCGAGCCGACCGTGCTCGAGGCCGAGCTGCTGCCGGGCGAGCACGCGCTGCTCGCGCCCGAGTGGGTTCCGTGGTCAGACCGCCTCGCCGAGTACCAGGCGGCGCAGGAGGCCGCCAAGGCCGAAGCAGACGGCGACAGCGACAGCGACGACGATTCCGACGATGACGACGACGCTGATGACGACGATGAGGCCGACGAGCTCGAAGACCTGCACGGCGAAGACATCGACGGCGTCGACATCGACGAACTCGCCGACGAGCCGCTGGAGAGCGACGAGCCGCTCGACGCCGACGACCTACCGGCGCTTGACGCTCAGGTAGACGAGGCCGATGACGCCGAGGGCGATGCCGACAAGGTCGCTGGTGACCCACCACAGACGGTCGTGGCCGTAGAGGCCGCCGCCGAAGATGAGCAGCGCGACGAGGCCGAGCAGCCAGAGGCATAGGCCCACGATCACGGCCTTGCGGTCGTCGGTCTGCACCGGCTCCGGGTCAGGCCGGCGCTCGCTGTCTCGAAGCCAGATCCTCATGGGTCCAGCCTGCCACGCGTGACGGGGCTCAGCGCTGCTCCAGCACGTACTCGATCGACGCGATGAGCGAGCGGATGTCGTCTGGCTCGATCGACGCGAACGTCGCGACCCGCAGCTGGTTGCGCCCGAGCTTGCGGTACGGCTCGGTGTCGACGATGCCGTTGGCGCGCAGCGTGGCCGCGATCGCGGCCGCGTCGATGCTCTCATCGAAGTCGATCGTGACGACGACCTGCGAGCGGTGTTCGGGGTCGGCGACGAACGGGGTCGCGTAGGAGACGCCCTCGGCCCATTCGTAGAGCGCCGACGACGACTCGGCCGTGCGCGAGGCCGCCCACTCGAGGCCGCCGTTGGCGTTCAGCCAGTCCACCTGGTTCTCGAGCAGCAGCAGCGTGGCGAGCGCGGGCGTGTTGAGCGTCTGCTTCAGCCGCGAGTTGTCGACCGCGTTCTTCAGGCTCAGGAACTCGGGAATGTAACGGTCGCTCGCGGCGATGCGCTCGATGCGCTCGATCGCGGCCGGCGACATGAGGGCGAACCAGAGGCCGCCATCCGAGCCGAAGTTCTTCTGTGGGGCGAAGTAGTAGACATCGGTCTCGGCCACGTCGACGCGTGCGCCGCCGGCGGCGCTTGTGGCGTCGATGACGGTGAGCGCATCCGCGTCACCGTGCACTCGGCGCACGGGCGCCATGACACCCGTCGAGGTCTCGTTGTGCGGCCAGGCGTAGACGTCGATGCCCTCGGCGGCTTCGGGCTCGCTTCTGGAGCCGGCGGGCGCGCTGATCACCTGGGGCGCGCGCAGCCAGGGCGCGCCGGCCGCCTTCGCGAACTTCTGGCCGAACTCGCCGAACGACAGGTTCTGGCTCTGCTGCTCGATGAGGCCGAACGCCGCGGCATCCCAGAACGCGGTGGAGCCGCCGTTGCCCAGCACGACCTCGTAGCCCTCGGGCAGGGCGAACAGCTGCGCCGTGCCCTCGCGCACGCGGCCGACGAGATTCTTCACGGGCGCCTGGCGGTGCGAGGTGCCGAGAACGGCCGCGCCGGGACCGGCGAGGTACGCCACCTGCTCCGGGCGGATCTTGGACGGGCCACAGCCGAATCGACCGTCGGCGGGCAGTAGGTGAGGGGGAATCGTCACGTCCGGCATGCCTCGAGTCTAGGGGAGCGACGGTGCTCGAAAGAGCAGCCGCAGCAGGCTCCCGGGCGCTCGGGAGCCCTCGTCAGCGGCCTTCCCGCGAGCGGATGGCGGGCCAAGATAGGCTTGCCTATGAATTGGCACGCACGGAACCGTAGGGAGGCGCTGTGACGGACCTGGTCGACACGACCGAGATGTACCTCAAGGCGATCGTCGAGCTCGAAGAGGAGAACGTCATCCCGCTTCGGGCTCGCATTTCGGAGCGTCTCGGTCATTCCGGCCCGACCGTCTCGCAGACGGTGGCCCGCATGGAGCGCGACGGCCTCGTGGTCGTCTCTGGCGACCGGCACCTGGAGCTCACGGAGGGCGGCCGGCGCAAGGCCATCACGGTCATGCGCAAGCACCGCCTCGCCGAGCGCCTGCTCAGCGACGTGATCGGCCTCGAGTGGGAGTACGTGCACGACGAGGCGTGCCGCTGGGAGCACGTGATGAGCGAGCAGGTGGAGCGCAAGCTGCTCGACATGCTCGGCCACCCCACGGAATCGCCCTACGGCAACCCCATTCCCGGCCTCGAAGAGCTGGGCGACGAGCCGGCAGGAGTCTTCTCTCACGGTGTCTGCAGTCTGGTGAGCCTGGTCGAGGGAACGGACTCTGCGGTAACTGCCAGCATCCGTCGCATCGGGGAGCCGGCGCAGATCGACCCTGCGCTGCTGCTGCAGCTGCGCCAGGCCGGCGTTTTTCCAGGTTCCACCGGCACTTTCACCGCTGTCGGATCGTACGTGCTCGTGCAGATCGACGGGTTCGACGAGGGTCTCGAGCTGCCGAACGAGCTGGCCGCGCACATCTTCGTCACCGAGTAGCGACCGTTACCGATTTGTTAGAAATCGGTCGAAAAGTGTGACAAACGGGGTCTGCGTCCCGTATCCTCGAACGAGCCCACAGGTCAGAAGCCGGCCGAAGGGCCCGTCACAAGACGTCTCATTCCCCGTCTCTTGTGACGCGAAGCCGAGCAACACCACTTAAGACGGGGCAGCTCCCTAGTGCTGTCGAGGCGCTGGAGGTCACCCTTGGCACGTGCAGGTACCAATGGTTCGGACGAGAACCAGAACAACCCGAACGGCACCTCGAACAACGCCTCATCGACCGTCGTCACGCGTCGCTCGCTGAGGGCAGACGCGATGCGCTCCGCGAAGCGGTCGCACTCCGCCGTGGCCGTGCCCGCGGCATCCGCTGCTCGTGCCGGCACTGCGCCGCGCGGCCGCAAGAAGAGCCGCCGGGGCATCATCAACATTGTTGTGATGACGTTCGCCGCCGGTCTCGTCGCCACCATGGCTCTGCCCGCGTACGCGTTCAACCCCAATGACTCGTCAGACCAGGCCCAGGCGCAGGCCGAGGCCAGCCTGAAGAAGGCCCAGTCGCAGGGTCTCGCGGTCTCGCGTGACGTCGCCGAGCCCGTCGTCACGCGCGACGCCGTCAGCGCGACCAGCGAGGCCGACCTCGCGCAGGCGAAGGCCGAGGAGGCGCGCAAGAAGGCCGCCGTGCAGCTCGCCAGCTACGCCAAGGCGTACTCGGGCCCGTCGGTCTCCGACTTCCTGGCCAACCCGCCCTACCCCAACTTCAGCCTCGCCTCGGTCTTCTCGGTGGCCAAGCAGTACATCGGCACCCCGTACGTGTACGGCGGCTCGACGCCGGCCGGCTTCGACTGCTCGGGCTACGTCATGTTCGTCTACGCACAGTTCGGCGTCTCGATGCCGCACTCCTCGACGGCGCAGGGCAACATGGGCACGCGCATCTCGCTCGCCGACGCCGTGCCGGGCGACCTGGTGATCATGCCGGGCCACGACGGCTTCTACGCGGGCAACGGCAACATTCTCGACGCTCCCCGCACCGGCGGCGACGTCTCGATTCGCCCCATCTGGACCAGCAACTACTACATCGTCCGCATCGGCATCTGACGCGGTGGCCGCGTCGGATCGCGGCCATGGCTCGGGCCAAATTGTGGGCTCTCAGCGCGGCGACCCCACATATGCCCCGACTCGATGGCTGTCTTCCCTCGGCGCGCCTCGGGTGCGCCGCCACAGTTTTCTGCGTTACCCTTTAGGCCTTGACACCGTAAGAGGAACGGCAGGGTACTGATGGTCGAGATTCACACCGCCCACACCATGGGCGTGCGTGGGTTTGTGCGGCATCCGTCGCATCAAGACCATCGGTTCTGTGTGCAAATACGCTGCGACGCTGTCGTGGCTTCACAAGGGCGCTGTCTGTCGACAGGGCCCTTTCTTTTTGCCGCTGCCGCGCCTCGAGCGTTGTCGTAACACCGAATACCTGGGAGCCACCCAGCCGTTTCGAGAGGTGACAATGCGAACACTGGTTCTGAACGCGGGCTACGAGCCGCTCGCCGTCGTGTCGTTCAAGCGGGCCATCGTGCTGGTGATGACGCACAAGGCCACGATCATCGAGAGCGACCTCGCGCATCCCGTCATGGGGTCGTCTGGGTTGTACGAGCGGCCGTCGGTCATTCTGCTGACGCGCTACGTGCGGCTGCCGCGGGGCAGGAACGTTCCGGTGAGCAGACGCGGAGTACTGCGGCGGGATGCGCACCAGTGCGCCTACTGCGGCGGGTCGGCGACGACGATCGACCACGTGGTGCCGCGTTCGCGTGGCGGGGCGGACAGCTGGGAGAACCTCGTCGCGTGCTGCCTGCGCTGCAACAACGTGAAGAGCGACCGCACGCCCGCCGAGATGGGCTGGCGCCTGTTGTCACAACCGCGGATGCCGCGCGACCTGCCGTGGATGGTGCGCGGCGTCGAGGCCCCCCAGCCCCAGTGGAGCGACTACCTGGCCCCCGCCGCCTGAGCGGGTTGAGGAGGCCGCTTCGCGGCCGTCTCGAAACCCAGCGCCCCCTACCCCGTCGGCTCGCTAGGCACCCCATCGCTACTCTCACCGACCCCCTTCTCCCCTTGCTCCGGCTCGGCCGCATCCTCCGCCTGCTCCACGGTCAACAGCCCATCCGGATCCTTCGGATCCCTCACCCCGGTGAGCCGCTCATCCATGGTCGACTTGTCCTCATCGCGTTCCATGCCCTCACGCTACGAGCGTTCGCTTGCCTCGCACACCCGTCCGCTAAACTCGACGGGTCAGCCTCTGTAGCTCAATGGAAGAGCAGTTCCGTCCTAAGGAAAGGGTTGGGGGTTCGAGTCCCTCCAGGGGCACCTTTGGGGTGCGCCGAAAACGCTGGTCAGCGCGGATTTCGGAAGAGCGAGAAACGGCCGCTTTCCCGATTTGCCCACAATTTGCCCACACAAGCCGTTAGAAACTCTAAGGAACTCTTAACGTTTCCTGAACGTGTCACTGGATCCGAACGACGGTCATAGCGTTGCTCGCTTCGTTCGGAGTGTCGCAACTCCAGAACTTTCGGCATCGTCCGCGACCAACCACCATCTGCCTAAGACCCGTCGAGCGTTTGATGGCTCTTCCTGACACGCGCATTCGCCAAAACGCCATCCGAAGGCGACTCGGTGTTGGCGAGGAAGCCCAGTTGCCTGCCATTCATCAATTGAGTACCGGCGGGTTACTTAAGCCGTGGTTACTAACGCATCGGCCCGCTCGGCGGCGCTCCGGGCTGAGTCCGGATCATCCTTGCATGCAACCAGGACTGGATCGAGCGCTTGGACCTTTTGAGGGTTACCTCGACATCCGTGTAGGTGTCGAGCCATACCAGGTGCGTCGCGCGAAGACGGTCGCGGTCTCGCGCGGTCGAGACGACGATCCACGAAACGAACGCTAGACCGATTCCGGCTAGAAGTACGACATTCCCGGTGCCGCCTAGCAGGGTCGTTACTTGGCTTTGGTTTATACCGTTGGTCTGACCGGTAGAGGGGTCGGTTGCGGCGGCCGCAAGTACGAACCAGCCGTTCAACAGGCCGAGCACGTAGGTCAACAGCAGCGTGATGGCCGTGCCGAGAATGGTGAGTGTGGCGATAACCGCAGGTGAGGTGTTACCCGGTCGGGTGCGCTCGATCCGTTGCTGCAACTCGCGGCGAACCTGGTGCCGGACTTGTTCGGATGCTGACATATAACGCTGGATTCGGTCGTCCATGTTCCTTAGATCGTCGTAGACATGGTCGATCGCTGCCCGTTGAGCGGGGTCCGCGAAGCGTATGTCGTGTACCCACGTCACGACGCGCGCGGCTACGTGACCGAGACGATTCCGTGTTCGGCTTTCCCGCCACCGATCGACGATGCTTCTCACGAATGGCCCTTCTTGCTGACGAAACGACTTGTATTCGAGCTGGCTCTTCCAAACCCGGAGAGCACATGGCTTGGAGCCGCTGCGTCTACCAATTGGGTCGATGGCCGTCGAACTTGCGCTGCACCGGCCGCCTGGGCGGCGATGGCAGGGAAGCCTTTCATGTCCGAACCGCTGACGACGACTGTCGTAACGTGGCTTGGGCAATACGCGGGTGACGGATTGCCGGCGCGGACACATGCCGTCCGGTCGCCACGTCGATGCTCGCGACCTCTGCTCCGGGGACACCGTGAAACTGCTTTACAGCCTCGGCGACGGCGAGGGTAGCGGCGATGACCCCGACGAACGGGATGCCGATGGCCTTGCCTGCAAGAGTGACGACTCCACAATCATCGAAGTTGCGACTGAGGTGATCGAAGCCAGGAGTTGACGGAACGGCGATAACGGCATCGCCCCGATCAAGCCAGGCGAGCACGTTCTCGCTCGTGTTGGATCCGGGGAAGCGATGCATGCTTATTGAAGTGTGGTCGTGCGCTCGAGCACCCAGGCCCATGTCAATCGTGAGAGACCATCCCACAGCGGAGAGGGCTCGCCTTGCAGTCAAGTTGTCGACGCCAACCAGGGCAACGATATGGGTTTCATCGTCGCGTACGTGAAAGTCGGCGTCGAGCCGGCGTTCGATGATCCTGGTGCGAAATCCGGCGTCCTCAAGCCGCGCGGCCACCAGCCGTGTCTTGAGCTCGCCCTTGGAGCCGTGGGGGGTAAGCACGCTCGTGCTGTGATTGGCGGGAGCTGTGCGATCAACATCCTGCACAGTTACCTCAACGGACGCTCGATCGGCATACGGGATGTGGGAGAGCACCCATGCATACGCCTGTCCCAGGTGCCCGAGCCCGACTAGCCACCACGCCGCCGGGGCGAAGCGAAGTTCCGGAGCTGACCTGGCGGTCGGTCCGAGCAGGTTCAATTCCATCTTGCGGTAACCGGCGTCGCTGCCAGAGATCGCACGTGAATGCGCGAAGGCTTCCGCGACAGCGAGAGCGGCCGCTGCGACCGCGGCCAGCACGTTCCCGCATGAATTCACGGGCTCCGCATGAGGCGAGACGATCGCAGTCCAGCCGTCCCAACTTGCATGGAGGATCACTCCGGCCGAGATTGCCGGAACATCGGCTGGGTCGAAACCGAAGACGATCGCGGTCACGTTGGGGCTATGCGCGCTCGATCCTAAGGTGGCGCCTATATCGCTGAGTGCGTCGCTGAGCAGGCGCCCGCGATGGACTCCGTCATGTACGTCCGCATCTCCGGGCAGATCTACGAGGACGGAGCCGAACGTCCGTACACCGGTCGCGGCGGCAGTGAGAACTGCGGCCTGCCCCTCCGCTGTGGTGATCGTAGCCGGTGCTGGGCAGATGATGAGTTGGCGGTTGCTGACGAGGTGCTCGGCATCCTCAAGGGAATGCGCCGAACCGTCCGCGAGGTGAAGCAAGGCTACGCGGCTTATCTCGTCAGCATCGAGGATTTTCATCGTGTTCCCCTTTCAAGGAGGGCTCGGTGTAGGCGGGCCAGCAATAGGATCGCCGCGGGTCGAATCCGAAGCATCCGAGTCGTGTCGTTGCCATAAGCGATGTCCCATTGGCCGCCCCGGAGAAACTGATGCGCGCCGAGGTCAGTGGGGGAAATCTTCCCGGACGCGTAATTGGGGGCGATCAACGCGACGTGGTTTGGCAACGCGATCATGGGATGGTTCGAATCGATGGCGCTCTGCCGGACATGCGTGCTCGGGTGGGTGTGAATGTCGCCGATGACCCTCAATTGGTCTGCGCGGCACCGCTGGTTCAACAGGCTTAGGCCGCTGGCATGCATCGTGATGCCGCCGGTCAGGCTCTCTGGGTCGAGGTCGTCGTAGTAGTAAATCTTCGTCACCTCGCGCCCACCCGCGACCGGCTTGGCGTTTCGGCGGCCGAGTAGAAATGCGCCGGATTCACGCCGGTTCTGTCCGCGCCGGTGTAGCTCTTTGAGCATTTGGCGGAAGCGCCGCGGGGACATTATTAGCGGCAATGGTGTGGCGTCATTCATGCAGCCGTCTCCGGCATCGTGCAGGAACGAAGTTCTTTGTGCAGCTCGGAGAGATAGAACGTGATAGTCCTGCTCGGATTCCATGCTCGTTCAGGATGCTGCGAGCCCCACTGCGGGTGGTCCCCTTGGATCAGCAGTCGTTCTGTGGCCATATAGGGCGTCCATCCGTTGATCCTGGACCACTCCGAGCGGAAGACAGTCTGTGCGGCCGATCCGCTCGGGAGGGCAGCTAGCTCCAGAGGCTCGTTAGTCCCGATGTTCCAAGGCGTGCCGGCAGGCGCATCAGTTGGGTAGCCGGACACGTCTAGTCGCATTCCAAGCTCGCGGCCATCGCCGGTAGTGACAGCGACCAAGAGCATGGGGAAATCGACTCTAACGACCCGCCAGTACCGTTTCTCGACACCATCGAGAAACGGTACTGACTGCAGGTCCTCCTCGATTGCCGCCCGCGCCGGATCGACGGTGTCGGTCACGATTCAGCCCTGTGGTCGAACGAGCGCGATCAGCTCGAGGTCGACATGGTCCGCGCCCTTTGCGATCGACGCGATCGGCTTGTCCAGGGGCAGGTCCTCGGCACCTCCCGCTGCGCGCAGCCCCAGGTCAGCTGCCGAAGCGGAGTCGATGCCCAGCTGAGAAATTGCCTGGTCACGGACAGCGCTGAGGCGGGTGCCGGGCGAAACAGTAAGCGTCGCCGAAGCGCCAGCGTAGTCAACCACCACAGTGATCTGGCGTCCGGGGTGCGTCACAACACGCCCCGAGGGCCCGTCGAAGAGGTCAGAGAGTCGTGCGCTGGGGTCGAGCTCGGGCCCCTCATCGTCAACCTTGAAGACGAGTAGATCGACCGTAACCTGGACATGATCGGCGAGCGAGCTGCCCTCGGCCGCGTCGGGAATTGTGCGGACCTCGGCATCGTGGCCAGTGTGAACATGCAGTCGCATCGTGCGACTCCTTTCTGTGGGCTTGCCCTATTTGTTGTGATAATCGCAAGGCTATCGGATGATTGCGATAATCGCAAACCAGAAGGACGGGTAACGTTTCTCGCGACGCTAATCACGGGGGCGCTTCGGTCTGACCGAGGTAGTAAGCCAGATCTCTGTCCTGATGGTCGAGCGCCGCGGAACTGTCAGAGAAGGAAGTCGCGGGGGGAGTTCGGTTCGTGGAGCATGGGCTCACCAGCGTCGAGGATGTGTTGAGCGATTTCGTATGCCCGCTCGATCGACAGGTCGAGGTAACCAACCATGTCGCAAAGGATCCCGAAGGTGTCGCGAGTGGTGATGTGTTGACGTTGAGCGAAGCGGAACGCTTCCCGGTCTTCGGTGAGCCAGATCGAGTCCCGATAATTCTCATCAGCCCGAAGTAGATGTAGAGTCTGGCTCTCGCCCAGGTGCTCAAGGGGCTTGGCTTTGCCGCCGCCGAAGACTGCCACACGGATGCCTTCTACGGCGCGGACGTTCGCTGCGCCCACGACGGGTATTGGGTCTCCGAACCACGCATCTTGATCCAAGGTCCTCAAACCAGGGACATGAGCTGCGGATTTAGTGATCTCCCGGGACACCGCTTCCACGACGCGGCCATTGCCCCGCAGGTACTGCTCGAGGACTTCCAACCCTTGGGCCTGGGCAAAACAGACGATGACCGAGTTGTCGGGAAATAGGAACGGCACGGGCTACCTAGACGTAATGAAAAGCGCCGTCGTCTGCTGATACGGCGTCGAGGAAGTATTCCTCGAGCTGCTCGGCGGGCTTCCCGAGCAGATTCGCTGCGGGCCGTAGCGTCGTCGCCCCATCCCTATAGGCGTCTAGATAAGCATCCACTAGCCGCTGTGCTGGCCTCGCTATGCTCGCGAGGCGCGCGCGATTTGTGTGCTCCGCCGCTTCGCCGGCACGCATTGCTGTGGCGCGTGCTGTCTGGGAACCAAGCTTTCGCTGGTCTTCCTGTGAGATCAATTGCTCATTCAGCAGTCGCCACGACATTGCGATTGGCGACATCTGGAAGTGCAGCACAAGGTCGTCAAACGCATCAACGGCGGATTTTCCAGCGATTCGTTTGACGATCTCGGCGCGCGGTGCCAGAAAGCTCGCCGCGAACGAGTCTGCGCGGCTTTCCGCTTGTGACTTGTGCGATCCGAGCCGTTCCTCGATCACCTGGTCCTGCGAGTCGCCGAAAGCAAGATGGGCAAGCTCATGGGCAAGCGTATATCGCTGCCGGAACGGCGCTTCCGAGGTGGCAAGGACGATGGCGCGAACGCCACCATCCGAGAAGGACAGCCCATCGCAAGCTTCTGGTAGCTCCGTCACGACAACGTCGACGCCGAAGCTCTCCTCGATTAACCCAATCAGTTCGTTGTTCGTTAGCCCCCCGAGAGGGGAGCCGAGCTCGTGGAGATACTGGTCTGCGAGCTGTTGGGCCTGCTTCACGTATCCACCATCTGTGGGTTTGGCTGGAAGCGGCGGGACCGGGAGCGGACGGCCTAAGAACTGAAGGCCCTCAAGCTTCTCGACGAGCATTTCGATCGTCTCTCGCCCGACAAGATCACTTGCCTCAATCGCATGTTCGGCGGCTCGATGGGCGAGGATGAGCTCGCGCGTGGATTCGCCCTTCAACAGCCAATCGACAGTCGTGTTGCCGAGCTCAGCAGCAAGCGCCAACTCTAGCGACGTAAATCGGCGTTTTGCGGCCAACGATTTGGCAAGCTTTGGGCCATCAATCCCGATTGCACTCGCGAAGTCCTTCTTACTGAGGCTTGAGCGATCGATTACTTCGTTGACGCGCGCGATTACTTCGTCCTCGGCCATGCATCCATCCTCGCAGAGAATTGCGAAAATCACAATCTCGTGCTAGCGAGTCTAAACCTCAGTCGCTCCACAGCCTTCCTCCGCTTTCCGACAGGACACGCTCGTGGAGCCGCTCGGCGACCGACCCCAGATCGTCCTCGAAGAGATCGGCGTACGTGTCGAGCGTCATCGCCGCTGATTTGTGCCCAAGCATGCGCTGAAGTGCTTTGACGTTGGCGCCGGCGCTCACGGCCAAACTCGCGGCGGTGTGTTTGAGATCATGCGGCGTCATGTGCTCGAGTCCGGCATCGCGCAGTGCGGTCAGCCACCAGGACTGCCGATTCCAGGCCGTGTCGGGTCGCGCTAGGTAACCGCCGGCGCGGGCGGGAAAGACGAGGTCATCACGCTTCCGTCCGGCGACCAGCCACCCGAGGCGAGGGGCGAGGAACGCAGGAAAGGGTACCGAACGGGCTTCCCAACTTTTCGGCGGTCCGACATGGATGAGCCCGTCCACTTCGGTGGCGGTCTGGTGGATGGCCAGACGGCAACGTTCTAGGTCGATGTCGTTGACGGTGAGCGCGACGGCTTCGCCCCAACGGACGCCGGTGTAGGCCAGTGTCAGCACGAGGACGCTGCGCTTGTCGTCAGGTACAGCGCGGGCGAAGCGGAAGACCTCCTCGTTGGTCAGATACCTGCGACGCTTTTTGCTTGCCTTCCTCGGGAGGTTGCTCGCGCCGCGCGCCGGGTTCGCGGGAATCCTGCCGTCGCGTACCGCAACGTCGAGGATCCCGGCGAGGATCCCGACCGCGCGGAGCACGACGCCGGCCGATCGTGGCTTACCGGCGTTGCCTTTGCGGACACGCACCGTGACAGCTTTGCCCTGGCTCAGTTCTCGGATCCATTTTTCGACTGCGGATGGGCGGATCGCGCCGATCGGTGTCGCCGCCCAGCGCGGCTCGACGTAGACGCGCCAGGCGATGCGGATGGGGGAGAAGCTTGACGGCTTCAGGGCTTGCTCCTTGTTGGCGAGCCATTCCTCGGCGAGCTCACCTACAGTGATTTTGGATTGAGACGCCTCGAAGTAAGTCCCCTTCATCATCGCCACTTCGACGGTTGCGTTGTAGAGCTCCGCTTCGCGCTTGGTGCGGAACCCGCGCTTCTCGCGCTGCTGATGTTCGGGGTCGCGCCAGCGCACGCGATAGCGCCGGCCTTTGGCCGACTCATAAGCGTCGATGCTTCCCACTCGCAGAAACCTAACCCTCGCCACCGACGAAGCGCGGCCGGGCTGCGGAATGCGATCCAGATGCCCGGTTATCTGAGGACGGGTGCACTCTGGAGCTATGAGAGATACGCCTGAGCCGAGACCGCAAGGAGCGACGGACGTTGAAGCCGTCGAGCTTTGCCGCGAATGGATGTACTTCCTGGGTGCGACGGACGCAGTCGTGGCAACAAACGAATCGCGGGAGACATGCGAACTGTATGGGTCTCGCTATCTCGGCTGGGTCGAGAACAAGCGCGGGAACTTGGAAGTGGAGCTCGTTGAGCGTGCGGCTGCGGTCACCGCAGCGGATGGTCGTTGGGGGTTGATCTTCGCTCGCCACGGCGTGAGTCCCATCGCTCGGGTGAGGGCGGACGAACTTGGCATCGCGATCTTCGGTTTCGATCCTGAAGGGGGGACTCTGGACGGAGTCAATTTGGTCGGCCGCGAGTGGTGTGCGACGGGCTTGGTTGGCTAGACAATTCGGCTTGATCATCTGAGGCCAACCGCGGTGCGTCGGCCATCGGGTGCAGTGACGATCAGTCCGGCCGAGTCCTGGGCAGCCCGCCGGAGCTCGGCCTGCGCTGCCGCTCGCGACTTCCCCATGGTCTCTTCCGTCGGCCGTCGTTGCATCATCTCGACCAGCTGGGACTTCGCGGAGTCCGCGGTCGGAGCCACCAGCACCGCGGCGTTGTGCCGCTTCCCTCGAGTGAGACCGACGTAAAGGCCAGCGGCGTCGACTCTCGGTCCGACAAGGGCGCGGTCAGTCGTCTCGCCCTGAACGCCGTAGACCGTTGTGGCGTAGGCGAGGTGGATGTGCGACTCGGCATAGCCGATGCTGACCTTTCTCAGATCAGTCGTGTCGGTGCTCGCGGCGAGGATCGCGTGGTCGTTGCCGATGCTCTTAACGATCCAGTTCTGGCGGTTCTGCACGTCAGAAGCGCTGTCGTTGCGTCGGGTCTGGACTACGTCACCGACGAAAATAACCTGGCCCGATTGCCCCGTGAGCGCTTGGTCGGCGTGAACCGCCCCGGCCTCGACCCGTCGGCGTTGGATCGCTTCGCTGATCTCCTGCGCTTCGGCATGTGTTGCAGTGACTAGCGCGATCGTCTCTCTATTCCGTGCGGCATCCAACCATCCTTCGACCATCGCCTCGCGCGCGGCGACGTCGTTATCGGTCATCACGACATGATCCGTTCGGATGAGGTCCTCGGCGACGCCGTACCTTTCGCCGTCGCTGTCAGGGTGACGGAGCCGAAGCGTTAGGTCCGCCCAGGCTGGGTCGTTGAAGCGATGGGTGGTCGCGAGCTCCACGCGGTCTGGGGAACGGTGCCAGAAGAGCGCCATTGCGCCGGAGTGACCGACTGGCAGGGCTTGTTGCTGGTCGCCGACGAGAGCGAGTCCGGCGCCGGTGGCGTGCACGACGTCCAGGAGTGCGGACGCGGCCTCGAGGTCCAACATGCCGGCCTCGTCGACGACGATTCGGTCACCTGGATGGATGCGGATCCTTGGACCGCCATACACCGTGTTAGCAGATGCGTCCTTCTCACCGATCGATAGCCGGTTCCACACTGTCGCGCCAGACGCATCGGTCGCCCAGCGCCATCCGAAATCGTGAAGCAGCTGGTGGAGCGACGAGGACGAACTCATGGTCTCGCGTCCCGCGACAGCGGAAGCCTTCTTGGTTGGGGCGACGATGATCATGTTGCGGCCGCGTCGACGCAGAGCAGCGCCGGCAACCTTGAGCATCGTGGTCTTACCGGTGCCCGCCGCGCCGGAAACAACGACGTTGCGGGACGTGCCACCGACAGCTGCGGCACCATGGAGCTGCCCGCGGTCCAGATCGCGCCTGGGTTCGATTGCGCGACCGATTGCGGAGACTTCTTCAGGGTTGAGGATCTGTCCGGGTTCGGAGAAGGCGTCGACCTTTTGGGCGAGGGTGGCCTTCAACGTGGCGGTGGAGACCGCCATGAGGTGTTTGACGTGTCTTGGGGCGTCCGGTTCGGAGATCAGCGTCACGGTGTGCGAGTGCGCAACGACTCCCTCGGCGAGCGTCATGAGCACGTCTCGGTCAGCGACGACGCCGGTTGCGGCGATCGCGCGGACAGCGCCGGCCCACACGTCCATCATGCTGAAGCGGCCACCGGTGCCGGTCGAGCGGGCGTCCGCGTCGACAACCGCCTTCGCTGCCAGCAACTCGAGGTCGAGATCCTGGACGCCGACAGTAGATACCGGCGCCGGCGAGCGATTCATGCCGAGGCCAGGGTCGGCGGTATGTAGTTCTTCGCGGACGAGCGCGGCCCAGTCTTCTTCGTTCAGCTCGCCTGGTTTGTTGGGTCGGCCGACGGCCCACGCCCAGTGGTCGATCTGGCTGAGCACATCGTGGGAGGGTTCTTGGCCCGGGTGCTGTTCCTTCCACCAGGCGGTACGAGCGAGCTTGTTGGCTTCGATCTGCGCGGACCGTTTCGACAGGGGCCGCACCAAGTGCTGCAGCTGCGCGATCTCCCCGTCCTCGTTGAGAGTGAACCCTTTAGAGGCGAGTTCAGTTATCCATGCTGGGTCGGTGCGGGAGGCGAGGTCGCCTTCGGCGTTGATCACATTCTGGAACCGCAACGCGACCCGGGTGTCGATGTTGGACCACTTGCCGTCCACGCCTTGAACTTTGACGTTCAGCCAGAGGTGGCGGTGCTTGTGCGGATCCAAGAACCGTGAGCGTTCATGGCGGAGCTCGACGACCTCAATCCGCGCCAGGTCCTCACGGATGGCGCCGCCCCTGCCGCGGCGGGCGTTGAGCTCTGACTGCCACAGCTTGATGATCCTGTCCCGCAACCGGTCTTGGAGATCTTCGTAGGCGGCGGCTAGGTCGGGGTCGAGCATGGCGGCGATCGAGAACGACTTCGGGGCGTTGATCGTCGCGTCCAGAATCAGATCCGCGACCGGCGACTCGAGATCCCGCCCGCGGCGCTCCCCGGTGAGGGGGTCGAGTCCGTCGACCCAGTCCTTGAGTTGGTCGCGGGTGAGGAGGTCGTCGCGGATGGCGCCGTTCTGCATGATGTACCGGGTCATCACCGCGTTGGCGTAGCCGGCGGCGGCGATAACGCCGTCGGCGGTCTTGGCGGTGAGGGTGGCGTCACATACACCGCTGAAGGCGTAGCTGACGGCTTGCTTGACGCCGTGGGACTGCTGTCCCCGTTTCCATCTGGCTACCCCGCCTCGCATCTGCACTCACCTCCCACACCCGTCGTTTCGGGCTTCCGAAATCGAGCAGGCTCATCCTTTGTCCGAAATGGCCCTCTACTTACTACTTCCGGTTCGGCGGGCGTTTTGGCGCGCATTTGGCGCGCGCTGCTGCTTTTCCCCAATCCGCTCCCTCCGGGAACGGTGGGCGACCGAGCGCATCCGGCACGCCGGTGAGCTGCGCTGCGGTACTGCCTCCGGATCGAATGCCCTCATACCTACACGTTGTGTTTCCAAGCCGGTTTCGACGCGCAAAACCCAAATTCTTTGGAACCCGTTCGCCGCAAAGACTCCGGCGGGATGCCGCCGCGAGCTAAGCCGGTTCTCCTTCGGGCTGTGCGTGCGCGGCGAGTCTGGTCAGGTTGACGAAGGGGACGCACGCGGTCTCGGCGGTGAGCGCGGCGAGCCATCCGATCGGCGTCTTGGGGTTGCCGGCGACCGCCCACCCGTTGATCGCGTACTGGCTGACGGTCTCTATGCATTCCTGCTTCTCAGCAGCTGTCGGGTTCGACGTTCCTTCTACGCCGATGAGTCCGCCTTGCAGTTCCAGTGCCATGTTTCTGGTGTCGATTATGAATACCCGCATCTCACTCACTCCCAAGGTCGATCGTTGTTGAGTGCCTTTCCGGCGGGTGATCGAGAGCGAGTGGGAGGTGTGTAGTGCCGGGACCGTGGAGTAGCGGGGGAGCGAAGCGGAGGAGGATACGCCGCGAAAGCCCGGCACGGAGCACCGGGAGGGAGCTACGATCGGGCGGCGGAAAGGCCCTCAAACATCAGCAGGACAGCGCCGCGGGCGGCGTCTTCGACCAGAGCCCAGGGCCGAAACGAATGTGACAGCTGGCTCGCGCGCGGGGAGCCGATGATCAGCAACAGATGAGATCTCCCCGGCCGCAGGTAGACTCCTTCGGCCGCGCGCAGGTGGTCCCGCAACCCGGGAGATTATGCTCCGAGCACCGCGTACATCGCCGCAACCAAGTTGACATGAGACGCCTTGGGAACCGGGCCCGCGCGGCCGTTCCACTTAAGTGCCTACGTGCATTGGCTCTTGGTCTTATCTCTCGGTCTTGGGTTTCCCTGTCCCTTTGCTTGATCTCCACCTCTATCTTTTGCGTTGGTCCTCGCATCTATCTCTTGCACTTGGTCTAGCTGGCTTCGCTCCGACCCTTCACCTGCTTGTGCGTCGATGGGCGCGAGGAACGGATTTGTGACAACTGATAGTTAGCAGTCAGCAACGTCGGTGCTTGTCGATAGTCTCGAAGTCGGGTTTCGAGTCGGAAGGGTCGCCGTGCGGCTAGAAGACATCGCCGCGACTGCGCGGCTGGCAGGCATCGTGCCGGGGCGCGCCGTGACAGTGTTGGCGGCGCAGACGCACGGGGCGAACGCGGTCGAAGTTACCTATCGGGACGACAACGGCGCGCTCGGGCAGGTAGTGCTCTTCCGCGCCGATGAGGAGAGGATTGCGCCGCACCTGGAGTCCGGCCGTCCGTTCGATGCGGATCCGCGCGACTTCCGACTGGCTGCCGAGGCGCAGCGGATCATGCTAGCGGGACTGCACGATCCGATGCTCGCGGTGGCTACGAGCGATGTGCAGCCGCTGCCCCACCAGATCCGCGCGGTCTATGGCGAGTTGCTACCTCGCACGCCGTTGCGTTTTCTGCTGGCCGATGACCCCGGCGCGGGCAAGACGATCATGGCCGGGCTGTATATCAAGGAGCTCATCCTCCGGGACGATGTGCGCACTTGTCTGGTCGTAGCCCCTGGTGGATTGGTGGAGCAGTGGCAGGACGAGCTGGCGTTGAAGTTTGGCCTGGAGTTCGAGATCCTCGCGCCCGGCGCGGAGAACACAGCGCCAGACAAAAACGTGTTCGAGCAGAAGCGTCTGCTCATCGCACGCATGGATCAGCTCGCTCGGAACGATGTACTGCTGGAGCAAGTTGAGCAGGCCGAGTTCGACCTCGTGGTCGTGGACGAGGCGCACCGCATGAGCGCGTCGTGGTTCAGCGGCGAGCTGAAGGCGTCAAAGCGATTCCAGCTCGGCGAGCTGCTGAGTGAGCGCGCCCGCCACTTCCTGCTCATGACGGCGACCCCGCATAACGGCAAGGAACAGGACTTCCAGACCTTCCTCTCGCTGCTCGACCGTGACCGATTCGCAGGCCCCGGTGACCGGCACGCGCAGGCCGGCACGGCCGACGGGCTGATGCGTCGAATGGTGAAGGAGAAGCTCGTCACCTTCGAGGGGCGTCCACTGTTCCCCGAGCGGATCGCCGAGACGGCCTCGTACCGGCTGTCGCCGGATGAGCAGTTCCTCTACGAGGAGGTGACCGAGTACGTCCGCAACGGGATGAACCTCGCCGACAGGCTGGAAGGCAAGCGGAAGAACACCGTCGGGTTTGCGCTCACAGTCCTCCAGCGTCGCCTCGCCTCGAGCCCCGAGGCGATCTTCCAGTCGCTTCGCCGCCGCACCGACCGGTTAGAGCGCACTCGCGCCGGCCTTCTCGACGGCATCCTCGAAGCTCTGCCCCGCGATGCCCCCGCCTCGCTGCTCGGCGACGACCCCGACAACGGCTTCTTCGACACCGATGAGCTGGACGCCGCCGAGCTAGAGGAAGCCGAAGAGGAGCTCGTCGACGCCGCGACTGCGGCGCGCACCGCGGCCGAGCTGGAGACCGAAATTGCCGATCTGCGGCGGCTCGCCGAGCACGCTCGGAGGCTGCTGGATTCGCAGCAGGACGTGAAGTGGCGCGAGCTTCGCGGTGTTATCGAGAGCCAGGTGCTCACGACGCCCGACGGTAAGCCGCGCAAGCTCATCGTCTTCACCGAGCATCGCGACACGCTCAACTACCTGGAACGGCGCATAACCCAACTCCTTGGCAAACGCGAGGCCGTGGTCACCATCCACGGCGCGGTGCCCCGCTACGAGCGACGCCGTGTAACGGCTGAGTTCACCTCGAACCCCGAGGTGCAGATCCTCATCGCCACCGACGCCGCGGGGGAGGGGCTGAACCTCCAGGCCGCGCACTTGATGGTCAACTACGACCTGCCGTGGAATCCCAACCGCATCGAGCAGCGGTTCGGCCGCATACACCGAATCGGGCAAACCGAGGTGTGCCGGCTGTGGAACCTCGTCGCTGAGGACACCCGCGAGGGCGAGGTGTTCATACGCCTGCTCGACAAGATCGAGGAGCAGCGCGCCGCCTACGATGGCGAGATCTTCAACGTGCTAGGCACCTCCCTCGGTGACCTGTCGCTGACTCGCGTGCTGCGCGAAGCGATCCGCTACGGAGAGCAGCCCGATGTGAAGGCGAAGATGTGGGAGGTCATCGACGAGGGCGTTTCTGCCGGGCTTCAGGAATTGCTCGACGACGAAGCCCTCGCTAGCGAAGCACTTGCGCCGACTGACCTGGAGGCGCTGCGGCGCCAGATGGAGGATGCGAGGGCCAAACGCCTCCAGCCGCACTTCATCCGCGACGCCTTCCTGGAAGCCTTCGACCGTGCAGGCGGGCGCATCGAGCGGCGGGAGAAGGGCCGTTACGAGATCACCCACGTCCCCGCAGGCATCCGGGAACGGGCTGGGCGCGCGCCCGTCGCCCGCCGTTACGAGCGCATCACGTTTGACGTCGCCACCATCGGCGTGCAGGGCACGCCTCGCGCTGAACTGCTCGCACCCGGCCATCCGCTGCACGACGCCACACTGCAGCTTGTCATCGACGAGTACCGTCCTGCACTCGACCGCGGCACCGTTCTCACCTCCGACAAGGTGACCGAGCCGACCCTGCTCGTCGGCGTGCTCAACGAAGTGCGCGACTCCACCGGGCAGACTGTCAGCAAGCGGTTCGGCTACTCGGTCGTCGACGCCGACGGCGCCGTTCGCGAGGCCGGCCCGGCGCCGTACCTCGACTATGCGCCCGCGGATGAAGTGCAGCGCACCAAGGGCACGAGCCCGCCGTGGCTCACACAGCGCGAGAAGGACGCCGTCTCCTGGGTCATTGCCGAGCAACTCCCAAAGTTCGCCGCCGACGTGACAACCCGTCGCACCCATGAGTATGAGCGCGTCCGCGAGCGCGTCGCGACCCGGCTGACCCGCGAGGTCAACCGTCTCTACACCGAAGCGCTGAGGACCGACGCGGATGCAGCCGCCGGCAAGAAGGTGCGCTTCTCCGCCGAAACCCTGCGCCGCCGCGCCGAGGAGCTAGAGCAGCGCCGCGAGTCCCGGCTCGCGCTCATCGACCGGCAGCTCGCTATGTCGCCCATGGCGCCGCGCATCACCGCCATCGCCCTAATCATGCCGGCTGCTGCTGAGCCTGGCGCTCCCGGCGATGTGGCCGCGAGTGCATTGGCCCGCGCCGAGGTCGAGCGTCGTGGCGTCGACGCCGTGCTCGGAATCGAGCGAGCCCTCGGCCGCGACCCCGAGGAGCAGGCCCACAACAATCCCGGCTTCGACGTTCTCTCCAGACCCGTCGAAGGCGCGGGCATCCGCATCGAGGTCAAAGCTCGCATCGAGGGTGCCGACACCTTCACAATCACTCGCACCGAGGTGCTCACCGCGCTTAACGCCGCGCCCGACCACCGCCTCGCGCTCGTGCGCGTCAGCGCCAGGGGCGCGAAGCACGACGAGGTGCGCTACATCAGCAACGCGTTCGAGGGTGTCGAGCCCGCCTGGCTCACCGATTTCGATGTCGTCTCTCAGAACCTCTCCTGGAACGACTGGTGGGCTCGCGGCGGGCAGCCGTTCTGATAACGTTCGCTCGAGGGTGCACAACGGTGCTGCGGCGCGCTGGACTGGGCGAGTCGACGACCATCGGGAGTATGTGCAAAGACAGCAAGGGGCGGCGCAATGGGGAGCCAGAGACTAACGATCTTTCTGCTGACAACGGACGTAATGGAGCCGGGCGATGCCCTCGACACTGGCGGCGAGCAGCCCTTCACCGAGCAGGATGTCTCGGCGTCGGCGGGATTCAGTGGGATCTTCTATTCGAAATACAACCAGCCTCGGTTTCCGGAGTGGGCGAAGTACGTCTCACCCGTTCTGGAATCGAATCTCGACGTGAGGACGGCCTCGGCATCAGGTCTCCTAATCCTGAATGCTGCCGACCGCTACTTCGCGCTTAGCTTCGGGTTCGGACGCAGTTTCCTTGACCCGTCGAAGATCGAGCGCCGATTCGGGCTCAAAGTCGCGCTCAACCGCATCGATACCCAGCAGATCCGCAGTCTCGACACTAAGACCTTCGAGGACATGGTGGTCTCGAAGACTACGCAGACGAGCAAGAACGCCGAACTCTCAAACTTCGGCGTTGATGCCGTTCGGGACCTTCTCCGCGCTGTCACTGGCAAGCCCTCCGATGAGTCTTTGGGGCGGACCATCACGGGATCGGATGCGCTCGTTCTCACCACGAAGCTCGCGGTGAAGGAGCTGCCGATTCTGCTCGCCGAACTGCTCGTTGCCTACGAGGATGACGCGTACAAGGCGCGCTTCGAGTGGATCGACCACCTCGCCGAGGTGAAAGATCCAAGCAACATCGCGGCGCTCGATGCGCTGCTCGTCGTTCAGCTTCAGGCGGGCGACACAACGAGGACTCATCTCGCGATGCCGGAGAATTTCGGCTGGGACGAGATTTCCGGATTCAAGATCGGCGGAGCTGGCCGACGCCAGTTCGAAGACCTCGACCTCGACGAGTATCTTGAGGTACTCGGCGACGAACGAGGCGACCTCAGCCTGGAGCACCTCAAGTCTCGCCGAGTACAGGTGGGGTGGATCAAGTCGGGTAATTTCGACACCCGCTGGAGCCTCTATAACGCACTGGTCTCGGAGCAAGACTTCGATGGCAAGCTCTTCGCGCTGATCGAAGGCCGATGGTTCGAAGTCGCAGCGACGCTGGTTTCGGCGGTTGACAATTACCTCGAATCCCTGCCCGAAGCCGAGACCACGCTGCCGCCCGCATACAGGAGTGAAAGCGAAGGCGCCTACAACGAACGAGTCGCAAGACAGTCGGCCGACCTGCTCCTACTCGATAAGCAGCTTGCTCGCGCTGCGGACGCCACAAGCTCCATCGAGTTCTGCGACCTTCTGTCGGTGGGTGCTGAGCTCATCCATGTCAAGCGCAAGTCGCGGTCGGCCACGCGTAGCCATCTCTTTGCCCAGGGCAACATCTCAGCTAACACTCTCATTGGAGACGGTGCGTTCCGAGATTCCGTGCGCTTGCAACTCGGCGAGATTGCGGGTGAAGATTCGGCCCGATGGCTCGAGCTCGTTCCGGGCTCCGACGGCCGGCCTGACAGGGCACGCTATACGGTGCATTTCGCGGTCTTGACGAACTCCAAGGGAACTGGCGCTGGTTGGCTGCCGTTCTTCAGCAAGCTCAACCTTATGCAGACAGCCAAACAGATACAGAGCCTCGGCCCAACTGTCGTTGTCTCGCGGGTGCCCGTCGAAACAGTGCCGTCGATGTAGCCGTCACCCCGGACCGCGCTGCGCTGTCCTACGCCGCCGGTAGGGTTGAAAGTCGCAGTATGACAAGCGTGAGAGCGCGTCTGAGAGGAGTCCAGTGGCAGTCAAGCGCAAGCTGATCGAGGTCTCGATCCCGCTCGACGAAATCAACAAGCAGTCGGCGCGCGAGAAGTCGATCCGTCATGGCCACCCGAGCACGCTCCACCTGTGGTGGGCGCGTCGACCCCTGGCGACGGCGCGAGCGGTGCTGTTCGCGCAGCTCGTGGACGACCCTTCGGTACGAGAAGACGAGTTTCTCGCCGAGGCTCGCGAGCGGGGCTACGAGGACCCCGAAGGCTGGGCCGGCCACCGCATCAAGGAGGAACGCGAACGACTGTTCGACCTCATCACGCGCATGGTCGATTGGGATAATTTGGGTGATGAGGCGCTGTTCGACGCCGTGCGCGCCGAGATTCTGAAGTCCACGAATGGCAACCCGCCTGCGATCCTCGACCCGTTCGCCGGAGGTGGCACCATCCCACTGGAGGCCCAGCGCCTCGGCTTGGAATCCCACGCGAGCGACCTTAACCCGGTAGCGGTCCTCATCAACAAGGCGCTCATTGAGATTCCCCCGAAGTTCGCGGGACGCGAGCCGGTGTTCACTGGCGCAGCTGACACGCGTACGGACTGGCCGAAGGCGACTGGCCTTGCGGAAGACGTGCGTAGGTATGGCCACTGGATGCGCGATGAGGCGCAGAAGCGCATCGGTCACCTCTACCCGAAGGCGAAGCTGCCGGGCGGCGGGGAGGCCAACGTGATCGCCTGGATCTGGGCGCGGACCGTCACCTGCCCGAACCCCGCGTGCGGCATCGAGATGCCGCTCGTGCGCACGTGGTGGCTCGGCAAGAAGAAGGGCAAGGAAGCCTACGTCGTGCCGCGGGTAATTGAGGGACGGGTAGAGTTCGGGATCGGACACGATGCAAACGCCGGCCCGACAGGGGACGCTGACGGCACCATGTCGGGCCGGAAGGGTGCGGTGTGTGTTTCTTGTGCAACCGCCGTCTCGACCGACTTCATCAAGGGCGAGGGACTAGCGGGTCGTCTTGGAACCGCCCTCATAGCGACCGTAGCTGAGGGGAATCGTCAGCGGATTTACGTCGCTCCTTCCGAGGAACAAAGAATGGCAGCGGACGTCGCAAGGCCGCACGATGTGCCGGATCAGAAGCTCGGCAATGATCCCCGCAACTTGTGGACACCGTCATACGGACTTGACTCTTTCGACTCGCTGTTCACGAATCGGCAATTGACGGCTCTCACGACATTTAGCGACCTCGTCGTAGAGGCGCGTCAGCGAGTACTCGCTGACGCCCGCGCAGCAGGTCTGCCTGACGGCGTCCGCCTTGAGCAGGGGGGTGGCGGTGCGGAAGCCTACGCCGACGCGGTCGCTACCTATCTCGGGTTTGCCGTGTCCAGAATGACCGACTACCAATCCAGCTTGTCGACATGGGCGAATCAGCCTCAGATGGAGATCGTCGCTCACGTCTTCACCCGTCAGGCCTTGCCTATGGCTTGGGACTTCGCAGAGGGGAATCCACTCGGTAGTTCGTCAGGCGGGTTGTCGATCATGGTTCGTGCGGTGACTCGAGTCATCGACGTTCTTCCTGCAAGCGCAACCTCAGTTGTCACACAAGCAGATGCCGCGTCGCGACCACTCGCAGGCCTGGTGACAACTGATCCGCCGTACTACGACAACATCAGCTACTCGGATCTATCAGACTTCTTCTACGTCTGGTTGCGACGATCTCTACGCGATATTCATCCAGTACTGCTCGGAACCATGCTTGTGCCCAAGGCTGAAGAACTGGTGGCCAACCCATATCGGCAAGGCGGTGCGGACGGGGCGAAGAAGTTCTTTGAAGTTGGCTTTGAATCCGTTTTTCGGCACGCCCGTGACTCGGCAGGGGATGAATTCCCCATCGCTGTGTATTACGCATTCAAGCAGGCGGAGTCCGATGTCCTGGGTCAGGCATCTACCGGATGGGAGACCATCTTGGGCTCGATGGTGCGCGCCGGGTGGACGGTGACGGCCACATGGCCCGTTCGGTCCGAACGTGCTGGTCGGATGACGAGCATCGGCACCAACGCTCTTGCATCCTCGGTTGTGCTTGCGCTCCGCCCCCGCCCCGACGACGCAACGATTACCGACCGGCGTGGCTTCATCGCGGCGATGAAGGGCGAACTTGGGCCGGCACTCCGCGAGCTCCAGCAAGGCGGGATCGCACCAGTTGATCTCCCGCAGTCGGCCATCGGGCCTGGCATGGCCGTCTTCTCGCGATACGCGAAAGTCATTGAGTCGGACGGATCGGAAATGTCGGTGCGTTCGGCTCTCGCGCGCATAAATGAGGTGCTCGACGAGTTGCTGACCGAGCAGGAAGGCGACTTCGACCCGACCACCCGTTTCGCCATAGCCTGGTATCGAAGCAACGGTTACGACGCAGGGGCGTTCGGTGACGCCGAAAACCTAGCTCGCGCGCGCGCCACGGCTGTCTCGGCGATGGAGCGCGAGGGCATCCTGAGCGCACGTGCCGGCAAGGTGGAGCTCTACCGCCCGACCGATCTGCCGGACGACTACGACGTAGCCTCCGACCAGCACACGTCCGCTTGGGAAGCACTTCAGCACACGATCCGTATCCAGGAGACGACTGGCATCCCAGCTGCGGGGGCATTCCTACATAACGCAAGCCGACGATCCGACGGCGCGGTTGACCTCGACCTCGTGAAGGAACTGGCGTACCTGCTGTTCCAGGTCGCCGAGAAGAACGGCTGGACGAAAGACGCCATCTCGTTCAACGGCATTGCCACATCGTGGTCGGAGCTACTCGACTCTAGGCGGTTGGCTGTGCCAGTCAGCACCGCGGCGACGCTCGACTTCCAAGCGCTTGATGACTGAGCCCCGCAATCTGCTCAAGGGCTGGTGCGCCGTCGGTCGGTCCTTCCCGGAAGGTCTGCGAGCGTTCGGGAACGGCCCGCGTATCCGGAGCCTCGATGCGCATCTCAAGTCGCTGACCGGGCTGCGTTCCGGCGAACTTGAGGCGGCATGGGCGCTCGCCGCGCACACGAGGCTTTGGCCGGAGCCGCGCGACGGTGCCGAGGCAGGTCAGCGTCTGGTCGACTTCGTGCTCTGGGGAGAGGGCGACTACCTGGAGGCCGCCGAGGTCATGCAGACGACCGATCCGGAGTTCATGCGGCGGCTCGTCACGATGAGCGATCGCATCGTTCCGGCCATCCACGCGGCGTACAGCGGAACCCACCCCTGGGGGCTCCAGTTCGAGCGTTTCATCGAGCTGCCGTCGAGCCAGCGCGATCTCCAACAGCGGGCATCCGTCTGGGCAGGGCTGCTTGGGAGCGCCGACCCGGAGGTGGGAACAGTCGAGCTGGGGTCGGGGCTGAGCGCCTGGCCGCTAAGCGATGAGAGGCCCGCTGGCGTGTACTTCAGCAGCGCCAACGCAGAGATCGCCGAGCGCCCCGAGACGCCCTACCTGGACCGGCTCTCCGAGTACCTGGCCACTGACGGGAACATCGCCCGACATGTCGAAAAGCTGCGCGCCGAGAGCGCAACGCTCGCCGCTCCCAGGAGCCATCTCTATCTCCCGATCGCCGGGAGCGGTGAGAACGGTGACCTGCTGGCGCTGTCGCCGAGCCTCTTCACCTGGGGTACGTTCACGCCAATCGATGGCGTCACTGACCTCTGGCTTGCGAACGGCCTCGACGTATTCCATTGGTCGGTCGAAACAGGCTGGGTTTATCACCCGGATACCGACGAGGGCGCCGAAAGTGCTCGCGCACATGTCGCGGGGCCGAACTCCTAGCCTCGCGCCACGCCGACGGCGAGCCCTGCGTCCGCCAGAAGTCTTCTGGCCTCGGTAGCCTAGGAAACCAGGAGGCTTTCAAGTGGCGACATCAAATCGTGACCGCATTGGACGGATGTTCGAGATTCTGGCGGAGGCGCTCGACCCATTCATCGCGGAGGTGCTGGAGCCGCAGATCGGGGAGTCCGACTGGGCGCTGGTGGTCAAGCTCGCCGACGAAGAAAAGGGCATTTCTGGCAAGGCATACAGCCGGGAAGATCCTGCTTTGCAGCTTCGGATGCTCACCGAGGGCCTCACCGGTCGTGTGAAGAAAGGCTGGTACCCGTTCAAGGGCGCGGTCACGCGCGAGCACGAGGCATATGCGAGCTTGCTGCGCGAGACGCGAAATCAGTGGGCGCACAACGCCTCGTTCGATGATGACGCGGCGCTGCGGGCGCTCGACTACGCCCGGCTGCTGCTGGCCGCGGTGGGGCAGGCGTATGCGGCTGACAAGGTGGACGCGATCCGGCTCGACCTGCGACGCATCGCGACTGACAAGCAAGACACGCGGGCGCTGAAGTCGTCGACGGTGGTGCCCGGTGCGTCGGGGCTAGCCCCCTGGCGGCAGGTGCTGAAGCCGCGCGACGAGGTAGCCACAGGCAACTTCCAGTCGAGCGAGTTCGCCGCTGACCTCTACAAGGTCGCTCGCGACCCGGCGGCGACCAGCGGGGAGTATTCCAACCCGGCACGGTTCTTCGCTCGCACGTACCTCACGGAAGGTCTGCGCGACCTGGTCGGCCGCGCGGTCAAGCGACTGGCCGGGGACACGAACGCCTCGCCCGTGGTGAACCTTCAGACCAACTTCGGCGGCGGCAAGTCCCACTCGATGCTTGCGCTATGGCACCTGGCCGGCGGTCTGCCGCTCGCTAAGTTCCCGCAGGAGGCTCAAGAGCTGCTGACGGCCAATGGCTACCCTGCGGAGGGCATCACCGCTAGCCGGGTCGCGCTCGTCGGCAACCACTTCGCACCGCAGGGTGAGACGAAGGACGACGGCACCCGCGTGAACACGCTGTGGGGTGAGCTGGCTTGGCAGCTCGGCGGGCGTGAGGCGTATGAGATCGTGCGCGAACACGACGAAAAGCGTACGAACCCCGGGGGAGACCTGCACGTACTGCTGGCAAAGTACGCGCCCGCCGTTATCCTGATCGACGAGTGGGTCGCCTACGCCCGGCAGCTCTACGGCCGCGAGGATCTCGCGGGCGGCACCTTCGACACCCAATTCACCTTCGCCCAGTCGCTGACAGAGGCCGCGAAGTCGACCCCCGGCGTGCTGCTGGCAATCTCGATCCCTGCGTCGCACGACGGCGACGACAGCGGCGAAGTCGCGGGCGCGGCCGAGGAAGTCGGCGGATCGAACGGCATGGAGGCGCTCAAGCGTCTTCAGAACGTCGTGCGTCGGGTGGCGGACCAGTGGCGGCCGGCCTCGAGCGACGAAGCGTACCGGATCGTGAAGCAGCGCCTGTTCGAGTCGGAGGACGCGCAGGCGCTCGCTCAGATCGCCGCGACCGCGAAGGCGTTCAGCGACTTCTACCAGGTCAACGGGGGGGAGTTCCCGAAAGAGGCCCGCGACCCGCAGTACGCGCGGCGCATCCAGCAGACCTACCCTCTGCATCCGGAGCTGTTCGACCGGCTCTACGAGGACTGGTCGTCGCTGGAGCGGTTCCAGCGCACCCGAGGCGTGCTACGGCTGATGAACGCCGTCATCCACGCGCTGTGGGTCGGCGAAGACCAGGGACCGCTGATCCTTCCCGGCTCGATCCCGCTGTCGGTCGCCTCGGTGAACGCCGAGCTGACGCAGTACCTCCAGGACTCATGGAAGGCCGTCATCGACGCCGACGTGGACGGCGCCAACTCCGAACCCGCCCGCATCGACAGCGACAAACCGGTGCTCGGCCAGCGGTCGGTGACCAAGCGTCTAGCCCGCACTGTCTTCTTCGGCGCGGCACCGACCATCGGCACCGCCCACAAGGGCATCGATACACAGCGGGTGTTCATCGGCACAGCCGTCCCCGGCGACGTCGTCGGAAACTTCCACTCCGCGCTCACCCAGCTCGGCGACCGGACGACCTACTACTACTCGTCCGCGGGCAAGCACTGGTACGACACCCACGCAAACATCACCCGCCGTGCGAAGGACGCCGCCGAGGCGCTGCACCCCGAGGATGTGTGGGCCGAGATCGTGAAGCGGCTGCGCGGCGAGGAACGCGCACGGTCGGACTTCGCAGGCGTCCACGTCGGCCCGACCGACTCCGGCGACATCCCCGACACCGATCAGGCCCGGCTCGTCATTCTGCACCCGAGGTTCCCTCACCGCCGCAAAAAGGGCGACTCGCCCGCGCACGACTTCGCCCAGCAGGCGACCGAGCGGCGCGGCACGGCGAATCGGGTGAACCGCAACATGGTTGTGTTCCTCGCGCCCGACGAGGAGCGCCTGGCCGAACTCGACCAATCCGTTCGCTCGTACCTGGCGTGGAAGGAGATCGCGGAGAAGGCGAACGAGCTGAACCTCACGCCGCAACAGCTCGCCCAGGCCACGGACAAGCGCGACCAGTTCGGCCGCACCGTCGATGACCGTCTCGCGTTGACCTACCAGTGGGTGCTCAACCCCGTCGCACCCGACCCCGGCTCGCCTTTCGAGCTGGAAGAGGTCAAGGCCGAGGGGCAGGCGGGCTCGCTCGCCGAGCGCGTCGGCAAGAAGCTCGGCAGCGCGGGCGCGTACTCGACCCAGCACGCCGCACGCTCGATCCGGCTCGCGCTCGACACGAAGGTGCCCGCAGCCTGGTCGGCGGGCCACATAACAGTCGGCGACCTGTGGAGCCTATACGCGCAGTACCCCTACATGCCGCGCTTGCGCTCCCGCGAAGTGCTCATCGACGCCATCGACAACCAGCCGCTGCTATGGCAGAGCGAGAGCTTCGCCCTCGCCGACCGCTACGACAACGCGACCGACCGCTACAGCGGCCTCTGGCTACCCGGCGACACAGGACGCGCCCCCATCACCGACGCCACCCTGATCGTCAAGCCCGCCCCCGCCGAAGCGCAGCGCGCCGAGGATGTCGCGGCGACGACGACCAGCATTGCATCCGAAGCTGGGGGGGACGCTCCCGCGACGGCCGAGGCAAGAGCGGCCTCACCGGGTGGCAACGCGACGGCTACACCCACCCCGGCGAAGAAGCCTTCGTCGACCCGGTACGTCGGCAGCGCACCAATCAACGCTGAACGCTACTCCGCGGACTTCGCCAAGATCGCCACCGAGGTACTCGCCAATCTCGCCGCATCCGGCGCGAAGCTCACTATCTCGCTCTCCATCGATGCCGTGCACTCCGACGGTTTCACCGAGCAGCAGCTCCGCACCATCAGGGAGAACGCCACCACGCTGAAGTTCACGACCAACGAGTTCGAGGCGGAGTAACGATCGACGTCAGACAGCCTGCTCGTCGGGGGCCGGGAGCTAGCGCCCCCGGCGAAGAGGCGTTGGCGATCCGAGTCGGTGGGGTCGCACATGAGTTGGGGCCGACGTTTAGGAGGCCAAGGAGAACCAGTAGACCGATACGCTTAAGCGGAGCTCGACGTCCCGAGACATCACATTAAGCGGAGCTCGATGAATTCCGTTTTTGCCCACAATTTGCCCACAATTTGCCCACAATCGGGTGAGTTCCTATGTGATCGCAGTCATCTCCATGGGGTCGTAAAGCGCGGAATTCCGCGGATTTTGGCATCACTGCGGCGGCGCTTAAAGGGTGGTCGCAGTTTTCGAGTCCCTCCAGGGGCACCTTCCGGGTGCACTGAAACCGCTGGTATCGGTTGGTAGGTGTCTGCGCGGTCACTAATTTCTGCGTGGCTGAGCGTCGAAATGCATTGGGGAGAGCCGCCCCGCTCGCTCACGATGCCCCACGCTCCTGTACCGGCCGGCGGCGCAGTGTCGCAGTGGTGATCGGGGGCGTGTTGTACTCCTGGTCCATGCGGCCGACGCCGGTGCCGGGCGGGACGATCTCGTCAATCCGGTTGAGGAGGTCGTCGGAGAGTTCCACGTCGGCCGCGGCGAGAAGGTCGTCGAGCTGCTCCATTGTGCGCGGGCCGATCAGGGCCGCAGTCACGCCGGGGTGGGCGATGACGAACGCGAGAGCCATGTGGGTGAGCGGGATACCGGCCTCCTCGGCCAAGGGGATGAAGCGCTCGACCATGTCGATGCGGCGCTCGTCCCGGAGGGCGGCGAACATTCCGACGCGGCGGAGGTCGGTCTGCTGCCCGCGACGAATCCGGCCGGTCAGCATGCCGCTGGCGAGAGGGCTCCAGATCACGGTTCCCATGCCGTACCGATGCGCGACGGGAAGCACCTCGCGTTCGACCGTGCGGTCGAGGAGTGAGTAGTGCGGCTGCTCGACCCGGAAGCGCTCAAGCCCGCGGCGCTCCGCGGACCACTGTGCCTCCACGATCTCCGAGGCGGGCATGTCTGATGACCCGATTGCGCGGACCTTGCCGCTACGGACCAGGTCGGTGAGTGCGGAGAGTGTCTCCTCGATGTCGGTCTCTGGGTCGGGACGGTGCATCTGGTACAGGTCCAGGTGGTCGGTCTGCAGCCGGCGCAGCGAGTTCTCGACAGCGGTCATGATCCACCGGCGCGATCCGCCGCGGTGGTTGACGTCCTCGCCGATCGGGCGTGCGAACTTCGAAGCGAGCACGACGTCGTCGCGGCGCCCCTTGAGCGCTCGGCCGACCATCTCCTCCGAGTCGCCGTAGGCGTCGGCGGTGTCGACGAAGTTGATCCCGGCGTCGAGGGCGCGGCCCATCATCCGGTTCACGTCGTCCTGGTCGTTGTCGGCGAACGAGCTGAACATCATCGTGCCGAGCGCGAAGGGCGAGACGTGGATGCCTGTGCGGCCGAGTGGACGGTACTTCATGGTCTCCTCCAGTCGGTGCCCGGGTGTCGACCGCGGTAGGATCGACTAAGCGGAACACTCGTCCATAACTATACGGAACATCGTTCCGTTTATCACCCCAAGGATCTCCATGACCGTGCCCGTCGAAGGCCCCGCACCACAGCGGCGCAAGCGTGCCGACGCGATGCGCAACACGGAGGCCGTGCTCGAGGCGGCCAAGTCGGCGTTCGCCGAGCTTGGTGTCGACGCGCCGATGCGCGAGATCGGTGCCCGCGCAGGCGTCGGCGTCGGCACGATCTACCGCAACTACCCCCGGCGCTCCGACCTCATCATCGCGGTGTTCCGCCGCGAACTCGACGCCACAGCTAGCGAGGCCGAACGGCTCGCCGCCGCTCATCCCCCGGCCAAAGCGCTGCGGCTGTGGGCAGCAAGCCTCGGTCGCTTCGTCGCGACCAAGCGCGGCTTCGCGAGCGCGCTGCACTCAGGCGATCCGGCCTATGCGCCCCTGCCTGGACAGTTCCTCGGCGCGCTCGCCCCGAGGCTGCAGCGCATCCTCGATGCGGGAGCGGCGGACGGCACCATCCGGCCGGATGTTCGGGCGGAGGACCTCATCCAAGCGCTCGCCAGGCTCGCCGATGACCACCCGGGCGACGCCGACGGCCGTGCCGGCAGGATGATCGACGTGCTGCTCGACGGGGTTACCGTCGCCCGCCCAGAATCCCGCTCGTTATAGTTCCCCGACCGCACGGATTACTGATCATTAGGCGCGAGAGCCTGCCCAAGGAGTGATCACGCGGAGTGTAGTGCGGGCATCCCAGTGCTTGCGCGGTACTCGGGAGCCGCCGGTTCAGTGGTGAACTCGACCACCTCGACCGCTTGTTCCTTCAAGGCTTCTAGAACTTGAGCAGGGGTAACGCGAAAGAACTCGCGTCGGAGGTTGACCCTATTGACGCGCTGTTCAGCGAACCGCTTGTGGAGGTAGCTCTCAATGCCCACGGCGTCAGTAGCAAAGAAGAGCGCGTGGACGTCAAAACGGAACGGGACCGAGGCGTCTCCCAACTCGTTGACGCGCTCCATCGGCTCGAGGCGGCGTGTCATGCCAATTTTGACTATATTCTCGCCGAAAGCACCGATATTGGAGATCACGTAGACGTGACCGGCGCGTATGTTCGCAGCGCGATAGTCGACATCGTTGATCGCGCGCTCGACGTCAGAGAGTTGGGAACGGATGCGGTCCGCGCCCTCGGCGTCGCCGTTAGCCTCGAGAGCAGTAAGCGTGGAGACGTAGTGGGCGCGCTCCTTCTCTAGGCGTTCCTTCTCGCGACGGAGCTCGGCCTCGGCCTTCTGCTGCTCTCGTAGCTCTGCGCGACGCTCTCTCTCCAGTTCCCGCTCGCGTTGTAGCGCCATGAGATGCGTGTTGGCCAGTTCGAGTTCTTTAAGGCGGAGGCGGTGGTACTCGTCCGTGACCCGAAGCTGGATCATCTTGCCCCCGTTCGCGATCTGCTCGGCGGCCCTCGTCAGGCGTGTCTGGGCTGAATACAAGTTGCCCGCCTTGGTGGCTTTGACTGCGTTCTCCGCTTCTGCGTTGTATGCGCGTAGCAGCACCTTGGTCATGTCGTTGATGAACTTCTTGCCTTGAGCTGCGGAATTGTTGAAAGTGAATCCGTTCGTGGTCGTCACAGCGCGCTTTTCGCGAACGAGATTCTTGATTCGCGACCTAATGCTCTCCAATTCCGTTGCAAGGGCGGCGGATGACTGAGCTGGGTGCTCGTAGTCGAATAGGCCGACTTCCTGCAGGGAGACGACGTCTGTGACGTCCGCTCGTTGTCGATTGATCTCGTCGAGCTGCTGCTGGGCTTGGTCGAGTTGGCGCTGCACCTCCGCCAGGCGGCTCTCCGTTGTCGCTAGCGTCAGGTTTGCGGCGGACTGTGCTGCCATGGTTGCCGCCTCTGCGCGGCCACGTTCATCAGCGAGCTGAGCCTCCTGCTCGGCGCGGTAGGCGTCGATGTCGGCGAATGAGCGCAATCCATGCTTGTCGATGATGGACTGAAGCTCTGCGACCTTAGCAGTGAGTTCGGTTGCAAGGTGACGGGCGTCGGCTTTGCTGAGTCGCTCTATTGGCTTTTCAGCTTTGTGAGGGGCTGCGGCTTCGGGAAGCGTACGTTTGGTGGTCCAGCTGGCGCCGTCCCACCATCTTTCGCCTCCAGGCCGTTCTGCATCCGGGTACCAACCAGCTGGAGCAGATGATGCCCCGACTTTAGGCCGAATCTGATCCGTCCACGCGGAGCCATCCCAGTAGCGGATAGTGGTCGGGTCGTCCGGGTTTTCATACCAGTTCGCTCCGGCGCTCATGGCTACAACTCCCTCGCTCGTCAGCCGATGCTAGCGTCGGCGGCCTCCGTTAGTTGAGAGGAAACACGCTTGAGCACCTCGTGACCTTTGACGTTCAAACTGAGGCAGTGGCGAGTCCGGTGCTACTCATAGTCGTGTCGCTACGCCTGTTCATGCCGGATTGAACGATGGCTCCGCCGAGCGATCCCAAGAGCAGCAGGAGCACGAATGATGCGCCAGTGCTTCCGCCCGTGACGCGAGTGACCCCAGCGGAGAACTTCCACAACCACCAAAATGAGACGATCGGCACAATGTACAGCCAAGTCGTCGGCACGGCCGCGCCCTGCCCTTTTAGCTCGCCACGGGTTTTCGCAAGCCAAACCAACCAGTAGATCCCGAGCGTGATGATCGGAAGAAAGAACACGGCTGCGGCGCTTCGGCGTTTCATATGGATCCCGTCGGTAGTTGCTTGGACAGTATCGAGGATGAGGGAAGTTTAGGAAGCCCTCGGATAGGGGCCGTTCTCGTTTTAATGGCTGGAACAGGGGCGATCTGGCCGCCCGCGACGCTGTCGTTCCCGTGGTCACCCGAGAGTCACCAGCAGCTCGTGCTCCGGAGCGGCTGGAGAATGGAACGCTACGAGGCGTGGCTCTCGGATGCCGCGCGGCGCCAGTTCGGCCGGTGAAGACCAGCTCGCGTCGATCCAGTGCATTCTGGCGTTTTGGGCGAGGCGGTGCGAGGCTTGAAGCATGGACGCGTTGAAGCTGTGCCCCGAGTGCGGAACCGTGCTGTGTCAGTCCGGACAGACGTGGTCGTGCCCGGAATGCGGTCACGTCGACTGACGCGCTGCCCCAGGCAGCAGCGCAGCTCACTGCGCAGCCACCTCTGCGGCTGGCAAACCTAATTGATCGCGTCGGTGAGCCGACGCTCGAACTCGAGAAGATCCTGTTCGACGGTGTCACGAATAATGGCCAGATCGATATAGGCGTAGCCGTGCGCAATGCGGTTGCGGGTGGCCCAGATGATCTTCCAGTCGCTCCCGAAGGTACGTTTGCGGAATTCGTCGCTAGTTTCCGAGACGGATTCGATAGCGGCGGCGAGGCGGAGACTTACCGCATCCGCAACTGTCTCGTCATCGAGGCTGCTCCGTGAAAGGTGTCGTCGCAGCTTGGCAATGTGTTCCAAGGCGTCGCGAACCAGCTCTTCGTCTGATCTCTTCACAGCGGTACTGCTTCGGTTAGCACGCGCTCGGACAGGTTGTATCTAAGAGTGCCTGCCGGCACGACGTCGACATCTCTGCCAAGCAACTCTGCAAGCTCATTCTCCAGACGAGCGAGCGAGAACAGGCTCGTTCCAGCAGGTACATCAACGAGGAAGTCTATGTCGGATTGGGGGCCGTCGACTCCTCGAGCGACGCTTCCGAATATGCGTACGTTCCGCACGCCATGCGCGGAGGCGCGCTTGAGAATGCTCTTGCGGTTGCGGGCCACCCGCCGACCTAGCTCAGATGTTCCATGGAACCGCAACAGGCGAGACACCTCGGGCTGGCTGCGTCCAACGGCATCCGCAATCTCGCGTTGTGACAACCCGGCGGCAGCGCCCTTGCGGACCGCTTGGACGAGGAGGAACCGAGACCGCTCATGCAGCTCGTCCGCAGCTCGGCCATCGGCCCGAAGTTGCTCTGAGGTATCAGCCGCACTCGTCATATAGCAAATGCTATCACCGGATAAGGGACGCGTCGCGTACTGCACTACTCTGGGCGCTGCGCGAAAGTGTCGTCAGAGGCGCGGGTCGACCGGCTCCGATTCCATCGCGAGAACCGCGAAGACCGCCTGGTGGATGCGCCACAGCGGCTCGCCAGCAACGAGTCGATCGAGCGCCTCCAGCCCCAGCGCATACTCCCGCAGCGCCATCGACCGTTTGTGCGCGAGGTTGCGGTCGCGCAGCCGGCCGAGGTTCTCCGGCTCGGTGTAGTCGGCGCCGTAGATGATCCTGAGGTATTCGCGGCCGCGAACCTTGATGCCCGGCTGCACCACGCCCTTCGCCGTGCGGGTGAGGTTCGCGAGCGGCTTGACGACCATGCCCTCGCCGCCCTCCGCCGTCAACGATTGCCACCACTCGATCGCTGAGGCGACCGACGCGTCGTCGGTGAGGTTGACGACGAGCGATCGCGTGGGGCGAACCAGCGCCGGTTCGACGGCAGCGAGCCGATCGGCAACGTCGAGGTGCCACCGGTGGCTGGCATCCGAGTGCGTCTTGCCCTCGGTCGCGAGCACCTGGAACGGCGCCAACTGCACGCCCTCGAGCCCATCGGCGGGGGCACTGTAGTTGCGGTAGGCGTGCACGTAGCCGCGGGCGTTGCTCTCGCGTGAACGCGTTCGCTCGAGAAGCTCCGTGACCGGGATGCCGCGTGACGCCGCCTGCTCCAGTGCCGCCACGGCCCGGGGCAACGCGGCCGTCGCAGCAGCGCCGACCGAGGCGTACTGCCCGCGGATCATGTCGCCGGCTTTCAATGACCACGGCAGCAGTTCCGCATCCAGCATGACCCAGTCTGTGTCGAGCTCATGCCACAGGCCTGCGTTCTCGAATGCGGCATCGAGCCGAGCGAGAAATTCGTCGGCACGCTGCGCGTCGAAGAACGGGCGACCGGTGCGCGTGTGCACGATGCCGCGCCAACCCTCGGGTGCGTCGAAACGAGCGGCGTTTCGGGTGAGCAGAACCACGGCCCGAGAGCCCATGTGCTTCTCTTCGCAGATGAGGTCGGAGATGCCCTCTTTTCGGTACGCCGCGAAGGCCTCCGCCGGATGCTCGAGCAGGCCCTCGCGGCCGGATGTGCTCGGCGGGCTCATCGTCGGCGGCAGGTAGAGCAACCAGCGGGGATCGATGGCCCAGCGACTGATGACCTCGAGTGCGCCGGCCGCGTAATCCTCGCGCACGCCGATGCGCCCATGCGTGCGGGTCTCAACGATGTGCTTGCCGAGTACGTCGTCGATCGAGAGCAGCCCCGCGGCGCGCGCGGGTGCATCGGCCGTGGCCGGTGCGGCCAGCGGCTTGACCGGCTCGTACCAGACGCGCTCGGCCGGCACGGAGACCACCTCGCGCTCCGGGTATCGCAGCGCCGTCAGCTTGCCGCCGAACACGCAGCCGGTGTCGAGACACATGGTGTTGTTCACCCACTCGGCCTCGAGTGTTGGCGTGTGGCCGTAGAGAACGGTGGCGCTGCCGCGGTAGTCCTCGGCCCATGGGTAGCGCACCGGCAGACCGTACTCGTCGGTCTCGCCGGTCGTGTCGCCGTAGAGCGCGAACGCACGGACTCGGCCGGAGGCGCGGCCCTGGTACGACTCGGGCAAGCCCGCGTGGGCAACGACGAGGTCGCCGCCGTCGAGCACCAGATGGGAGACGAGGCCGTCGGCGAATCGCTCCACCTGGGCACGGAACTCCTCCGACTCGCCCGCGAGCTGGGTGAGGGTCTCGGCAAGCCCGTGCGAGGTCTGCACCTTCTTGCCGCGCAGCGCCTTCACCAGCTTGTCCTCGTGATTGCCCGGGACGGCGAGCGCGTGGCCGTTGCCCACCATCCCCATGACGAGGCGAAGCACGCCGGGGGTATCCGGCCCGCGGTCCACGAGGTCGCCGAGGAAGACGGCGCGACGCCCGTCGGGGTTTGACGCGTCAATGGGCCGGCCCGCGGCATCCGCTTCAATGGCGTAGCCCAGCCTGACGAGCAGCGTCTCGAGTTCGGAGCGGCAGCCGTGGATGTCGCCGATGACATCGAACGGGCCCGCCTCGAAACGGCGGTCGTTGAGCAGCGGCTCAACGGTGATGCTCGCCTCGGCGATTTCGTCGACGCCGTGCAGCACGTGCACGCGACGGAAGCCCTCTCTGCCGAGCGACTTCAGGGAGCGTCGCAATTGGGCCTGCTGGCGCGTGATCACGTTGGCGCCGAACCGGCGGTCGGTGCGGCTCTCGTTGCGCTCGACGCAGATGCGCTCGGGCACATCGAGCACGATCGCGACCGGCAGAACGTCGTGCTCTCGAGCGAGCCGAACGAAGGCCCTGCGCGACTCCGGCTGCACGTTGGTGGCGTCGACGACGGTGAGCAGCCCGGCGTCCAGACGCTTGCCTGCGACGAATCGCAGCGCCTCGAACGCGTCGGCGGTCGATGCCTGGTCGTTCTCGTCGTTCGACACGAGCCCGCGGAAGAAGTCGCTCGAGAGGGTCTCGAACGGCCCGAAATGCTCGCGTGCGAACGTGGATTTGCCCGATCCGCTCGAGCCGATGAGCACCACCAGCGACATGTCGGGTATGGCGAGTTCTGGCATCGTCAGGCCCTTCTGAACAGTGCGAGCTGGGTGGGGGTGCCGACGACCGGGTCGTTCTCGCCGACCGGGCGCAACTCAACGCTGTAGCCGTTGCGGCCGCAGACGCCCTGCGCCCACTCCGCGAACTCGGCCCGCGACCACTCGAAGCGATGGTCGGAATGCCGAAAGCCGCCCTCGCTGAGCGTCGGGTACATGGCGTTGTACTCGGAGTTGGGCGTGGTGACGATGACCGCGCCCGGCCTCGCATGAGCGAAGACGGATGCCTCGACCGCCGAAAGTCGGTCGAGGTCCACGTGCTCGATCACCTCCATGAGAACGACCGCGTCGAAGCCCGCCATGCGGTCATCGAGGTAGGTGATGGATGACCGGATGAGCTTCACCCGAGCCCGCTGGCGATCGCTGAGGTCGCGCAGGTGCAGCCGCTCCTCGGCGAGGCCGAGCGCCCGGTGCGAGACGTCGGCGCCGAGGATCTGGGTGAAAGAGGGGTCGGCCATGAGGTGCTTCAGCAGCGCGCCCTCGCCGCAGCCGAGGTCGGCGACGCGGTGGGCGTCGAGCTCCCTCAGCGCGGCCAGCACCGCCTCGGCACGCAGGGAGAAGAGCGGGGTCGGCGCGGCCGTGCCGTGAGCCGTGCTGCCAGCCGAGGCGCTTGCCGCTTCCACGTCGCCCACCTCGACGAGTCGCTCGGTCGCATCGGCGATCATCGTGCGCTGGTGCGCCAGGTAGCGGCGCGTGATCAGCTCGCGATCGGGATGCTCGGCCAGCCACCCCTCGCCGGCGCGCAGGAGCTTGGCGACCTCATCGTCGCTCACCCAGTAGTGCTTCGAGTCATCGAGTACAGGAAGCAGAACGTAGAGCTGACGCAGGGCCTCAGCCAGGGTGAGAGTGCCGTGCAGCCGAAGGTTCGTGTAGCGCGAGTCGCCCCACTCGCGGAATTGCGTATCGAGGGGGATGGCCGTCTCCTCGACCTGCCAGCCGAGCGGCGTGAAGAGTCTCGTGGCCAGCCGATCGGCACCTTTGCTCGGCACCGACGCCAGGCCGATCTCGAGGGGGATGGGCGTCGCGACAAGCTCCGGCCGCGCGTCGCAGCGCCCGGTCATCGCCGTGCGGAAGACCTTGCCCATCGCCACCGCGAGCATGGACGAGGCGGCGTAGGGGCGGTCGTTGACGTAGTGCCCGAGGGAGAACGAATCGCTGCCGCCGAATCGTTTGTTGCGCACGAGCGCGATCGGGTCGACCTCTAGCAGCACGGCCGCGGTGCAGCGCTCGTCGCTTGCCTCGGGGTAGAAGACGTGCGCCTCGCCCACGCTCACGTCGAAGCTCTGTACCTTGCCGGGATGCTTGTGGAGCAGGTACCCCAGATCACTCGCGTTGGGGCCCGAGTAGGTGATGGTGAGGAGCACGACGTTCCGATGAGGAGAGGGGAAGGGTGCCGCAACTCTACGGGAACGGAAACCGTGCGTCGCGGTTATCCACAGGCCGCAGGCGACCTAGCTGTCGTTCCCTGCGCGTAACTGCTCGTTCTCGGCGCGCAGCCTCGTGTTCTCCTCGCGCAGGCGGCTGGCCTGGGCGCGCAGCCGCTCGGCTTCCGCTCGAAGTCCCTCGTTCTCCTCGCGCAGCCGGGCGATCGTGTCCCGCGCCTCGTCGACCACTTCGAGCGCCATGGGCACCAGGCCCACGAGGCGGCCCAGCTTCTCCTCCGTGGTTCCCTCGCCGTGCACGATGCCGAGGGCGTTGCCCTCGAGGGCGTGGGCCTTGGCCGGCATTGCCGCTCCGCCCGGCCGGCGACGCGCGAGGGCGGCCGACGCAGGCAATTCCGTGAGGCGTTCCCTGGTCACGGCAACGACGGGCCGGCAGCTGCCTTCGCGCACGACCAGCCCTCCGGCATCCGCCCCTCATCGAGAAACGCGCTCAGCTCGCCACTCGCCTCGGCCGACAGCACGTCGTCGGCCCGCGTGTAGATGATGGGCTCCTCTTTCGAGTTGTGGCGGTCGAGCTGGGCCAGCAGCTCGCGACAGGCCTCGAGCAGCGCGTCGTCGCTGGGCGGCGCGGCCAGCAGCACGTCGAGCGAATCCATGGAGCGCCACAGCTCGCCGTGCTCCTTGAGCATGACCATGACGGGCATCATGAGCATGGCCTGCAGCGGCGGGAACAGGAACTGCTCTTCGAGGTAGATGTGGCGACGCAGCCCCGCCATCGCCCGCTTCAGCGGCTCGACGTCGTTGGTGCCGGCCGCCAAACGCGCCGTGTACTGCTCGATGCCACCGTCAATGTCGCGGTGTTCGCGTTCCAGGGCCTCGGCCAGGGTGCTCATGCGTCACGTTCCTCGATCTCGTAGCTGAGTTGAAAGGAGAGCGATCAGTTTTTATCGCCCAAACCCAGAGTAGCGCTCCGCAGAGGCCGGAGACTCGGATGCGCGCAGCTGGCCATCCGCTCACCGTCACGCCCCACGCGTTGTTGCCCTCGAGCGCCCGGCGTAGTGTCAGCAGAAGGGCGGTGGCCGCCGCCTCACCGCGACCCAAGGGGAGTGAGAATGCCGACCGACCAGTACCACGAGCCACCATCGGAACTCTCTGCCGAGACCCGCACCTTCGCCCGCATGTGCGCCAGCCTCTCTGAGGAAGCCGAGGCGATCGGCTGGTACGAGCAGCGCATCGCCGTCGAGGGCGACGAGGTGGCGAAGGCCATCATGGTCGACTCCCTGGGCGAGGAGTACAAGCACTTCTGCATGGAGCTCGAGTTCCTGTTCCGCGCCAAGCCGCTGTGGCGCGAGACCGCGCAGGGCATTCTCTTCAAGAGTGGCGACATTGTGGCGAACGGCGAGGCGGCCGAGGCCGCGGCGGGCGGCGAGTCGCCGGCAGGCGGGGGAGAAGACGGCGGGCCGTCGCTCGGCATCGGCTCGCTGCGAAGCGACGAAGACTGAAGCGACGAGGACTGAAGCGACGAGGACTAAAGCGACGAGGAAGAGGGAGCGACACGCATGAGCCATCTGCTCAGAAACCAGGCACCGATCACGGATGCCGGCTGGAAGCTGCTCGACGACGAAGCCACCGAGCGCCTCACCGTCGCGCTCGGCGCCCGCAAGCTCGTCGACTTCGACGGCCCATTCGGCTGGCAGTACTCCGCCACCAACCTGGGTCGCGTCGGCGATGTGGTGGATGCGCCGGCCGAGTCGGTCATCGCCCGGCAGCGCCAGGTGCTGCCCCTGGCCGAGGTGCGCGCCGACTTCTCGATCAGCCGGCACGAGCTGGCCAACCACTACCGCGGATCCGTCGACCCCGATCTCAGCGCCCTCGACGCGGCGGCGCTGCGCATGGCGGCCGTCGAGAACGCGGCCGTTTTCCACGGCTGGGACGAGCTGGGCATCACCGGCATCACTGAGGCATCACCGCACGACCCGGTGCCGCACGAGGCCGACCCCGCACGCTACGTTCAGCAGGTGGCGAGCGGCGTGGCAACCCTCAAGCGCAGCGGCATCGGCGGCCCGTACGGGCTCGCGGTGGGCCCCGCCGACTGGGTCGACGTGATCGAGGGCGGCGAGCGCGGCGGCTACCCGGTTCTCACTCACCTGCACAAGATTCTCGACGGCCCGATCGTGTGGGTGCCCGGCATCACGGGCGGCGTGGTCGTGAGCATCCGCGGCGGCGACTTCCTCTTCGAATCCGGCGAGGACCTCTCCATCGGCTACGCCAACCACGACGCGACGAGCATCGACCTCTACCTCGAAGAGAGCTTCAGCTTCAGGGTCGCAACGCCCGAGGCGGCGATCGCGCTCGCCGCAGAGTAACCGCCAGCGCGGGCATGCCTACCCCCTCATCGGTTCAGCCGCGGAGACCGGCCTCGCCACCGTCGCTGCCGCGTTGGCGGCGCCTCGCGGGCTGGGCCGCCGACATGCTCTACGCGAGCCGCGCGCAGCTCGAGGGAACCTTCTCGAGGGACGACCCCGGCATGTACGAGCGGCCGGCGCCGGGAGTCGCCCAGCGCCGTGCCGTGCTGTTACTACAGGGCGTCTTCGAGACGTGGCACTTCATGCGGCCGATCGCGACGCTTCTGCATGAGCGTGGGCACCCCGTCTACGTGGTGCCGCAACTGGGGCACAATCGGGCGCAGGTGCGGCAGGCAGCATCCGTCGTCGAGCGTTTCATTGTCAGCCGCGGCCTCGGCCCGATCGCGGTCGTGGCGCACAGCAAAGGCGGTCTGATCGCCAAGTACCTCATGGTCAACGCGCCGCAGCTGATCGACATGACCATCGCCGTCTCGACCCCGTTCTCGGGCTCGCGCTACGCCATGCACGCCCCGACAGCCACGCTGCGCGAGTTCGCGCCGGGTGACGAGACGACCCGCACCCTGGCGAGCAACCGCGACGCCAACGCGCGCATCACCTCGGTGTTCGGCATCGACGACTACCTGATACCGGATGGCAGCCGGCTCGATGGTGCGGTCAACGTGTGCCTGCCCGTTCCCGGGCACTTTCGCATTCTGTCGGATGCGCGGCTGCACCGCGTGCTCGAGCGGGTTCTCGACGGGCAGCGTGGTGCCCCGCTTCTCGAGTAGCGGCAGCGCCGCGTATCGAGACCGCACTCGCCTTACCCGACAGGTCGCTCACGCGTAGCGTGAAGCCATGAGCGATCCGACCAACGACGACGAACTGCCCGTCACCCCCGATGCGCACCCGGCCGACCCCGACACCGATGTGCTGCCCGGTGTCCTTCCCGGCGGCAACCGAGCACCGCACGGCGAGGGCGGCTCGGGCTCCGGCGATGACACGAGCACTCCGCCGCTCGGCGTGAGTGCGCCCGGAACGTCGATGATCGACCCGGACGACGACTCAGACGACGCAGGGCAGGGCGGCGACCCCGACTCGCGCCGCGACTCGGCAGCCGGCGGTCACGAGAAGAACACGCGAGCGGATGCGCCCGATGGCGCCCTCTCGCCGGGAAGCACCGCGACCGGCAGCCCCACGAGCGACATGAGCTGAGGTGGAGGAGCCGGAACGCGAGCGGTTCCGGGCGCTCCTGACGGCGCGACGGCGCGAGGCGGTCGGCAAGCGCGCGGAACTCGAGGAGGCGATGCGCCGCATCCGCTCGGAACGCTCGAGCGCGTCAGCCGACGACGAACACGACCCCGAGGGGCCGACGATGTCGTTCGAGTGGTCGCGTGTTGCGGGACTGCAAGCGGATGCCGCTGCCGAGATCCCCGCGCTCGACGCCGCCCTCGCCCGCATCGACGCCGGAACCTACGGCGTGTGCGCCCGCTGCGGCGGGCCGATCGCGCCCGAGCGACTGCAGGCCCGCCCCACCGCCGAGCTCTGCATCACGTGCGCTCGCGACGCCCGCTAAGCGGGCCCCGGAGGCCGCGTAGCGGCCGTCTCGAAACCCAGCGCCCGGAATTCGAGACGCGCTTCGCGCTCCTCATTCCGCATCAGCTCACGTGCCGGGCACCGGCGGCCCCGCTGGCCAGCGCAGCACCGCCGCGACCTCGCTCTTCTCGGGCAGGTCGCGCGCATCCGTGAACACGATGTCGGCGTCGGTGAGCAGCGCCGCCCGAACCAGCGCGACGGGCGCCGCCACCTTGTCGAGAATCGTCGCGCCGAGGCTCTCCTCCGGCACGCTCGCGAGCCACGGCTCGGCGTCGAATGCGAGCAGGTGCCGGTCGCCGAGCGCCTGCACGTCGAGCAGCAGCGTGTCGACCTGGCCCTGCTGCAGCGCGTGCACGACGGCCCCCACGCCGACCTGCGCGCCCGAACCCTCGTCTCCCTCCTGCACGCCGAGACGGTCGAGAGCCCGCCGCCGCTCGTCGTCGGCCAGCGTCGCCAGCTCGGCAGCCAACTGGCTGCGCAGCTCGTGGTCGGAGGCGCCGGCAGGTCGCGTATACGTCGACACGGTCGAGAGAATGTCTCGGCTGGCGGCCGACAGCTCACCCTCGAGCAACTGCACGGCGCGCACGTCACCGGCGAGCAGCAGCAGCCGCGGCCGATGCACCAACACGAGCGCGTTCACCTCGTCGGCGAGCTCCGCCTCGTTCTGCTTCCAGATCTCCTCGGTGTGGTGCTGGTACCGCGGGTTGGACCAGCCACCCGCCTGCACCTTGTTGAGGCTGTCGCCGCGGCCGACCGTCGTGGTGTCCACCACAGCATCCGGCCCCCGCGTTCCATATACACGGATGCGGCCGCCGTCGCGGCCTGCCTCAACGATCATGTATGGGCTCAGCGCGCGCCGGTGCCTCACAAGCGGCACGAGGTCGGGCACCGGGCCGTAGCCGATGGTGTTGTCCTGCACCTGCGGGCCGGGCAGGACCTCGCTCAGCACGATCTCGCCGTTCTTCGCGAGAATGTAGCGGGAGACGGGGCTGCCCACTCCCGGCGTCTCGGCCAGCACCGCCTCGATCGCGGCGACGTCCTCGCCGGGTGCGCCCGCGTCGACCAGCCCGTCGCGCATGGTGCGCCACTGCAGGTGGCTGCGCTGAGGTGGGTCCTCCACGTCGAGGGAGACGTCGAGGTAGACCTGCGACCAGTTGCCCCCGGAGCGCAGCAGCTCGCTCAGGGTGGTCTCGTCTGCGGAGTGTGCGGCCATGAATTTCACCTTTTCGTCGATCGCTACGGTTTCGTTGAACGCGTCGGTTCCTGATCTTCTTCGGCGGCGTTTGTCACGCTACTCGCGGCGCGTGGGCTCGCAACCAGCCGCGTCCGAGCCTTCCCCGCGTGCTGGCGACGGCGTACCGTGCGAGGCATGACCGATCACACGCAGAACGACGACGGCATCGGCGACGAGTCGCAGACCGAGAAGGACACGTCGTACAGCCCGTCGAGCGGGCGCGACACCAAGCGGCTGCAGCACGAGAGCGCCGACAGGCAGGCCGAGCGCGACGACGTGAACGACGGCGATGACGTGCAGGTGCTGCCGGGCACCGGTGGGCCGGATGACGCGGGTGCGACCTCTGCGGGAGACGACATCGACCCCGAGGTCGATCTGGGCCGCTGAGCGTGAACGCGGGTTGAGGAGGTCGGCGAAGCCGACCGTCTCGAAGCCCCGCGACTGCGGCGCTCCTCAACCCGCTGAGCGGTCAGCCGAGTTCGCCGTCGCCTCGGCCCTTGTGCTCGTGTTCGCGCTCGTCCTCCTGCTGCACGGTCTGCGCCTCAGCGGGAGCGGTGTCGTCGTCGCCGAGCCGAATCGAGCCGGCGCCTGGTGCCTCGGGCCCAAAGTTCGGCTCTCCCTCGCGAGGTGAGCCGCCGGTGGGCCCGCGGTTGCCCGAACCCTCGCCAGGCAGCACCGTCTCGCCCGCGACCGCGTCGTTCGTGACGAGCTCGTTCTCCCGCTCGTCGTTGGCGATGCGGTCGTTCTTCAGGGGCTCGTCCACGCCGGCCTCGTCGTCGACCTCTTCGGCGAGCTCGTCGTCGATGTCACGTTCGATGTCATCGTCGAGATCGTCGACGTTGGTATTGAGATCCGGGTCCATGCTCTCGACGTTCTCGTTGCGCTCACCGCGAGACGGGTCGTCGAAGGTGGGGTTGCTCATGGTGTTCCTCCTTACCTGATCATGCCGCTGAGGTTGTCGCGCGTCGTTCAGTCGGGCAGGATCTCTCGGCTGTCAATCACCAGGGCAGCCATGGTCTTCGTCTGCTTGGCCGCCTCCACATTGCCCATGCGTGCGGCGATGATGGCGCCCTTCATGAGGATCTGCCACGACCACGCGAATTCCTCGGGCTCGCGGATGCGCGCTTCATGCGCGCGCTCGCAGATCATGCGCCGCACGGTGTCGAGGTGCCGCAGGCTGGCCTTGCCGATCGCGTGCTCCGGCCCCATCTCGAGCAGCACGTTGATGAACGTGTCGCCCTCGTAGTCGAGGCGGTGGAACCATTCGTCGAGAACGTCGAAGATCGCCAGCAGTTGTTCTCGCGGCTCGCCTTCACGGTGCAACGCCTGCTGAACGATGGTGTCCATGGTCCAGAGTTGCTCGCGGCGCTTGAGGAACTCGAGAACCAGATCGTCCTTTGAAGGGAAGTGCCGGTAGAAGGTTGCGTTGGCGACGCCGGACTGCGCGATGAGCTGATCCACGCCCACGCTACGTATCCCGCGCTGGGAGAACAGGTCGTACGCCGCCTGCAGAATCCTCTCCCGTGCCTGAGGTCGGGTTGAGTCTTGCATGATGCCTCACACGGTACCCCACGGGCGGGGACTCGCAACGGTGCTTGATTTCCCAGCTGGAATGCAATACCACAGAAGAAGGGGGCAAAACAATCCCCTTGTTTGAGGTACACGGGGGGAGTTACAACTGATGTAGAGAGGGCGTTCTCTCCCACAAGGTTAGAACGCTTGATACCGAGATCACAACAGTCTCCACAGCGCAGGAAAGGCAAGGGCATGTCTAACACCGCATTGATCAACGAGCACTACCAGAAGACCCCGCTGATGTCGGCGGTCGGCGCCCCGGCGCCCCGTACCGCCCGGTCCACGAGATCCTCGTCAGGCGCAGTCGGCTCCGTCGATGGAGTCCGCGATTACCTGCAGCAGATCGGCCGCTACCCGCTCCTCACCGCAGAGGAGGAGATCGACCTCGCGAGGCGCATCGAGGTCGGCCTCTTCGCGCAGCAGAAGCTGAATGAGCAGCCCGATGTCGACGATGAATTGCGAGGAGAGCTTGAGCAGCTCGTACACGAGGGGCAGGTGGCGCACCGCAGATTCGTGTGCTGCAACCTGAAGCTCGTGGTGAGCGTTGCGAAACGCTACTCGGGCCGGGGCGTGCCCATGATGGACATCATCCAGGAGGGCAACCTGGGCCTCGACCGTGCAGTCAAGAAGTTCGACTTCACGCAGGGCTTCAAGTTCTCGACCTACGCCATGTGGTGGATCCGACAGTCCATCACGCGCAGCATGGCCGACAGCTCGCGGCTCATCCGCGTTCCAGTGCACACCATGGAGAAGATCAACAAGCTGGCCCGCATCAAGCGTGAGCTCACGGTTGAGCTCGGGCGCGACGCCACCGCCGAGGAACTGGCCGAGGAGTCGGGGTTCGAGGTCGCAGAGGTACGGCGTCTGCTGAGCGTGGATCGTGAGCCCGTCTCTCTGCATGCGCCGACGGGCGACGACGCGGCATCCGAACTGGGCGATCTCATCGAAGACGGTGACGCCGAGGCCGTGGCCGAGATCGTCAGCATCGGGGTGCGCAACGACGAGCTGCACAAGCGCGTCGCGGCCCTGCCGCAGCGCGAGGCCGACATCGTGCGCTTCCGCTACGGGCTCGACGGCAAGACGCCCATGACCTTCGAACAGGTCGGCAACGCGCTTGGCGTCTCGCGGGAGCGCGTGCGCCAGATCGAGGCACGCGCCCTGCGCATGCTGAACTGCCCCGAACTCGAGGGCTACTTGCAGGACTGAACGACGCCTCACGAATGAGGTGTGAAGCGGATGGGGCGGGGCGCTCGGGGGCGCCCCGCCCTCGCCGTGCTCGCTGCCGGCGAGAGGGAGCGGCGCGAGCCACCGGCGAGAGCGACCGGCGAGATTTCCGCCTCGCGCGTAGCGTGAAAAAGTCTCAGGCGACAACCACCAGAGTGACGGGCGTTAGGAGCGGAACATGAGCGGCTTCATCTCAGGAATCAGAGCCAGCGGCAACGGGCTCCTCGTGCGCATCTCGATCATTGCGGCGATCGGCGGGCTTCTCTTCGGGTTCGACACCGGCGTGATCTCGGGCGCGCTCCTCTATATCAAGAAGGATCTGAAGGCGGGTGACACCGCTCAGGAGTGGATCGTCTCCGTGCTTCTGCTCGGCGCCATCCTCGGCGCGCTCATCTCGGGCTATCTCGCCGACAAGATCAGCCGCAAGTGGACCAAGGTCATCTCCGGCTGTGTCTACGTGGTCGGCGCCCTGGGCTGCGCCTTCGCCATCAACGTGCCCATGCTCATCGGGTTCCGCTTCGTTCTGGGGCTCGCTGTCGGCACGGCATCGTTCGTGGCGCCGCTGTACATCTCCGAGGTCTCGCCGCCGCGCATCAGGGGCGGGCTCGTGTCGTTCAACCAGCTGGCCGTCACCACCGGCATCCTTCTCTCCTACATCGTGAACTTCCTGTTCAAAGACGTGCCGGGCGACTGGCGATGGATGCTCGGAGTCGCCCTCATCCCGGGCGCCGCTCTGGCGATCGGCATGCTCACGGTGCCGCACACCCCGCGCTGGCTGATGAGTGAGGGGCGCGAGAAGGAGGCGCGTGACGTGCTCAAGCGCCTGCGCGGCAGCGACCCGGAGGCGGACATCGACGGTGAGATCGACGCCATCAAGAAGGCCGACGAGGAAGAGAAGTCGACCAAGGTCAAGGACCTGCTGAAGGCGAACATCCGCCCGCTGCTGTGGGTCGGGCTGGGCCTGGCCATCTTCCAGCAGTTCGTCGGTGTCAACACCGTCATCTACTACGCTCCGACGATCCTCTCAGACACCGGTCTGACCAAGAGCTCGTCGATCACGCAGACGGTGTTCGTGGGCATCACGAACGTGGTCTTCACGATCGTGGCCGTCATGCTGCTCGACCGCATCGGCCGCCGCAAGCTGCTGCTCATCGGCACCGTCGGGCTCACGGTCGCGCTCATCATTCTCGGCATCTACTTCACGTCGCCGACCCTGCAGCACAACGCCAGCTACCTGGCCCTCGGCGCGCTGCTGCTCTACATCGCGGCGTTCGCGGTGGGGCTGGGCCCCGTGTTCTGGCTGATGATCTCCGAGATCTTCCCCACGGGCGTTCGCAGCAAGGCCATGTCGGTCTCGAGCATGGCGAACTGGGCCGCGAACTTCCTTGTCGCGGGCACGTTCCTCTCGCTCGGGCACCTCATCACCCGGCAGGGCACCTTCTTCCTGTACGGCGCCATCGGCGTTCTCGCCATTCTGTTCTTCGCGTTCAAGGTGCCCGAGACCAAGGGCAAGTCGCTTGAAGACATTCAGCGACAGCTCACATCAGCGGATGCCGGTGGCAAGAGCAAGGGCTGAGATCGCCTCGTCGTGGCCGCTGCCGCCGCGTCAAACCGGCGAAACTCCCCGCCGTTACCCGGATTCTCGGCCGTGCGCGCTTAGGGTGGCCGTGTGTGGCGACTCGATAAGAAACACGAAGACGACGACTTCCTGTCGGACGCCGTCGCCGACGACGCCCTGCACCCGGCGAACACGACGAGTCCGCACACGTTGAGCCTGGGGGATCCGGCGATCATGGCAGGCAACATCGCCGAGCCGGTCTGGCAGCGCTGGCGCAGCGAGCTGTCGGGGCTGGGCGGTCGTTCGCCGCTGCTGCACTTCGTCGACAGCCCGCGCACGCGCATCGAGCTGAGCGCCACGCATCCCGGCGGCCTTCCCGCCTTCATCACCGGCAAGAACACGCTGCTGTCGAGCCTCATTCGCGACGAGCTGGCGCTGCGCAACGCGCGCCTCGCGGCAGGTGCTATCACGACCAAGGGCATCGAACTGCGTCAGGTGCGCGGCATCGAGGCGGTGCACCTGGCCATCGGCCTCGCCCAGTGGCGGTTCGAGGGCGACGAGTTCTGCGCGCCCATTCTGCTGCGGCCGCTGGCCATCCGCCGCTACGGCCGGGACTTCGAGATCAAGCTGCGCGGCAAAACCTACCTCAACCCGGAGCTCGCGCGTGCCCTGCACGACCAGTTCCGCATCACGCTCGACGCTGAGGCGTTCGTGGCGCTCTCGCTTTCGAACGGGGTCTTCAAGCCGCAACCCGTCATCGACCGCCTTCGCGGCCTGACCAGCCACCTGCCCTGGTTCAACGTGCAGCCGCGCCTGGTCGTCTCCTCGTTCGCCGACGTCGCCGGAGCCATGCAGGCGGATGCCGCACGGCTCGAGTCACTTCCGCTCGATGCGCTCGCGGGCAACCCCTCGGCGCGCCGGCGCCTCGAGGAGGCCTACCGGCCGGCGCAGACGGTGGGGCAGGACGACCGCACGCCCGCAACCGACACCCTGCTTCTCGACGCCGATGAGGAGCAGGAGAGCGTCATCGCCCAGATCGCGGCGGGCAACAGCCTGGTGGTCAAGACCCTGCCGGGCACCGGCGGCACGCAGACCATCGTGAACGCCATCGGCGCGCTCGTCGCCCAGCACAAGCGCGTTCTGGTGGTGAGCCCGCGCCGCTCGAGCCTCGACGGCATCACCCACAGGCTGGAGCAGGTGGGCCTCACGAGCATGGCCGTGTCGCCGCGTTCGCTGCGCCGCGACCTCATCAAATCCATCACCCGCAACGAGAAGGCGCAGCAGCCGCACGTCAGCGAGGTCGACGACGCGCTCGTGCGCCTGCGCAAGGTGCTGCTCGACTACCGCCGCGCGCTCACCCGCCGCGACCCGGCTCTTGGGGTCAGCGTGCTCGATGCGCTGACGCAACTGGCCGCGCTCTCTCAGCGCCAGACGCCGCCGTCGACGACCGCGCGCCTGGCACGCGCATCCATCGAAGCGCTCGCGACCGGCCGCGACAGCGCCGCGCAGACCCTGAGCAAGGCGGCGGCGCTCGGCGAGTTCCGGTACGGTCCCGGGGATTCGCCCTGGTACGGTGCCTCGTTCTCGTCGACCACCGAGGCCACCTCGACGCACGAGCTCGCGAAGAAGCTGAGCCGCACCGAGCTGCCGCGGCTGCTCGAGCGAGCGGATGCGGTGGTCGGCCAGACGCGCATGCGGCCCTTCGAGTCACTGGCCGAACTCGGCATCTACCTTCGCCTACTGCTCGACGTGCGCGAGACCCTCGACCGTTTCGTGCCCGCCGTCTACGACCGATCGCTCGCCGAACTCATCGCGGCCACCTCGAACCGCCGCGATGCGCCCGGAATGTCGGGAACGAACCGCCGCCGACTGCGCAAGCTCGCGCTCGAGTACGTGCGGCCCGGCGTGCACATCGGCGACCTGAACGAGTGCCTGCGCCGCATCCAGCAGCAGCGCACCTTGTGGCAGCGCTTCGCGGTGGCTGGGGTCACGCCGCAGGTGCCGGTGGGCACGGCCGACGTGCAGGTCGCGTACCAGCGAGTGGCCGAAGATGTCGCCAGGCTCGACGCTCCGCTCGGGCGGGCGGGCACATCGGCCTCGCTCGCGCAGCTGCCCATTGCGCAGCTGCGCGCCATGATCGACGGGCTCGCGGTGGAATCCGAGGTGCTCGCCAACCTGCAGGAGCGCACGGCGCTGCTCGCCACGCTGCGCAGCCTTGACCTCGACCCTCTGCTCGCCGACCTCTCAAGCCGGCACGTGCCCGAGAGCGAGGTCTCGGCCGAGCTGGAGCTGGCGTGGTGGCAGTCGGTGCTCGAGACGCTGCTCGCCGACGACCGGGCGCTGCTGAACGCGAACACGGGCGTGCTCGACCGCCTCGAGGCCGACTTCCGCCTCGTGGACGAGGCACACGCATCCGCCACCGGGCAGCAGCTCGCGTGGCAGCTGGCCGAGACGTGGAAGATCGGCGTGGTCGACTGGCCAGGCGAGGCGGGGGAGCTGCGGCGCCTGCTGAGCTCGGACCGCACGACGGCCGACGCGCTCGAGGCCGCGGCACCGCACCTCTCGCGCATGCTCGCCCCCGTGTGGCTGGCATCGCCGTACGAGGTGCCGCGCATCGGTGAGCGCGTGGTGTTCGACGCGGTGTTCCTGGTGGACGCCGGTGGCCTGACCATCGCCGAGAGCGTCGGTGTCATTCGCCGGGCAGGGCAGCTCGTCGCCTTCGGCGACCCGGTGACGCAGACGCCGTCGCCCTTCGACATCGCCGTGAGCGAGAGCCCGCAGGCGGCCGAGGCCTCAGACGACGTCGACGTCGACGCCATGCACGCCGACTCGGCTCTCGCTCAGCTCGGCGAGCTGCTGCCGGTCTTCACGCTGACGCGCAGCTACCGGGCCGGTGGCGAGGATCTCGCCGACCTCGTCAACCGCCGCTTCTACGGCGACAAGATCGACTGCCTGCCGTGGGCCGGCACCTACCTCGGTCACGGCAGCCTCAGCCTCAACTACGTCGAAGGTGGCCATGGCATGCCGGATGCCGACAGCGGTGCCGTGGAGAGCGTCGACGCGGAAGTCGCCAAGGTCGTCGAGCTCGTCATGGACCACGCCGTCAACCGGCCGCGCGAATCGCTCATGGTCATCACGGCGAGCAGCCGGCACGCCGTGCGTGTGCACCAGTCGGTGCTCGCCGCGTTCGCCAAGCGCAAGGATCTGGCCGACTTCATTCTCGGCGACCGGGCAGAGCCGTTCACGGTGGTCACGCTCGAGCAGTCGGTGGCGCAGAGCCGCGATCGCGTCATCTTCTCGATCGGCTACGGCCGCACCCCGCACGGGCGCCTGCTGTCGAACTTCGGTGCGCTGGCGGAGCCGGGCGGCGAGCGGCTGCTGGCCGTCGGCATGACGCGGGCCCGACGCTCCATGGATATCGTCTCGTGCTTCAGGCCGGAAGACATCGACGAGTCGCGCATGCACCACGGCATCCGCGCGCTCGCCCAGCTGCTGGCCGAGGCCGCCGCCCTGCAGGGGCAGCCGCAGCGCGGCACCGGAACGGACGACCCGATGCTCGCAGACCTCGCTCGCCGTCTTGAGCGGCGCGGGCTCTCGGTGCAACTCGGCTATCGCGGCAAGCTCGCGCTGGTCGCCTCGTACGGCGGAAAGGCCGTCGCGGTCGAGACCGACGCGATCGTGAACGAGGGCAGCCTGCGCGAGTCGCTGCGCCTGCGCCCGGAGGTGCTGCGTCGCCTCGGCTGGCACTATCTGCGGGTGCACAGCTTCGAGCTCTTCAGTGACCCGGATGCGGTCGCCTCTCGCATCGCCAGGCTCATCGGCGTCACCGACGTCTCGACCGCCACCGCTCCCATCCGCCTGCCCGCCGCGGGCTGAGCCTCGGCGGTGTGCCGCGGGCTGAGCCCAGCGGTGCGCCGCTCCGGCCGCGTAGCGGTGCGCCGCTCCGGCCGCGCCGCCAGTCCTTCGACAACGCCGAGAGTGGGCGTTCGCGACGAAATGGCATGGTGAAACACCTGCTTTCGTCGCGAACACCCACTCTCGGCGAGCTCCGACGCGGATAGCGTCGCCCGAGAGCGAGAGCGAGAGCGAGAGCGAGAGCGAGAGCGAGAGCGAGAGCGAGAGCGCCGTCGCTACGCTGGAGGGATGAGCGAGGAACGGAAGCGGGGGCACCGGCGGGTGCAGCGCCCGGGTGCGGCAGGCGCCGACCCGGAGCCGCAGCGCATGCCGGGCGAAGCGGCGGTGCGCGCATCCGCCGACCGCGACGAGTCGTTCGAAGCGCGCGGCGACTCGAACGATCGTCGGCTGCGCGACGACGTGCCTCCGCACTGGGGCTGAGCGTCGTACCGGGGTCGAAGGCTACACAGAGGCGGTGTCGGGCTCGCCCGCACCTTCCGTCTCGTCATCCGTCTGGGCCACGGCCGGTTCCTGCTGCTCGAGCTCGGCATCGGGGTCGGTCGCGGCCTGCTCGAACTGGGAGTTGTACAGCCGCCAGTACGCGCCCTTCGCCGTGATCAGCGAGTCGTGGGTGCCCTGCTCCACGATGTCGCCGTGCTCCATCACGAGAATGAGGTCGGCGTCGCGGATGGTCGACAGCCGGTGCGCGATCACGAACGACGTGCGCCCCGAGCGAAGCGCCGCCATGGCGTGCTGCAGCAGCAGCTCGGTGCGGGTGTCGACCGAACTGGTCGCCTCGTCGAGAATGAGCACGCTGGGCTGCGCCACGAACGCGCGCGCGATCGTGATGAGCTGCTTCTCGCCGGCCGACACGTTGGAGGCGTCCTCGTCGAGAACCGTGTCGTAGCCGTCGGGCAGCGAGTGCACGAAGCGGTCGACGTACGTCGCCTTCGCGGCCTCCAGCACCTCGTCGTCGCTCGCATCCTGCCTGCCATAGCGGATGTTCTCGCGGATCGTTCCCGCGAAAAGCCACGGGTCCTGCAGCACCATGCCGGTGCGCGAGCGAACGTCCCGTCGGCGCAGGTCCGAGATGGCCTGGCCGTTGAGCAGGATCCTGCCGCCGTTCAGCTCGTAGAACCGCATGATGAGGTTCACGAGCGTGGTCTTGCCTGCTCCCGTCGGGCCGACGATGGCGACCGTCTGACCGGGTGCCACGCTGAACGACAGATCGCGGATGAGCGGGCGCTCCGGCGTGTACGAGAAGGCGACGTTCTCGAACACGATCGTGCCGTCGCCGTCGACCGGCGCCGGCGTGTCCTTCGACTCCGGCTCCTGCTCGTCGGTGTCGAGCAGGTCGAACACGCGCTCGGCCGACGCGGTGCCGGACTGCACGACCGCGGCCATGCCGCCGAGCTCGGAGAGCGGCTGGGTGAACTGCTGGGAGTACTGGATGAACGCCTGCACGTCACCGAGGCGAAGCTGGCCGCCGGCGACCATGAGCCCGCCGAGCACGGCAATGCCGACATACGTGAGGTTTCCGACGAACATCATGGCGGGCATCATGATGCCCGAGAGGAACTGCGCCTTGAACGAGGCCTGGAACAGCTCCTGGTTCTCCGCTTTGAACTTCGTGAGTGCGTCCTGCTCGCGGCCGAAGACCTTGACGAGCGCGTGACCGGAGAACGACTCCTCGACGCGAGAGTTGAGCCGGCCGACCTTGCGCCACTGGATGCCGAACGCCTTCTGCGACTTCGGACCGATGATGCCGAAGATCACGGCCATGAGCGGCAGGCTCACCAGCGCCACGAGGGCGAGTTGCCACGAGATGGAGAACATCATGATGAGCACGCCGAGCACTGTGAGCACGCTCGTCAGCGCGTTCGACAGCGACTGCTGCATGGTCTGCGTGATGTTGTCGATGTCGTTCGTCACCCGCGAGATAAGCTCGCCGCGCTGTACCTTGTCGAAATAGTTGAGCGGCAGGCGGTTGATCTTCGCTTCGACATCTTCGCGCAGCTGGTACATGGTCGTCATCATGATCACGTTGATCACGTAGCCCTGCACCCAGCTCAGGATCGACGCGACGAAGTACAGCGCGAGCACGAGCATGAGCACCTGCGTGAGCCGCACGAAGTCGACGCCGTGACCCGGGTCGATGTGCATGGCCGAGACCATGTTCGCGAGGTCGTTCTGCCCGGAGGAGCGCAGCTGCGCCACTGCCTGGGCCTTCGTGACGCCCTCAGGCAGGTTGCGGGAGATGACGCCCTCGAAGATGATGTTCGTCGCCTCACCGAGCACCTTAGGCGCGATCACGGTGAGCACGACGCCGATGGCGCCGAGCAGCGACACGAAACCGAAGCCGACCGCGTGCGGCTTGAGCAGGCCGAGCAGCCGGCCGAAGCTCTTGCCGAAGTTCTGGGCCTTGCCCGGTTTGACGCTTGACCAGTCGTCCGCGCCGAGGCGCGCCTGTTCTGCGAGCTCGAGTTCGAGCTCCTCCTCTGCCGAGAGCGGGGTCGGTGTTCCGGTGCTCATGCCGTCGCCTCCACTCCGAGCTGCGATTCCACGATCTCTCTGTACGTCTCGCACGAGTCGAGGAGTTCGGAGTGCGTTCCGATCCCCACCATGCGGCCGCCGTCGAGCACGACGATGCGGTCGGCGTCGACCACGGTCGACACGCGCTGGGCGACCACGATCTTCGTGACCGACGGCAACTCGCGCCACAGCGCCTGGCGCAGCCGCGCATCCGTCGTCAGGTCGAGCGCCGAGAACGAGTCGTCGAAGACGAGCACGTCGGGCTGGTGCACGATGGCGCGGGCGATGGCGAGACGTTGCCTCTGCCCACCCGAGACATTCGTGCCGCCCTGCGCGATGCGCGCGTTCAGGCCGCCCGGCATCTCGGCGACGAAGTCGCGGCCCTGCGCGATCTCTAGCGCGTGCCAGAGGTCTTCGTCTGTCGCCTCCTCACGGCCGAAGCGAAGATTGGATGCGACGGTGCCGCTGAAGAGGAACGGTCGCTGCGGAACGAGGCCGATGCTCTTCCAGAGCACGTCGACATCGGCCGAGCGCACGTCGACGCCGCCGACCTCGACGCCGCCGTCGGTGACGTCGAAGAGCCGGGGGATGAGTGAGACGAGCGTGCTCTTGCCCGCGCCGGTGGAGCCGACCACCGCAACGGTCTCGCCGGGCTCGGCTCGGAACGACACGCCGGCGAGCACGGGCTGCTCGGCGCCGGGGTAGGTGAAGGTGGCGTTGCGCATGTCGACGGTGCCGGGCGTCGGCAGACTCTGCACGGCATCCGCTGCTCTGGTCAGTGTCGACTCGCTCGCCAGCACCTCGCCGATGCGCTCGGCGCTGACCGAGGCGCGGGGGATCATCATGGTCATGAAGCTGGCCATGAGCACGCCCATGAGAATCTGCATGATGTAGGCCATGAACGCGAACAGGGTGCCCACCTGAATGTCGCCGTTGTCGACGCGGATGCCGCCGAACCAGATGACGCCGACGATGGTGACGTTGAGCACGAGCATCGCGAGCGGGAAGAGCAGCACGAACAGCTCGCCGACTCTGCGGCCGATGAGGGTGATGTCGCGGTTGGCGCCGCGGAAGCGCACCGTCTCGATGTCCTCCCTTACAAACGCACGCACCACGCGGATGCCGGTGAGCTGCTCCCGCATGATGCGGTTCACCGCGTCGAGCTTCTTCTGGTAGGTGCGGAAGAGGGGAACCATGCGGCCGATGACGATGCCCGCGAGGATCAGCAGGGCGGGAACGGCGACGGCGATGAGCCAGCTGAGCCCGACATCCTGGCGAAGGGCCATGATGATGCCGCCGATGGCGAGCAGCGGGGCGGTGACGAGCATGGTCGCGCCCATCATGGCCAGCATCTGCACCTGCTGCACGTCGTTCGTGTTGCGGGTGATGAGCGAGCCGGGGCCGAATTGGGTGACCTCGCGCTCGGAGAACGCGCTCACCCTCTCGAAGACGCCATCGCGGATATCGCGGCCCATGAGCATGGCGGCGCGTGCGGCGAAGAGCGTGGCGAGGATGGAGCAGCAGATCTGGCCGAGCGAGATGACGAGCATGACGACGCCCGTGGACCAGATGTAGTGGGTGTCACCCTTGGCGACGCCCTTGTTGATGATGTCGGCGTTCAGGCTGGGCAGGTACAGCGATGCCATCGCGGAGGCGAACTGGAACAGCAGCACCGCTGCCAGCAGCCATCGGTACGGCCTGAGATAGCGGATCAGAAGCTTTACGAGCATGGGGTCTTTCGGCAGGTGAGAGGAAGGCGAAGAGGGGTGGAGAAGGGGAGGGGAGGCGACGCGGCGGCTCACGATCTTGGCACGAGCCGCTCGCAGGGTCAAGACGCTGGTGCGGACATGTCCGATTCCCGCCAGAAGGTGGCGGACGGGCCGCGGTGAGCGGCGGCGTTCAGAGGCGAAACGCGCCCGGAAGGCTGGACGCAGCCGGCAGGCGGAACGCGCTCAGGACGCGGACGCCTCGCCCGCCTGGTGCTTGCCCGCGGCTTCCTCGGCCGGGCCCTTCGCCAGCAGGTCGCGGATCTCGGTCAGCAGGTCGAGCTCGGTCGGCACGCTCTCCTCGGGTGCGGCCGTCCCCTCGGCTTTGCGCGCGTCGACCCGCTTCTTGAACGTGTTCACGGGAAGGACGAAGACGAAGTACACGACAACGGCGACGATGAGGAAGTTGATCAGCGCCGCAATGAACGCGCCGAACTTGATGTCGGCACCGAGCACGTGCAGGACGAGGGTGTGGCTGAGGCTGCTGGCATTGAACAGCATGCCGATAACGGGGTTGATGATGTTCTCGACCACGGCGGAGACGACCGCGTTGAACGCGGCGCCGATGACGACCGCGACCGCGAGGTCGAGCACGTTGCCGCGGAGAATGAACTCCTTGAACCCTTTGAGCATGCCGCTCTCCCCTCGAGACGATGGCGCCGTCTGACCCACCTTATTGCCGTCGCGACCGGCTCAGGCGGAGGCGCTCGCTGTTGCCCCCGACTTCTTGGTGCTCGCGGAGCCGGACGAGCCGGCCGACGAACCCGAGCCGCTCGTAGAGGAGCCCGAGGAGCCCGACCCTGACGACGAGGACGAGCCCGACCCTGATCCGCTCGAATCGCCCGACGTCTTCGAGCCCGAGCCGCTGTCGCCCGAACCGGAACCCGAGGAGCCCGACCCTGACGATCCCGACCCTGACGACCCCGACTCGCTCGCGCCGCCCTTGCCCGCCCGCGAATCGGTGCGATAGAACCCCGACCCGTTGAAGGTCACGCCGATGGAGTTGAACACCTTGCGCAGCCGGCCGCCGCACTCGGGGCACGTCGTGAGGGCGTCATCGGTGAACGTCTGGTGAATGTCGAACGCGTTGGAGCAGTCCGTGCATTTGTAGGAGTAGGTGGGCACCCGGGTCCTCTTCTTGTTCGAATGTGTCAGTGGGGCGAGGCTGCGAGTGCGGCTACGAGAAGCGCACGATGCCGCTGGGGGTCACGACGCCGTTCACGGGCTGGTCGTGCCGCTCGCGCGGAACCTCGTCCACGAGTTCGCCGTCGAAGATGACGGCATACACCGGAGGACATTTTTCCATGCTTCCGAGGGTCTTGTCGAAATAGCCGCGCCCCCAGCCCATGCGCAGGCCGTCGGCGCCGATCGCGGCGGCGGGCACGAGAATGAGGTCGACGTCGTTGATCGCGATGGGCCCGAGCAGTTCGCCGACGGCTTCCGGCATGCCGTAGAGGCCCTCGGCCTCGGTCGTGCCGTCGCCGACGGTCCAGTCGAGGAGGCCGTCCTCACGGGAGATCGGCAGCAGCATCCGAATGCCATTGTCGAATGCCCAGTTCAGATACGGCCTCGTGTTCGGTTCCATCGAGCCCGAAAGGTAGGCGGCAACCGACGCGGCCGAGAGCTCGGTCGTGAGCTCGATGAGGTTGCGGGTGAGCGCCTCGGACGCCTGTTCCCGTTCCGTCGCGGTCATGTTCTGGCGTCTCTCGCGCAACTCTGCTCGCAGAGCGCGCTTCTGATTGCCGGGGTCCGGGCTCATGTACGCCATCCTAAATCCGGATAACCTTCGTCTATGGCAAAGGTCACCAAAGCGGTCATTCCGGCGGCGGGTCTCGGCACCCGCTTTCTCCCTGCAACCAAGGCGATGCCGAAGGAGATGCTGCCGGTCGTTGACAAGCCCGCCATTCAATACGTGGTTGAGGAGGCCGTCGACGCGGGGCTGCACGACGTGCTCATGATCACTGGCCGCAACAAGAACGCTCTTGAGAACCACTTCGACCGTGCCACCGAGATCGAGGCCAGCCTGCAGAAGAAGGGCGACACCGACCGGCTCGAGAAGGTCAACTACTCCACCGAGCTCGCCGACATGCACTACGTGCGCCAGGGCGACCCGAAGGGCCTCGGCCACGCGGTGCTGCGAGCGAAGATGCACGTGGGCGAGGCGCCGTTCGCGGTGCTGCTCGGTGACGACATCATCGACGCGCGCGACGTTCTGCTGAAGCGGATGCTGCAGGTGCAGGCCGAGCGTAATGCCACCGTCGTCGCGCTGCTCGAGGTCGACCCTGACCAGATCCACATGTATGGAGCGGCCGCGGTCGAGACCACCGACGAGGACGACGTGGTGCGCGTCACCGGACTGGTCGAGAAGCCCAACAAAGACGTGGCTCCGTCGAACCTCGCCATCATCGGCCGATACGTGCTTCGCCCCGAGGTGTTCGAGATTCTCGAGCACACCAAGCCGGGCAAGGGCGGCGAGATTCAGCTGACCGATGCGCTCGAGGAGATGGCGGGCGACGTGGAGGGCACGGGCGGCGTCTACGGCGTCATCTTCCGCGGCCGCCGCTACGACACCGGCGACCGGCTCGACTACATCAAGGCCATCGTGCAGCTCGCGGTCGACCGCGAAGATCTCGGCGTCGGCCTGCGGCCCTGGCTGCGCGAGTTCGCGGCCGGCCTGGAATCGAACACGCCCTCGGGCGACGTGGACTGAGTCCCGGGCGAATCCGGGTCGAGACTGACGCAGGGGCGAGAGAGAGCGCGGGTATTCGGTGCCGATGGTGATTCCGACCCTCACGGAAGGCGCGGTGACGCTGCGGCCCGTGCGTCTGCGTGACGCGCGGCCGCTCGAGCGCGCGCTGCTCGACAACCGCGCGTGGCTGCAGAAGTGGGAGGCCACGAGCCCGTACGGGCCCACCGGGCTGGACACGCGGGCCAGCATCCGCTCTCTGCTCGGCAACGCCAGGGCGGGGCGCGGGCTGCCGTTCCTCATTGAATACGAGGGGGAGCTGGCGGGGCAGTTGAACGTGTCGTCGATCGTCTACGGTTCGCTCTCGAGCGCGAGCATCGGCTACTGGGTGACCGAGCATGTGGCCGGGCACAACGTGACGCCGACCGCCGTGGCACTCGCGACCGATCACTGCTTCTACCAGCTGGGCCTGCACCGCATGGAGATCTGCATCAGGCCGGAGAACACGCCGTCGCTGCGCGTGGTCGAGAAGCTCGGCTTTCGATACGAGGGCCTGCGGCGACGCTTCATCCACATCAACGGCGCCTGGCGTGACCACTTCAGCTTCGCCCTCGTCTCGGAGGAGTTGGCGCAGGGCGTGCTGCGGCGCTGGCAGTCGGGGCAGGCATCCCAGGATGCGGCGAGGGTGACGAGCGAGGATCGGGCGGCATCCGCGTTCCCGCTGCCGGTGGTGCGCGAGCACTGAGTCGGGTGCGTCGGCCATGCACCATGCCTCGGGCCGAATTGTGGGTTCTCGCGCGGCTAGCTGCACATTTGCCCCGACCCGCATGAGGGTGAGGGGTGTGGGCGCAAGACACACCCCACCGCGAGCCGCCCAGAATCGGGCCGCACCCGTACCGTAGAGGCATGGGCGACGTGTGGGGAGGCGGCATCGTCATTGCCGCGGCGGCGGGGCTGTGGCTCGTCTACCTCATTCCCACGTGGCTGCGCCGGCGCGAGTACCTCGCCACTGAACGCAACGCCGTGCGCCTGCAGCAAACGCTGCGCATTCTGGCCGAGACCGCCGAGATGCCCGAGCAGGTGCGCCTCGAGGCGAACGCCCGCGCGATTGCCGAGCAGGAGAAGGCGCGCCGCCGGCTCGAGCAGCAGGCCCAGGCAACCGCCAGAGCAGAGGCCGAAGCGGATGCGGCAGCCGCGAGCCTCGCGGCCGCCGAGAAGCGGGCCGATGCCGAACGTCGTGCCGCTGCCGCCCGTGCCGCCGCCCGCCGCAGCCCGGCCCGTCTGCGGCGCCGACTGCGCCGTGCTCGCGCCGCCACCTCACTCACCCTGCTGCTCGCCGTCGTCGTGACCGGCGGCGGCATCGCGCTCGGGCTCGCGTTCGGCGCCTGGCTCGTGTCGAGCGCCGGGGTCGTCGCGGGTGCCGCCTGTGTCATGACCCTCGGCAGGCTCGCGCAGGCCGGCCGCCGGATCCCGCGTGAGGCACCGGCCGTTGTGGCCGAGCGTGGCCCGAGCGAGCTGTACGACCACGGCGAGGCGACCGAGAGCGCCGCCGCCGCCGAGGCCCCCGCGGCGAGCCCCACCTGGACCCCCAAGCCGCTGCCGAAGCCGCTGCATCTCTCGCGGGGCACCGTCGCGGCAAGTGCCATGGCGTCGGCCGACGCGGCCGCGAGGCTGCGGCGAGCCGCCGCCGAGCAGGATCTCGAGCGCCGGGCGGCCGAGCGCATGCCGGCCGTGCCGCGACTGCGGCCATCCGTACCTGTGGTGCCGGCAATGCCGGAGCGCGAGGTGGCGCGAACGCGGGCCGTCGCGAGTGTGGCCGCCGGGGATGCGGCGAGTAACGTGGAGCGCGTGGCACAGGTAAGCCGGTTTGCGCGCATGGGCATCGTCGAGGGCGCGGAGTCTGCCGGCATCGATCTCGATGCGGCGCTGAGGCGGCGCCGCGCCGTCGGCTGATGAGCGACGAGGGCGGCGACCCGGCCTGCTGGCTGGCCAACGTGTGCCCGAACTGCGGCCTGCTCGTCGAAGGGCGGTTGCCTGAGACGTGCCCACGGTGTGGTGAAACGCTCATCGAGAACGGCCCGAACGGCGACGCCGTGCCGCCCATAGCGGGCACCGGGGAAGGGCTGGGCCGCTAGCGCGTTGTAGAGAGGTGGAACCATCACCCTGCGAAAGGACCCACCTCTATGAGCCTCGTCATCACCGGAGCAACCGGCAAGCTCGGCCACCTCGTCATCGATTCTCTGCTGCGCCGCGGCGTTGACGCCGGCGACATCGTCGCAACAGGCCGCCGAGTCGACGTTCTCGCCGAGCTCGAGAAGACCGGCGTTCGCACCGTCGCCGTCGACCACGACCGTCCCGACACGCTCGAGGGCGCGTTCGCGGGAGCCGACGCGCTGCTGCTCATCTCGGGCAGCGAGGTGGGCAAGCGTACCGCTCAGCATCGCAATGTCATCGACGCCGCCGTGGCCGCCGGTGTTGGCCGCATCATCTACACGAGCGCGCCGCGCGCTGACACCTCCACGCTGGTGCTCGCACCCGAGCACGCGGCGACCGAGATCATGATCCGCGAGTCCGGGCTGCCGTTCACGATGCTGCGCAACAACTGGTACACCGAGAACTATGTTGTGACCCTCGAGCAGGCGCGCGGCACGGGCGAGGTCGTCGCGAGCACGGGCGCCGGCAGGGTTGCCAGCGCCACCAGGGCCGATTACGCGGATGCCGCCGCCGCCGCCCTCGTCGATGACGACACGACCGGCCGCATCTACGAGCTCTCCGGCGACGTCGCATGGGACTTCGAGGAGCTGGCCGCGACCATCGGCCGCATCATCGGCGTGCCCGTCGTGTACCGCGCGCTCAGCCCCGAGGAGCATCGCGAGTACCTGCTCGCGGCAGGCCTCGATGAGGGCACGGCGTCGTTCGTGGTGACGCTCGACGGCGACATCCGCGGTGGCGCACTCGCCGAGGTCACCTCTGATCTGCGCACGCTCATCGGCCGCCCGACCACGCCGCTCGAGCAGGGGCTGCGCGACGCACTGGGCGACTGAGCCGGGTTCTGCGGCAGGCGGAATCGCGTGATATCGTAGCTACCGCAGTTCCTGAGGGGCTATGGCGCAGTTGGTAGCGCGCTTCGTTCGCATCGAAGAGGTCAGGAGTTCGAATCTCCTTAGCTCCACCATTTGAGAGGTCGTACGTGACTCGACGTCGTACCTCTTACCGTTCCGCAGCGACAACGACCTTGCCGATGGCTCGACCCGTTTCGATGATGGCGTGCGCTTCACGCAGCCGCGTCGCGTCAAGCGGCGACAGCACACGCGTGAGGGTAGAGCGGATGCGGCCCGCATCGACCATGTCGGCGATGCTGTTGAGGAGTTCGTGCTGGGCCTCGAGGTTCCAGCCGTAGCGGGGGCGCGTGAACATCAGCTCCCAGTGCCACGAGATGCTCTTGTCCTTGAGGGCGGAGAAGTCGAGATCGCGCCCGTCGTCGATGGCGACGATCTGCCCGAACGGGCGCACGACCTGCGTGAACAGGGCCATGCGTCCCCGGCTCTGCGAGGTGAACGCGTAGTCGACTCCGCCTGGCGCGACCTCGAGTATCTGCCGAGCGAGATCAGGGTTGGTGTGATCGAGCACGATGTCGGCGCCGAGCTGTTCTACCCAGGCACGAGACTCGGCACGGGATGCGGTGGCGATCACCGTCACGTCGGTGAGCGCCTTGACGAGCTGAATGAGGATCGATCCGACACCACCGGCGGCGCCGATGACCAACAGTGCGCCGTTCGACCCGCCGGTCAGCTGGAGCTTGTCGAACAGGGATTCCCAGGCGGTAATCCCGGTCAAGGGGAGGGCCGCTGCCTCCGCATGGCTGAGCGTGCGCGGTTTGCGCCCCACGATGCGCTCGTCCACGAGCTGCTGCGATGCATACGAGCCGGAACGGTCGAGGCTTCCCGCGTAGTACACCTCGTCCCCGGGCCGGAACAGGTGCGTGTCGCCTCCTGCTGCGAGAACGACGCCGGAGGCGTCCCATCCGAGAATGCGATCGGTGCCGTTGCCATTCGCCGAAGCGCGTATCTTCACATCGACAGGGTTGACGGAGACCGCTCTGACGTCGATGAGAAGGTCGAATCCAGAGGGGGCGATCGGCGCAGGAACACGCGCGTCGACGAGGCTGTTCGGGCCATCGAGTGCACCACCCTCGCGATTCACAACCGCAGGAATATCGTGTAGTGAGTCGGTCATGCCAGTTCTCCTTCCAGCAGCCAGGCCGGATGCCGAGCCTCGCGCCGACACTACCGATGAGCGCGTGGTTACCCGCAAGGGAGACTAGTTACCTTCAGGAAAGTCCGTCGATCAGCAGGCCGCTTCGCTTGGGCCGTCTTCGTGCCGGTCGGCGAGTGCTCGCGCGTGTGCGTAGTTGTTCTCGGCCCAGTCGCGCAACGCGAACACGGGTCCGAGGGCGCTGCGCCCGGCATCCGTCAACGAGTACTCGACGTGCAGGGGTACGGCGGGAATGACTTCACGATTCACGAGCCCGAATCGCTCCAGCCGTCTCAAGGTGGCCGTCAAAACCTTCGGCGATACCCCTTGAAGCCGGCGCTGGAGGACGCCGAACCGCACCGGGCCGTCGGCGAGGGCACCGATCGCGAGTGCGGACCACTTGTTCGCCACGACGTCGAGAAGATCACGGCACGGGCAATCCGTCGAGTAGACGTTGCCCCGCGTCTTCTCCTCGATCAGCTGCAATTCGCTGTCCAGAGACATGACGCCCCTCGCTTTCCCTCAGTTCGTGAGTTCCCGATCGCGCTACTTCCCCATAGATAGTAAGCGCCGCAGGGGAAGGATCACCGCACCGACTTGCGTTCGTAGAGCGCCATCGACCACACGTAGCCACCACCGGCGATGACCACGAACCAGGCGAGCGCGAGCAAGGGGTTCCATCCGGCATCCGTGCGGAGAAGCAGCCCTCTGATCGTCTCGATGAACGGCGTGAACGGCTGGTACTGCGCGAACCACTGCAGCCACTGCGGCATCGAACCGGTCGGCACGAAGCCGCTGCCGAGCAGGGGCAGCATGGTGAGCACGAGGGGCAGGTTGCTCGCGGTCTCGACCGACTTCGCCTGAATGCCGAGGGCGACGCCGAGCCAGCTGATGGCGTAGGCGATGAGGGCGATCATGCCGGCGGTTCCGAGCCACTCGAGTGGCCCCGCGCTGGGTCGGAAGCCGATGAGCAGGCCGACGCCGAGCACGAGGGCGACGGCGATGATTCCCTGAATCGTGTTGCCGAGCACGTGGCCGGCGAGCACGGCCGCCCGCGAGATCGCCATGGTGCGGAACCGCGCGGTGATGCCCTCGGTCATGTCCATCGAGACCGTCGTGGCGGTGCCGCCTGCGGTGCCGGCGATGGTCATGGCAAGGATGCCGGGCAGCACGTATGCGAGATACGCCGCTCTGCCGCCGCCGGCCTCCACCCCGGGCAGCCCCGCGCCGAGCGTGCCGCCGAAGACGAACACGAACAGCAGCAGGATGACGACCGGTCCCAGAATGGTGAAGACCGACAGGCCGGGGTAGCGCACCATGTGCAGCAGGTTGCGGCGCAGCATGGTGATCGCATCGGCGATGACGTGCGAGCGCGGAGCGGCGATTCGGGCGCCCGGGCGCGGAGCCGCCGGTGGCAGGTGTGAGTCGAGCGTGGTCATGAGCGGATTCCTTTCGTTTCTGCCTTCTCGGTGAGCGCGAAGAACACGTCGTCGAGATCGGGCGTGTGAATGCTGAGGTCGTCGACGGTGAGGCCGTCGGCGTCGAGGCGGTCGAGCACCTGGCGGAGCGTGCCGATTCCGCCGTCGCTCGGCACGGAGAGCACCAGCGCCGCGTCGTCCCGTGCGGAGCCGTCGAGGAGGCGGGAAGCGGCGCGCAGCGCTGCGGCATCCGTGAATCGAAGCCTGATGTGGCCGCCGGGCACGAGGCGCTTGAGCTCGTCCGGCGTGCCGGAGGCGACGATGCGGCCGCCGTCGAGCACCGCGATGCGGTCGGCGAGTTCGTCGGCCTCGTCGAGGTACTGGGTGGTGAGAAGCGCGGTTGTGCCCTGGCCGACGAGGTCGCGCACGATGTTCCACATGGTGAGGCGGCTGCGGGGGTCGAGGCCGGTGGTCGGTTCGTCGAGGAAGATCACGCTCGGCCGCGCGACGAGGGTCATCGCGAGGTCGAGGCGCCGGCGCATGCCGCCGGAGTATGTGGCGAGCGGTTTGCGAGCGGCGTCGGTGAGGTCGAACTGCTCGAGAAGCTCGGCGACGCGCGCCGTCGACTGCGTCGAGCCGAGGTGGCGCAGCCGGGCCATGAGCAGCAGGTTCTCCTCACCCGTCAGCAGGCCGTCGACCGCGGAGAACTGGCCGGTGAGCCCGATCGCAGCACGAACCCCGGCGGGGTCGCGCACGACGTCGAACCCGGCCACGCGGGCGGTGCCCGAATCGGGTCGAACGAGAGTGCTGAGAATGTGCACGGTGGTGGTCTTGCCGGCCCCGTTCGGGCCAAGCAGGGCGGTGACGGTGCCCGCGCCGACCGTGAGGTCGACGCCGTCGAGCACGGTCTTGGCTCCGTACGACTTGCGCAGGCCGCGCACGTCGATTGCTGCAGTGTTCATGTGTCGCTCCTTATCGTGGTTGATTCAGCGCGCGCGCCGAATGGTGATGTCGCCGAACTGCGTGCGTGCGCGCACGGTCACCGTCTCTTCGGATGCGTCGGGTGCCGCCTCGCGGTCGAGCTCGTTGCGTACGTGGCCCTCTTTTGACGAGAGATCGAGCCACGCGGGCACCCCGGCTCGCACGCCGACCGCGACCTGCCCGAAACCGCTCTCGAGCTGAACGGCGCCACTCGAAACCTCGTTCAGCTGGATGTTGCCGTATGCCGTCTTCGCGGTGACGGATGCCAGCGCCCTCGAGATCTCGAGGTCGCCGTACGAGAGCTTTGCGTCGAGGTCGCCGCCCGTCTCGCCGAGCTGAATGGAGCCGTGCGATGCCTTGAGCATCGCGTCTCCGGCGATCCGCTCGGCGCGGATCTGGCCCTGGTCTGCGGTGATCTCTGCGCCGCCGTCAACGGTGCCGACCGTGACGCTGCCGTGCGAGGTGCGCACCCACAGGTCGCCGGTCGCATCGGCCTCGACCGCGCCGACTGAGCTCTTCACGCGGGTCGCACCCAGCCTCCCGCTCGCCGTCAGGTTCCCCACGGCGAGCTCGGCGCTGAGCCGCGAACCTGTGGGCAGTTCGACGGTCACGTCGACCGACTCCGTCGGCCCGATCCAGCTGATGCGCGGCTTCGGTCCCCTAATGGTGAGCCGACCGCCGTCGAAGGCAACCGTCGTCTCCTCGGCCCCGCGGCGGTCGACCGCCTTCTCGGGATTCGTGGCAGAGACGGTGACGACCGTGTCGTCGCGGTCGCTCGCGATGACCTCGATGGCACCGACCTGTAGGTTGATGGCGAGGTCGATGGGGTCGGGCGTGTTGTAAATGGGCATGCTGGCGCCTCCCTTTCTGTGGGTGTGTTGGGGTTGTCGCTGTGGGTGTGTTGGGGTTGTCGCTACCGCGCCCAGCCCGCGAAGTTGTCGCCGGTGCGCAGGGTGCGCTTGGCGGATCGTCGCTGCTTGGGCTGGAGCGCCGCGGCGACCGCCCGCACGAGCCACGTGTTGACGGAGAGCCCGTCGGCAGCCGCCGCGTCGTCCACGCGGGTCTTCAGGGCGTCGGGCAGGCGGAGCGTGGTGCGAGATGTGCTCGTGTCGTCGAGGTCCACGGGCGCGACGGCCACCTCATCGGCATCGGTCTCGGTGCTCTGTTGCGTGACGACGAACTCGACCTCGCGGCCCCGCAGCCGCAGGTCGACCGAGCCGGGGGCGAGGTCGCGGGTGATCTCGCCCGCCGCCGCCGAGAGAACGTCGAGCAGCACGAGCCGCAGGGCGGCCTCCGCGCCCGCCGCTACTCGCTCGGCCGCGGCACGCGTCTCGTCAGAGCCGTTCTCCGCGGTGTTCACGAGTTGTTGCTGCAGGTCGCTGACGTACTGTCCCAGTTCCATGTGAGTCAGTGTGACACCATCATGGTGTCATGTCAAGGCATTGTGGTGTCAGCGCTACCCGACCGGCGTCGGGCCCATACGATGGGGCAGACCATCGTGCGAACTGGAGGCCGCCCGTGACCGAGCATTCGAAGCCGCTCTCCGTCGTCGCCGTGTCTGGCACGCTGCACCGGCCGTCGAAGACCGGCGCCGTGATCGACGCGGTTCTCGAGCGGGTCGCGGAGGCGACATCCGCTGACCTTGAGGTCATCGAGCTGCTCGATCTCGCGGGGCCGCTCGCCGACGCGCTGAGCGGGGGAGAAGCGGATGCGGCCCTCGCCGACGCCTACGCCCGCGTCGCCGGCGCCGACCTGCTCGTGGTCGCCACTCCCGTCTACAAGGGCAGCTATACGGGCCTGCTCAAGCTTTTCGTCGACCAGCTGGGGCAGGATTCGCTCGCCGGCACACCGGTGCTGTTGGCGGCGGTCGGCGGCTCGCTGCAGCATGCGCTCGTGATCGAGCACGCGCTGCGGCCGCTGTTCGGGTTCTTCCGGGCGGATACCGTCGCCACCGGGATCTACGCGACGGGCGCCGACTTCGTGGATGGCGTCGTCGGATCGGGGCCGCTGCGTGAGACGATTGCGGCCGCCGTTGCGGAGGGGCTGGGGCGGGTGCCGGCGGCAGGGTGACGGGGATTTCGAGACGGCGCTTTGCGCCTCCTCAATCCGCTGTGGGGACGGCGCTTTGCGCCTCCTCAATCCGCTGTGGGGACGGCGCTTTGCGCCTCCTCAATCCGCTGTGGGGACGGCGCTTTGCGCCTCCTCAATCCGCTGTGGGGACGGCGCTTTGCGCCTCCTCAATC
>NZ_JAPMIT010000005.1 GCF_026410545.1 Microbacterium sp. STN6
TGAAGCGTCCCGGGTTTGATGCCGCATCCTTTTGAGTTGAAGGATGTATGTCATGCCTAAGAAGATCGATTCTGCGTTGCGTGAGCGCGCTGTCCGGTTGGTGCGGGAGCACCGGTCGGAGTATCCGTCGTTGACGGCCGCGTCAGCGGCTGTTGCCCGCCAGGTCGGTGTCGGCCATGAGTCCGTGCGCCGGTGGGTGTTGCAAGCCGATATCGACGACGGAACTCGTGACGGGGTCACGTCTGCTGAGCACGCGGAGATCAAGAAACTCAAGGCCGAGAACAATCGCCTCCGTGAAGACGTCGCGATCCTTCGAGCGGCGACGACTTTCTTCGTGGGGGAACTCGACCCCCGCAACCATTGATGCTGGGCTTCATCGACACGATGAGAGCCGAGGGGCACGCGGTCGAGTCGATCTGCCGGGTCCTGCGTGAGCAGGGCCACCAGATCGCCGCGCGCACCTATCGAGCACAGAGAAGGGGCGCCGTGTCGGTCAGGACTGTCACCGATGCGCAGGTGGTCGACGCGGTGCGTTCCGCAGCGTGGGCCACTATCGAGATCAACGGGCGGGTGCGGCGGGTGCTGACACCAGAGGGCCTCTACGGGCGGCGGAAGATGACTGCGCTGATTCGCCGCACCACGATCCCTGACGCGTCGCGTGGTGCGGTCGATCGGGCGATGCGTTCCCTCGGGCTTTCGGGGGTTCGCCGCGATAAGGGCATCCGCACCACGATCCCCGCGAAAGATGGCATCCGCGCCGGGGATCTGTTGAACCGGGACTTCACCGCCCCGCGGCCCGATCACACCTGGGTGATGGACTTCACCTATTGCCGCACCTGGGCCGGGTGGGTCTACGTCGCGTTCATTCTCGATGTCTACTCGCAGCGGATCATCGCTTGGCATGCGCAGACCAGCAAACACGTCGAGCTGGTAATGATCCCGTTACGGATGGCGCTCTGGGAACGCGGCCGGCAAGGTCACCCGATCCAGCCGAAGCAGCTGCGAGCACATTCGGACGCAGGCTCTCAATACGTCTCCCTGGCCTATACCGACAAGCTCGCCCTCGATGGCATCGCGCCCTCGATCGGGTCCGTCGGCGACGCATACGATAACGCCCTCATGGAGACGATCAACGGCCTCTTCAAGGCCGAATGCATCCGCACCACAGTGTTCCACGACGGACCCTACCGGACCCTCGGCGACGTCGAATTCGCTACCGCCGGCTGGGTCGACTGGTACAACACTCGTAGGCTTCACTCGAGCCTCGGCTACGTTCCACCCGCCGAGTACGAGCAAGCCCACTACGCGACCCTCAACCGAGAGCCGCAACCCGCATAGGAGCGGCAGGAAACCTGAGGCGCTTCA